>NZ_JASBQQ010000029.1 GCF_029961185.1 Albidovulum aestuarii | reverse complement strand
ACGACGCCAGCGCCGACGGTGCGGCCGCCTTCGCGGATGGCGAAGCGGAGCTTCTCTTCCATCGCGATCGGGGCGATCAGCTCGACTTCGAACTTCAGGTTGTCGCCCGGCATCACCATCTCGGTGCCTTCCGGCAGCTTCACCGTGCCCGTCACGTCGGTCGTGCGGAAGTAGAACTGCGGACGGTAGTTGGCGAAGAACGGCGTGTGACGGCCACCCTCTTCCTTGGTCAGGATATAGGCCTCGGCCTCGAACTGGGTGTGCGGCTTGACCGAACCCGGCTTGCAGAGAACCTGGCCACGCTCGACGCCGTCACGGTCGACACCGCGCAGAAGCGCGCCGATGTTGTCGCCGGCCTCACCACGGTCCAGCAGCTTGCGGAACATTTCCACACCGGTGCAGACCGTCTTCTTGGTGTCGCGGATGCCGACGATCTCAATCTCGTCGCCGACATTGATCACGCCACGCTCGACACGCCCCGTAACAACCGTGCCGCGGCCCGAGATCGAGAACACGTCTTCGATCGGCATCAGGAACGGCTGGTCCACGGCGCGCTCGGGCGTCGGGAAGTAGGTGTCGACGGCTTCCATCAGCGCGCGGATCGAGTTCTCGCCGATCTCGGCATCGCGGCCTTCAAGGGCGGCCAGAGCCGAACCCTTGATGATCGGAATGTCGTCGCCCGGATATTCGTAGGACGACAGAAGCTCGCGCACTTCCATCTCGAC
>NZ_JASBQQ010000019.1 GCF_029961185.1 Albidovulum aestuarii | reverse complement strand
TGGCACAACATTTCGTTTGATGCGGAGAGCGGGACGGGGAGTTACCTGATGGTTATGGCGCCTGGGGCGAGCAGTGTTCCGCACCGGCATCGTGGTGCGGAGGAGTTTTACGTGCTTGAGGGCGAGTTGATTGATTTTGACGGCCAGGTGTACCGCGCGGGGGATTTCGTCCGGCTTGCCCCGGGGACCGCGCACAGTTCGCTGTCGCCCGGGGGCTGCAAGTTGCTGGTGACGCATTGGGGCCGGACCGAGCGGGTCGGGATCGGCGAGCTGGAGCCATTGTCATGAACGTTCAGCCGGTCATCGAGCGGCCCTATGAGCGGGCGGGCGTGGTCACGCCGGGCCTGCCGGTCCTGCCGCCGGGGGTGGAGCGTCATCCGGTGCCGGGTGGCGGCAGCCGCGCCGTGCCGGTGGGCCGCGGCGACGTGATCACGGTGCAGGACCGCGAGGGGCTGCAGCCGGTGGAGCTTGTGTTCTTCGCGCCTGACGGACGCTCGGATGCCGGGATGATCGGGGCGAAGGGCGGGCGCGACCCGAAGGGGCTGAAGGCAGCACTTCTGTCGGACCCGTCGGGCCGCAAGGTGGTGCGGGCGCTGGAGGTGGCGGGGTTCGATCTCGCGCGCGCCGACGGGGTGCTGGCCTTTGAAGAGGGCTCGCGCCCGGGCGACATGGTCAACTTCACCGCGTCCACCGACGGGCTTCTGATCGTCTGTGCGGCAGGCGGGCCGATGGAGCCGCAGGATCATTGGGCGCCGACCGAGGTCGTGCTTTACATCCGCCGCGCGGTGCTGCCGAATGTGCCCGACCGGCTCTTGCCGCCCGATCCCTTGGCCGATCCGCTTCTGGACGAGAACATCCTGCCGGGACAGGCGCGGCCCTATCTGGTGAAGGCGGGGCAGTTCATCCAGATCCTCGACGTGCAGGGCCGCGAATGCTCGGATTTCCAGGCCTTCTCGCTCCGCGCCCTCGACAAGGGGATCGAGCGAGAGATCGACCCAACGACAACCCGCTCGCTGATGGGGTCGCTCTACCCCAAGCCCGGCCTGCATGCGAAGTATTTCAGCGTCGATCAGGAAGCTTTGGTCGAGATCGTGCAGGACACGGTCGGGCGGCACGACACGTTCGGGCTGGCCTGCACCGCGCGCTATTACGAGGATCTGGGCTATCCGGGTCATGTGAACTGCTCGGACAACATCAACCGGGAACTTGCGGCCTACAATATCCGCCCGCGCGGCGGCTGGCCCGCGATCAACTACTTCTTCAACACGCTTCTGGACGACAGCCATGCGATCGGCATGGACGAGCCGTGGTCGCGGCCGGGCGACTACGTGCTTCTTCGGGCGCTGACGGACCTTGTCTGCGTCTCGACCGCCTGCCCCTGCGACATCGATCCGGCCAATGGCTGGAACCCGACCGATATCCAGGTGCGGGTCTATGACAGAGGCGAGGATTTCAAGCGCTCCATTGGCTGGCGCAAGACACCGGGGGCTGATTTGGAAGAGACGAAGAAAACCGGATTTCACGACTGCTTCGCCCGTCACACGCGCAACTTCACCGACTATGCCGGCTACTGGCTGGCGAATGACATGACCGGCCATGGCGCCATCGCCGAATACTGGGCGGCGCGGGAAAAGGCCGTGGTGATGGACCTCAGCCCCTTGCGCAAATACGAGGTGACCGGCCCCGATGCCGAGGCCCTGATGCAGGCCTGCGTCACCCGCGACATCAAGAAACTGCCGGTGGGCGGCATCGTCTATACCGCGATGTGCTACGACCATGGCGGCATGATCGACGACGGCACAGTCTTTCGCCTCGGCGAGACCAATTTCCGCTGGATCGGCGGCAATGACCAGTCGGGCCTGTGGCTGCGCAAGCAGGCCGAGGCCAGGGGGCTGAATGCCTGGGTCCGCAACTCGACCGACCATCACTGCAACATCGCCGTGCAGGGGCCGCGCTCGCGCGACATCCTGAAAGACGTGATCTGGACCCCGCCCGCCCAGCCGACGGTGGAGGAGCTGGGCTGGTTCCGCCTGACCATCGGCCGGATCGGCGATTTCCACGGGCCCGCCGTCGTCGTCAGCCGCACCGGCTATTCCGGCGAGTTGGGATACGAGGTCTTCTGCCATCCGAAGGATGCCGAGGCCGTCTTCGACGCGGTCTGGGCTTCGGGCGCACCGAAGGGGATGATCCCCCTCGGGCTCAAGGCGCTCAACATGCTGCGGATCGAGGCAGGCCTCATCTTCGCGGGCTCGGAATTCGACGACCAGACCGACCCGATGGAGGCCGGCATCGGCTTCGCCGTGCCGCTGAAATCCAAGACCGACGACTTCATCGGCCGCGCCGCACTCGAGGCCCGCAAGGCCCATCCGCAGAAGAAGCTCGTCGGCCTCGACCTCGAAGGCGGCATCGTGCCCACACCCGGCGACTGCGTCCATATCGGCAAACCCCAGATCGGCATCGTCACATCGGCAATGAAATCCCCCGTCCTCGGCAAGGTCATCGCCCTCGCCCGCATCGACGTCACCCATGCCGAAACCGGAACCAAAGTCGAAATCGGACGCCTCGACGGCGACCAAAAACGCCTCAAAGCCCGCATCACACCCTTCCCGCACTTCGACCCAACAAAAGAACGAGTCAAAGG
>NZ_JASBQQ010000028.1 GCF_029961185.1 Albidovulum aestuarii | reverse complement strand
GTGCAGCGTCCCCGAACCTGCCGTTCGTTCCATGACGCAGCATTTTTAACCAGCCAAGGCCCGGATCGCGGGAGAGAGTGAGCTTTTGCCGCGGCTGCGCCAATGTCCGCAGTCAGTAGGTCCCCCTGAGCGCCTCGTAAGAGACCATCGCGTGGTCCCGGTATGCTGGCCTTTCCTTAAGACGCTCATAGTATCTGCCAAGATGCGCAAGCTCCGGTCTTGGCCAGTCGAGACTGAAGTACCTGTACAGAATGTGCCCACAGGCGATATCGGCAAAGGAAAACCGGTCGCCATCGAGCCATGGCCCCTCGGCAATTCGTGCATCGAGCATTTCCGCAAGCGGTATCAATCTGGCCGTTGCATTGCGCAAGATAGCCGGATCGCGTGTCGAGGGCGGTAAGCGAACGCCATATACAAACACTTCGAGAACGGCCTCAGTAAAGGTTCCCTTTCCCCATTCCGCCCATGTATCCAGCGGACCACGGCGCGCGGGATCGGAAGGCCAGAAGTCATCCGTTCCGTAAGTGGCGGCGAGGTATCGCAGGATGGCGGCGCTCTCGAACATGCATACATCCCCATCCTGTATGACCGGGACGCGACCCATCGGGTTCATTTTCAGGTATTCATCGGTGCGGGTGGAGGCGTGACCGTGACCAAAATCCAAGCGCTCATGATCCAGACCAAGCTCGTTGATGGCCCACATTACAAGCTGGACACTCGAAGAATTCCGCCGCCCGTAGACCTTAATCATCTAGCGTTCCCACAATCCTCTTTATCTCAATCCCAACACGTAGCAGACATTC
>NZ_JASBQQ010000002.1 GCF_029961185.1 Albidovulum aestuarii | reverse complement strand
ACCATAGTCTATTGCTGCTTTGGGCTCAGACCGGCTGATCTCCGTTTCGCAGGGGCCTGGGAGGTTGAAAAATAGCCCGCCATGCGAAGACGGCCCTGAGCCGACCTTGAGCCAATCTGCGACGAAGGTCCGGAGGGAGCCCTTCTCAGACATTGGGGTCAGGCGCAGCATTCGTCCTGCATGACGGCAACAAGACACTTGCCGCGTTTTGACCGAAGGTCCGCCCTGCGACTGGCCGGGCCTCCGATCGGCAAGAGCGCTACGCCCTCTGCAGCGTCACTGGCAGCACGGGATGACGCGCGGGTCGTAGACCGGTTGCGAGTTCGGCACGCCACCCCCGAAATCCTGCGGAACGGTGTAGAAGGCCTGTGTCCATGCATGGACGTCCAGTGGTTCGAACAAGCTTTCCTGCGGCTCGTTGCGGATCGGCTGGCCTGGGTTCACGCCGCGCAGCACCTCGCCGCCATCGACCACCACCACGCCGTTGACGATCACGAAGGGAATGCCGGAGGACGGCAGATTGCCCTGCGCGTAGGTGGCGTTGTCGGTCACTGTCTCCGGGTCGAAAATCGTGATGTCGGCGATCATGCCCTCCTGCATCCGCCCGCGCTCCTGCATCGCTTTCAGCCCCGTAAGACCGAGCGGGCGCGCCGAGTTCCAGCTGAGCTGGGCGACGCTCTGCATCAGGGGGATGCCGTTCTCGCGCCCCATGCGCAACGTCCGCGCGCAGCTGCCGGCCCCGCGTGGGTGACTGTTGGGCAGATCCTCGAAGGGCGTATCCCATGTGATGCTGTCGTCGAGGATCGGCATCCCGTCTGACGCGATCGCCACGTCAGGCAGCCGCAGCCAGTCGACAATGGCGTTCTCAGGCATCTTGTAGGCCAGCACCAGCCGCGCGGGCTCGCGCGCCATCATCTCCGTGCGGCTCTCCTGCGTGTACCATTCCCCGGTCAGCGCATCCTGGATGGTCTCCTCGTACTTGTAGCCGAGCTGATCTACCCAAATCTCCGGTTCGAGGAAGACGGCGTTCAGCGCCGTCGAGCCCGCCGCGTAGGGGTAAAGCTCGCCCCACATGTTGTGGCCTTGCGCGCGCATCCGCACCAGCAGCTCGTGCACGAGGTTGTAACCGGGGTTGTTAAAGTGACAGGCGATGGCGGGCGCGCCGAGCGCGGCGGCGTTCGCAAGCATCTCTTGGATACCGTTCGCTTCGCTCGTGTCCGTGCCGGGCGTGTAGCGGAAGTGGAAGGCGCAGGGTCTTCCATAAGCTGCGGCGATGCGCTGGATCTCGAAGACCTCGCGTGCCGATGCGCCGTCGCGCATGTAGCCGAGCGTCGAGCCGATGCCGACTGCGCCCGCGGCGAGGCCCGTATCGAGCACGCGCAGGATCTCGTTGCCCTTGTCGAGGTCCGGGCGGGTATGGGACCAGCCAGACTTGTCCGAGCCGCGATGGTTCATGGCCTCAGGCGCATCGATCGTCGTGATGCCGTCGAGCACCAAGGTACGCGCGAATTCGTGGCAGCTGGCGCAGCCGTAGTTGATCTGGTTGGTCCCGGTGCGCTCTGCGTACCAGTCATCCACCAGCGTTCCGAGCGTCCCGATCTCGAGGTCCATAACCGTCGTTCGCCCGTCGAGCAGTGCGAGCTTGTTGCCCATGGGCCGGGGCCAGTGAAAATGCGTGTCGATGAAGCCGGGCGCGACGACATGGCCGCTGGCGTCGATCTGGCGGCCGCCCTCGAGCGGTTCGACTGTGATAGCGGCTATCCGACCCGCGCGCACGCCGACATTTGCGACCTGGTCAAACCCGGTCTCGGGGTCCATGACCCGCCCGCCAATGATCACGAGGTCGAATGGCTCCCTCGTCTGCGCCAAGGCTCTACCCGCGGACCCAATGGCGGCCGCACCCGCGACAACACCAAGGTTGAACTCCCTGCGGGAGATCTCGTTCTCGCTCATGTTGTTCTCTCCTCTCTATTTCGGTTGGGCGATGCCGACGGCGACGGCACGCGCCGCAGTCAGGTTCTTTGGGTTTGGTTCCTGCATTGGGCGTCTCATGTCGTCGATGCAGGGCGTTCGGTGGAGAGTTCGATCTGCGCTGTGCAGGATCGCCTCTCCACCTGATCCGTGGCTCTTGTCGCCCCGGTTATTGGAAGACAGTACCGGAGAGGTCGAAGTCGTCGACCGCCCCGTCGCCCCGAATGAAGATCCGGTGGTTGAATCGTACGTAGTTCAGTTCGCCAGACGGATCTTTGAGCAATTCGCCAAGGGCTCCCTCGTTCGGGCCTTCGGTGATGATAAAATAGCCATCAGCCGTATTGGCCACATTGGCCGGCGCGGGATCCGATCCGCTGGTCAATGCGGAGAACTGCACAAACACATATTTGTCGCCCTCTTTGCGGATCTCGATGTTTTGGGAATTCCCCTTGAAGACGCCGACGAAGGGATCGAGCACAGCCGGATCAACGCCCGCTGCGACCGGAGAGTCGGCCTCGATGCCCGTGAAGGCTTTGACCATTGAGTTCGCAATTTTTTTATAGGCCTCGGCTCCGCGATCGCTGTGGACCAAAACCACCACGGCAAAGTCGCGATCCGGGATCAGCTGCAGAAAAGACCGCGTGCCGGGCCAGTTCCCCCCGTGGCTGGGGCTGGTGACCCCGTCGTAGTCATGGACGAACCATGTCAGCCCGGTAAAGTCGCCGGCCTCAGCCTCGACTGCCGGAGCGTGGGCATAGTCCAGTGCTTCTTCGGACAGCAGCTGGTTCCCGGCGGCGTCCTTGCCGTCCAGCTGAAAGCGGGCGTATTTCAGCATGTCGTTAATCGTCGAGCGGAGCGCGCCGGAGGCTGCGGACTCTCTGATCAGCGGAATGTAGTACGGCGTGAGATCGTTGACGTCGCCTTCGCCGTAGATCGGCGGATGACCCCATGCGTAGCCTTCAGCCGGCGGGGTGGGGTCGTAGTTAAAGGACGACGAATCCATGCCGAGCGGAGTCAACAGGTTCTCTTCGATCAGGTCCTCGATCGGCTTTCCGCCGGCATGCGACACCACATGGGTCGCGAAGGTGATGCTGGTGTTGTTGTACATCCAGGTTTGATCGAACGGATAGAGCTGCTCGACGTAAGCCGCCTGGAGCATGACCTTCTCGCTGATCGACCCGCCCGGAGGAACACGAAGGAACCCATGGTCGCCATACCAACCAGCGCGATGGTGGAACAGGTCAACGACCCGCGCTTTCGACGTTGCGTCGGGATCCGCGACCCTCCACCACGGTAGGAGGTCGACGACACGCGCGTTCAAATCCAGCTCGCCCCGTTCGGACAGCTGCAGGGCCACTGTCGACAGGAAGGTTTTGGTCACAGAGCCAATTTGAAATTGCGTATCAGGGGTAACGGCCTCGTTGGTGCCTACCTTCGTGATGCCGAGGCCGGCGCTGTAGGTGTTGGGCCCATGGATGACCCCGACACCAAGCCCCGGGATGTTCATTTCCTTGATCAGTTCAGCAGTTTCGGCGAGGACCGCATCAAAGGTCGCCTGGCCCTCTTCCTGTGTCATGGCCTGCTGTGCGAGTGCCGGTGTGACGCACAGTAGCGACGAAACAAGCAGGGCAGGTAGTGGTTTCATTCGGTTCTTCACTGAGTTTTTCCTTTGCATTGGAGTCTTCACTGGAGTTTTCCTCGCGGGATAACGATGGCTTTTGGCGGAGAGTTCGGTCTTCGCCGGGCAGGAGCGCACTGGCAGGGTCTGCAAGGCGAAGTTTCACCGTTTACTGCTTCGCCATCTGCCCGACGTGGAAGTAGTCGAACAGCGACCGGGCGACCTCGGCAATTGCCCGATCCCTGTCCGTCTCGGATGTCTCGCTGCTCTTGGTGAACACGGCGATTGCAAACCGACGACCGTCGGGGAGCGTGATATAGCCGACGTCGTTGGCCACTCCCCCGATGGTTCCGGTCTTGTTCGCCACGGGCGTTCCCTTGGGCAGCAGCCCCTTGAGCCGACCAGCGCCGGTGCGCGTGCGCGACATGACGTCAATCAGGAAGTCGCGGCTCTCGTCGCTCGTCGCCGTGCCATTGTCGATGGCAAGCAGGAGTTGCAGCATCGCAAGGGGCGTTGCTTGGTCGCGGGGATCCGCCTCGAAGTCCAGATTGCGGTCACCCATGATCGTCAGGAGCTCCGGCCGGGTCACAAAGGCCTCCGCGGCGACTTTCATCGTGGCTGGTCCCGGCAGGCCATAGAATTCCCCGATGATCTCTCCAGTCGTCCGATCGACCCTGAAATCGGTGATCCCGAGCCTGCGCAGATATTCGGTTACTGCCGCGGGTCCGCCGGCCAGTCCCATCGAGATGTCGGTCGCCGTGTTGTCGCTCTCCGTGATCATGATCTCGATCAGGTTCGCCACCGAAAGCTGGAGCCCGGGGTGCACGAATGTGTCGCTCAGCGCCGCGTCCCCGATCATCATCATGTCGGGTGTGACCTCGACCATCTGGTCGAGGCTGAGTTCGCCTTTGTCGACGCGATCCAAGACCGCAGCGGCAATCGCAACCTTGTAGGTGCTGGCCATGACGAAGGTTTCATCGCCATTGAACGCGATGACGTCGTCGCCACCGATTTCCTGCGCCGCGAAGCCGATGCGCCCGGCAAGTTTCGTCGCGACCCGCTCGATCGCGGCTCCAACGGACTGTCCGTCCGCTGTCTGGGCGTATGCCGGGCCGAAGGTCGCCGCCGAAACTGTCATCAGCCCGGCAATAAGCATTGCTGCCAAAAGGGATTTTTTGGCTTTTACGGTGTTTTTCTTCGACATTTCCTGGCTCCAATGCTTTCCGAGATCGCCAAGGCCGTGCGGCCATCGCCCGGGTCTCATGGTCTACGGCTTGTTGATTAACATGCCAGGGGCGCACCCTGTTTGCGGCTCATGCCACCAGTGCCATATACATGTCCTAGAAGGTTAACCTGACGGCATTGAGGGAGCAGCACGCATGCCACTTGTGTCATAAACATGTCCCACAAGGTTAACCTTAGGGCGTTGAGGGAGCAGCAAGAATGAGCAAGAAATCTGGCCCGAGGTTCACGCGCGGAATGTTGATTCTGTCACCGTTCGCAAAGGCCTTCACCTCGCGGGGCGGCGATATTGAAGCGATCCTGGCCCGAAACGGCATTCCCGTCGGTGCGCTGACCGACCCTGCGATGCTAGTTGACGCGTCCGCCTGTTATTCCGCCATGGAGGATATGGCGGAAACTCTTGGCGATCCATATTTTGGCGCAAAGGTGGCAATAGAAGTAGCGAGGAAAGGAACGCCTGCGTTCCGGGATTCGGCGACCCATGCTCTCAACTTGGGAGATTTTCTGTCCCGGCTGGTGGTGGAAGTCTCAAAGCAGGTTGATAATGTGTGGTACTCCGTTTCCATCAAACCCGGCATTGTAACCTTCGACATTCACCGCACCGTCAAGGTCATTAAGCGGTCGACACAGTTGGATGCAGTCGGCGTCGCACTTTATGTGACTTTGATAAAGAAAGGGATCGGAGAAACCTTCAACCCAAAAGACATCCTGATCACTGTACCGACCACCCAGGGGCTTCTGCCGGGTTTTCTTCCGAAACATGCGCTCGTCACATCGCAGATCGACGGAATGCGGATTTCATTTCCGACGCACTGGCTTTGGGCACCATTCTCGCTGGACTGGGAATTGGTGAAAGTGTCACGAGGGGAGTTTGCCGCAGATGGCGCCAGCGAAGCGACCCTTTCCTATCTTCGCGGCATGCTGATGGACAACATCGCTTATCAGGATCTGACACTGAACAACTTTTCCTCGATCTGCAGCATGCATCCACGCCGCATCCAGCGCATCCTGTGGGCACACGGCACCTCCTACAGTCAGATGAAGGACGACGTGCGCCAGAGCGTCACCGAAGACCTCTTGTCGAACACGACCCTGCCCGTTGCGCAAATTGCCCTTCAGGTAGGTCTCTCCGGCCCAGCCGCCCTTGACCGTGCATTCAGGCGATGGACCGGTAGGACTCCGACACAATTCAGGGCAGACTCGAAGCCGAAACAGGGATAACCCGCCCCGCGCGAAAGCCCTCACGGTGATGTAGGGTAGGTGCGTGCCGATCCTAAAGGAGCAGACGAATGCGGAAAAGCCGTTTCTGGCGTTACGACTACAACACGGTCAAACCGCAATCATCGCTGGGCAACCAGACACCGCTGCAAGTGTGCTTGCGCAAGACGGGCAACCCGAATACCCAGTCCAACCTGCAGACTCTCATTTTGACTGAGGGACCAGCGGAGGGCAGGTCACGTCGCGTGTTTACGCTCAACCTATGAAATGGCGAGATCTCTTCCGATGTTCTTTGGCGTAGATAAGGTGAGGTTCAAGGCTTGTGTTCTATTGCTTGTCACAAGTCTTGGAATTGTAGGCTGCGGTCCGGCGGAACGCGGGATGATCGGCCTGGTAGCCGAACCTCAGAATGGTGATGCGGCCAAAAATCTCAGAAAACACGAGATCTTCATCCTGACCTCGCGTGCTCCGGACAGTGATCCAACCATTTTGTTCTCGGGAAAGCGATCGTCCGAAATTGGGTTGGCGAAACTGACGGTCAGTGTGCCCCCGAACCACACCCCCGGCAAGATAGAGAGCCCCCAGTCCGGCATCCCCCGTCCAGCGGAGCATTTCACCGCAACCGATCCAGCAATCTTTTCGTCCGAAAGCGATTTCGTCTCCGACTTGCAGGCGGAATTGAACCGGCGCTCTGTCCAAAACCGGAACGTTTTGATTTTTGTGCATGGCTACAACACAACCTTTTCAGAAGCAGTTCTTCGGATGGGTCAATTCGTTGAGGATTCCGGCTATGAGGGCGTTCCAGTTTTATTCAGCTGGGCTTCCGGCGGCCATTTGTTGGACTACGTTTATGACATGAACAGCGTCCTGGTCGCGCGGGATGACCTGTTGCTCGGTGCTAATCTTATCTCGAAAACCAATGCAAAAGCCGTAGATGTCCTATCGCATTCCATGGGCAATCTGCTGACGGTCGAAGCAATGCGACAGGCAAAACTTAACGGCACCTTGAACCGGACAGGTCGGCTTCGCCATGTCATTTTGGCGGCACCCGACATTGACGCCGATCTGTTCCGGCAGCAACTGGCACCGTTTGCCGACAATGAACGGCAGTTCTACATTCTTATCTCTCACGACGACCGGGCTTTGAGTTTTTCCCGGCTTCTTGCGCGGGGAGTGCCGCGGGTCGGTAATGAGGACGTTGAAGATCTGGCAGGACTTGGCGTGACAGTCTTAGATCTGTCTGAGATCGACGTGAATGGTTCAAACCACTCAAAATTCGCAGACTCGCCCGAGATAGTGCAGTTGATTGGCAAGAGACTAAGCGTCGATGGAGTGGGGACGAGGAACGGTTCGGATCCACTCCTCTCGTCGGTGCTGATGCTGCCAATTACAGTCACCGCAGCGACGTTGGCCCGGTGACTGCCGCAACGTCTGAGCATCAACGAGCGAACTTCGGGTCATATCTTAAACGTAAACGCAATGGTTGCGTTAAAGGACCCCGCAACGAAGGCGTTTGACCTCTTGCCGGTCAAACCATCGGACATCATCACGGATCATGCAACTAAGACAACAGAGCGGTTTCAATCGCCAGCTTTCACCATCATGGCGGCGCTGATTTCGAACAAGCGCGTGTTGCCACAGATCACGATGATGGAGCGCAGGCGGGAGGCTGGCGCAACTGCTGTCATTGAAACTGTCTGGGTATCCAGCACCTGTGCAACCATTCCGTCCGGCGGTGTCGTGGAAATCACCGCGAAGACCGATGGCACGGCAGAACGATCTGCCTTTCCAATTTTCAGGCCGACAGTATATCCTGGTGTTGGCAGCGTGAGATCGCCGCTCACGAAAAGGAGGGGGGATGCCCCATCATGCGGAGCCGGGGTGAGTTTTCCGACCCAGTTGCTGCTTTCGATCACAGGGCAATCATCGGATGGCGTCGAGGAAGACATTTCGCGCTCGCTCTGGGCTTGATCCGACTGGTTTTGCGCGTTGCACGCAGTTGTAGCAAGCATCGGTAAAACCGCCAGACAGAGTACCAAGGCTTTCGATTGTGTCATGACTGGATCCTCCTGAAGTTAAACCCGTTTCAACGCCGCTTTTGCGTCGCGCGACATCAAGAGCTGCTGAATCGCAGCAGCCTAAGACGTCCTTGTAGTACGGTTTTGTTCACACCACGCCCCCCGAATGCCTTAGGCACGGCAAAGGACGTATAGATCCGAGCCACGACTAACAGCGGCTAACAGACAATAGTAGGCAGAAATTTGACGCGCTGCAGCCGGGAAATAAGATCAAATTCCGGACGAATGCAGGACCGGATGTTGAACCAGAGCCTCGACTTCCTTGGTTGCCTTCTGCCCTTTTTCTGGCCGCATGGCAGGATCAGACAGGAGCCGAAGCGGCTCTGGCGCTGTCTCAGATCTTGTGCTTGATCTTGCTGCCAGTCCCCGGTGCCAGAGCGGGTTGGGTTCTGGACCAAAGTGTATTCCCGGCGATCCTCGGGACCGCTTTCGCGGGCGGGATCGACATGCTGCTGTCGATTATCAAATACGTCATACACTGACCTGCTGCGCGGCTATTCATTCATCGCAGGTCGAAGGCGCCAAAGGTTTTCACCCTGCGCGACGAGGCCTTGCCGCGCGTCGGCGCGTTCGCCCGCATGCAGCAGTCGGCGCAGATCTTCGCCGACGGCTCGACTGTAGATGTGATAAAGATGACCCGTCGGTCCTTCGCTGGGAAGGTCGCTGAGGTCGATCACCTCGACGCCCGCAAGTTGGGAGACATCGTTTCCCGTCTCCCCAAGCCGAGGGTAGCCATGCAATTGCGCCGAAAGCGCTAGAGGTCTGTCGCCGCTCGTCACGTAGACTGTGATGCTCTTCGCGATGAGGCGGAACCGGGGAAGCATGCGCTCGAAGATCGCAAAATCCATGTCCGGCGCCAGAAGCACGACATGGCCAAGCTGGATATCCGGATGCCGATTGGCCACTTCGGCCAGCGCCAGAACGACACCCCGAGCACCAAGGCTGTGCCCGATGACATCCACGTTCCCGGCGCCGAAGCGCCGCTCCAACTCAATGATCGTGTCCTTAATGTCCGGCAGGCTCCAGTAAAGATCGGCTTCGTCATGGGTGTAGTAGGCCGGAGCACCGTCCGAGGGCCAACTGAACCACAGGAACCGCCCCACAAGGTCGGCGTTCTGCTGCAGCAACGCAGCGCGGCGGCAGCCTTTCTCGAAGCTGATATAGTATCCGTGGACATAGAGCGCCCGACCACGTGCGCCGGCCGTTCCTTCTAGCCGATCCAGGATGGCGCCCGGGTCCGCTTCCTCCACCGTCTGAACGCGGAGGAGTTCCTCGCGCAAGAAATTCGGAGCCATGTCGGCAAGGGGCGCCAGAACGCCAAGGTCGAGCTCTTCGACGCGGCATGCACCCGCTTTCAGATCGCTGCGTTCTCCTCCATAAAAGTCAGCTGGATCATCCGATCCTGTCTTGTTGCGAAGCGTGAAATAGGGGAATTCCAAGGCCTGGATCTCCGTCTGGGCCTTCGACGGCACGGGGAAGGTGCATGACAAGGCGCCGAGGCAGAGCATGACGCCCATCAGGCGGGCGAAGGATGGTGCGCACATTTTCATACCCGATATGTACCTCAGCCGCGCTTGCCGAAAAAAGGACCCTGGCGTTTGCACCATGCACTTTCACCATGAAGGCACAGGCTCTCGCACATGCGGTGCACCACATTGGCATTTTCGAATATAGCAGTGGGAAAATAAATGATTGCGTCGCTTCGCAAGTCTTTTGCGCGTCGGGCGGCCTCGTGACAAGGTCGGAACCGAGACGTCGAACCCAGGGTAAAAGAGGCAACATGAACAACGGGGAAATAGCCAGGATCATCGGCAAGGTCTCGGTGCCGTGCTTGCTTCTCGGGCTGCTCTTCTTTGCGGCCTCGCTGACCCCGTCGCTCATCCCGCGCGGACCGGCTGTGCAAGGACTCCTCGGCGGGCTTGTCATGGCGATCGGCTACTTGATCGGCCAGATCGGTGCGTTGCTCTGGCGGGCGGCCGATCTTCCGCAGTTGTCCGGGCGGCCGGCAAACGTCCTGACAACGGTGATCGCGCTTCCACTCCTGGCGGTCTTTCTTTGGGTACTTGGATCCAGTCTGCGGTGGCAGAACGACATCCGCGAAAAGGTGGGCATGGAAGACGCGGATGCGCTTCAACTCACCACAATCCTGTTGATCGCGTTTGCGACCTTTGCCATCGCTTTCGCCCTTGGACGCGCTGTCGCCTCACTGTTTCGCCTGATCCGATCAAGGTTCTATCGCATTATGCCACCGCGGCGCGCCAATGTGCTGGGGCTCATCGCGGTCGTGCTGATTTTGTTCGTGGTTACGCGCGATGGCATCGTCGATGAGGTCGTAACGGGCCTCGACGAAAGCTACGAAGCCGCTCAGGAGCTTTTCGAGAATGCCCCGCCTCCCCCCGGCGACCCACGCATGACCGGCAGCGCAGAGTCCCTGATCGATTGGGCATCCATGGGCAAGCCCGGGCGGGACTTCATCACCTCCGGCCCAACATCCGAGGATATCTCGGCCTTCACTGGTCGGCCCGCGCTTGATCCGATCCGCGTCTATGTCGGGCGCGCCAATGGCGAGACGCCCGAGGCGCGGGCCGAACTGGCGCTTGCCGAACTGATCCGGCAGGGTGCGTTCGACCGCGACGTTCTGATCGTAGCAAGCCCCACCGGAACCGGCTGGATGGACCCGGGATCCCACGATCCGGTCGAATACATGCATGGCGGCGATATCGCCACCGTCGCCGCACAGTATTCCTACCTGCAATCGCCGCTGGCTTTAATCCTGGAGACAAACACCGGGCTGGAACAGGCGACCGCGCTTCAGGATGTGGTGCATGGGTACTGGAAGACGTTGCCCGTCGATACGCGGCCCCGTCTATACGTTCACGGGCTGAGCCTGGGCGCCTGGTCGTCGATGCATGCCACGAACATGTTCCGACTGCTCGACGATCCCATCGACGGCGCGTTCTGGGCCGGTCCGCCCTTTCCCTCTGCCTTCTGGAACCATGTGCAGAACCAGCGCAATCCGGGCACACCCTGGGTCCTGCCGGAGATCGGGGACGGGTCGCTGATCCGCTATGCGTCCCACACGGCGGATGCGTCCGAGGCTGCGGCGGAATGGGGGGACATGCGCATCGTCTTCCTGCAATATTCAAGCGACCCGGTCGTATTCTACGACCCCCGGTCGCTCTGGCGGACGCCGCCCTGGATGCGGGATCCGTCGGCCGAGGACATGACGGAGCACTTCATCTTCATGCCCGTCGTGACGCAGTTCCAGCTGGCGCTCGACATGGCCCTGTCCTTTGGCGCGCCGCCCGGACACGGCCATGCCTACTTCGCGGAGGACTATATAGGGCCCTGGGTTCAGGTCACGGCACCCTCGGATTGGACACCCGAAGAAACACAACGGCTGAAGGCGCATTGCGATGTCGGCTACCAACTCGGGTGCGCCAACCGGCAGCCGTGATCTGGCGCGTCATGGCGCAGGTGCCCGGCTCTCGCGACGCCTGAAAACGGCCACGGCTGTCATTCGGGGGTCTCGACAAAATGCAAGACGGTGCGTCCGTCGAAATCCGTCATCACAAGACCCGCACCATAGCGCACGTAATCCGAAACCTGCGCGAGCGCCGCGAGGAAACGCCGCTCCTGCGCCTCTATCTCATAGGGGCAGGCCATCATGGTCCCGGCTATGTTTTCGAGAAAGGCAAGCCCGAGGCCGGATGGCTGCATCTGTCCCCGGAACCGATTGCAGCCTCCAAAGGCTGAGACATTCATCTCGTCGTCGATCATGAGCGTGGCCGGATCATCGTTGGGCCATGCTTGGCCAAAGACCTCCGTCACGGTCCAAGCCACACCCGAGATGCGGCGCGGCACCGCGACGTTCGTACCCGTGTCGGTCACCATTGTGAGCACGATATCGAACGCTGGTTGATCCGGCCCGGCCGGGAGCTCAAGCGTCTTGGTTGCACGGAACTGCTGCCGTCCATCCGGTGACAGGATACCCGGACTCACCGTCGACGCCCCGCGGGTCATAGCTCAGGGAAACGGTCATCGGGACTTCGGTCATCTCGAAACCCTGCGAAGCTATGGCACCGACGTGCCCGTCGGCGTTCACGACCTCAAGGAGCCGCACGTCGAGTTGCGCTACGGGGGAAACGCAATGCGTTCCCGAAAGGAAACCATCACTGAGAGCGTTTTCATCTGCGCCTCGGCGAATGTTGGGGCTGCCAAGAGCCACGAGAACAGTGACAGAACGCCGGAAAGGCCTCGCATGTTCTACATCCTTTCCCAAGCAACCCAGATTTTCGGAAACCGTTTCATTGTCCGCATATTCAAGTCTACGAGACTCATTTCGAGATGGGTAGCTTACTCGCGCCCGTTTTGGTTTCACGCAATACCGCATGCTCTAGCAAAAGCACAAAGGCAGGAGTTGCTCGCATGTTTGCGCCTGCGGCCGCATCACGGCGTAGTTGCTCAGTATCTCCTCGATCGCCGATCCCTCGGGCAGCAGAGCCAATTGTTGAACCGCCCGCGCCTGGAACTCCCTGCTGTGTTCGACGACAGGCGTACAGGCCCAGAGATTGCCAAGGTCAGAAGCGCCCGTTGCACAGTCGGTCAGCGAGATCGTCGCGAGAACGAGGACGACGCGCCGCCGCCTCGAGCATCCGTCGGCTTATGGACACCGCTCAAATCGACCTCCTTCTTTCCGACATCAATGTGTGGCCGTTCAGCGCTAAGGCGAGATCAATTCACTGGCCTGTTGACCATATGATCGTCAGGGAACTCGCATACGAAGGTTGATTGCTAAAGAGCGCGACGGGACGCGAAATCACGCGATCGAAACATGAACATATTTTGCACACGACGTTCCGCAAGCTCTTGAAATCCTGTCAGAATCGTCACCATCCATCACCGGGCAAATTTTACTGCGGTCCGATAGCAGCTCTTTGGCCAAGTTCAGACCTCGTAGTTAGAGCAAAGATCGGCTGTTTCGAGAGCCGACCTGCGGCAGCGCAGAATAGAACACGGTTCTGGCTCCGCCGCGGTGTCCGCTCAGCAGACAGTCACGTGCCTTAGTGAAAAAGTCCGCTTTTTGAACGTCGGCCCGACAGTCTGGCGACCGCAGCGAAAGTCGGCTTTCCCGAATTCCGAACGCTATTTTGCGGGCGCGGCGAACTTCCGGTTCCCGCCCATGCCGTTGAAAAACTCATTGTTGCAGCGCGGCAAGCCGTTTGATTCACTCAATTTATGGAGATCGGGAGGATTGGGCGATGATGGGGGTTCAGAGGGCCGAAGCACAGCTCTTTTATGCGTTTGATCTGGAGAGCCACGTACCCGCCGACCACCTACTTCGGGAGATCGACCGGTTCCTCGACATGGACGGGATGCGCGAGCGGCTTCGGCCATTCTACAGCCATACCGGCCGACCCTCGATCGATCCCGAGCTGATCGTGCGGATGCTGGTCATCGGCTACGTGATGGGTATCCGGTCCGAACGGCGGCTCTGCCAGGATGTACATTTGAACCTCGCCTATCGCTGGTTTTGCCGCCTCGACCTCGACGACAAGGTGCCGGATCATTCCACCTTCTCGCGCTATCGGCATGGCAAGTTTCGCGAGAGTGAGCTCCTGCGGCAGGTGTTCGAGGCGACCGTCGAGCGCTGCCTGAAGGAGGACCTCGTCTCCGGCGAGGGCTTCGCTGTCGATGCCAGCCTGATCCCGGCCGACGCCAACAAGACCCGCTCCATCGCGGCCAGGGATTGGAATCCTGATGTCGCACGTGAAGCTGGCAACCGGGCGGCGCGGGAATATCTGGAGACCCTCGACGATGCGGCCTTCGGTGCGGCGTCGCCGGTGCAGCCGAAGTTCGTCGCGAAGTCGGACCCGGCAGCTCAGTGGACCCGCGCGGAGGAAAGCCGCCCGTACTTTGCCTATGCCACGAACTACCTGATCGACACCAAGAGCTCTGTAATCATGGACGTCGAGGCGACAAGAGCGATCCGGCAGGCCGAGGTTGGCGCGTCGCGCACCATGATTGACCGGACCGAGCAGCGCTTCGGCATCCGGCCGGAATGGCTCGCGGCAGATACCGCCTATGGCAATGCCGAGAACCTCGGTTGGCTGGTCGAGGAGCGCCAGATCACCCCCTTCATCCCGGTGATCGACAAGTCAGAACGCACCGATGGCACCTGGTCGCGGTCCGACTTCGAATGGGACCCCGAGAACGATCAATACATCTGCCCGGAAGGCCACGCGCTCAGGCAGTTCCGACGCAACTACTCCGACCCAAACCGGGGCAAGGATATCACGGGACGACGCAAATATCGGGCGCTGAAATCCGACTGCGATGCCTGCCCGTCGAAGCATCTCTGCTGCCCGAAGGTTGATGCGCGTTCCGTCACGCGCGAAGAGCACGAGGACGCTCGCGAGGTCGCACGAGCTTGTCGGACCACGAAGGCCTACAAGTTGTCGCGCGACAAGCGGAAGAAGGTCGAGATGCTCTTCGCCCACCTCAAGCGCATCCTGAACCTCACGCGGCTGCGGCTCCGTGGGCCGAACGGGGCCAGGGATGAGTTCCTCCTCGCCGCCACCGCCCAGAACCTCCGAAAGCTCGCAAAGCTGCGACCAACATTCGGCCAGATGGAGGTCACGGCATGATCTGAGCGCTCAGATCACCTGAAGCCGGTAACCGTCAGACCAGCGTCCGGCACCAAGAAGGCTGCTTCATCATGCCGAGAGCGATCACGCCGAAAATCCCGCCTAGTTCTTCAACAGAATCCGCCCATTTCCCCGATTCTGACTAATCTGGGCGCAGGAAGTCAGAACGTCTCCACCGACGGCCGAACGCAAATCTCGTTAGACCAGGCGCTGCGATCCTGTTCCATCAGGTTGCGATACGTGCTGGCGATGGCCTCCGGCCGCAGCATCGATCCCGGTCGGTCGTCGGGTTCGCTCCGTCCCGGGTTTAGGATCACACCGTCGATGTTGATCCAGGCGACGTGAATGCCCTTCGGATGCAACTCCCGGGCCATGCTTTCGGACAAGCCGCGCTGGGCGAACTTTCCCATCGCGAAGGGCGCCGACTGCGGATAGCCCTTCACGCCTGCCGAAGCCCCGGTGAACAATATGGTGCCGCGGCAGCCGGCGACGGGTTCAGCCTCGAGCATGCGCCGCGCGGCGTGTTTGCCGGTCAGGAACGCGCCGATAGCGGTGACCTCGATCACGCGTCGCACATCTTCCATGGCAAGTTCCGCCACAGGCCCCCGCACACGCATCGAGGGATTGTAGATGACAACCCGCGGCGGCTCGAGCAGGGCGTCGAACAGGGCCTTGACCGCCGCCTCGTCGGTCGCATCGAGCAGTACGGCCTCGGCGCCGGTCTCGTCGGCCACGCTCTTCATCTTCGCACCGCTGCGGGCCGCGAGCGTCAGCGCGTGATCGCGGGACAGTTCCCGGGCGAGGGATGCCGAAAGCCCGTCTCCGGCTCCGATGATGACAGCGCGTGGTTTGTCCATGTTCTCCTCCAGCCGATCCCTCTGGGGCCTACTTGACCCCGCAGGTTACATCGCTTACCTCATAGCGCGCCGAGCGGGCGTTGTGTAATGGTAAGACCCCTGCCTTCCAAGCAGGAGACGCGGGTTCGATTCCCGCCGCCCGCTCCAAAAAAACTTCTCCGACAATTTGCCGACAAAATCACGAGTGATCGTCGATTAGTATATTGTTTTGTTTTAGAAATATTCTAAATGAGCGCTTGTCTTCCAAGCAAGAGACGCGGGTTCGATTCCCGCCGCCCGCTCCAGACTCCTTTCCAGATGAGCAGCAGGACCGTGGTTTCAGAACGGACTGGTGTAATCCGGTTTTCGGTTGCGCCGTCCAATGCCGTTGGGAATGCCGAATTTTTCCGCCTGATTATCCTCAACAACCATTGAGCCGCCGCAATTGACGATCCGGAGCTGTGGAAACTTGCCGTGGGGTCCGTCCGGGTGTCGGATACGGTTGCCTGTGACCTCGATATTCCGGGCTCCGTGAATGCGGATGCCGTTTGGGCTCGACACAGCGACTGAGTTGTCGCGGATCACGATGTTTTCGTATGGCCCGTCATGCAGCGAGATGCCCTGAAGTTCGACACGCAAAGGGTTGTCGGGCCGGATGCTCCATTCCATGACGGTGTTGTCCTTGACGACAAGTCCGCTCAAAAGTCCGTCGCCCTTGAAGGCCTGAAATCCATCGGGATGATTGCCGTCGATCTTGACGCCATCGGTCACGCGGTTGCCGATCGCCACGCAATTGTCGCCAGTGATCCTGAGCCCGTCACCGGAAAAACCGAAGACCGTGTTTTGAAAGATCTCTGAACCCGTACCGGCGACGAAGAAGCCGAAATAGATTCCGATCGCAGCATTGTTGCGGATCACGCAGCGCGGTCCGGCCAGAAAGACAGCGCTGATCTTGGCGGCGTTCCAGTCCTCACTGGTCCAGTTCGTGTGATTGTCGCTGTCCACACGACCGCGAAAAACCGATCCCGTAACCTCGATATTGGCCGATTGCTTGTCGGCCTCGATCAGGTGCTTGCGGCGGCGGGTCTGTTCCACGGGGGCAAGCGGCCAGCAGGACAGCCCCGCAAAGGTGAGGTTTTCGCAGCCCTCGATCCAGATCCGCTCGAAATGCGCGGCGCCGGGCGTTGCGGCGGCAACGGTCACGCTGCTCTCCTTGCGCAGACCCGACAGGGTCATATCGCCGAACTGGCCGTGCACAAGGATCGTCTCGCCCCCGCGCGCCCGGTCAAGCCGTCTGATCAGATCACGTGGGGTCGTCACGATTTCAGATGCCATTCAACAACTCCAATCATCTGCACAGCCCGGATGCCACCAAACTAGCGGGAGGATGCTGAAGGGCCAAGGGGCATGTCCGGCTGTCGGTTCCAGTCCTCGACCGGAAATACGAAGTAATCCGTTTGTCTGCGCTTCCGTCGTAACGGCGAAACAGCCTGCCGGATTGCCGGGTAGATGCCCTTTAGTCTCCAGCGGCAGATGTTGTATCATTCACGAATGGAAAAGCCGGGCGGAGACCGCCCGGCTTTGTTGAGTTCTGGTCGGTTCGGTCAGACGAACTTCTTGATCTCGCCCGACTTCAGACGGCTCAGATAGCTTTCGACCTCACGCTTCACGATCGGCATCAGGACATAGAGGCCGATGATGTTTACGACTGCCATGGCGAAGATCGCGGCATCCGAGAAGTCGATGACCGGACCAAGGCTTGCCGCTGCGCCGACGATGACGAAGAAGCAGAACAGAAGCTTGAAGATCAGTTCCTGCGTCTTGCCCTCACCGAAGAGGTAGGTCCAGGCCTTCAGCCCGTAATACGACCACGAGATCATAGTCGAGAAGGCGAAGAGCACGACCGCCACGACAAGGACATACGGGAAGAACGCGAAGGTGGAGCCGAAGGCGGCCGAGGTCAGACCGACGCCCGAGGTATCGCCCACGGTCGCGATGCGGCCCGTGGCTTCGTTCATCACGTAAAGGCCGGTTTCCGGATCGGTCACAAGCTGCTGGGTGAAGATGATCACCAGAGCGGTCATGGTGCAGATCACGACGGTGTCGATGAACGGCTCCAAGAGCGACACGAAGCCCTCGGTGATCGGCTCTTTCGTGCGGACAGCCGAGTGGGCGATGGCGGCAGAACCGACGCCCGCCTCGTTCGAGAAGGCCGCCCGCTTGAAGCCCTGGATCAGCGCACCGACCGCACCGCCTGCGATGCCGAGACCGGTGAACGCACCGGCGAAGATCTGGCCAAAGGCCCAGCCGATATTGCCGATATTCATCAGGATGATGATCAGCGCGGTGCCGCAGTAGAGGATTGCCATGAAGGGCACGATCTTTTCGGTGACCTGCGCGATCGACTTGATGCCGCCGACGATAACGACGAAGACGACGATGGCGAAAATCACGCCGGTGATCCAGCCGGGATAGTCACCCAGTACACCCGAAAGCTGCTGATGCGCCTGGTTGGCCTGGAACATGTTGCCGCCGCCGAAGGCACCAAGAATACAGAAGATCGCAAAGAGAGCGGCGAGGAACTTGCCCCCCGGAACGCCACGTTCGGCGAAGCCCTTGGTGATGTAGTACATCGGGCCACCCGAGACGGTGCCGTCCGGATATTCATTGCGGTACTTCACACCCAGCGTACATTCGGTGAATTTCGATGCCATGCCCAGAAGACCCGCGAGGATCATCCAGAACGTGGCCCCCGGTCCGCCGATGCCGATGGCAACCGCCACACCCGCGATATTGCCGAGCCCTACCGTGCCGGAAAGCGCCGTCGCCAGCGCCTGGAAGTGGCTGACCTCACCCGCATCATTGGGATCGGAATAATCGCCCTTCACCAGCGCGATGGAGTGTTTGATCACCCGGAACTGGATGAAGCCGAAATAGAGCGTGAAGACCGAGGCCGCGACGACGAGCCAAGCCACGATCCATGGGAAGGACGTCCCCGGGAAGGGGGAGAAGATGAAGTTGACGAACCAGCCCGTCGCACTGGCAAAGGTCGCGTTGATAGTTTCATCGAGTGTTTGCGCCTGCGCCGCGCCCGCCAGTAGCGATGCCGCGGCAGCGCCGACAAGGGCGCGCGTTTCCATTCTCTTGTTCATATGATTGTCCCCGTTCTGTTACGGCACGATGGTGCAGGGCACCGGTGCGATCTGGGCGAGTGAACCCGCGACCGACCCGAAAAGCCGCTCCACGATGGTCGAATGACCGGTGCGACCGATGAAGATCTGGCTGGCGCCGTGATCCTTTGCGATGTCGCAAAGCGTCTCCGCGACATGGCCATATTTTATTTCGGTTGAGACTGAGACGCCGGAATTGGCCAGATCGGCGGCAAGCGGAGCAACCACTGCCGACTCGGCACGCTTCAGTTCTTCGCCCCGTCTTTTGTGACGTTCCGCTATCTCTTCCGGCGTCAGGAACGAATACGGCGACCACTCCAGCACATGGGCCACGACCACAGACGCACCGGCCAGTTTGGCCTGTGCAACGGCATGGTCGACGGCCCGCCTGCCGGCAGGACTGCCGTCATAGGCGGCAACGAAAACATTTGCCATCATCTTCTCCCTCGTTGTTTCCCGATTGCGTCGGGTGGACAAGTGTCACCCGATAGTCGTGGGATTGCCTCCCTAATTTTCAGGATGACGCAATTTTCTTCGTAAGATATGCCTAATTTTTCCCTCAACTCAGGAGAATCTTGCGTATCCGAAGGAAAACCGCTCGTTCTTTGCGCGGTTAGCTCGGGCCTCTCCCTGCGACGCCCCGCCGCTTGCCCCGGGCCGCGCGGGCGCATAAACCCGTGGGATCGGAGCGGAGGGGAAATGGCACGGCGAACAGACAGTCAGAGCGAGGATCGCGCGTCTTCGAAACGTGTCGGTGCCCTGACGGGGTTGGTGCCCTTCCTGAAACCTTATGGCGGTCTTGTCGCCGGGGCGGGAGGGGCGCTTGTGCTGACCGCCTCCATTTCGCTTCTCTTACCGGTCGCAGTGCGTCGTGTGATCGACGGTTTCGGTGAGGGCGCCGAACTGCTCGACAGCTACTTCGCGGGCGCCATGGTTATCGCTGCCTTGCTCGCGCTTGGGACCGGCGCAAGGTACTACCTCGTCACCCGGCTGGGCGAGCGGGTCGTGGCCGATATTCGCAAGGCGGTCTTCGACCGGGTAATCGGGATGAGCCCCGCTTTCTACGAAAAGATCATGACCGGCGAGGTGGTGAGCCGCATCACCACCGATACGACGCTGATCCTGTCGGTCATCGGTTCATCGGTCTCTGTTGCCTTGCGCAACCTTTTGATTTTGCTTGGCGGCATCATTCTGATGCTGTTCACCTCGGCCAAGCTGACAGGGCTCGTCCTGCTGATCGTGCCGCTGGTCCTTGTGCCGATCATCACGCAGGGCCGTCGCCTGCGCCGCCTTTCGCGCGAGAATCAGGACTGGATTGCCGCGTCGTCGGGCTCGGCGTCAGAGGCTTTGGGTGCGGTCCAGACCGTGCAGTCCTACACCCATGAGCGTGAAAGCCGGGCCGAGTTCGCCCGCGTGACCGAAGAGGCCTTATCCTCTGCCAAGGCCCGCATCCGCACCCGCGCAGCGATGACCGTCGCGGTCATCTTCCTCGTCTTCGCCGGGGTTGTCGGCGTCCTCTGGATCGGCGCGCGCGATGTGCGGGCGGGCGCGATGAGTCCGGGCGAACTGGTGCAGTTTGTCATTTATGCGATCATGGCGGCAGGCTCGGTCGCGGCCCTGTCGGAAATCTGGGGCGAGTTGCAGCGCGCGGCGGGCGCGACCGAGCGGCTGGTGGAACTGCTGAATGTCACTGACAGTGTGTCTGAGCCCGCGACGCCGGTTGCGCTGCCCCGCCCGGTGCGGGGCGAGATCGTTTTCGACGATGTGACTTTCCACTATCCCGCCCGGCCCGAGCAATCGGCGCTGGAAGACATGAATCTGCATGTGAAGCCGGGCGAGACGGTGGCGCTCGTCGGCCCCTCCGGTGCCGGCAAAACCACGGTCATCCAGCTACTTCTGCGTTTCTACGACCCCGACCGGGGTCGCATCACGCTGGACGGCGTGGCGCTGGGCGACATGGCGCGGTCCGAATTCCGCAAAGCACTCGCACTCGTTCCGCAGGACCCGGTGATTTTCGCCGCAACCGCGCGGGAGAATATCCGTTTTGGCCGCCCCGATGCGACGGACGCGGAGGTCGAAACTGCCGCCCGCACGGCCGCCGCACATGATTTCCTGTCCGCTTTGCCCGAAGGTTATGACACCTATGTCGGCGAACGCGGCGTGATGCTCTCGGGTGGGCAGAAGCAACGCATCGCCATTGCCCGGGCGATCCTGCGTGACGCCGCCGTGCTGCTTCTGGACGAAGCGACCTCGGCCCTTGACGCAGAAAGCGAACGCGCGGTGCAAAAGGCGGTCGAGGCGGTTTCGCAGGATCGCACGACGCTCATTGTCGCCCACCGGCTGGCGACTGTGAAAAAGGCCGACAGGATCGTCGTATTCGATCGGGGCCGGATCGTCGCCACCGGCACGCATGATGCGCTTGTGGCCGAAGGTGGCCTGTATGCCCGCCTCGCACGGCTTCAGTTCACCGAGGGACTGGCGGCTGAGTGACGTAAGGCGACATTCCTTTTACCGCGGCGGTGATCGGCAGTTCCATTGCGTGGGGCCTCGCCCGGAATGGCTAGATCAAGGATCGAATGCTGAACCGGCCTTCGGCTTGCGCCGAAGACCGTAGCCCTCCTGGGCGCGACAATGGATTTGGCTGTGAACCAACCGATCAAAGGTCAAACCCGTCCTGTTCGATGAGTTCAGGCCCATCATCGTCGCGTCCAAAGGGTCGGACCGGCCGCGTGACAAACCGCCCGGACCAACCGAGGCCGAGATCGCGCCCATCCGCATCGCCGGTTTCTCCCGATAGCCAAGGCAACAGTTCATCTTCCGTCAGTATGACAGGCATCCGCGGATGCAGATGGCCAAGTTCCGGCGTTGCCTCGCGCGTCAGGATCGTGCAGGTCAGGGCGCTATCGGACCGTGCCTCGCAGAGACCGGCGAAGAAGACCGGCGCATTCTGTGTCAGTCCGACAAACCATGGTCGGCGTGCGGACCTGTCCCCGGTCCATTCGTAGTAACCCGAGGCGGGCAGGATGCAGCGGCCCCGTTTCCAGGCCCGTCGGAAGACGGGCTTGCTTGCGGCTGTCTCGATCCTCGCATTGAATGTGGTGGCCTTCCAGTCGCGCGTTCCCACATCGAACCAGTCGGGCACGAACCACCAGCGCGCTTCGTCCGCCCTCAGTCGGCCATCGACTATCCGGGCGAGGCTGACCGTTTGGGTTGGCTTGATGTTGTAACTGACATGGCCGCTCGCGCCGCGAATGATCCGCAGCGTGTCATGATACTCTGCCCACGAGGCATCGCTGAGGATGAAGCGGCCACACATGAATCGCAGCATGTACCGAATGTGCTTTGCCATGAAGCCTTCGGTGCGCGGATTCCCGCGGAAATCGCGGTTCTCCGGGCGATGACGCTGCGGAACCGGCCGACCGTTCTTGTTATCGTCGCTGTGGCCCGGAATATTAACCTTGTCGCGACAAGCGGCAGAAATGGTTCATACAGAGTGTGGAGGATTCCATGGGCGTTTGGAGTTTCGTCAAAGACGCGGGCAAGAAGCTGTTCGGTGTGGGGGCAGCTGAGGCGGCCGAAGTGCCGGAAGAGGTGCTGAAATCAGAAATCAAGGGTCTCGGCCTCGACGCGAGCGGGCTCGACATCAAGGTCGAGGGCGACAAGGTCAAGGTTTCCGGCAAGGCCGTCAGCCCTGAGATGAAGGAAAAGGTCATCCTTGCCGTAGGCAATGTCGATGGTGTGGCCGAGGTGGAAACGTCGGACGACGACGACACCAAGGGCGCGGTATTCCATACGGTGTTCAGGGGCGACACGCTGTCAGCCATCGCCAAGAAGACGCTTGGCAATGCTAATCGCTACCCGGAAATCTTCGAGGCGAACAAGCCGATGCTGACCCATCCCGACAAGATCTATCCCGGACAGGTTCTGCGTATCCCGCAGAAATAACATCTGCGCGGATTGGCTGTCCGGCCCTGATTTCTCGGGGCCGGGCAATCTGACGCGGCGTCGAAACCAGTATCGCAGTCTTGCCCCAAGCCGCCTTTGCCCGCATCCTGCGGCTAAGGAAAATCCGGGAAATCCGGAAAGGGGAGAGACAGATGCCGAAGTTTTCGGGCGTTGCCGACCGCGATGCCGTTGAGAAGGAAATGCCCTATGACGAGCGCGACCTGCCGGTCACGCTTTTTCAGTTTCTGACCAGAACACGCGATGCGCACGGGACACGTAACGCGATCAGTTTCCAGATTCTGTCCGACCCTGGGTCCAAGGCCGAGACGTGGGACTGGAACGGGCTGGTTGGCAAGGTCACACAGGCCGCAAACCTCTTCCGGTCGCTCGGCATCGGCGAAAACGACGTCGTCGCCTACCTGATGCCGAACTCGCTTGAAACCGCCGCGACGTTGCTTGGTGGCGCGGTTGCGGGCGTCGTCAATCCGATCAACCCGCTGTTGGAGCCAGAACAGATCGCCGCGATCCTGCGCGAGACCAAGGCCAAGGTGCTGGTCACGCTCAAAGCCTTCCCCAAGACCGATGTGCCGCAAAAGGCCGCCGCTGCACTGAAACTTGCACCGGGGGTTCAAACAGTGCTGGAGGTTGATCTCAACCGCTACCTGACCCCGCCGAAATCGTGGATCGTGCCCTTCGTGCGGCCGAAGAACCCGGTTGAACACAAGGCACGTGTTCTGGATTTCAACGCCGAATGCGCCAAACAGCCCGCCGACCAGTTAGCGTTCGCGGACAGCACGGGCGACAGGGTCGCGGCCTATTTCCATACCGGCGGAACAACCGGCATGCCGAAGGTCGCGCAGCACAAGTATTCCGGCATGATCTATAACGGGTGGCTGGGCGGCACGCTGCTGTTCGACGAAAAGGATGTGCTGATCTGCCCCTTGCCGCTGTTCCACGTCTTCGCCGCCTATCCGGTTTTCATGTCGGTGATCGCGGCCGGCGCCCATGTCGTGATGCCAACTCCGGCAGGCTATCGCGGTGACGGAGTCTTTGACAATTTCTGGAAGCTGATCGAACGCTGGCAGGTGACGTTCCTCATCTCGGTCCCGACGGCCATCGCCGCGCTGATGCAGAGGCCTGTAAATGCCGATGTCTCCTCGCTCAAGATCGCGATTTCCGGGTCCGCGCCGCTGCCGCTGGAACTCTACAACCGCTTCGAAAAGGCCACGGGCGTCCAGATCGCCGAGGGCTACGGCCTGACCGAAGCGACCTGCCTCGTCTCCTGCAACCCGGTGGACGGGCACAAGAAAGTCGGCTCTGTTGGAGTGCCCTTGCCCTATACCCATGTGCGTATCCTGCATACCGATGGCGACGGGGGCGTACTGAAGGAATGCGGCACTGACGAAGTGGGTGAGATCTGCATTTCCAATCCCGGCGTCTTCGCGGGCTCGACTTATACCGAGGTGGACAAGAACCGCGACCTCTTCGCCGAAGGGCGCTATCTGCGCACGGGCGATCTCGGCCGGATCGATGGCGACGGCTATCTCTGGATCACCGGCCGGGCGAAGGACCTAATCATCCGGGGCGGACACAACATCGACCCCGCCGAGATTGAAGAGGCGCTGATGGGCCACCCCGCCGTCGCTTTCGTCGGTGCGATCGGCCAGCCAGACGCCTTCGCGGGCGAATTGCCCTGTGCCTATGTCGAGCTTGTCGATGGCGGGCAGGTCACGCCCGAGGAACTGATCGAATTCGCCAAATCCCACATCCAAGAACGGGCCGCAATTCCAAAGCATATCGAAGTGCTCGGCGAACTGCCCAAGACCGCCGTCGGCAAAATCTTCAAGCCGGATCTGAGAAAGCGCGCGATCCAGCGGGTTTATGATGCGGCACTGGCGGAGGCCGGATTTGCAGTTCGTGTCAAGGACGTAGCCGAGGACAAGAAGCGTGGCCTCGTGGCGCGGCTGGAAAAGACCGGTGAAGTCGATGAGGAAGCGCTGAAGCACAAGCTGGGTGAATTTACCCGGCCTTGGGACTGGGTCGAATAGGTCGCATGGACTGACACTGGGGGAGGGCGGCAGACTGTGCCGTAAAGGAGCCGCCTTCATGCCTCCCTACAGCTATCGTCACGATCCCGCCGTGCCCGATTTTGATGACCGGGCGCCGGTGGCGTTCATGGATGGCGACTGTGCGCTTTGTACCTTCGGTGCCCGTATGATCGACCGGCTTGACCGGCGGGGGGATATCCGCATCTGTCCAGTCGATACCCCACTCGGGCAGGCGATGTTGCGCCATTACGGGCTGAATCCGGACGATCCCGAAAGCTGGCTGTACCTAGAAGCGGGGCGGGTCTGGCGCGATTTTGACGCGATGGCGCGGGTCGGTGCCCGGTCCGGTGGATGGGGTCATTTCCTGAGGTTGCTTCTGGTCATTCCCCCGCCACTGCGGGACTGGCTCTACGCCCATCTTGCACGCAATCGTTATGCGCTCTTTGGTCGGTCGGACCTTTGTGAGATGGCGCCACCCTCGCTCCGGGCAAGGCTGATGCGATGAGGGTCGTGATCCTTGGCGGCACCGGCGTTTTTGGCAGCCGCCTGGCGGCGCTTCTGGCGCGCGACGGCCATGAGGTTGTCGTCGCGGCCCGCACCTTCGACCGAGCTGAAGAAGTTGCGGCCCGCCTGGGCGCCCGCGCGCTGCGCCTCGACCGTGACGGCGATCTGTCACCGGTTTGGGCTGTGGCGCCCGAGGCTGTCGTCGATGCCGCCGGTCCATTCCACGCCTATGGCGATGATCCCTACCGGCTGGCACGCGCCTGCATTGCGCAAGGCATCGCCTATCTCGACCTTGCTGACGATCCGGATTTCTGCGCCGGGATCGCGGTGCTTGATGCCGAGGCGAAGGCGGCGGGAGTTTTTGCGCTGTCGGGGGTTTCGTCCGTTCCAGCGCTGTCTTCCGCCGCCGTCGCGACCTTGGCGGAGGGTATGGAACGTATCGAAGATATCGACATGGCAATCCTGCCCGGCAACCGTGCGCCGCGCGGAACGTCGGTCATCGCTGCGATCCTCGACCGCACGGGTGCCACGTTCAGGTTATGGCAGGGCGGCGCTTGGGAAGTGCGGCGAGGCTGGTCAGATGTACGCCGATACCGACTGGCGCCCGATCTTTCCCGAGCCGGATATCTGTTAGAAGTTCCAGATATCAGGCTGTTTCCAAATCACTTTAAGGCAAGCTCTGTCAGCTTTCGAGCGGGGCTTGAACTCTGGCCGATGAATGCCGGGCTTGCGGTCTTATCGCTGTTTCGTTCTGCGTTCGGGTTTGCGCCCTCTCGCTGGACTGTGCGCGTTGCGCAAGGGTTGGCCCGGCTTCTGTCGCCGTTCGGGTCCGACCGGGGCGGGATGGTCGTGCGGGTCAGCGGACGTCGTAGCGGCGCGCCGGTTACCGCCGAATGGCGGCTCGTCGCCGAGGCGGGAGACGGGCCGTTCGTCCCGACGGTGGCCGCCCGCGCAATGCTCGCCAGGACGCATGCCATCGCAGCAGGAGCGCGGCCGGCCCTCGCCGAGCTGCCGCTCGCCGCGTTCGAGGGCGCAATGGTCGACATCGCTGTCACGACAGAGCGTGAAGACCGGCCGTCACCGTCATTGTTCCTCTCCTTCCTCGGGCGGGCATTCCTGTCACTGCCGAAGGCGGTGCGAGACAGTCATGACTGGACGGGTTGCCTGCGGCTTTCGGGTCGGGCGACGATCGTCCGCGGCACCGGGTTGCCCGCCCGGATAATCGCCCTGATCTTCGGTTTCCCCCCATCAGTTGAAGATGTGGCGGTTACGGTCACCAAACGGAAATATGCCGATGGTGAGATCTGGGTTCGCGACTTCGGTGGCCGGAAGTTCCGGTCTCACCTGCGCCATGGCAACGACGGAATGACCGAGAGCTTCGGTCCTTTCGAATTCACGCTCGCATTGGCGGTGAGGGACGGAGCTCTGACCTTCCCAGTTGCGTCAGGCCGGATTGGTCCATTGCGCCTGCCGAGGGCTTTCCTGCCGCTATCCTTTGCCGTCGAGCGCGAGGAAGATGGGCGATTTCAATTCGATGTCGATCTGCATGCGCCGCTTGGGTTGGGCCGGATCGTACACTATCGCGGCTGGCTCATCGCTCAATCATAGCGCTGACCGCCCCCGTCTGGTCCGAATCAACGGCCCAAATAACAGACGGAAACGCGCTGTCTTTCTATCAACGTTAACGGTGGATTAGCCCAAGATGAACACAACTTTAACGGAATACCCAATTCGCCCGAATTCAGCGCTTTGTTCTCCCAATCAAGCCCTGTTGCCCAATTATTGCCAGATTTGACGCGTGTTTCGTTGTGTGGGGGCAAAACGAAAACGCTGCTAGACGGACAAATTCGCCGGGGAAGGGCAATAATGATACGCCGTTTTTATCGTGCTTTGTCTTTGCGCAGATTCTCGCGCGAGGAAGACGGAGCAGCCACGATCGAAGCCGTATTGTGGCTTCCGTTCTATATCATGCTGTTCGGCCTGCTCGTGGACGTGTCTATGATCTTTCATGGCCAGTCTAAACTGCTTCGCATCGTCCAGGACGCCAATCGAAACATGTCGATCGGCCGGCTGACAACCAATTCTGCCGTGCAGGACTTCGTGATCGCCCGCGCCGGTTCCATGTCGAAGGATCCCAAGGCGACCACTGTCACCAGTGCCGGCCTGATCCTGACAACCGCAAGCGTCCCGATGACGGATCTCGACCTCTTCGGCGTGGCAAGCGTGTTCAAGAATGTGCGGATGACGGTTCAGGCCGAGCATCTGATGGAGTACTGAGCTATGTTCAACTTCAAGCCCATCATGTTCGGTCGTAAAGCTACGACATTCGCAGAGGATGAAACCGGCGGCATCACAGCCCTCAGCCTGCAGATGTTTCTGGCCACGCTCGTCATCGGCGGCCTCGCCGTCGACTTCGGCAGTGGTGTTGCCACCAAAACCCAGCTTCAGGTCGCCGCCGACGCAGCCGCGCACGCTGCAGTTTACACGCGTGAATATCACACCCCTGACGAAGCGAAAACCAAAGCGCTCGAGGTTGCGGCAGCGAACATGCCTGCCGGGAAATACGGAAACATCCTTACCGCTGCGGATATCCAATTCGGCGACTGGGATCGTGACAAGCAGGTCTTTATCGCGAACCCGAAGTCGCGTAACGCCGTGCTGGTTGCGGCCAAGCGCCATAAAAACCGTGGCAACGGTGTCGGCACCTACATGCTGGGGCTCGTCGGCTACAATCAGCTCGACGTGACCTCGGGGACCGTCTTTGAAACCTACTATCCGATGTGCTTCCGAGAAGGCTTTGTCGCGCAGGAGCGGGTCGAGGTTCAGAGCGGCAGCCATTATGGCGCGGGATTTTGTATCCACTCGCAGAGCTATGTGAAGGCATCGTCGAACAACCAGTTTGACCCGGGTACCGTGGTGTCGATGCCCAGCAAGTCGGATGTCGAACTGCCAAGCTCCGGTTTTGCCACCAATACAGGACTGGAAGCCGCGTTACGCGACGGGTCCTACAAGATCCGTATCCTGAACCGGATCAACGACATTTACACCGGTCTGATGGACCCAAAGCATGCGACTTTTGGGGTCATGACGCAAACGATGCCGAACGGTGATCCGAACGAATATTACCGGTCCTATATCAAGAAGTTCCAGGTCATCAACCTGAACTACAAGATGGACGCGGAAGCCGGAACCTTCACGCAGAACCGCATCCATGAAGTGCGCTGCAAGCAGGATAAGTGGACCTACGACCTCAAGCCCGGGACGGTCCTGAAAAATGCCGTTCTGATCACCGATTGCCGCCTGACCATCCATGCCGGTGCGCAGATCGAGGATGCGGTGATTTTCGTTGACAGCACGGAATCTACTGCCGTCCGCGCACCTTCCAGCATCGTGATCGGCAAGGATGACAAATGCGCCGATGGTGGCGATGTGCAGATCGTGACCCGTGGCAGTGTCAGCTTTGCCTCCGGCGTCTCGATGTACGGTAGCCAGATCATCGCGCTGGGCGATATCTCTCTCACCGCCAATGCCAATGGGCTTGAAGGCGTGTCCCTCGTCGCTGGCGGCAAGCTCGACGTGACGTCGAATGGCGCTTATGGGTTCTGTGGCGGCAATGGCATGTCCAACAATTACGAAGCGGCTTATTTCCGTCTGGCCAAATAGGCGTCAGTCCCCGTTCTTCCCTCGTCGCAAGACGAAACTTAAAACGGTCGGTGCAGCTCCGCTCCGGCCGTTTTTTCTTTTTCGAGGTTCGACCGCGACCCGTTATGTCGCGAACCGGCGGGGAAAGTGGTGTTAGGCATTGAAATCTCATTGCCGTGCCGGTTCAGTGGAGCAGGCAGGGAGGACGATCATGCGCTATTCCGGGTTCAGGGTCATTTCCGAAGGGTTCTTCGGCAACAAGGGCTGGACACCCGCCTGGCGCGACCCCGATCCGAAGCCGGAATATGAGGTCGTGATCATCGGTGGCGGGGGGCATGGGCTGTCGACGGCCTACTACCTCGCCAAGAACCACGGCATCACCAATATCGCGGTGCTGGAAAAGGGCTATCTCGGTGGCGGCAATGTCGGGCGCAATACCACGATCGTGCGGGCGAACTACTTCCTGCCCGGCAATCAGGAGTTCTACTCTCACTCGCTGAAACTGTGGGAGGGGCTGGAGGCCGATCTCAACTACAACGTGATGCATTCTCAGCGTGGCCTCATCAACCTCTTCCATTCCGACGGCCAGCGTGACGCCTTCGCCCGGCGCGGTAATGCGATGATTAATCAGGGCGACGATGCGGAGCTTCTGGACCGCGAGGGCGTGCGCCGCCATCTGCCCTATCTCGATTTCGAACAGACCCGCTTTCCGATCTATGGCGGCCTTCTCCACCGGCGGGGCGGCTCGGCGCGGCACGATGCGGTTGCCTGGGGGTATGCGCGCGGTGCGGACCAGCGCGGCGTTGACCTGATCCAGAATTGCGAAGTGACGGGCATCGACATCGTGGATGGCCGGGTGACCGGCGTACAGACCACGCGCGGTGCGATCAAGGCCAAGAAGGTCGGCATCATCGTCGCGGGCAGGTCCGGTCAGGTCGCGGCGATGGCGGGGATGCGGCTGCCGGTCGAAAGCCATATCCTTCAGGCCTTCGTGACCGAGGGGCTGAAGCCTGTCATCGACCATGTCGTCAGCTTCGGCATGGGGCATTTCTACATCTCGCAGAGCGACAAGGGCGGGCTCGTCTTTGGCGGCGATCTGGACTTCTATTCCTCCTATGCCGCGCGGGGGAACCTGCCGATGGTCGAACATGTGATGGAGGCGGGCATGACGCTGATGCCGATGATCGGCAAGGCTAAGGTGCTGCGATCCTGGGGCGGGATCATGGACATGACGCCCGACGGATCGCCCATCATCGACAAGACCGATGTCGGCGGGCTCTATATCGACTGCGGCTGGAACTACGGCGGCTTCAAGGCGGTGCCTGCCTCGGGCTGGTGCATGGCCCATCTGATGGCGACCGGCGATAGCCACGAGTACGCCCGACGCTTCCGCCTGAACCGTTTCGTCACGGGCCATCTTCTGGATGAAGAAGGCACCGGGTCGCAGCACAATTTGCATTGAGGGAGAACCATGCGCATCAACTGTCCCCTCTGCGGCACCCGCGACCGGCGTGAATTCACCTATTATGGCGATGCTGTCTATGCCAACCGCCCGGCGGAAGGTGCGCCCATCGAGGCATGGGACGATTACCTGCATCTGCGTGACAACCCGGCAGGCGAGACGCGCGATCTTTGGTATCACGAGCTTGGCTGTTCGGCCTGGATTGAGGTCACGCGCAACACCGTCACGCATGAGATATCCGCGACCCGCCTCCTGACGGACCGCAAAAAACCCGCGAAGAGGGGAAAGAAGACATGAGGATCGCGGGCAAGGGGCTGATCGACCGCGCAAAGACGGTCGGCTTCCGCTTCGACGGCAAGGACTATACCGGGTTCGAGGGCGATACGCTCGCCTCGGCGCTTCTGGCCTCGGACGTGAAGGTCTTTGGCCGGTCCTTCAAGTATCACCGCCCGAGGGGCGTGATGACCGCAGGGTCGGAGGAGCCGAACGCGCTGGTGACAGTAGGTAAAGGCGCCGCGCAGGTGCCGAACGTCCGCGCGACGGTGCAGGAGATCCATGACGGACTGGAAGCGCGGGGCCAAAACGCATGGCCCTCGGTTAACATGGACGTGATGGCGGTCAACGACCTCTTCGCACCGTTCTTCAGCGCGGGCTTTTACTACAAGACCTTCATGTGGCCGCGTGCATTCTGGGAAAAGCTCTATGAACCCGCGATCCGCCGCGCGGCGGGGCTCGGTGCCCTTTCCGGCAAGCATAACGACGAGAGCTATGAAAAGGCCTGGGCCCACTGCGACCTGCTGATCATCGGCTCCGGCCCCGCAGGTCTCATGGCGGCTTTGACGGCGGCTCGTGCGGGGGCCGAAGTGATCCTTGCCGAGGAAGACCACCGCATGGGTGGCCGCTGCCTGTCCGAGACGTTCGAAATCGCGGGCAAACCCGCTGCAGACTGGGCTGCCGGGATCGTGGCCGAACTGGATGCCATGCCGAATGTCCGGCTGATGACACGCACCACGGTGACCGGCGCCTATGACGACGGCACTTATGGCGCGCTGGAACGGGTTGGGCTGCATGTCGCCAACCCGCCGAAGGATCTGCCGCGCGAATGCTTCTGGCGGATCGTGGCGAAACGGGCGGTGCTCGCCTCGGGCGCGCATGAACGCCAGATCGCGTTCTCCAACAACGACAGGCCCGGCATCATGACGGCGGGCGCGGTCAGGGCCTATCTGAACCGCTGGGGCGTGGCGCCCGGCCATGCTGTCACGATCTTCGCCAACAACGACGATGCCCACCGCACCGCCCGCGACCTCTCTGCCGCTGGGGTCCGCATCGCCGCCCTGATCGACGTGCGCGAGGATGTAGAGGTTGCGGGCGACTTCCCCGTCTATGCAGGTTACAGGATCATCGACACGGTCGGCCGCAAGGGGCTACGGGACGTGGTTATCGCCGACAAATCGGGCCAGATTTCGCGGATCGTCAGCGATTGCCTTGCCGTTTCGGGCGGCTGGAACCCCGCGCTTCATCTGACCTGCCATATGAATGGCCGTCCCGTGTGGCGCGAGGATATCGCGGCTTTCGTGCCGAAGCCCGGCATGGTGCCGGGGCTGGAGGCGGCGGGTTCTGCGAACGGAGCGTTTTCCACCCGTGCCTGTCTTGCCCAAGGTGTGGCGGCGGCAGAGGCGGCGCTGGAGGCTCTGGGCCGGAAACCGAAGAAGGTGGACATGCCCGAGGCCGAGGATGGTGCGGTCAGGATGCGCGCCTATTGGGAAGTGCCGGAACCGAAGCACCGCGCCTGGCTCGATTTCGCCAATGACGTGACGACAAAGGACGTGCGGCTGGCGGCGCAGGAAAATTTCCGCTCTGTCGAGCATATGAAGCGCTACACGACGCAAGGAATGGCGCCCGATCAGGGCAAGAACTCCAACGTCGCGGCCCTCGCGATCCTTGCCGATGCGACCGGGCGCGGTATCCCGGAAACCGGAACGACAACCTTCCGCCCACCCTATACGCCCGTCTCCATCGCCGCGATGGGCGCAGGCGGGCAGGGCGCGGGCTTTGCCCCACAGCGCTTCACGACCTCCGACAAGGCCGCCCGCGAACGCGGCGCGCCGATGATCGAGGCGGGGCTCTGGTACCGGCCCTCGTACTTCCCGCGTCCGGGCGAGAAGACCTGGCGCGACAGTTGCGACCGCGAGGTTATGATGGTGCGCGACCGGGTCGGCATTTGCGACGTCTCGACGCTCGGCAAGATCGACCTTCAGGGCAAGGACACGGCGCGATTCCTTGACCTCGTCTACACCAACACCTTCTCGACGCTGAAGCCGGGCCGCGTGCGCTATGGGCTGATGCTGCGCGAGGACGGGCTGATCATGGATGACGGCACCACGGCCTGTCTGGCCGAGGGGCACTACCTGATGACCACCACCACGGCGGCGGCAGGGCAGGTGATGCGGCATCTGGAATTTGTCCAGCAGGCGCATTGCCCGGGTTGGGATGTCCGCATGATCTCGGTCACCGAGCAGTGGGCGCAGTTCGCGGTCGCCGGGCCGCTCGCGCGCGAGCTTCTGAACTCGGTCCTTGAAACCCCGATCGATGTGACCACGCCGCCTTTCCTTGGGGTCACTGATGTCCGGCTGATGGATGTGAACGCACGGCTCTTCCGCATCTCCTTCTCGGGCGAGCTTGGCTATGAAATCGCCGTACCCGCCCGCTATGGCGAAGCGCTTTACCGCGATCTTGTCGCCCGGGCAGAAAGCCTCGGTGGTGGCGCCTATGGAATGGAGGCTCTGAATGTCCTTCGGATAGAGAAGGGCTTCATCACCCATGCCGAAATTCATGGCCGCGTGACGGCCTTCGATATCGGCATGGAGGGTATGATTTCGGGCAAGAAGGACTGCATCGGCAAAGGGGCAAGCCAACGCCCGGGCCTTGTCGGTCCGGAACGCGAACAATTGGTCGGCCTGCGACCCATTCCGATGTCGCGCCAGATCGGCGCGGGCGCGCATCTCTTCAACGAAGGTGCCGATCCGGTGCGCGTGAACGATCAGGGATATGTCACGTCTGTCGGTTACTCGCCCGTGCTTAAGACATATCTCGGGCTCGCCTTCCTGAAGAATGGCCGCGCCCGGCATGGCGAACGCATCCGGCTGGTTGATCATCTCAGGGGGACGGATGTGATCTGCGAAGTGATGAACCCGGTCTTCTTCGACCCGGAGGGAGGACGCGCCCGTGCCTAGCCTGATCGAGAAAACCGCCTGTGACGGCCTGCTGCCCGTCACCGAAGCCGGAATGACCCTGAGCGAATGCGTCCCCTTGCGCATCACTTCCGTAGCCCCTCTCGCGGGCAAGGACCGGGCTTTTGGCGCTGCGTTGAAAGCGATGGGGCTCGGTTGGCCGAAGCCGGGCCAGTCGCTTGCGAACGGTGAGGCGAAGACGGTCTGGAGCGGCCGGGATCAGGCCTTCCTGATCGGTGTGACACCGGACGGACTTGATGACCTCGCGGCAATGACGGACCAGTCGGACGGTTGGGCGCGGATGCGCCTGGAGGGGCCGGGGACCGAGGCCGTGCTGGCACGGCTCGTGCCGCTTGACCTGCGGGCCACGGCGTTTCCGGTCGGCAGTGCCGCACGGACCGGGCTCAATCATATGATGATGGTGCTGTGTCGGACTGAAGACGCGGCGTTCGAGATCATGGTCTTCCGCTCCATGGCTGCTTCGGCGGTGCATGAACTGCACCACGCCATGAAAGCAATCGCCGCACGCACTGCGGCGCTTTGATACACCGAAGCGCGGGGCGGCGCTGCCCCCATCCCCGCGTAACCGCGGGGATTCCCCCGGAGTATTGTCAGACAGAAAGTGACAGGCCGGGCTCACTTTCTGTCGGGAAATACTCTCGGGGGTGAATTGCCGCGAAAGCGGCAAGAGGGGGCAGACAGCCCCCTTGCCCCGGCAGGGTTCAGGGCCGATATTCGCCGGATGAGTCTGCCGCCCGGTTTCCTTGACGAACTCCGCACCCGCACCACGCTTTCCCACGTGGTCGGGCGCAAGGTGACATGGGACAACCGCAAGTCCAATCAGGCCAAGGGCGATCTTTGGGCGCCGTGCCCGTTCCATCAGGAAAAGACCGCTTCGTTCCACGTCGATGACCGTAAGGGCTATTTTTACTGCTTTGGCTGCCACGCGAAGGGCGACGCGATTTCCTTCCTGAAGGATGCCGAGAACATGTCCTTCATGGAGGCGGTCGAAACCCTTGCGCGCGAGGCGGGCATGCAGATGCCCGTCGCCGACCCGAAGGCGGCCGAGCGCGCCGACCGGCGGACCGAACTGGCCGGGGTGATGGAAGAGGCGCTTCGTCACTACCGGCTGCAGTTGAAGACCGCAGCCGGGGCGGCGGCGCGGGACTATCTGGCGCGGCGCAAGCTTTCCGAGGCGGCGCAGGACCGGTTCGAGATCGGCTTTGCGCCCGAAGGCTGGCAGGGGCTCTGGGATGCGCTCCGTGCGCGGGGCATCGCCGAGGACCTGATCCTTGGCGCGGGGCTTGCCAAGCCATCGACCAAGGGCAAGGCGCCCTATGACGTCTTCCGCAACCGCATCATCTTTCCGATCCGCGATCCGCGCGGCCGCTGCATCGCCTTTGGCGGGCGGGCGATGGACCCGAATGACAACGCGAAATACCTCAATTCGCCCGAGACAGACCTCTTCGACAAGGGCCGCAGCCTCTACAATCACGGGCCGGCGCGCGAGGCGGCGGGCAAGGGCCAGCCGCTCATCGTCGCCGAAGGCTACATGGACGTGATCGCGCTTGTCAGCGCGGGGTTCGAGGCCGCCGTGGCACCTTTGGGCACGGCGATCACCGAGGATCAGTTGCGGCTCTTGTGGCGACTGTCGCCGGAACCGCTGATCATGCTCGACGGCGATACAGCTGGTATTCGCGCGGCGACCCGGCTGGTCGACCTTGCGCTGCCAATGCTGGAGGCGGGGCAGGGGCTGCGCTTCGTCATCCTGCCCGAAGGCATGGACCCCGACGATCTGATCAAGCTTCGTGGCCGCGAGGCGATGGCGAAGCTGGTCGAGGCAGCGCAGCCGATGGTCAATCTGCTCTGGCGGCGGGAGACCGAGGGCCGCGTCTTCGACAGCCCCGAGCGGAAGGCGACGCTCGACAAGTCTCTGCGAGAGGCCATCAGACGCATCGCCGACCCCTCGATCCGCGCCCATTACGGCGAGGAAATCAAACGGCTGCGCTGGGACCTGTTCGGCTCCAACCGTCCTGTCGGCCGTGGCCCCGCTTCGACGCGCGGCGGCAAGTGGAAACCGATGCTGCAGCAGCCCCTGCCGGTGACGAAAGCCTCGCTTCTGGCCGCCGCATCGGGGGCGGAGGTCGAGGACTATCTGCGCGAGGCGATGATCCTTGCCATCGCCATTACCCATCCCGGTTGCATTTCGCGTTTTGAAAGCCAGCTGGAGACCGTTGAGATGCGCGATGCGGGGCATGAACGGCTGCGCCATGCGCTGCTGGTCGCCGCGCACGAGGCGGGCGATATCGGGACGAAAATCGTGGACTTGGCTGGGCAGGACCTTGAAAAGCTGATGGGCCTCGCCCACGTCCAGACAGCCCCCCCGGTGCGTTATGCCGACAATGCCGAACTTGCGGCGATGTGCCTGGCAGAGGAGCTGGCCAAGCTGGAGGCGCGGCGTGGCGCTGAGGCGGAGGTGGCCGAGGCGATGGAGGATCTTGGCGGACTGGCTGACGAGGGTGTGACTTGGCGACTGTCACAAGCCGCTGAAGCCCGGCACAGGGCGGGCCGGTCGAAGCTGGACGACGACAGCGATATGGGCGAGGACCGTGCAGCCCTTTCAGCGGAATTGCAGCGCCTGATCGACACCGCCGCCTGGGAAAAGAAGAAACACTGAATCGCCCGCCCGCAGGACCCCGGCCCCTGTGATTCGGTCCGGCGATTCGCTACAAGACCAGAACCGATTCGCAGCCCCAGCGATTCGCCCGCGACGTAAAGGAGCCCCGATGGCCGCCAAGGACACCGACGAGCAGAAGCCCGCCACCGACGACAACGAGCATACGCTCGACATGTCTCAGGCTGCGGTCAAGAAGATGATCGCCGATGCGCGTGAGCGCGGCTACATCACCTATGACCAGCTCAATCAGGTGCTTCCGCCCGAACAGGTGTCCTCCGAGCAGATCGAGGACGTCATGTCGATGCTTTCGGAAATGGGCATCAACGTCATTGAGGATGACGAGGCCGATGAGGCCGACAATTCTTCCTCGAGCGCGGTTGTGGAAACGTCGACCTCGCGCGAAGTGACTGTTGCCACCTCCTCGGGCGAGACGCTGGATCGCACCGATGACCCGGTGCGGATGTATCTGCGCGAAATGGGCACGGTCGAACTGCTGAGCCGCGAGGGCGAGATCGCCATCGCCAAGCGGATTGAGGCGGGCCGCAACACGATGATCGCGGGACTCTGCGAAAGCCCGCTGACCTTTCAGGCCATCACCATCTGGCGCGACGAACTTCTGAACGAAGACATTCTGCTGCGCGATGTCATCGACCTTGAGGCGACCTTCGGCCGCTCGATGGAAGATGACGATCAGGTCGAACCGGTCGTCGAGGGCGCCGCAACCTCGCCCCAGACGAAGAGCGGGGACGATGAGCCCGAGCTGGACGCTGACGGCAATCCGATCGCCAAGGCCGATGACGACGACGACGATGAGGACGACGCCTCGAACATGTCGCTTGCCGCGATGGAAGCGGCCCTCAAGCCGCGCGTGCTGGAGATGCTGGAAATCATCGCCCGCGACTATGTGCAGCTCTCGGAAATGCAGGACCTGCGGATGTCGGCGACGCTGAACGAGGACGGGACATTCTCGCTCGCCGATGAGACCGCCTATCAGAAGCTGCGCTCAGAGATTGTGACGCTGGTGAACGAACTTCACCTGCACAACAACCGGATCGAGGCGCTGATCGACCAGCTTTACGGCATCAACCGCAAGATCATGTCGATCGACTCGAACATGGTGAAGCTCGCCGATCAGGCCCGCATCAACCGGCGCGAATTCATCGACGAATACCGTGGCTATGAGCTTGACCCGACATGGCTTGACCGCATGGCCGAAAAGGCCGGGCGCGGCTGGCAGGGGCTGATCGAGAAGTCGCAGGACAAGGTGGAGGCTTTGCGCGCCGAGATGGCGCAGGTCGGCCAGTATGTCGGTGTCGACATTTCGGAATTCCGCCGCATCGTGAATCAGGTCCAGAAGGGCGAGAAGGAAGCCCGGCAGGCCAAGAAGGAAATGGTAGAAGCGAACCTGCGTCTGGTCATCTCCATCGCCAAGAAATACACCAACCGCGGCCTGCAGTTCCTTGATCTCATTCAGGAAGGCAATATCGGCCTGATGAAGGCCGTGGATAAGTTCGAATACCGCCGCGGCTACAAGTTTTCCACTTATGCGACATGGTGGATCCGCCAGGCGATCACCCGGTCGATCGCCGATCAGGCCCGCACGATCCGCATCCCGGTCCATATGATCGAGACGATCAACAAGCTGGTGCGCACCGGCCGCCAGATGCTGCACGAGATCGGCCGCGAGCCGACGCCCGAGGAACTGGCCGAAAAGCTGCAGATGCCGCTCGAGAAGGTCCGCAAGGTGATGAAGATCGCCAAGGAACCGATTTCGCTCGAAACGCCCATCGGCGACGAGGAAGACAGCCAGCTCGGCGATTTCATTGAGGACAAGAACGCGATCCTGCCCTTGGATTCGGCCATTCAGGAAAACCTGAAAGAGACGACGACGCGGGTGCTGGCCTCGCTGACGCCGCGCGAGGAACGCGTCCTGCGCATGCGTTTCGGCATCGGCATGAACACTGATCATACGCTGGAGGAGGTGGGCCAGCAGTTCAGCGTCACCCGCGAACGCATCCGCCAGATCGAGGCGAAGGCCTTGAGGAAGCTGAAGCATCCGTCGCGGTCGCGGAAGCTCCGGAGTTTCTTGGATCAGTGAGGTCTGGGAGGCTTTTCCTCACAAAGTTAAACGCTAAGTTGCCGTGGCTGGTGGTCGTAAGCTGCGGTTTGGCGCTCATGGTCATCGTTGGAATTGCGCTTTCGGGTGACTTCTTGATCAGCCGTCGCTGGCTTTCGGTTGCCCTTCCGCCAAGTCTTTTGGTTTCGCTGCTGTTTGGTGTGTTTGTCTATCGCTTCGAGTGCAAGGTGGCGCGGTCAAAACCACCAACTCCGCCTTTGTTATTCAATCAGAGTTTCGCTACTGCGTGGGTGGTGTTTCCAATCCTCGCAGCCGCGTCGATGAACGCCATTGTTTTAGTCGGTGTTCCATTTGTTTCAGCGAAGTTTGTAGCCCAGTTCAGCACGATCGAGACAAATGCGGAAATCGGTCACTGCCCCGCAGGAGCACATCTTCACAGCGCTTCCATTGAAGGCTGCATCACAGTGCCGTCCTATTGGAGCCCATTTCCTCTTGGTCCTGGCAGGGGTCTGCTTGCGTCAACGGCACCCCAAAGCCTGCGAATATTCGCCGTGGGTTCAGACTTGGGTGTCTTCGTGCTCTCGGTCCAGCGGTTGTAGATGCCGGCGACTTGAGGTTGCTTGCCTTAAATTCACATGTGACTGCCCGGTTCGCCTGCGAACCGGGCAGCGCCCGACCCGCCCCCATGGGCGGGCGCTTCTGGCGCCCACCCCCGGGCCGGGCGCTGCCCTCGGTTGCGCCGCTTCCGTCGCCTGTCGCACGTCTGGCCAGCCCGCCCTTCCCGTAGTAGAATCGGGGAAACACGGAGTGTCCCCATGTCATGGTTGTCCCGCCTCTTTGCCGGCTCCTCTGGCGATAAACCCGAAGCCGAGCCGGTTCTTCACGAGGGCTTTCGCATCTTCGTCGATCCGATCAAGGAAAGCGCGGGCTTCCGGGTCGCGGCGCGGATCGAGAAGGAGATCGGCGGCGAGGTGAGGGTACACCGGATGGTGCGGGCCGACACCGTCTCCACCGCCGAGGCCGCGGCGGAGATGACGCTCCGCAAGGCCAAATCGCTCATCGACCAGCAGGGCGAGTCCATTTTCAACTAGGCCGAACGGTTCCCGGGAGCCACCACACCGCGCTTGCGGGGCCCGCGGCTTGCGTTAGTCTGGCCGCAAATGGTTCCGGGGGAATGAGAATGAAGCAGGACGCACCCGAGGGGGAACTGACCCTCCGAACGCTGGCGATGCCGCGCGATGTCAATGTGAACGGCGATATCTTCGGCGGCTGGGTGCTGAGCCAGATGGATATCGCTGCCGGGATCGTTGCAGGCGCCCGGGCGAGGGGGCGGGTGGCCACTGTCGCCGTCGATGCGATGAAGTTCATCCGGCCGGTCAAGGTCGGCGATGTCCTTTGTATCTATGTGAAAATCGCCCGGATCGGCCGCACCTCGATGGCCCTGGAAATCGAGGCCTGGGTTCTGCGCGACCGCCATGGGCAGCGCGAGAAGGTGACCGAGGCGGTCTTTACCTTCGTCGCGATCGACGAGGCCGGGCGGCCGCGGGTGGTGCCGGAAGGGTAGGCGGGCAGGGCGTCGGCCAACGGTCGGCATTCCGTCGGCAAAACGTATGGCAGGGACACCCGGCCCGTTGATCACCCGTTAACCATGGGCAGGCAAGGGTGCGCCATGTCCCGCTACCTCCGCCCCCATGCGCCCGGCGCAACCGTCTTCTTCACCGTGGCGCTCGCCGAGCGTGGGTCGGATCTCTTGGTGCGGGAGATCGGGCGACTCCGGGCGGCGGTGGCGGCGACGAGAAGGGAGAGGCCGTTCGGGATCGACGCATGGGTGGTGATGCCGGATCATTTGCATTGTGTCTGGACGTTGCCGAAAGATGATGCGGATTATTCGGTGCGTTGGGGTGCGATCAAGGCGCGGTTCACGATGTCCCTCCGTCAGGCAGACGGTAGGCCGGGCTTCAGCCCGGCCCCCCTTCCGACGGAGTTACCCATCGTACAATCCGGAAAATATGCCGGGCTGAAGCCCGGCCTACGCCGGAACAAGCGTGAGCAGGCGATATGGCAGCGGCGGTTTTGGGAACACCATATCCGGGACGAGGCCGATTACGCCGCCCATGTCCGGTATTGCTGGATCAACCCCGTCAAACATGGGTTCGTCGAGCGGGCAGTGGATTGGCCGTATTCGTCGATTCATCGGGATATCGCGCGCGGCATCGCGGAGCCCGAATGGTCAGGGATCATCACCGACGGTGCGTTCGGGGAGTAGGGTGGGTGAAACGCACCAGTGTTGCGAGAGTTGACGGGTCGGCATGGTGGGTTGGCACCCACCCTACGCTTGTTTTGGGGAGTAGGGGTGAGGCGCGCCCGGAAATCGCGCCAGTGGCACGACTTCAGCGCCAAACGGGTGGAGCCCCGGGGTTTTCAACCCACCACATGCCGGGTCGGACTGCAGCATGCATTGGCGAGGGAAATGGTGGGGTAGAACCCCACCCTACGGCTTGCTGGATTTCACCAGCCATTATTATTCGAAATTTGTCGAACTTCTAACTCTGTCAATCCCGATACCAGCTTTAGATCCACTAAGCCGCTTTTTGTAACGCCTTCGCAGAAATGCGCTGCCACCATTGCGATACGTAAGGGAAAGTCCTTCCCGATGTAAACCTCGTGTAGGTTTCCTGATTGATCAGAGCTAACAAGCAGTGAATCATTGTAAAAAAAATCCGATATGGCACCAATTGATCCGCCGGGGTGAACGTCAATAGGCAAGCCAACGCGTTTTATCTCGGATACTCGTACTTTTGCCGCACGCATGTCTCCAAAAACGAACTCACCATGGTGTTGAATCACGTTGCGCAATTCTCGAACGTTCCCAAATAGTTCCTTGAAAGTGATTAGTAGGTCGGAAAGGCTTTCCTTTGTAGAGCTGTCTGCGGTGAAATTTTGGTACGGCATGCGGCTCACTGCATACCTTAAGATGTCAAGTTCCGATACCAACGCCCGCGCAAGTGTAAAAAAGAACGTGTTCCCGCGGTTTTCTCTAGTCGCGGAATGCAAGTTCACGACAGAGTTACACTGACGAAAGAAATTTCGTATAAAACTCTTTTGAGAATTACTTAAAAGGCAAACCGGCGGTGCGCTAAAAAATATGAATATTCCATTGTCGTTCCTTGGTGGGATTTTAAAAGGTGGAGACATCTGGTTCGACTTGCCTCGTGGATTTCTGGCACTTCACCAGCTTCGGTGCCAGCGACAGAACGTTACCTTCACCGGGTGCCGCACGCGTTTGCTTCGCAATCGCTTTCGCGCACTCGTTGAACCCGCGAGCGAAATCCAAGCAATCCAGCCGCCTCAGCGGCTGAATTTCTTGTATTTCACCCTTTTGGGTTCAACGCTATCCGGCCCCAGCCGTCGGATCTTGTCTTCCTCATAGGCCTCGAAGTTGCCTTCGAACCATTCGACATGGGCCTCGCCCTCGAAGGCAAGGATATGCGTGCAGAGGCGGTCGAGGAAGAAGCGGTCGTGGGAGATGATGACGGCGCAGCCGGCGAAGTCGTCGAGGGCGGCCTCGAGCGCCTGCAGGGTCTCGACGTCGAGGTCGTTGGTGGGTTCGTCGAGCAGGAGCACGTTGCCGCCCGAGCGCAGGAGTTTCGCCATGTGGACGCGGTTGCGTTCGCCGCCTGACAACAGCCCCACCTTCTTCTGCTGGTCGCCGCCCTTGAAGTTGAAGGCCGAGCAATAGGCGCGGGAGTTCATCTGGACGTCACCGAGTTCGATCTGCTCGGCACCGCCGGAGATTTCCTCCCACACCGTCTTGTTCGCGTCCAACGCGTCGCGGGACTGGTCGACATAGGCGAGCTTCACCGTGTCGCCGTAGGTCACCGTTCCGGCATCGGGCTGTTCCTGACCGGTCAGCATGCGGAAGAGCGTGGTTTTCCCCGCGCCGTTCGGGCCGATGACGCCGACGATGCCGCCGGGGGGAAGGGCGAAGGAGAGGTCCTCGATCAGCTGCTTGTCGCCCATGTGCTTCTTCAGCCCCTCGACCTCGATCACCTTGCCGCCGAGGCGGGGGCCGTTCGGGATGATGATCTGGGCGCGGGTCAGCTTGTCGCGCTCGGACTGGTCGGCAAGCTCGTTATAGCGGTCGATCCGGGCTTTCTGCTTGGACTGCCGCGCCTTGGCCCCGGCGCGGATCCATTCGAGTTCACGTTCGAGGACCTTCTGGCGCGCCTTGTCCTCGCGCGCCTCCTGCGCCAGCCGCTTGGCCTTCTGTTCGAGCCAGGCGGAATAGTTGCCCTCGTAGGGGATGCCCCGGCCGCGGTCGAGTTCGAGGATCCAGCCGGTGATGTCGTCGAGGAAGTAGCGGTCATGGGTGACGCAGAGGATCGTGCCGCCGTATTCGATGAGGTGCTTTTGCAGCCAGGCGATGGTTTCGGCGTCAAGGTGGTTGGTCGGTTCGTCGAGAAGCAGCATGTCGGGCGCTTCAAGCAGCAGCTTGCAGAGCGCGACGCGGCGGCGTTCCCCGCCCGAAAGGGTGGCCACGGCCGCGTCGTCGGGCGGGCAGCGCAGGGCCTCCATCGCGACGTCGATCTGGCTGTCGAGGTCCCAGAGGTTTTCGGCGTCGATCTCATCCTGAAGCTTCGCCATTTCGTCGGCGGTTTCGTCGGAATAGTTCATGGCAAGCTCGTTGTAGCGGTCGAGCTTGGCCTTCTTGGCGGCGACGCCGAGCATCACGTTGCCGCGCACGTCGAGGCTTTCGTCAAGCTGCGGTTCCTGCGGCAGGTAGCCGACGGTCGCGCCCTTGGCGGCCCAGGCTTCGCCCGAGAAATCCTTGTCGATCCCGGCCATGATGCGCAGGAGCGTGGACTTGCCCGCGCCGTTGACGCCGACGACGCCGATCTTGACGCCGGGCAGGAAGTTCAGGCGGATGTTCTCAAAGCATTTTTTGCCGCCGGGATAGGTCTTGGAGACGCCATCCATGTGGTAGACGTATTGATAGGATGCCATTTTTCCCTCCGCGATCCGATGTGGCCTTCTCCTCTAGTCAAGAGTGCCGGGAAGGGCAATTGGCGGCGAAAAAAAAGGCCGCCCGAAGGCGGCCCTTGTTCGATGGGTCAGGGCTCATTCCCGGTTGTCGAGCGAATAGAGGCCGCTGCCGATCAGGGCTTGTACGATGAGGGCCACGGCCCAGTAAGCGGGATATTCCCAGCCGCCGCCCTGGTTCGAGAAGATGAAGCCCGCGGACCAGTGGGCGGTGAAGATCGCGCCGAGGAGGACGGGAACGAGGGCGAGCGAGACGAGGCGGGTCTTGAAGCCCACGATCAGGGCGATGCCGCCGAAGAGTTCTGCCGCGATCACGAGATAGGCGAGGGGGCCGGGCAGGCCGATGCTTTCGAAGAAGCCTGCCGTGCCTGCGGGCGTGAAGACCACGATCTTGAGAAGCGCGTGGATGATGAAGAAGACCCCGTTCGTCACGCGCAGGATCAGAGCGGCGAGGTCGGTGCGGTCTGCGGCGGTGCCGGGCAGGGCGGCGAGCGTATTGGTCGTCATGTCAGTCTCCTTTGCGGACTGTGTTTCGCTGCGCCGCAAATTGAGGCCAGTGGACCTTTGGGGCAATTCGGTGAAGTCAAACAGGAAATGTGCGCAGGCGCACTGATATTGGATACATGGCTATTCTATGTGCGAATACTAATGTTCTGACAGTCGCTTTTCGAACCAGTGATGCGCGTAGGGTTCGGTGTTGAAGGCCGGGATCTCGTGCCAGCCAAGGCGGTGGTACAGCGCGATTGCCTCTGTCAGTGTCCGGTTGGTGTCGAGCCGGAGCGTTCGGATGCCCAAAGCGCGGGCCTCTGTCTCGGCCCTTTTCATCAGGCGGCGGGCCAGCCCGAGACCGCGCGCGGCGGGGGCGATCCAGAGGCGCTTGATCTCGCCCGTCTCGCTGCCGTTGCCTTTCAGAGCGACGCAGCCGAGAGGCAGGCCGTCCGACAGCGCGACAAGGAAGCTGCCAAGCGGCGGACGCAGGTTCAGGGCTTCGGGATCGAGGCTGGTCGTGACGTCGAAGCCCGTCTCAAAACGGCGGGCCAGTTCGGCGTAGTATTCGTTCAGGCAGTAGCGTGCCTCGGGCGTTTCCGGGTCGATCCGGCTCACGGTGATCCGGTGCCGGGTGAGGGCGGTCGCCACAAGGTCCATCGCGGCCAGAAGCGCGTCTGCCCCCCGCGACTGGCGGGACATGAGCGCATCGGCGCGGGCGTCGGACAGCCGGTCGTAAGCGGCGATTTCGCGTTTGCCGCGCGCCGTCGGGTGGGCAATGCGGCGGCGGCGGTCGGCGGGGTCGGGTTCGGTCACGATCAGCCCTTCCTCTTCCAGTCCCCGCAGAAGGCGGCTGAGGAGTCCGCTGTCGAGGCTGAGCAGATCGCGGAGCGCGCCGACCTCGGCCCCGTCAGGGCCGATCGAACAAAGAAGGCGCGCGGCGCCCAACGGACGACCGCGCCCGAGGTAGGAGTTGTCGAGAGCGCCGATTTCCTGCGTAACGGCGCGGTTGAAGCGGCGGATGCGTGCGGATGCGCTGATCATGATAGCTGACTTTAGTCAGATAAATTTCAGGCGCAAGTCCGCGTTGACAGCGGCAAGGGCGGCGGGAACAAAGGGCGGGCAGGCAAGGAGCAGGACGTGCAAGGCTTTCCCGTCGCATATCCCGGTATGAGCATCGGTCTTCTCGGCGGGTCGTTCGATCCGGCGCATGAGGGTCATGCCCATATCACGCGAGAGGCGCTGAAGCGCTTCGGGCTTGACCGGGTGTGGTGGCTGGTCAGCCCCGGCAATCCGCTGAAGACGCGCCAGCCCGCGCCGATGGAGACCCGGATCGCGAAGGGCAGGCAGGTGATGGGCCATCCGCGTGTGGTGATCAGCGATATCGAGGCGCGGCTTGGCACGCGTTATACGGCCGAGACCCTGCAGCGCCTGATGGCGCTTTACCCCGGGGTGCGGTTCGTCTGGCTGATGGGTGCAGACAATCTGGCGCAGTTCCATCTGTGGCAGGACTGGGAATGGATCATGCATAACGTGCCGGTCGGGGTCTTTGCCCGGCCCGGCGCGCGGCTTGAGGCGCGGGGCGCGCGGACGGCGGAGGAATTTGCGCGGTTCCGGCTGCCATCGCAAGCGGCGCTCCTGTTGCCCCGGATGCGGCCGCCGGTCTGGGCTTTCCTCGACGTGCCGATGGTGAACCTGTCCTCGACGGCAATCCGCGCACGTGGGGATTGGCGGGCCTGAAGGGGGTTGCCTCCGGCCTGCCCATCGGCGAGATTCCGGCGCGGGAGGACAGGTGGCGATGACGCGGCTGACGCGGCGGTTTATTCTGACGGGCATGATGGGTGGGCTTGCGGGCCGGGCATTGGCCGAGGCGCCTCTCGTGTCGCCACGGCCAAAGGCGCGGCCACTGCGGGTTGGCGCAGTTTCGGCCCCCCCGGCGGAGGAACTGATCCGGGCGGCGGGGCTTGGCGGGCGCGTGGGCTTTGTCGTGGCCGATGCACGGACCGGTCTGGTGCTGGAGGCTTCGGAGGCCGATCTGCCGATGCCGCCCGCCTCGACGGCAAAAATCATCACTTCGCTTTATGCGCTGGATCATCTCGGGCCGGGGCACCGTTTCGGTACGCGGCTGATCGCGACCGGCCCGGTTTCCGGTGGCAAGGTGCAGGGCGATCTGGTGCTGGCGGGCGGCGGCGATCCGGTTCTGTCGACCGACGATCTGGGCGATCTGGCTGCCCAGCTGCGAAAGGCGGGCGTGACCGGGATCACCGGTCGGTTCCTTGTCTGGGGCGGGGCGCTTCCGTATCTGGAGGCGATCGACCGCAGCCAGCCGGAATGGCTGGGCTACAATCCCGCCGTCTCTGGGCTGAACCTCAATTTCAACCGGGTGAATTTCGTCTGGAAACGGGCGGGATCGGGCTATGAGGTGGGCATGGATGCCCGCGATACGCGCTTTGCGCCGCAGGTCTACTCGGCACGGGTGACGATCGCCGACCGCAGCCTTCCGGTCTATACCTACAGAAACGGCGGCAAGGTCGAGGAATGGACCGTCGCAAAGGGCGCGCTGGGCAAGGGCGGAAGCCGCTGGTTGCCGGTCCGTCGGCCTGACCTTTACGCGGGCGATGTGTTCCAGACGCTGGCGCGTGCGCAGGGTGTGCCCTTGCCCGCACCGGAGGCGGTGCAGGGCCTTCCGGGGGGGACGGTCATTGCCCAGCATGGCAGTTCGGAACTGCGCTCGATCCTGCGCGGCATGATGAAGTATTCGACAAACATGACCGCCGAGGCGGTTGGCATGGCGGCCTCGGTCCGCGGTGGCGTCACGAGCCATGTCGCCTCGGGCCGGGCCATGTCGGACTGGGCCAAGGCGCGCGCCGGGGTCACCACGCCGCGTTTTGCCGATCATTCGGGCCTTGCCGGCGCCTCGCGCATCTCGGCGGCCGATATGGTGCGGATTCTGGTGAAACTCGGCCCCGGCGGGCAGTTGGGCGGGCTGATGAAGGAAATCCGTTACAAGGACAGCGGGGGCAAGCCGTTGTCGCATGTGCAGGTGCTGGCCAAGACCGGCACACTGAACTTCGTCTCGGCGCTTGCCGGTTACGTCTCGGCCGGTGGCAGCAATCTCGCCTTCGCGATTTTCACCGGCGATATCGCCCGGCGCGACGCGGTGCCCGACAATCAGAAAGAGCGGCCCGAGGGTGGCAAAGCATGGGCGGGCCGGTCTCGGAAGATGCAGCAGCAACTGATCGAGCGCTGGGCGGCGGTTTACGGCAGTTGAACTCCAAAAAACTGTCGCAAACGGGCGCGCGGTTCGCCGATGCCGACCGCAGGTTGACGTAGGGCCTGAACCGGGTCGGACGTCACACGGAGACAGCGATGACTGGAAAAACCGGCCTGCCGAACATTCTCTTGATCATTGCCGATCAGATGACACCCTTCATGCTGGAGGCATGTGGCTATCCCGGTGCCCGCACCCGGCATATCTCGGCGCTTGCCGACCGGGCGGTGAATTTCACCAATGCCTATACGCCAAGCCCGATCTGCGTGCCTGCCCGGTCCTGCCTGATGACCGGGCTTCTGACCTCGACGACGGGGTGCTATGACAACGGCGACCCGTACCCGAGCTTCATCCCCACCTTCGCGCATTACCTGACCAATGCGGGCTATGACACGGTCTTGTCGGGCAAGATGCATTTCATCGGTGCCGACCAGCTGCATGGCTATGCAAGGCGGCTGAACACCGACATCTATCCATCGGGTTTCCTCTGGTCCTATCCGCTTTTGCCTGAGGATGATCCGGAGGCGATGGCCTTCGACTTCGCGCCACAATACCGGGCGGAGAATATCGGGCCGGGCTGGACGGCCGAATTGCAATATGATGAGGAAACCCAGTTCCGGTCGCTGGAATATCTGCGCCATGCGCCGAAGGACCGGCCGTGGATGCTGACAGTGAGCTTCACCAATCCCCATCCGCCCTATGTGGTGCCGCGCAAGTACTGGGAGATGTACAAGGACGCCGACCTGCCATTGCCGTTTTATCCCGATGACATGGACGCGAAGTATTCCGACTTCGATCGTGCCTTCCTGCGCTGGTACGGGCTCGACCGCAAGTCGATCCGTGACCCCGAACATCTGATCGCCATGCGGCGGGGTTTTGCAGCACTTGCCCATTACGTCGACGATAAGGTCGGCGAATTGATGGATGTGCTGGATGAGCAGGGGCTGGTCGAGGACACCATCGTCATCGTCACCTCGGATCATGGCGAGATGCTGGGCGAGAAGGGGCTGATCCAGAAGCGCAGCCTATACGAATGGTCGGCACGCATTCCGCTGATCGTGGCAATTCCGGGCGGCACTCGGCGCGATGTGGCGACACCCGTTTCCTTGATGGACCTGCCCGTGACATTGGCCGATCTGGCCGGGCAGGAACTGGCGCGGCCGATGGAGGGGCGGTCGCTTCTGCCCGCGCTGCGGGGCGGGGCGCTGGAGGAGGTTCCGGTCATCGCCGAGTATCACGGCGAGGGCATCATGCGGTCGAGCTTCATGGTGCGGAAGGGGCCGTGGAAGTACATCTACTGCCACCGTTCGGCGCCGCAGCTGTTCAACATCGACGAAGATCCCGGCGAGTGGGTGAACCGCGCGGGCGACCCTGCCGTGGCCGAAATCGAGGCCGAGTTGAACGCCGTGATCACCAGCGGGCGCTTCGACCTCGACGCGATCGAGGCCGATGTCTGGGCGCGGCTGCCGCAAAAGGCGGTCGTCAACGCCGCGATGGCGGCGAACGGAACGGCATGGGACTACCGGGTGGAGGATGACACCACCCGGAAATACGTCCGCAAATAAACCGGCTCAGATCCCGTAGCGCGCGGCGGTGAGGCCGTCGAAGTCGATCTCGGGCTTCTTGCCCATGACCAGATCGGCGACCGCGCGGCCCGAACCGGCGGCCATGGTCCAGCCGAGCGTGCCGTGGCCTGTGTTCAGGTAGAGGTTGCGGTAGCGGGTGGGGCCAAGAACGGGCGTGCCGTCGGGCGTCATCGGCCGAAGACCAGTCCAGCCTTCGGCCTGCGAAAGATCGCCGCCCTTGGGGAAGAGATCGCCGATGACATGGCGCACCGTATCGGTCGCATGGGGCCCGAGCCGGTCGGAATAGCCGGCGATCTCGGCGGTGCCCGCCACCCGGATACGGTCGCCGAGCCGGGTGATCGCGACCTTGTGGGTTTCGTCCATGATCGTCGATTGCGGCGCGAAGGCGTCGTCGGTGACGGGCAGGGTGACTGAGTATCCCTTGACCGGATAGACCGGCAGGCGGATGTCGATAGGATTGAGCAGCTTTGGCCCGAACGATCCCAGCGCGCAGACATAGCGATCGCCCTCGACCCGGCCGAGGCTTTCGGTCAGGACGCCGATCACCTCTTCGCCGCGGGTCTGGATCAGCCTGATTTTCTGGCCGTAATGGAAGGTGACGCCAAGGGCCGCGGCCTTTTCGGCGAGCGCCATGGTGAACATCCGGCAATCGCCGGTGCGGTCGGCGGTCAGGCGCAGCCCGCCCACGAACTTGTCCTTGACCTCGGCCAGTGCGGGTTCGACCTCGATACAACCGTCGCGGTCGAGGACCTCGTAGGGGCTGTCGAACTCGGCGAGGATCGCCTGATCGGCTTTCGACGCCTTGAGCTGCTTGTCGGTGCGGAAAAGCTGGAGTGTACCCTGCTCGCGACCGTCATAGTCGATTCCGGTCTCGGCGATCAGGTCGGGCATCACGTCGCGCGAATAGTTCGAGACGCGGACCATGCGGGACTTGTTCAGCGCATAGGCGTCTTCGGTACAGTTGGAGAGCATCTGAGCGCCCCATTTCCACATAGTGGGGCTGATCAGCGGCCAGATGAACAGCGGACGACGTTTCATGAAGAGCCATTTCAGCGCCTTCATCGGGATGCCGGGCGCGGCCCAGGGCGAGGTCATGCCGTAGGAAAGCTCGCCCGCATTGGCATAGCTCGTCTCCATGCCGGGGCCCGGCTGGCGGTCCAGCACCACGACTTCGGCACCCTGACGGGCGAGGTAATAGGCGGTGGTGACGCCAATCACCCCGGCGCCCATGACGACGACTTTCATGATTCCACTCCCCCGTTCGCGTTCGGTGCCGCGCTAGCATAGCAGGAGACCAGCGACAATTGGGATTGGATCGGAGCCTGTCTGAGAGGTGGTCGCGCCCGGGGCCTAAGCCGTTCCGCTATCCGTCCGCCAACACGTAGTCGGGTTCCCGGGAATGCTGGGCGATGTAATCGACATTCGCCATGTCGTTGTCACGGGTGCGCGTGCGCGCCGCATCCGGGGAAAGCCCGTGATCGAGCCACCGTCTGATCAGCCGGGCCTCAAGCTCGTCGCGGCTGACCTCCAGACGGATTTGCAGATCGAGAAGCCCCGCCAGATCCGACCATGGATGCGTATTAAGCAGCAGGTAGTTCCCTTCGATCAGGACGATACGGATGTCTTCGCCGATCCGGCCTGCGCCGGGCACGGTGCTGTCAGCTTCCCGGTCGAAAGTGGGAAATTCAACGGTGCCCTTCTGGCGCAGCTTGCGGACGAGAGCGACGAAACCGTCTGCGTCAAAGGTTTCAGGCGCGCCTTTGCGATGCAGGAGCCCCATTTGCCGCAAGCGATCATTGTCGAGATGGAACCCGTCCATCGGCAGCACCGTCGCTGTGGGTCCCAGACGGGCAGCCAGATCTTCGGCGATCGTCGACTTGCCCGAGCCGGGTGCGCCTGCAAAGCCGACCAGCAGGCGGTCGTGGCTGTGCGTGCGCGCTTCGATTTCCTTAACAAGCGCTTCCTTTGATATCCGTGTCATTGGGTCAGTCTGGTCCTTGGTCTGCGGGTGGGGCGCATTGAACGCGGCAAAGAATGCCGCAGGTCAGGTGCCGGAGGGAAGCCCGGAGAGCAGCTTTGCCATCAGGGCGCCCAACTGGGCCTGTTCGTCTTCGCTCAACGCCGACAATATCCGCGTTTCGTTCTGCGAATGAGCGGTGAGCGCCCGCTCGATCAGGCCGCGCCCCTTGTCAGAGAGCTGGACGAGCGTGCCGCGCCGGTCGGCGGGATTTGGCAGGCGTTCGATCAGCCCCGATTTCTCCAGCCGGTCGAGCCTTGCGGTCATGCCGCCTGAAGAAAGCATCGTGACGCCATAAAGCTCGGTCGGGGTCATCCGGTAGGGCGAACCGGAGCGCCGGAGCGCGGCCAGCACGTCGAATTCGCCGTCCTGAAGGCCGAACTCGGCGAAAACCGGCACCAGATGATCGCGGCGGATCACCAGTGCAAGTTCGGACAACCGGCCCAGAACCTCCATCGCACTGAGGTCGAGGTCAGGCATTTCCTGACGCCATTGAGATACGGCGAAGGCCGCACGATCCATTTGTCTTGACATCAAGATACTTTTCACTAAGTTAGTTTCCGACAAGATACTAATTCAATTCGGAGTGAAATCAAATGGCGGATGCTGTTTCCCGCGCGGGGATGCCCCCCCGCGTCATGGGGTCGTCCCTTGCCGCGCCGCTTCTTCTGATCGCGGTCGGTTCGCTGATCGCGACGGCGGTCGCGTTGTCGAAACTTGCCGCAGCCGCAGGGGCCCCGATGCTTGGCTATCTCGGCGCGGTCTGGGTCGGGGCCGGAGCAATCCTGATCCTGCCGGTTCTGATCGGACGGGGTGTGGCTGGTCTTGGCCGGCTCTTGCCCTACAGTTTGGGCGCGGGCGCGCTGATGATGGCGCCGAGTGCCGCCGGATATCTTGCTGTTGGCCATGTCGGTGCTGGCTTCGTCTCGCTGACATTCGCATTTCCAGTCCTGATCACATGGGTCATCGCGCGGGTATTGCGGATGGATGGCGCAAGACGCGGTCAGGGGCTGGGCGTCGCTGCGGCACTGGTTGGTGGCGTGGTCCTGGCATCCGGCAAGCTGGCCGAGACCGGCGGGCCCGGCGACGGGGCGCTCTGGGTAGGTGTCGCGGCGGCCATTCCGGTAGCTTTGGCATTGGGCAACATCTTTCGCACACGGTTCTGGCCCGTTGGAGAAGCGCCGCTGACGCTTGCTGCTCTGTCGGTCCTGATTGGCGCGGCTTTGGTCCTGCCGATGGCCGTGGTCAGCGAAGGTCGCCGGCTTTCCATGCTCTGGACCGATCATGACATCCTGCTTCTGATCCTGACGGGATCTGCCGTGGTGGCGGCGCAATATGTTCTGCAATTCCGCCTGCAGGCGCAGGCAGGCCCGGTCTATATGAGCCAGATCGGCGGGGTTGCCGCCATGGTCGGAGCCGTCCTTGCCGTTGTGGCCCTGGGCGAGGCTTTGCCACCCGCTTTCTGGCCTGCCGTCATGCTCATCGTGGCCGGAACAGTGCTGTTCCAGCGCGCGGCGACGCGGAACGGCCACCCTTGACACTTTGCGGGACGAGGCGCATGGCTTCGCCCCGTCATGGTCGATCTGCGCCCCGTTGGTTACGTCGTCGGACTCGTCATCGCCTGTCTGGGCCTGACGATGGTCGCCCCGTTTATCACCGACCTTGCGTTGAACACCGGCAACGCCGATGCCTTTGGAGAGGCGGCCTTGTTCAGCATCGGTGCAGGTGGCTTGACCGCGCTCGCCTGCCAGAACCGTGCCGGGAACAGCCTGTCGATACGGCAGGCATTTCTTTTGACGGTCGGGATCTGGCTGTTCGTGCCGTTCTTTGGCGCTTTGCCCTTCGTCATAGGTGAGCCGGAAGTCAGCCTGATCGATGCGTATTTCGAAGCAGTCTCCGGTATCACGACGACCGGAGCCTCCGTCTTCGTGGACGTCGACCGCCTGCCCGCCGGGGTTCTTCTTTGGCGCGGAATGCTCAACTGGCTCGGCGGACTTGGGATTGCCTTCATTGCCATGATTTTCTTGCCGGTGATGCGGGTCGGTGGCATGCAGTTCTTCCGGGCCGAGGGGTTCGACACGTTCGGCAAGGTTCTGCCGCGCGCGACCGACATTGCACGTGACCTGTTTTTCGTCTATGCCGGGCTGACCATCCTGTGCATGGAAAGTTATTCGCTGCTCGGGATGCCCGTTTTCGAAGCCGTGGCACATGGTTTTGCAACGATCGCGACAGGTGGTTTCTCTCCGCGCGCGGCTTCCTTCGCGGGCTATTCAGCACCGATCGAGTATACCACTGTCCTGTTCATGATCCTCGGCAGTCTGCCTTACATCCGGTACGTGCAGCTCGTGCACGGCACCGCCAAGCCTCTGTATCGTGATGCACAGGTGCGGGCCTATCTGGGCTGGATCGCCGCGGCGGTGGCATCGGTCACGCTCTGGCGGGTGCTGACCAGCGACCAGTCGGTGGAACCTGCCTTTCGCGAGGCACTGTTCAACCTTGTCTCGATCATGTCGTCCACCGGTTTCGGAACCGGAAGCTTCCCGAGCTGGGGGGGCTATGCAATCATGGTCGCACTCTGGCTTGGTATTATCGGTGCCTGTTCGGGGTCGAGCGCGGCGGGCCTGTCGGTGTTCCGGGTCCAGGTACTGCTGAACGGGCTGATGGCCGAGATCCGGCGCATCCATTCTTCCAGCCGGATCGTACCCTTGCGATACGACCGCCGCACCGTGGACCGCGATACGCTGGACGCGATAACGCTTTATCTCGGCGCCTATATCCTGACCTTCGGCGTTGTCGCGGTGCTGATCCTCGATACGGGCGTCGATATCGAATCCGCGATCTTCGCCTCGTGGACCTCCATCGGGAATATCGGTTACGGCTATGGCCCGATGGTAGCGCCGACGGGCACGTTCATCGATTTTCCCGACCCCGCGAAACTTCTGATGATCCTAGCGATGATCATGGGCCGTCTGTCGCTTCTGTCGATATTCGTTGTGGCACTGCCGCGCTTCTGGCGGGCCTGAACCTTTCACGTCCCATCCTGTCACGCTTGACAGATTCGCGATGCCCCGCCATGGCTCTGGCATGTTGGATCTGCGCCCCGTCGGATATGTGATCGGCCTGCTGACCGCCGTGCTTGGGGTGACGATGATCGTTCCCATGGCGGTCGATCTTGCCTATGCCAATGGCCATTGGCAGGCATTCGGGCAAAGCGCATTGATCGCCGGGCTTGGCGGCGGCTTCATGGCGGTGGCCTGCGCCAATGGGGTTCAGCGGCGGCTGTCGCTTCAGCAGACCTTCCTTCTGGCGACCGGTGTCTGGATGGTTCTGCCGCTTTTCGGGGCGTTGCCCTTTTATTTCGGCGCGACCGGTGCGCGGGTGGTGGATGCCGTTTTCGAAGCGATGTCCGGTCTGACCACGACCGGGGCCACGGTTTTCATCGGGCTCGACGACTTTCCGGCCGGGCTCCTGCTTTGGCGGTCGATGCTGCAATGGTTTGGGGGCGTCGGGATCATCGTCGTTGCCATGGTCTTCCTGCCCGAACTCAGGGTCGGTGGCATGCAGATCTTCCGGTCCGAAGGGTTCGACACCGGTGGCAAGGTCCTGCCGCGTGCCGCCCAGATCGCGGCGCAGATCATGGGGATCTATGTCGGCCTGACCATCGCCTGTGGGCTGGCCTATGTTGCCGTCGGCATGACCGGGTTCGAGGCCGTGAACCATGCGATGACAACCATCGCCACCGGAGGGTTCTCAACCTCGGACGCATCCTTCGGGCTCTTTCAGGGCGCGCCGGAATATGTGTCATCCTTTTTCATGGTCGTCGCGGCGCTGCCATTCGTGCGCTACGTCCAGCTTGTGGCTGGCAGCGCGCGGCCGCTCTGGCAGGATGCACAGGTGCGGGGCTTTCTGTGGACGCTCGCCGTTCTTATCGCGGTGATCTGGGCCTATCGCGTGTTCGTGCGCGCGGACAGCGTCCTGCATGCGCTGCGCGAGGCGGTTTTCAACGTAACCTCGATCATCACCGGGACAGGCTATGCCAGCGCCGACTACCAGCTTTGGGGGCCGTTTTCGATCGTTCTCTTTTTCTTCATCGGCCTCATCGGCGGCTGCGCCGGATCGACCTGTTGCTCGGTCAAGATCTTCCGCTATCAGCTTTTGATTGCAGCGGTCAGCGCCCAGATCCGCCGCATCCACTCGCCGAACGGGGTTTTCGCGCCGCGTTACGCCGGGCAGCCGGTGACGGATGAGGTCCTGTCCTCGGTTATGAGCTTTCTGGGGCTTTTCGTCGTCAGCCTTGGCCTCATTGCCGTGTCGCTTGCGCTAACCGGGCTTGATTTCACGACGTCGATCTCGGGCGCGGCGACTGCCATTGCCAATATCGGCCCAGGGCTGGGCGAGATCATAGGGCCGGCTGGAAACTTTGCCGCGATCAATGATCTGGCGAAGTGGATCCTGACCGTTGCGATGCTGCTCGGCCGGCTCGAGCTCCTGGTCGTTCTGGTGCTTTTCCTGCCGCGGTTCTGGCGGGCCTGACGGCCCGGCTCAGTTCCAGCAGGAGACGAGCACGGTCATGTCGCGCCCGAGCATGGTCAGGTCCTCAGGGGCAAGGGCGGCGGTGCTTGCCGTCTCCGCCACCGGTTCGGCGACAAGCCCCGCCCCGGCGAGCGCCGCCCGGATCGTGGTTCCGTCGAGCGCGAGGCCGACATCCTCCGGCAATACCCGGCTGCCATCCTTGTCGCGCGGCAGGAGCATGCCCACGACGGCGCCCGTCGCGTCGAGAACCGGGCCGCCCGCATCGCCGTCGAGCGTCCGGACCGAGAGCCGGGTCAGCTGTTCCTCACCGCCGAGTCCGCGCGTATCGGCAAGCGTGCCGAAGCTCATCACGGCGGTGTCGAGCGCATCCTGATAGGAGAACCCTGCAACGGCGATTTCAGAATTGACCCGACCGGAGCTGAGATTGGCCTGTGCCCGGGGCGCAAGGGATGTGCGGGGCTTGAGAACGGCAAGGCCGGTCGCTGCATCATGCAGTACCGTGTCGGCCTCGATCCCGCCATCGAGCGTCAGACGGCGGCATTCGGCGATCACCTCGTCCGTCGTCGCGACCAGCCCGGTCCCGTCGAGATAGAACCCGGACCGCGACAGCGCCGGGCGGCGGATTTCCAGACCGGACATCAGGGTCGCATGATCCTCGGCCAATGGCGTGCCGAGCCCCTCATCCAAGGCGGTATCGCCGATGGACCGGAAGGACGCCTTCATCGCGTCGACTACGCGGGCCGCCCGGTCTGCTTCGGCAGTGGGCCAGACAAGGGTAAAGCCCTTGATCGTCCCACCCGCCAGTTCGGCCTGGCTGTAGGATTGCAGGCGGTCATTCTGGCCGGTCAGCACGAACGATGTCGCGTTCAGCTGGCGGTCGCCCGAGACGGGAACGATTTCCAGCGTCTGCATGATGTCATAGAGCCCCGACAGCGTCGCCCGATCGCCCTTTTGCGAAATCAGCAATGCGCGGAACCCGGACCCGTCCTTTTCGCCGTAATGGACGAAGGGCGGCTGATAGCGGTCGAAGGATATCAGCGCGAGGGGCAGGGCAATCTCGATCCCGGCCTCGTCCTCGGTCACGGTTTCAAGCCCGATCGCTGCAAGGTCAGCCTGATAGGCCGCCATGAGTTCGGCGCGCTGGGCGGTCGTGAGAATGCCGGACGCCTCGTATCCCATCGCGGCCTGCCACGCGCCCATCGAGCGGCGGGTGCCGGCACCGAAGGCACCGTCGATGGCACCGGTATAAAAGCCTTCCCATTGCAGGGCTTCCTGCAGCGCACGGCGTTCCTCGGCCAAGAGCAGCGCCTCGGACCGGCGCGCCTCGTTCGGGGTTTCGTCCGGCAGAGTCGAGGGCTGGGTCGCCGTCAGGGTGTCGACAGCGGGCGCTTCGGGTTGCGGCAAGGCGGCGGTGCCGCCAACGGGCCAGAACTGGCTCTGGAAGCGGGAGCCGGTGGCGATGTAGCTGTCCGCCGGGATCAGCCGTTCGCTTTTCAGCAGGAAGAGCTGGCGCTCAGCCTCCTCAGGTGTGAAGGGGCCCAGCACGACCGCATACCAGCCGGTCGTCATCGCAAATCCGTTCACATTGGGAAAGACGCCCGAATAGGCGCGGGCGCGTTCTTCGCCCTCGCGCAGGGACGGCTGCGCCTCGATCTGCACCCATGTTTCCTGAGCCTCGGCCGCAACAGCGGCAATCATCATCAGAAATCCGGCAACCAGGCCCGTAAAACGCATTCCTAAAAACCCCTTGTCGTTTCTTATCGGAACGAATCCGGTCCCAAACCTAGCAGTCTCGCTGGCGGCGTCACGTCACAATCGCCTCGCCGCCGATTGACCGCCCCGCACCTGTTGCCTATTGAGAACGCGCTTTCGCCCGAGGACAGGCCAGACATGACCACCACAGCCCCCCGTTCGTTCCAGGAGATCATCCTGAGGCTTCAGACCTACTGGGCCTCGAAGGGCTGCGCGGTGCTGCAACCCTATGACATGGAGGTGGGAGCGGGCACCTTCCATCCGGCAACGACCCTGCGTGCCTTGGGCTCGCGTCCCTGGGCTGCGGCCTATGTTCAGCCCTCGCGCCGCCCGACCGACGGGCGCTATGGCGAGAACCCCAACCGGCTGCAGCACTACTACCAGTATCAGGTCATCATCAAACCCTCGCCGCCCGATCTTCAGGCGCTCTATCTCGGCTCGCTCGCCGCAATCGGTGTCGATGCCTCGGTCCATGATATCCGCTTTGTGGAGGATGACTGGGAAAGCCCGACGCTTGGCGCATGGGGGCTCGGGTGGGAGGTCTGGTGTGACGGGATGGAGGTCAGCCAGTTCACCTATTTCCAGCAGGTCGGCGGCCATGACTGCCACCCGGTTTCGGGCGAACTGACCTATGGGTTGGAGCGTCTGGCGATGTATGTTCTGGGCGTCGATCATGTGATGGACATGCCGTTCAACGATCCCGACGCGCCGATCCCCCTGAAATACGGCGACATCTTCCGCCAGACCGAACAGGAATATTCGCGCTGGAACTTTGATCAGGCCGATACCGGGATGCTTCTCAAGCACTTCGAGGATGCCGAGGCCGAATGCACCCGCATCCTTGCCGCGGATGAGACCGACGGGGCAGGCCGCAGGATCGTCATGGCGCATCCCGCCTATGACCAGTGCATCAAGGCCAGCCACCTCTTCAACCTTCTCGACGCGCGGGGCGTGATCTCGGTCACCGAGCGGCAGGCCTATATCGGCCGGGTCCGCGCGCTTGCGAAAAAATGCGCCGATGCGTTCGTGACGACCGAAGCGGGCGGCGCTTCGGAAGGCCGGGCGGCGTGAACGGCAAGATCGTTGCGGGGTTCATCGTGGTAACGGCGCTTCTGGCCGGCATCGGCCTCTATTATGTGCAGGAATACGCGTATTACGCGCCGGTGGAGCCCGCCTCTGCCGCCGCTGAAATCCGCCTGACCGCTTTGTCGGGCGCAGTAGAGCCGGTGCCGACGGACGGTTTCGAGGGGATCGATTCCGACAGTTCCCCCCTGCGCTTCCGCGCCTGTTTCAAGGTGCCGATGTCGCTCGCGCTGATGAGTGAGACCTATGCCGACTATCCCGGTGCCGAACCCCTGATCGGCCCGCGCCAGTTCCCCTGCTTCGATGCGGAACGGATCGGCGCCGACCTGCAATCCGGCGCGGCCTTGGCGTTCCTGGCGGAAAAGAACATCCATCCCGGTGTCGACCGCGTTGTCGCGGTTTATGCCGACGGCCAGGCCTTTGCCTGGCACGAACTCAATGAAACGGCGGAGAAGTAAATGCCCGACCTTCTCATCGAACTCTTCTCCGAGGAAATCCCCGCCCGGATGCAAGGCAAGGCCCGCGAGGACCTGAAGAAACTGATTACCGACGGGCTGGTCGAGGCCGGGCTGACCTATGCAGGCGCCCACGCGCTTTCCACCCCGCGCCGCCTGACGCTGGCGGTGGAGGGGCTGACCGCGGAAAGCAAGTCGGTGCGCGAGGAACGGAAAGGCCCTGCGACGACCGCGCCGGAGCAGGCGGTGCAGGGCTTCCTGCGCTCGACCGGGCTGACGATGGATCAGCTTGAGGTCCGCGATGCGGGCAAGGGGCAGGCCTATTTCGCGGTGATCGAAAAGCCGGGCCGCAAGGCAGCTGATATCGTCGCCGAAGTGCTGGAGGGGGCGATCCGCACTTTCCCCTGGCCGAAATCGATGCGCTGGGGGTCGGGCAGTTTGCGCTGGGTGCGGCCCTTGCATTCGATCCTCTGCATCCTGAGCGATGAGGGCGGGGCCGAGGTCGTACCGCTTGATGTGGACGGCATCGCGTCCGGCAATACCACGCGGGGCCACCGCTTTCTTGCTCCGGAGGCATTTTCGGTAACGTCTTTTGAGGATTACGCGGCGAAGCTGAAGCGTGCGAAGGTGATGCTCGACCCCGAGGAGCGGGCCGAACATATCTGGCACGACGCCACCAATGCGGCCTTTGCCGCCGGGCTGGAAGTGGTCGAGGACAAGGGCCTGCTGACCGAGGTTGCGGGGCTCGTTGAATGGCCGGTCGTGCTGATGGGCCGGATCGGTGAGGACTTCCTCGGCCTGCCGCCCGAGGTGTTGCAGGCCTCGATGAAGGAACACCAGAAGTTCTTCTCTTGCCGGAACCCCAAGACCGGGCGGATCGAGGGCTTCATCACGGTCGCGAACAACGAACCGGCGGACCACGGGGCCACGATCCTTGCGGGGAACCAGAAGGTTCTGTCGGCGCGGCTCAGCGACGCAAAGTTCTTTTGGGAGAATGACTTGCGGACCGTTGCTCATACGGGCTTGGAAGGCATGGCCGAAGGGCTGGCCAATGTCACCTTCCACAACAAGCTCGGGTCGCAGAAGGACCGCATCGACCGGATCGAGGCGCTGGCGCGCGAGATCGCACCTTTGGTCGGGGCCAAGCCCGACCTGGCGGCAGAGGCGGCACGGGTGGCCAAGGCCGACCTGCAATCGGCGATGGTCGGGGAATTCCCCGAGCTTCAGGGCACGATGGGCGTCTACTACGCCAAGGCCGCCGGTCTGCCCGACGCCGTGGCCAATGCCTGCAAGGAACACTACCAGCCACTCGGCCCCTCCGACGCCGTGCCGAGCGATCCGGTTTCCGTCGCTGTGGCGCTCGCCGACAAGGTCGACACACTGACCGGATTCTGGGCCATCGACGAGAAGCCCACGGGATCAAAAGACCCCTTTGCGCTGAGAAGGGCGGCGTTGGGCGTGATCCGGTTGGTGCTGGCGAATAAGAGAAGGATGGCCCTTCACGATCATTTCTCGGAACAGTTGCTGAGAAACGATATGGCAATCGCGACCGCGCAGAAGCGACATCACGACGAAAAGGCAAAAAAATTCAAAGAGGAAACGGCTTCAGGAGTAACAAGCTTCTCCTTGGGTGTTGCGACCGTTACGCGTGAGCTTGATGGTCGAAAGGTAGATGCCCGTTCTCCCGACCTCCTCGCCTTCTTCCACGACCGCCTCAAGGTCCATCTCCGCGATGAGGGCATCCGCCATGACGTCATCGACGCCTGCCTCGCCATGCCCGGCAATGACGACCTGACGCTGCTGGTCAAACGCGCCGAGGCGCTCAGCGCCTTCCTCAAGACCGATGACGGCGGCAACCTCATTCAGGGCTTCAAGCGCGCGAACAACATCCTGAGCCAGGCCGAGGAAAAGGACGGGGTCGAATACAGCTTCGGGGCCGATCCGAAGTTTGCCGAGGATGAGACCGAACGCACACTCTTTGCCGCGCTCGACACGGCCGAGGCCGCCATCCAGCCCGCGATGAAGGCCGAGGATTTCGGCGCGGCCATGTCGGCCATGGCCTCCCTCCGCGCGCCCATCGACGCGTTCTTCGAGGCGGTGCAGGTCAATACCGACAATGAAATCGTCCGGCGCAACCGGCTGAACCTGCTCAGCCGCATCCGCACGATCTGCCTCAGCGTCGCCGATCTGACGAAGCTGGAGGGCTGAACCCTCCTCGTGCGCTTCGCTTCTCGTCGGGGCGCACTCCCGAAGAGCGCCCGGAACGGGCGACGATGAGGGGTGCTCAGCCTTCGGCGGTGAACTGCGCCGCCGCCACCGTCCAGCCCTGCGGCCCCTCGACCAGCACAGCCGACAGGATCGCGCCGACCCGACCCGCATCGCTGCCATCGGGGTGGAGGATGCCGGAAAGCACGAAGCGCTGCATCACCTGTGCGGCGCCGGGCGCGAGTGTGCGCTGCTTGGTCCGCCCGGTCACGAGTTTCGCCCGCGCAAAGGCTCCGGCAAGTTCACCCGCCAGCGTTTCGGCAATCGCCTTCCGCCCCTCGGCCCAATGGCCGGTCAGGGTTAGGAAATCGGCATCTTCGGCAAAGAGTGCGGCAATGGCCTTTACGTCGTGCCCGGCCCAGGCATTGGCGAAGGCGCGGGGGAAGGCGTCGGGGGCGGGCAGGGTCACTGGTTCACCTCCACCACCTTGCCGGGGTTCAGGATACCGTCGGGATCGAGCGCCCGCTTGATCTGCGCCATCACCTCCCAAGCCTCACCATGTTCCATCGCCATCAGGTCCTTCTTGCCGAAGCCAATTCCATGTTCGCCGGTGATCGTGCCGCCGAGGCTGAGCGCGCGTTCCGCCATCTTCCGTGCCAGCGCCTTGGCGGTTTTCAGCTCCGCCTCATTGCCGCGTTCGATCAGCAGGATCGCATGGAAATTGCCGTCGCCAACATGGCCAAGAATCGGCCCGGTCAGGCCGCTTGCCGCGATATCGGCCCGGGTTTCCCGCACGGCCTGAGCGAGCCGCGAGATCGGGACGCAGATATCGGTGACAAGACCGAGGGAGCCGGGGCGGAAGGCGAGGCAGGCGGGATAGGCGCCGTGGCGCATCTTCCAGAGCCGGTTGCGGTCCTCGGTCGTCGTCGCCCAGTCGAAATGCGCGCCGCCCATTTCGGCCACGACCTCGCCGAACCGTTTCGCATCCTCGGCGGCGGAGGTTTCGGAGCCGTGGAATTCCACCATCAGGTGGGGCTTTTCGGGCAGGGCGGTGCCATTGGCGGCGTTGAAGACGGCGGCGGCGGTTTCGTCGAGGAACTCGATCCGGGCCATGGGGATGCCCATCTGGATCGTCGTGATGACGGTCTGGACGGCGGCCTCGAAATCCTCGAAGGCGCAGACGGCGGCTGAAATCGCCTCGGGCTGGCCGTGGAGCTTCAATGTCAGTTCGGTGATGATGCCAAGCGTGCCCTCGGAGCCGACGAAGAGGCCGGTGAGGTCGTAGCCTGCCGAGGATTTGCGCGCGCCAGACCCGGTGCGGATGATGCGCCCGTCAGCCAGCACCACCTCAAGCCCCATGACATTGTCGCGCATCGTGCCGTAGCGCACGGCGGTGGTGCCCGAGGCCCGCGTCGCGGCCATGCCGCCGAGTGAGGCGTCGGCACCGGGATCGACCGAGAACATCAGCCCCGTGGCGCGCAGGTCGGTATTCAGCGCCTCGCGCGTCAGTCCCGGCTGGACGACGGCCTGCATGTCCTCGGCCCGGACCTGCAACACGCGGTTCATGCGCATGAGGTCGATTGTGACCCCGCCCCGGATCGCCAGCGCGTGGCCTTCGAGCGAGGTCCCGGTGCCCCAGGCGGTCACCGGGCAGTTGTGGCGCGCACAGGTGCCGACAATACGAGCGACCTCTTCGGTCGTCTCAGGGTAAGCCACGGCATCGGGGGGCGCGTCGGGAAACCAGGCCTCGTTCTTTCCATGCTGGTCACGTTCGGCCTTGGACCGCGCGAGGCGATCTCCTAAGAAGGTTGCAAGTTCGGCAAGCGCTGCGTCGTGGGGCATGAAAACCTCGGGGGGTGGGCGCGGCGACCCTAGGCCAAGCGGGCCGCCCGGGGAAGCCCTGAGGAAGCGGCCCCGCGGAAATGTGCCGGGTGACGGAAGAGACCCCGAACTGGACCCGCCGGCAGATGTCGGCGGTCCGCGCCGAACTGGCGCGGGCGTTGAGCGTGATGCGGAAGCGGGGGCCGAGCCAGATCCAGTTCTGGTTCATCGCTCTGGCCATCGGGATCGCGGCGGGGGTAGCGGCCTTGGCCTTCCGCAAGGGGATCTCGGCACTCCAGACCTTTCTTTACGGCAGTGATGATCTGCGCCTGGCCTCGGTCGCGGGCGAATTGCCGTGGTGGTGGGTTCTCAGCCTGCCGATCCTTGGCGGGTTGATCGTGGGGCTGATCCTTGACCGGTTCACGCCGGACGGGCGGGTCAGGGCGGTGGCCGATGTGATCGAGGGCGCGGCGCTGAATGCCGGGCGGGTGGAGCGGCGCGCGGGACTTGCCTCGGCAGCGGCATCGCTGATCACGCTGAGCTCTGGCGGATCGTCGGGGCGCGAAGGGCCGGTGGTGCATCTGGCCGCCGTGATATCGACCTGGGTGTCGAACCGGATCAATGCGAACGGGATTACCGGGCGGGATTTGCTGGGCTGCGCCGTCGCGGCGGCCGTATCGGCCAGCTTCAACGCCCCGATCGCCGGGGCGATCTTTGCGCTGGAGGTGGTCCTGCGCCACTTTGCCGTCCACGCCTTTGCCCCCATCGCCATCGCCTCGGTCGCCGGAACCGTGATCAACCGGCTGGAATTCGGTGGTGTCACCGAGTTCATGCTGCCCGCCGAGGGTGGGTTGGCCTTCTATGCCGAATTGCCTGCCTTCCTGCTTCTTGGTCTCGTCTCGGGTCTCGTCGCGGTGGCTTTGATGAAGTCGGTGATCTTTGCCGAGGACGTTGGCAACTCCGTTCAAAAAGCGCTCGGCATTCCGCGATACCTAAGGCCGATGCTTGCGGGGGCCGTTCTTGGCGCCATCGCGATCCCATTCCCGCATATCATCGGGGTCGGGTACGAGACGACCTCTGCCGCGTTGACAGGCCAGATCGGGCTGGGTGCGGCGGTGCTTTACGCGGTGGTCAAGGTCGTGGCCGTTGCGGTGACGATGGGGGGGCGCATGGGCGGTGGCATGTTTTCGCCCGCGCTCGTCGTCGGGGCCCTGACGGGCCTTGCCTATGGCCTGATCGCGACAAGTGTCCTGCCGGAAGTGTCCGGGGCGGAGACGATCTATGCACTGGCTGGAATGGGTGCGGTTGCGGCAGCGGTTCTCGGCGCGCCGATCTCCACCACGCTGATTGTTTTCGAACTGACGGGGGATTGGGAAACTGGACTTGCCGTCATGACCGCCGTGTCTTTGTCAACGGCGCTTGCCTCGCGTCTGGTCGACCGCTCGTTCTTCCTGACTCAGCTTGAACGCCGGGGTGTGCATCTGGCGGCGGGGCCGCAGGCCTATCTTGCCGACACGATCCGGCTGTCGGCGATCCTGCGCGGGATGGACCATCGGCGGGCCGCGCCCCAAGCCCTTTGCCGCGAAATGATCGGCGAGGGCACGATGCTGGGAGAGAACCAGACGCTTGAGACGGCCTTGCGGACCTTCGAGGCAACCGGGGCCGATTTCATCCCGATTATCCGGAAATCACCGGGCGAGGATGAGCCGGAGCTGCTGGGCGCGGTATTCCAGACCGATGCGCTGCGCGCCTATGCCAAGGCGCTGGCGGATACAGCCGCCGAGGAACACAGCTGACCGCCGGCCCTCTTACAGCCTCTCGACCGTGACCTTGTCTGGGTAGAAGGCGAGGTGGCCTGCGATGGCCTCCATTCCCGTTTTCGGGGTCTCGTAGCTCCATGCGGCATCGGCGATGGGCCCGCTTTTGGCGGCGATGGTGAAATAGCTCGCCGTGCCCTTGTGCGGGCAGACCGTCTGCTTCGTGCTCGGGTCGAGAAAGGCCATCGCGATGTCATCGCGGGGAAAGTAGATCACCGGGTCATAGCTGCCTTCAGAAAGCTCCAGCGCCCGTTTCGACTCGCCGATCACCGCGCCACCTGCGCGTACCACCCACGTGCCGCCCGCTTCCCTGATCCGGATTTGTCCTGCCATCTCGCACCTCTTTTGTTGCCCCTTGCGGGTACATTCGCCGAACAGTCTTTCAGGAATATGTCAGACCGGTTTCGTCGCCTCGCCGAGCCAGTCGCGCGCCGGCGCTGAGACGCGCGGGCCGATCCGCTCCGCCACCTCGGCGTGATAGGCATTGAGCCATGCCCGCTCGGCTTCGGTCAAGGCCCCTGCGTCGATCAGCCGCCGATCGATGGGGGCGAAGGTCAGGGTCCGAAACCGCAGCATCGTTCGGTGATCGTCGCCGCCGGGCAGGTTGGGCGCATCCTCGACAAGTACGAGGTTCTCGATTCGGATGCCGAACGCGCCTTCGCGGTAATAGCCGGGTTCGTTCGACAGGATCATTCCGGCTTCCAGCACGACATCGCCCGTGCGCGACAGGCGCTGCGGACCTTCGTGGACAGAAAGATAGCAGCCGACGCCATGGCCGGTGCCATGGTCAAAATCCTGCCCGGCGAGCCAGAGGTTGTAGCGCGCAATTGCGTCGAGGTGCTGACCGGCAATGCCTTTCGGCCAGCGCAGGCGGGATATGGCGATCATGCCTTGCAGCACACGGGTGAAGGCGGCCCTTGCGTCCGCGTCGACCGGGCCGACGGCGACGGTACGGGTGATATCGGTCGTGCCGTTCAGGTACTGGCCACCGGAATCGATGACCACGATCTCGCCGGGACGCAATGACTGGTTCGTGTCTTCCGTCACGCGGTAATGCATGATCGCGCCGTGCGGACCAGTGCCGCAGATCGTCTCGAAGCTGATTTCCTTCAGCTGGTTCGTCGCCCGCCGGAACCCTTCCAAAGCCCGGACCACGTCAATCTCGGTCAATCCGCCGCCCGGCAGTTCTGCATCGAGCCAGGCGAGGAACTCGACCATCGCCGCGCCATCGGTCAGATGCGCCTCTTCCATCCCGGCGATTTCGGCCGCGTTCTTTTTTGCCTTTGGCAGAAGGCAGGGATCTGGGCCCCAGCTGATGACAATATTCGCGTCTTCGAGTTCACGCGCGACCTGCAGCGGAGCGGTTGCGCGGTCGATGCGGACCGGGCCAGTCAGCGTCCGCAGAGCCGCCGAAAACGCCGATGGCGGGCGCAGCGTCACTTCGGGACCGAGATGCGCCCGGACCGTATCCGACAATTTCTCGGGTGCGATGAAGAGCGTAAGCCGCCCGGTCGCATGAAGGATCGCGAAGGCCTGTACGACCGGATTACGTTCGATATCCGCACCCCGGATGTTCAGGAGCCACGAGATCGAGTCGGGCAGGGTCAGGACAACGGCGTCCTGTCCGGCGGCGGCCAGTTCGGCACCGATGCGGATACGTTTCGCCTCGGCGCTTTCGCCCGCAAGGTCGAGGGGCTGAACGGCGACCGGCCCCTTCGGTGGCTGGGGCTGATCGGCCCAGATTGCATCGACGAGGTTGCGCCCGGGCCAAAGCGTGATTCCGCTGCCCTCAAGTACCGCTTCCAGATCGGCGATTTCTTTCTTCGTGTGCAGCCAGGGGTCGAAACCGATGCGGCCGCCTGATTTCAGTTGCTCCTTCAGCCAGCTACCGGGCTTGATATCGGGCCAGGGCACGGGCGTGTAGCTTGCAAGATCGACCTGCGCCTTGACCTGGGTCCGGTACCGGCCATCGATGAAGACGCTAGCGATTTTCGGCAGGACGATGCAGAAGCCGGCGGACCCTGTGAAACCGGTCAGCCAGGCCAGCCGCTCATCCGCCGGGGCCACGTATTCGCCCTGATGGGCATCCGCCCGGGGCACGATGAACCCGTCGAGCCCGGCGCGGGTGATTTCGTTCCGAAGAGCAGCAAGCCGGGGTGGTCCCTGTTCGGGACGAGCGGTGTTTTCGAAACTCTGGAACATGGGCACCCCGTTGTGGATCGGCCCCCTGGGGCCGGAACGCTCCTTCCTAGCAAGACAGCGCCCTGACGGGCAAGCGGCGCTGGCCGAATAGGCGCGTTCAGGGCAGAAGCTGGAGCGAGGGCATGACGAGTGCGGCCGGGCCGATCAGGAGCGACCCGACGACCACGATGCGCACATAGCTGAAATCATGTGACCGGAGATAGTCATCCCACGCCTCGCGCAGGGTCGGCAGGGGCTCCACCCGGCGATAGGCCAGTCCGGGCAAAAGGAACGCGATGAAGAACATCACGAGCCAGCCACACGCGGCGGCAAAGAAGAATGGATGGTCAAGACGTCCACTCAACGGTGAATTCGGGCTCAGGACGACGTGAAAGGCGAAAACCGCACCCCGGACGAAGATCGTGACCATCAGAATATCGAGGATGAGCCGACCCGGGCCGTAACGCAGGCGGGTCAGAAGCCGTTCGAAGCGGTCATAGGTCAGAAAGACGGCCCCCGTGAGACCCGCACCGAGCCAGTCGGCGACTCTCATCGCGCCGTTCAAAGCTGACGGACCGTCCCGCAGAGTGATCACGGCGACATCGGTGTTCAGCAGGCTGACCGCAAGCAGCAGGAATCCTGTTGCGAACTGCACCAGATAACATAGCGAGGATTCAAACCACCGCAGAAGAATATAGGCCGGATGCATCATGGGTCGGATTCGGACAGGGTGCGATTCGCACCAATCCTATGGTCGCAAGCTGGAAAAACCGTAAACGGTCGCCGGGTTTACCCGGCCTTGCGCATCCCCATCACGCGCGCCCGCGCTCGTGGATCGCTGTCGAAGAGGCTGGCAAGCTGTTCGGTCATCGCACCTGCAAGCTGCTCCACATCGGTAATAGTGACAGCCCGCTGGTAATAGCGCGTCACGTCGTGGCCGATGCCGATCGCGATCAGTTCCACCGCCTTGCGTCTTTCGACCATAGCGATCACGTCGCGCAGGTGTTTTTCCAAATAATTAGCGGGGTTGACGGACAAAGTTGAGTCGTCCACCGGCGCCCCATCGGATATCACCATCAGGATCTTGCGCTGTTCGGGGCGACCGACCACGCGGCGATGCGCCCATTCCAGCGCCTCGCCGTCGATGTTTTCCTTCAGGAGGCCCTCTTTCATCATCAGCCCCAGGTTGGGCCGGGCGCGCCGCCATGGGGCATCGGCGCCTTTGTAGATGATGTGGCGCAAGTCATTGAGTCGCCCCGGCTGCTGTTCACGCCCCGCCGCCAGCCAGCGTTCACGCGCCTGCCCGCCCTTCCAGGCGCGGGTGGTGAAGCCGAGGATCTCCACCTTGACCTGACAGCGTTCCAGCGTGCGGGCCAGAACATCGGCGCAGATCGCGGCGATAGAGATGGGGCGACCGCGCATGGAGCCGGAATTGTCCAAGAGAAGCGTCACGCAGGTGTCGCGGAACTCGGTGTCCTTCTCGACCTTGAAGCTGAGGGGCGTTGTCGGGTTCGCGACCACGCGGGCAAGGCGGCCGGCATCCAGAATGCCTTCCTCGCGGTCAAACTCCCATGACCGGTTCTGCTGTGCCTGAAGGCGGCGCTGAAGCTTGTTGGCCAGACGCGATACGGCGCCCTTCAGGGGCTCCAACTGCTGATCGAGATAGGCGCGGAGGCGCTCCAGTTCTGCCGGTTCGGCCAACTCTTCTGCCTTGATTTCCTCATCGAAATCAGTCGTGTAGACGGTGTAGTTCGGGTCGGCATCCGAATAGGGGGCGGGGGGTGGCGGCTCCAATGGCGCTTCGCCCTCGGGCATCTCGGCCTCGTCGCCGTCCTCCATCTCGGCCATCTCGTCCATCGAGACTTCGGCCTGGCTCTGGTCGTCCTGATCTTCCTGGGACTGTTCGGGGCTGGCTTCCGATTCCTCGGACTGGTCGTCGCCCTCTTCGCTTTCGGGCGTTTCCTGTTCTTCGGTGTCGGCCTCGTCGCCTTCGGCTTCGTCCTCCATGTCGGGGTCGTCGCCAAGCTGGTCGCCGTAGCCGAGATCCCTGATCACCTGCCGGGCAAGGCGGGCGAAGGCGGCCTGATCGGCCAGAACGTCGCCCACATGGTCAAGCGTGCCGCCCGCCTGTTCCTCGATAAAGGGGCGCCAAAGCTCCATCACGTTCTGCGCGCCGCCGGGCATCGGACGGCCCGTGGCGAGGTGGCGGACGAGGTAGCCCGCCGCCTGCGGCAGCGGCGCGTCCTGCGCGGCGCGGATCTGGTCATAACCGCGTTTGGCGGCCTCGGCCCCGATCTTGGCGTCGATATTGCCCAAGGTGCCGGGCATGTCGCGGGCGCCTACGGCCTCGCACCGCGCGGTTTCCATCGCCTCGTAAAGATCGCGAGCCATCTGGCCCTGCGGCAGGTATTTCGCGGCGGTCTTGGGGTTGTGGTAGCGGTGGCGGAGAGCGAAGGCGTCGGCCGTGCCGCGCGCAATCAGCACCTCATCCCGCGTCATCCGCCGCGAGACCTGCGGCAGGCGCATATTCTCGCCCGCAATGCCCGGCGGATCGACGGAGTAGGAGACCGTCAGGTCCGGGTCGTCGGCCATGGTCTTGGTGGCCTCGGCGAGCGCCTTCTTGAACGGATCGGCTGGGTTGTCGGAGCGTTGGGTCATTCTCGTGCCGCCTTCAATACACCCATGCACCGAGTGCAGTCTTCGTCTTCCATGCAGAGGGGAACGTCACGACCGCTGAAGCCGCGCAGGGCGAAATCGGTCATGATCTCCATTGCCGCGTCCCTCTTTCGCGCCGCGAGCGTGTGTCCCGCTGCCTCCTGTGCCCCCACGACCATGTCCCAGTCTTCACCGGGCTGCCAGAACTCCGCAGCACTGAGCAGTTCGTCAGAATATCCGGCGAGCATTGCCACTGTCGTTTCGTTGCCCTCAATGGCCGCCAGCCAATCTGATCTGGCCTCAAAATGGGCCGAGCAGGCCTGTTGTGCTTCAAACAGGGCTGCGTTGCCACCCGCCTGCACGAACGATGCCGCAAGGCAGGACAGGCAGAATGCCCATGTCCCGCCGCGCACTCCCATCACCTTATGCTCTGGCTTGCCGCGCTTTCCGGCAGTTCCTCGTCAAAGCAGCGCTGGTAGAACTCGGCCACCGTCTGCCGCTCAAGCTCATCGCATTTGTTGAGGAAGGTCAGCCGGAACGCATAGCCCAGATTGCGGAAGATCTCGGCGTTCTGGGCCCAGTTGATCACGGTCCGGGGCGACATGACGGTGGAAAGATCGCCGTTCATGAAGGCGGTGCGCGTCATGTCGGCGACCGTCACCATCTGGCCGATCTGCTTGCGGCCCTTCTCGGTGTTGTAATGCGGGTTCTTGGCCAGAACAATCGCGGCCTCGGCATCGTGGCTGAGGTAGTTCAGCGTGGCGACAAGCGACCAGCGGTCCATCTGCGCCTGGTTGATCTGCTGGACGCCGTGATAAAGCCCGGTCGTATCGCCAAGACCCACGGTGTTAGAGGTGGCGAAAAGCCGGAAGGCCGGGTTCGGGGTGATGATCTCGTTCTGGTCGAGAAGCGTCAGCTTGCCGTCATGTTCCAGAATGCGCTGGATCACGAACATGACATCTGCGCGGCCTGCATCGTATTCGTCAAAAACGATGGCGACTGGGTTGCGGAGCGCCCAGGGCAGGATGCCCTCGTGGAACTCAGTTACCTGTTTGCCGTCGCGCAGCTTGATCGCGTCCTTGCCGATGAGGTCGATCCGGCTGATATGGCTGTCGAGGTTCACGCGCACGCAGGGCCAGTTGAGATGCGCGGCCACCTGTTCGATATGGGTCGACTTGCCGGTGCCGTGATAGCCCTGGATCATGACGCGGCGGTTATAGGCAAAGCCCGCGAGGATGGCCAAGGTCGTGTCAGGGTCGAACTTGTAGGTCGGGTCGATTTCAGGCACGCGGTCGGAGCGGTCGGCGAAGCCCTTGACCTTCATCTCGGTGTCGATCCCGAAGACCTCGCGGACGGAGATTTCCTCGGTGGGTTTCGCGGTCGTATCCAGCATCGTCCTGCCCATGTCCAAAACGCGCCCCGGACGGGCCCCGGGCGCCACCGCGCTTTGATGGAGCATAACGGCTTGGGGTGCAAGGGCAGGGGGCGAAGTCGGGCTGCCAATTTCCGACATTTGATAGGGCCAGCCATTTCCCGTGATCACGCGATTGCTATCTGATCGGGGGTATCTTTTACCGCAGGGCAGCCGTGGTTCAGGGCATAGTCGGTCCGATCATGCCCGGGATGAGAGATGGAGTGGAATGATGGTGACACGCAGGGCTATGCTGGCTTTCAGCGTCGGGGCGCTCGCCGTGATGGCGGGGGCTAAGCGGATGACCGCCGCCGAAGGTTTCGAAGTGATGAAAAGCGAGGCGGAGTGGCGCAAGATCCTGACGCCCGCCCAGTACCGGGTTCTGCGCGAGGAGGATACCGAGCGGGCAGGCTCCAGCCCGCTTGACCGCGAAAAGCGCAAGGGCACTTTCCACTGCGCGGGTTGCGACCTGCCGCTCTATTCATCCAAGACCAAGTATGACAGCGGCACCGGCTGGCCGAGCTTCTGGGAGCCTCTGCCGAATGCCATCGGCACCAAGCCCGACTGGGGCATCCTTGGCAAGAGGACCGAGGTTCACTGCCGACGCTGTGGCGGGCATCTGGGCCATGTCTTCAATGACGGCCCGAAACCGACCGGCAAACGCTATTGCATGAATGGTCTGGCAATGGTGTTCAAACCCGCTTGACCGGGCCGGTCTGCCGGCGAAGCCAACGCAGGAATGTTCGGACCGGAGCACGGTACGGTTCCGGAACGGTCTCGAGGAAATAGACGCCGAAATGTGGATCGGGGAAGAACTCGACAAGAGTACCAGCGCGTAGCTCAGCCTCGACGAATGGTCGTGCCGTATAGGTAACGCCGTCTCCTCGCCGCACGGCTTCCATGATCAGGTTGCCCGGCATCTGCGATGTCGCGGGTGGTTTGGCGGTCTCGCCCGCCTTGCGTCGCATCCAGTCCGATGCCTCGTCGGTACCCAGCTCTTCGAGCCAGGGCAGGTCGGCCAGTTGGCTGGGTCGGGTGATCTCGCGTCCACCAATTATGTCAGGCGTGCAGACCGCCACCATGTCAGCGAGGAGCAGCAAGTCGACCCCGGCGAGATCGGAAAGGTTACGGCGATCCGTGTATCGCACCGCAAGCTCGACACCGCCGTGCTGGAGCTCGAGAATTTCGGAGGTTGGCATCAGCGTAAGCGCGATGCCCGGATGGCGGCGCTTGAAGTCGGGAAGCCGGGGCATCAGCCAGCTGGTGGCGAATGCCGGTGACATCGACACCGTTACCGGACGTCGATCCTCATCGCCGGTCAGATGAGCGATTCCGCGCTCTATGATCGCGAACCCGTCCGCCAGATCCCGTGCCAGTGTCCGGCCCTCGGCGGTCAGGATCACGCCCCGGCCCCTGCGTTCGACGAGAACCACGCCAAGTCGGCGCTCAAGCGCTCGAACCTGCTGCATCACCGCGCCGTGCGAGACGTTCAGTTTACGTCCGGCGGCAGTGTAGCTGTCGTTCTCGGCCAGAGCGAGAAAGGCGCGCAGGCTGTTTAAAGGGGGCATATCGGTCCAGTTCATCTGTCAGATAATCTAACAGATATCAAAAATTACTTAATCGCTTTCTTTCGGGTGGTCTGGAAAACTTGCGGGCGTGAAGTGGGAACCGGGGGTGATCATGGCGATCGATGTACACGACGGGGGCTGTATGTGTGGTGCTGTGCGCTACCGGCTAACCGGAGCCTTTACCTACTCGGCCCATTGCCATTGCCGCTCGTGCCAGCGTGCTGTCGGGGCCGGATTTGTCACCTATTCGGCTGTCGCGCCGGAAAACTTTGCCGTCACCAAGGGCAAGCTTGCGATCTACCGATCCTCGCCCGGTGTGGAGCGCGGGTTTTGCGGCAAATGCGGCACATCCCTCACCTATGCCGGGGAGGACTGGACCGATACCGCCGTCATGACCGCGACGCTCGACGATCCGGCTGCCGCAGTGCCGACGACAAACGTTTACCTTGACCACAAGCAGCCATGGGTCGTGCTCGACGAAGCCTTGAAAGCATTTCCGAAGTTTCCCTGACAATCGTTCGATCCCGCAACAGGAAAGGAGGCCCGAAATGGCCAAGACCTACAGTTATGCCTGCGCTGATTACGAAGGAATGGAGGACTGCCCCGGCAAGGTGACCGCCGCAACGGAGGCTGAGGTTTGGCAGCTTTTGGAAACCCACGCCCGAATTGCCCACGGTGAGGATCCTTCGGCATGGAGCGACGAAGATCGCAAGTTCATTGGTGAACTTATCAAGGAGGGCTGAGGTCAGTCGCGGAAGTTGCGGCTGTCCTTGATCTGGTCCCAGGCCCAGACCACTTCCTGCAGCCTTTCCTCGTCGTCGCGGTTGCCGTCGTTCATGTCAGGATGCAGGTCCTTGACCAGCGATTTGTACTGCTTGCGGATCTCGGGCTTGGTCCAGCTGTCCTTCGCCTCAAGGATATCCAGCGCCTTACGCTCGGTCGGCGGCAGCTTGCGGCCGACCACGGCGCGGCCGGGATTCTGCGTCGCATTGGCGCCGAGGATCTCCATCGGGTCCTCGATGCCCAGCCGCGCCCATGCGCGATCCTCGTCGCCCTTCTTGGCGAAGGGCTTGGTCTCACGCCCCCAGACCCGGTCCTTGTCGAGAAACTTCTGAAACTCCTCATCACTGGTGCCGTGGAAGAAGTTCCATTTGAGATTGTATTCCCGGATATGCTCCTTGCAGAACCAGAAATAGTCCTCAAGCTGATCTGGTGATTTCGGGGCGCGGTACTGGCCCGCCTCTTCGCAACCTGCATGGTCGCAGGCCCGCGTCGATGTCTCGAACGCGCCCGACATGCCACGCCGTCCCTTCGCCCGCTTCTTCTTGTCGGAGGCGGCGGAAATATCGAAACCGAAAGGATCGGGTCTGGTCATGCTCTGGCCTCGGACTTTGGCTTTTTCGACTCGGGGGCCAGAGTTTAGGCTATTTCCCGGCGCAGAGAAGGGGGAGAAGCAGAAAAATACCGGGTTGTGAGAATATCCGCATAGGGCTGTGCATATCAAAGGGCCGGAACCTGACGGTTCCAGCCCGCCTGGACGACCGGGTTTCGCGCGGAATTACGCTTCCGGACCGGGAACCATCAGCCGTTCTGGGATATAGCGTTTGCGGCCACGCGACAGGCGATGCGGCCGAACTTGAGGTTCGGGCAAGGGCGCCGGGGCGGCCGGGATATTGCTTGGCTGGTTTTCGTTCACCGGACGACGGAACACCATGACCTGTTCCTCATCGCTGACTTTTAGGACAAGCATGCGGCGGCGTATGACCGGCACCCGGTCAAAGCGCATGAACTCCCATCCAGAGGCAGACAGGAATGTCGCCTCGCTGTCGAGCGTGCCCGCAAGTCCACCGCGTTCGCTCTTCAGTTTTCCATTGAGGTTGACCTGCTGAGGGGTCGGAATGAATTTGTACTCATACATGTCTGGTTCTCACCACCGCTACCGAGCCATTATGTACCCTGCGGCGGCGGCGGAAAAGGAAATGCGGCAAAAAGGTGTCCGATTGCCACCGCTATTGGGTCGCAGTGCTTGCGGAGTGCTGTGTAAATATATGTTTCTAAAATAATAAGTATGACTTGAGCGAAGTGACCGGCCATGGGCGGCGTTGTTTTTCGAATGTAAACAACGATTCATCTGGCTGTTTATTGCTGACGGAACCCGGCGGGCAGGGTCCGGTCGTCGTTTCGCCCCGTTTAGCGGGATTCGGACTCTGAACCCGTGGGCTGGCTTTGCGGTTCCGCAGGATGGTCTTGTCGCGCGCTGGGCTCAAGTGTGAGCGCAGGCGCGCGCCCCTGCGGCTGCGCAGAGGTCAGGACGCGGCGCGGCGCATCGTCGGCCACGCGCGGGACGGCCCGGCGGAAGACGAGGACAGAGTGATAGACTGTGGTCCGCTTGGTCAGGCCCGACCGTTCCTCGGATGGCAAAGTGTCGGCGCGCAGATATTCCCATCCATCGCGCGCGAGGTCGTTCATGGCAGAGGCGAGGGCATGGGCAAAACGATCCGGCCCGGTCTTGACGCCCGGCGCCTTCTCGCCCCGGTTCGGGGCGGGGATCACCCTGTATTCATATAGCTGCATCGAAAGCCTCTTTCGCCTGCCTTCCCGGACCCCGCCCTTAAAGGAAACGGGGGTGTCGGGCAAGTATGACGGAAGAGGGCCTCTGGCGGAAAGGTGCTGTTCTGATCTGAGAAATGAGCGGCAGGATTTTGAAATCCTGTCGTTTTCAGAGAGCCGCCTGTCAGGCTATGGCGCATTTCACATGTCGGTGGTGAACCGGTGGCGATGCCGCTTCGACCCTCAGAGGCCGAGCTTTTTCGCCACCAGTTCGTTGACAGCTGCCGGGTTTGCCTTACCGCCGGTCGCCTTCAGAACCTGACCGACGAACCAGCCCGCGAGTTTGGGATTGGCCTTGGCCTTTTCGACCTGCGCGGGGTTCGCGGCGATCACCTCGTCCACCGCAGCTTCGATTGCGCCGGTGTCGGTGACCTGCTTCATGCCATGCTGCGCGGCCACCTCGGCCGGGTCGCCGCCTTCAGTCCAGAGGATCTCGAACAGGTCCTTGGCCATCTTGCCGGAAATCTCGCCCTTGCCGATGAGGTCGAGGACGCCGCCCAATTGGGCCGCTGAGATCGGGCTATCGCCGATCGAATGGCCTTCCTTGTTTAGGCGTCCGAAAAGTTCATTGATCACCCAGTTCGCGGCCTGTTTGCCGTCGCGGCCTTTCGCCACTTCTTCAAAGAAGGCGGCGTTCTCAACCTCGGCGGTCAGGACGTTGGCGTCATATTCGGTCATGCCGTAATCGGTGACAAACCGCGCCTTCTTGGCGTCGGGCAGTTCCGGCATCGATTTGGCGATGTCATCGACCCATGCCTGTTCGATCTCCAGGGGCAGGAGGTCAGGGCAGGGGAAGTAGCGGTAATCATGCGCCTCTTCCTTCGAGCGCATCGACCGCGTCTCACCCTTGTCGGGATCGTAGAGACGGGTTTCCTGCACCACCTTGCCGCCATCCTCTATGATGGCGATCTGGCGCCGCGCCTCATATTCGATGGCCTGCTGGATAAAGCGCATGGAGTTCATGTTCTTGATCTCGCAGCGCGTGCCGAGATGGCTGAAATCCTGCGTCGCCTGATATTTCTCATAATCGCCGGGGCGGCAGACCGAGACGTTGACGTCGGCCCGCAGGTTGCCGTTCTGCATATTGCCGTCGCAGGTGCCGAGGTAGCGCATGATCTGACGCAGCTTGCCGACATAGGCGGCGGCTTCCTCGGGCCCCCGGATGTCCGGGCGCGAGACGATTTCCATCAGCGCGACGCCGGTGCGGTTTAGGTCAACGAAGGACATGGTCGGGTCAAGGTCGTGGATCGACTTGCCCGCATCCTGCTCCATGTGAATGCGCTCAATGCGCACCCGGCGGGCGATGCCCGGGGCTATGTCGACGATCACCTCGCCCTCGCCCACGATCGGGTGGTAAAGCTGGGAAATCTGATAGCCCTGCGGCAGGTCGGGGTAGAAATAGTTCTTGCGGTCGAAGGCAGAGGTCAGGTTGATCTTCGCCTTCAGCCCCAGACCGGTCTTGACCGCCTGCGCCACGCAGAACTCGTTGATCACGGGCAGCATGCCGGGCATGGCAGCATCGACGAAGGAGACGTTGGAGTTCGGTTCCATCCCGAATTCGGTCGAGGCGCCGGAGAAAAGCTTGGCGTTGGAGGCGACCTGCGCATGGACCTCAAGCCCAATCACGAGTTCCCAGTCTTCCTTGGCGCCGGAAATCACCTTGGGTTTCGGGGCTTCATAGGTCAGATCGAGCATGGGGCGGTCCTTCGGCTGTCCGGCCCGCTTTCTAAGGGAGCGGGCCGGAAGCGGCAAGGGCCAGTGTCACGCTGTCAGGCCGCTGCGGGCAGGTGCCGTGCTGCCCGAAGGCGGCCAAGCGACAAGAGGTGGAAGGCGATGAAGATCGGCACGAAGAACGCCGGGAAGAGGCCAAGCGGCCAGGCATTGATGATGTTGGGGTTGTCTTGTGCCAAAAGGTGCAGGAAGCCCTGCGACGTAATGAGGCCCGTGAAAACCGCGACCGCAAAATCGGCAAGGCCGATGATGTTGGCGCGGAAGACCATCGCGTCGGCATCCGGGGCGCCCCGGTTCACGGCCCGCATGGCGCGGTAGCCCGCAACTCCCGCCCAGATATCACCAAGACCTGCAGGCAGGGCAAACTGCCACGGGATCGCGCCGAGCGCCCAGCCAAGGACAAAGACCCATCCCATGACGCGGAAACTCTGGACGCCGATCAGAACGTCCTGTCCCATCGTATCAGTGATGCTGCGGCCGGCCGACGTCAGGCGTGCGAGGGCCCAAAGCAGGACGGCACCACCGATGAGGAACATCATCACATAGGGCGGATCCAAAAGGGTGGGCGGGGGCATGATCAATCCGGCCTCGGTCATGGCGGCGGCGCCGGCATGCCAGAGGGCGAATAGTGTGGCGAGGCCAAGGGTGGCCGTCACGATCATGCGCCGTGGCAGACCCGCGCGCAGGGCATAGATCGCAATGATGGCGGTCGCACCAGCGGGCAACAGAACCGCAAATGCGTGGACATAGAATTCGAGGAAAAGCTGGAACATGACGAATCTCCTTTCGTTCATATTTCGTAGTAACTATAAATATAGTAGTCAATTCCGAATCCGTAATTAGGCTGATATGCTCGTTCTCATGAAACGCGTGACGCGGCAAAACTGCCCGATCCTCAGGGCAACGAATATCGTTGGCGACCAGTGGTCGCTTCTGATCCTCAGGGAGTTCTTTCTTGAGGGAAAACGGCGCTTTGCTGATTTGCAGGCGGAATTGGGCCTGTCGCCCAATACGCTGTCAGCGCGGCTGAAGAAGCTGGAAGAGGCGGGGCTTTTGTCGCGTCATGTCTACACGCAGCATCCGCCGCGCGCCGAATATGCGTTGACCGAAAAGGGGCGTGCTTTCGGCCCGGTCATGAATGCGCTTTATGACTGGGGGATTGAACACACCCCGGACGTGATCGGAGATTGAGCCGGTCAGCGCAGCCCGCGTGCGGCTGCCTCGGCCTCGAAATCCTCGGCGGCAGCGGCAAATGGGGCAAGGTCCCAGGTCAGGTCCTGTGTCTTGCCGTGGCGGTCGGCAAACTGGAAACGCCAGCTTTCTGCGGATTTCAGCGCTTCGTAGAGAAACGCCGCCTCGACCCCCACGAACACGCAGGACCCGCCGGTCAGGCACCCGTTCTGGGTCGCGGTCCAGAGCGGCGCGGCATCGGTTTCGATCCGGTTGCCATCCCGCACGAAGCGGGTGCCGGGTTCTGACCCGTATTCGACCCGCACCCCGTCCGGTCCGGGCGTGACAAAGAGGAAATGCGCGGCGAAATCGGGGCGGGGGGAGAAGACATCGACATAGCGGATGTAGCAGCGTTGATGCATCGCCTCGCCTTCCATCCGTTCGTCGCAGACGGAATCCCAAAGGCCGAAATGCTTCTGATGCGTCACCACCCAGTCGCCGGGCGTGTCGTTGCCGTCCCGATCCTGCGCCGGGGCGGGCAGGGCGGCGAGGCAGACGAGCAGGGCAAGGCGGCGCATCGGGGACCTTTTCGGTTTCCCCCTTCATAGCGCGACCAGCGCCTTAGGGGCTTCACGTTCTGGCGAGCGGTCAGGACAGTTTGAAGGCCCGGGCGATTTCGGTCAGCGCATCGCGCTGGCGGTCCGAGACCGAGCCGTCGCGGCTGGCCTTGGCGACATCGTTCAGGACCGCCATCAGCGGCGTGAAACTTCCCGCGCGATCGAGTTTCGCCAACCGGCGCGACAGCCGGGTGATCGCCGGTTCAGGCCCGTTCGCTTCATTGACCAGCCAGCGGCCGAGAATCAGCGTCTCTTCAGCGTCACTCAGGTTTTGTCCGGTATGGGCCTGCAAGGATTTCAAAAGCGCGTTCTGCTGTTCGGCCGTGGGCAGGCCGCCAAGCTCAAGGAACGCGATGCCAAGCGCCCCGATGGCCAGCTTCGGCTCGTCCAGCGAGTCGACCGGGTGGGTGTTGAGCTTGCGCCGGAAGCCGAGGCGGCGGGCGGCGGACAGAACATCCTGCGCGACACCGGCAATTTCATGTGTCATTTCAGCGGCATTGCGCATGCGCATGATCCAGATGAAGGCCAAGGTAATTGCGCCGAGAAGGCCGAGAATGACGGGCATGAAGCGCTCCTGAACTTAAATAACGTGGTGGCCAAAGTGGCTGCTGTCGCGAATAGTTGCGCGACAAAGCGGCGAAAATCAGGCGGGGTTCCGCCTATGATTGTCAGGCCATATTGCGCGGTTTCTGCTTTTAGCGGACGTTCCCCCCGCCGGCGCGCAGGTCCGGTGTAACTGGCTGAAGTCCCCATGCCTTTTCGCCCGGTCCGGCCGCTGGCCTTTGCCTTTCTTCTTCTGCCCCTTGGCTGCATGACGGCCGAGGCGCCGGAGGTGACGCAACAGGCCTTTCTGCCGGCGATGCGCTGGGATCACAGACCCGAGGCCGACGACTGGACCGCAGCGACGCTTGCGGCGTTGCGTTCGGAAGGCGCGGTGCTGGCCTCGACCGTGCCGGTTGATGTGGACGAGTTCTGCCCGAAATACGCGGATGCGACCCTGCCCGAGCGGCGGGCCTTCTGGGCGGGGCTCTTTTCGGCCCTGGCCAAGCATGAAAGCACCTGGAACCCGAAGGCCAAGGGCGGTGGCGGTCGCTGGATCGGGCTGATGCAGATCGCGCCCCGCACGGCCGATGCCTATGACTGCGATCTGCCGGAGGGCAAGGGCCTGACGGACGGCAAGGCCAACCTCGCCTGTGCGGTGAAGATTGCGGCGGTGCAGGTCGGGCGCGACGGGGCCATTGTCAGCGATGGCGATGGCTGGCGCGGCATTGCCCGCGACTGGGCCCCGATGCGCAGCGAAAAGAAGCGCGACGATATCGCAGCATGGACGCGCGCGCAGTCTTATTGCGGGTAACGCTTTCCGAGTTTGCTTGAAACGCTAAGCCTCAGAATCCGAACGAAAATGGTTCGAATTCTGAAGCAATGAGAACTCAGGCCGCTGTAGGTTTCAGACCGCCATCGGACGAGGCGAAAGGCCCATGATCGGAACGCCATGAAGCCCGAATTCGCGCATCAGCTTACCCGGGTCGGAGCGTTCCACACCCGGCAGCGAGAGCGTCTGGCCATCCCGCGTCGTCACCACGCAGATCGTCTTGCCGTTCGGATTGCGGCCGATACTGACCGTGTCGAGATCATCATATGACAGGCTGTAACGGCGCAGGCCCGCATACCAGGTCAGCCGGTTCTCACCGAGTCGGAACCCGCGTGTCGGATTAAGGATGAGACGCACAAGGACAAGGGCCACGTAGACACCGGCGAGCGCGGGAACGATCGGGTCCATGTCATGCTTGAGCGCGTAATAGAGCGCGGCCATGCCCAGCCCGAGCGCGAGATAGGTCCGGCCACGGCGGGCCTGACCACGGGATTCAAATGTTTCAACAAGTACCATCGCATTAAATCCAGCCACCACACACTGAGGATAATACCGGAGCGTCTTTGCGAACAGTACAAACGCTCCGTCGAAGGGCTGTGAGGCCTATTTCGTGAACAATGCCACATTTTCGCCCCGGACTTGCCGCGCCTTGGCCCGCAATTCCGCCGGTCTGGCGCGTGGATCTGCGTTTTTTCCTTGATTCGGGTTAGCGGCCGCCACTGACATCAATGACGGTGCCGGTGATGTAGGATGCATCGTCGGAGGCAAGCCACAGAATGGTGCGACCGATTTCGTAAGGATGACCCGCCCGCCCGAGCGGGATCACCGATGCCAGACGTTTCACGCGATCAGGTTCGCCACCTTTGGCATGAATTTCGGTGTCGACGATGCCCGGACGCACAGAGATGACGCGAACGCCCTCGCCCGCGACCTCTCCGGCAAGCCCCTTGGTCAGCGTATCGAGCCCCGCCTTGGCTGAGGCATAGTCGACATACTGCCCGGCAGAGCCAAGGCGCGCGGCAACCGATGAGACGTTGACGATCACGCCGCCCTTGCCGCCGTGGCGCGTGGACATGCGCTTTGCCCCCAGCCCGGCGAGAAGGAACGGCACGGTCAGGTTGACCGTGAACATCCGCATCAGCCGTTCCGGCGACATCTCTTCCACCCGGCGCGCGACATCGACGATGCCCGCGTTGTTGATCAGCGCGTCCATGCGGTCGAACGCGGCATCGTAGTCCGCCATGAGCCGCTGGGCGTTCATCGGATCGGAGAGATCGGCCTGAAGGATGACCGCACGCCCCCCCGCCTCGGTCACGGCCTGGGCGGTCAGATCGGCACCGGCGCGATTGCTGTTGTAGTGAATGGCAACATCCCAGCCCGAACGGGCGAACTGCCGTGCGGTTTCCTGGCCGATCCCGCTTGAGGCGCCGGTGATGAGTGCCGCCTTACGCATCGGCCGCGAGAATGCGTGTCACCATCTCTGACGTGTCGCGCGACAGGTCGGGCGCGGCGGCGATACGTTCCAGTTCAGCCCGGATCAACGCCTTGCGGTTGCCATCGTAACGCGTCCAGGTCTCGAACGCGGTGGACATGCGGGCGGTGGTCTGCGGGTTCACGGTGTCGAGCTTAAGCAGCCAGTCGGCATAAAACCGATAGGCTGCGCCCGAGACATGGTGGAATCCGGCATGGTTGGCGGAAAGCGCACCCATCAACGCGCGAAACCGGTTGGGGTTTTTCCATTCGAAATCCGGGTGCTGCGACAGGCGGTCGGCGATCTGGGCGGCCTTGTCGGGTTCGGCATGGGCGACCTGCACTGCGAACCACTTGTCGATGACCAGTCGGTTCCCGCTCCATCGATCATAGAAGGCTGCAATTTCGCGTGCGCCGCGGCCGCCGTCGATCAGGCAGGCCAGCGCGCCATGGCTATCGGTCATGTTGTCGGCCATGGCGAAGAGCGAAGCGGCGCGGGTGCCGTTGTCGTTCTTGTTGAGAAGTCCGAGACAGGCGAGCCGCAGCGCCCGCCGCCCGGCCGAGGCGGCGTCGGGCGAGAAGGGGGCGTCGGTCGACATGCCGTCATAAGTCTGGGTCAGCTGTTTCTGCAATTGTCGGGCGATGATCTTGGAAAGTGCCGTCCGTTCGGACGAAATGCGCTCGGGATCAGGCGTGCGGCCCGCATCATGCAGCGTCTGCGCCAGATCGTCCTCGGACGGCAGGCGCAGGCAGAGTGCGCGGAAAGCGGGGTCGAGGGTTTCGTCGTCCAGAACGTGGCCGAGCCCGTCGGTCAGGCTGTCGGCGGGTGCCTCCTCATCCGTGATCATGCGGATCAGTACATCCTTGGCCAGCGCCCGGCCTGCCTCCCATTTGTTAAAGGGGTCGGTGTCGTGCGCCAGAAGGAACGCGCGTTCCTTCGCGCTGACATTGCGGTCCAGAACGACCGGTGCCGAGAATCCGCGCAGGATCGACGGGGTGGGGCGGGCGGCCAGATTGTCGAAACGGAAGCTTTGGGTGGCCTCGGTCATCTCCAGAACGGTGGTCGGGACCACCTCGTCGCCGTTGGGGTTCAGGAGGCCGACAGCGATGGGAATGACGCGGGGCGGTTTCTGGTCCTGCCCCGGCGTCGGCGATGTCTTCTGGATGAATGTCAGCGTATAGGTGCCATCCGACCACGCCTCGGATACTGTCAGGCGCGGGGTGCCAGCATCGGTGTACCAGCGTTTGAACTGGGTCAGATCGCGGCCCGTCGCATCCTCGAAAACCTTCAGCCAATCCTCGATCGTGGCGGCGTCACCGTCATGGCGGTCAAAATAGAGGTCGAGCGCCTTGCGGTAGCCGTCATCGCCGACGAGCCGCTTCAGCATGCCGATCACCTCGGCACCCTTTTCATAGACCGTCGCGGTATAGAAATTGTTGATCTCGATATAGCTGTCGGGCCGAACGGGATGGGCCAAGGGGCCCATATCTTCGCGGAACTGGCGGGCGCGGAGCGTCAGCACGTCGTCGATCCGCTTCACGGGTTCCGAGCGCATGTCGGAGGTGAACTGCTGATCACGGAAGACCGTCAGCCCCTCTTTCAGGCACAGCTGGAACCAGTCGCGGCAGGTGATGCGGTTGCCGGTCCAGTTGTGGAAATACTCATGCGCGATGACACCCTCGATCCGCTCGAAATCGAGGTCCGTTGCGGTTTCCGGGCTGGCCAGAACGAGCTTGGAGTTGAAAATGTTCAATCCCTTGTTCTCCATCGCGCCCATATTGAAGTCATCGACGGCAACAATGTTGAAAATGTCCAAGTCGTATTCTCGGCCGTACACCTCCTCATCCCATTTCATCGAGCGGATGAGACTATCCATTGCATAAGCGCAACGGTCCTGATCGCCGTCACGGACCCATATGTTAAGGTCGACCTTGCGGCCCGACAATGTGGTGAAGGTGTCGGAGACCGCCTTCAGGTCGCCGGCCACCAGCGCGAAGAGATAGGCGGGCTTTGGCCAGGGGTCATGCCATTCCGCCCAGCCGGGGCTAGCTGCCGCCGGGTTTCCGTTCGACAGCAGGACCGGCAGGTCGCTTTCGATCCTCACTTTGAAGGGGGCCATCACGTCGGGCCGGTCGGGGTAGAAGGTGATGCGACGGAAGCCCTCGGCCTCGCACTGGGTGCAGTACATGCCGCCCGACATGTAAAGCCCTTCCAGGGCGGTGTTCGCCTTTGGGGCGGTCTCCACCTCGGCCTCCCAGACGAATGCGCCCTCAGGCAACTGGTCCGCCGATAGCGTCAGGCCGGTTCCGTCCTGCACCGGTTTCACCGCCTTGCCATCGACCTTTGCCGAAATCAGCTTCAGATGTTCGCCATCCAGTCGAAGGTCATGGCGCCCGGGCCGTTCAGGATTGGGCGCAAAGGCGATCCGCGCGATGACCCGGGTGGCGTCAGGATCGAGGCGGAAGGTCAGTGCGACGTCGGATATTGTGAACGGGTAGGGGGCGTAATCGGCAAGCAGCGTCGGCTGCGGGGCGGCGTCTTTCATCAGGTGCTCCGGGTGATCTCGGAGCGGACGTTAGGCGCTAAGACCCCGCGCCGCAACCGGGCCGATGTCAGGCGACCCCGATATGGGCAGAGAGCTTGCTGAGTGTCTGTTGGCCCAGTTCAGCGGCGCCGAAACCCTTGGCCGTCTCGTATTCCTCGACCGTCACGAAGGTCATCGACAAGGTAACCTTGGTACGGTCACCCAGATCCTCGAAACGGACGGAAGCATCGGCATGTTTTGGGCCGTTCTCTCCCCACAGGAGCGTGTAGTCGATCCGTTCCATCGGGCGGTGCCTGATGCCTTTGTGATGGTTCGGATAGACCGTGCCATCGGGCCCGATCATGTCAAAAACCCATTCGCCGCCGTCCCGCAGGTCGATGCGCGTGGTGCGGCAGGAAAAGCCGTCCGGCCCCCACCATTCCGGCAGGGCCTTCGGATCGGTCCACGCCGCCCAGATGGTTGCGACGGGGGCGGCGATGATCCGCTCGATCACCATTGTGCGGTTGGCATCGGTCATTTCAGCAAACCGCGCGCATACGTTTCCAACTGATCAACGACTGTGCCCCAACCGCCGTAGAACCCCATCTCCTCATGCGTCTTGCGGGTCTCGGGCGAACGGTGACGGGCGATGGCGGTATAGGTTGTGCCGCCGCCCGGAGCATCCGACAGGAGCAGAATCGCGGTCATGAACGGGTCGGGCGCAGGTTTCCAGCCTTCGGAATAGGTGTCAGTAAAGACGAGTTTTTCGTCGGGGATGAGCTCAAGGAAGACGCCCTTGTTGTCCATCAGGTTGCCGTCCACCTCAAACGTCGTGTTGAACCGGCCGCCGACATTCAAATCGATGTCGCACGCGGTCACCTTGTGGGGGCGGGGTACGAAGAAATGCGGGATATGTACGGGCGATGTCCAACATTCCCAGACGAGGCTTCGGGGCACGGCAAGCGTGCGGGTGAAGCTGAGGTCAGTTTCCGGATCAAGATCCATCTTCGCGGTCCTTCATGAGGCGGGTTACATAATCGTCCAGACGGTCGAGTCGCCCTTCCCAGATCGCGCGCTGTTCATCGAGCCATGACCGTACGGGTGTGAAAGCGCCGGTTACCAATTGAACCGTGCGTATGCGGCCGTCTTTCGTACTCGTCACCAGCCCGGACTCTTCCAGTCGCCGCACATGGCCCATTAGCGAGGGCAGGGCCATATCAAATGGTGCCGCAAGCTCACTGACCGAGGCCGGTCCCCGCGCCAGGCGTTCGAGGATTGCGCGGCGGGTCGGATCACCGAGTGCCTGGAACAGAAGGTCGAGTTGGCCGGGAGAAAGGTTCATCGTCGTCATATTAGTTAGGTCATCTCCTAACTATCTGGTTTGCGGAGTGAGTCGCAACTAAAACTTAGGCGATCTCCTAACTTTTTTGATCATGACTATTTTCAACCGTGACTATGTTGCTGCATGCACACCGCTGCGATAGGTCATGGAAGCATGGCATACGGCGGCATACGGGAGTGAGTGGGGCACATATGACGAGGGTGGAACGCAACAGGTTGAAAGTGGCGAAGGAGCTCGCCGTCTTTATTGAAGATCAAGCACTGCCTGGGACCGGGGTCGGGGTTGAGCAGTTCTGGGAAGGTTTTGCCGGAATCCTTGCCGACCTGACCCTGAAGAACCGCGCGCTGCTTGCGCGGCGGGACGAGTTGCAGGCGCAGATCGACCAGTGGCATCGGGACCGGGCCGGTAAGCCGCATGATCATGAAGGTTACAAGGCGTATCTGACCGAGATCGGCTACCTGTTGCCCGAAGGGCCGGATTTTCAGATCGAAACCTCGAATACCGATCCGGAGATCGCGAGCGTCCCTGGTCCCCAACTCGTGGTGCCGATCACAAATGCGCGCTACGCGCTGAACGCCGCCAATGCCCGGTGGGGCAGCCTCTACGATTGTCTTTACGGCACCGATGCGATGGGCTCGCTGCCGCCGAAAGGTGGTTACGAGCGTGGCCGCGGGGCGCGGGTCGTGGCGCGGTCACGGGTTTTTCTGGATGAGGCCTTTCCGATTCAGGGCACCAGCCATGCCGACGTCCGGCGCTATTACGTCAAGGACGGCGTCCTTCTGATCGACGATATGCCGCTCGTCAGCCCCGAGAAATTCGCAGGCTACCGCGGCAATCCTCGCGCGCCCGAAGCGGTTTTGTTGCGCAATAATGGGCTGCATGTCGAACTGGTCTTCGACCGAGCCCATTTCATCGGCGCCCGCGATCAGGCTTGTTTGGCTGATGTCAGGATGGAAAGCGCGATTTCCGCGATCATGGATTGTGAGGATTCCGTCGCATGCGTTGATGCCGAGGACAAGGTCGGAGCCTATGCCAACTGGCTGGGCCTGATGAAGGGCGATCTGGATGATACGTTCGAAAAGGGTGGGCGGACCCTGACCCGGCGGCTGGAGCCCGATCACGTCTGGATCGCACCGGACGGGTCGGAGTTTACCGTCAAGGGCCGGGCGCTGATGCTCGTTCGTAACGTCGGCCATCTGATGACCAATCCAGCCATTCTGGATGAAGAGGGCGCGGAGGTCTTCGAGGGGCTGATGGATGCGATGGTCACGGTGATGATCGCGATGCATGACCTGAAGAAAACCGGCGGGGCCCGGAATTCGGTCAAGGGCTCGGTTTATGTCGTGAAACCGAAGATGCACGGGCCTGAGGAAGTCGCCTTCGCCGACGAGATTTTCACCCGCGTTGAAGCCGCGCTGGGCCTGCCGCAATACACCGTCAAGATCGGCATCATGGATGAGGAACGCCGGACGTCTGTCAACCTCAAGGAATGCATCCGTGCGGCGAAGCACCGGGTAGCCTTCATCAATACCGGTTTCCTTGACCGGACAGGGGATGAGATCCACACCTCGATGGAGGCGGGTCCGTTCAGCCGCAAGGATTTCATCAAGCGCAAGGCCTGGATCGGCGGCTACGAAAACCAGAATGTCGATATTGGCCTCGAATGCGGGCTGTCGGGCAAGGCTCAGATCGGCAAGGGCATGTGGGCGATGCCCGACCTGATGTCGGCGATGCTGGAACAGAAGATCGACCACCCGAAATCCGGCGCCAATTGCGCCTGGGTACCCTCGCCGACGGCGGCGACACTTCATGCGCTGCATTATCACCGCGTCGATGTTTTCGCGGTGCAAGAAAAGCTGCGGAAAGGCGGGCGGCGGGCCTATGTTGATACGATCCTCGACATTCCCTTGGCGGCCTACCGCAAATGGAACCCGGCGCAAGTAACGCGAGAGGTGGAGAACAACTGTCAGGGTATCCTCGGCTATGTCGTGCGCTGGGTCGATCAGGGCGTCGGTTGTTCCAAGGTGCCCGATATCAACGACGTGGGCCTGATGGAGGACCGCGCGACCTGCCGTATTTCGGCCCAGCACGTCGCGAACTGGCTGCACCATGGCGTGGTCAGCCGTGAAGACGTGATGGAGGCCCTGCGCAAGATGGCTGCGGTTGTCGACCGTCAGAACGCCGGCGATCCGTCCTACCGTCCGATGGCGCCCGGATTTCAGGGCATCGCCTTTCAGGCCGCCTGCGATCTGATCTTTCTTGGGCGGGAGCAGCCGTCGGGCTACACTGAACCTGTTCTTCACCGGCGGCGGATCGAGGTGAAGGCGGCAGGATAAGGGGCGCTGCCCCCAAGGGCCTGACGGCCCTTTCCCCCGGAGTATTTTGGACAAGAAGAAGAGGCTGGTCATGTTGGGAATTGAGGCGGCACGGGTAATCATCGCCGAGGCGCTGAAGGCCGGGCAGGCGGCGGGGATGAAACCTTTGTCCGTGGTGGTTCTGGATGCGGGTGGACATGTTTTGGCCTTTGAGAGGTCCGATGGGTCCTCGCCTGGGCGGTTTGACATTGCCCGGGCCAAGGCGCACGGCGCTGTGATGCTTGGCCTCGGTGGGCGGGCGCAGATGTCACGGGCCGAAGCGCAACCCTATTTCATGGCCGCGCTCAGTGGGGTCTATGAAGGGAAAATCCTTCCGGTGCCGGGCGGCGTGCTGGTCCGCGATGCGGTGGGCGCAATCGTGGGGGCTGTGGGTGTCACCGGTGACACGTCGGACAACGATGCCGAGGCGGCTTTGGCAGGGATTGTGGCGGCGGGTTTTGTCGGCGAAGCCTGATTTCGCCGCCGCGCGGTGGCAATCAGTGGGCGAGCGCGCGGGCCGAAGTCAGGTTCCGTGCCTGATAAAGGCCGGATAGTGCGACCAGCACATAAATAGGCCACGCGAGAATGGTGCCGTCGGCGAATATTGCGGCGACCAGATCGACATTCACCAGCCCAACGAGGCCCCAGTTTGGCGTACCCACGATGACGAGCACGAGCGTCACTGTGTTCAGCATCTGCATGTCATTGGTCACCTTGGGGGTAACGCGCCGAGGGTGACCCCGGCGCGTTCGGGATTATTGCGCGGGCGGCAGGATGACCGCGTCGATGACGTGGATGACGCCGTTGGTGGCCCCGATGTCGGCGGCGGTTACGTTGGCGCCGTTCACGGTGACGCCGCCTTCGGTCATGATGGTGACGCTCGCACCGTTCACGGTGGTGGCCGTCATGCCATTGGTCAGGTTGCCCGACATCACCGCGCCCGGCACCACATGGTAAGTCAACACCGCGACGAGCTTGTCCTTGTTCTCGGGCTTCAGAAGGTCGTCGATTGTGCCCGCGGGCAGCGCCGCAAAGGCGTCGTCGGTCGGAGCGAAGACTGTGAACGGACCTTCGCCCTTCAGGGTGCCGACAAGGTCCGCAGCTTCAAGCGCTGCTGCGAGCGTCGTGAAGCTGCCGGCTTCAACTGCAGTGTCGACGATATCCATGTCGGCGGCGTGGACCGCAGGGGTGAGAAACGCGAACGCGCCGAACGCGGCGGCGGCAAGGGACGGAAGACGGAAGTTCATGATCTTTCCTTTCATTTCCAAAGCCCGGGGGTGGGCGACTGCCATGTTCAGATCATTAAAAAGTTTTTCACAAAAGGAACGATTTCGTGATATGAACTTTAATTGTCGCTGGTGAAAATTTTGGCGATGACCATGCTCTACAGGCAAAAAGGGGGGGTACTCACGTGCTTTCGGATACACTGGACACGCGGCTTGGAAGCTACCGACTCGGCGCAAAGATTCGAGCGCTGCGGCTTGCGAAGGGGCTTGGCCTGGCGCAGTTGGGCGAGCATTCCGGCTATTCGGCGGGCATGCTGTCCAGGATCGAAACCGGTCAGGTGGTACCCACTCTGCCGACGCTGATGCGCATCGCCATGGTGTTCGGCGTCGGGCTTGAACACTTCTTCGCCGATAGCGCCGCGCCGGTTCTGGCGGTTGTGCGACGGGACGAACGCCTGAGCCTGCCGAACCGGCCCGACGGGCAGCCCGCGTTTCATTTCGAGAGTCTCGACTTCCCGGTCACCCGGCGGCAGATGGAAGCGTACCGGGCGCGGTTCGACGCCGGGGCCGCGATGACCGAGCCACACCAGCATGCCGGGGATGAGGTGATTTATGTCATCGAAGGTTGTCTGGATGTGCTGATTCACGGCCGCACACATCGCCTTGAAGCCGGGGATTCGATGTATTTTGAAGCGGGTTTCCCGCACCGCTACGGCGTATCGGATGACACCGGTTGCGAGGCGATGGTAGTGGTGAGCGTTGTGCAGTGACGCGCGGCCTATTGCGCACAGCTATACTCGACCCTGCCGGACTTGCGGTCTATTCTGGACACGGGGCAGCGGGATAGGACGGACATGACACGGCCCATTGTCGGCATCATCGGCAACATGAACCTTATCAATGACGAGTATCCCGTTCATGCCGGGGGCGTGATCAATTCCGAGGCGGTGGCGCAGGTTTCGGGCTGCATGCCGCTGCTGATCCCTGCCGATCCACGGCTGGTGAGTGTTGCAGAACTGATGGAGGCCTGCGACGGGTTCCTCCTGACCGGCGGGCGGCCCAATGTGCATCCCGAGGAATATGGCGAGACCGCGACCGAGGCGCATGGGGCGTTTGACCGTTGCCGGGACGCCATCACGCTTCCGCTGATCCGCGCCTGTGTGGAGCGTGGACAGCCCTTTCTGGGGGTTTGCCGGGGGTTTCAGGAGGTCAATGTCGCCATGGGCGGCACGCTTTACCCAGAAATCCGCGACCTGCCCGGGCGGATGAACCACCGGATGCCACCGGACGGTACGTTGGGGGAGAAATTCGCCCTGCGCCATGCGGTGCGTTTTACAGAGGGCGGCGTGTTCAACGGGCTGTTCGGCGCATCCGAGGTTATGACCAACACGCTCCACGGTCAGGGCATCAAGACCGAGGGGCGCCGGATCGTCGTCGATGGCTGGGCGCCGGATGGGACGCCCGAGGCGCTATATGTCGAAGGTGCGACGGGATTTACCCTGTCGGTACAGTGGCATCCCGAATGGAACGCCGCCGCGGACCCGGTGTCACGACCTCTGTTTGAGGCTTTCGGTGCGGCCGTGCACGACTGGGCCGCGGGCGCGGGGACTGCGTCATCCCGCCGGATCGCCTGAGGCGGATCCGCCGGGAAAACTGCCTTGAATGATCAGCCCGACGCTCTGCGAAGGTCCAAGGCGGATGCGGATTGTGCAGGTTCCATGCGAAGCAGGACCGCTTCATGCGCCTTCAGGCTGCGCCGAGCGGCCGGGCCATAAGATGCGAGCCCTTTCGTCTCTAGCTCGGGGAAGAGCGTTAACACTTCGCGGCGCGCTTCTTGGTCCAGAACGCTCAGACCCTGATCTCCGGGATGAAAGCTCTCGCTTGGAGCGCCATCGGCGACGACGATTTCGTGCCGGTCGAAGAGGATGTGGAAATATTCCACCTCGCCGCCCGGGACAAAACGGATCACTGAGCCGTCCACGAGGTGTTTCGAGGCCACAAGCACCTCGGGCTCGCCATAGTAGAGTTCGGCTTTCCAGCCGCCGATCAGCATGCGGTGCTGGGGTGAAACCTTGATGTCACGCGTGTTTCCCAACACTCCTTCGGGGATCAGAACCGGTGCCAGCGGTCCGATGGCGGCAATGCGTTTCGAGCCGATCCAGCGGATTGTCTGTGCGCCGCTGTCGCGGGTCCAGACCGTGTCGCCGACCTGCAGGTCCTCAACCGCGATTTCACCGCGCGGCGTTTCGATCATGGCCCCCCGGGTGAAACACGGGATGCCCATGGCATTCAGCTTGGCCGCGCTATCAACCTGGCTCGGGGTCACGCCGACAAGCGTTACGCTTTCCCCGTTGGGGAAGGTCAGGATCGCATCGCCGGTGCCGTCGCCATTCGTATCGGAAACTGTCACGTCCCAGGCATTGACCGGATCGCCGCCGGCATCGGTCAGGTCAGAGACGTCGAACTGGTCATAGCCAGTATAGGTGCCGTCGCCGTTATCGGTCGGCGCGACGAAGTTGGTGATGACGTCACTGCCGCTGCCGTCATCAAGATCGACAGTATCGGCTACGCCGTCATTCAGCCCCAGATCGATCGTGTCGTCCCCGGCGCCGCCTGTGATGCTGTCGGCCCCGGCACCACCGCTGAACTGATCGTCGCCACTGCCGCCGATCAGAGTATCATCGCCCGCCGCGCCTTCGACAATCGCACCGTCTGTATCGGCGGTTCCGTCAAAGATGTCGTCGCCACTGCCGAGGTGCAGTTCTTCAATGTCGCTGTAGGTCGTGGTGTCGGACCCGGCGGAGATTGTTCCGCTTTCATTTCCGGTCGCGGTGACGGTGACGCCGGTCGTGGCCGGGCCGAGGTCGATCCTATCCCAGTCCGCGCCACCCGATCCGCCATCGATCGTGTCGTTGCCGAACCCGTCACCGAGGATGAAAACATCCTGATCGTCACCGCCCGACAGGCTGTCATTTCCGGCACCTCCGGTGAGGGTGTCGTTGCCATCTCCGCCAATCAAAGTGTCTTTGCCCGCGCCGCCCGACAGGCTGTCTGCGCCGCTGCCGCCGGTCAGGCTGTCCGCACTGCTGCCGCCGGTCATCGTGTCGCCTCCGGCCCCGCCATCGACATTGACGCCGACTGTCGTAGCCGTTGCGTTGACGACGTCATCGCCTGAACCGAGCTGGAAACGCTCAATCTCGCTGAAGCCGGCGGTCGACACGCCGTCTGTCAGCGTGCCGGTTTCATTGCCGCTGAATGTCAGCGTCGTGTCCTGCGTCACCGTTGACGAATTGATCAGATCGCCAGAGGTTTCGCCCGTCTCGCCACCGACAATCGTGTCGTTGCCGAAAGTGCCGGTCAGGTTGATCGTGTCGTCACCCGTCTGGCCATAGATGAGGTCGGCCCCGGTGCCGCCATCGATGGTGTCGCCGGTATCGGAAGCATTAGAGACGGGCACAGTTGTGTAGTGGACATCGGTGACCCAGAGCGCCTGACCGGCCGTGCCGCCGTTAGAATAGGAAATCTGGATCGAGTGGACCGGGCCGGGAATGGAAATCAGTGCCGAACCGTTCACGCTGCTTGCCGTGTCGTCGCTATAGGCAGCGGTGATCGTATTCCCGGAAAGGGAATCGTTTCCGGTCATCGTGATGTTCACGGTGATCGGGTTGCCGTTGATGTCGTAGGCAGTGACAGTGATGATGTCCTGCCAGCCCTGCATGTCGATGTCATTGATGCGGAACGACACGTTGGACACGGAACTGGTCAGCCCGCTGCCGCTTTCGGCATCGAATGTCAGCGATGCCGTTACGTTGGGGCCGCCAGTACCGGTCAGGTAGAGGCCGGAGGTCGTGCTGAACGGCTCACCCCCGCCGACATACTGGGTTGTTCCGGATGTCTGGATCGCGGTGTTGCTGCCATCGTTCACGAAGCTGGCGGTCACATGCATGCGGCCGGTATCCTGCGTGAACCCGCCGGCAAGGTTGGTTCCGCCCGCGCCCTGGCCGATCCAACTCAGATGCTCCTGAGTGGCAGTCGCGGTCTGCGCGCCGCCATAGATCGTGTCGTTGCCGTCGCCGCCGAGGATGGAATCGGCGCCGTCGCCGCCATGGATCGTGTCCGTGCCGCTGCCGCCATCGATCGTGTCGTTGCCGGTGCCGCCGAGGATCGAGTCATTGCCACTCTCACCAGAGACGGAATCGTTGCCCGCTCCGGCATTGATCGTGTCATTGCCGTTCCCGCCCAGCACGGTGTCGTTGCCGTCGCCCGCCGAGATAGAATCCGCGCCTGCCCCGCCATCGATGTAGTTGGGCCCGGCAGAGCCGGTCAGCGTGTCGTCGAAGCCCGATCCGATGACACCTTCGATCGAATTCAGGACGTCGCCGGTCGCGTTGCCACCGACCGCGGTGTTCGTGGACAGGTTGACATTGACCGCGCTGCCCGAGCCGGAATAGCTCACCGTATCGGTGCCCGAGCCGCCGTAAAGCGTATCGGCACCCGCGCCACCCTGCAGCGTGTCGTTGCCGTCGCCGGCAAAGATCACGTCATTGCCGCTGCCACCGCTGATCACATCGTTGCCGGTACCGGTCTGGCTGGTCGTGGACCCGCCATAGATCGTATCGTTACCGATCCCACCAACCAGCGTATCGCCACCCGATGTGCCCATGGTCGGTGCAAATGTCGGCGACGAGATCACACTGGACGAGGTCAGTGTGCTGACAGGCCCGTAATCGGGTACGAAATAGACGTTGCCATCGTTGGCCAGGTAGTACTGCCCTGGCTCAACCTCATTGGTATAGGTGGTTCCGCGGTAAGTGCCGCTCCATGTCCACTGACCCGAGCCGAGCGATGTTTGCGTCGTGAAGGTGACGGTACCGCCACTGATCACATCGCCGCTGTTGAGGGCATTGTTCCCGCCAAGGGAAACGAGATAGCCGGAGGGCATATCGCAGACCTTTCACCATTTAACATGCCGGAACCACGGGCTCCGGACCGAGTCGTCACACCATTACGCGGACTGGTTAAAAATTGCGGAAGGCGGAAATTAGACAGGCCTGCGGCAGCACCATGAAGATAGTCCTGCAGATTCTTTTATGGGCGGTCCTTCCGCCGCTTTGTTCGCGGCGGAGAAGCAATGCCCAGCCTCATAGGGTGCCTGACCCCGCTTCGGCACACATGCAAGACGGGGTCAGCAATAGACTAAAGGCCCGTCCGGAGCCGCCAGAGTTCGGGGAAAAGCTCCACCTCCAGCATGCGCCGAAGGTAGGGCACACCGCCAGTGCCACCGGTACCGCGCTTCAGACCGATCACACGTTCGACCGTGGTGACATGATTGAATCGCCAGCGACGGAAATAGTCTTCGAAATCAACCAGCTTTTCGGCGAGGTCGTAGAGCGTCCAGTAAGTCTCGGGATCGGCATAGACGCGGCGCCAGGCGGCTTCGACGCCTTCATGCGGGGTCCAGGGCGCACCGACATCGCGGCTCAGGACCTGTTCCGGAATGGGCAGGCCCGCGCGATGGGCCGCCCGCAATGCCTCGTCATATAGTGATGGACGGGCCAGTTCGGCAGAGAGCAGGGCGGTGATGTCGGGCCGGTGGGCGTGCGGTTTCAGCATCGCCGGATTGCGGTTTCCGGCGGCAAACTCGATCATCCGGTATTGCCAGGACTGAAAACCCGACGAGGCGCCAAGGGCGGCGCGGAACCGGGTGTAGTCCGACGGTGTCATTGTGCGCAGCACATCCCATGCGGAATTGAGCTGTTCCATGATCCGGGCAACCCGGGCGAGCATCTTGAACGCAGGTTGCAGCGCGTCGGCCGCGATCGATCGGCGGGCGGCGTCCATCTCGTGCAGCATCAGCCGCATCCAAAGCTCGGAGGTCTGGTGCTGGATGATGAAAAGCATTTCATCATGGGCGTCCGATTTTGGATGCTGCGCGGTCAGGATCGTGTCGAGCGACAGGTAGTCGCCGTAGGACATGGCATCGTCGAAGGACATCTTCGCGCCTTCGGTGCCTGGATCGTAGGATTGGGTCATGTCGGTCTCCGGGAAAATCTGTGGGAAACGGCCCCGTCGGGCATCGATCCTACAGAAATTCCGACGTCGTGACGGAATGAACGCCGAAAGTGCGCCAGAACCCGGCCCAGGCGCCGGGCAGGGCGAGTGGAGGTATGGGGCGCTGGGACTGGTTCATGTGACCTTGGCCCGCGTCTTGAATTCTGCCCGGTCCCACAGATTGTCCCGCATAATTTCACCCAAGATGGTGGCGGCGTGGCTCACGTCCTCCATCGTCGTGTAAAGCGGCGTGAAGCCGAAGCGCAGGATGTCGGGCGCGCGGAAATCGCCGATCACGCCGCGCGCGATCAGGGCCTGCATGATTGCATAGCCCTCAGGGTGGCGGAAACTGATCTGGCTGCCGCGTGCTTCAGGGTCGCGCGGCGAGGCGAGCGTAAGTGTGGGGCAGGTCGCCTCGACGGCCTTTACAAACGCTTCGGTAAGCTCGATCGACCGCGCGCGGATATCGGCCATGTCGACCCGGTCCCAGATATCCATCGAGGCTTCCAGTGCCGCCATCTGCAGGATCGGGGGCGTGCCAACCCTCATGCGTTCGATCCCTGCGCCGGGCCGATAGCCGAGGTCGAAGGCGAATGGGGCTTCATGCCCGAGCCAGCCGGACAGAGCTGGTTTCACCCGCTCGGCAATACGGGGGGCGACGTAGATAAAGGCCGGGCCGCCGGGGCCGGAATTCAAATACTTGTACGTGCAGCCGACCGCAAAGTCCGCGTCCGACCCGGCGAGATCGACCTCGATGGCACCGGCGGAATGGGCCAGATCCCAGACGACGAGCGCTCCCGCGGCATGGGCCTTTTCGATCAGGCGTTTCATGTCGTGCTTGCGACCGGTGCGGTAGTCTACCTCGGTCAGCATGAGGACGGCGATATCCGGGGTGATCGCGGCCTCCACCTCCTCGGGCGCGACGGTTCTCAGTTCGTGGCTCCGGCCAAGGGTTCGGATCAGTCCCTCGGCCATGTAAAGGTCGGTAGGGAAATTGCCGGTATCCGAGAGGACAACCTTGCGGTCGGGTCGTAGGTCCAGTGCGGCGGCAAGCGCCTGATAGACCTTGATCGACAGCGTATCGCCAAGAACGACCGTCCCGGGTTCCGCCCCGATCAACCGGCCGATACGGTCGCCGAGTGCGCGCGGCTTGTCCATCCAGCCCGCCCGGTTCCATGCGGTGATGAGCATTTCGCCCCATTCATCCGTGATGCAGGCGCGGACTTTTTCAGCCACGGCAGCAGGTGTCGGGCCGAGCGAGTTGCCGTCGAGATAGATCACGCCTTCTGGCAGGTAAAACATCGCTCTTGTGGCGGTGAAATCGGTTCCCAACGTGATCTCCGTCCTGATCGGCAGTCGCGATTTATTTTATGTTTAAAATATCTCGGGAAGGTTCACCAGTAATTTGTTGATCGACAGACACGGATTATGGAAACCGGGCCGGTGAAACGCCAAACTGTAGCCTGTGGTCTTGCCTGTGCCGCGTCGCGATCATAGGGTCCCCCTGTTTTCGGGGATATGGACGCCACTCAATGGCCAAGGACGTTGACTTCCCGCCGGTCTGGCTGGCCGGCTTTGCCGCAATCGGCGGGCTGTTCGGACGCGCATTTCCGGTTCATCTGGACTTCAATGATGTGGTGGGATCCATCCTGATCATCGTGGGGCTCATTCTGATGGTGGTCGCTGCCCTTCAGATGATGGCTGCGCGGACCACGGTCATTCCGCGCCGGAATCCCGACGCGATGGTTACTGGCGGTGTATTCCGGCTGAGCCGAAATCCGATCTATCTGGCGGATGTGATTCTGCTGACCGGGCTTTACGTCGCATGGGACGCACTGATCGCGCTGCCGATGATCGCCGTCTTCATTTACGTGATCCAGAGCCGTTTCATACTGGATGAGGAAGCCCGCCTGAGCGAGCTTTTTGGCGAAGAATTCGACGCCTACAGGGCGAAGACGCGACGTTGGTTGTGATCGGCGGAAAACCTTCTTGCCGCAGCGCGGCATAAAAGGGTAATAATCTTGCGCGAGCGAGGAAACGGGCCGGGTCCGGCAGGGGCAGGCCAGGGCTGAGAGGGACAGAATAGTGAAGATCGGGGTACCGAAGGAAATATTCGAGGGCGAGGCGCGCGTTGCGCTGACGCCGGACTCTGCGGGGCACCTGCAGAAACTTGGCCACGAATGCTTCGTCGAGGCGGGTGCGGGCGCTGCCGCCGGGTTTTCCGACAAGGCCTATGAGGCTGCAGGCGTTACCGTTGTGAAAACCGCGACGGCGCTTTTCAAAGAGGTCGACATCGTCGCCAAGGTGCGTCCGCCGAGTGAGGCGGAGACCAAGCGCCTGTCGAAGGATCAGACACTGATTTCCTTCTTCTATCCCGCTCAGAACACCAAACTTCTTGAACTGGCCAACAAGCAGGGCGCGACCGTTGTTGCCATGGATATGGTGCCGCGCATCAGCCGTGCGCAGAAGATGGATGCGCTTTCCTCAATGGCCAATATCGCGGGCTATCGCGCCGTCATCGAAGCCGGGAACAACTTTGGCCGCTTCTTCACCGGTCAGGTGACAGCGGCCGGCAAGGTGCCCCCTGCGAAAGTTCTGATCGTCGGTGCGGGTGTTGCCGGTCTCGCGGCCATCGGTACGTCCACCTCGCTCGGTGCGATCACCTATGCTTTCGACGTGCGTCCCGAAGTGGCCGAGCAGATCGAATCGATGGGCGCTGAGTTCGTCTATCTCGACTTTACTGAACAGCAGACGGACGGTGCGGCGACCGGCGGCTATGCGGCGCCTTCGAGCCCCGAATTCCGCGAAGCGCAGCTGAAGAAGTTCCGCGAGCTTGCGCCCGAGATGGACATCGTCATCACCACGGCGCTGATCCCCGGCCGCGATGCCCCGGTCCTCTGGACCAAGGACATGGTCGAGGCGATGAAGCCCGGCTCGGTCATCGTCGATCTGGCCGCCGAGCGCGGCGGAAACTGCGAACTGACCAAAGCGGATGAAAAGATCGTCACCGACAATGGCGTGACCATCGTCGGCTATACCGATTTCCCAAGCCGCATGGCCGCGCAGTCCTCCACGCTCTACGCCAACAATATCCGCCACATGATGTTCGACCTGACGCCGGGCAAGGACGGTGTCGTCAACCACAATATGGAAGACGACGTGATCCGGGGCGCGACGGTCACGCACGCGGGCGAGATCACCTTCCCGCCCCCGCCGCCGAAGATCGCGGCCATCGCGGCGCAGAAGCCGAAGGAAAAGGCGCGCGAACTGACGGTTGAGGAGAAGCGGGCGCAGGAAGTCGCGGCCTTCAAGGCGCAGACCCGCAGCCAGGTGACCTTGCTTGCCGTCGGCGCGGCGCTGCTCTTGGGCATCGGCCTCGTGGCACCGGCGAGCTTCATGCAGCACTTCATCGTTTTCGTGCTCAGCGTCTTTGTCGGCTTCCAGGTGATCTGGAATGTCTCGCATTCGTTGCACACACCGCTGATGGCGGTCACCAACGCGATTTCGTCGATCATCATTCTGGGTGCTTTGATGCAGATAGGCTCGGGGTCGTTCCTGGTGATCCTTTTGGCGGCGCTTTCGATCTTCATGGCCGGAATCAACATCTTCGGCGGCTTCCTTGTCACCCGGCGCATGCTCGCCATGTTCCAGAAATCGTAAGGGGGCCGCACAGATGGAATTCGGTTTCACCACGGCCGCCTATGTCGTTGCGGCGGTTCTCTTCATCCTCTCGCTCGGCGGGCTTTCCGGGCAGGAAAGCGCCAAGCGCGCGGTCTGGTACGGTATCGTCGGCATGGCGCTTGCGGTCATCGCCACGCTGATCGGGCCCGGCTCCGGCCTCTGGCTTCTGTCGCTTCTCCTGATCGCTGGTGGCGGCGTCATCGGTACCTATGTCGCCAACAAGGTCCAGATGACCGAGATGCCGCAGCTTGTGGCCGCTATGCATTCGCTGGTCGGTCTGGCGGCGGTCTTTGTCGGCTTCAACGCCCATTTCGAATTGGGCAACGTGCTGGCGATGAGCGAAGAGGCGCGCCACGGGCTGGAAGGTTTTGCCGCCGTCCTCGCCCACAAGACGCCGGTCGAACAGTCGATCCTCAGGGTCGAGCTGTTCCTCGGCATCTTCATTGGGGCCGTGACCTTCACCGGTTCGGTCATCGCCTTCGGCAAGCTCGCGGGCAAGGTGACGTCCAAGGCCGAGAAACTTCCGGGCGGGCATATGCTGAACGCTGCTGCTGCGGCGCTCTCGGTCCTCTGCCTCATCTGGTACTTCAATACCGGCGGTTTCTTACCGCTCTTCCTGATGACGCTGGCAGCACTCTTCATCGGCTATCATCTGATCATGGGGATCGGGGGCGCGGACATGCCGGTCGTCGTGTCGATGCTGAACTCCTATTCGGGCTGGGCCGCGGCGGCGATTGGCTTCTCGCTTGGCAATGACCTTCTGATCGTGACCGGCGCGCTGGTCGGCTCCTCGGGTGCGATCCTGAGCTACATTATGTGCAAGGCGATGAACCGGTCGTTCATCAGCGTCATCCTCGGCGGTTTCGGCAACACGGCCGGTCCGGCGATGGAGATCGCGGGCGAACAGATTGCCATCGACGCAGATGGCGTGGCGGCGGCGCTGAACGACGCCGACAGCGTGATCATTGTGCCCGGCTACGGCATGGCGGTGGCGCAGGCGCAGCAATCGGTCGCGGAACTGACGCGTAGGCTGCGCGCCAAGGGCAAGGAAGTGCGCTTCGGCATCCACCCAGTTGCGGGCCGCCTGCCGGGCCACATGAACGTGCTTCTGGCCGAGGCCAAGGTGCCCTATGACATCGTCTTGGAGATGGACGAGATCAATGACGATTTCCCCTCGACCGATGTGGCGATCGTCATCGGCTCCAACGACATCGTCAATCCGGCGGCGCAGGAAGACCCCAACAGCCCCATCGCCGGGATGCCGGTGCTGGAGGTCTGGAAGGCAAAGCAGGTCTTCGTGTCGAAGCGCGGGCAGGGGACCGGCTATTCCGGCATCGAGAACCCGCTCTTCTACAAGGACAATACGCGGATGTTCTACGGCGATGCAAAGGCATCGGTGGACAGCCTGCTGCCGATGATCGACTGACTTCGTTCGCTAAACGCGATGAAATGAAGCGCCCCGCCTGCAAGCGGGGCGTTTTGCCTGAGGTGGCGTTGCAGAAAAACAAGTATACGCTGGTGTGCCTTGCCTTTCGCGTCGACGGCTCTGCTTATCCTGTGAAAATAGCTAGTGTCGCCCAATATCCAGCCGGTTCTGAACCATGATCGACGACCATCCCCAGCGCTATGCGCTTGTGAACGAATTGCACGCGCGGCCCTTCCCGTCGCTCGACCTGCCCTGTCATGCCGTTTATTTCGCGGTGAAGCAGCCGGTGGATGCCCATAACCGCGACCGGGCGGAGGACCGCGCGCATCTTCTGGCTTTGCTCGACCGCCACGGGGCGGCGCATCCGCCCGAAGGCGCGACCCATCACGCCGCGCGGATCGGGCGGCATGATCTGAAATGGGAAAGCCATACGGAGTTCGTGACCTATTCCGCCTTCGGCAAGGGCGTGGGTGAGCGCGCCTTCAACCCCGCCGAGGCCGAGGTATTTCCCGCCGACTGGATGGCCAACGCGCCCGGCAAGCGTATTGCCGCGATCCTGATCCGGGTGGAGCCGCTGCCCGAAAACCTCGTCGCGGTCAAATCGCGGCTTGAGGACTGGTTCGTGCCGGAAAGCATGGCCTGTTCCTGGGTTCTGGACGAAACCGCGATCATCGCGGGCGATTTCCAGATCGATCCGGCAGGGCAGATGCGCTTTGCAATTTTCGCGCGCCCCGGAACTGGCGCCCGCCGCATCGGTCGCATCGTGCAGCGGCTGTGCGAGATCGAGACCTATCGCGCGATGTCGATGCTGGGCCTTGAGCGGGCGCGGGAACTGAACAAGCACCTGAATGCGCTGGACCCGAAATTGTCCGACCTCGTGGCGACGATGTCCGACAAGGATCGGGATGCCGAGGACACTCTGCATGAATTGCTGGAAATCTCTGCGGCGCTGGAGGCGCAGGCCGTGCGCCACGCCTTCCGTTTCGGTGCCGCCGGGGCCTATGAGGCGCTGGTGAACCAGCGGGTGGCTGTGCTGCGCGAAACCCGGTTCAACGGCCGTCAGACCTTCGCCGAGTTCATGATGCGCCGCTACGATCCGGCGATGCGCACGGTGAAATCCGCCGAAAAGCGGTTGGAGCAGATGGCCGAACGTGCTGAACGGGCGGGGGAACTGTTGCAGACCCGCGTCGATGTCGAACGCTCGGCCCAGAACCAGAAGCTCTTGGAAAGCATGGACCGCCGCGCCGATCTTGCGCTGCGGCTTCAGCATACGGTCGAAGGGCTCTCGGTCGTGGCGATCAGCTATTACGCGGTCAACCTCGCCGCCTATGCAGCCTATCCGGTGACGGAACCCCTCGGGATATCCAAGGGGCTGATGACGGCGCTTCTGACGCCGGCAGTTATTCTGCTGGTGTGGCTAGCGACCCGGCGGATCCGGAAGGGGATGCACTAAGCGCCCGGTCGGTGATCCGCGCCCCGGCGACGATGGCCAGAAGGGCGAGGATCGCCGCGACGGACAGGGTCGGGATACCCGCAAGCCCCGCGCCAACGGTGCAGCCACCGGCCAGCACACCACCCACACCCATCAGGACCGCGCCCGCCAGATAGCGTCCCGTTTCGCGGGGTGAGCTGAAGCTCTGCCAACGGAAGCGGCCCGCCAGAAACGACAGTACGGCAGCCCCGGCGATGACGCCGCCGATCAGTCCGGTGCCGAAGCCTGCCGGGATCGAACTGGAGGCCACGGTCCAGAAGAGCGTTTCGGCGGCGGGCGAGGTGAAGGAGAGGCTTTCGAAGGCGATCGGGTCAAACTCGTCATAAAGGACGAAGCCTGTGCCGATCCATGTGGCGGGCACCAAAGCGCCGATCAGGGCAGCGCCGAGAAGGATTGTAGGCCGGTTGCCCGACCGCAGGGCGGAGATGAACGCCGCCACAGCGATGAGCGCCGCCCAGAGCAGCGCGCCACCGGGCAGGGCGTCCAGCGATACCGTATCGCCAAAAGCGACCGTGTAGCTGCCAAGCGTCGTGCGCAGCGGCGCGAGGACGCCCTTCAGCGTCGCATGGGCAGCGATGGCAAAGACCGCGAGGACCGTCAGCGCGCGCAGATTGCCGGTGCCCGCCAGCACCGTCAGCCGCGAGGCGCAGCCGCGTGTCAGGACCATGCCCGCGCCGAAAATGAGCCCGCCTGCGATGATGGCGAGGACGGGCAGGTCGCCTGCCATGAAACGATGCTCGCCAAAGCCGATCCATCCGGCATGGACAGCCCCTTGTGTACCGGCCACCGCGATGGCCAGCGCCATCAGCCAGACGCCAAGGGCCGAGCGCCGCTCGGTCGCCTCACCCACAAGGCCACGGCGCAGACAGAACCGCGTCGCCTCGGCCAGCGCGCCGAAGAGGGCACCCACGGCAAGGCCGAAGAAGACAGAGACCTCACGCGGGCCCAGTGTCTCGAATCCAAGCGTCTCGAACATCTCTACATCTCCGGATATCGGAATTTGTTCCCAGATAGCTGGAGGTTTGAGCAATTCAAAGAGAACATCTGTCTGTGTTCGGCGAAGATACGGGAACAACATATCTGACATGACACTTGATTGGTCGGGATGTTCCTGATCTCGTTTGTTGTGGGAATAGCGTCATTCCTGCTGCCATGCAGTGTGGAATATTGTTCTTATTTCAGGCCGCCGGACGTGCTGGGCCGGACACAGGAGCCAGGGGCCTGATTGCAGGTCGAATCGTGGCTCTTGACCGCAGCAATTGCCCGCGCCACGGTCGCCCGGATCATCCTTCCCGGAGCCCCCTGATGCCTTTCCCGATCGATGTTTCAAGCCCGGTGCGATTCCCCGGACCGCCACCTGGCGCGACCGATGTCGTCGTGATCGGCGGTGGTGTCATCGGGGTCATGACGGCATGGTTCCTTGCCAAACGCGGCGTGAAGGTTGTCCTCTGCGAAAAGGGACGGATCGCCGGGGAGCAATCGAGCCGCAACTGGGGCTGGGTGCGCAAGCAGGGCCGTGATCCGGCGGAACTGCCGATCATGATCGAGGCCATGTCGATCTGGAAGGGGCTTGCAGAAGAGGTGGGTGCCGATCTTGGCTTTCGCCAGACCGGGGTGCTCTACGCCGCCAATACCGCGAAGGCCATGGCGGGGTATGAGGCGTGGATGGTTCATGCACGGGCGCATGGGCTCGATACAAAGCTTCTGGGGCAGGCGGAGCTTCAGGCGATGCTGCCCAATGCTGCCGGATGGGTCGGTGGGTTATGGACGGCGTCAGATGCCCGCGCCGAGCCATGGATTGCGGTGACGCGCCTTGCGGATGTTCTGGCAGCGAAGGGTGTCAGCATCGTCGAGAATTGTGCGGTCCGGGCGCTGGATGTCTCTGCAGGGCGGGTCAGCGGTGTTGTGACCGAGGCAGGCCGCATCCGCGCCGACCGGGTGGTGCTGGCGGGTGGTGCGTGGTCGTCACTGCTGGCGCGGCGGCACAGGGTGAACCTGCCGCAGCTTTCAGTAAGGGCGACGGTGACGGCGACCGTGCCGATGCCGGAGATCTGGCCGGGCGCGGTGGCCGATAGCGGTTTCGCAATCAGACGCCGGGAGGATGGCGGCTATACCCTCGCGGGCGGGCATTTCCACGAGTTTTTCGTCGGGCCGGATGCGTTCCGGCATCTCGGCGCCTATTGGACGCAGATCCGCACCGACATCTCGGGCACGCGCTTCCTGCTGGCCGCACCGGCGGGCTACCCCGACGCCTGGGGCACGAAGCGGTTCTGGGACGAGGACGGGGAGAGTCCGTTCGAGCGGATGCGCATTCTCAGTCCTGACCCGAACATGACCATGGTCGAGCGGCTGCGCGCCCGGTTTGCGGCCGCGTTCCCCTCGGCCGGACGGCCCGGGATTGCTCTGGCCTGGGCCGGGATGATCGATACGATGCCCGATGTGGTGCCCGTGATCGACCATGTCGCCGCGCTGCCAGGTCTGACCATGGCGACGGGCATGTCGGCCCATGGTTTCGGCATCGGGCCGGGTGTGGGGCGCGTTGTCGCCGATCTGGTCGAGGGCCGCGCGCCGGGTCATGACCTGTCGCGGTTCCGCTTCGGGCGGTTTTCGGATGGATCGAAGATCATCCTCGGCCCGTCTCTTTAACAGCGTGACCGCCCTCAGGGGCATTGAGCCCCGCTCGGGCGGGGCGTCCGGCGGGGGTATTTGCGCAATGAAGAAGTAAGGGATCAGAGCTTGTCGCGGAGCGAGAACCAGACCATGCCGAGGACCAGAAGCGGCCAGCGGAAGGCCACGCCACCGGGGAAGGCCGGGGTCGGGACCTGCGCCATCAGGTCGAAGCGTTCCGCCTGACCGGCGATGGCCTCTGCCGCAAGTTTGCCGCCGAGCGTGGCCATGGCAACTCCGTGGCCGGAATAGCCGGAGGCCGAGAGGATATTGCCCGTGAGCCGTTCGAAATGTGGCATCCGGTTCAATGTGATGCCAAGTGTGCCGCCCCAGGCATGGGTGATCTTGATGTCACGAAGCTGGGGGTAGATCTCCAGCATCGGCTTGCGCACGAGTTTCGCGATATTGGGGAAGCGGTAGCCATAGCTTTCGGCGCCGCCGAAGAGGAGGCGGTGATCTTCCGAGAAGCGGAAGTAGTTGATCACGAACTTCGTGTCAGCGACGGCATGGTTGCCCTTGATCAGGCTTTCCTTCTGGTTGGCCGTCATCGGCTCGGTCGCGATGATGAAGTTGTTGATCGGCATCACGCGGGTGGCAACTCGGCTGTTCAGGTGGCCGAGATAGCCGTTGCAGGCGAGGACGACGTGGCGGGCCGTGATCTTCGCCTTATCTGTCGTCACGGTCGCGGGCGTGCCTTCGGCAATGCCGGTGACCTTTGAACGTTCGAAGATACGCACGCCCTTCGCGTGAGCGGCGCGGGCCAGGCCGAAAGCATAGCGCAAAGGATGCAGGTGGCCGCCACCCATGTCGATATCGCCGCCGTGATAGGCGGGGGAACCGACCATGTCCCGCATCTCGTCGCGGTCGAGCGGCCGGATCAGGTCGTAATTGTAGTCCCGCGCCATCTTCTCGGCGTAGTGCCGGGAATGGGGGACGTAACGCGCCCGGTGGCAGGCATGGATGATGCCCGGCGCGAATGCGGCCTCGGGGGAATGCTCGGCAGCTAGCGATTTCGTCAGCGCGACTGATTCCTGTGCCAGATCCCAGAGTGCGCGGGCATGGTCGAGGCCGACCATCTTTTCCAGATCTTCCTGATCGAGCCTTTGACCGGTCCCCACCTGACCGCCGTTGCGGCCCGACGCGCCCCAGCCGACGCGGTGCGCGTCGAGAAGGGTCACGTCGAAGCCGCGCGTCGCGAGGTGAAGCGCCGCTGAAAGACCCGTGAAGCCCGCGCCGACGACGCAGACATCGCAGGACAGATCGCCAGCCGCCTCGGGGTAGGGGCCCGGGGCCTCGGCAGTGTCGGCATACCAGGACCGGGGATATTCCCCGGTCCTGTCATTGGCATAAAGGATGTCCATGAGGCCCCGCTCAGGCCGCTTTCAGAAGGCCGTCCGCCTTGATCTCGGCATAGGTTTCATCGAGCGATTTCGTGGCGCGGGCGATGAAGACGTCGATCTCCTCGGGTTTGATGACGAGGGGCGGCGAGATGATCATGCGGTCGCCGACATGGCGCATCACCAGATTGTTGGCAAAGCAGCGCTCGCGGCAGCGATAGCCGATCGTGCCGGTATCGGAGGCGAAGGCTGCGCGGGTTGCCTTGTTCGGCGTCAATGCGATCGTGCCCATAAGGCCAATCAGCCGCGCCTCGCCCACCAGCGGGTGGTCGGCCAGCGCGGTCCAGCGTTCGGCCAGATAGGGATGGGCGACATTGCGCACATGGTCGAGGATGTTTTCCTCTTCCATGATCTCGAGATTGCGCAAAGCCACGGCGGCAGCGACCGGATGGCCCGAGTAGGTGTAGCCGTGGTTGAAGTCCTCGCCGGAATTCGCGACGGTGTTGTAGACCTCGTCGCAGATGATCGATCCGCCGATTGGTGCGTAGCCTGACGACAGGCCCTTGGCGATGGTCATGATATGTGGCTTGATCCCGAGCGTGTCCGAGCCGAACCAGTTGCCGGTGCGGCCAAAGCCGGTGATGACCTCGTCGGCAATCAGGAGGATGCCGTATTTGTCGCAGATGCGCTGGATCTCGGGCCAGTAGGTCGAGGGCGGGATCACGACGCCGCCGGCACCCTGTACCGGTTCGCCGATGAAGGCCGCGACACGGTCGACGCCCAACTCGTTGATCTTGTCCTCAAGTTCCCGCGCACGAACCAGCCCGAACTCCTCAGGCGTCATGTCGCCACCTTCTTCGTACCAGTGCGGCTGACCGATATGGGTGATGTTCGGGATCGGCAGCCCGCCCTGGGCGTGAATGCCCGCCATACCGCCGAGCGATCCGCCGCCCATTGTGGAGCCGTGATAACCATTCTTGCGGGCAATGATGATGTTCTTCTCGGGTTTGCCCTTCACTTCCCAATAGCGGCGGACGAGGCGGATATTGGTGTCATTCGCCTCGGAACCGGAGCCCGCATAGAAGACGTGGTTCAGATCGCCAGGTGCCAGTTCGGCGATCTTCGCGGCGAGTGCGATGGCGGGGACATGGCTCGTCTGGAAGAAGGTGTTGTAATAGCAGAGCTCCTCCATCTGCCGGGCAGCGACCTCGGCAAGATCCTTGCGGCCATAGCCGAGGTTCACGCACCAGAGGCCGGCCATGCCATCGAGAATTTCATGCCCCTCGCTGTCGGTCAGGTAGACGCCCTTGCCGCGGGTGATGATTCGCGCGCCCTTCTTGGCCAGCGCGGCATCCTCGGTGAACGGGTGCATGTGATGGGCCGCATCGAGGGCCTGAAGCTCTTTTGTCGGCAGATGATTGGTAATCTGGGTCATCGCATAACCTATGATATCTGGGCCTGTTGGGCGGGGTGTTGCAGCAAAGGAAGCGCCGAATAGACCGGCGCATTCCTGCTGTCCTTGGCGCTCAGGATATGATCAAAACGCCGATTGTCAACTAGATTTGATCAAATTTACTGCGATGTCAGGGAAAGATTGATCTGACTGATTCCCTGTTCGATATCCTCCCGGATGGCCGTAGCAACGGCTTCCGCGTCACCCGCGCGCATTGCGGCGAGTGCCTCGTCATGGCGGTCCGGCAGGTTGGACGTTCCGTAGCGACCACAGACGACGCGCAGTGACGGGCCGAAGCGCAGCCACAGCATCTGCGCAAGGGACAGAAGGATCGGCGCCCCGGCATGTTCGTAAAGCGTGAAATGAAAGCGGAAATTGTTCATCAGGTAACGGTGAACATCGCCCGTCGCGATCGCTTCGTTGATATCGGCGTCGATGCGGGTGAGCCGCGAAACATCGCCAGCCGTCAGGTTCCTGGCCGCCATGAATGCCAGTTTCGGTTCGATCGTCAGGCGCGCGAATGCAAGCTCGTCCAACTGCGATGCAGTCAGTTGTGGAACGCAGACCCGTCGGTTGCCCTGAAGGTCCAGCGCGCCTTCTGCGGTCAGCTTGCGGATCGCCTCGCGTACCGGTGTCATGCCGGCTTCAAGCGTTGCGGTAAGCCCCTGGATCGTGACCGGCTGCCCGGGCGTGAGTTGCCCGAAGAGAATCATGTCGCGGAGCCGACAATAGGTCACTTCATGTGACGGCACCTTGCGGGGGGATTCGTCGGCGTCACGAAGGTTTTTCATCCGTGCTCCTTCTAGGGGGCTGCGCACAATTCCGTTTCTGCCATAATAATTTAGGCATCACGAAAATGCCATGTTGATTTGAGTCGCAAAATTTGATCAAAATAGAGCGACAAGAAGGCAAAGACCGACAGATGGCCCCGAATGGCCGTCGAATACAACTCACTAGGAGGTACTATGAAGTTTACGGGGATGACGATGGCAGCGGCCCTGGTGGCGGCCGGTGCAGCTGGCGCCGAAGAGGTCCACGTCTACAACTGGTCGGACTATATCGACGAAGAGCTGTTGACCAAGTTCGAGGAAGAGACCGGGATCGACCTGATCTACGACGTGTTCGACTCGAACGAGATTCTTGAGACCAAGCTGCTCGCGGGTGGCTCGGGCTATGACGTGGTCGTGCCGTCGGGCACGTTCCTGTCGCGGCAGATTCAGGCCGGCGCGTTCCAGAAGCTCGACAAGTCGAAGCTTCCGAACATCGAAAATATGTGGGATGCGATCGAGGAGCGGACCGAGAAGTACGATCCCGGCAACGAGTACTCGGTCAACTACATGTGGGGTTCGACCGGCATCGGTGTGAACATCAACAAGGTCAAGGAAGTCCTTGGCGATGACGCTCCGGTGAACTCGCTCGCGCTGCTCTTCGATCCGGCGAACATGGAGAAGCTCGCGTCGTGCGGCGTCCACATGCTCGACGCTCCGACCGAGGTTATTCCGGCGGCGCTGACCTATCTTGGCGAAGAATCGGATGCCCAGGACTACGAGACGATCGAGAAGGTGGAGCCGGTCCTGACCGCGATCGCGCCTTATGTGCTCAAGTTCCACTCGTCCGAATATATCAACGCTCTGGCCAATGGTGACATCTGCGTCGCCTTCGGCTGGTCGGGTGACATCCTTCAGGCCCGCGATCGTGCTGCCGAAGCCGACAACGGGGTGGAGATCGAGTATCATATCCCGAAGGAAGGCGCCCTGATGTGGTTCGACCAGATGGCGATCCCGGTCGATGCGCCGAACACGGATGCGGCCCACAAGTTCATCAACTTTATCATGGACGCGAACAACGCTGCCGCAGCCTCGAACTATGTCTATTACGCGAACGGCAACATGGCGTCGCAGGCGCTGTTGAACGAGGATGTGATCGGCGACACGGCGATCTACCCGGATGAGGAAACGGTCAACAACCTCTACACGACCACGACCTGGGATCCGAAAGTGAACCGCAACGTTACGCGGCTCTGGACCAAGATCAAGTCGGGCACCTAATCGCCCGCGCCATCCCAGCCCCGTGCCGCCCGGCGCGGGGCATTTCTTATGCATCGAGGATATCATGGCCCAGCCCGCAAACCGCCCGGTCTTTGCGCCTTGGACGGATCCAAATGAAAAACCGCTGATCCAGTTCAAGAACGTCACCAAGAAGTTCGGTGAGTTCACCGCGATCGACGACATGACACTGAACATCTACCGCAAAGAGTTCTTTGCGCTTCTCGGTCCGTCTGGTTGCGGCAAGACCACACTGATGCGAATGCTGGCCGGGTTCGAGACGCCGACCAAGGGTACGATCCTGCTGGATGGCGTCGACCTCGCACCGATCCCGCCGAACAAGCGGGCCACGAACATGATGTTCCAAAGCTACGCCCTATTTCCGCATCTGTCGGTCTGGGACAATATCGCTTTCGGTCTGAAGCGCTCGGACATGCCGAAGGAGAAGATCCCGGCGCGTGTGGAAGAGATGCTGCGCCTCGTCCGGCTGGAGAAGTTTGCAAAACGCAAGCCGCACCAGATCTCCGGTGGTCAGCGTCAGCGTGTGGCGCTTGCCCGGTCGCTGGCAAAAGCGCCGAAGCTATTGTTGCTCGACGAACCCCTTGGCGCGCTCGACAAGAAGCTGCGGCAGGACACGCAGTTCGAACTGATGGACATTCAGGAAAAGACCGGCACCACTTTCGTCATCGTGACACACGATCAGGAAGAGGCGATGACGGTCGCCAGCCGTGTTGCGGTCATGGATCACGGCAAGATGATTCAGGTCGATACGCCGGACCGGATTTATGAAACACCCAATTCGGTTTACGTGGCGGACTTCATCGGCGATGTGAACATCATCGAGGGGACCGCATCGGCCAAAGGGGACGGCAAGGTCTCCATCGCCTGGGCCGAGGGGCAACCCGAGATATCCGCCACTCTCGCCAACGGGGTCGCGCTCGGCACCAAGGTCCATTTCGCGATCCGGCCGGAAAAGGTCGCCATTTCCTCGGATCGCCCCGAGGGCAAGGCCAACGTGATCGAAGGCACGGTCCACGACATCGCCTATCTCGGCAATATCTCCACCTACAAGGTCGAGGTCGCAGGCGGGCGCATGATCAAGGCGCAGGTCGCCAATGACCGCCGCATAGCGCGGCGCGACATTTCCTGGGATGACAAGGTCTGGCTTTCCTTTACGGATACCGCCGGCGTTGTCCTCCTGAACTGAGGAGGGGGCCATGAACTTCCGCCGCCTCTTCCTGATCCTGACGCCCTATACGTGGCTTCTGGTTTTCTTCCTTGTCCCGTTCGCGATCGTCTTCAAGATCGCGTTGTCGGACTATGCAATCTCGATCCCGCCCTACACGCCGCAACTGGACCTGTCGGCCGGATGGGAGGGGGTCAAGAGCTTCTTCGGCGAACTGGATTTCGAGAACTTCACGTTCCTCGCATCCGACGCGCTCTACTATTCGGCCTATCTCTCCAGCCTTAAGATCGCGGCGATCGCGACCCTGATCACGCTGCTGGTCGGTTATCCGGTCGCCTACGGTATGGCGCAGTCGTCGGACGAATGGCGTCCGACGCTGATGATGCTGGTCATCCTGCCATTCTGGACTTCGTTCCTGATCCGCGTCTATGCGTGGATCGGCATCCTGTCGAACGAAGGTTTCCTCAATCAGGCGCTGATGGGGATCGGGCTGATCGACAGCCCCCTGACGATCCTGAACACCAATATCGCCGTCTATGTCGGCATCGTTTATACCTATTTGCCGTTCATGGTCCTGCCGATCTACTCGGCGCTGGAAAAGCTTGACGGGTCGCTGATCGAGGCGGCCGAGGATCTGGGATGCTCGCGCGCGCAGGCCTTCTGGCTGGTGACGATCCCGCTGTCGAAACCGGGCATCATCGCGGGCTGTTTTCTGGTCTTCATCCCTGCTTTGGGCGAATTCGTCATCCCGTCGCTTCTGGGTGGGTCCTCGACCCTGATGATCGGCAAGGTGCTGTTTGAAGAGTTCTTCTCCAACCGCGACTGGCCGGTGGCCTCTGCGGTGGCGGTCGTGCTCCTTCTGATCCTGATCATCCCGATCATTCTCTTCCAGCGGAACGAGCAGAAGCAGAGGGAGGCCGGGCTATGAACCGCAAGTTCACATGGTTCAACGCGACCTCGCTGACGCTGGGCTTCGTGTTTCTCTACCTGCCGATGATCATTCTGGTGATCTTCTCGTTCAACTCGTCAAAATTGGTGACGGTCTGGGCCGGTTTCTCGACCAAGTGGTATGGTGAACTGTTGCAGAACGACGCGTTCCTGAACGCGGCCTGGGTGACGCTGAAGGTCGCGGTGCTGTCGTCAACGCTGGCGACGATCCTAGGGACATTGGCAGCCTATGTGATGGTTCGGGCCGGGCGGTTCCGGGGGCGGACTTTGTTCTCCGGGATGATCTATGCGCCGCTCGTCATGCCTGAGGTGATCACCGGTCTGGCGATGCTTCTCTTGTTCATCGCCATCGGGCTAGACCGTGGCGTGACCACGATCGTGCTGGCGCATACGACCTTCACGATGTGCTACGTTTCGGTCGTTGTCTCATCACGGCTGGTGACCTTCGACCAGTCACTGGAAGAGGCGGCCCTGGACCTCGGCTGTACGCCCTTCGACGCGTTCAAGTCGGTGACGCTGCCCATCATCGCGCCTGCAGTGATCTCGGGTTGGCTTCTGGCCTTCACGCTGTCGCTCGACGACCTCGTCATCGCCTCTTTTGCGGCGGGTCCGTCCTCTACGACCTTGCCGATGAAGATCTTTTCGTCTGTGCGACTTGGCGTCAGCCCGGAAATCAACGCGCTGTCGACGCTCATGATCTCTATCGTGACAGTGGGTGTGATCACGGCCTCGCTGATTTCCAAGCGTTCGATCGCCAAGCAGCGCGCGGATGAGCAGGCGGCGGTCAGGACCTGATCGCGGCCACAATGAAGCGCATCTATGAAGAACACGGTTATGGTGATGGCCCGGTAGCGGAGTGCTACTGGGACACCACGATTGCCCGACCGCCGCGCGGTCCGGCGCTGCAGGGCGAAGTGCGGGCCGAGGTTGCGGTCATTGGCGGCGGTTATACTGGTCTGACCGCCGCTCTGCATCTGGCGCGCGATGCGGGTGCCGATGTCGCAGTGCTGGAGGCCAACGGCATCGGTTGGGGCGCCTCGGGCCGCAATGGCGGATTTGCCTGTATCGGTGGCACCAAGGCCAGCGATGCCGTACTGACGCGGCGTTTCGGGGCAGGCGGCATGTCCGACTGGCACCGGGCACAGATCGCCTCGGCCGAGCATGTCTCGGATTTCCTTGAACGCTATTCGGTCGATGCCGATGCCCATTCGCGCGGCGGCGAGGCGGTCATGGCGCACCGGCCGAAAGATTTTGTGGGCTTGCGCGCCGAAGCGCGGGACCGTGAGCGTGACTATGGCGTCAAGGTCGATGTCATCGGACCGGGGGAACTGGCGGGCGAGGGGTTGGCAGGCGCAGGCTTTCATGGCGCGATCCGCTTTCCCCTGGGTTTCGCGCTCAATCCGCTGAAATACGTCCTCGGCCTCGCCCGCGAGGTGCAGGAGGCGGGCGCGCGGATTTTCGAGAATTCTCCCGTCACCGGTGTCGTGCGCAAGAACGGGGAATACCGTCTGACCACGCCCGAGGGCACGCTGATCGCGAAGAAACTGATCATCGGAACCAATGGCTATTCGAGCGAGGATGTGCCGGACTGGATGGCAGGGCGCTACCTTCCGGCGCAGTCGGCCGTGCTGGTGACGCGCGAGCTGACGGAAGACGAGATCGCGGCGCAGGGCTGGTCGAGTGACCTCATGGCCTATGATACCCGCCATCTGCTTCACTATTTTCGCCTGATGCCGAACCGACGGTTTCTCTTTGGCATGCGGGGAGGGACCAGCGCATCCGTCACCGCCCTTGCGCAGATGAAGGCGAAGGTACGCTCCAACTTCGACAAGATGTTTCCCGCCTGGGCCCATGTTGAGACGCCGCATTACTGGTCGGGTTTCGTCTGCCTGTCGCGGGACCTCACCCCCTATGCCGGTCCCATTGGCAATTGGCCCGATGCCTGGGCGGGCTTCGCCTATCACGGCAATGGCGTTGCGCTCGGCTCCTACACCGGCAAGCTTCTGGCGGGCCTTGCAACAGGGCAGGGGGGCGTGCCTGCGCTGATGACCGCGCCGCCCGCGCGATTCCCCTTTGACCGCTTCCGGCGGATGCTCCTGCCAATGGCTTATAGCTGGTACGGGCTCATCGACCGCTGACCGCCCTTGCGGCCCGGGGCGATTTCGCCGACGATCCCGCCGCACTCTACCCGAAGGTCAGGACCCATGCCGATCAAGAACCGCTTTGCCGAGTTGCTGCCGGAAATCACCGAATGGCGGCGCGATATCCATGAGAATCCAGAGCTTCTGTTCGACACCCACCGGACGGCTGGCAAGGTCGCTGGCCTTTTGCGTGATTTCGGCTGCGACGAGGTGGTCGAGGGGATTGGCCGCACCGGCGTCGTCGGCGTGATCAAGGGTAGGTCCGATACCAAGGGCAAGGTCATTGGCCTGCGCGCCGATATGGATGCGCTGCCGATCATCGAGGCGACGGGTCTGCACTATGCCTCGAAGACGCCCGGGAAAATGCATGCCTGCGGCCATGACGGCCATACGGCGATGTTGTTGGGGGCCGCCAAATACCTGACCGAGACGCGCAATTTCGACGGCACGGTCGTTGTGATCTTCCAGCCCGCCGAAGAGGGCGGCGGCGGCGGGCGCGAGATGTGCGAAGACGGGATGATGGAGCGGTTCAAGATCCAGGAGGTCTACGGGATGCATAACTGGCCAGGCGTGCCAGTTGGATCCTTCGCCATACGCCCCGGCGCATTCTTCGCCGCCACCGACCAGTTCGAGATCGACATCGAAGGCAAAGGCGGCCACGCCGCCAAGCCGCATGAGACGATCGACACGACCGTCGTCGCCAGCCAGATCGTGATCGCGCTGCAGACCATCGCCAGCCGCAATGTCGATCCGGTCAGTCAGGTCGTCGTCTCCGTGACCAGTTTTGAGACCGAGTCGAAGGCCTTCAACGTCATTCCTCAGCGGGTGAAGCTGAAAGGGACCGTCCGCACGCTTGACCGCGACGTGCGCAAGCTCGCCCGTGAACGTGTGGTCAAGATCGCCGAGGCGACGGCGGATGCCTATGGGGCGAAAGCAAAGGTCAACTACATGCTCGGCTATCCGGTAATGGTGAATTCCGAGGCCGAGACCGAATTCGCCGCCAGCGTCGCGAAAAAGGTTTCGGGCGCCTGTGGCACCGCGCCCCTCATCATGGGCGGCGAGGATTTCGCCTATATGCTGGAGGAACGGCCCGGCGCTTATATCCTTGTCGGCAATGGCGATACGGCGATGGTCCATCACCCCGAATACAACTTCAACGACGATGCAATCCCTGCAGGATGCTCCTGGTGGGCGGGCATCGTCGAGGAGCGGATGCCTGCGTGATAAAGCCGTTCCTGATCCTGCAACTCCGCCCCGAGGCCGAGGCGGCGGACGACGAATTCGCGGCCTTCCTGACGAAAGGTGGGTTGGCACCGGATGAGGTGCATCGAATCCGTCTGGATCTAGACGCGATCCCCGCCGATCTGGACCTGTCGGACTATTCCGGCGTCATTGTCGGCGGCGGGCCCGGCTGCGTCAGTGATGCGCCGGAAGAAAAAACATCGGTCGAGAAGAAGATCGAGGACGCGGTTCTTGGCCTCATGCCCGAGATTACCGGGCGCGATTTTCCGTTTCTCGGATGCTGCTATGGGATCGGGGTCCTGGGTCATCACCTTGGCGGCCGGATCAGCAAGGAGAGGTTTGGCGAACCGGTCGGCGCGACCCTGTGCGAAGTGACGCCGGACGGTGCAGGGGACCCGCTCCTGTCCGGGTTGCCCGCACGGTTTCAGGCCTTTGTCGGTCATAAGGAGGCGTTGCAGGTCCTGCCCGACGGGGCAGTTCACCTGCTGTCCTCGGACCCATGTCCCTATCAAATGATCCGCTATGGCCGGAATGTCTATGCCACCCAGTTCCACCCCGAAGCCGACAGCGACGGGTTCGAACTGCGCATTCGGATCTATCGCAACAAGGGCTATTTCCCGCCCGAAGATGCAGACCGTCTCATTGCTCTTTGCCGGGCAAGCGACGTGCATATGCCCGAGATTATCCTTCGAAATTTCGTCGAGCGCTACCGGACGCCGTGAACCGTGCGCAACGCCATACAACCGATGCGTGATATCCGCTCGAAAATTCAAGCCGTAGATATATCCATTTGATTGCGTTTACTGATTATGGAGTACTTCAATGAGGTTTCGAACGGTTGCAGCCGCTTTCCTTGCATTGTCGCTGGTCGCGCCTGCAATGGCCGCCGGTGAATGTCAGATGCCGGTCGATCAGCGCTTCGGCGGCGGTTCACTCACGTTTCCCGGCTATGGCAAAGGGTATGTCTATCGGATGTTGCTTTCGGATCAGCAGGGACAGATTGCCGTTTGTGGCGCTGGATATTTCTAGGATGCGAGCAGTGCAGTCGGTGTTCGACGCCTGTTGCGGCAGGCAGAGGTACGGATCAACGGGCGTAAAGTGGTCCGCGATCTAAGCTTCTTTTCTCAGGTCCGGTCCGAAGCGGCGCTGGAAGTCGGCCCGGCAAATTGTGTCATGACAGGCTTTCCAACACCGAAATCTGGGGATGTTGACGTCGATGTCAAATTTCCCAGCGGGTTCGTCCAGTTTTAGGGCTTAGTAGCCCTCTGAGTGGCGACAAACGGCAGTATGCGCCCCCGGGTCTGACCCGGGGGCTGCGCGTCAAGGCGTTATCCGGAAGCTGCGATGAAGTGACCTTTTCGCTCCGTTTCCGACAGTACATGTCGGCTTGGGGTAATGCTGTGTGCGGACGATGTTGGTGACATGCGACGCAGATTTCTCGCCCGATGGTGCTGATCCCCCTGATCCTCGCCGTCGTGTCAGCGGCGCCTGCTGGCCGGAATGCATAATGAGGATTTCGCAAGTCTATAGCTTGGTGACTTGTCCACAGGGTGATCGGCGTCAAGGTTCGACCTTACGTCATTGGATACGCTCTTAAGAGTGACTGGCATGGGAGGGGGCGATGAAGTTCGACAAGATCGTAAGTTCAGTGGCGGCACTTTTTCTAGTCGCGGCGCCGGTGATGGCCGCAGAGGAATTCGTACTTTCAATTGACGACTCGTTCGGTGGCGGCTCGATAACGGTGAGCGGATACGGTCGCGCATACGAATATCGCTGGATCGTGTTCAACAATGGTGGCCAGCTTGCCGTGTGCGGCGCGTCTTATTTTCCCGATGCGAGCAGCGCGGTCGGCATTCGGCGCATGCTGCGCAGGGCGGTCGTAGAGCTCAACGGGAAGCGCATTTTGCGGGATATCAGCTTTTTCAACCAGGTGCGGTCCAAGGCTGGACTGGAAGAAGGAGAGTCAACCTGTCGGAATACGGGCGTTCCGACCCCAAAATCCCGAGGCGGAACTGCCCGCATCGTTTGGCCAAGCGGGGGAATTCGGTTCTGACCGACCAAACCCGAAGTATTTCCATTGCCTATGCAGGCATTCCGGACATCCTAAAAAATGTTGTTTTCGCTGAGCCGATCGCATTGGTTCGCGCCTCCGTATGCCGATCAGGTCCCGACCGCACGCATCCGTTTCGGTGTAACGCCGTATGCGAGACGGAAACTCTTGGTGAAATGCGACGTCGACTTGTAGCCGCAGGCCACCGCGACTTCGGTGACCGAAAGCTCGGTCTGCGACAGCAGAGTATGCGCCTTTTCCAGCCGCATATTGGCATAAAAGTTCATCGGCGTGGTGTTGAGGTAGCGGGCAAACAGCCGCTCTGTCTGCCGGATCGACATGGCGGCGATATCGGCGATCTCCTGCGCCGTCAGCGGCGTTTCAAGATTGGCCTCCATACATTTCAGCACCTTCACGAGACGCGGATTGCGCATCCCGTATCGTGACTGGACCGATACCTTTTGCTGCGACTTGGGGCTGCGCACGCCGTTGCAGACCATCATGTCGGCGATCCGGGTCGCAAGCTCCGCGCCATGGGCCTCGGCAATCAGATGCATCATCAGGTCGGCGGCGACCGCGCCCCCCGGCGCGGTCGGACGGCGGCCCATGACGAAGGCGTTGCGGCTGATGCGGGCCTTTGGGAATTCCTCGGCGAAACCGTCGATGTCGGCCCAGTGAACAGCGCATTCTTCGTCGTCGAGCAGGCCAGCATGGGCAAGGGCGTAGACCCCCATGCAAAAGCCGCCGATCCGGACGCCGTGTGCCGCCTCCCGTCTCAAGAGGTGGCTGAGACGCGGGTCCGCGTTCCGGCGCAGTGCGGGGCCGCCGATGACGACAAGCGTGTCACCACGCGCGAGCGGGCTGTACGGGCCGTCGGTCATCATCGTCAGCCCGGAGGAACAGAGCACGGGGGCACCGGTCAGGCTTGCGATCCGCCAGGAATAGGCGCGGGTGCCCAATAGCTGATTTGCAAGACGCATAGGCTCAAGCGCGGATGCCAGCGGCAGATGTGCGAAACCGTCGTTCAGGAGAAACGTGAATCGCTGTCCGGTGTTGGCCTCTTCCCGGGGGGGAAGACTGACCTTGTGGAGTGCGCGGATCTGGCTTTGGTGAGACATGTGACTGGCCTCCCTGACGGGCCGCACCGGGCGGATGCGAGCGTTCCGCGCTAGTTGCGGCATTTCCGGGATTCGTGATTGTATATTTGCGGCATTATGGCGTTAGATATGCGCCAATGTGACAAGAGGCTCTGTTGCCGGATACTATGGTTCCACCACGCCCGCGCCTGCGGGTCGGAATAATTCCCGCGCGCCGCTTCACCTTGGCGGCGCTCGCGAATTTCATTGATGTTCTTCGCCTCGCCGCGGATGAGGGCGACCGGTCGCGGCCGATTCTGTCCAGTTGGCGCCTGATCGCGCCGACGCTGGAACCCATAGAAAGCAGTTGTGGAGTTGCCGTAGAGCCGGAAGAGCGCCTCGGTGATCCCCGGCGGTTCGATTACGTGGTTGTGGCTGGCGGCCTGATCGGCGGAGCGCAGCAGGTCGGACCCGAAGTGACGGCATTCCTGCGCGCGGCGGCGGCGGCGAAAATACCGCTGATCGGTCTTTGCACTGGTGCATTCATTCTATACCGGGCGGGGCTGATGCAGGGGTACCGGTGCTGCGTCAGCTGGTTCCACCGGCAGGATTTCCTCGACGAGTTCGAAGGGTTGATCCCGATTTCAGATCAGGTTTTTGTCGTCGACCGTGATCGCTTGACGTGTTCAGGCGGCGCGTCAACGGCGCATCTTGCGGCGTTTCTCGTCGATCGTCACATCGGCCGTGCAGCGGCGCGCAAAAGCCTGTCGATCATGATCATGGATGAGGCCATTGCAGCCGAACGTCCGCAACCGGGCCTGCCTTTGGATCTGACGGCGAGTGACCCCTTGGTCAAACGTGCGCTTCTCTGGATGCAGCAGACACAGGATACGCCACTTCCGGTATCCCGGCTTGCCGAGAGGCTGGGGGTGAGCCGGCGAAAACTTGAACGGCACTTCAAGGCCTCGCTCGGTATCACACCTGCTGATGCAGGGCTGCGGATCAGGCTGGCGCAGGTGCGGGCCCTGCTGGAGCGGGATGGCCGGTCTGTGACCGACATCGCGGCCGAAACCGGGTTCTGTGACAGCTCGCATCTCATCCGGGTTTTTCGTTCCGTTGAGGGCGTGACGCCTGAGGTGTGGCGTCAGGACAGGAAGAAGCGCACGACGCGCGGGGCCAAGTCAATTTGACAATCCGCGCGCGGTTTTTTCAACGTCAGTGCGAACCGCTTTTGACTGCGATTGACCAATGCCTATTGAGGGAAATTGTTTGAAAACTAACTTTTAGACATGTCCCAAAATCCTAGTTTCCGAATCCTGAATATGAGCGCTATATGCACCTATAACGAGTAATGACTGTTAACGATTACCGAAATAGTAGTGCGAGTATCGGGGTTTTGTTTCCGAAGTGTGGTTGACAGGCGGGGTCATCGGTGGCGGTGGCCCCGCTAGTCTTTTTTAGGGACCCATTGCGACCTGAAATTGTCCCAAAACTGCCTGATTCCGTGTCTATCGTTTCCGACGAAGGAACGGAAGGTTTCCCATGGCAAAGCTACTTGCTGCCGCAGCGGTGCTCATCGGGGTTTACGCGATCTATGACAGCCAGCGATCCGGCACACCGTATCGGCTTGGTTCCGTAGTCACGCTGACTGCGTCGCCCACAACCCCCGGAAACAGCGTAGGATCTGTCGCTATCGGTCTTGCGGGGCAGTTCGGAAACTAGTCCTGAAACGACCGGACAGTCAGAGCTGCGACTGAACTTTGTTGGCACTAGAGCTGATTGCGTTACCGGCGCTTCCGATATCGCGCCCGGCGCCCTTGACGGTTTCACAGGCGGCGAGTGCGAGCGTTGCAAGCAGCAACAGGATAAGACGGTTTTTCACCTTGGCCTCATGCTTGATGATCAAACCCGGTTTGACCCCATCGGTGACAACGGTCAAGAGGCGCGTCACGCGCGTGACCTGATCTGAGCGGAAGTTATGACCCTGTTAACCCCGTTGGGCGACCCTCTGCTCATGCGCCTTCTTTTCTCTCTCCTTTTCCTCGCCGCGTGCGGCTCGCCCGCGCCGCAATTCTTTGGTGCGGCGCGTCACGAGGTCACAAGGGGCGGGATAGATTTCATTGTCTTTCACAAGGGCAGCCGGGCCGAAGTTGTGCGGATGGGCTATCTGACGCGGGCGCGCCGGGCGGTGGTACCGCGGCTGATGGAAGAGGCGGTGGAAAGCACGACCGGTTGCAGGGTCATCCCGAATTCCATGAGAACGGCGATTCCGGGCGATACCGGTGAGGCACGGTTCGACCTTGATTGCAGAGCCTGACCCAGATCAAGGACCTCGCTTATCGCCGAGTGTAGGCAGCGAGCGAACGCGCGCTGAGAAAGAGAGAAGCCCATGATCAGGCTGTTTTCTGTCATATACACGCTTGCGTCGGTAACCTTGGCCGGATCGGCCATTGTCGCGGCGTTGACACTGGGAATGTTCGGAGCACGTCCGATTGTCGTCGCGGCGGTGATCGGTGCGGTTGCCGCTATGCCTGTCGCCTGGACTGTCACAAAGAAACTGTCAGCTATCTGACGGGCCGAAGAAGGTCCGCAGCGCGGCCTCGAATTCCCGCGGCTTGTCGGCATGCAGCCAATGGCCCGCGCCCGGCAATTTGGCGAACTTCGCCTTAGGGAAAAGTTTCTTGATTCCGTCCCGATATTCGGGGCGGACATAGTCTGACAGCGCACCGGTCAGGAACAGCGTCGGCCCGTCAAAGCGCCCGCCGGTTCCCGGCCAGCCGATGATCTTGTCCATCTCGGCTTCCAGCACGTCGAGCGCCAGCCGCCACCGGGGCGGGTCGGATTTAAGGTCGAGCGATTGCAGAAGGAATGCGCGGACACCCGGATCTTCGACCTCTGCCGCAAGCCGTTGATCAGCCTCGCCGCGCGAACTGAGCCCGGTCAAGTCAAGCCGCCGCATCGCTTGGGTCAGGTGCGCCTGACTGTGGCCATAGGCGACCGGTGCAATATCGGCCACGATCAGCCGCCTGATCAGTTCGGGCCGCGTGAGGGCAAGTTGCATCGCCGCCTTGCCGCCCATGGAATGGCCAACCAGATCGACCGGCCCGCCAATCTCGTCCACTAATTCGGCAAGGTCTCCCGCCATGTCGGCATAGCTGTGGCTCGGCGCATGAAAGCTTTCGCCATGATTGCGCATGTCCACCGCCACAACGCGCCGGTCCGAGGCCATGCGGCGCGCAATAGCCCCCCAGTTCCGTGCCGAGCCGTAGAGCCCGTGCACGATAAGAAGCGTCGGCAGATCGGTGGCGGTTCCGTATTCGACATGTCTCAGCATGCCCCTTCCTAAACCGGCGACGCGGCCGCTTCCAGACCATTGCGACGTGACGGTTCGGGCGCTAACCTGTCTGGCGGGGGTAAGGGGTGTCGGTTGTGACCGTAACGGAGATGGCAGATGACGTTGCCGGGCTGATGGCGGTTCGGCTGCGTATCCGTGGCCAGGGTTTGGCTGAAAAGCTGCGCCGGGGTGGACGCCTGCTGCCGCGAAAGGTCCGGCGCGAGGCAGAATATCTGCTTCATGCCTGCGAACAGGACCGGATACCGAAACTCAGGATGCAGCTTGATCAGGACCGTATCGCCAGCGCCTATCAGGCATGCCTGACCCACTTGAAACCGCTTGGCGCGGCGGGGCGCCGTCGCGCTCTGTTCCTCGATGTCCTGGAGAGCGCGGGATTTGCGGTGTTTGCCATATTGGCCGCTGTGGTTCTCATCGTGATCTGGCGGCTTTGACCGGGAATATTCGGCAGGCATCGGCCGAAACCTTCTGAATCCATTGGCGGTTTTCTGTTCTGCGGCGGAGGGTCGCGCACCTTCACTAACCCGATCCGCGCCTCTTCGCTTGCCTTCAACCCCGAATGGGATCCGGTCTTGATCGCCGTTTCCAGATGCCGTTCTGTGCCGCTCGGCTGGGGCAGCCGAAAGGAAAACACATGGCACATAGTGAAACAGAGCAGCTGATGATCGAACTGATCAACCGCGCCCGTCTCGACCCGCAGGGCGAAGCGGCGCGGGCCGGCATCGGCCTGAATGACGGGCTTGCCCCCGGCACAATAGACGGCGCGCCGAAACAGGTTCTGGCGCCGAGTGACGCGCTGGCCCAGGCCGCCGAAGATCACTCGGACTGGATGCGCACGACCGGCACGTTCGACCATAGCGGTGCGGGCGGGACGAGCCCGGGCGACCGGATGGAGGCGGCCGGATATGATCTCGGCGCGGGATCCCGCGCGGGTGAGAACATCTACTACCAGGCCTCGACCGGCGCGCTCGACATGAACGATACGATCCGGGCGCAGCATGAGGGGCTGATGAAAAGCTCCGGCCACCGTACGGCGATCATGAATGACGGATTTTCGGAGATCGGCGTCGGCCATGAAACCGGACCGTTCCGGCAGTACCAGCACAGTTCCCTGATCACCGAGAATTTCGGCGACAATGGAAACGACGTGTTTCTGACCGGCGTGGTCTATGACGATGCCGACAATGACGCCTTCTATTCTCTGGGCGAAGGTACTGGCGGCACGACCATCTCGGTCGGAGGACAACAGGCGGTGTCAGAGCAGGCGGGCGGTTACGCGCTGAAGCTGGCCTCCGGCGCGGCCGATACCGAAGTGTCGCTGACTTCAGGCAGCCGCAGTGGCAAGGTGATGGTCGATCTCTCGGCGGGCAATGTGAAGCTCGACGTGGTCAATGGGTCCGAAGTGCTGAGTTCGGCCGACTTGAAACTGGTTTCCGGCTTCGACGACGCGCAGCTTCTGGGCGTGGCCGATCTGGGCCTGACCGGCAATGACGCGGCCAATACTCTTACCGGGAATGACGGTGCGAATGTCATCGAAGGCGGGGCCGGAGATGACGTGATCGACGGCGGCGCTGGCGGCGACGAGGTGATCATCAATGCGGCGACGACCGGCATTCAGGTCTCGCGGACGGCGAATGGCCACGTTGTGACCTCGGCGGATGGGACCGATACCTATACCAATGTCGAGACTTTCCGCTTCACCGACGGGACGCTGTCAGCGACCGAGCTGGATGCAATGGCGGATGCTAGCACGCCGACACCGGACCCAGAGCCGACACCGGACCCCGAACCGACGCCGGACCCAGAGCCGACGCCGGACCCTGAGCCGACGCCGGACCCCGAACCGACACCGGACCCCGAACCGACGCCGGACCCAGAGCCGACGCCGGACCCTGAGCCGACACCGGACCCAGAGCCGACGCCGGACCCAGAGCCGACGCCGGACCCAGAGCCGACGCCGAACCCAGAGCCGACACCGGACCCCGAGCCCAAACTGAACCTTGTCAAAGGAACGCCGTGGAGCGACTGGCTCTTTGGTACTGACGAGGCCGACCAGATTGAGGGAGGGTGCGGCAATGACGTCCTGGTCGGGCAGGGCGGCGACGACCGGCTTGATGGCGGCGCAGGCCACGACCTCATGATCGGCGGCGGCGGGGCGGATACCTTCGTCTTCACTGGAGGCTGGGATATGGTCCTCGACTTCGAGGCAGGCTCCGATGCGCTCGAGATCGATCCTGCACTTCTGACTGAAGGGCAGACCTTGCAGGATGTCATCGACAATGCCGTTGATGTCTGTGGCGGTGGCAAGCTTTTCGAATTCGACGACGATGCCGCGCTTCTGGTCTGGAGTGGCGATCTGTCCACACTTGGCGACAGCATGACGCTCATGGCCTGACGCCTGATGGCCGATTGACGACGCCGCGCCGGTTCGTCCGGCGCGGATGTTTTGTACCCCCAAAAAAGAAACCCCCGCAATTGCGGGGGTTTTCAATCAGTCGGGCCGGTGCCTCAGAGGCTCGGATAAAGCGGGAAGCGGGCGCAGAGGGCCGCGACTTCCGACTTCACCTTCTCTTCAACCGCGCCGTTACCGTCTTCGCCATTCGCGGCCAGCCCGTCGACAACCTCAACGATCCAGCGCGAGATCTGGCGGAACTCTTCCTCGCCGAAGCCGCGCGTCGTGCCTGCGGGCGCGCCGAGGCGGATGCCCGAGGTGACGAAGGGTTTTTCCGGGTCGAACGGCACGCCGTTCTTGTTGCAGGTGATGTGGGCGCGGCCAAGTGCCGCTTCGGCGGCCTTGCCGGTCACTTTCTTCGGGCGCAGGTCGGCGAGGCAGAGGTGGTTGTCGGTGCCGCCCGATACAACGTCGATGCCGCCCTTCATCAGTTCGTCCGCCATGGCGGCGGCGTTCTTCTTGACCTGCGCGGCATAGGCCTTGAACTCAGGGCGCAGCGCCTCGCCGAAGGCCACGGCCTTGGCGGCGATCACATGCATCAGCGGCCCGCCCTGAAGGCCCGGGAAGACGGCGGAGTTGATCTTTTTCGCGATATCCTCGTCGTTGCAGAGGATCATGCCGCCGCGCGGACCGCGCAATGACTTGTGGGTCGTCGTGGTGCAGACATGGGCATGCGGGATGGGCGATGCATGAACGCCGCCCGCCACGAGGCCCGCGATATGGGCCATGTCGACATGCAGATAGGCGCCGATTTCGTTGGCGATAGCGCGGAAGGCCGCCCAGTCCCATTCGCGGCTATAGGCGGTGCCACCGGCGAGGATCAGCTTCGGCCGATGCTCGAGCGCCTTGGCGCGGACATCGTCCATATCCAGCCGCTGGTCCTGCTGACGCACGCCGTAAGAGATGACATTGAACCACTTGCCCGACATGTTGACAGGCGAGCCATGGGTGAGGTGACCGCCCGAGTTGAGGTCGAGGCCCATGAACGTGTCTCCGGGCTTCAAGAGCGCCAGGAACACGGCCTGGTTCATCTGCGACCCTGAGTTCGGCTGGACGTTGGCGTAGTTGCAGCCAAACAGTTCCTTTGCCCGCTCAATCGCCAGCGTTTCGGCTACGTCGACATACTGGCAGCCGCCATAATAGCGCTTGCCGGGATACCCTTCGGCGTACTTGTTGGTCAGGACCGAGCCCTGTGCCTCAAGCACGGCGAGCGACACGATGTTTTCGGACGCGATCAGTTCGATTTCGTCACGTTGGCGGCCGAGTTCGTTACGGATCGAGCCGAAGAGCTCGGGGTCGCGGGTTTCGAGGGATTCGGTGAAGAAACCGGAGTCACGTTGCGGGGCGTTCATAGGCGTCTCCTGAAGGCTGAAGTTGTGCGCGTTGTAGCGGAGGAGGGCTGGGCCGGGAAGCGTGGAATCCGACATGTTTTGGGTCACACGCGAAACGAATTCCACTATAGGAAACTTTTTGCTGACCCTAGGTCAAGCCTGATCAGTCAGACGACCGTGAACTGGCCCATCATTCCGGCATCTTCGTGTTCGAGGATGTGGCAGTGGTACATGTATGGAAGAACCGGGTCGGCAAAGTCGGTAAAGGAAAGTCTGAGCGCGACCGTTTCCTGAGGCCGGATCAGTACTGTATCCTTCAGCCCTGCCTCCTGCGCAGCGGGTGGCTGGCCATTCCGCGACAGGATGCGGAACTGCACGTCATGGATGTGGATCGGGTGCAGCATCGGTGTGGTGTTGGTCCAGGTCCACGTCTCCGTCGCACCGAGCGGCACGGCAAAATCAATGCGGGAATGGTCGAAGCGGCGACTGTTGATGGTGAAATCGCCCATCATGCCCATACCGGTCATGGCCAGTTCGAACCGCCGATCCTCTCCCGTCGCGTCGGGTGGCGGTGGCATTTCGACCAGCCGGTCGGGCAGGGCGGGCGCAGGGCGGGTCGATCGCGGCCGGATTTCCATTACATCGGGCGTTCCGGTCGTGCCCATCATCGCGACCTCGGCGCCGAAGGTCTCGGCCCTCAGCATTATCGCTACGCCATCCGCGACATCGACGAGAAACTCGCCCCGCTCGCCGGGGCTGAGGATCGCGCCCTGCATCGGGACGGGCGCCTCCAGCAACCCGCCATCCGAGGCGATCTGGTGGAAGGTCCGGTTGTCGGCGAAGTGCAGCCCGTAGAAGGTGCCGTTCGCGCCATTGAGGATACGCACGCGGATCAGAGGGGCATCGACCTCCAAAACAGGGCTGGTTTGGCCGTTCACCAGCATCACATCGCCCTGCATCCCGGCCATGCGGTCATGCATGTTCATCGCATAGGGCATCTGGCCCTCGGCGTCGAAACGGCGGTCCTGAAGGACGAGGGTGAAATCGTCCTCGCCATAGGTGCGGGGCAGGGGCAGTGCGGCCTCTTCGTCATCCGCTACCCGCAGCACACCCGCCATGCCGGCCCAGACATGGGCGCCGGTCTTTTCATGCTGATGGCCGTGGAACCAGAAGGTTCCAGCTTTCTGCATCAGGTCGAATTCCGGCGACCAGACAGCGCCCGGCGCGATTTCCTGATGCGGGCCGCCATCGGCAGCGGCGGGCAGGTGCAGCCCGTGCCAATGCAGCGTCATCGGTTCGCCGATATGGTTCGCGACCTTCATCCGCAGCCGGTCGCCCGCACGGGCCGCGAGGATCGGGCCAAGGAAGGTCGAGTTGATCCCCACGGTCTCCGTAGCAATGCCGTGGCGGAACTCATGCACACCCGGGGCGACGGTCAGATCGAAGACGCGATGACCATCTTCCATCCGGCCTTCGTTCAGTCGGGGCTGAACGAAGGGGTTGCCGGTTCCAGCGAAGGCGGCGCGCGGCCGGATCAGTGCGGGTGCGGCAAGCGCGGTCAGCCCGAACAGCGTGGCACGGCGAGACAAGTGAGGTACATGCGACATCAGCAAGGCTTTCATGAAACCGGACCCGTTTGGCCGGATGGGGTTGTCTTCGCGGTCCTGTCAGTGGATCAATGCACAAGGATCGACCACGGTGCTAGGGCAGACTTTGGCTGAGAATATCACATTTCTGGCAAGCGATGCCCCTGTCGCGCAGGAGGCCTTGGCCAAGCTGACCGCGGCCTACGGTTCGGTTCCGGTGGACAAGGCCGACGTGATCGTTGCCCTTGGTGGCGACGGTTTCATGCTTCAGACGCTGCATGCGACACAGGCGATGGATGTGCCGGTCTATGGTATGAATTGCGGCACGATCGGCTTCCTGATGAACGAATATGGTGAGGAAGGCTTGCCTGCGCGGCTGTCCGAGGCCGAAGAAGAGGTGATCAACCCCCTTGCCATGCGGGCCAAGACCGCGGATGGCGATATTCGCGAGGCCTTGGCCATCAACGAGGTTTCCCTTCTGCGCGCGGGTCCGCAAGCGGCAAAGCTCAGAATCACGATCGACGGCAAGGTCAGGATGGAAGAACTGGTCTGCGACGGGGCGTTGGTCTGCACCCCCGCCGGTTCGACGGCGTACAACTACTCCGCCCATGGCCCGATCCTGCCCATCGGCGCCGAGGTGCTGGCGCTGACCGCGATGGCGGCATTCCGGCCGCGCCGCTGGCGCGGGGCGCTGTTGCCGAAAACGGCCGTGGTGCGCTTTGACGTGCTTGATGCTGAAAAGCGACCGGTCATGGCCGATGCGGATGGTCGCTCGGCCCCGAACGTCGTTTCGGTGGAAGTACAGTCGGAGCCTAAGATCCGCCATCGTATTCTCTTCGATCCCGGTCACGGGCTGGAAGAACGGTTGACGCGCGAACAGTTTGTCTGATCCGTCAGGTGTCTGATTTCCAGCCTTCTATCTTGCGATAGAGTGTGGAGGGTGACACATCCAGCACCCGCGCCGCCTTGGGGACGGAGCCGCCATGGCTGGCAATGGTTTCCTCGATCACCATCCGCTCCACCTCGGCCAAGGTGCGCCCGATCAGGCCATTGAGCGTGACGCGAGGCTTTTCGACCTCAACCGCGCGGGCCTCCTTGTGCTCAAGCTCGTGGTGAAGTTCAAAGGGCAGCATGTCTCGGGTCACAAGCGGTCCGCTATTCAACACCACAGCATGCCGAATGACGTTGAGAAGCTGCCGCACATTGCCAGGCCAGCTTAGTCTACGGAACAGTGCGACGACGTCGGGGTCGAAAGCCTCGAATGAACGCCCTTCTTCCTGGGCAAAGTGCTTCAACGCAGCATCGGCGATGGCAAGGACATCGTCGCCCCGCTCGCGCAAGGGTGGCATTCGGATCGGCACGACATGCAATCGGTAGTAGAGATCCTCGCGAAAGCGGCCGCGGCGGACCTGTTCCAGCGGATCGCGGTTCGTGGCACAGATGATACGGACATTGACCTTGCGTGACCGCGTCGCGCCGACCGGCTGGATCGTGGACGTCTGAAGGAAGCGCAGAAGTTTGGACTGAAGGTTAAGATCCAGTTCACAAATCTCATCCAGAAAAAGTGTCCCGTCATGTGCGTCCGCCGCAGCGCCGGCCTTGTCGCTGATTGCGCCCAGAAAGGAGCCTTCCACGTGCCCAAACACCTCGGACTCGAGGAGTTCAGACGGTATCGCGCCACAATTCAACGGCACGAACGGCCCGTTTGCACGGCTGGACTGGTCGTGGACCGCCTGCGCGCAAAGTTCCTTGCCCGTCCCACTTTCGCCAGTGATGAACACAGTTGCCATTGATCGCGCGACCGACCGGATTTTGGCATAGACCTGCTGCATTTGTGCAGATGAGCCGATAAACTCATCGGGCGGTTGCATTGTCAGGTCGGGCTCGATGGTTGCGCCATTCCGCCTGTTCGCCGTCAAAGCGTTGTCAATCGCTGCAAGGAATCGCTGTTCGTCAAACGGTTTCACAAGGAATTCGTGCGCTCCGGCACGCATCGCAGCTACAGCCTTGTTGATCGAACCATTGGCGGTGATGACGATGACATGCGTGTCGGGATTGATCGCAAGAAAGTCTCGCATCAGGTCAAGCCCGTCCCGGTCCGGCAGCATCAGGTCCAGCAGGACGACGGGCGGGCGCAGTTTCCTGAAGGCGGCCAGACCGGTCGCGGCGTCGGCCGCACATGCGACGTTGTGGCCCGCCGAACGCAGAACGGACTCGTAAACAAGCTGAAGTGACGGTGTGTCTTCCACCAGCAGCAATGGTCGCGCGTTCATTCCGCGTCACCCCGGCGCGTCCGCTCCTGTTCGACAAAGTGGATCAGTCGATCCAGATGCGCGAGCGCTTCATTTCCCGGTGTTGAAACGTCGCTCCGATGCGCGGTTGAGTTCAGCGACTGGGCCAGTGCCTGCAGGCGCGTTGCACCGACGGCTGCAGCGAGTGCGATCAGAATGTGAGTTTCAGCCCTGAGCGCTTTCCTGTTGTCTTCAGCCAATGCGGCAACGAGATTCCGTTCGCAACTTCTCAGATCGGCACTGAGGCGGTCGAGAAGTTCATTTGCCGCGTCGGGGCCCGCAACGTCGAGAAGCCGGTCAAAACATGCCCGATCGAAGTCCAGATCTGTTTCGCGAACCAGCACCGCGTCCGCAGCCATATCGCGGTGACCGTTCAGCGCATTCGCGATAGACAAGCCGAAAGTCTCCAGCCCGGCAAACGGTTTTGCCAATATCGCGTCTGCACCGGCGGCATAGATGGCATCCCGGTTTGCGCGCAGAACATATGCGGTGATCGCGATGACCGGCATTTCGGAATGGCGATGTTTGCTGGCGCGAACCGCCCTGATCACGTCGAGACCGGTTAGGTTCGGCATCTCGATATCGATGAGCGCGAGGTCGAAGTTTTCGCGCTCAAGCCATTGCAACGCTTCGACACCGTCATTGGCGAATTCGAACCGGGCACCCATTTTAGCCAACAGATGACTGATAATCGTCTGATTTGTCGGGCTATCCTCCGCCACAAGCACCCTGGTGTCACGCAGGTCCGGTAGTTCGACGCCATGATAAGGCGCCGCGATTGTCCAGGTGTCCGGCGGCAGTTCCAGAATGACGCGTGAGCCTTGTCTCGGCAGATTTTCGACGCTTATGGATCCGCCAAGCCTGCCTGTCATGTGTTTCGAGATGTGCATGCCGAGGCCTTGCCCCGGCTTTGCGTTTCCGTCTGGCCGCCCCTCATATTCGAAGAGCCGGGCCAACGCCTCGGGGGAGAAGCCCGGCCCCTGATCCGTCACGGCAATCTGCAACGCGCCGGTCCGCGACATGCTCACATCGAGATCGACCGTACCGGTATCGGTATACTTGAACGCGTTCGACAGGATGTTGGAAATCACGCGCTCCAGCGCAACCCGGTCCAGCGTCAGCACTTCGGGCACGTCCGGCCCCCGGGTCATTTGAAACTGAAGGCCCATTTCGCTTGCCCGGCCAGACCAGCGCATTTCGATATCATAGAGAAATCGGCTCATCTGAAGGTTGGCCGGATGCGTGGCGGCGAAGTCGTCTTCGCCGAGCATCATCGACAGGCCTTCCTCCAGTAGACGGGCCACGATTTCGCCTGAGGCCCGCACACGTTCCAATTGTAGTCGCATGGCGCTGTCCAGCGCGGATTGATCCACCAGCCGAAGGCCGCCAATGATGTCCGAGACCGCCGCACGCAGATCATGACCGAGCAGGATCATCCGGCCGTGATCTGCCGGACGGGAACTCGCAGGGTCCTGTTCGGAACTCTCATCCCGCATGACTGGCCCCCACCCGCCCGGCAATGCTATTTAGACAATCGAATACAAGTTTCGGTTGCATCATAGATTGGTTGTACGCGAGGAAATTTCCTACGCCAACCTGTCTGAAACGCCATGTCGGGCGGAGCTATGGAACTAGTGTCCGGCAACGCCCAACATTGTTGCGATCAGATTAACCTGCGGGGTATCCAATTCCCTTCAGTGCAACCGTGATCTCATCCAGAATCACCGGATCGTCGATGGTGGCGGGCATCTTGTACGCCTCGCCATCAGCGATCTTGACCATCGTGCCGCGCAGGATCTTGCCCGATCGCGTTTTGGGCAGGCGGTCGACGACTGTGGCGAGCTTGAAGGCTGCGACCGGGCCGATCTGGTCGCGCACCAGTTTCACGCATTCCTTCACGACATCGCCATGTTCGCGTTTGGAGCCCTTGTTGAGGCACAGAAAGCCGACGGGCATCTGACCCTTGAGTTGGTCGCCGACCCCGATCACCGCGCATTCGGCGACATCGGGGTGACTGGCCAGAACCTCTTCCATAGCGCCGGTCGACAGGCGGTGGCCCGCGACGTTGATGACATCATCGGTGCGCGCCATGATGTAAAGGTAGCCATCCTCGTCGATCATGCCTGCATCGCCGGTCTCGTAATAGCCGGGGAAGGTTGTGAGGTAGGATTTGCGGTACCGCGCCTCGGCGTTCCAGAGCGTCGGAAGCGTACCCGGGGGCAGCGGCAGCTTGACCGCGATAGCGCCCAGCGTGCCGGGCGCGACCGGATGGCCGCCTTCGTCCAGGACCTTCACGTCATATCCCGGCATCGCGACCGAAGGCGAGCCGATTTTCACCGGCAATTGTTCGATCCCGAGCGGATTTGCCGCAATAGCCCAGCCGGTTTCGGTCTGCCACCAATGGTCGATGACTGGGACACCAAGATGGTTTTGCGCCCACTGGATCGTGTCCGGGTCGGCCCGTTCGCCGGCCAGGAACAGCGCCTTCATTCCAGACAGGTCATATTTCTTGATGAACTCGCCCTCACGGTCGTCGCGTTTGATGGCGCGAAGCGCGGTCGGCGCGGTGAAGAAGCTTTTGACCTTGTGCTCGGAGATGACCCGCCAGAAGGTCCCTGCATCGGGTGTGCCGACCGGCTTGCCCTCGAAGACGATTGTGGTGCAGCCCGCGATCAGGGGCGCGTAGCAGATATAGGAATGCCCTACGACCCAACCCACATCCGAGGCCGCCCAGAAGACATCGCCGGGATCGACGTTGTAGATCGACTTCATGGTCCAGTTGAGGGCAACCAGATGGCCCGCCGTCGGGCGGACAACACCCTTGGGCGCGCCCGTCGTTCCCGAAGTGTACAGGATATAGGCCGGGTGATTGCCTTCGACAGGAACGCAGTCCGCCGGGGCCACGCCCGCCTGCGCCTCGTGCCAGTCAAAGTCGCGGCCCGGGATCAGCTTTGCCACCTCTTCGTCGCGCTGGAAGATCAGCGTGAAGTCCGGCTTATGCTTGGCCTGTTCGATCGCGGCATCGACCAGCGGTTTGTAATGCACAACCCGCCCGGGTTCGAGACCGCAGGACGCAGCGATGATCGCTTTCGGCGTCGCGTCGTCGATACGGACCGCCAGTTCATGGGCGGCAAAACCGCCGAAGACGACCGAATGAATCGCGCCGAGCCGCGCACACGCCAGCATCGCCTCGACCGCCTCGGGCACCATCGGCATGTAGATGATGACCCGGTCGCCTTTTTCGACGCCCTTGGCCTTCAACGCACCCGCGAGGCTCGCCACCCGGTCTTTCAGGGCGGCATAGGTGATCTCGCGCTTGGCTCCGGTGATGGGACTGTCATGGATTATGGCGACCTGTTGACCGCGCCCTGCCGCGACATGGCGGTCGACGGCGTTCCAGCAGGTGTTGACCATGCCGTCGGAGAACCATTCATAAATCGGTGCGTTGTCGGCAAAAAGCGCGCGCGAGGGTTTCCGCTCCCATTCGATGGCCTCCGCCGCCTGCATCCAGAAGCCTTCCGGATCGGCTTTCCAGCCGGAATAAATCTCGGAATATCCCATGATCGTGCCTCCTCCAAAGCTTGAGGAAGTGTTACGCGACGGCAGGGCGTCCGCGCAACGCCGTTACCGGTCACATGCGTTCGGGAGTGCGAAAAATTTGCAGAATCTTTCCCAAACCTTTCGCAAACTTTTGCAAAGCCTTCAAGACAGCGAAGAGGTGCGCGAAGGCGCGAGGAGTTTGCAAATATTTGCAGTGAAGTGCTGCGAAGTGACTCCGAGGTGATTCTACCTAGCTGTAAAGCGCGACCGGCGTGCCCGCGATGGCTGAGACGTTCAACAGGCCCCGCGCGGTGATCGACGGCGTGACGATATGCGCCTTGTTGCCCATCCCCATCAGGATCGGTCCGACTTCCAGCCCGCCCGCCTTCATCTTCAGCATGTTGCGCGCTGTATTGGCGGCGTCCGTATAGCCGAAGACAAGGATATTGGCTGCGCCTTCCAGCCGCCCACCGGGGAAGATCCGCTCGCGCAGTTCGGGGTCCAGCGCCGCATCGGCCGACATCTCGCCCTCATAGGCGAAATCGACCCCCTTTGCATCAAGCAGCGCGAGCGCCGCGCGCATCCGGCGGGCGCTGTCGGTGTCGAGGTTGCCGAAATTGGAATGAGCGCAGAGCGCGACCTTCGGTGTCACGCCAAAGCGGCGGGCATGGCGGGCGGCACCGCAGATCGTTGTTGCGATCTCTTCCGGGGTCGGCACCGCATTCACATGGGTATCGGCGACGAAAAGGGGACCATCTTCCTGGATCATCAGGCTGAGGGCGCCATGCGGGGTCAGCCCGTCGCGCGCCAGAACCTGACGGATGTAGTTCAGATGCCAGAGGTATTGGCCGAACGTGCCACAGATCATGCTGTCGGCATCGCCCCGGTGAACGGCAATGGCGGCGATGGCGGTCGTGTTCGTGCGCATGATCGCGCGGGCAAGGTCCGGCGTGACACCTTGCCGGGCCATCACCTCGTGATAGCTGCCCCAATAGTCGCGATAGCGGGGGTCATTTTCCGGGTTCACCAGTTCGAAATCCCGCTCGGGCCGGATCGGTAGGCCCGCCCGTTCGCAGCGCCGCTCGATCACCTCGGGCCGCCCGATCAGGATCGGCCGGTCAGTCATCTCTTCCAGCATCGCGTTCGCCGCGCGCAGCACACGCTCATCCTCGCCCTCGGCAAAGACGATCCGGCGGCTGGCAGTGCGGGCGGCCTCGAAAACCGGCCGCATGATCAGGGCCGATTTGAAAACCGAGCCCTGCAGGCGTTCCTTGTAGGCATCGAGATCGGTGATGGGCCGGGTGGCGACGCCGGTCTCCATCGCGGCCTTGGCAACAGCACTGGCCACTGTGCCGATCAGGCGCGGGTCGAAGGGTTTCGGGATCAGGTAGTCGTGGCCAAAGGTGAGTTTTTCGCCGCGATAGGCGGCGGCGGCCTCGGCACTCGTCGTGGCGCGGGCCAGCGCTGCAATGCCTTCGATACAGGCGATTTCCATTTCGTCGTTGATGGTCGTCGCGCCGACATCCAGCGCACCGCGAAAGATGAAAGGGAAGCAGAGGACGTTATTGACCTGATTGGGGAAATCCGAGCGCCCCGTCGCCATGATCGCGTCGGGGGCGACCGACCGGACCTCATCGGGCAGGATCTCGGGCGTGGGGTTGGCGAGCGCAAAGACGATGGGGTTATCCGCCATCTTCTTTACCATCTCAGGCTTCAGCACCCCGGGGCCGGAAAGGCCGAGGAAAAGATCTGCGCCGCCGATCACGTCATCCAGTGTGGCTGGGCTCTTTCCTTGCGCATAAGCCGCCTTCTGTGGCGTCATCTGGGCTTCGCGCCCTTCATAGACCAGCCCTTCGATATCGCAGAGCCAGACATTTTCGCGCTTCACGCCGAGCTTCAGCAGCATGTCGAGGCAGGCGATCCCCGCCGCGCCGCCACCGGTGGAGACGACCTTGATTTCATCGAACTTCTTGCCCGCCACATGCAGCGCATTGGTCGCGGCGGCGCCGACGACGATCGCAGTGCCATGCTGATCGTCGTGGAAAACCGGGATGTTCATCCGCTCGCGGCAAATTCGTTCAACGATAAAACAATCCGGTGCCTTGATGTCCTCAAGATTGATCGCACCAAAGGTCGGTTCCAACGCACAGACGATATCGGCAAGCTTTTCGGGATCGGGTTCGTTCAGTTCGATATCGAAACAGTCGATGGAGGCGAACTTCTTGAACAGAACCGCCTTGCCCTCCATCACCGGCTTGGAGGCCAGCGCGCCGATATTACCAAGACCAAGTACTGCGGTGCCGTTCGAGACGACAGCGACAAGGTTGCCGCGCGCGGTGTACCGCGCTGCGGTGGACGGATCGTCCTTTATCTCAAGGCAGGCTTCGGCGACACCGGGGGAATAGGCGCGGGAAAGGTCGCGGCCGTTGGCCATGGGCTTCGTCGCGCGAATCTCCAGCTTCCCGGGCTTGGGAAACTCGTGATAGTCCAGCGCCGCCTGCCGTGCATTTTCCTGTCTTGCGTCGTCCACGCCAACCTCCCGTCAAAACTGGTTTAGCATTAAACTACATTCAATCGCCGCGAAAGGGTGTTTGCTTGCGGTGGAACCCGCTTGCCAAACCGACCGGCTCCGCACAACTTCCCAATAGCATGACAGGAGCCATCATGTCTGAAATTCGTGCTGAAACAGTGCTGCCCACATCAAGTCTCGCCAAGGACCTGCCGTTTTTCACCAAAGTGCTGCAGATGCGGCTCGATGCGATCTGGCCGGCCGACAACCCGGCCGTGGCGATCATGTCCGGCCACGGGGTGCGCGTGCGGCTGGATGCAGCGGCGACAGGCGGCCCGGGACATCTGCGCATTCTGACTGATGAACCGGACGCAATTGCCGAGGGTCAGCGCAACCTGACCTCTCCCGGTGGCACGGTCGTCGAGATCGACACGTTGAACCCGCCCGTCATTCAGCCGCCCACCGACCACGCCTTCGTCGTCCGCCGCCTTGCCGACCAAGCGCCCTGGGTGATCGGGCGGGCGGGTATGAAATACCGCGATCTCATCCCCTCTCGCCTTGGCGGGGCGATCATCGCCAGTCATATCCGCGTGCCGGATGGCAAGGTCCCGGACATGGTGCATTTCCACAAAGTGGGGTTTCAACTTATCTTCTGCTATCGCGGCTGGGTCGATGTTCTTTATGAAGATCAAGGTGATACGCGTCGTCTGACCGCGGGGGATTGCTTCATCCAGCCGCCGCAGATCCGCCACCGGGTACTGGAGGCGGGCGATGATATCGAGGTGATCGAGATCGGCGTTCCAGCCGAACATGTGACCGAGATCGACCACGAGATGACGCTGCCCACGCCGAATTACCGCCCCGACCGCGAATGGGATGGTCAACGCTTTGTCCATAACCTCGCCAAGGGGGCGGAATGGCAGGACTTCCGCCTTCCGGGATATATCTGCCGCGACACGACGATCAATGCGAACACCAAAGGTGTGGCAGGTGTGCAGGTCATCCGCCGGGGGAAAGGTAGCGCGCAATGGGCGGTCCATGACAGCGATATCCTTTTCGGCTTCGTCATGGAGGGCGGCATGACGCTGGAAGGCGAAGGCAAGGAGCCTTTCCGATTGTCGCCCGGCGATGCTTTCGTCATCCCGCCGGGGATGCGGACGCGGTGGGCGGAGCCTACGGATGACATCGAAATTCTCGAAGTCAGCCTGCCCGGTGCCTTTGCGACTACGCTTGCCGGATAGGCTTGCATCCGGCCGGGCGCGGGCGCAGTCTCGGCAGGCAAGAAGGAGAATGAGATGTCACTCATCGATACCGCCCGCGAGGTGCGGGAAAACGCCTATGCCCCCTATTCGCATTTCAAGGTCGGCGCTGCCCTGCGCGGGGCGTCCGGTGCCGTTTATCGTGGCTGCAACGTGGAAAACGTAGCCTATCCTGAAGGGACTTGCGCCGAGGCGGGGGCGATTGCCGCCATGGTCGCCGCCGGGGAAACCGAACTGACCGAGGTTGCCGTCATCGCCGACAGCCCCATGCCGGTTTCACCCTGCGGCGGCTGCCGCCAGAAGCTGGCAGAGTTCGGGCGGCACGATGTGAAGGTCACTCTGGCCACGACCGACGGCAAAGTCTTTGAAACCACCATCGGCGACCTTCTGCCCGGCGTCTTTTCCGTCGAGCATATGGAGCGGACCTGATGGACGCCCGCACGATCATCGCGGGTGTCCGCGACGGCAAAGGCCTGCCCGCGAAATCCGCCAAGTGGTTTGCGGGCGGCCTTGCCTCCGGCGACGTGACCGACGCGCAGGCTGGGGCCTTCGCGATGGCGGTGTTCCTGAACGGCTTGTCTGAGAAAGAGCGCGTCGGCTGGACCCTGGCCATGCGCGACAGCGGCTCGGTTCTGGAATGGAACCTGCCCGGGCCGGTCGTCGACAAGCATTCGACCGGCGGGATCGGCGACAGCACCTCGCTGCTGCTCGCGCCTGCTTTGGCCGCCTGTGGCGCCTGTGTGCCGATGATCTCCGGGCGCGGCCTTGGCCATACCGGTGGCACATTGGACAAGCTGGAGGCGATCCCGGGCTATCGCTGCGATGTTTCAGTTGAGGAACTGCACCGGCTTGTCGCTGAAATCGGTTGCGCCATCGTCGGCGCTTCGTCCGATATCGCCCCCGCCGACCGTCGGCTTTACGCGATCCGTGACGTGACCGGGACGGTGGAAAGCATCGACCTCATCACCGCGTCGATCCTGTCAAAGAAGCTCGCGGCGGGGCTCGAGGCGCTGATCCTCGACGTCAAGGTCGGCTCCGGCGCGTTCATGAAGACACCTGAGCGGGCTGAGGCACTGGCGCGCTCGCTCGTCGACACCGCAAACGGGGCAGGGTGCCGGACGGCGGCCCTGATCACCGACATGGATCAACCGCTGGCATCCTCGGCGGGCAATGCGCTGGAAGTGCTGGAGGTGATGGAAACGCTGACTGGCGTTGCCATCAATCAGGCGCTCTGGGATGTGACCGTGGCCTTGGGGGGCGAGGCGCTGGCTCTGGCCGGGCTTGCCGAAGACGCGGGCGATGGCGCGGACCAGATCGAAGAGGCGCTGGAATCGGGCCGCGCTGCGGAAACCTTTGGTCGCATGGTGGCAGCTTTGGGTGGACCGACGGACTTTGTTGAGCGTTATCCCGACCGGCTGCCCGCTGCGCCTGTCCTCTTTGATGTCGTCGCTGAAGAGGATGGATTCATTGCCAAAATCGACAGCGAGGCTCTGGGTAATGCCGTCGTCCACCTTGGTGGCGGACGGTTGAGGGGCGGCGACAGGATCAACCCCTCGGTAGGGCTGTCAGAGATCATGCCCATCGGCGAGCCGGTAGAAGCGGGCGAGGCGATCGTCCGTATCCATGCCGCCAATCCGGGCGATGCCGAAAAGGCGCGGGAGGTGGTTCAGGCGGCCATCCGGATCAGCCCGGATGAGCCCGAGGAACCGCCGTTGATCCATCAGAGGATCAGCTGATGGCACGCGCGTTTCTGATCGTGATGGACAGCGTCGGTGCAGGCGGCGCGCCGGATGCGGACCGGTTTTTCAATGGCGAACGGCCCGATACCGGGGCCAATACATTGGGCCATATCGCCGATGCCTGTGCGGCGGGCCGGGCCGAAGACGGGCGGTCGGGGGCACTCAGGATGCCCAATCTCGACGCTTTGGGTTTGGGTGCGGCAGTGCGGCTGGCCTCGGGTGCCGCGATGCCGGGCTTTGATGCGACGCCGATGGGGATCTGGGGGGCAGCCACCGAGATATCAAAGGGAAAGGATACGCCATCAGGCCATTGGGAACTGGCTGGGGTGCCGGTTCCGTGGGACTGGCACTACTTTCCCGACGCGCAACCCGCCTTCCCGGATCACCTCATGGCAGAGGTCGCGCGGCTGGCCGGAACGGAAGGAACGCTGGGCAATTGCCATGCCTCCGGCGTGCCGATCATCGAGGCGCATTGCGAAGAACATCTGCGGACCGGATGGCCGATTTGTTATACTTCCGCCGACAGCGTCTTTCAGATCGCAGCCCATGAAGAGGCTTTTGGCCTCGATCGTTTGCTGAAACTTTGCAAGGACTTGGCGCCTACTCTTCATGCGATGAAGGTGGGTCGCGTGATCGCGCGTCCTTTCATCGGAACGTGCGGAAAGTTCAAGAGAACCGCCAATCGCAAGGACTTTGCCATCGCGCCGCCTTCGCCCACTTTGTGCGACTGGGTGCAGGGCGCTGGGCGCAAAGTGCATGGTATCGGCAAGATCGGTGATATCTTCTCCATGCGGGGTATAGATGACGTGAAGAAGGGGCCGGATGCGGCTTTGTTCGACCATCTGATGGCGGCCGTGGAGACGGCAGAGGATGGGTCCCTCACCTTTGCGAATTTCGTGGAATTCGACACGCTTTTCGGCCATCCGAGGGATGTCTCTGGTTACGCCAAGGCGCTGGAATGGTTCGATAAAAGGGTGGGAGAGTTTCTGCCCAAACTCCGACCCGGCGACCTTGCGATCTTTACCGCCGATCACGGCAATGATCCGACCTGGACCGGGACCGACCATACCCGCGAGAGGGTGCCGGTCGTCGGTTACGGACTGGGCCTGAAGCCCGTCGGGCAGATCGCCTTCACCGATGTCGGGGCCTCGGTCGCGGCGCATCTGGGGGTGCCGCCACAGGGGCCGGGGCGCAGCTTTCTGTGACCGGAATCCCCGTATGGCGGCCGTCCCGCAAGCGTATGGCCTGCGTATGGCATCCGTCCCGACAGGGCGCGCGCCGCGTTCACGGACTTGCAACGGGCTGACGGCTGTGGAAAGACCCGCCGATCCAAGCCTGAGAGTGCTGACATGACCCGGACCCACCCGAAGGTGGAACTTCACCTGCATCTGGAAGGTGCCGCACCGCCTGCCTTCATCCGCGGCCTTGCCGCCGAGAAGAAGATGGATATCTCCGGCATTTTCGATGAGCGGGGCAATTACAGCTATACCGACTTCTGGCACTTCCTGAAAGTCTACGAGGCCGCGACCGAGACGTTGAAGACACCCGAGGACTACCACCGGCTGACGTTGGCCGTGCTGGAGGAAAGTGCCGCCTCTGGCGTGATCTATACCGAGACGTTTCTCAGCCCGGATTTCTGCGGTGGGCGCGATGTGGGCGCATGGCGGGAATACCTGCACGCGATCCGCGAGGCAGCCGGTCTGGCGGAAAAACGTGACGGGATCGTGCTGCGCGGCATCGTCACGGCGATCCGCCATTTCGGGCCGGAGAAGGCGAAGGAGACCGCGCTTTGTGCCGCCGAGACGGCGGGCGACTGGCTCGTCGGGTTCGGCCTTGCCGGGGACGAGAAGATGGGCAAGCCCAAGGATTTTGCGTGGTCCTTCGATGCGGCGCGCGAGGCGGGGCTTAGGCTGACCGCCCATGCCGGGGAATGGGGCGGGCCGGACAGCGTGCGCGATGCGATCCGCGATCTGGGGGTCGAACGGGTGGGCCACGGGGTCCGCGCTATCGAGGACCTCGCTTTGGTCGATGAGATTGCCGAGAAGGGGATTGTGCTGGAGGTCTGTCCGGGCTCGAACATCGCCCTCGGGCTCTATCCCGGTTGGCGCGCGCATCCGATTCACCGGCTCCGGGAACGCGGGGTGAAGGTGACGGTTTCCACCGACGATCCGCCCTTCTTCCACACAACGATGGCGCGCGAATACCACATGCTGGCCGAGGCGTTCGACTGGGATGACGGGGTGTTCGAGGAGGTCGCGAGGACCTCCATCGCGGCGGCCTTCTGCGACGATGCGACGCGTGAAGCGGTGGCGAAGCGGTTGGCGGGGTAGGTCCTCACCGCCATCCTGCCCTGTCAGTTCCAACGTCCGCTTGGGGGCCTTCAGCGGGCATTTGCTCCATTCGCAGCGTAAGCCTGGCGGTCGACTGCCCGTGGGGTGGCGCGGCGACCTATATTCAGGGCAGTTTATCGTCGCAAAACTCCTCCGCCTTCACGCGAAGCGCACGGTTGCAAAAGCGCCAGCCCGCCGGGACGGGCAGGCGCTCGCCCGGCGCCTTCGGCTTGATTCCGGGCGAAAGTGGGCTTGCCTGAACGTCCGCTTCGTTCGCAAGCCGAGACACCTCCTACCTTGACCACAGTACCCGGACTTGACGCGGGCGGGTGGATCGGTCAGGCCTCGGGTGATTGCCAGACATCATCCCGGGGGCCGCCATGCACAACCATCTGACCGTCGTCACCCATCCCTTGGTGCAGCACAAGCTGACCTTGATGCGGGAAAAGGACACTTCCACCAATTCTTTTCGCCGCCTTCTGCGCGAGATCAGCCAGCTTCTGGCCTATGAGATCACGCGCGAGATGGAGATGACGACGAAGCGGATCGAGACGCCCTTGTGCCCGATGGACGCGCCGGTGATCGACGGCAAGAAGCTGGCGCTGATTTCGATCCTCAGGGCGGGCAACGGCCTTCTGGACGGTGTGCTGGAACTGATCCCGGCGGCGCGGGTCGGGTTTGTCGGGCTTTACCGCGACCCCGAGACGCTGCAGCCGGTGCAATATTACTACAAGGTTCCCGCGAACCTTGAGGACCGGCTGGTCATCGCGCTCGACCCGATGCTGGCGACCGGCAATTCCTCGGCTGCGGCCATCGACCTTCTGAAGAAGTCGGGGGCGAAGAATATCCGCTTCATGTGCCTTCTGGCCGCCCCGGAAGGCGTCGCCCGGATGAAGGAGGCGCATCCCGATGTGCCGATCGTCACCGCGGCGCTCGACAGCCATCTGAACGATCACGGCTATATCGTTCCGGGTCTTGGCGATGCCGGGGACCGCATGTTCGGGACGAAGTGAGCGGCTTTACCCGTCGCAGATGCCCTGAAGCGCGACCCAGTCGCTATCGCTGAGCAGCGGTTCCGGCGCGGGTGTCGTGCGGAACGGGTCGGTCTCGATCAGGGCCAGAACGGCCTCGCCGCTGGGGTCGACGGAATAGGCATAGGCGGTTGACGAGACGCCCGCTGCCTTGAAACGCCCGACGAGTTTCGCAAGGTCGACCGGGCGCGGCGTGACGGCGAGAACGGTTTCGCCGTAGCCCGAGACGGATTCACCGGGCAGGTCGCCGGTGGTCAGGAGCCGCAAGGTTGCGCGCAGCCCGGCATGGCGCAAAAGGTCGGCCATTGGCGTGCCCGCCTGTCGGCGCAGATCCTCGGCAAGGATCCGGCCTGCGAGGATATCGGGATTGGTTTCCTCCTCGACCGCGCGGCGCGGCACGAGGATCAGGCCACCGGGCAGATGCGCGGTGGCGTCGAGCCCTTCGGGCAGGACGACGATACGCCCGCCGGGGCCGAGAAGCCGGGTGCTAAGGCGCGCAAGGGCCGCGCGGCCCTCGGGCGCATCGCAGGCAAGCCCGGTGAGGCGCGTCATGTCGGCCAAAGCGGCAAGGCCGATTTCCTGCCGTTTGACATGGGGCAAAGCGGCCGAAGTGTGTTCGATCACCGTGCGCGGCATCCAGAAGAGGCCAAGCGCGATCACGAGGGCCAGAACGATCCCGAGCAGCACCGTGCGCAACCGCCCCGGATGCGGGCGGCGCGCCTCGATCAGGGCATGAACCTTGGCGATGGCGGCGACCATCGTCTCGTCCTCGATCTCAAGCTCTTCGCCGGCATCGGTGCCGGGGGTGAATATGGCCGGCTGTTCGCCGGGGTTCAGCCGGATGATGGCGGGCAGCGACCAATGGGCCAGCGCGCGGGTGTTGCGGGCATCCGAGATGACGAGCGTGGCATCGCCGAACGCGACGATGACCTCGCGCCGTTGCGCGTCGGGTGTGTCGCGCCACAGGCCGGTGCATTCCAGCCGCTGATATTCCTTGAGCGCCGTCATCGGCGGGTGGGCCTGCTCGCTGCCTCTGTTGGTGGTGAGGATAGCCGATCGGGGCTGCGCGAACAATTGCGGCGGTGCGCATTTGTGCGGGGGCGGGGTGCCGGATCCTGCCGCGCGGCCGGGGCGTGCCTGACGGCCGGTGCGGTCGGATTATGCGTGTCCGCCATCATCCAGTTCTGGCGAAAACCGGCGCGGCATCAGGGCGGCCTGGAACCAGACGAGGTAGGTATAGATCGAAAAGACCGGCAGCCCGGTCGCGCGGCGCACATCGGCGGCATAGGGGACCATGTTGGTGCATTCCAGAACGATGGCGCCAAGGTCCCGCGTCTTTTTCTGCAGGCGGAGTGCGGCGTCGACGACATCGGCACGGGCCTGAGCGAAGTCGATATCGGGGGCGTCGGAGAGGATCTTCTGCGTGAACTCCTTGCCTTCGTCGGTGCCGACGACGGGGGTATCGGCGGGAATGCCTGCTGCGGCGAGATGTCTTTGCGTGAGCGTCGCGCGGGAAATGGTGACGACGCCGACCCGCTTTTTCTTCGGCAGGGTGCGCCTGACCATCGGCACCTGCATCAGGGACGAACTGGCGACCGGCACACCGAGGGCCTCGGCCATGCGGTCTTGCAGGGGCACGAGGAACCCGCAATTCGTGGCGATGCCGTCGCAGCCATGGGCGACCAGATCGCGGCCCGCCGCGATGAAATCCTCCAGCCGCGCTTCGGCGTCGCCACGCACCACATTGTCGGGCGTGGCGCCGCGCACGATGCGGTACTGGACCGGAAAGGGCCAGGTCAGCGCGTTGCCGATATCGCCGGGAATGCGGGGGAACTGCGTCTCAAGCATCAGGATGCCAAGTGTCGCGCCATAGACCGTCTTGCCGCCAGTTTCGATCATAGCCACCGCCTCTCGCAACTCATTGTAAAGTCTACCGCGCCCGTTGACGCAATAACAGCCCCGTGCAACGGTCCTGCAACAAGCCCACGGCTGAGGGAGCGGATGTCCAACACCCTGAACGGCGCCGACGCGATGGTGCGGATGCTGGAGGCGCATGGCGTCCGCCATATCTTCGGCCTGTGCGGCGACACCAGCCTGCCGCTTTATGACAGCCTGCTGAAACTGGACCACGGCATCACTCATATCCTGACCCGCGACGAACGGTCGGCCACCTACATGGCCGATGCCTATGCCCGCGTCACCGGGCGGCCGGGCGTCTGCGAGGGGCCGTCGGGCGGCGGGGCGACCTATATCCTGCCGGGGCTGATCGAGGCGTCGGAGTCGAGCTATGCGGTTCTGGGCATCACCAGTGATGTCTCGGTCGCGAGCTACGGGAAATATCCGCTGACCGAGGTCGATCAGCAGGCGATGATGCGGCCCCTGACCAAGTGGAACACGGTGATCCGGCGGGCCGATCACATTCCGCGCATGGTCCGCGCGGCCTTCCGCGCGATGGTGACCAGTCGGCCGGGGGCGGCGCATATCGGTCTGCCCTATGACATTCAATACGATCCGGTGGACTCCGCCGATCTCTGGGCCGATCCAGCCTTGCAGACATTCCCCGCCTATCCCGCCGCCCCCGCGCCCGGCGCGGTCGAGGCCGCATTGGAGGCGATCCTGTCGGCGAAATCCCCTCTCATTGTCTGTGGTGGCGGCGTGGTGATCGCAGGCGCGATGGAGGAACTGGCGCGCCTTGCCACCCGGCTCGACATCCCGGTCGCGACGTCGATTTCGGGGCAGGGGTCGCTGGCCGAGACCCATCCGAATGCGGTGGGCGTCGTCGGGTCGAACGGCGGTACGGATGAGACATGGGCGGCGATGGAGGCGGCGGACCTCGTGGTTTTCATGGGTTGCCGGGCAGGGTCCACGACCACTGCGCGGTGGGAGGCCCCGCGACCCGGCGCACGGATCGTGCATTTCGACAGCGACCCGATGGTGATCGGCGCAAACTATCCGACCGAGGTCGGCGTGGTGGCCGATCTGCAGCTGGCTCTGGCCGAGATAAACCGGCTTCTGGATCAGCGCCCCGAAACCCGCGCCGATTTCGGCGGCGCGGCGCAGGTCACGGAAATCCGCCGCTGCAAGTTCGACCGGTTCCGGGCGCTTGCCGAGAGCGACGACGCCCCCATCCGGCCCGAACGGGTGATCGCGACGCTTCAACGCGTTCTGCCCGAGGACGCGGTGATCCTTTCCGACCCCGGTACAAGCTGCCCCTATTTCTCGGCCTATTACCAACTGCCGCAGGCGGGGCGGCATTTCATCACCAACCGCGCCCACGGCGCGCTCGGCTACGCGCTGCCCGCCGCGCTTGGCGCATGGTACGGGCGGCCGGACGCCAAGGTCGTGGCGCTGATGGGGGACGGGTCATTCGGGTTCAGCTGCGGCGAGCTGGAGACCATCTGCCGGGCACGGGCCGATATCACCTACATCGTCTTTTCCAACGCGAGTTTCGGCTGGATCAAAGCCAGCCAGAAGGCCGACAAGGGCGCGCGTTATTACAACGTGGATTTCAGCCGCAGCGATCAGGCCGCCATCGCCGCCGCCTTCGGCGTGAAAAGCTGGCGGGTGGAGGACCCGGCCCGTCTGGAAAGCGTATTGCGCGAAGCATTGGCGCATGACGGGCCGACACTGGTCGATATCGTCACCCAGCCTTTGGAAGAAGCTGCCGCCCCGGTCAGACGGTGGATGGGATGAAGCTGGAAGAGCGCCCGGGTGCGGATTACTGACCGTCAGTGTTTACCGCGATTTGCGTCAGCCGCGGCACGACCTGATCAAGAAATTGCTGGCCAATGATGGAAAGTGGCCGTCCGCGGGCGGTGATGAGCACGATGTCGAGGTAGATTGCGGGCTCGAACCGGCGGACCAGATATTCCCCGCCGCCATCGGCGGCCAGCGTGAACGGGTCGATCATCGCGGCTCCGAGGCCCTGCTTCACGAGGTTGAGCGCGTTGTGAAAGAGGTCGGTATGGCCGCGAATACGAAAGTTTGCGCCGTCCGTGTGAAACGCTTCGCGCGTACGGCGCGTTACCATGTGATCGGCACCCATGATGATGAACGGAAAATCGTTCAATAACATCGGGTTCAACCGTTCATGTTCAGCCACGTCGGCGAAACGCGGGATCGCGCATGAGGTCTCAATGGTGAATGGGTGCTGTTCAAGGCCTTCCATGCGAACGGGCATCTCGCAGATGCCGATTTCAAAGAGACCGGCCGTCACCCATTCCTGGATCTTGCTGGAATACTGCGATTGAAACGCGATGGTCAGATTTGGCCGCCCGGCGCTGAATTTCGCGATCTCGGCAGGCATGAAGCCGAATGCCAGCGCGTGGCTCGTGGCGATCTGCAATTGTCCGGCGGTCTGGTTCTGAAGGTCGACGACAGCCTGATTCACGTGGTCGAGGCCGCGCACGACGGTATCGATTTCGTCAAAGAGCACATGCGCTTCGGGTGTGGGAACCAGCCGCCCGCGCGTGCGCTCGAACAGTTTGAGCTTCGTGCTCCGCTCTAACTGCGCAAGCAGGTTGCTGATCGCGGGCTGTGAAATGCCTAAGTGTTCGGCGGCGGCCGTTACGGTGCCGTGCTCGATGATGGCATGGAAGGCCTGAAATTGGCGGAATGGGGCACTCATTCCGTAACTATATCATTTTTGATTATGGAGTCGCGAAATATTAGTATTTGAGATGATGCAATGTGGCAGGCATTCTGGTCGCAACCGGGAGGCTGCCAAGCATGGACGCTTTTGACAGGATGATCATTGGCCCGCAGGCGCAACGCGCTGTAACGCAGGCCGGGCGGGTCCGCGACGAAGACGTCCAGCCAAGGGGGCGGACGGTATGAGCGCCGGATCGACAGTCGCCATAATCGGCGCAGGCATCGTCGGTGTTTCGACCGCGATCTGGCTGCAACGGGGCGGGCACCGGGTGATCCTGATCGACCGCAAGGGGCCGGGCGAGGGCACGAGCCATGGCAATGGCGGGGTGCTTGCCTCCTGCTCCATCGTGCCGGTGACGGTGCCGGGTCTGTTGCGCAAAGCGCCGCGAATGCTCTTTGATCCGAACCAGCCCCTGTTCCTGAAATGGGGCTATCTGCCGAAACTCGCGCCATGGCTCATCAGTTACCTTGGTCATGCCAATGCCGACGCCGTGCGACGCCGGGCGGCGGCGATGGCCCCGATCATCGGTGACAGCCTTGCCGAGCATCAGGCCTTGTCGAAGGGGACGGGGGCCGAGAAATGGCTGCATCCGGCGGATTACCTTTTTCTGTACAACGACCGGGCGCATTACGAGGGCGACGCCTTTGGCTGGTCGGTTCGGGCCGAGCACGGCATCGAGTGGGATCTTCTGGAAGGCGAGGCGTTCCGTGCCTATGACCCGGCCTATTCGCCCGCCTTGGGATGCGCCGCGCGGTTGAAAGACCATGGCCGCATCGCGGACCCCGGCCGGTATGTGAAGGACCTTGCCGCCCATGCCGAGGCCGAGGGTGCGCGGCTGGTCATCGGCGAAGTCACTGATATCGTGCGGGAAAAAGGCTGCGTGACCGGCGTTCGGGTCGGGGGCGAGACCATCGCCTGCGACGCTGCGGTTCTCGCGACCGGGGTCTGGTCGAAACCCATCGCCGAAAAGCTGGGCCTGAAGGTGCCGCTGGAAGCCGAGCGCGGTTATCATCTGGAATTGTGGGAGCCGAACATCATACCACGCTCGCCGGTGATGGTGGCCTCGGGCAAGTTCGTCGTCACGCCGATGGAGGGGCGCTTGCGGCTGGCAGGCATTGTCGAGTTCGGCGGGCTGGACGCGCCGCCCTCTCGCGCGCCTTTCCGGTTACTGGAACGCTCGATCCGCGCGGCGATCCCGGGGATCGCGTGGAAAGAGACGGTGGAATGGATGGGGCATCGTCCCTCGCTCAGCGATTCCACGCCTGTCATCGGCGCGGTGCCGGGCATCAAAGGGGCCTTCCTCGGTTTCGGCCATGACCATGTCGGGCTGACCGGTGGGCCGAAGACGGGCCGCATCCTTGCGCAGCTCATTGCCGGCACGGCCCCGAATATAAACCTTGCGCCCTATGCGCCTGACCGCTTTCAATAACACCGGACAAAGAAGCCAAAGGAACGACCACAACAATCAATCAGGGAGAACGAGATGAAAAAACTGACCTATCTGCTCGCCGCGACGGCGCTTTCCGCTACCGGTGCTGCCGCCGAGACATGGGACATGCCGATGGCCTATCCGGCCACGAACTATCACACAGAGAATGGCGTGACCTTTGCCCAATGCGTGACGGAAGGCACAGGCGGGGCGCTGGAGATCGTGGTCCACCCGAACGGCTCGCTCTTCTCGGGCAGCGATATCAAGCGCGCGGTGCAGACCGGGCAGGCCCCGATCGGCGAGCGTCTCCTTTCGGCCCATGCCAATGAAAACCCGATGTTCGGAGTGGATTCGATCCCCTTCCTCGCGACCTCCTTCGATGACAGCAACAAGCTGGCCGCAGCCGCAAAGGACGCGATTGTCGCGGCGCTGGATGAACAGAACCTCGTCTATGTCTATTCCGTGCCGTGGCCGCCGCAGGGCTTCTACTTCAAGAAAGAGGTCAATGCGGTTGCCGACATGGCGGGCGTGAAGTTCCGCGCCTACAATGCCGCGACCGCGCGCATTGCCGAACTTGCGGGCATGACGCCCGTGCAGATCGAGGCGGCGGAGCTTAGTCAGGCGCTTGCCACGGGCGTTGCGGAAAGCTTCATCTCCTCGGGCTCGACCGGCGTCGATTCCAAGGTCTGGGAGAGCCTCACGCATTTCTATGACGTGCAGGCCTGGTTGCCGCGCAACACGATCTTCGTGAACAAGGACAGCTTCAACGGGCTCGACGATGCGGGCAAGGCTGCGATCATGGATTGCGGTGCGCAGGCCGCTTCCTCGGGCGAGGCGCGGGCGCGCGAACTGACGGCGCAGTATCTGGCGACGCTGGCTGAGAACGGCATGACCGTGTCCGAGCCTTCGGCCGAACTCAAGGACGGGCTCAAGGGTCTTGGTGCCACGATGACCGAAGAGTGGATTGCCGCCGCCGGTGACGCCGGCAAAGCCGTGGTCGACGCCTATATGGCCCAGTAACAGGGCATGGGTGGTGCCGGGTAAAGGCCCAGCACCACCCGCGACGGAGGATATCCAAGTGGATCAATCACCCCGTACCGGCGTGTTGCGCCGGGCGCTCGACCGGCTTTATGACGCTTCGGCTGCGATGGCCGCACTTTGCCTTGTCGCAATGCTGGGCGTGATCGTGGTGCAGATGATCGCGCGCTGGTCATCCTTCACCTTCCCGGGGGCCACGGATTATGCGGGCTACCTGATGGCGGCGGCCTCGTTCCTCGCCTTCGCCGGAGCGCTCAATTCCGGTGCCCATATCCGCGTGGGCCTGTTCCTCAACGCGCTCGGGGAACGCCGGTACTGGGGCGAGCTCTGGTGCCTGCTGGTCGGCACGGCGGCCACCCTCTTCCTGTCGTGGTACGCGATCCGGCTGGTCTACTGGTCGTGGAAGCTGAACGATGTCAGCCAGGGGCAGGACGCGACGCCCTTGTGGATCGTGCAGATCCCGGTCGCATTCGGGGCGGGCCTGCTGGCTGTGGCCTTCGTCGACAACCTGATCACGCTAATCCTGACCGGGCGCGACAATATCCGTGACAATGTCGCGGTTCAGAGCCACGCGGAATAGGGGGCGGGAATGGCACAGGAATTCTGGCCTCTGGCGATCTTTCTTTTCACGCTCTTTATGCTTCTTGGGTCGGGCGTCTGGATTGGCCTGGCGCTCTTGGGCGTCGCCTTCGTGGGAATGGAGCTGTTCACCACCCGGCCCGTCGGCGACGCGATGATGACGACGATCTGGCGGTCCTCCTCCTCATGGTCGCTGACCGCCTTGCCCCTTTTCATCTGGATGGGTGAGATCCTTTACCGAACCCGGCTGTCCGAGGACATGTTCCGCGGTCTTTCACCGTGGATGGCACGGCTGCCCGGGGGGCTTTTGCACACCAACGTGGTGGGCTGCACCGTCTTCGCCGCCGTCTCCGGCTCATCGGCGGCGACGCTGACCACGGTCGGTAAGATGTCGATCCCCGAACTGATGAAGCGCAACTATCCTGAGCCGATGGTGATCGGCACGCTTGCCGGGGCAGCGACGCTGGGGCTGATGATCCCGCCGTCGCTGACACTGATCGTCTATGGGGTGACGATCAACGAAAGCATCTCAAAGCTGTTCATGGCGGGTATCCTGCCGGGCCTAGTGCTGGCCGCGATGTTCATGGGCTATATCGCGATCTATTCGCGCCTGTCCTCCCGGTTTGAACCGACACCCGAACCGGAAACGACGCTGGCCGAAAAATTAAAGAATTCCCGCTTCCTGATCCCGGTTCTTCTGCTGATCACCCTTGTCATCGGGTCGATGTATCTCGGCTTCGCCACCGCGACCGAGGCCGCGACCTTCGGGGTGCTGGGCGCGATGGCGCTGGCGGCAGCACAGGGGTCGCTCAACTGGCAGAGCCTGAAGGATAGCCTGATGGGAGCCACGCGCACCTCGGCGATGATCGCGCTGATCCTTGCGGGCGCGGCGTTCCTCTCCTTGTCGATGGGGTTCACCGGCCTGCCGCGCGCACTGGCCACATGGATCGGGTCGCTGGGGCTGACCAGACTGGAACTTCTGATGGCGCTTCTCGTCTTCTACATCGTGCTTGGTTGTTTCCTCGACGGTATTTCGTCGGTCGTGCTGACAATGGCGGTGGTGGAACCGATGATCCGTCAGGCGGGCATCGACATCATCTGGTTCGGCATCTTCATCGTCGTGGTGGTCGAGATGGCGCAGATCACGCCGCCGATCGGCTTCAATCTCTTCGTGCTGCAGGGCATGACGGGGCATGAGATGAACTTCATCGCTAAGGCGGCGATCCCGATGTTCCTGATCATGGTGGTGATGGTCTTTGTCCTGATCACCTTCCCCGGGCTTGCGACGTGGCTGCCTGAGAACATCATCCAGCGACCCGGCGGATGAGGCGGCAGGGGTGAACGCGGTCGTCGCGGGGCTGGGTCTTGCCGCAAAGCATGGGCGACTGTTCCTGATCCTCGGCCTGCTGGCCGGGGCCTTGCTGCCGGGGCTGGCGCAGGCGATGAAGCCTTGGCTGCGGGATCTGGTGGCGCTTCTCTTGTTTCTCGCCGCATTGCGGGTCGGGCCGGGGCGGCTTGCCGGGTCGCTGCAAAGAACGCTGCCGGCAGTTCTCACGGTGCTGATCTACCAGCTTGTCCTGCCGCTATTGGCGGTTGGCATCGCCCATGCGGCGGGTATCGCGACGACGCCTGCCGCGCTGGCGGTGGTCTTGGTCCTCAGCGCTGCCTCGATTGCTGGAAGCCCCAACCTCGCAATCCTCTCGGGCGCCGACCCTGCGCCGGCCTTCCGGCTGCTGATCGTGGGCACGGCCTTGCTGCCGCTGACCGTCATACCGGTCTTTCACCTGATGCCCGCGCTGGGGCGGGGGGCGGAGGTGCTGTTGCCTGCCGCGCGGCTTCTGATGGTTATTGCCGTGGCGGCCCTTGCCGCATTCGCCTTGCGCAAGACTGTGCTCGTCAATCCCGGCCCTGCGGGAATGGCCGCGCTCGACGGGGCGTCGGCGCTGGCGATGGCGGTGGTCGTCGTCGGATTGATGTCGGCCATCGGCCCTGCATTGCGCACGGCGCCTGACGTGCTTCTTGGCTGGCTCGCGCTCGCTTTTGTGGTGAATATCGGCGGTCAGGTCCTTGCAGCCTTTGCGCTGGGGCGGTGCGGGGTGGGCCACGATCTGCCATCGCTGGCGATTGTCGCGGGCAATCGGAACATCGCGCTTTTCCTGATCGCGCTGCCGCCCTCTGTGACCGATCAGGTGCTGATGTTCATCGGCTGTTACCAGATTCCGATGTACACGACGCCCCTTCTCTTGTCGGGGTTCTACAGGTGGATGGCGCGGGGCTGACCGGGACCCGGTAGTCAGGTCAGGGTGCCGACGGCCCGGTCCAGCATGGCCTTGCAGGCGCTCAACTGCGATAGCTCGATATATTCGTCCGGCTTGTGGCCCTGACCGGCCATGGAGCCGGGACCGCAGACGACGGTCGGGATGCCAAGCGCGCCGATGACGCCCGCCTCCGTCCCGAAGGCCACCTTGGTGATGCCCGCCACCGGAGAAAGGTCGCAGGCAAGCCGCACCGCCTGCGCATCCGCCGCGATCTCCAGCCCGGGATAGGCGTTCAGGCGTTCGATGGCGATGGCGGTCCCGTCCCATTGCCCGGCATAGGATGCGGCAATGCTTTCTGCCATCTTTTCGATGCGCGACAACACGGCCGCGTCGCCATCGGCGGGAAGGTAGCGGTATTCGAAGATAACCTCGGCCCGGTCCGGCACGATGTTCAGCGCGGTGCCGCCGGTCATGCGACCGGCGTGAAGGGTCGTATAGGGCACATCATAAGCCGCGTCCCGCGCGCCGTTCGCCTCGAACCATGCCTGAACCCCGCGCAGACCGGTCACGAAGTCACTGGCCAGATGCAGGGCGTTGACGAAATGCGGGGCGAGGGCAGAATGGCCGCTTTGGCCGGTGCAGCGCGCCTTGAGCGCGGCCTTGCCCTTGTGGCCCGTGGCGACCAGCATTCCCGTCGGCTCGCCCACGATACAGAGCCGTTGCGGCCTCAGCAGGGTTTTAAGCTCTGGAAGCATTTCCTTAATGCCGACGCAGCCGATTTCCTCATCGTAGGAAAAGAGGAGCGTGAGAGGTCGGGTGAGGTCCGCGCGGGCGGCGGTGTCGGCGGCATCGAGCATGCAGGCCAGAAAGCCCTTCATGTCGGTCGTGCCGCGCCCGAAGAGACGGTCGCCCTCGCGGGTCAGCGCGAAAGGGGGACGCGTCCAGTTCTGCCCTTCGGCGGGAACGACATCGGTGTGGCCGGACAGGAGAATACCGTCCTCCCGGTCCGGACCGAACCGGGCGATCAACCCGCATTTGTCGCTTCTCGTGCCGCTGATCCGGCGGGTTTCGGCACCCCTTTCGCGGCAGAAGGCCTCGACAAACCCGATCAGCGCAAGGTTGGACCGGGCACTGATCGTGTCGAACGCGATAAGCCGGTCGAGCGTTTCGAGAACAAGTTTCAAGGCGCGTTCTCCCCGACCGGTTTCAGGCTCAGCCCGGGGATCTGGCCCGCCGCATGGGCGGTGCGGCAATGGTCGATGAAGGCGCGGATGATATTGGCGTTCGCCGCATCGGGCGTCGTCAGGATGCCGACATTGATCGGCCGCACCTGTCCCGACAGGGGAACGAAGCGCAGCGGTTTTCCGTCAGGCGCGAGGTCGTTCAGCGGTCGGACATTGGCAATGGAATAGCCGAAGCCGTTCGCCACGAGGCTGCGCATGACGGCGAAATCACGGGTGCGTTCGGCGATATTGGGCTTCAGCCCCGCGCGGGAGAAGAAGGCGAGGAAATAGTCTGAGCTGATTGGCAGATCGAGAAGGACCATGGGGTAGGGGACAAGATCGGCCACCTCGACCGAGCCGCGCGTGGCCAGCGGATGGCCCGCGTCGAAGATCGCGTAGGGCGGCAGCGATGTGATCGTCTGAAACCTCAGATCCGCCGGTAGATCGAGATCATAGGTCAGGGCGACGTCAATCTCGGCCCGCCGGAGCTTGCTGAAGATCTCGGACTGGTTCAGCTCGGTCTGCCCGATCCGCACGTCCGGGTAGAGCCGTTCGAACGAGGCCCGAAGAGCCGGTACGACGACCTGCGCGAAGGTCAGAAGACAGCCCAGAGCCAGTGGCCCGCGCACGCTGCCCGCGATGTCGCCCGCGAGATCGACAAGCTGTTCGGCGTCGGAAAGCACCCGCTGGGCCTGTGTCATCAACTGCCGGCCCGCAAGCGTCAGCGACAGCCCCTGCGCATGCTGGCGAACGAAGAGCGGCAGGCCGAGTTCCTTTTCAAGCTGGTTGATGGCGGCGGAGATCGACGGTGACGACACGTTCACCTTGGCTGCGGCCAGCGCGATGCTGCCGCTTTCGCCGACGGCAACGAAGTATTCCAGCTGCCGCAATGTGAATCTCAGCATCGTGATTCCGGGGCCCGGGTAAGATTTCCGTTCGCCGGGACAGGTTGGGCCGACTGCGGCAAGATTATCAAGGGAAGAGAGGGAAAGTTCCCGTTTCCTGGATCATTCGTCGCCCGGCACGCCGTAGGACGGGGCCGCACGGGGATCGAGCGCGCGCTGCACATAGGCGTCAAGCTGGGGCTTGTAGACGTCCCATGCGGTGGCGACGGCTTCGATCGGGCAGTCCTCGGTCCAGTCGCAGCGCAGGTCGGCGACGGGCCAGGCGACCTTGTCGACCAGCTTCATGCCCGCCGAATGGACCGGCCCGGCCTCGCCCCCGGCGGCAAGGCCAGCGCGCATCGCCGCGATCAGCCGGTCACCGAGATGGCCCTTGGCCGACAGGAACCCATCGACGATGGCCTGCGGCACGCTGTCGTTGGCCAGAAGATTGCCGCCCGAGGCGACATTCGGCCCCATGGCTTGCGTCCAGATGCCCAGCGAATTCGGCCCGGAATGGATTGCCGTCATCCCGGTCCGGTCCACGGCCAGAACCTGCCGGTACTCGATGAAGGCCCCGCGCCGTTTCACCTCGGCCACAGATTCGGCTGCGCTGAGACCACTTTCCATCAGATCGAGCGCCAGAGGCCCGAGCGTCGGGTCGGTGACGTTCTGCGAGGCGACGGCCCCCACGCCTGCGCGGGCATAGGAACAGCGCGCGGCGACAGCGGGCGAGGACGAGGAAATCGCGACCCCGAACATACCGGTCATCTCGCAGCGGGCGACGAGCGAGAAGGTCATGGCGCCTCATCCGGGATCACGGCAGTGCCGTCGATCTCGACCAGCCAGTCGGGCCGGGCGAGCGCCGAGACGACGAGCCCGGTGGAGACCGGATGTACGCCCTTAAGATATTCGCCCATCGTGCGATAGACCGCCTCGCGGTGGCGGACATCGGTGATGTAGACGACGACCTTCACCAGATGCTCCATCCGTCCGCCGCATTCCTCGATCAGTTGCCTGATGTTCTGCATCACCTTGTGGGTCTGCTCCACGGGATCGTGGCTCTCGATATTCTTCGCGGTGTCCAGATCCTGCGGGCACTGGCCACGCAGGTAGATGGTGCGCCCGCCTTGGGTGACCACCGCCTGACAGAGGTCGTTGTCGAGCTTCTGTTCGGGATAGGTATCCTTGGTGTTGAACTTGCGGTGGCGGTAATGCGCCATTTAGGGCTCCTTGTCAGGTCGGATTGGCCGGGGTCAGTGCCCCCGCAAGATAAAGGTGAAAGTCGCGGATTGTCCCTTCGAAATTCTCGCCCGCCAAGGGCCCGGGATCGGCACGGGAGGACCCAAGAGCCTGTTGCAGCTTTTCGAGCTTCTCCCGGTCCTCGCGGTTGACCTCGGTCCAGAGCGCGATGCGCTGCGCGATTGTGTCCGCATCCAGATCGTCACCATAGACCGAGAGAGTCCACTTAACATGAACGCAATCCACGCTGACGGGTTGCAGGCTGAGCGACGCGAGAAGGCTCGCGGCCTGACTGGCGACCTGCGTCGGGAAGACGTTGAACAGGAACGAGCGTTGGCGCTGGCGGTCATCAAGCCCCGGCGCGCCCTTGCCCCGGCTGGGGATTCCGTCAGGGTAATTCGCATTGTAGCTGGTGAAGGCCGGGGCGGACGGCCCCTTGGTGCACAATTCGGTCGGGGTATAACCCCGCAGGGTCTGCGGATGGACGACCGACAGGTGATAGCCTTCCATGAAATTCTCGACGAGGCATTTCCAGTTGCACTGCCAGTCCTCTTCGGCTGAATGCACGATGCGGAAGCTGCCCGTCTCATAGGGCGCCAGCGTCTCGGCCAGCGGCTGAAGCTGTTCCGCGAGTGGGCGGGGTGTGTCGGCAAGGCTGACATAGAGGAAGCCCTGCCAGATCTCGCAGGCAAACTCCGCCAGCCGGCAATTGGCCCGGTCGAAACCGGCATTGTCCATATGGGCCGCGCGCAGGAGGCCGCCGTCGCGGCCATAGCTCCAGGCGTGATACGAACAGATCAGCCGTTTGACGTTCCCCCGCCCCTCGGCCAGAAGCATGCCCCGGTGGCGGCAGACATTGGCGAAGACCCGGATCACCGCGTCATCGCCGCGCATCACGATCAGCGGCTCGCCCAGAAGCCGGGCCGCGAAGTAATCGCCCGGTTCGGGGATTTCATCGGCGCGGCCGAGGCAATGCCAGCCGTCCCGCAGAACCGTCGCCTTCTCCAGTTCGAAGAGGTCTGGCGAGGTGTAATAGGCCCCGTGCAGGCCCATCGGCCGGTCGGCAGGCAGGGCCGCCGTCAGCCGCAGCCCGTCGAGCAACCCCGGCAACCGCCCGTGCCGGTCGGGAAGGGAATGTGCGGTCATGGCGCGACTTTCGAGACGAGATAGGTGGCGAAGTCGTAGTTTGGCCGTTCCAGATGCGACAGGTGGCCGGGCCGGGCGAGGTGGGAGGAAAGCCCGCGAAACACCTTCTCGGTACAGCCGCGATCCTCGACATTCACATCGTCCAGCAGGGCCTTCAGATCTCTGAAATTCTGCTGCGCGTCGGGGTCGTCCTTATAGTCGTCCGACATGCCGCCGCCGAAGCGGATATGAACCTGCCCCGGCCCTTTTGGATGCAGCGAGAGATACCAGAAATAGCCCGGCGTCAGCGTGATCAGCAGCGATGGGTAGATCGCCAGCAGATAGGTCGTGCGCCGCTCGTCCCCCTTCAGGCGGGTATTCGACGGATGCGCCATGGCGATGCGCAGGGACGGGTCCTTCAGGATCGTGTGGTAGTTGAAGGCGGGCAGGCCCGGCGGGCAGACCATCTCATCGAGCTTCGAGAGCCCGCCGATCGTGCCCGCATGGCAGACCGGCAGGTGATAGCTTTCCATGAAATTCTCGGCCAGAACCTTCCAGTTCGTGTCCCAGATATGTTCTTCGAAGAAGGCCTCGGTGTAATGGGTCATGTCATAACCCGCGACCAGCTTTTCCACATCCGCCAGCTGCTCGGCCACGGGCACGGCCGCGGGGTTCAGCGAGACGAAGACCCAGCCCAGCCATTCCTCGCAGCGGACCTGCGGCAGCCGGTAGGCGTCGCGGCAGAAGCCCTCGTTCCGCGTCATGGCCGGGGCCCCGCGCAGGCGACCGTCGAGATTGTAGGTCCATGCGTGATAGGGGCAGACGATGGAGCGGGTATTGCCACGGCCGGACAAGAGGGTGGACATGCGATGCAGGCACACATTGGATTGCGCGCGCAGCCGCCCCTCTTGATCGCGAAGGACGACGATCGGCTGACCCGCCAGGTCGCAGGTCAGGTAATCGCCGGCCCCCGGCAGGCTGTCGGCGCGTCCGACGCAGTACCATTCCTTGGAAAATATGTGCTCGATCTCAAGGTCGAGGAAGCTTTGCGTCCTGTAGACCTCGGGCGGCATTGCGGTCGCCTGTTCGAACGACCGGTTGGTCGCCGCGCGCAAGAGCGCCACGACCTCTGGCCCGTTTCCGTCCATCGCCATGTCCCGTTCTCCGCGCAGAGTCGTTCCCCTTGCAGGATCGGGTGGCACGCGCCGGTCGGAAAGTACGGACTTTCTCAGCAGGGATTAGGCGTTTCCTAATAAGGCCGGGCCTTCGGGCGCGTAAGGCTTTAGGCAATGCCTAATCAATGCTGTGGCATTCCGTATTTTTCAGTGGTCCGGCGATCTGTCTAAGGTCCATCACCCGAGCCTGCGCGAAACTATGGGCTGAAACAGGACACAAAGCCAATGATAACGGAAAACGTCGATGTGGTGGTCGTCGGTGGCGGCCAGGCCGGGATCGCGATGAGCGAACATCTCGGCGCGCATGGCATTGGCCATGTGGTTCTTGAACGCAGCCGCATCGCGGAACGCTGGCGCAGCGAAAGGTGGGATTCGCTCGTGGCCAACGGTCCTGCCTGGCACGACCGCTTTCCGGGCATGGAATTTACGAAGCATGACCCGGATGAGTTCGTTCCAAAAGAGGCCGTCGCCGACTATTTCGAGGCCTATGCAAGCAAGATCGGCGCGCCGGTCCGTTGCGGGGTCGAGGTGACGCGGGTCCGCAAAGTCGAAGGCAAGAGCGGATTCGAGGTGGAGACATCGGAAGGCACCCTGCAAGCGGGTCATGTCGTCGCCGCGACCGGGCCGTTTCAGGTGCCGGTCATTCCCAGCCTGATCCCGTCGGATGCAGCGGTGATGCAGATCCACTCCGCCGCCTATCGTAACCCGTCGCAATTGCCCGATGGTGCGGTGATGGTGGTCGGGGCGGGGTCTTCCGGGGCGCAAATCGCCGAGGAATTGATGGCGGCCGGGCGCAAGGTCTATCTGTCCGTCGGACCGCATGACCGGACGCCACGCAGCTATCGCGGCCGGGATTTCGTCTGGTGGCTGGGTGTGCTTGGCAAATGGGACCTGCAGACACCGGCCCCCGGCACGGAGCATGTCACCGTCGCGATCAGCGGTGCGAATGGCGGTCAGACCGTGGATTTCCGGCGTTTTGCGGCGTCGGGCATTACGCTTGTCGGCCGGACGGCAGCCTATGAGGACGGCGTCCTGCGGTTTTCCGACGACCTGAGGCGTAATATCGAACAGGGTGACCGGAACTACCTGTCGGTTCTCGATGAAGCCGACGCCTATGTCGCGCGTCACGGGCTGGACTTTCCGCCTGACCCAGCCGCGCGGGATATCCGGCCCGATCCGGACTGCCTGACCAATCCTATCCGCGAGCTTGATCTGGCGGGGGCAGGGATAACGTCGGTGATCTGGGCGACCGGATTTGCGCGTGATTATGGGTGGCTGCAGGTCGATGCGTTTGACGAAAACGGTCAGCCCGACCACCGGCGTGGTGTTTCGACGGAACCAGGCGTCTATTTCCTCGGGCTGCCCTGGCTGTCCCGGCGCGGATCGTCCTTCATCTGGGGCGTCTGGCATGACGCACGGTTCATCGCCGACCAGATTGCGATCCAACTGGCCTACGCCGCCTATCGCCCCATGAACCGCTCCGAGGCGGTGAACGGATAGATTAACGACGCTACTTTCGAGATTCCCTGCAGGGGCCGACATATCCCGCACTCAAATTCTGCGGGGTTTGGGCGTCTGACGCGGTTCGCGCCCGCAAGGCGGCCGGTCCATCTGAACATCGCGACGTCCGACGCCGAAATTGCACGTCCCAACATAATCTAACGGAAATCTTGCATAGATTCGGAAGACATAGCCGAGTGAACGGCATGGGGCAGGACGTGAGCACAGATACCGCAATTGACGCTCGCAACGTTGGCAAGATCTAAGGGGCGGGCGCCGGCGCGGTGACTGCGCTCGGCGATGTGTCGATCGCCATTGCCAAAGGTGAGTTTTTCACACTTCTGGGTCCATCCGGGTGCGGCAAGACGACGTTGCTTCGGTGCATTGCAGGGTTTGAGACCCCGACATCGGGGGCGATTTTCCTGTCCGGGCAGGACATCACCTATACGCCGCCCAATCAGCGTCCGGTGAACACGGTGTTCCAGTCCTACGCCCTGTTTCCCCATCTGACCGTCGCGCAGAATGTCGGCTTCGGGCTCAAGATGCTGGGAAAGCCCGCCGCTGAAGTGACGAGCGCGGTCGAGCGTGTCCTTGCATTGGTCAAGCTCGAGGATTTCGCAAACCGCCTGCCGCAGCAATTGTCCGACGGACAGCAGCAACGGGTGGCGCTGGCGCCGGAACCGCAGGTTCTGCTGCTGGACGAACCGCTCTCGGCGCTCGATCTCAAGTTGCGCAAGGAGATGCAGAGCGAGCTGAAGCGACTTCAGGCGGAGACTGGGGTTACATTCATCTTCGCCACACACGATCAGGAAGAGGCGCTGACGATGTCGAACCGCATCGGCGTCATGTCGGCCGGCGCGCTTTTGCAGGTAGGTACGCCGCACGAAATCTATGAACGTCGGGTCAACCGGTTTGTCGCCGATTTTATTGGCGAAACGGTCTTTCTGGATGGGACGGTCAAGTCTGGCCAGATCCGTATCGGAACGGGCGATCTGCTTGCGGTCGCGCCGGACGGGCATCACGGAACGGTCACGCTTGCGATCCGGCCCGGAAGTATTCGGTGCCGTGGCAGTGGGGTTCGGTGGGGATCGCCGTTAACACCAGTGTCTATTCCGGTGACGTGAACACATCTGAACTGTTCATGGATCCGCCACCGGAACTGGAGGGCAAGATCAACGTCGTGCCGGAGATGACGGATGTCATTAATATGGCGATCTTCAATATTGGAGGCGAGGCCTGCACAGAAGACCTCGAACTGCTGAAGAAGGTCCGCGACAAGATGATGGCGGCCAAGCCGAAATGGCTGTCGATGGACTACGGCACGACCGACAAGCTGTCTTCGGGCGACTATGCGGCCTCGGTGAACTGGAACGGATCCACGATGCGCGCCCGGATCAACAATCCGGACGTCGTCTATGGCTATCCCAAAGAGGGCTATCCGTTGTTCATGGATTCGGTCGCCCTGCTGTCGGACGCGCAGAACGTCGATGAAGCCTACCAGTTCATCAACTTCATCCTCGATCCTGAAAATGCCGCGATGATCTCAAGCTTTGCACGCTATGCAAACGGTGTCGCCGGGTCCGAGGAATTCATGCCCGAAGACATGAAGACCGCACCCGAGATTGTAACGCCGGCAGAGTTTGCGGCGGGCGGGCAATTCCTGCCGACATGCCCGCAGTCAGCGACCGATCTTTATACCGCGATCTGGACTGAACTGCTCAAGTAACGCATTGAATGCGGGGCCGTGTTGCGGCCCCGCATTTCTCCACCGCCCGACATGCACCGGGGCGGGCAGCGGCGAGTGAACGCGAAACGCTGTGTCACGACACCCGCGCATCGTTTGTTGGCGACCGGACTACTCCTCCGACCTGACGGCAGAAAGGACAGGCTAAGACCTGTAACGGCTCAGCCGCGCGGGTCGAGCAACCGACCGATCACGCTTTCCCGCGTGATGCGTCCAAGTGTCTTGCCGCCATCGGTCACGGCGAGGGCAGGGACCTCGCGCAGGCGCTCCATCACATCGCGTACAGGCGCTTCCGGGTCGACCTCTGGCGTGTTCGGGGCGCGGACCGTCACGGGTTCCATGATGTCCGAGGCGCGCAGAACGCCAAGCGGGTTCATATGCGCCACGAAGTCGGCCACGTAGTCGGACACCGGATTGGCGATGATCTCGCGCGCGGTGCCGCATTGCACGATCCGACCTCCCTCCATCAGCGCGATACGGTTGCCGATCTTGAAGGCCTCGTCCAGATCGTGGCTGACGAAGATGATCGTGCGGTGAAGCTTTTCCTGCAACTCCAACAATTCGTCCTGCAACCGCGTCCGAATCAGCGGATCGAGGGCCGAGAAGGGTTCGTCCATCAGAAGGATCGGTGCCTCGGTCGCAAAGGCGCGGGCAAGGCCGACGCGCTGCTGCATTCCACCCGACAGCTCACCCACCTTGCGCTCGGCCCAGTCCGAGAGGCCCACAAGCGCAAGCTGTTCGTCGACCTTCGCCTGCCGGACTGCGGCCGACTGGCCGCCCAGTTCAAGTCCGAGGCCCACATTCTCGCGCACCGTCCGCCAGGGCAGAAGACCGAATTGCTGGAAGACCATGGCCACGCATTCGCGGCGCACCTTGAGAAGGTCGGGCACCGATGCTGCGCCCACTTCGCAACTCCAGCCGTCATCATGGATCGTGACCGACCCCCGGCAGACCGGGTTGAGCCCGTTCACCGCGCGCAGAAGTGTCGATTTGCCCGAACCGGAAAGACCCATAAGTACAAGGATTTCGCCCTTGGCCACGGTCAGCGAACAATCATGAACGCCGAGGACCTGTCCCGTTTCCTTCTGGATATCCGAGCGGCTCATGCCCTGATCCATCATCGGCAGGGCGCGTTCGGGATGGTCACCGAACACGATATTGACCTTGTCGAACTCGACGGCGATGCCGGTTCCGTTCTGTATTTCCGCGCCCATCACATATCCCCCCGCCGCAGCATCCGGTCGAGCACGATGGCCACGACCACGATGACGAAACCGCTTTCAAAACCAAGTGCGGTGTTTACCGATTGCAGCGCCCGCATGACCGGCACGCCAAGGCCGCTGGCGCCCACCAGCGCCGCGATGACGACCATCGACAACGACAGCATGATGGTCTGGTTCAGCCCCGCCATGATCTGCGGGAAGGCGTAAGGCAATTCAGCCTTCCACAGGACCTGACTTTTGGTGGCACCGAAGGCGGTCAGTGCTTCGGTCAGCGCCTTGGGCGTCGAGGAGACGCCAAGATGCGTCAACCGGATCGGCGCGGGCAGGACGAAGACCACGGTCGCCAAGAGGCCCGGCACCATGCCGAGACCGAAGAAGATGATCGCCGGGATCAGGTAGACGAAGGTCGGCAACGTCTGCATCAGGTCTAGGATCGGCTGCATCGCGGTGTAAAGCCGGGGTCGGTGCGCCGCGGCGATGCCGATGGGCACGCCCACGGCCATGCAGACGATGCACGAGGACAGGATCAGCGTCATGCTCTGCATCGTCTCGTCCCAGTAGCCCTGATTGAGGATGAAGAGAAAGCCGAGCAAGACCAGAAGGCACGTCTTCCAGCTGCGCTGCACGAGCCAGGTGATGCCGACGAAAATCGCCACGATGAACAGCGGATGCGGCGTCTCGAGGAGCCAGAGGATGCCATTGATCATCCCATCCATGACATCCGAGATAAGCCGGAAGGCCGGTTTCAGATTGTCCTTCATCCAGTCGAAGAGGGTCTTGGCGACCTTTCCGACAGGAATCTTGTAGTTCTCTAGCCAGAGATATTCGAGCCATTCCATTTCTCATCCCCCGAAGGCACGTGCGGCCCGGAAAGCCGCCTCTTCATTATTTTTGTTGTCGGCATTTCCCCTCTCCGCCGCAGGGAGGGTGGCGGAGAGGGGGTCGCGCGAGCTGGGCGGTGGCGTCAGTTCAGCGCGTCTTGCACGGCGGCCATCGCGTCGCCGCCATCTTTCGTCGTCACCCCGTCAAGCCAGGGGCCGAGCACATCGGAATTGGCCGCGAGCCAAGCCTTGGCCGCATCCTCCGGCGCTTCGCCATCATTCAGGATCGCGCCCATGATCTCGTTTTCCATGGCCAGCGTGAAGCTGAGGTTGGTGAGCAGTTTGCCCGTGTTCGGGCATTCGCCGACATAGCCTGCGCGGGTATTGGTGAAGACCTCGGCGCCGCCGTAGTTCGGGCCGAAGACATCGTCGCCACCTGACAGGTAGGTGAGTTCGAAATTGGCGTTCATCGGATGCGGTTCCCAGCCGAGGAAGACGATCGGCTTGCCGTCACTGTCGGCATTGCCGACCTGCGCCAGCATCCCCTGTTCAGAGCTTTCGATCACTTCGAAGCCCTCAAGGCCGAACTGGTTTGCCGCGATCATGTCAATGATCAGGCGGTTACCGTCATTGCCCGGCTCGATCCCGTAGATCTTGCCCTCTAGCGCATCTTTCTGCGCGGCGATCGCGGCAAAGTCGGTGATGCCGAGGTCGGCGCCGGCCTTGTTGGTGGCCAGCGTGTACTTCGCGCCTTCGAGGTTGCGTCCGATGGTCTCAACGGTGCCTGCCTCGCGATAGGGCGCGATATCGGCCTCCATCGTCGGCATCCAGTTGCCGAGGAACACGTCGATATCGCCTTCGGCAAGGCCGGTATAGGTGACGGGCACCGACAGGACCTTGACGTCCGTGTCGTAGCCGAGCGCCCCGAGGATCGTCGTCGTGACCGCGGTCGTGGCGGTGATATCGGTCCAGCCCACATCCGAGAAGGTTACGGTGTCGCAGCCGGCGGCGAAGGCCGGGACGGCGGCGGTCAGCGCGGCCGAAGCCAGCAAGGTCGCCCGCAGGGTCTTGGTGAAGGTCATTGGTTGCTCCCTGTTTTCTTGATTGACGAGTCAATAAACTTACAATTCACCGTTTCTGGCAAGGGTTTTTTTCTTCCTTGCCGAGAATCCGGCGTTTTGTGGCTCTGAGCCTAGTCGAGGGAAGGGGATTCTGAAAGAAACGACGTCACCGGGTCGATTTTTCTTGATTGACGAGTCAATAAAAGGTCGGATAGCGAGTGAATCGTTAGAAGGGGGCGAGTCATGCCGAAAGTTGGGATGGAGCCGATTCGCAAGGCGGCTTTGGTCAAGGCGACGATCACCGAGATCGGCCGTACCGGCTCGCTCGACGTGACGGTCAGCCAGATCGCGAAACGCGCAGGCATGTCCTCGGCGCTCGCCCATCACTATTTCGGGTCAAAGGAACAGATATTCCTGGCCGCGATGCGCCATGTCCTGACGCTCTATGGGGCCGAGGTGCGGGGCGCGCTGGCTGCCGCTGATGACGAGCGTGGCCGCATCAACGGTATCATCCGGGCGAGCTTCACCACATCGAACTTCCGGCGCGAAGTGATCGGCGCCTGGCTGAACTTTTACGTATTGGCCCAGCAGCAGGAAGAGGCCGCGCGGCTTCTGCAGGTCTATCAGCGGCGGATGCAGTCGAACCTCGTACATGCGCTGAAACGCTTGGTCGGCGACCGTGCCGAGGCGCTTGCGGGCGGTATCGGCGCGATGATCGACGGGGTCTATATCCGCGAGGCGCTGAAACATGGCACGCCCGACGGGGCCGCCGCGGCCGCCATCGTCACCGACTATCTCGACCGCGAACTGGAGGCCCGATGAAGGCGCAACCGACAGCCAGCCATTTCGTCGATGGCGCCTATCTGGAAGACACTGCGGGCGCGGTGATCGACGTTGTCTATCCTGCGACGGGCGAGGTGATCGCCCGACTGCATGAAGCGACACCAGCGATCATCGATCGCGCGTTGACCTCGGCTGAGCGCGCACAGAAGGACTGGGCCGCGCGCCAGCCCGTCGAACGCGCCCGCATCCTGCGTCGCGCCGCCGACATGATGCGCGAACGGAACCGGGAATTGTCGGAGCTGGAAACGCTCGACACCGGCAAGCCTTTGCAGGAAACGCTGGTGGCCGATGCGACGTCGGGGGCCGATGCGCTGGAATACTTCGCAGGTTTGGCGCCGACCGTTACTGGCGAAACGATCCCGCTTGGCCGCGATTTCGTCTACACGATCCGCGAGCCTTTGGGGGTCTGCGTCGGCATCGGTGCCTGGAATTATCCGACCCAGATCGCGTGCTGGAAAGGCGCGCCTGCCTTGGCGCTCGGCAATGCGATGGTCTTCAAGCCATCTGAAGTGACACCTCTATCTGCATTGAAAGTGGCGGAAATTCTGGTTGAGGCCGGGTTACCCGCAGGACTCTATAACGTCGTCCAGGGGCGTGGCGCTGTTGGGGGTGCGCTGATCTCGGACCCGCGCGTGGCGAAGGTCTCGCTGACCGGATCGGTCGAAACCGGCAAGAAGGTCTATGCCACGGCCGCTGCCGGAATGCGGCATGTGACGATGGAACTGGGCGGCAAGTCGCCGCTGATCGTCTTTGACGACGCCGATATCGAGGATGCGGTGGGCGGCGCGATGCTGGGGAACTTCTATTCCTCGGGGCAGGTCTGTTCCAATGGCACCCGTGTCTTTGTTCAGAAGGGGATCAAGGAGCAGTTCCTTGCCCGGCTGAAGGAGCGCACGCAGGCGATCCGTCTGGGCGATCCTCTGGACGAGGAGACGCAGATGGGGCCCTTGGTGTCCGAGGCGCAGCTTGAGAAGGTGCTGGGTTATGTTCGCAAAGGGCAGGAAGAGGGCGCGCGGCTGATCACCGGCGGCGGGCGCGGCCCGGTCAATTCCGGCTTCTATCTGGAACCGACCGTCTTTGCCGATGTCACGGACGAGATGACCATCGCACGGGAAGAGATCTTTGGTCCGGTGATGGCGGTACTGGATTTCGAAGATGAGGAAGAGGCTGTAACCCGCGCCAATGCAACGGAATTCGGCCTGTCGGCGGGAATCTTTACCCGTGATCTGACCCGCGCGCATCGGGTGATCGCGGAGCTTCAGGCCGGGTCCTGCTGGATCAATGCCTATAACCTCGCGCCCGTTGAGGCGCCTTTTGGCGGGGTGAAACAATCCGGTGTGGGGCGCGAAAACTCCAAGGCTGCGATCGAGCACTACAGTCAGGTGAAGTCGGTCTATGTCGGCATGGGCGCGGTCGAAGCGCCCTACTGAGAGGTCAGGTCGACGGCCCGGCCCGCGCACCGGCCACCCACCCGCGCGGCCCGGGCCGTCGGGTGGAGATGTCTAGAACGGAAGGAATGAGGGTGGCGGTGTTCACCCGGGATGAAGTGGAGACGATGATGGAAGCCGATTATGTCGTTGTAGGTGCCGGGTCCGGTGGCTGCGCCATGGCCTATCGGCTAGCCGAGGCGGGTAAATCCGTGATCGTCATCGAACATGGTGGAACCGATGCAGGGCCCTTCATCCAGATGCCGGGTGCGCTCTCCTATCCGATGAACATGTCGCTCTATGACTGGGGGTTCCAGTCAGAGCCCGAGCCGAATCTGAACAATCGGAAACTGGCCACGCCGCGCGGCAAGGTGATCGGCGGGTCGTCCTCGATCAACGGCATGGTCTTTGTGCGGGGTCACGCCAAGGATTTCGACCACTGGGCCGAGGCGGGGGCCTCGGGCTGGTCCTATGCCGATGTCCTGCCCTATTATCGGCGGATGGAGACCTGGCATGGCGGCAACGGGACCGCCAGCGAATTCAGGGGCCGCTCCGGCCCCCTCCATGTTTCGCGTGGGCCGCGCAAGAACCCTTTGTTCCATGCCTTTGTCGAGGCCGGGCGGCAGGCGGGCTATGAGGTCACCGAGGATTATAACGGCGAAAAACAGGAGGGGTTCGGGCCCTTCGAGGCGACGATCCACAAGGGCCAGCGCTGGTCGGCGGCAAACGCTTATCTGAAACCCGCGCTGAAGCGCGAAAACTGCACTCTGGTCCGGGCTTTTGCCCGCAAGGTGGTGATCCGCGAGGGCAGGGCGGTCGGGGTCGAGGTGGAACGGTCAGGCCGGGTCGAGGTGATTTCGGCCCGCGCCGAGGTGATCCTCGCCGCCTCGTCGATCAATACGCCGAAACTGTTGATGTTGTCGGGAATCGGGCCTTCGGCGCATCTGGCGGAACACGGGATTGATGTTGTCGCGGATCGCAAAGGTGTGGGTGCCAACCTGCAGGATCACCTTGAAATCTATATGCAATTCGCCTCCAAACAGCCGATCACGCTTTATAAATACTGGAACCTCTGGGGCAAGGCTTTCGTGGGTGCGCAGTGGCTCTTTACCCGCACGGGTCTCGGTGCCTCGAACCAATTCGAAAGCTGCGCCTTCATCCGGTCGGACAAGGGCGTCGACTACCCCGACATCCAGTACCATTTCCTGCCGATCGCCGTGCGCTATGACGGTAAGGCAGCGGCCGAGGGGCATGGGTTTCAGGCCCATACCGGGCCGATGCGGTCGAAATCCCGCGGCGCCATCACGCTCAGGTCCGCCGATCCGAGGGAAGCGCCGGTCATCCGCTTCAACTACATGTCGCATCCCGACGACTGGGAAGAATTCCGCAAATGCGTGCGCCTGACGCGCGAGATCTTTGGGCAGGAGGCCTTTGAGCCCTTCGTCAAGCATGAGATCCAGCCCGGACAAGGCATTGAAAGCGATGACGAAATCGACGCTTTCATCCGCGAGCATGCGGAAAGCGCCTATCACCCCTGTGGCACCGCGAAGATGGGGTGCAGGGATGATCCGATGACGGTGGTCGACCCGGAATGCCGGGTGATCGGGGTTGAGGGGCTGCGTGTCGCGGACAGCTCGATCTTCCCGCGCATCACCAATGGCAACCTTAACGCGCCCTCGATCATGGTGGGCGAGAAGGCCGCCGATCACGTGCTGGGCAGGGGTATGCTGGCGCCTGCCAATTCCGAGCCGTGGAATTCTCCGCGCTGGAAAACCGCGCAGCGCTGAGCGCTGGCCTGCGTCACGTTCCCGTCCCGCATCCGTCTGGCATCCGTCCCGACAGATGTCGGGCAGGGCGGGGGCTTGCGCGAAACCCGGCCACCGCCAAGATGCGCGGATTGCGCCTGCCACCCGTTCCGTTACCATCGGTGAAAAGAACAAACCACGGGCAGGATCATGCATATCAGCAGACGGCATTTCGCATTCTCTCTTACCGCCTTCGGGCTTGCCGCCTGCACCAGCACGGCCCCCATTGCGTCGCGCAATACGGGCGGGCTGGCAGCCGATCTGCGACCCGTCGCCAATCCCGGTTATGACGCCTGGGTCGCGCGGTTCCGGGCACGGGCTGGGGGCTACGGCATATCCGACGCGACCCTTGCGTCGGGATTTCGCAATGCGGGTTTCCTGCCCGGCGTGATCGAGCGCGACCGCAACCAGACGGAGTTCACGCGCACGCTGGAGGACTATCTTTCCATCGCGGTTTCCGACGAACGGGTGGCGAAGGGACGGGCGGCCTATGCCCGTCACGGGACCACGCTGTCGGCGCTGGAGGCGCGTTACGGTGTCGATGCCCATATCATCACGGCAATCTGGGGGCTGGAGAGTTTCTACGGCGAGAGGCGCGGCGATGTGCCGGTGATCTCGGCCCTCTCGACGCTCGCCTATGACGGGCGACGGGGTGCGTTCTTCGAAAGCCAGCTCGTCGCGGCGCTGAAGATCCTGCAAAACGGTGACATCACGGCCGAGAGGATGACCGGAAGCTGGGCGGGTGCGATGGGGCATACCCAGTTCATCCCGACCTCGTATCTTGCCTATGCGGTTGACTACACCGGTGACGGGCGGCGCGATATCTGGTCTGAAGACCCGAGTGATGCGCTCGCCTCGACCGCTGCCTATCTGTCGCGGAGCGGCTGGCAGCGTGGGGTTCGCTGGGGTGCCGAGGCGGGCGCGGGGGCCACGGGCAATGTGATCCAGCCACAGCCGGGCGGCCCGCGTTTTGCCGTGACCGGTAATTTCAGGGCGATCAAGCGCTACAACAATTCCGATGCCTATGCGATCGGGGTCGGGCATCTCGCTGACCGGATCGGCGGAGCGGGACCCTTGCGGGGCACGTTCCCGCCAGATGTCTATGGCATGAGCAAAGCTGACCGCATCGCGCTGCAGCGCGGCCTGACGGCGTGGGGTTTTGATACAGGCGGCACCGACGGCGTGATCGGGCCGAAGACCCGCGAGGCGATCAGCGCCTATCAGGCGTCCCGGGGCCTTGCGGTGACAGGAGAGCCATCACTGACGCTGTTGCGGGCGCTTTAGGAGACGTTGCACCTTGTTTCGTCCCGCTTTCGGCGGGCCGATCCGCCGGGAGGGCGCTGCCCTCCCGGACCCTCCCGGAGTATCTGCAAACAGAAGAGATCAGCGGATCAGGCGACGGGCACCAGCCGGGCGGGGATGAGGCCGCGCAGCGCGTTGCCCATGAACAGGCGGCGCGCGCGGGGCAGGTCCTTGGCGCGGATGACCTTTTCGCGGACGCGGCCCTCATGGATCAGTTCGGCGCGGAGGATGCCCGGAAGGCAGCCGGAGGTGAGCGGCGGCGTCACAAGGCCGTTGCCGAAATCGGCAAAGAGATTGGTGATCGTGCCTTCTGCGGCCTCGCCACGGGTGTTGAGGAAAAGCGCCTCGTCGATTCCGGTGGGCAAGTTGGCCCGGGTCTGGTCATAGAGCGCGCGTTCGGTTGTCTTGAATGCGAGCAGGGGAGCGTTGGGGTCGAGCTTTTCAGCGGACAGGATCACCCGCCATTCCGGCGGGTTTGGGGTCAGAAGGCTCGTCGTGACCTCGGCATCGCCTGCACGGCCGACGGTCAGCCGCACACGGAGCGGCTTTGTGCCGGTCACGGTGGCAAGCGCCGCGTCGATGGCGGTCTGGTCCCAGATGAAGCCCAGCACGGCAGCGGAGGCACGGGCGCGGGCCAGATGGGCGTTAAGCCAGGAAAAGCAGTCGCCATCCCAGCCAAAGGTTTCGATCAGTCTTGTATCAGCTCGGCAAATCGGGCTTTCCACAGCGCCTCCTCATATTCGCCCGCCGCAGTGGAATCGGCTACGATGCCCCCGCCCACACCGAACTCCACTTCCGTCTCGCCGTAAAGTGTCAAGGTGCGGATCGCGACATTGAAGCTGGATGCGCCATCCGGCCCCATCCAGCCGATCGCCCCACAATAGGCGCCGCGCGGGCCGGATTCGAGGTCGCGGATGATCTCCATCGCACGGATTTTCGGCGCGCCGGTGATCGAGCCGCAGGGAAAGAGCGCGCGGAAGAGGGCCGAGGGTTCTGTGCCGGGTTGCAACTGGCCGGTCACGCGGCTGACCATCTGATGCACGGTGGCATAGCTTTCGATGGCGTAAAGCTCGGGCACCCGGACCGAGCCGATTTCGCAGATGCGAGAGATATCGTTGCGTAAAAGATCAACGATCATAAGGTTTTCGGCGCGGTTCTTAAGGCTTTGCTGAAGCTCCATCTTCAGCGCCGCATCATGGGCTGGGTTGGAGGCGCGGGGTGCGGTGCCCTTCATCGGCCGGGTCTCGATCCGGCCCGTGGCGTCGGTCGCAAAGAAAAGCTCGGGCGAGCGCGAGACGAGGACCGGCAGATCGTCAAGCGCCACGAAGGCGCCGTGCCGAACCGGCTGGCGCGCGGCGAGCGCGCCGTAAAGACCAAGTGCGCTGCCGGACCGCATGGCCCGCATCTGCATCGTCAGGTTCGCCTGATAGATGTCCCCTGCGCCGATATAGTCATGGATGCGCGACAGCGCCGCGCCGTGATCTGTGGCGCTCCAGACCGGGTCGGGGCGGCTGAGGCGCGCCGCACCAGACTCGGCGGCAGCCTCTGCGAGCACGCCGTCGGCGTTGTCGGGCACATCGTAAATGCCAAAGGCCAGAAGCGGCACGCGGCGCCCCTCAGGCATCAGGGCCTCAAGGCGCGGTTCGAGCGCATAGCCAAGCTCGTAGGATGCGAAACCTGCGATCCAAAGCCCGTCGGCCTGCGCCCTGTCGAGCGCGGCAAGCGCGGGTGCGACCTCCCCCGGCCCGTCAGCACGGATCAGCCGCCGGGGGCGGTCGAAGAGCGCGGGCGCGCCGTCCGGGCCATGTTCGAGCAGGATCATACGGGTCGTCACCGCCATGGGAATCTCGCGGCGAACTTGGGCGCTTGGGCCCGCGAGCGCAAGCGCGTTGCCGGCGCTTTTCATGTCATTCGCGTCGACAGGGTAGGCCGGTTTGACCGAGGTCAAGGTTTGCGGTGTGGCGACCTTCCATAAATCGGGGGAACGTCAATATGGAGCGCGATGATGTCGAATACCCCGCATGAACTGCATGAAGAGTTTCCCGCCGAAGCTGAAAAGATCCACGAGCTGAAGGTCTCGAATGCGCATTTCGCCCGGCTGGCCGAGGAATACCATGCGGTCAATCGCGATGTGCACCGGGCCGAGACCGGGGTGGAGCCGGTGGCGGAAATGGTCGAAACCGAGATGCGCAAGAAACGCGCCCATTTGAAGGATGAGATCGCGCGGATGCTGGCGGCGGTCTGACAACGGGGTACCGGATAATCAGGGCGGGGCGCGAAAAGTTTTGGTCAAAACTTTTCACGCCTGCCGGAAGGATTTTGGTTCAAAATCCTTCCGGTCCCACGTTTTGGGGCAAGGGCCTATTCCGTCGGCGGTTCCACGGCTTCCTGAAAGCGGGTGAAGAACTGGTCAGCCATCTTGCGGGCGAAACCGTCGATCAGGCGGGCGCCGAGCTGGGCGATCTTGCCGCCGACCCGGGCCTCGACCTCATAGACGAGGTCGGTGCCCTCCGGGACATCCGCGAGCCGCACCTTCGCTGCGCCCTTGGCAAATCCCGCGACACCGCCCGAGCCTTCGCCGGTGATCGTGTAGCTTTCGCCCGCAACGATGTCCGACAGCGTGACGCTGCCCTTGAAGGTCGCCTTAACCGGGCCGACCTTCTGCACGACGGTTGCGCTGAACCCCTCTTCTGGTGAGCCAGTCAGTTCGGTGCAGCCGGGAATGGCAGCTTTCAGTGTTTCGGCATCGTTGAGCCGCGCCCAGACCGTGGCGCGGGGGGCGGCGATGATGCGGTTTCCGGTGAGGTCCATATACGGCGTCCTTTGCGTTTCAGTCGATTTCGTAGGGCAACAGCCCGCGCCGGTCGGGATTGACGCGCAGCCTGCGTTCCAGCGGCGGAACCGAGCGCTGGTGGCAATCCTTCCTTTCGCAGATGCGGCAGGAAATACCGATGGGCTCGAAGGCGCGGGAATTCGTCAGGTCCAGATCGTCGGCATAGACGAGGCCCTTGGCGTGGCTCACCTCGCAGCCGAGCCCGATGGCATAGCGCCGGACCGGCGCGTGGAAAGAGCCGCCGGGTTTCGATACGTCGCGGGCAAGGCACAGGTAGCGCACCCCGTCGGGCGTCTCGGCCAGTTGCCTGAGAAAGCGGCCGGGCGTTTCAAAGGCACGGTGCACGTTCCAGAGCGGGCAGGCGCCGCCGAACCGGGCGAATTGCAGGCGTGTCGCCGAATGGCGTTTGGTGATCGTGCCGGCCTGATCGACGCGGACGAAGAAGAAGGGAATGCCCTTCAGCCCCGGCCTCTGCATCGTTGAGAGCCTGTGGGCGACCTGTTCAATCGAGGCACCGAAACGGTCGGCGAGCCGCTCCAGATCGTGCCGGGTCTCTTCCGCCGCCTCAAGGAAGGTGCGGTAGGGCAGAAGGGCGGCCCCGGCGTAGTAGTTGGCGAGCCCGATCTTGGCGATGGAGCGCGCCGCCTCCGACTGAAAGCGGGCGAGGTCCAGTGTCGCCTCCAGAAGCTCGTTCTGGGTGACGAGTGCAAGCTGGTGCAGAAGCTGAAAGCGCCGTGTTTCGGGCGTGGACCGGGTCGAAAGCGTGATGCGGCGGTCAGCGACCGCACGGATGTCACTGTCATCGGACAGCACCACCTCGATCCCCTTTTCGGCCAGAGCCGCGCGGGCCCGCGCTTCGGGATCGGCGCCCTTTCCCTGCGCCTCGGCAAAGCGTTCGGCGGCGCGGTCGACGGCGTCGATATAATTGTCGCAATAATGGAAGAAGTCGCGCACCTCTTCCCAGGGCGAGGCGCGGGCGGGGCTTTCCTCGCGCCCCAGTGCCTCGTCGAGCGAGGCGAGCCGTTCATGGGTCTGCCGGTAGGCGCGATGCAGTTCGAGAAAGGCGCGCGCCAGCATCGGCGCGTTCGAGGCAGCGAGCCTGAGATCGGCGAGCGGTGGTGTGCTGTCGGCAAAGATCGGATCGGCCAGCGCCTCGCGCATGTCCGAGACGAGCCGTTCGGCATCGCCCGAGGAAAGCTCGGTCACATCAAGCCCAAACTCGCCCGCCAGCGCCAGCACCACGGCGGCCGAGACCGGGCGGTGATTGTTCTCCATCTGGTTCAGATAGGGCAGCGACACGCCGAGCTTGGCGGCAAAGGCCTTTTGCGTCAGTCCCAGACGGTTGCGCGTTTCGCGCAGCTTCACGCCGGCATAGAGTTTCTGGGTGGCCATCGTCCTTCCCCCGGGGCTTTGCGAAGCGGACGATAGCCTTTGCAAATCTGACCGCCAAGCGGAATGGCGCGCCGGGCTGCGATAAATCCCAAGGAGGTCAGCAGTCAAAGTAAGCAATTGATTGCGCAAGACCGCTAAGCTCTCGGTTCGAAGTACCGAAAATCTATTTCGAATCAGATTTTTACGTTGCCACGGTATGACCGGAAAACATCTAGCCTGTGCGGGAAACGTATTTGGTGCGCGGCTCTCGGCAGGACCGAAACTTTCCGGACGAACCCTATGCTTTCCTGAGCATCAACATATCTGACATCGACGCCTACCTGAAGGTGATCTGCTGGGGTTGGTTCTGTCTCTCGGCCATTCTCGACGACTACGGCCGTTACATCATCGTCCGGAAGCTCTGTACGACGACGAAGAACCGGGTGCTGTTGGAAAACTACTACCTGCCCGGCGATCTCGTACGACAGATCGGCACCATCTTCGATCACTGCACCAACCGTCGCGACCACAAGATCCTGGACAACCTAACGCCCGCCGACGTCTACGTCGGCCGAGGTGACAAAATCCTGAAGATGAGAGAGGAGATCCCGAAGCAGACAATCCGAAACCGCCGCTTGCAGCACCAAGCCGCTGCCGCATAAACTCAAACAGAAACCGAACCAGAGCCCCCGTTATAAAACCGCCTCAGCTCTCCGGAGAACTCCGACGACGGATAGTGCATGTTGAATTTGCGTCTGTGTCAGCCAGAGAGACCGGCAAGCAGGAGGGCGGCGGACACCGTCGCCGCAACCGTGCGGACGGTGTTCCAGAAGGTCCAGCGCGGCACGTAGGTCTGCAGCCAGTAGTCCCGCGTTGCATCGGATGACAATGCCATGCCCGCAAGCGCTTGGTTCATCGGCACGTTGAAGACAATCGTGACCCCGAAGCAGCCGACAAGGTAGATGAGTGCCGCCGACAGGATCAGCAGACCCGGCGGACCGCTCACATAGATCCAGGCGTATCCACCGATCGCGAGCGATATGGGGGCCATACCGAGAAACAGCCCCATGAACACCCAGCGGAAGACTTCGCGATTGATGACCTGCATCGCTTCGACCCCGCCATCGCCGGTTGTGAGGGCCAGCGACCGCATGATGAAGTCGGAAAAGGCAAGAAAGACACCCGCGACGAGCGCGTAGACAATGACAGAAAGCTGCATCAGCAAAAGGATGAAGGTGGACACGGTCAGGTCCTTTCTGGCGTTGGTCGATGGCTGAAACCGGCGGGCGGATCACCTCACGCGACCCGCCCTCAGGCCCTCAATGCATGATCGCGTGCAGTACAACCGTTTCGCAGTGGCTGTCGGCCCAGAGATCCACCACGGAAAGCTTGTCTTCCCAGCGGTCAATAATCTGGTCGGTACACTCATCGCGGACCTCTTCCATCGTCATGCGATAGGCGAGATTGCCGTTTGCAAACCCGGTCAGTTCCATTTTCGCATTGAAGCGGTCGAGGAAATCGGGCCACAGACCGTAGACGGTGTCCCGAACGTCAAAGGCATAGTCGCGCGCTGTCTCGACATCCTGGCGGTTGCCCAAGACCGAAACATGACCCGACAGGAAGTGCTCGAAATCATAGGACAGAAAAGTTTCGAAGTTGGTCAGGTAGCCCTCAAGGTTGCTGGTCGCACCGAAGTTCATGAAAGGCGCTTCGCCCGGAGTAATGGTGTCAATCGCCATGAGGAACTTCTGCTGGGGCAGATGGATCATCACATCAGTGTCGTTGGCGTGGAAATTGGCGGTCTGCAACTCGACGGGCACACCACCGACAGACAGCGACAGCGCATCCTCGAATGTCTCTGTCGGCGTGAGAACGCCGCGCAGCGGATTGGCCGCAAGGCTGTCGGCGGTTGCCTGCGCGCCGATGACGGTCAGTCCTTCGATATCGGCAAAAGCATGCCCGCCGCCATTGTGATCGGCATGTTTGTGGCTGAGGATGAAATGGGTGATCGGTATACCCGGCGCCGACATCTCGATCGCCATCCGGTGCCGCTCGCCAAAGCTCGGCGGCGCATCGAAGACGACGATGCCCTCATCGGTCACCAGAAACGCGGATTGGTAGATGAAGTCGGTGAGGAAGAAGAGGCCGGGCTCGATCTCGCTGACATGCAGTCCGAATTCGGTATTGACCGCCGGAACTCGCGCCTTCATCGCCGGGAGCTCCGGCGCGAAGTGACGGAAACTGTCGGGGTGATCGGGCTCGGATGAGATGGTGTTGGCGGGATTGTGGCCGCGCTCCGATCCGGCCTTTCCGGGTGTGGAAAGACCGATGACCGCAAGGCCTATGATTGCGGTATGAGCAAGAAAGATCGGGATACCTGCGGGTTTCATGGTCGTCTCCTTTCAGGGTCGGTGGTCGGTTGTGGTGGATGGTTTTCAGTCGATTGATCCAAGCCGACCGGCGCGATAGGCGGCCTCGACCGCGTCGATCTCGGCCTCGCTGCCCATCGCGAAGGGGCCTCTCTGGATGAATGCGTCACGCAGCGGCTTTCCCCGGAAAAGAACGACATGCGCCGCGTGGTCCGCCGACATTGTGATGTCCGCCGCGCCTCCAAAGGCGATGGCCGAGCCGCTCGGCAGAACGGTTGAAGACCGGTTCCATGTGACGGTCGGCGCCCCTGTGATAGAGAGAATCCAGGCGTGTTGGTCGCCGGCGCCTTGGTGCAGAAACCGGCCCCCGGCCTGAATGTCGATGTCCAAGAGCGTCAGCAGGACGTCGGGCACAGCTGGGCCTCTAACGCCGTTGCTGTCGCCCAAAACCAGTCGAGCCGTGGACCGTTCGCCCGGTAGAAGAGGAATATCCTCTGCACGGATGTGGAATGCCGCAGGCGCGTCGTACCTCTTCTCGGCGGGCAATCCCACGAAAACCTGCAGCGCATGCGTCCTGGCCCCGGGGCGTGGCTCTTCGTTGTGAACCGCGCCGCGCGCGGCCTTGAAACAGTAGAGATCGCCGGGCGCCAGATCGACATCGTTGCCCAAAGAGTCGCGATTGCGGAAAGCACCTTCGCTGTCCTGGAACATGACCGTGACCGCCGAAAGCCCGGCATGGGGATGCGTCCCGAACGTGGGTTCAGTCATGATGAAATGATCCACCATGATCAGCGGGTCCATCAGCCCCCCGAAATCGGAGTGCCGGTAGCTTTTGGCCGAAAAACCTTCGCCCTTCATGACTGCCCTGCCGCCGCTTGCGGCATAGGTCTCACACGGCACTCCGGCAATTGTATCGATGCGTTTGGTGTTCATCTTCATTCTCGCTTCAGTCCCATTGACGATACGAGCGAGACAATTGAACGAAAATCGGTCAATATCGGAACCAACCGTTCTAATTTTAGAACAATAAGAGAGGCGCGCATGGATCTGAACGACGCTTTCTATTTTGTTCAGGTCGTCGAGAAGGGTGGCTTCTCAGCCGCCTCCCGAGCATTGCAGATCCCGAAGTCGCGGTTGAGCCGACGGGTCCGGCAACTCGAAGAACATCTGGGGGTCCGCCTTCTGCAGCGAACCTCGCGCGTCGTGACCACCACGGATATCGGTGAGGAGTTCTATCGCCAGACGCAGACCGCAATAACCGGGTTCGAAGCCGCCGAAACAGCTGTTCGCCGCAAGACCAACAGGATCGAAGGTGTCGTTACAGTATCCTGTTCCGTCGGCATGGCACAGTTTGCCCTCGACCGGATCATACCGCGATTTCTGCAGGACAATCCAAAGGTGGACGTTGTGCAGCGGGCATCGAACCGGATGGAGGATTTGGTGAAGGACGGGATCGACGTGGCGATCCGTGGGCATATGGACACGCTGCCCGATTCAAGTCTCATCCAGGTGAAGCTTGCGAAGCTGGAATGGCACCTGTTCTGTTCACCCAGGTATCTCGAAAACCTGCCATCGTCTGATGAGCCTTCCTGCCTGACCAATCATCCGGCCCTTGTCCTCGGGCGCCCGGCGGAGGCGCATCAGTGGCTGCTTGCCGATGTGAACGGGCAAAGCGCTTCGGTGCCCTGTCACGTTCGATTGGCCAGCGACGACATGACCACGCTCAAGCGCGCTGCGATATCTTCCTTGGGAATTGCTGCCTTGCCGTCTTATGTCTGCCTGCCAGAGGTCGATGCTGGAACTCTCGTCCGGGTGTTGCCAAGCTGGACAGCGGGTTGTCCGCAAATCAGCCTGCTGATGCCATCCCGACAGGGCCTTCTACCCGCGTTTGAAGCTTTCATTGATTGCCTGAAACGAGAATTGCCCCCGGTATTCGCAGGAAAACAATAAACTGATCGCTAAACCGAGCACCCCAAGCGTCGTATTGACCCGAGTTATGCCGGGTTCATGGCCGACAAATCGTAGCTTCTTCGATCAGGAATAGTACCGGCTCCCGGCAAAGCCGTCGCCCCAGCACAGTACTGAAATAGTCTCCTCGTGCCGAAGGCTTGCCAGAACGATTCCGATCTTCTCGTCGGTCGAGTAGTACTGTCATGCCTTCCGCTTGATGCCCCTTGCCAGCTTGTCCGCGGCGTTCTCCGATGTTCCGGATGTCTTGTTCATCATCGCCCATGCTGGCTTCGATGAACCAGAAGCCCTTCGTTGCTCACCCCCCTAAATCCGTCCAGAGGGTGCTGACGTCTGGCATTCTGGCAGCGCAATTCAGCAGAATGGTTTGATGCGCTAAGCCGACATTTGTGAAGTCGCAGCAGTAGCCCGCTCCGTTCCGAAAAGCGGACCTGGACGATTGGCGGACAGGCCGTTCCTTTGAACCAATTGCCCGGTCGCGCGGACGGACAGATCAAAGCTCCTTGGCCCGCGCTCTCAGTTCGAATTTCTGCACCTTGCCGGTCGAGGTCTTCGGGAGTTCACAGAAGACCACCCGCTTGGGCGTCTTGAACCCTGCCAGCCGCTCGCGGGCAAAGGCGATAAGCTCCGCCTCATCCGCCGTCCGGCCCTCTTTCAGCTCGACAAAGGCGCAGGGCACCTCGCCCCATTTGTCATCCGGCTTGGCCACGACAGAGCAAAGCGAGACTGCCGGATGGTGCATCAGCGCGCCCTCGACCTCGACCGAGGATACGTTCTCGCCGCCCGAGATGATGATGTCCTTGGCGCGGTCGGTGATCTTGATATAGCCGTCCTCGTGCTGGAAGGCGATGTCGCCGGATCGGAAGAACCCGCCCTTGAATGCCTCGGCCGTGGCCTCGGGGTTCTTGTAATAGCCTTTCATGACCGAATTGCCGCGAATGGCAATCTCGCCCACGGTCTTGCCGTCGCGGGGCACCGGATTGCCGGTTTCGTCGTGGACCGTGATGTCCTCCATGAAGGGCATCAAGACCCCGGTGCGGGCCTTGATCGACGCGCGTTCGCCCTGCGCCAGCCCGTCCCAGCGGTCGTGCCATAGGCATTCGGTGACATGGCCGTAGGTTTCGGTCAGCCCGTAGACCTGCGTGACGCGGAAGCCGAGGGGCTCGATGGCGGCCAAGGTCGCGGCGGGGGGCGGGGCGCCGGCGGTATAGACCTCGACAACGTGGTCGAAGGGTCGGCGGTCGGCGTCCTTGGCATTGATGATCGAGTTCAGCACGATCGGCGCGCCGCCCATATGGGTCACGCCCTCATCGGCGATGGCGTCGTAGATGTTCTTTGCGGTCACGTCGCGGCAGCAGACGAGCGTGCCGCCGACGGCGGGCATCATCCAAGTGTGGCACCAGCCATTGCAGTGGAACAGGGGCACGATGGTCAGGTAGACCGGCCTTATGCCAACGGCCCATGTCACGGCAGTCCCCATCGCGAGCAGATAGGCGCCGCGATGGTGATAGACGACACCCTTCGGACGGCCCGTGGTGCCGGAAGTGTAGTTGAGCGACAGGCTTTCCCATTCGTCCTGCGGCATGATCCATTCTGCGTCGGGGTCGCCCTGTTTCAACAGCGCCTCGTATTCGGTGTAGCGGCCGGACGGGGCAAAGCCCGCCTCGCGGTCGGCGACCTCGATGATCTCGGGCCCTCGCCCGCCCATTTCGGCAATTGCTGCCTCGGCCAGCGGCAGAAGCGCGGTATCCACCAGCGCGATTTTCGCCTGACCATGGCCGAAGATATAGGCGACCGTATCGGTATCGAGCCTTGTGTTGATCGTGTTCAGTACGGCGCCTGCGGCAGGAATTCCGAAGGCAGCCTCGGCCTGCGCCGGGATATTCGGAAGGAGCGTCGCCACAACATCGCCCGGCTGCACGCCGCGCGCCATGAGGGCAGAGGCAAGGCGGCTGACCCGGGCGCGGTATTCGCTATAGCTGCGGCGCGTGCCGCGATAGACCACGGCGGTGTGATCGGCAAAGACATCGCCTGCGCGCGCCAGAAACGAGAGGGGCGTCAGAGGCACGAAATTCGCCGCATTCCGACCCAGTCCGGTTTCATCCGCCATCCAACCCATACCAGTCCTCCCCGACCGAAGATGTCGCTAACCGGCGCGATTATTGCCATTGCAACGGCTTCAAGGATACCGGGATTCGACATTTGGTGGCGATATGACGACAGAAGCTGAGCCGAGAGCGGTGAATGCGACGATCCTGGCGGCCTTTCTGATCCTTGGTTACGCCATGGCGATCGGATTTACCGACAATTACGTGCAGCTTATCGCGCGCGATGCCGGGCTCTGGCAGTTCTTCGCGACGCGGACGGCTTTCGGTTTCGTTATCCTCGGTGCGGTCGCGGCGGTCATGGGCTGGCGGCTTCGCCCGCGCAACTGGGCGGCCGTGGCGGGCCGGAGCGCGCTGCATGGTACGGCGATGATCGTCTATTTCGGATGTTTGGCATTCCTGCCAGTGGCGACCGTCGCGGCCGGGCTTTTCACGGCACCCATCTTCACCCTGCTGATTTCCCGCTTTGCCTTCGGTCAGTCACTCGGCCCGTTCCGGATTTTCGGTGTAGTCTTGGGCTTTTGCGGCGCGATCCTTGTTCTGGGACCGGGGCAGGGGACGATCCTGAGCCCGCTCACGATCCTGCCCATCGGCGCAGGCGCGCTCTATGCGCTTGGCAATATCGCAACGCGGCAATGGTGCGCGGGCGAGACGGCGGAAACGCTGCTGATGGGGTTCTTCGCGATGCTGGGCATTTTCGGCCTGATTGGCATGGGCGTCTTCGCCCTCTGGCCGCAGGACGTGCCTGCGGGGGCCGACGGGTTCATCCTGCGCGGCGCGGTTTGGCCCACATCGACCTTCCTTTTCTGGACCTTCGTGCAGGCGGCGGGCTCGCTTCTTGGGGTGGGCATGATGATCAAGGCCTATCAGGTTGCCGAGGCCAGCCGGGTTGCGATCTTCGAATACGTGATCCTGCCCGCCTCGGCCTTTTGGGCCTATGTGATCTGGGGCGATGTACTGGCCCCGACGGCGGTCTGGGGGATCGTCATGATCTTTGCGGCAGGGCTTATCATCGCGCTTCGCGGGAGATAAATTCGCCTGAATGATCCTGTCGCGCGGGCGCCGCTATATCTTCATCCATATCCCCAAGACCGGGGGAACGGCGCTGACGCTGGCGTTGGAGGCGCGGGCGAAACGCGACGATATCTTCGTCGGCGACACGCCCAAGGCGAAGGCGCGGAAAGGGCGGCTGAACGGGGTTGAGACCACCGGGCGGCTCTGGAAGCATTCGACGCTTGCCGATATTCGCGGCCTTGCCACGGACGAAGAAATTGGTTCGTTTTTCACCGTGACCATGGTGCGCAATCCCTGGAACCGGATGGTCAGTTATTACCACTGGCTGCGCGCCCAGAGCTTCGCCCATCCCGCCGTGACGCTGGCGAAGGAAACGGAGTTCAGTGACTTCCTGAACGCGCCCGTAACCTGCACGAGCTTTGCCTTACATCCCTATGGAAGTTATGTGAAAACCTCCGGAGGGGACGAGCGTTGTGACCTCTTTATCCGGCTGGAGCATTTCGACGAAGACGTGATACCGTTCGAGGCCCATCTCGGCTTCCGGCTCGCACCGCTCGCCGTCGAGAATGCATCGGATCGACCGCGCGACTGGCGGCCGCTTTATTCGGCTGACGATGCCGAAACGGTCGCGCAAGTTTGCGCCGCTGACATTGAGCGGTTTGGCTATCGCTTCGACCCCGGCTAGGTGCGCCTATCTCGTGAAGATCAGCGCCAGCCCTGCCACCGCCAGGGCTGCGCCTGCCCAGCTTTTGGCGCTTGGCCGCTGTCCGGTCCTGAGCCAGAGAAGCGGCAGGATGATCACCGGTGACGTTGCTGAAAGTGTTGCGATGATACCGGTCTGCGCGCCTTGCAAGGCGTAAAGGAACAAGGTCATGCCCAGAAGAAGCCCGATCACCGCCGTCAGCGCTGTCAGCACGAGCGTTGACCGGCTGATCGACCTTGGGCGAGGAGGCGCAAGGGGCAGGGTGGCAACGATCCCCATGGCGAGACCCGAGGCGCCGACCCGGATCAGCGAACCCACATAGGGGTCAAGCCCGCCCTGCATGTAGGGCCGGGCGATCAGCGCCCCGATCGCTTGCCCGAGTGCCGCCAGAAGGCCGAAGAGCAGACCCGCTCGCAGCCGGCCGCTCATCTGCTCGAACCGGTGCGCGGTCTGGGGTGGACGCCCCATGATCGCCAGCGCGACACCCGCCACAGTGATGCCGATGCCAAGCGCCGCCTGCCAGCCAAGCCGTTCGCCAAGGACCAGCCATGCGAGCACGGCGGCCATCGGGGCGTTCAGCGCATAGATCGCGCCCGCGCGTCGTGGTCCGAGCCGGCCGACCGCAGCGAAGTTGAATGTATCACCGAGCAGAATGCCGACAGCGCCCGACAGCGCCAGCACCGCGATCCCGTGCCAGTCGGGCAGTGTCATCGCGCCTGAGGCCAGGACGATTATCGCCAGAAGCAGAGCCACCAGACCCTGACGGATCAGATTGAAGTAAAACGGGCCGAGCGCCCGGACGGCATCCGAGGCAAGAATGCCGGTTGTCGCCCAGCAGGTCGCGGTGCCAAGCGCCGCCAGTTCGTGAATCGGAAAAGCCATGGCACCCCCTGCGTCGCAGCTTGCATGCCGCCCGTGGGGCCGCAAGCCCTTCGTACTTCGTTATTATCGGGGGATGCTTCGGCGGCGGTCGAACTGTGCGCGATTGGCGCGCGCTCGCCGCCGCCGGTTGGGCAGGCGGGGGGACCGGCCCCCCCGCCCGAGGGTCAGGCCGCCTTGGCGGTGTGCGTGAAGCGACCGTAGAAAGTCTCGCCTTTCGCGGCGAGGTCGCGGAGGAGCTTCGGTGCCGCAAAGCGTGCGCCGTAACGGTTCTCCAGCCCGCCGCAGATCGCTACAGCCTGTTCGGCCCCGATAATGTCGAGCCAGGCAAACGGCCCACCCGACCATGGCGCGAAGCCCCAGCCGAGGATCGCGCCGACATCGCCTTCGCGGATGTCTTCGAGAACCCCCTCTTCCAGCGCCCTGACCGCTTCCAGCACCTGCGCCATCATCAGCCGGTGTTGGACCTCGTGCAGATCGGGCTGCGTGTCGGCCACCGGCCAGACCGCGCCCAGCTCTTGCCACAGCCCCTGACGGCTGCCCTTTTCGTCATAGGCGTAGAAACCCGAACTGGATTTGCGCCCCAGGCGGCCCTTGTCGGCCATGGCGAACAGCACCTCATCCACGGCGCTGTCAGGGTACGCGTCACCCATCGCGGCCTTCGTCGCCTTGGCGATCTTCACGCCAAGGTCGATGGAGGTTTCGTCAACCAGTTGCAGCGGCCCGAGCGGGAAGCCGAGGAGTTTCGCGGAATTCTCGATAAGCGCCGGTTCGACGCCCTCGGCCACCATGCGGATGCCCTCGTTGATGTAGGGAATGATGCAGCGGTTGGCGTAGAAGAACCGCGCGTCGTTGACGACGATCGGGGTCTTGCGGATCTGACGTACGAAGTCGAGCGCCTTGGCCACGGCAACGTCGCCGGTCTCTTTGCCCTTAATGATCTCCACCAGCATCATCTTGTCGACAGGCGAGAAGAAGTGGATGCCGATGAACTGCTCGGGCCGCTTCGATGCCTTGGCGAGGTCCGAGATCGGCAGGGTCGAAGTGTTGGTGGCAAAGATCGCGCCCGCCGGGATGACGGCTTCGGCCTTCGCTGTCACGTCGGCCTTGACGCCCATATCCTCGAACACCGCCTCGACGATCAGGTCGCAGCTCTCAAGGGCTGCATAGTCGGTCGTGGCGTTGATCCGGGCCAGCACTTCGACCTTCTTCTCGGCCGTGACCTTGCCGCGCTTCATGCCCTTGTCGAGAATACCCTCGGCATGGGCCTTGCCCCGGTCGGCCGCATCTTGAGCCGCGTCGATCAGCACAACCTCGATGCCCGCGTTGGCCGAGACATAGGCGATGCCCGCGCCCATCATGCCCGCACCGAGCACGCCGACTTTCTTCACCGTCTGATCCTCGACCTTGGGCCGGTTCGCACCTTTTTCCAGCGCCTCCTTGTTGATGAAGAGGCTGCGGATCATCGCCGCCGACGAGGGGTTCATCAACACATTGGTGAACCAGCGCGCCTCGATCTTCAGCGCGGTATCGAAGGGCACCAAAGCGCCCTCATACACCGCCGCCAGCAGAGCCTTTGCCGCCGGGTAGACGCCTTGCGTCTTGCCATGGACCATGGCCGAGGCGCCGACAAAGGTCATGAAGCCCGCCGGATGATAGGGTGCGCCGCCCGGCATCTTGTAGCCCTTGGCATCCCACGGCTTGACGATATCGGCATCCGTTGCCGACAGCACCCATTCCTTGGCGCGGCTCATCAGCTCTTCCGGGGCTACGACCTCATCAATGATGCCCGCTGCCTTGGCTTTTTTGGGGTCCGAAAGCTTGCCTTCCAGCAGGAAGGGCGCCGCCGCCATCGCGCCCAGCTTGCGCGTCAGCCGCATCGTGCCGCCCGCGCCGGGGAAGATGCCGACCATGATTTCCGGCAGGCCGATCTTGGCCTTCGGGTTGTCGGCGGCGATGATGCGGTGGCAGGAGAGCGGGATTTCGAGCCCGATGCCGAGGGCCGTGCCGGGCAGGGCCGCGACGATGGGCTTGCCGCCCTTCTTGGTCTTGAAGTCCATGCCCGCAAGCTCGATCTTCCGCTCCAGCCCGTGGAACTTCATGATCCCGTCGAAAAGGCCCCGCGCCGGATAGTCCCCGGCACTTTCCTTCATCTTGGCGATGACGTTCAGGTCCATGCCTCCGGCGAAATCCTTCTTGCCGGAGGCCAGGATCACGCCCTTGACCTTGTCGTCGGCCAGAGCCTGATCGACGAAGCCCTCCAGCGTCACCATGCTGTCGAGGTTCAGCACGTTCATCGACTTGTTCGGGACGTCCCATGTGATGGTTGCGACGCCGTCAGCGTCCACGGCATAGGTGAAATCGGTCATGTTCTGTCTCCCTGATAGGGGGTGCCGTTCTTGTGGGTGAAGGTGGCCTTGCCGTCCTTCAGCTCCACTTCCAGATCGACATCGGAATAGGTGGCTTTTTCGGGGTTCATGCGGGAGCCGATGACGAGGAACCGTGCCTCGGCGTCCGTCTTGTTGATGAAATGATGGCCGTTCGGATAGCCGGCCGGAAAGGCCGCGCAGTCACCGGGGCGCATGGTGGTTTCGCCTTCGTCCTGCACCAGCACACATTCGCCCTGGGTCACCATGACAAACTCATCTTCGCGGTGATGCCAGTGGCGCAGCGATGACAGCGCGCCGGGCTGGAGGATCACCTCATTCGCGCCGAACTGCGTAAGCCCGCCTGCATCGCCGAGGCGCAGGCTGGAACGCCCCGCCATCTGGCTGGCATAGGGTTGGGGATAGATGGAGCCGGTCTTGACCGGCACCTTGCTCTTGTCGATGACGGGCATCGTCACACCCGCTCGATGATCGTGGCCGCACCCATTCCGCTCGCGATGCAGAGCGTGGCAAGGCCCGTGCCTTTGCCGCTGCGCTCCAGCTCATCCAGGAGCGTGCCGATGATGATCGCGCCGGTCGCGCCGAGGGGGTGGCCCATGGCGATGGAGCCGCCATTGACGTTGACCTTGGAATTGTCGACGTCGAAGGCCTGCATGAAGCGCAGGACGACCGAGGCAAAGGCCTCGTTGACCTCGAAAAGGTCGATGTCGCTGATCGACATGCCGCTGTCCTTCAGAATTTTCTCGGTCACCGGTACGGGGCCAGTGAGCATGATGGTTGGATCGGTGCCGATCTTTGCCGTCGCCCGTATTCTGGCGCGGGGTTTCAGGCCGTGGGCCTCACCGAATTCCTTGTTGCCGATCAGGACGGCGGCGGCACCATCGACAATGCCCGAGGAGTTGCCGGCATGGTGGATATGGTTGATCCGCTCCAGATGCGGATATTTCATCAGCGCGACCTTGTCGAAACCGGGCATGACCTCGCCCATATCCTTGAACGAGGCTTTCAGCGCGCCAAGGGTCTGCATGTCGGTGCCGGGGCGCATGTATTCGTCATGGTCGAGGATCGGCAGCCCATTCTGGTCGCGGATCGTGACGATAGACTTGGCGAAACGCTTGTCTTCCCAAGCCTTTGCGGCGCGATTTTGAGACTCCACCGCAAGCGCGTCGGCGTCATCGCGGCTGAACCCGTATTCGGTGGCGATGATGTCGGCGGAAATGCCCTGCGGCACGAAATAGGTCTTCATCGCCAAGGTCGGATCGACGGCGATCGCGGCCCCGTCCGACCCCATGGCGACGCGGCCCATCATCTCGACGCCACCCGCGATATAGGCGGACCCGGCACCGCCCTTTACCTGGTTGGCGGCGAGGTTCACGGCCTCCATGCCGCTTGCGCAGAAGCGGTTGATGGCAAGGCCGGGGATGCGTTCGTCGAGGTCCGACAGCAACACCGCCGAACGGGCAAGGCATCCGCCCTGTTCGCCGACCTGGGTTACGTTGCCCCAGATCACGTCCTCAACCGCGTGGCCCGCAAGGTTGTTGCGTTCCTTGACTGCGTTCAGAATCTTCGCCGAAAGCGCGACGGAGGTCACTTCATGGAGCGCGCCATCGGCGCGGCCCTTGCCGCGCGGGCTGCGCACGGCGTCGTAGATATAGGCTTCGGTCATGGTGTCCTCCGGTCAGTTCGCCGCCCGGTCAGAGGGGTTGCCGGGCATCAGGTCATAGGGATGTTTCCAGCCGGGCAGGGCAGAGATGCCCGCCAGCCAGCGGTCGATTTCGGGCCAGTCCTTGCGGTCGAAACCGAAGGGCTCGGGGTAATAGAGATAGCCGCAGGCCGAGATGTCGGCGATGGTCGGGGCGCCGCCGACGATCCAGTCGCGGCCCTTCAGATGGGCGTCGAGCGCGGCATAGGCGTTCTTGAGACGGGCCTGCATGAAGGCGATGACATCCTTGGGGCGTTTGTACTCGGGCAGGAAGTTCATCAGGAACCGGGTCATCCCGGCCTGAGATGACATCTTGTGATTGTCCCACAGGACCCAGCGCAGCACCTCATCAGCCTCGTCCGGTGCGCCGCCGAGTTTTCCCGTCCGCCTGACGACATGATACATGATCGCGCCCGACTGGCTGAGGGTCTGACCGTCTTCCTCGAAAACCGGCACCTCGCCCATGACATTGAGTTTGCGGAACTCGGGCGTGCGCGTCGCGCCGTTGAAGAAATCGACGAAGACTGGTTCCCAGTCATAGCCGGACAGTTCCAACGTCAGCGCCGCCTTATAGGCATTGCCGCTTTCGCCGAAGCAGTGGAGTTTTGCCGTCATGCCGTGCCCCTGCTGATTGTTGCGCCAGCGGGGGTTTCACACCCCCGCACCCCCGTGGAGTTTTTTCGCCAAGAAGAACAAGGATTTGTTAACCAGAATCGGGCGAGTTTCGTGGGGCGGTACAGGCAGGAGTGCCGATGACCGCCCAAGGAGAAGTCGCTCCGGGATCGACGAGAAGCACCCCAGCTTTGAGGGCCGACGTCGTTTCCGGGGCGCATCTTGTATTTCTTCTTGGCAAAAATACTCAATTCCGCCATCGCCATCCTGCTCATGCCTTTCGGTCTTCAAGCTCGGCTTTGAAAAGCCTGAGCCGGTGGGTGAGGTTGTCCTTGTGCGTCACCGATCCGAAATGCTCGAAGAGGAATGTCAGTGCCTCGTCGGTGGTGATCTCGGCCTCGTCCGCGAAGCGCGACAGGGTGCGATAGGCGTCGTTCGACATCGCGGCCGGGAAACGTCGGGTCAGGCGCAGGCGTTTGGGCATTCGGGTCCTGTGGCGTTCGGTCTGACCCCCGCGAGGTGCCGCGGGAGCCGTCCATGCGTGTCTCTTCCTCGAGACTTTAGAACGCGTCGGCGGGCAGCGTCATCACGACATCGGCACCCGACTGGATACGCGCGAGATGGGTCGCCGTCATCGGCAGTTGCCGGGCCATGTAATAGCGCCCCGTCGTAAGTTTGTTTTCGTAAAAGCCCTTGTCGGAGGCGCCGCCAGCGAGTGCCACAAGCGCCACCTTGGCCGAGCGTGCCCACATCAGGCCGAGGCAGACATGGCCGAAGAGATGCATGAAGTCATAGGAGCCTGCGAGTGCTGCATTGGGGTTTTTCATGCCGTTCTGCATGAAGAACATGCCTGCCGCCTGAAGGTCCTTCGATGCGGCTTTCAGCGGTTCGATGAAGGGGGCCATGCCCTCCACATCGCCGTTTTCCTTGCAGAAACCCTTCACCATGTCGAAGAAGGCCATGACGTGTTTGCCGCCATCCTGCGCCAGCTTGCGGCCGACCAGATCGAGCGCCTGCACACCATTGGCACCCTCGTAGATCATCGCGATGCGGGCGTCGCGGGTGTACTGCGACATGCCCCATTCCTCGATATAGCCATGGCCGCCATAGACCTGCTGGGCCTGAACGGTCATGTCGTAGCCGCGATCGGTGAGGAAGCCCTTGATGACCGGGGTCAGGAGCGAAATCAGCCCGTCGGCATCCTTGTCGCCTGCCCGTTGCGCCTGGTCGATCAGCATCGCGCCCCAGAGGATGAAGGCGCGGGCGCCTTCGGTGAAACTCTTCTGGTCCATCAGGCTGCGGCGGATATCGGGATGGACGATGAGGGGGTCGGCCGGGCCGTCGGGGTTCTCGGCGCCTGTCACGGCGCGGCCCTGCAACCGGTCCTTGGCATAGGCGACCGCGTTCTGATAGGCGGCCTCAGCCTGCGCCAGCCCCTGCATGCCGACGCCCAGACGCGCCTCGTTCATCATCGTGAACATGGCCCGCATACCCTTATGCATCTCGCCGATCAGAAAACCCTTGGCCCCGTCATAGTTCATGACGCAGGTCGAATTGCCGTGGATGCCCATCTTTTCTTCGATCTTGCCACAGGAGAGCGCGTTGCGTTCCCCCAGGCTTCCGTCTTCCTTCAACAGGAATTTCGGCACGATGAAGAGGCTGACGCCCTTGATGCCCTCGGGCCCGCCGGGGATCTTGGCCAGAACCAGATGGATGATGTTGTCGGCCATGTCGTGTTCGCCGGCCGAGATGAAGATCTTCTGCCCGGTGATGGCATAGCTGCCATCGTCCTGCGGTTCGGCCTTGGTCCGCATCAGACCCAGATCGGTGCCGCAATGCGGCTCGGTCAGGTTCATCGTGCCGGTCCAGTCGCAATTGACCATCTTCGGCAGGTAGGTCGCTTTCTGCTCTTCCGAACCGTGGACAAGGATTGCCGAGGCAGCGCCATGGGTGAGGCCCTGATACATGGCGAAGGCCTGGTTGGCCGAGGCGAACATTTCCAGCGTGGCGATGCCCATGACGTAAGGCATGTTCTGGCCGCCGAACTCTTCGGGCATGTCGAGGCCGGTCCAGCCGCCTTCGCGAACCTGATCGAAGGCTGCCTTGAAGCCCGTGGGCGTGCGCACGACGCCGTTTTCCAGCCGGCAGCCTTCCTTGTCGCCGACGACATTCAGGGGCGCCAACACTTCAGAGTTGAGCTTGCCGCATTCTTCCAGAACGGCGGCCGTAAAATCCGGTTCCAGTTCGGAATAGCCCGGCACATCGCTGTTCGCGACGTCCAGAACCTCGTTCAGGACAAATTGTATGTCGCGTGTAGGCGCCGTGTAGCTGGGCATGAATGCTCTCCGTTGGTGTCAGATCTTGATCGGTTTCGGATTAACGAGGTGTTTTTCACCCAGTTCGATATGGGCTTCGAGTTCGGCAATTGCGACGTTCAGTTCGTCACGCCGTTGCGTCATATCGGCCAGATGGTGCTTGGCGACGTCGAGCGTCTTGGCCACCTGCGCCATGTTCAGGCTTTGCGGATCGTAGAGGTCCAGAAGCTGCCGGATCTCTTCCAGGCTGAAGCCAAAGCGTTTGCCGCGCAGGATCAGCGTGAGGCGTCCGCGATCCTTTTTCGTGTAAAGCCGCTTCTGCCCCTCGCGTATCGGATAGAGGAGTTCCTTGGATTCGTAGAAGCGAAGCGTGCGCGGTGTCACGTCGTACGCGTCGCACATTTCGCGGATGGTCATGGTTTCAGTGCTCACGGTTGGGCCCTTCATGGTTGTCGTAACGTCATGTAGGGCAGATTGAACGTTAATTCGATCCTTACAAGGGAAGTTGACGCTTACGTCACTGTAACGTGGCGTCACAAAAATTATGACGTAATGTCCTAAGGATTTTTGCCAATCGGGCGACATTTCCGTGCCGCCGGATTGGGGCGGCGGGCGGGGTTCAGCCCTTCAGCGACTCGGCCGTCGTGTCGCGCAAAGCGGTCAGTTCACCGATCGTCTGGTCCAGTTCGCTGCGTTGAGTCTGCAATTCGCCAAGTTGCCGGTTCGCGAGGTCGACGAAGACCTGATACTGCTCCTTGGTGCCCTTCTGGTCGTAAAGAAGCAGCCATTGCCGGATTTCCTCAAGGCTGAAGCCGAAGCGGCGGCCGCGCAGGATCAGCTTCATGCGGGCGCTTTCGCGGGGACCGTAGAATCGGGCGCGTCCGTCCTTTCGGGGGGCCAGAAGCTCGATATATTCGTAGTAGCGCAGCGTGCGCGGGGTTACGTCGAACCGCGTGCACATCTGCTTGAAGGTGAGCTCTTCGTCGGCCATCTGACTCCTCCTGCGCAAAAGGTAACCGCAGGAGAGGCGTCGTACAACTCGCGATCGCCGCCTGACCTCAGTTCAGAAACCCGGGCGCGAAGATGTAGAAGCCGTAGGCGAGGATCAGCGCAGGGATGGTCGAGAATACCGTGGCCATGATCGCCGCTTTCGGGGCCAGAGCGATGGCGGGAAAGAGCGCGTCGCCGTCGTTCGAGATCGCATTGGCCATCAGCGCCGAGAAGGGGATTGCGCCATTGATGTAGAGCGTTGCTACCAGAACCTGCGGCCCGCAGCCGGGGACAAATCCGATAGCGGCGGCGATCAGCGGCAGAACCGGCGCGATTGAGGCGAACATCGCCTTCAGGTCGAGCCCGGCATATGCGGCCGCGTAGTCATAGGCGAGATAGGCGATAATCACCCAGACCGAGATGAAGGAGGTTTCCTCGGCCATCCGCGTGACCGGCCCGTCCGAGGCATTCGTCATCGCGTTCACGGGTGAGGCGGCCCAGATCGCGAGGCCGGTGAAGACGCCCGCCAGTGCGAACCATGTCACAGGTATGCCGAGGACATGGTTGATTTCAATCGCACCGATCTGTGCGGCCCCCACGATCAGGCCGGGAATGGCAGCGGCAAGATAGGCGTAGTCGCGAAGGCGCGTCTTGCCGATCCGTGGGGCGATGTCGCAGGCGCCGCCCTGCGGACGATAGTCGGTCACGACGAAGCGGTCGATGAGCCAGCCGGTCAGGATGCCGGCGCCGAACTGCACGGGCAGCAGGACCAGCGCCGCGTCGGGTCGGGTCGCGATCAGGAGAAAGGCCGCGTCTCCCATCGTTGCGGTCAGCGTGGCCACGACCGCGCCGAACGAAACCTTGCCCGAGGCATACGCCGCCACCACGACGACAGCGCCGCCGCAGCCGGGTGTCGCGCCAAGAAGGGCGGCAATCGGCACCTGCATGCCACGCGCCTTGCCCATGGCAAGGCCCATATCGAAGCGGAAGAGTTTCTCGAGCCCGTAAAACAAAAGAAGCGTTGCCGCGACAAAGGCCGAGACCTGCACGAACGCGTCCTGCATCAGCCCGCGCGTCAACTCGCCCAGTTCCCCGGGTGCAAGCGCGAGCGCCACAAGGGCTGCGACCAATAGCAGACGACGTGGGCGGAATGGGCCTAACCGGGTCAGTCCAATTCCGGGCAGGGTGGGGGTGGTCAGGTCGGTATTGTGCATGATGCTCTGCAATTGAGAATTATTCTCAATTGCAGAAGATACCACTTGCGGCTGGTTTGGCAAGGGCCAATAACTCGGGCCGAAAGGATCCGGGCCATGGAAAGCAGAAAAACCGCCGCCGCGCGTCAGTTCATCGAGGCGATCCCGCATAGCCGGGCGCTTGGAATGGTGCTCGACAGCCTCGAAGACGGGGTGGCGGTGATCTCCATGCCCTATGATGCGCGATTCGTCGGCGATCCGCAGACGGGTGTCATCCATGGCGGCGCGGTGTCTGCCCTGATGGATACCTGCGGCGGTGCGGCGGTGATGAGCCACCCGACCGGGGTGATCGGGACGGCGACGATTGATCTTAGAATTGATTACATGCGGCCAGCCAAGCCCGGCGACCGGATCACGGCGCGGGCCGAGTGCTATCACGTCACCCGCTCTGTCGCCTTCGTCCGCGCGACAGCGCATGACGCGGATATGTCGCTGCCGGTGGCAACCGCAACCGGGGCCTTCACGCTGGAACGGGCACCCACACCGAAGAGGGAGGGAAGCGCATGACGAAGCGCGCCAAGCCCGAGCCGGTTCAGGTCGTCAAGGAACGCCGCGATGCGGCCCTGAAGGCCATCGTGCATGGCGTTCCCTATATCCAGTTCCTTGGCATCGAGTTCGAACGGCGCGGTGATGAACTGACGGCTGTCCTGCCCTTTGATGACAAGCTCATCGGCAATCCCATGCTACCCGCGATCCATGGCGGCGTGACGGCGGCTTTCCTTGAGGTGGCGGCGATCATCGAGCTTTCGTGGTCGCTGATCTGGGAAGAGATGGAAAGCGGGCGGCTCGATCCGAAGACGCTCGACCCGGACCATCTGCCGCGCCTGCCAAAGACCATCGACTTCACCGTCGATTATCTGCGCACCGGCCTGCCGCGCGACGCTTATGCGCGGGCGCGGGTCAACCGGTCGGGGCGGCGTTATGCCAGCGTGCATGTCGAAGCCTGGCAGGACAACCGGTCGCGGCTTTTCGCGCAAGGAACGGGGCATTTCCTGATGCCTGACCGTTCGGATGGCTGAAATCACCCACCGTCGCGTTCTGAAGATCGCGCTGCCCATCGTATTGTCGAATGCCACTGTGCCGCTTCTGGGTGCGGTCGATACCGGCGTTGTCGGCCAGATGGGCGCGGCCGCGCCAATCGGTGCGGTGGGTGTGGGCGCGGTGGTTCTGGCCTCGATCTACTGGATCTTCGGATTCCTCAGGATGGGGACTTCGGGCCTTGTCGCTCAGTCCCATGGCGCAAAGGACCCCGCTGAAACCGGCGCGATCCTGATGCGGGCGCTGATGATTGGAGCCGCGGCCGGTATCGTCTTTATTCTCTCTCAGGTGCTGCTCTTCCGTGCCGCTTTCTGGCTGGCGCCCGCCTCGGACGAGGTGGAGGCGCTGACGCGCGGGTATCTCGCGATCCGCATCTGGGGCGCCCCGGCAACCATCGCGCTTTATGCCGTAACAGGCTGGCTGATCGCGGTCGAACGGACGCGCAGCGTATTGGTCCTGCAACTCTGGATGAACGGGCTGAATATCGGGCTCGATTTTGTCTTCGTCCTCGGCTTTGGCTGGGGGGTGGAAGGTGTGGCCATCGCCACGCTGATTGCGGAATGGAGCGGCCTTGCCCTTGGCCTCTGGCTCTGCCGTCCGGCCTTTGCTGGCGGACAATGGTGCGACTGGGCACGGGTCTTTGACCGGGTCCGTATCGTGCGGATGATGAAGGTCAACGGCGATATCATGATCCGCTCGGTCGTTCTGCAGGCCTCCTTCACCACTTTTGTATTCTGGGGCGCGCATTTCGGGGATGTGACGCTGGCTGCCAATCAGGTCCTGTTGCAGTTTCTCGAGATCACGGCCTTCGGGCTCGACGGGTTCGCCTTTGCTGCGGAATCGCTCGTAGGGCAGGCGGTCGGCGCGCGGTCGGCCTATACCGTGCGCCGCGCGTCGGTTGTGACCAGCCAGTGGGGCGTGGGCGGAGCGGTGGCGCTTGGCCTCTTCTTCTGGATCGCAGGGCCTTTGCTGATCGACCTGATGACGACCGAGCCGGATGTACGCGCCACTGCGCGGGGTTACCTGATCTGGGTGGCGCTTGCCCCCGTCATCGGCGTTGCGAGCTGGATGTTCGACGGCATCTTCATCGGCGCCACGCTCAGCCGCGAGATGCGCAATGCGATGCTGGTTTCCGTCGCGATCTATGTCGTGGCCCTGATGACCCTGCCCGACGCCTTCGGCAATCACGGGCTCTGGGCCGCACTCATGGTGCTTAACGTGGCGCGGGGGGTGACGATGGCCCTGCGCTACCGGCGGGCGGAAGAGGTGGCGGCCTGAGTGCCGGGGGCGCTGCCCGTCGTCCATTGGTTCTCAAACCAATGGCGCACCAAAGGACGACCCCTCGATGTATTTCCGAACAGAAGAAGATCAGAAGAGGTCGAGCACCGATTCCGGCGGGCGGCCGAGGGCGGCGCGGCCTTCATGCAGGACGACGGGCCGTTCGATCAGCGCGGGATGCGCAGCCATGGCGGTGATCAGGCGGTCATCTTCCATGTCTTTGGTCAGGCCGAGTTCCTTGAAGAGCGCATCGCCCGAGCGCATCAGGGCGATGGCGGGGATGTTGAGCGCGGCAAGCGCGGCACGGATTTCAGTCTCGGTTGGTGCGTCCTGCTGATAAAGGCGGATCGTCGGGGCGATTCCGCGTTCTTCCAGGAGCGCCAGTGTCTGGCGGGATTTGGAGCAACGGGGATTGTGCCAGATCTCTGTCATAGCCAGTCCTTTCGTCCGGTGCCGACGGCCTCGGCCACCGTCGCGAAACCATCGCGGGCGAGAAGCGCATCAAGGCCCCTGGCGATCTCGGTGACCAGCGACAGACCCTGATAGACCATTGCTGAGTAAATCTGTACGGCCGAAGCACCGGCGCGGATCTTCTGATACGCGTCATCGGGCGAGAATATCCCTCCAACGCCGATGAGCGGCAGCTTGCCCTCTGTCAACTGGGAAAGCCGCGCGAGGATGCGTGTGGATTTTTCAAAGAGCGGCGCGCCGGACAGGCCGCCAGCCTCGTCCCGGTGTCGGCTTCTCAGCCCGTCGCGTGACAGCGTGGTGTTGGTGGCAATCACCGCGTCGATGCCGGAGGTCAGGGCAACCTCGGCCACGTCGGCCAGTTCAGCCTCGTTCAGATCGGGGGCGATCTTGAGGAAGACCGGAATGCGGCGGGGCAGGCCATCGCGGGTGGCGATCACGCCCGCGAGCAGCGCGGACAATGCCGCCTTGCCCTGAAGATCGCGCAGTTTCTCAGTATTGGGCGAGGAGACGTTGACGGTGGCGAAGTCGACATGCGGCCCGCAGGTCGCCAGCACCTTCGCGAAATCGGCGGCGCGGTCGGCCGATGTCTTGTTGGCCCCGAGGTTGAGGCCCACCGGCACATGGCGCTTGGCCCCGGCAAGCCGCGCGGCGATCGCCTCGGCACCTTGATTGTTGAAGCCGAAGCGATTGATGACGGCGCGGTCTTCGGTCAGGCGGAAAAGGCGGGGTTTCGGATTGCCGGGCTGCGGCAGAGGGGTCGCCGCACCGACCTCGACGAAGCCGAAACCCGCGCGGGAGAGCGGCGTAACCGCTTCGGCATTCTTGTCGTAGCCTGCCGCAAGTCCGACCGGATTCAGCAGGTCGAGCCCGGCGATGCGGGTTTTCAGCCTCGGGCTTTGATAGACGCCGGGCAGCGGTACGAGGCCAGCGGAAAGCGCGCGGATCGACAGGCCGTGTGCGACCTCAGGATCGAATTGATGCAACGCACAAAGACCGGCGCGTTCGATGAGATTCACAGCATGCCCTCAGGGAAGATATGCCCGGTGGCCCCAAGCGGCAGGGACTTGTCCCAGACGACCTCCGAGATCGAAAGGGGCCGGTAAAGATGGGGAAAGAGCGCGCCGCCACGCGAGGGTTCCCAGCGCAGATCGGCGCCGAGGTCACCCGCCCGAAAGGCCACGAGCACAAGGTCGCTTTCGGTGGCGAAATGCTTTGCCGCCGTCTCGGTCACCTGTTCGGCGGTGGAGAAATGAATGAACCCATCGGCCAAATCTACGGGCGCGCCGAGCGTCTTGCCCGCGCTGCGGAACGCATCCCATTCGGGGCGGCGGAAGATCTTGTAGATCAGCATGGCCCGCTCATGCCCGGTCAGGCCCGTCCGGTCAATCCCGCCTGCGTTATCAGGGCGTCACAAAGTGCCGCTAGGGCACATTTGATGGGCTTTGACACCGCGTCGATCTGCGCCCATTCTGATGCGATCAACGATAACAGGGAGTTTCACATGGCCACCCGGATTCTCACCTCCGCGGCACTTCTCGCGCTTTCGGCGGGTATGGCGCAGGCGGATTATTCGCTGACGATTCTGCATACCAACGATTTTCATGCACGGTTTGAGCCAATCTCCAAATACGACTCGGGTTGTTCAGCCGAAGATAACGACGCGGGCGAATGCTTTGGCGGCACCGCGCGTCTGGTGACAGCGATTGCCGAGGCGCGGGCGCGGTCGAACAACTCGATCCTCGTCGATGGCGGCGACCAGTTCCAGGGCACCTTGTTTTACACATATTACAAGGGTGCGGCCTCGGCCGAATTCATGAACAAGCTTGGCTATACCGCGATGACCGTGGGCAACCACGAGTTTGACGACGGGCCGGAAGTTCTGCGCGGGTTCGTTGATACGGTCGACTTTCCCATCCTGATGTCGAACGCCGATATCTCGGGCGAGCCGCTTCTGGACGGTGCAATCCAGAAATCGGTGATCATCGAACAGGGCGGCGAGAAACTCGGCCTGATCGGCCTGACGCCGCAGGATACCGACGAACTGGCAAGCCCCGGCAAGAACGTGATCTTCACCGATCCGGTCGGCGCGGTTCAGGGCGAGGTCGACAAACTGACCGCCGAGGGCGTGAACAAGATCATCGTTCTGTCGCATTCCGGCTATGGCGTCGATCAGAAGGTCGCGGCGGAAACGACGGGCGTCGATGTGATCGTCGGCGGCCATACGAATACGCTTTTGTCGAACAGCAATGACCGTGCTGAAGGCCCCTATCCGACCATGGTGGGCAATACCGCCATCGTCTCGGCCTATGCCTATGGCAAGTTCCTGGGCGAGCTGAACGTGACCTTCAATGATGCCGGTGAGATCATTGAGGCCACGGGCGAACCGCTGATCATGGACGCGGCCGTCACCGAGGACGGGGCGACGAAGGAGCGGATCGCGGAACTGGCCGTGCCACTCGATGAGATCCGCAACAAGGTCGTGGCCGAGGCCGCCGAAGCCATCGACGGTGACAGGGCGAATTGCCGGGCGGTCGAATGCCAGATGGGCAATCTTGTCGCCGATGCGATGCTGGCGCGCGTCGCCGATCAGGGTATCCAGATTGCGATTGCCAATGGCGGCGGCCTGCGCGCCTCCATCGATGCGGGCGAGGTGACGATGGGCGAGGTGCTGACCGTGCTGCCGTTCCAGAACACGCTTTCGACCTTCCAGGCCAAGGGCGCAACAATCGTGGCCGCCCTTGAAAACGGCGTGAGCCAGGTCGAGGAAGGTGCTGGCCGTTTCGCTCAGGTCGCGGGTCTGAAATACACCTTCGATCCGGCGGCCGAGCCCGGGTCCCGCGTGTCGGACGTGATGGTCGGCTCGGGCGATGACTGGGCGCCGATTGAGGCCGATACCGTCTACGGCGTCGTAACCAACAACTATGTCAGGAATGGCGGGGACGGCTTTGACATGTTCGCGACTGACGGCATGAACGCCTATGATTTCGGCCCCGATCTGGCCGATGTCACGGCGGAATATCTTGCCGCCAAGGGGCCTTACACGCCTTACCTCGACGGGCGTATCACCAAGAAATAACATCAGCTCGCGTGGGCGGGTTTTAGCCTGCCCATGCCATCTTGCCGATATTTCTTGCAAATTCGTCGGCGAACGCGCATATGACGCTGGCGACGTTACCTCTTTCGACCACTGTCTCCCTTACCGGCCTCAGTTCTTCGATTGTGACTGACTGCGCCGGACCGCTGCGCTGTGTGGGCGGTACTACTGAGGAGATATCACGATGGCTACTGGCTCCGTGAAATGGTTCAACGCTACCAAAGGTTTCGGCTTCATTGCTCCCGATGGCGGCAAAAAAGACGTGTTCGTGCACATCTCGGCGCTTGAGCGTTCGGGCATCCGCGAACTGGCCGACGGTCAGAAAGTGACCTTCGACATCGAAGCCGGCCGTGACGGCCGTGAATCGGCGACGAACCTCCAGCTCGCCTGAGCTGAACGGTAACGTTCGGATATTCGGAAAGGGCGGTGCGAAAGCGCCGCCCTTTTCATATTGAACCGCGTGATGCGCCGCACCAGGTCTGCAGGGCAGTTGACGCCGCCCGGATCAGCGCATAACTCCGTCTTCGCGCGGATGGCCGGATGATCGCGGCCCCTTTCGGGGACGAGGAAAGTCCGGACTCCATGAGGCAACGGTGCCGGGTAACGCCCGGCCGGGGAAACCCGAGGGAAAGCGCCACAGAGAATATACCGCCCCCGTTTCGGCGGAGGTAAGGGTGAAACGGTGGGGTAAGAGCCCACCGCGGGACTGGCGACAGGACCGGCACGGCAAGCCCCACCGGGAGCAATGCCAAATAGGGGCCTCGCGCGGGGCAAGTCCGCAAGGATACTGACCGCAGGGACGCTTCAGCCCGAGAGGCCCGGGTTGGCAGCTTGATCCCGCCGGTAACGGCGGGGCGAGAGGAATGGTCATCCAGCCCCGGATCACGGTCCGGGGTAGACAGAATCCGGCTTACAGGCCATCCGCGCATTTTCTCCCCCCGTGCCGCGATCCCCACGTTATGATGGGCGAAATCAGTCCGGGAGGTTCCTCATGAGTTTCGTCAAGACCCTTGCTACGCTCGCCGTCGGTTTCGCCGCCGCGCGGGGCTATGACAAGTACCGCAAAGTCGGCGGGATGGATGGCGTCAAGGACGCTCTGAAAAAGGCCGGGGAACCGGGCGGTGCGGTCGATCAATGGGGCCAGCAGGCCGAGAAGATGGGCCTGCCGGGCGGTGCGAAGATGGTGCGGCAGATGTACGAACAGTTCGGGGGCGCGTCGGAGGCTGCCGAGGCCGGAATCGGCAGCCTGATCGGGTCCATGACCAGTGCGGCGACGGCGGGCGGCAAGGCGATGGGCGACATGATGGAGGCGATGACCGGGGCGACACCAGCCTCGCCCATCGCCGAGGAAAATGCCCGCCTGATGATCCGGGCGATGATCCAGGCCGCCAAGGCGGATGGCGAGATCGACGCCGAGGAACGGGCGAAGATCCTTGATCACCTCACGGATGCCAGCGACGAAGAGATCGCCTTTGTCGAGGCCGAGCTTGACCGGCCTGTCGATGCGATGGCCATGGCCGAGGCAGCGGGCGCCTCGATGCGCGAGCAGGTCTACTCGTCGTCACTGATGGCGATCCAGCTTGATACGCCGGCAGAGCAGACCTATCTGGACCAGCTCGCCACCGCACTGGGGCTCGACACCGCAACGCGGGCGCGGCTTCACGCGGCAATGGGGCGGACGCCGCCAGGCGCCTGACACAGGGGGGCGTATCGCAGGAGCGCAGGTCCGGTCGCTGCGCGGCGTTCCGCTCTCACGCAAGCGTGAAGTCCGCGATTGACATTCGTCAGGGCGAGAACCTCCAGTTCGGCTTTTCTTGGCTGCGATGACAATCGCGGTCATGAAAGGACATCCGATGAAAAGTCATGCGTTTATGGCGACACTTATCGCCGCTTGCGTCGTTGCGCCCGCTCTTCAGGCGCAATCTGGGCCGGGATACGGCATGGGGCAGGGCCCTGGCATGCCCGGTTATGGCATGATGGCGCCGTGGGGCGGCGAGCCGGAAGGTTGGGGCTGGTTCAGCCAGCGCCGAGGAATGGTCCCCGGCTGGGGGCCGGGCTGGGGTGCGCCGGATGGATACCCTGACCCGGGTACAATGCCTGGCTGGGGCGGTGGTCCGGGCTGGGGTGGCATGATGCAGGGCTGGGGCGGTATGCCGGGTTCAGGCATGATGCCCGGTTGGGGCGGTGCGCCAGGGCAGGGGCATATGATGCCGGGGCGCGGCGGATTCGCGCCGGTGGATCTGGATCAGGACGGAACCGTCACGGCTGAGGAAGCCGCCGCGCACTCCACGGCGGTCTTCAGTGCGCTCGACCTCGATGATGACGGCGCCCTGACGCTCGACGAATTCATGGCGATCCGAATGGGCTGGGTCGGCGGCTTCGACTCGAACGCCAGGCAGGCGCGCAAGCAGGCCCGTTTTGATCCCATGGATGGCGACGGGGACGGCGTTGTGACGCGGGAAGAGTTCATTGCGGCGGCCCGCGCGCATTTCGAACAGGCCGACAAGGATGGGAACGGCGTATCGCCTTGGGAGTTCCGTTCGCGCATCTGGAACTGACGCACTGACCGCTTTCCGGCCGGCGTTGCAGTTCGGTGCGAAGAGGTGGTTGACTCGGCCGGGAAGACGGTTAAAAGGCGGGCTTCAAGGATTTCGCGGGCGGCGCTGCCGTCCGGCTAGTGGAGAACGACTATGGCGAAGCCGACGACGATCAAGATCCGTCTGAACTCGACGGCGGGCACCGGGCACTTCTACGTGACCAAGAAGAATGCCCGCACCATGACCGAGAAGATGGTTGTGCGGAAGTACGACCCGGTCAAGCGTGAGCATGTCGAATACAAGGAAGGCAAGATCAAGTAAGATCTGCCGATCCCGAGGGATAGTGAGGCCGCGCAATTGCGCGGCCTTTTCTTTTTGATTGCCTGGAAATCGCACAGGCTTGCTCTGAGCCCGTTGCGGAATTTGGCGCGTACGACCCTTTTCGCCCGGAACAAGCCGAAGGCGCCGGGCGAGCGCCTGCCCGTCCGGGCGGGCTGGCGCTTTTGCAACCGCGCGCCTCGCATGAGGTCAGAGGGGTTTTGCTGCCATAAATTGTATTGAATACTGGTTGCCGCGCCACCCCACGGGCAGGCGCCCACCCGGCTACCGTTGTGCATGCGGCAAGGTCCGTTTCGTCCCGAGTCCGACCGCTGCTTATCGTATGGGGCTTAACCGAATTCACCACCGTTCCAGCCAAACATCTGAAACCGGGGCGTTTCCCCCCACTCTGCGACCGATTGGCGCGGGCCTTTTCAATCCCCACTCCCGCCTCTAGGTTCCGGCCATGATCTTCCTTCCGCTCCGCAAGGCGATTGCCCTGATTCTCGTCGTCGCCGTGACGGCGATGAGCCTTGCTGCCGCGACCGCTCGGGGTCAGGTCTCCGTTGCGGGGCAGGTGGTGGTGCTCTGCTCGGGCGGCGGTCTGGTTCAGGTCACGCTCGACGCCGATGGCAGTCCCACCGGCGAAAGCCATTTCTGCCCCGACCTTGTGGCATCGGTTCTGTCGGCCCATGTGCTGACCGCGCCAGAGCCTGAACGACCCGTGGTTCGGGCCGAGAAGGTCGTGGTTTCTCACGGCGTGTCTTCGACATTCCACGCGCCCCCGGTGTCGCGGGCGCGGGCACCTCCGGTTTCAGCCTGATCGAACCATCAGACTGAAACCAAGGAGAAAAAGATGACATTCCTGAAATCCACTCTGACCGCCTGTGCGGTCGCCTTTGCAGTGCCCGCTTTCGCGGCGGACACGATCATCGTGACCGATGCCTATGCCCGGTTCATGCCCGGGGCTATGGCAGGTGCGGCCTTCATGCAGATCGAAAATCACGGGGCGGAGCCCGACCGGCTGGTCGACGTCGCTTCGGACATTGCCGAGCGGGTCGAGCTGCATACCCACAAGACCGGCAGCGACGGTGTCATGCAGATGATGCATGTGCCTGAAGGCTTTGAGGTCCCGGCCGGAGGCACCCATGCGCTGCAGCGCGGGGGCGATCACGTGATGTTCATGGGGCTTGCGGAGCGCCCGGAAAATGGGGGCAGCGTGACTGTCACCCTGACATTCGAGAAGGCCGGGGAGGTCACGCTCGACATTCCCGTCGACAACGCCCGGTAACGTCCCGGCTTGCCTGGTAAGGTGGGTTTCGACCCACCTTACGCCCGGGAAGGCAGATCGAAGCGCTTGCGCTGCCGGTCCACCCTGGTCCCATCCCGCAGCGGCAGCGCGACGAGCCGGTCGTAATCGGCAAATCCGATCGCGCCGTAGTATCTGAGCCCTGCGGTGTTATCGGCGCGAATGGTCGCGTCGATCGTGCGGACACCGGCGGCTTCGGCTGCAATCCTTGTGGCCGACCACAGCGCCTTGCCGATTCCGCGACCCTGTTCGCCGTCGGCGACGAAACTTGCGATGACCGCCCAATCGGCGGGCAGCTTTCCCGGTCCCGGCCAGTCGGGATCGCACCATTCGAGGTGCTGAAAACCCAGAAGGCCGCCCGCATCCTCGGCCACGGTGCAGGAAATCAGGCGCGGCGGGCGGATGTAATGAGCCAGCATCCGCGCTTTGTCGAACGGTCTTTGATGGGCCGTTGTTCCGCCCTTTGCGATGATCGCGTTGAGAAGCGCGCACATCGCCCCGGCATCGTCCGGCCGGGCGGGGCGGGTAAGTACCGGATCAGCCAAGGGCTGCGACGCCGGGCAGGGTCTTGCCTTCCATCCATTCGAGGAACGCGCCGCCTGCTGTGGAGATATAGGAGAAATCTCCCGCCACGCCCGCCTTGTTCAGCGCGGCCACCGTATCGCCGCCCCCCGCGACCGAGGTCAGGTGGCCAGCCTTTGTCAACTCCGCCGCCTTGGCTGCCGCCGCATTCGTCGCGGCATCGAAGGGCTCAATCTCGAACGCGCCCAAGGGGCCGTTCCAGATCAGCGTCCGGCAGGCGGTGAAGACATCGGCGATGGCCGTGACCGTCGCGGGTCCGGCATCGAGGATCATGGCATCTGCCGGGCAGGCACCGGCGGCGACGGTTTGATTCGCGGCACCGGCCTTGAATTCCCGCGCAACGACAACATCGGTGGGCAGATGAATGGCGCAGTTCGCCTCTTCGGCTTTGGCGAGGATCGCGCGGGCGGTGTCGGCCATGTCGCGTTCCGCGAGCGAGGCGCCGACCTCGATCCCCTGCGCAACAAGGAACGTATTGGCCATGCCGCCGCCGATCACCAGATGGTTCACCTTCTCCACGAGGTTGCCGAGAAGGTCGAGCTTGGTCGAAACCTTGGCCCCGCCGACGACCGCCACGACGGGCCGCATGGGATCGCCGAGGGCCGCGTCCAGCGCTTTCAGTTCCGCCTCCATCAGCCGCCCCGCGCAGGAGGCCATCAGATGCGCGATGCCTTCTGTCGAGGCATGTGCCCGGTGCGCGGCCGAGAAAGCGTCATTCACATAGACTTGCCCAAGTGCTGCGAGCGAGGCCGCCATCGCCGGGTCATTCTTTTCCTCGCCCGCATGGAACCGGGTGTTTTCCAAAAGGAGCACGTCGCCCGGCGCCATCGCCGCGACGGCTTTCTTGGCCGGGCCGCCGATGCAATCCTCGGCGAAGGAAACCTTCTGGCCAAGGGCGGCTTCAAGCGCGGGCAGGGTCACGCGCAGGCTCATCTCCGGCACGACCTGCCCCTTGGGGCGACCGAAATGCGCGAGGAGCACGACCTTGCCGCCCTTTTCCTGAATGGCCTTCACCGTTGGCACGATCTTTTCGATCCGCGTCGCGTCGGTGACGCGACCCGCTTCGACCGGCACGTTGATATCGACCCGGACGAGGGCGACCTTGCCGTTGAAGTCCATGTCGTCGATCGTTTTCCAGCTCATCGGGCGAATCCTTTCGGGCGGGCAGGCGGTGATACACTTCTTCCCGCCAGATCGCCCGAACCATAGGCGAAGGTCAACCGACACGCGCGCTTTGCCCTTTTCTTGGGCGTCCACCCGCACTAGGTTCCCCCGCAACAGTCAAGGAGACCCACATGGCCGAGATCAAGGACCCCGAAAACACCATCATCATGACGCTGAAAGACGGCGATGTTGTGATCGAGCTGCTTCCCGACGTGGCGCCGAAACATTCCGAACGCATGAAAGAACTGGCGCGCGGCGGGCAGTACGACAACGTGGCCTTCCACCGGGTGATCGAGGGCTTCATGGCCCAGACCGGCGATGTCGAGCATGCCAATATGGAAAAGGACTACAATCCGCGCCGGTCCGGCACCGGCGGATCGAGCCTGCCGGACCTGCCGGCCGAATTTTCCAAGCTGCCGCATGACCGGGGAACGCTGGGTGCTGCGCGGTCTGCCAATCCGAACTCGGCCAACAGCCAGTTCTTCATCAACTTCAAGGACAACCATTTCCTGAACGGGCAATACACCGTCTATGGGCGGGTGATTTCTGGGATGGAGCATGTCGACAAGATCCAGCGCGGCGAACCGCCTGCATCGCCCGACCGGATGATCTCGGTCAAGGTCGCGGCGGATGTCTGATACGCGCGTCTTTCTCGGCGCCATGGCGGTCGGGGTGGTTGCGATTGGCGCGGCTGCCTTCCTTTACATGCGCAACACGACCGGAGAGGTCTCGACCGAGGACGGGCCGGGGCCGAACCTTGTGATCGAGGTGGCGGGCGAAGCCAACGGCGAGGTCGTGATCGATCTTTTGCCGGAAGTCGCGCCGCAGCATGTCGCCCGGATCGTCGAACTGGCCGAAAGCGGTGCTTATGACGATGTGGTCTTTCACCGGGTGATCGAAGGGTTCATGGCCCAGACCGGCGACGTGAAGTTTGGCAAATATGGCGGTGACATTTCCGCCGCAGGGACCGGCAGGTCCGATCTGGAGAACGTGCCGGCCGAGTTTTCCAAACTTCCCTTCCAGCGCGGCACCGTCGGCATGGCGCGGGCGGGCAATCCCGACAGCGCCAATTCGCAGTTCTTCATCATGTTCGCCGAAGGCAGCTTTCTGAACGGCCAGTACACTGTCTTTGGCAAGGTCGTGTCGGGGATGGAGGTCGTCGATGCGATCCGCAAGGGCGAACCCGATCTGAACGGCGCCGTTACCGACCCCGACCGGATGGTCAAGGTAACGGTCGTCAAGTGACACATCTTTTCACCTTCGAGTGAGATGCCCGCCCAAAGGCTGGTCTAACGCCCCCGTCCGCGCCACCATCGCAGGCGGGGGTTTTCATGTTTCATGCTCGCCATCTTCTGATCTTCGCTGCCGGCCTCGTGCTGGCCGCTCCGCTTCTGGCCTCGCCCGAGCGCTGGCGCGGTGAGTGGCCGAAGACCGATTTCTCCCGATCCGCAGTGCCATTTGAGGAGATCCTGTCGGGCGGCCCGCCGAAGGACGGAATTCCGGCGCTTAATGATGTCGAGATGATCCCGGTCGGTTCAGAAACACGGCTGGCCGATGCCGAACCGGTCATGGCGCTGGAGGTGGACGGTGCCGAGGCACGGGCCTGGCCGATACGTTACCTGACCTGGCATGAGATCGTGAATGACGAGGTGGCGGGCGTGCCGGTCGCGGTGACCTTCTGCCCACTCTGCAATGCCGGGATGATCTTTGACCGGCGGCTGGAGGGGTGGGTCCTGAGTTTCGGGGTGTCGGGCAAGCTCAGGCATTCGGACATGATCATGTATGACCGGCAGACCGAAAGCTGGTGGCAGCAGGCTTTGGGCGAGGGGATCGTCGGGGAGATGACCGGCAAGAAGCTGACGCAGCTTCCGGGCTGGATGGAAAGCTGGGGGGCTTTCCGGGCGCGAAACCCGGATGGACTGGTGATGGCGGAACCCGGCTGGCCCCGGCGTTATGGTCAGAACCCCTATGTCGGCTATGACGGTCTGGCCAAACCTTTCCTCTATTCCGGCGAGATGCCGCCCCATGGGATCGAGCCCCTGTCGCGCATCGTGCGTGTCGGCAACCGGGGCTGGCCGCTTGAGCGCGTGGCGGAGGCCGGGCGGCTGGAGGAAGGCGGGGTGATCATCGACTGGAGTGCCGGGCAGGCTTCTGCCCTTGACAGTGCCCGGATTGCTGAGGGTCGCGATGTGGGAAATATCCGGGTGAAGGACGCGGCGACCGGCCGCGATCTGGTTCATGACGTGATCTTTGCCTTTGCCTTCCATGCCTTCCATCCCGATGGGAAATGGATGCTGGGCGACTAGGCGTTTTCAGAATGAGCGCCTGCGGCGCGAGATTTTATCTCGTCGTCGGCCTTTCGGCCTCCTCCTCGGGTTGCCTCCGGCGGGAGTATTTTCGGACAGAAAGTGGATCAGCGCATGATCTGCGTGGCGGCCCAGACGAGGCCGATCAGTACAGGCTGGTGGATGAGGTAGATCGCGAGGCTGTGGCGACCGGGCCAGGCGAGGAGGCCAGGTTCGCTGTGATGCGTGAGGCGTGACCAGAGCCCGGTTCTTGTGCCCAATTTGGCGAGCGCAAGGCCCGCGAGGAAGGGGGCGAGCCAGGGAAAGAGCGGCACATAGTCGATGGCGGGGGGCGCGTTTGTCGACAGGCCGAGCGGCCAGAGGAGCGGCACGTCGAAGGCGGGCCCGTGCGGCAGTCGGGATATGGCGAAGACACAGGCGGCCACGGCGATGGTGATGGCGGCGGGCAGGCGCAGGAAGAGAAGGCCGACGAGGCTCGCCGCGGCGATGGAATGGAGGATGCCGAAGAAGACGTATGTCTGTGGCAGCGCGATGCGTGTGCCCAGCGTCACCATGAGGGCCGCGCCGGCGATCATTGCGAAGCGGCGGACAAAGGGCCGCCAGCGGATGCCCTGCGCATGGGCAAGCCAGAGGCTGATACCGGCGAGGAACAGGAAGCTGCCCGCGACGAGGCGCGCGAAGATCGCCCAGAAGCCGGTGACGGCGGTGCCCGGGGTGAGATAGCCGAACATCTCCAGATCGTAGGTGAAATGGTAGATGGCCATGCCGATCAGCGCGACGGTGCGGGCGATATCAAGCGCCGCGATCCGCCCTCGCCGCTGTCGGGCCGTGCCTGTCACCCGATGACCACCAGGGCGTGGCGCTTCTTGCCCGCCGTCAGTTTCACGGCATCGGCAAAATCGCCCGCGCCGAAGATCTGGCCCGCATCTGTGGCGAGGTCATCGTTCACCCGCGCGCCGCCCTCGGCGATCAGACGTTTCGCGTCCTTGCCGGATTTGGCGAGGCCCGAGCGCACGAAGAGTTGCGCCAGGCTGATCCCGTCGGCGACATCACCCACCGAGAGCGTGAGGGTCGGTAGGTCCTCGCCCACGCCGCCCTTCTCGAAGACTTCGCGCGCGGTCGCCTCGGCGGCGGCGGCGGCCTCGGCCCCGTGGGCCAGTTTGGTGACCTCGTTCGCCAGCACGATCTTGGCCTGATTGATCTCGGACCCCTGAAGCGCGCCGAGCCGGTCGCAGTCCTCCACCGGCAGTTCGGAGTAAAGCTTCAGGAAACGCCCGACATCGGCGTCCGTGGTATTGCGCCAGAACTGCCAGAATTCGTAGGGGCTGAGCATATCCGGGTTCAGCCAGATCGCACCCGACTGGCTCTTGCCCATCTTCTTGCCGTCGCTCGTTGTCAGCAGGGGCGAGGTCAGGCCGAAGATCTCGGCGTCCAGCACCCGGCGCGTCAGATCGATCCCGTTGACGATATTGCCCCACTGATCTGATCCGCCCATCTGCAACAGGCAGCCATAGCGGCGGTTGAGCTCAAGGAAGTCGTAGGCCTGAAGGATCATGTAGTTGAATTCGAGGAACGACAGCGATTGTTCCCGGTCGAGCCGTGATTTCACCGATTCAAACGAGAGCATCCGGTTGACCGAGAAATGCCGCCCGATATCGCGCAGGAAATCGAGGTAGTTGAGCCCGTCGAGCCATTCGGCATTGTTGAGCATCAGGGCATCGGTGGGACCGTCGCCGAAGGTGACATAGGCCGAGAAGACGTTCTTGATCCCGGCGATGTTGTCGTCGATCTGCGCGGGCGTCAGCAGCGGGCGCTCATCGGCGCGAAAGGACGGATCGCCGACCTTCGTGGTGCCGCCGCCCATAAGGACAAGCGGCTTGTGCCCGGTCTTCTGCAGCCAGCGCAGCATCATGATCTGGATCAGCGATCCGACATGCAGCGACTTCGCCGTCGCGTCAAAGCCGATATAGGCGGGCACGACACCCTTGGCCAAAGCCTCGTCCAGCCCCTGATAATCGGTGCAGTCGGCAAGAAAGCCACGCTCCATCATCACGCGCATGAAATCGGATTTCGGGTGGTAGGTCATCGCTGTATCGTCCATTCTCATCCGCACCCGCATATATCGGGTGGCGAGGCCGGGGGGAAGGGCATGAAGAAGGCCGAAGCGATCTGGGTTCTGGGCGCGATGTCGGGCACGTCGCTGGACGGGGTGGATGCCGCGCTGGTCAAGACCGATGGCGAGAGCATCTTTGGCTTTGGCCACCACGCCTACCGGCCCTATTCGGAACCAGAACGCGCTGTCCTGCGCGCGGCCCTTGGCCGCTGGCCCGGTGAGGACGGGGTGGATGCGGCGGCGCGTTTGGTCGAACGGGCCCATATCGAACTGATGTCGGGCCTTACCGAAGGGGTGGCGCTGGCCGGGTTCCATGGCCAGACTTTGGCCCATGATCCTGGTGGGCGCGGCACGCATCAGGCCGGCGACGGTGCGGTTCTGGCCGAGGCGCTGGGCCTGCCTGTTGTCTGGGATTTCCGCTCGGCCGATATGCAGCTTGGCGGGCAGGGCGCACCGCTTGCCCCCTTCTTCCACTTCGCTTGCGCGAAGTGGATCCGGGCAGAGGAGCCCATCGCCTTTCTCAATCTCGGCGGGGTTGGTAATTTCACCTGGCTTGATCCGCGGCTTGCGAAGCCGGACCTGCCGGGCGCCTGCCTTGCCTTCGACACGGGGCCAGCCAATGCGCCGATCGATGATCTGGTGTCATCACGGACCGGGGCGAGTTGTGACGAAGGCGGCAGGCTGGCAGCGAAGGGGAAAGTGGATGAGGCGGCGGTGTCGCGGTTCCTGAACCACCCCTATTTTTATAAGATTCCGCCGAAATCGCTCGACCGGGACGGGTTCCCGGCGCTGAAAAGCGCGGTGGAGGGGCTTTCGGTCGAGGATGGGGCGGCGACGCTGACGGCGGCGGTCGCGGTGTCGGTTGCGCGTGGCGCGGAGCATTTCCCGAAACCTGTCTCGCGCGTTCTCGTCTCCGGCGGCGGGCGGCACAATCCGGTGATCATGGCGGGCCTCGCCGTGGCGCTCGATCTGCCGGTCGATCCGGTCGAGGCGGTGGGGCTGAATGGCGACATGCTGGAAGCGCAAGCCTTTGCCTATCTCGCTGCCCGTGTCCGGCGTGGCCTGCCAACCTCATGCCCCGGAACAACCGGGGTGAGGGTAGCTATTGGCGGCGGCACGATCAGTCGCCCGCTGCAATAGACACAGCCAGCGCCGAACGTGGTCAGGCGATGGTCTTCGCACGTGCCAGAAACTGGTGATAGCTGGCATAGTCGAGCAGGGCGTCGTCTGACTTGGACATCGCCGCTGTCGGACGCGTCCGCTGGGCATTGCCCATGTCTTCGCCGCAGCCGCCTTCGTCCCAGGTATTGATCCGGTCGGCCCCAGATCCCGGAGCGCTGGTCTTTGGCGGGCTCGACGTGGCGGAACGCAGTTTGCCGAGCCCGTGGATCAGCTCATGCGTGACGATGTGGGTGCTGGTGCGGTCGGGATCGGCCGGGATCAGGATCACCGGCACATCGGCGAAGTTCCCGGCCACACGATTGACGCGCTGGCCGTCGTATTTCACCGCCCGGAACGTATCGACAAAGAGGATCATCTGCAGATCCCTTGGCCGTCCGATCCGACCCCAGAGGTCCTTGTAAACCTTGCGCGCCTCATTGGCATGATCATTCGGACCCTGGGCATCTGCCTGCTGCAGACGCTGGCCGAATTGCTGGCCGTCCTGCGGCCGCAAGGTGATCGGATAGAGGGTGAGCTGAATGCAGTACCGGGCGAACCAGCGCGCCGCTTCATCGAGTTTCGCCTGCGCCTGAGGGGCTGTCCACTGCGGCTGACCGAGCCGGGCCCAGTAAATCGGGATGCTGATCCGTTGCGGCACCCGGTAGGTCGCGGTCTGGGTGCAGGGCAATTTGCGCGGGATCGCGCCGTTGGTCTTTGAGCGGTAGAAGAGGTTGTTCTGGCGGTTCGCAAGAAACCTGCCGTCACAGCCGGGCGCCTTTTCAGGTGGTCGGCGCTTGTCTTTCTTTTCCTGAGGGTCTGGCACGTCTCACTTCCTTTCCGAAGTTACGTCCCGAAGCCCCACCGGTTGAGCCAGCAAGGGCTTCGACCCAGAGAAGTTTACCATAAAACCGTATCGGGCGTTTGCTTGAGCGCCTGTGACGATCTGAACCGGGCCTTGCCGGTGTGGATTCTTACGGGGCGAGCAGTTTGTGAAACAGCGTCTCCAGAAAGGCGTCGGCCTCGGCATAGGGGTCATGGCCGGGGCCGAGAACGGCGCGGACCTGCACGTCGAAATCGGCGTAATGCTGGGTCAGCGCCCAGATCGAGAAGATCAGGTGGTGCGGCGGCAGATTGGCGATGCGCCCGGCCTCGGCCCAGTCCTTCAGGACATTGGCCTTCTCGTCAACCAGCGCCTTCAACTCGCCTTCCAGCGCCTCCATAATCCGTGGCGCGCCCTGAAGGATCTCGTTGGCGAAAAGGCGGCTCTCGCGGGGATAGTCGCGGCTCAGTTCCAGTTTGCGGCGCACGTAATCCATGATTTCCGCGACCGGCTCGCCTTCCGGGTCGAGCGCCCTGAGCGGATCGAGCCAGGTGTCGAGCAACAGCGACAGAAGCTCGGCATGGATCGCTTCTTTGGACGGGAAATAATAAAGCAGGTTCGGCTTTGACAGCCCTGCCACATCGGCAATCTGGTCAAGCGTAGAGCCGCGAAAACCGTTCTGGGAAAAGACGTCGAGCGCCGCGTCGAGGATCGTCTGGCGGTTCTTCTGCTGAATGCGGGTCAGCGGACGCTCCGCCGCCTTTCCATTGGCCACGCTCTGGCTCTCCCCTATCCGGTCCTTTCCTGCTAGCGTGATTTTGACCGGGAGGTCAAACGCGAATTCCGCCTGCATGACGGCAAGGAGACCCGCCTTGGACAGAAGCCCCTGCACCGCCACCGAAATGATCGACGATGCCCGCGTTCGGGTGACACGGTTCGACTTCGCACCCGGTGCCGAAACCGGATGGCACTGCCACGGGTTCGACTACGTCATCACGGCCATCACCGATTGCGAGATGCTGCTGGAAGAGCCGGGTGGTGCGACGCGTCGGGTGACCGTCCCGGCTGGCACCGCCTATCGCCGAATGGCGGGGGTTGAGCACAATGTCATCAATGCCGGTTCCGGCTCCATGAGCTTTGTCGAGGTGGAACTGAAGTGACGCGCGCGTCCGGCGACCGGTTCGGCGGCGACAGGTTTTGTGGCGCAATACATCAGGTAGTCGCGGCGCCCCTCGGCGAAGTCGCGGTAGATCCATGAGCCGGGCACCCCGGCCCAGAGGCTGATCGCCCGGCGCGTGCCAAAGGGAAAGCGGTTGCCGATTTCGCTGGTCCGGCGCTTCTGGTCCTGCTCCAGCCCCCGCACGATGTTCTTTGTGATGTCCGTCACGCCGACCGGGGCGAATCCAGAACGTTCCAAAGCGGCCATTGTGGTTTGCCGCGCAAGTTTCGGGTCGCCCTTGGGGGGTGTGAAATCGGTGTAAAGGAACCGTCCCCCGGGTTTCAGGACGCGATACACTTCCGTCAGGAAGGCCGACAGGTCGGGATAACAATGCGAGCTTTCGACGTTCATCACCGCGTCGAACTCAGCTTCGTCAAACGGCAGGTCCATCGCATTGCCCTGCCGGAACGACAGGCCCTCCACCCCGTCATAGACCTTGCGGCAGAAGACCACCGCGCGCTCGGCCAGTTCGCACCCGATCATTTCCCGCGTGTTCATATAGCGGTGCACATAGGAGGCCCCGCCACCGCGCCCTGAACCGATGTCGAGCACCCGTTTTCCGGTCAGATCGGTCTGGCTTGCCACCGCGTGATAAAGCTGGGCGCAATAGCGTTCGGCCTCATCTTCGCCCTGCAGGGCCGGGGGCGGGATGTCTGCATCGAAGTCGAAGCCGTAATTCATGAACCGCAGATGGGTCGCATTCCGCAAGTGCCAGCTGATCAGCTCGTAGAGAAACCTGGCGCGTGATCCGAAAAAATACTGAACCCTGCTCGGGCGAAATGCCACCATCTGGTCCCAACCTGTCCCTTTAGTCTTTTCCCCAGCATTGGCCGCGACAGGCCTCCGGTCAATCAAAGTCGTGGAAAATGATGCAAAAAGACACGTTTGAGGCCCTGTGACGGTGTCAGGGTCAGATCGCCCCGATACCACGCAGAATGATTGTCTTGACGCTTTCCTTCGCCGCCTTCCACTGCCGATCCGTCAATGGCTTGCCCGCGTTCAGCGTTTCGATCTGGTGGCCGAAATCGGCGTAATGCTGGGTCGTGGCCCAGAGCATGTAAAGGAGGTGTTTGGGATCGATCGGGGCCATCTTGCCCTCGTCCACCCAGCGCTGGATCAGCTTGGCACGGTTGTCGGTCCATTCGCGCAGGGTGGTTTCCAGATAGTCCTGGATCACCGGCGCGCCGTGCATCACCTCGCTTGCCCAGACCTTCGACCCGAAGGGATGCTTGCGCGAGATATCCATCTTGGCGTCGATATAGGCCCCGATCCCCTCGACCGGGCCCGGCGCATTGTCGAAACTGTCGGCCGCATGCAGCCAGATCTCGAAAATCTGTTGCACCACCTTGCGATAAAGCTCTTCCTTCGTCGCGAAATAGTAGTGCAGGTTGGCCTTCGGCAGCCCCGCCATATCGGCAATAAGCTGCATCGTCGCGCCGCCGAACCCGGCCTCGGCAAAGACCTTTTCGGCAGCCGCAAGAATGCGGGCCTCGTTTTCGCGCCGCGCGGCGTCTCGCTTGGACAGTCGGATCGGTTCTGCCATCGTCTCCGAAGAAATTTGTTGACCGGTTGGTCAGGTTGTGGTCGTCTCAACCCTGACCATACGGTCAGAAAATGAGTCGCCGCAAGGGGCAAGAAGACCTCGGGACGCGAGACCGACAGGAGGATGATGATGCCAGCCCCCGGAGAGAATCTCAGGATCGACCCCGCGCGCCTTTGGGACAGCCTGATGGAGATGGCCAAGATCGGCCCCGGCGTGGCGGGTGGCAACAACCGCCAGACCCTGACCGATGACGATGCCAAGGGCCGGGCGCTTTTCCAGAAATGGTGCGAAGCGGCGGGCATGACCATGGGTGTCGACACGATGGGCAATATGTTCGCCACGCGGGCGGGCGAGGACCCCGACGCGCTGCCGGTCTATATGGGCTCGCATCTCGACACCCAGCCGACGGGCGGCAAGTATGACGGCGTTCTGGGTGTCCTGGGCGCGCTGGAAGCGGTGCGCACAATGAACGACCTCGGCATCAAGACCAAACACCCGATCGTGGTGGTGAACTGGACCAATGAGGAAGGCACCCGCTTTGCCCCCGCCATGCTCGCGAGTGGCGTCTTCGCGGGCAAGCACACGCAGGACTTCGCCTATGACCGCGAGGATCATGACGGCAAGAAATTCGGCGATGAGCTGAAGCGCATCGGCTGGGTTGGCGACGAACAGGTCGGCGCCCGCAAGATGCATGCGCTTTTTGAACTCCATATCGAACAGGGCCCGATCCTTGAGGCCGAACACAAGGATATCGGCGTCGTCACCCACGGTCAGGGCCTGCGCTGGATCGAATGCACGGTGACGGGCAAGGAAAGCCATACCGGCTCCACGCCGATGCATATGCGCAAGAACGCAGGCCGGGGCCTCGCGCTGGTGACGGAACTGGTGCATGAGATCGCGATGAAGAACCAGCCGAACGCGGTTGGCGCCATCGGCCATATCGACGTCTATCCCAACAGCCGCAACATCATCCCGGGCAAGGTCGTCTTCACCGTCGACATGCGGACCCATATCCTGCCGAAGCTGAACGCCATGGTCGCGGAATTCATGGAGCGCGCACCGAAACTCTGCGCCGACATCGGCGTTGAATTCGAAAGCAAGATCGTCGGCCAGTTCGACCCGCCCGCCTTCAACGAGACCTGCGTGAAGGCGGTGCGGTCTGCGGCCGAACGGCTCGGCTACAGCCACATGGACATCGTCTCGGGCGCGGGCCACGACGCCTGCTGGATCAACGACGTGGCCCCGACCGCGATGATCATGTGCCCCTGCGTCGACGGGCTTTCCCACAACGAGGCCGAGGAGATCAGCCCCGAATGGGCGGCGGCGGGGACGGATGTTTTGCTCCATGCGGTGCTGGAGACGGCGGAGGTCGTGGGGTGAGCTTTCTTGATGCGCCGCCAAACGCACAAGCCTTTGTTTGTTTGCACGTTTCTCGAAAGGAGCGAGAGGCGAACTTCGTTTTCCACCACGTAGACCGCTCATATTCGTTGTTTTGTGGCTACGAGGACTGTGATGCGAACAACCCTGCCAACGTCCAGATCGTAGCTCTTGGAACAATGACTTCTCATGATCCGGCATTCAGGAATTTAGAAAATTTGAAAGCTGGCTTTGAAGCGCACCGGATGGAAAACGACCAGTGGGACGTAATGCCAATACCGGAGGAGACATGAAATGACCACAGTCATCAAGAACGGCACCATCGTCACCGCCGATCTGACCTATAAGGCGGATGTGCTGATCGAGGGCGGCAGGATCGCCCAGATCGGCGAAAACCTGAAGGGCGACAAGGAACTGGACGCCACCGGCTGCTATGTCATGCCGGGGGGGATCGATCCTCATACGCATCTGGAGATGCCCTTCATGGGCACCTATTCCACCGACGATTTCGAATCCGGCACCCGCGCGGCCTTGGCGGGGGGCACCACGATGGTCGTCGACTTCGCTTTGCCCGCGCCGGGGCAGGGGCTGCATGACGCGCTTCAGATGTGGCACAACAAGTCGGGCCGGGCGAATTGCGACTATTCCTACCACATGGCCGTGACCTGGTGGGGCGAGCAGGTCTTCAACGAGATGAAGAGTGTGATCGAGAAGGAGGGCATCACCACTTTCAAGCATTTCATGGCCTACAAGGGCGCCTTGATGGTCAATGACGATGAGATGTATGCCTCCTTCAAGCGGCTCGCCGAACTGGGCGGCATCGCGCTCGTCCATGCCGAGAATGGCGACGTGGTGGCTGAGCTTTCCGCGAAACTGCTGGCCGACGGCAATGTGGGCCCCGAGGCCCATGCCTATTCGCGGCCCCCGCAGGTCGAGGGCGAGGCCACCAACCGCGCCATCATGATCGCCGATATGGCGGGCGTGCCGCTTTACGTGGTGCATACCTCCTGCGAGGACGCGCATGAGGCGATCCGCCGGGCGCGGATGCAGGGCAAAAGGGTCTGGGGCGAGCCGCTGATCCAGCACCTGACGCTGGATGAATCTGAGTATTTCAACAAGGACTGGGACCATGCCGCCCGCCGGGTGATGAGCCCGCCCTTCCGCAACAAGAAGCATCAGGACAGCCTCTGGGCCGGGCTTCAGTCGGGCTCACTCTCGGTCGTCGCGACCGATCACTGTGCGTTTACCACCGATCAGAAGCGCTTTGGCGTCGGCGATTTCACCAAGATCCCGAACGGGACCGGGGGGCTGGAGGACCGGATGCCGATGCTCTGGACCCATGGGGTCAATACCGGCCGACTGACGCCGAACGAGTTCGTGGCGGTCACTTCAACAAACATTGCCAAGATATTGAATTGCTATCCGAAAAAGGGTGCGGTTCTGGTCGGCGCGGATGCCGATCTGGTGGTCTGGGACCCCGAGCGCACCAAGACGATTTCGGCGAAGTCGCAGCAATCGGCCATCGACTACAACGTCTTCGAGGGCCACGAGGTGAAGGGCCTGCCGCGCTACACGCTGACCCGTGGGGTCGTCGCGGTGAATGACGGCAAGGTCGAGACCCGCGAGGGGCATGGCGAATTCGTCCGTCGCGAGGCCGGGAACCCGGTCAACAAGGCGCTGTCGAGCTGGAAGGAACTGACCTCCCCGCGTCCGGTGCAGCGGACGGGCATTCCGGCGAGCGGGGTCTGAGGTGAAGGACACCGCCGCAACATCGCCGGTGATCGAGGCGAAGGGGCTGGGGCTGACGTTCCAGACGAATGACGGCCCGGTCCATGCCCTGAAGGATGTGAACCTGACGGTCGAGAAGGGCGATTTCGTGTCCTTCATCGGCCCGTCGGGCTGTGGCAAGACCACCTTCCTGCGCGCCATCGCCGCTTTGGAGCACCCGACGGAAGGCACGCTGAGTGTCAACGGAATGAGCGCCGATGCCGCGCGGCAGGCACGGGCCTATGGCTATGTGTTTCAGGCGGCAGGGCTCTATCCCTGGCGGACGATTGCCGGGAATATCCGGCTTCCCCTTGAAATCATGGGGTTTTCCAGGGCCGAGCAAGCGTCGCGGGTGGAGAAGGTGCTGGCGCTGGTCGATCTTGAAGGGTTCGGCAAGAAGTTCCCCTGGCAGTTGTCGGGCGGCATGCAGCAGCGCGCCTCCATCGCCCGGGCTTTGGCCTTTGATGCCGATATCCTGTTGATGGACGAACCTTTCGGCGCGCTCGATGAGATCGTGCGGGACAAGCTGAATGAGGAGGTTCTGAAGCTCTGGGCGCGAACAGAAAAGACCATTGGCTTCGTCACCCATTCGATCCCCGAGGCGGTCTATCTGTCGACCAAGATCGTGGTGATGAGCCCGCGGCCAGGGCGGATCACTGATGTAATCGAAAGCCCGCTGCCGAAGGAACGGCCGCTCGACATCCGCGATTCGAAAGAGTTCATCGAGATCGCGCACCGGGTGCGTGAAGGTCTCAGGGCGGGGCATGGCGATGAGGTCTGAACCCGGTCTGGCGAGCGTCGGCAAAACGTATGGCAGGCGTATGGCAGGCGTCGGGACGGATGCGACCGCAGACGGGGGGCTGTCTGCCCCCCGGTCCCCGATTGCATCGGGGACTCGCCCCGAGGATATTTTGGAACAGGTGAAGGGAGAGGCGGTGTGAGATCGCTTCTGCCTATCCTCGCCGTCGTCGCGGCCATCATCGCGCTCTGGTACGGTGCGACGGTCTGGCTGAACAGCCAGTGGAGCTACGATCAGGCGGCGCGGGCCGGGGTTGAGATTTCGTTCTCCGAGATGGTTTCCGATACGATGGCGCAGGAGCGGCCCGTCCTGCCCGCGCCGCATCAGGTGGCCTTGGGCCTCTGGCAGGGGGTGGCGGGGCAGAAGATCACTTCGAAACGCAGCCTTGTCTATCATGGCTGGATCACCTTCTCGGCCACGATGCTGGGTTTTGCCATCGGCACCGGGCTTGGCATCCTGCTGGCCGTGGGGATCGTGCATGACAAGGCGATGGACATGTCGGTGATGCCCTGGGCGATTGCCAGCCAGACGGTGCCGATCCTTGCCATTGCGCCAATGGTCATCGTGGTGCTGGGCGGGCCGCCATTGAACGTGCCGCCGTTGCTTTCCAAGGCGGTAATCGCGGCCTATCTGACCTTCTTCCCTGTCGTCGTCGGCATGGTGAAGGGGCTGAGGAGCCCCGACGGGATGCAGCTTGATCTCTTGTCGACCTACAATGCGTCGCGCGGGCAGACCTTCTGGAAACTGCGCCTTCCGGCCTCCATGCCCTATCTCTTCGCCTCGCTGAAAGTGGCCGTCGCCGCCGCCGTCGTCGGCACGATCGTCGCTGAACTTCCTTCGGGCGCCGTCGCCGGGTTGGGCGCGCGGCTGTTGCAGGGAAGCTATTACGGTCAGACCGTGCAGATCTGGGCGGCGCTTTTCGCCGCCGCGACGCTGGCGGCGGGGCTCGTCGTGATCATCGGGGTGATTGAGCGATCGGTTCTGGCCCGCATGGGGATGGCGCGATGAACTGGCTTTGGGGCGCGATACTCTTCTGGCTGGCGGCCTGGGGTTTCAACGCCTGGCTGGCGCGGCAGCCGGTGGCGAAGACCAGGGCGGTCAGGCTCTTTGTCCCGGCGCTTTTCGGCGTGACGCTGCTCATTCTCTGGGAGGGCATTGTGCGGGGGCTCAATGTGCCGGGCGTGATCCTGCCTGCGCCCTCGGTGATCTGGGGGACGCTGAAATCGTCGGTCCCGATCCTTTGGGGCGATTTCGTGCAGACGATCCTCAAGGGCGCGCTGTCGGGCTACCTGATCGGCTGCGGGTCGGCGGTGCTGACGGCTGTCATGATCGACCGCTCACCCTTTCTGCAACGGGGCCTTTTGCCTGTCGGCAATTTCGTGGCGGCCCTGCCCATCGTCGGCATCGCGCCGATCCTTGTAATGTGGTTCGGCTTCGACTGGCAGTCGAAGGCGGCCGTCGTCGTCGTCATGGTCTTCTTCCCCGTCCTCGTGAACACGGTGGCGGGGCTTGCCGCCACCGACCGGATGCAGCGCGACCTGATGGCGACCTATTCGGCGAGCTACTGGCAGACCTTGATGAAGCTGCGCCTGCCTGCGGCGATGCCCTTCATCTTCAACGGGCTGAAGATCGCGACCACGCTTGCCCTGATCGGCGCCATCGTCGCTGAATTTTTCGGCTCACCCATCAAGGGGATGGGGTTCCGCATCTCCACCGCCGTCGGACAGCTTGCGCTCGACATGGTTTGGGCGGAGATTGCCGTGGCGGCCCTGGCCGGTTCGGCATTTTACGGTTTGGTGGCAACGCTCGAACGCGCGGCCACTTTCTGGCATCCCTCGCAAAGAGGGCGGTAACGACAACAAGGAGGATGTGACAATGAAAAGACTGATGATGAGTGCTGCGGCGCTGAGCCTGATGGCGGGCGGCGCATGGGCGGCGGACGATGTGACGCTGCAGCTGAAATGGGTCACGCAGGCCCAGTTCGCGGGCTATTACGTGGCCAAGGAGCAGGGCTTTTACGACGAGGAAGACCTGAATGTCACCATCCTGCCGGGCGGCCCGGATATCGCGCCGACGCAGGTGATCGCGGGCGGCGGGGCCGATGTGACGGTCGAATGGATGCCGGCAGCACTCGCCGCGCGGGAAAAGGGCCTGCCCTTGGTGAACATCGCGCAGCCCTTCAAGTCGTCGGGCATGATGCTGACCTGCCTGAAGGAATCGGGCGTGGCCTCGCCCGAAGATTTCAAGGGCAAGACGCTGGGCGTCTGGTTCTTCGGCAACGAGTACCCGTTCCTGAACTGGATGGCGACGCTTGGCATTCCGACGACCGGTGGGGCCGACGGGGTCGAGGTGCTGAAGCAGGGCTTCAACGTCGATCCGCTGCTGCAGAAGCAGGCCGCCTGCGTTTCGACCATGACCTACAACGAATACTGGCAGGTGATTGACGCCGGTATCAGCCCCGATGACCTCGTCACCTTCAAGTATCAGGACGAGGGCGTGGCGACGATGGAGGACGGGCTTTACGTGCTGGAAGACAAGCTTGCCGACCCGGCCTTCGAGGACAAGATGGTGCGCTTCGTCCGCGCCAGCATGAAGGGCTGGAAATGGGCCGAGGAGAACCCGGACGAGGCGGCGATGATCGTTCTCGACAATGACGAGACGGGTGCCCAGACCGAAGGTCATCAGAAGCGCATGATGGGCGAGATTGCCAAGCTGACGGCGGGATCGAACGGCGCGCTTGATCCGGCGGATTATGAGCGGACGGTTGCGACTCTTCTGGGCGGCGGCTCGGACCCGGTGATCTCCAAGGCGCCGGAAGGGGCCTGGACCCATGCGATCACCGACAAGGCGCTGCAATAAGGCCTGTCTCAGGTGAGAGGGGAACGCGCGGGCTTTGGCCCGCGCGTTTTTTATTGGGTTTGCAGGAGGCTATGGTCCGGGCAAGGCTGGCGGTTGCGGTGGCGTTTCCCTTGGCAATGATGCTATGAGCCGCTTTCGGTGCCACATGGTGCGGCGCCGGGGAGATTGGGACGCCCGGGTTCGGCGGAAAGATGGGAATGATGACGGCGGCGAAGATCGGCAGCAATCCTGAGGACGCAAAGGTCCGGCGCGCGGCGCGTCTGTCCATTGCGCCGATGATGGATTGGACGGATCGTCACTGTCGCTACTTTCACCGGTTCATGTCGCGCGAGGCCCTGCTTTACACCGAAATGGTCACCGCGCCTGCGGTGATCCATGGCGATCGCGCGCGGCTTCTGGGGTTCGACGCGGCGGAGCATCCTGTGGCCCTTCAGCTTGGCGGGTCTGATCCGGCGGAACTGGCCGAGGCGGTGCGGATCGCGGGCGATTTCGGTTATGACGAGATCAACCTCAATGTCGGATGTCCGTCGGACCGGGTGCAGTCGGGATGTTTCGGCGCGGTGCTGATGGAGCGGCCCGCGCTTGTGGCCGAGTGTGTCGCGGCGATGATCGCGGTCTCGCCTGTCGAGGTGACGGTGAAATGCCGCATCGGGGTCGATGATCAGGTGCCGGAGGAAGTGCTGCCGGCCTTTCTCGAGACCGTATCGGCGGCCGGTGTCACCCGCTTCCAGATCCATGCCCGTAAGGCCTGGCTTCAGGGGCTGAGCCCGAAGGAAAACCGCGATATTCCGCCCTTGAACTATCCACTGGTCATGGCGATGAAACAGGCATTTCCGCATCTGCATATCTCGGTCAATGGCGGGATCACCACGCTGGATCAGGCCGAGGCGTTTCTGGCCGAGGGGCTCGACGGGGTGATGATCGGGCGCGCTGCCTATCACGAGCCTTACGAGGTGCTGGCCGGGGCCAATGCCCGCATCTTTGGCGGTGAGCCCGCGCCTGACCGGTTCGAGGTGGTGGAGCGGATGCGGCCCTATATCGCGCGGCATCTGGAAGGTGGCGGGCGGCTCCATCAGATCACCCGCCACATGCTGGGCCTCTTCCACGGCCAGCCCGGCGCGCGCGGCTGGCGGCGCGTGTTGTCCGAGCGCGCGAACCGGCCGGGTGCGGGGCTGGAGGTGATCGACGCGGCGCTTGAGCCGATGGCCGCCTTGGCGTCCTGATCGCGCGTCTATCCGGTCAACTGATCTGGCCAATTTCCGGCAAAGCGGCTATCTGGCGTTAAGAATGGGCGAGAGGGATCGGAATGCCAGAAATAGGGGAACTCATGCCGATGCTGGCCTTGTTGCTGGCAATCGGTGCCTTTGCGGGCGTGATCGCCGGTCTTCTGGGGGTTGGGGGCGGGATCATCCTCGTGCCTGCGTTCTTCTACGCGTTTTCCGGGCTCGGCTATCATGGGCCGGACCTGATGCAGGTCTGCCTTGCCACCTCGCTTGCCACCATCATCGTGACCTCGATCCGGTCGGTTCTGGCCCATAACCGCAAGGGCGCGGTCGACTGGGCGATCCTGAAGGGCTGGGCGCCGGGGATTGCCATCGGCGCCGTGCTCGGCGTTCTGGCGGTGGCGCAGCTCAGGACGCCCGCGCTGCAGGCGATCTTTGGATGCCTGGCGCTGGTCGTGGCCTTCTACCTCGGCCTCGGTCGGTCGGAGTGGCGGTTGGGGTCGGCCATGCCGATCGGGGCAGGCAGGGCGGTGCTGTCACCGCTCGTGGGCTTCCTTTCGGTCCTTATGGGTATCGGCGGCGGGTCGTTCGGCGTGCCCTTGATGAGCCTTTACGCCACGCCTATCCACCGGGCGGTGGCGACGGCGGCGGGGTTCGGTCTGGTGATCGCGGTGCCCTCGGTCGCCGGGTTCCTTCTGACGCAGGTCGAGGGCGGGCCGCCCTATACGGTCGGGGCGGTCAACCTGCCCGCTTTCGTGGTGATCATCGCCATGACGCTGATCACCACGCCATGGGGGGTCAGGCTTGCCCATGCGATGGACCCGAAACCGCTGAAACGGGTCTTCGCGGTCTTCCTCGCCCTGGTTGCGGTCAACATGCTGCGCAAGGCAGCAGGGTGGTAGCCGGGCTTGCGGCGCGGGGCTGGGCCCGGTTCGGGCCCGATCCGGCGATCGCACGCTGGGCAAGCGCGGCGCTGCCTCTGGCGCGGGAGGCGCTGGCGCAGAGCACCGAGCCGCTGCGCTGCGGCGGGACATGGGATGTCGGTCTTGACCTTCTGCCAAACGAGTCCGATGCGGCGGTCGGAGGTGTTGCGCTGGAGGGCGCGGCCATGTCCGCAATTGCCGCGCTTTACGGCATGCTGCCACTCCACCGGGCGCAGCTATCGGCCGTCTATCCCGGCTATCCGCAGCCATGGGAGGCGGAAAGCGATGCGGCCTATACCTACCGGCTGACCCGCGACGCGGCCCATATCGATGGAATTTTGCCGGTCGGTCCCGAAAGGCGGCGAATGGTCCGCGAACCGCATGCCTATATCCTAGGCCTGCCGCTGACGGAGACGGGTGAAGGGGCAAGCCCGCCGGTCATCTGGGAAGGCAGCCACAGGATCATGGCACGCGCCTTTCGCGAGGCCTTCGCGGGTTATGCCGCAGCAGATTGGCCGGATGTCGATGTGACTAACGTCTATCACGCCGCCCGGCGCGAGGTCTTTGCCACCTGTCCCCGCGTGGTTCTGCATGCCGGGCCGGGTGAAGCCGTGCTGATCCACCGTCTGGCCTTGCACGGGATCAGCCCGTGGCAGGTCGGGGCAGCAGCGCCGGAGGACGGCCGGATCATCGCCTATTTTCGCCCGGAACTGCCCGGTGGAATAGCGGAGTGGTTGCGCGTCGAAGAGTGATGGTGTTCCACCTCACGGCGAAACCGAAACGCTTTTGCCCAAAACGTTGTCTTGCCTACTCGTTCGGCCCATCATCGCCATAGCGGGCATCGTCGTCGTATTCATCTTCGCCCTCGGGCAGGTACTTGCCCGACAGCCGGATCGATTGGTCGTCGTGGCGAGGGTCCATCACGACGTCGGAGGGCAGTTCACCAGAGAGCCATTCGCGAATCTCTTCGCGGGCGTCGCCCGGTTCTTGTTCCGTCAGTTCCGCGATGTAGAGGATGAAGGCGCGCTGGTCGCCGTCGATCTCATCCAGTTCGGCCTCGTCGGCATCGGGCCATTTGTCGATGATCGCCTCGTAGAAGGCGGACCAGTTTTCCTGAACATGGTGCCATTTCATCGTAAGACCTCCGGTCGTTCCGGGGTCCAGTCTGCACCTGTTCGCTCAGACAGAAAAGAGCCGGGGCAAAGAAAATGCGGCGATGACAGCACCTACGATCTGCGCGGCGATATAGGCCGCGATATGGGCCGGATCGATCCCCGCGAAGGTGTCGGTGAAGCCGCGCGCGATGGTGACGGCGGGGTTGGCGAAACTTGTCGAAGCGGTGAACCAGTAGGCCCCGGCGATATAGGCGCCGACCAGCGCAGGCACCTGCGCGGGCGCCTGTTTCAGCCCGCCGAGGATCGCGAAGAGGAGGCCGAAAGTGGCAACGATCTCGGCGACCCAGAGCGCGGTGCCCGTGCGCGCGGTGGTGGAGGCCTGAAGGATTTCCTGCGCGAACATCACATGGGTGATCCAGACTCCGGCGATCCCGGCGAGGATCTGCGTGACCACGTAAGCCAGCGCCATTCCGGGCGTAATCTGTCGCATCAGCGCGAAGGCGAGCGTGACGGCGGGATTGAAATGCGCCCCCGAAACCGGGCCGAGCGCGGTGATCAGAACGTAAAGCGCGAAACCGGTCGCGGTTGAATTGGCCAGAAGCGCCAGCGCCACGTTCCCGTCCGCAAGCGTCTCGGCCATGATGCCAGATCCGACGACGGCGATCAGCAGAAAGGCGGTGCCGAGGGCTTCGGCGGCAAGGCGGCGCAGCATTCAGGACGCTCCGATCAGCCGCAGGGTTCTGCCAAGCTGTTCAGGCTCCATCGTTTCAAATGGCAGCTTGAGAAACGCGCGTGCATAGGCCCGCAATTGCGAATAGGCCTCTTCGAACGCGCGAGGCTGGTCATCCGCTGCTGCGGCGGCCGGGTCCTCGACGCCCCAATGGGCGCGGATGGGTGTGCCGGGCCACATAGGGCAGGCCTCTGCGGCCGCAGAGCCGCAAACGGTGATCACCGCATCCATGGCCGGCGCGTCGGGCCCTGAAAATTCATCCCAGGATTTCGATCGCAGACCCGTCATCGGCAGCCCCTTCCGGGAAAGCAGCGCCAGAGTTTCGGGGTGAACATCACCCTTCGGCTGCGATCCGGCCGAGAACGCCTTTATGCGGCCATTGGACTCCGCGTTCAGGATCACTTCGAGAAGAACCGACCGGGCTGAGTTGCCGGTGCAAAGGACGAGAATGTTCATTGGTCGTTCCTGACGCTGTCAATCGCGCACGCGATACACGTATAGTGTAACGGCATTGCGACAGGGACAGGCCGGATCAGAACCAGCTTTGCACCGTGCGCGCGCCACCCGAGACATCGTCGCCGACGCCCGCGACGGTATTGCATGCCGCAAGGGCGGTCAGCAGCGCGACAAGGACCAGTTTCTTCATGCTCTATTCCTCATACCACCATGTTTCAGGCTGAAAGCCCGGCCAGTCCCCGTATAGCGGAATTCGGTCCGGGTAGTGAAGATGCGAGGAATGGGCAATGCGCGAGACGCGCGAGAACCAGACCGGGATGACATAGCGCCCTGCTGTCAGCACGCGGTCGAGGGCCTGTGTGGCGGCGATGAAATCTTCCTGGCTGCGGCTTTCGACCATGGCCTTGATCATCGCCTCGGCGGCGGGGGAGTTCATGCCCATCCAGTTGCGGCTTCCGGGTTCAGTGACGCCCTTTGCCCCCCAGTAAAGGAACTGTTCATTGCCGGGGGACAGCGACAGCGCGCGGGTGTACCAGGCCATGCCGAATTCGTAGTTGTTCGTGCGCTCCTTGTACTGGGCGCTGTCGACCGTGGTGACGGTCGGGAAGATGCCGAGGTTCTTCAGCGCCTCGATATAGATATCGGCGATGGACTGGGTTTCTGTCGCGCCCGAAGCCAGCAGGAGTTCGAAGGTGAAGGGCTTGCCCTCGGCGTTCGTTAACGTGCCGCCGTGAACGGTCCAGCCTGCTTCTTCCAGAAGCTTCGTCGCTTTGCGAAGATTGCCGCGGTCGACGGCACGGTCGGCATTGCCCTCGGGCAGGGCGTAGCCTTCGATCGTGCCCGGGGGCAGGTCGGCGGCGAAGGGGGCGAGGAGGTCTGCCACCTTTCCGGTCGCCGGACCAGCGCCCATGGCAAGGACCGAGTTCGAGAAATAGGACAGGATGCGCGGCTCAGTACCTCCATTCAGTGTCTGGTTGATGAATTCGAAATTGAAGGCCAGAAGCATCGCCTCGCGCACCCGCCAATCGGCAAAGACGGGTTCGCGTGTGTTCATGACGAAACCGGTTATGCCCGAGGGGCGCTGGTTTTCGATCTCGGACTTCACCACCTCGCCCGACTGGATCGCGGCGAAGTCGTAGTGACTGGCCCATTTCGCGGAGTTGGTTTCCCGGTGGCTGGAGGTTTCGCCGCCAGTAAAGGCCTGAAACACCACATCGCCGTCGCCGAAATAGTCGTAACGGATCTCGTCGAAATTATGCTGGCCCCGGTTGAAGGCCAGATCCTTGCCCCAGTAGTCGGGATTTCGTTTGAAGGTTATGTAACGACCCGGCTCGAACCCGGCGACCACATAGGGGCCGGTACCGGTCGGCACGTCGAGCGCGGCGTCCTCGAAGGTCTTTCCCTCCCACTGCGCCATTTTCAGGATCGGGCGCATGCCCATCAGCAGGGCCAGTTCCCGGTCCTCGGTGTTGAAGGTGAAGCGCACCGAACGCTCGCCGGTCTGCTCCATCTTCGCGACCTTCGCCCAGGCTGTGTGGTAGCGGGGATGTCCCTTGGTGCCCAGGGTCTCGTAACTCCACATCAAGTCGTCGATGGTCACCGGGCTGCCGTCGGAGAAACGCGCTTCGGGCCGAAGCGTGAATTCGACCCACGTCCGGGCCTCATCCGTCTCCACCGATTCGGCGAGAAGGCCATAGAGCGTAAAGGGTTCGTCGATCGAGCGGCCCATCAGGCTTTCGACGGTGTGAAGCCCGAGCCCCCAGGGAGCGGAGCCTTTCAGAATGTAGGGGTTGAGGGAGTCAAAGCCGCCCGGTTCGCCAAAGACGATGCGCCCGCCTTTCGGCGCATCGGGATTGGCGTAAGGCAGCGACACAAAATCGGGTGGTAGGGCCGGGCGTCCATACATAGCTATGCCATGCTGCGGCTCGGCATGGGTGGATGGCGCGGTAAGAAGAAAGACGGCAGCGAACGCGATCCAATGTAGCCATGTGAATAAAACCGGTCTCATTTCGTAGACAATCCCCGCTGCCCGTTCTTCGTTGGCGGTGAAGCTAGCCGGGCTTTCCAGCCTTTTCAAACTTTTAGCTTGGCCGGTGGCGAAGGACCGCGTATAAAGAAGGCACTGCTCGATAGGTTTCTTGCCTGTATGAAACCTGCCTCAATAACTTAACGCCCGCTTCGTGCGGGCGTTTTTTTTCTTGGGTTTTTGCGGTGTCGGCGGTGCCTTGCCCGTGATGCGGGAATCACCCTGTTCTTTGCTGCCGCAGCATGTAGTCTTGCCGCGACGCAACAAGATACGGGGCCAATCATGCAGCTGAAGGGTAAGACCGCCATCGTCACCGGATCCAATTCCGGCATCGGCCTTGGTGTCGCGCGGGAACTGGCGCGGGGCGGGGCGGACGTGGTGCTGAACTCGTTCACCGACCGGGATGAAGATCATGCTCTGGCGGCGGCACTCGCCAAGGAGTTCAAGGTGCGTGCGCGCTACATCAAGGCTGACATGTCGGACGGCGATGAATGCCGGGCGCTCGTCGAGGCCGCCGGGAATTGCGACATCCTTGTCAACAACGCCGGGATCCAGCACGTGGCCCCGGTCGATGAGTTCCCGGTCGCGAAGTGGAATGCGATCCTTGCGATCAACCTGTCTTCCGCCTTCCATACGACGGCGGCCGCGCTGCCGAAGATGCGGGCGGCGGGCTGGGGGCGTATCGTCAACATCGCCTCGGCCCATGGCCTGACCGCCTCGCCCTACAAGTCGGCCTATATCGCCGCCAAGCACGGGGTTGTGGGCTTGTCCAAGACCGTCGCGCTGGAGACGGCGGGGCAGGGGATCACCTGCAATGCGATCTGCCCGGGTTACGTTCTGACGCCATTGGTCGAGGCGCAGATCCCCGACCAGATGAAGGTGCACGGGATGGACCGCGATACGGTGATCCGCGAGGTGATGTTGCAGCGCCAGCCTTCCAAGCAGTTCGCGACGGTTGAGGAGATCGGCGGCACGACCGTGTTCCTGTGTTCGAAGGCCGCAGCGCAGATCACCGGCACGACCATTTCGGTCGATGGCGGGTGGACCGCGCTCTGATCCGGTTTCGTCCCGGCTGACGCCGGGCCGACCCGCCGGGGGCGCTGCCCGTCGTCCATTGGTTCTTGAACCAATGGCGCACCAATTGACGACCCCCGGAGTAATTCGGTCAAGAAGAAGGGAAATCGGCGTCGCGATGTCTGTCAGACGGATCAATCTTGCGTTGCAGGGTGGCGGTGCGCATGGGGCGTTTACCTGGGGCGTGCTCGACCGGCTTCTGGAAGACGAGACGATCGAGATCGCCGGGATATCGGGGACCTCGGCCGGGGCGCTGAACGGGGCCGCGCTGAAGGCGGGTCTGGCCATGGGCGGACGGCAGGGCGCGCGGGACAACCTCGACTGGCTCTGGGCGCAGGTTGGCGCGGTCGGCGATATGCGGCTCGCGGGCTGGTTTCGGGCGTTTCTGCCCGCGACCAGTCTTTGGGAAGAGATGACCGACCGGTTCGCGCCGTTTTCACCGGCGGAAACATTCACGCGACTGTTCAGCCCCTACGATTACGGTCCGTTCTACAGCAATCCGCTGGAACGTGTCGTCGAGCAGTTTCGCTTTGACCTTGTCTGCGGAGCGTCAGGTCCCGCGTTTTTTGTTGCCGCGACGAATGTGCAGACCGGGAAGATCCGGGTGTTTTCGGGGGTTGAGATTTCCACCGATGCGATCCTCGCCTCGGCCTGCCTGCCGACCATCTTTCAGGCGGTGGAGCTGCCGGACCCGGAGACGGGCGGGATGGAGGCCTACTGGGACGGCGGCTATACTGGCAATCCCGCGCTCTTTCCGCTCTACGCGCCTGACCTGCCGGACGATATCGTGGTGGTGAGCATCAACCCCCAGCAGCGCGAGGGCCTGCCGCGCTCGGCGCAGGATATCCTCGACCGGATCAACGAGATCAGCTTCAACGCGTCTCTCCTGGGCGAATTGCGGGCCATCCGATTTGCCAAGCGGCTGATCGCCGAGGGGCGGATGGAGAAAGGCGCGATGAAGGATGTGCTTTTGCATCTCATCGCCGATGACGGGCTGATGAATCGGCTGAATGCGCGCAGCAAGCTTGCGCCCCATCCGGGTCTTCTGTGGGAGTTGAAGGCGGCGGGGCGGGCCGCGGCAGACGATTTTCTTGCGCGTCACGGGGACAAACTCAACCGCGAGTCGAGCGTCGATCCGGGGCTGCTGATTGCCTGAAACGGTTATTGACCGTCGGGCGGCGGTGCCTTGTCCTTGCCGTTGGGATAGACCAGCCCCGCCGAGATGACGAGTTTCGCGGCGTCCTCGACCGACATGTCGAGGAACTTCACGTCGCGCTTGGGCAGGTAGAGCAGGAAGCCTGAGGTCGGGTTCGGCGTCGTCGGCAGGAAGACGGTCATCACCTCGTCATCAGGCAGTTTTGCCAGCACTTCGCCTTTGGCGGCGGTGGAGACGAAGCCGATGGCCCAGATACCCTGCCGCGGGTATTCGATGAGGCAGGCCTTGTCGAATTTCGACTCGGTCTGGCTCAGCACCGTTTCGGCGACCTGTTTTACGCCGGAATAGATCGAGCGCACGACCGGCATCCGGTCGACAAGGCTTTCCCCCCAACCGATCAGCGAACGGCCCATCAGCCCCTTGGCGACCCAGCCGACGAAGACAGTGAAGATCAGCGCGAGGATGACGCCGATGCCGCGCAGGTTGATTACGTAGTCGACGCCAAAGAGCGTGTGCAGGATCCGGTGGGGCTGGTACTTGTCCGGGACGAAGGGCAGGACCCAGCCATCGATCCAGCCGGTGACGGACCAGATCAGCCAGAGCGTGAGCCCGATGGGGGCAATCACGACGAGACCGGTCAGGAAGTTCGCGCGGAACCGCGCCAGCAGGCCGCGCCTGCGCGGCGGCTGGAGCATGCCGTGTTCGTGTCCGTCTTTGTCCGCGCTCATGGTTCCTGTCCCCGTCCCCACGCGAATGTAGGGGCTTCGCACCCTGCCGACAATGGGGGGGTCAGGTGGCGCGGGAGATTTCGGTCGCGATGGCCGCGCCGAGACGGGCATTGTTTAGAACAAGGGCGATATTGGCCTTGAGCGAGCGGCCGTCGGTCAGGTCGAAAATGCGTGAAAGAAGGAAGGGGGTCACCGCCTTGGCGGCGATGCCCTGCGCCTCGGCTTCCTTGAGCGCGGTTTCGATGACCGGTGTTATCTGATCTCGGGCGATTTCATCCGGCTCAGGGATCGGATTGGCGATCAGTTGGCCGCCGTCGAGTCCGAGACGCGCGCGCATCAGGTGGGCGGCGGCGATTTCCGATGCTCGGTCCATCCGCAGGGGCGCTGCGAGACCCGAGGAGCGTGACCAGAAGGCGGGAAAATCATCCTGTCCGTAGGCGATGACCGGCACGCCGAGGGTTTCCAGAACTTCCAGCGTCTTCGGCAGGTCAAGGATCGCCTTGGCACCCGCCGCGACAACGCTGACAGGGGTCCGGGCCAGTTCGTGAAGATCGGCCGAAATGTCGAAGCTGGTTTCAGCGCCGCGATGCACGCCGCCGATGCCGCCCGTGGCGAAGACGTGAATGCCTGCCAGATGCGCGGCGATCATCGTCGCGGCGACGGTTGTGGCCCCCGTCCGGCCCTGCGCGAGGCAGGCGGCGATGTCTGCGCGCGACAGTTTCATCACGTCGCTGGCCTGCGCCAGCCTTTCAAGTTCATCCGGGGTCAGGCCGATATGCAGCTTGCCCTTCATCACCGCGATGGTGGCAGGCACGGCGCCGTGGTCGCGGATTTCGGCCTCTACCCGGTGCGCCGTTTCAAGGTTCTGCGGGTAGGGCATGCCATGCGTAATGATCGTCGATTCCAGCGCGACAACCGGGGCGCCATTGGCGTGGGCTTCGGTGACTTCGGGTGAGAATGTGAGGGGCAGGTCGGTCACGATCCGATATCTCCGGACACATAATGGGCGGCGGCGTCGAGCGCGTCGCGCAGAGCGTCCTCGCGGCTCGCTCCCCTGGTTTCGGCGACGATATGGGCCGCCATGAAGGTGTCACCCGCGCCTGTCACGCGGGTGACCAGGACCGGGCGTGGCTCGGCTGCGACGACGCCATCCGCAGTGCCGTCGGCGGTCGTCTGGCCGCCGTTGGTGACCAGAACCCGCGCCGCGCCTCGGTTGATCAGGGCCTCAGCCGCCTGAGGCGCAGTGTCGAAGCGGCGATGGCAGAGAAGGCCGGCCTCTTCGAGATTCACATAGAGCGTCGCGTTTCGGACCGGCAGCAACGGCAGCAAACGCTCGGCCTTGCCGGGCGAGGCGGGGGCGATGCGCAGATCGGCGGCGGTGAAAGCCTCCGACCGGGCGATATCGGCCAGAAGCCCGGTGGTGAGGTTGCCGTCAAGCGCGATGGGACCGGACCATGGTTCGCCCGTGCCGCCGAGCGTGCCGTCCATGAGCGGGCGCAGGATCTTGTCCCCTGCGGCCTCCAGCGAATGTGCATCGGCAATCGCCGCGATCAGCCCGTTACCCCCCTCGACCGCCATGTAGCGGTCGGTCGGCAGATCGTCGGAGCGGTAGATGTGATCGGTCACCAGCCCCATCCGTGCGCAGGCGGCGACCAGTTCATCGCCCTCGGGATCGCGGCCGATGGCGGTCAGAAGCGCCGGATGCAGACCGAAGCGACCGAGCGTCATCGCGATGTTCATCGCCACGCCGCCCGGCAGCCGGGTGATGCGGCCCGGAACATCGGCGCCCGCGCCCATATGGGCAGGCGTGCGGCCGATAATGTCCCAGAGGACCGAGCCGATGCAGAGAATGTCGGGACGGAGTGTCATTCCCGTCCTTTGCCGTGAAAGCCGGGATACTGCAAGCCGGGCGCGACGTCAGCCGCGCAGGGGATAGCGGTCAGGCTCTTCAAAGACATCTAGTACCACCGTTCCGGCCGTGATCCGCGCGGAGTGGGTCGCCCCCGAAGGGATCGAATAGGTCTCTCCGGGGCGGTATGTGCGGGTGTCGCCCTCGATGGTCAACTCAATCTCACCCTGAAGCACCGTACCCCATTGGGCTTTGTGTGAGTGGGCGGGCAGATCAACCGCTGTGTGGAATGTAAAGAATACCGCCAGCCCGTGTTCCGAACGGATCACGTTGGTGGAAACGACGTCGTCCAGAAAGGGGATGTCGATAGCCGGAAGGTTGCGCATGAACTCTGCGATTGGCATCGCGGGCTCCTCTCGGGGTCGGAAAAGATGATATGCATAGTGTCGTTGTCATAACCGCAAAGCAACTCAAGGAGGCAGCCTTGCCGCCCTTCAACGGTTTTTCCCCCGAGACCTTTTCATTTCTTTCCGACTTGAAGGAAAACAACAAGCGCAGCTGGTTCGAAGCCAATCGCGACCGGTACGAGGCGTTTTGGAAAAAACCAGCGCTGGATTTCATCGAGGCGCTGCGACCCGGCATGGCAGCGATGGAGCCGGGCCTGAAGGCCGAGGCGAAGCTCAACGGTTCACTGCGCCGGATCAACCGGGATGTCCGGTTTTCGGCTGACAAGTCTCCCTATGAACCGATGCTGCACCTGATCTTCTGGCCGGGGGATCACCCGACGCGGGGGGCGGGCTTTCATTTTGTGCTGGATGCGGATGGCGTGGGCTGCGGCGCCGGGCGCTGGGGCTTCGACGGACCGGTTCTGGCGCGCTATCGCGACCGGCTGAAGGTAGCAGCCGAGCGGGATGCGTTGCTGGTGGCGCTTGAACAGGCGGCCGCTGTGGGCTGCCATCTCGACGAGCCGCATCTGAAGAATATTCCGAAGGGTTTTGATCCCGCGCCGGACTGGGATTACCTGCTGCGCTACAAGGGTATCGTCGCCCGCACGATGGAGGGGCGGATGATGCCCGGCTGGATCGGCACCGACAAAGCCGTGGACGAGGCACTGAACCGCGCGCGGGCCCTTATGCCGCTGATTGGCTGGCTTCACGCCCTTTAGCAAGGCGCGTCCCGCGCATGCTCGCCCCCCGGCAATGTCAAGGGGGGCTTGCGCCCGCAAGGTTTCCGGACTATACGCGCGCCACTTCACAGGCGAGGCTTGGGCCCTCGGGGGAGACATCCCCGAATGGTCCGCCGGTTGGGAGAGATCCCTGATTGGCTTCGCCGAGGTAGAAACCGGAAAGGAAAACGGACATGGCACTGCCTGAATTTTCTATGCGTCAGCTTCTGGAAGCCGGCGTTCACTACGGCCACCAGACCCAGCGCTGGAACCCGCGGATGGGCGAATACATCTACGGCGACCGCAACGGCATTCACATCATCGACCTGACGCAGACCGTCCCGATGCTGGACGCGGCGCTGAACGTCATCCGCGAAACCGTGGCCAAGAACGGCCGCATCCTCTTCGTCGGCACCAAGCGTCAGGCTGCCAAGCCGATCGCCGAAGCTGCCGAGAAATGCGCGCAGTACTACATGAACCACCGCTGGCTGGGCGGCACGCTGACCAACTGGAAAACCGTTTCCCAGTCGATCAGCCGCCTGAAGAACATCGACGAGGTTCTGGGTTCGGGCGCCGAAGGCCTGACCAAGAAAGAGCGCCTCGGCATGGAGCGCGAGCAGGCGAAACTGCAAGCCTCGCTGGGCGGTATCCGCGAAATGGGCGGGGTTCCCGATCTGCTCTTCGTCATCGACGTGAACAAGGAAGACCTCGCCATCCTGGAAGCCAAGAAGCTGGGTATCCCGGTCGTGGCCGTCGTCGACACCAACTGCTCGCCGGAAGGTGTGGACTACATCATCCCGGGCAACGACGACGCCGCCCGCGCCATCGCGCTTTACTGCGACCTCGTCAGCCGTGCCGCCCTTGAAGGCATGACCGCCCAGATGGGTGCCGCTGGCATCGACATTGGCGCGATGGATGAGGCCCCGGCCGAGGAAGCCGTGGCCGAAGAGGCCGCCGCCGAAGCCTGAGACAAGGGCCGGGGTTACGTCCCCGCTGTCACATGATTTTCATCGGGCGGGGATAGTCCCCGCCTGATCCGCTGATAAATCTTCGAAGGAGAGCCGACATGGCTATCACCGCACAAATGGTGAAGGAACTGCGCGAATCCACCGGCGCAGGCATGATGGACGCCAAGAAGGCGCTGACCGAAACCAATGGCGACATGGATGCCGCCGTTGACTGGCTGCGCACCAAGGGCCTTGCAAAGGCCGCCAAGAAATCCGGCCGCGTTGCTGCCGAAGGCCTCGTCGGCGTCGCCGTCTCGGGCGGCAAGGGCGTGGCTGTCGAGGTGAACTCGGAAACCGACTTCGTTGCAAAGAACGAAGAGTTTCAGTCCATGGTCTCGTCGATCGCCAATGCCGCGCTCAGCGCCTCTGATCTCGACGCGCTGAAGGTGACCGAGGTTGACGGCGCGACCGTGGACGAGAAGGTCACAGCCGCCATCGCCAAGATCGGCGAGAACATGACGCTCCGCCGTATGGTCTCGGTCACGGGCGACTCGGTCGTATCCTACGTCCACAACGCCGCTGCCGAAGGCATGGGCAAGATCGGCGTTCTGGTCGGTCTGAAGGGCGCGGACAGCGGCATTGGCAAGCAGATCGCGATGCACATCGCCGCGACCTCGCCCGCCTCGCTGTCCGAGGCCGACCTCGACCCGTCGCTCGTCGAGCGTGAAAAGGCCGTTCTGACCGAACAGGCTCGCGAGTCGGGCAAGCCTGAAGCAGTCATCGAGAAGATGATCGTTGGCCGGATGGCGAAGTTCTTCGAGGAGGTCACCCTTCTCGGCCAGAAATTCGTGATCAACCCGGACGTGACTGTGGCCCAGGCGGCCAAAGATGCCGGCGTCGAGATCACCGGTTTCGCCCGCGTTGCTGTCGGCGAGGGGATCGAGAAGGAAAAGGAAGACTTCGCAGCCGAAGTCGCCAAGACCCGCGGCGCCTGAGCCAACGGCAGGAAAGTCAAAGAAGGCCGGGGATTTCCCCGGCCTTTTCTTTTGCCCGGTCACCGGACTGGCGAAGGTTCCGGGACTACGCATCCGCGGCATCGCGTGCCCGGATCGGAAATGGATGTAATACGTGTAGGCGAATGAAAAAGCCCCGGTCGGAGCCGGGGCCTTTTCAGATCAGGTTGACGGGTATCAGCCGCGGGCGCGGCGGCCGCCGCGGCGGCCCGAGGCAGCCTGGCTTTGCGATTGCGAAGCCTCGGCAAAGCTCATGCCGCCCTCGACGGCTTCCAGAACCTTGGCGAAGCGGATCCATTCACCGCCGTTGGGGTCGTGGGCCGAAAGGAAGTTGGCGGCGCGGATCGCCTCCATTTCCACCTGACGGACCGGGTTCATGATTGCCGAGGTCATGCCCGCGCCGATCGCCATCGGCAGGAAGGCGGCGTTGATGCCGTGCCGGTTCGGGAGGCCGAACGAGATGTTCGAGGCGCCGCAAGTCGTGTTGACGCCGAGTTCCTCGCGCAGGCGCTGCACCAGCGCAAAGACCTGGCGGCCAGCGGTCGCCATCGCGCCCACCGGCATCACCAGCGGGTCGACCACGATGTCATGCGCCGGGATGCCGAAATCGGCGGCGCGCTGCACGATCTTCTTGGCCACCTCGAAGCGGACATCCGGGTCTTCGGAAATGCCGGTGTCATCGTTGGAGATCGCCACGACCGGCACGTTGTATTTCTTCACGAGCGGCAGGACGAGTTCCAGACGGTCCTCTTCACCGGTGACAGAGTTCAGGAGCGGACGGCCCTGCGCCGCCGCCAGACCCGCTTCCAGCGCGCCGGGTACCGACGAGTCAATGCACAATGGCACATCGACGAGCCCCTGGACGATCTCGATCATCCTGGTCATCAGCGGCGGTTCGGTCTCATTGGGGTTGGGGTTCGAGTTGTAAACCACGCCCGCGTTTACATCGAGGACCATCGCGCCGCAGGCGACCTGCTCCAGCGCGTCCTTCTCGACGGTGGAGAAGTTGCCCGCCTCAAGCTCGGCCGCCAGCTTCTTGCGCCCGGTGGGGTTGATCCGCTCGCCGATCACGCAGAACGGCTCGTCAAAGCCGATGACGACGGTTTTCGATTTCGATTCCAGGACGGTGCGGGTCATGGTTCACCTTGTCTCTTTGTTATGTCTTCAGGCCTGAGCGGCGGGGACGGCAGACGCGCCGCCGTTTTCAATGGCCCAGGTTGCGTTCGTCTTGATACCGCCGAGCGGGAAGAAGTGCACGGATTCGATGCCGAAGTCCGGATTGGCTTTCTTGTGGGCGGCAAGTTCGGTGATGAACTCGTTCGGCTCATAGGGCAGGAGGAGCTTCGTCACATCCATCGCGCGCTTCTGCAGAACCTTCAGCGAGGGGCCAACGCCGCAGGCAATGGCGAACTTGATCATGGTCTGCAGTTTCGCGGGGCCCGCGACGCCGATATGGACGGGGATGTCGATGCCTTCGGCCTGCAGGCAGTTGACCCATTTGATCACCGGTTTCGCCTCGAAGCAGAACTGGGTGGCCATCGCCATCTTGGCGTCGGTGCGGTCCTTGAAGGCCTGCTTCCAGCGCAGCGCGTCCATCACGTTCTTGTCGGACCCGTCAGGGTCGATGTCCTTGTTACCTTCCGGGTGGCCGGCAACATGCAGGCGGTCGAAGCCGTCGAAGAGGCCGGTCTCCATCAGCTGCATCGAGCAGTGGAAATCGCCGTGCGGCTTGGAGATGCCGCCGCCCAGCAGGAGCGCCTGCTTGACATCGGCCTCACCCTTATAGCGGGCGATCCAGTCGGCGAGCGTCGCCTTGTCCTTGATGATGCGCGCCGGGAAGTGCGGCATAACCGGGAAGCCCTCGGCGGCGATGCGCTTGGCGGTCGCGACCATGTCCTCGATCGGCGTCCCGTCGATATGGGCGATGTAGACACGCGTGCCGGTGGGCAACAGATCGCGGAAATCCTCGACCTTCTCAGCGGTGCGCGGCATGACCTCGATCGAGTAGCCTTGCAGGAAGGCCTCGACGGCGGCGTTCGCACCCGAGGGTGCCGCGGTTTCCTTGCGGCGGAAATTCAGAAGTGCCATTGCAACCCTCCGGTCAAAAAATCAGGCGTCACGCCCAGCCATCGTTGTCGATGAGCGCCTTGATGCGCTCCTTGTCGTATTCGGCGTCGATCCGCGCCACCTGGGCGTTCGCGACCTCTTCGTCCTCGCCCTCAACAGTGAAGGGCTCGGCCTTGCGCCATTCGGCGAGATAGTCATCGGTTCCGGCCGCACCCGTCTTCATCGCGGCGCGGTCGATGGCCTGCTCAAAGCGCTCTGGCAGCGGCTTTTTCGTGCCGCGGCGGCCCTTGCCGACGATGACCTGGGCCGGGATGTCGCGCCAGTAGACGATTGTGACTTCAGCCATGACGATTCCTTCTCGGTTCGCGCCCTCAATACTCGTCGCAACCCGCACATCAGTGCCGGTTTTCGACATTGTGCGGGACCGGAGCGACGTTGCCGCCTTTGATAGCGGTCCTGCGGATACCACTCCAGTGCCCACCGGGTGCATGGTCGACCTGACCGCAACGAAAACCGGTGGAAACCTCCCGGACAAAAAACGACGCCGCCCCCGGATTGGTCGGGGGCGGCGTAGCGTAATTTGAACTGTATGAACTGTTTACCAGCGATAGTTGGCGCCGATACGAAGCGAGCCGAATTTGATATCGGTTTGGCATGCGCCACAAGCGAACGGAATCGGCAGACTGCCAAGGTCGTTGTGAACGTATTCTGCCGAAACCGAGATGTTGTCGCGAACGGCGTGTTCGACGCCAAGGCTGGCAGCCCATCCGTTCATACTGTCCTCGCCGTGGATACCGAAAACCGGCGTGCTTGCGGTGACATCGGCTGAAGCAGAGCCCACCGTAGCAAAGACCAAGGTTCGGTCAAACGTGCGGCCGACACGGGCCCGGATGGAGAAGTAGTTTTCGATATCAGTCGTGCAGCCGCCGGCGGATCCGCAATTCAGTACTGTATCGACATCATCGACCGATGTAATCGTCCCAAACCCGCCTTCAATCAGGCCGCCGAAAACAAAGTTGCCGCGCTGCCAATCATAGCCTGCACGCAGAGAGAATGACTCCCCTTCAAAATCGGCGTCGTTGCCGAAGCCGAAACCGATCGCTTCCCATGCCACGGACCCGGTGCTTATCCCCAGTCCAAGACCGGCATAACCGCCAGACCAGTCATATGCGGCGACCGGTTCGGTTATGGTCTGATCTTCCGTGCCACCGTCAAAGCTACCGGCCCAACCACAAGTAGCCGTGCAGATGGCCATAACGGCCAGAATGCTCTTTTTCATGCCCCACCCATTTCTTTTATGTCCTGCCCAGATGTTTCGGACCACCCGGCCATCGCCGCAGGCAGACAGATTGCGACAAGTCTAAGACAAGTGGCTGCATCTCAAGCGAAAATAATGGAGGCGGCCTGTCCGAGATGGGTGCACGTTGCCCAAGCGCCACGCATTTGAGGTTGTGGCGATGAACGGATGCATGAATTTGGCAGTTTGAGGCAACTTGATTGCTGTCGAGGCTGCGTCTAAGTTGAAGGTAACAGCAAATCGGAGGGCGCAAAGATGGCGCCCAGGCGTCCCGGAGGTGCGGGCGCGTTCCCGAGATCGGTAGAGCCGCCAGGCACCCCAAGGCCGGACCCAGCGCAGCTATATGCGGCGCTGGATCTCGGAACCAACAGTTGTCGCATGCTGATTGCCCAGCCGAAGGGCAGTCAGTTTCATGTGATCGACAGTTTTTCGAAATCGGTCCAACTCGGGCACGGGCTGGAAGCGTCCGGTCGCCTGTCGCGCGGCTCGATGGCGCGCACAGTGCAAGCGATGCAGATCTGCCGCCGCAAGATCGAACAACACGACGTGAAGCGGATGCGTCTGGTGGCGACCGAGGCCTGCCGTCGGGCCAAGAATGCCGCGGAATTCATTTCCATGGTCAAGAAGGAAACCGGCCTGCCCCTGGAGATCATCCAGCCCGAGGAAGAGGCGCGGCTGGCGGTTGTGTCCTGCGCGCCTTTGGTGTCGACAAAGACCGAGCAGCTGCTGGTCGTCGATATCGGCGGCGGCTCGACCGAGCTGGTCTGGATCGATCTTTCCGCCGTGCCCCGCCATGATCGGCCGCGCGCCATCATGCGGCTTCATGCGGGCTTCCATCCGGCCGAAAGCCCGTTCCCGGCTGCCAAGGTTGTGGACTGGATTTCGGTCCCGCTCGGCGTTGCGACGCTGAAGGACCAGTTCCATGATGTGGAGGATGACGCGGCCCGTTTCGCGCTGATGAGCTGGTTCTTCGAGGAAAACCTCGCTGATTTCTCCCCCTACAATGCCAGCCAGCCGCGCGAGGGGTTCCAGATCATCGGCACCTCGGGCACGGTGACGACGGTCGCGGCCAGTCATCTGGGGCTTAAGCGTTATGACAGGACCAAGGTCGACGGGTTGCGGATGACATCGGACCAGATTGACAAGGTGATCCGCGAATACCTTCACATGGGGCCCGAAGGGCGGCGCAACGATCCAAGGATCGGCCGCGACCGGCATTCGCTGATCATGTCGGGGGCTGCGATCCTTCAGGCTCTGATGCGGATCTGGCCGACCAACCGCCTTTCGGTTGCCGACCGTGGCCTGCGCGAGGGCCTGCTTTACGCCCAAATGTCGGCTGACGGGGTACTTGAGGACGGGCCGTTCTGAACCTTCGGTCCGCGCGCGATTGCCTTGGCGGCGCTGGGTGCGTATTTGAACCGGGAAGTAGAACTGAGGGCCCGCGACGGGCAGGGGACATGGCGAAGACACCTTCGGGCAACACATCAGGACGCGGGCAGCGCGACCTTCGGGTGCGGGTCAAGACCGCAAAGGGGCGGAAACTGTCCTCGACCCTCTGGCTCGAACGCCAGTTGAACGATCCCTATGTGCAGCGGGCCAAGAAGGAAGGCTACCGGGGCAGGGCGGCCTACAAAATCCTTGAGCTTGACGACAAGTTCCGCTTCCTCGTGCCCGGCGCGCGGGTTGTGGACCTGGGTTGTGCGCCGGGAGGGTGGTGTCAGGTGGCGGTAGAGCGGGTGAACGCGCTTGGCCAGAAATCCGGCAAGAAGGTGGGCACGGTTCTGGGCGTCGACCTGCAGGAGGTCGAACCCATCGCCGGAGCCGAGATCCATCAGCTCGATTTCCTCTCGGACGACGCCGATGAGAAGGTGAAGGAATGGCTGGGCGGCAGGGCCGATGTGGTCATGTCCGACATGGCGGCCGCGTCATCCGGCCACAAGGGCACCGACCATCTGCGCATCGTGGCTTTGTGCGAGGCGGCGGCCTATTTCGCCTTCGACGTTCTGGAAGAGGGCGGCACCTTCGTTGCCAAGGTTCTGGCGGGTGGGGCTGAAAACGAGTTGCAGGCGCTACTGAAACGCGCCTTCACCAAGGTCGCGAATGTGAAACCGCCCGCAAGCCGTGCCGACAGTTCGGAAAAGTTCGTCGTCGCCACCGGGTTCCGGGGCGTGCCGGAGGATGACCTGGCCGATTAAGCATCGGCGCTGACGCAGAGGCCTTCCACCAGAACCGCCGCCGGGGCCGTGCACTGAAAGCTGTAATAGCTCACCAGGGCCTGCGGCGCCCGCATCACGCCCGGCTTGTCCAGAAGTTCGCGCGCCATGCGGAAATCCTGCCGGAACTGACCGGGGCTGACATTGATCTTCTGTGCGGGGGAGACGAGAAGATCGGTTTTCGGACAATTCGGCCCAAGCGACCCTGCCATGATCCGGATCGGCTGCGCGTCCGGATTGGCGCTCAGGAAATCCGCGTCTAGATGGTTGGCCACGACACAGGACACGCGAACGTAGCTGCCCTGAACGGTGCGCAGGGGATCGTGCTTGCGTAACGCCTGAACCGGCAGCGCGCCAAAAGAGGTCTCCACACGGGCGGTGCCAATGAGACCCGGCAGGGTCCAGATGACAGGGGTCGCTATGCGGCGGGAGGGGCGGGGGCTTTCCGGGATCAAAGCGCCCCGGCCGGGCGGCAGCGGGCGTTCGGTTGCGGAATTCATAGACTCGTAAGCAGTTTTCATTGGTCCTCGTTACGCTTTCTGACCGCCTGAACGCGCGGCCGTGACTGGATGAGCTTAGGAAAGAGCGGGAATGCGGCTCAGCCAAGGCGGGGTTTTTCCTGATTCCGGACTGGTTTGGGGCAGCCATGATTGTCAGCACTGGGCAATGGTTCCGTAGTCGAAACGATCGTTGACGGTTCGCCACCCATTTTTGTCACTCGTCGGGATTGTGGCCTGAAAGGCGGTTCCGCGGGCCAGAAAAGCACCCGATGCAGCAACTTAAGGATTACGGCAGGTTTGCCCCATTTGCCCAATTAATAGGCTGGAAACATTCTGTTTTTATTAAAATCCCAAGTTATGCGATACCGAATTCCCAACCCGCGCGGGAACAATAAAGAAAAAACCCGGCCTTTATGGCCGGGTCAGGTGGGAGCGTTGTTCTGTAAGCTGTGCGTCAGGCGCGGCCCTTCCAGGGCACCAGCCACTTCTCGGCCATGCGCATCAGGATATCGATGCCGAAGCCGATCAGGCCGATCAGGATGATCCCCATGATGACGATATCGGTCAGCTGGAACTTGGAGGCGACCATGATCATCATGCCCGCACCCTTTTCGGCGGCGACAAGCTCGGCCGCGACGACCGTGCCCCAGCAGACCCCCATCGCCACCCGCGCACCGGTGAAGATGTCGGGCAGCGAGTTCGGCACGATGACATGGCGCATGATCTGCGGTTTGGTGGCACCGAGCGAGTAGGCGGCGTGGATCTTTGTAATCCGCACACCGGACACGCCGGACCGGGCGGCGATGGCCATGATCCAGAGCGCGGCGAGGAACAGCAGGATGATCTTGCCCGTCTCACCGATACCGGCCCAGATGATGACGAGCGGGATCAGCGCCAAGGGTGGCACCGGACGCATGAATTCGACAATCGGGTCGAACCAGCCGCGGAACCAGTTGGACAGGCCCATCGCATAGCCGAGCGGGATGCCGACGATCGCGCCGCAGACAAATCCGACGACAACACGGAAGAGCGAATAGCCGAGATGCTCCAAGAGCGTGCTGCCGCGATAGCCGGATTTCAGGATCTCCACGAACCGGCTGACCACAGATTCCGGCGCGGGCAGCCAGATCGGGTCCATCTGCAGACCGAGCGGTGGCGCGAACTGGATTGCGCCCTTGTCGGATAGGGACACAGTGCCCGCGTCGATTTCGACGGTCTGCCCGGGGGCGATCGGCTTGCCATCGACGGCCACAACCTTTGCGCCCATCTTGCGGGTGATCTCATCATTCTTATCAAAGATGATCGTCGTGGTCCGTCCGGACGCCATGGTCATGACGTCGTTCTTGGCAAAACCGTCGCCGGGCTCGATTGCCGGCTCAGTGACCTCTTCGCCGTGCTTGTGAATGAGAATTGCGATGGTGGCGTCGTCGCGCCTGCCATCTTCGGCCTCAAGCGTATAGGTCAGTTCCGCTTCTCCTGTGGTCGGCCCCGGCGCGTGCAGGAACGAGGGCAGGAGTTTCGACCCGGTGAACGAGCCCCAGATCAGGAACAGTGTCAGGATCGAGACGACGCTGGCGACCCGGTTGGGCGACACGGCGCTTTCGTCACCGAAGGTTACGGTCTTCAGCGAGGTGAAGTCGCGTCGTGTTTTATGGACAAGAAACTTCGTGACGATGAAACTGCCCACGAAGATTGCGACATAGACCGCAAGGATGATCAGACCGGTCATTGCGCTGCCTCCGTGCGTCCCATGATTTCTTCTTCCATGTTCCAGATCATCGCGAGGATCTCTTCGCGCTTCACCGCGAAGTCAGGATGTTTCTTGACCTCGCGCAGGTCCTTGCCGACGCCGAGATCGGCGAAGGGCAGGCGGTATTCCTTGTGGATGCGGCCCGGGCGCGGGGCCATGACCAGCAGGCGCTCACCCAGAAGCAACGCCTCTTCCACCGAGTGGGTGATGAGGATGATGGTCTTGCCCGTCTCTTTCCAGAGCTTGAGGACAAGGCTTTGCATTTTTTCCCGCGTCAGCGCGTCGAGCGCGCCCAAGGGTTCGTCCATCAGGATGACATCCGGGTGGTTGGCCAGGCAGCGGGCAAGGGCCACGCGCTGCTGCATGCCGCCGGAAAGTTCATAGATCGCCTTTTCCTTGAAGTCCCTGAGCCCGACGATGTCGAGAAGGTGGTCCACCTCCTTGCCGTAGTCTGCCTCTTTCTGGCCGCGCATCCGGGGACCGAAGCTGACATTGTCACGCACGTTCATCCATTCGAACAAAGCACCCTGCTGGAACACCATGCCACGTTCGGCATCGGGCCCGGTGACCGGGTGGCCGTTCAGTGTCAATGTGCCTTCGGTCGGCGCGAGGAAGCCCGCCGCGATATTGAGAAGGGTGGTCTTGCCACAGCCCGACGGGCCAAGGACGCTCAGAAGCTCTCCCGGCGCCAGATCGAGGCTGACATTCTTCAATGCCTGCACCGACGAGCCGTTGGGCAGGTCGAAGCGCATCGAGATATTCTGTATGGAAAGTCCGGCCATTTCGCCACTTTCTTGAGGTTTGGACGGGAAGATCGCGTCGCGCGATGTTCACTCGGCGGGACTGCGCCGGGCGCAGCCCCTTCCGTGAGTGGTGGGGGCCGGGCGCTGCCGCCCGGACCCGGTTCAACTGGTACCTTACATGCCCGAGGCGGCGGTCAGCCCGTCGGTGTTCACCGCACCGTCATAGCTGTCGAGCGCCGCGTCGATGGAGCCCGCGGCGACGAAGACGTCGGCTACGCCCTTCATGAAGCTCTGCGCGCCGCCGCCGAGCCATTTGGCGCTCAGCTGCTCTTCCACGGTCGGGAAGACGAAGGTGGCCATGGTCTCGGCCGTCGCGGCCTCGTCCATGCCGGCATCCGCGGCGATGACCGGCAGCATTTCGGCATGGTTCGCCTCATCGGCCCACATTGCGTTCGCGTCGGCTGTCACTTTCAGGAACTTCGCCAGCAGGTCGCCATTTTCCGCGGCGAATGCGGCGGGTGCCGAGGTCACGTCGAAGACCAGGATGCCAAGCTCTTCCTTCTCGGCCCCGGTCAGCAGGACGTTGCCATGCTCCTTCATCCGGCGCAGCGCGCCGCCCCAGCCGCAGACCATGTCGAGCGAGCCCTGCGCGAAGGCGGCAGCGCCGTCGGGCGGCGCCATGTCGACGATTTCCATCGAAGCCGTGTCGACGCCGAAATGTTCCATCTGCTTGAGGAAGCCGTAATGCGCGGCAGTGCCGATCGGCACGGCGACCTTCTTGCCCGCCAGTTCGCCCGCATTGTCCTTGTCGATCTCAAGATCGGTGCGCACGACGCAGTTGTCGTTCTCGGCATAGGACACGGCTACGTCGACGGCCTGAAGGTCTTGACCGGCCGAGGTCGCGACGACGAAGGGCGGCACGCCCTGGCTGACCGAGATATGCACGTCGCCCGAGGCCATGGCGGCCGACATCGCGGTGCCGGTGTCGAAGCTGCGCCAGTTGATCTTGACGCCCATCTCTTCTTCGTAGGTGCCTTTGACCTTGGCGTATTCGAACGGCATCGGCCATTCGAGGAAATAGGCAACGGTGATTTCGTCGAGCGCATGCGCAGCCTGGCCACCCGCGGTTACAAGCGCGATGGCGGCGACTGTGGTCTTCAAAGTCCGGTTGTTCATTCAGTCTCTCTCCCTGATGTGATCCGATTTGGTTCTGACTGCACCGTGATCTCTACTACGATGCGAGTTTGCTGTGTTTTGGCATAGGGCCAGAATCGGTGTGTTTCATATGTCCAGAATCTGCGGCGTCCACGCGATGCCGCCACTTCGTTTGGCGTCTTATATGCTCCGGTATTCGGCGCCGCAGGACGGTCGCAGGCAAGCGGTGCCTATCGGCTTCCACGACCGGGAAGCATATATTTCGGAAAGTGAAATCTCGACTCAGAACTGGCTATAGATGAGCGGCCGCTCTGGCCCTACGGGTGTCGGCGGTTTCATGATGATTTCGATGTAAGACCGCGAGCCACGGCGATGTTCGGCAATGAGCATGTGCGAGCGGAGCGGCAGACGTCAATTAAGGTGAAGAAGATGAACAACTCCGTCTATTCAAACGATATTTCCGAGGTGGTCGAGGCTGACCGCGCCCATCTCTGGCATCACCTGATTCAGCACAAGCCGTTCGAAACCTCGGATCCCCGGGTCATCATCGAAGGCAAGGGTATGCGTGTCTGGGATGCCAAGGGCACTGAATTGCTCGACGCGGTGTCCGGCGGCGTCTGGACGGTGAATGTGGGCTATGGCCGCGAATCCATCGCCAAGGCGGTCTATGACCAGCTGATCAAGGTGAATTATTTCGCCAACTCGGCCGGTTCGATCCCCGGTTCACTCTTCGCCAAGAAGCTGATCGAGAAGATGCCGGGCATGAGCCGGGTCTACTACACCAACTCCGGATCGGAGGCCAACGAGAAGGCCTTCAAGATGATCCGCCAGATCGCCCACAAGCGGTACGGTGGCAAGAAGCACAAGATCCTCTACCGCGACCGCGACTATCACGGCGCGACCATCGCGACGATGTCCGCGGGCGGGCAGGACGAGCGGAACGCGCAGTACGGCCCCTTCGTGCCGGGCTTCGTCAAGGTTCCGCATTGCCTGGAATACCGCAAGCAGTGGGATGTGGAGAATTACGGCGAACGCGCCGCCGACGCGATCGAGGAAGTGATCCTGCGCGAAGGCGCCGATACGGTCGGCGCGCTCTGCCTTGAGCCGGTGACCGCCGGTGGCGGCGTCATCACCCCGCCGCAGGGTTACTGGGAGCGCGTGCAGGAGATCTGCAAGAAGTACGACATCCTTCTGCATATCGACGAAGTCGTCTGCGGCGTCGGCCGCACCGGCACCTGGTTCGGCTATCAGCACTACGGCATCAAGCCGGACTTCGTGACGATGGCCAAGGGCGTCGCCTCGGGCTATGCCGCCATCGCCTGCATGGTGACGACCGAAGAGGTCTTCAACATGTTCAAGGACGACTCGTCCGACCCGATGAACTATTTCCGCGACATCTCCACCTTTGGTGGCTGCACGGCCGGTCCGGCGGCGGCGATCGAGAACATGCGGATCATCGAGGATGAGGGCCTGCTGGAAAACACGGTGAAGATGGGCGAGCGGACGATGAACAATCTCCGCGCGCTGATGGAAAAACACCGGGTGATCGGCGATGTGCGCGGCAAGGGCCTGTTCTGTGGCGCCGAACTGGTGGCCGACCGTCAGACCAAGGAGCCGGTCGAAGAGAAGAAGGTGCAGGCCGTCGTCGCCGAATGCGGCGCGCAGGGCGTGATCATCGGCGCGACCAACCGTTCGCTGCCGGGCTTCAACAACACGCTGTGCCTGTCACCGGCGCTGATCGCGACCGCCGACGATATCGACCAGATCACCGGCGCGATCGACAAGGCGCTGACCAAGGTCTTCAGCTGAGAGTTCCGTATGGGCGCCGACTGGTCGGGCCGTAACGCTCATCAGATTTAAAGATAGCCGGGGATGCCAGATGTGGCTTCCCCGGCTCTTTTTTTTTGGTCAATACGCTCTGGACCCTGACCGAGTAACGGCTGCTGCGCGTTTCACTGTGGTTGGGGCAGGCTTTCATTGCTCAGTGCCCCACATTTTTTGGCATAGGCGGCAGTCGGCTGCGTACAGCGTATCCAGACATCGTAGGTGCTGTCGATCATCGCCAACCGGTAGTCATCCATGACTGTCTGCCAGGCTGGGTCGTTCCGCATGAAATCGTCCCAGGTAAAGTCGGTATCGGTGATGTATGGGTTGTCCCTGTCGAGGATCAGCATGTCAGGCCGGGTCACCTTGAGATCGGCGATGACACTTTGCCGAGTGTGATCAAGCACCGCATGGTACTGGGCGCATCTTTCGGGATTGGTGCTGCAGTCCATGTCGGACAGCGCATTGAGAGCGCCGGGGATCGGCCACAGGTGGGCATAGCGGCTGCCCCAATCCGCACCCAGGTCGAGCGCAATCGGTGGGCCGGAAAAGACGTGGGTCGACAGGCTTGTGACGCTCTGTGGTTGCAGTCCGGCGTTGACGACCCGCTGGGGGAAACCCATCGCGGGGTTCCGGTACATGCCTTGATAATAATCCCAAAAGCCTGAACCCAGAATGCCGATTGTTACCGTTGCCGCTATTGCGGTTACGCGGTGTGAGCGTGACAGGACCCAGAAGCATGCGGCCAGCGCGAAGGCTTCGAGTGGGACTGTGTGGTAGTTGAAGCCCTTCCACTGGGTGAAATACAACCCGACGCCAGCCAAGACAGCCGAAGCGAACAGGCCGGTGCCTTCCGGGATGCTCCGGCCAAGCAGCAGAACAATGGAAAAGAGGATGAAGGGAGATGTAATGATCGCGAAGTATCCAAAGACGCGATCGTCAAGAAAGCCAATCGCACCGTAGACGTCCCGCGCAAGGGGGATCACGTCCTGGTAGTACTCCGGATGAAGAATGTAGACGGCTGCAAGATAGCTGACCCCGACCGACAGCATGACCAGATTCCCGGCCGACAGGATCGGGCGCAGCGATCGTGACGAGACAACCAGCCACAACGTGACGGCTGCCGGGATCAGTACGAAATATGGTTTCAGACAGATTCCCAGCGCGGCAATTGCGGCCAGCAGGAGCCGGTTGCCAAGCGGTAGTGGTCGGTGACGCGGAAGCAAGGATACAAGCCAGGGTGCGGTCAGGATGACCATCACATGCTCGCGTTGGCCGACATCGTTCATGGCTGGCGCGATCAGCGCAATTCCCAACCCGAACAGAAAGAAGTTGCGACGAGACTCGGGCATCTCCGGCGCTGAAGGGATCATCTGCTGGCAGCCCAGCAGGCTGAGAAAGATCGCAAGGCACAAAACGACATATTGTGCGTTCGGGGCGCTGATGCCGATCAGGTCGGACAACAGGATGGGTGGAACGGTGAGATAGAAATTCAGCGGTGGATTTATCTCAAAGAGATCGACATAGAGGCGTGCACCATCCAGCCAATCCCGTGTGGCGACCAGATACCAGGCCGTGTCGACATTGATCTGATGACCCCAGAGCGCCGCCAGCAGAAGGATCGGCATCGCAATTGAGATCAGAACACCAACAGCTTGCCCTGCTACGGGTCGGGAGCGGGTTTCGTTTACAATCAACGTGTTGGTAGCATCAGACACAATGTTTCATTCCTGTCGAAAGCAGTCCGGTCAGTCGTCGCCGAGAGGCATGGCAACAAAAAGGTGACCGATTGGCCGTTTTGCGACGGCGCTGGATTGGTCTGAATGCAATCACCGTCACCCAACTCACCCGAAGCTTGACGATGTCGGCAGAAAGGGCATGCTGCCAATAAGTCCAGACTCGACCCCTGATAAGGCCAGACATGTCGATCCCCGCCGAATCCTTCTTCCTTGCTCCGGGTTCCAACGGGACGCTGCAGCAGCAGATCCAGCAGATGGTGGCCGACGGCATTCTGCGCGGCCGCTTCCGTCCGGGCGAGAAGATGCCGTCGAGCCGCGGGCTTGCCCGGCATCTGGGGGTCAGCCGGATCACCGTGACGCTGGCCTATACCGAGCTTGTGTCCGGCGATTATCTCACCTCGCGCGGGCGGTCGGGCTATTTCGTGTCCGATACCGCGCCGATCCATCCGGCCTTTACCCCGTCGGAACGGCCGCATGGCGATTCCGTTGACTGGGAGCGCATCATCGGCCGCCGGTTTTCCCGCCACGAGCTGATCGCGAAGCCGCAGGACTGGCAATCCTATCCCTATCCGTTCATCTACGGGCAGGCGGATGCGACGCTCTTTGACCATCAGAACTGGCGGCAATGCGCGCTCCGCGCCCTCGGTAAGCGGGATTTCGAGGTTCTGACGGCCGATTTTTACGAACGCGATGATCCGATGCTGATCGAATACATCATCCGATCGATCCTGCCACGCCGCGGGATCAGTGCCCGGCCTGAAGAGATATTGCTGACGATGGGGGCGCAGAACGCGCTTTGGCTCGCGGCCCAGATATTGCTGAAACCGGACGGCATGGCCGCAGTAGAAAATCCCTGCTACCCGGGACTTAGGGCTATCCTTGGGCAGTTGGGAATACAGGTGCGACCCGTGGACGTGGATAGTCACGGTGCTTCGCCCGATGCGGTTCCTGAGGGGACAGAGGTGTTTTTCACGACGCCGAGCCATCAATGCCCGACCAATGCCACCATGCCCGTCGATCGCCGCACTGCGCTTCTGGAACGGGCCGAACGGGAGGATTTCGTCATCGTCGAGGATGACTACGAATTCGAGATGTCGTTCCTGAAGCCCGCCGCGCCTGCGCTCAAATCACTCGACCGGGAAGGGCGGGTGATCTATGTCGGCTCCTTCTCCAAATCGCTCTTTCCGGGACTGCGGCTGGGATATGTCGTGGCGTCCGAGGCCTTCATCCGCGAGGCGCGCGCGCTGAGGGCTGCGATGCTGCGCCATGCGCCGGGCCATATCCAGCGCACGGTCGCCTATTTTCTGTCGCTTGGCCACTACGACGCGCTGATCAACCGGCTCAATCAGGCCTATAAGCGCCGCCGCACAACGATGGACGAAGCGATCCGCCTGAATGGGCTGGAAATCGCCGGGCAGGGCGCCTTTGGCGGGTCGAGTTTCTGGATGCGGGCGCCCGACCATATTGATACCGACCTCCTGGCGGCGCGGCTGCGTCCAAAGGGCGTGCTGATCGAGCCGGGACGTATCTTCTTTGCCCCGGGCACGGCGCCCCGCAACTACTATCGGATCGCCTATTCCTCGATCGCCCAGACCCGCATTCCGGACGGGATCGGCCTGATCGCCGAAGCGCAACGTCAATCTGGACCTAACTAGGTGTTGCGACTGGCCCTACAGGGCGGCGCATTTCCCGGCGTAAGTACATCATGAAAAGGGGGATATCCCCTGCAACAGCCTGTTCCCGAGGGAGACCCGCCATGAAGATGACCACCGAGGAAGCCTTTGTAAAAGTCCTGCAGATGCACGGGATCGAACATGCCTTCGGCATTATCGGTTCGGCGATGATGCCGATCTCGGACATTTTCGGCGAAGCGGGCATCACCTTCTGGGACTGCGCCCATGAGGGCTCGGGCGGGATGATGGCCGACGGCTACACCCGCGCCACCGGCAAGATGTCGATGATGATCGCCCAGAACGGCCCCGGCATCACCAACTTCGTCACCGCCGTAAAGACCGCCTACTGGAACCACACCCCGCTTCTTCTGGTCACACCACAGGCCGCCAACAAGACGATGGGGCAGGGCGGGTTCCAGGAAATGGAACAGATGCGCATGTTCGCCGACTGCGTCGCGTATCAGGAAGAGGTCCGCGACCCCAGCCGCATGGCTGAAGTTCTGAACCGCGTGATCCTGAATGCCAAGCGCGCCTCGGCCCCGGCCCAGATCAACGTGCCGCGCGATTTCTTCACCCAGGTGATCGATATCGAGCTGCCGCAGATTGTCGAATTCGAACGTCCCGCCGGTGGCGAAGAGGCGCTGGCAAAAGCGGCCGAACTGCTGTCGAACGCCAAGTTCCCGGTCATTCTGAACGGTGCGGGCGTGGTCCTCGGTGGCGCTATCGGCGCGTCGATGAAACTGGCCGAGCGCCTGACCGCACCGGTCTGCGTCGGCTACCAGCACAACGATGCCTTCCCCGGTTCGCATCCCCTGTTCGCCGGTCCGCTGGGCTATAATGGCTCCAAGGCGGGGATGGAGCTGATTGCCAAGGCCGATGTGGTTCTGGCGCTCGGCACCCGTCTCAACCCGTTCTCGACCCTGCCGGGTTACGGCATCGACTACTGGCCCAAGGATGCGGCCATCATCCAGGTCGATATCAACCCCGACCGGATCGGCCTGACGAAGAAAGTCACTGTCGGCATCATCGGCGACGCCAAGAAGGTCGCAACCTCGATCCTCGACAAGCTGGCCGACAGCGCCGGCGATGCGGGCCGCGATGACCGCAAGGCGCTGATCGCCAAGACCAAGTCGGCCTGGGCGCAGGAACTGACCTCGATGGATCACGAGCAGGACGATCCCGGCACCACCTGGAACGAACGCGCCCGTGCCGCGAAGCCCGACTGGCTGAGCCCCCGCAAAGCATGGCGCGCCATTCAGGCGGCGCTGCCGAAGAACGCGATCATCTCGTCGGACATCGGCAACAACTGTGCCATCGGCAACGCCTATCCTTCCTTCGAAGAGGGCCGCAAGTACCTCGCCCCCGGCCTTTTCGGCCCCTGTGGTTACGGACTGCCTTCGGTCGTCGGCGCCAAGATCGGCTGCCCGGAGGTGCCGGTCGTCGGTTTCTCGGGTGACGGTGCCTTCGGCATCGCGGTCACCGAACTGACCGCTATCGGGCGCGAGGAATGGCCCGCAGTGACCCAGATCGTCTTCCGCAACTACCAGTGGGGTGCGGAGAAGCGGAACTCCACCCTGTGGTTCGACGACAACTTCGTGGGCACCGAGCTTGACACTCAGGTCTCCTATGCCGGCATCGCCAAGGCTTGCGGGTTGCAGGGCGTGGTCGCCCGCACGCAGCAGGAACTGACCGACGCGCTCGCGAAGGCGATCGAGGACCAGATGAAGCATGGCAAGACCACGCTGATCGAAGCCATGATCAACCAGGAACTGGGAGAGCCCTTCCGTCGTGACGCCATGAAGAAGCCGGTCGCGGTGGCGGGCATCAACAAGGCTGACATGCGTCCGCAAAAAGGAGCGTGATGACGCTTCCCTTCGATCTGGGGGCGGGGGCGGGCCTGTGGCTTGCCTTCGCCTTCTTCGCGGCGGCCTTTGTCCGGGGGTATTCCGGCTTTGGCTTTTCGGCCCTTGTCGTCGCCGCAGCGGGCCTTGCGACCAACCCGGTCTTTCTCGTGCCGGTCGTGGTGATCGCCGAGATCGCCATGACGCTCTTGCAGGCGCGGGGCGTGGCGGGAAAGATCGAATGGAAACGGGTCCTGTCGATGCTGGCGGGCGCAGCTGTGGTCATGCCAATTTCCGTCGCGCTTCTGGCGCGGGTGGGTGAGGACCGGGCGCGGATCGCGATTTCGTTGTTGATCCTCGTCATGGCGCTGATCCTGCTGACGGGCTGGACGCTTCACCGCAAGATCGGGCTCGTCGGTCACGCGGGCGTCGGTCTGGTTTCGGGCTTTGCCAATGGGGCGGCGGTGGGCGGCCTGCCGGTCGCGGCCTTCATGGCGGCGCAGCCCATTCCGGCGGCGATCTTTCGCGCAACCATGGTTGCCTATCTGACCGCAATCGACATGGTGGCGCTGCCACTGATGTGGGCGAACGGGATGGTGACGCATGACACGTTCGTGACGCTGGCATTCGCCGCGCCGCTTCTGGTCGCGGGTATCTGGCTGGGCGGGCGCCGGTTCCTGTCCGCCACTCCGCAAAGCTTCCGCCGCGTGGCGATCATGCTTCTGATCGCTCTGTCCGTTCTGGGGCTGGCCCGGTCGTTCGTGTGAAGAGGAGGAGCTCATGAGCGTTCAGGACCGTATCTTTACGGCCGCAACCCGGGCCGATACCTGCATCGCAATGAGCGAGGGCGAAGATCCGCGCATCGTCGGGGCCGCTCTGGCCGCACGGGCGCGCGGGCTGGCGCGGATCATCCTTGTCGGGGATCATGCCACTGTCTCAGCCGAACTGACCCGGCAGGGCGGGGCGGAGGCCGAGGGGCTCGCCATTCACGACCCTACCACGTCACCGCATTACACGAGCCTTGCCGCGGCCTATCACGACCTGCGCAAGCACAAGGGGATGACCGCGGAACGCGCGGCCGGAGCCCTGCGCGACCCCCTGACCTATGCCGCGATGCTGGTCCGCGAGGGGCTGGCCGACGGCACCGTCGGTGGGGCGGTTCACACCACCGCCGACACTGTCCGCGCAGCGATCCAGTGCATCGGCAAGGCGAAGGGCGAGGCGCTGGTTTCGTCCTTCTTCCTGATGATCATGGAAGCGCCGCACCACGCGATCAAAGGGGCCGTGGTCTTTTCCGATTGCGGGCTGGTCATCGACCCGAGCTCCGAAGAACTCGCGACCATCGCCGGACAATCCGCCCGCTCGCTGACCACCCTGACGGGCGCAGACCCGCACGTTGCGATGCTTTCCTTCTCCACCAAGGGCAGCGCCGCCCATCCGGCGGTGTCGAAGATGCAGGAAGCGACGGACCTGGCCCGCGCCGCCCATCCCGGCCTGATCCTCGACGGTGAGTTGCAGTTCGACGCGGCCTTCGTGCCCTCGGTCGCCGCCACCAAGGCAAAGGGCTCGCCCGTGGAAGGTCGCGCCAATGTCTTCGTCTTCCCGGACCTCGACGCAGGCAATATCGGCTACAAGATCGCCCAGCGGATCGGCGGCGCCATGGCCATCGGCCCGGTGCTGCAAGGGCTCGCAAAACCGGCCAACGACCTCTCGCGCGGCTGCACGGCTGCCGATGTCGAATTGATGATCGCCGTCACTGCGTTGCAGGCCAACATGACGAAAGCGAACGTTTAGTTCGAAAAAATGCAATTCGGGTTCAACGGGTTGCCGTGTAAAGAGAAGATGAACAAACTCCTGCCGGCGCAGGGGAGCGGGGAACGCACATGACCTATCAGCAGCCGAAACTGGACACTTCTCCCAAAATCTCGGACGAGGTGAGGAAGACGACCTGCTACATGTGCGCCTGCCGCTGCGGCATCAATGTGCATCTGAAGTCGGGCAAGATTTCATATATTGAAGGCAACCGCGACCATCCGGTGAACAAGGGCGTCCTCTGCGCCAAAGGGTCGTCGGGCATCATGCAGGTCACGGCCCCCTCGCGGCTGCGCGCGCCCTTACGACGAGTAGGCCCCCGGGGATCGGGGGCCTTCGAGGAGATTTCCTGGGAGGAAGCCCTTCAGACGGCCGTTTCGTGGCTGAAGCCGCTGCGCGAAACCGCGCCTGAAAAACTCGCCTTCTTCACCGGCCGTGACCAGTCGCAGAGCTTCACCAGCTTCTGGGCGCAGGGTTTCGGCACCCCAAACTATGCGGCCCATGGCGGGTTCTGCTCGGTCAATATGGCCGCCGGCGGCATCTACACGATGGGCGGGGCGTTCTGGGAATTCGGCCAGCCGGACTGGGACCGGGCGAAGCTTTTCATCCTTTTCGGCGTGGCCGAGGACCACGATTCCAACCCCATCAAGATCGGTATCGGCAAGCTGAAGGCGCGGGGCTCACGCGTGATCGGCGTCAACCCGATACGCACCGGCTATAATGGCGTTGCGGACGACTGGTACGGCATCACGCCCGGCACCGACGGTTTGCTGATCCTGTCGCTGATCCATGAGCTTCTGAAGGCCGGCAAGATCGACCTAGACTATCTCGCCCGCTTCACCAACGCGCCCTGTCTGGTGGATGAGGCCGAGGGGCCGGGCAGGGGCCTGCTGCTGCGCGACAAGGACGGCAAGCTCCTCGTCATCGACAAGAAAACCGGCAAGCCCGCGCCCTTTGACAAGAAGGGTGTGCAGCCCGACCTTGGCGCGACCCATAAGGGCGCCCGCACCGTCTTTCAGCACCTCGCCGAGCGCTACCTTTCCGACGAATACGCGCCCGAGGCGGTGGCCGAGCGCACCGGCATCCCCGCCGCCCGCATCAAGGGTCTCGCGGCCGAAATCGCCAGGGCGGCTTTCGATGAACCCGTCGTCCTCGATCAGGAATGGACCGATTTCCGGGGCGACACCCACAGCCAGATGGTCGGCCGTCCCGTGGCCTTTCACTCCATGCGTGGCGTCTCGGCCCATTCGAACGGTTTCCAGACCTGCCGCGCGCTGCACCTTCTGCAGATCCTCATCGGCTCGGTCGAAACCCCCGGCGGTTTCCGCTTCAAGCCGCCCTATCCCAAACCGCCCGAGGCGCATCCGAAACCGCATTGCGGCTTCAATCCCGGCACGCCGCTGAACGGCCCGCATCTGGGCTTTGTCCACGGGCCGGACGACCTTGCGCTGAACCCCGACGGCAGCCCGGCACGCATCGACAAGGCCTTCACTTGGGAAAACCCGATGAGTGCCCATGGCCTCATGCATATGGTCATCCCCAACGCGCATGCGGGCGATCCCTACAAGATCGACACGATGCTGCTCTACATGGCGAACATGTCGTGGAACTCCTCCATGAACACCCGTGCGGTGATGGAGATGCTGACCGACAAGGATGCAGATGGCGACTACAAGATCCCGCGCATCATCTATTCCGATGCCTATGCCTCCGAAATGGTGGCCTATGCCGACCTGATCCTGCCCGACACGACCTATCTGGAACGGCACGACTGCATCTCTCTGCTTGATCGCCCGATCTGCGAGGCAGAGGCGGCGGCGGATGCGATCCGCTGGCCGGTGATCGAGCCTGACCGTGAGGTGCGCGGTTTCCAGTCGGTGCTGGTGGAACTGGGTAACCGATTGAAACTGCCCGGCTTTGTGGATGAAGAAGGCAAGGCCAAGTACCGCGATTACGCGGATTACATGGTCAACCACGAACGCCGCCCCGGTGTCGGTCCTCTTATGGGCTGGCGCGGAAATGGCGATCAAACCGGGCGTGGCGCGCCGAACCCGGACCAGTTGCAGCGCTATATCGACAATGGCGGCTTCGCCATCGCCCATATCCCCGACGAGGCGCAGTTCTTCAAACCGTGGAACATGGCCTATCAGGACTGGGCGGTGGAGCTTGGCCTTTATGACAAGCCGCAGCCCTATCTCTTCTCGATCTACTCGGAACCGATGCAGCGCTTCCGCCTTGCCGCCGAAGGCCACGGTGAGCGTCAGCCGCCCGAGCATCTGCGCGAAAGGGTCCGGACCACGATGGACCCGTTGCCGATCTGGTATGAGCCTTTCGGCGACAGTGCCGGGGCGGACTATCCGGTCCATGCCCTGACCCAGCGGCCGATGGCGATGTACCACAGCTGGGGCTCGCAGAATGCATGGCTACGGCAGATCCACGGGCATAACCCGCTCTACGTGCCGACCAAGATCTGGGAAGCGAACGGTTTTCAGGACGGCGACTGGGCCCGCGTGACCTCGCCTTCCGGGGAAATCACCGTTCCGGTGGCCCATATGGCCGCCTTGAACGAAAATACGATCTGGACCTGGAACGCGATTGGCAAGCGGAAGGGTGCCTGGGCATTGGACCCGGATGCGCCGGAGGCGACAAAGGGCTTTCTTCTCAATCACCTGATCCACGAACTTCTGCCGGAAAAGGGTGACGGGATGCGCTGGTCAAACTCCGACCCGATCACCGGACAGGCCGCATGGTTCGACCTGCGCGTCAGGATCGAAAAGGCCGGCCCGCCGGAGGAATCGCAACCGGCCTTCCCCTCCATCCCGTCGCCCGTTCCCTCCGCAAAGAGGAACCGCCCATGACCGCCCTTCCGCCCCCCTCCGCCAAGAAGCTCGGCCTTGTCATCGATCTTGACACCTGCGTCGGCTGCCATGCCTGCGTGACCGCCTGCAAGGGCTGGAACGATCAGGGCTATGGCGTGCCTCTATCGGACCAGAACGCTTACGGATCAGAGCCTTCCGGCACGTTCCTCAACCGGGTGCACAGCTATGAGGTACAGCCCGACCAGGGCCCGGCGCAGGTCATCAACTTCCCGCGCTCCTGCCTCCATTGCGAAAACGCGCCCTGTGTGACCGTCTGTCCGACCGGCGCCAGCTACAAACGCGCCGAGGACGGGATCGTTCTGGTCAACGAAGATGCCTGCATCGGCTGCGGCCTTTGCGCCTGGGCCTGTCCCTACGGTGCGCGCGAACTCGATCAGGCGGCGGGGGTGATGAAGAAATGCACGCTCTGCGTCGACCGGATCTACAATGAGAACCTGCCCGAAGAGGACCGCCAGCCCGCCTGCGTCCGCACCTGTCCGGCAGGCGCGCGGCATTTCGGTGATCTCGGCGATCCTGACAGCGACGTGAGCAAGCTGGTCGCCGAGCGTGGCGGCTATGACCTCATGCCCGAGATGGACACGAAACCGGTCAACAAATACCTGCCGCCGCGCCCCAAGGGACCCGAACAGCAGGTCGATATCCTCGCGCCGCTGCTTGACGTGAAGACCACCGGCTTTGCCGGATGGCTCGACAGAATACTGGAGAAAATCTAATGCATCCGGCACCTTCGGTCATTGTCTTCACGACGCTTTCAGGCGCTGGTTTCGGGCTTCTGGCCTTCCTCGCCCTCGGGCTCCTGCCGGTCTACGGGGTGCAGGCCTTCCTGATCTGGGGGCTGGGCTACGGCCTTGCCGTGATCGGGCTTCTGGCCTCCACCTTCCACCTTGGTAATCCCCAGCGGGCATGGCGCGCCTTCACCCAGTGGCGGACAAGCTGGCTGAGCCGCGAGGGCTGGGCGGCGGTCGCGGCACTCCTTCTGCTCGCCCCCGTCGCGCTGGCCGCGATATTCGGCGGCGGCCTGCCGCCATTCTTCGGTCTTGTCGGCGCGGCCTTCTGCCTTGCCACGGTCATCGCCACCTCGATGATCTACACGCAGCTCAAGACCGTGCCGCGCTGGAACTTCTGGGCGACGCCTGCGCTGTTCCTCGCCTTCGCCGCGACCGGTGGGGCGATCATGACGGGGCAGGCGCTGATGGCCGCTGTCCTCTGTGCCCTTCTCGCTGTCCTGATGATCGCGGCCTTCAAGCTGGGTGACCAGCGGTTTGGCGAGGTCGGCGCTTCGATGGGGTCGGCCACGGGGCTCGGGTCCGTCGGCAAGGTCCGGGTTCTCGCCCAGCCCCATACCGGACCGAACTACCTGATGAAGGAAATGATCCATGTGGTCGGGCGCAAGCATGCTGCGACCCTGCGCCGGATTGCCGTCACGCTGGCGGCAATCCTGCCCGGGCTGATGCTTTTGTTCATGCCGCCGCATCCCTTCGTTCTGGCGGTGATCGCCGCCATCCACCTGATGGGGGCCTTTGCCGCGCGCTGGCTGTTCTTTGCCGAGGCGGAACATGTTGTCGGTCTCTACTACGGTCAGCGATAGCCGCAACATTCCACTTTCCTGAAGCTACGCTTCCACGTGGCGAAAAGACGGGCGTCCCGCTTGCCGGGCCGCCCGTTTTTGCCGCCTAACGGTCTGAATTGCAGCGTTCAGGGCCCGAATGTGATCGCCGAGTTAAGCCGGAATGACAGCGAAGGAATCCCCAAGCCAAGGCGCGAAGTCCTTGGCCGGACGGATGAGCCGAGCCGTCATCAGGGCGCGAAGGGTCCGGGTGATTTCGGTCGCGACATGGCTGGACTGATCGGCCGCCGCGAAGAGCGAAATCGTGCGCGACATCGCGGCCAAAGGCAGAGGATGGATCGTCACCCGGTCGAGAAAGGCGCGTGCCCGCAGAACCGCGAGCGGCGTGGTGATCGAAAAGCCGACGCCGTTTGCCACCAGCGCCATGATCGACTGGTTACTGTCGATCTCGAACCTGTCGGGCAGGGCGATGCGGTGACGCGCCAGATGCGCCTCTATCTGCCGCCCCATAAGCTGGCCGCGGTCATAACGCAGCAGCGGCAGCGCCGCGAGCGCCTCCATCTCCTTGCCCTTGGGCAGGTCGAAACCGCGCGGTACAGCCAACACATAGGGGTCGCGCAGAAGGCGGTATTCGACCGTGCCCTGCACTGCATCGGCGGGGGCGGCCGACACCACGACGTCAAGCTGACGGTTCGCCATGCGGGCGATCATGTCGTGGCTGGGGCCCGTGGTCAGGCGAAAGTCGCAGTTGCGCAGGTTCTTGGCCAGCGCGATCACCAGTTCGGGTGTGATCTCGGCGTCGAAATCGTCGATCATGCCAACCCGCAGGCTGGTCAGGTGCGAGATGTCCAGAACGGTCAGTTCCGCCTGCGCCTGACGTATGCGGCTCAGCGCGTCGCGGGTGCGGTGCAGGAAGACGCGGCCGGCGGGCGTCAGTTGCAGCGGCCGGTGGCTGCGGTCGAGAAGCGGACAGCCCAGCGAGTTTTCAAGGTTCGAAAGCTGTTGCGAGGCGGCCGGAAGGCTGAGCCCCATCAGCCGCGCGCCTTCGGCGACGGTGCCGGACTGCGCAACCGCTTCGAAAAGCTCCAGTGCGCGAAGGGTAATGCCTTTGGCGAGCATGGTCTGACGGCTCCGCATCGGGGTCATAGTTTTCAGAAAGTTGAACTTACGGCGGGGTCCGGTCAAGCCCCCGCTGCGAAATGACAGGAAAGGAACGGCGCGATTATGGGTATCACCTTTTTCAAACAATCGACGACCACGAGCGAAGAGGTTGCGGCCGATGTTCCGGCGACCGTGGCCCGTATGCTGGCCGAGATCGAGGCGGGTGGTGAGGTCGTGACCCAGCGTTATGCCGAAAAGCTCGACGGCTGGGCCGGGGATATCGTCGTCCCGCGCGCGGTGATCGAGGAAGCCGCCAGTTCCGTGCCGCAGCAGCTCAAGGACGACATCCGCTACGCGCATGACAATATCGCCCGCTTCGCGCAGGCCCAGCTCGACAGTTGCAGCGAGACCGAGATCGAACTGCGCCCGGGCCTCAAGGCCGGTCAGCGTCTGATCCCGATCTCGTCCGCCGGGGCCTATGTGCCGGGCGGGCGTTACAGCCACATCGCCTCGGCGCTGATGACCGTCACCACGGCCAAGGTGGCGGGCGTCGGCCATATCAGCGCGGTGTCGCCGCCGCGCCCGGGTAAGGGTATTCCGGCCACGATCCTCTATGCGCTCGACTATTGCGGCGCCGACCGCATTCTGGCGCTTGGGGGCGTGCAGGGCATCGCGGCGATGGCTTATGGCCAGTTCGGCCTGCCACCAGCCGATATCCTCGTCGGTCCCGGCAATGCCTATGTCGCCGAGGCCAAGCGTCAGCTGTTCGGCCGGGTCGGCATCGACATGTTCGCGGGCCCCACCGACAGCCTCGTCATCGCCGACAAGTCCGCCGATCCCTATCTCGTCGCCTGGGACCTGATCGGACAGGCCGAACACGGCCAGACCTCGCCCGTCTGGCTGGTGACCGACAGCACCGCTTTCGCCGAGGCCGTCAGCGCCCATATCCCGAATTGCATCGCCGAACTGCCGCAGCCGAACCGCAGCGCCGCCGAAGCAGCGTGGGAGGCGCTGGGCGAGATCGTGATCTGCGAGAACCGCGAAGAGATGGCCGCCCATGCCGACCGCGTCGCGCCGGAACATCTGCATGTTCAGGCTGCTGACCTTCCGTGGTGGAAGTCCCGGCTTTCGGCCTATGGCTCGCTCTTCCTTGGGGCCGAGACGACGGTGGCCTTCGGAGACAAGGCGGCGGGGACGAACCACGTCCTGCCGACATCGGGGGCGGCGCGCTACACGGGCGGGCTTTCGGTCCACAAGTTCCTCAAGACCGTGACATGGCAGGAAGTGCAGCCCGAGGCGCTGCGCGACCTTGCCGCCGTCACCGCCCGCATCTCGCGGTTTGAGGGGATGGAGGGCCATGCCCGTTCGGCCGATATCCGGCTGGAAAAATACTTTCCCGGCGAGGCGTTCAACCTTAGACCGGCCCGAAACGGCTGAACGGGTAGGAGTGGTAATGCGGCGCGTGGGTATTCTCGGGGGCATGGGACCGGACGCGACCGTGCTTCTGATGCAGAAGGTCATCGCCGCCCGGCCGGCGGTGGATGACGCCGACCACATCCCCCTCATCGTGCATCAGAACCCGCAGGTGCCAAGCCGCATCAAGGCACTGATTGAGGGGACGGGCGAAGATCCCGGCCCCGTCCTCGCCGCTATGGCCCGCGATCTGGAACGGGCGGGGGCGGAGGCACTCGCCATGCCCTGCAACACGGCGCATGCCTATGCGCCGGATGTGAAGGCTGCGACCGGGCTGCCGTTTCTCGACATGATCGAGGCGACGGCAGCGGACCTGTCCGCGAAAGGTGCCCGGCGGGTCGGTATGCTCGCCTCGCCCGCCGTGCGGATCGCGGGCGTGTTTGGACCGACTTTTGCCGCCAAGGGGCTGGAACCGGTCTGGTCGGATGACGAAGACGCCCTGCTTGCCGTTATCCGCGCGGTCAAGGCGGGCCGCAAGGGGGCTGCCGAAACGGCGGGTCTGGAACGCCTTGCACGTGGCTTCATCGACGGGCAGGACTGCGACCATCTTGCTGTCGCCTGCACGGAATTGTCGATTCTCATGCCCGGCCTGCCCGCTGACCTTCCGCTGATCGATACGCTCGATTGCCTCGTCACGCGCGTGGTGGAGTTCGCGGTTAATTAACGGCTCAATCAATAAAAACCGCAAACGTGTCGTATTTTCGTCGCGAAGCGTCGTATTTCATGTGAGGGCGATTAATGTCAGACAATACGTTGGTCTGGCTGCGTGACTCAACGCTCAGTCTCGCGGTCGTTCCTTTGGGGGGAGACCATCGCGGAATGACGAAGATTTCTTGCCTGGAAACCTTTTCGAATGAATTTGTTTCGTTCGTGAAGGTCACGGCAGAGGACGGTGCGACTGGTTGGGGGCAGTGCTCTACCTACAACGCCGATATCACCGCACTGATCCTGCACCGTCAGGTCGCGCCCCATGCGCTAGGGGCGGGCACGGACGACATTCTCGGCCTTGTCCAGCGGATCGAGGAAAAAGAGCACAAATTCCCCGGCTCCTACCGCTGCCGTGCCTTGGCGGGGCTCGACACAGCATTGTGGGACCTGCGCGGACGACGTGAAGGCAAGCCGGTGGTCGAACTTCTCGGCGGCAAGCCGGGCTGGATCAGGGCCTATGCCTCGTCGATGAAGCGCGACATTACCCCCGAGGATGAGGCTGCGCGCTTCATCCGCCTGCGCGATGAACAGGGATTTGACGCGTTCAAATGGCGGGTCGGGGCGGAATGCGGCCGCGATGTCGACGAATGGCCGGGCCGGACCGAAGCGGTCGTGCCGGTTGTCGCCGGCGCGCTGGGCGACGGAATCGCAAAGCTGGTCGATGGCAATTCAGGCTTTTCCCCCAAGCGCGCCATCGAGGTCGGGCGGCTCTTGGAGGCCGAGGGGGTCGGCCATTTCGAGGAGCCCTGTCCCTACTGGCAACTGGAGCAGACCAAAGAGGTCACCGATACGCTCGATATCGACGTGACCGGGGGCGAGCAGGACTGGGACCTCGCCACATGGAAACGCATGATCGACATGCGCGCGGTCGACATCGTCCAGCCTGACGTTATGTATATGGGCGGCATCGCCCGAACGCTGCTCGTGGCCGAGCTTGCCGCCAAGGCAGGCTTGCCCTGCACCCCGCACAGCGCCAACCTGTCGCTTGTGACGATATGCACGATGCATCTTCTGGGGGCGATCCCGAACGCTGGCAAATACCTCGAATTTTCCATCGAGGGGGAGGATTATTATCCTTGGCAGCAGGATCTGTTCCTCGGCGGTCCCTACGCTGTTCAGGATGGCAAGCTCCGTATTCCCGATGGTCCCGGCTGGGGCGTCGAGATCAATCCCGACTGGCTCGGCCGGGCGAAATATCAAAAGAGCGCGTTAGAGGCTTGACCCGGAGCGTCCGGGGGGCCGTAATCAAGAAAAACGACAAAGACTCGACAAGGAGGACAACATGTCGAACTTCACTAACGGAACCGGTGGCCTCAGCCGTCGCGGTCTGCTCAAGGGCGCGACCGCCCTTGGCGCCGCGGGCCTGATCCTGCCCGCCAGCGTGCGCAAGGCGATGGCCGAGCCCAAGCGCGGCGGCGTCCTGCGCATCGCGCTTGCCAGCGGCAACACCACCGACAGCCTCGATCCCGCGACCTGGGATTCTACCTTCGTGCAGAGCTTCAACACCGCACGCTGCAATACGCTGACGGAAATCGCGCCGGACGGTACGCTGGTCGGCGAACTTGCCGAAAGCTGGGAAGCCTCGGCAGATGCCGTGACCTGGACCTTCAAGATCCGCGAAGGCGTGACCTTCCACAGCGGCAAGGCGATGACGGTGGACGACGTCGTCGCCTCGATCAACTACCACCGTGGCGAAGAGTCGAAATCGGCCGCGAAGCCCTATGTCGACCCGATCACCGATATCAAGGCGGACGGTCAGAACGTCGTTATCACGCTTTCGGGCGGCAATGCCGACTTCCCGTTCATCCTCGCCGACTATCACCTGGTCGTTCTGCCCTCGGCCGACGGCAAGATCGACGTGACGACGACGGATGGCACCGGCGCCTATGTGCTCGACAGCTTCGAGCCGGGCGTTTCGGTCAAGATGAGCCGCAACCCGAACTACTTCAAATCCGACCGGGCCTGGTTCGACGGGATCGACGCGCTGTCGATCGTCGATGCGGCGGCGCGCCAGAACGCGCTGATCACCGGCGAAGTGGATGTGATCGACGGCGTTGATCTGAACACCGTGTCGCTCTTGGAACGCGCGCCGGGCATCAAGGTCCTGCCGGTGACCGGCAACCAGCATTTCGTCTTCCCTATGGATACGCGGCTGTCGCCCTACGACAACAACAACATCCGTCAGGCGCTGAAATACGGTCTCGACCGGGACGAGCTGGTTGAAAAGATCCTGCGCGGCTTCGGCAGCGCCGGTAACGACCACCCGATCGGTCGCGGTCAGCGCTACTTCAACACCGAACTGGAGCAGAAGACCTACGATCCGGACAAGGCCAAGTTCTACCTGAAAGAGGCCGGGATGGATTCGATTTCGGTCCAGCTTTCGGCTGCTGACGCCGCCTTCTCGGGCGCGGTCGACTCCGCCGTCCTTTATGCCGAACGGGCCGCCGCTGCCGGGATCAACATCGAGGTCGTGCGTGAGCCCAGCGACGGTTACTGGGACAACGTCTGGATGAAGAAGCCGTTCTGCGCTTCCTACTGGGGTGGCCGTCCGACCGAAGACCTGATGTTCTCGGTCGCCTACAGCGCGGGCGCGCCGTGGAACGACAGCTTCTGGGATCATGCCCGGTTCAACGAACTCCTGGTCTCCGCGCGGTCGGAACTGGACGATGACAAACGTCGCCAGATGTACTGGGAAATGCAGGACATCTGCGCCAACGAAGGCGGCGTCGTCATCCCGATGTTCGCAAGCTACGTCAACGCGCATTCCGACAAGGTCGGCGTGCCCGAGGTCATCGGCACCAACCAGGGCCTCGACGGCCTGCGCCTCTACGAACGCTGGTGGTTCGCCTGATCTGACAAGGCCCCGGCGCGCAAGTGCCGGGGCTTATTCGTCCCCGAAGGGACCAACCGGTTTTCGTGAAGTGACCGGACAAAAAAACAACAGGAGAGAACCGGGATGGGCCTGATTTGGACGATGATCGCCAAGCGCCTCGGCTTGGGGCTGCTTACCTTGTTCGTGATTTCGGTTATCATCTTCAGCGCGACCGAGCTTTTGCCGGGGGACTTCGCCAAGGCCATTCTCGGTCAGTCAGCGACCGAGGAAACGCTGGCCGCGTTTCGCAAGGAAATCGGGCTCGATCTGCCAGCCTATCAGCGTTACTTCAACTGGCTTGGGGGCGCCATTCAGGGCGATTTTGGTACATCGCTTTCGGGCAACAAGCGGCCGGTTGCGGACCTGATCGCCACACGGCTTGGCAATACGCTCTTCCTCGCCCTCTATGCAGCCGCAATCGCGGTGCCGCTGTCGCTGGTGCTTGGCATTCTCGCGGCACTCTACCGGAACTCGATCTTCGACCGCGCCGCCAATGCGGCCGCGCTGACCTCGATCTCATTTCCGGAATTTTTCGTCGCCTATATCCTGATCTTCGTCCTTGCTCAGTCTGGTCTATTCCCGTCGATGACGCGGATGGATGCCGATACCACCCTCGGAGAGGGCCTCTATCGTGCCTTCCTGCCTGCACTGACGCTGACCTTGGTCGTCACGGCCCATATGATGCGGATGACCCGTGCGGCGATCATCAACCTTCTGGCCTCGCCCTATATCGAGATGGCGCGGCTCAAGGGCATCAACCCGATGCGGGTGATCCTGAAACACGCGCTGCCGAATGCGCTGGCGCCGATCATCACCGTCATCGCGCTGAACCTTGCTTATCTCATCACCGGCGTCGTGGTGGTCGAGGTGGTCTTCGTCTATCCCGGCCTCGGCCAGCTCATGGTGGACAGCGTGGCCAAACGCGACTTCCCGGTCGTGCAGGCGGTCGCGCTGATCTTTGCCGCGGCCTATGTGCTTCTCAATCTCACCGCTGACGTGTTGTCGACCCTGTCGAACCCGCGTCTGATCCATCGCAAGTAAGGGGTGCTAAGATGTCTCTTCTGATCACCCTTTTCTGGATCGCTGTCGTTGTCGCCGGGGCGCTGGCCTTGGGCTGGGTCTTCCGCACGGCGGTCATCGCATTGTCGCGCGGCAACCTGCGCAAAGCCATGCGCACCGCGCCGCTGACCGCCGCTTTCGGGATGTTCATCATCCTGCTTTACATCCTCGTGGCGGTCTTCGCCCCGGTGATCGCGCCCTTTGCCGAGCGTGAGGTCGTCGGCGGCCAGTTCCTGCCATGGGAGGCGCCGCATATCTTCGGCACCGACAACCTTGGCCGCGACATGTTCACCCGCCTCGTCTACGGGGCGCGGAACACGGTCGGGATCGCCTTCATGACGACGGCGCTCGCCTTTTTCATCGGCTCGATCCTCGGGCTTCTGGCGGCCACGGTCGGCGGCTGGCTGGACCAGATTCTCAGCAGGGTCGTCGATATTCTGATGGCAATTCCGTCGCTGATCTTCTCGCTCCTGCTTCTGACGATCTTCGGCACCTCGGTCATCACCCTGATCCTCGTCATCGCCGTCATCGACTCCACCCGGGTCTTCCGGCTGGCGCGGTCTGTCGCGCAGAACATCGTGGTGATGGACTATATCGAGGCGGCGAAGCTCAGGGGGGAGGGACTCTGGCGGCTGATCACGCGCGAGATCCTGCCGAACGCCATGGCGCCGTTGGTCGCAGAGTTCGGGCTGCGCTTCTGCTTCGTCTTCCTCGCCATTTCGGCGCTCTCGTTCCTCGGCGTCGGCATTCAGCCGCCGACCGCCGACTGGGGCTCCATGGTGCGTGAAAACGCGGCGCTGATCACCTTCGGCGATGTCACGCCGCTCTTGCCCGCCGGTGCCATCGCGCTTCTGACAGTGGCGGTCAACTTCGTGGTGGACTGGATGCTGCACCGCGCCAGCGGATTGAAGGAGTAAGGCGATGAAAGACATGAAGGAAAAGCCCGTCCTCCTGACGATGCGCAACATCCAGATCGAGGGTCGTTCCGACGAAACCTGGTCGCCGATCATCAAGGGCGTGGACCTGACGCTGAACAAGGGTGAGGTGCTGGGCCTGATCGGCGAAAGCGGCGCGGGCAAGTCGACGCTCGGCCTCGCCGCGATGGGGTTCACCCGCGACGGGTGCCGCATTTCCGGCGGCACGATCGACTTCGACGGCATCGACCTGATGAAAGCGTCCGAGGCCACGAAACGGGGCCTCAGGGGCAAGCGCATCGCCTATGTCGCGCAATCGGCGGCCGCGAGCTTCAACCCGGCCCACAAGCTGATCGACCAGTACAGCGAAGCGCCGGTCCAGCATGGCGTGATGGGGCGCGGCGAGGCGGAGCACGACGCGGTGGAGCTTTACCGCCGTATGCAACTGCCCGATCCGGACGAGATCGGCTTTCGCTATCCGCATCAGGTGTCGGGCGGCCAGTTACAGCGGGCGATGACGGCGATGGCGATGGCCTGCCGCCCCGACCTGATCATCTTCGACGAACCGACGACCGCGCTCGACGTGACCACACAGATCGAGGTCCTCTCGGCGATCCGCGATATCGTGGCGCAGTTTGACACGGCGGCGATCTACATCACCCATGACCTCGCGGTCGTGGCGCAGATGGCCGACAAGATCAAAGTGCTTCTCCGTGGCGACGAGGTGGAGGAAGCCGACACCCGCACGATGCTCGCCAGCCCGAAAGAGGCCTATACCAAGACCCTCTGGGCCGTGCGCAGCCATGCCCGCGCCACCCAGCCGCCGGTGGAAAAGGGCACGGTTCCGGTCGTTTCGGTCAAGGGGGTTACGGCGGGTTACGGCCAGGTCGACATCCTGAAGAACATCAATTTCGACATCCACAAGCGCCGCACGGTCGCCGTGGTCGGTGAAAGCGGGTCGGGCAAATCGACAGCGGCGCGGGTGATCACCGGGCTTCTGCCGCCACGACAGGGTCAGGTCCTGTTCAACGGTCAGGCGCTGCCCGCCGACTATCGGCAACGGACACGCGAACAGCTCCGTCAGGCGCAGATGATCTATCAGATGGCCGATACCGCGCTGAACCCCAAGCTGCGCCTGCGCGAACTGATCGGCCGCCCCGCGCAGATGTATCTCGGGCTTCAGGGCAAGGCGTTGACCGAACGCATCCGCGATTTGCTGAATCTCATTGAACTGGAACCCGACAAGTTCATCGACCGCCTGCCGTCAGAGTTGTCGGGCGGGCAGAAGCAACGGGTCGGCATCGCAAGGGCGCTCGCGGCCGAACCTCAGTTCATCATCTGCGACGAGGTGACATCGGCCTTGGATCAGCTGGTGGCCGAAGGCATCCTGAAGCTACTTGACCGGCTCCAGACCGAGTTCGACCTGGCCTATATGTTCATCACTCATGATCTCGCGACGGTTCGCGCCATCGCAGACGAGGTCGTCGTGATGCAACGGGGCAGGGTGGTCGAACAGGGCCCAAAGGACGAGATGTTCCAGCCGCCGCACGATCCCTATACCGAGCTTCTCCTGTCCTCGGTGCCCGAGATGGACCCGGACTGGCTGACCAAGCTGCTGAAGGAACGGGCGGAAAAGGCCTCCTGATCTGGGGTAAGGCGGGTTTGATCCCACCTTGCCCGGGCCGGAAAAGGCGACGCCGGTCTTTTTTGCGCAAGGCCTAAAATCCCCCTTCACATTGCCAGAGCGTTTGGCTAAGAAGCGCCCACCTCGCCCGGGGCACACCCGGGCCCGGTGCGGTTGTGGCGGAATTGGTAGACGCGCAGCGTTGAGGTCGCTGTGGGCTAACCCCCGTGGAAGTTCGAGTCTTCTCAACCGCACCACTCCTACCCCTTTCAGGACCGGTGTGTTCAGAGCTTGTCGAGCAGGTCAAGAAGCCGCGCGCGTTCGCGTGGGGTGAGGTTGCGCAATGTCCGTTCCGAAATCTGCGCCGCGATCGGGACGAGATGTTCGAGAACGGCGCGACCCTCATCGGTCAGCGAAATCTCGATCCGCCGCCGGTCGGTGGGCGAGGGCGCTGTCGCGATCATCCCCTTCCGGCTCAGCCGCTCCACAACGCCCTTCGTTGTGGCAGCATCCATCGCCACAAGCCGGCCCAACTGATTTTGCGACGTCGTGCCCTCATCCCTCAGCTTCGCCAGTACCGCGAACTGGCGCGGGGTCAGGTCGGGCATCTCCGACGCGAAGATCTCCAGATGACGCTGATTGGCCAGCCGCAGCTTGAAACCAACCTGGTCTTCGAGGCGATATCCCGGCTTTTCCGTCACGTTGGTCCAATTCCGGCTGATCGTGGGTGACGTGAGGTTCACTTGTGACTGTAAGGCTTCGTCCGATAAAGACAAGTCAATCTGGAAGTGTGCAAACCGCACCGTCGAAACTGTTTGACAGCAAACGTTTTTGGGGTGGTAATCTGGGTGTGAGTCCAAAGCCCCGACAACCGGGGCCATGATGAGTTGAGGCCAGCCGATGCCTGCCCCAGCCATGTCCGTCCAAGCTGATACGCCCGCCCGGGACAATGCGGTTGGCGGGCACCTGCCGTGGATCGGGCGTGCCGCAAAAGGCGGGCGCTTGCGGCTCGTGCAGGGACCGATCGACATCATCCTCGATTTAAAGGGGCCTGAGGATGCGGTTCGTGCCGCCGAGGCACGGGCGGTTATGGCCTTTGAGGGGCTTCTCGAACAGCTTGTCGCCGAACTGCCGGTCCTGCGTACACCCGTCGGGCAGGGGGCCTTGCCACAGGGCCAGGTCGCTCGCGCTATGGCCTCGGCGGTCGCCCCGTTCCGGCCGGACTTCATCACGCCGATGGCCGCTGTCGCGGGGGCGGTGGCCGATCATATCCTTGCCGCCGTCACCGCAGAAAGTGGGCTCGACAGTGCGGCGGTGAATAATGGTGGTGATGTCGCACTTTGGCTGAAAGGCACCGCACGCTACCGGGTCGGCATCGCCGATGGTCGCCCCGGCACGGCGCCCCTTGCGCTGATCGGCATCGGTGCCGGGGACGGGATCGGCGGCATCGCGACATCGGGTTGGCGCGGGCGCAGCCATTCGCTCGGCATCGCCGACGCGGTGACCGTGCTGGCCCGGACGGCGGCCGGGGCCGATGCCGCCGCCACCATGATCGCCAATGCGGTCGATCTGCCGGGCCATTCCGGCATCATCCGCCGCCCTGCGCGCGACCTCGCGCCGGACAGCGATCTGGGGACCCGGCCGGTCACGGTGGATGTCGGTCCGCTGACCCCGGGCGAACGGGCCAGGGCGCTCGACGCGGGCGAAAAATATGCGGCAGAACTGATCGGGCGCGGCTTGGCCCGCGCCATTTTCCTGTCGCTTCAGGATGAGGTCCGGTCACTTGGCGCGGACCTTCCGGCCATAAGGGAGGAAAAGCGATGACACAGGCGAAGATCCGCAAGATCGTGACCGTGGTCGAGGAGGTGAGGACCGAGATGGGGCAGGCGATTTCCCCGCCCACCCGCCGCGCCGCCGCCATCGCGGTGATCGAGAACCCCTTCGCGGGCCGCTATGAACCCGATCTGGAGGCGCTGATGCAGATCGGCGAGGAGTTGGGCGGCACATTGGGCGAGGCCTGCGTCAAGGCGCTCGGCATCACGCCTGATCAGGCGCAGAGCTATGGCAAGGCGGCTTTGGTGGGCGAGAATGGTGAGTTGGAACATGCCGCCGCGATCCTGCATCCCCGCCTTGGTGCGCCTTTGCGCAAGGCGGTGGAGAAGGGGGCGGCGCTGGTGCCCTCGAACAAGAAGCAAGGGCCGATGGGCCATCCTCTGGACGTGCCTCTGGGCCACAAGGACGCCGCCTATGTGCGGTCGCATTTTGACGGGATGGAAGTCAGGGTGAACGACGCCCCCCGCGCCAACGAAATCCTCGTGGCCGTTGCCGTGACCGACAGCGGGCGGCCCCTGCCGCGCGTGGGCGGGCTGACGCATGAAGAGGCCGAGGGCAAGGACGGGCTGCGCTGAGATGGTGGTCTACCGCCCCGAACGGCTGGAGGACGCGCTGGGCTTTCTGGCAGAGGCGCCTGCGGTCGTGCTGGCGGGCGGAACGGATGTATTCCCGGCGCTTGGCGACCGGCCCGCGCCGGGACGGGTGCTGGACGTGACCGCGATTTCCGGGTTGAAGGGCATTGCCCGTGACAATGGGCGATGGCGGATCGGGGCGGGAGTGACATGGGCCGAGGTGATCCGCGCTGATCTGCCCCCGATTTTCGACGGGCTGAAGATTGCCGGGCGGCAGGTGGGCTCGGTCCAGATCCAGAACACCGCGACACTCGCGGGCAATATCTGCAACGCCTCGCCTGCGGCGGATGGGGTGCCGACCCTCCTGACCCTCGACGCCGCGGTGGAGCTTGCCTCCGCCACCGGGCGGCGCGAAGTGGCGCTGGCCGATTTCGTGACCGGGGTTCGAAAGACGGATCTGAGGGCAGGCGAGGTGGTGACTGCACTGCTGTTGCCGGATGTCGCGGGCGACGTCCGGACGGGGTTTGAGAAGCTGGGCAGCCGCGCCTATCTCGTCATCTCCATCGTCTCGCTCGCCGGACTTGTCCGATTGGACGGCGATCGCGTGGCCGAGGCGCGGCTGGCCGCCGGGGCGGCCTCACCGGTGCCGATGCGGCTGACGGCGCTCGAACGCGATCTGATCGGTCTTGGTCCGGATGAGATGGCCGGGGCGGTGCGACGCGATCATTTTGCGGGGCTTTCCCCTATCGACGACGTGCGGGCGGGGGCAGACTATCGTCGGGACGCATGCCATACGCTTGCCATACGCCTGCTGGACGCATGCCGGACGGCTGGGGGGCGGCCATGACAGAGCTGAGGTTCACCCTGAACGGGCGGGATGTTCGATATGAAGCACGGGGTCTGGAGCGGCTTTCTTCGGTCCTGCGGTACGACCTCGGCTGCCTTGATGTGAAGGTCGGCTGCGATGCCGGGGATTGTGGCGCCTGCACTGTTCTGGTGGATGGCGCGCCGGTCTGTTCCTGCATCACTCAGGTCGCAGCGGCGGCGGGACGCGCGGTCGAAACACTCGCAGGTTTGCGTGACAATGATCGTTTGTTTTCAGATCTTTCGGAAGCATTCCTGAACCATGGTGCGGCGCAATGCGGCATCTGCACACCGGGTATGATGGTCGCCGCGACAGCCCTTCTGCGCGTCAATCCCACACCCTCCGAACGCGAGGTCGAGGATGCTTTGGGCGGTGTCCTCTGCCGCTGCACCGGTTACCGCAAGATCATCGACGCGGTGATGGGGGTGGCCTCACCCGCCGAGGACCGGACCGGCGTCGGCGCTGGAATCGTGCGTCTGGACGGCGCCCGAAAGGTCGAGGGGCGAGAGGCTTTCAGCGACGATGTCGCGCCGGATAACGCATTGGTTTTAAAGGTAATACGTTCACCGCATGACCATGCCCGCTTCACCTTCGGAGACCTTGAAACATGGCGTCGGACCCATGGGTTGGACCTGATCCTGACCGCCCGTGATGTGCCGGGGCGGAACCTCTTCGGCACCATTCCCGGTTTCATCGACCAGCCGGTCTATGCCGAAGAGATTCCCCGGTTCCGGGGCGAGGCCGTTGCGGCGGTGGTTGGTTCGGCCAGGATCATGACTGGGCTGGATTTTGCTTCTTTTCCAATCAGTTGGAGCCCGGTCAACGCGGCAAGAGAACCCGCTGACGCGAAGGCGCTCGAACCGTTCCACGAAGGTCATGCCGCGAATGTCATGTGCCGGGGCTTCGTGAAGAAGGGCGATGCCGAGGCGGCGCTCGCAAGGGCTGATATCGTGGCGGAGGGGGAGTTCGAGACCCGGTTCATCGAACACGCCTATATCGAACCCGAGGCGGGTTATGCCGATTGGGTTGAGGATCGGATCGAGGTTCACGGCGGCACGCAGGCCCCGGTCATGGCACGGGATTCGGTGGCGGAGATTCTGGGGCTTTCTCCCGAGGCGGTGCGGGTAGTTCCGACGGCGGTTGGCGGCGGTTTCGGGTCGAAGCTCGACATCTCATTCCACCCGCATGTGGCGCTGGCTGCGTTCCATCTGAAACGTCCCGTGCGGATGACCTATTCACGCGCGGAATCAATGGCTTCCACGACGAAGCGGCATCCGGCGCTGATGCGGGTGCGGGTTGGGGCGACGACGGATGGCAGGCTGTCGGGCTTTGCCTTCGACGGCACCTTCAACACCGGCGCGCATTCCTCCTGGGGGCCGACCGTAGCCAACCGGGTGCCGGTCCATGCGGGTGGGCCTTACGCCCATGCGGATTATGTCGCGCATACGGAAGGCGTCTATACCAACTGCGTGCCTGCGGGTGCCTTCCGTGGTTTCGGCGTACCGCAGGCCGCCATCGCACAGGAGTTCCTGTTCGACGATCTGGCTGAAAAGCTCGGGATAGACCGGCTGGAGTTCCGGCATCTGAACGCGCTCGACAATGGCATTCCGACCGCGACGGGGCAGGTCTTCGACGGGGCGGTGGGGATCAAACCCTGTCTGGATGCGCTGCGCCCTGCATGGGGTGTAGCATTAGAAAAAGCGAAAGAATTCAATAAGAAGATGGGTTTTTTTCGCAAAGGTGTCGGCATCGCCTGCGGCTGGTATGGCTGTGGAAACACCTCGCTGCCGAACCCCTCGACAATCCGCGCCGGGATCACAGGCGACGGGCGGATCGTCTTGCATCAGGGCGCGATGGATATTGGCCAGGGGGCCAACACGGTCATCGCCCAGATTTTCGCCGAGGCTTTGGGCGTGGACATCCGCGCTGTGGAGCTTGTCGGCCCGGATACGGGCGTCACACCCGATGCCGGCAAGACCTCTGCCTCGCGCCAGACCTATGTCTCGGGCAATGCGGCCCGGCTGACAGGGCTGGGGTTGCGTGCGGATATTCTGAGGTTGACCAATGCCGCCGAGGGCCGGATCGCCGTCGCGCGGGGTGAAGTAACTGTGACGGCGCCGGACGGCACCCTGCATCGTGCCGTGCTGCCCAAGGGCGATGGCTATGTGATTGAGGCGGCAGAGACCTATGACCCGCCGACCTCGCCTCTGGACGAGAACGGGCAGGGTGTGCCCTATGCCGTTTACGGTTATACCGCGCAGATGGTGGAGCTGACCGTGGATACTGCGCTTGGCACCGTCAAGCTGGATCACATCCACGCCGCCCATGATGTGGGCCGCGCGATCAACCCGGTTCTGGTCGAGGGGCAGATCCATGGCGGTGTTGCACAGGGGATCGGGCTCGCGCTGATGGAGGAGTATATCCCCGGCCGCACCGATAATCTGCACGACTACCTGATCCCGACGATCGGGGACGTGCCGCCGATCACCTCGCATATCGTCGAGGTGGCTGACCCGAACGGGCCTTATGGTGCCAAGGGGCTGGGCGAACATGTGCTGATCCCGACCGCACCCGCGATTCTCTCGGCGATACGCCATGCCTGCGGTGCACGCGTGAAGCGGCTGCCTGCGACACCGGACCGGGTTCTGGCGGCGATCCGGACGGCTAGGGAGGGTTAGCATGGTCAGGCAAGCCGTTGAATCCCGTATGAAAGACAAGATCAGATGCGATGCCTGTCCGGTCATGTGTTATATCGCCGAGGGCCGCGCCGGGGCCTGCGACCGCTATGCCAATGAGGGCGGTGAACTGGTGCGGCTCGACCCGTTCACGGTGCTGGAAGCGGCCAAGGAGGGTGATGGCCAGGTCGTGCCCTTCCTGGAACTTGAGGCGGGCGAGTGGGACGGTGACCTGCTCAGGACCGACCGGCCCTTCATAACCGCCATCGGCGCGGGCACGACCTATCCCGACTACAAGCCCGCCCCCTTCATCGTGGCGCAGGATCATGACGGTGTGGACATGGTCACCATCGTGACCGAAGGGATATTTTCCTATTGCGGGGCCAAGGTGAAAATCGACACCGACCGCTATCTGGGGCCTGAGGCGGCGCCGGTGAGGGTCGATGGCGAGCCCATCGGCCATGTGATGACGGCCGAATACGGTTCGCAGATGCTATCGCTCGGCGGCGTGCATCACCTGACGGGTGGTGGCAAGAAGGAGGGCCGGGTGACCTGCGATGCGCTTCTGCGCCTGTGCAATCGCGAAGCGGTGGAGATGAGTATCGACGGCGGGGCCGACGTTGTGTTGCAGGCGGGCAGGCCGCCCATTGTGAATGGCGAGGAAGAGCATCTGATGCGGGTCGGCTGCGGGTCCGCGACAATCGGCATGTTCGCCAAGCAATGGCATGGGCTGGTCGATGAGGTTGTGGTGGTGGACGATCACATCACCGGCGTCCTTTCCGAACATCAGGCGGGTAAGGTCCTGGGGGTTGAGCCGACGGGGATCAAGATCCTCGGCCACAAATCGACGCCGGGCCGCTATTTCCGCGTGGCCGAGCCAGGAACCGGCTGGGGCGGCACGAATATATCGGACCCGCTGACGATCCTTGGGCCCTGGCGAGCGCCCGCACGGCCAGGCCTGACGCTGCTGATGGTTTCCACTACAGGCGAGCAGTTTGGGTATTATGTGCTCGACGCCGATCTGCGGCCGGTGCCGACCGAGCTTCCGGAGAGTCTCAGGCAATCGGTTGAGAGGATCGCCGAGAACTGCGAGCCGTCGATGACCTCGGTCGTCTTCATGGGCGGGGCCGGCGGGTCCCTGCGGGCCGGTGTGACGGAAAATCCGGTCCGGCTGACGCGATCCGTTCGCGAGGCGGTGACGAATGTGACCTGCGGCGGGGCGGAGTGTTATGTCTGGCCCGGCGGCGGCATCACCTTCATGGCGGACGTGACCGAGATGCCGTCGAACGCCTTTGGCTATGTGCCAACGCCCGCGTTGGTGGCGCCCATCGAGTTCACCATGCGGCTGTCGGACTATGCCGCCCTCGGCGGCCATATGGATCAGGTGCGCCGGGTCGAGGAGATTGCCGGAGAGATCGAGCGGCGTGTGACCGTCAGGAGAGACCGGTAGGTGTATTCAAATTGAGCGCCCGGTTCCCGGGCGCAAGTTATCTGTAGCATGCGGGCAGGGCCCGCATGCTCCGGTTTGCCTCCGGCGGGAGTTTTTTTCCGACAGAAAGTGACATCAAGTCTCGACAATTTCCGGTAGCCGCGTGGCGGGGGGCGTGTTGCGGCTGCGGGTGGTGCGGACAATTCCGTCGATCACGGTCATGCCAACACCTGGCAGGTTGCCCTGATGGATGGAGGCCAGCATCGAGCCGCCGGGCGCGTGCTGGGCCATGTCGATAAGGACAAAATCCGCCGCTTTGCCCGGTTCGATGATGCCGCAATCGAGGTCGCGCATCCTTGCCGTGTTGCCGGTGGCAAAGCAGAAGGCAATCTCGGGCGGGATGTCACCGAGGCTGGAGAGCATGGCGATCATGCGCAGGATGCCGAGTGGCTGCACGCCGGAGCCAGCAGGCGCGTCGGTGCCGAGGATGATGCGCTCGGGCTGGCCAAGTTCAAAGGCGGTGCGCATGGCGAGGAGGCCCGCGCGTTCGTTGCCGTTATGGACGATTTCGATACCCCTCAGGCAGCTTTCGCAAAGGCAGGTGATCTGGTCGTCGGGAAGGGCTGTGTGACCGCCGTTGATATGGCCGATAATGTCGGCATCCGCCTCCAGCACCACATCCTTGTCGATGAGGCCGGAGCCGGGGATCGAGGGGCCGCCGGTATGGATGGTCGACTGGATGCCGTATTTGCGGGCCCATTTGACCATCTGGGCCGCCGTCTCGCCGGCCTTGACGGAACCGAGCCCGACCTCACCCAGCAGTTTCACGCCCGCATCGGCCAAGTCTTTGAAGTCGCTCTCGACCATGCCCTCTTCGAGCACGGGCGCACCGGAATGGACCTTGACGCCCGAGGGGCGGAAGTTTTCGTACCAGCGCTGCGAGGCGATCGCCATGGCCTTCAGCCCGACGATGTCCTTAGGACGGCCCGGTGCGTGTACCTCACCCGCCGAGATCATCGTGGTGACGCCGCCATGGAGGCAGGAATCGATCCAGTTCAGCTGTTGCTGGCGGGGCGTGTAGTCACCGATCACGGGATGCACATGGCTGTCAATAAGGCCGGGGCAGAGGGTCACGCCCTTGGCATCAACCACGGTCGTCGCCCGGTCGGTGTCGAGGTCCTTCTCGTAGCCCACCGCCGTGATCCGGTCGCCGTCGCAGACCACGCAATCGCCGTCGATCAGCGGTTCCTCGATCTTGCCCGAGAGGATCTGGCCGATATTGCGGATGACAAGTTTCGTCTTGCTGGTGGCGGCGGGGGCGGGATCAGCCATGGGACCATCTCCTTGACGTTATGGCGGAGATGGTCCCACAAGAGCTGTTTGCAGGCAAATGGTTTGGCGCTGCGTCAGGTTGGTTTCAACACACCTTCCGTCAGGCTTCGGGGAAGAAGCAGGCGGCGGGATGCACCTCATCCCCAAGCACCGGACGTTCGGCGCGGCACTTGTCCTTCACCTTCCAGCAGCGCGGCGCGAAGGCGCAGCCTGCGGGCACGTTCAGGGGCGAGGGCAGTTCGCCTTCCAGCTTGATCCGCGTCTTCTTCGCCTTGGGGTCGGCCATTGGCGTCGCCGAGAGGAGCGCCTTGGTATAGGGGTGACGCGGTTTTGCGAAGATCTCTGCCTTAGGCCCGACCTCGACCGGGCGGCCGAGATACATGACGATGATGTCGTCGGCCATGTGTTTCACAACGGAGAGGTCATGGCTGATGAACAAGTAAGCAAGGCCGAGCCGTTCCTGCAGGTCCACGAGAAGGTTCAGGATCTGGCTCTGGATCGACAGATCGAGGGCCGAGACGGGTTCATCCAGCACCAGCACCTTCGGTTCCAGCATCAGCGCGCGGGCCACCGCGATGCGCTGGCGCTGGCCGCCCGAGAACATGTGAGGGTAACGGTCGAAATGCTCCGGGCGCAGGCCCACGAGCTTCAGCATGTCGCGCGCCTTGGCCTCGCGGTCGGCGGCGGGCATGTCGGGGCGGTTGATCTTCAGCGGTTCCTCAAGGATCGAACCGATCCGCTGGCGCGGGTTCAGTGATCCATAGGGGTCCTGAAACACGATCTGCACATCGGCGCGATGCGAGGCCCAGGTCTCCGGCGTCACGTTCTGACCGCCGATGGAGAAGGTGCCTGAGGTCGGTTCCTCGATCATCGTGATCAGGCGGGCGAGGGTGGACTTGCCGCAGCCCGACTCGCCGACGACGGCGAGGGTCTTTCCGGGTTCAAGCTTGAAGCTCGTTTCAGAGACGGCGCGCACTGTGCCGCCCTTGGAGAACAGGCCGCCCTTGACGTCGTAGTGGCGGGTGAGGTTTTCGGCGATGACGACCGGGGTGCTCATGCCGTTGCCTCCGCTTTGGCGTTCAGGGGATAGTGGCAGCGGGCGAGGCCGAGTTCCGGGCCGCAGGGCGCGGGCGGCGTGTTGCGGCATCTGTCATCCGCGAACTGGCAGCGGGGCGAGAAAAGGCAACCCATCGGCCGGTCGAACTGGCCGGGCACGACGCCGGGGATGGTCGGCAGTTTGCGCGATGTGGCGCGCTCAGGGAGCGCCGCCAGCAGGGCCGCCGTATAGGGGTGATGAGGCGTCTCGAAGAGATCGCCCACGGGCTGTTCCTCCACCTTCTGGCCCGCATATTGCACCTGCACCCGCTCGGCGGTTTCGGCCACGACGCCCATGTCATGGGTGATCAGGATCAGCGCCATTCCGGTTTCGCGCTGAAGCCCGGTCAGAAGGTCGAGGATCTGCGCCTGAATGGTCACATCGAGCGCGGTTGTCGGTTCGTCGGCGATCAGCAGCTTCGGGCTGCAGGCGATGGCCATCGCGATCATCACCCGCTGGTTCATGCCGCCCGACAGCTGGTGCGGGAAGGCCTTGAGCCGATCCTCGGGCGCGGGGATGCCGACCATCTCGAACAGTTCGATGGCCTTGGCGTGACGCTCTTTCGCGTCGAGGCCGAGATGCAGTCGTAAAGCCTCCTTGATCTGGAACCCGGCGGTGAAGCAAGGGTTCAGGGACGACATCGGTTCCTGAAAGATCATCGCCATATCCTTGCCGATGATCTTGCGGCGCTGGCGGGGCGTCAGGCCCCGCAGGTCCTGACCGCCAAAGCTCATCACATCGGCGGTGATCGTCGCGGTCCAGGGCAGGAGCCCCATCATGGCAAGCATGGAAACCGACTTGCCGGAGCCGGATTCGCCGACGATCGCAAGGATATCGCCGGTATCGACGTTTACATCGACGCCATCGACGGCGCGGAACTGGCCCGAGGCGGTGGCGAAATCGACCGAGAGGTTTCGGATATCGAGAAGGGGCATCGGCTCAGCTCCGCTTCAGTTTCGGGTCGAGCGCGTCGCGCAGCCCGTCGCCCATCAGGTTGATGGCAAGGACGGTGATCAGGATCGCAACGCCGGGGAAGGTCACGACCCACCAGGCGCGCAGGATGAATTCGCGAGCCTCGGCCAGCATCGTGCCCCATTCGGGGGTGGGGGGTTGCGCGCCCATGCCGAGAAAGCCAAGGGCGGCGGCATCAAGGATCGCGGTCGAGAACGAGAGCGCCCCCTGCACGATGATCGGTGATAGGCAGTTCGGCAGCACGGTGATGAACATCAGTCGCGTCTGTTTTGCGCCGGCGACACGGGCCGCCGTCACGTAATCTTTCGACCTCTCTGACAGCACGCTCGCGCGCGTGAGCCGGACGTAATGTGGCTGCAGCACGATAGCGATCGCGATCATGGCATTCGTGAGTGATGGCCCTAGGATCGCGACGAGAACGAGAGCGAGCAGCAGAGAGGGAAAGGCGAGGATGATGTCCATCACTCGCATGATGATCGTATCTACCCATTTCGGGGCAAAGCCCGCCAGAAGGCCGATGACGATCCCGCCGGAGGCCGCGAAGGTCACGACGATGATGCCGACATAGAAGGAATAGCGCGCGCCGTGCAGAAGCCGCGAGAGCATGTCGCGACCGACCGCGTCGGTGCCCAAGGGATAGGTCAGGCTGCCGCCTTCTTCCCAGAAGGGCGGTTGCAGCAGCGCATCGCGGAATTGCTGGGTTGGGTCGTGCGGGGCGAGGATCGGCGCGAAGAGGGCCACGACGATGAAGGCCGCGAAAACCCAGAGTCCGATGACGGCGCCACGGTTTTCACGGAAATAGTACCAGAATTCCTGCAGGCGGCCGGGGCGGTTCCGCAAGGTCCCGGAGGTTACGGGCGTCAGAGCCATCAGCGTTTCCTGATCTTGGGATTGATGAGGCCGTAGAGCACGTCCACGGTCAGGTTCACGATCATCACCATGACGGCGATCAACAAGAGGCCGCCCTGCACGACCGGGTAGTCGCGGCGGAAGATACTATCGACCATCCACTTGCCGATGCCAGGCCATGAGAAAATGGTTTCGGTCAGGATCGCGCCGGCTAGAAGGGTGCCGACACTGAGGCCGATCACCGTGATAACCGGGATCAGGGCGTTACGAAGCGCGTGGACACCGTTGACGCGGCCGGGCGCGAGGCCCTTGGCACGCGCGGTCCGGATATAGTCTTCGCTCAGCACCTCCAGCATCGCTGACCGGGTCTGGCGGGCGATGACGGCCAGCGGAATGGTGCCCAGAACGATCGTCGGCAGGATCAGGTGATGAAGTGCGGACCAGAACGCCCCCTTCTGGTCTGACACGAGCGCATCCCAGAGCATGAAGCCGGACGGATTGTCGAAGTAGTAGAGCAAGCTGATCCGGCCCGAAACGGGCGTGATCCCGAGCATGCCGGAAAAGACGATGATCAGCAGGAGCGCCCACCAGAAGATCGGCATTGAATAGCCAACAAGGGCGGTCGACATCAGCGTCCGGTCGAAGAGCTTGCCCCGGTTCACGGCGGCAATGACGCCTGCGGGCAGGCCGAGGGCTACGGCGAAGATCATCGCGCAGATCGAGAGTTCCAGTGTCGCCGGGAAAAGCGCGAAAAACTCGTCCCAGACCGGTTTCTTGGTGACAAAGCTCTGCCCCAGATCGCCCTGCACGACACCGCCGAGATAGTCGAGGTATTGTCGCCAGATCGGCTGATCGAAACCGAACTGCTGGATGAGTTCGGCATAGCGCTCTTCACTTACCCCGCGTTCGCCCGCCATGACGATGATCGGATCGCCGGGCAGCATGCGGATGAAGGCAAAGGAAATGATCGTCACGCCGAAGAAAGTCGGCAGAAACGTCAGGAGGCGCGAGAGGAGATAGCGGAACATCAGCCGACGATCCTCAGTTCTTTGGGAAATGTGGTAAGCGAGCGGGACCCGGTCTCAGTGACAAGAACATCGTCTTCGATCCTAACACCAAAACCGCCGGGACCGGTGCGGTAAAGTCCGGGTTCGTTGGTAAAGACCATGCCGGGTTCCAGCACCTGAGGATTGCCGCGCATGATATACGGCGCCTCATGCACGTCGCGGCCCAACCCATGGCCGGTCTTGGTGCGGATGCGGTCGGCGAAGGGCGAGGCTTCCAGCACCGAGATGACCGCGTCATCGACGTCGTGGGCCGTTGCGCCGGGCTCGGTGCGGGCGTGGCCCATGAGATTGGCGCGCAGGACGGTGTCATAGACGGCCTGCGCCTCATCCGTAGCATGGCCGACAAAGACGGTGCGGGTGATATCAGCGCAGAAACGGTGCTTCTTTGCGCCGAAGTCGATCAACAGCGCGTCGCCCGGCTGGATCTGGTAATCGTCGCGGGCATGGGCGTGGGAATGGGCGGAATTATCCGAGGCGGCGACCAGCGCGCCAAAGGCCTGATCGTCGGCGCCATGGGCGAAGAGGGCGGCGACAAGGATGCGTTCGACTTGTGCCTCTGTCATGCCGGCCCGGATCTGATCGAGCGTTTCGCCAAGCGCAGCCTCTGATATCCGGATCGCTTCGGACAGGGCGGCTATTTCTTCGGGTGTCTTCTTCAGCCGCAACCCTGCGATCTGGTATTCAGCATCAACGACATTCAGGCCCGGATTGGCGACAGTCAGGGCGTGATGAGTGAAGACCCGCATAACCTGACCCTCGACTGCGACCGAGCCGAGAGGCAGGTGCCCCGCCATCGCGGCGAAGGCATCATTGTAGCCGGTCTGGTCGCGCCAGTCGAAAACCTCTCCTTCAAAGCCGAGTTTGGCAAAGGAGGTCAATTCAAGATTGGGGACAAGGGCCGTGGGCGCACCCTCGGCCGGAATGACGATGACCATCGGCCGCTCGTTGGTGCCGAAAGACGCGTCATAGAGGCGTTCGAAATTCGGCCCCGGCACCAGTGCCACGGCATCGACACCCAAATCGCGCGCAATCGCGCGATGTGCGGCGTAGCGGTCAGTCATGAAAGGGCTCCCCCCCGGGAAATGGGCGGGGCCGCATTGGCCCCGCCCGCTCTAATGATCTTACTCGGCGATATCGACGCCATAGAAGATATGGCCGCCAAGCGGATGGACCTTGTAACCGGTCACTTTCGGGCTGACGGGCATGAAGACGACCGAGTGGGCGATCGTGGCCCAGGGCGCTTCACGCTTGAAGACGACCTGCGCCTCTTCATAAAGCCGCGTGCGCTCTGCCGGATCGGACACGACCTTCGCCTTCTGGATCAGCGCCTCGAACTCATCATTGCACCACTGGGCGCGGTTGGAGCCGCCGACACCGTCACAGCCAAGAAGCACGGCAAGGAAGTTGTCCGGATCGCCGTTGTCACCGGTCCAGCCCAGAAGCACGGCACCGTCACGATCCTCGGCCTTCGAGCGGTCAAGATACTCGCCCCATTCGTAGGAAACGATCTCGACATTCACGCCGACCTTGGCCATGTCGGCCTGGATCAGCTCGGCCATGCGGCGGGCGTTCGGGTTGTAGGGGCGCTGCACCGGCATTGCCCAGACCTTCATGTTTAGATCGGTGACGCCTTCGGCCTCAAGCGCGGCCTTGGCGGCTTCGGGATCGTACTTGTCGTCCTCGATCGCGTCGTTGTAGGACCAGATGGTCGGCGGGATCGGGTTCTTCGCTGCCTGACCTGAGCCCTGGAACACCACGTCGATGATCGCCTGCTTGTCGATCGCCATGTTCAGCGCCTTGCGGACATTGGTGTTGTCGAAGGGCGCAACCTTGGTGTTGTAGGCGAGGTAGCCGACGTTCAGGCCTTCCTGCTCAAGCATGTTCACATCCGGGTCGGCCTTCATCGCCTCGATATCGGCCGGGTTCGGATAGGGCATGACATGGCATTCGCCTGCCTTCAGCTTCTGGTAGCGCACCGAAGCATCGGGCGTGATCGCAAAGACCAGATCGTCAATGGGCGAGGCGCCGCGCCAGTAGTCGGCATTGGCCTTGTAACGGACCACCGCATCCTTCTGGTAGGCGACGAAGCTGAACGGACCGGTCCCGATCGGGGCCTGGTTCACCATCTCGGGCGTTCCAGCAGCCAGCATCGCGTCGGCATATTCCTTCGACATGATCGAAGCAAAGCCCATCGCGAGGTTCGAGATCATCGGCGCTTCGGGACGGTTCAGCACGAACTTGACGGTGTAATCGTCAACCTTGACGATTTCCTTGATCAGGTCCGGCATCGACATGCCGTTGAAGTATTCCCAGGTGCCGCCCGATACCTGGTTGTACGGGTTGTCGGCCTTGCCCTGACGCTCGAACGAGAAGATCACGTCATCGGCGTTGAAATCGCGCGACGGCGTGAACTGATCGTTCGAATGAAACTTCACGCCCTTGCGAAGGTTGAACGTATATTCCAGCCCGTCTTCCGAGGATTCCCAGCTTTCGGCAAGGCCCGGGATGACATTAGTCGTGCCGGTTTCGAAGAGGACCAGCTTGTCATAAATCGTATGCTCGGAAGCATCGAAGGTGGTGCCGGACGTATAAAGCGCCGGGTCGAAGCCCTCAGGGGAGCCTTCCGAGCAATAGACCAGCGTCTTTGCCGAGGCCGCGCCGCCCATCAGGGCGGTCAGCACGAGGCCGGTGGCGATTTGGTATCTGAGGTTCATATCTTACTCCCAGTGTTGAGGTTTATTGTTGTTCTTCAGGTTGTTGCTGTCATTTCGGGGATGAAATGGCAGGTCTTTTCCCGGTCACGCCGTGTTTCGGCGGGGCGGGGAAACTTGTGACGGTAGCGCGGTCTCATTGGCCGTCCTCCCGTAATCCGGTGGCAAGCGAGGGAACGATGGGCGCAGCCCGGGTCGGGCCGTGGAACAACTCCAGCGTACCGGTCCACAGGACCTTTGCCCAGTCGTCGCTGTCATTGTACCAGCCATGGGGCCGGTTGCCGCTGTAATGCAGGCTGTCGCCCACCTGCATGCGAAACTCCTCTCCCTCCAGTACCTGCACGACCGAGCCTTCTAGGATGAAGACGATCTCTTCGCCTTCATGGCTGACCGTTTCAGACCGGTAGCCGGGCGGGACGTGCAGGATGAAAGAGGACAGATGGCTGCCGGGAAACTCGGCGCCGATACGTTCATAGACGACGGACGAACCGTCGACGGAAAAGCGTGGCCGGTTGGCGGCGACGGTCAGCGCATCCGCGGGGCGCGGCGTGGCGATGAAATAGTCCAGCCCGACGCCAAGCGCCTTGGCGATCTGTGCAAGGGTACCAAGGGTTGGCGTCGCGTTGTCACGTTCCAGCTGGCTGAGATAACCGACCGAGACGCCCGACTTCTCACCCAGTTCCTGCAACGTGATCGCCAGCTTGCGACGGCGGCCGCGAATGAGCGGGCCGATACTGGTCGTCGTCTGCGGCTGCGGGCGTGACAAGTCTTCTCAATCCGAGTCGTGATGATCCTCATGCTAGGACAAAAATTTTTTTTGTCACGCTAAAATGATTATTAACCCGACGTCAGCAGGGGCGCGCTATACGGCGATGCCGAGGCGCTTCATCTTGTCGTTCAGGGTTCTGCGTGGAAGTCCAAGGAGTTGCGCGGCGCGTTCGGTATTGCCGCGGCAACTGTCCAAGGCCGCCTGAATCTCGCGGGCTTCGAAATCAGCAAGCCGGTCGGACAGGGTTTCGCCGGTGACGGCACGGGGACTGTCGCCGGTTTCGGTGTCAATGCCAAGGGCGAAGCGCTCTGCCGCCGCCTTCAGTTCGCGCACGTTTCCGGGCCAGGCACGGCGGGCCAGCGCGCGCCGGATGGCGAAGGTGATTTCGGGTAAAGTTCGACTGGTGCGGGCGGCGGCGAAATTCGCGAAATGGGCGAAGAGAAGCGGAATATCCCCGGCCATTCCGGACAACGGGGTCGTCGCGATTTCCGTGCCTGCAAGCCGATAGTAGAGATCGGGGCGGAACGTCCCCTCGTAACTCAGAGCTTTCAGATCCGCCTTGGAAATTGCGACAACCCGCAGATCAAGCGGCCGCAGCCGGTTTTCGCCCAGCCGTTCGACGCTGCGTTCCTGAAGTGCGCGCAAGAGTTTTGCCTGTACCGGCAGCGGCATCGCCTCAACCTCGTCCAGAACCAGCGTTCCGCCACTGGCCAGTTCAAGCTTGCCCGGTCGGTCAGCCGTAGCACCGGGAAAAGCGCCTGAACCATGGCCGAATATCTCCATCTCAAAGAGGGCTTCGGGCAGGGCCGCGCAGTTCAGCGCGACATAGGCACCAGCGGCGCGGTGGCTCTGGGCGTGCAGGGCGCGGGCGACGAGTTCCTTGCCGGTGCCGGTTTCGCCGGTCACCACGACATCGACATCGAGGGGCGCGAGGGCCGCGATCCTTTGCCTGAGGTCGGTCATCGCCGGACTGTCGCCGAGAATTGCCTGCGGGGCCATCGCGGATCGCAGCCGGTGAAGTTCGTCGCGTGTGGCGCGTGCCTTCAATGTGCGCTCGATCACCAGAAGCAGGTGCCCTGCATCATAGGGTTTTTCAAGGAAATCTTCGGCACCGTCGCGGATCGCGCGCACGGCCTGTGTGATGTCGCCATGCCCGGTCATCACGATCACCGGATGGTCGCCACCGCGATCCTTCAGCGCCACGATCAGGCCAAAACCATCCATCCCGGGCATTCTGAGATCGGTGACGATCACACCGGGGTCTTCGTCCAGCGCATCGAGGGCGGCAGCGGCGCTGCCAAAGGCCCGTACCCGATGCCCGCCCGTCTCGATCAGGTCGCTGGCGGCGGCCAGATGATCGGCGTCGTCATCCACCACGAAGACAAGCGCGCTCATTCCGCGACCTCGGCAATGCTTTGCGCGAGTGGCAGGACAACGCTGACCGTCGTGCTGCGACCCGGATCGGAGCGGATGTCGATCCGGCCGCCGAACTCGGTCACGATCGCCTGAGAGATCGACAGGCCAAGCCCAAGGCCCTCGCCGCTGATCTTGGTGGAAAAGAAGGGTTCGGTGACGCGGGCCAGATCGTCCGGTGCGATCCCGGTGCCGGTGTCGGTCACGGTGACGCGGGCAGCGCCGTTCCCGTTATCCGTGGTAATCGTCACGGTCCCGCCTTCGCTGTGTTCTACCGCGTCGAGCGCGTTCAGTAGTAGGTTGAGGCAGACCTGTTCCAGACGCACCGGGCCTGCCATGACCATCGGCGCCGGGTCGGCAGGGGCGAATGCGGGTGTGACGCCCACTGCCTTCGCGCGGGGCGCGACGAGGTCGAGCGCGCTTTCCACGACACGGTTGAGGTCGGTGAGCGTCAGCTGGTTCGGCTCTTTGCGGCTGAAGCTTTTGAGATGTTTCGTGGTGCGCTGCATGCGCCGGATGAGATTGCGGGCGGTGCCGATGCGGGTCGTGGTCTTGTCTTCGGAGGTTGAGAGTTCAGCAGCGGCAAGCGTGGCCTCCATCGCCGCCAAGGGCTGGCTCATCTCATGCACGATGGCCGCCGACATGCGGCCGAGTGCTGCCATCTTTTCGGTATGGACCAGCGTTTCCTGCGCTGCCCTGAGGTCGGCCTCGGTCTTGCGCCGCGCCTCGATCTCATGGGCCAATTCTCGGGTGCGTTCGGCGACCCGCGCCTCCAGCAGCGCGCCTTGCCTGAGGCGAAGCTGAACAAGCTGGCGGCGTTGATAGACGATGAGGCCAAACCCGGTGCCCGCCATGGCCACGAGCGCCGCACCGGTGGCCCACAGGATTGCGGTGGCAAGAACCGGAGATGTCGGCGCGGCTGAGAGCACGGCCCAGCCATCGGCCTCGATCCGGGCAATACGGCCGCGCAGGGCCGAATTGTCCGGGCCGGGCAGCGACAGCCGGTCCGGGCTGTCGAGAAGGGGGCGAGCGGCGGCCAGATCGACGCCGTCATAGGTCCGAACCTCGGCCAGCCGTACCAGCGTTCCCTCGTCCAGCGCCGTGAACGGGCGGTAAAGCCAGTCGTCGATGCCGGAGAGGAACACGACCCCGTCGCGGTCGGCGATAGCGGTTGCCGAACGCGCGCTTTTCCATGTTTCCTCAAGCGGTTTCAGGTCGATCTTCACGGCCAGAACGCCAGTCCTTTCACCGGTCCCGATCCGCGAGGACAGGAAATAACCCGGTTTGCCGGTGGTCACGCCAATCGCATAGAACCGGCCCTTCCCGCTGGCGATGGCGTCGCGGAAATAGGGCCGGAAGGCATAGTTGTTGCCGACAAAGCTTTGCCCGGTATTCCAGTTCGAGGCGGCAATGGCGGTGCCGTCGCCGTCGAGAAGGAAGAGGTCAGCCGCCCCTGATTTTCCGGTCACTGTCTCAAGGTATTGGTTCGCGGCATCGATCGCCGATGGGCCGGGCGCGTTGAGTGCGGCCCGGATGCGGGCATCCTCGGCAGCAATTTCGGGCAGATGGCGGAACCGCTCGATTTCGCTTTCGATGGAGCGGCGGGTGAGGATCAGCGACTGGTCTAGATCGGCGTCGAGGGAAGACAGGCCAAGGCGGTAGGTGAGCGTGAAGGCAAGCGCTGCCGCCAGGCAGGCCACGGCAAGGAAGATCGCGACGATGCGGCGGCTGGCGATCATCGGCTTCGGCTTTCCCGGCATTGTCTCGGGCAAGGCGCGGTCCCCCGGCACTGGATTCGGGGCGAAGCGTATCGGAGCTTCCGTCCAAGGTCACGCGGTCCGCTGGTATCCTTCGTGACAGCACCGTGCGGCGGAACGGAAGGCAAGCGCTCAGCCCTTGCAGGGCGATAGCCGGATCGCCTCACCGGGCTCTGCGCCGATTTCGTGACAGATGGTTCCGTCACAGATCCGCCAGCCACCCCCTGTCGCGCCGGATGCGGCAAGGGTGAGGTTCGGAACCGGGGGCAGGTCCGGGGTCCAGACCCACCAGCCGTCAATAAGCGCAGCGCCCTTGCCGGGATCCATCCCCGCGCCAGAGCCTTTGACTGCAGCTTCTGTAAGATGCAGCCTGCCTCCTTCGACGATCCATGTCTCTCGCCATTCGGTCTTTTCGACAGAGTGGCGCCAGCTCAGGTCGAAGCTTGCCGAAGCAAGGGTCAGCGTGGTGGTGGCGCTGGCGCTGACAAGGAGGCAGGCGAGGCTCATGCCGGCCTCGCGGTACGGGTGCGCCAGACAAGGCCCGCGAAAATCGCGGCCATGGCAAAACCCGCTTCGTCCGTGAGTGGAAGCGCAGCGATGAGCGTGACGGCGGCCGCTGCGGCGAGGATGCGCAGCGGCCAGTTGAGGGGATGGCCGAGCCAGCCGATGACGGCCGCGCCCCAGAGGCCGATGGCGATGACCGTCTTGGCCACGATATAGGCGACACCGGGCCAGAACCCGAACGCCTCGGCCAGCGGGCCGCCGTCCTGCAACATCAGTGTCGGAGTGTAGACCGCCATGAACGGGATGACGAAACCGGCGGCCGCGACCTTGATCGCCTCCATCGAAATCTTCAGCCCGTTTTCCTTGGCGATGGGTGCGGCGGCGAAACAGGCGAGGGCCACGGGCGGCGTCAGGTCGGCGAGGATGCCGAAATAGAAGACGAACATATGGCTGACGATCAGCGGCACGCCGAGTTCCAGCAGGGCCGGTCCGGCGATCGACGAGGTGATGATGTAGTTGGGAATCGTCGGGATCCCCATGCCGAGAATGATGCAGGTAATCATCGTCAGGATCAGCGACAGGAACAGGCTGCCTTCACCGACATGGACGATGAATTGCCCGAAGGTGTTGGCAGCACCCGTCAGGGTCATCGTGCCGATGATGATGCCCACAAGGGCACAGGCGATGCCGACCGGGAGCGCGGTCTTCGCGCCTTCCGCCAGACTGTCGCGACAGAGCGCCAATGTTTCGCGTCCACCCTTTGAAATCGCGTTCCAGCTGATCAGTGCGGCGATCGCGACGGCCACCGGCAAGATGCCGAACTCGAAGAAGGCGGCGGCGATGGCGCCAAGGCCGATCCAGAAAAGGATGCGGATGACGCCCTGCGGCAAACCTAGCGCGATGGAGCCGCCGAGGATCAGCATCACCGTCAGGGCCAGCCCGATGGTCCCGGCGAAGAGGGGCGTGAAGCCGGAGAAAAGGAGGTAGACCAGCACGCCAAGCGGCAGGATCAGATACCAATTTTCTTTCAGAGCCTTGATGGGCGAGGGCAGGTCGGCCTTCGCCATCCCCTTCAAACCGTGCCGCCCGGCCTCCAGATGAACCATCCAGAAGGCTGAGGCGAAGTAGAGGATCGCGGGGATGAGGGCAGCCTTGACCACCTCGACATATTCGACGCCCAAAGTCTCGGCCATGATGAAGGCGACGGCGCCCATCACAGGTGGCATCAGTTGCCCGCCCATCGAGGCGGTGGATTCGACCCCTCCAGCGAAGGCCGGGCGGTAGCCGAAGCTTTTCATCAGCGGGATGGTGAACTGGCCGGTGGTGACGACATTCGCGACGCCCGAACCCGAGATCGTGCCCATCAGGCCCGAGGAGACGACCGCGACCTTGGCCGCGCCGCCCTGCTTGTGGCCGACAAGGCCGAGCGAGACATCGGTGAAAAGCTTGATCATCCCCGCGCGTTCAAGGAACGAGCCGAAGAGGATAAAGAGAAAGATGTAGGACGACGACACATAGGTCGGGATGCCGTAGATGCCCTCGGTCCCATAGGCCATGTGGTCGATGACCTGGCTGAAGTCATAGCCCCGGTGGTTCAAGGGAGAGGGCAGGTATTCGCCCCAGAAGCAATAGGCGAGGAAGCAACCTGCGATGATCGGCAGGGCGGGCCCCATCAGAAGCCATGCGGCGGCGAAAACGGTGATCAACGCGACGATGCCAAGGAATATGTCACGCGGCAGCGGGTCGCCCGCGCGCAGGATCAGGGGCGTGTATTCCCACCACTGATAAAGCGCGACAATCACGCCGGACAGCGCGAGCGCCCAGGCGACGGCCTTGAACGGCACGCCTTTGCGCTTCAGCGCGACCAGCAGGGGAAAGCCCAGCAGCGTCAGGAATCCGACATGGAACGCCCGGACGATCTGGCTGGAAAAGTCCAGAAGATGCGCCGCCGTGGCGATCTGGAAGACCGAGAAAAGAACGGCGATCCAGAAAAGCGCGCGGCCCTCCGTGGTCGCCGGAAAGCTTTCCGCCAGCGGATCGTGCAGCCCCAGATCGGGAGCGTCCTTTGGCATGTCGTGATATGGCTGAGCCATTGCGGTTTTCCCCTCCCCTGGAAAGCCGTGAACCCCGGGCGGACGGGCCGCCCGGGGTTTTGAGATTACATCAGGCCGGCTTCCTTGTAGAAGCGCTCGGCACCCGGATGCAGCGGGATCGGCATGCCGTTCAGGGCATTCTCAAGCTTGATCTGGGCGGCAGCCTTGTGGGCGGCTTCCAGTTCGCCAAGGTTTTCAAAGAGAAGCTTGGTCATTTGGTAGGCGGTCTCCTCCGACACGTCCTCATGCGTCACGAGGAAGTTGACCACGGCCACGGTCGGAACGTCCGCATCCTGCCCCTGATAGGTGCCCGCCGGGATCGTCGCGGCGATGTAAGGCGCGCCGAGTGCAGTCACAACCTCTTCGGGGACCGAGACCATCTGGATGTCGACCGAGGTCGAGAGGTCCTTAATCGAGGCCACGCCAAGACCCGCCGACTGGAGCGTCGCGTCAAGCTGGCGGTTCTTGATCAGTTCGACCGATTCCGCGAAGGGCAGGTATTCGGTCTTGCCGAGGTCGTCATAGGTCATGCCCGCCGCAGCGAAGATCGCCCGCGCGTTCAGTTCGGTGCCCGACTTCGCCGCGCCAACCGACAGGCTCATGCCCTTCAGCCCGTCGAGCGAGGTGATGCCGCTTTCCTTAGACGCGACGATCTGGATGTAGTTCGGATAGACCGCCGCGATGCCGCGCAGTTTGGCGAGCGGTTCGGCGAAACCTGCATCGGCATTGCCTTCCCAGGCGAGCTTGACCGAGTCGCCAAGCGCCAGCGCCAGTTCGCCCTTGCCCTGCTGAAGCAGGTTCAGGTTCTCGACCGAGGCCTTGGTCGACTGCACCTGCGTACGCGCACCGTCGATATTGTCCGCGTAGATTTTCGAGAGGCCGACGCCGAGCGGATAATAAACGCCGGACGTGCCGCCGGTCAGGATGTTGATGAATTCCTCGGACTGCGCCGCCACCGGAACGGCCAGAGTGGCCGCCGCGATCAGCGCGCCGATCTTGCTTTTCAGATTGAGCATTTTTTCCTCCCGTTAAGTGACCCGCCTGCACCTCCATGCGGGCGGGGATGGCGGATGCTAGACGGGTGCGTTCTGCGCAGGCAATCAATTGCATAAAGGCGGTGCAAGAAACCGCGCAGCTTTCTGCCACGGTGGTCGCAATCAATCGCCCGAAAGCCGCTGGCCTTCGGACCGACGCGTTGGCTAGACTGTGCCGAAGAGGGAGGACTGCATGATCCGACGCGCGCTGGCGCTTTTGGTTTTTCTCGCGCTTGCGGGGAGCGTTACCGGCGGCGTCTGGTGGCGGTCGCTGAGTGACGCCCTAGCGCGGCTGGAAGACCGCGGCCGTGCCGATCTGGCGCTCGCAGGCGACAGGCTTCTGGGCCAGTTGCAGCGTTACCGGGAGATGACCGTGCTGATGGCGGATCATCCCGAGGTGTTGCGCCTTGCGCTTGATTCCGCTGCCAATCCTGGCCAGGCGGACCGGCTATTGCGGCGTACCGCCGACATGACCCGTTCGGACGAACTGGTGCTGACGGACAGGAACGGGCGGGTCATCGCCTCGTCCGGACCTGCCCATGGCGCGGACATGTCGGTCTCGCCCTATTTCAGGCGGGCCATGCAAGGGGCGCTGGGCTTTCACCACGAGATCGAGCGTGCTTCCGGGCGGCGGCTCTTCGTCTATGCCGCGCCGGTTTTTTCTCCCGAGGGTCCGGTCGTGGGTGCCCTCATTACCCGGGTCGAGACAGAGGCGGTGGAGGTGATCTGGCGCGGCGAGCCGATGATTGTCTTTTTCACCGACACGGACGGCATCGCCTTTGTGTCGAACCGCGACGAGCTGGTTCTGGTGCGGCTTGATTTGCTGCCGGGGGAAGAGGGCACTGTGCCCGCCGACCTGCTTCGCCGCGAGGTGCGCCGCATCGACCGGCATGAAATCTGGGACCTTGACGGCGGGCCCTATCTGCCGACCCGCGCCCTGCACCTGACCCGGCCTCTGCCGGTGATCGAGATGACGGGCGAGGCGTTGGTCGACATTGCCCCTGCGGAAAGGCAGGCGCTGCTGGAGGCACTTCTGGCGGCGGCGGCCTGTATCGTCATTGGTACGGCGATCTATGCGCTGCTTGAACGCCGCCGCGCCCTGGCGGTACAGCTTGCCGCCGAGGCCGAGGCGAATGCACGGCTGGAAAGCCGGGTGGAGGAGCGGACGCGCGAGCTTTCCGAGGCCAATGATCAGCTTCAGCGGGCGCAGGCGGATCTGGTTCGGGCGGGCAAGCTGTCGGCGCTTGGCCAGATGTCGGCGGGGATCAGCCACGAACTCAATCAACCGCTGACCGCGATCCGGTCCTATGCCGAGAATGCGGGGCTGTTTCTGGACCGCGGCCAGCCCGACAAAGCCGTGGAGAACCTTGGCCGGATCAACGACCTTGCCCATCGCATGGGGCGGATCATAAAGAACCTGCGCGCCTTTGCCCGGCAGGAAAGCGAGGCAATGAGCGATGTCGATCTGGGGCAGGTCGTCGTGGCGTCGATGGAACTGAGCGAGGCGCGGCTCAGGGCCGCCGGAGTCACGGTTGACTGGGTGCCGCCTACCCGTGCGGTGTGGGTGCGTGGTGGCGAGGTGCGTTTACAACAGGTGCTGATGAACCTTCTCGCCAATGCCGCCGATGCGATGGAGGCGGGCGGTCTGGTGACGATCCGGATCGACCGGACTGCGGGCCGCGTCCGTCTGACGGTGACCGATACCGGACCGGGTATCGCCGAGCCCGACCGGGTCTTCGACCCGTTCTATTCGACCAAGGAGGTCGGCGCGAGCGAGGGCATGGGGCTTGGCCTGTCCATTTCGTACGGGATCGTGAAAAGCTTTGGCGGCGCGATTTCCGGCCGCAACCGGCCAGAAGGGGGCGCGGAGTTCATCCTTGAACTCGATGCCGCGCGCAAGGCGAGGGCAGCATGAGCGAACGTGTGCTTCTTGTCGATGATGACCGTGCCGTGCGTGAGGCGCTGGGACAGACGCTGGAACTGGCAGGTCTGGCACCGGTTCTGGCATCGAGCTTCATCGAGGCGAAGGACCACATCGCCAAGGAATTTGCCGGTATTGTCGTGTCGGATATCCGGATGCCGGGTCGGGACGGCTTCCACCTTCTTGAACACGCCCGCAAGACCGATCCCGACCTGCCGGTGATCCTCCTGACCGGAGAGGGCGATGTGCCGATGGCGGTCAAGGGCATGACCGGCGGGGCCTTCGACTTTCTCGAAAAACCATGCAATCCGCAGGACTTCCTCTCTGTCGTGCAGAAAGCGCTGAAGACGCGGGCGCTGGTGTTGGAAAACCGCGCCCTGAAGCGCGAAATCCGGCGCGGGGATGCGGCGGCGCGGATGCTTGTCGGGACCTCGGTCCTGTCGGAACAGATGCGTGAGGCGGCGCGGGCGGCGGCACGAACCTCGGCCGAGGTGCTGATCTCGGGCCCGCCGGGCGCCGGGACCGCCAAGATGGCTGAGGTGATCCATCTTCTTTCCGCCGCCGCGATGCGGCCCTTCCAGAAGCTGTCGGCCGCCTCGGCCACGCCCGAAACGCTGGCGGCCGCCTTCGAGCGGGCTGAGGGCGGGTCGATCTTTCTGGATGAAGTGGCGGCCCTGCCTCCGGCGGCACAGTTCGCGGCGCTCGATCTGATCGACGGCCATCCCGGTATCAGGGTGATCGCAGGCACCTATCGCGACCTGAGGTCAGAGGCTGGGGAAGGGCGGTTCAATCCTGACCTTTTCTACAAGCTCGACGTGATCCGGGTCCGCATTCCCGCGCTGAAGGAACGGCCCGAGGATATCCCCGTGCTCTTCCGTCACTACGTCGCGATTGCCTGCGAACAGTCCGACCTGCCGGTGCCGGAAATCACCCCCGAGGTCATCGCCGACCTGATGGCGCAGGACTGGCCCGGCAATGCCCGCGCGCTGATGAATACCGCGATGCGTTTTGCCATGGGGCTGGACGAGGCGCATGAGGATGACGGGGCGCCCGGATTGGCCGGGCAGATGGCGCGGGTGGAAAAATCGCTGCTGATCGAGGCGCTGGTCCGCCACACGGGCAATGCGACCGAGGCGGCGGCAGCGCTGAAGCTGCCGCGCAAGACTTTTTATGACAAGCTGACCCGGCACGGGATACGACCCGAAGACTACCGGGAATAATTCCCAACGGCTGCGATACTCGGGGCAACCGAAATCCGACCCCCCATCGGCTGGTTTGGTGTCCAAAGGCTCGTGTTCCATGCGCGGCACGATTCCCATCCTGCCCGTGTCACAAAACTGTGCGAATTTCCGCACACTCTTTGGCAATGCATGTGCGGTCAGTCGCACACAGCAGACCGAAAGATCAGAGTATTTGACGATATCATTCTAATATTAAATGTAAAAATCGACATTTCCTCCCCCGCTAAAAGAACCATTGATCGGTAGAATGCTTGCGGCTTTTCTACCCTGAAGCGTCGTCATCATGGCATGGCGCTGGGGAAGTAAGTCTTTGGGAGGATACCTATGAAAACTCTAACCACCACCATGACCGCGATGGCTCTTGCGCTGTCCGCTGGCGCTGCTGTTGCCAGCGCGGGATGCGACGAAGGCGAGATCGTTATGAAGTTCGCCCATGTGACGAACTCCGACAAGCACCCGAAAGGTATCGCAGCGTCGCTCTTCGCCGAGCGTGTGAACGCCGAGATGGACGGCACCGCCTGCATGGAGGTTTATCCGAACTCCACGCTTTACGATGACGACCAGGTTCTCGAAGCCATGCTTCAGGGTGACGTGCAGTTCGCAGCACCTTCGCTGTCGAAATTCGAGGCCTTCACCAAGCAATTCCAGATTTTCGACCTTCCGTTCATGTTCAAGGACATCAAGGCGGTCGACGCGTTCCAGGCATCCGAGGCCGGTAAGGCGATGAAAGACTCGATGACCCGTCGCGGTCTTCAGGGTCTGGAGTTCTGGCACAACGGCCTGAAGCAGATGTCGGCCAAGAAGCCGCTGCTGCTGCCGACCGATATGGCCGGTCTGAAGATCCGGGTGCAGCCGTCGGACGTGATCGTCGCGCAGATGGAGGCGCTCGGTGCCTCGCCGCAGCCGATGGCTTTTGCCGAGGTGTACGGCGCGCTTCAGACGGGCGTTGTCGACGGGCAGGAGAACACCTGGTCCAACATCTATGGCCAGAAGTTCTATGAAGTGCAGGACGGTACGACCGAAACCAACCACGGCGTGCTCGACTATCTCGTCGTGGCCTCGGTTGACTGGCTCGACAGCCTTGACCCGGCGGTCAAGGATCAGGTCCTGACCATCCTTGCGGAAGTGACCGCTGAACGGAACGCCGCCGTCAATCAGGTTGATGCGGATGCCCGTCAGGCTGTGCTCGACAATGGCGGCGTGATCGTCGAACTGACCGACGAGCAGCGTCAGGCTTGGGTCGACGCAATGAAGCCGGTCTGGGCTCAGTTCGCGGACGGCATCGGTCAGGACAACATCGACGCGGCGCAGTCCTTCAACACCGGCAGCTGAGCCACGACGCACATTCGGTGCTGACAGGGCCCGGCCGGACATGGCCGGGCCCATTTCAAAAGGGGGAGGAAAGATGAGCGGCAAGTATGAACCCGCGACGCCGCTGGGCCGCGTCGTGAATGAATTCGAGGAAACCGTGATCGCGGTGCTCCTCGGCCTGATGACCGTTATCACATTCGTCAACGTCATCCTGCGCTATGTCTTCAACTCCTCCCTCATCTGGGGGCTGGAGCTGACCTCGGCGCTTTTTGCCTGGCTCGTTCTCTTCGGCATGTCCTATGCGGTGAAGATAACGGCCCATCTCGGTGTTGATGCGGTAATCAACGTCCTGCCTCATCGTGGGCGGCGTATCCTCGCACTTGCCGCGGCCGTCTGCTGTCTCGCCTACGCCTTCCTGCTGATGAAAGGGGCCTGGGATTACTGGGCGCCGTTCGGCGGGTTCGAGCAGACCGGCGGGCGCTGGTTCCCCGAGGGGTTCATCAAGACCCGCGATCAGGCCTGGTATGAAACCGAGCAGATTCCGATGCCCGACTTGCTCAGGTTTATCGAACCCATCTTCAATCAGGGCGAGGCCTATGAAAAGCTGCCGCGCTTCATTCCCTACGCGATATTGCCGATCGGCTGCGCGCTCCTGCTTTTCCGCCTGATCCAGGCGACCTGGGGCCTTCTGACTGGCACGCGTGAATCCCTCATCGTCAGCCACGAAGCGGAAGACGCCGTGGAAGACGTCCGCCACATGAATTACGAGGAGTGAGATAAATGGAAGTCGTCCTTCTCTTTTTCATGGTGATCGGCTTCATGCTGATCGGCGTTCCGATCGCCATCTCGCTCGGCCTGTCATCGACCCTGTTCCTCTTGTGGTTCTCGGACACATCGCTCGCCTCGATCGCGCAGACGCTTTACAACGCGATGGAGGGGCATTCGACCCTGCTGGCGATCCCGTTCTTCATCCTCGCCTCTTCCTTCATGTCGACGGGCGGCGTGGCGAAACGGATCATCCGCTTCTCAATTGCCTGCGTCGGCCACCTGCCGGGCGGTCTGGCGATCGCCGGTGTCTTCGCCTGTATGCTCTTTGCCGCGCTGTCGGGGTCGAGCCCCGCGACCGTGGTTGCCATCGGTTCCATCGTCATCGCGGCGATGCGGCAGGTCGGCTATTCCAAGGACTTTGCCGCAGGCGTGATCTGTAATGCCGGTACGCTCGGTATCCTTATCCCGCCCTCGATCGTCATGGTCGTCTATGCCTCTGCCACTGACGTGTCGGTCGGCCGGATGTTCCTTGCGGGTGTCTTCCCGGGCCTTCTTGCGGGCGGCATGCTGATGGCGACCATCCTGATCTGGGCAATCTGGAAGAACCTGCCGAAAGGCGAATGGCTCGGCTGGGGTGAGGTCTTCGAAAGCTTCGGCGAGGCGTTCTGGGGTCTGATGCTGATCGTGATCATCATGGTCGGTCTTTACGGCATCCCGGGCATCACGGCGGCGATCTTCACACCGACCGAAGCGGCCGCCGTCGCCTCTGTCTGGGCCTTCATCGTCGCGACCTTCATTTACCGCGACATGGGGCCGCTCTCACGCGAGGGTGGGAACCTGACGCTGATCCAGAAGCCCATCGCGCTGGTCACGGGGTTCTTCCACCGCGACACCAAGGCGACGCTTTTCGAGGCGGGCAAGCTGACGGTCACGCTGATGTTCATCATCGCGAACGCGCTGATCCTGAAGCATGTGCTGACGGATGAGCAGATCCCGCAGCAGATCGCGGCGGCCATGCTGGACGCGGGTTTCGGCAAGATCGTGTTTCTGATCATCGTCAACGTGATCCTCTTGATCGGCGGCCAGTTCATGGAACCGTCGGGCCTGATCCTGATCGTCGCGCCCCTGGTGTTCCCCATCGCGATCTCGCTCGGTGTTGATCCGATCCATCTCGGCATCATCATGGTGGTGAACATGGAGATCGGCATGATCACGCCGCCGGTTGGCCTCAACCTCTTCGTGACTTCCGGCGTGGCTGGCATGTCGATGATGCGGGTTGTGAAGGCGGCGCTGCCCTTCCTTGCAGTGCTCTTCGTCTTCCTGATCATTGTGACCTATGTGCCGGGCCTCTCGACTTGGTTGCCGACACAGGTCATGGGACCCGAGACGATCATCAAGTAGCGACCGGTCGGAAAAGTTTTGTTCCAAAACTGTTAAGGGGAAGGATTCTGGATCAAAATCCTTCCCTTCCGGCGTTCCGGCCTAGCCCTGCTGCCGGGTCAGACGGCTGGACAGCAGGTCGCCGGTTTCCGACAGGATCGGATAGGCGATCATCGTGAAGGCCGAGTTCACCTGTTTCAGCGCCCTGAGCGTTTCCTGATGGATGTTCGAGGTTTCGATGCTTTCCGTCAGCCCCTGTTTCAGGCGATCGAGATGCGAGCGTTGAAGTCTTTGCTCCATGTCTCGAACGCGGTCTTTTTCTTCCACCAGCGCGCGGGCGGCGTCGGGGTTCATCGTCATCAGAACATTGAGCCCGGATTGCGCGTTCGACAGCACCCGGTCGTGGAAATCGCGGATCTCCTTCCAGCCAGTCTCTGAAAAGGCGCTGCCGCTCTGGTCGCGGCGGCGGGCCAGCGCCAGCATCACATCGGCGATCGTATTTCCCGCGCTTTCGAGGTTCACGGCCATATCGGCGAGTTCCAGGCTCTTCTGAGTTGCCTCTTCTCCATCCGCGGTCCGGTGCAGCTTGGCGAGATAGAGCTTAATGGCGATATGCATCTTGTCGAGTTCGGTTTCCTTGGCACGGATCGCACTGGCGGCCGTGTCGTCCCATTCGTCATAGAGCCCGATGACGGATCGCAGCATTGCCTCAACCCCTTCACCCATCTGCAGGATCTCGCGCGTAGCGCAGGCCAAAGCCCGGTCGGGATGCGTCAGGGCTGCGGGGTCGAGCGCGCTGATGCGGGTCAGGTTCGAGGATTGCGCAGGTGGTGCGATCCAGCGGGAAACGAGCGCCAGCACCGGGCGCGTGACCGGCAGGGCGATCAGGAGAAGCGCGAGGTTGAAGACGAGGTGCAGGTTGATGACCTGCCGCGCGGGAGTGGCCCCCAGATAGTCAAGCGGCAGGGCAAAAGCGGAAAGGGCGAAAAGCGCGAGGGCTGCGCCGCCACCCCTGAGCGCAAGATTGGCCACGATGACCCGGCGCGCCTCAATCTCGGCCCCGAGTGTCAGAACATAGGCGATGATGGCGCCGCCGAGATTGGCACCGAGCACCATCGCAATCCCCGCCGTTACCGGCAGGACGCCCTGCGCCGCCAGCGTGACGAAGAGGAGGACGGCAGCGACCGAGGAATGCACCGCCCAGGCAAAGAGCGCGCCGATGACGAAGGCGGTGACCGGATCGCCGCCAAGATAGGTCATCGCGGTCACCAGCCCCTTGCTGTCGCGCAGAGGCTCGGTCGCATCGCGGATCATGCTGAGCGAGACGAAGACCAGCGCTAGCCCGATGAGCACCCGGCCTGCCATGCGGTAGTCCCGGCTTTGCGATTTCAGGAACATCGCCACGCCCGCGACCAGAAGAACCGGCACGAACCAGTCGGCCCGCGTGAGAAGGATCTGCGCCACAATGGCCGAGCCGAGATCGGCGCCAAGCAAAATGGCCAGCCCCGCTGCTGCGGCGAGTGTGCCCGCCGCCACGAAGTTCGATGTCAGGATCGCAACGGCCGTCGAACTTTGCAGGACAATGGCCGCGCCCGTTCCCGACAAAGCCGCGATGGCCCGTCGCTCCGCCCCCTGCCGCAGCAGCCGTCTGAGCGGCACCGACCAGCCACGCTCCACCCCAGTCCGCACCAACCGCACGGCCCAGATCAGAAGTGCCGCCGCGCCCGCGACATGCAGAAGGAAGAGGAGAGGGGAGGTTTCTGACAAGATTCTTTCCTTTTCTGTGCTCGAGTCTCAAATTTTACGAAACTGTCATGAAACTGTTACATAAGGTGGCGGGGCAAGTCGATGCCCGTTGGCAGGGTATGTGCTGTTGGTGAAGAAAATGGTGCCTTGCCGTGAGTGTTCGCGGCAGTTGAAACGCTATGGCGCGTCAAGGATCGTTTTTGCGATCAGGGCGGGAACTTCCGGATGGGTGCCAATCGGATCAAGCAGGTGGCCGGTGAATCCTGCGGTTTCAAGGGCTTCGGGAATATCACCGATCACATGGCCCCAACGGGCAACGAATAGCGGCAGGCAAAGCGACTTGTCTCCGGCATCCCTTGCCGCGTGGGCGAGCGAAGGCTCTTCCTCGATGAAGCCGGTACGGATACTGGCGAAACCCGTCCCGGCGGTAAAGGCATCTTCAATGGTGCGAGCAGCTTCGGCCGGGTAGGGGCTGCGACCGGAGCCATGGGCAGCGAGGATCAGCGTCGTGTCCGCCTCGCCCCAGTTCCGCTCAGCCGCCGCCATGCGGGCGGTCCGGATCGCAAGGGAGCGCGTTTCGATCAGAAGGCCGAAGGGTGTCAGGACCGGAAGCCCTTCATGCCCGGACTCTGACAGGCGTTTTGGCAGGAGTGTGCGGATGAACCATCCGTCAGCCATGAAAAACGGGAAAACCACAGGGTTATCAAGTGCATCCAGTGCGGACTTCAGGGCGCCCGGCGCTGCGAGCGTCGCTGCGCGCACTTGCCAGCCGGGCAGATGCAAGGCGACGGATTGCGCCAGTTGCGCCATTTCTGCCTCGGCCGGTTCAGGATCGGAAGGTTGGCCATGGGCAACGATGAGGGCGGACCGGGTCATGGGCAAACCCTAGCGGCGTTCACGGCGAAGGCAATGCGTCCCGCGCCAGTGCGACGGATTTCAGGATAGCGTGGCAGTTTACGCCCGGCGAAAGTCCGAGCGCCGCGACCGATCGCATGGTGATCCGCGCCGCAATGGCGGTTCCGCCGCAATCAAGGCTGATATGGGCGGAGGCAGCGCCAACAGGGGTGACCGAGGTGACAGTGGCAGGCAGGATATTCAGCGCGGAAAGGCCCTCGGGCCGGTCGCGCGACAGCATCACGTCGCGGGCGCGGATGATCAGCCGCACTTCGGCCCCGTCCGGCCCGACCCGTCCGGGGGTCAAGATGCTGCCGCCGGGGAAATGCAATTCGCAAAGCCCGTCACTGCTTAGCCGCCGGACGCGCGCGGTGATCAGGCTGCCCGGCTCCTCGCCCGGCTGATCCGGGGTTGCGGCAAGCCCGGGCAGGATCGCCTCGGCCGGGCCGAGTCCAGCGACGCGACCATCTGCCAGGGTCAGTATCTGGGTGGCAAGTCGGGTGACCTCGGCCAGCGAATGGCTGACATAGAGAATCGGGATATTCGCTTCGTCGCGCAAGCTTTCGATAAAAGGCAGTATCTCGTTTCTGCGTGCCTGATCGAGTGCCGTCACGGGTTCGTCCATCAGCACCAGCCTCGGTGCGGTCAGAAGCGCGCGCGCCAGCGCCACGCGCTGCGCCTCTCCGCCTGACAGGGTCGCCGGGCGCCGGGAGAGAAGTGGATCCAGGGCGAACCGGGCGACCATTGCCGCTACCGCGTCCATCTGCCCGGCGCGCCGGGCCGCATAGGCGAGGTTGCCCGCCACGTCGAGATGGTCGAAGAGCCGGGGCTGCTGGAAAACCGTCGCCACGCGGCGGTGATGCGGCGGGGTGAAGTGGCGGCCCTGCTGCCAGACCTCGTCGCCAAAGCGCATCTCGCCCGCTCCGCGCTCGAATCCTGCGATGAGGCGAAGCAGCGTCGTCTTGCCTGCGCCGCTTGGCCCGAAGATCGCAGTGAGGCCGGACAGAGGCACGCGTTCATTGATTTCAATAGTCAAATCATCGCGTTGCAGCGCGACATTGATTGCCAGATCTTTCATGCGCGCCGCCTTCCGTTCAGCGCATAGAGCGCGAGCAGGATAAGGAAGGAGAGGCCGAGCAGAAGGCCCGACAAAAGATGCGCGGTGGCATAGTCGAGCGTCTCGACCTTTTCGTAGATCGCGATGGAGATGACTCGGGTTTCGCCGGGGATATTGCCGCCGACCATCAGGACGACGCCAAATTCGCCGAGTGTATGGGCGAAGGTGAGGACAGCGGCGGTCAGGTAGCCCCTGAGCGACAGGGGGGCCGCGACCGTCAGGAAGGCGTCAAGCGGCCGTGCGCCAAGGCTCGCCGCCGCCTCCAAGGGCGCGGGGCCGAGCTGGGTAAAGGCGGTTTGCAGAGGCTGGACGGTGAAGGGAAGCGAGTAGAGGAGCGAGGCGAGGACGAGGCCTGTAAAGGAGAAGGTGAGGGTCGTTCCGGTGACGTTCAGCCAGAACTGACCCAGCGGGGCGGTGGGGTTGAAGGCGATGAGCAGGTAGAAGCCGAGCACAGTGGGCGGCAGCACCAGCGGCAGGGCGGTTATGGCCTCGATCACGTGGGCGAGCCGCGAGCGGGTGCGGGCGAGCCACCAGGCCAATGGTGTGCCGAGGATCAGGAGCAGCACGGTTACGATGGCCGCAAGCCGTAGCGTAAGCCAGAGAGGGGCGAGGTCGGTCATTCGCCTGCCTCGTAGCCGTGGCTGCGGATGATGGTCCGGGCCGGATCACTGTGCAGCCAGTCGAGGAAGGCGCGGGCGGCTTGATTGTCGGCTCCGTGGGCAAGAAGGATGGCGTCCTGCAGGATCGGGTCGTGCAGGTTTTGTGGGACCGGCCATGCCGTGCCGGTTGCGGGCAACGCGGAGGCCGCGATGAAGCCGATATCCGCCGCGCCAGAGGCGGCCAGGGCATAGGCCTGACCGATGTTTTCTCCGGTCACGATTTTGTCGGCCGAGATGGTCGAAATATGCAATTTTTCAATGACCTGCATCGCAGCCTTGCCATATGGTGCTAGGGCTGGGTTGGCGATGGCGACATGGCGGGCCGCTTCGATTGCGGCGGCAGGGTCTGAAAGATCGCGCGCAGGATCGGCGGACCAGAGCAGGAGCGCGCCGGTCGCATAGGTGAAGCCCGTGTCGGCCAGCGCATGACCCTCAGCCGCCAGCCGTAAAGGCGTTTCAGTGTCGGCGGAGAGAAACGCGTCGAACGGCGCGCCGTTTGCAATCTGGGCGGCGAGCTTGCCCGTTGCCCCGGCGGTCAGGCGGAGATCGTGGCCCGTCTCTGCTGTGAAGGCCTCCGCAAGCTCCTCGGCCGCCGGATGGAAATTGGTGGCGACCGCGACCAAAGCCGATTCCGCCCGCGCGGCGGCGGTGACAAGGCAAAGGGCGAAGGTCAGGATCAGGCGCATGGTGTTCCGTTATGTCCTGACGGAGATAACGGCGCTTTCACCTGTCGTGCAAGCGTTATTTCCGGTCGGGAATATCGGTCAGTTGCATCAGTTCTGCGATTTCGGCCTCGGTCGCACTGACGGCATTGGCCTGCATCTGCCGGTAAAGCCGCAAAACGGCGTGCCCGGTTTCGGTCAGTTCCGCCCCGCCATGCCCGGCCCCGCCCCGGCTTGAGGTGACAAGCGGCTCACGGAACATGCCATTCAGCACCTCCACAAGGCCCCAGGCGCGCTTGTAGCTCATCTTCATCCGCTTGCCTGCGGCAGAGATGGAGCCGGTTTCCGCGATCCCCTCCAAGAGGTCGGCCTTGCCGGGGCCGAGCCATTCGCCGCCCCTGAGCGTAAGGCGCAGTTTGAGTTCGGGATGATCATTGCCCGCCATCACAGCACCGGTGGTCGCTGCGACGGCCAGTCGGTCGCGCGGTGATAGGCATGGCCCATGGCGAGGATCCTTGCGTCCGCGCCGGTTGGGCCAAACAACTGGACCCCCATGGGCAGGCCGTTTGCGCCGAACCCGGCGGGAAGCGACAGGCAGGGCAGGCCGATCAGGCTCACGGGAACGACGATCTCCATCCAGCGATGATAGCTGTCCATCCGGCGTCCGGCCACCTCGCGCGGCCAGGTCCAGTCAGTTGGGAAGGGCCAGACCTGAGCGGATGGCAGCGCAAGCGCATCGAAGCGGTCGAAGAGCCGGGCCGCGGCGGCATACCAGCGCGAGCGGATTTCGCTGGCGCGGAAGAGATCGGCGGTCGTCCGGGTCAGACCGGTTTCGATTTCCCAAAGCGTTTCGGGTTTCGTCAGGGCGCGTTTTTCCGGGTTCTCCAGCAGATCGCGCTTGGCTTGGGCGTTGATGGCGGAGCGGAGTACCGTCCAGCTGTCCCAAAGCTCCTCGGCAGGAAACGGCGATGGCAGGGGTTCAATAATCGCGCCGAGGTCTTCAAAGGCAGAAATCGCAGTCCTGCAAAGGTCGAGAATGCCATCCTCGACCGGATAAGCCCCGTCCCAGTCGCCAAGCCAACCGATCCGCTTGCCCTTGATGTCGGTATCAAGGAGCGAAGAATAGGCTTCTGCCGCGCGCCCGAGCGGTGTTTCGGGGTTGGGACCTGCGAGGATTTCAAGGAAATGCGCGATATCCTCGGGGCTGCGCGCCATCGGGCCGTCGGTCGTGATGGTGTTGATGAACGTGTCGCCGACGGCGTCCTGCGGTACCAGCCCCCAGGTCGGGCGAAAGCCGTAGACATTGCAAATGGCGGCCGGATTGCGCAGAGAGCCCATCGTATCGGACCCATCGGCCACCGGCACCAACCGCGCTGCAAGCGCCGCCGCAGCGCCGCCGGAGGAGCCCCCGGCCGTACGTGTCGGGTCATAGGGATTTCGGGTGACGCCGTGGACGGGATTGTAGCTGTGCGACCCATGTCCCCATTCCGGCGTGTTGGTCTTGCCGATGAAGATCGCACCCGCAGCCCGCATCCGTGCAGCGATTAGGTCGTCGGCCTCGGGCACGAAATCGGCATGAAGGGGGGAGCCATAGGTTGTCCGAAGCCCCTTCGTCGCGACGACGTCCTTTACCGCCAGCGGCATTCCGTGCAGCCAGCCGCGCCGGGGTGACCGGTCGGCCGCGTCGGCCTCGGCTAGCAGATGCTCGGCGGGGCGGAGCGAAATGATGGCGTTCAGGTCGGGATTAATCGCGCTGATACGGTCGAGATAGGCCTCCATCACGGCCCGTGCAGTCAAAGTACCCGAGGTCAGCCGGCGCGAAAGCTCCGCTGCGGAAACAGCGCATATGTCCATGTCGACCTCACGACTTTTTCCGACGCAGGACTAGCCTGCGCAAGGCGACCGGTCCAGCGGCGTCGGCATCGCGTTTCCTTCGGCGCAAAAATCTTCGAAAGATTTTTGCCAAGAAAATTTGAATTTTCTTGGCCCTGCCTCTGAACGCGGCACTTCGGGCGCGCCAGCCCTTGCAGCCCCCGGAACGCGCTACTAAGACTCGGTCAAGGTTCCATACGTAAGCATGGGATCAGGGAACAGCGAGAGGCGGACGAGCATGAAAGACCCATTGGACATCTATATGAACACCCTCGTTCCGATGGTGGTCGAACAGACCTCGCGCGGGGAACGGGCCTATGACATTTTTTCGCGGCTGTTGAAGGAACGGATCATTTTCCTCTCCGGCCCCGTCCATGATGGCATGTCGACGCTGATCTGCGCCCAGCTTCTGTTCCTTGAGGCGGAAAATCCGTCGAAGGAAATCGCGATGTATATCAACTCGCCCGGCGGCGTGGTTACGAGCGGTTTGTCGATCTACGATACGATGCAGTATATCCGGCCGAAAGTCTCGACGCTGGTCATCGGGCAGGCCGCGTCGATGGGTTCGCTTCTGCTGACGGCGGGCGAAAAGGGCATGCGGTTCTCGCTGCCGAATTCGCGCGTCATGGTCCACCAGCCTTCGGGCGGCTATCAGGGCCAGGCGACGGACATCATGATCCACGCGCAGGAGACCCAGAAGCTCAAGGATCGCCTGAACGAGATCTATCACAAGCATACCGGTCAGCCGGTGAAAAAGGTCGAAGCGGCGCTGGAACGCGACAATTTCATGTCGCCGGAAGAGGCCAAGGACTGGGGCCTGATCGACGAGATTCTCTCGGCGCGGACGGGGGAAGATGAAAAGAAGTGATGCCTGGCACCTGAATCCGTGATCCGGGTCGGGTATTTTGGCATTGTGATGACCCCATGGCTGCCCTAATCTTGTCCAAAAGGGCAGCCAATAAGACGACAAACGCGAGTTAACAGGCCGCAGAGGGTGACGATGGCGAACAATTCAGGCAGCGACAGCAAGAACACGCTCTACTGCTCTTTCTGCGGAAAGTCGCAGCATGAGGTGCGCAAGCTGATTGCGGGCCCGACCGTGTTCATCTGCGACGAATGCGTCGAGCTGTGCATGGACATCATCCGCGAGGAGACGAAGTCCACCGGGCTCAAATCCTCCGATGGCGTGCCGACGCCGCGCGATATCTGCAAGGTGCTGGACGACTATGTGATCGGGCAGGTCCATGCCAAGCGTGTTCTGTCGGTCGCCGTTCACAACCACTACAAGCGCCTGAACCACGCGGCGAAATCGGCCGATATCGAACTGGCAAAGTCGAACATCCTGCTCATTGGCCCGACTGGCTGCGGCAAGACGCTGCTCGCTCAGACTTTGGCCCGTATCCTCGATGTGCCCTTCACCATGGCGGATGCGACGACGTTGACCGAGGCCGGCTATGTCGGCGAGGATGTCGAGAACATCATCCTGAAGCTTCTGCAGGCTTCGGAATACAATGTCGAACGCGCGCAGCGCGGCATCGTCTATATCGACGAGGTCGACAAGATCACGCGCAAGTCCGACAACCCCTCAATCACCCGCGATGTGTCGGGCGAGGGCGTGCAGCAGGCGCTTCTGAAGATCATGGAAGGCACGGTTGCATCCGTCCCGCCGCAGGGTGGGCGCAAGCATCCGCAGCAGGAATTCCTGCAGGTCGACACGACCAATATCCTCTTCATCTGCGGCGGCGCATTTGCCGGTCTCGACCGGATCATCGCGCAGCGCGGCAAGGGGTCGGCCATCGGGTTCGGTGCCGAGGTCAAATCCCCCGATGACCGCAATGTCGGCGAATTGTTCAAAGAGCTGGAGCCGGAAGACCTCCTGAAATTCGGCCTGATCCCGGAATTCGTCGGTCGTCTGCCGGTTCTGGCGACGCTGGAGGATCTGGACGAGGACGCATTGGTCACGATCCTGACCGAGCCGAAGAACGCGCTCGTCAAGCAATACCAGCGGCTCTTTGACATCGAAGGCGTGAAGCTGACCTTTACCGCCGACGCTCTGACGGCCATCGCCAAACGTGCGATCAAGCGCAAGACCGGCGCGCGGGGCCTCAGATCGATCATGGAGGATATCCTCCTCGACACCATGTTCGAATTGCCCGGCATGACCTCGGTCGAAGAAGTCGTGGTCAACGAAGAGGCAGTGGAGTCGGGTGCGAAGCCGCTTCTTATTTATGCCGAACAGCAAAAGAAAGCGCCTGCGAGCGCCAGCTGATGTGATTGTCATCGAATAAGGGCGGGCCAGATGGACCCACCCTTTTTCTTTGTGTGCTTGGGTTCCCTCGCTAAAGTGAAACCGGCTGATTGACTGCGTACGAGAGCGCGTCGCGACGGGTTAACCAAGGGGGCTCCGACATGCGTCTGAAGGATAAGTTGCGCGAACCGGGACGTCGCCTTTCGTCAGAGCTTTGTGTGATCCCCTCGGCTGCGGTTGCGCAGGCACTGGCGGTAACGGGCCTCGACATCCTCTATATCGACCGGGAACACGCGGCGACGAACAACGAGACGATGCATGCGATGATCACCGCAACCCAGGGCACGGACTGCGCCGCGATGGTCCGCGTGATCGATCACAACCCGGCCAATGTGAAGCTGGCGCTCGACATGGGCGCGGAAGGGATCATGTTTCCGCTGGTCAACACGGCGGAAGAGGCGGCGGCCTGTGTTGCGTCGATGCGCTATCCGCCACTCGGTGTCCGGGGTTGGGGCGCCTTCGTGGCGCATTCCCGCTGGTCAGTTCCACCGCTCGACTACCTTCCGACCTATGGCGACAAGACTGTCTGCTGCCTTTTGATCGAGACGGTGAGCGCGGTCGAGAACATCGACGCTATACTCACTGTGGAGGGCGTCGATATGGCTTTCGTCGCGCCCTTCGACCTCTCGACTTCGCTCGGCATACACGGCCAGTTCGACCACCCCGATTTCAGGGCGGCAGTCGCGCGGATCGAGGCCGCGGCGATGGCGGCAGGAATCCCTCTTGGCGGAGGACCGGCGAATACGAAGGAGGAAATCGAGGCTTTGTTTGAGCGCGGTTATCGCGTCGTTGGCGGCTTTGACATCCTTCAGCTGAAACGCGTGGTGGGCGAGATGGTCGGCCATGTCCGCAGCTACCAAAACAAGTGATCTGCACGGGGTCCGCCCCGGCATCATGACCGTAGCCCCTAGACCTCACCCACGCCTCGGTTATAAGGGGGCAGGACTGCCCGGAGGTTGCCGATGAAATTCCTGCTGCGCCTTTTGACCTGGTGGAATGGCCAGACGCTGGGAACCCAGCTGTTCACCGCCCGCAAGGGGGTGAAGGTGGGTGAGGATGCCGAGGGCAACTGCTTTTATGAAACCCGTGACGGCAAGCGCCGCTGGGTGATCTATAACGGTGAATCCGAGGCATCGCGGGTCAGCCCCGACTGGCATGGCTGGCTGCATTTCACCTGGAATGAGCCGCCGACCAAGGCTGCACTGGCCCACAAATCCTGGGAAAAGCCGCATGAGGCCAACCTGACCGGCACCGCGCTGGCCTATGCGCCCGCAGGCTCGATCCGCCACGCGGCCCCCGCTGACCGGCGGGACTACGAGGCCTGGAGCCCCGAATAGTGGCCGAGAATGTCACAGAGGTTCTGACCGGCGCGGGCGTTCTGGCCGCGGCACTTGGATTTCTTGTCTACGCATCCGAAGGCGGCGGGCTTTCGCGGGCGACTGACAGCTATGACCTGACCGCCAGTTTCCGCTCGGTCGAAGGCATCACCGTCGGCACCGATGTCCGCATGGCGGGGGTCAAGGTCGGGTCAGTTACAGAACTGGCGCTCAACCCGCAGACCTTCTTCGCCGATGCGAAATTCACCGTGAAGAACGGCATCGCCGTCCCCGATGACAGCACCGCCGTCATTGCGTCGGAAGGCCTGCTTGGCGGCGCCTTCGTCGAAATCCTGCCCGGTGGCAGTCCGTTGGACCTGGAACCTGGCGCCGAGGTCGAAGATACCCAGGGCGCTGTCAGCGTCATCGCGCTGATGATGAAATTCGCCGGTGGTGGCGATGATTCAGGCGCAGGGACCGACGCGCCATGAAATCCCTTTTGGCGGTGGCCGCCATGCTTGCCCTTTCCGGCGCGGCGCTTGCGCAGGATGTCGAAAGCGCTCCGGGCGCGCTGTTGCGCGGCCTCGACAAGGTGGCCGGCACGACGACCGATATCGACCTTGCCGTGGGAGAGACACAGGAGTTCGGTCGTCTGGCGGTGACGCTGGGTGACTGCCGCTACCCGGTGACCGACCCATCCTCGAACGCCTATGCCTTCGTGACCATCGCCGACGCAAAATCGGGCGCGGTGGCGTTCGATGGCTGGATGATCGCCTCCAGCCCGGCGCTGTCGGCCATGGACGATCCGCGTTATGACGTCTGGGTCATGCGCTGCAACATCCCCTCGGCCGAAGGTACAGAGACGGCACAATAGTCCGCCTCGCGTTCCAAGGCCTCGGCCAATCTTCTCCGATAGTCAGCGCGGGGGATTTCCACGCCGCCGAGCGAAGCGAGATGTGGCGTCAGGAATTGGGTGTCAAAGAGCGTGAAGCCGCTCTGACGCAGCCGGTCGACCAAATAGGCAAGTGCGATCTTGGAGGCGTTGGTGCGGGTCGAAAACATACTTTCCCCGAAATAGGCTGCACCGAGCGTGATGCCAAAGACCCCGCCGGTCAGTTCCTCCTCTTGCCAGATCTCCAATGAATGGGCATGGCCCATATCGTGGAGCCCGCCATAGAGGGTAAAAAGCGCGCTGTTGATCCAGGTTTCATCGCGGTCGCCACAGGCGCGGACAACCGCGGAAAAGGATGAGTTAATTCGAATTGTATAATTTTTCCGCAGTATTTCGCGCCGTAACGATCGCGAAATATGGAATTTGTCCAGTGGAATGACACCGCGCAGTCGTGGGTCGATCCAGTGCAGATCCTCGGAATCGCGTCCTTCTGCCATCGGGAATATGCCCTGGGCATAACCCGACAGCATCAGTTCGGGCGTCAGCATGGCCACCCCGGGCGGCCATGCCTCCGGATCAGCCGAATTCCTTCGCCAGCCACTTTTCCAGCCAGTGGATGGAGTAGTTGCCGCTCTGGATATCCGGCTCTTGCAGAAGCGCATGGAACAGGGGAATCGTGGTGTCGATCCCGTCGACGATCAGTTCACCGAGTGCGCGGTTCAGGCGGGCAAGCGCCTCCGGCCTGTCGCGGCCGTGGACGATCAGTTTCCCGATCAGGCTGTCGTAATAGGGCGGGATCGAATAGCCGTCGTAAAGTGCCGAATCCATCCGCACACCGAGACCGCCCGGTGCATGATACTGGGTGATCTTGCCGGGGCAGGGTGAGAAATTTGGCAGTTTCTCGGCGTTGATCCGGACCTCGATCGCGTGGCCGTTCACCACAAGATCACCTTGGGTGAAGGACATCGGCAGACCTTCGGCGACGCGGATCTGTTCGCGCACCAGATCGACGCCAAAGATCGCCTCGGTGACCGGGTGTTCGACCTGAAGGCGGGTGTTCATTTCAATGAAATAGAACTCGCCGTCCTCAAAGAGGAACTCGATCGTGCCAGCGCCGATATAGTTGATCTTGGCGACCGCATTGGCGCAGATCGCGCCAATCTCGGCGCGCTGTTCTGGGGTGATTACGGGGCCCGGAGCCTCTTCGAACACCTTCTGGTGGCGGCGCTGGAGCGAGCAGTCGCGTTCGCCCAGATGCACAGCCTGACCCTTGCCATCGCCGAAAACCTGAATTTCGATATGGCGCGGACGCTGGAGGTACTTCTCCATATAGACTTCGTCATTGCCGAAGGCGGCTTTGGCCTCGGACCGCGCGGTGCGGAAGGCGATTTCAAGCTCGCTTTCATCCTTGGCGACCTTCATACCGCGCCCGCCGCCGCCGGCGGTCGCCTTGATGATGACCGGATAGCCGATCTCGGCCGCGATCTTCTTGGCCGCCGCCGTATCGGCGACGCCACCATCGGAACCCGGCACCACGGGAATTCCGAGGTTTTTCGCGGTCTCTTTCGCGGTGATCTTGTCGCCCATGATGCGGATATGTTCCGCGGTTGGGCCGATGAAGGTGATGCCGTGGTCCTCAAGCGCCTGCACGAAACTGGCGTTTTCGGAAAGGAAGCCGTAGCCCGGATGGATCGCCTGCGCCCCGGTGATTTCACAGGCCGAGATGATTGCCGGGATCGACAGGTAGCTTTGCGAGGACGAGTTCGGACCGATGCAGACGCTTTCATCCGCCATCCGCACGTGCATCGCATCGGCATCGGCGGTGGAGTGCACCGCGACCGAGCGGATACCCATCTCGCGGCAGGCGCGGATGACGCGCAGCGCGATCTCGCCCCGGTTGGCGATCAGGATTTTTTCGAACATCGCGCCCTCACTCGATGATGAGCAGCGGCGCGCCGTATTCGACGGGGCTGCCATCCTCGACGAGGATGCGCTTGACGGTCCCGGCGCGCGGCGCAGGGATATGGTTCATCGTCTTCATCGCCTCGACGATCATCACGGTCTGGCCTTCCTTGACGGCGGCGCCGATCGAGATGAACGGGTCCGCGCCGGGTTCGGGGGACAGGTACGCGGTGCCGACCATGGGCGAGGTAACCGCGCCCGGGTGGCTGGCCGGGTCTGCCGACGCCGAAGCCGCAGGCGCTGCAGCCGGGGCGGCAACCGGGGCCGCAGGCGCGGCTGCGGGGGCAGCCATCTGCATCGGAGCGGCAGGTGCCGCAGCCTGAACCGCATATTTTGAGACCGTCACATTCAGCCGGTCATTGTCGCCATATTCACGTTTCACGCTGATTTCAGCGAGGTTCTTGGAATTCAGAAGTTCCGCAAGCGCCTCGATGAAGGCCACGTCGCTGTCATGGGATGGTTTTGTCATCGATGTCCTCGATCGGTCCTGTCCGGGGGCCCGTCTTTGCATCGCGGGCCTTGTTCTCTGGCGGTTATACGCGGTTGGGCAGTCGGTGGAAAGCGCGACTTTCCCGCTGCGTTGACAGAGTTTCTGGCCCGTGAACGGGGTTTAAGCCCAGCTTACTTAAGGGAAAAACCGCAAAGTCATTCTAAAAAATTTACCAGTTGATAAAAAATTGATTCGGTGGCAGCCTTTTTGACAAGAACGGATCAGGGAGGCCGTCGATGACGAACAGCCAGCTCACACCCGGTATCGCTGCCGGACGCCTCGGGGCAGAGGACTATGCCCGAAACTTCGACGACATCGCGCCGCGTTATGACGGGCATGAGGCACGGGTGGCCGCCGACCGCTGCTATTTCTGCCATGACGCACCCTGCATGACGGCCTGTCCGACCTCGATCGACATTCCCCTGTTCATCCGCCAGATCGCCACCGGCACACCCGAAGCGGCGGCGAAGACGATCTTTTCGCAGAACATCCTTGGCGGCATGTGCGCGCGGGTCTGCCCGACTGAACAGCTGTGCGAAGAGGTCTGCGTGCGCGAGGTGGCCGAGGGCAAGCCGGTGGAGATCGGCCGCCTGCAGCGTTTTGCCACCGATACACTGATGGAAAAGGGCGTCCATCCCTTCGCGCGGGCAAGCGCGACCGGCAAGCGCATCGCAGTTGTGGGTGCCGGACCGGCAGGTCTTTCGGCCGCGCATCGCCTTGCGATGAAGGGCCACGACGTCACCATTTTCGATCCGCGTCCCAAGGCGGGGGGCCTGAATGAATACGGCATCGCCAGCTACAAGACGCCGGGCGGGTTCGCTCAGGCCGAGGTCGACTGGCTCTTGAAAATCGGCGGGATTGCCGTGCAGAACGGCAAGGCGCTCGGGTCGGGTTTGACGCTGGAAGGGCTGAAGGCGGATCACGATGCGGTCGTGCTGGCCATCGGCCTTGCCGGCGTGAACGCGCTGCGTGCCGAGGGCGAGGACCTGAAAAACGTCCTTTCTGCCGTCGATTTCATCGCCGAGCTGCGTCAGCAGCCGGACAAGGCGAAGCTGCCCATCGGTCGCGACGTGGTGGTGATCGGTGGGGGCATGACGGCAGTCGATGCCGCCGTGCAATCGAAACTGCTCGGCGCCGAGAACGTCACCATCGTCTACCGCCGCGGGCAGGAGCGGATGAGCGCCTCCAGCCATGAACAGGAACATGCGGCCTCGGTCGGGGTGCGGATCATCCATAACGCCGCGCCGGTGCGGGTCGTCGGCAATGGTGCCGCGCAGGAGGTCGAATTCGCCTATACCGAGGACAGCGCCGACGGGCTCAAGCAAAAGGACGAAACCTTCCGCCTGAAGGCCGATCAGGTCATGAAGGCTATCGGCCAGACGCTGACCGGCGCGCCGGAAGGGCTGAAGATCGAAGGCGGCAAGATCGCTGTTACCGGCACGGGCCGGACCTCGGTCACGGGCGTCTGGGCGGCAGGCGACTGCGCGTCGGGCGGCGAGGACCTGACCGTCACCGCCGTCGCCGAGGGCCGCGACGCGGCGGAGGATATCCACGCAAGCCTGAGCTGACGGGAGGGGCCAATGGCCATCGTCGATGTCGTAGTCATCCCGGTGCCGGGACAGAACCGCAAAGCCTATCTGCGCGAGGCGAAGAAGCTTGCGCCGCTCTTCATCGAATGTGGCGCGAGCGAGGTTCTCGATGGCTGGGCTGACGATCTGGGCGACGGCGAAGTGACGTCTTTCCCGCGTGCGGTTCTGAAAGACGAAGGGGAGGCCGTGGCGGTCGGCTTCGTGCTCTGGCCCACGAAACGCGCACGGGACAGCGGCTGGAAGAAGGCGCTGGCCGATCCAAGGATGCCGCAACCGCCGTCGCGCATCTATGACGGCAAACGCATGTTTTTCGGCGGATTCGACGTGATCCGCCACGAAAGGAAGGAGCCCTGAGATATGGCAGACCTGACATCGAATTTCATCGGGATCAAATCCCCCAACCCGTTCTGGCTGGCCTCGGCCCCGCCGACGGACAAGGAGTACAACGTTCGCCGCGCCTTTGAGGCGGGCTGGGGCGGCGTTGTCTGGAAGACGCTCGGTTCCGAAGGCCCGCCGGTCGTCAACGTCAACGGGCCGCGTTACGGCGTCGTCTATGGCGCTGACCGCCGGGTTCTGGGCATCAACAATATCGAACTGATCACCGACCGCCCGCTGGAGGTGAACCTGCGCGAGATCAAGTCGGTCAAGCGCGACTATCCGGATCGGGCGCTGATCATCTCGCTCATGGTGCCCTGCGATGAGGAAAGCTGGAAGGACATCCTGCACCGGATCGAGGATACCGGTGCGGACGGGGTGGAACTCAACTTCGGTTGCCCCCATGGCATGGCCGAACGCGGCATGGGCTCGGCCGTCGGGCAGGTCCCGGAATATATCGAGATGGTGACGCGCTGGGTGAAGCAATACAGCCGTATGCCCTGCATCGTGAAACTGACGCCCAACATTACAGATGTCCGGAAACCCGCCGAGGCGGCGATGCGCGGCGGGGCGGATGCGGTTTCGCTGATCAATACCGTCAACTCCATCACTTCGGTCAATCTCGACAGTTTCGCGCCGGAACCGACCATTGACGGCAAGGGCAGCCATGGCGGCTATTGCGGCCCGGCGGTCAAGCCCATCGCGCTGAATATGGTGGCCGAGATTGCCCGCAACGCCGAAACCGCCCGTCTGCCCATCTCGGGCATTGGTGGCGTGACCACATGGCGGGATGCTGCCGAGTTCATGGCGCTTGGTGCCGGCAATGTGCAGGTCTGCACGGCGGCAATGACATATGGGTTCAAGATCGTGCAGGAGATGATCTCCGGCCTGTCGCAATACATGGATGAGAAGGGCTTTACCTCGACTGCCGATCTGGTCGGCCGCGCGGTGCCGAATGTCACCGACTGGCAGTATCTGAACCTCAACTACGTCACCAAGGCCGAGATCGATCAGGATCTCTGCATCAAATGCGGCCGCTGCTATGCCGCCTGCGAGGATACCAGCCATCAGGCAATTGCGATGAGTGCGGATCGCGTGTTCAGCGTCAAGGATGAGGAATGCGTCGCCTGCAATCTCTGCGTCGATGTCTGTCCGGTGGAAAACTGCATCACCATGCGCGAGCTTGCGAAGGGTGAGGTCGATGCCCGCACCGGCAAGACGGTTGGCGACTATGCCAACTGGACGACCCATCCGAACAACCCGGCGGCGCAGGCGGCCGAATAAGAGGTCAACGGATCAGGTCCAATTGAAGGTCCGCGAGAGCGGGCGGATCGGAATAAGGTCCGGTGCCGGTATTGTTCGGCACCGGTCGGTTGCCGGGGAAAACTGACGACCCGTCCTTTGTGCGGCCGGTTTCCAGCTTGTCTTTATCCGTCGGCGCCTTTGGTATCCCCGTGTCATCCCCGGCAATTTTCGACCGGCGGCGCTCTGCCTCGGCTTCCAGCACATTGGCCTCGAAAGCGGGTGGCGGGCCGGTCGGCCGGTCGGTGTCAGGCTGCGGAGGCACGACGACGGGGTGGCGTATTTGCGCAGTGGTGCGAGGATGGCGGTTATTCGCATCACTGCCGATATTGCCCGAATCCGCCGGGGCGGTGACCCGCTTGGCATCGGTCTGCTGAGGTGTTCGCATCATGGCCGTCGCGACAGCGGGCGGCGGTATGACCGCGTGCCAGTCCGTCATCATCCAGCTCCCCAATCGGAGCCCCCACGGTTTGAGCCTGCCACGAAACCGTTAATTCAGGGTGAATCGCCGAACCGTCCTCCGGCCGTTCACCGGATGGTGCGTTGACCGCTGGCGCAGGGGATTGTTTTCTGGACACCAGCCGAAAGGAGTCCCAATGCGCGCCCTCGTCCTGCTTTTCGCTTTCGCCGTGCCTGCCCACGCCGCCGGGTGGGAAATGCGGGACGGCGATGAACCGCTCGGCATGACCGATGTCACCGCGTTTCTCATGGAAAATGAAGTGCGGTTCTATGATGGCGGTCAGTCGGAATACGGCCCGGACGGGGCCTATGCCTATATATATGACGGCGGGGACCGGGCCGAAGGGCGTTATCGGATCGAATCCGATGGCGAGGTCTGTGTCGACTTCGTCAACGGATTCTCGCGCTGTGATCTTTATGTCCGCAATGGTCAGAGGGTGCTGCTGATCGACCAGAAGGGCGACCGGTATCCTTTGCGCTGAGCTATCTCAGCGCCGCCGTGCCTGACGCACCATCGACGCGGTATAGACGACAAGCGCCGTCCAGATCAGAGGAAAGGCGATGGCGCGGGCGGTTCCGAACGGTTCGTCGAAAACGAAGACGGCCGTCAGGAAGATCATCGTCGGCGCGATGTACTGCATGATCGCGATGGTCGAGAGCCGCAGCAGCTTCGCCCCGTTGGCATAGAGGATCAGCGGCACCGCTGTCACCAGACCGCAGCCGACCAGCATCCAGGTATCGAAGGCCACACCTTCCATGAAATGACCCGCTCCGTCGCGGGCCAGCCAGACCGCGTAGGCCAGCGCCGGCGGGGTCAGCAACAGCACTTCCAGCATGAAGCCCTGATTGGGACCGATCGGCAGCTTCTTCTTGAAAAACGCATAACACCCCCAGGTCAGGGTCAGAGCCAGCGCCACGACAGGCAGCCGTCCCGCCTCCCAGGTCAGGATCGCGACGGCAAGGGCCGCGAGGCCGATGGCGACCCACTGAGTCGGCGCAAGCCGTTCGCGCAAGAGAACCGCGCCGAGGAAGATCGAAAAGAGCGGGTTGATGTAATAGCCAAGGGCCGCATCCAGCGCGTGGCCCGAGCCGATGGCCCAGACATAGATGCCCCAGTTGATCGAGATGAGCGCCGCGGTCACTACAGCCATCCCGATCATGCGCGGCGTCCGAAGCGCCCGTGCCAGATCGGCCGTGCGCCCGGTCGCGATCAGGATCATCCCTGCGACCGGCACCGACCAGAGCACCCGGTGGGCGATGACCTCCACCGGCGGGATATGGGCAAGAGCCTTCATGTACAGTGGCAGGAAACCCCAGAGGAGATAGGCCGAGAGCGCGAAGAAGAACCCCGGCAGGGTGTCGCCGGTCGTCGGTTTCGATGGCGCAAGGTCGGTCATGGCCGGTCCGGTCTGATATGTTGCGTAAGCCTGAAACCCAGTAACTGATCGCTCCGGCAAGGGCCACGCCGGGATTGTGACGGGTACATTGGTCCGGGCAATTTACATCCGGCGTCGCAAGTAGTCGCGGGTAAAGACCGCATAACCGTCTGCCGTGACCTGCAATTTCTCCCGCATCAGCCCGTGCAACTCTGGCAGGCGGTGAAACGGCACTGCCGGATAGACGTGATGCTCGACATGGTAGGGCATGTTCCAGGCCAGAAAGCGGACGATCCGGTTGGTGAAGGTCGTCCGGGTATTCTCGAACATGTTCGCGACAAAGGGACAGTCGCCGTGCTCGGCCAGAAGATAGAGCCTCAGAAAGGGCTGACCCAGAAGGACCGGGACGATCCAGACCCAAAGCAGCAGGGACGACCAGATCAGCGACAATCCCACCAGCGCATAGAGTACTAGCAGAACCCGCGCCTCGCGCTCCATCCGGGGCAGGGCCCGGTCAGAGAGGTACCGCGCCCGCTCTCGCCCCGCCGCCAGCCGCAGGATCAGCGCGATATTCGCCCGCCAGACGGGCAGGCCCGACACATGGACCAGCCAGTCTCGCAGGGTCGCGGGCTTGCTTGCATCCAGTTCAGGGTCTTCGCCGGGGATGTTGGTGAAACGGTGATGGGCAAGGTGAAACGCCCGGAACCACTCGAACGGCAGGAAGATGAGAAAGCCGCAGACCCGCCCCACCCAATCGTTCAGCGCGGCAGAGCGGAACGGGGTCCGATGGGTGCATTCATGTTCCAGCGTGAACAGGAAGATGAGGGCGATGCCCTGAAGCGGCAGCAGAAGCCCCCAGAACGGCACCCGCGCCGCGATCAGCGCGGCGAGGATCAGGATCAGCCCGGCATGGCCCGCCAGATGCAGCAGACCGGCGCGGTCGCTGGTTTCGGTCAGCGCCGTCTTGCGTTCGGGGGAAAGGGACTTCAGAAAGGCCTTGTGATCGCGCATGCGGCGTACCATCCGCCTCGCGGCGACAACGCGCAATCCCGTTTGCGACATGGATGAAATCCTCTGCAGCCGCCCTTGACTTTCGCCCCCTCCTGCCTGATAAGCCCGCATCCCGGCGGGTCTCTCGGCCCGGCCGGGATTCTATCTTTGGTAATGTCGTCCCGAAACGGGGCGCGCTGCCCGAGGCGGGGAAACCCATAAACGCCGGATGATCCGGGGCCACAGGGCGCGGCAGAAATGAAGGAAAGACCCATGTTCGCGGTCCTCAAGACCGGTGGCAAGCAGTACAAGGTTCAGGCGGGCGACGTGCTCCGCGTGGAACTGATCGCAGCCGCCGCTGGTGACAAAGTCCAGTTCAACGAAGTTCTCATGATCGGCGGCGACAAGCCGGTTCTGGGTGCGCCGCTCGTCAAGGGCGCCGCCGTCCAGGCCGAAGTCATCGACGACATCAAGGCCGACAAGGTCATCACCTTCTGGAAGCGCCGCCGCAAGCACTCCTCGCAGCGCACCCGTGGCCACCGCCAGAAGCTGACCCTGCTGCGCGTCACCGACATCCTCGCCTCGGGCGCGGACAAGTCGGGCGTGAAGGAAGCCGTTGGCACCCATGCCGCCCGCGTTGCCGCGCATAACAACGCGGCCCCGGCGGAAAAGGCCGAAAAGAAAGCTGCCCCGGCGAAAAAGGCCCCGGCCAAGAAAGCCGAAGCCAAGGCCGCCCCGGCAAAAAAAGCTGCGCCCAAAAAGGCCGCGGCCAAAGCGAAGGAGTAACACCCCATGGCACATAAAAAGGCAGGCGGTTCCTCCCGCAACGGCCGCGACTCGGCCGGTCGCCGTCTCGGCGTGAAACTCTATGGCGGTCAGGCGGCTCAGCCGGGCGCCATCATCGTGCGTCAGCGCGGCACCACCTGGTGGCCGGGCGAAGGCGTCGGCATGGGTCGTGACCACACGATCTTTGCAACCGCCGAAGGCCGCGTGACCTTCAAGAAAGGTCTCAAGGGCCGCACCTTTATTTCGGTCCTCCCGGCGGCGGAGGCAGCCGAGTAAGCCGAACCTTTACAATCGGATTGTAGACGGGGACCGGCTGAAAGGCCGGTCCCTTTTCTTTTACAGGCAGGAGTTTGCCAGTGTACGGTTTCAATGAGGCAGTGATGAGCATGATCACGGTACGTGTGAACGGCGCAAGCTTGATCCGGTCATGCTCACGCCCCATTTGGGGTGTATCGGGCAGCGTGGCGCCCAAAGCGGCCGGGAGGGTCGCGCGTCACATTGCGAGTGTCGGACGGGGCATGGCCGGTAGGGCGGCCGTGATCCTCGCCATTCGTTGAGGCGGAGGAAGAGTTCATGATGCAGGAACCGATCGTCGTCCAGCCTGCGCTGGCGGCCGAGCGTTTCGTTCTGCGTCCCTTGCGGATGTCGGATGCCGGCCTCATCGAGATGTATACCGCCGACAGGCGCGTCGCCGAAGGTACGCGCACCATTCCCCACCCGCTGCCTCCCGGCGCGACCGCGGCGTTTATCGCCCGTGTGCTCGCGAACGGCCGGGGGGAGGATATCTGGGTTCTGGACGGATCAGAGCTCGGCCATGCCGAGGTCCTCGGCCTCGTCAGCCTGACTCGGATGGAGCGCGCGCAGAGCGAAATCAAGTACTGGGTCGCCCCCGCCTTCTGGAACACCGGCTACGCGTCCGAGGCCGTCGCCGCCATCGTTGCAGCCAATCCCCAGCAGGCGCGGACGCTCTTTGCCGAGGTCTTTCAGGACAACCCGGGTTCGGCCCGGGTGCTGACCAATTGCGGCTTCGAATATCTCGGCGATGCCGAGGCCTTCTCGGTCGCCCGCGGCGCCACCGCACCGACCTGGACCTATCTGCGCAAGATGGGGTGACTGACCTTGGGCCGGACCTGTCCGGTCCCGGCGGCTGGTCCCTGCAGCTTCTTCTTGGCAAAAATACTTCGGGGGGGCGGGGGCTGGCCCCCGCTTCGATCGGCCGAGGCGCAGCCGAGGCCGAACCCTTACCCCACCGCGCGCGCCTGCCATACGTTTTGCTGACGCTTTGCAGACGCGCTGCCGACAGCGCCGCCCTTGCGAAAACCGCCGCCACAAGCTATCGCCACACGACCCCAAGGAAAGCCTGACCTATGAAGTTTCTCGACCTCGCCAAAGTCTATATCCGCTCCGGCGGCGGCGGCGCGGGCTGCGTCTCGTTCCGGCGCGAGAAGTTCATCGAATTCGGTGGCCCCGATGGCGGCGATGGCGGCAATGGCGGCTCGGTCTGGGCCGAGGCGGTCGAGGGGCTGAATACGCTCATCGACTTCCGCTATCAGCAGCATTTCTTCGCCAAGTCCGGACAGCCGGGCATGGGCTCGCAACGCACCGGCAAGACAGGTGAGGATATCGTGCTAAAGGTGCCTGTCGGCACCGAAATTATTGATGAGGATGAGGAAACCATCATCGCCGATCTGACCGAGGTCGGGCAGCGTGTTCTGCTCGCACAGGGCGGCAACGGCGGCTGGGGCAACCTGCGCTTCAAATCCTCCACCAACCGCGCGCCCAGCCGCGCCAATCCCGGTCAGGAAGGCGTCGAACGCACGATCTGGCTGCGCCTGAAGCTCATCGCCGATGCGGGGCTTCTGGGTCTGCCGAACGTTGGCAAATCGACCTTCCTCGCCGCGGTTTCGAACGCCAAACCCAAGATCGCGGACTATCCGTTCACCACTTTGGTACCTAATCTTGGTGTAGTGGGCGTCGATGGCCGCGAATTCGTGATGGCCGACATCCCGGGCCTGATCGAAGGCGCGTCGGAAGGCCGGGGCTTGGGCGATATGTTCCTCGGCCATGTCGAACGGTGCTCGGTCCTGTTGCACCTCGTTGATGGAACATCCTCAACGATCACAAAGGATTACAAGACGATCCTGACGGAACTTGAGGCGTATTCTCCCGACCTTGCGGCTAAGCCACGGATTACCGCGCTGAACAAGATCGACGCGCTGGATGCCAAGACGCTGGCGAACCGCAAGCGCAGCCTTGAGAAGGCGGCGGACGGGCCGGTGCATCTGATGTCCGGCGTCTCCGGCGAAGGCGTGCAGGACGTTCTGCGCGTGCTCTGGAAGGTGATCGCCAGGACACGGAAACAGGCTGAACCCGAGGATGATCAGCCGTGGCAACCCTGAGGCCCGATATCGCAGCCGCGCGGCGGCTGGTGGTCAAGATCGGCTCGGCGCTGCTCGTCGATCTGGCGGGCGGGCTCAAGCGCGACTGGCTCGTGGCGCTGGCCGAAGACGTCGCGGCGGCCAAGGCGCGCGGCGCCGATGTGATCCTCGTCTCCTCGGGCTCCATCGCACTGGGGCGCGGGGTGCTCGGCCTGCCGAAAGGCGCGCTCTCCCTCGATCAGAGCCAGGCGGCGGCCTCAGTCGGCCAGATCCGGCTGGCCCGCGCCTATGAAGAGGTGCTGGCCCCCCACGGTCTGACCGCCGGTCAGGTTCTGGTGACGCTGGAAGATACTGAGGATCGTCGGCGCTATCTGAACAGCCGCGCGACGATGGAGACGCTTCTGGGTCTTGGCGTCGTGCCGATCGTGAACGAGAACGACACCGTGGCCACGGATGAGATCCGCTTTGGCGACAATGACCGTCTGGCCGCCCAGATCGCGGTGACGATCGGCGCGGATCAGCTTGTGCTCCTGTCGGATGTCGACGGCTTCTACTCCGACAATCCTAAGGTGAACCCCGCAGCCCAACGCTTTGAGATCGTTGAGAAGATCACGGGCGAGATTGAGGCAATGGCGGGCGATCCCGTCTCGGGTCTTTCGAAAGGCGGCATGAAGACCAAGCTTCTTGCCGCCAAGACCGCCGTCGCGGGTGGTTGCGCCATGGCGATCACCGAGGGCTCTGTCCTGCGTCCGCTGAAGGCGCTGGCCGAAGGCGCCAACTGCACCTGGTTCCTGCCCGAAGGCACGCCACAACTGGCGCGCAAGCGCTGGATCGCGGCGATGAAACCGCGCGGGGAGCTGCATCTCGATGCCGGTGCTGTCACGGCCCTGAAATCGGGCAAGTCGCTCCTGCCTGCAGGGGTGACACGCGTAAGCGGCCGGTTCGAACGCGGCGATCCGGTGGCCGTCCTTGGCCCTGCGGGCGAGGCTTTGGCCAAGGGGCTGGTGCGCTATTCGGCGGGCGAAGCGAAGGCCATTGCCGGGCGACGTTCGGGTGACATTGAGACCATTCTCGGCTATGCCGGTCGCGGGCCGATGGTTCACCGGGACGATATGGCGTTCTGACGGGTGGCCCTGACGGGCCATGCCTGCGGCGCGAGTATTTTGGAACAGAAGAAGATGAAAGATTTCAGCGATATACCGGCCCTGATGGTGGAGATGGGCCGGAATGCGCGGGCTGCTGCGGCAGAGCTGGCCTTTGCCACCGCCGAACGCAAGCATGCCGCGCTGATCGCGGCGGCGGATGCGGTCTGGGCGCGGCGGTCGGAGATCATCGAAGCGAATGCCCGCGACCTCGACTATGGCCGCGACAAGGGCCTGAGCCCGGCGATGATGGACCGGCTGAAGCTCAACGAAGACCGCATTCGTGGCATCGTTGATGGTCTGCGTTCCGTCGCCGAGCAGAAGGACCCGGTCGGCGAGGTCATCGCCGAATGGGACCGGCCCACGGGGCTTCATATCCAGCGAGTGCGGACGCCTTTGGGTGTGGTCGGCGTGATCTATGAAAGCCGTCCCAACGTGACCGCCGATGCGGGCGCTCTGTGCCTCAAATCCGGCAATGCTGTGATCCTGCGCGGCGGCTCGGAAAGCTTCCATTCCTCGCGTGCCATCCATAAATGTCTGGTTGAGGGGCTCAAGGCGGCGGCGCTGCCGGAAGCGGCGATCCAGCTTGTGCCGACCCGCGACCGGGCGGCGGTGGCCGAGATGCTGAAGGCGGTGGAGCATATCGACGTGATCGTGCCGAGGGGCGGCAAGGGGCTCGTGGGGCTTGTCCAGAAGGAGGCCCGGGTGCCGGTCTTTGCCCATCTCGAAGGCATCTGCCATGTCTATGTCGACAAGGATGCGGACCCCGAAAAGGCCCGTGCGGTTGTCCTGAATGCCAAGACGCGACGCACCGGCATCTGCGGCGCGGCGGAATGCCTGCTGGTCCACAAGGACATCGCGGCCACGCTGGGTCAGCAGATTGTCGATGACCTGATCGCGGCGGGGGTCGAGGTCAGGGCAGAGGGACTTCGGGGCTCAAAACCTGCGCAAGCGGATGATTTCGGGCGCGAATTCCTCGACATGATCATCGCGGCGAAAGTCGTGGAGGATGTCGATGGCGCCATCGCCCATATTCGGACCTATGGCTCGAACCATACCGAGGCGATCCTGACTGAGAACAATGCCACTGCGGGTCGGTTCTTCCAGCGTCTCGACAGTGCGATCCTGATGCGCAATGCCTCCACCCAGTTCGCCGATGGCGGCGAGTTCGGCATGGGGGCAGAAATCGGCATCGCCACAGGCAAGATGCATGCGCGCGGGCCGGTGGGCGCGGAGCAGTTGACGAGTTTCAAGTACCTCGTGACCGGCGACGGAACGGTCCGGGCGTGAGCGAACCGACGGACGCCGACCTTGCCACACGTTACCGGCCGATGATCAAGGCCGAGCTTGCGCAACTCGACACCGCGACGGATGCAACCAGCGACGACCGCAGGCCTGTGGAACTGGACCAGCAATCTGTTGGCCGGCTCAGCCGCATGGATGCGATGCAGGGTCAGGCCATGGCGGCCGCGATCGAGGCCCGGCGGGGCCAGCGCCGGGTGGCCCTGAACGCGGCGCTCCGGCGGATGGAGGACGGTGAGTTCGGCTGGTGCGCAAACTGCGGCAGCTTCATCGGCACCGGTCGGCTGGATGTCGATCCGGTGGTGATGACCTGCATCGGCTGCGCTCAGTAACTGATCGCGATATGCCCGCTATCGATTTCGACCGACAGTTTGCGGCCCGACCGGCGGATCTCATCAGGCAGAAGTGCGAATTGCACATGAGATGCCGAGATATCCGTGCCGGGGGAGGAACCGTCAAGCCGGGCCCAGAGGTTCGGGTCGACCTTCAGCTTTTCGGCCTTCGCCTCAATCCTCCACACAGGCGCATTCGTGACGATGACGCGTCCGCCATGGGGCAGGGCGGTCTCAATACATTGCAACGCAAGAAATGCCAGCTTGACCTCTGGACGTGGCGCATCGCCTGCAACCTGCCAGTCGATGCAAAGCCGCCCGCCGCGCGTCATGTCGTCGAGAATCGAGCGGATTTCGCTGCGGGCGACCGGCTGCCCCGGACTGGCGAGCCCGTAAGCGATCCGGAAAAACCGGATACGGGCGCTGGCATTCGTGACGCTTTCCGAGATCAGCGCCATTTCCGGTCCCTGCGCCGCGCCGGTCATCATCAGCAACTCAACCCCATTGCCGATCGCGCCAAGGGGGCTGATAAGGTCATGACAGATGCGCGATCCGAGAAGCGCCGTCAGATCGTCGGGTGGTGCAAGCGGCATGGAATACTGTCCTTTACGAGGAGTTACGGGTCTTGAACGAGATACTTGAGCCGGGGATGTTCGTGCGCCATCCGACCTGTGCCGACTGGGGGCTGGGCCAGGTCCAGTCACGGATCGGCCAGAAAGTGACGGTGAATTTCGAACATGCCGGAAAGAAGGTGATCGATGGAACACGTGTCGAACTGGTTCTGGTCATGGATGACGGCACTTAACCTTCGGGCGATTTCGAAGACTTAAACGCAACCTAAGAGATTAGTCAACGCCACCAGACCGGGCCTTTGGTTGCAAATGGGCATTGCCCATCCTAAAAACCGGACAGAGCAGGAAACGCAGATTTCGAACGCTGGCGATGACCCCAGATAGCACGCATCTTCAGGTCCGGCTGGCCGTGCGCGAAGCCGATTTTCTCTCCGCGCAGCGGTTGCGTTACCGCGTATTCGTCGAGGAACTGGGCGGCGACGGACCGATGGTCGATCACGCCAACCGGCTCGAACGGGACGAGTTCGACCCGGTCAACGACCATCTCATCCTCGTCGATCCTCGCCGGAATATCGCCGAGCTCGACCACGTGGTTGGCGTTTACCGGCTGCTGCGCGGCGATCGCGCGGCCGAATTCGGGCGGTTTTACTGCGACAGCGAATACGATCTTGGTCCGTTGAAGGCATCCGGTCGTGCGCTTCTGGAACTGGGACGGTCCTGCGTCGATGCCGACTATCGCGGTGGTCCGGCGATGTTTCTTCTGTGGAACGCACTGGCCGATTATGTGCTGGAACACGGGATCGAGGTGCTTTTTGGCGTCGCCAGTTTCCACGGCACGGATATCGAGACGCTGAAAATGCCGCTGTCGTGGCTTCATCACCACCATCTGGCCCCGGAAGTGCTGCGGGTGCGGGCTCTGCCCGCGTATTATCAACGCATGGATCTGGTGCCCGCAGACCAGCTGGACCGCCGACAGGCGATGCTGGCGATGCCTGCCCTGATCAAGGCCTATCTGCGGCTGGGCGGCTTTGTCGGTGACGGCGCATTTGTCGATCGGGCCTTCAACACGACCGATGTCTGCCTCTTGATGGACACCGCTGCGATGAGCGCGCGGCATAAAGGGTTCTACACCCGCAAGCATGAGGCCCGTACGTGACGACATGGCGGTCGGAGATCGCGTCGGACCGCCCGCCTCTTGGCCCGGCGGGTCTGGCGCTGATCCTTCTGCGCGGCGGGGTTCTGGGGCTGGTGACGTTCGGCGGTCTGGGACTGCTGCTGCTCTGCCGTCTGGTGGAACGGCCGCTGTGCGGTCTGAACCGGCCGTTTACCCCCCGGATCACACGCGGTGTCTGCCGGGCTGCCTTCCCGATCATGGGGATGCGGTATTCGGTGCAGGGGCAACCGATGCATCATGTTGGCGCTGTGGTGGCGAACCACTCGTCCTGGCTCGACATCTTCGCGCTGAATGCCTGTCAGTCGGTCTATTTTGTCTCCAAGGCCGAGGTCGCGCGCTGGCCCTTTATCGGATGGCTGGCGCGGGCGACTGGTACCGCCTTCATCGCCCGTGACCCGAAACAGGCCAAGGTTCAGCAAGCCCTGTTCGAGGAGCGGATACGGGCAGGCCACAAGCTGCTTTTCTTCCCCGAGGGGACGTCAACCGACGGACTGCGTGTTTTGCCGTTCAAGCCAACGCTATTTGCAGCCTTCTACAGCCACGGTCTGGAACACGTGATGGAGATTCAGCCGGTGACCGTGATCTACCGCGCACCGCCAGGCGCGAGTGTGCGCTTCTATGGCTGGTGGGGAGACATGGCCTTCGGGCCGCATTTGGCGAAGGTATTGGCCAGACCAAGGCAGGGCGCTGTAGAGGTCGTGTTCCACGAATCGGTCAGCGTCGATGGCTTTGCCACGCGGAAGGATTTGGCGCGCCATTGCGAGGAAGCCGTCCGTCATGAACTGCGCGCGATCCTCGGAACCGACTACGCCGACACACTACAGCAGCACGACGAAGTGCCGTCGCCTTAGGCGTTCAGAATTGCATGTAGCCGATAGAGCAGATCCGGCTGTTTTGCGAGTTCCACCGGACTGTCGTATCGATCACGGAGTTCTCTGATGACAGCCTCACGCCGGTCAATATCGCCAATGTCTGCCGATATGCCCAGATAAGTACCGAAATCCACTATCGAATTGGGGTGTTGCCGTTCAAGTCGCATCGCCACAACCTCATACTCGTTTAACATGCTCACCCTGGACCGGAACTTCGGCGAAGTCAGGGCAGGACCGTGCCGATCCGGGCGTCATTTCTTGACCAATCATTAAGCTTGGTTCGGCCGACACGATCGGCCGTACAGGATCAGTCAGGCTTATGGTCGAGGGATAATCTTTTGTTCATGAACGGGTTTTCTCGCTGGCTGGAGATCGATCTCAGACACCGAGAGATGCTAAGAGTGCCCGCAGGGCCTTTGCGGGGTCATCGGCCGACCACATTTCTCCGCCAATTCCGAAGAAGTCCGTGACCGGGGCAAGATCAGCCACCAGTTTGTCGGTAAGCCCGCCCTCGGCCACGACCGGGACCTCGATCATCTCGGACCACCAGGCGAAGAGGTCGCGGTCGGCGCGGGCGCCGGTGCCGAGCGCGGTATCGCCCACCGGCCCGAAGGCCACATAGTCCGCCCCGGCCTCGCCTGCATTGATCCCCTCATGCCGCGAAGTGCCGCAGAAAGTGCCGACAATGGCGTCGGCACCCAAAGCCTTGCGGGCGTCACGGATATTGCGCGCGCCGTCGGTCAGGTGAACACCGTCGAGCCCGTGGCGTTCGGCGAGTTTCAGATGCGTCTCGATCACGACGGCCACATCGCGGTCATGCGCGACCATCCGCACCGCATCCGCCGCCCGGCCGATCCGGTCCTCGTCCCCGCCCGCAAGCGCGAGGCGGATACAGGCGATCTCCTCGGCATCGAGAACGGCGGCCAGGCGGTCGGGGAAAATGTCCGGATCGAAATCCGGGGGGGTGATGAGGTAGATCTGCGGGCGGTCGTTATCGGCCATGGGTGGCTCCGGGTCTTGCGGTTCCGCTGCCGATTAGCGCAGATTTACCCGCTTGGCTACGGGGCTACTTGGGCGGCAGGCTTTTGACGAAGCCGAGCGCGAGGGCCATGGCCTTTCCCCGCAGCGCATCGTCGGCGGTCGCCGCATCGGAAAAGTCGATCATGCCCGACATCGGCTTGCCGGTGAACATCATCGGCGACGCGCCCGGGATCGCCAGCGCCGCCGCCTCGTTCGGCTTACCCACCCGGAACATCGCACCGCCCTTGTGAATGCCGCAGACCATATGGCCGTTGAGAAGAAAGGCGAGCCCGCCGAACATCTTCTTCTCGGCGACCGGTTCATCGGCGAGATCGTCGCGCATCAGTTGCGCCAGTCCTTCATCCCATGGCATGGCCGTCTCCTTGCGGGTTGGGGCGCGTCATCGTATCAGGCCGCGAACAACAGGAAAACGACCATGTCCGACCTTCAGCCCGCCTTCATTCTTGTCCGGCCGCAGATGGGCGAGAATATCGGCGCCGCCGCCCGCGCCATGCTGAATTTCGGACTCACGCATATGCGGCTGATCGACCCGCGCGACGGTTGGCCCAATCCGCGCGCCGTCGCAATGGCCTCGGGCGCGGCGGGAAAGGTGCTGGATCATGCGGGCGTCTTTGAGACGCTGCCGGAGGCGATCCACGACTGTTCCTATGTATTCGCGACGACCGCGCGCTCGCGCGACCTGACCAAGCCGGTGATGACGCCGGAACGCGCGATGGAACATGCCCGCGCGCTTTGTGCGTCCGGCCAGAAGGTCGGCATCCTCTTCGGGCCCGAACGTGCCGGGCTGGAGAACGAGGACATATCTCGCGCCAACGCCATCATCTCGATCCCTGTGAACCCTGATTTCGCCTCGCTCAATCTCGGTCAGGCAGTGCTGCTTTGCGCCTATGAATGGCGGCGGCAGGGTGACGCGACCCCGCCCGAGGTGCTGGAACTAGCAGGCACCGAGCTTGCCCCCGCGATCGAGGTCGAGAAACTTGGCGATCATTACGAGGAGCGGCTGGAGGAGGCGGGTTTCTTCTTCCCCGCGACGAAGGCCGAGGGGATGAAGCTGAACCTTCGCAATCTCTGGAGCCGGATGCCGCTGACGCGGGCCGATGTTCAGACGCTGCACGGTGTACTGCGACAGATCGTGCGCAAAGCCGGAAAATGAAGTCGGGTGCGGCTACGGAAGGATTTTGGGACAAAATCCTTCCGTAGCGGGATGAAAAGTTTTGGCACAAAACTTTTCATCCCGGTTTCGACCGGACGTGCCGCTGTTATCTTCGAATTGGTCCTTATAAAACCACAAGTTTTGCGGACGGTTTCAGCGACGTGGAAGCCGCCGTTCCGCATTGGTTGCCAGGGTGTAGTTCGTCGCCCAGACGTCTTTGAAATTGGGGAAGGCTGTTTCATGAAACAGCTTGTTAGCTGTCTCGCCGTCGCCAGCGTCCAACGCTTCAGCGACTAAGTGCGACAGCGCGACAAGGTCCAGCATCTGACCGACCGCCGCGTCGACCTTTGCCTTTTCCTCTTCATCAAGGTTCTTGTTGGTCTCAAGTCGCGCCCGCAGCCGATTGTATTTCGGAAGGTATTGGCTCTTTGCAACTTCCCTGAGGTTTTCAGCGTAGGACAGGCCCTCCGCCGCGTCGCGGGCCATCCAGCCGCCTTCAAACGATATGATCGCGGTCGTCATCAGAAAGTGGAAATGGCGGCTGTCGTATCCAAAATCACGAACCAGCCTGAGCGCATTCTGGGTCCTGATCATATCCACGCGCTCGGCGGGATTTTCCTGAACCAAGACGGGGGTCGCGATGACGGATAGCGCAAGAACAGCCGATACCGTTGCCGCGGCGCGCAATTGTTTCGTCATGTTCCGTCCCCCTGGTTGCGGATAACTCCATAAAATCAAAGACTGTTCAATGATTGGCATGAAACCGGGTTTGAGTCGAATCGCGGTCCCGGCAGGGTGCGTGAGGCGCAACGACATCGGCGAGATCGGTGCCATGTGGCCTTGAAGCCGACCCTGCCCTTGCATAGTGTCCGCCCGTCGAACGGAGGGCGTCATGGCCGGTAAACGCAGCATTTTTGAAGAGGTCGGTGAGGGGCAGAAACCCGTTGGGACGCCAACAGGCGGCATGATCGATCGGGGGCGTGGAGGCGCGCGCGGTGCGGTGCGGATCTGGCTCGCCATTCTCTTCGCGCTGGTCGTCGCGATGATCGCGGTGGGCGGTCTGACACGGCTGACCGACAGCGGGTTGTCGATCACCGAATGGCGACCCGTCACGGGCGCGTTGCCGCCGATGAACGCGGCTGACTGGCAGGCGGAATTCGCCAAGTATCAGGCGAGCCCTGAGTTTCAGCTACAGAACCACCAGATGGGGCTTGAGGAGTTCAAGACAATTTTCTGGTGGGAATGGGGGCACAGGCAGCTTGGCCGGTTCGTCGGGCTGGTCTGGGCCGCGGGATTCGTATTCTTCTGGGCGACCAAGCGGATGCCCGCCGGCTGGACCGGGCGGCTCGCGGGTCTCGGTGCTCTGGGCGGGCTGCAGGGGGCAATCGGCTGGTGGATGGTGTCGTCCGGCCTGACGGGCCGCATGGTCGATGTGGCATCCTACCGTCTTGCGATCCATCTTGGTCTGGCCTTTGCGATCCTTGGGCTGATTGCCTGGTACATGCTCTCGCTTTCGCGGCGGGAGACGGAGTTGTTGCAGGCCCGCAGGTCGCGCGAGGCCAAGCTTTTCTCGATGTCGACGGGGCTGATGCATTTCGCCTTCCTGCAGATATTGCTCGGTGCCTTGGTGGCGGGGATCGACGCGGGCCGCGCCTTTCCGACCTGGCCACTGATGGGCGAAAGCTTCTTCCCGGCTGATGCCTTCTATCTGCCTGAAGGTGGGCCTGCGGTGCTGGCCTTCTTTGAAAATCCGGGGCTCGTGCAGTTTGTCCACCGGATGGCGGGCTATCTTCTGCTGGCCTTTGGCATCGTCGTCTGGCTCAGGGGGCGCAAGTCCGCCCAGCCCGCGACGCGCGGGGCCTTCACCTTTGTTATCGTGGCGCTAGCCGCTCAGGTCGTGCTGGGCATTGTCACCGTGGTTCATGCCGCCCCCCTGTCGTTGGGGCTCATCCACCAGTTGGGTGCGGTCGCGGTCTGGGTCGCCGTGATCCGGGCGCGGCACCGGGCGCAATATCCGATCACCGCGACGATCCGGGGCGCGCAATGACCGCTTTCGCCGACCTCATGGCCTTCCAGCGCGAGACAGAGGCGCTGGCGCAGATCGCGGGCCGTCTGGGCTGGGATCAGGAAACCATGATGCCCGAGGGTGCTGCCGAACAGCGCGGCGAGGAGATGGCGGCGATCGAGGGCGTCCTGCATGCCCGTCGCACCGACCCGCGCGTGGGTGACTGGCTGGCCGGGGCAGAGGCGCCGGATGCCTCCGGCGCGCGGTCGCTGGAGTTGATTGGGCGGTCCTACAACCGCAATGCCGCCGTGCCCGGCAGGCTGGCGGCAGAGATCGCCCGGGTGACGAGCATCGCGCAGGGCATCTGGGCCGAGGCGCGGGCAAAGGACGATGTCGCGCGTTTTCTGCCGATCTTCGAGAAGGTCGTGGCGCTAATGCGCGAGAAGGGGCAGGCGCTGGCAGCGGCCGGGTTCGGCGGCGGCGATGTCTATGACGCGCTTTTGGACGATTACGAACCCGGTGCGACGGCCGCGACAATCGGCGCGATGTTCGGCCGGATGCGTCCGCGCCTTGTGGCGCTTCGCGAAAAGGTGCTTGGGGCCGGGGGGCAGCCCGCGCCGGTCACGGGACATTTCACAAAGGAAGGGCAACTGGCGCTGGCGCGTGAGCTTGCGACGGCTTTCGGTTATGACTGGACCCGGGGGCGGCTCGATCTGGCGGTGCATCCCTTCTCCTCAGGCTCGGGCAACGATGCCCGGATCACCACGCGGGTGGTGGAGGCCGATCCCTTCAACTGCCTCTATTCGACGATCCACGAGGTCGGCCATGCCTGTTACGAACTGGCGATCGACCCCGCCCATCTTTTCACGCCATTGGGCGCGGGCGTGTCGATGGGCGTGCATGAAAGCCAGAGCCGGATCTATGAAAACCAGATCGGCCGCTCGCGCGCCTTCACCGGCTGGCTCCATGGCCGGATGCGCGAGATCTTCGGTGACTTCGGCGTAGGTTCCGCCGGGGAGTTCTACCGGTCGGTGAACCGCGTGCAGTCGGGCTATATCCGGACCGAGGCGGACGAGGTCCATTACAACCTGCACATCATGATGCGCTTCGATCTGGAGCGGCGGGTGATGGCGGGAACGCTTGAGGTCGCCGATCTGGAAGCGGCGTGGAATGCCCGCTTTGCCGAGGATTTCGGGGTTCGGGTCGACCGGCCCGCGAACGGTGTCTTGCAGGATGTGCATTGGTCGGTCGGGCTCTTTGGCTATTTCCCGACCTACACGCTCGGCAATGTCTATGCCGGGTGTTTGATGAAGGCCTTGCGGGCCGACCTGCCGGATGTCGACGCCGACCTCGCGCGCGGAGATGCGAAGCCCGCGACAGACTGGCTGACGGCAAAGGTGCAGCGCTTCGGCGGGCTTTACCGCCCGGCCGAGGTGATCGAACGGGCCTGTGGGTTTGTCCCCAATGAAGGGCCGCTTCTGGACTATCTCGACGCCAAGTTCGGCGACCTCTACGGGCTCTGAGCGTATGAGCCGCGATGACAGCATCGGCGTCTGGCTGCTTGCGGTGGGTCAGACGGCGGGCTTCGCGTCGCTGGTCTATATCTTCGGCGCGATCATCCTGTCGCTGGAGGACGGTTCCGGCTGGAGCCGGGCGGAACTGGCGCTCGGGCCGACGCTAGCGCTTCTGACGCAAGCTGGGCTGGCGCCGTTTACGGGGCGGCTGGTGGACAAGGGCTATGGCGGGGCGCTTCTGGGTGGGGCGGCGGCTTTGGGGGCGCTGTGTCTGGCGGCCCTGTCGCGGGTCGAGGTGCTCTGGCTCTGGTATGCGCTCTGGATCGTCATCGGGTTCGCGCAGGCCGCAAGCCTTTACGAGACCTGCTTTTCCTTCCTGACGCGTCGGCTGGGGCGCGAGGCGCGGACGGGCATCATCCGGGTGACGCTGGTCGCGGGTTTTGCCTCCACCGTCGCCTTCCCGCTGGGCGCGCTGACAGGTGAGGCTTTGGGCTGGCGCGGGGCGGTTCTTGTCTTCGCGGCGGTTCAGCTTGCGGTGACGCTGCCCACGAATATCCTTGGTGTACGCTTCCTCAGGCGCGGCGAACGGCGCGGCGGACCGATGGTGGCGACACCGCCCGGCGCGGTCCGGGCTGTGCTGAAGCGGCCGGATTTCTGGGCGCTGGCGGCGTTCTTCGGACTTCTGATGGGCAATCACACGATGCTTTTTACCTTCGCGCTGCCGATCCTGACCGACCGGGGGGCGCCACACGGGCTTGCCGTACTCATCGCCTCCACCGTGGGGCCGATGCAGGTGGCGGGCCGCATCGTTGTGATGCTGGCGGGCGCTCGCGCCAGATCCGGCCCGGTTGCGCGCGGCATCGCGCTGGGGATGAGCCTTGCCAGTGTGGCACTTCTGGCGGGCACCGGGCAGGTCTGGCTTCTGGTGATCTATGCCGTGCTTCAGGGCACGTCGATCGGCATCCAGTCGATCCTGCGCCCGCTTCTGACCGCCGAGGCCTTGGGGCAGGAAAACTTCGGCGCGGTGAGCGGGTCTCTGGCCATGGCGCCGCTCACGGCCGGGGCGGCAGCGCCGTTCCTCGGTGCGCTCTTGATCGGGGCGGGGGGCGTGACCCTGCTGCTGTGGGTGACGCTTCTGGCCGCGCTGGTGGCATTGGGGATCGCGTTCTGGCTCAGGACGCGCGGAATCTGAATTCGGACCGGGGGCCAGCCCCCGGACCCCCGGAGTATTTTCGGACAGAAAGTGGGAGGGTCAGGCCCAGTCGGGTTTTCGTTTTTCGATGAAGGCCGAGATACCTTCCTCGGTGTCACGCCAGAGCATGTTTTCAACCATCACGGCGGCGGCGTGGTCGTAGGCCTCGGCCCGCGTCATCTCGATCTGATCATAAAAGGCGCGCTTGCCGATCTTGACGGCGGCGGTGAGCTTGGCCACGACGGTTTCGGCGAGGGCCCGGGTCTCGGCGGCAAGTGTCTGGGAGGGAACCACCTTGTTCACCAGCCCGACCTCGGCGGCGCGGGCGGCGTCGATGAACTGGCCGGTCGTCAGCATCTCGAACGCGACCTTGCGAGGTACGTTGCGCGAGAGAGCGACCATGGGAGTGGAGCAGAATAGCCCGATATTGACGCCGTTGACGCCGAATTTCGTGCCCTCGGCGGCGACGGCCATGTCGCAGGAAGCCACGAGCTGGCATCCGGCGGCGGTGGCGATGCCATGGGCTTCGGCGATGACCGGCTGGGGCAGGGCGGGGATCATCTGCATGACCTCGGCGCAGCGGGCGAAGAGATCGGCGAAATAGGCGCGGCCCTTGTCGGGGGCGGCGCGGCCCGCCTGCATCTCCTTCAGGTCATGTCCGGCACAGAACGCCTTGCCCGCGCCTTTCAGGACCACCACGCGGATGCCCGGATCCTGGGCGAGACGCGCGAAGGCGTCCTTCAGCGCGGCCAGCATGGCATCGGACAAGGCATTCAGGCTACCGGGGCTGTTCAGGGTCAGCGTGGCGATACCGTCGGCATCGTCGCGTAAAAGGATCGGGTCGCTCATCTTGTCATTCCTTACGGTTCGGGGAACTCTAGGCCGCGACGGCAGGGGAGGGAAGATGCAAGCGGTGATGAACGAGGCGGATCTGGCGGCGTTTCTGGAGCGCGAGTTTCCGCAGGTAAAGGGTGACTTCGCGATCGAGCGTCTGACCGAGGACGGGATCGTCATGCGGCTGAAGGTCGGGGAGCGGCATCTGAGGCCCGGCGGCACCGTCTCGGGTCCCAATATCTTCGCCTTGGCCGACGTGGCGGTCTATCTGGCCATTCTTGCACGCATCGGGCCGGTAGAATTGGCGGTCACCACGAACGGGGCGGTCGATTTCCTGCGCAAGCCAGAGGCCGGGCGCGACCTGATCGGGACGGCGCGACTGTTGAAGATGGGGCGCGTGCTGGCGGTAGGTGATGTGCTGATCCGGTCCGAGGGTATGGACGCGCCGGTGGCGCGGGCGAACATGACCTATTCGATCCCGCCGAAACGCGCCGCTGAATGAGGTCAGATGAACCCGTCCCCCTGGCACGAGGTGCAGCGCGTCGTCCGGGTTCCGAAACAGCCGCTGCAGCGGTCGAATTTCGGTTTGCCCAGCGGCGTGGTTCCCATCACGACCTGTCCCGCACCGCCGCAAATCTGGCAGGGTGCGCGGCCTGAGCCGTGGCAACGGTGACACCGGCGTTTTACCGGAGGGGTCTGGTCCTTTTTCGTGCCTGGCGGCGCCATATGATCGTCCGTACAAATCCCGGGTTGGTCTGAAATTCAAACGAGTTTAGCAAATCATGGACCGTCCTGTCAGTCATCAGCCTTTGGTCTGATGCGTTGTGGGGTGACTTTGTTGCGGATTTTTGGGGTATTTGAATACCTATTTTTTAACACATTGAAATTACACAGATAATTATGATCTCACCCACTTGACCAGCGCGTGCGGATCGGAGACAAGCCCGCATCCGAATTTCGGGTGGCTTCCGGGCTGCCCAGGAACCCGAACTCGAAGGGCTGACAATGAAGACCTATACCGCAACTCCGGCGGAGATCGAGAAGAAGTGGATCCTGATCGACGCCGAGGGCGTTGTTCTGGGCCGCCTCGCCACGATCGTCGCCATGCGCCTGCGCGGCAAGCACAAGGCGACCTTCACCCCGCATATGGACATGGGCGACAACGTCATCGTCATCAACGCCGACAAGGTGCAGATGACCGGCAACAAGCGCGCTGACAAGCGGTACTACTGGCATACCGGCCATCCGGGCGGCATCAAGTTCCGCACCGCCGAGCAGGTGCTGGACGGCGCCCATCCCGAGCGCGTCGTGATCAAGGCCGTCGAGCGCATGATCAGCCGCAACAAGCTGGGCAAGCAGCAGATGTCGAACCTGCGCGTCTATGCCGGTGCCGAGCATCCGCATGAAGCGCAGTCCCCCGAAGTTCTCGACGTCAAGTCGATGAACCCGAAGAACACCCGGAGCGCGTAAGATGGCTGACGAAATCAAATCTCTCGACGATCTGAAGTCGGCCGTCTCTGGCACCGAGGCTGTCGCCGAAATCGAAGCGCCCCGTGAACCGCAGCGCGATGCGCTGGGCCGGTCCTATGCGACGGGCAAGCGGAAGGACGCGGTTGCCCGCGTCTGGATCAAGCCGGGTTCCGGCAAGTTCCTGATCCGCAACAACAAGGGCGAGTTCATCGACTATACGAAGTACTTCGCCCGTCCGGTGCTGCAGATGATCCTGCGCCAGCCGTTCCAGGTCGCCAATGTCGAAGGACAGTTCGACGTGATGGCCACGGTTGCCGGTGGCGGTCTTTCGGGTCAGGCCGGTGCGGTCAAGCACGGCATCTCGAAGGCGCTTCAGCTTTATGAACCCAGCTTGCGCGGTGCGCTGAAGGCAGCAGGCTTCCTGACCCGCGACAGCCGCGTGGTCGAGCGGAAGAAATACGGCAAGGCGAAAGCCCGCCGCAGCTTCCAGTTCTCGAAGCGCTGATCTGCTTCCGGCTGTCGCCGGAGGGAAAACTCGAAGGCGCGGACCATTGGTCCGCGCCTTTTTCGTTCTGTCACGCTGTTTTTTACGCTGTTGCGCTAGGGACTCGATCACGCGGATTTGTGTTCAACCCGATTGACGCGATGGCTGGCATGACCGCAATGTCGCGCCATTGAGGCAGAAAACAGAGCAGAAAAATGCCCATACGAATGTCTTACCACAGCTCCCTCGGGGGCTTTGATTTCCTTGGCATGCGCCATTCACCGTCCGGCGCGGTCGAAATCGTCTACGATGACGGCGTGAAACGCCGCCTGGTCTGGCGCGTTCAGAACAAGGTGCGCGAAAGCCTGATCGACGAGGCGCTGCGGCGTGCGGTCAACCAGCCGCGCGTGGTGTCGGCGATGTATAGCGAGTTGAAACGCCGTTCGATCGCGATCGAGGCGGTCGCGGTCTGAGCGGCCGTTTCAGTCGGGCAGGTAAATCGTTGCGCGCATGAACAAGGCTGCGCAGCCGGTAAGAATCACCCTGTCGCCGACAAGTCTACATTCCAGTGTGCCGCCGCGCGGTGAGGCCTGAAACGCCCTGAGTTTCGGGGTGTGGAGCTTTTCCGCCCAGTAGGGGACGAGCGTTGCATGTGTCGATCCGGTGACCGGGTCTTCGGGTATGCCGCCCGCCGGCGCGAAATAACGGGAAACGAAATTCACTTCTGTGCCGTCGTGACGTTGCCCGCCGGGTGCGGTGATACACAGACCGAAGGGCCGCAGCGTTTCGATGGCCGCGAGGTCGGGGGTGCAGGTCGTTACCTCGTCAGGCGAATGGAGTTCAACAAAGATATTCTCGAAGTTTCTTACGGCAGAAACCCATCCCTTCGGGAAGAGCGTTTCAAATACCGCAGGTATCGGGTGAAGCGGGGAGGGCGCCAGTGCGGGCAGGTCCATCTGGTAGGTGTCGTTGCCCAAGGGCATCACCATCAGGTCGCCGACCTCGCGGGTTGAAAACCTGATCGGGTCGGTGAGTTTGAGTTCGCGGGTGAGGATATGGGCCGAGGCGAGCGTGGCGTGGCCGCAGAAGGCAGCCTCTTGTGTTGGCGTGAACCACCGGATTGCATAACCACCGTCTTTCGGGGTGACAAAGGCGGTCTCCGCCAGATTGTTTTCGGCGGCGATGGCCTGCATTTCGGCCTCGGGTAACCAGGTGTCCAGGATCAGGACGGCTGCGGGATTACCGGTAAAGACCGACGCGGCAAAGGCATCGACCTGATACATCGTGAATTCGCGCATCTTCTTGCCCTCGTTGATAAAAAACGGCCGGGCAGAGCCCGGCCGAGGAAGAGGTTCCGCGGGGATGAGCGGAACCGGGACTTATTTCCAGAACGGGCGGCCGATCTCCTGATCACGGATCATGGAGTCGAGGCCGATGTCCCGCAGGTGGAAATCGCTCAAGTGCGACAGCGCGATGCGGCTGCGGCGGCGCGTCTGCCATTGCGTCACGACCTTTACCAGTGCAGCCGGAAGCGTGGTCAGCACCTTGCGGCCCATCGGGGCGGCGAGGGGACGCGGGGCGGCTTTGGTCATCATGGTCATGTTGCACCTTTTGTATTGATACAATATTCAACTTTCAGTACATAGAGGCGTACAATAGTATCGACGGGCCATCCAGAGGAAACTTGTCATGGGTACAATGTGGCAGCCCGACCTGACACATTACGACGGGCCGAAATACCTTGCCCTTACGCGTTCGCTTCGTGAGGCGGTCCGTGACGGGGAACTGCCTGAGGGTACTAAGCTGCCGCCGGTGCGTGATCTGGCCTGGCGTCTGGGCATGACGCCGGGCACCGTGGCGCGTGCCTATCAGATCGCGACTCAGGAAGGTTTGCTGGAAGCCGCCGTCGGCCGGGGTACCTTCGTCGCCTCTAACCGCCCGAAATTCGGGGCTTCCCAACCGCTTATGATGGAGCCGCGCCTGATCCACAGAAGTGATCCGGACGCGAAGGCGCCGGTCGATCTGCGGACGCCGCAGCTTCCCGATGTCGGGCAGGGGCAGGCCATTGCTGCGGCTTTCGCCGGTCTTGGCGAGAGCGGTTGTGTCGATTATCTCGGCTATCCCGGGCTCAGGCGTGACAGGCCGTTGCGCGAGGAGCTTGCCAACTGGCTCGCCGACCGCATCCTCGGGCCGATCTCGGCTGATGACATTGTATTGACACATGGTGGGCAGAACGGGATCAATCTGGCATTGCAGTGCTGCCTGAAGGGAACCCGTCCGCAGGTCTTCTGCGAGGAACTCTCTTATCCCGGGTTCCGCCATGCCGCGCGGCTCAATCGTGCAGAGATTGTCCCGGTCGCCATTGACGGGGCCGGCATGATCCCTGAGGCACTGGATGCCGCTTGTCGCCGCCATGACGCGCGGATCGTATGCATCACGACGGATGCGCAGAATCCGACGACGGTGAAGATGCCTGCCCGGCGTCGGACGGAGATTGCCGAGGTCGCGCGGCGGCACGACATCCAGATCGTGGAGGATGATTGTTACTCGGTGCAGGTCGCGACCGATCCGTCCCTGCGCGCCCTCGCGCCAGAGCGAACCTGGCATGTGACCTCAGTGTCGAAGTCGCTGGCCGCCGGTCTGCGATTTGGTGCGATCGTCTGCCCCACGGGTCTGGGCGAGGCCGGGCGGCTTGCCGCGCAGCATTCCTATTTCGGGCTTGCCCGCCCGGTGACCGATATCGTCTACCACCTTCTTGCCTCGGGCGAGGGCGCGCGGCTGCGCGACAGGGTGCAGGCGGTCTTTGCCCGGCGTCTGGAGATGACGCTGAATGTGCTCGGCGCCTTTGACCTGCGCTGGCAGAAGGGGTTGGCCTTCGTCTGGCTGCCGATGCCGCAGGGCTGGCGCGCCTCGACCTTCGCGCGCGAGGCTGAGGCGGCGGGCGTGATTGTGCGGTCGGCCGATGAATTTGCGCTGATCGAGAGCCATACGCCGAACGCGGTGCGCATCGCGTTGAATGGCGCGCTGCCCGAGGCGGAGTTCTCTAAGGCGCTGGACGCGATGGCGCGGCTTCTGCGCAATCCGCCGGGCGATCTGCCGGTCTGATGGTCGGTCGCATCATTGAAACCGGGGACTGCGTGGCCGAGGGGGCGGCATGGCTGGCCACACGGCACCCGGATTTCGCGCGACTTCTGGACGAAACCGGCCCCCTGCCGCTGCGCCGCCGCCCTGACGGGTTCGGAGCCCTGCTAGACGCGATCATCGGTCAACAGGTTTCCACCGCATCAGCCGATGCGATCTGGTCCAGGCTGGAGGCGGCAGGGCTGGCGAGTGAAACAGCGATGCGGGGCGCCAGTGAAGATGATCTGCGCGCCTGCGGCTTCAGTCGCCAGAAGATCCGCTATGGCAAGGCGCTGGCCGAAGCGCGGCTTGATTATGTTGCACTGCGCTCTCTGCCGGATGAAGACCTGGTCGCGACGCTGACAGCTCTGCCCGGTATCGGGCGCTGGACGGCTGAGGTCTATGCGATCATCTCGCTTGGCCGGGCAGATGTCTTCGCTCCGGGCGACCTGGCGTTGCAGGAAGCGGCGCGGTTGCTGTTCGGTCTGCCTGAGCGTCCGAATGAACGGGAATTGCGCCGGATGGCTGAGGCATGGTCGCCCTGGAGGGCCATTGCGGCCCGCGCGCTCTGGGCCTACTACCGGGTGATGAAAAGCCGGGAGGGGATCAGGTGACGCGTGAGTTGAAGTTCGGCCGCAGGGCCGCACGGTCGGGGCGGGCCAAGTCTATGGTGATCTTCCTGCACGGCTATGGGGCCGATGGCGCCGACCTTCTGGGTCTTGCCGATCCGCTGGCCCCGCATCTGCCGGACACGGTTTTCCTGTCACCCGACGCGCCCGAGCCCTGCCGCAACAACCCGATGGGCTACCAGTGGTTCCCGATCCCGTGGCTCGACGGGTCGTCCGAGGCGGAGGCGACAGCGGGGATGGCCCGGTCCATCGTCGACATCAACGCTTTCATCGACGCGCGGCTGGCGGATGAGGCGCTGAGTATCGACCGGCTGGCGGTGGTCGGCTTTTCGCAAGGCACGATGATGGCGCTGCATATCCTGCCGCGCCGGGCTGAACCGGTGGCCGCCATCGTCGCCTTTTCCGGCCGACTTTTGCAGCCGGAGAAACTCGCTGCCGAGGCGGTGTCGAAGCCGCCGGTTCTGCTGGTCCATGGCGATCAGGACCCGATGGTGCCATTTCAGGATATGGGACTGGCTGGCGAGGCGCTGACAGCGGCGGGGTTCGAGACCTATGGCCATGTCATGAAGGGAACTGGCCACGGTATCGCGCCGGACGGTCTGTCGGTTGCCTTGGCCTTTCTCAAGGACAAGCTGCCGGGGGCTTGAAACCGCCACCGGCGGCATTAGGTTGTGACCAGCGAATCCCTCAAGGAGAGAACCATGGAAATCATCGCAATGACCGCACTCGCACTCATTGCCCTTGGTTTCGCAATGTCTCTTCCCCGACGGGAGCGGAAGCAGCTGCCTGTTCGCATCCACCGCGACGATCGCCGTCGTTGATCCCTAGAGATCGTCGAACCACAGCTTTGGTTCGGCAAATTCGACTGAGTTTCCTGCGGGATCACGGACGTAGATCGACCTAGTGTCATTCGGCCATTGAAAATCCGCTTCAATCGCGATGCCATGTGCTTCGACATGCGTCCGCGTTGCGTCAAGCTCCTCAGCCGCGATGGAAAAGCAGTAGTGCCCTGCGCCGCGGGCGCCGTGGCCGGGGACGGGAAACCGGGCCTTGGGGTCGGTCGGGTGGTCCGTCGCGTCTGGATTGAAGATAAGCAGGACTGAACGGCCAACGGCGAAGAAAACATGCCGTCCCTCTTGTCGGCCCAAGACTGGAAGGCCGAGGATGCCGCCATAAAAGGCTTCGGCCGCCGCAAGATCCGTTGCGTAGAGAGCCGATTCAAGCGTTCCGTCGGGTTTGGGCATTGTCATGATCCCTTCATCCTCGCGCAGTAAAGTGATTGTGGCAACAATGGCATATCGCGGGGCTTGTCAGACGCGAAACGCCAGATATAGTTGTGGATAAGCAGGGGCGGGTGCTCCCGCCCCGGTGCCTGAGAGGCATGCGAGGTGAGGACGACGTAAGAATGCTCGACCATCCGACTGACACCGAATTCCGCACCGGTTTTGTCCGCGAACCCTCGGCGCTGAAACATTGCCCGGCGCTGGTGCTGAACGCTGATTTCCGGCCGCTGTCCTATTATCCACTGTCGCTCTGGCCCTGGCAGGATGCGATCAAGGCGGTGTTTCTCGACCGGGTGATGATACTGGCCGAATATGATGAAGTGGTGCGGTCGCAGCGTGCGGCGATCCGAATACCCTCGGTCGTGGTGCTGAAGGATTACGTAAGACCTCAGAAGCGCGTGGCCTTCACGCGCTTCAATCTTTTTCTGCGGGACGAATTCTGTTGCCAGTATTGCGGGTCGAGGGGTGATCTGACCTTCGATCACGTTCTGCCACGGTCGCGGGGCGGCGTGACAAGCTGGGAAAACGTGGTCGCGGCCTGTTCGCCCTGCAACCTGAAGAAAGCCAACAAACCTCTGAAGCATTCGGGTATGTCGCTGCGCCGTCCACCGTTCCGGCCGGATGTGGAGGATATGCAGCGGGCCGGGCGACGGTTTCCGCCAAACCACCTGCATGACAGCTGGGTCGATTTCCTCTATTGGGATGCCGAGCTCGAGGCCTGACCCGACCGCTTTTATTCCGGCCTGTCGAGGTCATCGAAGGTTTCCAATCCGTCCAGGACGTCGAACGGGTCCGGTTCCGGCTGGGGAGCCGTGAGCCATGAAGCGGTCAGCGCCGCGGCCCAGAGCGCAAGGGCCAACACGGCGGTCAGGATTGCCCTGCGGGTGGGTGGGACGGAGGGGCCGGTGCCGGTAGTCATGCGCGCAAGTGTGGCGTCTTGGTCGATCGCAACGTGTTTCATTGTGCCCGCGATGTGAAGGGCAAGGGCGGCCATGACCAGCCAGCCTGCTGCCTCGTGCAGATTTCGGAAGGCGAGCGCCAGTGCCTCGTCGGCGGGAACGAAGGGCAGCGCCTGACCGAAGGGCCACAGTATCGGGGCGAAACCCGGCGCGGCGGAATGGTAGAGGAGCCCCGTGGCGGGCAGGGCCAGAAGGCCGATCCAGAGGAGGCGGTGGGTCAGCCGCGCGAGAAAGGTTTCCACCACGCGTTCGGGGTGAAGCGGGCCGGGGCCGGGGCGGAGGATGGCCCAGAGAATGCGCGCCATGCCGAGTGCCAAAGCTGCGATGCCGATAGTTTTGTGAGCCGAGTAGGCGCGGAAGACGGTGGTCACCTCGGCTTCGGTTTCCGCCGGAAGCCGGGTCATCCAGAGGCCCAGTCCAAGTGCGGCGAAGATCGCGAGCGCGGCCAGCCAGTGGAGGAGGCGCGCGGGCAACTCGTAACCGTGACGCTGTTCGGCGCGTGGCTGGATGCGCATAACGGTCCTCATACGTGTAAACCCATGATATCCGATCGCCCTGAGGGCGTCAGCCACCCTAATCGCCGTTACCGGCGCATTGCGCGACGTCACTCGGCAGGGTATTCGGGGCAAAACAACACAGGGGGTCATAATGGCACGGGCATTCGTATTTCCGGGGCAGGGCGCGCAGGTAACCGGCATGGGCCGGGCGCTGGCCGAGGCCTATCCGGCGTCGAAAGCGGTCTTCGATGAGGTCGATGAGGCGCTAGGTGAGGCCCTCTCCAAGCTCATCTGGGAAGGCAGTCAGGAAGAGTTGACGCTGACGCAGAATGCCCAACCCGCGCTGATGGCGACCTCGATCGCCGCGCTGCGGGCGCTGGAGGCCGAGGGGATCGGCGTGGACAGCGCCGCATTCGTCGCGGGGCATTCGCTGGGTGAGTATTCGGCGCTTTGTGCGGCAGGCGCGCTCAGCCTGTCCGATACTGCTCGGCTTCTGCGGCTGCGGGGCAAGGCGATGCAGGAGGCGGTACCGGTCGGCGTTGGCGCGATGGCGGCCCTGCTGGGGCTTGATTTTGAAACCGCTAAGGCAGTGGCCGAGGAGGCCGCGATGGGCGAGGTCTGTCAGGCTGCGAACGATAACGACCCGGCGCAGGTCGTGGTTTCGGGCCACAAGGACGCGGTAGAGCGGGCGGTGGAGATCGCCAAGGCGAAGGGCGCGAAACGCGCGATCCTGTTGCCGGTCTCTGCCCCCTTCCATTGTGAATTGATGGGTCCCGCTGCGGCTGCGATGGCTGAGGCGCTGAGCCATGTGCATATCGATGAGCCGAAAGTGCCGCTGGTGGCCAATGTCACCGCCCATGATGTGACCGATCCCGCGACGATCCGCAGCCTGCTGGTGGAACAGGTCACGGGTTCGGTCCGCTGGCGCGAGAGTGTGGGATTCATGGCGGCAAAAGGTGTGACCGAGTTCTGGGAGATTGGCGCGGGCAAGGCGCTTTCCGGCATGATCCGGCGTATCGCCAAGGAGGCGGAGACGCGCGCGGTCGGCACACCCGAGGATGTGGTTGCGGCAAAAGGGTAAGGCGGCCGGGGAGGGCGCTGCCCTCCCCGGACCCCACCCGGAGTATTGTGGGACAGAAAGTGAGGGGCTGATCGATGTTTGATCTGACGGGAAAGACGGCGCTGGTGACGGGTGCTTCGGGCGGAATCGGTGGTGCGGTTGCCAAGGCGCTGCATGGCGCGGGGGCAACGGTGGGCCTTTCGGGCACGCGAGAGGCGCCGTTGCAGGAACTGGCGGCGGAACTGGGCGACCGGGCGCATGTGCTGCCCTGCAACCTGTCCGATGCCGAGGCCGTGGAGGCGCTGCCGAAACAGGCGATCGAAGCCATGGGGGGGCTCGATATCCTGGTCAACAATGCGGGCATCACCCGCGACAACCTTTTCATGCGGATGTCGGATGAAGACTGGCAATCGGTTCTGGATGTGAACCTGACCTCCACCTTTCGGCTGTGCCGGGGCGTCATGCGGCCCATGATGAAGGTGCGCTGGGGCCGGATCGTGAATATCACCTCGGTTGTCGCCACGGCGGGCAATCCGGGTCAGGGCAACTATTGCGCGGCCAAGGCCGGTGTGACCGGCATGTCGAAGGCATTGGCGCAGGAAGTGGCCAGCCGCGGCATCACGGTCAATTGCGTTGCGCCCGGCTTCATCGCCACCGCGATGACCGACAAGCTGAACGACGAGCAGAAAGCCCGCATATCGGCTGGTATTCCGGCAGGTCGCATGGGCACGCCGGAAGAGATCGCGGCGGCGGTGCTCTTCCTTGCCAGCGCCGAGGCTGCCTATGTCACCGGGGCCACGTTGCACGTAAACGGCGGCATGGACATGGTTTGACGCCCGGCAAAAGGGACATTGCGAAAGCGTTTGCCTCGGGATTAGACTGTGCTATAGGCGGCGTCGACATTCCGGAACGGACAAGGGCTTTTCCGGTTGCCTTGGCTTTATGCGGGGCATGTGAGCCGCTCGCGAAGAGCAAGAGACCAGAAGGCGGGAAGACCCGCGGAAATGAGGATTTGACATGAGCGACATCGCAGATCGCGTGAAGAAAATTGTCGTCGAGCATCTTGGCGTCGAAGAGGACAAGGTGACGGAAAGCGCCTCGTTCATTGACGATCTGGGCGCGGACAGCCTCGACACGGTCGAGCTGGTGATGGCGTTCGAAGAAGAATTCGGGATCGAGATCCCCGATGACGCGGCCGAAACCATCCAGACCTTCGGCGACGCGGTCAAGTTCATCTCCGAAGCCGCCTGAGCGGATCCGGATGGAATACGGAACGGCGCCCTTGCGGGCGCCGTTTTCGTTTGGTGACCGCAGTGTTCGCATGGCCCTGACCATGCGATTAGGACAGTCGCCGAGACGGGTGCGCGAAGCCATCAACTCTTATGGTGCCAGGTCGTTCTGACAGTCGCGGATCGCACCTGACAGATGAAAGGCAGGGAGGCGTCCATGATTCCGGTGATTGAAACCGAACGGCTGATCCTAAGGGAAATGGTGAAAGCGGATTTTCCCGCCTTTGCCGCGATCTGGCAGGAGCAGGAGGTGGTGCGCTTCATCGGCGGCAAGCCGCGACCCTTGTCAGAAAGCTGGGGCGTTTTTCTGAAGATTGCCGGGAACTGGGTGGTCGAGGGGTTTGGGCAATGGGCGATCATCCGGCGTGATGACGGGGCGTTTCTCGGTCAGACCGGATTTTTCATCGGGATGCGGGGGATCGGTGACGATTTCGATGCCGCGCCAGAGGCGGGATGGGTGCTTACCGCCTCTGCCCATGGCCGGGGATATGGCCGCGAAGCGGTGATGGCGGCGCATCGCTGGTTCGATGCGCAGGAGTTTGGCGGAGTGAGCCATGCGATGATCGAGATCGGGCATGATGCCTCGTTCGCGATTGCCCGGGCGCTTGGTTACCAGCCCATGCGAGAGAGTGTGGATCTGGGCGATCCGGTTATGCTCTTGCGCCGTGACACGCGCGGCTGACATCGCTTCACGTCTGCGTGGGGAGCGTTGCGCTTGGCCCCGGTTTTGCGATTCTGGATCACATCGAGGATTGCAGGAGGGTTAGGGAATGGGACGACAGGTGCTCGCGCTGGCAGGCGCATTTTTCATCGTCTTCGCATGTGCCGGGATGGGCCTGTCCGAACGGCTGGGTGCGCATCCGTTCTGGGCCGTCAAGATCGGCTGGGTCGGGGGGACGGTTGGCGCCGGTATGGCGCTGGTCCTGATGCTCGCGCGGGTTCCGCCCGGCTGGCGGCTGGCGTTAGGCGCCATCGGGGCGGTGGCGGCATTTGCTGCGGCGAAGATCGGCGCGGCGCGGTTCGCGGCCTCTTATGCGGAAGATGCGCTGGCGGGCCGGTTCTGGTTCTTCGGCTGGATCTGTGTCGCGGCGGCCCTCGTGGTCATGTTGCAGGCCGTCCTTGGCTGGCGCCGATAGAGGCTACGTGGCGCGATTTTTTCAAAAACGTCGGAATCGCCTTTGGGTTTAGCGCAAACAGACCTAACATCGAAGGAAGGGCAGCGCCCCGGATATGAGGCGACCGCCCAGTCTGCACGGAGGATTTTTCTGTGCAATATCAACATGGAGGCGCTAGATGATCATCTATCCAACGATCGAGATTCAAAACGGCCGCTGCGTGAGTCTGCATCGCGGCAGGCTTGAAGAGCCGTCCATCTGGCATGTTGATCCTGTTGAAAAGGCGAAGGAATTCGCACATGCGGGCGCAGAGTGGATGCATGTCACCGATCTGGATGCGATGGCGGGCAGCACCAAGAACCGCGATCTGATTCTGAAAATCATCCGGGATGCCGGTCTGCCAGTGCAGCTTGGCGGCGGATTCCGCACGCGCGACAGAATTGAGGAATGGATCAATCTCGGGGCGGGACGGATCGTGGTGTCGACACTCGCCGCTCAGAATCCGCATCTGGTGAAGGAGATCGCGTTCCATCACCCTGATCAGATCGTCCTGTCGATCGACGTCTGGAAAGGTCATGTCCTGACCCATGGCTGGAAGACGGAAAGCTCATACGCGCCCGAAGCCTTCATTGATGCATTCAAGGGAACACCTTTTGCCGCCGTGGTCGTGACCGATATCGATTACGACATCGGCGATGCCGATGCTGCGCTGGGCGTTGTCTCTCGCATTGCGGAACGGACGAAGATCCCGGTCATCGCGAGCGGCATCGTCAGGACGGTCGATGACGTGTCTCGGCTGAGGCTTCTGGGCGAGGTGTCCGGTGCGATGATAAGCCGGGCGCTGTTCAATAAAACCGTGAATCTCAAGGATGCCCTGCGTGAGGCGCGGCCCGACACCGCGCATGTGGCCGAGTTCATCTGACCGGCAACGGCCCGCTGCCCTTTCTGGAACGGGCCTTGCCCGCCCCGGCCAGAGCCGTATATCTAACTCCGGATACAAACTGAGTTGGGGAACGCGATGAGGCGGGTTGTTGTCACCGGACTGGGTATGGTCACACCGTTGGCCTGTGGCGTCGAGGAGACGTGGAAGCGGCTGATTGCCGGGCAATCGGGCGCTGGGCCGATCACGCGGTTCGATACCGCGAATGTGGTGACCACCTATGCCTGTGAGATCCCCTTCGGTGACGGCAGCGATGGTACGTTCAATCCCGATGACTGGATGGAGCCGAAAGAGCGCCGCAAGGTCGATGACTTCATCCTTTACGGCATAGCCGCCGCGGATATGGCGGTGAAGGATGCCGGTTGGATGCCCGAGGACGAGGAAAGCCGGTTGCGCACCGGGGTCATGATCGGGTCGGGGATCGGCGGGCTGTCGTCGATTGCCGAGACCGCCGTGCTGATCAAGGAGCGCGGCCCGAAGCGGGTTTCGCCCTTCTTCATTCCGGGTTCACTCATCAACCTCATTTCGGGGCAGGTGGGAATCCGCTATGGCTTCAAGGGGCCGAACCATGCGGTCGTGACCGCCTGTTCGACCGGTGCCCATGCCATCGGCGATGCGGCGCGGCTGATTCAGTGGGGCGATGCCGATGTGATGCTGGCAGGTGGCGCCGAGAACCCGATCAGCGAGATTGGGATTGCCGGCTTCAACGCCTGCAAGGCCCTGTCCACGAAGCGCGCCGACGACCCGACCAAGGCCTCTCGCCCCTATGACGCCGATCGCGACGGGTTTGTGATGGGCGAGGGCGCGGGTGTGGTCGTGCTGGAGGAATACGAACACGCCAAGGCGCGCGGCGCGAAGATCTATGCCGAGGTGCTGGGTTATGGCCTGTCGGGCGATGCCTATCACATCACGGCGCCATCGGAGGACGGCGACGGGGGCTTCCGTTCCATGTCGGCGGCGCTGAAGCGGGCAGGCGTGACCCCCGACCAGATCGATTACATCAACGCCCATGGCACCTCGACCATGGCCGACACGATCGAGCTTGGCGCGGTCGAACGGCTGATGGGCAATGCAGCGGCGAAGGCGACGATGTCTTCGACCAAGTCCGCCATCGGTCACCTTCTGGGGGCGGCGGGCGCGGTAGAGGCGATCTTCTGCATTCTCGCCATTCGCGATCAGGTGGCGCCGCCGACGATCAACCTCGACAATCCGGCGGTGGAACCGAAGCTGGATCTTGCCCCGAACAAGGCGGTGAAGCGTGAGATCAATGTGGCGCTGTCAAACTCCTTCGGCTTTGGTGGCACCAATGCTTCGCTCGTCGTTGGCCGGGTGACGGGCTGATGTGGCGCAATATCGCCTCGAACTTTCTGACCATCGCCATTGTGTTGCTGGTGGCGGCGGCGGCTTTGGTCGCCTGGGGGCAGCAGCAGTATAAAGGGCCGGGGCCCCTGGCCGAGGCGATCTGTTACCGGGTAGAAAGCGGCGCGAACCTGCGCGGTGTCGCCGCCGATCTGGCCGGGCAGGGGGCGGTGACTTCCGCCTATATCTTTCGGGTCGGTGCCGATTATGAAAACAAGGCGGGCAGTCTGAAGGCGGGTTCGTTCCTGATCCCGCCCAAGGCGTCGATGGCCGGGATCGTAGAGGCGCTGACCGGCAGCGGACAGTCGACCTGCGGGACGGAAGTGAATTTCCGCATCGGTGTCAACGGGGCCGATGTCGTGGTGCGAGAGCTTGATCCGGTTACGAACCGTTACGAGGAAGTGGCAAAGTTCGATCCGGCAGAGGAGGCCGCGCCCGACGCCTATGTCGAACGGGCCGAAGACCCGGCGGTGCGGTTCCGCATCACGCTGGCGGAGGGCGCGACAAGCTGGCAGATCGTGGAAGCGTTGAAACGGGCGGAGTTCCTGTCAGGTGAGCCGGGTGAATTGCCCGCCGAAGGAAAACTCGCTCCGGACAGCTATGAGGTTGTGCGGGGGGCTTCGCGCGCTGAACTGCTGGCCGAGATGCAACGGCGGCAGGATGCGGTTCTGGCCGATCTCTGGGCTGAGCGGGCAGATGGCCTGCCCTACGACAGTCCAGAGGTGGCGTTGATCATGGCCTCCATCGTCGAGAAGGAGACCGGGGTTCCCGAGGAGCGGGGCCGGGTGGCGAGCGTCTTCCTGAACCGGCTGGATCAGGGGATGAAGCTGCAGACCGACCCGACGGTGATCTACGGGATCACCAAAGGGCAGGGTGTGCTGGGGCGCGGGCTGCGTCAGAGCGAGCTGCGCGGTCGCACGCCCTACAACACCTATGTGATCGACGGGCTGCCACCCACCCCCATCGCCAATCCGGGGCGCGAGAGCATTGCCGCCGCGTTGAACCCGGACGACACACCGTTCCTGTTCTTCGTTGCCGACGGTACGGGCGGCCATGCCTTTGCCGAGACGCTCGATGAACACAACGCGAATGTCGCCAAGTGGCGGGCGATTGAAGCGGAGCAGGGGTCGGGGAACTGAACCCAGTTCAGATCGGTAAGGTGGGTTTAAACCCACCTTACTCTTGAACTTCGACTTTGGATAGTCGTGCGCACTTTATGTTAACTATCTGATAATACAGTTTTTCTTGACTATCCGAGCGGTCCCGGGTATACCTTCGGGCATGCTAGAAGAAGTGGGCAAGCGGCCGGGGGCGACCCCAGGGCCGCTTTTTCATTTCGCTCGTGCGGGACCTGCATGAGAGGCGGTCTGGACTTAATGACAACAGGGAATACGGCCGAAGGGCCGAAGGTTGAACCTCTGGTCGATCAGGCCATGGGGCTACTGGGTTTGGTCGTCGGCGAGATCAACGCGGCGATGGACCGGATCAAACAGGACCAGTTCGACGACCTGAAAGAGGCCACGCGGTCCTACAAGGATCTGCGGCAGGCGCTTTTGATGGTGTTCGAGGAAAGGGCGAAAGTTGCGAAACTCGACAAACTTGAAGACGGAGTCGCTTACGACTACGCGCTCGACCTCGACGCGGCCCGCGATGAGATCAGCCGCCGCCTGGCTCGCCTCCGCGACGCCGGAGATGGTGGATGAGTTTCTTGAGGGCTTGAGCGACGAGGCGCTAATGGCGCTGCCCTGGCTTTTCGAGTTCTGGGCGCTGCCGCATCAGTTGCCGCCGGAAGGCGCCTGGAAAAGCTGGGTCATCATGGGCGGGCGCGGCGCGGGTAAGACCCGCGCCGGGGCGGAATGGGTGCGGGCGCAGCTCGAGGGGCCGCGGCCATTGGACAACGGCCGGGCGCGGCGGGCCGCTTTGCTGGGCGAGACCGTGGATCAGGTTCGCGAAGTGATGGTCTTTGGCGAGAGCGGCATTCTGGCCTGTTCGCCACCCGACCGGCGGCCGGTCTGGGAGGCAACCCGCAAGAGGCTCGTCTGGCCGAACGGGGCGGTGGCGGAGGTCTATTCTGCCTTCAGTCCGGACTCGCTTCGGGGTCCGCAGTTTGATGCGGCTTGGGCCGATGAGTTCGGATGCGCGGCCATCGACAAGGGCACGAACGAGCCGAACAAGTTTCTCGACCCGAAATCCTCGGAGTCGAGCCTGCCGGCTTATTCCAATGGCCGGCGCGACGACCTGATCCAGATGCAGTATCTGCGCGCGGTCATCGATTATTGGCGCGACCCAGTACGAAACCCGGTCTCGACCAAATATGGCGGGCCGATGATCGACATGGACCGGGCGCATGTCTGGGCATGGGATGTCCGGCCGTTTCCCTATTTTCCGGCGAATACCGATCTCTGGACGGATGGCGAGAACTATGCCCGTGGCCATTGGATGAATGGCCGGGTTTCGGCCCAGCCCTTGTCGAGTGTGGTGGCTGAAATCTGTGCCCGTTCTGAGCTGACCGATATCGATGTAGACGGGCTTTACGGCCTTGTCCGGGGTTATTCGGTGGCGGATGTGACGACGGGGCGGTCGGCATTACAACCACTGATGCTGGCTTATGGGTTCGAGGCGCTGGAGCGGGATGGCCTGATGCGTTTCCGGATGCGGAACGGCGTGGTCAGGGCGTCCATCGGTGCGGACGAGCTTGCCGTAAGCGAGGAAACAGACGGTTGGATCGAGACCGTGCGCGCGACCGAGGCCGAAATCGCGGGCCGTGTGCGGCTGAACTATGTCGAGTCAGAGGGCGATTATGAGGCGCGTTCCGTCGAGGCGATCTATCCGGATGAAGGGGCGCTGGGCATCGCGCAAACGGAACTTGTGCTGGCGCTGACCCGGTCGGAGGGGCAGCGGATCGTCGAGCGCTGGCTGGCCGAGGCGCGGGTGGCGCGGGATGGCGCGCGGTTTGCGCTGCCGCCGTCGCTGGGCCATCTCGGGGTAGGTGATGTTGTCAACCTCGGCGGGGCGGGGCGTTACCGAATCGACCGGGTTGAGCAGGCGGGTGCCATTTCACTGGAAGCCGTGAGGGTGGAGCCGGCGGTCTACGAGCCGTCCGACGAGGCCGAGGAGCGCGCAACGCCGCGTTCATTCGCCGCGCCGGTCCCGGTCTTTCCGCTCTTCATGGATCTGCCCCTGCTCACCGGGCAGGAAATACCCCATGCGCCGCATCTGGCCGTCACCGCGGTGCCTTGGCCGGGCTCGGCGGCGGTCTATTCGTCCGACAGCGATGCGGGATATGTGCTGAACCGTTTGATTTCGACCCGTGCGGTAATCGGAGAGACGGAAACGGTTCTGGATGCGGCCGCGCCCGGGCTTTGGGACCGTGGGCTGCCTCTGCGTGTCAGGGTGTCGGGGGGTGATCTGAGTTCGGTCAGTCGCGACCAGCTTTTGAACGGGGCCAACGTAATGGCGATCGGAGATGGCTCGCCGGGCAATTGGGAAGTGTTCCAATTTGCCGATGCGGTGCTGGTCGGTCCAGACATCTATGACCTTTCAATGCGGCTCAGGGGACAGGCGGGGACCGATGCGGTCGCACCTGTGACATGGCCCATCGGGTCCTATGTCGTGCTGATGAACGGTGCGCCGAAGCAGATCGATATGGCCTTGGCTGCACGCGATCTGGCGCGAAACTACCGGATCGGCCCATCGACGCGCGCCTATGACGACCCATCCTACATTCATCGGGTGGAGGCGTTTTCCGGGATCGGCCTCAGACCGCTGTCGCCCGCGCATCTGCGGGCTGCGCGCGATCTGATGGGCGATCTGGGCGTAAGCTGGGTCCGCCGTACACGCCTTGACGGGGATAGTTGGTCAGGGTTCGACGTGCCGCTGGGCGAGGCGCTTGAGCGGTATCTCGTGCGGATCGTCGAAAGCAGCTTGATCCGGCGTGAGGTCTTCGTGGCGCAACCAAACTGGACCTACACGGCGGCGATGCAGGCCGCCGACGCCGTGACCGCACCGTTCGAAATTCATGTGGCCCAATTGTCGGATGCGTTCGGGCCCGGGCCCTTCAGGAGGATTACTGTCGATGTCTAATACCAACCAGCTTGGCCTGCCACTTTTGCAACCGGCGCAAGCGCAGAAACATGTGACCGTGAACGAGGCGATGACTCGGCTCGATGGGCTTGTGCAACTTGTGCTGATCTCCAAGAGCATGGCCCTGCCACCGGCGGTCGTCATCGACGGGGCCTGCTTTGGTGTGCCGGTTGGCGCAGTCAATGAGTGGTCCGGGCAGGACGGCAAGATTGCCATCGGCACGAACGGTGGCTGGGAGTTCGTTGACCCAAAACGTGGCTGGTCGGCAACGATCCTCGATGAGGGTGGCTCGGCGCTATTTGACGGTGCCGCGTGGCGGGCGGGGATGGCGACGTTGTCGCCCAATAACGCGGGCCTTGCCATGAAAGTGGCGGAAATCGACCACGTAATAACCGCTGGAACGGTTTCGACGAGTGCGATCATTATCCCGTCGAATGCCGTTGTGTTAGGGGCCACTGCACGGGTGATCACCGACATTACCGGAACTCTGACGGGGTGGGCGTTGGGCAATCCCGGGGCCGTTGGGCGCTATGGCTCGGGCCTTGGCTTGTCTGCCGGGTCCTGGGCACGCGGTTTGCTGGGGCAGCCCACGACATTTTATGTGCCCGAGGCGATGCAGCTTGATGCCGAGGGTGGAGATTTTTCGGGAGGAGAAGTCCGCATCGCCGTCCACTACATAGAACTCGCCTTGCCGGATCTGTGAGGACATGCGGCAGGTCATCCATGGCGATGTAGTTGCGGTGGCAAGGGCGGTTGTCGATCTGCCGCCTGCGTGCCGTGTTTCTGAGATACGCCGGGTTCTGGAATGCGCCCATGCGGCGGACCTGTATCGCAAGCATACGGGTCGGTCGCATCCTTCTTGGGGGAATGGCAGTCTTGCCGGGGCTGTCATGGGCAAAGCTGCCAAAGTCACTGAGCCGTTTCTGTCGGATCTGCGCTATCTGGAAGCGATGGCAGCGGTGATTGAAACACTGCTTGATTGGAAGCATCGCAAAACTTGATGATCCATTGCCTTTCCTCTTCCGGTTTTGCGCCCTATCTCTATCTGCTATAAAGGGTCTGCAAGCGGAGGGCACCGTCATGGCGGAAACGAAACGTAAGGTTGCTCAGGTCGATCCGGTCTGGTCGCATATTTGCGAAGAGGCCCGTGCGGCGGTTCGCGATGAGCCGCTTTTGGGCGGGCTCATACATTCCAGCCTTCTGCATCACCCCTCGCTGGAGCGCGCGCTCGCCTACCGCTTCTCCCTGAAGCTTGCCTCCGGCGAGATGAGCGAGCAGATCCTGCGCGAGATTGCCGACGAGGCCTATGCCGCTGATCCCGAAATCGGGCAGTCAGCGCGTGCCGATATCGTCGCGGTCTATGACCGCGACCCGGCCTGCCACCGGTTCCTGCAGCCGGTGCTTTTTTTCAAGGGATTTCAGGCAGTTCAGTGCTACCGGATCGGCCACTGGTTGTGGCAGACCGGACGGCGCGATCTGGCCTATTTTGTGCAGATGCGCGTGAGTGAAGTCTTTGGTGTCGACATTCATCCCGGCGCCGTCGTGGGCAAGGGGATTATGATCGACCACGCGCATTCCATCGTTATTGGCGAGACGGCTGTGGTTGGTGACAACGTTTCGATGCTGCACTCGGTGACGCTTGGCGGCACCGGCAAGGAAGATGGCGACCGTCATCCGAAGATTGGCAATGGTGTGCTGATCGGAGCGGGCGCAAAGATCCTCGGCAATATCAAGGTGGGCGACTGCTCTCGCATCGCGGCGGGGTCTGTCGTGCTGCACGAAGTGCCGAAGTGCACCACCGTCGCGGGCGTACCCGCGCGTGTCGTGGGTGAGGCTGGCTGCGAGCAGCCCGCGCTGACGATGGATCAGATCATCGACGACGGCGTCTGACCCCGCTTTGGCGTCAGAGGTCGAGCCAGAGATCGGCGAGCGCGCGTTCGGCTGTCTTCGTGCCGCCGTTTTCAACTCCTGACGCCCACAATGCTTCTCCGGCGGCATAGGCGCCGGGGGTAAGCCCTCCGCGTTCGCATTGACTTACGGCAACGATCCGGCAGCCACGTCCGGTTGCGGCAGCGAGCACCGACAGCAGCTTCGGGTCCTGCATCATGGTACCGGCACCGAAGACCCTGAGGATGGCCCCATCGAGGTGTTCAAGGGCTGCGCCCAATGCATCGACCGCAGCCCCGAAGCCCGGGGCGAGAGTCAGGATGGCGAGCTTGCGATCAGGAAAGTGTCTTGGTGCGAAGGAACCACGCATCGGCACCGCAGCTTGCGTCTCGCGAAAGGAATCGGGCGCGGAAGAATGGTGCTTTACCACGGACGCGCCCGTCAGAATGCGCCCGGCGAAGGCAAGCCAGACGCCCGGGGCCGCTCCGCTGACGGCATCGAGTGCCAGAATGAGGTTGGACTCGGCGTCCCCCGGCACCCCGAGGGGCTTCATCGAACCGGTCAGAACGACGGGGATCGGCAATCCCGGCAGTGCCCCAGACAGGGCAGCACCGGTGAAGGCCATCGTATCGGTGCCGTGGGTGATGATGATGCCGTCCCCCGACCATTCCGTGATCCGGTCGATCAGCCGGTTCCAGATCGCAGGTCCCATTTCGGCGCTGTCGATCAATGGGTCAAAACTATGAATCGTCAGATCGAGCTTGGGTGGTGCGAGGCGGATAAGCGCTTCCTCCACAAGCCCCGGCTGAGGCGCGAGGCCATTAGGGCCATGCGCCATGCCGACGGTGCCACCGGTATGAAGAACGAGAATCCGGGTCATCTGGATTGGCCGCCCATGGTGCGAGGGGCGGGAGTGTGACCTCCCGCCCGTCAGATCAGGCCAGCATCGACATCGGGCTTTCGAGATAGCCGACGATGGCTTTCAGAAGCTCGGCGCCGAGCGCGCCGTCGATGACCCGATGATCGACCGAAAGCGTCATCGACATCACGGTTGCGACGCCAATCTCTCCATCCGCCTTCACGACCGGCTTCTTGATGCCCGCGCCGACGGCAAGGATCGCGCCATGCGGCGGGTTGATGACCGCGTCGAAATTTTCGATCCCCATCATGCCAAGGTTGGAAATCGCGAAGCTGCCACCCTGATATTCGTGGGGGGCGAGCTTGCGGTTCCGCGCCCGGGTCGCGAGGTCCTTCATTTCCGCCGAAAGTGCTGAGATTGTCTTCTGGTGCGCATCCTTCAGAACCGGCGTGAAGAGGCCGCCCTCGATGGCGACCGCGACGGCCACGTCTGAAGGTTTCAGTTTCAGCATCCGGTCGCCCGCCCAGACCGCATTGGCATCGGGCACATCCTGCAGCGCCAGCGCGCAGGCTTTGATGATGAAGTCGTTGACCGACAGTTTTACGCCGCGCCCTTCGAGCTGGGCGTTGAGCTGACCGCGGAACTTCATCAGTGCATCAAGCTGCACCTCACGACGCAGGTAGAAATGCGGGATCGTCTGCTTGGCCTCGGTCAGCCGGGCCGCGATGGTCTTGCGCATGCCGTCGAGCGGGATTTCCTCATATTCCCGGCCCTCGTACATCCGCGCAACCATATCGGCCGACGGCCCGGCAGGAGCTGCCGCCGGAGCCGCAGGGGCGGCTGCCGGTGCCGCCGCAGGGGCCGCGGCCTTCGGCGCCGCGCTCGCACCCTCGACATCGGCCTTGACGATCCGCCCATGCGGGCCGGAGCCGGTCAGGGTCGCGATGTCGATGCCCTTTTCCTTTGCCAACCGGCGTGCGAGCGGCGAGGCGATCACACGCTTGCCGTCCGGTTTCGGTGCGGCGGGGGCTGGTGCCGGTGCTGCAGCCGTCGGCGCGGCCGCAGCCGGGGCGGGGGCGGCCGCAGCAGGTGCCGCTGCCGGGGCGGGGGCCGCATCGGCGCTTTCACCTTCCTCAACCAGAACGGCGATGGGGGTGTTTACCTTCACACCCGCCGTCCCTTCGGCGACGAGGATGCGGCCAACGATCCCCTCATCGACCGCCTCGAACTCCATCGTCGCCTTGTCGGTCTCGATCTCGGCCAGGATGTCGCCGGAGGACACGGTATCGCCCTCCTTCACCAGCCATTTCGCGAGCGTGCCTTCCTCCATCGTCGGTGACAGAGCGGGCATCAGAATTTCGGTTGCCATGTCTCGGTCTCCTTACCGGTAGGTGACTTGCTTGACCGCCGCCACGACCTCGTCCGAGGTGATCAGCGCGTGTTTTTCGAGGTTCGCCGCGTAGGGCATCGGCACGTCCTTGCCCGTGCAGTTGATTACGGGCGCGTCGAGGTAGTCGAACGCGCGTTCCATGATCACTGCAGAGAGGTGGTTGCCGATTGACGCGACGGGCCAGCCTTCCTCGACCGTTACACAGCGGTTGGTCTTCATGACGGAGGCGATGACCGAGTCGTAGTCGATGGGGCGCAGCGTCCGAAGATCGATCACCTCGGCGCTGATCCCCTCGGCGGCGAGCTTGTCGGCCGCGTCCAGCGTGTGGGTCATACCGATGCCGAACGATACCAGCGTCACATCCGTGCCTTCGCGCCAGATCTTGGCCTTGCCGAAGGGGATTGTAAAATCGTCCATATCCGGCACCTCGAAGGAGCGGCCATAGAGGATCTCATTCTCAAGGAAGATGACCGGGTTCGGATCGCGGATCGCCGATTTCAAGAGGCCCTTGGCGTCAGCCGCCGAATAGGGCTGCACGACTTTCAGGCCGGGGATCTGTGCGTACCATGCGGCGTAGTCCTGGCTGTGCTGGGCAGCCACGCGGGCCGCCGCGCCGTTCGGGCCCCGGAAGACAATCGGACACCCCATCTGGCCACCCGACATGTAGAGCGTCTTTGCGGCCGAGTTGATGATGTGGTCGATCGCCTGCATCGCGAAGTTGAAGGTCATGAACTCGACGATGGGCTTCAGGCCGCCAAAGGCGGAACCGACCGCGATCCCGGCAAAGCCGTGTTCGGTGATCGGCGTGTCGATCACGCGCTTGTCGCTGAACTCGTCCAAGAGCCCCTGGCTGATCTTGTAGGCGCCCTGATATTCGCCGACTTCCTCGCCCATCAGATAGACGTCCTGATCGCGGCGCATCTCTTCGGCCATGGCCTCGCGCAGAGCCTCGCGCACGGTCATGGTTTTCATCGCTGTGCCTGCCGGCCAGTCGGGCGAGGTGTCCGCTTTCGGCGTTGCGGGTGCGGCTGCTGCGGGCGCCGCAACGGCGGGAGCGGGGGCAGGGGCCTCAGCCGCCGGAGCGGCGGCAGCGGCCGGTGCTGCATCTGCGCTTTCGCCTTCCTCAACCAGCACCGCGATGGGCGTATTAACCTTCACGCCTTCGGTGCCCTCGGCGACGAGGATGCGGCCGACGACACCTTCATCGACCGCCTCAAATTCCATCGTCGCCTTGTCGGTTTCAATCTCGGCCAGGATCTGGCCGGACGACACTGTATCGCCCTCCTTCACCAGCCATTTCGCAAGCTTACCTTCCTCCATCGTCGGGGAAAGCGCGGGCATGAGAATTTCGGTAGCCATATGCGTGTCCCCCTTACGCGTAGATGTCGGTCCAGAGCTCGTCGAGCGACGGTTCCGGGCTGGTCTTGGAAAACTCGGCGGCCTCGTTGACGACGGCCTTGATCTCCTTGTCGATGGCCTTCAGGTCGTCATCGGTCGCATGTTTGCCCTGCAAAAGCAGTTCGCGCACATGTTCGATCGGGTCGCGTTCATCGCGCATCTTCTGGACTTCCTCGCGGGTCCGGTACTTGGCCGGGTCCGACATCGAATGGCCGCGATAGCGGTAGGTCATGATCTCGAGGATGTAGGGGCCCTTGCCTGCGCGGCAGTGTTCAGTGGCCTTCTCGCTCGCGGCCTTCACCGCCAGAACGTCCATACCGTCGACCGTCTCACCCGGGATACCGAAGGCGAGGCCGCGGGTGTGAAGTTCGGGCGTCGAGGTGGAGCGCTTCTGCGCCGTGCCCATCGCATACTGGTTATTCTCGATCACGAAGATCACCGGCAGCTTCCACAGGGCCGCCATGTTGAAGGTCTCATAAACCTGGCCCTGGTTCGCGGCACCATCACCGAAATAGGCGAAGGTCACGCGTTTGTTGTCTTTGTACTTGTCAGCAAAGGCGAGACCGGCACCCAAGGGCACCTGGGCGCCGACGATGCCGTGGCCGCCATAGAAATGCTTCTCTTTCGAGAACATGTGCATGGAGCCACCCTTGCCTTTTGAAAGGCCGCCCTCACGGCCCGTCAGTTCGGCCATGACGCCCTTGGGGTCCATGCCGCAGGCCAGCATATGGCCGTGGTCGCGGTAGGAGGTGATGCGCTTGTCGCCCTCTTCGGCCGCTGCCTCTAACCCGACGACAACCGCCTCCTGCCCGATATAGAGGTGGCAGAAACCGCCGATCAGGCCCATGCCGTAAAGCTGGCCCGCCTTTTCCTCGAATCGGCGGATGAGCAGCATCTCACGGTAATAGGTGAGCAATTCTTCTTTCGATGTATTTGATTTCGCGGCGCTTTTTCTTGCGGCCATGCCGAGAACCTCCCAATGGCGAGAAAGTAGTTCAACGTTAAACTATCTTATAGCGCAACAGCGATTGAATCGCGAGAAATATTTGTGCGCGGCAGCCGCAATATCGGACCGCCGTGGCGATCCGACCCGCCGGGGGTTCCACCCCCGGACCCCCGGAGTATTTTTCGACAGAAAGTGATGAAAGGCGTGCTCTGCCTGGATGCCTTAGTGAATGACGATCTCGTCGGCGCGCACGAGGCCAAGGACGTCCCGGGCGCGTTCATCTAAAAGGTCTAGATCGAGATAGGTGTCGGACAGGCGGCGGGTCAGGTTTGCCATTCGCGCGACCTCGGATTTCAGCCGGTCGCGCTCGGCGATAAGAGCGTCCCGTTCGGCCGTCGCCTGCACCCGCCGGAACACGCCGAAGTCACCCTGCACTGCGGCAAAGGTGAAGTAGAAGCCAAGCGCGGACGCCGTCATCAGATACAGCGCCATGGCAAGGGCCGGGCGTTTGCGGGGTGCATTCATGCTCTGCCTCGTTTCACCGCCTCTTGCGGGCGGGTTCGCGAATCATTGCACAGGTGATTCGCGAAGGGAATCCCCCTTCGCGATTTTCCCAAGGTTTTTGCGGGTTTTTGCCCGATCAACCTGCGACCGAGGCGTCTCGGATCGACTGGATCGTGGTATCCAGAACCGCGTTGAATTCCGCGTCCGATTGCTGCGCCGAAAGCCCCTCGGTCAGGGCGCGGCTGAAGCTGGCGATCATGCCTGTATTCTGGGCCAGAAGCGCGTTCGCCTCATCGCGGCTGTAACCGCCCGACAAAGCCACGACCCGCATCACGCGCGGATGATCGACCAGCGGCTTGTAAAGATTGGCCTTGGTCGGCAGGGTTAGTTTCAGCATCACCTGCTGGTCGGCGGGCAGCGCGTCGAGATGCTTTTTCAGTTCCGCCAGCAGGATGTCCTCGGCCTCGGCCTTGTCGGCGATGGAGATCGTGACCTCGGGTTCGATGATCGGCACGAGGCCATGGGCCAGCACCTGACGACCCAGATCGAATTGCTGCGCCACAATGGCCGCAATACCCGCCGGGTTGGCCGCGTCGATGACCGAGCGTTCCTTGGTTCCGAAGATACCTGCCTTGACCGCGCGGCTCAGGAGAGCGTTGAGGCCGTCAATGGGCTTCATCAGCTTCACGCCGTCCTTGGCCTCCTCAAGTCCTTTGTCGATCTTCAGGAATGGAACCACGCCGCGATCTTCCCAAAGAAAGGTCGCCGAGGGCTTGCCGCCGATCTCGCTGTCCATGGTCTTTTCGAACAGGATCGCGCCGATCACGCGCTCGCCGGTGAAGGCGGGCGACGTGGCGATGCGGGCGCGCATCTGGTGGATGAGCCCGAACATCTCGGCGTCATTCGAATAGGCGCTTTCGCCAATGCCGTAGAGTTTCAGGGCCTTCGGGGTGGAGCCGCCGCTCTGGTCCAGGGCCGCGATGAAACCCTTGCCCGACCGCATCTGTTCTGCCTGTTTTTGCCGCGACATGTCTACCTCCGCCGGAATGCTGAAACCCATGGATCAAATCCTGATCCCGGCTTCTAGGCGCTTCGCGCGGCCCATGCAAACGTGGTGGCGCTAACGCGGGTCCGGCGGTTCTATTTCAGGAACAATGCAGCGATCCGGGGCACGAGAAAGCGCGGCGCGAACCGTGGCGCAAAGGCGAAAAATTTGTTCTGAAGGCCGGTCACGCGAATCCGCTTGCCCTTTTTCATCGCCTTCCAGCCCGCTTTCGCAACGCGTTTGGCTGAAGCAGGCGGCAACGCCTTGAAGAGCTTGATTCCCTCCATCTGCGCATCCTTGGCGAAATTGGTGACCGTTGCGCCGGGGCAAAGCGCCGTCACCGTGACCGGGCTGCCGCGCAGCTCTTCGGACACGGCCTCGGTCAGCGACAGCACATAGGCCTTGGTCGCGTGGTAGACCGCCATGTTCGGCCCCGGCATGAATCCGGCTGCGGAGCCCACATTCAGGATGCGTCCGCCGCCCTGTCGGGTCATGTGCGCAACCGCGCGTTTGGTCAGTATTGTGAGGGCCGTCACATTGACCATGATTGAGGACATCTCACGGGTGAAATCGACGCCGGTGAAAGGGCCGTTATAACCAAGCCCGGCGTTGTTCACGAGGATGTCGATATGGCGGCGCATCTCGGCCCGGCGCCACAGGGCCTCAACCGCCTTCGGGTCCGAAAGGTCGATCGGCAGCACCTCGATGGCGACATTGTGCCTGGCGCGCAACTCATCAGCCATACGTTCCAGCTTTTGGGCCTGACGCGCGACGAGGATCAGGTCACGCCCTTCGGCCGCCGCAAGGCGCGCGAATTCCACGCCCAGCCCCTCGGAGGCACCGGTGATCATAGTCCATTTGGTCGACATCTGCGCGTCTCTCGGCCAGTTTGTTGTGAAGTTGTATCCAATCTGTAAACGGCGAAACTATGGCCGTCTTGAGGAACCTCGCGTCATCGGCGGGACGCGATTGCCGTGTGATAAAGATGTTCCTATTATGTTCTTGGTTTGATGGACGAGGAGGGGCAGAATGCCGGGCCGTAAAAGTAAGTTCGATAGGTTCCGGGCAATGCATGAACGGGCAGGGGCGTTCGTGATGCCCAACGCTTGGGATGCGGGGTCCGCGATGATCCTGACCATATTGGGATATGAGGCGATTGCAACGACAAGCGCGGGGTATGCGTTTTCGGTCGGAAAACGGGATTCGTTTGCCGCACTTACCCGCGATGAGGTGCTGGCCAATGCCGCTGCCATCGCGGCCGCCACCGACCTGCCGGTCAGCGCCGATCTTGAGGACGGTTTCGGGCCCGCGCCCGAGACGGTGGCCGAAACCGTGATCATGGCGGCCGAGCGGGGCCTTGTCGGCGGTGCGATCGAGGATGCGACCGGAGATCCGGATGATCCGATCCACCCCTTCGGGCTGGCGGTCGACCGGATCCGTGCGGCGTCAGAGGCCACGCGCGGGCGGTCGTTCCTGTTGACAGCCCGGGCTGAGAATTTCCTTTACGGACGGCCCGACCTGAACGACACGATTGCCCGCCTGCAGGCCTTCGCCGAGGCGGGGGCGGATGTGCTCTATGCGCCGGGGCTGCCTGATCTGGAAGCGATCCGAACGGTGTGCCGAGAGGTGGACAGGCCGGTCAATGTCGTGATGGGCCTGTCGGGGCCGAACCATACAGTCGCCGATCTCTCCGGGGCCGGGGTCGGGCGCATCAGCACCGGTGGCTCTTTTGCCCGTGCCGCGCTCGGCGCGCTGATACGGGCAGGTAGGGAGGTTATGGAGGCGGGCACATTCACCTATGCTTCCGAGGCGGTGCCGGACGCCGAGGTGGCGGCGATGATGTCGCAGAAACGGGGTGGCGGGCGGCTTTGACGCGGTCCCGCGCGGATTTGCCCCGGGTCCGAATGCCAAAAGCGACATTGCCGTCGCGCAGAACATGGACTTTTGTGCTGTACCGCGCCATCGGGGGGCAACTCCGAATCCTGACTCAGGCGACCCGCCCATGTTTACCCCCTATTCTCTGCCCGACGCTTTCGATCCCGCGGAATGCGACCGGATCATCGCGCTTGCAAGCGCCGCGCCGCTGGATGATGCCGGGCTCGTCCGCAACACCTCCGATCACAATATCCGCCGCGCCGATCTGGCATGGCTCGATGAGCGTGAGGGGGCGGAATGGGTCATGGACCGCATCATTCAGATTGTCGCCCGCGCCAATCGCGAGGCGTTCGATTTCGCGCTGACCGAATTCGCCGAAAGCGCGCAGGTCGCGCGTTACGGGGCTGAGCGCGAGGGGCATTTCGACTGGCATTCCGATATCGGCATGGGGGCCGTCGCCGCACGGCGAAAGCTGACGATGGTGGTTCAACTCTCCGAGCAGGATGCCTATTCCGGCGGCGTGCTGGAACTTATGCCCGACGCCAATATCCATGCCGCCGGGACAGGGCGTGGCACGGCGACCGTCTTCCCGAGCTTTGTCCTGCACCGCGTTACGCCGGTTACGGCGGGCGAACGCTGGTCGCTCACGATCTGGTCCCACGGCCCGGCTTTCCGCTGAACGCGACCGGTCGGGCTTGACCTCCCCGCCCGGACGCGCCCAATTGGCCGAAAAGCGGGAGAGCAGGGATGATCGCCGATAAGCCGGGATTGATGGAAGAAGTGCGGGCGCGTTTCGCCCATGTCGAGGCTTGTCCCTTCGAAGGTCCACGCATCTTTTTCGAGAATGCCGGCGGCGCGCTGCGGCTGAAATCGGTGATTGAGACTTCAGCGGCCTATGCGGGCTATCCTGACAATCAGGGCCGCGACAATCCGGCCTCGGCGGCATTGATGGCTGCGATTACGAAGGGCAAGGCCGATATGGCTTTGTTCTTCAATGCCAATCGTGGCCGGGTCTTTGTCGGCGAAAGCGGGACCGAGGTGTTGTTCCGGCTGATCCGCACCGCTTCTCTCGGGGCCGAAAAGGGCGGTGTGATGCTCGGCTCCACCCTCGAACACCCGGCTTCGGCCAGCGCCATGGCGCGCTGGTCTGAGGTGACGGGCAGACCCCATATCCGCGTCGTGCATGACGATGCGACCGGGACGGTGGGGCCGGCGGCCTATCGTGCCCATCTCACGCCTGACCTCAGGGTCGCGACCATCGTTCATACCTCGCCGGTCACGGGCATGTCGGTCGATGTCGCGGGCATTGCCGCAGCGATCCGGGAGGTTGCGCCGGATTGCTTCATCATCGTCGACGGCATCCAGCATGCAAGTCACGGCGCTGTCGATACCGGCGCGGTTCTGGCAGATGGCTATGCTGTATCGCCCTACAAGGTCTTTTCCCGTCATGGCTACGGTGTCGGCTGGGCCTCGGACCGGCTGACCGCTTTGGTCAAGGAACAGATTGTCGGCGGCCCGGCAGATGCGTGGGAACTTGGGACCCGCGATGCTGGCAGCTACGCGACCTTTTCCGATGTCGTGGCCTATCTCGACTGGCTTGGCGGTCATTTCACTGCAAGTGGCGACCGGCGGAGCCGGATCGAGGCGGCGGGCAAGGCGATTGCCGGGCATGAGGCGCGCCTGATGACGGCGATGATCCACGGCACCGGAAATCTTGCCGGGCTTGTTGCTTTGCCGGGCGTCACGCTGATCGGCGGCGATGCGGTTTCGGGACGCGAAGGCGTCGTGTCATTGCGCCTTGCGAATATGGCGTCGGGCGATCTGGTGAGGTTTCTGGCGGAGCGGGGCATCCGCGTCCATATCCGTCGCAATGACCATTATTGCGGCAATATCCTCGCCCCCCTCGGATATGACGACTGCATTCGCGTGTCGGTCAGCCATTATAACACCGAAGCCGAGGTCGCGGCTCTTCTCACCGCGATGCGTGAGGCGGCGGGCGCATCCTGACGCGGGCGGGCAGGGGGGCGTCTGCCCCCTCTGCGCCCGTTCCGGGCGCATTCACCCCCGAGAGTATTTGCGGACAGAAAGTGATCAGCTTTCCGTAAGCATTTCCGCCACCCATTCAGGCACGATCTCGCTCGCCCGGCCATGCCGCGCCTCGTCGAAAACCGTCGCGTTCTGCGAGGGTTCGAGGTTTAGCTCCAGCGTCCGCGCCCCGGCGGCACGGGCCGCCGCGGCGAATCCGGCGGCGGGGTAGACTGTGCCGGATGTGCCGATGGAGACGAAAAGACCGGCGCAGGTCAGAGCCTCGCCGATCCGGTCGAGATGATAGGGCGTTTCCCCGAACCAGACCACATCGGGCCGGGCCCGGGGGCGTGCGCATTCGGGGCAGGGATCGGTGGCCCGCATGACCTCAGGTGCAGGCCAGCGATGGCCGCAGGCGGCGCAGAGCGCGGTCAGATGCGTGCCGTGCATGTGGATCACCTCGGGGCTTCCGGCCTGTTCGTGCAGGTTGTCGACATTCTGCGTGACGAGCGTGACGGGCCCCTGCCAGTCCCGGGCGAGCCGTGCAAGCGCCAGATGCGCCGGGTTGGGTTGGACCGCGCGCACCTTTTCGCGCCGCCAGTTGTAGAAATCGAGGACGAAATCCGGGTCTCGGGCGAAACCTTCGGGCGTGGCCAGATCGCGCCAGTCATAACGCGACCAGATCCCGCCGACATCGCGGAAGGTTCCAAGCCCGCTTTCGGCCGAGATGCCGGCGCCGGTCAGGATGACTATATGGTCGGGTTTTGACATCGTGCACTCCTTCTGCCATGGCCGGGAGCGGAGGCCCAGCATGAAGCGCATTCTCTTTGTCTGTCTCGGCAATATCTGCCGCTCACCGGCGGCCGAGGCGGTTTTTGCCGCCAAGGCCAGTGCGGCGGGGCTGGCGGTCAGTGTGGACAGCGCCGGAACCGGCGGCTGGCATATCGGCGATCCGCCCTATCCGCCGATGATCGCGGCCGCCGCAGCGCGCGGTTATGATCTTGCGCCGCTCAGGGCGCGGCAGGTGCGTCGGACGGATTTTGATGATTTCGACCTTATCCTGGCGATGGACCGCGTAAATCTCGCCGATCTTTCGGCTCTGCGGCCTGGGGGCAATGCCACGCCGCTTCACCTCATGCTCGACAATGCGCCGGCCTGCGGCACGGATGAGGTGCCTGATCCCTACTATACACGCGATTTCGACCAGGCTTTGGACCTGATCGAACTGGCCGCCGATGGGCTTGTCACATCGCTGGCACGGTCGGCCTGACCGCTCAGTTCGCGCAGACCTGCTCTGCCGCCGCGCCAAAGTTCGTGTAGCGGACCCAGAATTCACGGTGGCTGGCGCGGTTCGAATACGCGATGTCCTGGACCTTTTCGGGATCTCGCAGGAGTTTTGCTGCCAGTTGCTGGTCGGAACTGGTCAGCGTCATATTGGCGACGCGCTGGATGCAGTCACAGATAATCGGGCTGGTTGACCGGTTGGATTTCAGGCAGGCGCTGTCGATCGGCCCCGCTGTTGCTGTCATCGGGGCAAAAGCGCAGAGCGCCGCTGCAATCAGTGCTGTCCTCATTCCTTCGTCCCATCCCACCTGCGCCGCCGGTTTTCCCGGTCTTGGCGCCACCAAGCGGGGCAGAGTATGCACAAATAGCCCCCGTGGCGCAATCGCCGGGCCCTCAGCGCAGGATCGTCGCCGGATAGCCCTCGGCCTTCAGCACGGTCAGGACGGCCTCGGCCGGGGCGGTGGTCCGGACCTCGGCGGTGCGGGCGGTCAGGTCAACAACCACATCGGCATGGCTGTCGAGGTCGATGATCGTGCGTTCCACCGACGCCTTGCAGTGACCGCAGCTCATATCGGGAATCGAGAGTTTCATCGGAATGCTCCTTCGCGGCACGGCCCGAAAATCTGCCGGGCCGCGCCGGGCGTCAAGGGGTCAGGCCGCCGCACGGGCCATATGCTCGGCCACGATCCGCTCGGCGACGTGATGCGGGCTCACCCCCTCCGCCTTTGCGGCGGACAGTATCGCCTCCATTGTCCGGTCGAGCGCCGTAAGCCGGGCCGCGACCCAGCTTTCGCGGTCGGAGATTTTCAGGATTTCAGCCGCGACATTGATGATGCCGCCGCCATTGGCGACGAAATCAGGCGCGTAAAGGATATCGCTTGCCGCGAGGCGACCCGCATCCGCATCGGTGGCCAGCTGGTTGTTGGCGCCGCCGGCGACGACGGCGACGCGAAGCGCCGGAATGGTTTCGGCATTCAGGATGCCGCCGATGGCGCAGGGGGCGAAGATATCGGCCCCTGCGTGGTATATCGCGTCTTCGGCAACGGCTTCGGCCGACCATTCCGCGACAGCGCCTGCGACGCGGGTTGCGTCGATATCGGTCACGATCAGCCGTGCGCCGTCGCCATGCATCAGGGCGCAGAGATGGCGCCCCACGTTGCCAAGGCCCTGTACGGCAACGGTCAGCCCATCAAGACTGTCTTTGCCAAGCCGGTGTTTCGCCGCACGCCGCACGGCGTTGAAAACGCCCCGCGCAGTCACCGGTGAGGGGTCGCCACTTGCATAGGCCCCACCGGCCAGACCCGCGACATAGGCGGTTTCCTCGGCCAGAACCGCCATATCCGCGGTCGTCATTCCCATATCCTCGGCCGTCCAGTATCGACCGGCCAGTGTCTCGACCGCGCGCCCCATGGCCCGCAGCAGATCCGGCGTCTTGCCCTTTGATGGGTCGCCAATGATCACCGCCTTGCCACCGCCAAGCGGCAGACCGGCGGCGGCATTCTTGAAGGTCATGCCCCGGCTCAGGCGCAGAACGTCGTTTAGCGCCTCGTCCTCGCTGCGATAGACCCGCATCCTGAGCCCGCCCGCAGCCGGGCCAAGCGTGGTCGAATGAATGGCAATGAAACCGCGCAGCCCGGAGTCCCGGTCCTCGACCCGATAAACCTCTTCATGCTCTTTCGTGGCGACTTGGGTGATCTGCATCATAGGCTCCGTGAATGCTTTGGAGTGAAAATAGCACCCTTTGACAGCGGGCTTTCGCCAATCTTTGACGTTGAGATTGGCAATTTGAGTGATATTCTCTAAAAAAATAAAAAAACATAGGTGTAGTCACCATGGATACCACCGACCGGCGCATGCTTACCGCGCTTCAGCGCGACGGGCGTCTTTCCGTCACCGATCTCGCCGCAGAGATTGGCTTGTCGCAGACCCCCTGCGCCCGTCGCCTGTCGCGGCTCGAGGCCGATGGCGTGATCGAGGGGTATTCGGTCCGGATCGATCAGGGCCGTGTCGGCCTGCCGGTGTCGATCTTTATCTGGGTGGAGCTTGAGCGGCAGGCGAAAGACGCCATCGACGCCTTCGAGCGGGCGGTACGGGGCTTTGACCGCGTTATGGAATGCCACCTGATGACCGGCTCGCGCGATATCCTGATGCGGGTCGTCGCAGCCGACCTTGCCGATTTCGACCGGTTTCTGGAGGAGAAACTGATGCGGGTGCCCGGCATCCGGTCCACCCGCTCCTCCTTCGCGCTGCGCACGATGGTCAAACGGCAGGTGCTGCCGGTAGGGTAGCGCCGGACTCTTCAAGATGTTTATGCACTTCCCGTGAGCAGGTTCAGTATGTCCGACCCACGGGAAAGTTGGCTTCCGGCCTATCCCCGCCGCCGCCGTCGGCCGCCTTCGGCACCCGATCCTGCAGTGTTGAAACTGACGTCGGGCAGCGTGACGACGGCTGACAGTTCAGGGAAGGACGCCGTCGCATGAGGGATCGCGTTGGCGGCGACGAAATGCTCCTGAAAGCGCGGTTCGATCGCCGTTTCGACCTTGTAGATGCGGTTGACCTCATCCTCGATCGTCGCCCGCGCGCCGATATTGCAGAGCGCTATGCGCGCGCCGGTGCCCGCGGCATTGCCCGCCGAGAACACCTTGTCCAAAGGCACATCCGGGATCATGCCAAGAACCATGGCATGTTTCGGTGAGATATGGGCGCCGAACGCGCCCGCCAGCACGACGCGATCGACCTTGTCGATTTCCAGTTCGTCCATCAAGAGGCGCGCGCCGGCATAAAGCGCCGACTTTGCCAGCTGAATCGCCCGGATATCGCCCTGCGTTACCGTGATCAGCGGTCCGCCGCCCGTTGTGCCATCATAGAGCACATAGGCATGGGTCCGGCCCGTCGCGGTGCAGCGGTTGGTGCCGACCTGCTCTGCCGATCCGATCAGCCCGCTCGCATCGAGAATGCCCGCCATCCGCATCTCGGCCACAACCTCGATGATTCCCGACCCGCAGATACCGGTGATGCCGGTCTGGGCGGTAGCGGCCGCGAAGCCTTCGTCATCGGACCAGAGGTCGCAGCCGATAACGCGGAACCGGGGTTCCTTGGTCTCGGGGTCGATCTCCACCCGCTCGATCGCGCCGGGGGCCGCGCGCTGACCGGCGCTGATCTGAGCGCCTTCGAAGGCAGGGCCAGTGGGTGAGGAACAGGCCAGAACGCGGTCCTTGTTGCCCAGGAGGATCTCGGCATTGGTGCCCACGTCAACGATCAGAACCATATCCTCGGACTTGTTTGGTTCCTCCGACAGCGCGACGGCGGCGCAGTCGGCGCCGACATGTCCGGCAATGCAGGGCAGGATATAGACCCGCGCCTGAGGATGGATCGCATTGAGGTCAAGATCGCGCGCGGCCAGCGAAAGGCTGTCGGATGTGGCCAGTGCGAAGGGCGCCTGACCGAGTTCAACCGGGTCAATGCCCATCAGAAGGTGGTGCATGACCGGGTTGCAGACAAAGACCGTCTCGACGATCTGGCCGGGATCGATCTCCGCCTCGGTGGCGATGGATTGCGCCAGTCCGTTGATCGCGGTGCGGACGGCCTCGGTCATTTCCCTATCGCCGCCGGGGTTCATCATCGCATAGCTCACCCGGCTCATCAGATCCTCGCCGAAGCGAATCTGCGGGTTCATGAGGCCCGAGGAGGCAAGCACGTTGCCATTGCGCAGATCGCAGAGATGCGCGGCGATCGTGGTGGAGCCGAGGTCGATGGCAAGTCCGTAAAGGCGGCCTTCGTAAAAGCCCGGCCAGATATCGATGATGCGGGGCTTGTCGCGGTGGTCGCGGTGTATCGCCACCGTGACCTTCCATTCGCCTTTGCGCAGGGCGGGTTGCAGCTTGCCCAGAAGCCCCGTCTCTGCCTCCAGCCCTTCGATCTGCCACTGGTCGCGCAGCGCGTCGCAAAGCCGCTGGAAATCACCTGAAGGCGAATGCATGTCGGGTTCCGTCACCTCGACGTAATAGGCATGGGTCGCCGGGTCCATGACGATGTCGCGCTGGGTGGCCGACTTGCGGATCACCTGCCGGTGCACCTGGCTTTCCGGCGGCACGTCGATGACGACATCGCCCATCACCTTGGCTTGGCAGCCAAGACGGCGGCCCTGCTTCAGGCCGCGGATGCGGTCATACCGCGCCTCGACCTCGTTCCACTCGGAAAGAGCATCTTCGCTGACCGTAACACCATGCTTGGAAAACTCGCCGTAACCCGGCGTGATCTGGCATTTCGAACAGATACCGCGCCCGCCGCAGACGGAATCGAGATCGACCCCCAACTGCCGCGCTGCGGTCAGGATCGGGGTGCCCACCGGGAACCGGCCGCGCTTGCCGGATGGGGTGAAGATGACAAGGGGATCGCTGCTCATGACTGTGTCCGCTCCTGAGGTCCGGGGGACTTTAGCGATTTGAAGGGTAAGGGGAAGGCGGCCAGCGCCGTTTTCTTGTCTGCCTGCGTCATCGGCGAGGGTCGTCAGTCGAGATGCGATTGCCAGAGGCAATTGTCGAAGGAGGCATAGCGCAGCAGCAACTCGGTTCCGCCGCCGGGCACGAGACGCGTGCACCCTTCCAGCGCATCCTCATCCTCGAAGACCGAGACCCGTTCATGCCCCGCACCCGCCGCGCAGAGCGCTGCACCGGGTTCAAGCCAGCCGGTGCGACGGGCGGTATCGGTTTCGGCCGAGAAAAAGAGCCGCGTGGCGTCGCCGTTGCGGATGCAGGTCTCGGCCAGACCCGCACCGCTGGTCAGGGCAAGCAGAAGGGCGGCGGGAATGAGGTTCGTCATCATCGGATTGCCGGAACGGTCAGCGCGCGGCGCCTATCGTAAGGTGGGTTTCAACCCACCCTACCGTCCAAAGCGCGCAAGGCCGGTTCAAAAAGCGTCACGACCGCGTGGGCGATTGTCATCAGGATTGAACCGGTCCGGCACCGGTTTCCGCTAGGCTGATCCCATGCTGAAACCGGATATGGGAGGTAGGAGATGAAACATCTCGCGATGACCGCCGCTGCGGCAGCTATGGCGACGACGGGTGCAATGGCACAGGATGCGCCCTTTGGCAGCGAGGCGGATGCGGCTTATGCCGCGCTCCTGTGGGAGGTGATGGAGGCCGAGCGGCTGGTCGGCGACAATGCGATCATGTCCTTTCCCTATGAGGGCACCGACCCCCATGGCATGATGCTTGAGACCTTCTACACCCACGCAACAGTCGACGGGCACGAAGGCGCGCTGATCGTCAAGCGCAACTACGGCCCCGAAGGCGTCAGCGTCGACGAGGTTCTGGGCGATCCGTCCGGTCATCTCGGTGCCGTCACGGTGATGTTCCAGCGCGCGGCGGGCTATGACGACGAGACGGGCAACTGGTTCTGGGTGAAGTATCTGCCCGACGGGTCGCTCGACAAGAACCCCAAGGGCGTGTCGTTGGCGGGGCTTGTCGGCAAGGGCATGGATGCGGGCTGCATCGCCTGCCATCAGGGTGCCGGCGGCGAGGACATGATCTTCACCACCGACGCGGCCGTTGCGATGAAATAGAACGCGGGCGCCGGGGTCACCCGGCGTCGAGCGCTGTCAGAACCGCCTCGGTTTCTGCATCTGCGGGAAACATCATTTCGATCTTCATATCGGCCAGGGTCACCTCTTCAGCGGTGCCGAACTGGGCGTAGGTGGAAAAGAGCGACAGCCTCAATCCTCCAGCCCGGTAGATCGTCGGCAGGACGGCGGGCATGCGGACAGGCGGGGTCCATCCGGCCACCACCGGGTCGCGGGACAGGGCCTCGGCAGCCCGGTCGAGGGCCGAAAGTCCGCCCGCCCGCGCGCTTTCCGCGCAAAGCCGTTGCATCGTGTGCCAGCCGACCTCGGCCCAGTTCTCGATGAAGGCTGCCGCCTGCGGCAGGGCGTCGAGCAGGCTGCCGCCGGGCCCGAGCCCGAGCGGGGCAAATAGCACGCTCGCCGTCCGGTTCAGCGCGATCAGCCGCCAGAGACGGTCCATGATGACGGCCGGAAAGGGATCGTGCCGCGCGATTGTCCGTTCCATCGCGGCGCGGAGCGGTGCAAGGCTGGCATGGTCGGGCGGCAGATCGGGGTAGTGCGGCGCAAAGCCTGCGGCTGTCAGCAGCGTATTGCGTTCGGCGCGCGGCACACCCAGCGCCTCGGCCAGTTTCAGGACCATCGCTTTCGACGGTTTTGCCCTTCGGCTTTCGAGGAAGGAGACGTGCCGCGCCGACACGTCAGCGGCCAGCGCGAGGTCAAGCTGGCTCAGATGGCGCTTCTTCCGCCAGAGCCGCATTTCATCCGAGAAATCCCGCATCCCTCTCCCCTTTCATGCTGCATGTCTAACCGGGCTTCGCGGCGAAAACACTTACCTCCGGGGTAATTGTTCCGATGCCGTCCGGGATGCCAGATCGGGTGAAAGGTGAAAGGAGAACGGCATGACACAGGAACGGACCCGACGCTGGCTGCGCTTTGCCTCGGCAACTGTAATCGGTTTCGGATTGCTCACCGCCCTCGGTGCCCATCCCACGACCGGGCAGGCGGTGATCTTTCTTGCCGACCTCTTGCTCTGGCCGCTCGATGGGGCCGAAACCGGCGACGCCGGAGAAACCCGCCTGATCGCGGCCATTGCCGGCGGCGTGATGGCGGGCTGGGGTTGGATGCTCTGGGGTCTTACGGGTGAGGGGATGGACCGGGCGCCGGAACTTTCCCGACGGCTGATCCTCGGCTCGGTCGCTATGTGGTTCTTGATCGACAGCACCGGATCTCTGGCCGCCGGAGCACCGCTGAACATCCTCGGAAACCTCGTATTCCTCGCGATGTTTCTCTGGCCGCTGCGCCGTCCGATCCATCTTGCGCCAGCCTGAGGGTCAGCCTTTCTCCAGCCAGGCGAGCACCGCCGCACGGTCGCCATCAAGGGCCGGTGCCGGGCTGCGCGGGGCGGGATCAGCAAGACCGGTCATCTTGATCGGATTGCCCGCCGCCGTGAAGGCGTTTCCGCCCGGCCGGGCTGGCACCTCTGTCACCATGTGGCGGGCCAGCAGTTGGGGATCGGTCAAAACCTCACCCATGTGCTGCAACAGCCCCGTCGGCACGCCCGCCGTCTCCAGCGCAGCGATCCAGTGGGCGCGGGGTTTACCCAGTGTAACAGCTTCGATCATCCGTTTGAGAAGGTGGACATTTTCGCAGCGCGCCGCATTGGTTGCAAATCGCGGATCGGCGGGCAGGTCGCCGAGCCCGAGCGCAGCGCAGAGCTTTCCGAACAAAGCGTCGTTGCCGGCGGCGATGACAAAGAACCCGTCGGCGGCGCGATAGGTGGAGAAAGGCGTGATCGTCGGATGCCGCGCGCCGGTGGGACCGGGAGGTCGGTCGGTGACTGAGGTGATGGCGACGGCGTGCTCCATGATCGCAAGCTGGGCGTCGAGCATCGAAATATCGATCTTCGCGCCTCTGCCATCGCGGTCGCGTCGCAACAAGGCGGCCAGCACGCCCTGAACCAGATACATGCCCGCGACGATATCGCCGATCGACGCGCCGACCCTGACCGGGGGGCCGCCTTCCTCGCCAGTAATCGACATGACCCCGCCGCGCGCCTGAACAACCATGTCATAGGCGGGCTTTCCGGCCTCGGGACCGGTATGGCCGAAGCCGGACACTGCGCCGTAGATCAGGCGCGGGTATTTTCTTTCCAGCGTATTCCAACCATAGCCGAGCTTCTCCATCGTGCCGGGGCGGTAATTCTCAAGGAGGATATCAGCGCGTGCGAGCAGACGCTCGAAGATCGCCCGGTCGGCGTCGTCCTTAAGGTCAAGCGCGATCGACAGCTTGCCATGGTTGAGGCCTGCAAAATAGGCGCTTTCCTCGCCCTTGAAAGGGGGAAAGGCGCGGGTGTCGTCGCCTGTGCCGGGCCGTTCGACCTTGATCACATGGGCGCCGAGATCGCCGAGCGTCGCTGAGGCGAAGGGGCCCGCGAGCACATGGGTGAGGTCTAGGACCGTGAGGCCGTCAAGCGGTGCTGTCATGACCATCTCCGGTTTTTTGGCGCGACAGTTCAAGCAGTCTTGCTGAAACTGGACCATGATCTGTGTCATGTCGAGCGGCGGGGAAAACACTTGGACAAGGGTTTTCCGACCAGCGTGAAATCCTTCAAGAAGGATTTTCAAAAGGGGAAGAATTTTGCTTCAAAATTCTTCCCGCCGCTAAGCTCAGCAAATAAGCCTGATTTCACCCCGATCGCAAAAGATCACGAACTGTCCGCCGCATTCCACCAGATGATACCCGCGACGCCTGACTTCCAGTTCAAGCGTCTTGCGGCCGATGCGAAATTCGACATCCCGGATACTTCGCCTGACCACACCGCCACGTCCGACAATGCGGGCGGAAAAAATCTGGTCCAGCCACTGCCGGTCGGGAACGCTTGGTAGGGTTGTTGGCCGGTCTACTCCCATACCGGCACACTCGCGCAACAAGGTTAAAAAGGGATGAAGGGCAGCGCAGATCTCAGCTGCGCTCCCCGGCGACGATCGCCTGCATCTCGTTGAGCGGCGCGTAGCCACGCAGCATCTGGTCGCCCATGACGAAAGTCGGGGTTCCCGAGATTTGCAGACGCTGCGCCAGAAGATGGTTTTCCTCGATCACTTTCGTCACTTCCGGTGCATCCATATGGGCGATGATCGGCTCGGCGTCGATATCGAAGCTGTCGGCAAAGGCGGTCAGCGTTTCGATGCTGACGTCACCGCGGAAGCTTTCGTAAAACCCGGCATTGACCTTTTCATAGGCCTCGCTGCCGGCGACCTGAAGCGTGGCGATGGCAAATCGCGCCGCGATCACCGATTGTTCACCGAGGATCGGGAACTCCTTGACGATATAGCGGATATCGCCATCCGACTGGATCAGCTGCGCTACCTCGGCATGGGCTTTGCGGCAATAACCGCAGCGGTAATCGATGAACTCGACGACCGTGATGTCGCCGTCGGGATTGCCGCCGACATAGGAGTGTCCGTCCCCGAAGATGTCATCGGCATTCGCCTTGACGAGGTTCAGGTCCTGCATGGCGGCCTCTTCAGCCTGACGGGTTTGCAAGACCTCGATTGCTTCGGTCAGCACTTCGGGATTGTCCAGAAGATAGGCGCGGATCTCGGCCCGGAACGCCTCGCGCTCTGCCTCTGACATCGCCGAGATGTCAAAGGCGGCGGCAGGCGTGGCCAGCAGTGCGGCAAGGGCGAGGGGGGCGAGTTTCATATATCTGTCCTGTCTGGCGGCGCGAAGGCGCGCGGGAATGGTTGCGGGGCGAAGATCACAGAAACCGGCCTGCCACAAGCCTGGCCGCCGGAACAGCCATTGACCTCGCATCGCCGGACTGGGAAGAACCCCACGTCGCCCGCAGGATAGAGAGGGAAAGATGCGCAGTTCAAGCCGTGGGGTGGTCGATCCCTTCATTGTGATGGACGTTATGGAAGCCGCGCGGGCGGCCGAGGCCTCGGGCCGCCACATCATCCACATGGAGGTTGGCCAACCCTCGACACCCGCACCGGCCGGGGCCCGAAAGGCACTCGCGCAGGCAATGGAATGCGATGCGCTGGGCTATACCGTGGCGCTGGGCCTACCAGAATTGCGCAGGGGCATCGCCCGACTCTACCAGAACTGGTACGGGGTCACGCTCGATCCCGGCAGGATCGTGGTCACGGCGGGCTCGTCCGCGGCCTTCCTTCTTGCCTTCACCGCCCTTTTCGACGCGGGCGATCGTGTGGCTTTGGGTGAGCCGGGCTATCCCTCCTACCGCCAGATCCTGCGCGCACTTTCCCTGACGCCCGTCGGCATTCCGACACGCGCTGCGGACCGCTATCAGCCACGGCCCGGTGACATTCCGGCCGATACCGCCGGTTTGATCGTCGCCTCGCCCGCAAATCCATCGGGCACGATGCTTGACCGTGACGCGCTGGCGGCCCTGATCGGCGCGGCGCAGGCCAAAGGGATCAGCTTCGTCTCCGACGAGATCTATCACGGCCTGCATTATGAGGGTCGCGCGGTCTCAGCTCTGGAAATCTCCGATGACGTCTATGTCATCAATTCATTTTCCAAGTATTTCTCGATGACCGGCTGGCGGATCGGCTGGATGGTCGTACCCGAAGATCATATCCGCATCGTCGAACGGCTGGCGCAGAACATGTTCATCTGCCCGCCCCATGCCAGCCAGGTTGCTGCCCTCGGCGCGCTCGACTGCATCGACGAGATGGAGGCCAACCGGGCGGTCTATGCCGAGAACCGGCGTCTGATGCTCGACGGCCTGCCGAAGGCCGGGTTCACCAAAATCGCGCCGCCGGACGGAGCATTCTACACCTATGCCGACGTTTCGGACCTGACCGAGAACAGCCGGGCCTTTGCCGCCGAGATTCTCGACAGGGCAGGGGTGGCGGTGACGCCGGGGCTCGATTTCGATCCGCATCGCGGTAATCAGACCCTGCGGTTCTCCTATGCCCGTTCCACCGCCGATATCCGCGAAGGGCTGACCCGGCTCGCCGCCTTCATGGGGCGGCATATCTGATAGCCTGGGGGATTCCCCCGGCGGCACGACCGGCATATGGTGCCGCGAAAAAGGCAGGCTTATGCGGTGTTTTCGGTTTCTGTTCGTCATTAGCCTCTCGGTGGCTGTGCTGCCGGTCCCGGCCGCATTTGCAGCCGATGGGGCGGAACCCGCGCGGGTCGATGCGATGGCATCGACCCTGACCGATGACGGACAGGGCGTTGTACTATCACTGGTGGTCAGCCAAGCAGTGCCCTACCGGGCGTTCCTGCTCGACGGCCCACCCCGGCTCGTCCTCGATCTTTCGGACGTCAAGGTTGCCGGGGCGGATGCCGAATTTGATCGCTCGGCACGGGTCACGGCGCTTCGGATCGGCCCCGTGCGGGCCGGTTGGACACGACTGGTGGCAGAGCTCGACGGACCCTACCGGATTGCACGGGCCGAGGAGGCACTGGCCGATGGAGCCGCGACGATTCGGGTCCGGCTGGCACCTGTGTCGGCAACGGAGTTCGTCAACGTCACGAAGTATGGTGCGCCGACGGACACCCGTTGGGCTCTGCCCGAACCTGTTCCGGGGCAATCGGTGGCCAAGATACGGCAAACGGGCGAAGCGCCCCTCATCGTGGCGCTCGATCCCGGCCATGGCGGAATCGATCCCGGCGCCGAGGCAGACGGAACCGATGAGGCCGAGGTCGTGCTTGGCTTTACCCGCGAACTCGCGGACAGGCTTCGCGTGGCCGGGATGGAGGTGGTCCTGACCCGCGATGCGGATGTCTTCGTGCCGCTCGAGACACGCGGATCCCTTGCCCGGGCTGCCGGGGCAGATGTCTTCATTTCGCTACACGCCGACGCGCTGGAAGCGGGCGAGGCCACAGGGGCGACGGTCTACCTTCTCTCGGAAGGGGCAGAAGATGTTGCGGCGCACAGGCTTGCCGAGCGCCACGACAGGGCTGACTTGTTGGCTGGCGTCGATCTGGCCGGGCAGGACGACAACGTGGCCTTCGCACTCATGGATCTCGCACGGGTGGAGACCCAGCCGCGCAGCGAGAGGCTGGCCGAATCCCTCGTCGCCGCAATTCGCGCCGGGGGCGGAGAACTGCACCGCCATCCGATCCAGCGGGCTGATTTTTCAGTTCTGAAATCGCCTGACATTCCCTCGGTTCTGCTTGAGATCGGCTTCCTGTCGTCTGATCGGGACCGGGCTCGGCTGGCCGATCCAGGCTGGCGGGCGGGGATGCAGGAAGCCATCCTGGACGCAATCGGAAACTGGGCTGACGCAGATGCAGCCGAGGCGCTTCTTATCCGGCAGTAACGCTCGCGCCGGAGAGGGACGAAGAAGCGTCTGAACACTGCCGACCGGCGTGCTGGCGGGGCGCTGCCGTTTCTTCCCGCGCGGTGCGAGTTGTTTTGACCCGCGTCGGCGCGCACTATATAGACAGCCTGTTTTGTACGGGAGAGTCCGACGTGCTCCGTTTCATTCTGTCCTTCTTCGGGGGCATTTTCAGCTGGATCGTTACCGGCGCGGTCTTTGCCGCGCTGACAGTGGGTGCCGTCTTCTGGATGTATGCTCGCGACCTGCCGGACCACGAATACCTCGCGCAGTACACGCCGAAGACGATCAGCCGGATCTATTCCGGCGAGGGGCGTCTTATGGACGAGTTCGCTACCGAGCGCCGGATCTTCGCACCGATCGAGGAAATTCCAGACGTTGTAAAAACGGCGTTCATCTCGGCAGAAGACAAGAATTTTTATTCGCATCAAGGCTTTGATGCGCGTGGCATGGCGGGTGCCCTGTGGGATGCGATCAAGTCGCGTGGCAAGAACCTGCGCGGCGCGTCGACAATTCCGCAGCAGGTCGCGAAGAACTTCCTTCTCGGTGGCGAACGCACCGCCGAACGCAAGATCAAGGAACTGGTTCTCGCTACCCGGCTCGTCGATACGCTGTCCAAGGACAAGATCCTGGAGCTTTACCTCAACGAGATTGACCTCGGTTTCCTCTCCTTTGGGGTGGCCTCGGCCGCACAGACCTATTTCAACAAGACGCTGTCGGAACTGACCGTGGAAGAGGCCGCCTACCTTGCCGCCCTGCCCAAGGCGCCCTACAGCTACCATCCCGTGCATAACCGCGATGCTGCCATCGACCGGCGCAACTACGTTCTGCGCGAGATGTTCCAGAACGGTTACATCGACGAAGCGGCACTGAAAGTCGCGCAGGCCGCGCCCCTGAAGACGGTGCAAAGCGGCGACTACGCGTCGTTCAAGTCCGGCCTTCCGCCACGGGACTACTTCACCGACGAAATTCGACGCCAGTTGTCGAAGAGTTTTGGCGAGGCGGAGTTCTTTGGCGGTGGCCTGACGATCCGTGCAACCGTCGATCCCGAGATGCAGGATCAGGCATCAACCGCATTGCAGGAAGCGCTTGAAAGTTATGACCGCAACCTTGGTGTTTGGCGCGGAACCAAACAGGTGATCGAGGCCGCCGAACTTGGCAACGAGGAAAAATGGCGTGCCGCCCTAGCCGAGGCAGAGGTGCCGCGCGACGTGGCCGGCTGGCTGCCCGCCGTGGTGCTGGAACTGGGCGAGACATCTGCGCGGATCGGGATCGAGGGCGTCAGCGACGACGAGGATGGCCACTGGATTCCGGCGGAGGATGTGACCTGGGCCAAGAAGCGGCTGGCCGACGGCAAGCTTGGCCCGAAGGCCAAGGTCGCGGGCGATCTGGTTTCGGTTGGCGACGTGGTCCTGGTCGCGGCGCTCGCCAATGAGGATGGCACGTTCAAGCGCTGGTCGCTGCGTCAGGTGCCTGAGGTGCAGGGCGGGTTCATGGCGATGGACGTCAATACCGGCCGCGTCATCGCGATGCAGGGCGGGTTTTCCTATCAATCCTCTGTGTTCAATCGGGCGACGCAGGCGCAGCGCCAGCCGGGGTCGTCCTTCAAGCCCTTCGTTTATGCCGCCGCGCTCGACAGCGGTTTCTCTCCCGCCACGATCATCGTTGACGCGCCGATCGAGGTGGATACGCCGCAAGGCCTCTGGCGCCCCAAGAACGCCTCGAACAAGTTCTACGGACCGACGCCGATGCGTACCGGGATCGAACAATCCCGGAACCTGATGACCGTGCGGATCGCGCAGGAAATCACCATGCGCACGGTCGCGGGCTACGCCGAACGCTTTGGCGTTTATGACCGGCTGGAACCGTTCCTCGCGAACTCACTTGGTGCGCAGGAAACCACTTTGTTCAAGATGGTCGCGGCCTACGCGATGTTCGCCAATGGGGGTGAGCGGGTGGAACCGACGCTCGTAGACCGCGTTCAGGACCGCTGGGGCCGCACCGTCTATCGCCACGACCAGCGGACCTGCGACGACTGCAAACTGGCAAGCCTTGATCCGGGAGCAGCCCCCCGCATCGCCTCGAACCGCGAACGGGTGATGGATGCCGTTACCGCCTATCAGCTCACCTCGATGCTGCAGGGCGTCGTGCAGAGGGGCTCAGGCTCGGGCGTGCGTCTTCCGGTGCCGACAGGCGGCAAAACCGGCACGACCAACGATGCCAAGGATGTCTGGTTCATCGGATTTACCTCGAACATCGTGGCGGGTTGTTACATGGGCTATGACCAGCCCCGCTCGCTTGGACGCGGCGCTTATGGCGGCACGCTCTGCGTTCCGGTTTTCAACGCCTTCATGCAGGAAGCGGTGAAGAAATACGGCGGGTCGGAGTTCAAGGTTCCGGCGGGCGGTCATTTCATCAAGATCAACCGCTTCACCGGCGAACGTCTGCCCGACGATGTCAGCGGCGATTTCGTGCAGGCCGAGTTCTTCCGCGATGGCGAGATCCCGATCTTCGGTATCGGCGCGATGGTCGATGGCGGCTTTGCCATGGGCCAGAACCTGCCGCTCTTTGCCTATGGCGAATTGGGCGGGGATGAGGGCGGCACGACCGTCACGACCTCGACCGGCCAGACCAAGGTCATTCCGAAAAAGGCCGATTTCGGCACGTTGAGTTCCGGCGGGCTTTACTGACACCTGATAACGCGCCGGGTGCCCGTCCTCTTGCCGGGGATGGGTGGCTCGGCTATCACCGCGCCGAACGATCTGGAAGGACCAAGGCCCATGCGTGCCGAGATGGAAAACATTGCCGAGGCGATTGGAAAATCGCTCAAGCTTCTGGGCCAGCGGCTGGACTGGGAAACGGCGCCGCATCGTCTGGAAGAAATGAACGCGATGATCGAGGACGGGGATCTGTGGTCTGATCCGGCCCGGGCGCAAAAGCTGATGCGCGACCGGCAGATGCTGATGGATGCGATCGAGACCTATAAGAAGGTCGAACGCGAGCTGAAGGACAATGTCGACCTGATTGAACTGGGCGAGATGGAGGATGACAAGGAGATCGTCGCCGAGGCCGAGGGCTCCCTGAAAGCACTGAAGGAGTTCGCCGCCGCGAAAGAGCTGGAGGCGCTTCTGGACGGCGAGGCGGATGGCAACGACACGTTCCTTGAAATCAATGCCGGTGCCGGCGGGACCGAGGCCTGCGACTGGGCGCAGATGTTGCAGCGGATGTATGTCCGCTGGGCCGAAAGCCGCGGCTTTACCGTCGAATTGCAGTCCGAGGAACCCGGCACGGAGGCCGGGATCAAATCCTGCGCCTACAAGATCTCCGGCCAGAACGCCTATGGCTGGCTGAAATCCGAAAGCGGCGTGCACCGGCTGGTCCGCATCTCGCCCTTCGGCAAGGGTACGCGCGAGACATCTTTCGCCTCGGTCTGGGTCTATCCGGTCGTCGACGATAATATCGAGATCGAGGTCGCACCGAACGACATCCGCATTGACACTTACCGGTCATCCGGCGCGGGTGGCCAGCACGTGAACACGACGGACTCGGCGGTGCGGATCACCCACGTTCCGACCGGCATCGTCGTGACCTCGTCTGAAAAGTCGCAGCATCAGAACCGCGACATTGCGATGAAGGCCCTGAAGTCAAGGCTTTATCAGATGGAGCTTGACCGGCGGAACGCCGCGATCAACGCCCAGCATGAGGCGAAGGGATCAGCCGGATGGGGCAACCAGATCCGGTCCTACGTGCTGCAGCCCTACCAGATGGTGAAGGATCTGCGCACCGGTCACGAAACTTCGGACACGCAGGGCGTGCTCGATGGCGACCTCGACGCCTTCATGGCCGCGACGCTGGCGATGGATGTCGCCGGGAAAAGCCGCGCCGAGGCGCAGGCAGACGACTGACACCCTTGCCCGAATCCTGTGCACTGTCCTAGCCTTTCCTCGCGCGCGGGAAAGGGAGGAGAGATGAACGAAACGGACCGGGGACCCGATCCGCTGCCCGAGATTCGCAGTATCGAAGTATCGGACATCAAGGCTGTGCTCCGTTTGGGGTTCGCTGATTTTCTGAAAGCACCGCTCTTTGGCCTTTTCTTCAGCGCCGTCTATGTCGCGGGCGGGCTTATCCTGTGGCGGATCTACGGCGTGGCGGGGCAGGAATGGTGGCTGGCCCCAGTGGCTGTCGGTTTCCCGCTGCTTGCGCCTTTTGCCGCCGTCGGGCTCTATGAGGTCAGCCGCCGGATCGAGGCAGGCGATACCCGGCCATGGGGTGAAATTCTCGGCGTGGTTTTTGCCCAGAAGGACCGTCAGATCCCGGCGATGGCAGCCGTCATTATCGTGATCTTTCTCTTCTGGGTCTTCGTGGCGCATGCGCTCTTCGCGCTCTTCATGGGCCTCCGGGCCTTCACCTCGGGCACCGATATCGTCACGCTCTTCTTCACCGGGAATGGCCCCTTGATGCTGCTCGTCGGTGGCGCGGTGGGGGCGGGTTTTGCCGGGGTTCTCTTTGCTATCACAGTGGCCGGTCTGCCGCTGCTGCTGGACCGCGAGGTGGATTTCGTGACCGCGATGATCCATTCGACTAAGGCGGTTCTGGCCAATCCGATCGCGATGGCCGCATGGGGTGCGGTCATTACGCTGATCCTCTTCGTCGGTATGGTGCCAATGTTTCTTGGGCTTTTCGTGGCACTTCCCATCCTCGGGCATGCGACCTGGCATATGTACCGGCGGGTGATGCAACCCTGATTGGCACTGCTCTCGAACGAAGCCAAAAGCAAAGGGCGCCCCAAGGCGCCCTTAAACAGCTTCCGCTGGTTGGTATGGCCTACTTGACCGGGGCCGGCGCGGCTTTCGGCGTCACCGGGTTGCCGAGCGACAGCGGGTCTTCCTGACGCTGCACCGAACCTTCGAAATGAGCTCCGGATTCGATGGCGATGGTCTTGTGGATGATGTCGCCTTCGACGCGCGCGGTCGATGTCAGGCGCACCTTCAGGCCGCGCACGCGACCGATGACACGGCCGTTGACGACGACGTCGTCAGCGACGATTTCGCCCTTGATTGTGGCGGTTTCGCCGATGGTCAGCAGATGGGCGCGGATATCGCCCTCGACCGTACCCTCGACCTGGATATCGCCGCTGGTCTTGAGGTTGCCGGTGATCGTCAGGTCGGACGACAGCACCGATGCCGGGGGCTTCGGCTTGGGCGTGCTGGACGCATAGTCGAAGGCAGGCTTCGACACGGGCTCGGAGGCCTTGGGTTGTTCGGTCTCTGCGCCCGCTTTCGGGCCGGGCTCGTTGATCCTGCTTTTAGAAAACATTGTTGGCCGCCTTGATATACGTCATCGGATTCTGAGCCGCTCCGTTGACGCGCACCTCGTAGTGCAGATGCGTTCCGGTTGAGCGGCCGGTGTTTCCCATATCACCGATCCGGTCCCCGCGCGAGACCTTTTGACCAACCTCGACGCGGACTTTCGACATATGGCCATAGCGGGTTTCGATGCCGAAGTCGTGGCGGATCTTCACAAGGTTGCCATAACCCGATTCCCAGCCGGCATGGATGACCGTGCCGTCGGCCGTTGCGTAGATGGGCGAGCCGTGCGCGCCGGCGAAATCGGTGCCTTCGTGCATTCTGCCCCAGCGACGTCCGAAGCCCGACGTGTAGCGGAACGAGGTCTTGAGCGGCATCGCGAAGGGCGCCTTTTCCACGGCCATCCGATAGAGGTTCATCCGGTCGAGACCATCGAGGATTTTCGAGGCGCGTTCGGCATTGGGATCGGCTTTGCCGCCGATCGACGGCGCAAGCGGGCCAAGCGGGCCGCCTTGGCCGGAATAACCGCGCTGCACCTGCTTGATCAGGTCATCGGGGTCGAGCCCGGCAGAGGCGAACATTTTGTCCAGCGGCTCCATCGAGATCGTCACGGCCTCTTCGAGGCTGGTGAAGATGTCGTCGTGCCGCTCCTCGAGCAGCTTCATCTCATAGGCGATCTCGTCGGCCTGATCGCGGGCCACGACGGCGGCCCTCGACATATCATCACGCTCCGATGCGGTGCGGGCGAGGGCGGCGGTTACAAACTCCAGTGTTTCGGTCGTATCCGCCGGGGCCGCACCGGTCTGGGCCAACCGCGGGCCTTCCGAAAGGTCAGCGTTCAACTCGGCCACTTGCGTCCGAGCGTCGTCACGTTCGGTCATCGTGCGGCGCAGCGTCGTCTGGATAACGCCGATACCGGTTTCCAATTCCTTGCGGCGCTCTTCCGAGGCAAGGAGAGCAGACTGCATGGACGACACCTGTTCCAGCGCGATGGCGAAACGTTCCTGCGCCGCAAGCGCTTCCTCGGCGCGGCGGTCGCGTTCCTGCGACAGCGCGTCCAGCCGGGCCTCGTAGGTTGCCATTTCCCGCCGGGACTGTTCGCGGGCGCTGCCCGAGCCGATCGAGTCCATCATCAGGATCGCCGTGGCGACGATGGTCCAGGCCAGAACCACGGCCGAGCCGCCGAGGGCTATGGCCTGCGTGGTCGGCTTCAGGCGGACGAAGCGGGTTTCGGTATCGGAGCGCAGGAACAGGCGCTGTTCCGGCAGGCGGCGCTCCAAGGCGGCGTGAAAACGGTGCATCAGGCGTGCTGGCAAACTGTTCCCCGTTGCGTTTTTTAGTTTTGAAAGACGTGACGCCATCCCCACGGCATCCCCTTGGCGCAAGGGCTTAACAACCCCGTGATGTCGCCGCAACATTTTTGACCAAATCCGGCGCGGGGCAGGCTGGAACCCGCCGGTTTCGGCAAATTTTCGCCGACGACCATGCGGTTACCGGAACGCAGCCGTGCCCGGCGCCTCGGCCACCTCTTCGGCCAGCGGCCAGTAGAAATCCGGCGGCAGCCCCGCTTCGGCGCGCTTTTCCTCGTTGAAGGGCGGTTTCAGGGCGCCACGGAAATACTTGCGGATAAGCGCGTGGAAGACCTCCTTGGGGTCAAACCCGTCGCGGCCGCACAACCAGTTGAACCATTTCACGCCATAGGCGACATGGCCGACCTCTTCGGTATAGATCACCTTCAGTGCGTCGGTTGCTGCCGCTTCGTCGGCCTTGGTGAAGATTTCGATCATACCGGGCGTCACATCCAGCCCGCGCGCCTCCAGCACCATTGGCACAACAGCGAGACGACCGAGAAGGTCATCGGCGGTGTCTTCGGCGGCGCGCCACATGAAGGCATGGGCAGGCAGGGCGCCGTAATGGCTGCCCATCGCTTCAAGACAGTCGCAGAGAAGATTGAAATGTTTGGATTCTTCGTCGGCAGACTTCACCCAGTCGTCGTAGAATCCCAAGGGCATTTCGGTATCGGTGAAACGCGCGATGATGTCCCAGTGCAGGTCCACCGCATTCAGCTCGATATGGGCCAGTGCGTGCAAAAGTGCCATGCGCCCCTGCGGCGAGCCGGTGCGGCGGCGGGGCACGTCGCGCGGTGGCAGAAGTTCAGGCCGCTCTGGCCGGGACGGCTGCATCGGGGGATTGGCCCGGCCGATCGGCAAGGGGTTGCCCGCCGCGCGGGCCTCTCGCCAGCGCGCGGCATGGGCGTGGCTGAGCGCGGTCTTTGCCCTCCCGTCGGCGGTGGTCAGAACCTCCACCGCCATGTCTGCCAGCGTCAGACTCACAGTGCGCGCGCCGCGTCCAGCACCTCGGCCGCATGGCCATTCACCTTCACCTTTGGCCAGATGCGGGCGATGTGGCCGGTGCCGTCGATCAGGAAAGTTGCCCGTTCAATCCCCATATAGGTTCGGCCATACATGTTCTTTTCCACCCACACGCCATAGCGTTCGCAGGTGTCGCTGTTTTCGTCGGACGCCAGGATGACACCCAGCCCATGCTTGGCACAGAACTTGTCGTGTTTCTTGGCGCTGTCCTTCGAGATGCCCACAACGACCGTCCCGGCAGCATCAAACTCGTCCATCAGCCGGGTGAAATCCAGCGCTTCGGTCGTGCAGCCCGGCGTATCGTCCTTGGGGTAGAAATACAGCGCAACCTTCTTCGGTGCGAAGGCGGCTAGCGATACCGTCGCATCGCCATTGCCGGGCAGGGTGAAATCGGGGGCCTTATCGCCGGGTTTAAGCATGTGCGCCGTCCTTTGCCGAGTGGTTCGGCTTTGTGTTTTACTTCCGTTTCCGCAAAGATAAAGGGAAGCTTTGGCCGGGCTGCAATGGCACGGCTTGTTGGGGCGTTGGCAGCGGTATGGACCAGACAGAGGCACAGGCGGGAGAATCGCCCGATCCCGGACCCTTTCGGCGCCGCCGCTGGCTATGGGCCTTGCTTGGCCTGACGTTGTCACTGGTTGCTATTACGCTTGTCGCGCTTTCCATGACCGGGCGTGTTGTTGCCGCGCCGGGCTGGCTGGTCGCACAGGTTGAGACACGCGCGAACACGGTTCTGGCCGGGGAGGCATCGGCCAAGCTGGGCGGGCTTGACCTCATGGTCGACGAAAATCTGATCCCGCATGTCTGGTTGCGGCGGGTGGAGTTGTTTTCCAAGACCGGCACCCGCATCGCCCTGCTGCCGGATCTGAGAACCACGCTGAACGCTAGGCCAATGCTTGACGGCAAGATCGAACTCCGGTCGCTGCATATCAGCGATGGCCGCATTGCCCTGCGCCGGTTGGAGGACGGGCGGCTGGACCTTGCTCTTGGTCCCGGTGCAGCGGCGCCCGCGGAGGCTGTCAAGCCGGCCGAACTGCTGAAAGTGGTCGATGCCGCGTTCGAGCTTCCGCTTCTGCGCGATGTCGAGAGGATCGAGGTTGACCGGTTGTCGATGCAGCTCGATGATCTGCGCACCGGCCGTGTCTGGCGGGCCTCTGGTGGCTGGCTGGCCCTGACCAACAGTGCCGACGCGGTCGAGATTGGCCTTGGCACCGCGCTTGCCGACACCGGCAAGCCGCCCGCGCGGGCCGAGGTCACGTTCCGTTCGGTCAAGGGCACGCCCGAGGCGGCCTTGTCGGTCCGGCTCAGCGATGTGCCGTCGCGTGATCTGGCCGTCCAGTCGCCCGCCCTGTCGTTCCTGGGCGCGCTTGATGCGCCGATTTCGGGGGCCTTCGATACCGGTGTCGATGCCGAGGGGCGCTATAGCGGGCTTTCGGCGGTGCTGGAGATCGGCAAAGGTGCTTTGCGGCCGACTGCCGATACCAAACCGGTGCGGTTCGACCGTGTGAAGCTGGCGATGAGCTACGATCCCGAAGCGGCGCTTATGACGTTTTCCGAGCTCGACGTCGACAGCGCGGCGTTGCGTGTCCGGGCCAGAGCCAAGGCCTGGCTTAAGGATTTTGAGGGCGCTTGGCCCGAGACGCTCATCTCGCAGGTCCGGATTGAGGATTTCAAGGCCGATCCCGAAGGGGTGTTCACCGATCCGGTCACGTTAACCGGAGGGGCGCTCGATTTCCGATTGCGGCTTGATCCTTTCCGGCTGGAGCTTGGGCAGTTGATGTTGACAGACGGCGATCAGCGCATCGGCGCGAAGGGAACCATCGCCGCCGCCCCGGCAGGTTGGGACGTGGCCTTGGACGTGACCGTCAATGAAATCACGTCCGACCGGCTTCTGGCGCTTTGGCCCGTTGCGGCGGTGCCGCTGACCCGCGCCTGGCTGGAACAGAACGTCGCGACAAGTCAGCTTTTCGATGTGGTGTCCGCCTTCCGCCTGAGGCCGGGGCAGGAGCCGCATTTCACGCTCGGCTACGATTACCGCGACACCGAGGTCAGGATCATCAAGACACTGCCGCCGATTCAGAACGGGGCGGGATATGCAACGATCAACGACTATTCCTATACGCTGGTTGTCGACCGGGGCCATGTGACCGCGCCCGAAGGTGGCGACATCGATGTCTCAGGCAGCGTCATGGCGATTCCAGATCTGAGGATCAAACCGGCCCCGGCGAAATTCACGCTGAAGACGGATAGTTCAATAACCGCCGCTCTGTCGCTCCTCGATCAGCCGCCTTTCGAGTTCCTGACCAAGGCAGGCCGTCCGGTCGATCTGGCCGAGGGCCGCGCCCGGCTGGAAACCGCGCTGGACCTGCGACTCGCGGCCAAGATCATGCCCGAGGATGTCGACTATCGCGTGACCGGAAAACTTCTCGATGTCCACTCTGATACACTGGCGCCCGACCGCTTGCTGACGGCCGCCGCGCTCGATGTCACCGCGACGCGCGACGGGCTGGAAATCTCCGGTCCCGCCATCTTTTCCGGTGTGCCGGTCGATGCCGCGTGGCGCCAGACCTTTTCGCCCGAACATCGCGGCAAGAGTGAGTTGGAAGGCATCGTGGAACTGTCGCCGCGTTTTCTTGAGGCTTTTTCAATCGGCCTGCCTCCGGGGGCTGTCCGGGGCACGGGGCAGGGGCAGATCGTCCTGCGGTTCGAACGCGGCAAGCCGGTCGAGTTCCGGCTTGGCTCTGACCTAAAGGGTCTGAACCTCAGCATCCCCGAGGTAGGCTGGGGCAAGGGAGCGGGCGGGACGGGCCGGTTGTCGGTCGCCGGTCGGCTCGGCCAGCCGGCAGAGATCGACCTTGTCGAGATCGAAGCGCCGGGGCTGGTGGCCTCGGGCAAGGTCGTGCTGACATCCAACGGTGCGCTGGAAGCGGTACGCCTGAAATCGGTGCGGATCGGCGACTGGTTCAGCGGTACGGCCACCCTGCGTGGCCGGGGGCAGGGACTGCCGGTGGCGGTCATCGTCGAAGGTGGCAGCGTCGATCTGCGGCGCGCGTCATTCGGCAGCGGCGGTGGGCAGGGCGCGCCGCTTTCGGTGGCGCTCGACCGGCTTCAGGTGTCCGAGGGCATTTCGCTCACCGGGTTCCGCGGCGACTTCTCCACTCAGGGCGGGTTGACCGGCGACTTCATTGGCACTGTGAACGGTACCGCCCCGGTGACCGGACGCGTGACGCCATCCGGCGGGCGCAGTGCCGTTCGGCTGCGTGCCGCAGATGCGGGCGCGACGATGCGCGCAGCAGGTATCTTTACCCGCGGTGTCGGCGGGGCGCTCGATATGACGCTGACCCCGGTCGGGCCGCCGGGCACCTATGATGGTCAGCTCCAGATCAGCGACCTCCGGGTTGTCGATGCGCCCGCTCTCGCCTCGCTTCTCGACGCGGTGTCGGTGGTGGGGCTTCTCAGCCAGCTCAACGGACCGGGGATTCTCTTTTCCCGCGTGACCGGGGATTTCCGGCTGACCCCCGGCATCGTCCAGATCCGCAAGGGAACCGCGACCGGCCCGTCTCTCGGCATCTCGGCCGAGGGTCTATATGACACCGGCGCCGGCCGGATCGACCTGCAGGGCACAATCTCACCGGTCTATCTGATCAATCAGATCGGACAGGCCGTCTCGCGCGAGGGCGAGGGGTTGTTTGGGTTCAACTATCGCCTGTATGGAGCGGCCGACGCGCCGAAGGTCAGCGTCAATCCGCTTTCAATCCTGACGCCGGGCATGTTCCGCAACATCTTCCGCGCCAACCCGCCGAAACAGCAGCAATGAAGCTTTCCGATTTTGATTTCGACCTGCCCGAGGGGCTGATCGCTACGCGACCCGTGCGGCCGCGCACGGCCGCGCGGCTTCTGGTGGCCGAGGGTGATACGATACGCGATCTGCATGTCCGCGATCTGGTCGATCTGCTCGGCCCCGGCGACCGGCTGGTGCTGAACGATACCAAGGTCATCCCAGCGCGGCTTTCAGGCACACGGACCCGCGCGACGGGGCAGGGCGAGGCGGTGGCGAAGGTCGAGGTCACGCTTCTGGAGCCACGACCGGGCGGTCACTGGGCGGCACTCGCCAAGCCCCTGCGCAAGGTGAAGGATGGCGAGGTCATCCGGTTTTCTGATGCGCTGTCTGCCGAGGTGGTGAGGATCGCCGATGGACAGGCCGAACTCAGCTTCAACCTCACTGGTACCGATTTCGACGCGGCGCTGGCCGAAGCCGGGGCGATGCCGCTGCCGCCCTATATCGCGGCGTTGCGGGCGCCCGATGCGCAGGACCGCGAGGACTATCAGACCGTCTTTGCCCGAAATTCCGGTGCCGTCGCCGCCCCGACTGCGTCGCTGCACTTCGACGGCGATCTTCTGGCCAGGCTGGCCGCGAAGGGCGTAGCCTTCACCCATGTGACGCTTCATGTCGGGGCGGGCACCTTCCTGCCGGTGAAGGTGGAGGATGTAACGACCCACAGGATGCATGCCGAATGGGGCGAGGTAAGCGAAGTTGCGGCTGCCGAGATCAATGCGACCCGCGAAAGCGGCGGGCGCGTGATCCCGGTCGGCACCACGGCGCTGAGACTCATTGAAAGCGCCGCCGGCGAAGATGGCTGGATACGGCCGTGGCAGGGCACCACCGACATCTTCATCTATCCGGGTTATACCTTCCGCGTGACGGACGGGCTGATGACCAATTTCCACCTGCCGAAATCGACGCTGCTGATGCTGGTCTCGGCCCTGATGGGCAGGGACCGCATGCGGCGGGTCTATGATCACGCAATCGCGTCCGGCTATCGCTTCTTTTCCTATGGCGACGCCTCGCTACTTCTGCCCGAACGGCGTAATCCGGCGACGCCCGGTCGCGCCGGGGCGTGAAATCCGACAGCAATCGGCGTATCCCGCCGCACAATCCTTTTGAAAGACCGTTCCAATGCTGACTGTCCTGCGCACCTCCTGGCCCCTCCTTCTGGGCATGATGCTTCTGATGATTGGAAACGGTGTTCAGGGCACGCTGCTGGGTATCCGGGGCGCGATCGAAGGTTTCTCAACCACGCAGATGTCCGTCGTCATGTCGGCCTATTTCCTCGGCTTTCTGTTCGGAAGCCAGATGACGCCGAACATGATCCGCTCGGTCGGGCATGTCCGCGTCTTCGCGGCATTGGGCTCGATGATTTCGGCGGTTCTGGTGGCTTATGCAGCCGCGCCTGACTGGATCGCCTGGTCACTGATGCGGGTCCTGATCGGATTTTCCTTCTCGGGCGTCTACATCACCGCCGAAAGCTGGCTGAACAACGCCTCGACGAACGAAACTCGGGGACAGGCGCTGTCGCTCTACATGATCATGCAGATGCTCGGCATCATTTCGGCGCAGGGGCTTTTGAACATCGGCGACCCGTCAGGTTATTTCCTCTTTGTCATCCCCTCGATGCTCGTCTCCATTGCCTTCACGCCGATCCTTCTCACGGCAAGCCCGGCGCCGGCCTTTGAGCTTACAAAACCGCTGAGTATCGTGAAGCTTTACCAGACCTCTCCGCTCGGCTGTGTCGGTATCTTCCTTCTGGGCGGTGTGTTCTCGGCCCAGTTCGGCATGGCTTCGGTCTGGGGCGCGACGGTCGGACTCTCGGTCAAGGAACTGTCGATCTTCGTCGCGGCAATCTATGTCGGCGGTCTGGTGCTGCAATATCCGATCGGCTGGATGTCTGACCGGATGGACCGGCGCAGGCTTGTGCTGGGCCTCGCCGCTGTGGGTGCGCTTGGGACTGTTGTTCCGGTCCTGATGGACGCGAATTTCTACACGCTCGTTGGTGTCGCCGCGGTGATGGGCGGGGTGTCGAACCCGCTCTATTCTCTGCTCGTTGCCTATACCAACGATTTTCTTGCGCGGGAGGATATGCCCGCCGCTTCCGCCGGTCTGATCTTTATCAATGGGGTAGGGGCCATCGGCGGCCCGCTCCTGACCGGCTGGATCATGGCAGTCTTCGGCCCGTCAGGGTTCTTCCTCTTCATCGCCGTTCTCTTCGGCGTGATGGCGGGCTATGCCGCATGGCGGATGACACGCCGTCCGGCACCGACGAGCGATCAGACCGGCTCGTACATGGCCCTGGCGCCGACCGCTGGTCTCGTCGCTGTGGAAGCAGCGGCAGAAGTCGCCGCTGACGCCCAGGCGGAAAGCAATGCGGCCGCCAGTGAAGGTGACGTGTCCAAGGACTGACAGCTTGTGCTGGCCTTTCGATTGACTTCCTGCAACTCTGGTGAGGACCACAGCGCAGGAGGCCGCCATGTCCGAACCTGAAGCCATCGTCGAGTTCTGGTTGCACGATGTCGGACCCGATGGCTGGTATGAAGCCGTCGATGAGGTCGATGAGGAAATCAGGGCGCGGTTTGGCGCAGAATGGCACGCTGCGCATGAAGGCAATCGCGAACACTGGTGCAACGGGCCGCGCGGCACGCTTGCCTATCTGATCCTGACCGACCAGTTCCCGCGTAACATGTTCCGCGGCAAGGCGGACGCGTTTGCCACCGATGCCCGCGCCCGGGCGGCGGCTGCGATGGCTGTCGAGAAAGGATATGATCTCAAGATTTCCGAGCCGGAGCGGGTCTTTTTCTACATGCCCTTCGAGCACTCCGAAGATATCGCCGATCAGGACCGCTGCATCGCGCTCTTCGAAAAGAACCTGCATGAGACGCGCGAGGGGTTTCTTTTGCACGGCAAGGCTCACCGCGAAATCATTCACCGGTTCGGTCGTTTCCCGTTCCGGAATGCCGCGCTTGGCCGCAAATCCAGTGCCGAGGAAGAGGCGTTTCTGAAAGATGGCGGCTATGGCGTCATCGTGCGGGAGCTTGAAAAACAGGGCTGATCGCAGCCATGCGCTCAGCGCAAGGGGCTACGGCGTCGGTCGCATTGTGTGAAATCAAAAAGTAGTTTAATGCCAAACTACTTTTTTCGAGGGAGGATGAGATGGCGGCGAAGAGTTTCGACATGATCGTGATCGGTGCGGGTCCGGGCGGCTATGTGGCCGCGATCCGGGGCGCGCAGCTCGGCCTGAATGTCGCGATTGTCGAACGGGAGCATATGGGCGGCATATGCCTCAACTGGGGCTGCATCCCGACAAAGGCGCTCCTGCGATCCGCCGAGGTCTTCCATCTCATGCACCGCGCCAAGGAATTCGGGCTGAAGGCCGACGGGATCGGCTATGACCTCGACGCGGTCGTGCAGCGCTCGCGCGGCGTGGCCAAGCAGCTGTCGGGCGGTATCGGCCACCTGATGAAAAAGAACAAGATCACCACCTTCATGGGCGAGGCCACATTGCCGAAGAAGGGCACGGTCAGCGTCAAGACCGACAAGGGGACCGAGGAGCTTACGTCCAAGGCCATCGTGCTCGCGACCGGCGCGCGGGCCCGCGAATTGCCGGGACTGGAGGCCGATGGCGATCTGGTCTGGACCTACAAGCACGCGCTGATGCCGAAGCGGATGCCGAAGAAGCTCCTCGTAATCGGGTCCGGCGCCATCGGAATCGAATTCGCCTCGTTCTTCAACACGCTCGGCGCGGACACGACCGTGGTCGAGGTGATGGACCGCGTCCTGCCGGTGGAAGACGCCGAAATCTCCGCCTTCGCCAAGAAGTCCTTCGTGAAGCAGGGCATGAAGATCATGGAGAAATCCACGGTCAAGAAGCTCGACCGTGCCAAGGGCAAGGTGACGGCGCATATCGAGGCGGGTGGCAAGACCGAGACGATGGAGTTCGACACGGTGATCTCCGCCGTTGGCATCGTCGGCAACGTCGAAAACCTCGGGCTGGAGGCTTTGGGCGTAAAGATCGACCGCACCCATGTGGTCACCGACGAATATTGCCGCACCGGAGTCGATGGGCTTTACGCCATCGGCGATATCGCGGGCGCGCCCTGGCTTGCGCACAAGGCCAGCCACGAAGGCGTCATGGTTGCCGAACTGATCGCGGGCAAGCATCCCCATCCGATCAAGCCGAACTCCATCGCGGGCTGCACCTATTGCCATCCGCAAGTGGCCAGCGTCGGCCTGACTGAGGCCAAGGCGAAAGAGGCGGGGCATGAGGTCAAGGTCGGCCGCTTCCCCTTTATCGGCAACGGCAAGGCGATTGCCTTGGGCGAGGCCGAAGGCATGATCAAAACCGTCTTCGACGCGAAGACCGGGGAACTGCTGGGTGCCCATATGGTTGGCGCAGAGGTCACCGAACTGATCCAGGGCTATGTCGTTGGCCGCAGCCTAGAGACGACCGAGGGCGAGCTGATGGAAACCGTCTTCCCGCATCCGACGCTCAGCGAGATGATGCATGAGGCCGTGCTCGACGCCTACGGCCGCGCGCTCCATATCTGACGGGAAGTGGTTGTGCCCGAGTCCCGGACGGTGTCCGGGACTCACCCGAAGCGTTTTTCGGACAGAATGCTTATAGCTCGTTGTTCACCTGTCGGCGCGTCACGCCTCAGCGGGTGATCGCGCCGCCTGCTGCCTGCCAGTCGCCCAACCCACCGATATTGTAGACCTCCAGGTAGCCGAGCCCCGCGAGCATCTGCGCCGCCATCTGGCTGCGCCCGCCCGAGGCGCAGTAAAGCGCGACGGGCGTTTCAACCGAAAGCTCGGCAAGGCATTCCGGGCTCGCCGGATCGCATTTCATCCTGAGAATGGCGAGGGGGATATGCAGGGCTCCCGCCGCCTTGCCCGACGCAGCAACCTCTGCCCCGTCGCGCACATCGACAAGAACGATCGTCTTGTCTTGCGTCCGCGCAATTGCCTCGGATGCCGCCATACGGGACGGTCCGCCAGATGGTTTCAGGAAGGAAAGCATGTGTTGCCTCTTCAAATGGGGGCCCGTTCCGTTTGCTCGGGCTTTCCACACAAGATAGATGCAAAAAATGGAATGTGAATAGGCTAATCCAGATTGCGAAGTGATAAATCAGGGCCGCTGATACGGCGGGCGCCAGGTAAGGCCGCGGACAGAGTCCAGGTCAGTGCGGTTTGCCGGCCCTCTGGAGCCAGTCCCGGACCTCCGTTACCCGCCCGCGCGAGACTGGAATATCGCCCACCGAACGCGTGGATACCGCCATACCGCCGAACGAGGCGGCCTCGGTGGCAGAGACCCAGAACGACCGGTGGGTCTGAATACCATCGTCGTCTCCGACCTGTTCAAGAAAATCCCGCATCCGCGCACGAAGTTCGATCACGCCGGTTTCCATCGTGATGACAAGATAGTGCTCGGCACTTTGCGCGCATTTGATCGATTTCAGCGGAAAGGACCGGCCGTTTAACACGACGAACCTGCAGCCGTCTCTCGCCCGTTGGTCGTCCTCCTTCGATGCGCGCCTGGCCTGACCGGCCCGATACAACGGCAAGAGCCATGCCAGTGCGATGCTCTCCAGCACATGCGCGATTGCGATGTTCTTCACATAGGTTTCCAGACCGATCGGGACGCCGCGGTCGGGCGCCAGGTCACCGACCATCAAGGGCAGGGCGGCCGCCAGTTCCAGCAGGGCGATCACCAGCGGCATGGAGCCGATGATCAAAGGCAGCGGCGCATCCGTAATCCTCCCCCACAAGCGAGAGACGAGACCCGACCAATGGGGCACGATCAACACGTAAAGGCAGACGCAGACACCCCAATATAACAGGCGAGACGAGTAGTCCGGCAGCGTCGGGAAAAGGGTCGGATTTGCTATTGAGAGAATCAGTAGCGCCCCGACCAGAAGGACTGCGACCCGCGAGCTGAACAGAAATCCGCGCAATTCATGCGTCGTGAAATGCACGACAGTGCCATTCGAGAGCAAAACCCGACATTCATGACTTTGGTCTGTGGTCATCGGCTCGACCCGGTTACTCGTTACTGGTGCCCCTAAGTTATTCCGGCCCTTCTCGGGGTTGGCATCGGGGCGGCCAAGTCGGCCGCACTTAGTAGGTTGCTCTTTGTATGTCAATGCGCGCCCGGCCGCCCCGTTTTTTAGGGGTAGTGGCTGTCCTGACCTGTTCGGGATGAGATTTGTCCCCGATCCTTTAGTTCCTAGAATGTTCTCTTTTTCGGGTTGGAGACTCGGGCCGGATGCACTATCTGTTAACCCCTGACCCCGGGGTGAGCCATGGCCGACCAGAAATTCATCGAAGTGCGCGGCGCGCGCGAGCATAATCTGAAGTCGATCGACGTTGATATCCCGCGCGACAAGCTGACGGTGATCACCGGCCTTTCGGGCTCGGGCAAGTCGTCACTTGCCTTCGATACGATCTATGCTGAGGGTCAGCGGCGTTACGTGGAATCGCTTTCCGCCTATGCCCGCCAGTTCCTCGACATGATGGGCAAGCCGGATGTCGATCACATCTCGGGCCTGAGCCCCGCGATCTCAATCGAACAGAAGACGACGTCGAAGAACCCGCGCTCGACCGTTGGTACGGTGACCGAGATCTACGATTACCTGCGCCTGCTCTTCGCCCGCGTGGGCACGCCCTACAGCCCTGCCACCGGCAAGCCGATCGAGGCGCAGCAGGTGCAGGACATGGTCGATGCCGTGATGACAATGGAGGAGGGGACGCGCGGCTATCTGATGGCCCCCATCGTACGCGACCGCAAGGGCGAGTACCGCAAGGAATTCCTTGAACTTAGGAAGCAGGGCTTCCAGCGGGTCAAGGTCAACGGCCAGTTCCATGAACTGGAGGAACCGCCCACGCTCGACAAGAAATTCCGCCACGATATCGACGTGGTGGTTGACCGGATCGTGGTGCGGGAAGGGCTGGAGACACGGCTGGCGGATTCATTCCGCACCGCGCTGAACCTCGCCGACGGCATCGCGATCCTTGAAACCGCGCCGACCGAGGGTGATCCCGAACGCATCACCTTCAGCGAAAACTTCGCCTGCCCGGTCAGCGGTTTCACCATCCCCGAGATCGAACCGCGGCTTTTTTCGTTCAACGCCCCCTTCGGGGCCTGCCCCTCTTGCGACGGGCTCGGCGTTGAACTCTTCTTCGACGAACGACTCGTCGTACCCGACGTGACGCTGAAGCTGAAGGACGGCGCGCTGGCGCCCTGGAACAAGGGCAAGTCGCCCTATTTCATCCAGACCATCGACTCGCTCGCCAAGCATTACGGCTTCGATGCCCGCAAACCGTGGAAGGATCTGCCCGAGAAGGTGCAGACCCTGTTTCTGCGCGGCTCGGGTGAGGAGGAGATCAAGTTCCGCTTTGACGAGGGCGGGCGGGTCTATGAGGTCACGCGCAGCTTCGAGGGCGTAATCCCCAACATGGAACGCCGCTACCGTGAAACGGACTCGAACTGGGTGCGCGAGGAGTTTGAGCGTTACCAGAATAACCGCCCCTGCGGCACCTGCGGTGGCCACCGCCTGCGGCCCGAGGCGCTGGCGGTCAAGATCGCGGGGCTGCATGTCGGCGAGGTCGTGCAGATGTCGATCAAGGAGGCTTATGCCTGGATCGATACGGTGCCGGCGAAACTGACGAAACAGAAGAACGAGATCGCCCGTCTGATCCTCAAGGAAATTCGCGAACGGCTTGGGTTCCTCAACAATGTCGGCCTCGAATACCTGACGCTGTCGCGCAACGCAGGCACCCTGTCGGGCGGCGAAAGCCAGCGGATCCGGCTGGCAAGCCAGATCGGCTCGGGTTTGACGGGGGTGCTTTACGTGCTCGATGAGCCCTCGATCGGCCTGCATCAGCGCGACAATGACCGGCTCTTGGGCACGCTGAAGAACCTGCGCGATCAGGGCAATACTGTGCTGGTCGTGGAGCATGACGAGGAAGCGATCCGAGAGGCCGACTATGTTTTCGATATCGGCCCCGGCGCAGGCGTGCATGGCGGGCAGGTCGTGTCACGCGGCACGCCTGCGGAAATCGCCGCCGACCCGGCCTCGCTGACCGGGCAATACCTGTCAGGCGGGCGCGAGATTGCAGTGCCGAAGATGCGGCGTGAGGGCAATGGCAAGACTCTGAAAGTGGTCAAGGCCACCGGCAATAACCTGAAAGACATGACGGCGGAGTTTCCGCTTGGGCGGTTCATCTGCGTGACCGGCGTGTCCGGCGGCGGCAAGTCGACACTGACGGTCGAGACGCTCTATAAGAACGCCGCCCTGCGCCTGAACGGCGCGCGGGAAACACCCGCGCCGTGCGAGACGATCAAGGGCTTCGAGCATCTCGACAAGGTCATCGATATCGACCAGCGTCCCATTGGCCGCACACCGCGGTCAAACCCCGCCACCTATACCGGCGCCTTCACCCCGATCCGCGACTGGTTCGCCGGGCTGCCCGAGGCCAAGGCGCGCGGCTACGCGCCGGGGCGGTTTTCGTTCAACGTCAAGGGCGGGCGTTGTGAGGCGTGTCAGGGCGACGGTGTGATCAAGATCGAGATGCACTTCCTGCCCGACGTCTACGTCACTTGCGAGACCTGCAAGGGTCACCGCTACAACCGGGAAACGCTGGAGATTAAGTTTAAAGGCAAGAGCATAGCCGACGTTCTTGAGATGACTGTTGAGGACGCGCAAGGGTTCTTCCAGGCGGTCCCGGCGATCCGCGAAAAGATGGACGCGCTGGTGAAGGTGGGCCTTGGCTATATCAAGGTGGGCCAGCAGGCGACGACGCTTTCAGGCGGCGAGGCGCAGCGGGTGAAGCTCTCCAAGGAACTCTCGAAGCGCTCGACGGGCCGTACGCTCTATATCCTCGATGAACCGACAACCGGGCTGCATTTTGAGGATGTGCGAAAGCTTCTCGAAGTGCTTCACGAACTTGTCGAACAGGGCAACACGGTGATCGTGATCGAGCACAATCTGGATGTGATCAAGACCGCCGACTGGCTGATCGATATCGGCCCGGAAGGTGGCGATGGCGGTGGACGGATCGTGGCGACGGGCACACCCGAGGATGTGGCAAAGGTCGAGGCGAGCCATACCGGCCGCTATCTCGCGCCGATGCTGAACCCCCGCCGCGTCGCTGCGGAGTGATCCTCGAGCCCCCTCTCGGCCGCGCGGCCCCTGCGGGCCGCGGTCGCGCCATACACTTTCTGTCCCGAAATACTCCCGCCGGAGGCGCCTGAGCGCCGTTTCGCAAGAAACGGCGCGAGGCAAGGTCCTGGCCCCGGAACGGGGCCTCCGCTGGATCACGCCTGCTGTCGGGCCTGACGGATCAGGCTTTCTTCAGCGGGCAGGTATTGATCCCCAGAAGCGAATAGAGCGGGCAGGTCGACATGAGGCCTGTCCCCAGCGCCACGATCCCGAGCACCAGCGGAAGCCAACGCAGTCCCATGCCCGGCGCGAAGTACCACCAGGCCAGCAGGGCCAGCCCCAGCAGGATACGGATTACGCGGTCGATACCGCCGACATTGGTCTTGAACATGGCTTTCTCCTTCTCCGGGGCGGGTATCGCCCCCTGATTACAAGGGAAGAATGCCAGACAGGCAGCCGCCCGGTCTGTGACCTCGTCACATTACTCCGCAGCTGCGGCAAGTCGCCGCAGGGCGCACTCATCCACGATCCGCACAGTACCGCGTTCGGTCCTGACCCAGCCCGACCGCCCGAACCCTTCCAGCCGTCGCGACACTACCTCGCGCGCCGAGCCGATGGCGGTTGCAAGCTCCTGATGGGTGGCCTGAACCATGTCGCCCTCGGCCCGGTCGAGAAGCGCCTGTGCTAGGCGGCTTTCGACCCGTTGGAAGGCCACGCGTTCGAGGACGTGCAGCATGCCCTGCATCCGCACCGCGAAGGCGGTGAAGACGAAGCCCCGGAACGCGGCGGAATGATCCATGAGCGACAGGAACTCCGCTTTCGGGATCAGCACGAGCCGGCAATCGCTCGCAACGACCGCCTCGCCGGAATAGGCCTCGCCGCCCAGAAGGCCGAGCGTCGTCTGCACGCAACTGCCGCCCGGTTCGACTGCATAGAGCAGGATGTCGCGCCCCGTAGGGCCCGTCAGGAAGACCTCGACGCGCCCCTCCAGCACGACGACGAAGCCCTTGGCGCTGTCGCCGGGATGAAAGAGTGGTGTGCCGCGTGCGAGTCGCACCGGGTGCAGCAGGTCGAGCCGCGCGCGTGCGGTTGGCTCAAGCGCCTCCAGACCCGCCGCGTCCGGTGTCCAGCCGCTCATGTCTGATAACCGCGCCGCAAGCGGATCAATCCAGAAGCGCGGCCGTCGCGCGGATGAAATCGAGGATCTCGCGGGTTTCCTGATTGACCCGCAGAATCTGGCCGTCGATCACATAATACCGCTCGCCGCGCCGCAGCGGCGGCAGGTTGTAGCGGTCGGGATAGCGGATCAAGTGATAGTCGTAGTCGCTGACCCGGTTGCCGATGCGCGGTGCCCCGTAATGCTTCTTCGCCTGACCGGGCGGGATGCAGGCAGGCGATTTCTTGGCGAGCCCCGGCGGGCAATGGCCGTTGCCGGCATGAGCGGGCAGGGCGAGCGCGCCAAGGCTTAGGGCGGCGAATACAAGAACCGATTTCATTGGATACCCCGGACAAGGACATTATCGCCCTTCCTATAGCCCAGCCCTGCGCCAAAGGTCACTCACATCTCCGCCACTGCGCGGAAATCAGCCGCGATGGCGTTTTTCGAACCGCGGCAGCATGGCCGAAAAATCCATGCCCTGGCCGCCTTCGTTTTCGACGAAGGTCTCATAGAGCAACGCTGCGAGGTGACCCATGGGCGTATCAGCATCGGCCGCCTCCGCCGCCTGCTGGGAAAGGCGCAGGTCTTTCAGCATCAGTTCGGCGGCGAAACCGGGTTTGTAGCCGTTATCGGCAGGTGACTGCGGCCCGACGCCCGGGGCGGGGCAGTAGGCGTTCATCGTCCAGGAATAGCCCGAGGAGGTGGAGACGACATCGAACATCTTCTGCCGGTCGAGGCCCAGCTTGTCGGCCAGGGCGAAGGCCTCGCAGGTGGCGATCATGGTGACGCCGAGGATCATGTTGTTACAGATCTTCGCGGCTTGTCCGGCCCCTGAGGCGCCGCAATGGACGGCCTTCTGTCCCATGATGTCGAAGAGCGGTTTGACGATGGCGAATGCCTCATCCGACCCTCCCGCCATGAAGGTCAGCGTGCCCGCCGCCGCGCCGCCGATCCCGCCCGAGACCGGCGCGTCGATGGCCAGAACCCCGGCTTTGGCCGCCTGTTCGGCCACGGCGCGGGCGCTTTCGACATCGACCGTCGAGCAGTCGCAGAGAACTGCGCCCTGTTTCATCGCCGGGATCAGGTCGTCGGCCACGGCGCGCAGGATGGCGCCGTTGGGCAGCATGGTGATGACGACATCGGCATCCTTCGCCGCCCCCGCCGCGCTGATCGCGGCGATAACGCCGTCGGGCATCGGCGCGTGAATGTCATGGCCGGTCACGTCATGGCCCGCCGCGACGAGGTTCTTCGCCATCGGCGCACCCATATTGCCAAGGCCGATAAAGCCGATCTTCATGCCAGTTCCTCCTCGAATGTGAGCGCCTGTGCCCCGAGCGGCATCAGCATCTTTGAAACTTCCATTCCCGACACGGCCTCGGCGCTGTCGTGCCGCCAGCGTGGATTGCGGTCCTTGTCGATGATCGCGGCCCGGATGCCCTCGATGAAATCGCCGTGTTCCATGGAACGGTAGGTGAAGCGGTATTCCAGTTCCAGCGCGCGGCGCATCGAAGGCGCGCCGCGCAGCCGGTGCAGCATCTCGACCGTGCAGGCGGCCGAGAGCGGGGCCGAGCGCGTGAAGGCCTTCATCGCCTCCTCGGCAAAAGCGCTGTCGGAATGACGCAGCGCGCGCAGGATGTCGCCTGCGGTTTCACCGGCGAAATGGGCGTCGATCTCGGGCCGCAAAGCTGCGAACCGACCTTCCGGTGGTTGTGATGTGTAGCCCAGAATGACCTGCGCATCACCGGTTTCGATGAGTTTCGAGATCAGCGCAGGCCAGTCGGCCTCCGGCACGAAGAGGTCGGCGAAACCTACAAGGATCGCATCCGCCGGACCCATCCGCGCGCCCGTCGTGCCGAGATATTCGCCCAGCCGCCCTGGCGCGAGCGCCAGAAGGAAGGAACCGCCGACATCCGGCATAAGGCCGATGCCGCATTCTGGCATGGCGATCTGGGAGCTTTCGCCGACGATCCGGTGGCTGCCATGGCAGCCGACGCCGACGCCGCCGCCCATGGTGAAGCCCTGCAACAGGCTGACGACCGGCTTGGGGTAGCTCGCGATGCGGGCATTCATCCGGTATTCGTCGGCCCAGAAGCGACGGCCATAGGCGTAGTCGCCCTGCGTCCCGGTCTCATACATCTCGGCGATGTCGCCACCTGCGCAGAAGGCGCGGTCGCCCTCCGCATCGAAGAGAACCAGCGCCACCTCTGCGTCATCCGACCAAAGCTTCAGTGCCGCATCAATTTCAAGGCACATCTCATAGGTCAACGCATTGAGCGCCTTGGGACGGTTCAGCGTGATCCGGCCCGCGCGGCCCTCTTTGCGGATGTGAATATCGGCCATCAGCCCCTCTCGGCCAGCATCGCGCGGCTGACGATCAGCCGCATGATCTCATTCGTGCCTTCAAGGATCTGATGCACGCGCAAGTCGCGCACGATCTTTTCGATCCCGTAATCGGCAAGGTAGCCATAGCCGCCATGGAGTTGAAGGGATTGATTGGCGACGTCGAAGGCATTGTCGGTGACCATCAGCTTGGCCATGGCGCAAAACTTGGTGGCATCCGGTGCGCGGTTGTCCAGCTTCCACGCCGCCTGGCGCAGGAAGGTGCGGGAGGATTGCAGCTTGACCTCCAGCTCCGCCAGCCGGAATTGCAGCGCCTGAAACTGGTCGAGCGATTTCCCGAAAGCCTTGCGTTCGCCCATATAGGCGAGCGTTGCGTCGAGCGCCGCCTGCGCCCCGCCAAGGGCCGAGGCCGCGATGTTGAGCCGCCCGCCATCAAGTCCGGCCATGGCATATGTGAACCCCTTGCCCTCTTCGCCCAGAAAGTTTTCGGCCGGGATCACGCAATCGTCGAACTGCACCTGTGAGGTGGGCTGCGCGCGCCAGCCCATCTTGTCTTCCAGCGCCCCGTAGGACAGTCCGGGCGTTCCAGCCTCCACAATCACAGCCGAAATGCCCTTGGGTCCGTCCTCGCCGGTGCGGACCATGGTCAGGTACGCATCTGAATAGGACCCGCCCGAGATGAAGGCCTTGGCGCCGTTGAGCTTCCAGCCCTCGTTCGTCCGCTCCGCTTTTGTCCGTAGCGCCGCCGCGTCCGATCCTGACCCGGGCTCGGTCAGGCAATAGGAGAACACCTTCTCCATCGAGATGAGGCCGGGCAGCCATTTAGCCTTGGCTTCGTCCGAGCCGAACTTGTCGATCATGCCGCCGCACATATTGTGGATCGACAGGAACGATCCCACGGCCGGGCAGGCCATCGCGAGCGCCTCGAAGACCAAGGTCGCGTCGAGCCGCGAGAGGCCCGACCCACCATGATCCTCGCCGACATAGATGCCGCCAAGGCCAAGCTCTGCGACTTTCGGCCAAAGCTCCTTCGGAATCGTCCCGGCCTTTTCCCAATCACGTGCATGGGGGGCGATCTCAGACGCACCGAAAGCCCGCGCCATGTCAAAGATCGCTTGCTGTTCGTCGCTCAGGGCGAAGTCCATTCCGGCCTCCATCGAGATGAATTGAACGCTTGTTAAATTCTAATTGTTTCGCAACTTTTGCAAGGGCGAATTAGCGGCCACCGGAACCGTGCCTCTATTGGAACAGAGGAGTGATTCGTGCTCACGAGCCTGTCCGGACAAAAGAGCGGGGCGCTGCTCTGTGCATGAATTGGATACAATGCTCGTAAAAAGGCGGCGATTGTGCGTATAACTATTTCGCTCAATTGGGCCAGGATGAACGCCAGATGAACGGCGTGATGCGCATAACATTTCCATGGTGGCCGCATGGAAATGTGGTAAAAATATGGCAGAGGCGGGTGCCTCTAAATGGAGGGGTGGATGGGTGTTAAGAAAAGCCTTTCGGCTGCGCTTGCCGCGGTTGTGTTGGCTGTTTCAGCGGTCGCTGCACACGCAGTGACCTACAATTTCACCGGTGTCACGTCGAACTCGACAGCGAATGTCACCACCGGTCAGACGCAATTGACAATGGATGTGCTCGACAGCGGGTCGGGCACGGTTTCTTTCACGTTCAACAATTCGGGGCCGCTGGCCTCGTCAATTACCGATGTCTACTGGGACGATCAGGCCTCGCTGCTCGGCACGATGGGGGCGATCACCTCGTCCTCGGGCGTGTCATTCTCGCAAGGTGCCAATCCCGGCAATCTTCCCGGTGGCAACACGATCGGGTTTACCGTCAGCCCGTCGGGGGCTTCGGCCGACAGCAATGCGCCGGCACAACCGAATGGCGTCAATCCTGGCGAATGGTTGACCATCGTCTGGAACCTTATTTCCGGCGCTACCTTTGCCGATGTGATCGCCGCTCTGAATCTTGGTGGTGATCAGTCCGGGTCTCTGCGGGTGGGCATCCATGTGCAGGGCTTTGCCAATGGCGGTTCGGAATCCTTCGTGAACACACCGCCCGTACCGCTGCCCGCGGCCGGATGGTTGATGGTGGCCGGACTTGGGGCGCTGACCATTGCGCGTCGTCGTCGGACAGCCTGACAGGTAGCTAGACTATGATTTAAAGGGAGGGGGCGACCCCTCCCTTTTTCGTTGCCCGGTGTGACCGGTCAGATCAGCTTGCCCATCGCTACGGCCGTGTCCGACATCCGGTTGGAGAACCCCCATTCATTGTCGTACCAGCTGAGGATCCGGCACATCCGGCCCTCCATCACCTTGGTCTGATCCATGTGGAACACCGAGGAATGCGGGTCGTGGTTGAAATCGGACGAAACATTGGGGTGTTCCGTATAGCCGAGGATGCCCTTCAGCTTGCCGTCGGCGGCCGCCTTGATCGCGGCATTGATCTCCTCGACGCTGGTATCGCGGGCCGCTTCGAAGACGAGATCGACGACCGAGACATTGGGCGTCGGCACCCGGATGGCCACACCGTCGAGCTTGCCGTTGAGTTCCGGCAGAACCAGCCCCACCGCCTTTGCCGCGCCCGTTGAGGTCGGGATCATCGACAGGGCCGCAGCCCGCGCGCGGTACATGTCCTTATGCATCGTATCAAGCGTCGGCTGGTCGCCGGTATAGGAATGGATCGTCGTCATGAAGCCCTTGGAGATACCGATCGCATCATTCAGAACCTTGGCCACCGGCGACAGGCAGTTCGTCGTGCAGGAGGCGTTCGAGACAACGATATCGTTCTTCGTCAGCGAGGTGTGGTTCACACCGTAAACGATAGTCTTGTCGGCATCCTTGCCGGGGGCTGAGATCAGAACACGGGACGAGCCGTTTTCCAGATGTGCCTGGCAGGCCTCCTTCGAGGTGAAGATACCGGTGCATTCCAATACGACATCGACATCGGCCCAGGGCAGGTCGGCTGGATTGCGCAAAGCCGTCACCGCGATCGGGCCGCGACCGACATCAATCGTGGTTTCGGTCGTTTTTACCTCGGCCGGGAACCGGCCATGGACACTATCGAAGCGCAAGAGGTGGGCATTGGTCTCCACCGGACCCAGATCGTTGATCGCGATGACCTCGATATCCTTGCGGCCGGATTCGATGATCGCCCGGAGAACGTTCCGCCCGATGCGTCCGAAGCCGTTGATGGCTACCTTCACCGTCATGTCTCTTTCCTCCAAAGCTCATCCCGCCTGGCCCGGCGGCACATGTTTGCGCTAACATCGTCAATAAAAGCAAAAGGTCAACCGCAGAGTAGCGGTCTCACCGCCAGAAGGCGAGAAATTCGATGAATGCGATGAATTTGCGCCCGAGGAACACGGGCGCGCCGAGGTCAAGCCATAGATAGTCGACCACGAAGAACGCCACGATCAGCGCCAGAAGGACAAAGGCGATCCTGTTGGTCATGGGCGGGGGCGCTAAGGCCCCCCGGGGCTCCTTATTGCAGGAGCCGCCCCATCGCACCGGCCACGTCGGCCATCCGGCAGGAGAAGCCCCATTCATTGTCGTACCAGGCGAGAACCCGGACGGTGCGCCCGCCCACGACCTTGGTCTGGTCCGGCGCGAAGATAGACGAATAGGGGGTGTGGTTGAAGTCGATCGAGACCTTGGGCTCCGGATCATAGGAAAGGACCATGCCCATATAACCTGCCGCGGCTTCCCTTACGATTTCGTTCACGTCCGCCACGGTCACGTCCTTGCCCGCCTGGAAGGTCAGGTCGACGGCGGAAACGTTCGGCGTCGGCACGCGGATCGCGGTGCCGTCGAGCTTGCCCGAAAGCTCCGGCAGCACTTCGCCAAGCGCCTTGGCGGCCCCGGTCGAGGTCGGGATCATCGCCATCGCGGCGGCACGGGCGCGGTAAAGGTCGTTGTGGCGCCGGTCGAGCGTCGGCTGGTCGCCGGTATAGCTGTGGATCGTCGTCATGATGCCCGACTCGATACCGATGGCGTCGTTAAGCACCTTGGCGAGCGGCGCGAGGCAGTTCGTCGTGCAGGACCCGTTCGAGACGACAAGGTGGTCGGCCTTCAACTCGCGGTGGTTCACGCCGTAGACGACGGTCTTGTCAGCGCGTTTGGCGGGCGCCGACACCAGCACCCGCTTCGCGCCGCGCGTCAGGTGTACGGCGGCCTTGTCACGGTCGTTGAATTTGCCGGTGCATTCGAGGACGACATCGACGCCGTCCCAGTCCAGCTCATCGGGGTTATAGGTCGACATCACCTCGATCGGCCAGCGGCCAAGGTCGAGCGTATTGCCCGCGACCTTTACCGGACCCGAGAAGCGGCCATGGACCGAATCGTATTTCAGCAAATGCGCGTTGGTCTCGATCGGGCCGGTGGCGTTGATCTTGACGACCTGCACGTCATTGCGCGCCGCTTCCGCGATATGGGCCAGCGTGCAGCGCCCGATGCGCCCGAAGCCGTTGATGCCGATCGTGACCGTCATATGCGTCTCCTGTCCGATGATGCGGCGGTCCTGCGTCCCGCGCCTTCCGCCCCGAATATCAAAATCAGACTGCCTATAAAACACATTAATTCAATATGTTAGCGGAAACAGGCTGGTGTTAGCGAAAACAGGCGGCACAATTGGGCAGGGGCGACACAACTATGTGCGAATCCGGCATCGCCTTGCCACAGGCCACCGATCCGCTAGGTTGCAGGCAGGTTTCATCTGAGCGGGACGGGTATGAGCGGTTTACTTGCACTTCTGGACGACGTGGCGGCCATCGCCAAGGTCGCGGCGGCGAGCGTTGACGACGTCGCAGGCATGGCGGCCAAGGCGGGTTCGAAGGCGGCGGGCGTCGTCATCGACGACGCCGCGGTGACGCCGAAATATGTCCATGGGTTCGAGGCAAAGCGCGAACTGCCGATCATCTGGAAGATCACCAAGGGGTCGCTGTTCAACAAGCTCGTGATCCTTCTTCCCGCTGCGATGCTGATGAATTCCTTCGCCCCCTGGCTGATCACGCCGTTGCTGATGCTCGGCGGCGCCTATCTGTGTTTCGAGGGGGCGGAGAAGATCTTTCACAAGCTCTTTCCCCATGGCGATGCCGAGGTCGAGGCAGACATGGATGTCGGCGATCCGGTGCATCTGGAGGAAAAGCGGGTGAAAGGGGCGATCAAGACCGACTTCATCCTTTCGGCCGAGATCATGACCATCGCGCTTGCCGCAATCCCGGAAGGGGTGCTGTGGATGGAGGCGCTGACCCTCGCTGTCGTTGCGGTCGGGATCACCGTCGCTGTCTATGGTTCGGTCGCGCTCATCGTGAAGATGGACGATATCGGGCTCTATATGGCCGCCACGGCCCGGACCGGTTTTGGACGGTCAATCGGCTCGGGACTGGTGAAAGGCATGCCAAAGCTCATGGCGCTTCTCTCGACCATCGGCACGGCGGCGATGCTCTGGGTCGGCGGTTCGATCATCATCCACGGGCTTGACGTGCTGGGCTGGCCGGTTCTTTACGACGCAATCCATCATCTGGCAGAGGGGGTAGCTCACGCAGTGGGCGGTCCTGCCGAAGGATTCCTGCTTTGGCTGGTCACCGCAGCTATTGACGGTATTCTCGGCCTAGCCCTTGGTTTCCTGCTTATCCCACTTGTGACGCGCGTTATTGGCCCGCTGCTTGGCGGCAAGGGCGATGCGCACTGATCAGCAAAAAGGGAGCGCATGGCCCCCTTTTCTGAAGTCTGTCATGGATTTGACATTCAAAGCAGCGATTTGACCCGCTCTGCCACAGCCTCGGCCGTAATGCCGAATTCGGCGTAGAGCCGCTCGGCCGGGGCAGAGGCGCCGAAGCTGTCCATGCCCACGAAGGCCGACTTCGCTTCGCGGCCCCGCTCTCCCAGAAGGAAGCGGTCCCAGGGCTGGCGCACCGCTGCCTCGACGGCGACGCGGACCGGGCCTGCGGGCAGGATGCGCTTGCGGTAGGCTTCGTCCTGCTCGGCGAAAAGCTCCATGCAGGGCATGGAGACGACGCGGGTGCCGATGCCTTCGGCCTGAAGCAGGTCACGGGCCTTCAACGCGATTTCCACTTCTGAGCCGGTGGCCATCAGGATCGCCCGGCGCTTGCCTTCCGCCTCGCGCAGGACATAGCCACCCTGTGCCGTCAGGTTCTTGCCGGTGTGCTTGGTCCGCACGGTCGGCAGGTTTTGCCGTGACAGCGCCAGCACCGATGGTGTCTTCTCGGCGGTCAGCGCCAGTTCCCAGGCCTCGGCCGTCTCGATCAGGTCGGCGGGTCGGAAGGTCCAGGTATTGGGCGTCGCCCGGCAGATCGCCAGATGCTCGACCGGCTGGTGAGTCGGGCCGTCCTCGCCGAGGCCGATCGAGTCATGCGTCATCACATAGACCGAGGGCACGCCCATCAGCGCCGAAAGCCGCATCGCGCCACGGGCATAATCGGTGAAGCACAGGAACGTGCCGCCATAGGGGCGCACACCGCCGTGCAGCGCCATTCCGTTCATCGCCGCCGCCATTCCGTGCTCTCGGATACCGAAATGGACATAGCGGCCCTTGCGGTTGTCCGGGTTGAAGATGCCGAGATCGCCGGTCTTGGTGTTGTTGGAACCGGTGAGGTCGGCCGAGCCGCCGATGGTTTCCGGCATGACCGGGTTCACCACTTCCAGCACCATTTCGGACGCCTTACGGGTGGCCACCTTTGGTGCGAGGTCGGAGTTTTGCTTCTTCAACGCGCGGATCGTGGCCGCGAGCCGCTTCGGCGCCCCGCCGGACATCTGCCGTTCGAACTCAGCCTTGCGGGTGGCCGAAAGGCTGTTCAGGCGGCCGTCCCAATCTGCGCGTGCTGTCTGACCACGGGCGCCGATGGCGCGCCAGGCCTTCAGGATGTCGGCCGGGATCTCGAAAGCGCCGTGGGGCCAGCCATAGATCTCCTTGGTCACCTTGATTTCGTCGGGACCAAGCGGCGAGCCGTGGGCGCCTGCGGTGTCCTGCTTCTTCGGGCTGCCGAATCCGATATGGGTCTTGCAGTCGATCAGGACCGGGCGGTCAGAGCCCTTGGCCGCGCCCATCGCACGGTCAATATCCACCGGGTCATGGCCGTCGCAGGACAGAACCTTCCAACCGGCGGCGGCAAAGCGCGCGCGCTGATCGGTCACGTCCGACATGCTGATCTTGCCGTCGATGGAAATGTCGTTGTTGTCCCAAAGGACGATCAGCTTCGACAGTTTCTGCATACCGGCAAGGCCGATCGCCTCGTGGCTGATGCCTTCCATCAGGCAGCCGTCGCCTGCGATGACCCAGGTGTAGTGGTCGACCACCTTCTTGCCGAAGCGCGCGCGGAGGCTTTCCTCAGCCATGGCGAAGCCAACGGCATTGGAGATGCCCTGGCCGAGCGGGCCGGTCGTCGTCTCCACGCCGGCGACATGGCCGTATTCCGGATGCCCCGCCGTGATCGCGCCCCATTGACGGAAGTTCTTCACCTGATCGAGCGTCATATCCTCGTACCCGGTGAGGTAAAGAAGTGCGTAGATCAGCATCGAGCCGTGACCGGCCGACAGAATGAAGCGGTCGCGGTCGGCCCAGCGGGGGGCCGAGGCGTCGAACTTCAGATGCTTTTCAAAGAGCACGGTTGCCACATCCGCCATGCCCATCGGCATGCCGGGATGGCCCGAATTGGCGGCCTGAACCGCATCCATCGCCAGAGCGCGTATAGCGCAGGCTTTCATCCAGTGATCGGCATGGTCCTTGCGAAGGGTGGCGATATCCACGGGGCGCTGTCCTTTTTGAAGTGGCAGAGTTTGGCGGCTTGATAGCAGGCTGAAAGGCAAGATCAAGCGCAGCCCCTAACCGATTGGTCCGAAAGGGGGAGAAATCCCCGCGCGCTTTGGTCTAAACTCGGGGGATTGGGGCGCTGGCCGATTCGGTCGGGCTGTGGAGCGTTCGGCTCCGCCGGGTCCCGGGACGAATATTGTAGGTAGTAGGGTCGGGGGCGATCACATGAGTGACATGCAGGAACTTGCGCGGCGACTGTCCGCGGCACTGGAACGGATCGGCACAGGGCTTGAGACTGCGGCCGCTGACGGGTCGGCGGCATCGCCTTCAGAGGCCGGGACCGCTGCGCTGCAGGAGGCGCTCGACGCCGAGCGCACGACCAATGCGCAGCTCACCGAGCGGGTGCGGGCGATCAAGGACAAGCAGGAAACCATGGTCAGCGCGCTGGAGGAGAAGGTGGCGCGGCTGACGAAACAGCTCGATGCCTCCGGGGTCGAGCTGCAGCGCCAGAAGCGGCTTAACGCGGATCTGGCCGAGGCCAACCGTGCGCTGAGCGAGGCGGCGACGAAAGGTGTGGCCGAACCGGATCTGATCAACCGCTCCATGCAGACCGAACTGGAGGCGCTCCGCGCCGCGCGGGCGGCGGAGATGGCGGAGATGGAAGAGATCCTGTCTGAACTGAAACCCCTGATCGGCGAGGTGGCCTGATGCCGGAGATGACGATCACCATCGGAGGCCGCGATTTCGAGGTTGCCTGCCAGGAGGGCGAGGAGCATTTCCTGCGCTCGGCGGCGAAGCTTCTGGACAATGAGGCGGCCGTACTGATCGGCCAGATCGGCCGGATGCCCGAGGCGCGGATGCTTTTGATGGCGGGGCTGATGCTGGCCGACAAGGCGGCGGGTCTTGAAGATCAGCTGCGCGCGGCCGAGGAACGTGCCGTGGTCGCCGAACGCGTGGCCGCGAATGCGCGCGCCAATCCCGAACGGGTCGAGGTGCCGGTCATCCCCGAGATCGTCATCGACAGTTTCGCCGAGATCGCCGCCCGGGCCGAGGCGCTTGCCGACCGGATAGAAGAGCGGAAAGCGGGTTAGGGTTCGCGCCTTCGGGCGCGCCCACCCGCCCACCCTGCGCCCTCAGGCGCGAAAGGCCGCCCGGGGGCGGCCTTTTGGTTATTGTGGTTGGTGTAGTGCCTCAGGCGTTCGCAGCGCGGATCTGGTCGGCGGCGTCCTTGTTGAAGGCGATGCCCTTGTCGGCCAGAAGCTGGTCCAGTTCGCCCGAGAGCGTCATCTCGGTGACGATGTCGCAGCCGCCGACGAACTCGCCCTTCACGTAAAGCTGTGGGATGGTCGGCCAGTCGGAGTAGTCCTTGATCCCCTGGCGGATCTCGGCGTCTTCCAGCACGTTCACATCGGCATAGTCGATGCCCATGAAGTTCAGCACGCCCGCCACGCGGGAGGAGAACCCGCATTGCGGCATGGTCTTGGTGCCCTTCATATAGAGAACGACATCGTTTTTGCTGACGGTGTCGCGGATACGGTCCTGCGCGGTCATTTGGTTACTCCGGTGCCTTTGTGGTCAGTGCGAGCGCGTGCAGTTCGCCATGCGCCCCGTCCATCTTTCCCTTGAGCGCGGCATAGACCGCGCGCTGCTGCTGAACGCGGTTCTGGCCGCGGAAGCTTTCGTCGATGACCTCGGCGGCATAGTGGTTCCCGTCGCCCGCGAGATCGGTGATCGTGATCTTCGCATCCGGGAATGTCGCCCGTATCAGGTCTTCGATTTCCTGCGCTTCCATCGCCATGTGGCGTCCTTCCCCTTTGGTCTTGAGCTTGAATGTAGGCCCGTGGGACCGGGCCTGCAAGATCGCCGATGTCGTGCCGGTGGCGGGTGCGGGAGCCTCCGGCGGGAGTATTTCTAGACAGAAAGTGATGTCTGGTTTCTCAGGCAACAGCTTTGGCAAAGGCGGTGCGGTAAAGGTCCGAGAGGTCGCGGAGCGGTGCGGCGGCGGAGCCGAGGCTGACCGCCGTGCCGCCGAATAGCCCTGCGCGGGTGATGGCCACGCCTGCCTTGGCGGCCGCTTCCTCCAGCAGGGCGGCGTTGCCGGGCTTCACCGCCACGAGGTAACGCGCCTGATCCTCGCCGAAGAGCTGGCCGGTATCTTCGCTGTCGAGCGTCAGGCCAAGCCCGGCTGCCTCGGCCATCTCGAAGGTGGCGAGCGCGAGGCCCCCGTCGGAAAGGTCGGTCGCGGCGCTGACAAGCTTGCGGTTTGCCCGCAAGAATTCGCCGTTCTTGCGTTCGGCGGTCAGGTCAACAGGGGGCGCGTCACCCTCTTCGCGGCCGAAGGCCTCAGCGAGCAGGGCCGACTGGCCGAGATGGCCGTTCGTTTCACCGATCACCATGGCGATGTCGCCCGTCGCGGGAAGGCCCGCTATCAGGTCGTCGAGTGAGTTGAGAAGCCCCACCGCGCCGATCGTCGGGGTCGGCAGGATGCCCTTGCCGTCGGTTTCGTTGTAAAGCGAGACGTTGCCCGAGACGATCGGCATGTCCAGGGCCGCGCAGGCCTCTCCGATGCCTTTGATCGCGCCGACGAACTGGCCCATGATCTCGGGCTTTTCGGGATTGCCGAAATTGAGGTTGTCGGTCGAGGCGAGGGGGGTCGCGCCGACAGCGGTCAGGTTGCGATAGGCTTCGGCCACTGCCTGCTTGCCGCCCTCGATGGGGTTGGCCTTGACGTAGCGCGGCGTCACGTCCGAGGTGAAGGCGAGCGCCTTTTCCGTGCCGTGGACCCGCACGACGCCCGCGCCGAGGCCGGGCATGCGGACCGTGTCGGCCATGACCATCGTGTCATATTGCTCCCAGACCCAGGCCTTGTGGGCGTAGTTGGGCGAGCCGATGAGCGCCTTCAGCCCCTCGATCGGGTCGATCGCGACCGGGCCAGCCAGCGGTTTCGCGGCGGGTGTCGGTACCCAGGGGCGGTCGTATTCGGGGGCAGAGGAGGAGAGCTTCGATAGCGGCAGGTCGGCCTTGACCGTATTACCGTGCAGGATCAGGAAGCGGTCTTCGGGGATCGTCTCGCCGACGATAGCGAAATCGAGGTCCCATTTTTCAAAGATCGCCCGCGCCTCGGCCTCTTTTTCCGGCTTCAGCACCATGAGCATGCGTTCCTGGGATTCAGAGAGCATCATCTCATACGCGGTCATGTTGGTTTCGCGCTGCGGCACATGATCAAGCGTCAGCTTGATGCCCAGCCCGCCCTTGTCGCCCATCTCGACCGCCGAACAGGTGAGGCCAGCCGCGCCCATATCCTGAATGGAGATGACCGAACCCGAGGCCATGAGCTCAAGGCAGGCTTCCAGCAGGCGCTTTTCGGTGAAAGGGTCGCCAACCTGAACGGTGGGACGCTTTTCCTCGATCGTATCGTCGAACTCGGCCGAGGCCATGGTGGCGCCGCCAACGCCGTCGCGGCCGGTCTTGGCGCCGAGATAGACGACCGGCATACCAACGCCCGAGGCGGCGGAGTAGAAGATCTTGTCGGTATCGGCCAGGCCCGCGGCAAAGGCGTTCACGAGACAGTTGCCGTTATAGGCGGCGTGGAACCGCACCTCGCCACCGACATTCGGCACGCCGAAGCAGTTGCCGTAGGAGCCGACACCTTCGACCACGCCCTTCACCAGATGCGCGGTCTTTGGGTGAGAGGGCACGCCGAAAGACAGCGAATCCATCGCCGCGATGGGGCGCGCGCCCATGGTGAAAACGTCCCGCAGGATGCCGCCGACGCCGGTCGCGGCGCCCTGATGCGGCTCGATATAGGACGGGTGGTTGTGGCTCTCCATCTTGAAGATGACCGCTTGTCCATCGCCGATATCGACGACGCCCGCGTTTTCGCCGGGGCCGCAGATGACCTGGGGGCCCGAGGTCGGCAGGGTGCGCAGCCATTTCTTCGACGACTTGTAGGAACAATGTTCGTTCCACATCGCCGAGAAGATGCCAAGTTCCGTGAATGTCGGCTCACGGCCGATGATCTGAAGAATGCGGTCGTATTCGTCAGGCTTCAGCCCATGCGCGGCGATCAGGTCGGTGGTGATCTCAGGTTCGTGCATGCTGTCCCCCGGGGATATCGCGATTGGCCCGCCTTTTAGGGGGGAAGGGAGTGAGAGGAAAGGCCCCGGCAGCCGCGCGCGAAAAAAAGTCGTCCGCAATGTCGAAATCGGCGAATGCCATTCGTCCTTGGTCTGTCAAGACTGAGGAGAACAGAAATGACATTTGAGGTGACTGGGCTTTACGCCGCAATTCTGGGGCTGATGATGATCGTGCTTCAGATCCTCGCCATTGCCGCGCGGGCGAAAAACGAAACTCTCTTCGGTGATGCGGGAGAGATGCGGATGATCCTGCCGATCCGGCGTCATGGCAATTTCATCGAGACAGTTCCGATGGCACTGATCGTCATGGCGTTGGCCGAGGCGCAGGGACTGTCCGTGTCCTGGCTGCACGGTGCCGGCGTCCTGCTGGTCGCATCACGTCTGATCCATCCATTCGGACTGGCCGAAACAAAAAAAGCCCTGCCGGTCCGCATTGCCGGGATCGTCGGCACATGGATTGCGACGCTGATCCCGATTGCTGCGCTTTTCAGTCTGATGTGACCCTTGCCGGATGCGTGTTTGCGTCCGACACTCAACCCAACCTACGGGAGATACTGACATGCAGTATATTGCATTAATCTACGGTGATCCGGATCTGACGCCGAAACATGGCACACCGGAGGCGGAGGAAATGATGAAGGGATATTTCATGGCAAACGAGGTCTACAAACGTGATGGAGTCTTCATTGCCGGAGAGCCCCTTCAGGGCGTTGAAACTGCGACAAGCCTGCGCATCAGAAGTGGCAAGACCGAGACGATGGACGGCCCCTTTGCTGAAACCAAGGAACGGCTGGGTGGCTTCTATATCTTCGATTGCGACGATCTGGATGCGGCGCTGAGATACGCCGCTCTGATCCCCGGCGCGAAATACGGCACGGTCGAGGTGCGCCCGATCCTGCAGCTTGGCTGAATGGAGGCCGCCCCCGGCATCACGGCAGCCATCGATAGTGTGGCGCGCGAGGACCGGGGGCGGCTTCTGGCGGCACTGATGGCCGCCTTGCAAGACTTTCAGCTTGCCGAGGATGCGTTGCAAGATGCTCTTGAGGCGGCACTGGTTCATTGGCCGAGGGGGATACCCACCGATCCCCGGGCCTGGCTGTTGCGCGTGGCTCGGCGAAAGGCCATTGACCGAATTCGCAAAGCAGGCCGATGGCGCGACCGGGCGGAGGATCTGGCGGCCCTGGCCGCGGCGGATCAGGTCGCCGCATCGGAACCGCCGCCTGAAATTCCAGACGAACGATTGCGTCTTATCTTTACCTGCTGCCACCCGGCACTGGAGCCCAAAAGCCGGGTCGCTCTGACCCTGAGGATGCTTGGCGGGCTGACAACGGGCGAAATCGCGGCGGCGTTTCTGGACCGGGAAGAGACGATGGGGCAGCGGCTCTCCCGAGCCAAGAGAAAAATCGCGAAGGCCGGTATCCCCTTCGTTGTACCGGCGCCGGAGGATTGGAGCCAGCGGCTGAATTCCGTCCTGACTGTTATCTATCTGATCTTCAACGAAGGGTACCGGGCGTCATCGGGTGGTAAGCTGGTGCGGGTCGATCTGTGCGACGAGGCGATATGGCTGGCCCGGATGCTCGATGGTCTGGTGCCGGATGATGCTGAGGTGGAAGGACTTTTGTCGTTGATGCTGACGACACATGCGCGTCGATCCGCACGGCTGGATGATGCGGGGGCGATGGTGGCGCTCGATGATCAGGATCGGGGACTTTGGGATCGGGGCATGCTTGCGGAGGGGTTGGAATTGCTGGACCGGGCGCTGGCGCGGCGGGCGCCCGGGCCCTTTCAGATCAAGGCCGCGATTTCCGCCCTGCATGGTCAGGCAGATAGCCCGGAGACGACGGACTGGCGACAATTGGTGCTGCTTTACGACGCGCTGCTGGCTCACGAAGCGACGGCAGTCGTGCGATTGAACCGCGCGGTGGCATTGGCCGAGGCTGGCGGTCTGGCGGCGTGTCTGCGTGCCCTAGATGCGATTCGGGTCGAGCTGGAGGACTACCAGCCCTATCATGCCGCACGGGCCGATCTACTGGCGCGGTCGGGGCAGTGGGCGGCTGCGCAGGATGCCTACAGAATGGCCATCGCCCTGTCACGATCCGGGCAGGAGCGCCGGTTTCTTCAGCGGCGTATGAACGGGTTGTCCAAATGACGGTCTGCTTGGGTGGTTGTCTTCACTTGCCGGTGGACAGCCACTGGGCGTCATGCCATGACTGCTCGCGAAACAAAAAAAAGGCCGAGACAAGCTCGGCCCAAGTCCAACAGGGAGGTAGAAGTCAGCGAGAGTTTCCTCAACCGCTGGCTTCTATTCCCATCTAGGTTCTGGGTTTCGCCGGATCAAGGAAAAACGCATCTGAATCGCGTCATGGCCGGTATGCGTTGCGCACATGCCTCACTGCAATTTCAGGTTGTCTGCTCGTCGCGGCGGCTTTTGCGGTAAAGAATGATCTCTTCCATCACGAAGTCACGGAAGGCTGCGACGCGCTTGGATTGTCTGAGTTCCTCGGGATAGGCGAGGAAAACCGGCACCTCGCCCGACTCCACGTCCGGCAGGACACGGACGAGGTTCGGGAAGTCATCTGTAAGGTAGTCCGGCAACACGCCGATGCCGAGATGCGACAGGACCGATTGCAGCACGCCGTAATAGCTGTTCACGGTCAGCGTCGAACGGATGTCATGGGCCAGAAGGGTCTGAACCAGTGTTGCCCCGGCCCCGACCTGCGGGGCAGTCAGGCTCTGACTGATCAGCCGGTGCCTGCCGAGGTCTTCGAGTGATTCCGGGGTTCCGGCCTGTTCGAGATATTCTGCCGTAGCGTAGAGCCGCATCCGGATGTTCATCAGCCTTCGGCGGATCAGGTCGGCCTGACTGGGTTCTTTCATGCGGATCGCGACATCGGCCTCACGCATCGGGAGGTCAAGTACACGTTCCTCCAGCATCATCTCGATTTTCAGATCGGGATACTTGTCGTAAAGCTTGCCGAGACGCGGCGCGAGCCAGAGCGTCCCGAAAGCAGTGGTTGTCGTGACCTTGAGTTCGCCAAATACCTCATCCTCGCTGTCGCGGATGCGGGCGGCAGCAGTTTCCAGCCGCTTGTTCATCGCCGACGTCGCGTCGAACAGCAATTCGCCCTGTTCGGTGAGAATCAGTCCCCGTGCATGGCGGTGAAACAGGGTGGTATGCAGGCTCTCTTCCAGCGCGCGAATCTGGCGGCTGACGGCGGATTGCGACAGGTTCAGGCTCTCGCCCGCATGCGTAAGACTTCCCGCATCGGCGACCGCGTGGAAGATTCTGAGCTTGTCCCAGTCCATCCTGGTGCTTTCTGTCGTTTTGCGTCCCGGCTTTATGGCGGAATTACTTAAGCCGGGAAAGTAAAACTGCAATGTAACTGGAACAAAACTGTCCGGATGGTCAGAAAAAAAGGCGCTTTGTAGGTCAGAAGTTTTGACCTATAATGGTGCTGCTCTGCTAGCGGGGAGGGCCAGATGAGCAAGCCGCAGATCAGCCTCAATGATCGCTACGACCTGACCAAATCACCTGTGCTTTTGAACGGCACACAGGCGCTTGTGCGCTTGATGCTGATGCAGAAGGAACGCGACCGAAAGGCGGGGCTGAATACCGCCGGTTACGTCTCGGGCTATCGCGGCTCTCCGCTTGGCGGCGTCGATCTGAATATGGCGCGGGCGAAGAAGCTTCTCGATGCCAACGATATCCGGTTCGAGCCGGGCTTGAATGAGGACCTCGCCGCCACCGCGCTCTGGGGTACCCAGCAGGCCGAGATGTATGGCGAGGGGCGCTATGACGGTGTCTTCGGCCTCTGGTACGGCAAGGGGCCGGGTGTGGACCGCACTGGCGACGTGATGCGGCATGCCAACCTTGCGGGGTCGTCGAAACATGGCGGCGTGCTGATGGCGATGGGTGACGACCATACTGGCGAAAGCTCCCTGACGCTGCACCAATCCGACTGGGCGCTAGTCGATGTCTATATGCCGGTCGTCAGCCCGGCCGGCGTGCAGGAAGTGCTGGATTACGGCATCTATGGCTGGGCCCTGTCGCGCTTTGCGGGCGTCTGGGTTGGGTTGAAGACGATGAAGGACACGGCCGAGGCGACAGCGGTCGTCGACGGCGATCCGTTCCGGATGTCCTTTGTGATGCCCGAGTTCCAGATGCCGAAGGGCGGACTAAACATTCAGCTAGGCGATACACCGGTCCTCCAGGAAACCCGGATGATCGTCTACAAGCGCCACGCGGCGGAGTCCTTTGCGCGCGCGAACAAGATTGACAAGCGCGGCTGGGGCAAGCCCGGCGCGAAAATCGGTTTCGTGTCGGCCGGCAAGAACTGGCTCGACCTCATGCATGCGTTCGAAATGCTTGGCATCGATGCGGCAGAGGCCGAGCGGCTGGGTATTACCACCTACAAGGTGGGTCAGACCTTCCCGCTCGACATGCTCAGTTTCCACGACTGGGCCGAGGGGCTCGACCTGATCATCGTGGTCGAGGAAAAGCGCAAGCTGATGGAAGTCCAGATCAAGGAGGCGATCTTTGACGACCGTCAGGGGCGACGGGTCTATGGCTGGTACAAGGGTGGCGCGGGCGGCATGCACCGCGAGGAACTGTTCCCGGTCCGCTATGCTCTGGACCCGGCGATGATCGCCGAAAAGATCGGCGATATCCTGATCGAGGAAGGGCGCGCGACCGACGAAATGCGCGCCTGCCTCAGCGAGGTGCGCGAGGCGCGGCGTGCCGATAACGTGCCGGAACTGGCACAGCGGACGCCCTATTTCTGCTCGGGCTGCCCGCACAATACGTCAACGAAGGTTCCGGACGGTTCGGTTGCCTATTCCGGAATCGGCTGCCATTTCATGACCGTCTGGATGGACCGCGATACCCGCTGGGCGACGCAGATGGGCGGTGAGGGCGTGAACTGGGTCGGGCAGGCGCCGTTTTCCAAACGCGACCATGTGTTCCAGAACCTCGGCGACGGCACCTATAACCATTCCGGTATGCTGGCGATCCGCGCGGCTTTGGCGGCGGAGACGAACATCACCTACAAGATCCTCTTCAACGATGCCGTCGCGATGACCGGCGGCCAGCCGAACGAAGGCGGTCTGACCGCGCCGCAGATCGCGCGTGAGGTCATGGCGATGGGCGTGAAGAACGTGGCCCTTGTGTATGACGAGAAGGAAGAGGTGGACCTCTCGCAGTTCCCGGCCGAGATCGAGAAGCATGAACGTCACGATCTGCCGGAAGTTCAGAAGAGGTACAAAGATATCAAGGGCGTATCGGTCATTCTTTATGTCCAGACCTGTGCCGCCGAAAAGCGCCGCCGCCGCAAGCGCGGGTCGTTCCCCGACCCGGATCGCCGCGTTTTTATTAACACCGATATTTGCGAGGGCTGCGGCGATTGCGGCATCCAGTCCAACTGCGTCTCCATCGTGCCGGTGGAGACCGAATTTGGCCGCAAGCGCGCGATCGACCAGTCGTCGTGTAACAAGGATTTCTCCTGCCTCGACGGATTCTGCCCTTCTTTCGTGACGCTGAAAGGGGCCGAGGTGAAGAAGGCGGCAGCGGCCGAGTTCACGCTGCCGAAACTGCCCGAACCGAAGCTGCCCCCGATCAAGGGCACCTATAACGTGCTGATCACTGGCGTGGGCGGCACCGGTGTTGTGACCACCGGCGCGGTTCTGGCACAGGCGGCGCATCTCGACGGCAAGGGTGCCGGGATGATGGAGATGGCTGGCCTTGCCCAGAAGGGTGGTGCCGTCAATATCCATCTGCGGCTGGCGGAGAAGCCCGAAGATATCAACGCTATCCGGGTCGCGACTGGAGAGGCCGATTGCGTGATCGGCGGCGATCTGGTCGTCAGCGGCGGGGCGAAGACGCTGGGCCTGATGAAAACGGGCCGTACCGGGGCTGTGGTGAACGCGCATGAGATCATGACCGGCGCCTTCACCCGCAACCGGGATTTTCATTTACCGGTGGAGGGGTTGCGGCTGTCGCTTGAAGCGCGGCTGAAGGATCGGGTGCAGTTCCTCGACGCCTCCGAACTGGCGCGAAAGCTTCTGGGCGACTCGATCTATTCCAACATGCTGCTTCTGGGCGCGGCGTGGCAGCGGGGGCTCCTGCCTCTGTCGGCCGATGCGATCCGGCAGGCGGTTGAGTTGAATGGTGCTGCCGTTCAGGGCAACCTGCGCGCTTTCGAGATTGGCCGCTGGGCCGTGCTGTATCCGGCCGACGTGGCCGACCAGCTCGCGGAACCAGCGACCAAGCATATGACGCTGGAGGAAAAAATTGCCTTCCGTGTGACGCATCTGACAGCGTATCAGAATCAGGCCTATGCCGCGCGCTACCGCAAGCTGGTGGATGCCGCGCCGGCCGATATGCGTCAAGCTGTGGCGATGGGCTATCACAAGCTTCTGGCCTACAAGGACGAATACGAAGTCGCGCGTTTGCATCTGGAAACCGCCGAGAAGGCGAAAGCGGAGTTTGGTGGCGAATTCCGGATGAGCTTCCACCTCGCGCCGCCCTTCATCGCGCAGCAAGGGCCCGACGGTCGGCCCGTGAAGAAGGAATATGGCGCGTGGATGCTGCCGGTCTTTCGGTTGCTCGCGAAGATGAAGCGCCTGCGGGGGACATCGCTAGACTTCTTCGGCAGGTCTTCCGAACGCAAGATGGAACGCGAGTTGATCGCGCAATACGAGGCCGATATGGCCGAGGTTCTTCGCAAGGTCCGGCCGGAAACGCTCGAAGCGGCCGTGGCGCTGGCCGAACTGCCGCTCTCCATCCGCGGTTTTGGTCCGGTGAAGGAAGCGGCGGAACGTGCGGCTGCGAAACGGCGTGAGGAGCTTCTGGCCACGATCCGGGCAGGTGGGGCGCCCATGAAGGCGGCAGCCGAATAGGGCGCAAAAATCTTCGAAGATTTTTGCCAAGAAAATTCAAATTGTCTAGGCCCTGTGGGTGGGTGGGACGGCTTCTGGAAAAGCCGTGGATTTCCGTCGTCTCGGCGCGTAAGACGGACATGCATTTCACAGGGCAGGGCAGGCATATGGCGGTCGGCGTTTTCGATTCGGGTCTTGGTGGTCTTACGGTCTATGACGCCGTGGCAAAGGCCCTTCCGGATGTGCCCTTCGTCTATCTCGGCGACAACGCCCATGCGCCCTACGGTGTGCGTGACGCCGATGATATCTATGCCCTGACCTGCGCGGGGGTCGAACGGCTTTGGGACGAAGGCTGCGATCTTGTCATCCTTGCCTGCAACACCGCCTCAGCCGCCGCCCTTCGCCGGATGCAGGAAAAGTGGGTCCCGGAAAACAAGCGCGTTCTCGGCGTCTTTGTCCCGCTGATCGAGGCGCTGACCGAACGGCAATGGGGCGACAACTCTCCTCCGCGCGAGGTTGCGGTCAAGCATGTGGCGCTCTTCGCAACGCCCGCCACCGTCGCCTCGCGCGCCTTCCAGCGCGAACTGGCCTTCCGCGCCATCGGTGTCGATGTCGAAACACAGCCCTGCGGCGGCGTCGTCGATGCCATCGAGGAGGGGGACGAGATCCTTGCCGAAGCGCTGGTACGGTCCCATGTCGAGGCGCTGAAGCGGCGAATGCCGAAGCCCGAAGCAGCGGTTCTGGGCTGCACCCACTACCCGTTGATGGAGAAGACGTTTCAGGAGGCACTAGGCCCTGATGTCACGGTCTATTCGCAGGCGACCCTCGTGGCCGAAAGCCTGAAGGACTATCTGCACCGCCGCCCGGAGTTCCTAGGAACGGGCAAAGAGGCAAAGTTCTTGACCACCGGCGACCCGGCGCGCGTCTCCAACAAAGCCACACAGTTTCTGCGACGAAAGATCGCTTTTCAGGCCGCCTGATTGCGGCTCTCGTCCGACTGCCTTACATATTCCCGAAATCCCGTGGAGGTCCAATGACCCACAAAATCGCCATTCTGGGCGCGTCCGGCTATACCGGTGCGGAGCTTGTCCGCATCATCGCCACCCACCCCGCGATGGAGATTGCGGCTCTGTCCGCCGACCGTAAGGCCGGGCAGGAGATGGCGAGCGTCTATCCGCAATTGCGGCATCTCGACCTGCCGACACTTTCAACGATTGAAGAGATCGACTTCTCAGAGATCGACCTTTGTTTCGCCGCTCTGCCGCATGGTCTGTCACAGGCTCTGGTGCGCGACTTGCCGAAATCGGTGAAAGTTGTCGACCTCGGGGCCGATTTCAGGCTGCGCGATCCGGCGGCCTATGAAAAATGGTACGGTGCGCCGCATGTGGCCACCGGGTTGCAGAAAGAAGCGGTTTATGGCCTGACCGAGTTCTACCGTGACGACATCCGCACTGCGCGGCTGGTGGCCGGGACCGGCTGCAACGCCGCGACGGTGCAATTCGCGCTTCGGCCCCTGATCGAAGGCGGGCTGATCGACCTTGATGACATCATCTGCGACCTGAAGAACGGCATCTCCGGTGCGGGTCGCAGCCTGAAGGAGAACATGCTCTTTACCGAGCGGCAGACCGATGTGCTTGGCTATAGTCAAGGCGGCAAGCACCGGCATCTGGGAGAATTCGACCAGGAATTCAGCGCCCTTGCGGGCCGTAAGGTCGAGATCATGTTTACCCCCCATCTCGTGCCGATGTCACGCGGCATCCTTGCCTCGTGCTACGTCAAGGGTGATGCGCAGGCGATCCATGCCGCGTTGGCCGCGCGCTATGCCGATGAGCCGTTCCTGACCGTCCTGCCCTACGGCCAGGCCCCGGGGACAGGCGCGGTCGCGGGATCGAACTTCTGCCATATCGGCGTGATCGGCGACCGCAAGCCGGGCCGGGCGCTGGTCGTCGCGGCACTCGACAATCTCAACAAGGGCTCCTCGGGTCAGGCGGTGCAGAATGCCAACCTGATGCTGGGGCTCGACGAGACGGCGGGGCTGATGCTCGCGCCGGTTTTCCCGTGAGGATCAGATGAAGGGACTGAAGAAACAGCGCCGTATCCAGATCATCGTTCTGGCCGCCGTGGCGATGGCCGCGAGCTTTGCCGCGTTCTACTACGCCGCCCCCGACGCGCTTCAATATTTCCGCTCGCCCACTGAAGTTGCCGAGAAAGCGCCGGGACCGAATGAGACCTTCCGCATCGGCGGGCTGGTGGAAGAGGGCAGCCTTGTGCGCGGTCAGGGGGCTGCGATCACCTTCCGCGTGACCGATACGAATGCAGCGATCCCGGTGAAATACGAAGGCGTCCTGCCCGACCTTTTCGGCGAAAATGAAGGCGTTGTCGCCACCGGCAAGCTGATCGACGGCACATTTGAGGCCAGCGAAATTCTCGCCAAGCATGATGAGACCTACATGCCGAAGGAAGTGATCGATGCCCTGAAGGATCAGGGCATGTATGTCGAACCGGACGCTCAGCCAGCGACGAATTAACCTTTCGGCGTGAGCCTTTCCCCTAACCAAAGGGGAAAGGCCGATGCAGTCAGTCACCGACATTGCCAAAGCTATTATTGCCCGCGAAGGCGGCTATGTGAACGATCCCACCGATCCCGGTGGGGCCACGAAATACGGTGTCACGATCCATACGATGCGGCGCCTCGGGCTCGACCCGACCGGCGACGGCAGGGTGACGGAGGCGGATGTACAGCGTCTGACCCGCGATCAGGCCACCGATATCTTCGTCGAGCACTATTACCGCCGCCCGCGCATCGCTGAACTGCCCGAAGTCCTGCAGCCCTCGGTGTTTGACATGTATGTCAATGCCGGGTCGAACGCGGTGAAGGTGCTGCAGCGGCTTTTGAATGAGATGGGCCATGACCTGAATGTCGACGGTGTGCTTGGACCGATCAGCATCACCGCCGCTCACAAGGCCTGCGGGGACCAGCCAGAACTTGTCGCCGACGCCTATGGCATCGCCCGGCGGAACTACTACTACGCGCTCGCCGATGCCCGTCCGGCCAGCCGCAAATACGCGCGCCGCCGTGATGGTGGCAAGGGCGGCTGGATCACAAGGGCGGAGGAATTCATCTCGCCCCGCTTTCACCTGACTGAGGCCGAGCACCGGACGAGGACCGCGACATGGGGCTGATCGGACGTATCCTTGGTGGGCCTTCCGCCACCACCGCGCTCGGGCAGGCCGCCACCGGCGTGGCCGAGGTCTTTCGCCCAAATGCCACGAAAAAGATGCAGGCCGCGCATGACGCCTATATGGCCGCACTCGGCGAATATGGGGCCGAGTTTCAATATGCCGGCGACGGTATCTTCGATCGTTTCGTCAATGCGCTGAACCGGCTGCCCCGGCCGATGCTGGCCCTGGGGACGCTCGGGCTATTTGTCTACGCGATGGTCGACCCCGACAGCTTCACCCGCCGCATGGTCGGGCTGAACTACGTGCCGGAACCTCTGTGGTGGCTTCTCGCCGCCATTGTCGGCTTCTATTTCGGTGCGCGCGAGGCGCACTATTTCCGCGCAAGAACGAAGTTCGCGTTCCCACCGACCGGCCGCTCGGCACCGGAGGATGACGCCGAAAATCCTGCGCTGGGCGAGTGGCGGCGACACCAGGATCGCTGATCCTTCTTCTGCATGGTTGTCACCCTGTGGGAGCGGGGGCAGGACGGCTCGTTTGTCGCCCTGCCTATTGCCCGCGACATTGAAGCGCAGCCCATTGGCGGCGCCCGCGTGACGCTCTATGCTCTGCGGTATGATCGCAGAGCTTGGCCATTTCACCCTTATTCTCGCCCTTATGATCGCCACGGTTCAGGCGGTGGTGCCGCTTGTCGGCGCGCATAAGGGGTGGCGCGGCTGGATGGCCATGGCGGGACCGGCGGCAACGGCGCAGTTCCTGTGCATCGCGATTTCCTTCGGGGCGCTGACCTACGCCTTTGTCACCTCCGACTTTTCCTTGCGGCTCGTTACGCTCAATTCACACACGCTGAAACCGATGCTCTACAAGGTGTCGGGCGTCTGGGGGAACCACGAAGGCTCAATGCTGCTCTGGGTGCTGATTCTGGCGCTTTTCGGGGCTTCGGCGCATTGGTTCGGGCAAAGCCTGCCCGACCGGCTGAAGGCGCGGGTGCTGAGCGTTCAGGCGATGATCGGCTTGGCTTTCCTTGCCTTTATCCTCTTCACCTCGAATCCCTTCCTGCGTCTTGCCGAGCCGCCCTTTGACGGGCAGGACCTGAACCCCCTGTTGCAGGATCCGGGTCTCGCTTTCCATCCGCCCTTCCTCTACCTCGGTTATGTGGGCCTCTCCATGGCGTTTTCCTTCGCCGTCGCCGCGCTGATCGAGGGTCGGGTCGATGCCGCCTGGGCGCGCTGGGTCAGGCCATGGACATTGGCCGCCTGGATGTTCCTGACTGTCGGCATCGCGCTGGGAAGCTGGTGGGCCTATTATGAGTTGGGCTGGGGCGGGTTCTGGTTCTGGGACCCGGTGGAAAATGCAAGTTTCATGCCCTGGCTGATCGCGGCTGCACTGCTGCATTCCGCTATTGTGGTCGAGAAACGCGAGGCGCTGAAGAGCTGGACCATCCTGCTGGCGATCCTAGCCTTCGGCTTTTCGCTGATCGGCACCTTCATTGTGCGGTCGGGAATCATCACCAGCGTCCATGCCTTCGCCAACGACCCCGAGCGCGGCATCTTCATTCTGGCGATCCTCGCCGTCTTCATTGGCGGGGCTCTGACGCTCTACGCCGCACGGGCGGGCGTGATGGAGGCGAAAGGCGTCTTTGCCATGGTCAGCCGAGAATCGGCTCTGGTGATGAACAATGTCCTCTTGGCGGTTGCCGCATTCGTGGTCTTTGTCGGTACGCTCTGGCCGCTCATCGCCGAACTGGCATTCGACCGGAAGCTTTCCGTCGGTGCGCCGTTCTTCAATCAGGCCTTCACTCCTTTCATGGTGATCCTCGCGGTGATCCTGCCCATTGGCGCGATCATGCCGTGGAAGCGGGCTCGGATCGGGCGCTCAATGCGGCCGCTTTATCCCGCGCTTGTACTTGCTCTGGCACTCGGCGGGCTGGCCTTTGCGGTCTCGACCGGTGGCTCGGCGTTGGCTCCTGTCGGCGTTTTTCTGGGCGGGTGGCTGATTGCCGGGGCCGGGGCTGAGCTTTGGCAAAGGGCAGGGCGGCGGTTCGCGCGGCTTGGCCGCCTGCCGCGCGCTGACTGGGGTAAGGCTACGGCGCATTCCGGGCTTGGCGTGGTCTTCATCGGTATCGCCTGCCTGATGGCCTGGGATGTCGAGGATATCCGGGTCGCGCAGGTGGGCGAAACGTTCACGGTTGCGGGCTACGACATCACGCTTTCGGGCGTCGAACGGGTCGAAGGGCCGAACTATATCTCCACCACAGCGACAATGCGGGTGACGCGCGGGGGCGCCGAGGTGGCGCTTCTGCATCCTGAAAAGCGGATTTATCCGGTTGCGGCGATGCCAACGACCGAGGCGGCAATCGCCAACGGGGTCTGGCGCGACATCTACCTGGTGATCGGTGATCCGCAGGACAATGGCGGTTGGGCGGTCCGGACCTACATCAAGCCCTTCGCCAACTGGATCTGGGGCGGAGCTATCCTGATGGCGCTCGGCGGCATCCTGAGCCTGTCCGACCGCCGCTATCGTGTCGCCGCGGGGGCGCGCAAGGCGCCTGCAATTGCGCAACCGGCGGAGTAGGCGATGCGCTGGCTGATCCTTTACCTCTGCCTGCTCGCTGCACCTGCCCATGCGGTGCAGCCCGACGAGATTCTTGCCGATCCGGCGCTGGAGGCGCGGGCGCGAGAATTATCCAAGGGGCTGCGTTGCCTCGTCTGCCGCAACGAGAATATCGACGAATCCAATGCCGATCTGGCACGAGACCTGCGCGTTCTGGTCCGCGAGCGCCTCGTCGCCGGAGACAGCGATGAGGAGGTCATTTCCTATCTCGTGGATCGCTACGGCGAATATGTGCTGCTTCAACCGACCGCTTCGGGTGAGAACCTGATCCTGTGGATCGCGGGTCCAGCGATGCTGCTCATGGCGCTCGGCACTGCGGCACTCTACCTCCGCCGCCGCAGGTCTGCGCCAGACGCGGCACCCGCGCCGCTCAGCGCCGAGGAAAAGGCGCGGCTGAAGGAAATCCTGGAAAAGTGACGCGCGGTTTCACTTTGCCTGCCGGGCAGAGCCAGTAATCTGCCGCCTCAAACGGTCCCCCGGGAGAATATGCATGGCTTACGAGACGATTCTGTTTGACGAGGCGGATGGCATTGCCGTCATCACGCTGAACCGGCCCGAGGTGATGAACGCGCTGAATACGAAAATGCGCGCAGAGATCACCGGGGCAGTGACGAAAGCCGCCGCATCGGCGCGGGTGGTCGTACTGACCGGTACGGGACGGGCGTTTTGCTCGGGACAGGATCTGAGTGATCGGGTGGATGGCGATTTCGATCTGTCAAAGACGCTGGCCGAGGAATACGAGCCGATGCTGCGCGCGATTTTGGCCGCCGAAGTGCCGGTGATTTCTGCAGTGAACGGGGCGGCGGCGGGGGCGGGGGCCAATCTGGCGCTGGCCGCCGATGTGGTGATCGCAGCGGAAAGCGCGAGCTTCATTCAGGCGTTCACCCGGATCGGGCTGATCCCCGACGCCGGTGGCACCTATGTGCTGCCGCGCGCCATGGGCATGGCCAAGGCGATGGGCGCGGCTTTGTTCGCCGACAAGGTGACCGCGCGGCAGGCGGCGGAGTGGGGCATGATCTGGGAAGCCATTCCAGATGAAGATTTCGCGACGCACTGGCGGGCCCGGGCGGCGCATCTGGCCAAGGGGCCAACGGCGGCCTATGCAAGGGTAAAACAGGCGATGCGCGCCTCTCTCGCGAACGACATCGAGATGCAGCTTGCGCTGGAGGCACGGCTGCAGGGTGAATGCGGGCAGACCAGGGATTTCCGAGAAGGCGTCGATGCGTTCCTCGAAAAGCGTCTGGCGCGGTTTCAGGGCCGCTAGGCTTTTCCAAATTGAGGCGCGTTTCACGCGTCACGACATGTCTCGCGCCACCGGCCTTGGCCGCTGACGCTCGGGCTGGTCCCGGTAGTGCGATTTTCGCCCAACATGAGTAAGCGCCGCTTTCCATCCTTGACCGAAGGCGTTTCGCAGCCGAGAGTTAGGCCATAAGGGCGCATGGCCCGGAAGGCACGGGGGCCAGCCACCAATCGCGCTCGCCTGACGTGCCGACAGGGGGAAATCCATGCGCTGTTTCACGGTATTGGGGCCGTCTCAATCGGGAAAGACTGAGCTTGTCCAGGCGCTGGCGGCGCTTGAGGACGCTCATCCCCGGTCCGAGACGGCCGGCCATCTGACGCTGACCCGCTTTGGCTTCATGGGTGAGGATTGGTGCGCCATCGATGTCGCGGGCGGGCCTGAATTTGCCCGCATGGGGGGCGCGGCTTTGCTTGCCGCTGACGCCGCTGTCATCTGCGTCGCACCAGATCCCGATGAGGCCGTGCTCGCCGCGCCCTGGATCCGGGCGGCCGAGGCGGCGAATGTCCCGTCCTTCATCTTCATCAACAAGATGGATGCACCGAAGGGCCGCGTCCGCGATATCGTCGCCGCGCTTCAGGCCTATACCAGCCATTCCGTCGTTCTGCGCCAGATCCCGATCCGCGAGGGAGGAGAGATCGTCGGCGCGATTGACCTGATTTCGGAACGCGCATGGCGTTATCGTGAAGGACAACCGTCGCAGCTTGTCGAGATGCCGAAGGGCGAGGCTGACCGCGAACACGAGGCGCGTGCCGAGCTGCTGGAACAGATGTCGGATTATGACGATGCTCTGCTGGAGGAACTGATCGAGGATCACGAACCGGCGACGGGTGCTTTGTTCGAGATCGCGAAGAGGGAAACCCAGCACCGCGACGTGGTCCCGACTTTCATGGGGGCTGCGAGCCACAAGAATGGCATCCTGCGCCTGATGAAGGCGCTGAGGCACGAGGCGCCGGATGTGTCGGTTCTGGCCGGGCGGCTGGGCGACAAGGATGCGGTGGCGGTCGGGTTTCATGCTCAGATCCGCAAACACCTTGGCAAATGCGTGATGTTGAGGGCGCTCGGGACGGGTGTGAAGACCGGTGCGCAGCTCGGTGGCAGCGGCCTTGGTGGGCTTGTCGATGTTGGTGGCAAGGCAGGTGGCGATCATCTTGAGCCGGGCGAGATCGGGATATCGGTGAAGTCCGATCAGCTTGATGCAGGGAAAGTGTTTACCGTCTCCGGTGGCGCGGCCGTGCCGGATTGGGGCCGGGGCTGTCCGCCGGCTTTGGCCCGGCTGATCTCGCCCGCGCATGAGCGTGACGAGGTGCGATTGTCGACGGCACTGGCACGGCTTGCCGAGGCCGATCCGATGCTGCGGCTGGAACAGGACCCGACCACGGGCCATGCCCTGCTGAAGTTGCAGGGCGTCATGCATGAACGCCAGACGCTCGCCACGTTGGCCGATGATTTCGGTGTCGAGGTCACGACTCATGTGCCCGATCCCCGCTATCTGGAGACGATTTCCTCTCAGGTCGATGAGCATTACCGCCACCGCAAACAGTCGGGAGGCGCCGGTCAGTTCGCCGATGTGGCAGTCATCGTCCGGCCGTCGGGGCGCGGCGATGGGTTTGTCTTTGACGATGTCGTGAAAGGCGGTGCAGTGCCCAAGAACTATATCCCGGCGGTCGAGGAGGGCGCGCGCGAGGCATTGGACAAGGGGCCGTTGGGTTTTCCGGTCACCGACGTTTCTGTGACGCTGACCGACGGCAAGCACCACGCTGTCGACAGTTCCGATTTCGCCTTCCGCACGGCGGGCCGCATGGCTTTGCGGGAGGCTTTGGGCAAGGCGGGGCCTGTCCTGCTGCAACCGATCGAGCGGGTCGATATCCATGTCCCTTCGATCTATTCGGGCGCGATGGTGTCGCTGATCTCATCGCTGAAGGGGCAGGTTCTCGGTTTCGATGGCGATCCGGACTATCGGGGTTGGGACGTGTTCCGGGCGCTGCTTCCAGCCTCGGCTGAGGAAGACCTCGCCATGGCGCTCGGCTCGGCGACACAAGGGACGGCATGGCACGAGATGAGCTTTGACCACTACGAAGAAATTTATGGCAAGGAGGCTGAACGGATTTCGAAAGAGCACGCGACCGCTGCGTGAAACACCTATCCACTTCGTGTCCCATTCGATCGAAGTTGCATGTCTTTGAATGCCAAATGGCCGCCTCTTCCGAGGCGGCCGTTTCTTTATGTGTCGGCGATCAGCGCTTGGCCAAATCGGTATAGTCGCGCCGCGTCTGACCGATATAGAGCTGGCGCGGGCGCCCGATCTTCTGGGTCGGATCGCCGATCATCTCTTTCCACTGTGAAATCCAGCCAACCGTACGGCTGACCGCAAAGATCGGCGTGAACATCGAGGTCGGGAAACCCATCGCCTCAAGGATGATGCCGGAATAGAAATCGACGTTCGGGTAGAGCTTCTTCTCGACGAAATACTCATCTTCCAGAGCGATCCGCTCCAGTTCCTTGGCGACCTTCAGCGTTTCGTTGTTGTGGATGCCCAGAAGGTCCAGAACCTCGTCGGCGCTTTCCTTCATCACCTTCGCGCGCGGGTCGAAGTTCTTGTAGACCCGGTGGCCAAAGCCCATGAGGCGGAACGGGTCGGACTTGTCCTTTGCCCGGCGGATCGCGTCGGGGATGTTCTCGACCGTGCCAATTTCGCGCAGCATTTCAAGGCAGGCCTGGTTGGCACCGCCATGGGCCGGACCCCAAAGGCAGGCAATACCCGCTGCGACACAGGCAAAGGGGTTGGCGCCCGACGAGCCAGCAAGGCGCACGGTCGAGGTGGAGGCATTCTGTTCGTGATCTGCGTGCAGCATCATGATCCGGTCCATCGCCTTCGACAGGATCGGATCGACCACATAGTCCTCACAGGGGACCGCAAAGCACATGTGGAGGAAGTTCGACGGATAGTCGAGCGAGTTCTTCGGGTAGACGAACGGCTGACCCAACGAGTACTTATAGGCCATCGCAGCGATTGTCGGCAGTTTTGCGATCATGCGGATCGCCGCGACCTCACGCTGCCAGGGATCATTGATATCGGTGCTGTCGTGATAGAAGGCCGACATTGCACCGACGACGCCAACCATGGTCGCCATCGGATGGCTGTCGCGGCGGAACCCCCGGAAGAAATAGTGCATCTGCTCATGCACCATCGTGTGGTTCGTGACACGTGCCTCGAAGTCCTTCATCTGGCCTTCGTCTGGCAGTTCGCCGTAAAGCAACAGGTAGCAGACCTCTAGGAAATGCGATTTTTCGGCCAGTTGCTCGATCGGATAGCCGCGATAAAGAAGCTCACCCTTGTCGCCGTCGATATACGTGATGGCGCTGTCGCAGGCAGCGGTTGAGGTAAAACCCGGGTCGTAGGTGAAGACATCGCCCTGGCCGTAGAGTTTACGGATGTCGATGACTTCGGGGCCCACAGTCGGTTGCATGATGGGCAGGTCGATCGTTTTTCCGTTGAAGCTTAGCGTCGCGTTCTTGATCATTTTGTCCATCTCGGCTCCCTTTGCTTCAGATGCCGGCGGGTGGTGCCTGCATCTGGGTGTTCTTCACAGTCCGGGCGCCGAATGCGCCGTCAGGCTGCCGCATCCTTCAACCGGGCGATGGTCTCCTCCCGCCCGATGACGAGCATCATATCGAAGACGCTGGGGCTGACCGTGCGTCCGGCAAGCGCGGCCCGAAGGGGGCCAGCGATCTTGCCGAGCCCGATCCCGTGAGCCTCGGCGATTGTGCCCACAGCGGTTTCCAGCATGTCCCGCTCCCAGCTAGCATTTTGCAGGTGCGGCGTCAATTCTTTCAGTATACCACGGGATACCGGATCGAGTGACTTTGCCGCTTTCTCATCGGGTTCGAAAGGCCGAGATGCCAGAACAAAGTGCGCTTTTTCAATGAGTTCCGGAAAAGTTTTTGCCCGATCTTTCACGCAGTAAAGAGCGCGTGACAGCCCGTCTTTCTGCGATTGCGAAAGAGATTTCGCGCCCGCAGCATCAAGATATGCCTCAATTTCAGGCAAAAGCGCCTCGTCCGGCGTGGCGGCAATATGCTGCCCGCAGATGTTTTCCAGTTTCTTGAAATCGAGCCGCGCGGGCGCGCGCCCGATTCCCGAAAGGTCGAACCATTCTTTCGCCTCGGCATCGGTGAAGTATTCAGCATCGCCATGCGCCCAGCCGAGCCGGGTCAGGTAATTGCGCATGCCCGAAGCCGGGTAGCCCATGGCCTGATACTCTTCCAGCCCAACCGCCCCGTGGCGCTTGCTGAGCTTCTTGCCATCGGGTCCGTGGATGAGCGGGATATGGGCAAAGACCGGCACGTCCCAGCCCATCGCCCGGTAGACCTGAATCTGGCGCGCCGCGTTGTTCAGATGGTCGTCCCCCCGGATCACATGCGTGACGCCCATGTCATGGTCATCCACGACGACCGCCAGCATGTAGGTGGGCGTACCATCGGACCGTAAACAAACCATGTCATCGAGCTGGTCGTTGCGGATGGTGACATTGCCCTGCACCGCGTCCTCGATCACCGTCTCGCCGTCGCGGGGCGCCTTCAGCCGGATCACGTATGGCAGATCGGGGTGCGTCGCCGGATCGGCATCGCGCCACGGGCTTTGGAAGAGGGTCGAGCGCCCTTCGGCCCGCGCGGCCTCGCGAAACGCCTCGATTTCCTCCTGCGTGGAGAAGCACTTATAGGCATGGCCCCGCGCCATCATCTCGCGCGCCACCTCGGCATGACGCTCGCGGCCCTCGAACTGGCTGACGACATCGCCGTCCCAATCAAGGCCGAGCCATGTCAGGCCCTTCAGGATCGCCGCCGTCGCCTCGGGCGTCGAGCGTTCGCGGTCGGTATCCTCGATGCGCAGGAGGAACTTGCCACCACGGCCCCTTGCATAGAGCCAGTTGAACAAAGCGGTGCGCGCGCCGCCGATATGCAGATACCCGGTGGGCGAGGGGGCGAAGCGGGTGACAACGTCGGACATGGGCGCGTTAACCTTTCGGAAACCATGAAAGTTCAGGCTGACGGCACTCAATAGGCAAAGCCGGACGGGGAAACAAGGTGCGGGCGGTGATCAGGATGCTGGACGCGCTCGGCGCGGCGCGGGGGCGGCTTATGATCTGGGCGCCGGTTTACCTCTCGCTCGGCATCGGCCGATATTTCGCGCTGAAGGAGGAGCCGGGGCCAGTCATGCTCTGGTCCGTCGGCGCTGTCATGGTACTCTTCGCAGCCCTCGGTTGGCGGGGGCCCGAACGGTTGCGCATTCCCGCGACGGGCCTTGCCCTTGTCGCCGCGGGGCTGGTCATCGCCGCGTACCGGGCTCATTCGGTGTCCGCCCCGGTGCTGCAGTTCCGCTATTACGGGTCCGTTGAGGGTCGCATCGTCGATATCGACCGCTCCTTCTCCGACCAGATGCGGCTGACGCTTGATCGCGTGGTGCTGGAGGATGTCCCGCCTGGCCGCACACCGGCGCGGGTGCGCGTGGCGCTTCACGGCGAGCAGGGGTTCATCCGTCCGGTGCCCGGCCTGACCGTGATCCTCTCGGCCCATCTCTCGCCACCAGAAGGCCCGGTGGAGCCGGGCGGCTTCGATTTTCAGCGTCTGGCGTGGTTTTCTGGGCTGGGCGCCGTCGGCTATACGCGCTCACCGGTGCTGGCGCTCGAACCGCCGGAGGGCAGATTATCGCTTCTGGCCTTCCGCCTTCGCATGGCCATATCGGGCGGGATGCAGGCGCGGATGGAGGGGCAGGCGGGCGCCTTTGCCGCCGCCCTGATGACTGGCGACAGGTCTGGGGTGGAGCGGGCGACGACGGAGGCGCTTCGCGGCTCGAACCTGTCGCATCTGATCGCCATTTCGGGCCTGCATATAGGGCTTCTGACCGGCTTCGTCTTTGCCACCTGCCGTTACGGGCTGGCCTTGGTGCCGCCCGTAGCGCTCAGGATCAACACGAAGAAACTGGCGGCGGTCGTTGCGCTTTTCGCCGCCGCCTTCTACCTGATGCTTGCAGGGCCGAGCGTTGCCACAAGACGCGCCTTCATCATGGTTGCAGTGATGCTGGTGGCGGTGATGGCCGACCGACGGGCAATCTCGCTGCGTTCTGTCGCAATCGCCGCGATCATCGTGCTGGTGATCGAACCGGAAAGCCTTGTCGAGCCGGGGTTCCAGATGTCCTTCGGGGCGACCGTGGCGCTGATCGCCGTCTTTCAGCTCTGGGCGAAGGTACAGCATCACATCCCCGCACTTCTGCGTCCTGTGGCAATGCTGCTAATATCCTCAATGGCGGCGGGGTTTGCCACCGCTCCCATTGCGGCCGCGCATTTCAACCGGATCGCGGAATACGGTCTTCTGGCAAACTTGCTGGCAGTACCACTGATGGGGACAGTCGTCATGCCTTTGGCGGTTGTTGCGGCCCTGCTTGCGCCCTTGGGGCTGGATGCTCCGGTGCTTTGGGTCATGGGCAAGGGGACATGGGCGATCCTCGCAATCGCCGAATGGGTCGCGGGGATGGAAGGCGCGGTGGTCGCGGTGCCCGCACCGCCCGGCGCCGCTTTGCCGATGATTGCGCTTGGCGGACTCATGGCGCTTGTCACCCGGTTGTTCTGGCTGCGCGGCATCGGGGTCGCCGGATTGGTCACCGCCCTTGTCCTCTGGATCGGGGCCGAACGGCCCGCGCTTCTCGTCGCCTCCGACGGGTCGATGGCGGGGCTGATGGGACCCGAGGGCAGGGCGCTGACAAAGCCCAAGGGCGCGGGCTTCGTCGCCAAAAGCTGGCTGGAGGATGACGGCGAACTTGCAGAACAGGACGCCGCTTTTGCCCGGCAGGGATTTCAGGGGGCCAAAGGTGCGCTTTGGGCCAATCTCGTCGGCACGCCTTTTTCGCATTTCACCGGCAAGGGAGCCGCCGATCGTGCACAGGCGGCCTGTACCAAGGGCGCATTGGTGATCGTCTCAGAGGACTGGACTGGCCCGAAAGGCCCATGCCTGATCTACGACACGGCCAAACTGCGCGAAACCGGGGCGCTGGCGGTTTATGCCGACGCCGATGGGATGCGTATCGTCACCGCACGCGAGGTGGCGGGCGAAAGGTTGTGGAACAGGCGCATCCGGCCCCGAAGGTTCGCTACCCGTCAATAGCTGCGGATCAGACCCACGAGCTTGCCCTGCACCTTAACGTGATCTTCGGGCAGAACCCGCGTTTCATAGGCCGGGTTCGCAGCCTCAAGCGCGATCATATGCCCCCTGCGACGGAAACGTTTCAGCGTCGCCTCGTGTCCCTCGACCAAAGCCACGACGATATCGCCATTGTCGGCCGTAGACTGTTCGCGGATCACGACGACATCGCCGTCATTGATCCCCGCCTCGATCATCGAATCGCCCTTGACCTCAAGCGCATAGTGCTGGCCCTTGCCCGACAGCATCGAGCCCGGCACGGCAACGTGATGCGACACTTCCGAAATCGCCTCAATTGGAACGCCGGCGGCGATGCGGCCCATCACCGGCAGTTCCATCACGTCTGCCAGAACCGGCATCGCGCCTTTCGGCGGTGCCTTTCGGTCGCCCTCGATCACCTTGGGCCTGAAGCCCGGTTTTTCCATCGCTTCGGGCAGCTTCACGATCTCGATCGCCCGCGCCCGGTGGGCAAGGCGGCGGATGAAGCCGCGTTCCTCAAGCGCCGTGATCAGCCGATGGATGCCGGATTTGGAGCGCAGGTCCAAAGCATCCTTCATTTCGTCGAATGAGGGGGGAACACCGTCACGCGCGACGCGTTTTTGGATGAAATCGAGCAGTTCCAGTTGCTTGCGGGTCAGCATGATGCCTGTTTTCCTTTGCCTGTTCCGAAGCTGTTCTTTTCATGTTCTATGCGTGTTCTCTATTTGTGTCAACGAATTCAGATCTGGTTCTCAAAGTGGAATGTAATTTACGGCAGCCCCGACCGAACGGGCCGCGTCGCCCACCGGCCGGATCAGAAGCGCATTTGCCTCTGCCAGAACGGACAGTAGCGCACTGTCCTGCCGGGCGAACGGATACAGATGGGCTGCTCCGTCCCGATGTTCCACCCTTGCCCGCATGTAATGCGCACGGGGGCCATTCGCCTCCACCGGGGTGGCGAGGATACCGTGCAGCGTCGCTGCCGGTTCGGGAGAAAGTCCCTGCATCGCGCGCAGCAGCGGCAACATGAAAATATGTCCGCAAACAACTGACGATACTGGATTTCCTGGTAGGCCCAACAAGGCAGAGGCCCCAAGGCGCCCTGCCATCAGCGGTTTTCCGGGCCGCATCGCGATCTTGTAGAAGGACCGTTCCATCCCCATGCCTTCGGTGACCCTTCCGACAAGGTCATGGTCGCCCACCGACGCGCCGCCGATGGTCACGATAAGGTCTGCGTCGCGCGCAAGATCAAGCGTGAAGCGCAAAGACGTCTCGGTGTCGCGGGCGATGGGCAGCATCCGAACCTCTGCCCCTGCCGCCTCTGCCATGGCGGCCAAGGCAAAACTGTTCGAGGCGATGATCTGATCCGGCCCGGGCGCTTCACCCGGCATGACAAGTTCGTTGCCGGTGGCGATCAGCGCCACGACCGGGCGGCGGGAGACAGTGACCTCGGCCACGTTCATCGCGGCGATCAGGGCAAGATCGGTGGGGGCAAGGCGGCGTGGCGCAGCGAAGCTGTCGCCCCTTTTGAAGTCCTGTCCCGCCGCGCGAATATGCGCCCCGTGTTCCAGTCGCCCGCCCAACACGATGGTGTCGCCGTCGCGCGTCACGTCCTCCTGCAACACGACCCTATCCGCCCCACTCGGCACCGGCGCACCAGTAAAGATGCGAACGGCTTCGCCAGCAGTCACCATGCCGGAATATCCATTCCCAGCAGCGGATTCGCCGATGACCTTCAGTCGGACCCCGGAACCATGATCAGTCTCGCGGATCGCATACCCGTCCATGGCCGACGCCCCGAAGGGTGGCTGGTCGCGCCCCGCTACTACCGCTGCGGTCAGGACACGCCCGGCAGCATGACGCAGCGGGATGGATTCCGTGGCGAGTGGAGTGCAGAGCGCAAATAGCCGCGACAGGGCCTCATCGACCGATATCATGCCTGTCTCCCGCGTTCAGGACGCCTCGTAACATCCCGACTTTCCACCATCTTTCAGAACCACACGCAGCCCGCCGATCTCCATCGATTTTTCGGCAGCCTTCAGCATGTCGTAGACCGTGAGGGCTGCGACTGATGCTGCCGTCAGCGCCTCCATCTCCACCCCGGTCTGACCGGTGGTCTTGACCGTGGCCGCGATCCGCACCCCTGGCAGTCCGTCGTCAGTTGTCAGATCCAGCGACACTTTGGTGATCGGCAAGGGATGACAGAGCGGGATCAGATCGGCGCATTTCTTCGCCGCCATGATGCCCGCCAGCCGCGCCACGCCCAGAACGTCGCCTTTCTTCGCGGTCCCCGCGACAACCAGCGCCAATGTTTCGGGCTTCATCCGCACGAAGGCCTCGGCGACGGCCACCCGGTCGGTTACCGCCTTGTCCGAGACATCGACCATATGGGCCTGCCCGTCCTTGTCGAAATGCGTAAGCACGATGGTCAGACCCCCATCGGGTCGGCAAGGATCGCCCGTGTTGCCGCAGCCACGTCGGCCTGCCGCATCAGGCTTTCGCCGATCAGGAAGATGCGCGCCCCGACCGCCGCCATCTCGGCCAGATCGGCTGGGGTAAAGAGCCCGCTTTCGCAGACAACCATCCGATCGGACGGGATCAGCGGTGCGAGTGCCCGTGTTGTATCGAGTGTGACGTCGAAGGTCTTGAGATTGCGGTTGTTTATTCCGACCAATGGGGATTTCAGGCGCAGCGCCCGGTCCAGTTCCGCCCTGTCATGAACCTCCAGAAGCACATCCATGCCCCAGCCAAAAGCCGCATCCTCCAGTTCCGCCGCTTGCGCGTCCGAGACTGAGGCCATGATGATCAGGATGCAGTCCGCCCCCCAGGCCCGCGCTTCGGCGACCTGATAGGTGTCATACATGAAATCCTTGCGCAAAGCGGGCAGAGATACGGCCGCGCGGGCCAAGGTCAGGAACTCCGGCGCGCCTTGGAACGAGGGCGTATCGGTCAGGACCGACAGGCAGGTCGCCCCGCCCGCCTCATAGGCGCGGGCCAATGCAGGCGGGTCGAAATCGGCGCGAATGAGGCCCTTCGACGGGCTTGCCTTCTTGATCTCGGCAATCAGCCCGTATCCGGTCGCCGAGGCCCGCCGTAAAGCCGCTGCGAAGCCACGCGGCGCATCTGCCGCCCGCGCTGCCGCGTCGACCTCCGCCAGCGAAAGCCGGGCTTTCGCCGCCGCCACTTCCTCCAGCTTGTAGGCCTTGATCTTGTCGAGAATATCCATGCTTCCTCTTACCCGCCCGTGAATGCCCCGAAAAGCCCCTGCTTCTTCATTGTGAAAACACCCCCCGGGGGCGCGGGGGTGGGAAACCTCCGCTCTGGCCTAACGGCCCCAATCCACCGGCGCCTCTTCCCGTGCCGCCAGCCAGTCATTAACCCGGCTGAAGGGACGCGAGCCGAAAAAGCCCCGACGCGCCGAAAGCGGTGAGGGATGGGCGGTTTCGATGACCAGATGGTCACCGGGTCGGATATGGGCGTTCAGTTTCTGCGCATGCCCACCCCAGAGGATGAAGGCGCAGTGCCGGGCGGATACCTCCGCCAGCACTTGCTCGGCCAGCCGCTGCCAGCCAAGCTTCGCATGCCCGCCCGCCTCGCCTGCCGGAACGGACAATGCCGTGTTAAGCAAAAGTACCCCCTGCTGCACCCAACCGCGCAGATCGCCATTGGGGCGCGTGATATCAACGTCTGCCTTCAACTCTTTGTAGATATTGGAAAGAGAGCGGGGCAGGGGGCGGACGTCCGGTTCGACGGAAAAGGCGAGCCCATGGGCATGGCCCGGTGTCGGATAGGGGTCTTGCCCGAGTATTACCACCCGCACCCGGTCAGGCTGCGTCAGGTCCAAAGCTGCGAAACGTTGCGGCGCGGGGGGCAGGATTACCCGGTCATCGGCCGCCAGTGCCGCCTCGATCCGGGGCCAGTCCTGTGAGAAAAAGGGCAGATGCGCCCAAGCCTGCGGGATCATGCCGCCTGCGACGCCGCCGCCAGCGCATCGATCTTTGCTTTCGCCGCGCCGGAGTCGATGCTCTCGGCTGCCATCGCCGCGCCTTCGGTCAAAGTTCCTGCCTTGCCCGCCACAACCAGCGCGGCAGCGGCGTTCAGCAGGACGGCATCGCGATAAGCGCCCTGTTCGCCGGCCAGCAGCGCGCGGAAAGCGGTCGCGTTCTCCTCCGGGCTGCCGCCCATGATTGCTTCGAAGGGGTGGACGGGCAGGCCCGCCTCTTCGGGGTGCAACTCGAACTCCCTGACCGCGCCATCTTCCAGGGCCGCGACCCAGCTTACGCCCGCGATCGACAATTCATCGGTACCGTCCGCGCCATGGACCAGCCAGGCGCGGTCGGATCCAAGTGCCTGCAAGGTTTCGGCCATCGGCCGGATCCACTGACGCGAAAAGGCTCCGGTCAGTTGTCGCTTCACGCCTGCCGGGTTGGTCAGAGGGCCGAGCAGGTTGAAGACGGTCCGTGTCCCCAGTTCCGCGCGCGTCGGCATGACATGGCGGATCGCCGGGTGATGCATCGGCGCCATCATGAAGGCGATGCCGCAGGTCACCAGAACTTTTTCAACCGCTTCCGCCTCGATCATCACGTTGACGCCCATCTGCGTCAGCGCATCCGCCGCCCCCGATTTGGAAGACAGGTTACGATTGCCATGCTTGGCCACGGTCACGCCCGCGCCCGCGACGACAAAGGCCGTCGCGGTCGAGATGTTCAGAGTCCCCTTGCCGTCGCCGCCAGTGCCGACGATATCCATCGCCCCTTCCGGCGCGCGGACCTTGTGGCACTTGGCGCGCATCACGCGGGCGGCGGCGGCGATCTCCTCGACCGTCTCGCCGCGGGTCCGCAGTGCCATCAGCAGCCCGCCCATCTGCGAGGGTGTAGCGGCCCCCTCAAAGAGGGCCTCAAACGCTGTCTCAGCCTCGTCTCGCGTCAGCGGGCGGTCGGCTGCCAGGCCGATCAGCGGGCGAATATCGGCGCTCATGCCGGAACCGTCAGCGGCACACCCGCATCTTCAAGGAAGGTCTGCAACATCCGGTGCCCGTGTTCGGAGGCAATCGATTCGGGATGGAACTGCACGCCTTCGATGGGCAGGGTTTTGTGACGCAGCCCCATAATCGTGCCATCCTCAAGCCATGCCGTAACCTCAAGGCAATCGGGAAGGCTTTCACGCTCGACCACCAGCGAGTGGTAGCGTGTTGCCTCAAAAGGCGAGGGCAATCCGGCGAAGACGCCTTTGCCCTCATGGTGCATCGTACCCATCTTGCCATGCACGATTTCATGGCAGCGGATAACCTTTCCGCCGAAGGCCTGCCCAATGGTCTGGTGTCCCAGACAGACACCCAGAAGCGGCGTCCTGGTCTCGGCTGCTGCTTCTGTCAGCGCGAGGCAGATGCCCGCCTGATCCGGCGTGCAGGGTCCGGGCGACAGCACGATGGCCGAAGGCTTCAGCGCCATCGCCTCCTGCACGTTCAGCGCGTCATTGCGGTGGACGGCAACATCGGCACCCAGCTCGCCCAGATAATGAACGAGGTTGTACGTAAAGCTGTCGTAATTATCGATCAGTAGCAGCATCGGCGGACCTTCGCGGATTGCAGACGCAATCAGGGGGTGATCGCGCCCGCGTGACGGGCTATACATGGTCAGAGCAGCGCGGCGGGGTCAAGGCAAGATGCACCCCCGACCGCAGGAATAGAACGTCGGAGGCAGGCGTGGGCAAAGGTCTGGTAAATGGAATGCTGGTCGGGTTTCTGATCAGCGGATCGGCATTGGCGATTGCGTCGCTTATGGCGCCGCCGATTGATGCGGCCCGAGAGATTGCGACCGAGGCTACCGGAGGCGGCAACGCGCCGGAAACGGAAGTGTCCGCTGAGGTTCAGTCCGAACCCGCCGCCGAGCCGGTGGTCGAGGCGGAAGCCGAAGAGGATGCGGCCGAGGCCGCTCCGACCGAGGTTGTGCCTGAACCCGAACCGGAATCGGTTGCGGCAACCGAACCAGAGACTGCGACTGCCGAGGTCGAGCAACCGGTTATTGTGGAAGCCGAAGCGGCGCCCGAGGTGCAGGACCTTCAGTTGCCTGCGGAATCTGCTGCAGAACCGTCCGTGGCGGATGCCGCCCCGGAGGTTTCCGAAGCCGCACAGGTGACGCCTGATACGCCGGTTCTGGACGGCGGCGTAGCCGTTGCCGACGAAGGCTTGCCGGAAGCGGCGCCGGCAACGGTCCCTGATGCTGTTGCGGAGAACTCCGCGACGTCGGTTGCAGCGCAGGAGCTGCCTGCTGTTGCCGAGATGCCCGAGATTGCAGATCCCGCGCCGACGACCGTGCCTGTTGCACCAGATACGCCCACGCTTGAGGGTGAATCTGTTCAGGACACCGAGGAAAAAATCATCATCGCCGCCGCGCCGGAGCCGCAAGCGACGGAACCGGTTGCCGAGCCGGTGCCAGAGCCGGATGTCGCGGACGAGTCGGCATCAGACGGACCCGTGATCCTGACAGTAGAATCGCAGCCGCTCGTCAATACGACCGCACCGCAGCCCGGTTTTTCGCAGGCTGTGCCCGGTGTTAAGATCAACCGTTTGCCGAGCATTGGCGATACAACGGAACCTGCCGCCGATGAACCCGTCGCGGACGTTGTCGCGCTTCCTTCGACAGAGGATATGCCAGCGGTCGAACGCTACGCCGCGCCGTTCGACAATCCGGATTCTCTCCCGATCATCGGCGTGGTGCTGATCGACCGGGGCGCGCAGGATGGTGGGCTTGATGCTGCGGCGATGGCCGGACTCGGTCTTCCTGTGACGGTCGCGATTGACCCGACCCGACCCGACGCTGGCGATCGGGCCGCCGCCTATCGTGCCGCCGGGCTTGAAATCGCGATCCTTGCTGCTGACCTGCCCTCGGGCGCCAAGGCTTCGGATATGGAGGTTAGCTATCAGGCTTTCGTTCAGGCGCTGCCCGAGACAGTGTCCCTGATCGGGCGGCCTGATGCCGCGTTCCAGAGCGACCGGCGTCTGGCGCAGCATCTCGTTGCCTTGCTTTCGGCTGACGGACGTGGGCTCGTGACTTATGATCGTGGTCTCAACCCGGCGCAGCAGGCGGCGTTCCGGGACGGGCTTCCTCATGCCTCTGTCTACCGGGAGCTTGATGCGGGTGGAGAAAACGCAGCCGCCATCGCCCGGTATCTGGACCGGGTCGCTTTCGAGGCGGCGCGTCAGGGTGAGATACTGGTTGCGGGAACGACCGCGCCGGCGACGGTTCAGGCGTTGAAGGACTGGGCTGCCGCAGGGGCCAAAGGAACGGTGATAGCACCGGCCTCGGCGGTAATGCTGGCCCGGCAATAGCCGGGCCGCCTTTCGGCGTCAGGAGTTGCCACGGCGGACGAAAAGCCCGGCATCCTCAGCCGCTGCCTTCAGGGCCTTTGACTTGTTGACCGTCTCCTGAAACTCGGCCTCGGGGTCGCTGTCATAGACGACACCGCCACCGGCCTGAATGTAGAGCTTTTCGTCCTTCACCACGGCAGTACGAAGCGCGATGCACATGTCCATCTCGCCATTTGCCGCAAAATAGCCGACGCCGCCGCCATAGATGCCACGCTTTTCCGGCTCCAGCTCGTCAATGATCTCCATCGCGCGGACCTTCGGCGCACCGGAAACCGTGCCAGCGGGCAGGCCCGCAAGCAGGGCTGAAAGCGCGTCATGGTCGGCGCTGAGTTCGCCCACCACGTTCGACACGATATGCATGACGTGGCTGTAGCGCTCGATGATGAATTGCTCGGTCGGATGAACCGTGCCGACCTTCGCGACCCGCCCCACATCGTTGCGGCCGAGGTCAAGCAGCATCAGATGTTCTGCCAGTTCCTTCTTGTCGGCCATGAGGTCGGCCTCATGTGCGCGATCCTCTTCCGGTGTGCGCCCGCGCGGACGTGTTCCGGCTATGGGCCGGATCGTCACCTCGCCATCGCGGACCCGCACCAGAATTTCGGGCGAACAGCCGACGATATGGAAGCCGCCGAAATTGAAGAAGGTCAGGAAAGGCGAGGGGTTGGTGCGCCGGATCGAGCGGTAGAGCGCGAAGGGCGGCAGGGTGAAATCAGCGGTCCAGCGCTGTGAGGGCACGACCTGAAAGATATCGCCGGCGCGGATGTATTCTTTCGCCTTTTCCACGGCGGCGCGGTAGCCCTCGGGCGTGAAGTTCGACTTCATCTCGCCCAGATGCGCGCTGTCGCCGAGTGAGCGGGTTTCGCCCGCAGGCGCGCGTTCCAGATCGCGGACCGCATCCATCACCCGTTCGGCGGCCTGCGCATAGGCAGCCCGCGCCGAGAGGCCCGAACTGACCCAGACCGGCGAACAGAGCGTAACTTCGCTTTTCACGGCATCCAGCACCGCGATGATCGTCGGGCGCATCAGCACAGCGTCCGGCACACCGATCGGGTCGGGGTTCACGTTCGGCAGATGCTCCACCAGACGGATCATGTCGTAGCCGAGATACCCGAAAAGCCCGGCGGCGATGGCCGGAATGCCCTCGGGCATTTCGATCCGGCTTTCGGCGATCAACGCGCGGAGCGTCTCCAGCGGATGGCCCTCAAGCGGTTCGAACGCATCCGCGTCGAACCGTGCCTGACGATTGACGCGGCTTTCGCTCCCCCGGCAATCCCAGATCACGTCAGGCTTCAGCCCGACCACGGAATAGCGCCCACGGACTTCGCCGCCGGTGACCGATTCCAGCATGAAGCTCATCGGCTGCGCTTCGGCCAGCTTCAGCATCAGCGACACCGGCGTATCGAGATCGGCGGCGAGCCGCGTGTAGACCAGTTGGTTTTCTCCCCGGGCCCAGCCCGCCTCAAAAGCCTCGTAGGAAGGAGTGAGCGCCACGGGGTCGTCCTCAGTTCAGCTGCGCGTGAACGGCGTTGATGGCCGCCGGATCGAGCCGGATGCCCGCCTCGGCCTCGATCGCATGGGTGAAGAGTTCGAACATGTCCTGGGCTACGGCCTGACCGGCCTGAGCGGTCAGGGCCTGCCGGGCGCGGGTCATGTCGTCTCCGTTCGGGTCGGCAGCATGGATGCCGGTCAGAGCGCTGACAAAAACGCGGCTGCTGCTGTCGATTACCGCAACGCCACCTTCCTTCAACTTGAAGACGGTCGTGACGACATCTGCAGGCGTGTCGGCGATATAACCGTCGCGGGCGAAATCGCCGAACCGCGTGACGATGGCGCCGGTCGCTTCCAGTGCTGCGCCGCCCTCTACCGCAGTTTTCAATTCCTCAGCCCGGGCCAGAAGCCTTGTATGGGTTTCCTGCCGGGTCCAGCCTGCAATTACGCCCTCGCGCACCTCGTCGAGCGGGCGAAGCGTGGGCGGGTCGATCCCGTCAAGGCGCAGGGCGAAGATACCGCCATCGTCAAGCGCGACGAGTGTCGGGAAGGCCTCAGCCGTGGCGGCTGCTGCCTCTTCGCGGAAAGCGGGGTAGGCGGCGATGCCCTCGTCGGTGCCCTCGCTGAATTCGATCTGACCCAGTTCCATGCCGGTTTCCGCAGCCACTTCCTCCAACGTCGCGCCAGAGGCCAGCAAGTCCTCAATCCCGTCGCTCTGATCGGCGACAAGTCGACGGGCGCGGTCGACCGAGGCTTCGGCAGCAAGATCCTCGCGGGCATCCTCGAACGGGACTTCCTTGGCTTCCAGGATGCCGTTCATCGCGAAAAGTGCCGGCCCGAGATCGGAGGCGAACGGGCCGACAACGCCGGGCGTATCCAGCGCGAAAATCGCCGCGCCGGCCGCGCCGAGATCGGCTTCAGCGACTTCGCCGAGATCAATATCGGCGAGTGTCAGCCCACGCTCGGCGGCAAGGCCCTCGAATGTCACCTCACCGGAATCGAGACGCGCCTTGGCGGCGGTGGCGGTTTCCTCATCCGGATAGACGAGGCGTTCCACCAGCCGCAATTCCGGCGTGAAATATTCGTCGATGCGGTCCTGATAGGCGGCCTTCAGCGCCTCTTCGTCCAGTTCCACCTTGTCAGCCAGCATTTCGGGCGAAAGCCAGACATAGCTGATGCGGCGCGCTTCCGGTTTGGTGAAATCTTCGGGATGGGCGTCGTAATAGGCCTTCATCTCATCGTCGGTCGGGGCGGGTACCGGTTCGGACAGATCCGACGCGGTCAGTTCCGCCAGCGAGAAGCTGCGCGTTTCGGTCAACCAGCTTGCGATGCTTTCGACATAGCTGCCGGGGGCTGTCGCGGCGCCGAGAACGGCGCTCTGCAACAGAGTCCGTGCGGCTTCATCGCGCAGCTTGGTTTCAAACTCGGCCTCGCTCAGTCCTTCCTGACGCAGGGCCAGCGCATAGGTGTCACGGTCGAACTCACCGCTCAGGCCCTTGAAGGCCTCGACCGCCAGCACCCGGTCACGGACGGTAGAGTCACCGACAGAAATGCCGATCTTGTCTGCTTCGTTTTCCAGCGCGACCGAGCCGATGATGCGGGCCTGCACATCCCGGTCGATCCCGAGTGACTGGGCCTGTTCAAAGCTGAGCGGCTGGCCGATCTGCCCTGACAGAGCGCGGATCTCGCTTTGCAGCGCGCGGGCGTAATCACGCAGGTCGATGTCCCGATCTCCGACCGAACCGATGGAACGGACCGAACCGCCGAAATTCGTGGCCCCGAAGCCGCCGAGGCCGAGGATCAGCATCCCCATGAGGATCCAGATGATCGTGTTTCCGCGCTTCTTGCTGCGCAGCGGGCTCGACATGGGCGCTTCCCTCCCGAAAGACCTGTTCTGGGGGTGTTTAGGCCAGCCCGTGGGGCGGGGCAAGGGTATGCGTCAGCTCTGCCACTCGGCGAAACGGGCAATCAACCGGGCGATGTCGTCAACTCCGATATTTGCGAACGCGATCCGGACCTCACGTTCCCCGCGTGCATCGCCCTCGGGGCGGAACATCGTGCCGGGCAAAAGCAGAATACCCGCCTCGCGCACCAGCCTTTTGGCCAGTTCGGGCGAGGGCAGGGGATGGGGGTGCTCCGCATAGGCGAAGAATGCGCCGCAGCCGAGAAGTTTCCAGCCGGGAAGCTGCGCGAACCCCTCGGTCATCGCCCTGCGGCGGGTGAGGATTTCGTCCCGTTCGCCCGCAACCCATTGCGTGAGGTTCCGCATCCCCCAGAGCGCACCGATCTGTCCAAGCTGGCTGGGGCAGATTGCGACGCAGTCGAGGAACTTCTCGGCCTCGCTCAGACGCGCGGCATCGGCAACGATGGCGCCGACCCTGTGGCCGGTCAGGCGGTAGGCCTTGGAAAAGGAATAGAGGTGGATCAGCGTGCCGCGCCAGTCGGGGTCAGCGAAAAGATCATGCGGTGCGCCGGTCCGGGCATCGAAATCGCGGTAGGTCTCGTCAAGGATCAACGCGATGCCCTTCGCCTTGGCCAATTCAAAGAAGGCGCGGACCGTTTCGGCGGGGTATTCCACTCCACCGGGATTGTTAGTGGTCACAAGGACTATGGCGCGGGTGCGAGGGGTGATCAGCGCCGCCGCTTCGTCCGGATCGGGGATGAGACCCGGGCCGGTTGGTAACGGAACGGCACCGACGCCCTGCATATCGAGCCACATTTTATGGTTGAAATACCATGGCGTTGGCAGAAGAACTTCATCCCCCGATGCCGCGAGGGTCGTGATCACCGTGCAGAAGGCCTGATTGCAGCCCTGAGTGATCGCGACCTCAGCGGGCGCAATCGCCCCGCCATAGGCAATGGACCATTGCGCCGCGACCTCGGCCCGCAACTCCGGCAGGCCGAGAACGGGGCCGTAAAGATGCGCTTCGGGCTGGTTCAGCGCGGCATCTGCCAATGCCTGCCTCAAACCCTCGGGTGGGGCTTCCATCGGGGCCGCCTGCGAGACGTTGATGAGCGGTCGTTCGGGTGGGAAGGTCACGCCCTCCAGCCAGCGCCGAGCCTCCATCACCGGCGGCAGGAAGGTCGCGCGGATATCCGGGTTCAGAGGCAGGACCATGGACACTCCTTTGGCCGCGTGGCGGCTTCAGCTTTTCGGAAATACTCCCGCGGGACCCATTCAGTCAGTCCGACCCGCGATAGGGCTGGACATATTGCAGCGCCATGTCCCAGGGGAAGAAGATCCAGGTGTCCTGGCTGACCTCGGTGATATAGGTGTCGACCATGCCGCGCCCTTCGGGCTTGGCATAGACGGTCGCGAAATGCGCCTTTGGATAAAGATTGCGCACCAGTTCAAGCGTCTTTCCTGTGTCGACGAGGTCATCGACAATCAGAACGCCTTCACCCTGATCGCCCATGATATCGGTCTGCGGTGCCTTGATAAGGCGCGGCTGGCTCTGGTCCTGATGGTTGTAGGATTTGACGGAGACGGTATCGACGACGCGGATGTCCAACTCGCGGCTGACGATCATCGCGGGCGCCATGCCACCGCGCGTGATCGCGACGACGGCCCGCCAGTCGCCGTTTTCCGGCCCCTTGCCATCCAGCCGCCATGCGAGCGCACGGGCATCGCGGTGGATCTGGTCCCAGGAGACGTGGAACCCTTTTTCATGCGGCAGCCGGTCTGTCATCTTTTTCCTTTCCTTGTCTGTCAGGTCGCCACGCGGACGGCGAGTGCGCCCAGGACGACGGCCGCGACGCGGTCAAGCTGGGCCTTGGCCTTCAGATAGGCCGCGCGCGCAGGCGCAGTTGTCAGCATCAGCGCCATCACGGTGTACCAGATGATCTCAAGCGCGAAATGATTGAAAAGTATCTGCGCTTGCATAGCATGGGGTATTTCCTGTGGCAGGATCGTCGCGAAGATCGCGGCAATGAAGACGACGGCCTTGGGGTTGGCAAGGTTTGTGAGAAATCCCAACGCAAAGCCCTTTGGCCCGCGTGGCGGGGCAACGCCAATAGGCCGGTCAGCGTGCCGCCAGAGCGAAAGGGCCAGCCAGATCAGATAAGCTGCACCGGCGATCTTGATTGTCAGATAAGCGGCGGGAACCGCCTGAAACAGGATATTGATCCCGGCCATAGCGGTCAGCGACCAAAGCACGGCCATCGTCGCGAGCCCAAAGCCGGTCGCCATCGCCTGCCGCCGTCCGCCGGCGACAGAGGCGCGGATCATAACGATGAAGGCGGGGCCGGGGCTGGCGAGCGCGCCGAGAATGGCGAGGTTGAAGGCCAGTGTTACCTCGGGCCAGTCCGCCACCATACGTTGTTACTCCTTGCGCCCCGTAACCGCGTCGATATCGGGTGCATCCACGGCCTTCATGCCCACGACATGATAGCCGCAATCGACATGGTGCGTTTCGCCCGTAACGCCGGAACCGAGATCGGACAGGAGGTAAAGCGCCGATTTGCCGACGTCGTCCTGATTGACGTTTCGGCGCAGCGGCGAGTTCAGCTCGTTCCACTTCAGGATATAGCGGAAATCGCCGATGCCGCTTGCCGCCAGCGTCTTGATCGGTCCGGCCGAGATCGCGTTGCAGCGGATACCGTCCTTGCCGAGGTCTTCGGCGATGTAGCGGACGGAAGCTTCGAGCGCGGCCTTCGCGACACCCATCACATTATAATGCGGCATCACCCGTTCCGCCCCGTAATAGGTGAGCGTGAGAAGGCTGCCGCCATCTGGCATCATCGCCGCCGCTCGCTGACAGACGGCGGTAAAGGAATAGACCGAAATATCCATCGTCATGCGGAAGTTCTCGATCCCGGTGTCGACATAACGGCCCCGAAGTTCGTTCTTGTCGGAAAAGCCGATCGCGTGGACGACGAAATCCAGTTTGCCCCAGACTTTTTGCAGATGCGCGAAAAGCGCGTCGAGGGATGCCGAATCCGACACATCGCATTCGACCAGCTCGGTCGCACCAATCTGTGCGGCCAGCGGCTCCACCCGCTTCTTCAACGCTTCGCCCTGATAGGAAAACGCCAGCTCGGCGCCGTGTTCTGCACAGGCCTTGGCAATTCCCCAGGCAATCGACTTGTCGTTTGCCAAACCCATAATCAGGCCGCGTTTCCCGGCCATCAATTCGGTCGCCATTTCCGTCCCCGTGCCACTTTCTTACTGATTGCGGAACCATTAGGCTAACTTCGGACGCGCATCAAGGGCAGCGCGCCCGTCTGATGCGCGAGTGGTGATGCCGACTCGCAATCACAGGGCGAATGAGTGGACAGGAGATGAAATGGGGGACAGGACGGGTATCTTTGCGGGAACCGATCCCTTTGCCATTGCGCGCGACTGGCTCGCCGAGGCGGTGCCCGTCGAACCCAACGATCCCAATGCCATAGCACTCGCAACCGTCGATGAGGACGGTTTGCCGAATGCGCGAATGGTGTTGCTGAAAGAGATTGAGGCCGACGCGTTTCTCTTTTACACAAACTATGGTTCGGCCAAGGGGCGAGAAATCGCCACTACCGGCAAGGCGGCTTTCGTGATGCACTGGAAGTCGCTGCGTCGGCAGATCCGTGTAAGGGGTGTAACCGGTCGCGAAGAGGGGCCGCAGGCGGATGAGTATTTCGCCTCGCGGTCATTGCAGAGTCGGCTGGGCGCCTGGGCGTCACATCAGTCGGAACCGCTTACCTCTCGTGGCGCGTTGTTGGCCGAGGTAGCACGAGTAACCGCGTCAAAGGGCATGTCGCCTGAACGTCCGCCATTCTGGGGTGGTATCAGGCTAAAGCCGTTGGAGATCGAATTCTGGGCCGATGGAGCGTTTCGCCTACACGATCGTTTCCGGTGGCGTCGAAATACGCTCAATGACGGGTGGGTCGTGACGCGATTGAATCCTTGATGGGAATGATTGGTGAATGGATTGTTAATAATCTGTTAATGGTTGCGAAATTGCCGACAAATTGTCGGATTATGAGTGCTAGTGTTCGAAGACATGCTTGAAACCGCCGCCCCCTGAACTGCATTGTGGGGGCGCCGGAAATGGGAAACGGACGATGCAAGAAGAACAACAGGACCAGCACGAGGTCACCGGCCGCGTGAAATGGTTCGACCCCACGAAGGGATTCGGATTCATCGTTGCCGACGAGAGCGGTGGTGACATCCTTTTGCATGCCAACGTCCTTCGAAACTTCGGTCAGAGTTCGGTCGCCGACAACGCGCGCATAACGGTGATGGTTCAAAAGACGGCCCGGGGCGCTCAGGCCATCGAAGTCCGTGAGATTCTGCCGCCCGAAGATGAAGGCGCGCCGCCCATACAGGACCTTGGTGAGGCGGATGCCGAGGTCATCGCGGGACTGCCGCTCGAACCGGCACGCGTGAAATGGTTCGACAAAACAAAAGGTTTTGGGTTTGCCAATGTCTATGGCAGGCCAGAAGACGTGTTCATCCACATCGAAGTGCTTCGCCGGTCGGGTTTTGCCGATCTGCAACCCGGAGAGGCGGTGTGCCTTCGCGTGATGGATGGAAAACGCGGGCGAATGGCTGCTCAGGTTGTGTCGTGGGACGCTGCGTTGCGGGTTCACAAGTGATCCGTACAGCCGCTGCCGTTTTTCTGGCCATATCAGGCGGAACGTCCGTTTCGGCCGGGTGCTCTGAAACTGCGGCTGAATTCCGCTGGGACGGGGGAGGTGTCCGATTCGCAGTAGAGATTGCTGACGACGACGCCGAACGTGCCCGCGGGCTAATGTTTCGCGAAAGCCTCCCAATCGGTGCTGGGATGCTTTTTGTTTACGAAAAGCCGCAGAAGGTCGCCTTCTGGATGAAGAATACCCTCATTCCGTTGGATATGATCTTTATCGGCCCGGACGGGCGGGTGAATGGTGTCCATGCGAATGCCGTGCCTGGCGACTTGACCGGCATTCCCGGACCAGATGACACGCTTATGGTCTTGGAGATAAAAGGCGGGCTCGCCGCGCGGCTGGGACTTGAGGAAGGTGCCGAGTTGCGCCACCCGGCTTTGAACCAAACCGTCGCCCTTTGGCCGTGCTCCTGACCTTGCCCCTTTTCCTTCCGCGCGGGAGCCGTTAGAGACGACATGTCGGGGCGTAGCGCAGCCTGGTAGCGCGACGGTTTTGGGTACCGTAGGTCGGAAGTTCGAATCTTCTCGCCCCGACCAGCACTTAGCGGCAAATTGTCAGGCCCGTTTTACACTTCATTTTACAGATTCGTTCACGCTTTCCCCTTGGCGGTCGCCAGTTTGACCGCAACGCTATCCGACATTTCCGGTGACAATGCGGCATATCGCTCGATCACTTCGGCGGCGTGCTTCAGACTCCATCCCATGACAGTCGCAATTTCCTTCATCGTCGCATCGGCCATCAGGAGGCGTGTCGCGGCGGTGCCTCTGGCGTCATAGAGGCGCAGTTCCGGTCGGATATGCAGCTTGTCGCGCCATGTGCTGACGGCGTCGCCGAGGTAGTTTTCGTGCTGGTAGGGCTGGCCTGAGCGATTGACGATGAACCTGTCCTGGTTGGCGGGGGTCGCCTCGATCAGTTCGGCCATGCGCTTGGTCACGGGGATCGAGGCGAGCCGCTTCCGCTTCGCAGTCCAGATCACGATGCGCTGTCCGCCCGGCGTTGGGTGGATGTGCGATCGGCCGAGCTGCGCGAGATCGCCGGGGCGCAGGCCGGTTTCCGTCGCAGCGATCAGGATGCGGCCGATATGTTCAGGGGCGCCCTTGATGAACGTGTCGATCTCATCGTCGGTCCAGAGGACGTTGGAACGGTTCGATCTATAAATACCGCGCAGGCGGGTAAGGTTGTTCTGCCGCAGCATGCTGCGATCGACCGCCCAACCGACGATTCTCTGCAGGTGGCGCATGCGATCGTCGCCCACCTTGCCGCCGATCTCATCGCGCCACTTCAGGACGACGCCACGGATGCGCGGATCGTCGAAGATCGCGCGTGGCCCGCCTCCGAACTTCTTGTCGATGCCGGACTTCGGATGGAAGATGGAGCCCCTGATATCGGACTGCGATCGGGCGCTGAGCCGGGTGAAGTCCTGCGATGCCAGGAAGGCGATGGTGATCTCGCGAAAGAGGCCGCGGGCCTTCTCTGCCACCGGCCGCGCGGATGACAGGGCGGCCAGATATTCAGGCGATCCGATGCCGAAGGCCATGCCGTCGTTCCAGAAGGGGACGGAGCCCCGCCCGCGTGAGGCGTAGTGGTATTCCCTCACCGTGCCGTCTGCCAGCTTTCTCTTGACCCGGTGAATGCCCTTAATGGGGACGCTGGCCATCTTGTTGGAACCACTTGTCGACATCCGATTCTTCCCCATCACTTTGCATCACCTTGTCCGCTTCGACAAACGCGATGCCGAACCGGGTCTGGACCGCCACCTTTCCAACCGCCTCGGCCGCGCGGATCGCACGCTTCAGCTCGGCCTCCGTGAAGGTAGCGCGGCGGTTCATGGCGTCGTTTCCAGATCAGCTGCCCGCAGGAAGTCCCTGAAGCGGCCGATCAGCGCGTTCTTCGCGGCCTGTTCTGATGGCGCATGGCCGCTGGCGGCCGGGCCGAGCTCGGTCAGGAACAGGCGCCACTCCCATTGTGCGCCGCGCGCGGGTGGAAAGACGGCGCCGACGTTGACGCTGCCACTCTTCAGAAGGTGACGTCCGCCGGCGTAGGATGGGGCTTCGAAGTAGAGGCTCATCGCTCAGCGATCCTCCGTTCGAACGCTGGCCAATGGTGGACGCGAGCCTCTGCCACCGCCCGGGTAATGATCTGCCTGCGGGTCAGTTTGACCATGCCGGTGCCGCCGCAGTTGTTGCAGGGGATCTGGCCAAATTCGATCGGAACCGGTCCACCACACGCCTCGAACAACGCCTCGCGCTGCAGCTCGCAGGCCGGGCAGGGGTCGTGGTTGCCGTGCAGGGTGAAGTCCGGCATCGATCATCAACGGCCCCTGAACCATTTCAGCAGCCACACGACCACGGCGACCAGAACAAAAGCCGCCAATGTCATGAGCCATACTTCGGGGTCAGAGCGGGGGTGGTCGAGAAAGTCAGTCATCGCCAGCCTCCATCTGATCGATATTCCCGCGATGAACGGTGAAGCTGATTGCGGCGACCCACGGATTCGCATCCCATGCGTCGGGGCCGTGGATGCTGTTCCATAGCCGCGAAAAGTCTTGTCTGCGCGACCACGAAGCGGCGCGCGGAGCATCTTCCATTGTAACGGCATCCCCCCCCTCCGCCCGCGCATCATCCTCGCTAATCTCCTGCAACCGCTGCACCCGAACGTCCGTGACGAGAAGGGTGAGGCGAGACGCCCAGCGGGGCATGTGGATCGGGGAGCGAAGACGGCCATGGCCAGTCCTGACGCTGTCGGCGGGATACCCAATCAGGCCCTGCGACGGACCCGTAGCAATTTCCCTCGGCTTGAGGTGATCGAAGTTCACCCAGGTACGCCACGCTTCTTTCACCCAAAGCCGGTCGCCGGGGGCGTAGGGGACAAAGCGATAGCGACGAAACATGTCGAGCGTGATCCATTCCCCACGCTCGTAGTCCTGCCATCCATAGTTGGTCGGATCGTTCTTGTTGTCGTACCTTCCGCCGCAAAACTCTGGCAGTGCGCCGCGATCTTTGACGATCCGCCGCGTTTGCGTTTTGCGCCCGTCGAGCAGGGCTCGCACCATCGGGGCAGAAAAGATTATCGGTCGGTCAAACATCACTCTGCAGCCTCTCTGATTTTTTCTGGCGCCGGTGCCCACTGTCTGGCTGCGGCAGTCATCATGCCCACGAATGAACGGCTGCGGATCTTGGCGCGGTCTGGACCCGGCGGGGCGCGGTGTACCTTGTTCCAGCGTTTCCATTCATCGCTGCCGCGCTCCGGTTCGGGGAGCCGGTTTGTCTCGGTCAGCTCGGGAAGCCCGCGCAGATACCAGCCCGTGGCCTTGTAGGCGGGTTCGCCGAACCAGAAGGGCTGCACTATCTGAGGGACTGGAAGGTCGGCTGGCATGCGTGCCTTCGCCAGATCATTCATCTCGGGGTTCTCGATCGCGACGCAGTCGATCGATGCCGACCAGCATGCCGTGAAGATGGAAATGCCAAGCTCAAACTCGGCCTTCAGGTCTTCCCATGAACGGCCGTTGGGTAGCTTCTTCGGCCGTGTCCATTGCCCCGGGCCTGACATCCACCGCCGACCGGATCGGCAGAGGCGGGTGCAGGGCGGGTGCATGACTGCCAACAGATCCCAGCCTTTATCGAGGATGCCGTCACGGATATCGCAGACGATGTGGCGGTTTGAACCATCCTCGGCCGGTTCCAGATCGCAGGACCAGACGTCATGTCCGAGGGCCGCAAAGGCCCGGCGGGCGATGCCTGAAGTCTCACAGCCGATCAGGATGCGCTTCACGGGAACATCTTTCCGACGGCCCAATGAAGGATGCCTGTCCAGAAAACGACCGCGAACGGGATGATGAAAATGAACGCCGCACCGTGCGGCAGGGTTGAGCGCGGCGGGGTGCCCAGCCCCCGCGCATGCCCGGCCATCTTTTCAGGTCCCTTGTTGTCGCGCAGGGTGCGCCGTCCGCCCTTGCGGCTGGCCTGCGGGGCGTTGATGGGTCGGGCGGTGAAAGTGATGCGCGGCATGGCTCAGCGATCTCCGTTCAGATCGGCGATGGCCTCGCCTGCGCAGAGGATCAGGCCGCAGAGGATGAGTACTGCCATGGCGGGGATAAGGGTGGCGGCGATCATGCTGCCGCTTCCTTTGTCCGAAACATCATCTCGACCCGCCGCCCGGCAGCGATAGCGCGCTGATCCTGAGAGTGCAGCCTGACCGTCTCGGCGGCCTCGCGAAGAACCTCGTCGCTGCAATCCTTCAGCTCGTGCAGGACGATCAGTTCCGCCGCGCCCACATGGGCAGCTCGGTCAACGGCAAGTTTTGCCTTCGCGGCCCAGCAGTTCACGGCTTCTGCGGCATCGATGCCGTGTGCCACAATTCCGAGAAGTTGAACCTCGAACGCGCCCCGGCCGGGCTGCCCTTCCGTTTCCGGGTAGTGCCAATCGCCGCCCGTCTCGATGACAGCGTTCTGAAACAGCTCAACACGGTCTTTGCCGGAAGTCTTCGTCGCCATTTGGGCAGAGAAAACCGCGACCCGCTCGATGTTGGTCATGGTGCGTTCATGGCTCATGTCAAAACTCCTGAGAGAAGGGCCAGCACGAAACCCCCGACAACCAGCCCGGCGCCAAGACCCGGGCGGGCGTGAATGGCCTGGCCTCCGGAAAGGGCAGCACCGACCATCAAAAGGCCACCGGTGAAGATCGCACCGCCGATCATGATGCGCCCCCCAGCTGAAATGCCACCAGCGCCGGGATGGCGTGGTCGGCGATGAGGGATGCGGCGAGAATGGCGGCGGCCATGAGGGCGAGAAGGGTGGGGATGGCGCGGCGGTCGCGTTGGACCCAGTCCACAAGCGCCGCCAGCATGCCGTTATCGTCGCCGCCATGGCCGCGGGGCGCGGACAGGTCCGTGAGTGTGGGTGTCAGCCGATCCATCTGCGCCTCCATCGGGTTTCGATGGAGAGGCACTATATAGGCTGAAAAGCCTACGTCAATCTCAAAGTAGGCATAAAAGCCTACTCAGTCTTTATGGGTCGTGCATACTTTGGTGGTTCGGTCGCGGTCTCGGTCTCGGTCATACGATATCCATTCAGTTTTCGCGGCGATCGATCTTGTCCAGTGCCTCATTCATCAAGCGGTACCAAGTCTGTTCCAGAAAGTCGGCCTGAAGGCAGCTAGGGTTCAGCTTGGCAACTGTGTAGGTCAGCGTCCAACTTACTGTGAGACTCTTGGCCGCCTCTGCCTGTTCGCCCGTGATCCAGGCGACGATTCCGGGATGCAGTGTCGCTGCTGCTTTCTCAGCTTCCGCCGCGATCCGATCTTGCCTGTTCGAGTACGAGCAGGCGTCGGCTATGCCAAGGAATTCCGCCCACTTTTGGGAGGCTTCCTTGTGGATCGATTCGTAGCTTTCTTGTGCGATCGCGGTCGCTGACCACAGGCTGGCTGTGACCATCGCGACCAGCAGGCGCGGCGTACATGTCATGAGGTTACTCCAAATTCCAATTCTTGCCGGATAAGCGCCCAGCGAAAGTCAACCATACGGCGAATTTTCAGATTCTATAATCACTGAGTAAGGGAATTTTTTAGAATGACCGACGCCGGAATTATCATCCTTCTTCGCCAGATTCTTGCGGAGGAAGATCCAGCCCTGCAGCAACGCCTTGTACGAATCCTAGAACTTGGCGGCGGAGGTGATCGGGTAAGAGCGCTGTCAGCCGGATTATCTCGCGTTCCTCCGGGGTCAGATCCGGCTTCATGAATTGATCGACGGTCGTTCCGAGCGCGGCACAAATCTTCTTTGCTGTGTCCATGCGTGGATTTTGGACCGTCCCCGCGAGAAGCTTTCGGACTGTGCTGTTTGCTAGTCCAGCTTTAACGGCCAGACCTGCCTCAGTCAGGTCTGGGTCGTTGTCTATCACCCACTTCAGTCGGTCTGCAAAAGTACGATCATTCATAGACTTAAAGTGCAACAGGGGTTCGAACGAGAAAATCGGATTAAAATATCTTGAGCATGTAGGCTTTTTGGCCTATCACTATCTGCCATGGAGCAGTTTCTTTCCGAAGTAGAGGTCTATGCCGAGGCGTGCGGGGTGCAGCCGACGACCGTCGTGCAGCGCGCAACAGGTGCGTCCGGCTCTGCCTGGTCGAAGTGGAAGTCTGGTCGTGGTTCTTGCTCGCTCGCCACCGCTGATCGCATCCGCGCCTACATTGCCGAGCATCCGCCCCTGAAAACACAGGAGGACGCAGCATGAACGCCACGTCCCCCCGGTCCTTCCAGCTACCAAAACACCACTCACGGGTAAACGGTAGCAGGGGATCGTCTGAAATGTCTTTCAGAAAATCGCGGGGGGCGCTGAGCCCGGTTGAGGCCGAGCGGGCATGGTTTGCCGGGCTTCTGTGGAAGGCGTTTCCAGAGGCGGTCAGCGAGAACGAGCTGGCCGAGATCGCGGCCGAGGTCCTGACGAAGGATCACCGTCCGGTGACGTCCCGCACGGTCAAGAACTGGATTGCCTGCGAGAACACGCCGCATTTCCGCTATGTGCTGGCCGTCATCGCGCTGGTCGGCGCTGAAGCGGTCTTTCAGGTCATAGATCCGGAGGCGGCAGCATGAAGCTCCTGTGGCGCGCCGCTGCCCGTTATTACGCTGTCCGCGCAAAGCGCGCCCGCGCAAGGGCGGATCGCTTTGCTTTGCTGTCGGAAAAGTTTTTCGCCCGCATCAAGGGGGTCTGGTGATGGGCGGTGCAAGAATCCTCAGCGCGTTGCGCCGGATGCGGGCCGGGACGCTTTCCCGGGATTACCTCCCTGTTGGACTTGGGGCCGGTTTCGGCCGGCCCCCTTTTTCAGCGGAGGCATCATGACAAACGTCACGACAAAAGCGTCGGTCCTGCGCCCATCCGAGCGACTTCGGGTGCAGTTGGCCTCCGGAACCGTCCGGATGACTGTCGACCGCGCCTTCGTGGAGGGAATTCTGGCCGAGATTGCTGCGCTGGAGAGCGTGCGTCTGGATGAATTCAAGACGCAGACCATAGCCCGGTCGCGCGAACATCTCGACGCCGCGCGGCGCCTGAATGAAAAGACCGAGATCCATCTGCGCCGGTCGATCCGCACGCTTATGCTGTCGCTGGTCCTGACCCTGATCTCCGCCGGGCTATTCTGGCACGCGCTGGCCGGAGGTTTCTGATGAATTCGCATTGCAATCCGCCCAACGTCCCGACCCAAGTCCTGACGAAACCTGACGGGCGGTCACTTGGCGCGGCGGTTCCGTACCTCGGTCGTCGCGCCCTTTTTCATTCCGGCATGACGCGGGGTTCGGCATGAACCCGCTTCAGAGCCAAACCCCGGACTGGCAGGCACTGGCCCGGATCGCGCGTGAGAAAGCCCTCTTAGTTCGCTTCGGCGAGACGGACGAATCGGTCGCGGCGCTGGCCTCGGGCCTCGTCTATCTCGCGACGCCCTATTCGAAGGTTACCCTCGATGATCGCGGCAACTGGTCGTTCCACGCCTCGGCCGATGCGATGGAGCGCGCTTCGCGTGTCTCCGCCCGGCTTGCCAAGCTCGGGATCACCGCAGTGTCGCCGATCGTGATGGCAGCCGACATGTGCCACACCGACGCGACCCTTGACCCGCTCGATGCCGATTTCTGGACCCGGTGGTGCGCACCGATCCTCGCGGCGTCGCGATCGGTTGTCGTGCCATCGATTCCAGGTTGGGACCAGTCGGTCGGCATCTGGCACGAGGTGCGGGAAGCGATTGGCCGGAACAGGACGGTGCATGTTTATGCGGGGGTTTCAGTATGAGCGATCTTCGGTCCATCGATGTCGATCATCGCCGGTACCTGCCGCCGGAGGATGTTCGGGCGGGCGCGGTGCCAGAATTGCGCTGGCTCGACATCGACACTCTCAGGGTCGATGACAGTTTCCAGCGCCCGCTCGGCAAGTCGAACTGGGCGGCGATCGACAAGATCGCCAAGGGGTTCAATTGGTCGATGTTCACGCCGGTCGTGGTGGCCCCGATTGTCGGTGGCCTCTATTCGCTGATAGATGGTCAGCACCGGACCCATGCGGCGAAGATAGCCGGGTTCACCCAAGTGCCGGCCATGATCGTTATGACGGCCGAGGCCGGTCAGGCGGCGGCCTTTGCGGCGATCAACGGTTCAGTGATCCGCATGACCGCGCCAAATATCTACAAGGCGGCATTAGCGGCGAATGTGGATTGGGCGGTTCGATCGCGTGACGCAGTCGAGGCGGCCGGATGCCGACTTCTGACCTACAATCCAAGCAGGACAACGCTGCGGGTCGGATCGCTGAATTGCATCATGGAGATCCGGCGGCATGTCGAGGCGGGGCGGTCGGCGATGATCACCGCCGCGCTCGATGCGGTCAGGTCCCAACCTGGGGTGACTGTCAATCATTTCGCGGTGAGAGTTCTTGTTCCGTGGTTCTATGCGCTGATCGAGGTCGGACCCGGCACGCTCGATGCGGACCTTCGGACCTTCTGCGCCGCGCATGACCTGTTGAAAATTCTCGATGCGATGACCGTCGTCGCCAAACGTCCCGACTATGTGGGTAAATCACCGCGTGAGCTGGCGAAGGCGACGCTCGTGACGCTTTTGCGTCGCCACCTGTCCGACGGCACGACCCCTCTCGCGGTCTCTGGCGAGGCGGCGATTGCAGAGCAAATGGCGGCCGTGGCCGCGCGTGAGCGCAAAGCCATGAGGGCTGTAACATGACCGCCCACATCTGGTTCTATGAACGCCTGACCCTCGGACGCTGGTCGCCCGTGACGCAGCCAGACCGGCCTGGAACGAAAACAGTTGGCGGGCGGCAACGATTGGTCACCGTCAACGGCCTGCGGTCTGAGATCCGCCACCTGACAGAGGTTCCGGCCTTTCTTCAGCACCTGAGCCTTTCGCAGCTGGCCGAGGTCTACGGCGATCGCGGATCAGTCCGGACCACCTCGGGAGCGCGGTGATGAACGAGGGGCAGATGACTATGGCCGATCATGTCTTCGCAGAAGCGATGGCGGCCTATGCGGTCAACCCCTGCAGCGATCAGAAGCGCCAGAACCTGATGCTTGCCTGCGCCCGCGATGTGCGGGGCCATCTTTCGGACATACCGGCGATCAGTCGGCTTGCCCTGAATTTCGACGTTCTCACCACCTTGGCGCCGGGACCGGCACGCGGGTCGGAGATGTTCGATTTGAAGCGGAACCTCGCACGGTTCCACGAATGGCGGCTTGGCCGCGCACAAGAGGCGCTGAAACGCCAGCAAGACTGAGACGAGGGACATGGTCACGACAAGCGATCATCGCCTGGCCGACGCAAAGGCCAAGCCGATCAAGGATGTTGCCGATCTTCTGCACATCAATGGTCTGGTGCGCGCTGGCCGCGAATGGGTCGGCCCGTGCCCCGGCGTCGGGTGCGGCGGTCGGGACAGATTTTCGATCAACACGTCGAAGAACCTGTTCAACTGCCGGATCTGTGGCGCCAAGGGGGACCAGGTTCATCTGGTCATGTTTGTCCGTGGCCTCGACTTCCTGCCAGCGCTCGACTGGCTCTGCGGTCCTAAGCAGGAACTGAGCGCGGCCGAGCTGTCGGAACGGGAACGCCGCGACCGGGAAAACCGGGAGCGGCAACAGCGGGAACAGCAGAAGTACCGCGAGAATGCCCGCCGGGCGGCATGGAAGATCTGGGATGAGGCGGTGCAGCCCGAGGCGACGCCCGTGCGCGGCTACCTGACCTTGCGTGGCATCCGGTCGGACATCCTGACCCGGATGCCGAAATGCCTGCGCTACCATCCGGCCTGTCCGTACATGGTGTCCGACGATGGCCAGCAGTGGCGCGAGGTTCACCGGGGCCCGGCGATGCTTGCCGCAATCCAGGGGCCCGACGGCAAGTTTTCAGGTGTGCACCGGACATGGCTCGACCTGTCGAAACCGAAGGGCAAGGCCGAGATCACCGATCCAAAGACCGGCAAGCCGCAGAAAGCCAAGAAGACCCTCGGATCAAAGAAGGGGGGCGCAATCCGGCTGCAGCCGTTGGGGTCAGTGCCGCAGCTGATCATGGCCGAGGGGATCGAGACGACCCTGTCTGCCATGATCGGCGGGACGCATGCCGAGGCTGCGTTTTGGTGCGGCGTCGATCTCGGCAACATGGCGGGCCAACGCATGCTCGGGAAGGGCAGGAAATTCGCAGGCATCCCGGACTTGGAAGATGCCGAGGCCTTCGTGCCGCCGGAATGGGTCCGTGAACTGATCTTCATCCAAGACGGAGACAGCGAACCACGCCTCACGCGCGCGAAGCTCTTGTCGGGCTGCCGTCGCGCTATGGCGAAGCGAGCGGGGCTGAAGGCCCGGATCGTGCCGGTGCCGGAAGGTCTTGATCTGAACGACGTATTGATGGGGGCCGCCGATGGCCGATGATGGAATCGACAATGTCAGAAAGCTGATGGGCGCGGCCGAGGATGTCGACCTTCCGGACGAGATCACGCCAGATCACGACGCGCCTGACGATTCAGCGCCGCCCGATGACGCCCCACCTGCGATCGATCCCGACACGATCCGACGGGCTTGCGGCTTTCCCCTGAACGATTTTGGCAATGGCCAGCGCTTCGCCCTCTATTTCGGCGAAGATGTCATCTGGGTGCCCCGCGTCGGCTGGTTCGTCTGGAACGGCAAGATGTGGCGCAAGGACCCAGACGAGATCGAGGTTCGCCGCCGTGCCCAGCAGATAGCGGAACGGGTCGAAGCGGAAGTGCCGTACCTGGTCCTGAGCGATCGGCAAATGGAATTGCTCGCGAAAGAGCGCGACCTGGTCGAAGAGCGGAAGTCAGAATCGAACAATAAGGACGACGACGGCAACCTGTTGCCAGATGCCAAGGCCCGGATCGACCGGATCGACGTCGATCTGATGGCGATCGGAACGATGAAGAAGCGGCTGGCAGATCTTCGCAAGGGACATCGACGCTTTGCTCAACAGTCCGGAAACAGCGCCCGGATCGCCAATGCCTACATGGAAGCTGGAACCATGGTGGCTCGGCAGTTGGACGAACTCGATGCAGATCCGCTGATGATAAATACCGACAGCGGAATCCTGCGGTTCAAGGTGACCGGTGGCGATGGAGACGGCATGTCGCGCGTTGCTGAGGTTGAACGCATCGATCATGACCGTGCGCACCTGGTGACGAAGGCGGTTGCGGCCAGCTACGATCCGGATGCCACCGCGCCGGGTTTCATGGCGTTCCTAGAACGCATCATGCCAGCCGCCGAGATGCGCCGCTTCCTGCAGCGGTGGTTCGGTCTATGCATGACCGCGCTGACGGGCGAGCAGAAGCTGGTGTTCCTCTATGGTGCCGGTGCCAACGGTAAATCCGTTCTGGTCGACCTCATGGCGCGTATCCTCGGCGACTACGGTGCAACTGCGAAGATCGAAAGCCTGATCGGCCGAAACCGCCGTTCGGGTGGCGACGCGACGCCGGACCTGATCCCTTTGGTCGGTGCCCGATTTGTCCGTGCCTCTGAGCCCGAAGAGGGCGAGCGGCTGCAGGAGGCAAAGATCAAGGAACTGACGGGCGGCGAGCCGATGTTGGCGCGCGGTCTGAATGCCGACTTCTTCGAGTTCCTGCCGCTTTTCAAGCTGACCATTTCCGGAAACCACAAGCCCGATATCCGCGGCACCGACGACGGCATCTGGCGGCGCTTGCTGTTGGTGCCCTTCGATGTGCAGATCCCGAAGGCGGAGCGCGATCCGGACCTTGTCCAAAAGCTCTATGAGGAACGCGACGGCATCCTGAATTGGTTGGTCGAAGGTCTTCTCGATTACCTCGAAAACGGCCTGCAGGAGCCCGAGGCGGTCATGGCCGCCACGCAGGAATACCGCGACGAAAGCGATCCAATGGGCACGATGCTGACCGAGTGTGCCGTTGTCAGCGGGTCCGAGACAGATTTCATGACGGCGAAGGACCTGATCGAGGCATTCCAGTTCTGGCAGGAAGAGCGTGGCGAAACACGTTGGGGGAATCGCACCTGTTCGCTGCGCCTGAAGGAAAAGGCTGACAGAAATTGGCGCCATCCCGGCAGCGGTCGTTCATTCATTGCCGGAAAAAGCGGCGTCACCGGATATCGCGGCATTCGCCTGACTGATGTCTTTGCCGATCGTTTCGCAAATCGGCCGCAACACACCCGGTCAAGCAGGGCTGACAAGGACTTCCCGTCATGACACGCGAGGAACAGGACGCCCTCATTCGCCGGGAATGGCTTGTCGGAACACCCTTACGGGAGATCGGCGAGGCCATCGGGTTGTCTGCAGCGGGTGTATCGTTCCGGGCAAAAACCCTTGATCTCGGGCCCCACCCCAAGCGCCGCACCACGCCGGAGCGCGATGCGCGGTTCCGCAGGATGTGGGCGGCTGGGGAAACGCATCAAAAGATCGCCGATGCCTTGGGTATCGCGCTCGGCAGCATCAAGACCAACGCCAACCGGCTCGGCCTCGATGCGCGCCGCGCCTACCATCTGGAAAAGACCGTTGTCCGGGCAGTTCCGGTTGCGGTTGCCGAGAGGCCAAGGCCTGCGACCGCCAAAGTGCGGCGACCTGATGGCGTGAGAAATCCGAAGTGGACTGCGGAATGCGATGCGCTGATCGCGGCCACAGGCGGCCGGTACGCAGAGATTGAACGTCTTTCCACGCTGATCGGTCGGCCGACATCTGAGATCAACGCCAGATGGCTGCGGATTCGGGGGCGCTCATGACCTCCCCGCACCCCACCATCACCGTCTTCGAATTGACTAAGCGGCCTCGGACCCGTCGCGCCCTTGGGTCTGAGTTGGGCCCGATGGGCTTGAGACTGCCCTGTCAGGGCCGGAGATGTGAAGAAGGGGGTTCGGGGGAAGTGTTTGTGTTTCAACTGGTTAGGCGGCGATTTGGGCCCGACGGGCCCGAGGGGCTTGAAAATGCGGGTGACGCGTATGCGCGCGTGCGCGCGCGAGATGGAAGGCGAAGACGAAGGAAAGCGGCGCTTATGCGAAAGGTCGGAATCTCGGGCCCCTCGGGCCCGTCGGGCCCAAATCTGCGTCTACTGCTTTGTTTTCATTATCTATTCCGCAACGGATTATATCCTCTTTTCAAGCCCAACTGAATCAATCTCAAGCCCTTCGGGCCCAAGGGAAAAGAAACAAGATCAAGATGAGGTGGCAGTATGAACGGTAAGCACAATAAGTTGGGTTTCGGGTTTGACCGATCCATGAGCGAGCGACTGGTGGCCGAGCATCGTGAGCGAGTGGCCGCCAGACTGAATGAAACGGACGCGCCGATGCGGGCGCTGAATGCCGCAGCGATACCGCCTGACATCTGCGGGCCCGAGATCCCGGCAAGCCCGGCGCGAGGTGCATATCGGGTGTTTCGCCCGGTCGAGATTGTGCCAGGATCACGCGGCACGGCGCGGCCATCTGGATATCAGGGGCCTGGCGAACTGCGGCCACGCGCCGCCATCGCCAAAGCCGATGTCTTCGATGCGATGCGTGCCGATGCGTACCGTCGGCATGAAGCAGCCGGTGGTGATCCGGAGCTGTTCATCCCGCCTTTCACACCCGGACAGGAACAGGTTGGGCGCGACTACCGAGACCTGACCGAGAGACACGAGGCTGGTGGCATGAAGTGCGCGTCGCTAGAAACCATCGGCAAGGGCGGTGGCCAGGGCGAGTTCATCGATGCCTTCATCGCCGAAGGGATGCGCCTTGCATGGATGGTCAATCGCATTGGTGTTGGGGCTGCGATGGAGGTGCGCAGGGTCAGACCCTCGAAGCGCGGCGTCCGTGCACGCGGTGTGATCCTGAACCGGACGCTGGTTGATATGGTCTGCCTCGGTGACCGCAGCCTCAGCGATGTGCTGAAGGCTCATGGCTGGGCTGCCAAGGGGGACACACGCGAGGCGCTGCGCAAGACCTTGGCGTCCATTCTGGACTGTATGAGGGGCTACACGCTGAGAGCACCACAAGATATGTCTTGACAGTTAAGTCCGCCTTCGGCATCTTCCTTGCCATCATCCAGTACCACGCCCGCCGGGACCCATCCCGCAGCGGGCGTTTCTGTTTGGACCACCCACCCAGCGAGGGCAAGGCGATGAAGTGAGGGGCAGATGGGGCGGCTGAAGCAACTGCCGAACAGGCTGACATCTCTGCCGCCCCGCATCGCTAGCCCTTCGCACCAGTCTGAAGCCGACCGCAATCGATACCGCCGGGCGACGCAGCCGTGGCGCAAGTGGTATTCGACGAAGGCTTGGCAATCCCTGAGTTGGAAGGTGCGGCTCGAAGCCCACTTCACTTGCGCCCAGTGTGGTCGGGTCGAAGGCCGCAAGGGCCAGACGGTCGCGGACCACAAGATCCCGCACAAGGGTGACGAAGCACTGTTCTGGGATGAGAACAACCTGCAGTGCCTATGCAAGCTATGCCACGACAAGGTGAAGCAAGCCGAAGAGCGTGCCGCTGGCTGGTAGGGGGGGTGGGTCGAAAGTTCACAGGGCCGCGAGCCGTAGACCCGCGCCCCCCCAATGCGGAGATTTTTTTCTGGTGGAACGGCAGAATCCAGCGGCTGAGACAGAACGTGACCTGTTCGGCCGGCCAGTCGAACCGCTCCGTGAACGCCGGGGGCGCCCGAGCTACAAGAAAAGCGAAGAAAATCAGAGGTTTGTTGAGGTTCGCGCGGCTGCAGGGTGGACTCATGAGATGATCGCCAAGGATATGGGGATCGATTCCGACACGCTCAGAAAACATTTTTCGGCAGAGCTGGAGTTTGGCCGGGTCAAGACCGAAGGCATGATGCTGGACGTCCTAATGCAGCGGGCCCGTGAAGGACATGTGCCTTCCGTACGCGAACTCCGCGATCGGATCGAGCGGGCCGCACCAAAGGCGCCGCGTCGCCAGAAGGATGGCGGGGTTGGAGAGGGGCCGGATGACAAGAAGCCGCTTGGCAAGAAGCAGGCCGCGCTTGAGGCGGCGCGGCAGGTCCCGGGTGACTACGGCGATATCTTTGACCGCCGGAGGGGCCGCACAAACTGATGCCACTCGACGCGATGTCGTTCGCCTGCCCAGACTGGCAGGACAAGCTGGCTCGCGGCGAGACGCCGATCCCGGATTTGCCGCTTGATGAGATCGAGGCCGGGATCGCCGTTGACCTTTTCGACAAGCTGAGGGTGCCGGATATCCCCGGGCAACCAACCTTCGGGGAGGTCGGGGGTGAGTGGATGCGCGACATTGTGCGTGCTGCCTTTGGCTCGGTGAGGTTCGAGGACGATCCGGACCGGCCGGGTGAGCAGCGGATGGTGCGGCTTGTCGGCGAGATATTCAATCTGGTGCCGAAGAAGAACGGCAAGACGACGAACGCTGCGGCACTGGGGCTGGTGGCAATGATGATGAACCGCCGGCCGAACGTCGACGGTGTTATCATCGGGCCGACACAGGAGGTCGCGGAGAAGTGCTTTGCGCAGGCCTGTGCCATGATCGAGGCAGACGACTACCTGTCCCGGCGTTTCAAGATTGTCACTCATCGATCGATGATCATCGACAACCACGTCGATCCGGAAACCGGCGTACGCATGAACGCCAAACTGAAGATCAAGTCCTTTGATCCGAAGGTGGTCACCGGATCGATTCCGGCATTCGCCATCCTCGACGAACTGCACGTGATGGCGGAATCGCATTATGCGGACCGGGTCATCGGGCAGATCCGGGGCGGGATGATCACCAATTCGGAAAGCTTGCTGATCATCATCACGACACAGTCCGAGCGGCCGCCACAAGGGGTCTTCAAGGCGGAACTGAACTATGCCCGCGATGTAAGAGACGGAAAGCTGACGGACGGTGTCCGGATGCTGCCGATCCTTTACGAGTTTCCAATCGCGATGCAGTCAGGCGAGGACAAGGCGTGGCGCGATCCGAAGAACTGGCCGATGGTTCTTCCGAACCTTGGACGGTCGATCACGATAGACCGTCTGCTCGATCTCTACAAACAGGACCGCGATAAGGGGCCGGAAAGCGAGGCCCGCTGGGCGTCGCAGCACCTGAACATCGAGATTGGCCTGGGCATGATGGCCGATGGCTGGACCGGGGCGCTGCACTGGGAAGCTGCGGCGATGCCGGGACTGACCATTGATACCATGATCGAATGCTGTGACGTGATCGTGGGCGGAATTGACGGCGGCGGTCTCGACGACCTTGCGGCGCTTGCGCTCCTAGGGCGGCACGCCAAGACGAAAGCCTGGCTTGGCCTGGTACATGCATGGGCCTTTCCCGAGGTTTTTGAGCGGCGAAAATCGATCGCCTCGAAGCTGCACGATCTGATTGAATGCGGCGATCTCACACTCTGCGACCTGGTTGGTCAGGACGCTGAAGAGATGGCGGAGATTCTGCTGAAGGTTCACCACGCCGGTCGGTTCCCCGACAAGGCGGCGATCGGCCTCGACAGTTGGGGTGGGTCGTTGGTCTTCGTCGACACGTTGGTTGCGGCGGGCATCGATGAAGAACTGCTGTCCATGGTCGGGCAGGGATACAAGCAACAGCCCGCGGTGCAAACCATTCCGCGCAAGCTGAAGGAAAAGACGATGCGCCATGCGGGACAGCCGATCATGACCTGGTGCGTCGCCAATGCAAAAACTGAACTGAGAGGGAGCAACTACGTGGTCACGAAACAGGCCGCGGGGGCGGCGAAAATCGACCCGCTTATGGCTCTTTTCAACGCAGCTATGCTGATGCTCGGAAACCCCGTGGCGAAGGGTCTTTCAGTCTATCGCGAACGCGGCGCCCTGGTGGTGTGAGGAGATCCTGATGTCCATCTGGTCACGCCTGTGGAATGGCTCGCAATCGCAGCCTCAGCCGCGGGCGGCGACTCAGCCAGCCGGCGGCGGTGTCATCATAACGACGCCCAAGCAGCTTGAGGACGCGATTGCCGGCGCACTGCAATCGGCGTCCGGCGTAACGGTTAATGCAACGACGGCGATGCGCTCGGCGGCGGTCTACGGATCGGTTCGGATCATTTCAGGTGCTGTCGCGACGATTCCGCTGCACGTCAAGCGGCGCGTGAGTGATCGCGAGCGTGAGGATATGTCCGATCATCCGCTTTGGAAGATCCTCCGCCGTAAGCCGAACCGTTGGCAGACACCCTCGCAGTTCCGCAAGATGCTGCAGGCGCATCTGCTCCTGCGGGGTAACGCCTACGCCCTTATCGTCACGTCGCGCCGGAATGTTATCGAGCTCATCCCGATGCATCCAGATCGCGTTCGCTGCGACCAGGAGAGCGACCTGTCGCTCGTCTACACGTACACGCGCCGTGATGGCCGCGAGATCAGGCTGCGGCAGGAGGAAGTGTTTCATCTGGTCGGGCTTACGCTCGATGGCGTGCACGGTGTCTCGCCGATCACCTACGCCCGTGAGTCGATCGGGCTCTCGCTCGCCATGGAGAACCATGGCGCAACGATGTTTCGCAACGGGGCGCGTGTCGGCAGCGTTCTGAAACATCCGGGTCAATTGGGCCCAGAAGGATTGGCGTTTCTGAAGTCGAGCCTGGACGACTACCGATCCGGCGGTACGAGCGAAGGCAAAGACCTGATCCTCGAAGAGGGGATGAGCATGGAGCAAATCGGTATGACGTCCGAGGACGCTCAGTTCATCGAAAGCCGCCAGTTCTCGCGCTCCGACATCGCCATGTTCTTTGGCGTGCCGCCCTCGATGCTCGGGGACAACACCGGGAGCGACTCGAATTGGGGCACCGGCCTCGAGCAGAAGTCCCTCGGCTTTGTCACCTATACGCTCGAGGACCACCTGACGACCTGGGAAGAGACGATCAACCGCGATCTGGTCACGGAAGATGACATCTATGCCCGATTCAACCGGGCCGCCCTGGTCAAGGGCGACATCAAGGCCCGCTGGGAAGCGTACGTGAGGGCGCTGCAGTGGGGGGTGCTCAGCCCGAACGACGTCCGCGCGCTCGAGGACGAGAACCCGCGCGATGGTGGCGATGTCTATTACGACCCGCCCAACACGGCCGGCGCGTCCGGCGGAAACACAGGAGGTCAGAATGACCCTTCGCAAACTGCCTGAGGCAAAGACCTTCCAGCGCCCGCAGAACTTTCAGTGGGACGCGCCGTCGGACGTCCTCGCAAAATGGGCTGAGACGCCGGCCATGGCCGCATCGTCGGACGATGCGACGATCACGATGTTCGACGTGATCGGCGAGGACTTCTGGACCGGCGGCGGCGTCACGGCGAAGCGGATCGGCGCCGCGTTGCGCGCGATCGGCGACCGCGATGTGACGGTGATGATCAACTCGCCCGGCGGCGACATGTTCGAGGGTATCGCGATCTACAACCTCCTGCGTAAGCACCCGGCGAAGGTCCGGGTCGAGGTCATGGGATGGGCGGCGTCGGCCGCCTCGATCATCGCCATGGCCGGAGACGAGATCGTCATGGGCCTCGGGACCTTCATGATGGTGCACAATGCCTGGGGCATGGTGATCGGAAACCGCCACGACATGAGAGAAGCGGCCGACATGTTCGACGGCTTCGACGCGGCGATCGCCGACATCTACGAGGCGCGCACCGGTCTTGCCCGCGACGACATAGTCAAGCTGATGGATATCGAGACCTTCATGGGTCCGAAGGACGCCGTCGAGAAAGGCTTTGCCGACGAGGTCGACGATGGCCTTTCCATGCCGGAAGGTGGCGCACAGAACATGGACCGCGGGCTTATGGCCCGCCGTCAGACCGAGGCCGCGCTTGCAAAGGCCGGCCATTCCCGTTCCGCCCGTGCCGAGATGCTTCTCGAGATGGGTATCACTTCGGCGGCCCCGCGCGATGCAAGCCGCAACGCCACGCGTGATGCAGGCGATCTGAGCGCTTCGGTGAAGCAGCTTCTGGAAACCCTCAGGTCATAAGGAGACCGACATGAAGATGAAACATGACCCGCGCTTTCGCGGGCTGTCCGGCCTCGTGCGCGCGGATGCCACGGGTGCCAAGGCAATTGTCGACGAGATCAACAAGGCCTTCAACGAGTTCAAGGACAAGCACGCGAAGGATATGGACGATGTCGTCCGCGTGCAGGAGGTCGACCGCATCAACGCGGCGATCACCGAGCTGAACAAGGAACTCACCGACGTCAACAAGGCTCTCGCGGCCGCGAAGCTCGGCGGCGCCGGCGGCGATGTCGACCCGGCCGTAGGCGAACACGCCCAGGCGTTCAACCGGTTCTTCCGGAAGGGCGTCGACAACGGCCTGACCGATCTCGAGGTCAAGGCGAAGCTGACCACCCAGTCCGATCCCGACGGCGGCTATCTTGTGCCGGAGGAAATGGAATCGACCATCGACCGCGTTCTCGGCACGGTGTCGTCGATCCGCGCGGCTTCGCGGGTAATCAACATCTCGAGCGACAGCTACAAGAAGTTGGTGAACCAGGGCGGTGCCGGGTCGGGCTGGGTCGGCGAGACGCAGGCGCGTCCCGAGACCAACACGCCGACGCTGGCCGAGATCGTCGTCAATGCGCATGAGCTCTACGCCAACCCGGCGGCGACGCAGAAAACGCTCGACGATGCGGCGATCGACATCGCTGAGTGGCTCGCTGACGAAGTTGGCATCGTTTTCGCCGAGCAGGAAGGCGCCGCCTTTGCCCAGGGCGACGGCGTCAACAAGCCGCGCGGCATCTTCAGCTACACGACTGTCGCGAACGCCTCCTACGCCTGGGGCAAGATCGGCTTTATCGGCACCGGCGCATCGGGTGCGTTTCCGACGGCCTCGACGTCGGTCAACCCGGCCGACCCGTTGATCTCGCTCTACTACGGGCTGAAGGCGGGCTATCGGAACAACGCCTCTTGGCTCATGTCCGACGCAACGATGGAGACGGTCCGGAAGCTGAAGGACGTCGAGGGCAAGTATGTCTGGTCTGCCCCGACCGAACAGGGCGAGGTCGCGACCATCCTGCGCAAGCCGGTGATCAGCGACGACAACTGCCCGGCTATTGGCGCGAACAATTTCCCGATCGCCTTCGGTGACTTCCGCCGCGGTTACTTGATCGTGGATCGCGTCGGCATCCGGGTGCTTCGCGACCCCTACACCAACAAGCCGAACGTGCATTTCTACACCACGAAGCGTGTCGGTGGCGGCGTCGTGAACTTCGAGGCGATCAAGCTTCTGAAGATGGCCTGACCAGGTCCGGCCGGGCAACCGGCCGGTTCCCTTACTGACGGTGCGAGCATCGTCGCAACCCATCCATTGGAAAGGACGATCCCATGAAGGATCTGTATTCGAAGCTGGGGCTCGTGCAGTCGCTCGGCCCTGTCGTTCTCTCGGCGACCAGCACGGGTGCCGCAATCGACCTGCAGGGTCACAACAGTGCACTCGTCGAGTTCGCCACCGGTGCCATTGCTGGCGCTGGCGACTTCACGGCGAAGCTGCAGGAATCCGACACGACTACCTCGGGTGACTTTACCGACGTCGCCGCGGCGGACCTGCTCGGCACGCTGCCTGCCTCCCTGGCGGCGGACAGCGTCTACAAGCAGGGTTACGTGGGCCGTAAGCGGTACATTCGCCACGTCATCACCAAGAACGGGGGCACGTCGATCGCTGCATCCGCAACGGTGATCAAGGGCAACGCGACCGAAGCTCCGGTGGCCTGACGACATCATGGCGGCGGGGCGCTCACCGCCCCGCCTCACTTTCGGGGATCGACATGGCCAATCTGCGGATCAAAACGCCTCCTGCCTCGCTCGCGGTCGATGTCGAGACGGCACGGGAACATCTCTCAGTGACCGAGTCCGACGACAACTACCTCATCCAGCAATACATCGAAGCCGCAATTGGTTACTTGGATGGCTGGACCGGGATCTTGGGTCGCGCGCTCATGCCGCAGACCTGGGAAATGGTACTCGAGACCTTTCCAGCCGGATGCATTGAGATTCCGCTTGGCCCGGTCACGGCGATTGATTCAATCACTTACCTCGATGAGGATGGCTCGTCGCAGGTGATGAATTCTTCACTCTACCAAACCGACATGACAGACGCAGGAGCACGGATAAGGGCGCCAGAGGGCTGGCCTTCCGTCGGCGATTATCTCGGCGCGGTCACGGTGCAGTGGCAGGCAGGAACGGGGTGCCCGGCTGCAATTCGGGCGGCAATTCTGATCATGGTGTCAGACATGTTCAATAACCGGTCAGGGTCGGCCGAAGCAAACGGCAGGGTCAAGGCTCTTATCGCGCCATTCAGAAGGCTTCGTGTCTGATGGCCGCACCGCTTCTTGATCATGTTGCTTTCGACGAGCCGACGCAGGCAGACAATGGTCAGGGTGGAACTATCAGCGGATGGCTTGAGCGATTCTGCACGCGGGCCCACTTCAAGTACCTGCGGGGCGGTGAAACCGTCTTGCAGGCACGACTTTCCGGTCAGCAAACCGTCGTTGTTAAGGTCCGGAACTCCGCCGCGGCGCGCAGCATCACGCCAGTATGGCGGATGCGCGACCTGCATCGCGGTTCCACGGCCGGTGAGTTTCCGGGCGTGATCTACAACATCAGGTCCATCATTCCGTCGGATGACCGGCTTTATCTTGAGCTGACCTGTCAGAGCGGGGTCGCGACATGAGCGAGTCTAACGCGCTGCAGGCGATGATCGTGACATGTCTGAAGGCAGATGCAGCCGTTGCAGCGATTGTCGGGCAGAAAGTGTACGACAAACCAGCTGCCACCGTCTCTGCGCCTTATCTTTCGATTGGTCCGTCGGATTATGTTCCGGAGGATGCCGACTGCATCGATGGGCGTACGGAAACGGTGCAGATCGATTGCTGGTCCGAGGCGCAGGACGGCAAGCGCGAGGTAAAGGCCCTCGCGGACGCCGTAAAAAAGGCGCTGCATGGCTATGCGGGCACGCTGACTATCGGAGCGCTTGTGTCGCTGGAAGCGAAACTCGTGCGGGTCCTGGACGATCCGGACGGGATCACGCTCCACGGTGTTGTGCAGGTTGAAGCACTGATCGAGGAAGCCTGATGGCGGTCGAGGGAATGGACAAGCTTCGGGCACGGTTCCGGGCGTTGCCCAAAGCGGTACGTCAAGCTGTTCGGGATGAGATGGAACGGATCGCGACCGAATGGGTCGCGCAGATGAGGCGGCTTGCCCCGAAGGACACTGGCCAGTTGGCGGCGAGCATCGGCTGGACCTGGGGAAAGGCTCCATCTGGGAGCATCGCCGTCGGCACGGTCGGTGCGGGCGCCAACCGCATCACGATTTATGCCGGCAATGAAGCGACCATCGTGACGAACAGTCGTGGCGTTCAGTTTCAGAAGGCAAAGCTGCAGGAGTTCGGAACAAAGGCAATGCCCGCTAATCCGTTCTTCTTTCCGGTTATCCGGGGCGGAAAGCGAACGACGACACGAAGGATCAACGCCGCCGCAGTCAAGGCGGCACGTCAGCTATGGGGGAACTGATGGCAACGGCAATCTTCCACCGCGAATTCAACTGGTCGCGTCCCAAGGGCCTCGGTTTCGGGGCCAAGCCGTCTGACAAGGCTCAGACATTTCCACGCGACTTCATTGACAGGGCCGTTGCCTCTGGCGCGGCCACAGAAGTTCCGCGGAAGCGGAAGAAGAAGGCCGGGGACGGCTCAGCGCGGGCCTGATGGCCCTTTCAACACATCAACCGGCGAACCGCCCCGGCGGTCGCATTTGCATGGAGAAGTGACATGGCGGCACCCGTCACGGCGAAATATGAACAACTGGTCCTGGAGGTCGAAACAACGACGCCCGGCACCTATGCGAAGCTTTGCGGTATCATGGGATTTTCGATCAACCGAGAAGCGCAGGTTGACCGCGTCGAGGTCCCGGCTGATTGCGACGACGAGAGTCTTCCCTATTCCGTCGAAAAGCAGGTGCGCAGCACCGAATATGTCGTCGAGGGTGAGGCTGTGTGGGCTCAGCAGAGCCATGAAACCGTCCTGCAGTGGTTCCGTTCCGGCACGACGAAGAATATCCGGATTCAGCACGTCAATGCGGCAAGCGGCGACGTTGAGTACGAATCGGGTGCAGCGCTTCTGACCCAACTCAACCACCAGCGTTCGAAGGGTCAGAAAGTTACCGCGTCGATCCGTGCTGAATTCGACGGCACGCCGACCACGACCGACAAGGTCTGACCTGATGTCCAGCCGTGTCGAATTGACCTGGATCGGGGGCGACCATGCCTTTGCCCTCGGTCTTGGGCAGCTCAGGGCCGTTCAGAAGGCCTGCGATGCTGGCCCGATGGAGGTCCTGACCGCCTTGCGCACGGGCACGTATCGCGTCGACTATCCGCTTTCGGTTCTTCGATACGGTCTGATCGGTGGCGGTATGCCGGACGCAGAGGCCCGCACACTGATGGACACACTGGGCGACGCTCATCCTCTCGGCAAGTTCGTGATGACTGCAGCGATCGTCCTCGCCGCTGCCATCGTGGGTGTCGAGGATGATCCGGTGGGGGAGGGGATGGGGGAGCTGAGCCCCCCGGAAAATGGAAGTTCAGCAGGTTCTACGCCAATGGAGCAAAGGCCGGATTCACCCCAAGGGACGTCGACGCCATGAGCCTTTGGGAGTTCGCCGCATGTATGGATGGCCTGTCCGAATTCCATGGGGGAAAGAAGCCGTCACCGGGCGGCGAGCTGAGCGACGAATGGTTGGCGGAACATGGGATTGAGGGGTTCTGACGAATGGCTGACGAAGCTGCCCTTGTTTTCGCGCTCGATGCCCGCATCAACAAGATGGAGCGAGCTCTGGCCCGCGCCGAGGCCCGGGCGGCGGCGGCTGGTAAAAAGATCGAGACGGAGTTTCGGAAGACCAACCAGAAGGTTACGGATGGCCTTGCTAAGAGTGCGACAGGGCTTTCCCGACTGGGACAGGTCACCGGGGCACAGCGGTTCGTAATCCAGAACACCGCCAACCAGTTCGGCGACCTCGCGGTGCAGATCGCGGGTGGCACGACGGTGATGCGAGCCATGTCGCAGCAGGCGCCGCAGCTTCTGGGCGGGCTAGGGGCACTCGGCGGGACACTCGGGACGCTGGGACCGCTGATGGGCGTCGTCGCGGCCGTCGGTCTTCCGCTCGCGGCGATGTTCTTCAACATGGCTCTCGGGTCCGAAGAGGCGGCCGACAAGGCTGAGACGCTGGAAGACAAGATCAAGAATCTGTCTTCGGCGGTGTCTAACTATTCGGAGGCGGCGAACCTTGCGCTGAAGGGCACCGGTGAACTCGCCGACGAATACGGCAGGTTTGCGTCGCAGGCCCAGCTTGCCCTCGATGTCCAGGAGCGGCTTCGTCGGAGTGCTGCGCAGGACGCAGTATCGGCTGCTGCGTCCGGTATCTCGGTTGCGTTCGGAAGTCTTGATCTGGGTGGTGGCGGCGATGCCTTGGCGGTTCCGGATGTCTCGGATTACGAGCAGACTCTTCGGCGACTACGCGATGAGATGGGTCTGACTGCCGATCAGTCGGTTCAGTTGGTCCGCGCACTGAGCGCGGTGGCAAATGCCAGTGGTCCTGAAGCGCAAGCGGCGGCATTTCAGGCGCTGCAGAGCGTTCTGGTTTCAATTTATGGAAGCATTGAAGAAGCGAACCGCGCGACCGGTGGTCTCGTCGACAAGATCAACGAAGCCGTCGTTAAGACCCTCCAACTCCAGGCAGAAACCGAAAAGGTCGCGCTTGCCTCGAATATGATTGCCGCGGCCATGGCCTCGGCTGAAGGGGCAATAGCTGCAGCGACCACAACTGCTTCATCGCTTGCGGCCACTATCCAGAATGCCGCCACGGCAGCGTGGGACTACGTCGGAGCACTCGGTGCTGCTGCAAACAAGCAGGCGGCCGCAGTTGGCGGTGGGCGAGGGTTGGATCCACGGCAATTCGAAGATGACCCGTACTATCGCAACCGGTACTTTCCGACCCCTCAACCCTTGTCGCGTGCGACGCGCTCTTCTGGCGGCGGATCGTCGAATGTTAACGCGCAGCAAGCCGCTGATCTTGCAAAGGTAAAGGCGCTTTATGCGTCAACCCGCACGGAACTTGAGCGGTATAACGCCGAGATGGAGGAATTGCAGCGCCTCCATCGCGAGGGCAAAATTGATGCTGACCTATTCGCGCGTTCTGTGGATCGGCTTGATGCAGAGTTCGGAAACTCCAAGGTCGGCGACTTTAAGAACGGAATTCTGGACCTTGCGACAGGCGTTCTGTCGGCCGAGGACGCCTTTGACCGGCTCAAGGCTGCCATTATCCGAGCATCGGCTGAATACCTGCTGTTCGGCACCGGAGCATTCGCCGCAGGGTCTGGCGGCGGGATCATAAAAGGTATTCTCGGAAGCGTCTTTGGCGGCATTCCGGGCTTCGCAAGTGGTGGAAATCACATTGGCGGGCTGAGGATCGTCGGGGAAAATGGCCCGGAAGTTGAGGCGACGGGGCCTTCTCGAATTCTACCCGCTGACGTCTTGGCGCGCGCCGCATCTGGTGCCGGTGGAAACACATACATAACGGTACATGTGCCGGGTGCCACCGGAAACAGTGAAATCATGAGAATGGTTCAAGCGGGCGTTTCTGCCGGGATTTCTCAGAATAACAAGCGTCAGTACGAGAGGCAGCGGCGAGCATGACGGTTGTTGCGTGGCCCACTGAAATTCCTGTCTTTGAGTCCGTTGACTGGCGGTTGTCGGGGTTCACGCAAAGTCCCGGGCGCGCGATGGATGGGCGTGAACAGTTCGTCTGGCGCGAAAACCGTGTCTGGCGCGCGACCATCACGCTTCCGGCGCTTCGCGGGAGCAAGGTGAGCACCCTGCGCGCCGCTGTCGATCAGATGCGTGGGAGGTTCGTCCGGATCTCGATTCCTGTCTGCAATCGATACACCACGCGATATCGCGGCGATCCCGTGGCATTCTACGCCTCTGTTGGCATTACGGCGCAGCAGATATCGGCCGGTTATTTGCGTTATTCGGATGGAACGACCTTTTCGGATGGAGCCGGATTTGCGCTGCCGGACTATCAGGAGCCTGTAGCCATGTATGCCGCCTCGGCGGGGGCTTCGCGGATTAAGCTGCATGGCTATCTTGGCAGACACCTTTCCGTAGGGGCGTACTTCACGATCAACAACTTCCTGTATCGCGTTCAATCCAACGATGACGGCGATATCCGGTTCAACCCGCCATTGCGCGAAGCCGTTTTAGCGGGTGCAAGTGTCGATGTCAGCAACCCAACAACTCATGTCCGGCTTGAGTCGGACGACGAGTTTCGGGTTGCAGAAAATCATAACCGCATCACGTCTCAGGTCACCTTCGATGTGGTTGAGGCGTTCGACCGATGAGCAGGCTCTTGGCTGCGCAGCCAAACCCGACGGCAGTGGAGAACGCGCTTGCAAAAGAGGCTGTGCATTGGGCGGTTCTACTAGAACTGAAGTTTGTCAGCGGAACACAGTACCTGAGCAATATGAATGTGCCGTTCACTGATATGCTATGGGGGCGGACCTGGGTGGGCACAGGTGAGCTTGGCGGAATGAGCAATATCGACGGTGGTCCCGACGATCTCGCCCCATACCGGGAATACTACCTTGGCCTGCCGTGGGGGGTCTTGAACGACGAGAGCCTCCCAACGCAGGCCGCGTCACGCCTGCCGGAATTGATTGGCAATCCCTCAGACTACCGTGGCCGCGAGGCGAACCTGTACATTCAGTTATTCGATGGCGCGTTTTCCGATGGCCGGGCTTTCCCCGTCGGGGTGCCGATAGCAATTGACAAGAGTCTCATGCAGCACGCGACGGCAAGCTATTCTCCGAGTGCAGCAATCCTGACGATGAAGGTCGAGGGGCTTCTTGCGCGCAAGGGGGCTCCGGTGTTTGGTCTGTTGACGGACAGAGACCAGAAGCGTCGCCATTCGACTGATAACGGCCTGCGCTACGTTCCAGAGGTCATGAGCACGAGCCCCAAATGGACGGACTGGTGATCCCGCCTTTTTTGGCGCGAACGGCATGCGAGCCATTCATATGGGGGCAAAACGACTGCGCGACTTGGGCGGCTGCACTGGTCGCAGAGGCAACCGGTAAGGATTTGGCAGCAGGCTTCCGGGGAACCTACGACACTGCGTTTGGGTGCCGCCGGGTGATTATGCAGCACGGCGGGCTTCTTGAGTTGTCGCGCAAGATGATGTCCGGGTTTCCTTCAGGCGAGCAGGAAAACGGTGTCTGTGTGGCGAAGGTTCGTGGGCGGACCATGTGTGGAGTTTTGAGCGGGGGGAGGCTCTTTGTGAAGACAGAGAATGGGCTGTTTTGCCCGGCTGAGTTCACCATTTTGGACGGGTGGAGCCTGACATGCCGCAGGCATTAGCATTCATCGCTCCTGCCGTCTTCGGAGCGGGCGGGACTCTGGCTTTGTTCACGGCAGCGGGCACCCTGACAATTGGTGGAATTGCCGTTAGCATTGCTGGGTCACTATTGCTGTCGGCAGCATTCGCCCCTGACACTCCGAAGGCTCCTAAGCCGGAGGATATTCAGCTCAATATCCGCCAGCCAATCGGGCCAAGGATGAAGCACTATGGACGCGTTCGTGTTGGCGGAACCGCAGTATTTTTCCGCACCCGTGCAGGCAAGTTCTACCGTGTCATTGTCCACGGCCACGGCGAGATTGACGGAACTGAGAAGTACTTCCTTAACAAGGGGGAAGTGACGCTTGATGGCTCTGGGTTTGTAACCGAGACTCAATACACCTCGAACGGCACGAAGCGGGTCCAGATCAAGACGCGGCTTGGGGTAATTCCCGAAACGCATTACAGTGAAGTGACTGCGATTTGGTCTGATTGGGACAACACACACCGTCTGGACGGCCTCTGGACGAGCCTTACAATTGCAGAGCAAGTTCCGCCGGATGATTTTCGCAGAGTCTATCCGAACAACGAGCCAGCAATCGAGATCGTGGCGCGCACATCGAAGGTTTACGACCCTCGCACCCTCGCCACAGCTTATTCGGATAACGCCGCCCTTGTAATAGCTGACATGATTGAAAGTCCGGATGGCTTCAATCGTCCCGGAACGGTGGACTATGCGGCGCTCGCAATTGAGGCGGATCTTGCTGATGGTCAGGTCGCGTTAGTTGCCGGGGGTGCTGAGGCTCGATGGAGGCTTGCCGGAACCTACGCGTTGAACGAACGCCCAGGCGATGTGGTCAGGCGTATGCTCAACGCTTGTGCTGGCGATATTCGGCTTTTGCCAAACGGAAAGATTGGCGTTGAGGTGGGAGCCTACCGCGCACCCACAGTGACGCTGACCAGCGCCGATTTGCTAGAGTTCGAAGAGTATTCGCACGGGCCTGACCTAATCGAGCGCTATAACACGCTGCCGTTCTCATATGTCGATCCTTCGCTTGCTTATGCGCAGACGGAGGGGGAGGCGTGGAATGATGCGGCACGAGAAACCGATGACGGTGAAGAACTTACCGGCCCACTGACGGATCTAAATTATTCGCCGTCACATCGTCAGGCGCGCACCGCAGCAAAGATCAAGTTGGCCCGTGACAATCCGCGCAAAAAGTTGGTCGCACGATGGAGGCCGAGCGCGATTAAGGCGCTGTATGAGCCGACCGTAAGCCTGGACATTCCCGAAGCGGGGATTAGTGGTGTGTTTCGAGTGGACAGTTATTCACTCGACATCACGACCGGGGCCGTCACCTATGCGCTGTCGCTGGACGAGGCTGCAGCCTACACATGGACAACTTCCGAGGAAGGCACGCCGCAACTCTTGCCGGACCCTGACGTTTCCCTAGGGATCCCGGACCCGACGAACTTCACTGCCGGTCCACAGGGCGTTCAGGTATCAGCCAACACGTTCTCTGCGGGCATTGCGGCCGTCTGGGATCCGCCATCCAGTGACGCGCTTTCGCCCCGGCTGGAGTACACCTCTGCTGGGGGCAGCGCATGGAGGGCTGTACCTCTGAACCCCGCGGCAACAACGGCAGCAATTGGAGGGTTGACGGACGGGGCATACTATGACCTGCGGTTGGCGTTCGTGGCCTCCGACGGAACTTCTGGGGGATTTGTCACAGAGACAAACATTCAGGCGCTGGCCAGCACGTCGGCGCCCGCCGCACCTACATCACTAAACGTGACCGACCAAACCGGTGGTGTCGCGCATGTGACGTTCACGGCATCGGCCTCGGCGAACATATGGAAGACGCAGATCTATCGGGACGCTGTATTGATCGCCACGTTCTTCAACGACCCGTCTGAAGCCGTGGCTTTTGACGATGCGAGCGGAGCTGGAACGTTCGACTGGACCGCTCGGTCAATTAATGTTTCTGGCGTTGCCAATGCTGCCGACGCCGGGCCCGTGACGCAGACAATCACCTAGAAACCATGGACAGGAACAAACGATGGTAGCGTTTCCGCATGGCGGGGCCGCGCAGATCTGGCGCGACGGCTCTCCATCCCCACACAACCCGGACAAAGCCGAAATCCGCGACTACCTCCGGCATTTCGAGGATACTCGCGCGCTGACGTTCTACGATTTCGGGGCGGTCGGAGACGGTGTCACGAATGATGCTGCTGCGGTGCAGCTTGCACTGAGGTCGGGCACCCCCATTCGAAACCCGCGCCACGCTGTTTTCGCTTGCGCCTCAACCATCTCAGCGCCGAACGTCAATACGCATGTACGCGGCGGTGTTCTCAAATTCTCCGGCGGGACTGACGGGGTGCAACTGCATCATACCGGCGTCTATTCCGTTGATTGGGATGACTGCGAGATCCGCACCACGCAGGCGGCCAGCGGCAACGGGCTTTCGATCACCTACACCGCTGCGGTTCTCGCGTCGAACAGGCATGAGGAACTGGTCAAGCTGGGCGATGGCCTGCAAATCGGTGGTGCGGACGCGACAACAGGCGCTTGGACGGTCGGGCTCTATGGCGATAACGTGTCTAACGCTGACATCGGAGCAGTCCACATCAGAGGCAGACGGAACCTCGCCGCATCGTCCGGGACGCATGACCGGGAATACTTAGCAGGCACTACCGGATACCACATGACCTCGACGGATGATGGCTCGCCGGTCACAACTGACATGTCACGCGTGCACGTTCGGGCTTGTGAGACTGGTGGTAGGTTTTCAGGCCGTATGGAAGGCGTCGCAATATCCGGCGGTCAACTCATTAACTGCCGCTACGGTCTAAATGTGGACTTCCTCGATCTTGTGGCGGGCACGGATCAGGTCGATCCTGGCTTGTGGGTGGAGGGTGTTCACATCAACGCATCCGAACGCTGCATCATTGCGAAGAACCTTTACGAGGGTTGGATCAAGGACTGTGAGCTTTACCGGTTCACAAATGTCGATGGCGTGAACTGGCAGGCCTATGAATTTGATACACTTTCGGAGATGCACGTTGGTGAAAACGTGGTTTCCGGATTTAACACGACTGGCACTCCCGGAACGGTTAAGGCCGGCACAGTCACGAATGCCAAGCGGTGCCGGTTTGATGGCGATATCTTGCGGAACTGCGACAGCGGCATCGACCTGACTGACGCCAACTCGATTAACAATGACTTCCGCGACATACGCGCGTTCAATGCGTCCGCGAAGGCGACCTATCAAACTGTAACTTTCTCTGGCGGTTCGGGAGAGAGCAACGTCGTTTCCTTCGACAATGGGGCCGGTCTGGTTAACTCGGCGACGGGCGTGACCGTCACAAACTCGACCACCAACATCGTTTCGAAGTCGATCCCCGATGCTGCAGTTGGCGAGGTCTACGAGGTCAGTTTTGAGTTCGAGGCGCTGAAGGGAGGCACAGCAGGTCTCACGAAACTGTTCGGTGTTCAGTCTGGCGGAACCGGAACGGCAACCTTCGACCTCGGTGCCGCAATCGACGTGTGGCAGGGCGCAAACCATGCCGCCAACGAGAACTACCGTGGCACAGGCAAAGGTTTTGCCACGGTCACTGCCGCTGGGACCATTCAGTTGACACTTCAGGGTCAGTCCGCTGGATCTAACAGCACTCTAGGTGGCGCGATCCGAATTCGTCGCATCGCCTGAACTTTTCACCTTCATCACGACAACCTAACACGGAAAGGAGATTCCCGTGAAACTTACCCATGTCTTCAAAACGCTTCTGGCTTTCGTCTTCGCGCTCGTTTTTGCCGCAGCCCCGGCATTGGCGGCATTCCAGTTCTCTGATGCGACGCGCAATGCCGCACTCGACGCGATCGAGACAACCATCGGCACGGCCCCGACGCTGGAAATCCGATCCGGTGCGGCCCCCGCCAACTGTGCGACTGCCGACAGTGGCACAGTGCTCGTAACGATGACATTGCCTTCGGACTGGATGGCTGCCGCGTCGGCAGGGTCGAAGGCAAAGCTCGGGACTTGGCAGGATGCCTCCGCTGATGCCACAGGCACGGCGGGCCACTTTCGCATCAAGGCGGGCGCGACCTGTCACATTCAGGGCTCGGTTACCGCAACAGGCGGCGGTGGCGATATCCAGTTGCAGAACACGTCCATCGCCACCGGCCAGGCAGTGACGATCACCTCGTTCACGATTTCCAACTGATCCAGGCGCGGGCCGTTTTGTCGGCCCGTCCAGGTCTATCCGGGGTAGTCAATGGCGCAGTTTCTTCGGCCTGATGCTGATGTTGCCATATCGTCGTGGGCAGGTACGCCGACCACGAGTGGCATCTATCAGAACGTCGATGAAGCGACGGCCAGCAATACCGACTTCGTCTATTCCGGCAACAACCCCAACGGCTCAGGCTGCGAACTTGGCCTGAGCAATCCCGGCAGCACGCCCGGCAGCGGCACCTGCACTGTCCGCTGGCGTGATGCATGGCTGAACGGCACCGCGCTCAACTCCAGCGGCACGGCCGTCGATCTCGACGTTCAACTCTTGCAGGGCGCGACTGTCATTGCATCAAGCGGCGTACATGCTGTCACGGGCGCTTGGACGGCACGCAGCTTCACCTTCGCTGCATCGGCGGTCAGCGACTGGAACGATCTTCGGATCAAGTTCGTCGCCACGGGCGGCGGCGGAAGCCCGGCAAACCGGCGCGGTGCGGGCGTCAGCTGGGCCGAGGTTGAAACACCGGATGGGTCTGTCACCATAACGGGCACTGGGGCGGGTTCCCAGCCTCTGAGTGGTACCGGCGGCGGGTCTGTCGATGACACGGGCACCGGGGCAGGGTCAGCAGCCCTGACCGGATCAGGGGCGGGGTCCGTCGATGATCAGGGCGCTGGCTCGGGATCGATGCCGCTCAGCGGCTCTGGTGGCGGTTACGTTCTGACATCTATGACCGAGCATCCCACGCTTATGACCGGGCTGGTCAGCGCGTGGGAACTGGATGAGGTCAGCGACGGATCGGTGGCGGTGGCCCGGATCGACAGTCACGGGCCGAACGACCTTGACGACAATGGAACCGTGCCGTCGGCGAATATCTCCGGCACCGAGGTTGCGGTATTCGATCGTGCGAACAACGAATTTTTAAGCATCTCCGATGCTCAGCAGGTCGGTCTTGGGCCTTCTGGCAGTTTTGCGGTGGCCTTCGCGTTTCAACTGGACAGTTTCAACCCGTCCGGGTCGAATACGATCCTCGTCATCAAGAACAACGGCGCGATCAACGAGAGAAGTTTTTTTCTCACGATCCGAACTGATGTTTCAGACCGGTATTTTGAACTGGCCGCGTCATCAAGCGGCACCAGCAACTTCCAGAGCGGTGTTGATGTCACCGCGCAGATTGGTAGCGGTGGTGCGCCGCACACCGGTGTCATGTCCTTCGATGCGCCCGCCGGTGCAGCTGATTTCTACATCGATGGTAGCCTGATCGGCCGGGTCACGGGCTTCCCGACCTCGCTCTTTGATACGTCAGCGCCGTTCCAGATCGGTGTATCGGGTGACGCCGGTCTCGATGGCTGGATGAAGCGGGTGCGGTTCTGGGGCCGCACGCTGACAGCCAATGAGGCGAAAGACTACCACTTCGGCGGCGATGGCCTGCCGTTTGACGTGGTCAGCGAGATCACCGGTACTGGTGCTGGTTCGACCTCTCTCTCAGGGTCAGGGGCTGGATCGGTCGACGATGAAGGTACGGGGTCAGGCTCGCAGCCGATTGGCGGCTCCGGCGCTGGATCGGTTGATGATGAAGGTACCGGCGCTGGGTCCCTGCCGCTCAGTGGCTCGGGTACGGGTGATGTCGGCGCAGCGCCGCTTGAAGGGACCGGCGACGGCTCGATGCCGCTGTCTGGCACTGGTGCTGGTTCAGTCGAAGACGAAGGCGATGGCGCGGGGACCATGCCTCTATCCGGCTCCGGCGCTGGCGATGTTGCGGACGACGGGCAGGGCTCCGGCACGCAAACGCTCGGTGGGGCTGCGTCAGGCAGCGTTGACGTGGAAGCTTCCGGCTCAGGCTCCGCGCCCCTCTCCGGGTCTGCGGCCGGCGCGGTCGATGACGAAGGCACCGGCAGCGGGTCGTTCCCGCTCAGCGGTACAGGGGATGGCGTAGTTGGTTCGGCCCCGGTCGAGGGTGTGGGCGCAGGTTCCATGCCGCTCTCGGGCGCTGGCGCTGGTGAGGTCGCTGATGATGGTGTCGGGGCTGGTACAGCGCCACTTTCCGGCTCCGGCGGCGGGTCAGTTGACGATACCGGCAGCGGCAGTGGCTCGGCCCCACTGACAGGCTCTGGCTCGGGCGCAGTTCAGGATACCGGCACGGGCGCTGGCACTTCGCCGCTCAGCGGCTCCGGCTCCGCCTCGGTCGATGACACGGGCACTGGCTCGGGCGCGTCACCACTTACCGGCGTGGGGGCAGGTTCGGTTGACGATGATGGCGCCGGGGACGGCTCCATGCCGCTCACCGGTGCGGGCGCAGGCACGGTCGTCGATCCGGCGGCCATCAATCACATCGTTCTAGCGGGCTACAGGCGGCCATCGTTCCGCGCGCCCGGCGGAATGGTCGCGGCGAACGCACCCGGTATGCGGGGCAGGGCAAAAGCAATCGGAGGCGGATCGTGAGCAACAGACCGGCAATCTACATCACCCAAGGCACCGTTGGGCGCGCTTGGGCGCTGCAACTCCTGACCGATGCGGGCACGCCGGTCGATCTGACCGGTGTGACGGGTGTCACGTTTTCGATGGTTCCGCGCGGCAGCACGACCCGCAAGGTCGATAATCAAGCGGGTGTCTTGGGCGCTGGCACCTACACCTTGCCGGACGGGTCGTCGCAGACCTTCGCCGCCACCGATGGCGTTCTGATCTACCAGCCCGTTGCGGGTGACGTGGACACGCCCGGCGAATTCCTTGGTGAATTCACTTACCAGGTCGGCGGGCAGCCAGTTGTCGATCCCGGCTACAGCCATCTCGAAATCCACATCAAGCCCGCGATCTAGCGGCATCTCATTCCCTTCACAGGAGAACGCTCATGACACGTCTCACGGCGACCATCGCCATGCTCGAAGACATCCGCGATACTGCCGTTGCGGGCATCAACGCTCTGATCGAGGATCTGGAAACCGGCGGTTTGCCGCACGGTGAATACGAGGGCGAGACGCCTGCCGAAACCGATCCCCCTGCACCCGATGAGCCTGTTGAGGAAGGCCCGAAACCGCCCGCGGAAGAGCCGCCGACCGAAGAGCCGGAGGGTGAAGCGCCTTCTGAGCCTGAGAGCCCGCCAGATGAGGAAGCGCCTGCGCCTGACCCTGCGCCCGCCCCGCCGCCGCCTGCGGCACCCAAGCCCCCGGTTTCGCCTTCAGCGCGCCGCGCATACATCGAGGGGCTGTATGATCGCTCCACGCCGAATGGGATCATGGACAAAAGCGACATGCTTGTCGCCGGACGTGATCCACTGCCGCAAGGCATCGATGTGACGCCGGACGCCGTCATCATAAACGGGTTTTCGGGTGGCATCATGAAGCCGCTGGATGTTGGTGACCGGAAGCTCATCGTGAAGAGCCGCATGGCCGGATTTGCCGGGCTTCTGATCCGGGACCGTCCAGGGCGCAACGCGGGCGGCATCATCGATATCTATCCGACCGGTGGTATCGATGTGATCGAGGACCTGGAGGCCATCGGCTGCATGGGGAAGGATGCTGGCGCACCGGCTCTCCTGTGGCAGCGTGGCAGCGGTACGGGGAAGGATTACCGGTGTGGTCATCTGGGCCACATGCTCCGCCCCCGGATTGAGGGCTTTTCCTCGGATCACCTCAAGGTGGGTGGCTCGCCGTTCGGTGGCACGGTCTATGAGGACTGCTATCATGGCCCACGATGGGCGGCCCCGGGCGACCGGCGCCATCCCGACACCTATACCGTCACGGCGGCTGTCGGCGGTGTCACGATCAAGAACACGCTGATCGATCAGCGGGCCTGCCCCGATCCACAGTACCGGGGCGTGATCAACAACATGGTCAGGGGTGTTCGCGACAATGGCAAGGATTTCCTTGTCGAGGAAGTCACCCTCGATGGTGTCGTGCACTACCGCGACGACTATCAAACCTTCAGCGTTCAGATTGATGACCTCGGCCTGCCCAACTTCAACGGGCCGTTTCGGTTTCGCGACGTCTGGATGCAGGGTGGCGATGTCGATGGGGATATGTACTTCCACCCGACGACCAACCGGAACTTTGTCTCTGAGTGGATCAACGTCAGAGACACGATCACCGACGCCGTGATCCGGCCGCCGTCGGGCGCGCGGGTGGCGTAACGGTGCGCACGGCAACGCTGGATGCGGACGAAAACAATGCCTGAGGGGGAGACATGAGTAAGCCGCTTGAATTCTGGATCGCCCTAAGCGTTGGCGTTCTTATCGTCATAGAGCGTCACCGGGAGAAGTCGGCGATTGCGCGAGCGATCATCGCGGCGATCTCCGGCGGCATCGGCTATTCGCTGGCACCGGAGGCGGCGGCCTTGACTGGTCGCAGCGAGACCATGGCCGTCATGATCCTGACTGCATTCGGGTATTTGCTTTTGGACCTTGGCGCGGCTCTGATCGCTGACCGCGAACTGATCCGGGATGTTATCAAGCGGCGATTGGGGGGCGGCAAATGACCCACACCAAAGCCGCCATCCGGCGGCATCGCAGCCTTTATGTGATCCTGCTCGCCCTCTGTGTTGCTTATTGGGCCGAACCAGGGGTCGGCCTCATGACGGATGCGTGCCGGGATCTGATCCACTTCTTCACGGAAAGGTCTGTGCCATGAACCTTCACGCCCTAGACCTTGCAAAGATCACCAACCGCGAGCCCAACGCGAACATGCAGTCCGTTGTCGCGGGGCTGGAGGCATTCCCGGCTGGACTTGGGCAACCGCACCGGCTGGCGCACTATCTCGCCCAACTCTGCCATGAATCGGGCGGGTTTCGGTACGACCGGGAAGTCTGGGGGCCGACCCCGGCTCAGAAGCGGTACGAGGGGCGGAAGGATCTCGGCAACACGCAGCCCGGGGACGGCTACAAGTTCCGGGGCAGGACCGGCATCCAGATCACCGGGCGGGAGAACACGGCGGCGTTCCGTGACTGGTGCCGCCAGAACGTGTCGCACAAGTGCCCTGATTTCGAGGTCGACCCGGACGCGATGAACTCCGACCCGTGGGAAGGCCTCGGCCCGATCTGGTATTGGGACACGCGGGGCCTGAACAAGTTCGCCGACAAGAACGACATTTCCACCATCACGCGCCGGATCAATGGCGGGCTGAACGGCTTTGCCGATCGGAAGAAATGGTACGTGAAATGCGCCCTTGTGCTTCTGGGCCATGGCCCGAGCGATGTGGTGGCGTTCCAGAAGGCGGCCAAGCTATCACCGGACGGGATTGCTGGCCTCAAGACCATGGGCGCGCTCCACGCGGCGCTCTGCACCCGTCCGGCCATCACCACCACGCCCAAACCCGCCCAGACGCCGCCCACAACTGGCACAGACGTTCCCGCGTCGTTCATCGCGGCACTGGCGGCGGGCATCGTGGCGCTGATCGCAGGCATCAAGGCTTATTTCGGAGGCTGATATGGACAACGCAACCAAAACACGCGGACTGGTCTACATCCTCGGTCTGGCAGGCTCTGGCGTGGCTCTGTGGCTTGCCGCCTCAGGCTTTGCCACATTCGACATTGCGACCGGTGAACTGGACATTCACCCGTTTAACGTAACGCAGGTCATCACGCAGGCCGTGTCGTGGATCGGCAACGGTCTGGCGCTGCTGGCGGTCTGGCGCGGATGGGGGAAGCGGACATGATGTGGCTTCTCGCGCTCGGTCGCTTCATCCCCTCGCCCGTCAAGCGGTTTGCCGGATGGGCCGGGGCAATGGCCATCGTGCTTCTTGCGGGTATCGGGATGGTCAAGAAAAACCAACGCCTCAAGGACGAATTGGAGGACGCCAATGAACACATCGACACGCGGAAGCGCATTGACGACGCTGTTGAAGCATCCCGCAAGGATCGCGGTGCTTGGCATGACCGCCTGCGTAGGGACCGGGATAAGCGATAGTGGCCTTTGTGCGGGGCTGCGGGGGTCGGTCATCGCGCTTGAGGCCGGTTTGCTGGCTCATCCTGAGACGCATGACGCCGTGGGTGAACCGGGGACGGACGTGGTAATTGGCTACAACGCCGGGTGCCGGTCTTGATCCGCCTCGCGTTCGGTTTGGCGCTGATCTTGCTATGCACCACGGTCTTGGCGGTCTGACCGGGGTTAGTTGGACACGTAGCGTTTGGCTGAGCGGTCATAGGTGACCGCATCCGGGAAACGCCGTTGGAATTCGCGCAGGTCAAGGGATGCCTGTGGCGTCGAAACGTCGAACATCCTTTCGATGTGTTCACGGTTGATGAACCCATAGACGCGGATCATCTCTCCTATCCACTCGATGCGCTTCTCGACAAACCAGGTCACTTTGGCCTCCGGTCAGTTTACTGTGGTTTCGTCGTCGGTGGTTCTGAGTAACGGCCTTCGAGCCTGGCAAGATATTCCCGCAGCATAGCGATCATGTCTTCGCGTTCGCCGTTGCTGATGTAGTTCACCCTGCCGCCTTCGATCTTGCCAAACTCCGCCGTCAGCAGAACAAAGCCCACCGTCGGCTTTCGCCCCGGCCGTCGTTTTCCATTCAGACCTTCGTCGATCGCGCGGGCGAGCTTGTTCATAGCCTGTCGATAACGTTCTTGAATCGGTGCTACCATGGGGGCCTCCGGTCTATTGGATCGCTTGGCGAGACACCGCCCGACGTCGTTCGACGTAGCCCGATCTTTCCCCCGTCCGCTCGTTCTGCCCGGTTCGCATATGCCCCCGAGCAACCTTTAACATGTGACCGGCGGACGTGCCGGGCTGCTGGTTCTCCGTGAAAGACGGTGCCTCGCAAAAGGATCCTCCGGTCAGCTTGACGTTCTGAATAGCTGCTTAATCGAGCGAAAGCGGATTTCCGTTTCGGCGGCGTTGGCCTTCCATGAAGCATCATCGGCCGTGTCGTGTAGTGTGGCCGCTAGCTCCTTCAGCTGATCGTCAGATAGCGTCGAAAACTCGTCAGCGAACTCCGCCGTCTGTTCCTGCATCATGGTGATCTGATGCTTCAGTTTGAGAACTTCATCGTCTTCCATGTTGGCTCCCGGGTTTTCTGGATTTCCAATAAGTGTTCCAGAAAGATTAGGTTGACATACTAGGGTTGTCTAGATGAAATATTCCTGAAAGTGTTCCGAGAACTTAGGGGGCGGAATCGTAGGGACGTATAAAAAGTGGCCGATAATTCCGAAAAGACACCCGGAAAAATCGGATACGCCCGAGTCTCTACGGCCGATCAGAATCTGGAAATGCAGATCGAAGCATTGAAGCGATACGGCGTTTCGGATGAGTTCATCTTCACCGACAAGATGAGCGGCGCAAAGCGCGATCGGCCCGGCCTGACTAGGGCGCTGAAGGTTGCCCAGCACGAAGGAACCGAGCTTGTTGTTTGGAAGCTCGATCGTCTTGGCCGCAGCCTCTTGGGCATCATTCAGACTGTCCAGATGCTTGCTGAAAGGGGTGTTCGGCTTGTAAGCCTGACTGAGGGGCTGGATCTCGGCACTCCGATGGGGCGCATGATCGTTCATATCATGGGTGCCTTGGCGGAGTATGAGCGCGAGCTGATCCGTGAGCGCACAATGGCTGGTCTTGAGCAAGCCCGACGCGAAGGCAAGGCGCATGGTCGGCCGGTCGCGATGACACCGGAACGGACTGATCTTGCCGGAAAGATGCTCGATGAGGGGGCGCACATTCTGAAAGATGTCCTGCCCGCTTTGCAGGCGCTCGAAGGCCCCAAGGTTAGCCGATCGGCGCTCTATGCGTGGGTGAAGGAGTACCGCGCCCTTGTTGACCCCGATGAAGCCACGGACGATCGCTGATGACGACCAGGTACACAGTCTATCGCCACATCGATGCCGACGGTGTCTTGCTCTATGTCGGCATGACCAGAAACCCGATGGCGCGACTTGATAGACACTTTGCCCGCTCACCTTGGATATATGATGCGGTGCGCGTGGACATGGTGCATTACGAGTCCTTCGAGGAAGCTGCGAAGGCTGAAGCTCGCGCCATTCGCACCGAGTCGCCTCTCTTCAATCGCTACATTCCAAAATTGCGGCGCAGGCGGCGCTCCACCCATCCTCTGCCACCTGAAGCGATTGGTGCAGGATGTTTTGGCTGCGTTGTGGCAGATAATCCCAAGCGCAGGCAGTTTCTGGTGTCGCGTATGATCGAAGCTGGCGTGCCTGGTTCAATGATCATCGACGACGTGCGGGCTGCCGTTCGGGTGGCGCAGCATGTAGGGTCAACGATCTTTATCGCGGGCACCCGTGACTTGGGCGGTGCGGTCGAGGTTCTACGCAGTCGGAAGATCAGAATTCGCGGGGTCCCGGATCAGGCGACCGCGCAAGAGTCCAACTAAGGAGGAAGCATGAGCGAGCAGCCCAAGACAACTCTTGCTGATGGTTCGCCAGTCACGGCTGATCATCGCGAACTGCGCGAAGATGGCCAGCAGAAGGCCTATGTCGTGTTGTCGGACGAAGAGCGTGCAAAGGGCTTTGTTCGCCCCGTCCGTCGAAGCTATGTCCACAAGAAATGCGGGACTGTCACGACCATGGGACAAGCTATTGCCGAAACCTACGCCCGCGATCCGTTCTTCTACAGCGGCACGTTCTGTTGTGCTTGCCGTTCCCACTTTCCTGTCGGTGAGGATGGGGAGTTCGTTTGGGACGGCACCAATGAAAAGGTCGGCACATGACTACGAAGCATTCCCCGCTACGCGTCTTGAAGGCGCAGGCCGACGAGATTGCCGCGACCATCTGCGCGGCCGAGCGGGGTGAGGCGATCGATGTGCAATTCGCGGCGAAACTCGAAGAGGCCCGCGGCAAGGAAAGTGTGAGCGTGGGGATCGTGATGGATGACAAGATCGTCCGCCTTGATCTGCCGTGGTCTGTCATTCGCAGCTCCGGAAGGGTCGGCTTGGCGGAGTACATTCTCGGCCAAATGCGAGAGACCAGGCGTGCGGTCCACTGAGTTCAGAAAAGGAGGCGTCAGATGCCCAAGAATAGTGCGCCGGCACCGTCACGTGGTCTTGCAACGGAGTCCGTGAAATTGAAGGCTGGGGCCGCAATCGGGTCAACGATCGGGTTTATAACCAAGGTCGCATTGGGCACAGTTGTGGCGATTGCGGTAGCTCGCGCGATGGGCGTGTCTATGTAGGAGACTGTTAACCGGACTGTTAACTGCTATTTGAGCGCGTTAATAATAGTCAATTAAATCAATTAGATAGACTAGAATTTTGGTGTTTGTTCGACGGTCTCAAAAACCGTCACCCAAACTGAATGAAATGCGTGGCTGCGGCCGCAGAGGTCAGTTCCTAACGTACCTCGCCTGGCATCGATCATGCAGCACGTTCGACGGTTTCCCCGCCTTTGGGCAGTCAGCGGCAACGATCGACAAGGCGTCATGCATGGCGGTGTCCGGCCCAACCTTCTCGATGAATCGTTCCTTGGAATAGCGCCCCTCGCGGCCGCATTGGTCGCACCTTATGACCACGCGGTCATGCGGCCAGTTCTTTGCCTGCATTGTCCTGAAGGGCTCCGATTCGTTTTACACGCGTCTTGTAACCCATTGATATCAAAAGCGCCAAATTCGCATTGTTTTCCCGCAAAGGTATTGGAATTCAACGATTTTGGCCGGTTTTGGGTACCGTAGGTCGGAAGTTCGAATCTTCTCGCCCCGACCACTTCGAAAATCCCGCTTTTGCTCCCTCTCTATGTGTCGTTTCGGTCATTGGCCGGAGACGACGCGGGTCCGCCATATGGCGGTCTGGGCACCGTTAATCTTGATGAATCCCTGTGGATGAATTGAAGCTTTTTCAAAGCGACGTGATCCAAGCGCCCAGTAGACAAGCAATTTTCCGCCGAGCGGATCGGCGTGTGGTTTGTGGGTGAATCGGTGACGTCTGATAGCCATGCCGATGACCAATTGGGGTCAACCGAAATCTTGTCACAAAAAAGAGAAAAAGCTGTTGACCCGGCCGGGGGTCATACGTCAGTTTGTGGGGGCTGACGGAGAAGCCACAACATTTAGTGGCCGGAACGACGGGGACACAATACCAAAGCTGGCCGCGCAAAAGCGGCTGTTCGGCGCGGCAGGCGCATCTGCCGCGACGCATATGCTGTCCTTTGAGCTCCGCTTGGCGGGAATAGCGGTAAGACGCCTTCAAGGGCGCGCCGCGTGTCGAACAAAGGATGGGGCAGATGAAGATCGAACGTAAATTCACCAAGGCAGGAAAAGACGCCTATGCCGAGGTTGCATTCCGCACGACGACGTCGGAAATCCGCAATCCCGACGGCAAGGTCGTGTTCAGGAATGACAAGGTCGAAGTGCCGGCGGATTGGAGCCAGGTTGCCTCTGACGTTCTGGCGCAGAAGTATTTCCGCAAGGCAGGTGTTCCGGCGCGGCTGAAGAAGGTCAAGGAAAAGGGCGTGCCCGAATTCCTCTGGCGCTCGGTTCCGGACGAGAAGGCGCTGGCAGATCTGCCGGAGGACGAGCGTTTCACCGGCGAATCTTCGGGCAAGCAGGTTTTTGACCGCCTCGCGGGTGCTTGGGCCTATTGGGGCTGGAAGGGTGGCTATTTCACCACCGAGTCCGACGCAAAGGCCTACTACGATGAGATGCGCTTTATGCTGGCCGAACAGATGGCCGCACCGAATTCGCCGCAATGGTTCAATACCGGTCTCCACTGGGCCTACGGCATCGACGGTCCGGGGCAGGGGCACTACTATGTGGATCACGCCACGGGCAAACTGACCCGCTCCAACTCCGCCTACGAACACCCCCAGCCGCATGCCTGCTTCATCCAGTCGATCTCGGACGATCTGGTGCAGGAAGGTGGCATCATGGACCTCTGGGTGCGTGAGGCGCGGCTCTTTAAGTATGGGTCGGGCACCGGCACAAACTTCTCGTCGCTGCGCGCGGCCAATGAACCGCTTTCGGGTGGCGGCAAGTCGTCCGGCCTCATGGGCTTCCTGAAGATCGGCGACCGCGCCGCGGGCGCGATCAAGTCGGGCGGTACCACGCGCCGCGCGGCCAAGATGGTGATCTGCGACATGGATCACCCGGATATCGAGGATTTCATCAACTGGAAGGTCATCGAGGAACAGAAGGTGGCCGCTCTGGTCGCCGGGTCCAAGATGCACGAACGCCAGTTGAATGAGATCTTCGCGGCGATCCGTCAATGGGACGGCTCCAGTGAGGATGCTGTCGATCCGGCCAAGAACGAGGCGCTGAAGGCTGCCATCAAGGCCACGAAAAAACTTGCGATCCCCGAGACTTACGTCAAGCGCGTGCTTGACTACGCCAAGCAGGGTTATGGCAGCATCGAATTCCCGACCTATGACACGGATTGGGACTCGGAGGCCTATGCCACCGTTTCCGGCCAGAACTCCAACAACTCCGTCCGCGTCACCGACGCCTTCCTGAAGGCCGTCAAGGACGATGCCGACTGGGAATTGATCCGCCGCACCGACGGCAAGGTCGCCAAGACCGTGAAGGCGCGGGAACTGTGGGAACAGGTCGGCCACGCCGCCTGGGCCTGCGCCGATCCCGGCATCCAGTTCCACGACACGGTCAATTCCTGGCATACCTGCCCGGAAGATGGCGCGATCCGTGGGTCGAACCCGTGTTCGGAATACATGTTCCTTGACGACACGGCCTGCAACCTCGCCTCGATGAACCTGCTGACCTTCTACAAGGACGCCAAGTTCGACGCCGAGGCCTATGTCCATGCCACGCGGCTCTGGACCGTGACGCTGGAAATCTCCGTCCTCATGGCGCAGTTCCCGTCGAAGGAAATCGCGCAGCGGTCCTATGACTACCGCACGCTCGGCCTCGGATATGCCAATATCGGCGGCCTTCTGATGAACATGGGCTACGGTTACGACTCGGATGAGGGCCGGGCGCTCTGCGGCGCGCTGACCGCCGTGATGACCGGCATCGCCTATGCGACCTCGGCCGAAATGGCCGGTGAACTCGGCGCCTTCCCGGGTTATGCCCGCAATGCCGACCACATGCTCCGTGTCATCCGCAACCACCGCAACGCGGCCTATGGCAAGACCGATGGCTACGAAGACCTCGCCGTTAAGCCGGTGGCACTCGATCACGCGAACTGCCCCGATCAAAGCCTTGTTTCCCTTGCAAAAACCGCATGGGATGAGGCGCTGGAGCTGGGCCAGAAGCACGGCTACCGCAACGCCCAGTCGACCGTTATCGCGCCCACCGGCACGATCGGTCTGGTCATGGACTGCGACACGACCGGGATTGAACCCGACTTCGCGCTGGTGAAATTCAAGAAGCTGGCAGGGGGCGGCTACTTCAAGATCATCAACCGCTCGGTTCCGGCGGCGCTGGAAACGCTGGGCTATGGCAGCGCCGAGATCGAAGAGATCATCGCCTATGCCGTCGGCCATGCCTCGCTTGGCAACTGCCCGGGCATCAACCACACGTCGCTGATCGGCCACGGCTTCGGCCAGGCGGAACTGGACAAGATCGAGGCGGCTCTGCCCTCGGCCTTCGACATCCGCTTTGTCTTCAACCAGTGGACGCTCGGTGAGAAGTTCTGCACGGAAACCCTTGGTATCCCTGCCGAAAAGCTGAACGATCCGACCTTCGATCTGCTGCGTCACCTCGGCTTCACCCGCCGTCAGGTCGAAGAGGCGAACGATCATGTTTGCGGCACGATGACGCTGGAAGGCGCGCCGCATCTGGATCCGAAGCATTACTCGGTCTTCGACTGCGCCAATCCCTGCGGCAAGAAGGGCAAACGCTTCCTTGGTGTCGACAGCCATATCCACATGATGGCAGCGGCGCAAAGCTTCATCTCGGGCGCGATCTCCAAGACCATCAACATGCCGAACAACGCGACCATCGAGGACACGCTGGCGGCCTATGAACTGTCTTGGTCGCTGGGCATCAAGGCCAATGCGCTTTATCGCGACGGATCGAAGCTCAGCCAGCCGCTGGCCGCTTCGCTGGTCGAAGACGACGAAGAGGCCGAGGAAATCCTCGCCACCGGCTCGGCACAGGAAAAGGCCGCAGTTCTGGCCGAGAAGATCGTCGAAAAGATCATCGTCAAGGAAGTGGTGAAATCGCACCGCGAAAAGCTGCCCGAACGCCGCAAGGGCTATACCCAGAAGGCCATTGTCGGAGGTCACAAGGTCTATCTGCGCACCGGCGAATACAAGGACGGTGCGCTGGGTGAGATCTTCATCGACATGCACAAGGAAGGGGCGGGCTTCCGCGCGATGATGAACAACTTCGCCATCGCGGTGTCGGTCGGCCTGCAATACGGCGTGCCGCTGGAGGAGTTCGTCGACGCCTTCACCTTCACCAAGTTCGAACCGGCCGGGATGGTTCAGGGCAACGACTCGATCAAGCAGGCGACGTCGATCCTCGACTACATCTTCCGCGAATTGGCGATTTCGTATCTCGACCGCACGGACCTTGCCCATGTGAAGCCCGAAGGCGCGGCCTTCGACGATCTCGGCGGCGGGGCAGATGAAGGCAAGTCCAACGTCTCCGAGATGAGCGAAAGCGCGGCGTCGAAGTCGCTGGAAGTGCTGAAGCAGGTCGCCTCGACCGGCTATATGCGCAAACGCCTGCCGCAGGAACTGATCGTGCTGCAGGGCGGCGTGGGTGCCATGGCGCTGTCTGGCGACCCGGTCGCGGCGCTGAACACGCTGGTGCCGGTGACGGGGCAGGCGATCGCGGCTACGGCAACAACGGCCATCGCGTCGGGTACCGTAACCATGGATGCCCGCACCAAGGCCAAGATGCAGGGTTATGAGGGCGACCCCTGCGGCGAATGCGGCAACTACACGCTGGTGCGCAATGGCACCTGCATGAAATGCAACACCTGCGGCGGAACCTCGGGGTGCAGCTGACGAGGGACAGCGAATACCGGTCACTCCGGTGACCAGTTCCGGGGCGGGTGCGCTCGCCCCCGACGACGTTCAGGCCGCAGGCAGAAAACCGAGCGGTATCAAGGATGAGCCTGGACGGCGAAACTCAAACGGGGGGCCCTGGCCCCCCGATTTTCTTTTGCGCCGGTTCTAACCGCCTGAAGAGCGCAAGGAAATAGCGGTTCCCAAGTCAGTTCGGCGGATGAATGCGTTATGGGCATATATCCATCGGCGTCTTTATGCTTGTATGATCACGCCGACGTGATCGGCTGTTTCACCCCTCTTGCGGGGCGCATCGCGGCACGCCACATAGCGCCCGGTGGTGCCTAAGCCACTGATTCTAGGGCGTTGCCCTTTTGGAGTACAACAAGATGAAAAAGTTCGTTCTGGCCCTCGGCGCCGTTGCCGCTTTCGCCGCCGCTGCCAATGCCCAGACCGTCGTCACCGACACCGACGGCAACGGCACCTTCTCGATCGAAGAGATGACCGCTGCGTACCCGGACATGACCGCGGAAACCTTCGCGGCCATCGACGCGAACGCCGACGGTGCTGTTGACGCCGACGAACTGGCTGCCGCTCAGGAAGCCGGCACGATCGCTCAGTAAGTCGCGATCAGCTCCCGTCAGGGACAGGCCCCGGGGTTCGCGCCCCGGGGCCTTTGTGTTTTAGGGTGTCTGTCGATCCGGTCTGCCGATGTGGGTTCAGACCGGTCAATGCGAATACACTCAGGCCGTCATCGCATTATTGCCGAAATACAGGAACTCGCGGTCCATCCCCGACACGTCACCGGCATTGAGTGACAGGCTCGCGCTGTCGAGCATCTTGTAGCTCGCCTGCGCCTTCACCCATTCATCAGCGCTTTGCAATGTGGTCAGCGTGTAGCTGGTGGTTTCATTGAGGTAGTGCGTCGGAATGACGACCTTGGGTTTCAGGCGTTCGACAATGGCATTGCCCATCTCATAACTCAGAATGTGCATCGAGCCATCGACCGGCAATGTCAGCACGTCGACCTGACCGATCGCATCCCAGAATTCGTCAGCAGGATTGTGGCGATTGTCGCCCCAGATCAGGGTCCGGATACCACCGGTTTCCACCAGATAGACCACCATATCCATATGGTTGGGATTGTTGGGCGGGCAGGCATCCAGCCCGAATTCCGCCAAAGCGTCGGTCCAGCTGTACCAGCCGGGGGCGACACAGGCATGTTTGTCGGCAAATCCGGTGATCTTGATATCGGCAAATTCGAAATTGCCGACCATCCGGTCCAGAACCATCGTAGAAACCGGGCGGTGGATGGCATCATGGTCGAAATGGGTGTGAGTGGACATGCAGATGTCGACCGGCACTTCCGGGAACTCATTCTTGAACCACAGCCCCCACGCGCCCGACGGATCGTCGCGCCAGGGGTCGAACAACAGCGTCGCGCCGCCCGGTGACGTGATCTTGAGTGCGCAGTGGCCGTAAAAGTCGATCCCGACATCACCGGCGACATGGGTGCCGGTGGTTTTTTGCAGCTCGATCACCCCGTTGTTGTTGCCGGGCTGCGTCCAGTCCGTCGATTGGGCCTTTGCGGCCGTGCTGCTCAACATACTTGCCGTCCCGCCAACCCCAGCCGCGCCTGCCGCCATGAAAAATGACCTGCGGGACAGGCCCGGCGACAATGTATCCTTTTGCCCGTTCAGAAGTGTCGGCTTCAGATCCAGATCTTTTCGTTCCATTCGCTCTCTCCCTCTTGGTGTGGCTCCGGGCTGTCCCGGTGGCGGAAGGGTAGCAAAGCGAACCGATGTCACTAATGCGGGAAAAACAATGGGGAAACATGGGGGAAATCCCCATGGTTTATTGCATTGACCGCAACATGCTGCGCAGGTTCTGACCGCTGCGCTGTAAACCGAGTTTCTTGCGTATGTTGTTGCGATGAAATTCCACGGTGCTGGGTTCGCGTGACAGGGTGCGCGCGATGTCCTTGGTGGTCTGCCCGTGCATGATCAGTTGTGCGACCTCCTGCTCTGACGGTGTCAGCGTGTCAAACGCTATGGTCAGCCGGTTCGACATCGAGGCCGAGATGGCGCGCAGGTTTTCGTCGATGATTTCCAGATACGCGCTTGCCGCGGCGTCTGCTTTCAGGCGGCTGCGCAGCTTTCCCAGATGCGGCAATACCAAACCCTTGATCTGACCCAGTACCTTTTCGTCATACTCATCCCGCGACATCTCGACATTGCTCAGCAGGACCCTAAGCGCGGTATTGGCTTCCTCCAGATCGGCGGTGCGTTCCTCAACCCGCTGTTCCATCTGGTCGAGCGCGGTCTGCAACGCCGCCTCAAGGCGCTTGCGCTCTTCGATTTCGGACAGGAGTTGCAGATCTGCTTCGATCACCCGTGCGAATTCCATGAGCCCGTCGCGGAACATCAGAGCCTTCCGATTTCGCCTGCGATCGAGAACGCAGATTGTGCCGAAAACGTCGCCATCGGGCCATTTCAGGGGATATCCGACATAAAAGCGCATTCCGTGCTCCATGTCGTCATTGTCGGCCCAGACGGGGTCGCATGTGGCGTCCTCAACCACGAGTTCGCCATCGTTCTTCAGGACACCGTAGCAATAGAGCCGTTCATTGAGTGTAAATTTTCGGCCGACCTCATAGGGGTTTTCGGGGCCACGGCTGGTGACGAAGACCGAGTGATCCGGCGCATCCGTCTGCATGACGAGACTTGCGGGCACGTCGGTGAGCCGCGAGATCAGGTCAACGATGCGCTGCCAGTTCGCCAGAGTCTCATTCGGAATACGTGGCTTAGATTGGAACATGCCCTCTGGCGCCTACGTTAAGGTCGGATACCAGTCTAGGGGGGAGAACCGTTTTCGGGCAAGACGCCGGTTGGAAGGCCAAGGGAACCATCCGACTCGTTCAGGCAGCACCATCTCCGGTGAGGTATTCGGTCACCGGGCCGCTTTCGGGCAGTCCGCAATCCAGCCGCAGACGTGCGCGGCCACGGGCGAGGCGGGACATGACGGTACCTATGGGCAGGCCTTCGGCCGCTGCGATCTCGGCATAGCTTTCGCCACCCGTGACCTGACGCAGGATCAGCCGCGCCTCGGCCGCCGGCAGCCGCGCCATCGCGCCCGCCACGTCGCGCAGGGCAAGCCTGCCGGGAGCGTCGGACGGGGTGGAGGGTTCCGGAGCCTCTGAAAGGGCCAGGGTCGCCGGGCGAGGACGGCGGGCAAGATTGCGCGCGGCCGTCATCAGATAGGGCTTCAGGTCTTCTATCCCGGCCTCGCGTCCCATCTGCGTCCAGACGCGCAGCAAGGCCTCCTGCGCCAGATCCTCTGCTGCAGCGGGGTCGCGGGTCAGACGGCGCGCAAGGCGGCGCAAAGCGGGAATGAGGGCTATGAGTTCGGGCGTGGTGCAGGGAAGGGAAGGGGGTGTCATGACGATCTCCTTTCCGGCAGGACATTGAACGGGTCCTCACGCCGGACAAGCCCGGGGATTCCCGCCGAGCCACCCTTCGCTGCATGGTTGCGGGCTTTTTGGGCGTCAACCCGCGTGTGCCGGCGGGCGGCATGCGCAGTCCGCCGCCGGGACGGCCGGGGAAATCAGAGCCGCGGGAATAAACCCCGTCCGCCGGCGTCCTGACATGTGAGGGCCGCGACAGGCGGCCTTCCTGATCACGGATGAACCAAGGAGACTATCCGATGAAAAAACTCGCCTTCACCCTCGCCTTCGGGCTTGCCACGACCGGAATGGTTTTTGCCCAGAGCATGACCGAGCTCGATGCCGACGGCAGCGGAGCGCTTTCCCTCGAAGAGCTTCAGGTGATCTATCCGAGTGCGACCGAGGATACGTTCGTCACAATCGATGCCAATGCCGACGGCGCGGTGGATGAGGCCGAGCTGACCGCCGCGGTCGAGGCGGGCACGCTGACCACGGACAGCTAAGGCCCGGGCGCGGGGCCCTGCCACTCTTCCCTTCCCCAGCCGATTGGAGGGGCCCCGCGTTTCTCAGGCGCCGCGCGCCAGTGCGGCGACCCCGGTGCGGGCCACGTCGACCAGACCGAGCGGACGCATCAGTTCGGCGAAAGCGTCGATCTTTTCCGGTGTGCCGGTGATTTCGAAGACAAAGCTTTCGAGCGTCGAGTCGACCACATTGGCGCGGAAGATGTCGGCCAGCCGTAACGCCTCAACCCGCTTCTCGCCCGATCCCGCCACCTTGAAAAGCGCGAGTTCGCGTTCCACTGACGGGCCTTCGACCGTCAGGTCATGAACCTCATGGACCGGCACCAGACGGCCAAGCTGCGCCTTGATCTGCTCAATCACAGCCGCCGTGCCGGTGGTGACGACCGTGATACGGCTCCGGTGACCTTCATGATCCACCTCGGCCACGGTCAGGCTCTCGATATTGTAACCGCGCCCCGAGAAAAGCCCGATGACGCGCGCAAGCACGCCCGCCTCGTTGTCAACCATGACAGCCAGCGTATGCGAGCCGATCACCTCGGCATTCGGGTCGCGCAGGTCATAGGCGGAATGGCTGGAAGCGCCTTTCTTGATCTTCAGTGCGGACATCTCAGTTCCTGCTTTCACTTTCTGTCTGAAAATACTCCGGGGGTCCGGGGCAGGGCCCCCGGGGGCTCAGACGAGCACCGCGCCACCCGCCTGGATCGCGCCCTCGGTTGAGGCGTCACCCAGAAGCATCTCGTTATGCGGTTTGCCCGACGGGATCATCGGGAAGCAGTTCTCATGCTTTTCGACAAGGCAGTCGAACAGGACCGGTCCGTCGAAGTCGATCATGTCCATGATCGCGTCGTCGAGGTCCTTCGGGTCCTTGCACTGAATGCCCTTCCAGCCGAAGGCCTCGGCCAGCTTGACGAAATCGGGCAGGCTCTCGCTCCACGAATGCGAATAGCGCTCGCCGTGCAGCAACTGCTGCCACTGGCGCACCATGCCGAGCCGTTCGTTGTTCAGGATGAACTGCTTCACCGGCGTGCGGAACTGGGTCGCGGTGCCCATTTCCTGCATGTTCATTAGCCATGAGGCTTCACCGGCGACATTGATCACCAGCGCATCGGGATGCGCGACCTGCACGCCGATCGAGGCGGGGAAGCCATAGCCCATCGTGCCAAGGCCGCCGGAGGTCATCCACCGGTTCGGCGCGTCGAAGCCAAGGAACTGCGCGGCCCACATCTGGTGCTGACCGACCTCGGTTGTGATGTAGCGGTCGCGGCCCTTGGTCAGTTCCTCAAGCCGCTGCAACGCGTATTGCGGTTTGATGATCTTGTCGGAGTTTTTGTAGGAAAGGCAGCGCTTCAGCTTCCACTGTTCGATCTGACCCCACCATTTGGCGAGCCCATCCTTGTTCACCTTGCGGCCGCGCGATTTCCAGACCTTGATCAGGTCTTCCAGCACATGGCCGACATCGCCGGTGATCGGGATATCGACATGGATCACCTTGTTGATCGAGGAGGGGTCAATATCGACATGCGCCTTCTTCGATTTCGGGCTGAAATCGGGGATGCGGCCTGTGATCCGGTCATCGAACCGCGCGCCGAGATTGATCATCAGGTCGCAGCCATGCATGGCAAGGTTGGCCTCGTAAAGCCCGTGCATGCCCAGCATGCCGATCCAGTTCTTGCCAGACGCCGGATAAGCGCCAAGCCCCATCAGGGTCGAGGTCACCGGGAATCCTGTGGCGTCAGCCAGTTCTCGCAAAAGCAGGCTGGCGCCGGGGCCGGAATTGATCACGCCGCCGCCGGTATAGAAGACGGGCCGCTCGGCCTTTTCCATCAGCGCGACCAGTTCGGTGATCTTGGCAAGGTCGCCCTTCACCTTCGGCTGATAATGGTTGACCTTCGCCTCGCGCGGCGCTGTGTAGGTGCCCGTCGCGAACTGCACATCCTTCGGAATGTCGATCAGGACCGGACCGGGGCGGCCCTTGGTCGCGACATGGAAGGCCTGATGGATCGTATCGGCCAGCTTGCTCGTATCCTTCACCAGCCAGTTATGCTTGGTGCAGGGGCGGGTGATGCCGACGGTATCGGCCTCCTGAAACCCGTCGGTGCCGATCATGAAGGTCGGCACCTGCCCGGTGAGGCAGACGATCGGAATCGAGTCCATCAGCGCGTCTGTCAGGCCCGTAACCGCATTCGTTGCGCCGGGGCCGGACGTGACGAGCACGACGCCCGGCTTGCCGGTCGAGCGCGCATAGCCCTCGGCCATATGCACCGCGCCCTGTTCGTGCCGTACCAGGATGTGGCGGATGTCGTTCTGCTGAAAGATCTCGTCATAAATCGGCAGCACCGCGCCGCCGGGATAGCCGAAGACCACATCGACGCCCTGATCCTTGAGCGCCTGAACCACCATCTTCGCACCGGTCATCTGCCGCGACATATCCGTTTTCTCCGTCCCTGTCGTTCCTATAGCAACAAAAAGCCCCGGATCCGATCCGGGGCGCATGGGAACCATTATGGTCAACCGTTACCGGCCCATGCGCCATGTCCTTACAAGTACGAGGAACGAAGCCATTCGCCCGGGTCCCATTGCTGCTGTGCAGCGGACATTATTCAGGGTTCCAAGGGGCGTCAACCGCCAAAATGCGCAATATTATGTCGCCCGGCTGGATATCCGGCTTCTTTTATTTCCATTATTGCGGCTGTTTGAGAAAGAAACACGATTCTGAAGGGTGGCGACCGGGGCATGGCCGCGCCAGTTCCGCTCGTGTGAAGGTGGCAGTGCCCTTTGCGCAGCGGTCAACCGGCGCTCATGAGCCCGATATAGCCCGCATAGGCCGCCAAGAGCGCCACGCCGCCCGCCCGGCCGACACGCCCAGGCAGCGCGGCGAACCCCAGCATCGCCAGCGCGGCCGCGAGTGCGAGCGCCATATCCAGCCCGACAAAACGTGGTTCGACAGGTATGGGCGTGACCGTCGCCGTCACCCCGAGAATGCCGAAGATGTTGAAGACGTTCGAGCCGAGGATATTGCCGACAGCGATTTCCGAATGCCCGCGCAGGGCGGCGATGATGGCAGTCGCGAGTTCGGGCAGTGATGTGCCGATAGCGACAATTGTCAGTCCGATCACCGCTTCGCTCACGCCGAAAGCGCGGGCGATCTCGGTCGAGCTGTCAACCAGAAGCCGTGCACCGATCATCAGGATGACAAGCCCGCCAAGCGCCATCGCGACGCTTTGCCAAACCGGGCGCGGCGGTTCTTCGGTGGCGGGCGGTTCCGATCCGGCGGCATTCCTCAGGCACAGCCAGAGATACGCGCCTAATGCAGCCACCAGAAACAACCCTTCGGTCCGTGTGACCGTGCCACCCGCCAGCATCAGCCAGAGCACAAGTGTCGCGCCGATCATTACCGCGAAATCTCGTCGCATCGTGGGCAGCGGCAGCGGAACTGCGGCGATCAGGGCCGAAGATCCGAGGATCAGGAGGATGTTGGCGATGTTCGAGCCGATCACATTGCCGATGGCCAGTGCCGGCGCCCCCGCAAGGGCCGCCTGCAGACCCACGAGCAGTTCCGGTGTCGAGGTGCCGAAACCGACAATCGTCAACCCGATGATCAAGGGTGGCACATGAAAGCGCCGCGCGACGCCGACAGCCCCCCGGATCAGTACCTCGCCACCCAGAAATAGACCGACGAGGCCGAGGAGAAACAGAACATAGGTCAAGATGCACTCCGGGGCTGTTCACCCCAACATCGGTGTGAAGTGCGCGAATGCAAGGGGCGACGGAGCGGCAGCCCCCTTTGTTGCATTCAGGTCATCCTGCCGCCTCGGTCCCGTTCTTCGTTTTCAGCTTCATGCCAATTTCGGCAATCGCGCGGATGGCGGGCAGAAGCTCAGCCCCCAGATCTGTCAGCTCATATTCCACCGAAGGCGGCGAGGTCGGCACGACCCGGCGCGTGATGATGCCGTTCTCTTCCATCTCGCGAAGACGCTGCGTCAGCACCTTTGCCGATACGGGTTTCATATCCGCCTTCAGTTCGGAAAACCGGCGCGGTCCGCCGGAAAGGTACCAGATCGCATTGGGCGTCCAGGTGGCGCCGATAAGCGCCATGCAGGATGAAAGCGGGCAGAGCGGGTTTGGGGCGGAATTCTTTCGGCGTTTCAGCGGCATCTGGGTCTCCGGGTTACCGGACGGTTACCTCAAAATGCAGGTTACTTCAAGATCTATGGTTTCCAATAGTTACTAAATGAGTCTATGTAACCTCTGCACTGAAACCCCAAGAAGAGGTCCCCATGAAACTCTATTATTCCCCTGGCGCCTGCTCCATGGCGTCGCACATCGTCCTGACCGAGATCGGTCAACCTTTCGAGGCCGAACGTATCGACAATGCCGGGAAGAAAACCGCGTCCGGTGGCGATTTTCTTGCCGTCAATCCCAAGGGCAAAGTCCCGGTTCTCGATCATCAGGGCGATATCCTGACCGAAGGCCCGGCGATCCTGCAATTCGTGGCTGATGCCGCAGGGGCCGAGACTTTGGCTCCGAAGGCCGGAACCATGGCGCGGGCCCGGGTGAACGAGGCGCTGACCTATGTCAGCTCCGAACTCCACCCGGCCTTCAGCCCGCTCTTCAACCCGGCAAGCGACGATGCAGCGAAAGCGACCGCGAAAGAGAACGTGCATAAGAAGTTCGACTGGCTGGAGGCAAAACTGTCCGATGGCCGCGCCTATCTGACCGGGGCGAACTTCACGATTGCCGATGCCTATGCCTTCGTGGTGACCAACTGGGCCAACTTTACCGGCATTCCGCTGGACAGTTGGCCGCGTCTGAAGGAATTCGTCACCCGCGTTGCCGGGCGGCCCGCGACGCAGGCGACGCTCAAAGCCGAAGGCCTCGCATAATGGACGGGGATTTTGCCGCCGTTGAGGCCGTCCTTCGGGACTATTTCGACGGCCTTTACCATAGTGACGCGGGCCTTCTGGCCCGTGTCTTCCACCCGAAAGCGATTTATGTCTCGGCAACAGAGGGTCCGCTGATCTACCGCACGATGGCGGAGTACTTTCCCATCGTCGAGGCCCGCGAAGCACCCGCCGCGCGCAACGAAGCACGCGCTGACCGGATCGTCGGCATCGCCTTCGCCGGACCGGTCACCGCCACCGCGCAGGTCAATTGCGCCATCGGGCCGCGATACTTCACCGACTGCCTGACGCTGATCCTCGACGAGGGGCGCTGGCAGATCATCTCCAAGGTCTTCCACTGGGAAGAGCGCACGAACTGAAAGCAAGGATGGACAATGCCTTACGTCAATATCAAGATCACCCGCGAAGGCGCGACGGGTGAACAAAAGGCTGAGCTGATCGCGGGGGTGACGGACCTTCTTGTCCGCGTTCTCAAGAAGAACCCGGCGACCACGCATGTGGTGATCGACGAGGTGGCGCTGGAAAACTGGGGTGTTGGCGGGCTGCCCGTGGAGGCATTCCGGGCGCTCGGAAAGGGATAGGCGGGGCGGATGACGGCGGACACACTCAGATACGCGGCAATCATGCTTCTGGCCGGGATCGGCATTCCGATCCTTGCCGCGTTGAATGCTCGGCTCGGTGTGCGGATCGGCTCGCCCGCCGCCGCTGCCGCCATCCTCTTCACCGTTGCTTTCGCGGGCGCGGCACTGACAATGATCGCGACCGGTGGCACCTCGGCGCTTGCCGCCGCTCCGGGCCAGCCGAAACACCTCTTCCTCGCCGGCCTCCTCGTTGCCTTCTATGTCCTCTCGATCACCTGGGTCGCGCCGCGCTTCGGGCTTGGCAATGCGATCACCTGCGTCCTGTTGGGCCAACTCCTCTCAGCCGCAATCATTGACCAGTTCGGCCTGATGGGCGCGATCGTGCGACAGATCACGCCGATGCGCGCGGCAGGCCTTGGCCTCATGGCCATCGGCGTCTTTTTGACCCAGCGCGGCTAGAGTATCAGCAGCGGCAGGGGGCCGTCTGCCCCCTCTGCGCCCGTTCCGGGCGCATTCACCCCCGCGAGTATTTGCAGACAGAAAGTGCATATGTTCACTTTCTGTCCCAAAATACTCCCGCCGGAGGCAGCGGCGCGGAACGCGGCCGCCCGGTGAGGGGGGCTCGATGCCCGCCGAGACGGTGCTGGTCAGTGCCCCGTTCCCTGAAGAACGCCATGTTCCATCGCATAGCGGGTCAGCCCCGCCGTCGTGGCGATACCAAGCTTGCGCTTGATGTTCTTGCGATGCGTCTCGACCGTGCGGACCGAGATATCCAACTCCGCCGCCACATCCTTGTTCGACTTGCCCTGCGCCAGTTGCAAAAGGATGGTCTGTTCGCGGTCGGTGAGCGGCTCGCGCCCATCCGTCGTCGCGGGCTTCAGGCTCGCCGTCGCGCCGGTGCAGAGGTAGCGTTCCCCCGCCATCACCCGGCCGATGGCCGCCTTGATCTCCTCGGTTGGCACATCCTTCAGGACGTAACCCGCCGCGCCGTGCCGCAGCGCGGTGGAAATGTATTCCGGGCTGTTATGCATCGACAGGATCAGGATGCGCGTCTCGGGATTGCGCTCCAGCAGGATTTCCGTCGCCGACAACCCGTTCACCTGCGGCATGTTAAGGTCGAGCAGGATCACATCGGGCGCAAGAGCCTCGGCCTGGTCGATCGCCTCCTGCCCGTTTCCCAGCGTGCCAACGACGGTGATGTCGTCATAGGATTCAAGAATGGCGCGGATGCCTTCGGCCACCATGGGGTGATCATCGACAATGAGAACGCGTGTGGGGGAGGTCATGCGCTGTCCTTCTTCTTTGGGGCTTGCCCGGCGGGTTGAAGCATATGTGACAACGGCACCTGCGCCTCGATCACGGTGCCGGTTCTGGACGACAGAACGCGGAGCGAGCCGTTCAACTGCTCCATCCGTTCCGTCATGTTTCTCAGACCCAGACCGCCATCTGCGGCGTCGCTCTCGCGAGACGCCGCTATGCCGCGCCCGTTGTCCTCGATCCGCATCATGGCACCCTGTTTGTGGCCGCGCACCAGAAGCCTGACCTTGGTCGCGCCGGAATGCTTTTCGACGTTGGTCAGCGCTTCCTGTGCGATGCGGTAGAGCGCGATTTTGGCATCCTGATCCAGCCGATTGCGGAATACGACAGTCTCAAAATCGGTCTCCATCCCCGTGCGCTTGCCGAAATCCTCCATCAGGGTCTGAAGTGCGGGGCCGAGGCCGAGATCATCCAGCACGCCGGGCCGCAGGTCGCGGCTGATCCGGCGCACCTCGCCAATGGCGCCATTAAGGCTGTCGATCCCCGCCGAAAGGCTTTCGCCCGCGCGCGCGTCCCCGAGCGAAAGGCGGCGGCGGGCAAGTTCCAGCGCGTAGCGGACCGCCACAAGGATCTGAGAGATCGAGTCGTGCAGTTCGCGGGCAACGCGGCCACGCTCTTCTTCCTGAGTGTCGATGATGCGCTGGGTCAGTTTCTTCAGCTTGGCATCGGCCAGCCTCCGTTCCCGGATCGTGATGCTCATGCCGCTCGTAAACACCAGCAGGACCGCGCCAACCGCGATGGCGGCGATCCATCGGAAGGTGCGACCGATGCGGTCCTCCGTCTCGGCCCGCGCGGCCGCGACCGAGGCGAGGATGTCGTCAACAAAAACCCCGGTTCCGACGGCCCAACGCCAATCCTGCAGCCCCACGACGTATGAGATCATCTGGGCATCTTTGCCGGTCGAGGGTTTTGGCCAGACATAGGAGTGATAACCACCACCCTGACGGGCAATGCGGATCAGTTCGTCGACGACGGGCGTGCCCTGCGGATCGCCGAGCCCCGCCCAGTTGCGGTTGATCAGCCAGGTCTGGCGTGGCGCCACGATATTGTTGCCATCATAGTCGTAGACGAAAAAATAGCCGTCCTGCCCGTAGAGCATCGCAGCAAGGATCTGTGCGACTTCTTTTTTCGCTTGCACGTCGTCGGGCAGGGCATTGCCATAGATGCCGCCGAAGGCAGTGCGCGCGAGGCTGATATAGTTCCTCAGTTCTTCCTTCTTCACCGAGATCAGCTGCGCCTCAAGCCCCGCGATTTCGCGCTGCGCCAGTTCGCGGGACTGATGCGCAACCAGCAGCGCAATCGCGGTTGCCGCGAAGACGAGCGGCAGCGTTGCGATCAGATAAATCTTCTGTCCGTAGTTGAGGCGGATTGCCTGTCGCAATGCCCCCAGCCGCGCCCGCATCCGCCCAGTTCCCGATTGCCGTTCCCGGTGATTCGCCTCTGACAATGACCGTCTGTCATCCGCAGGTCAATTCGCGCACCGAGCGGAAGGCAGGGCACCGTGTTCGGTCAAAAACCGCGCCCATCTACGCAGTAGTCGGTATTCCCACGGTAGAATTCCGCAGCTAGTCTCCCGTCAGTTTCAACGATCCGCCCGGAACGCGGGCGGACGAATCTTGGGAGGAAATATCTGAATGGATCGTCGTTCATTCCTGACGAAAGCGGCCCTTGGCGGCACCACTGCCGCGGCGGCAACCGCGCTTGCCGCGCCGATGTACGCGCAGGGCAACCGCACCCTGACACTCGTCACCACCTGGGGCCGCGGCCTTGCCGGCGTGCATGATGCCGCGCAGCGCGGTGCCGACATGATCACCGCGATGACCGACGGGCAACTGACAGTCGATCTAAAGGCGGCAGGCGAGCTTGTCGGGGCGTTCGAAGTGTTCGACGCCGTGACCTCGGGTCAGGCCGACATGTATCATGGTGCTGACTATTACTTCGTGGGCCAGCATCCCGGATACGCGTTCTTTACGTCGGTTCCGTTCGGCATGACCGCTCAGGAACTGGTGAATTGGTATTACCACGGCGGTGGTATGGAATTCCACGACGAACTTGGCCAGATCTTTGGCCTGAAGTCCTTCCTCGGCGGCAACACCGGTGCGCAAGCCGGCGGCTGGTTCAATAAGGAGATCAACGGCCCCGAGGACTTCGCCGGGCTTAAGTTCCGGATGCCTGGGCTTGGCGGCGAGGCGCTTGGCAAGCTCGGTGCATCGGTGCAGAACCTGCCCGGCGGCGAGGTCTATCAGGCGCTAGCATCGGGTGCGATCGACGGCACCGAATGGATCGGCCCCTGGGCCGATGAAAAGGCCGGGTTCCAGGAAATCACCAAGTTCTACTACACCGCTGGTTTCCACGAGCCGGGTTCGGGTCTGTCGCTGGCCATGAACCGAGAGGTCTATGACAGCCTGACCCCCTCCCAACAGAAGATCTTCGAGATCGCGGCTGGTGAGGCGCATCAGCACAACCTCGCGCAGTTCCTGTCCAACAACGCCGCCGCGCTGTCGCGGCTGCAGGCCGCGGGCGTCAAGACGCTCGAATTCCCTGACACCGTCTGGGATGCCTTCGGAAAAGCCGCGAACGAGGTTCTGACTGACCCTGCCAAGATGGGCGACGAGCTCTATAAGAATATCTACGACAGCTACTTCGCCTCGATGAAGTCCTCTTCGGCGTGGATCAAGCTGTCGGACAGCGCCTATACCGCGCAACGCGACCGCGTGCTCGGCTAAGCAAAGCCTGACTCTGTAAAGATACGTCCCCGGCCTTCCGGCCGGGGGCAATCTCCGGAAAGGCTGGCAAACGGCCACCGGAACCAAAGGGGGATGCGATGGTCGACGCCATCACCTGGCTTTTCGCCAACATTCTGAATGCTTTCGCCAACGTCTTTCACGCCCTGACCAACCCCGCTTCATGGCTGGCCTGGGTTGGTGAGATCGGCAAGCTGGAGACGCCAGAGGCCAAGGAATCGCTGATGCGGTTCATCTATTACGGCAGTTCGAAAGAGTTCCTGTTCGTCGTCCTCGTCCTTTTCGTCATTCTGACCGTCATCGGCCTTCTTCGCCATCCGGTCATGTGGGCCTATGTGAGGGGGCTTGAGGCGTTCGCCAATGGTCTTGGCCGTATCACCGCATGGGTCGGGCTGATCATGGTCATCCAGCAGATCGTCATCGTCTTTCTGCAACGCATCTTCTCGGTCGCGCAGATCGAGTTCGGGCTGTTCGGCATCGGGTTCACCAAGGACCTGAGCTGGTGGTCGGAGGAGCTGAAGCTCTACAACGCGATGATCGTCGCGCTCTGTGTCACCTACACCTTCATTCAGGGCGGCCATGTGCGTGTGGACCTGATCTATTCAGGCGTTTCCTACCGCACGAAGAAGCTGATCGACATGTTCGGCTCGCTCTTCTTCATGCTGCCTGCCGCATTCCTGACCTGGCTCTTCGCCTGGTTCTTCTTCTGGCGGGTCATGGTGGTGCCGAACTCCTCGGCCTCGGACAACCTCGACAAACTCCTGATGAAGGCGCGCGCGGTCCGCTGGAAGGTGGAAACCATCGGCTTCAGCCCCAACGGCTTTGACGCCTACTTCCTCTTCAAGGTTCTGATCCTGAGTTTTGTCGGCCTGACGATTCTGCATGCGATGACCTTCTTCTGGCGCTCGCTTCTGGAATTCCTCGAAGGACCGGAAAGCGAGGGGCGCTATCTCGACAAAGACACGCTCGGGCAGGGCGAAGAAGCCTACGAAGGCACGCATTAAGGGGCTGATGGATCATGTTTCTGGGATTTGACGGCGTCGAGATCGGTCTGATCATCGTCTTCCTCTGCCTCTTCGCGGGCATTCTTTCGGGCTTTCCTGTGGCCTTCGCGCTGGGTGGCGCGGGCGTCATCGCCTTCGGCATCCTCGCCGCGCTCGACAGTTCCGGCCTCTTGGTCCACGAATTCGTCGACCGGGGATCCGAGGGCTATCAGGCGCTTCTGGCGCAGGGCATACCCGAGATAGAGATATCGAAATTCACCTATCCCGATCTGCCACGCGCCACTGAGGCGTTATTTCCCGGCGGCTGGGAACTGGCGATGGACCGCAATCTGGGCTTCATCGTCAACCGGATGAACGAACGGGTCTTTGCCGGTCAGTCGATCGAGACGCTGCTGGCCGTTCTCATGTTCGTCATGATGGGCATTACGCTTGAACGCTCCAAGATCGCCAATGAGCTTCTGACCACGATGGCGCGGGTCTTTGGGCCGCTGCCGGGCGGTCTGGCGGTTTCGGTTGTGGTCGTTGGTGCCTTCCTTGCCGCCTCGACCGGGATCGTGGGGGCCACCGTCGTGACGATGGGCCTACTGTCGCTGCCGACGATGCTTCGCAACAACTATTCGCCGGAACTCGCCACTGGCGTCATCGCCGCCTCGGGCACGCTCGGGCAGATCATTCCGCCCTCCATCGTCATCGTGCTTCTCGGCACCCTCGCCGGCGACCTCTACGCCGCTGGGCAGGAGATCCGTGCCAGTGCCGCGGGCTGTTCCGACGCGCTGACCTATCTCGGCGAGGCCGCCGTCCTGTCGGTCGGTACGCTCTTTCAGGCGGCGCTGCTGCCCGGGATCATGCTTGCGGGTCTTTATGGCCTCTATGCTTTCGGCTTTGCACTCTACAATCCGCAGAAAGCGCCGCCGGTTTCGCTCGAGCCGGTTGGGGGTGAGGTAGTCACCCGTTCGGACGCCATGCGCTGGTTCGTGCTGGCCCCGGTCGCGCTCATCGGTGGTACGATATTGGCCGCGCAGGTCGGATTCGTCGGCAGCCAAAGCCTGACGGTCGACAGCTTCACCGATGCCGGTCAGGCTGCGAGCCTACGCACACGGGTGTCGGAGCAGTGTCAGGCCTCGATGATCGAGCTGCACGGTCAGGAAGCCTGGGATGCGGCCGTCGCCCAGCAGTCAGAGATCGACGCGGCTGGTGGGGTTGCGTCCAGCCATCGCCGTACCGCCGAAGAGCTTGAAACGGCGCTTGCCGCGAAGATCGACGATGCCGCGCCTGTAGGCACCGGTGTTGCGGTGCTTCTCGTCCTCCTCGGCCTTATCCTGACCACAGCGCGCGGTGTCTCGCCCACAGCCGATCCGAAGCCGCTTCTGATTGGGGCCGGGGGACTTCTACTCGGCCTTCTGGCCGACATTGTCCTCATCCCTGTCACGGCCACTTCCGGGCAGACCTTTGTGACCCTCGCACTGCCGATGGCCATAGCGCTTTATGGCTGCGCGGCGGCGGCGAAGAGCATGTCGCACAACGACCTGATCCGCGTTGTCTTTCCGCCTCTGGTGCTGATCATCGCCGTTCTCGGTTCGATCCTCGGCGGTATCACTAACCCGACACCGGCGGCCGCACTCGGGGCTGGCGGCGCGCTTCTCCTTGCCGCCTACCGCAAGCTGCATGAGCAACAGAAAAGCGGCGTCATTATCCTCGCCACGTCTTTTGCTGTCATCATCATGATCCTGATCGGTATCAATTTCGACCTCCGGATCACCCGGTCCGACGTGCCGCTGGAGGATCAGATCGCCTTCTACGCCGCGCGCGGGGCATATTTCTTTGCGCTCTTCGGCATCCTCTATGCCTGTTGGGTGCTGCTCCGCAGCTCGGTTCTCGGGCCGGTGGTGCGGGAAACCGCCAAGGTCACCTCAATGGTCTTTACCATCCTGATCGGGTCGCAGATCCTGAACCTTGTTCTGATCTCGTTCGGGGGTGAGCACTATATCCAGAGCTTCCTGCGCTCGTTTGAACAGGAATGGACCGCCTTCCTGATCGTCATGCTGGTGCTCTTCGTGCTTGGCTTCGTCCTAGACTTCCTGGAGATCATCTACATCGTCGTGCCGATTGTCGGGCCGGTCATCTATGGCGGTACCTATGACCCGTCCTGGGTGACGATCATGATCACGGTCAACCTGCAGACCTCGTTCCTGACGCCACCTTTCGGTTTCGCACTCTTTTATCTTCGCGGTGTGGCGCCTGCGAGCGTGACGACCGGCATGATCTACCGCGGCATTGTCCCGTTCGTGCTGATCCAGGTGATCGGGCTTGGCATTCTCTGGGCCTTCCCGGGCATCGTGACGATCGTGCCGGACCTGTTGCCGAACAACTGATGCGAAGGGGAAGGGGGCGTCATCGCCCCCGACCCGGTCTTATTTGACGGTCAATACCGGGCAACTTGCCAGCAATTCGACACGGTGCGAAACGCCGCCCCTTAACGTCGCTTCGATATTGCCGAGGCCGCGTGATCCGATGACGATCATGCTGACTTTCTTCTTAACGGCGGTGTTCACGATGGTCCGGGCGACCGGCCCGGTTTCGACCGCGGTTTCGACCTCGGTTGCACCGTGTTTCTTGGCGACGTCCGCAGCATGGGACAGCAGGTCGCTCGACAAGAGTTTTATGGCCTCGTAATCGGCGTTGTCGATATGCTCCAACTGCGCGTATTTACGCAGTTCTTCCGAGACTTTCGGGACCTTCTGAGGCTTCAGCACCGTGAGGATGGAAAGCTTGGCTCTGCAGGCACCCGCGATTTCCGCCGCATATTCCACCGCTTTAAGTGAATGGGCCGAGCCATCGACGGCAACAAGGACTTTCTCGATCATGGTCTTCCTCCCTCTGTGTTCGAATTCATCTGCGTGGCAACGATTGGGTGGGTGCGTGCCACCGGATCAGGAAACAGGCTGCGACGCATATCACAGCACGACGGTCAGGATCGCTTTTGAGGGGGCGTACACCTCTCACAGGCCGTTCTTTACCGGACGGCTTTCGGGTAGGGCGATGCGGGCCACCTGCTCGGCAATCGGATCGACGGAAAGCGGATGGGTCTCGGACGAATGATCCGCCGGCTCGCCGATATCCTGCCAATGACCGTTCTTGTAGATTTCGAGCGCGCGGAACCCCGCCTTGTAGCCCATCTTCCGGCTGCCCGGCACCCAGTAGCCGAGATAGACGTAAGGAAGCCCGGCACGTCGGGCGATCTCCACATGGTCGAGGATGATATAGGTGCCCAGGCTGTCACCGATCCGGTCCGGATCGTAGAAGGAATAGACCATCGACAGTCCGTCATCGAGCACATCGGTCAGGCAAACCGCCGTCAGCGACCGGCGTCCGCCCTTGGCCTCGGGCGGGGAGCTATACTCGACCACCCGGCTCTTGACCGGCGTTTCCTCGATCATCGCGGCGAATTCGAAGATGTCCATGTCGGCCATGCCGCCATCGGCGTGGCGACTGTCGAGGTAGCGGCGGAAGAGTGCGTACTGGTCCTCGGTCGCCCAGGGGCTCGTCGCCTCGCGCCTGAGATTGGCATTGCGCCGAAGCGTGCGGCGCTGGCTTTTGTTCGGTGTAAAATCCGCGACCCTGATCCGTGCGGAAAGGCAGGCGCAGCATTCCGAACACGAGGGCCGGTAAAGCACGTTCTGCGACCGCCTGAAGCCCTGTTTGGAAAGCGCGTCGTTCAGCTTTTCGGCATTTTCACCCTGAAGTGCCGTGAACAATTTCCGCTCTGACCGGCCATCCAGATAGGGGCAGGGTTGTGGTGCCGTCACATAAAACTGGGGCGCTATGGGCAGTGTATGACGCATGGTCGCGATCGGCTCGATGGTGCAGGGCGACGTTAGCAAGCGGATTCGAATCCGCCAAGTGCTGAGTCGCGACCCGGAGCAGCCGACCCCGGAAACGCATCGGGCGGCCCCAAATCGGGCCGCCCGGGCGGGATTGTTCAATGCTGCGGTTCAGTAAGCTCCGGAACCTGACCGGTCGGTCGTCACGTCGTCGGCGCCGGGATCGGTTTCTTGCGCAGCGCGGGCCCGTTCGTCGAGATACTGGTCGAACTCGGCCTTGTCCTTGCTTTCGCGCAGGCGCTTGAGGAAGGTCTCAAACTCATCCTGCTCGCGTTCCAGCCGGTCAAGCGTATCGGCCTTGTAAGCGTCGAAGGCGGTGTTGCCGGACGACCGGAAGCCGTGGCGGCGCGCATGGCAGCGCGACATGTGGTGGTGGGCGTCGTTGCGGCTCCAGCCGCAGCCTTTCGAAAACATGCGTTTGCTCCAGATCATATAGGCAAGAAGGGCGAGACCGACGGGCCAGAAAAAGATGAAGCCAAGGACCATTGCAGCGATCCAGGCGCCCTTGCCGCGTTCGTCGAGCCACATTTCGGCCCGTGAAGGCCAGGCGGCGATAGTGGACATGCGTTCCTCCGTTGAAGGTATGTAAATGTCTTTCACATGACCCAAGATTGGGGCTTTGACCGGTATCGTCAAGAGGTGATGTAAAACTTTTTTACATTCCGGTCGCGGAGGGTTCAGGTGAAATCCGCCAGCGTCGCGCCGGTGATCTGCAACAGGGTATTGGGCTCAATCGGAAAGATATGGCGTGGCGTGCCCGCCGCTCCCCAGACCCGGTCGAATTCAAGGAGCCGTGGATCGAAGTAGCTGGTGATGGGCGAGAGATGCCCCAGGGGCGCCACTCCACCAATCGCGAAACCGGTTTCCGCGCGGACCTGATCGGCATCGGCCCGGCCAAGTGCCTGCCCCGCGACGATGCTTGCCTTGGCAGGATCGACCCGATTGCCACCAGCGGTCAGGAACAGGACGACATGGCCGCTTACCTCGCCCCGGAAGATGATCGACTTCGCGATCTGGTCAAGTGCACATCCCGCAGCCGCGGCCGCCTGTTCAGCAGTGCGCGTTTCTCCGGGCATTTCCAGAATTTCGGCCGGGACACCCGCCGCGTCGAGTGCCGTGCGTACCCGTTTCAAACTCTTGCTCATTCGTCGCCTTCCCGTTGCTTTTGGGGGAAAGGAAGTCATGGCCCAAACGGGATTGCAAGGGCGGCTTCCTGCCGGTCGTTGACGCCGCAACGCGGCACGCTAGTGTCAGACCATGACATTCGCCGCCCGCATGACTCGCACGCCGATCGCCTTTGAGCCTGACCGGGCCGCGGAGGTGAAAACCCGTTTCGCCGGGCTTGCCCCGGAACTGCGGGAGCTGCTGGAAGGTGCAGCGGGGTGCAGCCCGTATTTGACGGGACTGATGGAACGGCAGGCGGACTGGCTTGAACAGGCATTGGCAGTCTCTCCCGAGGATGCGCTCGATACGGCGCTGGCCGGGATCGACGATCTTGCATCCGATCAGCTTGGCTCAGAGTTGCGGCAGGCCAAGGCCCGGGTGGCGCTTCTGGCGGGGCTCGCCGATCTCGGTGGAGTGTGGCCGTTGGAGCAGGTCACGGGCGCGCTGACGCAGCTTGCCGATACCGCCGTGCATTACGCGTTAAGGGTGCTCACCGCAGACGAGATAAGGCGCGGCAAGGTGCTCGGAGCCGAGCCCGGGGATGCCGACACGGCCGCCGGGATCGTTGCCCTTGCCATGGGGAAGATGGGCGCGGGGGAGCTGAACTACTCCTCCGACATCGACCTCATCTGCCTCTTTGACGAGACCCGATATGATCCCGACGATGTGCAGGAGGCACGCGCGGCCTTCATCCGCGTGGTGCGCAAGATGGCGGCGATGCTGTCGGACCTGACCGCCGACGGCTATGTCTTCCGAACTGATCTGCGCCTGCGTCCCGATGCCTCGGTCACGCCTGTCTGTATCTCCATGGCGGCAGCGGAACAGTATTATGAGGCGCAGGGGCGGACATGGGAGCGAGCCGCCTATATCAAGGCGCGGCCCTGCGGTGGTGATCTCGCGGCGGGTGAGCGGTTCCTGAAAACGCTGACACCCTTCGTCTGGCGGCGGCATCTGGATTTCGCCTCCATTCAGGATGCGTATGACATGCGCCTGCGCATCCGTGAGCATAAGGGTCTGCACGGGCCAATTGTGCTGGAAGGCCACAATATGAAACTCGGGGCGGGCGGCATCCGTGAGATCGAGTTCTTCACCCAGACCCGGCAGATCATCGCTGGAGGGCGCGACCCCTCGTTGCGTGCCCGCGACACCGTGGGCGGGCTTGCCGCCCTTGCCGCCAAGGGCTGGGTGCCAGATGCCGATGCGGAGGACCTGACCGCTCTTTACCGGGCGCACCGCGAGATCGAGCATCGTGTGCAGATGGTGGGGGATGTTCAGACCCATGACCTGCCGACGATGCCGGAGGAGTTCGACCGCATTGCCCGGATGTGCGGCGAGGGGGATACCGACGCGTTTCGCAAGGCACTGAAGGAACGGCTTGAACGGGTGGCGGAGCTGACCGAAGGCTTTTTCGCCCCGGGTGAGGAACGCAGCGGCCCCGAAATGACGCCCGAGATGCAGGAGATCGTCGATGGCTGGCGCTCCTATCCCGCCTTGCGGTCCGAACGCGCGGTCGCAATCTTCAAACGGGTACAGCCAGAGATCCTGTCGCGCCTCGACCGTGCGGCGAGCCCGGGGGAGGCGCTCCGGCAATTCGATGGCTTCCTGTCGGGTCTTCCTGCGGGTGTGCAGCTTTTCTCGCTCTTTGAGGCAAACCCGCAGCTGATCGATCTGATCGTCGATATCTGTGCTACGGCGCCCGGCCTAGCCGCCTATCTCTCGCGCAATGCCGCCGTGCTGGATGCCGTGCTGGGAGGCGATTTTTTTGCACCTTGGCCGGGGCTCGGACCGCTGACCGAGGCGTTGACCAATCGTCTGGCGGAACGCGACGATTACGAATGGCGTTTGGGTGCGGCGCGGGTCTGGGCGCGGGAATGGCATTTCCGCATCGGTGTGCACCATCTGCGCGGTCTGATCGACGCGGGGCAGGCGGGGCGCGAATATGCCGATCTGGCGGGGGCGATCCTCGCCGCAATATGGCCGGTCTGCGTCGCGGAGTTTTCGCGCAAGCATGGCGCACCGCCGGGGCGGGGGGCGGTTGTGCTTGGTATGGGATCGCTGGGCGCCGAACGGCTCAACGCGCATTCCGACCTCGACCTGATCGTGATCTATGATGCGGACGGGGTGGAGGCCTCAGACGGTCCGCGCCCGCTGGCGGCGCGAGCCTATTATGCCCGTCTGACGCAAGCGCTGGTGACGGGTCTTTCGGCACCAATGGCGGACGGTCGGCTCTACGAGGTCGATATGCGGCTTCGCCCCTCGGGCCGTCAGGGGCCGGTCGCGACCTCGATCCAGTCCTTCACCAGCTATCAGATGGAGGAGGCCTGGACTTGGGAACACCTCGCGCTGACCCGCGCCCGGGCGGTTGCAGGGGACTTTGCCTTGGCCGAAGAGGTGGAAGCCGCGCGCCAGCAAGTCCTGAACGCGAAGGGGGCTGAGGATCGCGTTCTGCCCGATGTGGCCGAGATGCGTGACCGCATTTTCGCGGCAAAGGCGCCCGATGGCGCGTGGGAGGCCAAGATCGGCCCCGGCCGCTTGCAGGATATCGAGCTGCTGGCGCAAGCCTGCGCACTCCGCACCGCCGTCCCCGCCCGAAGAGTGGAAGCGCAACTTCGCGCCGGGCTCCGCGCCGGGCATCTGGCGAAAGAGGACGAGGCGGCACTGCAGGAAGCTTATCGGTTCCTCTGGCGGCTACAGGCGGGCGGGCGGCTTTTGACTGAAGGTCCGCTTGATATGGATGCGATCGGTGAAGGCGGGCGGACGTTCCTCATGCGCGAGACGGGTGCGTCGGAACTTGACCAGATGGCGTCGCGGCTGGAAGGCCACACCGCGCGCGCTGCGTCGATTATCGCGCAATGCCTCCAGCAACCGGAAACCGGCGGGGGGTAGCAGGCGAACAGGGCGCACCGATGGCGAGGAAAGTCATGGAAATGTCACTGGCGGACCCCAAGGGGCTGGTCCGCGAAAGCTATGCGATCGAGGGGATCAAGGCGTCAGAATGCCGCTCGATCTTCCTCGACTGGGCGCTGAGCCTGAAACCGGGGGTCGAGACGGCCGAGGCGATCCGGGTTCTTCTGTCTCACTATGGGCCGGACTGGCCGGACCATCCGATGACTGCGGTTCTGACTGCGGGACTCACTGCCCCGGCCACCCCGGTGCGCCGTGGGGGCCGAAATGCCCGCGTGCCACGTTCGGGCGATCTCTGAGCCAGGCTACAATCCCGAGGGTTGAAAAGGTCGGAGAATTGCCGCCTCGGGACCTCTCCGGGGCCATTTCGGTGACAAATTGATCGGCGATGATCTTCCTTACGGAGGTTATCGATGTCCGAGTCTTCGCGTGCTGCTTGCGTCTTACGAGTGTTCCTTTTGTTCTTTGTACCCGGAGGTGGCCTAGCCCTCCTCCTCGCGTTTCTCGCGGCGCCTCGGATACCTGGTTATGCCGGTATGATCCTTCTTGGGGTCGGGTTCCTGGCCTTCGTTATTGCGACCGGCGCGGCGATGGCATGTAGCCTCGCCTGTGTCGGTCGCGGTGGGACCGAACCGGTTTTGCGAGTTCTCGATCTTAGACGCAACCGCGGTCGCTATGCATTCCTGTTTGCTGTGACCGCGGCTGCGCCCGTTGATATGGCGGTTCGGCTGGCACTATCGCTGGGTATCCACTCGCCCGAGGCGGCAGGACCATTGGCATTTCTTGGTGTGGTTACCCTCTTGTTCATAGTCGCCTGGCTCATGATCGGCGACAGGGCCGGCACGACGCAGACCCTGCTCAGGGCGCTTCGCGGCGCCGAAACCACGCGTTAGGATCTACCGGGCAAGCGCCGCGGCCTTACGCGCAAGCGCCTCGATCCCAGCCCAGTCACCTGCCACGACCATCTCTTTTGGCGCGACCCAGCTGCCGCCAACGCAGAGGACGTTCGTCAGGCTCAGATAGTCGAGGACATTACTGGGGCCGATGCCGCCTGTCGGGCAGAACCGGACCTGAGGGATGGGGGCACCAATCGCGGCCAGCGCTTTCGCCCCCCCCGATGCCTCGGCCGGAAAGAACTTCTGCACGGTGTAACCCTTCTCGAGCAGAGCCATCACTTCTGTTGCCGTCGCGGCCCCGGGCAGAAGCGGCAGGTCCTCCTCGGCGCAAGCCGCGAGCAGACGGTCCGTCGCGCCGGGCGAGACACCGAACCGGGCTCCTGCAGCTTTCGCGGCCTTCACGTCCTCTGGCGTCAATAGGGTGCCCGCCCCGACGACCCCACCCGGCACTTCGGCCATTGCGCGGATTGCGTCGAGCGCGGCAGGCGTGCGCAACGTGACTTCCAGCGCAGGCAGGCCACCTGCGACAAGTGCCCGTGCCAGGTCGGCGGCCTTGCCGGCGTCGTCGATCACCAGAACCGGAACGACCGGCGCAAGGGCGCAGATGTCAGCGGCGTGGCGGCTTTGCTCGGCTGGGGTCATCGCTGGTTCCTTTCAGGCGGGGTTTGTGGCGGGTCAGTAAGCGTTCGGCCGAACGTCAAAGCAGTGCGGATGCCCCATCGGTCGCGGGGCCGACATGGCGACGGAAGGTTTCGAAAAGCTCGCGGCCCGTGCCGAAGCGGTTCAGCGAGAGGTCGGGTGTGACGGGCTGGCGCGCTGCCAGATCGACATTCCTGACTTCAATCGTGCCGGATACCGCGTCGAGGCGCACGATGTCGCCATCCTGAAGCCGCGCAAGCGGGCCACCCGCCGCCGCTTCGGGGCTGACATGGATCGCCGACGGGACCTTCCCGCTCGCCCCCGACATGCGGCCGTCGGTGACAAGCGCGACTTTCAGTCCCCGGTCCTGCAGGACTGAAAGGATCGGCGTCAGGGAATGCAGTTCCGGCATGCCGTTGGCCTGTGGACCCTGGAAACGGACGACGACCACGGTGTCGGTCGTGAATTCGCCCTTCGCAAATGCCGCCTTGACCTCTTCCTGATCGGCGAAAACGCGAGCCGGGGCCTCGATCACGTGACGCTCTGGCGCCACGGCAGAGACCTTGATCACGCCGCGCCCGAGATTGCCGGATAGCTGTTTCAATCCGCCCTGTGCGTCAAAGGGCTGCCCAGCCGGGCGCAGGATCTTGTCGTTGAGCGAGGTTTTCGGCCCGTCGCGCCAGATCAGCGCATTGTCTGCAAGCGCCGGTTCCTGCGTGTAGCGGCGGAGCCCGTCACCCGCGATGGTGCGCACGTCCTCATGCAGTAGCCCAGCCTCCAGCAATTCGCCGATCATGAATCCAAGCCCGCCGGCGGCGTGGAAATGGTTCACGTCGGCAAGGCCGTTCGGATAGACCTTCGCCATCAGGGGAACGATTGCCGAGATATCGGCGAAGTCCTGCAATTCGAGTGCGATCCCGGCAGCGCGCGCCATGACCGGCAGATGCATCACGAGGTTCGTCGATCCCCCGGTCGCCATCAGCCCGACCATGCCATTGACGAAGGCCCGCTCGTCCAGAATCTCACCCGCGGGCCGGTAATCGTTGCCAAGCGCGGTGATCGCTGCCGCGCGTTCGACCGCGGCCGTGGTCAGGGCGTCGCGGAGCGGCGTGCCCGGATTGACGAAGCTCGCGCCCGGCAGGTGCAGCCCCATGAATTCCATCAGCATCTGGTTGGTGTTCGCGGTGCCGTAGAAAGTGCAGGTGCCGGGCCCGTGATAGGCCGCCATTTCGGCCTCCATCAGTTCCTTGCGCCCGATTTCCCCGGCCGCGAAGCGGTTGCGGATTTTCGATTTCTCGTCATTGGGCAGACCGCTCGTCATCGGTCCGGCCGGAACGAAGACTGCGGGGATATGGCCGAAGGTCGCCGCAGCGATCACGAGGCCCGGAACGATCTTGTCGCAGATGCCAAGGAAGAGCGCGGCGTCAAAGCAGTTGTGGCTGAGCGCCACGCCCGCCGATAACGCGATCACATCGCGGGAAAAAAGCGACAGTTCCATTCCGTCGCGACCCTGCGTGACCCCGTCGCACATTGCCGGAACGCCGCCCGCGACCTGAGCGGTCGCACCCGCGCGCCGGGCAGTGTCGCGGATCAGCTTCGGGTAATCCTCGTAGGGCTGATGGGCCGAAAGCATGTCGTTATAAGCGGTGACGATCCCGATATTCGGCGCGCGTCCCGCCGCCAGATCGGCCTTGTCCCCACCCATGGCGGCATAGGCATGGGCCTGGTTGCCGCAGCTCAGATGTGCGCGTGCCGGTCCCGCCTCAGCCGCTTCGGCGATCCGGTCCAGATAGGCGCGGCGCGTTGTTGCCGAGCGCTGCACGATCCGGTCGGTGATCTCTGCAAGGCGCGTGTTCAGGGTCATGGGCGGCTCCTGTCAGGTCCGGCTTTCGTTAGCCTATCTGGTCGGAGGCGCAATAGCATGATGTGTTAGCGCTAACAAGTACGTTTCCCGCGGATCTTCGCTGGGCGCATATCGGCACTGCCGCGTAGGTCCGGTGGTAGCCGAAAGTGAAGCACTTGGAGCATCTGAACAGGATTGGCGCATAACATCGCGACGTACCATGCCATAGATGATGTGGAATTTAGCGCCGAAGCGGACTTTCCCCTAAGCGGCGAAGCGACTAGAGGAAGGGAAACCCCGTCCTCAGGAAAATCTCCGATGTCCCCTGCCTATCCGACCGTCCGCTTGCGTCCAAAGGGGGAGGCCCGTGCGATCCGTCATGGCTTTCCATGGGTCTATGCCGATGAACTGGTAACCGACCGGCGCACTCAGGCGCTGGCACCGGGTACGATTGCGGTGCTGGAAGATGCCGAGCGGCGGCCCCTGGGCGTGGTCACGGTCAATCCGAAATCCAAGGTCATCGCCAGGGTTCTCGACCGCGACGAGGGCACAGCGATCGACCGTAGCTGGATCGCGGCACGCATCGCCCGGGCCATGGCCTTGCGCGACCGGCTTTATGACAAGCCCTTTTACCGGCTGATCCATGCTGAGGCCGACGGACTGCCCGGCGTCATCATCGACCGCTTCGGTGATGCGGCAGTGATCCAGCCCAACGCCGCCTGGGCCGAGGCGATGATCTCCGATCTTGCCGGGGCGCTTGCGGATGTCACGGGCGTCACGGCGATCGTCAAGAACGGCACCGGCCGGGCGCGGGGGCTGGAGGGACTTGCAGAAGAAACGGTGATCCTGTCCGGCGGGCTCGACGCACCTGTTCCGGTGCCGATGAACGGGGCAACCTATATGGCCGACCTCATCGGCGGACAGAAGACGGGGCTTTTCTTCGATCAGCGCGATAACCACGCCTTTGCCGCGCGGCTGGGGCGGGGCGGGCGGATGCTCGACGTCTTTTCGCATGTCGGCGGCTTCGCGCTGGCCTCGCTCGCGGGTGGGGTGGAGAGCGCGCTTGCGGTCGATGCCTCGGCTGCGGCCCTTGATCTTGCGGGGCAGGGGGCGGCTGCCTCTGGTTTCGGCGACCGATTTGAGGCCCGCAAGGGCGATGCCTTTGCGGTGATGGAGGAACTTGGGCAGGAGGGTGGGGTATTCGACCTCGTCGTCTGCGATCCGCCCGCTTTCGCGCCGTCGAAACCCGCGCTTCAGGCAGGGCTTCGGGCCTATGAGCGTGTGGCGCGGCTGGCCGCGCCGCTCGTCGCGCCGGGGGGGTACCTCGCGCTCTGCTCATGCTCACACGCCGCCGACCTCTCGCAGTTCCGCAACGCCTCGGCCCGCGGTATCGGCCGCGGCGGGCGGCGGGGGCAGCTTCTGCACACCGGTTTCGCCGGGCCGGATCACCCGCAACTGCCTCAACTGGCCGAAAGCGGCTATCTCAAGGCGCTGTTCTTCCGGCTCGACGGATGAAGGTCGTTCTCGACGCCTGCGTCCTCTACCCGACCGTGCTGCGCGAAATTTTAATCGGCGTCGCCAGGGCCGGGCTTTACACACCGCTTTGGTCTGACCGGATCTTAGAGGAATGGGCAAGGGCGACGGTCAAGCTCGGTCGGGGTGCGGAGGATATCGCGAGGGGTGAAATCGCCGCGTTGCGGGTGGACTTTCCAAAGGCAAGTGTTGCCGCGCGGGAGGGGCTTGAGGCGCGACTTTGGCTGCCGGACCCGGCCGATGTTCATGTGCTGGCCGCTGCCATCGCCGGTCACGCCGACCTGATCGTCACCTTCAATGCCAGCGATTTTCCGCGCCATACGCTGACCGAGGAGGGGCTGAAGCGCGATGATCCCGACCATTTTCTTCTTGGTCTATGGCAGTCGTCCCCCGAAGCGGTCGAAAGGGTGGTCGAGGATGTGCGCGCGAAAGCCGAACATCTGTCGGGTGAGCCGCAGCCGCTGCGTCCGCTTCTGAAACGCGCGCGGCTGCCCCGTCTCGGCAAGGCACTCGCGCGGTCGGGTTAAGCCCTTGGGATGTCAAATCCTTCTGGTGCCAGTTCGAAACCTTCGAACCGGAAGCCGGGGCTGACGGTGCAGCCGACCAACGTCCAGTCCCCTGTCGTCCGCGCCGCCTGCCAGTGATGGGCAGGCACAACGATCTGCGGGCGCTCTCCTGACAAAAGATCGGGGCCAAGCCGATGGTCCGAGGCCGGGCCGGCATCGCTTGCAGCCATGGACAGGATCAGCGGCGCACCGGCGTAGTGGTGCCAGATCTCGGCCGCATCGACCCGGTGCCATTGGCTGCGCTCCCCCGCTTTCAGCAGGAAGTAGATGCAGGTTCCCGTGGGCCGCCCGTCGCCTTCAGCCACCCAAGTCTGGCGATACCAGCCGCCCTCGGGATGGGGTGAAAGATTGAGAAGGGCGACGATGTCATCAGCAGTCATGGCCCATTCTTGCCTGTCCCCGCGCGCGGCAGCAACGCCCGAATGCCATTTGAGATGAGTCAAGGCGGGGCCCATTCCGGCCTGTCAGGCTTTCCCCAGCGATAACAACAAAGGACGAGCCCGATGCCCATCTCAGCGCGCCAGTCCGCCATGATCCGCGAAAGCTTTGCCCTATTGCGCGAGCGGTTGGAACCGGCATCCATCTATTTCTACGAAGCGCTCTTTGCCCGGGACCCGTCGCTCAGGACAATGTTCCGCGACGATTTGGCCGGACAGGGCATGAAGTTCATGACAACGCTCGGCATGGTGATCGATAATATCGAAAATCCCGATAAACTGGGTGACCGGTTCGAGGAGCTTGGCAAGGGTCATGCCCTGATGGGGGTGAAGGCGGCGCATTTTGCACCGATGGGTGAAGCGCTGATCGACACGTTGCGCAACGAACTGGGCGAAGCATTCACTGCTGAACTGGAGGAAACCTGGCGCGAAGCCTATGCCGAGCTTTCCGCTCGCGTGATCCGCCGTGGAAATATCAGCTGATCTGAATGCATTGCATTTTTCAAAGGCCGGACTAGCCTCGCGTCGAACATGACGGGGGACAATTATGGCAGGTGTGGCAGGGCGTGTGGCGCTGATAACCGGCGCCGGGAGTGCCGAGGGAATTGGCTTTGCCTGCGCGCGCGTTTTGAAAGCAGCGGGTGCAAAGGTCGCGATAAGCTCAACGACCGACAGGATATTCCATCGGCTGGATGAACTTGGGCCGGACAACAGTTTCGCCGCGACCGCCGATCTGAGTGCGACCGCTGAGGCTGAGCGGCTCGTCCGAGACACTGAGGCCGCGCTCGGGCCGATCGACATCCTCATCAACAACGCGGGCATGGTGCAGGTCGGCGTGGATGTTGCAGGGCAGCGACTTGCCGAAATATCCGACGCCGACTGGGCTTACGGTATCGACATCAACCTGAACTCGGCCTTCCGCCTGACGCGGGCGGTGTTGCCGGGTATGTGTGCCCGGCGCTATGGGCGGATCGTGCAGATGTCGTCAGTCACCGGGCCGCTGGTTGGGATCACGACCAGCTCGACCTATGCCGCAGCCAAGGCGGGGCTGCTAGGTATGACTCGGGCACTGGCGCTTGATGTCGGCCCCAAGGGTGTGACGGTGAACTGTGTCGGGCCGGGATGGATCGAGACCGGGTCGTCGAGCGAGGACGAGATCATCGCAGGCCGTTACACGCCCGTTGGTCGCCCAGGAAGGCCGGAGGAAGTCGCTCATGCGGTTCTGTTCCTCGCCGCCGAAGAGGCGAGCTATGTCACGGGACAACTGATTGTCGTCGATGGCGGCAACACGGTTCAGGAGCATAAGGTCGCGCTGTAAAGGTTGCCTGTAACAGATCCCTTGTGACGATTGCCTTTGACAGGTCTTGTTTAAATTGGGGTTGGCCGAGAGGCGGTACAGCAACAGTATTCAGGACGCACAGAGAATTCTTTGGATGCGGGTGGTGAGGTCAGCCAGATCGGCAGGGGCAATAACCTCGTCAGCAGAGATCGACAGGACTCGACCCGGATCGAGAGGGTAACCAACGTTTAGCGCTTCCATTTGCCGGCAGATGGCTGCCCGATCTTTCAGATGGTCAAGGTGGCCCGGATGCCTCTGCCTGTCCAGAAACCGCCGGGCGGCCCGTTCGGGGGGGCAGTCGCAGTAGACTTCGATCACCCGGCCAAACGTCGTCTCCAGCCAGACGGTCGGTGTGCCGGTGTCCGTTGGACCCAGTCGGGGGCGCCAGTGCGAGACGAGGATCACGCAGTCAGGCTTTGCCGCCGCCTCGCAGAACGCGGTATCGGCTTGCCGACTCAGCGACTGGCGCTGGTCGGATGTCGTGACGGTATGCCGTTTGAAGAGGGCTTCAAGGAAGTCATCCTTGTCGAGCACCGGCCATCCAAGCGCCCGCCCCAGTGCCCGGGCTAAAGTGGTCTTACCGCTGGCCGGAAGACCCGTGATGATAATGGCGGTTCGTGTCACAGTTCGGGGTTCCTTTGCGAAAGCAAAACGCCCCGGCACGGGGACCGGGGCGTTTTGTTTGTTGCTTGCATCGGTGTCAGCCGCGCAGAATGGACGTCCCGGCATATTCCGCCGTCTCACCCAGCATTTCCTCGATGCGGATCAGCTGGTTGTATTTCGCCAGCCGGTCAGAGCGGGCGAGCGAGCCGGTCTTGATCTGACCGCAATTGGTGGCGACGGCGAGGTCGGCGATGGTCGCGTCCTCGGTCTCGCCCGAACGGTGCGACATGACATTGGTGTAGCGCGCGCGGTGCGCCATATCGACGGCTTGCAAGGTCTCGGTCAGGGTGCCGATCTGGTTGACCTTCACGAGCATGGAGTTGGCGCAGCCCTTGGCGATGCCTTCGGCCAGACGCGCTGGATTGGTCACGAAGAGGTCGTCGCCCACGAGCTGGCATTTGCTGCCCAGAACATCCGTCAGGTGTTTCCAACCCGCCCAGTCATCCTCGGCGCAGCCGTCTTCAATGGAGATGATCGGGTAATCCTTCACCAGCGCGGCGAGGTAGTCGACGTTCTCTTCGGAAGACAGGGTTTTCCCCTCACCGGAAAGCACATATTTGCCGTTCTTGAAGTACTCCGTCGAGGCGCAGTCGAGGGCCAGATAGATGTCCTCGCCCGGCTTGTAGCCCGCCTTCTCGATGGACTTCAGGATGAAATCCAGCGCATCGCGGGTTGACGACAGGTTCGGCGCGAAGCCGCCCTCATCGCCGATGCCGGTCGACAGGCCCGCTGCTGAAAGTTCCTTCTTCAGCGTGTGAAAGACCTCGGACCCCATCTGCACCGCGCCCCGAATATCGGGGGCGGCCACCGGCATGATCATGAATTCCTGTATGTCGATCGGGTTGTCAGCATGTTCGCCGCCATTGATGATGTTCATCATCGGCACCGGCAGAATGCGGGCCGAGGTGCCGCCGACATAGCGGAAAAGCGGCTGGGTGGTGAAGTCGGCGGCGGCCTTGGCTACGGCGAGCGAGACGCCGAGGATCGCATTTGCGCCTAGGCGCGACTTGTTCGGCGTGCCGTCAAGTTCGATCATCAGCCGGTCGATGGCGACCTGTTCGGTCGCGTCCTCGCCCAGAAGGTTCTCGGCAATCTCGCCGTTGACCGAGGCGACGGCTTCCAGAACGCCCTTGCCCATGTAGCGCGACTTGTCGCCGTCGCGCATTTCCACCGCCTCATGCGCACCCGTCGAGGCACCCGAAGGCACCGCGGCGCGGCCCATCGTGCCGTCTTCCAGCGTCACGTCGACTTCAACCGTGGGATTGCCCCGGCTGTCGAGAATCTCGCGGGCATGGATGTCAATGATGGTGCTCATGGCAAAGCGGTCCTTTTGGCGGAAACGAGTTTTGATGAGGTCTTTACGCCGTCCTTTGCCCAAGGGAAAGCCCTTCAGGCGGGTCGGGCGGCAATGGCGCGGCGTTCGCGCAGATAGGTGTAGAAGGCGGCGGCGACGATCAGGGTCGCACCGGCAAGTGTCATCGTATCGGGCCGCTCGGCAAAGACGACGACACCGATGATCAGTGAAAAGACCAACCGCGAATAGCGGAAGGGCATCAGCGCCGAGGCATCCGCCATCCGCATCGCCGCGACGATGGCGTAGTAGCCGGTCGTGCCGCAGAGGATCGCGGCGCCCATCCGCGCCCAGACGACGGGTTCGGGCGTTACGGGGGCGGGGCCGAAGAGAAGCAGCACAGAGCCGGAAATGACAAGCGCGAAGAAGCCGTGGAACGACACTGCGATAGACGGGACATGAGCGGGAATGCGCCGGGTGACGAGGTCGCGGAGCGCGATGGCGACGACGGTGACCAGCACGATCGCGGCCTCGGGTCGGAAGCCTTCAAGCCCGGGCCGCAGGATCATCAGGACGCCGATGAAACCCGCCGCGATGGCGCTCCAGCGCCGCCAGCCGACTGCCTCACCGAAGATCAGCGCGGCCCCCGCCGTGACCGCAAGCGGCGTTGCCTGAAAGACGGCCGCGACGGTCGAGAGCGGGATGAGCGACAGGGCGGTGATGAACGACACCGCGCCCACGGCCTCACCGGCCGTGCGCAAGGCGACCTGTGGCACGAACAAGGCCCGGGCGATGCCGGGCCAGGCCGATGGGCCGGCAATGGCGGCGAAGACGAATACGCCACCAAGGCCGAGCGTCAGCATCACCTGCCCGATCGGCAGCGATCCCGTCAGCGCCTTGATGAACGCATCCTCGACCGAAAATGCGGCCATGGAAAAGAGGATAAGGAAGATGCCGCGGAGATTGTGCAAGGGATCAGCCGTCGTGCTTTTCGGGAACGCCGAAAAGCTCCAGCCGGTGCCCCTTCAGCCGGTAGCCGAGCCGTTTTGCGATCTTTTCCTGCAGCGCCTCGATTTCGGGGTCGACGAACTCGATCACTTCGCCCGTGGTCAGGTCGATGAGGTGGTCGTGATGCGCGCGCTCGGCATCTTCGTAGCGCGCGCGCCCGTCGCCGAATTCAAGCTTGTCGAGAATGCCGGATTCGTCAAAGAGCTTCAGCGTCCGGTAAACGGTCGCCAGCGATATCTTCGGATCGATCGCGCAGGCGCGGGCATAGAGCACTTCGGCATCGGGGTGGTCGTCGGACTCCTCAAGAACCTGCGCGATGACCCGGCGCTGTTCGGTCATCCTGAGGCCCTTGGCCTCGCAGCGTTCGATGATGGTCTGGGTCATTTCTCTTTGTCCGGCAGCGCTTATGCGCGGTTTACGGGAATTCTGCCGGAGCGGAAAGCCGGAAATAGGAATGTGGCCGGTCGCCCTCGCATCAGTGCTACATGGTCCGTTGCCGTCCTTGCGGAATTTTCCACGCCTGTCTAATCGATGTCAGTCACCGTTGGCGCGCCGGATTTCATAGCCGCGGCGGCAAGTTCCAGATGCGCGTCCGCATGGGTTTTCGCAGCGATCGACAGAAGGTCGCGTGCGACATCGGCCGCGTCTCTGTGCCGGCCGGCGTTCTGAAGCAGGTCGACGTGGCTTGACAGGATTGCGACCAGAAGCCCGGCATAGAGATCGGTGACCGAACAGCAGCGTTCTCTTGCATATCGCATCCACTTGTCAGCTTGATCGAGCCCGCTGGTATCGATGTGCACCAACCCGAGCGCCCGGGCGGTGGCGGCCTGCCAGCATGGATCGCCAAGCTGGTTGGACAGAGCCAGCGCCTCCTCGAGGTCGCCCTGCACCGCGTTTCCGGGTTCGTGCAGCATGAGCCGGGTCTCGGCCAGCAGCGCAACCGGCCAGGGACGGAACGCAAGCCACCGCGTATCGTCGCAAAGTGAAAGGCAATTCGTCAACCAGTCGCGGGCGACCTGGGGCCTGCCCGCACAAATATTGCCCCATGCGCCTATTCCCAAAGACCAAATCTCCCGGCGCCGGTTGCCAGCGCTGCGGGCGAATTCGAGCGACTGCTCGAAGTGCAACAAGCCGAGTTCAACCTGGCCCCAGTCGACCAGATTGAACCCCGTGAACGCGTGGACTCTCGCCTGGCTTTCGGCGTCGTCGTCGATAAAGGTCATCGCCTCGCCGAGATAGGCGGCGGCTGAGGGGCGCCGACCGGCCATCGTCTCGATATATCCCATCTCGCAAAGCGCGTTCGCCGCGATTTTCGAAGATCCGATTCGTGCGGCGATGTCGGCGGCCCGCCGCAGCACGATTGCCCCTTCGTCGTCAAAGCCACGAACGGCGTGAACCAGTGCGGAACCAAGTTCCTGAAGGGCGCTTGCGGCCAGATGTTCGTCCCCCAGCGCCTCGGCATCTGCAGCAGCGCGCCGCAGGCAGTCGAGCCCGGCATCCACCGCTCCGGCGGAAACCGCGGCCACGCCGGATTTGATTAGCGAATCCACGACCGCGCCTTTGGGAACGCCCTCCGGTGCATCTGCGATTGTCTTTCGTGCGGCGGCCCGGAGTGCATTCGACGGCCTTTCACCAGTTTCCCGCAAAAACTCCTTTTCGGTCGCGTCCACGTGGGCGACAGCCGAAGCGATGCTGCCGGAGGCGGCCAGGCATTTGACCAGAATGATATGTGCGGATTCATCCAGGGGGCGGCATTTCACCGCTTGCATCGCTAGATCAAGAGCGCGGTCAATATCGCCGACGGACAGCGACTTTATGGAATCGCGACGCAAGCGTTCGTAAATCTTGCCCGCAATGTGTTCGCGCTCGATCATCAGCCAAGTCGAGAATTCGGCGCTTGCCACGGGTTCCACACCCTCCAGAAAACTCCCGCAATCTGGCGCATCGCAGCCGGCGTCGCTCAGGTTCCAGACATCGACACTCGTCCCCTCGGGTAAATTGAGTTGAATCGGATCACCCTGAAGAGTCTCTGCGCCCGTCGCCCGCCTGAGGGACGCGAGACACCAGCGCAACGCGCCCAGCGGGTCCTCTGTGTTGGGGAAGACATCAGAGGCAAGCTCGCGGCGGCTGAGCGGGCGCTTGGCTTGCAGCAAACGGGCGAGAACGGCCCACGACTGCTGACCGGGTACCGGGCGGGGTTTCCCGTCTGGTCCTACGATCTTCGGCTTGCCGACAAGACAGATCTTCACACAGCAAACTCCGTCAGCGGGCGTCGCGTTGAACGGTAACACAGCTTCCGTGTGAAAAACCGTGTGAATGTCGCCAGTGAATTTCTCGATGGCTCACACGTGAACATCAATCCTGGCCCACTACCGTCAGGGTCCTGTGATAAATTGGAAAGGACATCAGCATGACCATGTATCTCGTCGAAAGGAATATCCCCGGCGCCGACACGTTGACCCGTGCCGAACTGAAGGACATCTCGGCCAAGTCGAACGGTGTGGTGGCGGGGCTCGGAGTGCCCTATGTCTGGCACCGGACTTACGCGGCCGGTGACAAACTCTATTGCATTCACGAGGCGGACAGCGCCGAGGCAATTTACCGTCATGCCGAAAATGGTGGCTTTCCGGCCGACCTCGTCGTCGAGATCAAGAACATCTTTGGGCCCGAGACGGCCAAGGAGGCCGTCTAGTCACAATGTCAGCCGGGGGCCGCCATCTGGTCGGCCACCGGCGGTGACCAGCACATGACGTGTCGCTACAATCCGCTTCGTCCCACCATCGCACCATGACCGCATTTCCGTTTCAGCCACACAAGGTCGCGCATTCCGTAGGGCCGCTGGTCATTTTAATGCTGAAATTTTAAACTTGAAATAAATGTGGCCGAGTGCAAATCTTTCCTTGGATGTCAGGGAGAGTGGAATGAAGGTCCTGTGTCTCGGAGGTGGCCCGGCTGGGCTCTACTTCGCGATCTCGATGAAGCTGCGGCACCCGGCGCATCAGGTCACCGTCCTCGAACGCAATCGCGCCAACGACACCTTCGGCTGGGGTGTTGTCCTGTCGGATGACGCGCTGGAGCGGATGGAGGGCAATGATCCGAAATCGACCGAGGCGATCCGCAGTCATTTCGCCTATTGGGACGATATCGCCGTTGTCCACGACGGTCATCGCACGGTGTCCGGTGGGCACGGATTTGCCGGGATCGGTCGCAGGCAGATGCTGATCATCCTGCAGGAGCGAGCCCGCGAACTGGGCGTAGATCTGCGGTTTGAAACGGAGTTCGAGAGTGCCGAGGCCTATCGCAAGGACTACGATATTGTCGTTGCCTGCGACGGGATCAATTCCCGCGTCCGCACGGAATATGAACGGGTTTTTCGCCCCGATATCGACATTCGCCGCTGCAAGTTCGTCTGGCTCGGCACGCATCAGAAGTTCGACGACGCCTTCACCTTCATCTTTGAAAAGACCGAACATGGCTGGGTCTGGGCGCATATCTACCAATTCGACGATAATACCGCGACGTTCATCGTCGAATGCCTGCCCGAGACCTGGGATCGCTGGGGCTTTGAGGCGATGACGAAGGAAGAGACGGTAGAGACCTGCCGTAGGATCTTCGAACGTCATCTTGGCGGCCATGCGCTCATGTCGAACGCGGCCCATCTGCGCGGATCGGCGGTCTGGATGCAGTTCCCGCGCGTGATCTGCGAACGCTGGTACAACGGCAATGTCGTGCTGATGGGCGATGCGGCGGCGACGGGGCATTTCTCCATCGGGTCGGGCTCGCGCCTCGCCTTCGACAGCGCCATCGCGCTGGCCGATTACCTGCATTCGGAGCCGACGATGGAAGCGGCGTTCGAACGCTATCAGGAGGAGCGGCGGTTGGAGGTTTTGCGCCTGCAATCGGCGGCGCGCAACTCTCTAGAATGGTTCGAGGAGGTCGAGCGTTACCTCGACATGCCGCCCTTGCAATTTGCCTATTCGCTGCTGACCCGGTCCCAGCGGATCAGCCATGAAAACCTGCGCCTGCGCGATCCGGGCTGGCTGCGGCAGGCGGAGGATTGGTTTCAGGCTGAGGCAGGCGGAGCGCCCGGCCGCGCGCCCATGTTCGCGCCCTATCGCCTGCGGGGCATGGAGTTGCAGAACCGCGTCGTCGTCTCGCCCATGGCGCAGTACCGCGCCGTCGATGGCTGTCCGACCGACTGGCATCTGGTGCATTACGGCGAACGTGCCAAGGGCGGTGCAGGGCTGGTCTATACCGAAATGACCTGCGTCAGCGCCGAGGGCCGCATCACCCCGGGTTGCCCCGGCCTTTATGCGCCTCAACATGAGGCGGCATGGGAGCGGATCGTCGATTTCGTCCATGCCGAAAGCGGCGCGAAAATGTGCTGCCAGATCGGCCATTCCGGCCGAAAGGGCTCCACTCAGGTGGGTTGGGAGGAGGGCGATGCGCCGCTGAAGGAGGGTAACTGGCCGGTCATGTCGGCCTCTGCCATCCCGTGGTCGGCAGCCAATCAGGTGCCGGTGGAGATGACGCGCCGGGATATGGACCGGGTGCGGGATGAATTCGCCGCTGCCGCCCGGATGGCCAACCGGGCGGGCTTCGACATGATCGAACTGCACGCGGCGCACGGCTACCTTATCTCTTCGTTCATCTCTCCCATGTCCAATAAGCGCGGTGACGAGTATGGCGGCGGTCTTGAGAACAGGATGCGCTTTCCGCTCGAGGTGTTTGCCGCCCTTCGCGCCAACTGGCCCGACGACAAGCCCATGTCGGTCCGTATCTCCGCCAGTGACTGGGTCGGCGATGCCGGCGTTACACCCGAAGAGGCGGTGGAGATTGCACAGGCCTTTCACACCGCGGGCGCCGACATCATTGACGTCTCCGCCGGCCAGACCTCGACCGACGCCCAGCCGGTCTATGGCCGCATGTTCCAAACCCCGTTTTCCGACCGCATCCGTAATAAGGCGGGCATCGCCACGATGGCGGTCGGCAATATCTATGAACCGGACCATGTCAATTCGATCCTGATGGCGGGGCGGGCCGACCTCGTCTGCCTCGCCCGGCCGCATCTGGCCGATCCCTATTGGACGCTGCACGCCGCCGTGGCGCTTGGCGACAGGGGAACGGACTGGCCGCTGCCCTATCTGCCGGGCCGCGATCAGGCCTACAGGCTTGCCGAACGCGCGCAGGAGGCGATACGGGCATGAGCATGACCGGAAAGCGGGTTCTGATCACCGGTGGAGGCACCGGGGCTGGGGCTGACCTCGCTCGCGGCTTTGCAGAGGCTGGAGCCGAAGTGGTTATCTCGGGCCGTAGGCGGGAACCGCTGGAGCACGTTGCCACGGAACTCGCAAATGTCCGCTGCGTGACAGCCGATGTCACCGACGAAGCCTCCGTCGCCGCAATGTTTGATGCTGCCGGACCCTGCGACATCGTGATCGCCAATGCGGGGGCGGCAGATTCCGCGCCGTTCCGTAAGACGACGTTCGACCAGTGGAACGCGATGATCGCAGTCAACCTGACGGGCGTGTTTCTGACGCTCCGGGCCGGGCTTTTGCAGATGACAGGTTGGGGGCGGTTGATTTCGGTCGCCTCGACTGCGGGGCTGAAGGGGTATGCCAAGATTGCTCCCTATGCGGCGGCCAAGCATGGCGTCATCGGGCTGACGCGCTCACTCGCGCTCGAGGTCGCGCGCAGCGAGGTGACCGTCAATTCGATCTGCCCGGGATTCCTCGATACGCCGATGACAGAGCAGACCATTGCGGTAATCCGCGAAAAGACCGGCCGAACCGAGAAAGAGGCGCGGACGGCGCTGGAAGGGATGAACCCGCAGGGTCGGCTGATCCAGCCCGCCGAGGTGACCGCCGCCGCGCTGTGGCTTTGCGGTCCGGGATCGGAGGGCGTGAACGGTCAGGCCATCGCAATCTCCGGGGGCGAGACATGAGCGATCTGTCGAAGCGTCGGCTCAAGGCATGGATCAGGCTTCTCGGTGTGACCCGCGCGGCGGAGAACCATCTGCGTGAATACCTTCGGGTGAATCACGCCACGACCCTGCCACGCTTTGACGTAATGGCCGCGCTTTACCGGCGGCGCGAAGGGGTCACGATGTCTGAACTCAGCCGCATGCTGCTGGTTTCGAACGGCAATGCGACCGCTGTGGTGGACCGGCTGGAGGGTGAGGGGCTGGTGCGCCGCACGCCGTCCGAAGCCGACCGGCGCACGGTGCATGTAGCACTGACACCCACAGGTGCGACACAGTTCGAAGGTCTGGCGGCGGACCACGAGGCCGAGGTCGATACGCTGTTTGCCGCACTCGATGAAAACGACCTCGACACATTGGCCGATATCATGAAACGCGCGAGGGGGCAGGCATGACCGAACTTGCCGGGCTCAGGCCCGCCCATTTTCTCTGGAGCGTGACGGACCGGGTCGCGACGATCCGGCTGAACCGGCCGGAGCGGAAGAATCCGCTGACCTTCGAGAGCTATGCCGAGCTGCGCGATACGTTCCGGGCTTTGGCCCATGCGACGGATGTCGATGTGGTCGTGCTGGCATCGAATGGCGGCAATTTCTGTTCGGGCGGGGATGTGCATGACATCATTGGCCCTCTGGTCGGAATGGACATGAAGGACCGGCTTGCTTTCACCCGGATGACCGGCGATCTGGTCAAGGCGATGCTGCATTGTGGCAAGCCGGTCATCGCGGCGGTGGACGGTATCTGTGTCGGTGCCGGGGCGATCCTTGCCATGGCCGCGGATCTGCGGTTGGCGACGCCTTCGGCGAAATGCGCATTCCTCTTCACCCAAGTCGGCCTGGCGGGCTGCGATATGGGCGCCTGCGCGATGCTGCCGCGCATTATTGGACAGGGGCGGGCGGCAGAGCTTCTCTATACCGGCCGGGCGATGACGGCCGCGGAGGGAGAGCGTTGGGGTTTCTGGAACACTCTTCACGCGGCCGACGCGCTGGAGGAAGAAGCCATGCGGCTCGCGCGGTCGCTGGCGGACGGGCCGGTCTTTGCCCATAGCGTGACCAAGACGCAGCTTCTTCAGGAATGGGAAATGGGGCTGGACGAGGCCATCGAGGCCGAGGCGCAGGCACAGGCGATCTGCATGGCGACGCGGGATTTCGAGCGGGCCTACCGGGCCTTTGTCGGGAAGAAGAAACCCGAGTTTCAGGGGGATTGAGGGGAGGACCGGGGGCCAGCCCCCGGACCCCCGGAGTATTTTGGGACAGAAAGTGAGATGAGCGACACGAGCTATCTTGACTGGCCATTTTTTGAGCCCTTCCATCGTGAACTGTCGGTGGGGCTGGAGGACTGGTGTGCGGCGCATCTGCCGGTGGATCACTCCGATGTGGATGGGGCCTGCCGCGCGCTGGTCGGCGCGCTGGGTGCAGGAGGCTGGCTGAACCACACTGGCGCGGGTGAGGGCGAACGGCTGGACATAAGAACGCTCTGCCTGATCCGCGAGACTTTGGCGCGGCATGAGGGGTTGGCCGATTTTGCCTTTGCAATGCAGGGGCTGGGCATGGGGGCGGTGAGCCTTTTCGGGACGGCGGAGCAGCGGGGCTGGCTAGAGCGAACGCGGGCCGGCAAGGCCATCGCAGGGTTCATGCTGACCGAACCGGGTGCGGGATCGGATGTGGCGGCGACGACGACTGTGGCGGAGCGGGTTTCCGGTGGCTGGCGTTTGTCAGGCGAGAAGACCTATATCTCCAATGGTGGAATTGCCGATGTCTATGTCGTAATTGCCCGTTCAGGCGAGGCTCAGGGCGCGAAGGGACTTTCCGCTTTTCTGATGCCAGCGGATGCGCCGGGCCTGTCGGTGGTGGATCGCATCCAAGTCATGGCGCCGCACCCCTTGGCACATCTCAGAATGGATCGGGTTGTCCTGCCCGAAGCCGCACTGATCGGTAAGGCGGGTGAGGGGTTCAAGATCGCCATGACGGTTCTTGACCATTTCCGCCCGACGGTCGGGGCGGCGGCTTTGGGCTTTGCCCGCCGGGCGCTTGACGAGGCCTTGGCCCGCGCCGGACGGGCGCGGCCTTCCGGCATCCTCGCCGATTACCAGATGGTGCAGGGGCATCTGGCCGACATGGCGCTGAAGATCGATGCGGCCGCGCTGCTCGTCTACCGCGCCGCCTGGGCCAAGGATATGGGTGCTTCAAGGATCAGCCGCGAGGCGGCGATGGCCAAGCTCTATGCCACCGAGGCGGCGCAGGAGGTCATTGATATGGCGGTGCAGCTGCACGGCGGCGACGGTGTCAGGACCGGCATGGCGGTCGAAAGCCTTTACCGCGAAATCAGGGCGCTGCGCATTTATGAAGGCGCCAGCGATGTGCAACGGCTGGTTATCGCGCGGAGCCTGCTGACATGAGCTATCGCCGCGATTTCACCGTCCAGTTCGGGCAATGCGACCCTGCCGGGATCGTCTTTTACCCGCGCTATTTCGAGATGCTGAATGCGATGGTCGAGGCGTTCTTTGCCGAAGCTTTGGGCTATTCCTTTGCACGTATCCATATCGAGGAAGGCTGCGGGGTGCCGACGGCGCATCTGGATGTCGACTTCCACGCGCCCTCGCGTCTGGGTGAGGTGCTGACATTCACGCTGACGGTTCGCCGGATCGGCGGATCGAGCGCGACATTTGAAACCCTTGTCACCTGTGGCGCAGAAAAGCGGCTGACCGTCCGGCAGGTCATCGTCTGGACAGGGCCGGGCCTGAAACCTGCGCGGTGGCCCAAGTCGCTGGCCGACGCGCTGGCGGCACATCTGGAGGAGGCGCCATGAGCCCGCACGAGATTCTGCATCCGGCGCATTGGAAGCCAGCGAAGGGCTATGCCAATGGCGTCGCCGCCACGGGCCGGATGATCTTTACCGGCGGGCTTATCGGCTGGAACGCGGATTGCGCCTTTGAGACTGACGACTTCGCAGGACAGGTGGCGCAGGCTTTGAAGAACGTTGTTGCTGTGCTGGCCGAAGGGGGCGCGGGACCGGAGCATCTGGTGCGGCTGACCTGGTATGTCACAGAGAAGCGCGACTATCTGGCCAGCCTGCCCGAGATCGGCGCGGCCTATCGTGAGATCATCGGTCGGCACTACCCGGCGATGGCCCTGGTGCAGGTCGTGGCCCTGGTCGAGGACCGCGCCAGGGTGGAGATCGAGGCAACGGCCGTCGTGCCGGAGTGAGGGGAGGAGAGAATGCTGGGACCAAGCGCCCATACCGACAGCTTCGCCCGTGACAACCTGCCACCGGCGGATCAGTGGCCCGAGATGCGGCTGGAGGGGTTCGATTATCCCGACCATCTGAACGCCGCTGTCGAACTGACCGATGCGATGGTTGCGAAAGGCTTTGGCGACCACACCGCGCTCATCGGCAATGGCCGCATCCGCACCTACAAGGAACTTACCGACTGGTCGAACCGTATTGCCCATGTTTTGGTTGAGGATCACGGGATAAAGCCAGGAAATCGCGTTCTTATCCGCTCTGCCAATAACCCTGCGATGGTGGCCTGTTGGCTGGCCGCGACCAAGGCGGGTGCGGTTGTGGTCAACACGATGCCCATGCTGCGTGCGGGCGAATTGGCGAAGATTGTCGACAAGGCTGAGGTGGCGCTCGCTCTTTGCGATACGCGCCTGATGGATGAGATGGTGGCCTGCGCCAAGGGGTCACGTTTCCTCAGGAAGGTGATCGGATTTGACGGCACCGCCAACCATGACGCCGAATTGGATCGTGCAGCCCTAGGCAAGCCGGTGCGGTTTGAGGCGGTGCAGACCGGGCGGGACGATGTGGCGCTTCTGGGCTTCACATCGGGCACGACGGGGGAGCCGAAGGCCACGATGCATTTTCACCGCGACTTGATGATCATTGCGGATGGATACGCCAGAGAAGTGCTGAAAGTCGTGCCGGAGGATGTGTTTGTCGGCTCTCCGCCCTTGGCCTTCACCTTCGGGCTTGGAGGGCTGGCCGTCTTTCCCCTGCGCTTCGGCGCGGCGGCGGCGCTGTTGGAACAGGCGACGCCGCCCAACCTGATCTCCATCATCCAGCAGTACAAAGCGACGGTTTGTTTTACGGCGCCAACGGCTTATCGGGTGATGCTGAAGGCAATGGAGGAGGGAGCGGACCTCTCCAGCTTGCGCGCAGCCGTCAGTGCGGGCGAGACGCTGCCTGCGCCGGTCTATGATGAATGGATCGCAAAGACCGGCAAGCCGATGCTCGACGGGATCGGCGCGACCGAGATGCTGCATATTTTCCTGACCAACCGTTTCGACGATCATCGCCCCGCCTCAACCGGCAAGCCGGTCGCGGGATACGAGGCGCGGGTGGTTGATGAGAATGGTGACGAATGCCCGCGCGGAACGCCCGGCCGGCTGGCGGTGAAGGGGCCGACCGGGTGTCGTTACCTCGCCGATGACCGACAGAGGAACTACGTCCGGAACGGCTGGAACATCACGGGCGATACATTCGTGCAGACCGAGGACGGTTATTTCCACTTCGCAGCGCGCAACGACGACATGATCGTGTCGTCAGGCTACAACATCGCGGGACCCGAGGTGGAGGCGGCGCTGCTGGCCCATGACGATGTCCTGGAATGCGCGGTGATCGGTGCTGCTGACGAGGCGCGGGGCCAGATTGTCGAAGCGCATGTGGTTCTGGTCGAGGGCGTTCGGCCGGACGAGGCAACGGTTCTGCGCTTGCAGGAGCACGTCAAGCAGACCATCGCGCCCTACAAATATCCGCGCCGCATCGTCTTTACCGGCGCGCTGCCGAAGACCGCGACCGGCAAGATCCAGAGGTTCCGGCTTAGGGAAAAACACTGAAGGGGCTGGACGTGGCCCGCTAAACGCGCAGAAATGCGGCAAAAGATGAAAACAGGGAGAAAATGATGACACTGAAGGGAAAACTGATCGCGGGGCTTGCCACTTTGGCATTGACGGCTGGCATGGCCCATGCCGAGGGCGTCAAGGTCGGCATGATCACCACGCTTTCCGGCGGCGGCGCGGGTCTTGGCATCGACGTGCGCGACGGGTTCCAGCTGGCGCTGAAAATGGCCGGGACGAGTGATGTGGAACTGATCGTCGAGGATGATCAGCAGAAGCCCGATATCGCGGTGCAGATCGCCGACAAGATGATCCAGTCCGATCAGGTCGATGTGCTGACTGGTATCATCTGGTCGAACCTCGCGATGGCCGTTGTCCCCGCCGCTGTGGCGCAGGGAAAGTTCTACCTCTCGCCCAATGCCGGGCCGTCCGCCTTGGCGGGTGCAGGCTGCGACAAGAACTATTTCAACGTCGCATGGCAGAACGACAACCTGCATGAAGCCGCCGGAGCTTACGCGAATTCAGCGGGTTATGCGAATTCCTTCATGCTTGCGCCAAACTATCCGGCGGGCACCGACGCGATCGCGGGCTACAAGCGGTTCTATGAAGGTGCCGCCGCGGGTGAGGTCTATACCCAGCTTGGCCAGACCGATTATGCCGCCGAGATCGCGCAGATCCGCAACTCGGGCGCGGATTCGGTCTTCTTCTTCCTGCCCGGCGGCATGGGCATCGCCTTCATGAAGCAATATGCCGAATCCGGGGTCGATATCCCGCTTGTCGGCCCGGCCTTCTCGTTTGACCAGAACATCCTTCAGGCGGTTGGCGACGCGGCACTTGGCGTCAAGAACACGTCGCAATGGAACAAGGATATCGACAATCCGGCCAACGCCGCCTTTGTCGAGGCTTATCAGGCGGAATATGGCCGTCTGCCCTCGCTCTATTCCAGCCAGGGCTATGACACCGCGAACCTGCTTCTGTCGGCTATTGCCAAGGCCGATGTGAAGGATGCCGATGCGTTCCGTGCGGCACTGGAGGCGGCCGATTTTGCCTCTGTGCGCGGCGATTTCGCTTTCGGGCCGAACCATCACCCGATCCAGGACATCTATGTCCGCGAGGTGGTGAAAGAGGGCGAAGTCTATACCAACAAGATCATCGGGACCGCCCTTGAGGATCGCGGCGACGCCTACGCCGCTGATTGCAAGATGTGACGGGTTCGGGCCGGGGGCTGACCCCGGCCCGCCTTTCGGGGATTTCCTGACATGCTGCTTCTGGCCGAGCAGGTCCTGAACGGCCTGCAATACGGGATGATGCTGTTTCTCATGGCCGCCGGGCTGACCCTGGTCTTCGGCGTCATGGGGCTGATCAACCTTGCCCATGGTTCGCTTTACATGGTGGGCGCCTTTGCCTGTGCGGCGGTGGCGGCGGCCACGGGGTCGTTCTGGCTGGGCCTTGCGGCGAGCCTTGCGGCTGCAGCGGCTTTGGGAGCGATGGTGGAGATCGTGGTGATCCGACGTCTCTATTCCCGCGATCATCTCGATCAGGTTCTGGCGACCTTCGCACTGATCCTTGTCTTTTCCGAAGGCACGCGCTGGCTTTTCGGGTCGTTTCCCCTTTACCTCTCCCTGCCTCCGGTCCTGTCCGGCGCCATGACGCTGCCCGGGGGGCTGGTCTATCCGGCTTTCCGGCTCGCGATCATTTTCATCGGGGCAATGGTCGCGGTTGGCCTCTTCTGGCTGATCGGCCGGACGCGTCTCGGCATCCGCATCCGGGCGGGCGAGGCAGATCGTGAGATGATCGCCGCCCTCGGCGTCGATATCGCGAAGCTTTATACGATGGTCTTTGCCCTTGGTGCTGCACTGGCAGGGCTGGCCGGGGCGCTGGTCGGCTCGGTCCAATCCGTGCAGGTCGGGATGGGGGAACCTGTTCTCATCCTCGCCTTCGTGGTGATCGTCATTGGCGGCATTGGCTCGATCAGGGGGGCACTCATTGGTGCGCTTCTCGTCGGCATGACCGATACGCTGGGCAAGGCATTGCTGCCGGGGCTGTTCGCCCGCTTCATGGAGGCATCGGCCGCGACATCGGTAGGGTCGGCTTTGGCCTCGATGCTGATCTACGTGCTGATGGCGCTGGTGCTGATCTGGCGGCCCACGGGTCTTTACGGGGCGCGGGCATGAGGCTGACCGGTGCCGTTCCCAACTTTCTGGTTTTTGCCGCGCTGATTGCCGTTGCGGTGATCGCCGACCTGACGGGCAACCCCTACATCGTCACGCTCGCCACCAAGGTTGCGATCTTCGGCCTTGCGGGCGTTGGGCTGAACTTGGCGCTCGGCTATGGCGGCCTCGTGTCTTTCGGCCATGCCGCTTTCTTCGGGCTAGGCGGCTATGTCGCCGCAATCCTGGCAAGCCACGCGGCCAGCGGCGCCCCTGTGGTGACCTTTCCCTTTACCATGATGGGCACGAACGAGATGCTGGCGATCTGGCCTTTCGCCATTCTTGTCGCTGGCTTCGCGGCTTTGGTCATTGGTGCGCTTTCCCTGCGCACGACCGGCGTATACTTCATCATGGTCACGCTGGCCTTCGCGCAGATGCTCTATTACTTCGCCATTTCGTGGCCGACTTATGGCGGCGAGGACGGGCTTTCCTTCTATGTAAGGAACACCTTTTCCGGCGCGAACACCTTTGCGCCTCTGCAGTTCTTCGGCATCTGCGCCGCAGTCCTCGGCATCACGATGATCCTCGTGGCGCTTCTCACGCAGTCCCGCTTTGGTCTCGCGCTGCGCGCGGCGAAGGAGAACGAAACGCGGGTGATCGCCTCGGGCATCAAGCCCTTCGCCATCCGCCTGACCGCCTTCGTCCTGTCCGGCATGGTCGCGGGTCTGGCCGGTGCGCTCTTCGCCGATCTCAACCGGTTTGTCAGCCCGGCCATGCTCAGCTGGCACATGTCGGGCGAGATCATGATCTTCGTTATCCTCGGCGGTGTCGGGCGGCTGGCCGGACCGGTTGCCGGGGCTGCCGTTTTCATCGCGCTCGAATACCTGCTTGGTCCTGTCAGCGATCACTGGCAGGCGCTCTTGGGCCTTATGCTGATCCTCATTGTCCTCTTTGCACCCAAGGGGCTGATGGGGCTGGCACTGGGAAGGCGCGGCCATGTCTGAGCCGATCCTGGTCCTCAGCCACCTGTCGAAAAGCTTCGGTGCGCTGCAGGCGACTGACGATGTATCGCTGGACCTGCGCCCCGGGGAAATTCACGCGCTGATCGGTCCGAACGGGGCCGGTAAATCGACACTGATCAAGCAGATCGCGGGGGAGATCCGGCCCGACAGCGGCAGCGTGACGTTTGAGGGTCAGGCGATTGACGATCTCGGTCCCGCCGATCGCGCCCGGCTCGGTCTGGCGCGCAGCTTTCAGGTCTCCTCCGTGGTCCCCGGCTTCACCGTCCTGCAAAACGTGATGCTGGCCGTGCAGGGGGCCTCGGGTGCGTCGTTCCGCTTTTTCCGACCGGCGCTTTCCGATCGCAACCTCACCGCCCCGGCGCTGTTCCATATCCAGCAGTCCGGGCTTGAAGGACGCGCGGCGGTGAAGGCCGCCGACCTGGCCCATGGCGAACGGCGGCGACTGGAGATCGCCATGGCGCTCGCCATGCGTCCCCGCGCGTTCCTTCTCGATGAACCGATGGCGGGGATGGGCACCGAAGGGGCGCGAGACCTGACGGCTATCCTCGAGGAGCTGAAGGTCGAGGCGCCGATCCTGCTTGTCGAACACGACATGGACGCGGTCTTTGCGCTGGCCGACCGGATCTCGGTTCTGGTCTATGGCCGCGTTATTGCCACGGGAACGGTGGACGAGATCCGTGCCAATCCCGAGGTGCGTCGGTCCTATCTGGGGGAAGAGGCATGACCGCGCTTCTTGACCTGAGGGATGTCACGGCGGGCTACGGTGCCGTGCAGGCGCTCTTTGGCGTTACGCTGTCGCTCGACGAAGGTCAGGTTCTGGCGTTGATGGGCCGGAACGGCATGGGCAAGACGACCACGGTTCGGGTGATCATGCGGATGCTGCCCTTGACCGGCGGAACGCTTTCCTTCGCGGGCCGCGATATCGCGCGGCTACCCTCGCACCGCGCCGCGCAAGCCGGGCTGGGTCTGGTGCCCGAGGGGCGCCGCTGTTTCGCGCCGCTTACGGTGGCGGAAAACCTTTCCGTTGCCGCCCGGCCGGGCGATTGGACGCTTCCGCGCGTTCTTGAGCTTTTTCCGCGTCTGGGGGAGCGGATGGGGCAGGCGGCGCGGACGCTGTCGGGGGGCGAACAGCAGATGCTGGCCATCGGCCGCGCGCTGCTGACCAATCCGCGCCTTCTGATCCTCGACGAGGCGACCGAGGGATTGGCCCCCGTGGTGCGCGCGGAAATCTGGACGGCGATCCGGGCCCTGAAGGGGCAGGGGGTTTCGATCCTCGTCATCGACAAGTCGCTGAAGGAACTCGGCAGTGTCGCCGACCGGGCGGTGATCCTCGAACGCGGGCAGGCAGTGTGGCAGGGGCCAATGTCCGGGCTGGGTGAGGACGTGGTGAACCGGCATCTCGGTGTCTGACGGGCCAAGATCAGGCCGGCCAAATCCACCACAGATAGACCCCGTACCCCGCCAGCAGCGCGGCCCCCTCGCGCCGAGTGATACTGAGGCCGGTAAAGGCGAAGCCGATCAGAATGCAGGAAACACCCAGCATCACCGGATTGTCGAACGCGACGATCTGGGAGGGGACCTCGGTCGGGGCGATCAGCGCCGTGATCCCCCCAATGCCCAGAAGGTTATAGATGTTCGACCCAACGATGTTGCCAAAGGCCACATCAGACTGGCGGCGGATCGCCGCGACGACCGAAGTGACCAGTTCCGGCATCGAGGTACCTACGGCGACGATTGTCAGGCCGATAACGGTCTCGGAGATCGCCATGGACCGTGCCAGCGCGACAGCCCCGTCGACGAGCAGTCCACCGCCCAGCACGACAAGCACGAGCCCGCCGAGAGCCGTCGCGACCGACGGCCAGAGCCCGGGTCCGTCCGGTCCATCCGGGACGACCGCCGGGTCAATGGCTTCGAGCGCCGCTGCCTTTTCATAGGCAGCACCGTGTTCCCTTCCCGTCGTGTTTCGTTCCATTCGGAACGAAGCGTAGATGTAAAGCGCCAGTGCGATCACGAATGCAAATCCGACGACGCGGGACATGGAAACGCTTGCCGCGAGCGCGACGAATGCGACCGCAGCCAGTATCATGACACCGCCGTCTCGTTTCAGTGCAGCCGAGCCGACCGAAATCGGGGCCAGAAGCGCGGCCAAACCACCAATAAGCAGAACGTTGGCGATGTTTGAACCGACGATGTTGCCGTAGGCGATCCCGGGGGCATCGGCCAGTGCCGCGCGCACGGAGGTCACCAGTTCTGGTGTGGAGGTGCCGAACCCGACGAGGGTCAGGCCGATTACCAGCGGCGACACGCCCAGCCGTTCGGCGACGCGCACGGCGCCACGGACCAGAAACTCGCCACCAACGACAAGAAGAACGAGACCGCTGAGTAGCGGCACCCAAATCGTGAGCATGATGTCCCTGTTGTTTCGTTGAACCCGACCGGCCTGAAATGCTGATGCGGTACCAGTATCCGCAAGGGGGTGGAAAAAATAAAATCTGTGCCCCGGTTCTTTGTCCAGAATGCGGGTGTTTGCATGTCGCAATCGGACGAGATTGCGTGGCGGCATGCTGAAAGGCTCGCTGCGAAAGGAGTTCCGATGGACAAGACATCCCGCCGCAAGGGCCGCGCTGTACGACGCGGCGATCCACCCGTTCGCAACGTGGACTACCAGCGTCTGCGGCATCCATTCACGGCGCAGAAAGTGCTGTCAGAGGACGCCGTCGCCGCCATTCACGACATGGCGCTGCGGCTGCTTGAGGACCTCGGCCTTCGCGTTCTTCTGCCCGAGGCCCGCGCGATCTATGCATCCGGCGGGGCGATCGTCGATGAGGGGACCGAGATGGTCCGCATTGGCCGCGACATGGTGGCGGCATCGCTCGCCACTGCGCCGAAGTCGATCCGGATGCGCGCGCCGAACCCCGAACGTGAACTGGTCTACGAGGAAGGGGCGTTGATCTTCTCGCCCGCGGGCGGTTGTCCCAACGCGACCGACCGAATCCGCGGTCGGCGTCCCGGCAATCTGGCGACGTTCGAAGAGACGCTGAAGTTGCACCAGAGCTTTGACGTGATCCACAAGCTGGGCCCCTCGGCCGAACCGCAGGATGTGCCCGCGCATCTTCGGCACTACGCGATGATGCGGGGCCAGCTCACGCTCTCGGACAAGCCGCTTTTCGTCTATGCGCGGGGGCGGGGGCAGATCGAGGACAGCTTCGAGATGATCCGCCTTGCGATGGGGCTGTCAGAGGACGATTTCACCGATGGAGCATGGGCGACGACGGTGATCAATACCAACTCGCCGCGTCAGCTCGACAAACCGATGGCCGAGGGGATCATCGACTTCGCCCGCGCCGGGCAATTGTCGATCATCACGCCGTTCTGCCTTGCCGGGGCCATGGCGCCGGTGACGGTCGAAGGGGCGCTGGTGCTGCAACATGCGGAATGTCTCGCCGGGATCACGCTGGCGCAGCTTGTAAAGTCCGGCGCACCGGTCAGCTATGGCGGGTTTTCGTCCAACGTCGACATGAAATCTGGCGCCCCGGCCTTCGGCACGCCGACCCATATCCGGCTGGCCATCGGCACCGGGCAACTTGCCCGTCACGTCGGAATGCCGTGGCGCTCGGCGGCCGGGTCAGCCTCCAACGTGGCCGACATGCAGGCGGCCGGGGAAAACCATATGGGCCTCTGGGCCAACCTTGCGGCCAATGCGACGCTGACGGTGCATTCCGCTGGTTGGCTGGAGGGCGGGCTGACCTTCGGATACGAGAAGTTCATCAATGATATCGAGGCGTTGCAGATCATCGCCGAGCTTTGCACCCCGCTTGCCTCCGCGCCGGACGATCTCGGCTGGCAGGCGTTGGCCGATGTTCAACCCGGCGGGCATTTCTTCGCGACAAGTCATACGATGGACCGCTTCTCCACCGCATTCTATGCGCCGCTGGTTGCGGATCTGTCAAACCATGGCAGCTGGGCGGCGGCGGGCGAACGGACATCGACCGAACGCGCGACGGCGATCTGGCAAAACGTGCTGGCAGAGTTCGAACCGCCCGACGGGGCCATCGGCCGGGGCCATCGTATCGCGCGCTTCATCGCCGACCGCAGCGCCACCGGTGGGGCGCCGCCGCCTGACTGATCCGGATTGCCGACGCCATTGACACAATCGTCAGAACGATTGCGTATTTTCCTCTTTCCGTGTTTCGGGGCAGGTTTCGCCTACGTCGGTATTGAAAGTTGTCCGCGACAGCGTAGGCTTGGACCATGATTGGTCCGATTATTGTTCTGATATTTTCCCTTGCCGGCCTCGCCGCAGGATATTTTCTGCCTGATTTTTCGGACATGCTGCTGGTGGCGTGGCCGAGCCTTTTCTTCAGCCTGGTTGTTCTGATCCGGGCCGAACTACGCCTTCGCGAGGCGCGCGAGAAGGCGGCGGGAAAACTGATTGTCATCGACGGCTCGAACGCGATGCACTGGAAAGAGGGCACGCCGCAACTTGCGACGGTGCGTGAGATTGTCGACCGGATATCGGCGCTCGGTTACAAGGCCGGTGTTATCTTCGATGCGAATGCAGGTCATATTCTGACCGGGAAGTACAAACACAACTCGGCGATGGGTAAACTTCTGGGATTGCCAAGTGACCGCGTCATAGTCGTGGACAAGGGCACCCCGGCGGACCCCACGATTCTTGAAGCCGCACGCTTCCTGAACGCGCGGATCGTGACAAACGACCGTTACCGCGATTGGGCGGCGAACTATCCCGAACTGAAGCAGCCGGGCTATCTCATCCGCGGCGGCTACAAGGAAGGCAAGCTTTGGCTGGAACTGGACCGGAAGGATCAGTAGTCGCGGTCAATGCGTCTGCAGTTCCTCGGCACTGTCACGATGCAAAGCCGTTTCTTGGGGTTCTTGAAACGCCGTCCCTTACAAAGGTGCAGGAACGCCCCAGCGTTTTTCATTTCGGGCGATGGCAGCAATGCGGTCCGACGTCTTCGGATGGCTCATGAGCCAGGCGGGCGCTGCACCTGCTATGCCGGTCAGGCCTTCTAGTTTCTCAAAGAGCGATTTCTGCGGTCCCGTCCCGATTCCCGCTTTTACCAGCAGGGCCGAGGCATATTCGTCCGCTTCATACTCATCCTGGCGCGAAAGCCGTGCGGCAAGCATCGTAGTCAGAAGCCCGGCCAGATAGACACCGATGCCCGGCAGGAAGCGTCCAAGGACGGTGGCCAGGACCACACGGATCGCGTTCTGGCCGGAAAAGTCGATCATTCGCCGTCGCGAATGACCAAGGGCCACGTGCCCCAACTCATGGGCGATGACGCTGGCCATTTCTTCCGCCGTCACCGCGCCCTCGGTGTATTTCTGGAAAAACCCCCTTGTGATAAAGATTCGCCCGTCCGGCGCGGCCAATCCATTCACCGGGGCAATCTCATAGATATGCACTGGCACCCGCGCGACCCCCAAAGCCTCGGCCAGCCGCCGGGTCAGCGCCGTGAGCCGGGGATCGGCAAGTTCGGTCGACCGCTCGTCCAGCACCCGTTTCGTCCGCCAGACGGAAAAGCGGTACATGGCGAGGCCATATAGGACGGCAATCAGGATCGGGGTCAGCTTCAGCATGGGATCAATATGGGGGCTTGGCGGAACAGAGCAAAGGCCCGTTGGTCACGTCAGCGACTTCATCGCGCGACCGATCCCTTCGAGGGTCAGCGGAAACATGGCACCGTCGAAGATCTGCCGGATCATGCCGACCGACTGGGTATATTGCCAGTGCCGCTCGGGCAGGGGGTTCAGCCAGACATTGGCGGGCCAGTGTTCGCGGGCGCGGGTCAGCCAGACCTGCCCGGCCTCGGGGTTCCAGTGTTCATTCGCGCCGCCGGGATAGGCGATCTCATAGGGCGACATGGAGGCGTCGCCGACAAAGATCGCCTTGTAGTCGCCGCCATAGGTCCTGAGGACCTCCCAGGTCGGGGTCTGCGCGTCCCAGCGGCGGCGGTTGTCGCGCCAGAGACCTTCGTAGAGGCAATTGTGGAAGTAGTAGTATTCCAGATGTTTGAATTCGGCCCGCGCGGCGCTGAAAAGCTCTTCAACCACCTTGATGAAGGGGTCCATCGAGCCCCCGACATCGAGAAAGAGCAGAACCTTCACCGCATTGTGCCGCTCGGGCCGGGTCTTGACGTCGAGATAGCCGTGTTCGGCCGTGGCGCGTATGGTTTCCGGCAGATCCAGTTCCTCCGCCGCGCCTTCCCGCGCCCAGCGGCGCAGGCGCTTCAATGCCACCTTGATGTTGCGGGTGCCCAGTTCGACGCTGTCGTCGAGATTCCTGAAATCCCGCCGGTCCCAGACCTTGACCGCCCGCTGATGGCGGCTTTCCTTCTGGCCAATCCGGACGCCTTCGGGATTGTAGCCATAGGCCCCGAAGGGTGAGGTGCCCGCCGTGCCGATCCATTTTGATCCGCCCTGATGCCGGCCCTTCTGTTCTTCCAGACGCTTCTTCAGCGTCTCCATCAGCTTTTCAAACCCTCCGAGCGCCTTGATCTGCGCCTTCTCCTCCTCGCTCAGCGTCTTCTCTGCCAGTCGTTCGAGCCATTCGGTGGGCAGATCGATCGCCTCCAGCACCTGGTCGGCGGTGATCGCCTCCAGCCCCTTGAACGCCTCGGAAAAGGCGCGGTCGAACCGGTCAAGATGGCGTTCATCCTTCACCATGGCGGTGCGCGCGAGGTAGTAGAATCCCTCGATGTCGTAGGTGACGAGCCCCGCCGCCATGCCTTCGAGAAAGCCGAGATATTCGCGCAAGGTGACCGGGACTCCGGTCTTCCTCAGGGTCTCAAAGAAGCGCAGGAACATCGGCTCAGGTCATGCGGTGGTAGATGATCGTGGCGAAAAGGCCGAGGATCGCGAAAAGGATCGCGTGGCTGCCGGCATATTGCAGTTTGTCCAGCCGGTTGCCGCCGCGTTTCGTGGCCCGGTACCAGCCAATCGCCGCGCCTATGACGATGGCAGGAAAGAAGATCATTGACGCCTCCTTGGCTGCGCCGGGGACAGGGAGGCGACGTTCAGCAGACGCTCCTCCACCTCGGCATCGGAGGCGAAGCCATAGCGTGCCCAGCCGAGACTGTCGAGCCGCACGATCCGCGCCTCGGTGTGACGGCCAAGGAGGTCGAGCGCCTCAGCCTTGACCATCAAAAGGTTGGCGAGGAGGGCCGCGTTTTCGGCTGCGGCCACGACCCGCGTCGACCGGTCGACCAGGCCAATCGCGACGTCGGGCTGTCCGTTCGACAGGGCGAAAGCGGCCAGTTGCATATCGGCATGGGCGGCCTGAAGGGCGAGGCCCGGGTTGTTGTGATAGATGGTCGAAGCCTGAAGGAAGGCATCGCGCGCCTCTTCCGCGTCATGGCCCAGCGACAGGCGTCCAAGCGCCAGCCACACGAACCCCGCGCGCGCATCGGTCCAGCTTCGCGATTGTGCGATGGCCAGCGCCTCGCGGATCGCGCCCCGGCGGCGGCCGGGCGAGGTGCCGGGACCGAGGGCGGTTTCGATAGCCCTGCCAAAGGCGGGCGGAGCGGGGTCAGCGATGCGGCCCGGGCGGCCCTCGCCGCGCGGATTGAGCCGCGCGAAAATGCGGGGCAGGCGGGCCGCGACTTCGCTCCGGCTCATGCCGTTTGCCAGTTCCGGCGCGTAGTAGACGCGCAGCATCAGCATGTCGAAGCCGGTCAAGATCGTATGCACATTGTCGTCGTTAAAAACCGAATCCGGCAACCGGTAGAGATCGTTCAACGGCCCCAGCGCCTGTGCCAGTTCCTCGTGCAGGCAATCGCGGATTTCCTGCGGCGCGGTGTCGTTCGGGATGAAGATCGCACTCTGCCGCCGCACGGTAAGCGTCGTCCAGTCGAGCGCATTGCGCCCCGCCCGGCGGTATTCGGTCCAGGAACTAACGCGGGGCGCCACGAAACACGCGGCGCGCGGGACCAGCCGTTGCATGGTGCGGCGGGGCAGGAACTCGATGGTGATTTCCGCCGCTTCGCCCTTTGCCTGCCGGATCGGTATTCCGGCCTCTGCCCTTAAGCGTCCGAGGACGCGGGTCAGATCGGCTTGTGCGCTGGGCGGCACCGGGCCGGTCATCCGGACATTGATCGGCCCCTCAAAGCGCGTGAGGACCGGCAGGCTGCGGCCGCTTTCCAGTTGGAAAGCAAGATCGAGGAAATCCTGCATCATTTCGGCATTCGATCTGGCGGGTGGCGCGACCACCGTGGTCCCGAACCGCCGCATCGGGGGCAGGGGGATGTCGCTCGCGACCGCGCGCGTTGTGACCGGGCGGGCCGTTGGGGCGGCGCAGGCACCCAGAAAGAGGGCGAGAACTAAGAAACAGCCCGGAAGAACTACTCGCAACGGACTCTCTCCGGCTGAATCTCCAAACCGCTGATCATGCCTGCCTCCCGTTATTGCCGTGAAGCTAGCCGGTCTGTGGTCATTCCGCCAGCCGTAAGGGCGGGATCAGGCTTTCCGGAAACTGACCTAACTGCGGCTGCGGGCTAGGAATGCCAGACGTTCGAAAAGCTGCACATCCTGCTCATTCTTGAGAAGCGCACCATGCAGCTTCGGCAAGAGGCTCTTCGGATCGCGTTTCAGGTCTTCGGGCGAAAGATCCTCGGCAAGGATCAGCTTCAGCCAATCAAGCACTTCCGAGGTGGAGGGCTTCTTCTTCAGCCCCGGCGTTTCGCGGATCTCATAAAACTGTGTCAGCGCGGTCGCGAGAATCTGCTCCTTGATGCCGGGAAAATGGACATTGACGATCTGCGCCAGCGTCTCGGTCTCGGGGAAGCGGATATAGTGAAAGAAACACCGCCGCAGGAAGGCGTCGGGCAGTTCCTTTTCGTTGTTCGACGTGATGATGATCACCGGGCGGTTCTTTGCCCGGATCGTCTCACCTGTCTCGTAAACATGGAACTCCATCCGGTCGAGTTCCTGCAACAGGTCGTTTGGAAACTCGATATCGGCCTTGTCGATTTCGTCGATCAGCAGCACGACCTTTTCATCCGCCTCGAAAGCCTGCCAGAGCTTGCCCTTACGGATATAGTTTTTCACGTCATGGACGCGCTCGTCGCCCAGCTGGCTGTCACGCAGCCGACTGACGGCATCGTATTCGTAAAGCCCCTGCGCCGCCTTTGTCGTTGATTTCACATGCCATTCAACGAGCCTGAGACCAAGCGACTCAGCAACCTGGCGGGCCAGTTCGGTCTTGCCGGTTCCGGGTTCGCCTTTCACCAATAACGGTCGCTCGAGCGTCACTGATGCATTGACGGCAACAGTCAGGTCCGTTGTGGCGACATAGCGGTCTGTGCTCTCGAATTTCATATTATTTCCGCAACAATGGCCCGTTTTGATCACGTGACTCTTATCGGGGCCATCAATTTGCCGCAAGACGCCGCTAGGGCTAGTGACATCCTCCGGTTCATCGGCTATGGGAGCGCCCGAGGAGTTCCGGATGAAGATTGATACAGTGAATTCAGAGTCCGGGGGGCAGAAGGGAGCGAAGATGAAGCCTGAGGTCTTTCTTCCCGACGATTATCGTCCGGCCGAAGACGAACCGTTCATGAACGAGCGTCAGCTCGAGTATTTCCGGCGCAAGCTGACCACCTGGAAGGAAGAACTTCTGGAACAGTCGGCCGAGACGCTTGAAGGTCTCCAGGACAGCGCCCGCAATGTTCCCGACATCGCCGACCGTGCGAGTGAGGAAACCGACCGTGCGCTGGAACTGAGGACGCGCGACCGGCAGCGCAAGCTCGTGTCGAAGATCGACTCGGCGCTGCGGCGAATCGAGAACGGTGAATACGGCTATTGCGAAGTGACGGGCGAACCCATTTCGCTCAAGCGCCTCGATGCGCGGCCGATCGCGACGATGACGCTGGAAGCGCAGGAAAAGCATGAACGCCGCGAGCGGGTGCATCGCGACGACTGATCCCGGTATCGGGTCGGAGTAAATTTCGGCGCCGGGGTCGTAAGGCTCCGGCGCTTTCATTTGGACGGGGGCAAATATGATGAACGGTCGGGCGGTGACGGTGCTGGGCGCCGGGGTCGCGGGGCTCGCGCTGGCGCGGGCGCTGGCGCTGAATGGCGCGAAGGTCACCGTTCTTGAACAGGCGCCCGAGATTCGCGAAGTCGGCGCCGGGTTGCAGATCACGCCAAATGGCGCGCGTGTCATGGGCGCGCTTGGCCTTGGGGCCGAGCTTGAGGCGCAAAGCATGGGATCGGAAGCCGTGGAACTGATCGACGGCGAGACGGGCGGGCAGGTCCTGCGCCTCGACCTGACGCGCCAGCGAACAGCGGGCATGTTCCGCCTTGTCCACCGTGCCGACCTCATCACCGTTCTGGCCGAAGCCGCGCGGGCGGCTGGCGTCGAAATCCGCTTTTTGCAGCAGATCACCGAGGTGACGCTCGGCGACCATGCACCTCGGCTGAAAACCACGCAGGGGGCGGAGATCGAGGCGGACATTCTGATCGGCGCCGACGGGCTGCATTCGAAGGTTCGGCAAACTCTGAACGGAACGGTCGCGCCTTTCTTCACCCATCAGGTTGCGTGGCGCGCAACCCTGCCTGCGGAACCCGATATCCGCCCCGTCGCGCAGCTTTTCATGGGGCCGGGCCGTCATATCGTGACCTATCCCCTGCGTGGAGGGCGGCTGAGGAACATCGTCGCGATTGAGGAGCGCCACAAATGGGCCGAGGAAAGCTGGTCGCTGACCGACGATCCCTTGGCCCTGCGCATCGCGTTTGAGGATTTTGTTCCTCAGGTGCGGCGCTGGCTCGACCAGATCGAGCGGCCGAACCTCTGGGGGCTCTTCCGCCATCCGGTTGCGAAACGCTGGCACGGTCACGGCGCGGCGATCCTTGGCGATGCCGCCCATCCGACGCTGCCGTTTCTGGCGCAGGGGGCCAATATGGCGCTGGAGGATGCCTGGGTTCTGGCCGAAGCCCTATCGGCTGCTGAACCCGAAGCCGCATTCGCGGCCTATCAGCAACGCCGTCAGGCTCGGGTCAGCCGGATTGTCGAGGCGGCCAATGCCAATGCCCGGAACTACCACCTTTCCGGTATCCGCCGCGACATCGCCCATTTCGGGCTGAAGACGCTGAACCGTTTTGCTCCGGGCAGCGTGATGGATCGGTTCGCCTGGCTTTACGACCATGACGTGACGGGCGGGCGCTGATCCGGCTCAGCCACGCTCGCGCCACCGGTCCTGCATCTGCAGCTTCCAATAGGTCAGCTGGGCTGCAACAAGCCCCGCTGCACCGCCCGCCCAGTCCAGCCCGAAAGGCGCGAACATGCTGATGCGGTCGCTTTCGCCGAGCATCGCCTCGGCCAGCACCTTTCCGGCAATGGCAGTCGTGTTCAACCCGTGGCCCCCAAAGGCCGTGATGTGCCAGACGCCGGGGCCCATCTCTCCGACCTGCGGCATCAGGTGGCGGGCATAGCCCATGAGGCCGGACCAGGCGAGTTCGATCTTCAATCCCTCAAGCTGCGGGAAGGCCCCCACCATCTCGCGGCGAAGCTCGCGCACGATCCCTTCGGGCGATGCCGCCCGGGTCGTGATCCTTCCGCCCCAGAGAAGCCTGCTGCCGCCCTCGACCAGCCGGTAATAGTCGCCTGCGCGCCGGTCGTCATACATAGAGGCGCGCGTGCGGATGGCGCTGGCCAGCAGGTCGGGCGCGGCCTCGCTCATCGTCAGATAGGTCGCGATCGGCAGGATCGCGCGCTTCAGGCGCGGCACCAAGGGGCCCGTATAGCCGCCTGTGGCAAGGATAAGCGCAGGGGCCTCGGCGCGCCCGGTGGCGGTGGTAACTTGCTTCACGGACCCCGTCAGATCGTGCCCGGTTGCGGCCGAGGCCTCGAAGATCCGCCCGCCTAGGCGTTCCACTTCGGCGGCGATGCCGCGCAACGTGTTCAGGGGATGGATGTGGAACGAGCGGGGGTCATAGAGTGCATGATGATAGCGCCCGCTCACCAGTTGTTCCGACAGGGCCGTCCGGTCGAGATAGCGCATCTCGTAACCGAAATCGCGGTCAAACTCCTCGGCATGGCGTTTCAGATCATCGGCGCGGTCGAAGCGTCGAAGGCTGAGAAGACCCTCGCCGGTTACCGCGCCGTCGATCTTCAGATCCGCAATGGTCGCCCGCAACCGTTCGACCCCTTCGATGGACAGCCGGTGCAACTCGCGGGCAGCTTTTGACCCGACCCGGGCCCGGATCGCTTCATCGCCACCGGAAAAGGCCGGGCTGACGATGCCGCCATTGCGGCCCGAGGCACCGAATCCCACGGATTCAGCTTCCAGCACGATCACAAGCTTGCCCGCGCGGGTCAGTTCCAGCGCCGTCGTCAACCCGGCAAAACCGCCGCCGACGATCACAACATCCGCCTCTTCAACGCCCGTCAGGACGGGGCGCGCGCGGGCATCGCGCAGGGTGCGGCTGTAAAAGGTATCGGGATAGCGCATGGGTCAGGCGTCAAGCTCGATCCATACCGGCACATGGTCCGAGGGCTTGTCACGTCCCCGGATTCCTTTGTCGATCCCGGTGCCGTTGAGCAGATCGGCGGCCTGTGGCGACAGAAGCAGATGGTCGATGCGGATGCCGTTGTTCCGCTGCCATGCGCCAGCCTGATAGTCCCAGAAGGAATAATGGCCGGGGCGCGGTTCTCGGGACCGGAACGCCTCGGTATAGCCAAGGTTCAGGATGCGCCGGAACGCGGCGCGGCTTTCGGGGCGGAAAAGCGCGTCCTCGACCCATGCCTCCGGCTTCGCCGCATCCTCGGCCTGCGGGATGATGTTGTAGTCGCCCGCCATGACGACCGGCATTTCCTCCGCGAGAAGGGCCGTGGCCCGATCCCTCATCCGCGCCATCCATGAAAGCTTGTAATCGTATTTCGGCCCCGGTGCGGGGTTGCCATTCGGCAGGTAGAGCCCGCACAGCCGGACGGCGGTTTTCCCTACAACCGTTGCTTCGATCCAGCGCGCCTGATCGTCGGCCTCATCGCCCGGCAATCCGCGTTCTACATCCTCCAGCGGCAGCTTGGACAGGATCGCGACGCCGTTGAAGCTTTTTTGCCCATGGGTCTCGACGAAATAGCCGCGATCCTCAAAGAGATCGCGTGGAAAGGCCTCGTCAACCGACTTGATCTCCTGCAACAGCACAACATCCGGCGCGGCCTCATCCAGCCATTGCGGCAGGGCGTCGACCCGCGCCTTGATGCCGTTGATATTGAATGTCGCGATCTTCATTGCCTGCCCCCGGGGATCGTTCCGGCCGCGATCATCTGCCAGAACGGCCGGAGCCACAACCGCCTCACCTTCATCCTGGTGGAAATACTCCCACCGGAGGCGCCCGCCATGCCCGCCGCCGCACCTTTTCAAGCCGGGCGCAGCATGATAGCAGGCGCGCAATCCAAATCCGGCCGGGGCAGGGTGCCCCGTGCCCCCAATGCAAGAAGGCTGACCCATGGCGACCGAACGCACGCTTTCCATCATCAAACCCGACGCGACGAACCGCAACCTGACCGGCAAGATCAACGCCAAGTTCGAAGATGCGGGCCTGCGCATCGTCGCACAAAAGCGCATCAAGCTCTCGATGGAACAGGCTGGCAAGTTCTACGAGGTTCACAAGGAACGCCCCTTCTACGGCGAACTCTGTGAATTTATGGCCTCGGCCCCCGTCGTCGTGCAGGTTCTGGAAGGCGACAACGCCATTGCCAAGAACCGCGAAGTGATGGGCGCGACCAACCCCGCCAATGCCGAGCCGGGCACGATCCGCAAGGAATTCGCGCTCTCGGTCGGCGAGAACTCGGTTCATGGCTCCGACGCGCCGGAAACTGCCGCGCAGGAAATCGCCTTCTTCTTCTCGGGTCTCGAACTCGTCGGCTGAACCCGGCGCAACCGGTGGAAAATCCTTGTCCAAGGATTTTCCCTGCGCGTAGCGGAAGAATTTTGTTTCAAAATTCTTCCCGGCTCACCCCCGGCGTCGTTCTATGATGCCAATCTCATCAAGGGCCGCTTCCATCCGGAGGCGGTCCTTGTCTTTTGACGGGGTCTGTTTTGCCTCAGCCTTCAATTCATCGAAGCGCGTCCGCAGAGCGGCTTTTTCCGCGCCCTGACAATCGTTCCAGGGACGGCCCTGCAGACCCATGACGAGGACATAGTATCCGATGAAGTGGGGCCTAGTGCCGGATTGCAAAAGCCGGAGATAGGCTGCGTCCGCGCCCATCGCACGGATGTCCTCGGCCGAATGAATGCCCGCCCGGGCAAAGGCTGCCTCGGATCCGGGGCCGAGATTGGGTATGGTCGATACGGGTGTCGGCATGAGGCCCCTCCATCGGAGCCCCGAGGTTAATTCCTGCCGCGACCCGGCGAAAGCCTCAGATCGAGGCCCAGTCGCTAAAATGCATTGCGCGCATCTGCTCGGCCGGCGTTTCAGCAAGCTCGGAAGCGGTCGTCCGGCGCTTTTCGGCGCGGTCGGCCTCACCCTGCTGCTGCTGGCGCGGGGCGTGTCCGCTCGCATCCATCTGCTTGGGCATATCCATTCGTCTCTTCCTTCCCGCGTGACCCTACAGATCACATTTACCAAGCCTCTCTGGCCATTACTCACACATGTCGGTGGCAATCGCGCGGCGCAGATATGGCCGCTTTTCCCCACCGTCAAGTGAGTCTCCTACGGGATGTTGATTTCGCCAAGCCGCAGCGCGGCAATCCGCCTGCTTTCGGGGCAATTTCGCAACAGTTTTGGTCTGTTAGCGCCAGACAGGACGCGCTTTTGAAACAATATTACGCGACGAAATTTTATTTCGCACAACCAAAAGGGGAGCGGCGCGCACTCAATTGGCGGTACACAATTGTGCACGACTCAGTTGCGGAAGGACGCGGCGAAGGGTTCGGGAAGATTGAATTCTTTCAATGCCTTTGCCCGCGCCTCTGCCGACATCTTGCGGGCGGTCTTGGCGACGATCTTCTCCAGCGAGGCGGCATCGCGGCCTTCGGCGAAGGGTTGGAAATACCACCGCAGGAAGGTGAAGCAGATCACGTCTTCCAGCGCCTGCACCTCCGGGTCCCGCTTGATGCCCTCCTTGCGCAGCATTGTGCCGACCCGTGCCGTGCTGTCTGCGTCATAACCCGCTTCGGCCATGATCTCTCCGACCCGCCGGGCGTGATAGGCCGCCAGTTCCCGGCGCCAGGTCAGATAGCCTTCGCGGCCCTCTGGATAGTCGGCACGGGGCGAAGTCCAGCGTTCGATATGCTGGCCGCGCACAGCGATGCGCAACTCCTCGGACGCGCCGGGAAAGAGCCGTTCCAGCTCCGCCGTCATCCGCTCACCGTAAAGCCGCGCGGCGGGCGCCCCTTCGCTGATATCAGGATCGGCGGAATTGGCGGCGTCGATAGCGGCGAGGGTCGTGGCAAGGCAGCTCATTGTGGTCCTTTCAGGTCGTGCTTGCCGCACCGTCGCAAAGCGCCCGGGCGCGGTCAAGCCGCGCCCTGCGGTTGCTCAGAGTTCGACCTCGACCCGGCCCAGCGGGCGCGAGCAGCAGGCGAGGATGTAACCGGCCTCGATGTCCTCTTCGCTGATGCCGCCGTTATGCACCATGTGAACCTGACCCGAACGGGTCTTGACCTTGCAGGTGCCGCAGACGCCGAAATTGCACCCCGATGGCATGTTGAGGCCCGAGGCCTTGGCGATCGCCAGAACCGTATCGGTTTCGGTGCATTCCGTTGTGACGCCGGAATTGACGAAGGCGATTTCGGCCTTCGCGGTTTCCTGCGGCACCACATCCTCGTGGACCTCGATATCCTCGACCCGCATGACCGGGGCCTGGAACGTCTCCTGATGATAGCGTTCCATGTCGTAGCCAAGCGACAGAAGCGTTTCACGCACCCCCGTCATGAAGCCCTCAGGCCCGCAGCAATAGACATCGCGGTCAAGATAGTCGGGCGTCATCAGGCCCAGCATGAGTTGGTTGAAATGGCCGCGATAGCCGGTCCAGACCTCGTAGGGGTCTTCCTCGGCGACAACGAAGTTCAACCGAAGGCCACGCACCCGTCCCGCCATGTATTCGAGCCGTTTGCGGAAGATCAGTTCCGAAGGCCTGTTGGCGCATTGGATGAAGCTGATATCCGGCTCTTCACCGCGTTCCCAAAGGAAAGTCGCCATCGACATCATCGGGGTGACGCCGGAGCCCGCCGAGATGAAAAGGTATTTGCCATTGGGCTGGCGCGGCAGGTGGAAGACGCCGCCCGGCCCCTTGGCGTTCAGCCGCATCCCCGGCACGAGGTTTTCGACCAGCCAGCGCGAGCCCTGACTGTCCTGCTGTGCCTTCACGGTGACCGAGAGGTAGACGTTTGAGGTCGGGCTCGACGAGATCGTGTAGGTCCGGTAGAGCGGTCCACCTGGCAGCGGCAGTTCCAAGGTGATGAACTGACCAGCGCGGAAGAGGAAGGTAGCCCCCGACGGCGGACGGAAGACGAAGGTCTTCACATTCGGCGCCTCGGGCACGACCATCACGCATTCCAGCGGTTCGCTGTCGGACCATAGCGGCGTATCCTCGCGCGGCATCGGGATCATGGCGCTTACTCCGCAGCGATGACTTTTCGGCCGACCATCCGGTTCTGCAGCGTCGCGACATACCAGTCGATGAACTGGATGACGCCGCTTTCCTGCAGATCGGAATAGGGGCCGGGTTCGTAGGCGGGGGAGTTGATGCCAAGCTGGTTCTGCTCGACGACGATGCGGTCCTCGTCATTCGTGGCTTCCCAGACTTCGGTCAGGCGCTTCAGGTCGTAATCCTCGCCCTCTACGGCATCCTTATGCACGAGCCATGTGGTCGTGACCAGGGTTTCCGTCGCACTGACCGGCAGGACGCGGAAGTTCAGGATGTGATCCGACAGGAAGTGGTTCCAGGTATTGGGGTAGTGGAAGAAGAGGAGCGTACCGGCATTGGCAAAGGGCATGCCGTTCAGCATCTTCTTCACCGCAGCCTTGCCATCCATCGTGTAGCTGACCGCGTCGCCGACGAAGGGGATACGGACAAAGCGCCACTGTTCGTTCGGGTCGATGACATATTTCGACGGCAGGCCCGCCGCCTCGCAGCGCGCGACATGGGCAGCGCCAACGGGTGAGGAAACGCTGTCATCGGCGCCGACAAGGTTCGGATCGTCGTTGAAGGTGCGGCAGAGCGAGGGATGCGAGCCCGAGCAATGGTAGCATTCGCGGTTGTTCTCCAGCACCAGCTTCCAGTTGCCGTTCTCGATGATCGTGGACTGGGCGGCGACCTTCAGATCGTCGAGCCCGTGCGGCGCAGTGTAACGCAGGGCCTCGGCCTTGACCGGCGCGAAGTCGGGGGCGGTCTCCGCGAGGCAGATGAAGATCATACCCGCGGCCACATCGCAGTGAACCGGTTTCAGCCCGTGCTTGGATGCGTCGAAATCCGGCCCCATGTCGCGGGCCCAAAGGAGGCGGCCGTCAAGCTCGTAGGTCCACTGGTGGTAGGGGCAGACGAGCTTCGGGTTTGAGCCCTTGACGCTTTGACAGATGCGGCTGCCGCGATGGCGGCAGGAATTGTGGAAGGCGCGGATGACGTTGTCGTTGCCCCGCACCACGATCACCGAATAATCGCCGATCTGCACGGTGACGTAGTTGCCGGGTTTCGCGATCTCGGGCGCCGAGGCGACATAGACCCAGTCGCGGGTCCAGATCAGCCGCATATCGGCGTCATAGACTTCGGGCGCGGTGTAGAAGTCGCGGCCGAGCGAGGTTTTCGGTCGGCGGGAGAGAAGCTGCGAAAGGATGTCGGAATCGCGAAGCATGATGCGGGTCCTTAGAAAATGCCGGTCCCGGCCGGATTTGGCGGGCTGCGCGCTTATCCGCGAAAACGGCGGGAATCATCGCGCTGAAAGCGACAGATCGCGACACAAACCTGACGCGAATGGACTTCGCCGCTGGGCAACAAGCACACGCTGCTGCATAGGTGTCACAGTCTCGTGCAACCGGGTTCCGGTTCCCGGCGTGACAGGATAAGAGGGCGGGACGGTATGACAACAGGCATGCGCTGGGCGGTGACGCTTCGCGGTGCAGAAGGACGATGATGACCCCATTCGCGATCGCCGGCGTGCAGATGTACGTGAACGCGCTGCAATCCAATGTCGAAGGCATGATCCACCGGATTGATGTGCTGATGGCGCGCTTTCCCTGGACGGAGATGGTGCTCTTTTCCGAGCTTGCGCCGTATGGACCGCTGCACCGCTTTGCCCAGCCTTTCGAGAATGAGGCGCTGGACCAGTTCCGCGCGGCGGCGAAGAAGCACAAGATCTGGCTGATTCCGGGGTCCATGTTCGAAAAGACCCCGGATGGTCGGATCTACAACACATCGGCGGTGATCGACCCGGACGGGCAGATCGTCACCAAATATCGGAAGATGTTCCCTTTCCGGCCCTACGAGATTGAGGTCGAGGCGGGGACAGAGTTTTGCATCTTCGACGTTCCGAATGTCGGGCGCTTTGGCCTCTCGATCTGTTATGACATCTGGTTCCCTGAAACCACGCGGCAACTGACAAGCGCCGGTGTCGAGGTGCTGCTGCACCCTGTTCTGACCGGCACGACCGACCGTGACGCGGAACTCGCCATCGCACGCGCCACGGCGGCGCAGTTCCAGTGCTACGTCATCGACGTGAACGGGCTTGGGGCAGGGGGCGTGGGCCGGTCGCTGATCGTCGATCCCTCGTCCACCGTATTGCATCAATCCGCGGGTCAGGAGGATATGTTCCCGATTGAGGTCGACCTGTCTCTTGTCCGTCGTCAGCGGGAAACCGGGATCAAGGGGCTTGGTCAGGTTTTGAAAAGCTTCCGCGACCGTGACGCCGAGTTTTCTGTTTACGACAGAAAAAGCGGGGCGGATGAGTACCTGAATTCCCTCGGGCCGCTGGAAATGCCGCGTCAGGGCTCGCGCGCCGGACTGGAAAATCGCCTTGTGGCCAGCGACCGGATGTCGCATGCTGGCGGTAACATGGGTCGCGGTCCGGTTGGGCCGGATCTGGGTCACATTCCGCCACTGGCGGACAAAACAGCGAGCGGCTGAGCCCCTCGCGGAACGCCGCAAGGCTTGCGGAAGGACCGCAAAAGGCATCGGCTGCCGTCACCGACGGGGATGATGCATGCAATCAGTCAATGATTATTACTCAGCGATCCAACTCCGTTCGGACCGCTGGAGCACCCTGCGTGAGGCGACCGGGGCGCTTAGCCGCGATCCGCAAGGCAAGAAATCCGCCGCCCTGCGCAAGCAGATTGAAGAGTTGTTCTCCTCGCTCGCCTTGATCGAGCGGTATTGGGCGTTTCCCGGTGTACAGGCCTTTGACCATTTGCGGCGACAGTTCGAACACGGCAATCTCGACGATGTGGCCTTCGGCGTGCACCGGGTCACGCGGGCGCTGACCACGGGCGCCTATCGCCGCCGTCATATCCCGCTCGACCGTGAAAGCGCCGATGTCGATGATCACGACGACGAAGCGATGCTCTCGCCCGAGGCTCGCGCCCTGACCAAACCCTATTTCGAGGTGATGATCGTCGATGACCTGAACGAGCATCAGGAACGCTGGCTGAAGAGCAATGTCAGCCGGATGCGTCGCTTCGAAGACCCGTTCATGTATGAGACCGTCGTGGTGCCCAGCCTTGAGGATGCGCTGATCGGTATTCTCTTCAACCACAATGTTCAGGCCGTCGTTGTGCGGCCGGGCCTGCGGCTGAAATCGGGTGTCGATTTGCCGATCCTCAAGCGATACCTCAACCGTGTTGGCGGGGCCGAGGGGCTGGAAGGGTTGAAGCCCGAGAATTATGGACCGGAACTGTGTCGGCTGATTGCGTCAGTACGGCCGGAGTTGGATGCCTACCTTGTCACTGATCGCTCGGTCGAGGAAATCGCCGGTCTTGATCTCGGCATTTGCCGCCGGGTCTTCTACAATCAGGAGGATTTTCAGGAACTGCACCTGAACATCCTGCGCGGCGTGCAGTCGCGCTACAACACGCCGTTCTTTACCGCGCTCGTGAACTATTCCAAGCAGCCCACCGGTGTTTTTCATGCCATGCCGATCTCGCGCGGCAAGTCGATATCGCGGTCGCACTGGATTCAGGACATGGGCGCCTTCTATGGGCCGAACATCTTCCTGGCGGAAACCTCGGCCACTTCGGGCGGGCTCGACAGCCTCCTGGAGCCTCACGGGCCGATCAAGAAAGCGCAGGAACTGGCCGCGCGGGCCTTCGGGTCAAAACAGACCTTCTTTGCTACGAACGGTACCTCAACCTGTAACAAGATCGTCGTACAAGCCCTTGTTCGACCAGGAGATATTGTCCTAGTCGACCGCGATTGCCACAAGTCGCACCACTACGGCATGGTGCTGGCGGGCGCGCAGGTCGTCTATCTCGACAGCTATCCTCTGAACGAATACTCGATGTACGGCGCGGTGCCGCTGCGTGAGATCAAGCATCAGCTTCTGCAGTTGAAGGCGGCTGGCAAGCTCGATCAGGTGCGGATGCTGCTGCTGACCAACTGCACGTTCGACGGCGTCGTCTATAATGTCGAACGGGTGATGGAGGAATGCCTCGCGATCAAGCCTGACCTCATCTTCCTCTGGGATGAGGCCTGGTTCGCCTTCGCCCGCTTCGGCCCGACCTATCGCCAGCGCACCGGCATGAACGCGGCCAATGTTTTGCGTGAATGGCTGAAGTCGCCCGAGCATGCCAAGGCCTATGAAAAACAGGCGGAAAAGCTGAAGAATGCGGACGATGAGGCTTTGCTGAACACGCGCCTCATCCCACCGCCACACGCCCGCGTCAGGGTCTATACGACGCAATCGACGCACAAGACGCTGACCTCGTTGCGACAAGGTTCAATGATCCATGTCAACGATCAGGACTTCAAGGGTGAGGTGGAGCAGTCGTTCCACGAAGCCTACATGACCCACACGTCAACTTCGCCCAACTACCAGATCATCGCATCCCTCGACGTGGGCCGCAGGCAGGTGGAACTGGAGGGGTTCGAGTTTGTTCAGCGCCAGGTCGAGGCCGCCATGTCGATGCGCAAGGCGATCTCTACCCATCCGCTTTTGCAGAAATATTTCAAGGTGTTGACGGCCGGGGACATGATTCCCGACGAATACCGGGAAAGCGGGGTTGAAAGCTACTACGACCCACATCAGGGTTGGACCGATATCTGGGAGTGCTGGGAAAAGGACGAATTTGTTCTGGACGCGACGCGCGTGACACTGGCCGTCGGCGGCACCGGCTGGGACGGCGACACGTTCAAGACCCAGATCCTGATGGACAAATACGGAATCCAGATCAACAAGACCTCGCGCAACACCGTGCTGTTCATGACGAATATCGGAACTACGCGGTCTTCTGTCGCCTATCTCATCGAAGTACTGGTCGAAATCGCGAAGGAACTGGATGACCGGCTTGACGATGCATCGAACATGGAACGCCGGGCCTTCGAACACCGGGTGAAGGCGCTGATGGAAGATCTGCCGCCCCTGCCGGATTTTTCGCGCTTCCACGACGCATTCCGAAGCGACAACGTGACGACCGAGGGTGATATCCGCACCGCGTTCTTCCTCAGCTATGATGAACAGAACTGCGATTATCTCGACCTGCACGGGTCGATCAATGACGCGATGGCTTCGGGGCGCGAGGTGGTTTCGGCCTCGTTTATCATCCCCTATCCGCCAGGCTTCCCGATCCTCGTGCCGGGGCAGGTGGTAAGCTCGGAAATCCTCGCCTTCATGCGCGCGCTCGACGTCAATGAAATCCATGGCTATCGCGCTGACTTGGGCCTCAGGGTCTTTACGGAAGAGGCGCTGACAAAGCGCATGGGACAGAAACTGCCGAAAGCGGCGGAATAACAGGGAGTATCAAATGGCCACAGGTGAGTTGAAGAACATCTCGGAAATCCGCCGGCATTTTCACCGCAACGAGGACCCGATCTATTTCGTGTCAGCCACGAACTTCAACCTCTTGGGCATCGACGAATGGTGCAAGAACTTCAAATATATATGTTACATTGATTGTTATGACGGCCGACATCCGAACGTCTTCTGCCCCTCCGAGCAGCCGCATGCCGAATTCCAGTCGATCGAAGAGATCAACAACTATCTCCTCCAGCACAAGGAGGTGATTGACCTGATCAAGCGGCGCGGCGGCAAGCCGAAATTCGTCTTCCTGATGTTCGATGAGGAGACGGAGCGGCTGGCCAAGGAACTGGGTGGCGATGTCTGGTTCCCGAAAGCCAAGCTGCGCACGAAATGCGACAACAAGATCGAGACGGTCCGGATCGGCAACAAAGCCGGTGTGCCCTCGGTGCCGAACACGCTGTCCGAGGTCAAAAGCTATGACCACCTGAAGAAGATCTGTGACAAGGCCGGGCTGGGCCACGATCTGGTGCTGCAATCGGCCTTCGGCGATTCTGGTCACACCACATTCTTCATCAAGTCCGAGGCCGATTTCCGCCGCCATGAGCATGAGATCGTCGGAGAGGGCGAGATCAAGATCATGAAGCGGATCGACTGCCGGGGGTCCGCGATCGAGGCGTGTGCCACGAAAGAGGGCACCATCGTCGGTCCGCTGATGACCGAGCTAGTGGGGTTCAAGGAACTCACCCCCTATCGCGGCGGCTGGTGCGGCAACGAAATCTTCTCCACCGCCTTCCCGCCGAAGACCCGACAACGCGCGCGGGAACTCACGTTCCAGTTCGGCGAACAGCTTCGCAAGGAAGGCTATCGCGGCTATTTCGAACTCGACTTTCTGATCGACAAGAAGACCGGCGAGATTTGGCTGGGCGAGTTGAACCCCCGCATCACCGGGGCGTCGTCGATGACCAACCACGCGGCCTTCGCCCATGCCGATGCGCCCTTGTTCCTCTTCCATCTCCTTGAATTCTCAAAGAAAAAGTTCCATCTGGATGTGGAGGAACTGAACGCCCGATGGGCCGATCAATCGATGATCGATAGCTGGTCGCAGATGGTGATAAAGCATACCGACGACTCGGTCGACATCGTTACCCACGCCCCGCAATCCGGCATCTACCGGATGCTGGAGGATGGTCGCGTCGTCTATGATCGCTTCGATTATCACCGCCGCGCGGTTGAATCCGAAAACGAGGCCTTCTTCCTTCGGATCCTGAAGCCCGGTGACTACCGCTACGAAGGTGCCGATCTTGGCATTCTCGTAACCCGTGGCCGATCGATGACCAACGGGTTCCAGCTGAACGAACGGGCCAAGAAATGGATCCACGGCATTAAGCAGGGCTTCGCCGCCCGGCCTCTGCCGACAGCCGAGGCGGGTCCGGCCCTGGCGGATCCTGCCTTCAAGATCATGTAGACTTCGCGGGTCAGCCCCGGCACATAGCATCAATGGACTATCTTTGGCGCGCCGTCGATATCGAGGAACCCGGCCCGGTTTGGGCCGCGCTTTTCCACGAATATTGGCCGGACTACCATCGTTGGTGGTTGCGGGAGGGTGAGGGACCACGCCCGCCCTATTGGCAAAGCCGCAAGGCGCTTGAGGCGCATATGCCCGAACTTTTGGGGCTGTATGACCGGCTCTGCGACCTTGCAGGCGGCGGCGATCACTCGGCACGTTTTCTGAGCTTCTGGCGCCCACCCCCTTACCTTTCGGGTTGCTCACAGGCGATCTGGCCGGGGCGTGAGCCGGTCATGGTGCGGAACTACGATTACAGCCCGGCCGCGTTTGACAGGCTGATCATGCGCACCAACTGGTTGGGCCGCCGGGTTCTCGGCACCAGCGACGGGCTCTGGGGTCTTGTCGACGGGATGAACGACGCCGGGTTAGCTGTGTCGCTGACCTTCGGCGGGCGGCAGGTCGTGGGCGAGGGGTTCGGCGTGCCCCTGATCCTGCGCTACGTGCTGGAAACCTGTACAACGGCGGAAGAGGCGGGCAAGGCGCTGGCGCGCATCCCGACGCATATGAGCTACAACGTCACTGTGCTCGACGCCAAGCGGCGCTTTCTGACTGCGTTGATGGCGCCCGACCGGCCCGCCCAGATCACCCATGCGGCGGTGGCGACGAACCACCAGAAATCGGTCGAATGGACTGATCATGCTCGCATGACCGCGACGGTAGAGCGGGAACGGTTCCTGCTACAACGGCTGACCCTGCACGTCGAACCGGAAGAGAAGTTCATCGGCGCGTTCCTGCGCCCGCCCCTTTATTCGACAGCGTTTTCACGTGGTTTCGGCACGCTTTACACGGCCGTCTACCGGCCCCGCCTGCGCCATATGGACCTGCGCTGGCCGCGCGGGACCTGGGCCTTCTCGCTCGATGATTTCGTCGCCGGTGAAAAGCTGATCCACACGCCCGACAGGGTCATGGCAAAAACTCCGTCCCAGACCTGATCCGGGGCAGCACGCTCAGCCGATGGCCTCACGCGCAATTTTCAGAGTTGTTTGCACCAGTTCGGTGGCGGTTTCGGTATCTTCAGCCTCGGCGTAACAGCGCAGTTCCGGCGCGTTGCCTGAGGGGCGCAGATGCAGGATATTGCCCGACTGGAAGGTCACACGCAGCCCGTCAGTCTGATCAAGCGCGGTTTCCGGGCCGTTGCCGTCAAAAAACACCTGCCGCGCCTCTGGTTCGGTCGACAACAGTTCCACCAGCGCAAGCGACTTTTCAGTTTCGACTTCGGTCAGCCGGTCGCTGGCTGTCGCACGGGCCGGCAGGGCGGCAATAAGATCGCCAAGCCCCACACGTCGCTGCACGCATTCGGCCAAAGGCAGGAGGATCGGCAGGAAGGCGTCGCGCGTGGCCAGGGGCGCGATCAGCCCGCCGCGCCCTTCGGCGGCAAAGCCCAGAAGAAAGCCGCCATTGGCCTCGAACCCGGCAACGCGGGCGCTTTTGGGGGCCGCCTGCATCGCGGCGATCACATAGGGGGACCCGATCTTCGTGCGGACAACCCGGGTAAACCGGCCCGAAAGCTCAATCATGGTATTGGAGGAAACTGGCGTCACCACGGTATCGGCCCCGATGAGGCTTGCCGTCAGCACACCCAGAACGTCGCCCGGGATTACACGGCCCTTCGCATCCGTCATCAGGGGGCGGTCGGCATCGCCGTCGGTCGAGACGATGGCGGTCAGGCGGTGTTCCGCAGCCCATCCTGCGAGCATGTCTCGCGTTGCGGCATCGACGGCCTCGGTATCGACCGGAATGAACGTCTCGGACCGGCCAAGAGACACCGTTTCGGCCCCGAGAAATCGCAACGTCTCGGACAGCAGATCGCGGGCGACCGAACTGTGTTCGTAGACGCCGACCCTGAGCCCTGCCAGCGCGCTGCGTCCCAAATAGCTCAGATAGCGGCGGCGATAGCTGGGCACGGCCTCGGGGTCTTGCACCGCCTCCACCGGCGGACAGGTGGTTTCGCCTGCATAGACACGCAGGATCGCTGCCTCGTCCGCCTTCGTGATCTCACCATTGGCGGTGTAGAACTTCAGTCCGTTGCGGTCGGCGGGAATATGGCTGCCGGTGACCATGACTGACGGCGCCCCTGCCTCCATTGCCGCAAGCGCCAGCGCCGGTGTCGGCAGGGCGCCGCAATCGACCGGCGTCAAACCCTCTGCCACCGCCGCCGCCGCGACTGCCGCCGCGATCCGTTCCGAGGAGGGGCGCAGGTCGCGGCCGATCATCAGGTGCCCGGAATGGGGCGTGACCTTCAGGAAAGCGCGCACATAACCTGCGCACAGCCCGTCGGTCAGCTCGCTTACAAGGCCACGCAGGCCGCTCGTGCCGAATTTTGGGGGCATGGATAGCGATGACTTTCCGTGGTTTACTTTCAGTGGTTTAGCGCGGATCATTGTGACAGATCGGGCCGCGATGTATAGTCTGCACTGTTGAAGCTACCTATCGGATGACCTTTCACCACGCCCCCGCGAATCCTGTTGCCCTTTGGACAAAGACATTGTCGGAAATAATGTTGAGCCAAGTCGATTGTTTCCATATGCCTACCAATCGCAGCAATCCCGACATGCAAGGTCGCGCCGCGATGGCGCTCCGGTTATCCTTTTCAGGCGCTGACTGCGGAGTGATGAAATATGAGTGACAAGATCCTGCCGGTGATCCTGTGTGGCGGGACCGGAACGCGCCTCTGGCCGGTTTCTCGCGAGGGGATGGCCAAGCAGCTTTTGCCGATCCTCGGCGATCAGACGCTTCTGCAGATGACCTTGGCGCGTGTTGCCGGAAACGGCTTTGGTGCGCCGATGGTGATCGGGGCCCATGCCGTGCGCTTCACGATCCGCGATCAGGTGGAGGCGGTGGCGCCAGAGGCGCGTGTGGTGATTGAGCCAGAGCGACGCGACACGCTGGCGGCGGTTCTGCTTGCCGCAGCGATTGCAGCCGTGGACGACCCCGATCAGGTCTTGGCGGTTATGCCGTCCGACCACCTCATCCGCGATGCATCGGCGCTGAGCGAGGCGGTCCATACCGCCGCCGGATCGGTGCGCAAATCGGGTATCGCCCTTGTCGGCGTCACACCGACCGGCCCGTCAACCGGGCTTGGCTACATCAAACCCGGTGCGACGGCGAAGGACGGCACTTCGGTCGTCGAACGCTTTGTCGAAAAGCCTGACGAGACACGGGCGGAAAGGTTGATCGCGGAAGGCTGCCTGTGGAATGCCGGCATGTTCTGCTTCCGTGCGGGCTGGTTGATCGAGGCGGTGCGCGTCGTCGAACCCGAGACGGTCGAGCAAGTGACGCAGGCCGTCGCCGATATGATCGAGGATCTCGGCATGTGGGTGCCGGGCAAGAGTTTTGGCAAGGCCCGTGCGATCTCCTTCGATCACGGTTTCATGGAAAAGACGACCGAGGCCCGCGTGGCGCCGGGACAGTTCCGCTGGTCCGATGTTGGTGACTGGGACGCAGTCTGGACGGAATCCGACAAGGATGCCGGGGGCAACGCGATCCGCGGTGACGGGTTCGCGTTCGAGGCGAAGGACAACCTGATCCATTCCGAGGGGCGCCTCGTCTGCGCTGTTGGTGTCGAAGGGCTCGCCATAATCGAAACGCCGGATGCGATCATGGTCGCGCCGCGTGAAAAGGCACAGGACGTGAAGGGCCTTGTTGGCGCGCTGAAGGGGGCGGACCGGGCCGAGGCGGTCGAACATATCCGCAACCACCGGCCCTGGGGCTGGTATCAGACGATGGACCTTGGCGAACGCTTCCGGGTCAAGCGGATCGTCGTGAAGCCCGGCGCGAAGCTTTCCTTGCAAAAGCACCACCACCGCGCCGAACACTGGGTCGTCGTGCGGGGTACGGCTGAGGTGACGGTCGATGCCAAAGTGTCGATCCTGCACGAGAATGAAAGTGTCTATATCCCTATTGGCTCGGTCCACCGGCTGGCCAATCCCGGCAAGATCCCGGTCGAGATCATCGAGGTTCAGACCGGCAGTTACCTTGAGGAAGATGATATCGAGCGGATCGAGGACGAATTCGGGCGCACCTGACCGGGAGGACAGCGCCGGTCTTTCATTGCGATTGGGGTCCGGTTGCGGCAGACTCGCGCGGGGCCGACACAGGTGGCCGGGTGAGCGGGCAGGGCGGTGATGCCCTGACTACAGTATCAGCAGGAGATCGCTTTGTGACGGCGATGGATCAATTTCCCAGAATATCTGTTTTAATACCTTGTTATAACGAGGAAAAAACCGTCGCTAAAGTGGTGTCGGACTTCCGCGATGCATTGCCCTCGGCGACTGTTTTCGTCTTCGACAACAACTCGACCGATGCAACGGTAGAATGCGCCCAGACCGCCGGCGCCATCGTCCGCAGCGAGAAGCGGCAGGGCAAAGGCAATGTCGTGCGCCGCATGTTCAGCGACATTGACGCCGATATCTATATCATTGTCGATGGCGACGCGACCTATGACGCCAGCGCCGCGCCCGAGATCGTGCGCCGCATGCTGGACGAGGGGCTCGATTTCCTCAACTGCGTGCGCGTTACGGAATTGGAGGCGGCCTACAGGCCCGGACACAAGTTCGGCAACCTGATGTTCACCGGCATGGTCCGGTCGATCTTCGGGACCGAGATCAACGACATGCTGTCGGGCTACAAGGGCCTGTCAAAGCGGTTCGTAAAGTCGTTCCCAGCGTTGTCGCAGGGATTCGAGACCGAGACCGAACTGGCGGTTCACGCGCTGGAACTGCGCATGCCCATCGGCGAACTCAGGACCAGCTATTTCGACCGGCCCGACGGATCGGAAAGCAAGCTTTCGACCTTCCGTGACGGGTGGCGCATTCTGCGCACGGTCGCCCGGCTGATCCGCGACGAACGGCCACTGGCCTTCTTTTCGGTGATGTCCGCCCTCGCGGCGATTGTTTCACTCGCCTTCGGCCTGCCGGTCGTCTACGCCTTCATGAAGACCGGATTGGTGCTGAAATTCCCGACCGCGATCCTTGCTGCGTCACTGATGATGATTTCAATGCTGAGCCTTGTCGCCGGTCTGATCCTTGACACCACAACGCGCGGGCGGCGCGAGATGAAGCGACTGCATTATCTGTCGTTCCCGTCAATCCATGCCGAACTGATGCGGAGGGCCAAGGACGGACCTCGGACGGTCGTGGCGGCTGAACGCAAGGGCGTGGCCCGGTGACATTGAGGCGGAAATCGCGGTTTGTGGGGGTTGGCAGCATTGGCTTTCTCGTCGATGCAGGCGTGCTTACGATCCTTGCCAATGGTTTTGGCGTCGATCCGCTGCTCAGCCGCGTGCCCTCCTTTGGGCTTGCTGTGGCGGCTACCTATTTCCTGAACCGGGCCTGGACCTTCGGCGACCGTAAGGGCGATGGCAAACAGACGCGGGTCTTCTCGAAGTATTTCGGTTCCCAGGTAGCCGGTGTTTCGGTGAACCTCGTCGTCTATACGATCCTGATCGCGCTTTATGGTTGGGCGCGGGACTATCCGGCGCTGCCGCAGGCCATCGCCTCGGTTGTGGCGATGTTCCTCACCTATTTCCTGTCCGCCAGATTCGTGTTTGTCGCCGGGGACGGGAATGCAGCGAAGAATTGAGGGAACGCGGTTCGACCGGGTGCTAGTGCGCGCGATCGCTGGCCCGGTTGGCTTCTTCGCTGTCTGGACGGTGATTTGCAATGTCGGTGTGCAGGCGGGGATGACCGCGGCGCATCTCACCCCGTCCTTGGCCGTCGCCCTGCTTGGGGGCGTCTTGTTCGCCCGCATGGCGACGGACGCCGTTGAAACAGAGGCGGTCGGTACGGCACGGGCCGCGGCCATGTCTGTTCTGCAACGATATGGCGCGGCAGCGGCGATGTTTGTCGCCGTTGCCGCGCTTTACGGTGGCAAGAGCTATCCGGCCTTTTGGCTCATCGCTACGGTGACACTCGTCTACGGGGTTCTGCGGCGCGATTCCGCGCCTGTTTTGGGGCGCCCGGTCTCTTCGGTGCCTCCGGTCCTGCGCCGCGATGTGCTTGGGCTGATGATCCTGATCGGCGGCGCTATGGCCGTCACGCTGCTGATCCAGCGCCCGGATCAGGACGATGCGAACTTCCTCAATCTTGCGGTTGGCATGCTCGACGACCCGCGCCCGATCCTGCAATGGGATACGATGATCGGCGATCCCACTCAGCCGATCCATCTGCCCACCTACCGCGTGGAGGCGCTGCCCGCCCTTTTTGCCGCGCTGTCGGGACTGACCGGCTGGCCTGTGATCACCGTCGCGCATCTGATCTGGCCGCCCTTGATGGCGGCCCTCAGCGTCGTTGCCATCGCCGCCTTGGCCCGCCGCCTGTTGCCCGGACACTGGCTTCTGGCCGTCGCGCTCACCCTGGCCTTTCTGCTTCTGAATTCCGGCGCTAATGCCAGTTACGGCAATTTCAGCTTTGTCCGCTTTCAGCAGGGGAAGGGGGCTGCCTTTACCATCCTCGTGCCGCTGATCTATCTCTTCGCACTCAGGTTCTGGTCCTCTGGCGGCCTGCGCGACTGGACACTGCTAGCCGCGACGCAGGCTGCGATGGTCGGCATGACCGCCAACGGCATCTACCTTGCACCCGTTGCAGCGATCCTCGTCTTCTCAGCCCTGATGATGACGGGGCCTGTGCGCACGGCCCGCTATGTCCTGGGTGGTCTGACAAGCCTCTGGCCGGTGCTGATGGGGGGGGTAGTGCTGGCTACGACCGGGGCCTACGCCTCGGAATACACCGATGCGATCCCGCCTTTGCGCGAAACCTTGCGCATCTTTGGCGCCAACGTGCCCGGTCTCGTGACCCTCTGGATCGGCCTCGCAGTATGGTCGCTGCTGCCGCCGGGATTCCTGCGGCGCTTTTCGGCAGCGGTGCTTCTGGTTTTTCTCGTACTGCCCTTTAACCCGCTTACGTTCGGCGCGTTCGCCGATCACGTTACCGGCAATCTCAACTACCGGTTGTTCTACACGATCCCGATCCCGGCGCTGACCGGCATCGGTCTTGCCGCGCTGGCAGGAGGGCTGTCACTTCGGAACCGCGCGACCATCGCCGGAGTCACGCTGGTGGCTGGGCTTCTGTTGCCTCTGTCGATCCTTGCCCCGCGAAATGGCAGCCATATTGATCCATTCGGATTGAAGATAGTTCAGGGCGACTACCGGATCGCTCGCGAGGTTGCCGCCGCGACGACATCTGCCGATATCGTACTGGCGCCGGAATCGGTCGCGATCTGGATTGCGACGATGGAGCCGCTTCACCGCCAGATCGCGGTGCGCGAGCTCTATCTCGTCCATTATCGCCATACGATGGTGCCCGGGGCGCTCGCCCTGCGTCAGGCGCTGTTCGACGTTGTGAACGGCAAATCCGACGTGCCGGACGCCGAAGGTACCCTGCGCCGCGGCGTCGAAGCGTTCGGCCTGTCCGCGATCCTTTTCGCCGCCGACAATCCCCGGACTGCGATCATCTCCCGGACCGCCCGCGCGCTTGGTTTCACTCTCGTTGAAACTGGCATCAACCCGGTCTATTTCCTCTACCTGCGAAAGTCTGACTAGCACCCTTGCGGCCACCGGGCCTTGTCGCCATATTGCCCGCCGGTCGGACAGAGGAAGATCATGAAAGCACGCGTGAAATGGGTCGAGGATCGCACCTTTACCGGGGCGGTGGAGGCAGGCCACCAGATCGTTCTCGGCAATGCCCATGGTGAGAGTGCGAAACCGGGGCCGAGCCCGATGGAACTGGTGCTGATCGGCACGGGTGGCTGTGCGGCCTATGACGTGATCCACATCCTAGAAAAGGGCCGCGAACCGGTCGAGGACTGCACCTGCGATCTGACCGCCGAGCGGGCGGCGACGGAGCCGAAGGTCTTTATCAAGATCCATATGCAGTTCACGGTGAAGGGCAGGGGGCTCAACCCCGCCAAGGTCGAACGCGCGGTGCAGCTTTCGGCCGAAAAATACTGCTCTGCCTCGGCGATGATGGCCAAGACGGCCGAGGTGACGCATGGGGTCGTGGTGGTGGATACGTCAAATTGAGAAATCAGACGATCCGCACTTGCCGGCGCGAGACCATCGGTCGACGTTCAGGCCGACTTCACCAGCCGCAGAAGCACCAGCAGGATCACCGCGCCAATCGTCGCATGGATGATTGCGGCGATCACGCCGCCACCCATGCCTAACCCGATCCGGGGCAGAATCAGACCGGCGATGAAGGCGCCGACGATACCGACAACGATATTCCCGACCAGCCCGAAGCCGTAACCCTTGACGATCTGCCCGGCGAGCCAGCCGGCAATCGCGCCGATCAGCAGCATGACGACGATACCCATAGGACGTTCCTTTCCTGTGATGTGGTGATCAGGTCAGCATGTTTCGGGAGCATGGTGACATGGCAAACGTCAGAATTCGAACGAAAAACGTTCAAATTCTGCTTCAAGGCAAAGCTGGAGTTGTTCCGCACATCCCGATGGTGTCGAAAGTACCGAGACGGCAAACCGGATAGTCCGGTCATGCGTCGTGGCAAGCGCGTCTATTTTTCGTTCTTGGCGGTCTCCTGCACCTCGTTCTTGCCCTTGGCCTTTGGTCCAGACCCTTTCAGGGCTTTTGCAGTGGCAGGTTTCGATCTGGTTGAATTGCGTGGATCACTTTCGGCAAGAAACTCGGCAAGATTGAACTTCGGCTTCATGGAGAACATCGTCATCGACTGTCAGCCTTTCCCGGCGCGGTCAGTCGCGCCTGCCCCCTATATGGGCGCGCGGGGTGCGGAAAGATACCGCAATATGCCTGAAAGGCCGGATCGGTCCTGATTTCCAGGGACCAATCCGGCTTATCCGGGTGAAAACCCGCTCGGGCGCTCAGATTGCGGTCGCGCGTGCCTTACCCGTCCCTCGAATTCAAACTGGACGGTCTTCAGGCTGACGCCTTATCCCGCCCGTGCCTGGCGCTTGCGCTCGTGCGGGTCAAGGAAGCGCTTGCGCAGCCGCACGATCTTCGGCGTGACTTCGACCAGTTCGTCGTCCTGCACATAGGCGATGGCCTCTTCCAGGCTCATCCGCACCGGGGGCGTCAGGCGGACAGCCTCATCCGTCCCGGAGGCGCGGACGTTGGTCAGCTTCTTGCCCTTCAGCGGGTTCACCTCAAGATCGTTGTCGCGGGAATGTTCGCCGATGATCATCCCCTCATAGACCTGTTCCTGCGCGCCGATGAAAAGCTTGCCCCGGTCTTCGAGGTTCCAGAGCGCATAGGCTACCGACACGCCGTTCTCCATCGAGATCAGGACGCCGACATGACGCCCTTCGATGGGGCCTTTATGCGGGGTCCAGCCATGGAAGATGCGGTTCAGAACGCCGGTGCCGCGCGTATCGGTCAGGAACTGGCCGTGATAGCCGATGAGGCCGCGCGAGGGCACATGGGCGACGATGCGGGTTTTGCCGACACCGGCAGGCTTCATCTCGACCAGATCACCCTTGCGCTGGCCGGTCAGCTTTTCGATCACCACGCCGGAATACTCGTCATCAACATCGACGATGACCTCTTCCACGGGCTCCAATCGCTGGCCGTTCTCTTCGCGGAAGATCACGCGGGGGCGGGAGATTGAAAGCTCGAACCCCTCGCGGCGCATGTTTTCGATCAGCACGCCCATCTGAAGTTCACCGCGGCCTGAGACGACGAAGGCCTCGCCGCCCGGCGTGTCCTCGATCTTGATCGCGACATTGCTTTCCGCTTCTTTCATCAGCCGTTCGCGGATGACGCGGGACTGGACCTTGTTGCCGTCCTTGCCCGCGAGCGGTGAATCGTTGATGCCGAAGGTAACCGAGATTGTCGGCGGATCGATCGGCTGGGCGGGCAGGGGCACGTCGATGGAAAGATCGCACAGCGTGTCGGCGACGGTGGCCTTGGCCATGCCCGCAAGGGTCACGATATCGCCCGCCTGCGCTTCTTCGATGGGCTGCTGGCCGAGGCCGCGGAAGGCGAGGATCTTGGTCACGCGGAACTGTTCGATCCGTTCGCCCTTGCGGCTGAGCGCCTTGATCGTCTCGCCCACTTTCAGCGTGCCGGATTCAACACGGCCCGTCAGGATGCGGCCGATGAAAGGGTCGGCGGAAAGGGTCGTGGCCAGCATGCGGAAAGGTTTGCCCGCATCGGCGATCTGGCGCGGCGCGGGAACATGCCGCACGATCAGGTCAAAGAGTGCGTCAAGGTTCTCACGCGGCCCGTCCAGTTCCGCGTCGGCCCAGCCGGAGCGGCCGGAAGCGTAAAGATGTGGGAAGTCAAGCTGGTCGTCATCGGCGCCGAGGTTGGCGAAAAGGTCGAAAACTTCGTTCAGCGCGCGGTCCGGCTCGGCATCGGGCTTGTCGACCTTGTTCAGCACGACGATGGGCCGCAGACCCAGGGCAAGCGCCTTGGAGGTCACGAATTTCGTCTGCGGCATCGGCCCTTCGGCGGCGTCCACCAGCAGGACAACGCCATCGACCATATTGAGGATACGCTCCACCTCACCGCCGAAATCGGCGTGGCCGGGCGTATCGACGATGTTGATCCGGGTCGATCCGTGTTCCACGCTCGTGCATTTCGCAAGGATGGTGATGCCGCGCTCACGCTCGATATCGTTCGAATCCATCGCCCGTTCGGTCGTGGCCTGGTTTTCCCGGAACGTTCCGGATTGCTTGAGAAGCTCGTCGACTAGCGTCGTCTTGCCGTGGTCAACGTGCGCGATGATCGCGATATTGCGAAGGTCCATGGGTCCGCCATTTTCTGAAGTTGCGCCCCGATAGAGGAAATCGCGCCCAATGGCTAGGGGCCGGGCAAAAGAAAGGGGGCCTTCTGCCCCCTCCTGCCCATTCAGGCAATTCACCTCCGACGGTATTTACCGACAGAAAGTGTGCTATTGTCACTTTCTGTCCCAAAATACTCCGGGGGGTGCGGTGGGCTGGCCCCCCGCTCACGGTTTGCTCAGTCGATGATGGCGTTCAGCGTGCCACTTGGCCGCATCACAGCGGCAAGCTTGGCCGGGTCGGCGTGGTAGTAGCCGCCGATATCGGCCGGTTTGCCCTGTACGGCGGCGAATTCAGCGACGATCTTCGCCTCATCCTCGGCCAGCGCTTTCGCCACCGGGGCGAATTCAGCGGCTAACCCGGCATCGTCCGATTGCGCGGCCAAAGCCTCGGCCCAATAGCGGGCGAACCAGTAATGGCTGTCGCGGTTGTCGGGCTGGCCGACCTTGCGGCCCGGCGAACGGTCATGGTCCAGGATGCCCTGTGTTGCGGCATCGACCGCGTCGCCCAGCACCTTTGCTTTGGCGTTGCCCTTGCTCTCGGCGAGGAAGCGGAAGCTTTCGCCGAGCGCGCAGAATTCGCCAAGCGAGTCCCAGCGCAGGTGGTTTTCCTCCTGCAACTGCTGGACATGTTTCGGGGCAGAGCCCCCGGCGCCGGTCTCAAAGAGGCCGCCACCCTGCATCAGCTTGACGATGGAGAGCATCTTGGCGGAGGTCGCGAGTTCCAGGATCGGGAAGAGGTCGGTCAGGTAATCGCGCAATACGTTGCCGGTGATGGCGATGGTGTTCTCGCCTTTGGTGATGGTCTCGAGGCTCGCAATGGTCGCCTCGCGCGGGGCCATGATCTCGAACTTGCCCGCAACGCCCTTGGCTTCAAGGATCGGCTTGACCATCTTGATGAGTTCCGCGTCATGGGCGCGGTTTGCGTCCAGCCAGAAGATTGCGCGGAAGCCCGTCAGCCGCTGGCGGTCGATGGCAAGGTTCACCCAGTCCTCGATCGGCGCCTTGCGGGCCGAGGCGGAGCGCCAGATGTCGCCCTTTTCCACCTGATGGGAATGCAGGACTGTGCCGTCCTCCAGCACCATTTTCACGGTGCCGTCGGTCGGGATTTCGAAGGTCGTCGGGTGCGAACCGTATTCCTCGGCCTTCTGCGCCATCAGGCCGATATTCTGCACCGTGCCGGCGGTGGCCGGGTTCAGCTTGCCGTTCGCCTTGAAGAACTCGATCGCCGCGTCATAGACCGGCGCATAGGAATTGTCGGGGATGACGCAGACACAGTCGGCCTCTTTCCCGTCCGGGCCCCAGCCCTTGCCGCCAGCGCGTATGAGCGCGGGCATCGAGGCGTCGATGATCACGTCCGAGGGCACATGCAGGTTGGTGATGCCCTTGTCCGAGTTCACCATGTACATCAGAGGGCGTTCGGCGTTCACGGCGTCGATGGCTGCCATGACCTCAGTGTCGTCTTTCACCCGGTCCAGAAGATCGCCGAGGCCGGAATTCGGGTTGACGCCAAGCGCCTCCATCCGGTCGCCGAATTTCTCGAAGACCGGGGCGAGCCAGGCCTTGACCGCATGGCCGAAGATGATCGGGTCCGAGACCTTCATCATCGTCGCTTTCATATGGAGCGAGAAGAGGACACCCTCCGCCTTGGTCTTCTCGATCTCGGCAGCGAGGAACGTGTCGAGCGCATTGGCCGACATGAAGGTTGCATCGACGACCGTCCCGGCGGGATATTTGATACCGTCCTTCAGGACGGTCTCGCCGCCAGCAGTCTCAAGCACGATCTTCGCGGTTGCCGCTTTGGCCAGCGTCGCGGATTTCTCGTTGGAGAAGAAGTCGTCGCCCGCCATCGCAGCCACACGGGTCTTGCTACTGGCGCTCCAGTCGCCCATCCGGTGCGGGTTGGCCTGCGCATAATTCTTCACCGCCGTCGCCGCCCGGCGGTCGGAGTTTCCCTCGCGCAAGACCGGGTTCACCGCCGAACCCTTGATCGCGTCATATTTGGCGCGGACGGCCTTTTCCGCGTCCGTTGCAGGGTCTTCCGGATAGTCGGGCAGCGCGTAGCCCTGTGTCTGCAGCTCCTTGATCGCGGCGACGAGCTGGGGGACCGAGGCCGAGATGTTCGGCAGCTTGATCACGTTGGCCTCCGGCGTCTTCACCAGTTCGCCAAGTTCGGCCAGATCATCAGGGATGCGCTGGTCTGCGGTCAGGGCATCGGGGAAGGCCGACAGGATGCGGCCTGCAAGCGAAATATCCTTGGTTCCGACCGTGATCCCGGCGGCGGAGGCGAACTTGCGAATGATCGGCAGAAGCGAGGCGCTGGCCAGTTCCGGCGCTTCGTCGACCTTGGTGTAGATGATGTCGGGATTGGCGGTGTTACCCATGGGCTTGCCCTCTCGCTTGCCTGACTCGTTGGCGTCCACATAGCTGAAAACAAGGGCAGGGGAAAGATGGTATGCGATGGTATACTAAAAATTTACCGAAGATCGGTGTCTGTTTGCGATGGTGGCCGCTGTGCCCAGAAGACCTGCGAGAAGTGGGAGAAGACTGAAAAGAAAGAATGACGTATTGCCTTTGCGATCGCAGTCATGTTGGTCCGCCGCCTCTGGCATGATCACGAAGGCCGCAAGGAAGAACGCGAACACTGCGAGCGCAAAAGCGTAGCGACGGCGATAAGATCGAGAAGTCACCACCGGAAGTGCGAGTAGAAACGGTGGGGCAAACAGGACCGTGGCGGCCAGAATTGCCAGTTTCGGGTGGCTGATGATGGGCCATTCGAGGATACCATCGGCAATACCACCTTGCAGGCCGGTAGTGATCCGTTCCCAGAAGTTCATCTGAGCAACGCGGAGTGCTGTAGGGGCGCGGAGCCCAATATTTTCGATACAGGCCTGCCAATCCAGATGCCCAAGCGCGTGAAGCCCGAGGACCATCACGCAAAAAGAAAGCGCGACAAGACCAGCAAATGCGAAACCGAAGGATAAGCGCGTACGCTCATGCATGAGGGAAAAAGGATCGAAGCCGTCCCAGGATATAGGTCCAGAGCGTTGGCGCGCCGCGCGCAACCTTCTGGCCGACGCGGGCTTCAAGTTGGTCGAAGGTGACGTTGTATTCAGTCCAGGTCCCGCCGCCTGAGGCGATGTTGTGGAGGACGGGCTGAACGCGGTCGAGCGACTTGGCGAAAATAGCGTCAGGGGTCTCGGCCGCCTCGAACTCCTCCCAAAGGGCGCGAAGGTCCGTGCCTACATCTGCGGGAAGCAGACCGAAAATACGGGTTGCAGCTTGCGCCTCGGCTTCCGCGATCTCTGCGGACCCATGGGCCGCGCCGTTCGCTGAATGGATCGGCACGTCGCCCACGTCGATCTCCACCAGATCGTGCAGGATCAGCATTCTGATGACGCGGTCGATATTCACGCCGGGCCCGGCCTGGTCGGCAAGAACGAGCGCGTAAAGCGCCAGATGCCAGCTATGTTCACCGGAATTCTCGCGTCGAGACCCATCGGCGAGCGTTGTGGCGCGGATCACCTGCTTGAGCTTGTCCGCCTCCATCAGGAAGGCGAATTGGGCGTCGAGACGGTCGGTCATTCCTGCGGGTGAGAGGTTGCGGGGGCAGCTACCGCCTTTGGCCCGGCCTTCGATACGCGCGCTTTCTCCAGCCGCGCCTCAAGATGCTCGCGCGCCCGCGCCGCGGCGCGCTGCGCGCGGATTGCGGCCATATAGGATTCCTGCAAGCCCGAGGACGACGCTTCGACGATCTTGTTGACCTCGTTGACGATCGCGTCGTCACCCAGTTCGTCGACCGCCTTCAGAACGTCTTCGGCCAGTGCGATGCCCAGTTCTTCGGTCGACGGCATGGTCTTACCTCGTCTGTTCGCCAAGACGGCGCTGGACGTAGGCCTGTACGGTTTCGATCATCGGGTTCATCTGGGTCTCGTCATTCTCGAAGAAATGCCCCGCCCCCTCGACCTCTTCATGGGTGACGGTGATGCCCTTCTGCTCGCGCAGCTTTGCGACCAGTGAATGGGTGTCCTTTGGCGGGGCGACGCGGTCGGCGGTGCCGTTGATGATCAGGCCCGACGAGGGGCAGGGGGCGAGGAACGAGAAATCATACATGTTCGCGGGCGGGGCGACCGAGATGAAGCCGGTGATCTCAGGCCTGCGCATCAGAAGCTGCATCCCGATCCAGGCGCCGAAGGAGAAGCCCGCGACCCAGCAATGTTTTGAATTGGGGTTCATCGCCTGCAGGTAGTCGAGCGCCGAGGCCGCGTCGGAAAGTTCGCCGATGCCCTGATCGTATTCGCCCTGGCTGCGACCGACGCCACGGAAGTTGAAGCGCAGGACGGTGAAGCCCAGTTCATGGAACGCGTAGTGCAGCCGGTGCACCACGCGGTTGTTCATCGTGCCGCCGAACTGGGGATGCGGATGCAGGATGATCGCGATGGGCGCGTCGAGTTGCTTCTGCGGATGGTAGCGGCCTTCGAGACGGCCCTCTGGGCCGGCGAAAATGACTTCGGGCATCGCCTGTCTTCTCTCTGCGGGGCCCTCGGCGCGTCAAAATGGCGTGGCCATTCTTGACGATTTTGCTCAGGCACCCTAGAACTGTTCTAAATACCGGCGGATGCCGGTGACCGGGTGGAAAGGAGTTAAGCGGCCTTCTGCCTGTCGTCAATGTCTTTGCGGGGCTTTATCGATGAAACTCTCGACCAAGGGGCGCTATGCGATGGTGGCTTTGGCCGATCTGGCCACGGTCAGGGAGGATCAGCTGACCTCGCTGGCTGAAATCTCCAAGCGTCAGGATATCTCGCTGCCTTATTTGGAACAGCTCTTTGTCAAGCTGCGCCGGTCGGGTCTGGTCGAATCGGTGCGCGGCCCCGGGGGCGGCTACAAGCTGGCGCGCGATCCGGCCGATATCCGGGTGAGCGAGGTGCTGGAAGCGGTCGATGAGACGGTGAGTGCGCTGCATACTGGTGCAGGTGCTTCGGGAGGTGTGTCGGGCAGCCGGGCCCAGTCAATGACCAACCGGCTGTGGGAGGGGCTGTCGGCCCATGTCTATGTCTTCCTTCACCAGACGACGCTTTCGGATGTGATCGGCAATACGCTGAAGCCTTGCCCGGCGGTACCCGCGCTCTTTCAGGTGGTCGACGAATGAGTGGGTGCTGCAAAATTGAGGCGCGTTCCGCGCCACGCCTTTTGTCTCGCCTCCGCCTGACGGCTTCGGCTCGGGCTGGCTTCGCCGGGAGTATTTTCGAATTGAAAAAGGTGTGGTCGTGACGGGGCGGGTTTATCTCGACTGGAACGCGACGGCACCGTTGCGATCAGAGGCGCGGGAGGCCGTTGTCGCCGCGCTGGAAGCTGTGGGCAACCCGTCTTCGGTTCATGCCGAGGGGCGGGCGGCGAAGATGATTGTCGAGCGCGCGCGCGAGGATGTGGCGGCTCTGGTTGGATGTCGCGCGAAGGAAGTGGTTTTTACTTCGGGCGCGACCGAGGCGGCGGGGGTGCTGGCCGGTGGCCATGACGTCTTTGTAGAGCCCACAGCGCATGATTGCCTGATGGCGCATTGGCGGATGGATGGCGGGGCTGAGACGGGCCATACGCTGGCGATGGGTCTGGCCAATAGCGAGACCGGGGTGATCACCGAACCACCCGCGAAGGGTGAGGACGGCTACCCTTACGGCGAACGGCGGGCCGATTGGTTGCTGCTCGACGTGGTGCAGGCGGTGGGGCGGGCGCCCTTTGCCTTTTCCTGGTCAGGCGCGGATTTTGCGATCCTCTCCGCCCATAAGATTGGCGGGCCGAAAGGTGTGGGTGCGCTGATCGTGCGCGATGGGCTGGAGATTGAAACATTGCGTGCAGGTGGCGGACAGGAAACGGGACGGCGGTCGGGCACCGAGAATGTCGCGGGTATCGCCGGGTTCGGCGCGGCGGCGAAGGCCGCCCTTGCCGATCAGGAGGCGGGCGTCTGGGCAGAGGTAGCCGCGTTGCGCGACCGGCTTGAGGCGCGTATTGCAGAGGCGGCACCGGAGGTGATGTTCGTTGGCGCGGACATGTCGCGGCTGCCAAACACCTCCTGCATCCTTACGCCCGGCTGGAAGGGTGAGACGCAGGTGATGCAGATGGATCTGGCGGGCTTTGCCATCTCGGCAGGGTCGGCCTGTTCGTCGGGCAAGGTGAAATCCAGCCGGGTGCTGACGGCGATGGGCTATGACGAGACTGAGGCCGCCTCGGCGATCCGCGTCTCGCTGGGACCGACAACGACGATGGAAGAGGTCGACCGTTTCGCGGAGGCCTGGATCGCGGCACGGGCGCGGCAGCGCGCGCGGGCTGCATGAGGAAAGGCGCGGAACACATGGAAAACGAACGGGAAAAGATCATGGCTCACGGCGAGACGGTGGAACTGGAAGTCCGCGAGGGCGTGGACCGCGAGACGGTCGAGACGGTCCAGAACATGGGCGCCTACAAATATGGCTGGGAAACCGAGATCGAGATGGACTACGCGCCCATCGGCGTGAACGAGGATATCGTGCGCCTGATCTCGTCCAAAAACGAAGAACCTGAGTGGATGACCGAATGGCGTCTGGCCGCCTTCCGCCGCTGGCAGGAGATGGAAGAGCCGCGTTGGGCGATGCTCAACTATCCCAAGATCGACTACCAGTCGCAGTATTACTATGCCCGCCCGAAGAGCATGGATGTGAAGCCGAAGTCGCTGGATGAGGTCGATCCGAAGCTGCTGGCCACTTACGAAAAGCTGGGCATCCCGTTGAAAGAGCAGATGATTTTGGCCGGAGTGGAAGGTGCGGACGAGGCGCCCGCCGATGCCCGCAAGGTGGCTGTGGACGCGGTATTCGACTCGGTCAGCGTGGGCACGACGTTCAAGGAGGAACTGAAGAAGGCCGGTGTCATCTTCTGCTCCATCTCCGAGGCGATCCGCGAGCATCCGGAGCTGGTGAAGAAGTATCTCGGCTCGGTCGTGCCCCAGTCCGACAACTTCTTTGCCACGCTGAATTCGGCGGTCTTCTCCGACGGCTCCTTCGTCTATATCCCGCCTAACACCCGCTGCCCGATGGAATTGTCGACCTATTTCCGCATCAATGCCGAGAATACCGGCCAGTTCGAGCGCACGCTGATCATCGCCGACAAGGGGAGCTATGTGAGCTATCTCGAAGGCTGTACGGCGCCGAAGCGCGACGTAGCACAGCTTCATGCGGCGGTGGTGGAGATCGTCATTCTTGAGGATGCCGAGGTGAAGTATTCCACTGTGCAGAACTGGTTCCCCGGCGACGAGGAGGGCAAGGGCGGCATCTACAACTTCGTGACCAAGCGCGCCGATTGCCGGGGCGACCGGGCCAAGGTGATGTGGACCCAAGTTGAGACCGGATCGGCGATCACCTGGAAATACCCGTCCTGCATCCTGCGCGGCGATGACAGCCAGGGCGAGTTCTATTCGATCGCCATCGCCAACAATATGCAGCAGGCGGACACCGGGACCAAGATGATTCATCTTGGTAAGAACAGCCGCTCCCGCATTGTTTCAAAAGGGATTTCCGCCGGTAAAGCGCAGAACACCTATCGCGGTCTGGTTTCGATGCACCCGAAGGCGAAGAACTCGCGCAACTACACTCAGTGCGACAGCCTGCTGATCGGCGACAAGTGTGGGGCGCATACGGTTCCTTATATCGAGGTAAAGAACAACTCGTCCCGCGTTGAGCATGAGGCGACGACATCGAAGGTCGACGACGACCAGCTGTTCTACTGCCGCTCACGCGGGATGGACGAGGAAGAGGCGGTGGCGCTCGTGGTCAACGGCTTCTGCCGGGAAGTGTTGCAGGCCCTGCCGATGGAGTTCGCCATGGAGGCGCAGAGCCTTGTGGCGATCTCACTGGAAGGGAGCGTGGGGTGAGTTGGTTCAAGCCCAAATCCCACGGTTACGGCGCGTCGCCCGCCAACTGGAAGGGGTGGGCGGCGACGTTTGCGTTTTTGCTGATCGAGCTGGTTCTGGTCTGGATACTTCTACTGAGGCCGATTCTGGAGACCGGAGAACCGACACTTGGGCAATTTGTAATTTGGGCATTCTCCAGCGGCGCACTGACCGTCGGTTTCGTTTGGCTGACAAAGGCCAAGACAGATGGCGAATGGCGATGGCGCTGGGGAAGGGAGAACTAGGATGATCGTTACCACAACCCCCTCCATCGAAGGCAAAGCCATCCGCCAGTACCACGGCATCGTTACCGGCGAAGCGATCCTTGGGGCCAATATCTTCCGCGATCTCTTCGCGCAGGTCCGCGATATCGTCGGTGGCCGCTCGGCCGCCTATGAGCAGGAACTGGGCAAGGCGCGCGAAACCGCTTTGCGCGAGATGGAGGAGCGGGCGGCGTTGTTGGGTGCCAATGCAATAGTTGGTGTCGACCTCGATTATGAGGTGATCAACAACATGCTGATGGTCTCGGCATCGGGCACGGCGGTGAGCTTGTCATGAGCGCAGAGCCGCAGGTCTGTCATTGTTCGTCCGTTGGCGACAGAAGCGCCTTTCGGTCGCCATTGACCCGGCCAGCAGCCTTAAGTGCCTCGAAAAGCGCATCTTTCGTGCCTGATTTCCGCCTCGAATCTTTACGATCCTGCCGCGCAAAGGGAAGAAGACCGGGGTCACGGAATGTCCTTACAGGACCGACAGAAAACCGCATTTGCCGAACGCCTGAAGCGGATCGAGGCTGGAAAACAGTTCGAACATGCCGATCTGGTGGGGCATTCGACGCAGAAGAAGTTCAACAAGGTGCTCAAGCAGCGACCCAAGCATCAGAAGCGCACATTCGCGGACAAGATGATGGTTGCGCTTGCCTTTGTGTCCGGTGTGTCGGCGGTTCTGCTCGGTCGTTTGATCTATTTCAACATGTCAAAGCTCGAAGGGCTGCCGAAGGGATTCTACGATCTGGAGCAGCGCGGCATGGTGCTGTTCGCGCTGGTTCTGGCCGGAGTCCTGATGGTGGCTTTCCACCTCTTCACCCGTCAGCGTTTCCCGGCGCTCATCGTCGGCTGTCTGATGATGCATTACGGCGAGGCCGCTGTGGCTTCGAATGCGCAGGGTATCTGGGCGCAACTCTTCTCGGCGGACTATGCCGCCGCATTGGCCGAGGAAGGCAAGGACTACCGTCTGACGCCCGCCGGCTAGACCTACCAACATCTGAAATCTGCGCGGCCCGGGCCTTTGGCCCCTGGGCCGTCTTTGCCGTTTGAAAGGACAAAACATGCTCGAAATCAAGAACCTGCACGTGAAACTTGAAGAGGAGGACAAACAGATCCTCAAGGGCGTGAACCTGACGGTGGAGGCCGGTAAGGTCCATGCGATCATGGGACCGAACGGCTCGGGCAAATCGACGCTTTCCTATGTTCTGTCGGGGCGCGATGGTTACACCGTGACCGAGGGCGGCGCCTCGCTGGACGGAGAGGATCTTCTGGAGATGGAGCCCGAGGAGCGGGCGGCGGCGGGCCTGTTCCTTGCCTTCCAGTATCCGGTCGAAATCCCGGGCGTCGGCAACATGACATTCCTGCGCACCGCGCTGAACGCACAGCGCAAGGCGCGCGGCGAGGAGGAAGTCAGCGCGGGCGAATTCCTGAAGCTGGTGCGTGAGAAGGCCAAGACACTGAAGATCGACGCCGAGATGCTGAAGCGTCCGGTCAATGTCGGCTTTTCGGGCGGCGAGAAGAAGCGCAACGAGATTCTGCAGATGGCGGTGCTGGAGCCGCGCATGTGCATTCTGGACGAAACCGATTCCGGCCTCGATGTTGATGCGATGAAACTTGTCTCGGACGGGGTGAATGCGCTGCGCGATGCGGGGCGGGCTTTTCTGGTGATCACGCACTACCAGCGCCTTCTCGATCACATCCAGCCAGATGTCGTCCACATCATGGCCGATGGCCGCATCGTGAAGACCGGCGGGCCGGAACTGGCGCTTGAGGTCGAAAAGAACGGCTATGCCGACATTCTGGCGGAGATGGCCTGATGGCGGCGCCGATGCGAAAGGATCAGACGCGGGTTGAGGCGACTGAGGCGCGGATCGCGGCGATCGACCTGCCCAAGGGTGGCTTCACCGCCGGGGCGCGTGCGAACGCGCTGTCGCGGCTGCGTGAAATGGGCCTGCCGACCCGGCGGGACGAATACTGGAAATTCACGGACCCGGCCGCGTTGATCGCGACCGAGGCAGCGAAGGCAGCCTTGTTCGATGCCAAGGAGCCCCAGCTCTTTGGCACCGTGGCCAGCGTCAAACTGGTCTTCGTAGATGGTATCTTTTCCGACGGTGACTCGGACGATCCAGCCATGGCGGGTGTTGAAATCTCGCGGCTGGCCGAGGCGGGTCGCGCGGATATCCACTGGGCGCAGGAGCTTTACGGGGTTCTGGAGGCACGGGGGCAAAACCCGGTCGCCCGGCCGCTGGCGGCACTCAACACCGCCGCCGCAACTGACGGCGTGCTGATCCGGGTGACGGGGCAGGCGGCAAAGCCGGTGCATCTGATCTACCGGCACGCCTCCGAAACCTCGGACGTGATGCTGCATCATTGCGTGAAGGTTGAGGCGGGGGCCGAGATCACCGTGCTCGAAACCGGCCCGGCCGCGGCGCGGTTCAACAAGGTGATGGAGGTTGATATCGCCAGGGGCGGCAAGTTCCACCATGTCCGCGCGCAGGGCCGCGACCATGAACGCCGCGCGATCACTCATATCTTCACCCGTGTGGCCGAAGATGCGAGCTTCAAGAGCTTTACGCTCACCGCCAACGGCCAGATGACGCGCAATGAATGCGTTATCGAGATTGTGGGCGATGATGCGGTGGCCCATGTCGCCGGTGCCGCCCTTGGCGATGGTGCCAATGGCAAGTTCCACCACGACGATACGATCTTTGTCACCCATGACGCGGAGCGCTGCGAAAGTCGGCAGGTCTTCAAGAAGGTGCTGAAGAACGGCGCGACCGGTGTCTTTCAGGGCAAGATCCTGGTGAAACCCGGCGCGCAGAAGACCGACGGCTATCAGATCAGCCAGTCCCTGCTTCTGGATGAGGACAGCCAGTTCCTCGCCAAGCCGGAGCTGGAAATCTATGCCGACGATGTTCAGTGCTCGCACGGCTCCACCACGGGCGCCATTGATGAGACCGCGCTCTTTTATCTGCGTTCGCGCGGGGTGCCGCGTGAGGATGCGACGGCATTGCTGGTGCTCTCTTTCCTCGCCGACGCGATCGCGGAGATCGAAGACGAAGGACTGGCTGAGGAGATTGTCGAGCGGCTGGAAGCCTGGCTGGCACGCCGGAAGAAGTAATGGCCGTCACCGACGATATCGTTGCGACCTATCGCAGCCCCCGCGCCGTCATGCGCCGCCTGTTGCAGGGTGAGCGGCATGAGGCGCGGGCGCTGACCTATCTGATTGTCGCACTGGTGGTCATCTATATTGCGCAATGGCCCGGCCTCAGCCGGGCCGCGCATTACGCGCCTGAGGTGCCGCTGGTCCAGCGTATGGTCGCGGCATTTCTTGCGGTTCTGGCGATGATCCCGGCCTTTTACCTGTTTGCGGCATTCGGGCATCTCGTCGCCCGTGCGCTTGGCGGGCAGGGCGATTTTTTCGGCGCGCGCATCGCGCTTTTCTGGGCGCTCCTGGCAGTCACGCCGCTGATGCTGCTCCACGGAATGGTCGCGGGATTCATCGGGCCGGGAGTGCAGGCGACGCTGGTCGGGGTGATCGTCTTTGCGGTCTTCCTGTGGTTCTGGCTCTCAGGCCTAAGGGCCTCGGAATTCGGGGGCGGGGAATGACCGGCCTGCCAGCCTTTGTAGCCGATCTAGTGATGGAAACCCTGCGGTCGCCACGCGATGCCGCCCGTCGGCTTATCGCGCTCGACCCGCCGATAGAAGCGCGCTGGATCGGACTCTTGCTGGTTTCGGTGCTGGCGCTTCTGGAAACCCGGATCGGCGGTCTTATCCTGCCACTTGACGATCAGCCGCCGGTCTTCGCGCTTGCCGCCGATCCCGTGCTCGGGGTGCCTTTTCAGGTTATGTCCCAGCTTGCAATCGCGGCCTCAATTGCCTGGATCGGCCGAATTTTCGGTGGGACCGGCGGCTTTGCGGATGCACTCTTGCTGATTGTCTGGCTCGAATTCATGCTGGTTCTGGCGCAGGCCGTACAGCTTGCCGCGCTTATCCTCGTGCCGCCCGTAGGCCTGCTCATAGCCTTTGTGGCAATCGGCCTCTTGATCTGGCTTCTCATACAATTCACGGCGGCACTGCACGGTTTCACCAACCTCATCTATGTCGCGGTCGGCATGGTTGTGAGTTTCCTTGTCATCATCACGGTCCTGTCGATGGTGCTGATAATTCTCGGCATCACGCCGCCGGTAGAGAAAGGCTGAGCCCATGTATGATGTTGAAACGATCCGGGCCGACTTTCCCATCCTGTCGCGCGAGGTAAACGGCAAGCCGCTCGTCTATCTCGACAACGGCGCCTCGGCCCAGAAGCCGCGCGTGGTGATCGACGCGATGACCCATGCTTATGAGAAAGAATATGCTAATGTTCACAGGGGCCTACACTACCTTTCCAACCTGGCTACGGACAAGTACGAAGCCGTGCGCGGCATCGTCGCCCGGTTTCTGAACGCGCCCGACCCCGAAGAGATCGTCTTTACCACCGGTACGACCGAGGGCATCAACCTTGTGTCCTATGCCTGGGCCGCGCCGCGGATGCAGGCGGGGGATGAGATCGTGTTGAGCGTGCTGGAACACCACGCCAATATCGTGCCCTGGCATTTCCTGCGCGAACGGCAGGGCGTGGTGCTGAAATGGGTGGAGCCGGAATCAGACGGCGCGCTCGATCCCCAGAAGGTCATTGACGCGATCGGGCCGAAGACGAAGCTTGTGGCGGTGACGCAGATGTCGAATGTCACTGGCACGTTGGTCGATGTCGCCACGATCTGCCGGGGGGCGAAGGAAAAGGGCGTGCCGGTTCTTGTCGACGGTTCGCAGGGCTCGGTTCATCGGCCTGTCTCGATCCCCGAGATCGGCTGCGATTTCTATGCGATCACCGGGCACAAGCTCTACGGGCCGAGCGGGTCCGGCGCGATCTGGATCGCGAAGGAGCGGATGAAGGAAATGCGCCCCTTCCTTGGCGGTGGCGACATGATCCGCGATGTGTATCGCGACACGGTTACCTACAACGATCCCCCGATGAAATTCGAAGCCGGGACGCCCGGCATCGTCCAGCAGATCGGCATGGGCGTGGCGCTGGAATACCTTATGGGCCTCGGTATGGAAAATATCGCGGCGCATGAGGCGGAACTTGCGGCCTATGCGACCCAGCGGTTCAAGGGACTGAACTGGCTCAACATCCAGGGTAGTGCACCCGGTAAGGGTGCGATTTTTTCGATGACGCTCGAAGGCGCGGCCCACGCCCATGACATTTCGACCGTCCTCGACAAGAAGGGCGTTGCCGTGCGCGCAGGCACCCATTGCGCGATGCCGCTTCTCGATTTCTTCGGCGTCACCGCGACCTGCCGCGCCTCGTTCGGTCTCTACAATACCAAGGCCGAGGTCGATAAATTGATCGAGGCGCTGGAGTTGTGCCACGAGCTTTTTGCCTGACACTGCACGTGTTCGAAGGCAAAATTCGCGATTGCGGGCGGGGCAGCGTGCCGTTATACCCCACCCACAGGCACCCGTAGCTCAGCTGGATAGAGTGCTGCCCTCCGAAGGCAGAGGTCACAGGTTCGAATCCTGTCGGGTGCGCCACTCATTAACATCGCAATTTCAGATCTTTGTCCGGCGCATTAACTTGGCGGCCAATTTGATGCGCCATCTCACCCTCTTATTTCGCTTCTGAGGCGATCCGGGTTTCAACCAGTTTGCGGAACCGCATCGCCCCCGCATCGAGACCGAGATTGAGATGGGGGGAGCGTGGGGCTTTCATGCCGCGATGGACCTCTTCCAGCACCTCCTTATCCTCATTGAACGCCATCGTTGCGCCTTCGAACATGCGGCGTGAAACATCCTCGTCATCGGCCAGCGCATTGCGGTGCTGGAACCAGAAGTAGAGCGTGTGATCGGCATCCACCGGTGTCATGAAGTTGTACGAGAAATTGACAAAGGCCGTCGCGGGCAGGGCATCATCGTCGCCGCCGGTTCCGGCGGGTGTATAGATCGACTTGTTGATCGCGATCGACGGCACGCGGCATTCGTAGTGCTGCTTGCGATCACAATGCCCTTCGAATCCGATGAACTGCTGATAATAGGGCGCGGCCGGGCGGTCCGGGATCCAGCGCCAGACAACGACTCGATCCTCGCCTTCGGTGATCTCAAGGGCAACATTGTCGGTTCCGCCACCGGCGAAAGACGTCAGGTGAACCCAGGCGACATGGCTGGGGTCCAGCAGATTATCCGTTATCCAGAGGTAGTTGCAGGCGATGTCGAGCGCGCCGCGCCGGGTCAGGCCCCAGCTGGGATTGTCGTAGTTCGGGATGTCGATCAGGTCCGAAGCATCCGCCTTTTCGCGATCTCCAGGCCAGATCCAGACGAAGCCGTATTTCTCGATCAGCGGATAGCTGGTCACCCGCGCCCTTTTCGGGATCGCGCCTTCCTGTGTCGGTGCGGCGACGCAGGTGCCGGTGCCGTCGAAGGTCAGCCCATGATAGCCGCAGACCACCCTGTCGTTTTCGATCTTGCCCTTGGAGAGCGGCAGTTTTCTATGCGGGCAGGCATCTTCCAGCGCGACAGCTGTGCCATCGGCCTTGCGGTAAAAGACGATCTCTTCGTCAAACAGCCGAAGCGGCTTCAGCGACTGGTCGAAATCCTCGCTCCGGCCAGCCACATACCAGCAATTTCGTGGATATTCGCCTGAGAACATCGCATCCTCCCGCTATGGATTTGTTTGAACCGCGTCACGGCAACTGGTTTATCGGTACTGAAGTTGTTGCCCCACAAGCAAGGAGCTTCTGGTGAAAGACCGCATCGACATGCATGCCCATTTCTACGGCGGCGGCCTTCAGGACATGCTGCACGCCCGGACCGCACGCCCCTATCTGCGCCACCGACCGGACGGGTCGCAGGGCATGGTTGCGATGAATGGTGAGTTTCCGTTCAAGCCGGACTATTTCGACATTGCCGTGGGCCTTGCGCAGATGGACGGTCAGGGGCTTACCCACCGTTTGCTGACCTTTCCCGGGGCGCTCGGACTTGACGTATTGCCTGCCGATGAGGTCGCACCGGCCATTGCCGGTTTCAATACCCATCTCTCTGAATTGCACCGCTCGACCGGTGGCCGCATCTTCGGCCTTGCGGGCCTGCCTCTGGCAGATCTGGAACTGGCGGGGCAGGAGGTGCGCCGCATTCGCCGCGAGTTGCGCCTGCCGGGCATCATCCTGCCGTCGAACTACTTCAACTCGGTCGCCGAGGCAAAGACGCTCGCCCCCGTCCTGTCGGCCGCGAACGAGACAGGCTGTCACATCATGCTGCACCCGGGCCTGAAGGCGGGCGAGGAACCGCCCGCGCCCCCGGACGACTTCGTGCAGTACCGCACGTCGGCGGTGGCATTGCAATCTCAGGTGTCGCAGAACGTCCTGACGCTGATCCTGTCCGATATTCAGGATATATGGCCCCGCCTCAGCTTCCAGCTTGTCAATCTCGGCGGGACCCTGCCATTCATCCATGAGCGGATGGAGGCGATCGCGCGCCACCGCAATCCCGACGCGCCTTTCCCGACGACCCGGCTTCGCAATCTCTGGTACGATTGCGCGTCGCTCGGCCCCCGCGCTGTGGAAGCGGCAGCCGGTCTTTACGGGGCCGACCGCATCTTCCTTGGCTCCGACTACCCGATCTTCTACGACAACCCGTATGAACGCGCCCTTTCCCCGGCACGCCTTGACGACGCCGACAAGGAAAAGATCGCGGGAGGCAATGCCCGCGCGCTTCTTGCGGCGCTGACCGATGGGTGATCGATGCCGAGCCGTAAGATCAGGCATGGCAGGTCCGCAGCAACGCTTCACTGATGCCGACGTCCCGTGCGGGGTTTTCGAATGCCGCCGCTGCACAGGGATAGCGCGCCAGAATGTCTGCCCCGCCCGGAACGCGGTCGGGGTAGAGCCGCCCGTCCTCCCAGACCGACACACCGTCGACGCGGATCGTCGGATCGAGGACGTTCCAGGATATTTCACCCGGCGCGTAGGCACCGCAGGTGTGGAAATGCAGGATGCGCGGATTGCCGAAGGCGCCGCCGCTCCAGCGCAGGAAATTGCTTTCGACCGGATGATTGAAGGCGCAGCCGGGATGTATGCCCGCATGCCAGGAATGCACGACGTTGCGGTCGATCCCGAAGCGCGTGGCAATGTCATCATAGTGTGCATTGGCCGCGGCTACGGCCTCGGGCGCGCCGCTGAAACCGGTCAATGAGCCATGAGTGAAATGTGCGATCAACCGGCCCGCAAGCTGGCGGCCATAGGGTTCGTAGTACCGAGAGCCGGTGCCCATCAGGAAACCTGCCATCGCAACGCGGCCCGTGAACTCGGCCGCGGGAACCGGGGCAAAGACTGACATCGGGAACCGGATGATCGTGACATCCTGCTTCGGTTTCTTGTGCCAGCCTGGGCCGGGACCGGTGAAATCGGTTCCGTTGGGGCAGGTGACGTGAATTTCGCGCGCGGTGGCGAGGTGCTCGTCGATTGCCGCCTTAAGGGCGGTGAAGGCATGGTAATGGGCGGTTCCGAACGGTGATGTCAGCATCTCCATGTCCAGCGCATAGCTCACGACCGCGCGGCTGCCGCTCCGCAGATCGCGGAACCTGACCTGATCGCCAAGCCGCGCGAAGAAGATCGTGCAGTCGGATTCGGATATTAGCTCTGCGATCTCGTCGTCGAGATCATCGACCGCCTCCTGAAACGGGACGGAGCAGAGCGTCGTCCGTATGCCCCGTTCGCGGGCCATGCTGGCGACTGCGGGGGCAAGTCCATCGTCATAGTAGCCGCCGCCTTCAGTCTCGCTGATGACAACCAGACGGCTGCCTGTTGACAGGCCGGCGCAATGCGACAGGAGATTGGCTGCAGCGCGGTCAATCGGCCCGTCTTCCAGCGTCATTTCCCGCCTCCCTTTGTTCCCCGGCTCCATTGTGGTCGTGGCAGGCAGGTCGGGCAATTCCGCTTGCATAATGCTTTATATTAGTTAAACTAATGCAATGCGCACGCTTCCCTTTCCCTCCCTTCGGGTTTTCGAGGCGGTTTCGCGGTTGAAAAGCTTCAGCCGCGCGGCAGAAGAACTGGGTATGACGCAAAGCGCCGTCAGCCAGCATGTCAAAGCGTTGGAGGATTGGACCGGCCGCGCCCTCTTGGTGCGCGGATCGCGGCAATCGGCGGCAACCGCGGACGGACGGCTTCTGGCCGAGGCAATTTCCGACGGCCTTGGCCGGATCACCGCTGTGGTCGATCAGCTCCGCGCCACCCGCCGGTCCAACCCGACGGTCAATGTCGCGTGCCCGCCGGGGTTCGCGGTCAACTGGCTCTTTCCCCGCCTGATCAATTTCGATCAGGACCATCCGGATATCCCTGTGTCGATCTGGACCCAGACCGGCATCGAAGTGTTCGAAACCGGCGGCGTCGATGTGGCGATCCGCTATGCCGCTTCGAAACCAACGGGATTCCACGCCGAACGGCTTATGGGTGAGAGCGTGTTTCCGGTCTGCGCGCCGACGCTTCTGACTACGGGGCAGGGGGTAGCGACCACCGCAGATCTGGCGGGTCACACCCTGCTTGTCGATGTCCACGGACCTGCGCGGGCCCGGCCGCCAACCTGGGACTTCTGGGCGGATGAAACCGGGCAGACACTGCCGCGCCCGAACCGGATCAGGCGTTTCGGACAATCAAACCTGTCGGTTCAGGCCGCGATCCAGGGCGCAGGCGTGGCGCTCGGCCGGGAACCGCTTGTTGCCGACGCACTTGCCTCCGGCACACTCGTCGCGCCGCTTCCCCACGTCGCCCGGTCGAAATTTTCCTACTGGTTTGTCTGCCCGCCGAAATCGCTGGAGGTGCGCGAGATCCGCGAGTTTCGCGATTGGCTGCAGCGCGAAGCCTCGCTTCATCGCCCGGTCAGGCGGGGTGAGGATCAGAGCACAGGCTGAACAATTCGCCGGGATGCTTGAGCTCGGCAACCGTGATGCAGCCAGAAGTCGACATGGTCATGCGGCGGAGCCGAAGCAGGGCATGACCTGCCGCTACCTCCAGAACTGCCGCATCGGCGGCATTTGCGCAGACAGCACTGATATCGTGGCGGACCTCGGAGAATGGTACGTGCTCCAGAAGCCAGTGGTTCGGCCCATAATGCAGGAACGCCTTTTCAGCCGCCTCGGGTACAGCGTCGATGTTGATCCAGCGGTCTTCCAGTTGAAAAACCCGGTCATCGGCCCAGTGCCGGCACCGGATGTGCAGCGCCTTCTGTCCGGCATTGAAAGCGAAAGCGGTAGCAACCGCCGCCGGGGGGGCTGCTTTCTCGCGTAACAGACGTTCGTAGCGGTAGACGGCGTGCCGGGCGAATATCTCCTCATCCACCCGTGCGATCGACAATTGAACGCCCCTGCTGGCGCGGGTGGCGACCCGTGTGCCCGCGCGTCTGCGGCGTTCGACATAGCCTTCATCCGCAAGCTCGCGCATGGCGCGATGAACCGTAAGCCGGGCGCAGCCGAACTCTTCGGCGAGGTCGGCGTCATTCGGCAGCGGATCGCCAAAGGCCAGATCGCCCGACCGGATCCGTTCCAGCAGGGTGGTTTTCACGGCCTTGTAGAGGGGTTTTGTCAAAATCCGTTCCTTGCCCGTCAGACCCTGATCTGAATCATTCCGTTCTCGACCCGCGTATCGAACACCTTCATCGGTCGCGTCGCAGGCGCGCTGACCGGGCGTCCGTCGCGCACGTCGAAGGCGCCCTGATGCAGCGGGCATTCGATGACATGGCCGTCGAAATATCCGTCACACAGGTTGGCCCCGCCGTGATTGCAAAGCGCGAGCGAAACATGGACCCCGGTCGGCGTATCGTAAACGGCGAGGCGACGCGCCCCGAGGCTCGCTTCCGTCACCCAACCCGGTTCCAGCAATTCGACGGCGATCAGGTCCTGCCAGCCCGTGTCATCCTTCATTGCCCGGCAACCACGCCATCATCCGCACGCGGCTTGCGGCCGAAGATCTGGGCGAGGATGTCGCGATGCGCGCCCAGATAGCCGCCCGGTTCGACATGGATATGGTCGCGCAACTTTTCATGCAGGCGCGGCAGCGAGTGGAACGGCACAGAGGACGCATAGTGATGTTCTGCATGGTAGTTCATGTTCCAACAGAGGAACCGCATGGGTCGCGAAACAAGGTTGGTCCGGGTGTTGACCCGCATCGCCGACACTGTGGGGCGACCGACATGTTCAGTCATCCGCACAAAGCGCATCACCGGTTCGCCAAGGATCAGCGGGATCAGCCAGAACCAAAGGGGCGCCCACCACTGAAAGACGACCATCGCGACCGCGATCAGGGCATAAACCGCAACCATTACCCGCGCCTCGCGCACCAATGTCGCCTCCGCCACTTTCGGCACGAAACGCTTTTCCGTCTCGTTCAATCGGCCAAGCGCATGGTGGGAGATCTCAGACAGCTTCGCACGCCAATAGGGGATGGCCGATAGGTACCAGAGATAGCCCCAGATCGACTTCGGCAGTTCAACCATCTCGGGGTCTTCGCCGTGAAGCTGGGTGTATGTGTGGTGGTCACAATGTTCATAACGGAAGAACTGGTGCGGCAGACCGATGATCCAGCCGCAGACCACGCCGGCATAGTCGTTGAACTTACGGGTGCGGAAGACCGTGTAGTGCACGCATTCATGCTGGAGCGAGAAGTGGTGGACCAGAACCACGCCATGGACGAACATCGCGGGCAGCATCCACAAAGTGCCAAGGCTGAGCCAGACCAGCGTGCCGGTCGCAAGCAGCAGCAAAAGCCAGCCCGCCAGATGCCGGAACGCCGCCACGTCGGACCGTGTCATCAAGGCGCGCAATTCGGCCCGGGTCAGCTTGCCCTCGGCCAGCGCCTGGGTGATCGGGGTGATGACGTCCCTCGCCATGAGCAGCCTCCGCTGGGAATGATTAAGTATATACTTATTACCGGGCGCTGTATAGGCTGCGCGCAGTGGCGGCGGGTCTGGTCCCGGCGTCAGAAACTCCGAAATAGTCGATGAAACGCGCGCGCAATCTCAGGCAGGGACCGATCCCCGGACATTTCCGGGCGCTGGCTGTTCCGGCGGCGATCGGCATGGTCTTCACCACGCTCTACAACGTGGTCGACATGTGGTTCGCGGGGCTCTTGTCGACGACGGCACTGGCGGGTCTGTCGATCACCTTTCAGGTCTTTTTCATCCTCATCGCTTTCGGCGTTGGTCTTGGCAGCGCGATGAGCGCGCTGGTCGGCAATGCGTTGGGTGCGGACGATACCGAAAGTGCCAAGCGCATTGCCTGTCAGGGTCTGGGTTACGGTGTCATCGTCTCGGTTCTCCTGGGCATCGGCGGCATCTGGGGATCGCCCGCAATGCTGGCGCTGGTCTCGGAACCTGGCGGCTACAGGGATGCCGCCAATGCCTATATGAACGTCATGCTCTTTGCGACGGCGCCCTTCCTTCTGGCTTTCGGCGCAAACGGAATCCTCGGCGCGCAGGGCGATACCGATACGATGAAGCGTGCCCAGATCGCAGCCTTCTTCGCCAATATCGTTCTGAACCCGGTCTTCATCTACGGGCTGCCGGGGGTTTTCCCCGGCATCGGGTTCAATGGCATCGCATTATCGACGCTGGTCAGTCAGACCGGGGTCATGGCCTACGTTCTCTGGCATGTGATGCAGAGCGAACTGATGCGCCATGACAGCCCCTCCGAATGGCGACCGCGTCTGGCCCGCTACAAAGAGGTGACGGCACAGGCGCTGCCATCGACGTTCGCGATGATGATCCTGCTGATCGCCGGATTCGTCGTGCAATATTACCTCAAATACTTTGGCCCCGCCGCATTGGCGGCCTATGGAGTGGGGCTAAGAATCGAACAGCTTATCCTCCTACCCGGTTTCGGGCTTACCGGGGCGCTTCTGCCCATTGCCGCGCAGAATTTCGGGGCGAAGAACTTCGACCGGGTGCGCGAGGCGGTGTTCTTCTGCTGCAAGGCGGGGGTTGCGATCATGCTTTGCGGCTCACTGGTGCTGTGGTTCGCCGCGCGGCCCCTGGTGGGTGTCTTTACATCCGATCCAGACGTGGTACGGCTCGGAGGCGATTACCTGCATGTCGATGGTTTCATTCTGCCGGTCTATATCGTGCTCTTTTCGTTGAATTCGTTCCTTCAGGCCCTGAAGCGGCCGATGGCGACCGTGTGGATCGGGCTTTACCGGCAGGGTTTTGCCGTCGCCATCTTCTGCTATCTGTTCGTGCGGGTCTTCGACCTCGGCACCTGGGGTGTCTGGTTCGGCATCGCCGTCGCGGTGACCACCGGGCTGGTACTCTCGCTCTTCATCGCCGAACGGACCGCGCGAGCGCTGATCGGCGGTCTTTTCACCGCTGCGGCACCCGTTCCAGCCGCCGGAACAGAAGCGACAGGCCGAAACACAGAATAAAGTATAGCGCCGCCGTCGTCAGCCAGGCTTCAAAGATCATCCGGGTGGACGAGACGAGTTCCACCGTCTTGTAGGTCAGTTCCTGCACCGAGATGAGCGAGATGATCGAACTGTCCTTCACCAGAGAAATGAACTGGTTCGACATCGGCGGGATCACCTTGCGCATCGCCTGAGGCAGCACGATGAAGCGCATCTCATCCAGCCAGCTCATGCCGATTGACCGTGCCGCCTCGCGCTGGCCGCGCGGGATCGACTGGATGCCGGCGCGCACGATCTCACCCACGAAGGCGCTTTCGAAAAGCGCCAGCACCATGACCCCCGAAATCATCGAGGGGAAGCGCCGCATGTCGCCGAAGAAGAACTCCCAGATGCCGTTGCCTTCCTGCTTTGCAATGCCGCGCGCCCAGCCTTCGATATTGAAGGCGGCGACGATCTGTTCGGAGAGGAAGAAGTAGAAGATGAAGATGACGACGACGGGCGGGATATTGCGCAGAAATTCCAGGTAGGTGCGCGCCAGCATACGAATGGCGAGATTTTCCGCGCAACGCGCGATACCCAGTATCGTGCCGAGGATCAGCGCCAGAACGCTGGCGTAGATCGAGATACGGATCGTCGTGATCAGCCCCTGAAGCAGCAGGTTGGCAACCCAGCGGCCATCCTCCTCATCCCAGCGCAGGATGTAGTTGGGGATACGGTCCCACTGCCACTTGTAGTTCAGCGTACCGGAAATGCGGAACCAGATCACCGCAAAGAACCCCGCGAGAACCGCGAGGATCAGCCAGTCCAACCAATGCAATTTCCTGCGTGTCTTCCGCATTTCCTGCCCGCGATGGCCGCCCGGCCCGAAGGCCGGGCGAGATCAGATCACTGTTCGACCATCGATTCCCACTCGTTTCCCTTGAACCAGTAGTCGTGGCGTTCCTTCAGCCAGCCGGTCCGCCAGCGCGTACCGATCCAGTTGTTGAAATAGTTCGTCGCGTCCGGATCACCCTTGCGATAGGCAAAGGCCTCGCCCCGCGCGTCCCAGACCTGATCGAAGGGCACATAGAGTGTTTCGGGATAGTTCCGCGCTTCGCGCGACGGTGTCGGTTCGGACGCCATTGTCGCATGGGCATTGCCGTTCAGGACTTCCTGCGTTGCCGCGCCATCTTCGTCGAACTGCAGAAGGGTCGCATTCGGGAAGAGGCGACCGATCACCTGCACAGGTGTCGCGCCGCGACGGGCGGCAAAGGTGACCTCGGGCTTGTTGAAGTCCTCAAACGCAAAACCTTCAGTCATCGACTTGTTGGCCAGGATCGTCAGACCTGAGAATGCGTAAGGGTCCGAAAAGTTGACGGTCAGGTTCCGTTCCGCCGTGATCGACATGCCCGAGATGATCACGTCGAACTTGCCCGAAACCAGCGCCGGAATGATCCCGTCCCAGGCGGTGGGCACAAACTCTACATCCACGCCCATATCCTCGGCCAGTTGCCGCCCGACATCCAGCTCGAACCCGATCAGATCACCGTTCTTGTCACGCATCGACCATGGTACGAAGAGCGATAGGCCAATCTTGATGACCCCGCGTTCCTTGATCGACTCGATCACGCTTTCCGAGGACAGCATCTGCCGCGTGTCCTGTGCCATGGCGGGCAGGGCGAGGGCCGCGGCCATGACCGCGCCGAGCCCTGCATTGAGCATTCGTCTTGTCAGTTTCATGTCGTTTCTCCCTGTTGCGGTTGGTCTAGTTTGCGTCAGTCGCGCACGGTGTAGCGCCGTTCAAGCAGCGTGGCGCCGGTGGAAATGATCAGCGTGACGACCATGTAGACCGCCGCGATGGTGAACCAGATTTCAAAGCTCATGTAAGTGTCAGAGATGATGTTGCGCCCGATCGTGGTCAGTTCGGCAACTGCGATGACGCTGACGATGGCCGAGCTCTTGATCATGTTCACGACTTCGCCGGTCATCGGGGGCAGCATGAAGCGCACCGATTGCGGCAAGACGATATAGCGATAGACCTGCCAGCGGGTCATACCGATGGCGTCAGCCGCTTCCCATTGGCCCTTCGCCACCGCGTTGATTCCGGCGCGGAAGATCTCGGATATCAGCGCGCCGTGGAACACTGCAAGGCAAAGGACCGAGGCGGAGTATCGGTCCAGCCCGAAGATCGGGCCGAAGACGTAGTAAAAGACGTAAAGCAGCACCAGAAGCGGCGAGTTGCGGACGATTTCCAGAAATCCCTGCGCGACCCAGCGCCCGACGATCAGATCGGACAGGCGCAGAAGCGCCACGATCAGGCCGATCACCGTGGCCAGCAGGAACGCCGTGGCCGACAGGGCGATGGTGCCGACAAGACCCCAGGGAATTTCTCCGAGGACGATGCCACCCTCTGTCACGTCATAGAAATAACGCGGGATGCGGTACCACTGCCAGTTATAGCCCATCGCCTCCGCCCCTTTCAGGGCGGTCGCGATGATCGCGAACATAACGGCGAAATAGATCAGGACCGATGCGGGCCGAGAGGCGATCACCCGGCCCAGATGCCGACGCCATTGGGGTCTTGGCTGCGCCCTGCGGCCGCCGGTCCCGGCCATCTGTCCGCCCGCGCTCACCTCAATGCTCCAGAATCTGATCTAGGAACAGCCGCGCCCGGTCGCTGTCGGGGCTGGAGAAGAACTTGGCCGGTGGGGCCACCTCGACCATACGGCCCGCTTCCATGAAGACCATGCGGTCGGCCACCTTGCGGGCAAAGCCCATCTCGTGCGTGACGACGACCATGGTCATGCCGGTGCCCGCGAGTTCGACCATGACGTCCAGAACCTCGTTGATCATCTCGGGATCGAGCGCCGAAGTCGGTTCATCGAACAGCATGATGCGCGGCTCCATGCAGAGCGAGCGGGCGATGGCCACGCGCTGCTGCTGTCCGCCAGAAAGCTGGGCCGGATACTTGTCGGCTTGTTCCGGGATATGAACGCGGTCCAGATATTGCCGCGCCAGCGCCTCGGCCCTTGCCTTGTCCATCTTGCGGACCCGGATAGGGCCGATCGTAAGGTTCTCAAGCACCGTCAGATGCGGAAAGAGGTTGAACTGCTGAAACACCATCCCGACATCCTGCCGGACGGCGCGGATGTTCTGGGTATCCTCGCCGAGTTCGATCCCATCGACGACAATCCGCCCCTCATCATGTTCTTCCAGCCGGTTGATGCAGCGGATCATGGTGGACTTGCCCGACCCGGACGGGCCGCAGACGACAACGCGTTCGCCGGTCATGACGGACAAATTGATGTCATCCAGAGCCTTGAACGGCCCGAAATACTTGGAAACGCCGGTCAGTTCGATGATGGACGATGCGCCGGGATTCAACGCTGTCTTCCCCCGTGGTCCAGTTCGCGCCTGCAATCATGTTAGCGGCAATTCGCAATAAGTATATACTTAATGCGGCCAAAACCGGCAGAAACATGATGCCCGATCAGGTCGCCAGCCGGTAGTCCTCAGCCACGGCTGCCGCTGCCGCTTTAATGAGCAATTCGCCGTGTTCTGCCCGTGCGAGTGCGGAATGCGAACCGACCCTGCCATCGCGAAAATCCCGGCGGTGTTCATCGGGTGGGCCGTGACGATCTCCGGCGTGTTCGCGAATGAAATTGGCCGTCAGTTTTCGTGGCGGTGCTTTTGCAGCTTCGGTCAAGGGTGCGTCGCGGATCGCGGTTTTGGTAATGGCGATCTCGGACGGGGTTGCGTGCATCCCCTCCCAATCGCCGTAAAACTCGCGACGCAACACGTTGACCGGCTCAAAATCCCACCAGCTTTTCAGGCGCAGGGGCAGGGCAGGGCGCGCCGTCGCGACCTCTCGCAGCGGGGCGAGGTTTGCGCCATGTGCATTCAGGATATAGATGGGGCAGAAGCCATGATGGGCCAGAGCATCCACGACTTCCCCGGCAAGGGCGGCGAATGTCGCCGCTGAAATCGAGATGGTGCCGGGGAAGGCCATGTTAAAAGGGGCGGGCGTCAGCGCCAGCGTCGGGGCCACCACCGCACCGCAGAGGCCCGCCGCCCGTTCGGCAATCACCGTCGCACATTGCGCATCGGTCCCGATAAGCCCGATCGGTCCGTGCTGTTCGGTCGAGCCGACCGGCAGGATGACGCCGCCCTTGCGGGCCAGATGCGCCTCGACCTCGGGCCAGGTCATGTGATCAAGCCGCAAGGCCTAGTCCTCCTTCGCGTCGAGCCAGCTTTGAAGTCTTGGCAGATAGGTCAGAAACTCCGCCGCAACCGCCGCCTCGTTGGACAGTTTTGCCCGATAGGCGCGGACGGGATCCGGCCAGTTGACATGAAGCCCGAGACGCGGCGTCAGGGCGTCGATCCATGCGAATGTCACCGCGAACCCGCAATCGCCCAAGCCAAAGGCAAGGTCAGGGGCTGCATCCAGCAGCCGCGCAAGCTGGCCCAGCCTTTCGCTCATCGCGAGTGACTGCCGGGCGTTCAATTCGGTGTCGCGCCGGTCAGGTGTGAGATTGGCGAAAAGCGCTCGCAGCGCAGGTTCCAGCCGGGTGTCGTGAAACCGCGAACGTTCCCGCATCCGCGCCCGGTCTTGCGCATTGTTCGGCAACAAGGGCGGTTCGGGAAAACGTTCCTCAAGATACTCGGCGATGGCCTCGGAATCCGCAATCAGAAAGCCGTCATCATCCAGCGCAGGCAGGTTGCCGCTGGCCACGATGCGCTTGTATTCGTCCGAGCCATAGCCGCCGGGCGGCGGCAGTTCCTGCCAGTCCAGCCCCTTGAACCGTAACGCGACCCGCGTCTTGGCAGAGTAGAGGCTAACCGGAATGGCATAGAGTTTAAGCATGGAAGAAAAGGGGCGCCCGAAAGCGCCCCGTCCCCGTCAGTTGCCAAGGTTCCACTTGGCGCCAAGCTCATCAAAGAACCCGGCCTCTTTCTTAAGCGTGATCCACGTGTTCACGTAGTTGATCCAGACCTGATCGTCCTGCGGCAGCAGCATCGCGATGGGGGTCCGTGCGCGGGGCGCGGATACCGGTATGATCATCAGTTCCGGGTACTGCGCAATCAGCTTGTTGGCCTCGACGTTCGAGGTGATATGCGCCTGCGCCCGACCCGCCAGCACCTCTTGGAAGTCACGCGCGGGGGCTTCCACGATCTTGTACTGGGCGTTGGGGAAGAACTCCTTCACCTGCTTTTCCTGCGTCGTGCCCAGCGTCGCCGCGACGGTCACGTCTCCATTGTCCAGATCGCCCCAGTCCTTGAACTTGTCGGCGTCCTTTTTATTGATCAGCGGCACGGTGGCGAGAGAGAAGTAGCTTTGCGAATAACCAGCGGCCTTTGCCCGCGCGGGTGAGATCGAGGCCGACCCGGTCATGTGGTACTTACCTGCCGTCACCCCGCTGACCAGCGTTTTCCAGTCGGTCGGGACAAACTCCACTTCAACCCCCAGATCGGCGGCAAGTGCAGTCATGACGTCAATATCGTATCCGGTATAGGAATCCGTCGCGGTGTCCTTCATGGTCATCGGGTTCCAGTCACCCGTCGTCCCGACCTTCAGAACGCCATTGTTCAGAATGTCCTGAAGCGCCGATTGCGCCATTGCCGCGGGTGCTGCAAGAACAAGTCCCAAAGCGGCGATACAAGCCTTCACCAGTTTCATGATGCCTTCTCCCAGTCGTTGGTCAGTGTCTTTATGTTCAGGTATATTTGATAATGTGCAGACATAATATTGTAGCGTCAAATCACAAAATGTGCGAGGACTATCAGCACGATCCTGTCCCGCGCCGGTTCGCGGTGACGTTTTTCCGAAGGGGGACGAATGTCGGAAAAAGAGCGGACCGCGATCATCCGGTTCAGGGATGTATCGAAATTCTACGGTGATTTTCAGGTTCTGAAATCCGTTGATTTCGAGGCAATGTCGGGCGAACGCATCGTGGTTTGCGGCCCCTCCGGGTCAGGCAAATCGACACTGATCCGCTGCATCAACGGGCTGGAAAGTTACGAACAGGGAGAAATTACGGTCGATGGTCAGCGCCTTGGCAAAGATGCCGCTGCGCTGCGCAAGGTACGCAACCAGGTCGGCATGGTGTTCCAGCAGTTCAACCTCTTTCCGCATCTGACGGTGCTGGAAAACCTCACCCTCGGTCCGATTCGGGCACGTAAGATGAGCACCGGTGAGGCCCGTGACATCGCCATGCGCTATCTGGAACGGGTGCGCATCCCCGAACAGGCCGACAAATATCCGCGCCAGCTCTCGGGTGGCCAGCAGCAGCGCGTGGCCATCGCCCGTTCGCTCTGCATGGAGCCGCGGATCATGCTCTTTGACGAACCCACCTCCGCGCTTGATCCTGAGATGATCACCGAAGTGCTGGATGTGATGGTCGAACTTGCGGGCACCGGCATGACCATGATCGTCGTGACGCATGAAATGGGTTTTGCCCGCAAGGTGGCCGACCGCATGGTTTTCATGGATCACGGCGAAATCGTCGAAACCGCCGCGCCGGGGGAGTTCTTCACCGCACCGAAAAGCCAGAGATGCCGCGATTTCCTCGACAAGATCCTCAATCATTAGGGGCGGGCGATGAACAGACTGCTACTTGTATTCCTCGCCTTCGCGCTCTCGGCTTGTTCGGCAAACTGGGGCTGGTATGTGGTGAACCCTCAGACCAAGGCGGGCTGGACCAACCTTACCTTCCTTCTCAGCGGTCTGAAATACACCGTTCTTCTGTCTCTGACGGCGATCCTGATCTCCATCGCGCTGGGGCTGCTGGTCGCCCTGCCGGGCCTTTCGACACGGCCATGGCTGCGGCGGGCCAGCCGGATCTATGTGGAACTGATCCGGGCTGTGCCGATCCTTGTCATGATCCTCTGGGTCTATTACGGCCTGCCGCAACTGACCGGTCTGACCATCGGCGTGTTCTGGGCCGGGGTGATCGCGCTGGCGCTTTCCGACAGCGCGTTCGAGGCCGAAATCTTCCGCGCAGGGATCCAGTCAATCGCCCGGGGCCAGTACGAGGCCGCCTATTCCGTTTCGCTCAACTACATCGACACGATGCGCTACGTGATCCTGCCGCAGGCCATCCGCCGCATCCTGCCGGCACTTGGCAACCAGCTTGCCTACATGCTGAAGATGTCGTCGCTGGTTTCGGTCATCGGCATGCAGGAACTGACCCGCAAGGCCAATGAGCTGGTGGTGACTGAATACCGCCCGCTGGAAATCTACACGGTACTCGTGCTGGAATACCTCGTTCTGATCCTGATCGTCTCAGGCGGGGTGCGCTGGTTGGAACGCCGGATGCAGACGGATGAGCGCAGCTGAAACCCAGCCGCGTCAGCTTGCGTAGTTTGAGCCTTCCTCGTCAAGGATCGCCCTCAGTTCGGCCAGATGGCGGTCTGCCTGACCGGGGTAATCGTCCAACTCGGCCGCCGTCTTTTCAGCAATCTCGGGGCTGAGCACGCGCAGCTTCTGACCAGTCTGGAGGGCCCGGATATAGGTCTCGGCGGCACGTTCGAAATAATAGAGCCGGTTGAAGGCATCGGCGACATCCTTGCCGAGGACGAGGACACCGTGATTGCCCATGATCATTACCTTCTTCGTCGGGTCGGTCAGGGCCGCCGCGCAGCGCTCGCCCTCATCCTCGAAGGCGAGACCGCCGAAATGCTCGTCGATGATATACCGGTTGTAGAAGGTCGCGGTGTTCTGGTCGATCGGCGGCATGTTGCTGTCGGCAAGCGAGGCGAGCACGGTCGCAAAGATCGAATGCACATGCATCACGCAGCGCGCATGCGGGCAGCGCCGGTGGACCGATCCGTGCAGGCCCCAAGCGGTCGGATCGGGCGCGTCCGGCGTTTTAAGCACATCGGGATCGTTGGCATCTAATAGCAGAATGTCCGAGGCCCGGATGCGCGAGAAATGTGCCTGATTTGGGTTCATCAGGAACTGCGTACCGTCGGGATTGACCGCGAGCGAGAAATGGTTCGCAACGCCTTCGTGCATGTTCAGCCGCGCCGTCCAGCGGAACGCGGCGGCAAGCTCAACCCGTTCCTGCCAATGGTCGATATTCCGGCGGGGTTTCAAGGCCGTCGAGATTGTCATGCTGCTCTCCCACGATCAGGTTCATGCCGGCGCGATGGGTATCGCTGGCCGTCATCATCACTTGATAGGCATGCGCGCAGCTTTCGTCATCAGGAAATTGCCCGCCGATCTTGATCAAAGGGCCGTCTCCGAAATGCCCTAGATCGAAGACATCACGAAGTCAGGCCGGATGCCGGACGCTTCGATTGCAGCTTCGGGGTGAAGCCCGACGAGCGCACCATGGCCGGTCACAAGCGCTGTCTTTATCCCGGCGGCTGCCCCCCCGAGGATGTCGGTGTGGAGGGTATCTCCGACCATGACGGTCCGACTTCTGTCGACCCCCGGACACATTGCGAGCGCATGATCGAATATGCTGGCGTAAGGTTTCCCGAAGAAGCGTGACGAAATGCCCGTCGCGTCAATCAGGCGATGCGCGTAGTGTCCGGGTTCTTTCGAAAGGCCGGCCTCACGCGGGGCGACAAGGTCGGGGTTGCCGACAAGGACGGGTCTTGGATTGGCGATCAAAGTGGCTTCAAGCAGCGCCTGCCGGGTTTCGGACCATTCGCCTGATCCGAGCAGCAGGAACCCCTCTGCGTCATGGTAGGGATGGGCGTCGTCGCCGAGGAACGTACCGTTCAGGTGCTCGATGCCTTCGTGCCCATGCGCACTTGCCGCCATCAGACCCCAGCGTAAGGCTGGACCACCGTCCAGTTCGGTGAGCAGGACGTCGCGGGACGAAACGACGTCGTCCGCGCCAAACCGAAATCCCAGCCGCCGGTAGCGGGCGAGCATCACGCGTTTGCAGTAGCCTGCGGCGTTCGAGACGACCATCACCCGCTTACCAGCCGCAATCAGCGTTACGACGGCCTCCACCGCCCCCGGAATCGCGCTTTCGCCGACATTCAGAACGCCGAAGGCATCGAGCAGGAAGAGGTCGGCCTCGTCCATCAGGTCGGTGAGTCTGCCGATCCGACGCGGAGCAGCGGGAAAGCGGGCTTGCGGCAGCCGGGAACGGATCGATTCATAGGCCTCGAAAGCCCACCTCGCGTCAGTCATCGCCCGCATCAGATGATCGCGCCCCGAACCTTGGCCGAGACCCATTCTGAAACGACGACCGCGAAGAGGATGACCAGAAGGATCAGAGATACCTGCGGCCACGCCAGCACATTGAGAGAAGCCTGAAGCTGCAAGCCGATCCCGCCGGCACCAACAAGGCCAAGGACCGTGGATTCCCGAATATTGATATCCCAGCGGAAGACTGCGATCCCGGCAAAGGCGGGCAGGATTTGTGGCACGATCCCGTAGGCCATGACCTGCAACGGACTGGCACCGGTTGCCGTCACGGCCTCGACCTGCGTGCGGTCGATCTCCTCGATCGCTTCGTAGAGAAGTTTCGCGCAGAAGCCGATCGAACGGATGGCGATGGCGATGACCCCGGCAAAGACCCCCGGCCCGATGATCGCGATGAGCAACAGGGCCCAGATCAACGAGTTGATCGAGCGGGTCGCCACGATGATAAGAAGCGCGATGGGTCGGACGAAGCGCGCCGAAGGCGTTGTGTTGCGGGCGGCAAGGAAGGCGACTGGGACGGCGAGAAAGAGCGCGCCAATCGTGCCGAGTGTCGCGATGTTCAGCGTGTCCCAGATCGGCCACCAGAGCTTTTCCATGTAGGACCAGCGCGGCGGGGTGGCACGCTCCAGGATGTCGCCCGCGATGGCAGGCGCATCCCAGACGAAGAACCACGTCGTCGCTTCGGAAATCTGTCCCCAGCACCAGAGGAAGATCGCGGTTCCGACAAGCCATGCCGCCCAGCGGATCATGCTTTGATTGCGGGTGCGGCGCTGCCAGACTTTCTGGCCCGAGGGTGATGTCGCGATCGGCATTACTGCACCTTCGCCCGGATGATGCCCGAGAGATATTCGAGCGCCATGACGGTTCCGATGATTATCAGCAGGATCGCTGCCGCCGTGTCGAATTCATAGCGGTCGAAGGCAGTGTTCAGCGTGGCCCCGATCCCGCCCGCGCCGACAAGACCGAGAATGGCACTTTCCCGGAAATTGATGTCGAGGCGGTACATCGACAACCCGATGAGGCGCGGCATCACCTGTGGCTGGACGCCATAATTGATCCACTGCATCCAGCTTGATCCGGTCGCCCGGATCGCCTCGGCCTGCACGCGGTCCATGCTTTCGATGTCTTCGGCCAGTAGCTTTGACAGGAAGCCGATGGTCGCAAAGCTGAGGGTGAGGAACCCGGCAAGCGGCCCGAAGCCGAAGATCGCGACTAGAAGGATCGCCACGATCACCTCCTGAAGCGCGCGGGAAATCGCGACGATCCCGCGGCAGATCACATAGACGGGCAGGGGCGCGATATTGCGCGCGGCCCCCAACCCGATGGGGATCGAGATCAGGATGCCGACGACCGAGGCGGCGACGGTCATGATCACGCTTTCCAGCATTCCGTCCCAGATGTCGCCCCAGCGGCTGACGAAGTCGGGGCGCGCGAAGGACATGATGAAGGCCGCCCCCCGGTCCAGCCCTTCCCAGACCCGGCTCCAGTTCACCTCGATCGAGGCGATGGCGAGCGCGAGGTAGATCACCGCCCCGACAGCGAGCGACCATCGCAGCCAGGCGCGCTTGATCAGTGGCGGTTTTCGCCATGGCTGACCGAGGCGGGCATCGAGCGCGGCGCTCATGGTTGCACCTCCTCGTCTTCGTCAACCTTGCGGATCGTCGCCTGCCAGTCCTCCTCACCGTAGATCGTGGTCAGCACTTCGGGCGTCAGCGCCTCGGGTGGTCCGTCGAACTCGACGGCGCCAAAGCGCAGGCCGATGACGCGCGAGACGAACATCTGCGCCAGCGCCACGTCATGGATGTTGATGATCGCGGCGAGACCCCGTTCGGCGCAAAGCTCGCAGATGAGCCGCATGATCTGGCGCGAGGTCTTGGGATCGAGGCTCGCCGTCGGTTCGTCGACCAGAAGCAGTGCCGGGTTCTGGATCAGCGCCCGGCAGATTCCGACCCGCTGACGCTGGCCACCCGACAATTCGTCGGCGCGTTTGTCAGCCATCTCGACCAAACCTACGCGGTCTAGCAGGCGGAATGCCTCATCCACGTCGGATTGCGGATAGCGCCGTGTGAGGCTGCGCCAGAAGCCGACATAGCCGAGGCGGCCGGAGAGGACATTTTCCATCACCGTCAGCCGCTCCACCAGCGCGTATTCCTGAAAGATCATGCCCATGCGGCGCCGTTCACGGCGCAAGGCGGAGGTGCCGAGGCCCGTGAGCTCCACATCGCCCAGCCAGACCTTGCCGCTTGTCGGCTCTACCAGCCGGTTGATGCAGCGGATCAGCGTGGATTTGCCCGCGCCCGATGGCCCGATCAACGCCATGACCTGACCCTTCGGCACTTCGAGATCGACCGCTTTCAGCGCCTTGTCGCCGGTGCGATAGGTCTTGGTCAGCTTTTCCAGCCTCAGCATTCCTGCCCCTCTTCCCCATGGGTCGCGACGGCCCGGCATGGGGCCGCCGCTTGTTATGTCACTCGCAAGCGTAGGACACGCCGTTCGCGGCGTCGATCTTGCGGATCACTTCCCAGAAATCCTTGTAGTTCATTTCCAGGAACTGGCCTTCGCCCGATTTCTCGAACTCGGCCTGAAGGGTCGTGCCGTCCCATTCGAAATCGAAGAACGCTTCCTTGATCTGCTCCTGCAGTTCGGGCTTCAGGTTGTAGACCACGCCGAAGCCGGTCGTCGGGAAGGTCTGCGACTTGTAGATCGAGATCACCTGATCCGGCTTGATCACATCGCGTTCGATCATCCGGCTCATGACCGAGTTGGCGATGGAAGCCGCCGGATAGTCCTTGTTTGCCACGCCGAGGATCGAGTTGTCGTGCTTGCCCGAGAAGACCGGTTCAAAGTCCGTCCCGGCCACCATGCCGAAATCGGCCTTGAGGATCGCTGAGGGTGCCTTGAAGCCGGAATTCGAGGTTTCCGAGGTGAAGGCCATCTGCTTGCCCTTGATATCCTCGACCTTTTCGATGCCGGAACCGGGATATGTCAGGATCTCCATCTCATAGCCGAAATGGCCGTCCTCGCTGGCCATGATCGTGAAGGGACGGAAGCCCGCGCAATTGACGGCGAGGGGATTGGAGCCGGTGTTGAAGCCCGCAATATGCAGGCGACCCGAGCGCATCGCCTCGATCTGGGCGGCGTTCGACTGAACGGGGAAGAAGACGACCTTCTTGCCTGTCTTCGCTTCGAGATGGGTCAGGAAGTCCGACCAGGCGGTCTTGTAGACAGCGGGGTCCTCGACCGGCGTGTAGGCAAAGATAAGTTCGTCCGGGTCGAGTTGCTGGGCCGGATCGGTCGGGATGTCGGCAATCAGGTCGCCGTCGGCATCGCAGAACCGTTCGTCGAGATCGCCGCGCGGGCAGTCCTGCGCGGCGGCAGGCATCGCCATCACTGCGAATGCAGCCGTGGCGGCCATGGTCGAAAGCAGTTTTGAAAGGGTCATCGTATCCTCCTTGTCAGTTGGTCTTTATGGGGTCCGGTCATGCGGCCGGTGTTGTCGCGCTCCTGTGTAACGATCGTGTGGTGGTCATGAGGTCCGCGAAGGTTTCGCGGCGTATTGGGCAGAAATCATAGGCGGGGCCGGTGCAGCCCGGCCCGACGGCGATGGTGAACAACCCCGCGCCATGCGCGGCCCGAGCGCCCGGAACGGAATCCTCGACCGCGAAGGCCGCGTCGGCCGCTAGCGAAAGTGCGTCGAGCGTTGTCAGGAACGGCAGCGGATCGGGCTTGCCCACAGGCAGTTCTGCGCCTGAAACGGCCAATTCTACGATATCCTGAAGCCCGAGCATCTCGACCGCGCCGTCTATATGGCGGCGGGGCGAGGACGAACAGATCGCGATCCGCAAGCCTGCATCGACAAGGCCGAGCAGCCAGTCCTTTGCCCCCGGCACCGGTTCGCGCATCCGTTCCAGCCAGATATCCGCCTCGGCCCCGATCTGGTCACCTATGGCCCGCCGCATCTCGGGCGTCAGCGGCATTCCGAAGAGTTCGTCGAGAAAATCCTTGAGCCCCCGCCCAACATGGGCGTCGAGCAGTGCCTGCGAAGGTCGCTTGCCGTAGCGGGCGGTCACCTCGATCTTGGCCTTTTCCCAGACATGCTCGCTGTGAACGAGTGTGCCATCCAGATCGAAGATCGCGGCCCGGTAGCGCGTCAGGTCGAACGTGGCCTCTCGCAGTTGCTGTGTCATGCTGCTAGCCTCCCGATGTCTGACGAGAGGGGGCAGGAATGAACGGGCAGGAAATTGACCGGCGCTATGCCGGCGCGCGGCGGATCGCAGAGGAAGCCGGCGCGCTGGCGCTCGATTACTTCCGCCGTTTCGACGGTCTGAATGTCGAGGTCAAAAGCCATCAGGATTTTGTCTCTGAGGCGGACAAGAATGTCGAGGCTTTCGTGCGCAAAGCCCTGTCCGAAGCCTTCCCCGATGACGGGATCGTCGGTGAGGAGGACGCGCCAAAGGCGGGGGCGAGCGGGTTTACCTGGGTGATCGACCCGATCGACGGCACGACGAATTTCATCCACGGGATTCCAGGCTGGACGGTTGTCCTTGCCGTGGTCTTGGGCAGCCGGACCGAAATTGGTGTCATCCACGACCCCAATCACGCCGAGATGTACCATGCCCGCCGGGGCGCGGGCGCTTTCGTCAATGATCGGGCTTTGGGCGTGTTGCGGGGCCGGGACATCCGCACAGGGTCGGTCGGCGTCGGATTCTCTGGCCGGACAAGCGCGGGGGGCATCAAACGCCTTATCCCCGAGATCATCGAAGCGGGCGGTATCTTTTACCGCAATGCCTCGGGCGCGCTGTCGCTCGCCTATGTCGCGAGCGGTAAGCTCTTGGGTTACGTCGAGGAGCATATGAACGCCTGGGACTGCCTTGCCGGTCAGCTTCTGGTCGCGGAAGCGGGCGGTGTGATCGAGGATCAGGACGCGGCGCGGATGATTGCAGAAGGCGGGCGCGTGTTGGTTGGAACGCCCGAGGTCTTTGATGAGCTCATGGCCATCGCCGAACGGGCCTATGCCCCGGGTCAGTACTGACCGGCCATGTCCGGTCGGATCACGCATCAGGCACCAGAACCGGGCCGGAGGCCGCAAGGCCGATCCTGATCGCATCGCCGACCTTCAACGGTGCGTCGACATCATCGCTGACCGCGAAGAGTTGACCGAAATCGCCCGCGAAGGTGTATTCCATGCGCGGTCCGACATAGGTGACCTTCTCAACCGTCGCCGCCAGCCCCTCGCCGTCGGTGACACGGATGCGGGAGGGGCGCAAAGCCAGCATCGCCTTGCCGGGTGTCAGGCCCCTCGACGGCAGGCGGTGGCGGATGCCGCCGACTTCGATCTCGGCCATGTCGCCGTCAACCGCCACGATCTGGCATTCGAGCAGATTGGCCTCGCCGATGAAGTCGGCGACGAATGTGTCGGCGGGGGCGTCGTATAGCTCGCGCGGGCGACCGATCTGGGCGATGGCGGCGTTCTTCATGACGACGATTTCGTCAGAGACGGCCAGCGCCTCTTCCTGATCATGCGTGACGTAGACGACCGTCAGACCGAGGTTCTGCTGGATCTCGCGGATTTCTTCGCGCACATGACGGCGCAGCTTGGCGTCGAGGTTTGAAAGCGGTTCGTCGAAAAGGAGAACCTGCGGCTCCAGCACCAGCGCCCGGGCGACGGCCACCCGCTGCTGCTGGCCGCCCGAGAGCTCCGACGGCAGCCGCCCGCCGTATCCCTCCAGCCCCACCAGCGACAGCCCGGCATTCGCCCGCTCCAGCGTCTCGGCCTTTGTGAAGCCGGAGAATTTCAGCCCGTAGCTCACGTTTTCCAGCACGGTCATGTGCGGGAACAAAGCGTAGGACTGGAACACCATAGACACGTCGCGGTCGGTGGCGGGCAGGGTGGTCACATCCTTGTCGCCGATCAGGATGCGGCCCGAGGTCGCCATCTCCAGCCCCGCGATCATCCTGAGAGTCGTTGTCTTGCCGCAGCCCGACGGGCCTAGAAGCGTCACCAGCTTGCCCGGCGCAATCGATAGGCTCACGTCGTTCACCGCCACGACATCCTTGCCGTAGACCTTGGTCACATGGTCGAAGACGACCGAGGCGGCCTTGGAACTGACACCGGCCATCACGAGCCTCCCTGTTCATGGGCCAGCCTGCGCCCGATCTGCGTGCGTCCCACCAGAAGCTGCAACAGCCCGACGGCGGCCAGCATCACGAAGATGAGCGTCGTCGAATAGGCGATGGCGAGGCCGTAATCGTTGTTCTCCACCCGCCCGATGATGTAGCTCGTCGCCATGTCGTAGCGGGCGGAGACGAGGAAGATCACCGCCGAGATCGCGGTCATCGCGCGGACGAAGGAATAGACAAGCGCCGCGAGGATCGCGGGGCGCAGCAGCGGCAGGATCACCCGCCGGAAGGTCTGCCAGCTGTTCGCGCCCAAGGTCAGCGAGGATTCGTCCAGCGATCGGTCGAGCTGGCTCATCGAGGCGATGCCGGCGCGGACACCCACCGGCATGTTGCGGAAGATGAAGCTGATGACGAGGATCAGGCCCGTTCCCGTGATCTCGATCGGCGGCACGTTGAAGGCGAGGATGTAGCTGACTCCGATCACCGTGCCAGGGATGGCGAAACTGAGCATCGTGCCGAATTCGAAGCTGCGCTTGCCCGCGAAATCCTGCCGCGTCAGCAGGTAGGCCGTGATCAGACCCACGGCGGCGGTCAGGGGGGCCGCGACGGTCGAGATCATCATCGTCGTCCAGAAGCTGTCCCAGGCCGAGCCGACCCAGCGGATGCCACCCTCTTCGAAGCGGACCGCAAAGGCGGTGATGTAGTGCTTGAAGGTCAGCGTATTGTCGACGCCCCAGAGCTGCACCATGGACCCGTAAAGGATCATGCCGTAGATGATCAGCGTGAACGTGCCCCAGAGCGCCGCAATGACATAGACCGGGATCGCCAATCCCCTCGGCATCTGCGGATGCACGCCGGCGTCGCCCTTGCCGGTGACGGTGGTGTAGCTTTTCTTTCCCAGCCAGAACCGTTGCAGGTAGAAGGCCGCGAGCGTGAAGCCCAGAAGCACCATCGACAGGATCGCCGCCCGGCCCTGATCGTATTGCGCGCCGACAATGGCAAAGAAGATCTCGGTCGATAGAACGTCGTAATTTCCGCCAAGGACCAGCGGGTTGCCGAAATCGGCCATGCTTTCGATAAAGCCCAGAAGGAATGCGTTGGCGAGCCCGGGGCGCATCAGGGGCAGCGAGACGGTGCGGAAGGTCTGCCAGCGCGTCGCACGCAGGGTCTGCGCCGCTTCCTCCATCGATGGGGAAACGCCCTCGACCACGCCGATGAGGACGAGGAAGGCGATGGGGGTGAAGGCCAAAAGCTGGGCGATCAGAATACCGGGCAGGCCATAGACCCAGCGCGTCGGCCTGATACCAATGAGGTCGGCGACCCAGGTCGTGACGGCGCCCGAGAGGCCGAAGAGAAGGATGATGGCGAGGCCGATGACGAAGGGCGGCGTGATGATCGGCAGAACGGTGATTGCCCTGAGTTCCCGTTTGAACCGGAAGCCTGAGCGCGTCAGGACCAGCGCGAAGACGAGGCCGAGAAGCGTGGTCAGCACGCCGACCAGCACGGCAAGGAACAGCGAATTCCAAGCCACGCCGCACCGCGTGCCGGACAAGCAACCAAGCCCCCAGATGCGGTTGTCGAAGAACTTCGCGAAGAAGAGGGGGATCGAATAGCCGCCTTCCTCGGTGATGAAGGCGGCTGCAAGCATCTTGGCGATGGGGAAGAAGACAAAGATCGTGACGACAGCGATGACCCCGCCGATGGCGCCGGTGACAAAGACATCGCCGTTGATCGCACCGCGCGCCGCGATGCCTTGAGTGAAGAGAAACAGAAATGCCGAGGCGACAATCAGCGCGCCATAACCCATGCCGTATTGGCGGTCCTCCAGCGGCCCGAAGAGTGCGGCGAGCCAATCGGCCGTCCAGCCCCTGATGCCGATCCCAAGCCCCTGCGCGACAAGCCAGGCAAATCCGAATCCGCCCGCCGCCAGAAGCACATAGGCGAAGACAGGATCGGTCTTGCGCCGTTGCAGCACCAGTAGCGGCGCCAGAAGCGCAGGCACGAGCGGCCAGAGCCAGGGTTTTTCACCCTGCCCAAGCAGAAAGGCGCCGGGCGCATAGTCGCTGTCCGTGGGCCAGCCGTCCGTCAGCCATTCGAGAAACCAGAACTCCTCCACCCCGTACCAGGGCAGAAGAACAAATCCGACCCAACCGGCAACGATCCAGAAGATCAGCACCGGATGGGTGGTTTTTTCGGACGTTATGGCCCGCACAAAGCTTACTGCGGCAGGGTAGAGACGTCGCTATCCCACTTGGCCAGAAGCCGTTTGCGCTCGTCGCTCGACCCGTACTTCTTGAAGTCGTAGTCGATGAGCTTGATCGACGACAGATCCGGCGCCTTGTCCGAGGTCTGTGCGCCCATGTTCGACGGGACCTGGAAGGCATTGACCTCCAGCGCGAGGTTCTGCGCCTCGGCGGACAGCGCCCAGTCGTAGAACTGCTTGGCCTCGTCCATGTTGCGCGCGCCCGCGATGATCGACATTGAGCCGATTTCGTATCCCGTGCCTTCACATGGCGCGACGGTCACGACCGGGAACCCGGCGACGGTCTGCGCCACCGCATCATGCATGAAGACGATGCCGATCGTGGTCTCACCCTGACCTGCGGCCTTGATCGGGGCCGAGCCGGACTTGGTGTACTGGTTGATATTGGCGTGCAGCCGCTTCATGTAGTCGAACCCGCCATCCTCGCCGAATAGCTGCACCATCGTGGCGAGCGTCGTATAAGCGGTTCCAGAGGAGTTCGGGTTTGCCATCTGCACATGGCCCTTGAACTCGGGCTTGGTCAGATCCTCCCAGCAGGCCGGGGCGGTCAGGCCGTTCGCGGCCAGAAGGTCGGAGTTGTAGCCAAAGCCGAGTGCGCCGGAATAGATGCCGATGGTGCGGTCGCCCGCACTCGTCGCCTGAGAGATGGCCCAGGGATGAAGCTGATCGCGCATCGGGGAAACATAGGGTTCGGTCAGACCCTCCTCTGCGGCCTGAAGATGCGGGTCGCCCGTGCCACCCCACCAGACATCGCCTTTCGGATTGGATTCTTCTGCCTTCACCTGCGCGAAGGTTTCGCCCGAGGACTTCCGCGTCATGTCGACGTCGATCCCCGTTGCGTCTTCAAATCCGCGCGCCATCACCTGGCACCATTCCTCTTGCGCGGCACAGTAAAGATTGAGTTTTCCGGCTGCGTTGGCCGCTCCGACCGAGACAGCAAACAACGACACTCCGAGCGCGATGCTCCGCATGATCAGTTCCTCCCAATGTAAACATTTTGTAACAGTTTTATGTCACGCTAGGCGGCCATGGCGAGTGCCGCAAGCAAAATCATGAGGCCTGGTCAGCAGGCCATTTGTCCTTTTCCAGCCTATATTGGGTTTGCATTGACCGATCCGGGAGTGTTGGTCGGTTCGAATGTCCGCGCGGCGGACCGCATGCTGAAATTTTGACAGGTGCATCGGCGCGGTTAATTGCGAATCGCCGAGGACGCACTCAACTCGCTGCCGATCTGCATTGTAAAACCAGCGACATGGTCACGGGCGGCACTCACAATATTTCCGAACTATTCCACGTAGGACCAACCCGGCAGACTTTGCTGCAGCATCAGATCTTATTCGAAAATTTCTGACCGCCATGGCGGATGTCAGATGAGCGGGCGATCAAGAAAGGCCGGAACCTCAATGCACAACGAATGGCGCGGGCGTCGCTTCTGATCGCATCAGCCTGAACTGGCGCTTAATCGCTCTGCTTCGGAGGCTCTTTCGCCCCGGTCATGAAGGCGACGGCGTCGGACATTGTGTAATCCTTCGGGTCGATGACACAGAGCCTCTTTCCAAGCCGGTGGATGTGAATCCGGTCCGCAACCTCGAAGACATGCGGCATGTTGTGGCTGATCAGGATGATCGGAATGCCCCGCGACCGGACATCCTGTATCAGCTCCAGTACTCTCCGGCTTTCCTTGACACCCAGGGCAGCGGTCGGTTCGTCCATGATGATGAACTTCGTGGCAAAGGCGGCGGCGCGGGCGACTGCAACGCCCTGGCGTTGACCGCCCGAGAGTGTTTCTACGGCCTGGTTGATTGACTGAACGGTCATCAGGCCCAGCTCGGTCAGCTTCTCGCGGGCAAATTTCTCCATCGCCGGGCGGTCAAGCTGCCGCAGATACCTGCCCATGAAGCCCTGTTTGCGGATTTCGCGCCCCATGAACATATTGTCGGTGATCGACAGGGCAGGGGACATCGCGAGGGTCTGGTAGACGATTTCGATCCCCATGTTGCGAGCATCCATTGGGGACGTGAAATTGACTCGTTTCCCCTCGATCAGGATCTCGCCCTCGTCCGGTATGGTCGCGCCGCAGATCGCCTTGACGATGGACGACTTGCCAGCGCCGTTGTCACCGATGACCGCGAGGATCTCGCCTTTGCGAAGTTCGAAATCGGAGCGGTCTATGGCCGTGACGTGACCGTAGCGTTTTACAATTCCGCGCCCCTCGACCACCGGTACGTTGTCAGACATCATGCCGATACCTTTCTGATCCATTGGTCGACCGCAACAGCGGCGATGATGAGAAGGCCGATAAGAAGGAAGGTCCATTGCGCGTCCGCGCCAAGAAGTCTGAGCCCCAGCGTGAAGACCCCGACGATCAATGCGCCGAAGAGCGAGCCTAGGATCGAACCGCGACCGCCAAAGAGAGATATGCCGCCAATCACAACTGCGGTGATGCTTTCGATATTCGCAAGCTGACCCGACGTCGGAGAGACCGAACCGATACGCCCGATCAATGCCCAACCCGCGAAGGCGCATATGAGCCCGGACAGCATGTAAACCGACATCAGGGTGCGATGCACATTGACCCCGGACAGTTCCGCAGCCTCAGGATCATCGCCGACCGCATAGACATGACGGCCCCATGCCGTGTGGCGAAGCGCGTAGGAGAGAACGGCAACAAGAACCAGCATGAAGACCACGCCGACGGTGAAAACCGCACCACCGACGTTGAACTTGGCGCCAAAGAACTGAAGGAACGGTGCATTGGCCTCAATGTCCTGACTGCGGATCGTCTCGTTCGCGGAATAAAGAAAGTTCGTCGCAAGAACGATCTGCCACATGCCCAGCGTAACGATGAACGGTGGCAGTTTGACCCGGCTGACCAGCCAGCCATTGAGTGCGCCAATCAATATGCCGCAGCCGAGACCGCACAGTACCGAGACCGGGGCAGGGATCCCGTATCGGAATGTAAACTGCCCCATGATTACCGACGAAAACACCATGATCGCGCCGACGCTGAGGTCGATGCCTGCGGTCAGGATCACGAGGCTTTGGGCGGCGGCGACAATGCCGACGATCTGCACCTGTTGCAGGATGAGGGTTAGAGCAAAGGGAGAGAAGAACTTCGACCCGAGCAAAAGACCGAAGATCAGGATCGCCGCGACCAGCACAATCATGGGCACGAAAGATGAGTTCACATGCAGGATATGCTGCAACTGCCCGATAAATCCGCGCCGCTGGTTTCCGAAATGGGCAACCGCCTCGGTTCGGTCGGCCGCAGCTTCGAACGTGTCGCTGTTTTGGTTCGCACCAGACATTCTGCCCCCTTTCGCAGACGGACGGATCCGCCGCGCGGTAAGTCTAACGGATAAACGGGAGTTTCCTTAGCGTTTCGGAGGCGCTTGAAGCGCCTCCGATCTGGTCTCGGCAGATCAGCCCCAGCAGAGGTTCAGCCCCTCGGCGACCGAGATAGACTCGACGCCGTCGGCGGGCTCATTGGTGATCAGCGCGACGCCGGTGTCGAAGAAATCCTTGCCGGGGGTGTTTTCCGGCTTGGCGCCTTCGTCGGCCCACTTCTTCACCGCCTCCACGCCGAGCGACGCCATCAGCAGCGGATATTGCTGGCTGGTCGCGCCGATGACCCCGGCCTCGACGTTCTGAACGCCGGGGCAGCCGCCATCGACCGAGACGATAAGCACATCATTCTCACGCCCGATCGCCTTGAGGGCCTCATAGGCACCGGCTGCGGCGGGTTCATTGATCGTGTGCACGACGTTGATCGTCGGGTCCTTGGCGAGAAGGTTCTCCATCGCGCGGCGTCCGCCTTCTTCGTTGCCGTCGGTTACATCGCTGCCGACAAGGCGCGGGTCCGTTTCGTCGCCGATGACGTTGGGGTCGGCGAGGTCGACGCCAAAGCCTTCAAGGAAGCCCTGATTGCGCAGGACATCGACCGTCGGCTGGCTGACATTCAGGTCAAGCGTCGCGATCCTGGCCTCGGCAGCGGCATCGCCCAGCTTCGCTTTCGCCCACTGGCCGATCAGAAGGCCAGCCTTGTAGTTGTCGGTCGCGAAGGTGGCATCGGCCGCGTCAATCGGGGAAAGCGGCGTGTCGAGCGCGATGACCAGAATACCTGCATCCCGCGCCTGCTGAACGGCGGGGACGATGGAACTGGTATCCGATGCGGTCAGCAGGATGCCCTTCGCCCCATCGAGAATGCAGGTCTCAATCGCCTGCACCTGGGTTTCATGGTCGCCGTCAATCTTGCCGGCAAATGATTTCAGCGTCATCCCAAGCTCTGTCGCCTTGGCTTCGGCGCCTTCCTTCATCTTTACGAAGAAGGGGTTCGTGTCCGTTTTCGTGATCAGGCAGACGGTTTCTCCAGCGGCCTGTGCCGAAGTTGCGGCAATGACGATGGCTGTGGCGGATGCGCCAAGTGTCAGAAGTCTTTTCATTTGGTCCTCCCGTGCGTTTGTGTCGCTTTATTAGCCGGACGTCCCGCCCCGGTCCCCCTAAGTGGTCTGGTGCGGGTCGCCCATAAGAAAGCGCGATTCCTCCACTTCTGTCAATAAATAAATAAACTTGATTTATTAATTGAAAAGTCCATAGTTTAAAGGGGAAGCAGAGGTGTCTATGGTCAGTCCGATGTACGGGGAATCGATGATCAGACTGACCGGCGGCGTGAATCAGCGCGGCGTACGCGACCATAACGAGCGTCTGATCCTTTCCGTTCTGCAACGCTATGGACCGACCCCGGGCGCAGATGTGGCGCGCCTTACCGGGCTTTCACCGCAGACCATCTCGATCATCTTTCGCGAGTTGGAAAGTGACGGGATCATCAGGCGCGGTGATCCTATTCGTGGCAAGGTCGGCAAGCCTTCGATCCCGATGGAGCTTAATCCCGATGGCGTGTTTTCGATCGGAATGAAGATCGGGCGACGCAGCGCGGAACTGTTGCTCATGGATTTTTCGGGAAAACCGAGGCAGCAATTGTTCACCTCTTACGACTATCCCTTTCCGGACGCCGTTTTTGGGTTTCTGAAGAACGGGTTAGATCGCATACTTGAGGCAGAGTCTGAAAATGTGCGGGCCCGGATATGTGGCATCGGGATCGGCACGCCCTTTGAACTCTGGCGATGGCACGATCTGACGGGGCCGGCGGCCGAGAGTTTCCGGTCCTGGAAAGACATAGACTTTGTTGCCGAAGTCTTGGAATTTTCGGACCTTCCGGTTTTCGTGGTCAACGACGCGACTGCCGGCTGTCACGCAGAACAGCTCTATGGTCGCGGCAAGGAGTTTCGTGACTATGCCTATTTCTTTATCGGTTCGTTCATCGGTGGTGGCATTGCCCTGAACGGCACCGTTTTTGAAGGCAATCAGGGGAATGCTGGTGCCCTTGGGTCAATGCGAACCACGAGTCCCCTTGGTGAAAGCAAGCAACTGATAGACGTCGCCTCCCTGCATCTTCTCGAAGCGCGCCTGATCGAGGCCGGGCTCGACCCGCAAGTGATGTGGCAGCGTCCGCAGAACTGGAGCACTCTTACCCGGTACGTGACGCCATGGATCGGCGAAACGGCCCAAGAACTCGCGAAGGCGTCACTGTCGATCTGCTCGGTCATCGACTTCGAAGCCATCGTGATCGACGGCGCGTTTCCGTCAGAAGTGCGCGGCGAACTCGTCGAAAGGGTGCGGCGATACATCGAGAACCAGGATACACGCGGCCTGATCAAACCCCGGATCGAAGCCGGCAGCGTCGGTGAAAACGCAAGAAGCATCGGCGCCGCGAGCAATCCGGTTTTTGCGCAATTCTTTCTGAACACCAATGCCGGGCTATCGGCAAGGTCGGGGCGGGGACCAAGCTGAAAGCTTGATCTGCTCCAGGCATACACGCTGATAGCGCAATCATGCCCGGTCAGTTCGCAATGGCACCGGTTTTGTCATAGCAACGGTCCAACGGACCACTCATGCCGAACCGCCGCTCGGCCCCCGTGCTGAGACCAGATCCCGCCAAAGTCCTGACCATGCTCCGCAATGGGCACGGAAATAAAGGCACACTACCGCGCGTGGTACTATCCGGAGATGATAAGGAGGGTGGATAGAGGTCAAGCACATGAACCCGCGGAAGCTTCTGAACCATCTGTTCGGGTTTGTTTAGTTTGTTCGCCGTTCTCAGACCGCCGTTTCCTCAACATAATGTCGTGCCGTTTTAGTAAGGGCATTCCCGTCCGGGAGGGAATGACCGAAGGTGACGTGTTTTGGATCGCAGAACCCGTGCTAAGCTAGCCATCGCAGCATACGGAGGACGGCGTGGGCGATCAGGAGCACGTAACGGAGATCGAGCGGGTCTTGCTGGGTCAAGCGACGGGGCGCGACGCAACCGTCGCTGAAAGCTGGCGGCGCTGCGTCGAGACCTACGGGATGGACCCGGCCCGCCCCGATCCGGCCCATATCGTTACGGAGGGCAAGCTGAGGGAGCACCGCGAACAGGCGGAGCGGCTGATCGCCACCGCGCGTTCTGGCCTTCAGGCGCTGTTCCGGCAGGTTGCCGGGCAGAACTATGTTCTGCTTCTGGCCGATGCCAAGGGCGTCTGCGTCGACTTCTTCGGCGATCCGCGCTTTGAGGATGACCTGCGCAAAGCGGGCCTGTATCTGGGCTCGGACTGGAGCGAGGATCTTGCGGGTACCTGCGGCGTCGGGTCGTGCATCGTGACAGGCGAGGCGATCACGATCCATCAGACTGACCATTTCGGTCTTGCCCATACGCCATTGTCGTGTACGGCCGCGCCGATCTACGACACGCGCGGGCAACTGGCGGCGGTTCTCGACATCTCGCTCCTGCGTTCACCGTCGCCGAAGGCCTCGCAGAACCTGGCCATGAGCCTCGTCACCGCCTCGGCGCGTCGGGTGGAGATGGCCAACCTCATGGCCATGACGCGGCGCGACTGGGTGTTGCGGTTCTCGGCCTCGCCCGAGTTTCTGGAAGTTGATCCCGATGCGGCAGTCGCACTGGACGAGTCTGGCAACATCGTCGGCATGACGCGGGGTGCGCTGCGCGCACTTCTGCCGGATGGGAGTGGGACACTTGTTGGACGGCGCATCGAGGAAGTGTTCGACCTGTCGCTCGACGATCTGCCGAACCTGATGCGCGGCCAGCCGACCGAGGAACGGGTGGTGCATCTCAGGGATGGGCGCACGCTCTTTGGGCATGCGATCGCGCCGCAGACGCGGCCGGTTCTACCGCGGGCGAGATCCAATGCCCTGCCAGCGCCGCTGGCGAATTTCGCGGGCAGCGACCCGGCCATGCAGCGCATCCTTGCCCAGATCGCGCGGCTTGTCGCTACGTCGGTGCCGCTTTTGCTATGCGGTGAATCCGGGACCGGCAAGGAACGGCTGGCGCGGGCCATCCATGTCAGCGGCCCCGAGGCGCGGGAACTGCATGCCGTGCGGTGTTCGACGCCGGGATCGATCACCGGTCTTTCCGCGGACGCATCCGGCACGTTGTTGCTGCGCGGAGTCGAGGAGCTTTCGTCAGAAGCGCAAGCCGCACTTCTTGACCTCATGGACCGGCGCCCGGATATCCGGGTGATCTCGTCAAGCCGCGCGACACCTGCGGCACTATCCTCCAGGATCCGCACGGATCTTTTCTACCGGTTGGCCGGGGCGACATTCGAATTGCCGCCGCTGCGGCTTAGGGCCGATTTCGGCTGGCTGATCGACCGGCTGATGCGATCCCACCCCGACCACACGCTGACGCCCTCGGCACGGGCCGAGCTTCAGGTGCGCGACTGGCCCGGCAATATCCGCGAACTGGAACGCGTGCTGGATGTTGCGACTGTGCTTGTGGAAAGCCCGGTCATCGACCTTCCTGACCTGCCGCAGCCGACCGTCCGCAAGTCAGAGAAGACCGAACCCGACGACGACCTCGAGGCGGTCTTGACCGCCGTCGGCTGGAACATGGCGCAGGCCGCGCGTCGACTGCAGGTCAACCGCTCGACGGTGTTGCGGCGAGTCCGCAAGGCGGGGCTGACGCCACCACACTAAAGAGCGGCGTTTTGTTGCGTCGGTGTTGCGCGCGCAACGTCGGTGTGCGGCGCATGAGACTTTCGTCGTGGCGCATCCGCAATTCCGTTTGATGAAGTCTCGCTCTCTGCCAGCCTGTCGCCGAAACGGGTTCAGGGAGGAAGACAATGCTCGATTCAACAATAGCCGGAGAAACGCAGGCGTTTCTGGACGATTTCGGGGCCGCGCTGGAGGCCGGGGACGTTGCCGCAGCGAAGGCGATGTTCCTGAATGACAGCTACTGGCGCGACCTTGTCACCTTCACATGGAACATCAAGACGGTGGAGGGGCCGGATGGTGTCGAGGACATGCTGAAACATCAGCTTGCCACGACCAGGCCGCGCAACTGGCAGATCGCCGAGGGGGAAGTGCCGACCGAGGATGGCGGCGTGACGACGGCGTGGATCAGCTTCGAGACCGATGTGGCGCGCGGCTACGGGCTGATCCGGCTGAGGGACGGCAAGATCTGGACGCTCCTGACGACGATGGCGGAACTGAAGGGCCATGAGGAACCGAAAGGGTTGGGCCGCCCGCTCGGCGCCAAGCACGGGGCGGGCAAGAACCGCACCACCTGGAAAGAGGAGCGCGAGAAGGAGGCGGCGGAACTCGGCTACAAGACGCAGCCCTATTGCCTCATCATCGGCGGCGGGCAGGGCGGCATCGCCCTTGGCGCCCGGCTTCGCCAGCTTGGCGTGCCGACGATCATCGTCGAACGCAATGATCGGCCCGGTGACAGCTGGCGCAAGCGTTACAAGTCGCTCTGCCTGCATGACCCGGTCTGGTACGACCATCTGCCCTACATCAAGTTCCCAGAGAACTGGCCGATCTTTGCGCCGAAGGACAAGATCGGCGACTGGCTTGAGATGTACACCAAGGTGATGGAGCTGAACTACTGGTCGAAGACCACCGCCAAGTCCGCGACCTATGACGAGAAGACGAAGGAATGGACCGTCGTGGTGGACCGCGATGGCAAGGAGGTTGTGCTGCGGCCGAAGCAACTCGTCATGGCCACGGGCATGTCCGGCAAGGCGCGTATTCCGACATTTCCGGGCATGGACAAGTTCAGGGGCGTTCAGCACCACTCCTCGCAACATCCCGGGCCCGACAGATATGCCGGCAAGAAATGCGTCATCGTCGGGTCGAACAACTCCGCCCACGACATTGCGGCGGCGCTTTGGGAGCATGATGCCGACGTCACTATGGTGCAGCGGTCGTCCACCCATATCGTGCGGTCGGACACATTGATGGATGTCGGGCTGGGCGCGCTTTATTCGGAGGAGGCGGTGCGCAATGGTGTCACGACCGAGAAGGCCGACCTGATCTTCGCCTCGCTGCCTTACCGTATCCTGCACGAATTCCAGATCCCGGCCTATGCCGAGATGAAGAAGCGCGATGCGGATTTCTATGCTGGACTTGAGAAGGCGGGTTTCTGGCTGGACTGGGGCGACGACGACTCCGGCCTCTTCATGAAGTACCTGCGCCGCGGGTCGGGCTACTATATCGACGTGGGTGCGAGCCAGCTGATCATCGACGGCGAGATCAAGCTTAAGCGCGGCCAGGTGGTCAGCCTGGATGAGACCGGCGTTAACCTTGATGACGGCACGCATCTGGACGCTGACCTCGTCGTCTATGCGACCGGCTACAATTCGATGAACGGCTGGGTGGCCGACCTGATGGGGCAGGAGATGGCCGACAAGGTCGGCAAGGTCTGGGGTCTGGGATCGGATACGACCAAGGACCCGGGGCCCTGGGAGGGGGAGCAGCGCAACATGTGGAAGCCGACCCAGCAGGAGGCGCTGTGGTTCCATGGCGGCAACCTGCACCAGTCGCGGCACTATTCGCAGTTCCTGTCGCTACAGATCAAGGCGCGTATGGGGGGTATCCCGACACCAGTCTATGGACTGCAGGAGGTGCACCACCTCGGCTGACACCGATTATCGCGGCCCTCTCATCGGGGGCCGCGTTCTCCGATCATGCGTTGAAACCGTGCGGGCAGCCTAAACTCGCACGTCGAAAACGGTCCGTTTGTTCAGGAAAGCGGGCATTTCCCACGAGTGCGGCATTGCCAAGGAGCAGCTGCCGGAGCGGACATTGATGACACGAGTACCTGGCGGGCGAGTGACCGCCGATCATCTCTGTCGCTCCGATGGGATGGCGCGGGTACCTGTTGGTCCCAACCCCCGCCTCAGTCAGCCGAGACTTCCTCTGACCGATGTGACGCCTTTGTTGGCTTCATGCCACTTTACGTCTTGATCAAAGTGTCAATGAACCGTGCAAACAGCTCTCCCTGAGAACTGATGCCAAGTTTGGCGTAGATATTGCGCCGGTGTATGCGCACCGTGCCCGATGAGATGCCCAGAACCTGCCGGATCGCCTCGGCTGAATAACCCTTGAGTGTGTATTCGACGACCTCACGTTCGCGTGGCGTCAATTGACCGTCCCCGAAACGTTGGAAGGTGCGTTCGATCTGTCCATCTGCCGCGTCGGCATCTGCCGCGCCTTCAGTTTTGAACTGATCGGAGATGTCGGCCCAGTGGCGCGCGCAGGCAGCTTCCACAATCGGCCAGGCGCGCTGTATCGCGGCGAATTCCTTGGCCGAGAAGACTTTCTTCGCACGCATGAGTGAAACGACGACGACGGCCCCGCGACCGGCATCTATAAAAAAGCCAATCTCTTCGGCGAGCCCGGTTTGAACATAGTAGCTGCGGAAGTACTCGCCCTGATAAAAGCGGTCGGGCGCGAGGTCGCGCATCCGATAAAGCCCCGGATCGACCGGCTTCGTCGCAGCGAGATAGAATGGGTCGAGCATGTAGGGCCCCGCCTGATAGTCGGTGACGAAGACCGCCCGTTTCTTGCTCGGAAAGTCGTCGAACAGGTCAAGCGGCCGCGCAGCACCGCGATAGCTGAACATGACCGTGAAATCATAGGTTGCGACCGTCCGCAGGAACTCTGCAAGGCATTTCGGAAAGTCTGAAGTCCCTTCGGCGGCGATCATCCGGCCGATCCGGTCGAATTGAAGCCCTATGCTCATCTGGCGCATCTTTCGTCAAACTATGCTCTTTGTGGTATATACAAGCCGAAGGCCATTTTCTACGATTTATGCTAATCTAAGGCATAGTTGTGGGTGCTGAAAGTTTGACCGGAGCCGATAAATCCTCCATCGCGGAACTGCGCGGGGCGACCAAACGCTTCGGCGCTGTTGTCGCGGCCCGAGACATCAATCTCAGCATCAATCGCGGAGAATTCCTGTCCTTTCTGGGACCCTCGGGGTGCGGCAAGACGACAGCGCTGAGGATGCTGGCGGGATTCGAGGCGCCGACCGAGGGCGACATCTATCTCGACGGGCAGCGGGTGAACGATATTCCCGCGCATCAGCGCCCCGTAAACATGGTCTTTCAGCACTACGCGCTTTTTCCGCATCTGACCGTGGCAGAAAACATCTCCTACGGATTGCGTCAGCGGCGTCCCAAGCCGCCTGCCGCGGAAATTGAGGCTGCGGTCAACCGAGCGCTCGAAACCGTGCGCCTACCCGGTTTCGGTCCGCGCCGCATCTGGGAAATGTCAGGCGGTCAGCAGCAACGTGTGGCGCTGGCCCGCGCGATCATCAACGAACCAAAACTTCTGCTTCTCGACGAGCCGATGGCTGCGCTTGACAAGAAGCTGCGCCATGACATGCAGATCGAATTGCAGACATTGCAACGAAAGCTCGGGATCACCTTCATCCTCGTCACCCATGATCAGGAAGAGGCACTGTCGATGTCGGACCGGATCTGCATCATGCGCGACGGCGGTATTGTCCAGATCGGTAGCCCACGCGATCTCTATGACCGGCCGAAGAACCGCTATGTCGCGGACTTTGTCGGCAAGTCGAACTTTTTCGAAGGTAGGGTGACGTCTGTCGCTGGCGACACGGCGGATTTGCAGGGCGCTGCTGGCATTTCGTTCATCGGCCATGCCGGCGCCGGCATCGCGGTCGGCCAGCGTGCAATCGCGAGCCTCAGGCCGGAACAGATAAGCCTCAGCCGGGGCGACGGCGGCGTTCCAGTCACCGTCGTGAACCGCATCTTTCTTGGGGAACATACCGAATATCTGGTCCAGAACCCCGATCTGGGCCAGTTCCTGATCCTTGCCTCGCGGCAGGCGGAGGCGGGTGAGGGCAATCTCGAACCGGGGGAAACGGGCAGCGTAAGCTGGCGGGACGGCGCGGCGCTGATCCTTAACAACGACTGACACCAACTGGGAGAATGAACATGACGAACCGGAATGATTTCATCTCACGCGAGAAGTTCATGGCCGAGCTTTACCGCTACAAGAAGGGCTCCGTCACACGGCGGCATTTCCTTGGCGTGACCGGCCTTGGGGCAGCGACTGCGGTGCTGGGCTCGGCGATGCCGGGGTTGCGTTCGGCGGCCTGGGCGCAGGCCAATATCGGCGACCGCGTCGTGCTTGCCACCTGGCCGAACTACCACGATCCGGCGAACTTCGAGGCCTTCACCACCGCAACCGGCGCTGCGGTCGACGTGAATGTCTTCGGCTCGAACGAGGAGATGCTGGCCAAGCTGCAGGCCGGTGGCTCAGGGTGGGACGTGTTCGTGCCGACGAATTACACGATCACTACCTATGTCGGCGAAGACCTGATCGAGCCGCTCGATCTTTCAAAAATCGCCAACTATGACGCGGCATCCTACAATCAGCGCTTCGCTGGCCCCGGCACGGTGGACGGCACGGTCTATGCGGTGCCGAAGAACTGGGGCACGACCGGTTTTGCGGTGAACACCGCGCAGTTGGGCAACAATCCCAAGCCGACGACCTGGAAGGAATTCTGGGATATCACAATGGCCGATTTCTCGGGCCGCACGATGGTGCATGACTACCAGCTCACCACCATCGGTAACGCACTGAAGTATTTCGGCTATTCGTTCAATTCGGTCGATACCGCAGAACTTGCCGAGGCCGAGAAGTTGCTGATCGACGCCAAACCGCACCTCTTCGCGATCAACTCGGACTACCAGCCTTCCATGCGGTCGGGCGATGCCTGGATGACGATCTGCTGGACCGGCGACGGAAAGCAGATGAACCGCGACATGCCCGAGATCGAATACGTTCTTGGCAAGGAGGGCGGAGAGCTCTGGTCCGATTTCTACGCTATACCGAAGGGCGCACCGCACATGGACGCGGCTTATGCGCTGATCAACTTCCTGCTCGATCCGGCGGTGAACGCGAAAGAGTCCCTTTTCCATGGATACCCGACCGCCGACGCGCGCGTCGATGCATTGCTGCCGGCCGAGGTCCTGAACGATCCGATCCTCTACCCGGCACAGGAACTGCTCGACGCACTCGAATTCGGCGCGGCGGTGACATTGACAGACCCGAACCGCGCCGAACTGATGGCGCGCTTCAAATCGGCCTGACACCGTGACCACGCGGCTGAGGACCATTCTTCTGCTGACGCCAGCGGCGGCATGGCTTCTGGCCATGCTCGTCCTGCCGCTGGTCGTGGTCGTCGTCTTCAGCTTCGGCGAACGCGCGGCGGCGGGGGGATACTCCGCCGCCCTTACACTTGAAAACTTTGCCAATCTCGGCGCTCGTTGGGCAGCGTTCAAGAACACGCTGATGCTGGCGCCAGCGGGCACGGTCCTTTGTCTGCTCATAGCCTACCCGCTCGCGTATTACCTTGCCGTCAAGGCCGATCCGAAGTGGCGCACCCTGCTTCTTATCCTCGTGATCGTGCCATTCTGGACATCTATCCTGATCCGATCATACGCCTGGATTTACCTTCTGGGCGGTCAGGGCATCCCCAAACTTATCTCGACTCTCGGTCTCGGCAATCCGCGACTCATCAACACGCCCTTCGCGGTGCTGATCGGGATCGTCTATGGCTACCTGCCGCTGATGGTCTTTCCGATCTATGTCAGCCTTGAACGGCTCGACAAGCGCCTGCTGGAGGCATCGGCCGACCTTGGCAGCCCGCCTTGGCGGAGTTTCCTGCAGGTCACGCTGCCCCTGTCGATGCCCGGCGTTGCGACCGGTTGCATGCTGGTTTTCATCCTGCTGATGGGTGAATTCCTGATCCCGGCGATGCTCGGCGGCGGCAAGGTCTTCTTCGTTGGCAACGCGCTTGTCGATCTCTTCCTGCAATCACGCAACTGGCCTTACGGCGCGGCCGTAGCTGTTGCGCTTGTCGTCATAATGCTCGTCACCGTAACCGCCTATATGCGGTTTACCCGCCGTTGGGCGGGCGGGCGCGACGACGTCTCGTTGATGTGAGGGCGCGATGCGGTTCTATGCGATTGCCGTCTATCTCTTCCTCTACATCCCGATCGGGGTGATCGCGGTCTTTTCGTTCAACGCCGGGCGATACGCTGCGCAGTTGCAGGGCTTCTCGACCCAGTGGTACGGCAAGGCGCTCTCGAACCCGTTCGTGATGGAGGCGCTGCAAACGAGCGCGACCGTGGCCGCCGTATCGGCAACGCTTGCCACCATCGCCGGCACGCTCGCCGCCCTGGCGCTGCAGGGGGTAACCGGCAAACCCCGGATGATCTTCGACGCGCTGCTCTACATCGCCGTCATGGTGCCCGGCATCGTCATCGGCATCTCGACCCTGATCGCGCTCGTCACGCTTTTCGATTGGCTGAATCCGATGATCGCCGCGTTCTGGCCGGTGGCCGAAAGCGCCCCCAAGCTGCAGATGGGCAAGGGCTCGCTCATCGCCGCGCATGGGATGTTCACGATGGCGCTGGTCGTGATCATTGTCCGCGCCCGCGTCGCGGGTATGGACCGCAGTCTGATCGAGGCGTCCGCCGATCTGGGTGCAACACCCCTTGGCACCTTCAGGCAGGTGACCCTGCCACAAATTTTCCCCGCGATCCTCGCCGGATTCCTGCTGGCCTTCACCTTCAGCTTCGACGATTTCATCATCGCTTTCTTCGTCGCGGGTTCGGAAACCACGCTGCCGATCTATGTGTTCTCGTCGATCCGCCGCGGCGTGACACCCGAGATCAACGCCATCGGCACGATGGTATTGACCGTGTCGCTGCTGATCCTCGTCGTTGCGCAATCGATCCTTCAGCGCGGTCGCCGCGCTCAAACCGGCTGAACGGAGATGGAGGTGCTGCTTCAGGACCGCGTGGCTTTTCTGACCGGCGCAGGCTCGGGCATCGGCAGGGCCGGGGCGCTGGCGCTCGCCCGAAACGGCGCGACGGTCGTGGTGAGCGATCTCGATCCCGACCGCGCCCGAACCGTTGCCAGCGAAATTTCTTCCGGTGGCGGCAAGGCGCAGGCGCGTGGCCTTGACGTGACCGACGATGCGGCGCTGGAGGACGCGATCGCAGACACCAATGATAGGTTCGGACGGCTCGACATCCTCCATTCCCATGCAGGTATCCAGATCCCGGGGCGGCTGGAAGAGGTCAGCGCGGACCAGATGGACGCGTCCTGGCGGCTCAACGTCCGGTCGCATTTTGTTGCGGCGCGTGCCGCGATGGCGGTCATGAGGCCACGCGGGCGGGGGTCGATCATCATCACTTCGTCGAATTCCGGTGTGCAGTACGACCGTGAGATGATCGCATATTGCACAACGAAACACGCAGTCATCGCGATGGTGCGCCAGATCGCCGTCGACTACGCCCGCTTCGGTGTGCGCTGCAACGCGCTGTGTCCGGGCTTCGTGGATACTGTCTTCAACGCAGGGTTTGAATCGCAGATGGGCGGCAGGGCAGCTCTTGAGACCTATGTCTCGGAGAACATACCGATGGGGCGCTGGGGAACGCCGGAAGAGATCGCCGAAAGCATCGTCTATCTGGCCTCTGACCGATCGTCCTTCATGACCGGCCATACACTGGTTCTGGATGGGGCTGAGTCACTCTGACCTGACATTGCTCAAGGCCGCATTACCCCTTACGGCGCGGTCACGTTAACGAGGTGGCGTTGGCTGGAGCGCGGCGGTATGGAGCCTCATGCACCAGATTTCTTATGCCCGTCATCGATTTCCCCCTGTGATCATCCTGCATGCCGTCTGGCTTTCCGGTGCGCGGTCGATGGGCTGGCGCCTCGCGCATATCGATACCGCCAGTTCTGCCGTTATATCCTCGATCGTCGGCAAGAGACGGGCCAACACATTGAGCCTAGGCGATGTCGATCCCCGCCGCACCGGGTAGCCCAGACGCCTCAAGGCCCGGTACTCGGTCCAATCGTTCAGCTGAATTGGATGACCGCTTTTCAGAAGCTGCGCAGCGGCATTGGGATTTTTCATGGAGGTCCGGTATGGGCCGCAGCAGGACAGCTGTCACGTTAGGGGAAGCCGATATTCCATTGATGCCGCCACGTGGAGGTCTCATCCAACAAGCCTGCTGACCACGCGTGTCAAATAGTGCAAAGCTCTGTGCATGAACGGGATTGGCTTGGATCAGATAAATGCGTTTCTTCACGTCGTCCGTCTTGGCGGTGTCGGCAAGGCTGCCGATGCGCTTCGGTTGACCCAGCCGGCCGTGACCGCGCGGATCAGAAATCTGGAACAGACCATCGGATCAGCGCTCTTCAGCCGGGGGGCCGGGGGGATGCGGCTGACCGAGCGGGGCGAGATCCTGCTGAAATATGCCGAGAAATTCGAAAGCCTCCACGACCTGATGACCCGCGACATCGTGGCGCCGGACGCGATGGAGGGGCGCCTGCGCATCGGCGTGTCGGAAACCATTGCCCAATGCTGGCTGCCGGAACTGATCGCGCGGCTGCACGAGCGCTATCCGCGCCTTGAGATCGAGTTCAACGTGGATATCTCCATCAACCTCAGATCGGCTCTCCTGAACCGGGCGCTCGATCTGGCGGTGTTGCTCGGGCCGGTGTCCGAATATTCGGCAGAGAATGTGGACCTGCCCGGTTTTGAACTTGCCTGGTACGTGTCCGCGAAAGCCCCGGAATGCATCGTTCCCGCCGATTATCTGAAGCGCCCGGTTCTGACCTATGCACGGCAAACACGGCCCTACCGGGAGTTGCGTGAACTTCTGCTGGAGCGGATCGGGCCGGATGTCGCCATGTTTCCCTCGTCCTCCCTGTCGACCTGCTTCCGCCTGGTGGAAGCCGATCTTGGTGTCGCCGCCCTGCCGCGCGCGCTGGGAAACGCTCACGTCGCGCGCGGCACGATCCGGGAGTTTGATCCGGGCTGGATACCCGGCCCGTTGAATTTCACCGCCACCTATCTCGCCGAGCCGCGCCGGACCCTGGCCGAAACCGCGGCCCGGCTGGCGCGGGACGTCGCCGTGGAATTTGCAGATGATAAATCTGATTTATGAAATACTGAATAAATTTTGAATTGGAATTTATGATGCGTCGGTGGCAGCCTTCCAGGAGGAGGGCCCGTCATGGTTCAGGGATATCGCCAGCTTCGCGACAAGAGCATTGACGCCGTCAGGGCGGCGATCCGTGTCAACGAGTATGGGTCGCATACCGCAGGGCTGGGCGCGGGCTATCTTCAGACCAATCTTGCGATCCTGCCCGAGGCTTTCGCACTCGATTTCATGCGCTTTTGCCAGCGCAACCCGAAGCCCTGTCCGCTGGTCGGCGTTTCAGATACCGGCAATCCGTTGCTGTTCACGCTTGGCCGGGACATAGACATCCGGACGGATGTGCCCAGCTACAACGTCTATCGCGACGGTCGGCTTGCAGAACGCAGATCGGACATCCGAGACATCTGGTCGGAAGACATGGTCGCCTTTGCGCTTGGCTGCTCATTCACCTTTGAGCGCGCGCTGCAGGAAGCGGACATTCCGGTTTGGCATATCGACAATGATACGACCGTGCCGATGTTCCGTTCGAACATCGATACGGTTCCGGCTGGCCCCTTCGGCGGCAAAATGGTGGTGTCCATGCGCAGCATCGATGCGGGCGCGGTCGATACCGTCGTCGCCATATCGCGGCGTTTCCCGCTGGCCCATGGCGGTCCGGTTCACATAGGCGATCCCGCTGCGATCGGCATTTCTGATATTGGTCGGCCGGATTGGGGCGATCCTGCCCCGGTTGCAGAGGGGCAGGTGCCGGTCTTCTGGGCCTGTGGTGTCACGCCCCAGGTCGCGATCGAGGCCGCCGGCGTGCCGCTCTGCATCACCCATACGCCCGGCCACATGCTGATCACCGATGTGCCGGAGGATGTCGAAAGCCCAATTCTCACCGTTGCCAACGCGTAACAAATGAACCCGACAAGGAGGAACCCAATGAAACGCACCCTGACGATGCTTGTGGCATCCACCATTCTGGCCACCCCCGCGATGGCCGAGGATCTGTCCGTCGTCGGCAGCTGGTCCAGCCTGCCGCTTCACAACGACTTCGAGGCGCCGTTCTGGAACGAGACGCTGCCCGCAGCCTCGGGCGGCGAGATCAATGTTGCCCTGACCACGCATAACCAGATGAATCTCGGCGTCGGCGATGTGTACCGCCTGCTCGGCGATGGTGTTTACGATGTCGCGATGACGGTCGCCGATTATGCGGTGGCGGATGCACCGGAGCTGGAAGGGCTTGACGTGCCGCTGGTGGCGCTGACGGCCGACGAAGCGAAGGCAATGGTCGACGCCGCCCGGCCGATGGTCGAGGACATCTACAACGCCCGCTTCAACAGCCATGTTCTGGCCATCGCGCCCTATCCGCCGCAGGTCGTCTTCTGCAACGGCGAGATCACCGGGCTTGATGATCTTGCGGGCAAGAAGGTGCGGGGATCGGGGCGGATGACGACGCTGTTCCTCGAGGCACTTGGCGCCGAGGGTGTCAATGTCGCCTTTTCCGAAGTTCCGGGCGCGCTGCAGAAGGGGGTTGTGGACTGCGCCATCACGGGCGCCGGGTCGGGATATTCGGCAGGCTGGTGGGAGGTTTCGACCCATCTTCTGCCGATCCCGCTCGGCGGCTGGGACAGTGTCGTCACTGCGATCAACAGCGACAAGTGGGCAAGCCTCGATGCTGAAACCCAGGCACTGATCACCGACAAGATCGCGACCGAGTTCGAAGCGCCGGCCTGGGCCGCCGCGCAGGGCGCACTCGACAATGATGTCGCCTGCCTGACTGGCAACGGCGCTTGCGCCTCCGGCGATGCACGGTCGATGACGCTTGTCGAAGTTTCGGATGCCGATTTCGCCAAGGCCCGCGAGGTTCTGGTGGGCAAAGTGCTGCCTGACTGGGCCGAACGTGCCGGCGGCGACTGGGCCGAACGGTGGAACGCATCTGTCGGTCAGGTCGTCGGCGTGACGATCGGCGGATAAGAGGACGTGGAGAGCATGGCAATGCAGACGATGTTGTCCGGACTGCGGCGGATCAACCGCGGGGTCGCGATCCTCGTCGGGGTCCTGCTGCTGGCCTGTGTGGCCTTCGTTCTGGCTGACATCGTGCTGCGTCAGCTCGGCTCCTCGCTTGGCGGGACCGATGAGATCAGCGGCTATGTGATGGCCATCGCCACCTCATGGGGCATGGCCTTCACGCTGATCGAGCTTGGTCATGTCCGCATCGACCTGTTGCGCAGCCGCGTCGCAAGCCGCGGCCGCGCGCTGTTCGACCTTCTGTCATTGCTTACGCTGTCGGTTACGGTGACGTTGATCGCGGTCAAGGGCTGGCCGGTTCTGGCGCGGTCCCTAGCCAACAGTTCACGCGCGAATACCCCGCTTGAGACGCCGCTGGCGCTGGTTCAGACGCCTTGGCTGCTGGGCTGGGCGTGGTTCGCGGTGGTCTCGTGGCTGACCTTCGTGGCTGCAGTGACGATGGTCATGCGCCGCGACTTCGCAGCATCCGAGGCCACGATCGGCACCTTCGGCGAACTGGATGCGCTGAAATGATTTATTATCTCACCATCGGCCTTCTGGGTCTTCTCTGCCTGTCGATCCCGGTCGGCATTGTGCTCTTCCTGCTCGGCTTCGGCATCGACCTGTTCTTCAGCCCCTTTCCCCTGACCAAGGGGCTTGGCAATCTGGTCTGGTCGACCTCGAACAATTCGACGCTGATCGCCATCCCCTTCTTCGTGATGCTGGGCGAGATCCTCGTGCGGTCCGGCATCGCCACGCGGACCTACGAAGCGCTCGACCGCTGGGTCAGCTGGCTGCCGGGCGGGCTTGTCCATGCCAATATCGCGACGGCGACGATGTTCTCAGCAACCTCGGGATCATCGGTCGCGACCGCCGCGACGGTGGCCACGGTGGCGATGCCGCAGGCCGAGAAACTCGGCTATGACCCGAAGCTCTTTTCCGGTGCCATCGCCGCCGGGGGGACGCTGGGCATCATGATCCCGCCATCGATCAATCTCATCGTCTATGGCTTCCTGACCCAGACCTCGATCCCGCGCCTTTTCCTTGCCGGGCTTGTGCCGGGGATCGCCCTGGCGCTGGCCTTCATCCTTGTCACCGTCCTCATCTGCACCCTTCGCCCGTCTCTCGGAGGGCAACGTCGCATCTTTACCCTGCAGCAAATGCTGCGGGCGCTTCTGGACCTGATCCCGATCATCCTTCTCTTCAGCATCATCATCGGCACGATCTACAAAGGCTGGGCCACACCGACCGAGGCCGCCGCCGTCGGCGTGGCAGGCGCCTTCGGCATCGCGGCACTTTTCGGCGGCATAAGCATGGCCATGCTGACTGAGGCGATCCTCGGGACGGTCAAGATCACCTCGATGATCATGCTCGTGATCATGGGGGCGTCGTTTCTGAACTTCACGCTCGCCTCGGCAGGCATCGGGCGCGAGTTGCAGGAGTTTCTTGGCGGGCTCGGCCTGTCGCCGCTCGCCTTCATGATGGTGATCGTGCTGATCTACATCGTGCTCGGCTTCTTTATCGAAACGCTGTCGCTGATGGTTGTCACCATCCCCATCGTCGTGCCACTGGTGATGGAACAGGGCTATGATCCGATCTGGTTCGGCATCCTGATGATCGTGCTGATCGAGATGGCGCTGATCACGCCCCCGGTCGGGCTGAACCTTTATGTGGTGCAGGGCGCACGCAAGAGCGGGACGATGAGCGAGGTGATGCTGGGAACGCTGCCCTACATCGCGGTAATGCTGACCATGGTCGCCGCCCTGATCGCCTTTCCCCAGATCGCCCTCTACCTGCCAGACGCAATGCAATGACCAATCCAGACAGTTCCGGGATGCGCGCGCCGCAGTGGCCGCGCCTGAGCCCGCTTGGCAGCGATGGCCTGCTGGTCAGCTTCGGCGAACGGCTGGAGGAGGCGGCGAACCGAGCAGCGCTAGCCTTTCGCGCGGCGGTCGACCGCGCGGGCATGCCCGGTGTCGCCGAGACCGCGACCAGCCTCGCCTCCACCTACCTGCGCCTTGAACCCGCGCTTGAGGACCGCGCGCGGGTGATGGTGCAGGTTCAGGCGCTTCTGGCCGGGCGCGACTGGTTCGCCGCAGCCCTGCCGGAAAACCGCAAACTGTGGCGCATTCCCTGCCTCTTCGGCACCGACCGCGCGCCGCAACTGGCCGAGGCCGCAGCGGAGGCGGGTCTGACCCCCGACGAAGCCGTGCGATCCATCGCAGAAACACGGGTCAGGGTGCAGACGATCGGTTTCGCCCCGGGCCAGCCCTATCTCGGTGAGCTGTCGCCTGAATGGGACATTCCCCGCCAGACGCAACTGACCGAGCGTATCCCGGTCGGCGCGCTCTGCGTTGCGATCAGGCAGCTCGTGCTTTTCCCGGTCTCGACGCCGACTGGCTGGCGCCATATCGGCCAGACCGCATTCCGCGCCTTCCGCCCCGATGCGGCGGACCCTTTCCCGCTCCGCCCCGGGGACGAGGTGATCTTTGAGCCAGTGACGGCAGATGACTACTCCACACTTGAGGCGGCGGGTCCGGACGGTGGCGCGCTGTCGGAGCTTTTGCCATGAGGGCACTGATCGTTCGCAGTGTCGGTTCGGGTGTGACGGTGCAGGATTTCGGACGTCAGGGCCTGCTTGGCTCAGGCTTTTCACGTGGTGGCGCCATGGATCGCCAGGCTCTTTTTGAAGGCGCGGCTCTGCTTCGACAGAAGCCGGACCTGGCGGCAGTTGAAATGGCCGGTTTCGGCGGTGTCTTTGAAGCATCGGCGGACATGCGCATTGCCCTGACCGGAGCACCGATGCGCGCCAAGATTGACGGAAAGTCCGTCGCCTGGTCGGCAAGCCACCTTTTGCCCAAGGGCGCACAGCTGGTGATTGGGCCGGCGATCCTTGGCTGCTACGGCTACCTGCATGTCGGTGGCGGCTTCGACACGCCGGTCTGCCTCGGGTCCCGGTCGGCACATCTTGCTGGTGGCATTGGCGCCGCACTTGTTGCCGGCAACGTCTTGCCCGTCGCAGAAGATCCTGATTCCGAGCTTTTCGGCTTCGGGATCGATCCGGAACAGCGATTCGAGGGTTTCACCGTGCGCGTGCTCTGCGGTCCCCAGACGCGACTCTTCGCTGACACAGAGCAGGCGCGCTTCGCCGCCGAGAGCTTTCGGCGTGACACCCGCGGCAATCGGATGGGGGTGCGGTTCCTGCCCGAGGGCGCGCCGTTCACGAGCGAGGCCGGGCTTTCGGTTCTCTCCGAGGTTGTCGTTCCCGGCGACATTCAGATCACTGGTGATGGCACGCCCTTCGTCCTCATGACCGAATGCCAGACGACGGGTGGTTATCCCCGCATCGGCACTGTCCTGCAGGCCGATCTGCCTCGGGTCGCACAGGCGCGACCCGGCGACACGCTGCGGTTCGAGTTTGTCGACTTCGACAAGGGCTTGTCCATCGAAGCGGCGGCACGGAAGGACTGGCAGAGGTTGTCGGCGCGCACACGCCGCCTTGTCCGGCGGCCGGAAGAGATCCCCGATCTTCTATCCTGCCAGTTGATTGGCGGGGTCACCGCAGGCGACGATCTTGAACGGCAGGACCCATGACACAAAGCGTCGATCTTAACGCTGATATGGGCGAAGGGTTTGGTCCCTGGTGCATGGGGGACGATGCCGCGCTTCTCGACATCGTGACCTCGGCAAATATCGCCTGCGGGATGCATGCGGGTGACTGGGAAACGATGGCGACGACCATGCGCGCGGCGGCCCGTCGTGGCGTCGGAATCGGCGCGCATCCCGGTTTTCCCGATCTTCAGGGCTTTGGTCGCCGGCGTATGACAATGGACAGTGGCTCTCTGCGCAACCTGATCGCCTATCAGGTTGGTGCAGCGCAGGGAATTGCGCGTTTCGTCGGCGCTGAGCTTCGTCATGTGAAGCTGCACGGTGCGCTTGCGAACATCGCCTCGGAGGACAAAGAGGTCGCGTGGTCCTGCTATGAGGCAGCCCTTGCCGCCATGCCGGGGGCCGGAATCATGGTGCTTGCCGGCTCGGCCCAGCAAGCCGCTGCCGAAGAGATAGGCGCAGTGGCGATCCACGAAGTTTTTGCAGATCGCACCTATAACGATGATGCAACGCTCGTCGACCGCAAGCAGCCGGCCGCGCTCATTCACGATCCGGACATTGCCTCCTCGCGGATGGTCGAGATGCTGCAGCAGGGTGCGATCATCACGGAAAGCGGCAAGGTCATTCCGACGCGGATCGACACGATCTGTGTCCACGGCGACACGCCGGCAGCCGTTGCTCTGGCAGCGCGGATACGCGATGCTCTGCTTACACATGCGATCGAGCCAAGACGTTTCCGGTGCGTCTTAACAACGGTAGAATAGCGGACTCAGATTTGTCGCGATCGGCTGATGCTGCACCGGGCGTCTGCGTCCGGTCTGGGGAAGCTGAAATGCAGCGCGACGCTATCTATCGACCGTCAGGAACGGGCCGGTGGCCGACATGTCCGCTGGTGGCCCTTAGCCGTCGTTGGCGTCTGGCCTTAGAAACGTCCGCAATTCGGCTCGGCAAGCCAAAATCAGACTGGCCTAATTCTGCTCCACTCATGCCCGTGAAATGCCACCTAAGTTGAATAACTTGCAATATATAGACTATTTTTTGCGCTGAGCCGGGGCAAGCCAACCACCCATGTTCACACGTTCATTCTGATCACATTAACCAGAGCCGTGTGGGCGCTGCATCCCTGTCCTAGCCGCGACGTACCCACGTCCTTTGTCAAAACGTTCGGATTGCCATGGGGATCGATGTTGTCCGAGGGATCGCCATACCAGGCGCCGGTCGGCAGGGCGACCACGTTCGGACGGATTTCGTGAGTAACCAATGCCCGCGCCCGGCATGCCCCGCGGGCATTGAATACTCGAACAAGATCATGGGTTCTGATCCCGCGCGGATCGGCATCGTCGGGGTGGATGAGTATCGTCGCGGGTCGCGCGCCCTCACGATCGGCGAGTGCGCATTCAAGCTGACTGTGAAGCTTGTCGCCGGGCTGTGGTGAGACCAGGTGAAGAGGTGTAGCCATGTCCGCCGTGCCAAGCCATTCCGAAGGCGGCAGCCAGACCGGATGCCCGGGGCAATCATCATAGCCGAACCCGGCAATCGTCTCGGAAAAGATTTCGATCCTTCCGGATGGTGTGCCAAGCGGCGCGGATTCCGGATCGTCACGGAAAGGCGCGAAGAGTGTGCGGCTGGGCCCCTCTGCCTGGATGGGAAGACGAACCCAGTTGAGTGCCCTCAATTCCTCAAGGCTTGGCACATTGATGTCCTGGGCGTCCGCGAGGTTTTTGAACTCACTGTAGAGCTGCGCAATCCACGCACTCGCACTTCTTCCCTCAGTAAAAGTCTCTCGCGTCCCGAGACGTCCGGCAAGGTCAGCAAATATCTCGTAGTCGTCCCGAGCCTCGCCAACCGGTGGGATCAGCTGCGGCATGTGGAAGAGATAGTCGTCGAGGTTTGAGCGACCGATGTCCTCGCGTTCATAAGGAGTTGTCGCGGGAAAGACGATGTCTGCGCGCTTGGCCGTCGCCGTCCACCAGGGCTCGTTCACAATGACCGTATCGGGGCGTTGCCAAGCCTCGTGTAGCGCGTTCAAATCTTGATGGTGATGATACGGGTTACCGCCGGCCCAGTAGATCAGGCGAATATCGGGATAGGGTTCGCGTTTTCCGTTGAAATCGTAGTCTTCGCCCGGGTGCCGCAGCATGTCGCCGATCCGAGCCACCGGAATGACCTTTTTGACTGGGTTGGTTAGTTGCGGGAAGGTCATGCCGCGCATACCGATCAGCGATTTGCCGACCCCGCCGATGGCGCCATATCCGTATCCCACCCCGCCTCCGGGCAACCCGATCTGGCCAAGCATCGCCGCGAGAACGGCCGACATCCAATAGGGTTGTTCGCCGTGCTCGCCGCGCTGGAGTGACCATGCCACGGTGATCAGCGTTCGGGTCGTGGCCATCCGCCGCGCAAGAGCGCGGATCGTCTCGGACGAGACGCCGCACAGCGCCTCCGCCCATTCGGGGCTTTTGGGTTGGCCATCGGCATCGCCCATCAGATAGGGGCGGAAACGCGCAAACCCGGTGGTGTAACGGTCAAGAAATGCGCGGTCGGTCAGCCCGTCACTTTCCAGCACATAGGCAATTGCCAGCATCAGGGCGGTATCCGATGCAGGCCGGACGGCGACCCACTCGCACCCCTCCGGGGCGTCGCCGCGTTGCGGGCCGATATTGATGCGACGCATTCCCTTTGTGGCGAAGCGCTCAAACCATCCTGCTGTCTCGTGTTCGGTGATCCCCCCCATGCTGACCTGAGAATTCTTCGGGTTGATCCCGCCAAACATCACCAGCGTTTCAGTGTGGTCGTGGATCGTTTGCCAGCCATCCTGATGTTCATAGAGCAGTTCGAGGAAATTGATGCCGAAGACGTGTGGCATGATCGACTGCGCACATCCGGTCGAATAGCTGCCAAATGAGGCGACATAGCCTCCGATACTGTTGAGAAAGCGGTGCACCTGGCTTTGCGCATGGTGAAAGCGCCCGGCCGAACCCCAGCCGTATGATCCGCCGAAGATCGCTTCGTTGCCGTGATCACGGCGAATTCTGTCGATTTCGGCGGCAGCGATATCGAGTGCCTCATCCCAAGGCAGTGCAACGAAACTGTCGCTTCCGCGCCCGTTCCGTTCTCGCTTTTCCAGCCAGCCACGTCTGACCGACGGGCGGGTCACCCGGCGTGGGTGGTGAACAGCGGCGGCGAGGATATCCGGAATGTGCGATGGGTTGGGATCCGCGGCAAATGGGTAGGTCGCAACGATCCGGTCACCCTCGACCTCCACCTCAAACGCACCCCAGTGGCTCGACGTCACTTTTGTCGATCTTGTCGGGCCATTGGCCATGTGGACCTCATTTGATGCAGCTCGAACCTGCATCTAAGTGTGACACTACTCCGATAACTTTGCTCGAAGAATCGTTCCGACTTAGGCACCGCCGACACATCCGGATTCGCGACGCCGAAATCGGCTGGTGAAGCCACAAAGGGCCGTCGGTGGCTTCACCCTCCCTGCAATTGCGGTCGTCACCGACGGAAACCGATGTCACGGAGCAGGTAATCTGAAAGCTCGTCCATGTAGAGACGTCCCTTGCGGGGCCGGCGGGTGGATGTCTTCTCGTTTTTTAGCGTTTGAGCGATTTTCTTAAACATTTTTGTCTCCAGGCTTAGCGGGTTGCTAGGTGAGCAGTTTCCTGTGCAGAGCGGGCAGAGCGTTTCGTCGTCTCTTTGTTCTGCTCCAGGTGTCGTCGTTCCGTACTCTCACTGTCGCAAAACCCGGAGGATCCCGCGTCGGAGGGATTCCCCATTTTGCGCTCGGGACCATCCCTATTTTTTTCCCCATGTCTCGGTGCAGACGGTTATCTTCGCATTAGGGGAGCGTCGGCGCATGCAGTTGCAGGAACGCGAAGAATCACTGGAAGTGCTGCGCGACGGGTTTGACCGCGCCTGCGGGGGCGAGGGCCGTTGCGTTGTCGTACAGGGTGAAGCTGGGATCGGCAAAACGACGTTGTTGAGAGCTTTCCTTGACAGCCTTGGCACAGACCTGACTATCTTGCGCGGCTCGTGCGAGGATCTCGCCATCGCGGAACCGCTTGGACCGTTAAGAGACCTCGCGCGCGAAGCGGGTTGGCGACTGACTGCCGATCTTAGTGAAGCGGGAAGTCGGATAGCGGCGTTTTCTGATGTTCTGACCTCCTTAGACGCGGCGACGACAACCACGCTGATTGTCGTCGAGGACTTGCATTGGGCAGATGCCGCAACCATTGATTTCCTGAAATTCCTGGCCCGACGGATGGAGCGGAGACGGTTGCTCCTATTGGTCACGGCACGCAATGATGGCCGCGGGCGTGCGAATGTGCGGCACATGCTGTCTGGCGTCAGCCCAGATCACCTGACGCGCATCGACGTTAAGCCTCTGTCCCGGTCGGCAGTTGCGGCGCTCTCGCAGGGATCCGGTATCGACGCCGATGCCATCTTCCGCGTATCGAACGGCAATGCATTTTACGTCAGTGAAATTCTGAAATCCGGCCTTGCGCCAGTGCCGCGGAGTCTGGAGGACGCGGTGCTGGCACGTCTCGATGTGCTTGGGGCGGCGGCGCGCAAGCTGGTCGCGGCAGCGTCGATCTTTCCCCGCCGGGCTGAGATCTCCATGCTTTCCAGAATAGCGGGTGAGAACTTCGAAACCGTCGCAGAGGAATGCGTCCTCGGCGGTATCCTCGAGGCAGACGGCGAATTTCTGGCATTTCGACACGAAATCGCGCGACTTGCGGTCGAGGCTTCGCTGTCACCGACGATGCGTCGACAACTGCACCTGACTTGTCTTTCCCTGCTGGAAGCAGGCGGCTCGGTTCATGCCGCGCGTCGGCTCCATCATGCAAAACAAGTCGGCGACGAGGCGACACTGCGCGGTCTGGCCCCTATCGCGGCACAAGAGGCTGTAAAGATGGGTGCCATGCGGGAGGCGGCGGAATATTTCGAACTGGCAATTGAGCACGAGGAAACACGTGCGCCTGTGGAGCGGGCGGCGCTCTTGGAACGCGCGGCCTGGGCCCACTACCTGGTTGGAAATGCCCCACGGTCAATAGCCTTGCAATCAGAGGCGCTGCACATCTACCACGCCGCCGGGGACACGCTCAGAGAGGGCGATAGCTACCGACGACTGTCGCGATTTCATTGGCTGGCGACAAAGATTGCACGGGCCCGCGAACTGGCAGACACGGCCGTACGCGTCCTTGCACAGCATCGCGGCCCTGAACTGGCGATGGCCCTGTCCACCCAGGCGCAACTGGCGATGCTCAACAGGACGTTCGCTATCGTGGGACCTCCCGCACGCGAAGCAATCGTCATCGCCCGCGAATTCGATCGCCCGGATATTGAATCCCACGCGCTCAACAATCTCGGTCAGTCGCTGGCGATCTCCGACCCGGATCAAGGTCGCGAGATGCTGCGCGAAAGCATCGACATCGCGCTGCGACTTGAGGACGTCGACAATGTCGCGCGCGGCTATACCAACACGATATACTACGAAATGGAGCAACTTGACTTCGTGAGGGCCGAGGAAGCTGCGACTGCGGGGATCGCCTATTCCGTCGAGCATGAACTGGACGGATACAGAAGATACCAGTCCGGCTCGCTCGCCTGGGTGCTGCTGCGCATTGGTCGCTGGCAGGACGCTGCGAGACTGACGGAAACCCATCTCTCGCAAGAGTTGCCCGATGACGAAGGCCTGGAGGTCGCCACGGCGAGCTGGGCCTTCCCCGCGGCCTGCGCACTGACATGGATTTCCATCCGCAAGGGCGAACCTGTCCCGTCTCATGTGAGCCGGTTCTTGTCTGACTTCATGACTGGCGCCGATGAGTTGCAGCGACTGCATGTGCACGCGGCGATCCTCGCCGAACTGTCCTGGCACAGGCACGAGGACCCCGAATTGGCAATTGCGGCGCTTCGAAAGGTCCTCGATCGCGCGGAGAACGTGGCGTTGGTGCCGGATGCAGCCATCTGGCTAAAGCGCTTGGATCCCGCAACCGCCATCGACGTTACGCCTGAACTTTCTCTGCCCTACCAATTGGAGATCAGGGGCGACCACCAGGGAGCCGCCGAGGCCTGGGCGTCGCTGGGAGCACCCTTCGATGAGGCAATGGTGCTTGCACAGGGCGACGAGGCCGCGCAAAGGCGTGCCATCGCGATCCTGACGCGCCTTGGCGCCAGCGGAACTATCGAGTGTCTGAAAGCGAAGATGCGACGCGACGGCATTGCAAGTCCGCAAATGGGACCACGCGCCTCGACGCTCAAGAATCCCCTTGGCCTGACGAACCGGCAACTCGATGTCCTGCGGGCACTGAACGACGGCCTGTCCAACTCCGAAATCGCAGACCGGCTCTTCGTGTCACCCAAGACGGTGGATCACCATGTGTCGGCCATCCTCGCAAAACTCGAAGTGGCGTCACGCGGTGAGGCGGCTGCAAAGGCGCGAAACCTGAGCATCGTTTGAGCGGTGACCCATGAAACTGCGCTTCGGTCTATGTAGAACTGCCCGCTTCTGCCCCGACAAATACTTTGTCGGCATCGGTTGACCAGTGATGATTTAATTGTGCGCGCGCGTACTCAAGTTCGCGATTGATCATCGGCCGGTTTGGTCGTTTTGCCTCCTAGAGGAGCGGGCTTTTAGACCCACTGCAGCAAATGGTTTCTTCCCGCCCCCAGCGGACAGGGCGGTGAACGACCCATTCCTGCCATTGACCAAGCTTCGGCCATGCCGCTACGCGGCACGTCATTCTAAGCGGTCACCGGACCAGCAACATTGGAATAGTCCGCGTGCGCATGGTGTCCCAGACATGTTGGCAGATTAAAAGTTTTCGCAGTGCTGAAATTGCCAGAAGAACATTGACGCGCTAGCGTTAAGTCGGAGGTGGCCGGAGATCTCGAAAACAAGGCAACATATCGACGCCGTGGTCAACGCCGTAACGTCCGGCTCAGCAGCGGCGCGGTCGGGGCTTGCGGCGTCCTGGCGTCGGTCGATGGAGCATCATCAACTGGACCCGGCGCGGTCCCAATCGGCGCGCCGACTTGGCGAGACGGAACTGGATGAGCGCCGCGACAAGCTTGATCGGTTCTTGCAGGTCGCCGCGCCCAAGCTCGATCAACTTTTTGGGCTCGTCGGCAATTCTGGCTGCGCCGTGCTCCTTACCGACGAAAGCGGGATCGTGCTGGACCAGCGCTGCACAGAATCGGATTCCACGGTCTTCGAAGACTGGGGACTTGCGCTTGGCGCTGACTGGAGCGAAGCCAGCGAAGGTACGAACGGGATTGGCACCTGCCTGACCGAGAAACGTCAGATCACCATCCATCGCGACGAGCATTTCCTCGCCCGGAACATCGGTATGAGTTGCATGGACGCACCGATCTTCGGCGATGACGGAAGGCTTCTGGCTGCACTCGATGTTTCGTCGGCGCGGGCCGATCAGACGGCAGCCTATAACCGGCTTATCGGCGCGATGGTGACCCAGACCGCGCGCGCAATCGAAGCCGACTATTTCCGGGCGTCATTCCCTAAGGCGCGGATCGTGGTTGCCGACGGCGGGGACACCGATGCTGCCGTCTTGCTGGCGCTGGACAGTGACGATCTGGTTATCGGCGCGACGCGGGGCGCACGCCGCGTTTTCGGATTGGAAGCGCAGGGCGGTCTTCGGCCGCGTCCGGCCTCGGATCTCCTTGGCCCCGACGACGGCCCCTCGGGTTTTGAAAAGGCCGAACGTGCGGCGGTGATGCGCGCACTTGCGCGCGCCGACGGTAATGTCTCGGAGGCTGCGCGCGCACTCGGCGTTGGCCGCGCGACGCTCTACCGTCGCATGAAACGGCTTGGCGTCGTGGATTGATCCGACCACCTGTCTCAAATCTGAGACAAAAGCAGTATGCCCGCTCATGCCCCCCGACTGACAGCGCATTTCCGATCCACAATACCTTCTCCATCCGGGCCGAGGACCCGGTTCAAGGAGGAGATAACATGAACGAGATGACCCAAACCGCCGGCCAGTTCCGGTCGCCATTCAAGACTCGTTACGACAACTTCATCGGTGGTAAATTCGTTCCGCCCGTGAAGGGGCAGTACTTTGACAACATCACCCCGATCACCGGTGCAAAGGTCTGCGAGATCGCGCGATCATCGGCTGAGGATATCGAACTGGCGCTGGACGCCGCGCATGCCGCCAAGGAGGGTTGGGGCAGGACGTCAGCCGCCGAACGTTCGAACATCCTTCTCAAGATCGCCGACCGGATCGAGGAGAACCTCGAACTGATCGCGACCGCCGAGACCTGGGACAACGGCAAGCCGATCCGCGAAACAGTGAATGCCGACATTCCGCTGTCGGTCGACCATTTCCGCTATTTCGCGGGCGTCCTGCGCAGCCAGGAAGGCACGATGTCGGAAATCGACCACGATACGGTGGCCTATCACTTCCACGAACCGCTCGGCGTCGTTGGCCAGATCATTCCGTGGAACTTCTCGATCCTGATGGCAGCATGGAAACTGGCCCCGGCGCTGGCCGCGGGCAACTGCATCGTTCTGAAACCGGCCGAACAGACCCCGGCAGCGATCATGGTTCTGGTCGAACTGATCGCCGACCTTCTGCCGGCAGGCGTCCTGAACATCGTCAACGGCATCGGTGCCGAGGTCGGCGCCCCGCTTGCCCGCAGCCCGCGCATCGCAAAGATCGCGTTCACCGGTTCGACCGCGACCGGGCGCAAGATCATGGAAGCCGCCACCGCGAACCTGATCCCCGTCACTCTGGAACTGGGTGGCAAGTCACCGAACATCTTCTTTTCGGATGTGATGACCCAGGATGACGCCTTTCTCGACAAGGCGGTCGAAGGTTTCGTGCTTTTCGCCTTCAACCAGGGCGAGGTTTGCACCTGTCCGAGCCGTGCGCTGATCCAGGAAGACATTTACGAGGCCTTCATCGAACGCGCCATCGACCGCGTCCGGGCAATCAAGCAGGGCGATCCACGCCTGATGGAAACCATGGTCGGTGCGCAGGCGAGCCGGGAACAGCAGGACAAGATCATGTCCTACCTGACGATCGGCCGCGAAGAAGGTGCGGAAGTCCTCGTCGGCGGTGATGCCGCACGCTTCAACGGCGATCTGTCGAATGGCTTCTACATCCAGCCGACCATTCTGAAGGGCCACAACAAGATGCGGGTTTTCCAGGAAGAGATCTTCGGGCCGGTTGTCTCGGTCACCACATTCAAGGACGAGGCGGAGGCGCTCGCCATCGCCAACGACACAATGTACGGCCTCGGCGCCGGTGTCTGGACCCGCGACGGGACCCGGGCCTATCGCTTCGGTCGAGCGATCGAAGCGGGGCGTGTCTGGGTCAATAACTACCACGCCTACCCAGCACACGCGGCCTTTGGCGGCTACAAGCAGTCCGGCATCGGGCGCGAGACGCATAAGATGATGCTCGACCACTACCAGCAGACCAAGAACATGCTGGTCAGCTACAACCCGAACAAGCTCGGCTTTTTCTGAGCTGTGGGGCGATCAAACAGGGTGCGCCGTCAGGCGCACCCCGTGCGAGCGTTTCAGGTTCGGCCCAGAGCGACCGTTCCATTGACCGCCATGGTGCCGCTGTGCGGTCGGTAGAGGCGGACGTTGATCGAGTGCGCAGCATTTCTAGGGCGCGGACAACGGCGACGTCTTCGAGCGATTTTTGGCATCGAAAGACTGGTCAGGGCAGTCCAATTCGAACGGCCTCCGACTTCTCGGCCGCAGCGCCGATGGTCGCAGAGCGAAGTACCGATATGCGACCGGAACGCTGAGGGGTCTCAGATCAATACCTTCTAAGCCCGCGAAAGATCTGTCTGACATTGCTCACAGACGTGCTCCATCGCCGTGTCGCTCGCGCTACCTGTCGCGTCGACCAAACACCGAGACAAGATCGACACCAGCACCGGGTTTGGCCGTCAGATCGACCCGCTCTTCGATATGGCGCAAGTGCTCTGCCATGATCTCGGATGCGCGTACCGGGTCGTGCTGGCGCATGGCATCGATCAGCTCAGCGTGATCATCGTCGCGGCAGTTTGTAACACCCGGCGCACCGTAAATCCCGATGATGAGAGAGGTGCGGGTGATCAGTTCCTTGATCATCCTGAGCATAACGCCGTTTCCGGCGATCTGTGCCAGCATCGTGTGGAACTGGCCCGACAGCCTGATCGCGTCGCGGCGGTTGCCACTTTCATGGGCCTGCGATTCCAGCTCCAGGTGACGGGCGAGTGTCGCGATATCCTCGGCAGTTGCGCGTCTTGCCGCCATCCGGGCGACGTTGGGTTCGATTGCCTGCCGGGCCTCGAACACCTCGCGGGCCTGCTCGGCGGTTGGCCGCGCGACGAATGCGCCCCGGTTGGATTGCAGTTCGACGACCTCACGGCTGGCCAAAAGCAGAAGGCTGCGACGGATGCGCATGCGACCGACCCCAAAGACCTCGCAGAGCGCCGATTCAGAAAGTTTCGTTCCCGCTGGCAGACGCTGCTCGATAACCGCTTCGAAAATGCGGTCGACGATCTGTTCCTCTGCCACTTCTTCGGCGGTCGAAAGCTGTTCCTTGTTTGGGCCGGGTAGAGACATGGTGGTGATTTTTCAGGCGTCCATAGGGCTTTGCCATTAGATATAGGTTAGCCTTGTCCTCAACAAGGCTATATGTTTGTTGACAGTGCTGCCAGATATTTGTTGACACGATTGTTAACAATAATGCTGAATGACGTTACCGCATAAGCTCTCGTGCAGCGGAGCACCACAAAAGAACTGAATTGCATCCAGGGAGACATCACATGAATAGACGCAGCCTTCTCAAGTCCACGGCCCTTGCCGCCGTCGCCAGCCTGTCGTTCCTTGGCATGGCGCACGCCGAAAACCCGGTCCTGAAGATCGGTTTTGTCGGCGTAACCTCGGGCCCTGCCGCAGCATGGGGCATCTCCAACCAGCGCTCCATGGAGACCCGCGCGGCTTGGCTGAACGAACTTGGCGGTTACGAAATCGACGGCACGATGTACGACATCGAGATCGTCGCCTTCGACGACCAGAAAGATCCCAAGCGCGCGATCGCGGGCATGGAAAAGATGGCGCAGGACGGCATCCATTACGTCGTCGGACCGAACGTCGATGACGGCGCCGCGGCCGTTCGCCCGGTGGCCGAGCAGAACGGAATCATGTACTTCCCCTATGCCTTCCCGAAGGAGCTTTACACGGCCCCGGCCTCGAACGCCGTACTGGGCATGGTGGCGAACTATCAGTCCGGCCCGGCGATCTACAAATACCTGATGGAAAACAACGGGGTGAAGAAGGTTGCCTTCGTCGCGGCCAACGAATCCGACCCGCTGTCGCAGCGTGACGGTGGTGTCGAGGCCGCCAAGGCGCTGGGGATGGAGGTCGTGTCGGACAGCGTGACCTATCAGGTCGATACGACGGACTTCACCCCGGTCCTTCTGCCGGTGATCCAGACACAGCCGGACCTGCTTGTCCTGTCAGGCGTCTCGCCCGCCAACGCGCCGCAGCTGATCCGCTCGGCCCGCGAACTGGGTTACGAGGGACTGATCTCGACCGAAACCGCGCAGGACGCGACCGTGCTGCAGGAAGGCGCGGGCGAGCTTGCCAACGGCTTCATCTCGGTGGGCGGCGCCTCGACCCCGGAACTCGCGTCCGACGCCATGCGCGAGTTTGTCGACCGCTACACCAAGATGTTCGGCGAATATAACGACGAGTCGAACACCAAGGTCTATGCTCTTGAGTACATTCTCGAAACCATCAAGGCGAACCCCGCCGCGATGACCGACGTCGAGGAGTTCAAGAAGGCCATGGATACGTTCGAGGCGCCGAACCCCTACATGGTCGGCGACGCCAAGCTGAGCTATGTCGGCTCGACCTCATTCGGGCAGAAACGCCAGGTTTCGGTTCCTCTGGTTGTCAACGTGTTCAAAGACGGCGCTTTCGAGACGCTGTTCGTGGCACAGGTTGACTGACGACCACTGAGCTCTGTCTCACATGGGGTCCGGCCCTCAATCTCCCGCCGGACCCCATTCTATCCGAGGACATCATGGAACAGATCATCGCCAATGGGCTCTATCTAGGTGCCCAATACGCTCTTATTGCGCTTGGGCTGACGCTCATCTTCTCGCTGATGAACGTGCTGAATTTCGCGCACGGACAGATGTATGTGCTGGGCGGCTTCGTCACGTACACAGTCGTCTCGCAATTCGGTCTGCCGTTCATCGTTGGCCTTCTGGCCTCTGCGGCGATCCTCGCGGCAGTTGGTGCGGCGATCGAAAAGTTTCTCTTCGCCCCCGTGATCAAGAAATCGAAACGCGAAGAATCAACGATGCTGCTTGCGGCGGGTATCGCGTTTTTCCTCGACGCGGTCATCCTGCTGGTCTTCGGGGAAAAGCAACGCGGCGTACCGAAAATCTTGAACGGCGTCCTCAACTGGGATTTCCGTATCATCATGCCCTATGATCGCATCCTGATCGGGGTGCTGGCCATCGCGATGATCGCAGGCTTCATTCTTTTCATGCAATACACCAAGGCCGGACGGGCGATGCGCGCGCTGGCACAGGATCGCATGGCCGCTGAATTGATGGGTGTCGACGTCAAGCGGTACTCGATGATCGGTTTCGCGCTTGGCGCTATGCTCGCGGGGCTTGTCGGCGGACTTCTGGTCACGATTACCGGCATCAACCTCGGCATGGGTGGCCCGACCTCTATCAAGGCCTTTATGATGATCATGATCGGCGGAGCGGGCGTCATCTCGGGCGCCATCGCCGGCGGGTTCATCCTCGGCATGATGGAAAGCATCGGGCTCACCCTTCTCGCTGCCTATGGCGACATCACATATCTCGTGATCTTCGCCTCACTGATGATCTTCCTCGCCATCCGGCCACAGGGCCTGATGGGCAAGCCTTGGGGCTAAGTACATGAACACCAACAGACTAATCGGAGTCGGGGCGTTCCTGATCGCAGTCTTCGTGATCGTGCCCCTGCTGATTGCCACAAGCGGGCGGTGGGATTTCTACTATACGCTGACGTCGGTGGCGCTTCTTGCCATCGCCTCGGCCGGGGTCTGGCTGACCTTCTACATTGGCCGGATCAACATCGGGCAGGGCGCCTATGCGCTGGCCGGCGGCTATGTCTCGGCTATCCTGGTGACCAAGGCGGGCTTTAACTTCTGGGTGACGCTGCCTCTCGCGGGGCTCTTCTGCGCCGGTCTGGCGGTCCTGATCGGCCTGCCGATCCTGAGGCTGCGCGGCGTCTACTTCGCGATGGTCACGCTCGTGCTGACCGAGGTCGGACGGCTCTCGGCGCTGGCGCTGCCGGTCACGAATGGCGCCAAGGGCATCACCTCGATCCCGCTGCCGGGGGAACTGTCGATCTTCGGCCTGACCCTGATCCCGGATTTCGCGACGCTGCAGAACCCGAAGCTGGCCTTCTACCTTGCCGCCGTTTTCCTGATGGTGGCCTGCTACGCGGCGCTCTACCGGATCGTGAACTCGCGACTCGGCCACCTCTGCCGCTCGCTTCAGCAGAACGAGGAACTGTCGGCCTCGATCGGCGTAAATACCGCCTATCTCCGGGTACTGACATATTCGATCTCGTCCTTCTTCGGCGGCATCGCGGGGGCCATGTTCGTGGCGATCTCACAATCCATCTACCCCTCGTCGTTCCAGGTCGCCGACAGCGTCAACTTCATGCTGAACTGCTTCCTCGGCGGTCTGGGCTATGTCTTCGGTCCGATGCTCGGCACGCTGATGCTGTACTTCGGCTGGGATCTTCTGTTCACCACCGGGCGCTACCAACTGCTGATCTACTCGTCGCTCCTGATCATCCTGATGCTGGTTCTGCCGAACGGCGTGCTGAGCCTCTTTGAACGCAAGGGAGGCCGCAAATGACCCCCATTCTGCAAGTCAGGGGCGTGACCAAGCGCTTCGGCGGGCTCACCGCGAACAACGACATCTCCTTCGACGTCGCCGAAGGCGAGATACTGTCGGTTATCGGACCGAACGGGGCTGGCAAATCGACGCTCTTCAAGCTCATCGCCTCGTTCCTCAAGACTACGTCGGGCGAAGTTCTGTTCAGGGGGAACCGAATATCGAACCTCGCGCCGCACAAGGTGGCGCAGATGGGGGTGGTGCGAACCTTCCAGGAAACCACGATTTTCCGTTCGATGACCGTGCGCGAGAATATCATCGTGGCGCATCACCTGCGGTCCAAGGCATCGCTTCTGGGCTTTTTCCTCGGCACCGCGCAGGCGCGGGCCGACGAGACGGAGTTCGGTGCCTCGGCCGACGACATCATCGAGTTTCTCGGCATGGAGGCAATCCGGGACGAGCTCGCCTCGAACCTGCCACAAGGTCATCTGCGCGCGCTCGGCATGGCGATCGGGCTGGCGACCAACCCGACCGTCCTGCTGCTCGACGAACCTTTCGCGGGTATGAACCACGACGAGACCATGCGCATGGTCTCGCTCGTACGCCGGCTTCGGGACGAGCGGGGTGTGACCGTGCTTCTGGTGGAACACGACATGCCCGCGGTCATGAAAATCTCCGACCGGATCGTGGTGATCAACTTCGGCGAGAAGATCGCCGAGGGGACGCCCGCCGAGATCCAGTCTAACGAAAAAGTCATCGAGGCCTATCTCGGCAGCGAAGACGCCGCGATCGGGATGTAGGCCATGACCCAGATTCTGAACTTCAAGGATGTCGAGCTTTACTACGATCACGTCTACGCGTTGAAGGGCGTGTCGATCGAGGTCAACGAGGGCGAGACAGTCGCGCTGATCGGTGCGAACGGCGCCGGAAAGTCGTCGATCCTCAGGGCGATCACCGGCCTGCGGAAGATCAAGTCGGGCGAGATCCATTATATGGGCGCCCGTCTCGACGGGACCCCGGCGGCCGATATCGTCAGGATGGGCATCGCCATGGTGCCCGAAGGGCGCAGGGTCTTTCCCTACATGTCGGTGAAGGACAACCTCCTGATGGGGTCGTTCACCCGAACCGACAAGATCGAGATCCAGCAGACGCTCGACAGCGTGCTGGAACGCTTTCCCCGGCTCAAGGAACGTTACGGCCAACAGGCTGGCACGCTCTCGGGCGGCGAGCAGCAGATGATGGTGATCGGCCGCGCGCTGATGGCGAAACCTCGCCTGCTGCTCTTGGACGAACCGTCGCTCGGCATTGCGCCGAAGCTGGTGCAGGACATCGCGAGGGCCATCGTCGCGATCAACCGCGACGAAAATGTCAGCGTGCTTCTGGTCGAGCAGAACAGCCGTATGGCGCTGTCGATCTCGAACCGGGCCTACGCCCTGTCAACTGGGTCGATCGCGCTCTCGGGCAAAAGCAAGGAGCTGATGACCGACGACCGGATCAAGGCCGCCTATCTCGGCGGCGAGCTATAGGTAATATGATGCGCATACTCGTCATCAATCCGAACACCACGCGGCACATGACCGAAAAGGTCGGTGCCGCCGCCCGGCGTGTCGCACTGCCGGGGACCGAGATCATTGCAGTGAACCCTAATGAAGGCCCCGCCGCCATCGAAGGCTACTATGACGAGGCAATGTGCGTTCCCGGCCTTCTCGACATCATCCGAACCACCGATGGGTTTGATGCCGTGGTCATTGCCTGCTTTGACGATACCGGCCTCGATGCCGCGCGCTGCCTGACCGACCGGCCGGTGATCGGCATCGGCGAGGCGGCCTATCACATGGCCTCGATGCTTTCGAACAAGTTCTCCGTGGTCACGACTCTTGCCCGTTCGGTGCCCGCACTTCAACACAACCTGACGAGATATGGGCTCGCGGCGCGCTGCGCGAACGTGCGGGCATCTGATGTGCCGGTACTGGAACTGGAGAGTCCGGGATCGGATGCACGCGGACGGATCAGCGCCGAGGTCGCCCGCGCGATTGCCGAGGATAAGGCGGAAGCCATTGTTCTCGGCTGCGCTGGCATGGCCGATTTCGCCGCGTCGCTTTCAGCCAAACACGGGGTGCCGGTGATCGACGGAGTGGTGTCGGCAGTGGCGTTGAGCGAAGCGATGGTCCGGCTCAATCTGCACACCTCACGCCTTGGCGGCTATGCACCGCCTGTTCCAGCTGCGCCCGGTGTAGCTGCATTGTGACGACAGGATGCTCAATGCAACCTGGACTTGCCCGAGAAAAGTGGAGAGCACCAACTGAGGAACCAGGAGGTGTTCTATGGGAAACGGAAACAGACCGAC
>NZ_JASBQQ010000027.1 GCF_029961185.1 Albidovulum aestuarii | reverse complement strand
AGCAGCAGATAAACCTTCATCTTCGTGTTCGTCATAACACATATACATACACAATCATACTTTGGTTAGTGTATACAAACACAAAATACTGTACATGCAAAATTTGCATAGGTGTTGTCGTTGACATGTTTGCCCTACTTTTTTAACTTGGTGTGATTTGGCAAGGATATTAATTTGAAAAGAGGCAAAGGATTGTATTTGCATTGTGCATTGCTCTTCTCAGCCTAAACTGGTGTAGTTTCTATGAGTTAACTTCTATTACAGGCTGCTGACAGGTGGTGTGTTCCAGTTGGTCTTCTTTACTCAGTGGGCAAGTATTTGTTCAGGTAGACCTTGATGTTGTCGATGGCATCGCCCAGGGCATCGCCAATGCGTGGGCGAAGGTAGTGTCCGTACAGACCCAGCACTGCTGTGCGGGTCCTGTCAACCAGGGGACCTACCTCCTCACCCAGGCCAACAGCAACCTTGGCGACGGCTTGGAACTCAGGCTTGGTCTGCAGAGTCTCAATGTACTCTTTGACAACCTGCGTTTTCTCACTGTCAACATTGTCCACTAAAGGAGCAACAGCGGCCTGCAGCTTGCCGTAAGCAGTTATCAGTCTCTTGTAGAAGACAGATTTCATTTGATCGTACTTCTCAACAAGATCCGGTGCTGGTGAAGGGATATCACACAGGCTCATAGAGACCTGCAGAGCGAGGATCATGGCCAGGGCAATTTTTGCATTCATCTCTGCTGTTGAGTTGGATGTACAGATCCAAGAAGTGACAGTCTTCTCTGAGGGCAGATCTTCGTCAAGACCCTCACCGGCAAGACCATCACCCTGGAGGTCGAGCCAAG
>NZ_JASBQQ010000018.1 GCF_029961185.1 Albidovulum aestuarii | reverse complement strand
CGAGGATCGCGTCATTGCCGATCCCGCCCATGATCGTGTCGTTGCCGTCCTCACCATCCAGGCGGTCGTTGCCGTCGCCTCCTTCGAGCGAATCACCCTGATCAGCGCCGATAAGCGTGTCGTTTCCGGCATTGCCTGAAAACTCGTGGCTTATGCCGTTGTTTCCCGTGACATGATCCGCCCATTCGGACCCCCAGATGTTTTCGATACCGATCAGGGTATCGGTGTCGCCAAACGTGTCGGTTGCCGTACCCGCGACAAGATTGACGACCGCACCCTGGAAGCCCCCAGTGTTTGCTGTATCGCTATAACCCGACCAATCAGTAAGACCACCTCCGCCATTAATTGTGTCGTTGCCCGCCTGACCGTTAAAATACTGCTCTCCGGCCGCTCCGATCAGCGTGTCGTCGTGGCTTGTACCTTCGACCCCTTCGATCCCGGTGAACGTATCCGTACCGCCGAGACCGTCCGTGGCCGCCCCGTCGGTTGCATTGGCAAACGTGACGCTGACACCGGATGCCGGATTATCCCAATAGTAGGAAAGATAGTCCCAATCCAAGCCACCATGGATCGTGTCGTTTCCGGCGCCGGCCTCAAAGTAGTCATCGCCCGCACCGCCGTTTATAGAATCATTGCCGTCACGCCCGATGAGATTGTTGTTGTTCGCGTCGCCGATCAGGGTGTCATTGAAACTCGTTCCGAGCACCCGTTCGATACCGATCAGCGTGTCGGTGTTGCCGAAGCCGTCGATCGCTGTGCCGGTTCCAAGGTTGACATTGACACCTTGGAAGCCGCCATTGAACTCGTCACGATCGTACCGCGCCTCGTCCCGGGTTCCCGCCCCGCCATTGAGCGTGTCGTTGCCAGCTCCACCCAGCAACCGATCACGACCGTCGCCGCCAGACAGGCTGTCATTGCCTTCCATGCCTTGGAACCACTCATCGCCCGTCGATCCGGTCATCGTGTCGCCAAAGGTCGTGCCTTCGAATTCTTCCACTGAAATGAACGTGTCGGTACCGCCCAGGCCATCCGACACCGTGCCGCCAGTAGCGCTCGTGAAGGTGACGACAATGCCCGAGGCAGGGTTGTCCCAGTAGTAGGACAAGAAGTCATTGTCCGCGCCGCCATTGATCGTATCGTTGCCCGCACCCGCTTCGAAATAGTCGAAACCCGCTCCACCGTTCAAAGAATCGTTGCCGTCCCTGCCGATCAGGCCATTGTCGGCACTGTTTCCAATGATCGTGTCGCCAAAGCTCGTGCCGATCACGCGCTCGATCCCGATCAGTGTGTCGGTATTGCCAAAACCGTCCGTCGCGGTGCCGGTCGCCAGATTGACGTTGACGCCCTGGAAGCCGCCATTCAGTTCGTCCCGGTTGTACCGGACCTGATCCCGTGCTCCGGCGCCACCATCCAATGTGTCGTTGCCGGAACTGCCGGTCAGCGTGTCATTGCCGTCGCTACCGGTAAGACTGTCATTGCCGTCCTGGCCGTCAAACCAGTCATCGCCGGTATGACCCGTCATCGTGTCGCCGAATACTGTGCCTTCGAACTGTTCGACGGAGATAAATGTGTCGGTGCCACCAAGCCCGTCTGTCACGGTGCCGCCAGTGGCGTTCGTAAAGGTGACGACAATACCCGAGGCCGGATTATCCCAGTAGTAGGAAATGAAATCTTGATCAGCCCCGCCATCGATCGTGTCGTTGCCCGCACCGGCCTCAAAGTAATCGAATCCGGCACCGCCACTGAGCGAGTCGTTTCCGTCACGACCGATCAGATCGTTGTCGTTGCCGTCACCGATGATGGTGTCATTGCCGGCGGTTCCACGCACCCTTTCAATTCCGATCAGGGTGTCCGTATCGCCGAAACCGTCGATCGCGACGCCGGTGCTCAGATTCACGAACACAGCGGCTGTGCCACCATAGGCGGCGTCACGATCATAGCGCACCATGTCTCGGTTGCCGGCTCCCCCGTCCAGCGTGTCGTTGCCTTGCAGGCCCATGAGAGTATTCCTGCCGGAATCGCCCGTGATAGAATCCGCCTGCATCGACCCGCGGACGTCTTCAATACTGATCAGAGTATCGGTGCCACCCAACCCGTCCGAAGCGGTGCCGGTTGCGAGATTCACCAAAACGCCGGATGTCGCGTTGTCATAGACGACTGCATCGTTGTCACTTCCGCCGTCTATCGTGTCGTTACCGGCGTCTCCGCGAAGGTAGTCGAAACCAGCCCCGCCGAGGATCGTATCGTTCCCGTTGCCACCGTAGATCTCATCATCGCCGCCAAACCCAGAAAGGCTGTCAGCGCCATCGAATCCTTCGATCACGTCATCCGAACTTGTACCGTCCAATGTGTCATTGAGATTGGTTCCAGGAAAATAAGCCATGTGACCTCCAGAAATTTCATCGAGTTGCGACACCGAACGGGCGGTCCGGTTGACGACGACAGCAATTCTGCTCAAACCCGAAAGACGGCTCCGGTGGCTGCGATTTTAGCGCCAGAGCTCAGCATTATTAGTTTGCAGGACATTTCTGTCCCGCACACAACAATTGTCGTTGAGCGGGATGGTATTTTGACGCTGTTGATATGAATATGTCTCCAGCCACTTGAACTCATCACGTCCAAACAACCGGAAATCTTTCCAGAAAACCGTCAAGTACGAAAGCACCCCTGCCCACACAAAAATGATGCCGCAGTAAATTAGTTATTTCAAGTGTATTCAGGACGCGACGACTTGGGATGCAGAACCCAACTGAATTTGCGCGGCCAGGATCAGTGGCTTCTACTCAAGTCTCAACTAGTTTCACACTGGAGCAAGTATGTCAGCTGACGGGGGCAGAGAACCGCTGCAAGCTTTTTGGCGTCCGCCCGCATCACTCCTACCCGAACACGAAATCAGTCTGATCGATATCGCCGATGCTGACGCCATCCAGCGTGATGACGTGGCCGTTATAGTCGATCTCGACCCCGCCCGTCACGGCCGTCACGCCCAGCGCCGCGAA
>NZ_JASBQQ010000026.1 GCF_029961185.1 Albidovulum aestuarii | reverse complement strand
GGAAAATAAATTGAATAACGGTCAAACACAAAGTTATTCAATTTATTTTCCTCTTAGTATTCTTTCTATAATAAAATAATATGTTATTTACAAACTACTTTATAAGTTCACTATTAAATTTTTCTATGTTTATTTAAAATTCCTATTCTGTTTCCTGCTCATAATCCATATGTACTGTTTATAATCTGATTCATTCCTGCTTTTATGCTTTTATGATATCAGTTATTCAGTTCATCGGAACTTACTTAGAAAGTTTTATAGATTTTAAATTATAATTTCACGTATTATAATTTGTTTTTCATTTATGAAATATCGGATACACTTTTTCATTATTTTTCGTGCTAAGCAATCATAAACCTAACTTCTTAAATTCACAACTGTTTAATTTCCTTATGTGCTTTTCATATTTATCGAACATTAATGGCAGATGTTCTGAATCATGTAAAATATCACTGAAAAAGTACCTTAATATTTCTCTCAATATCCTGTAATTTTATATACCGGATATTCTTCTGATGCAGGATTTCAAACCATATACTTAAACTTCTATATGCCTCTCAAAACATCGTTCTTACCTTCAGTTTATCTGTTACCTGAACCTCTGCTTTCAGGCTAACTACTGAGATAAGGGTTATGCTCTTCCGGTAAATATTTCTTTACACATTTACCAAAATCCCTGTATCAGGTCTGCAACAGATATTCAATATAAGTTATCGCTTCTATAATACCTTTGATACATTCCTTCCTTATTAATCAGACTGTGCGTATGCTCTTATATTATATAAGGAAAATACTTTTTTATAATCTCCGTATCAGGTCTTTCTTGCAGGAAATGCGATACCCGTCACTCTTATATTGATGAAGTTATAAATTCTTTCCCAATGAAAAGGATGAAAATAAAAGAAAGGTTCGGGTGATTCCATTGGGAAAGAATTTATAAC
>NZ_JASBQQ010000017.1 GCF_029961185.1 Albidovulum aestuarii | reverse complement strand
CGCCAGATGGATAGCCCTCTGAGGAGAAAAGGGAGTGAAGGCACACTGAAGACTGCAATTTGAAAAGAGTAACTTCATCCACAGTGAACGATGCGGACGCTGCTGCTGCTGTATCTGTGTGTGTACACGGCCTGGGCTCAAGACAATCTGGACTATGATGACTATGACACAGACTCAAAGAGCAAGCCAGCAGAAAATGCAACAGGAGTAGATGCTCGTGGTCACCGTCCATTAACAAGGGGCACGGATCGCTACAGCCCTAACCGCTACGTCCCGCCGCCTATCAGTGGTGGCTCAAGGTATCGAGGCCGCCCCGCCCCAGCTCCAACTGGACAACCTCAGGAAGAAGAGAAGGTGACGCAGCCCGATGCCGGAGGATGCACGCATGCGTCAGAGGAGATGGGTGTTTTGTGTCCCAATGGCTGTGAGCTGAAGACCACACTGCTGAAGCAAGAGAAGAACGTCAAGATGTCCATTGGGGAGCTCAAGCCTCAGGTGGATGAGTTGTCCCGAGCATCCAACAACGTCTACAACTACGTCAACAGCATGTCCAATTCGCTGAGGGAGAGGCAGCGAGTCATCAACGACAACAACAGGGTGGTTGGTCAGTACAGCGATAACATAGAGGAACAACATGCCTACATCAAGGAGACGGTAGACACTGTCTTCCCCTCCAACATCAGAGTGCTACAGGGAGTCCTGGACAAGATCAAGTTGAAGATCCAGAAGCTGGAGAAGGCCATCCATGCCCAGAGCGAGGTGTGCAAAGAACCATGCAAAACCAAATGCCCCATACCAGTGGTGTCCGGTAAGGAGTGTGAGGACATCTTCCGTCGTGGAGGAACAGACTCCCAGATGTACATGGTCCATCCTGACACCTTCTACCCACCGTACAAGGTCTTCTGTGATCAGACTACCCAGAATGGAGGATGGCTTCTCATTCAGAACAGGCTTGATGGCAGTGTTGACTTTGGCCGACGCTGGGATGACTATCGACGTGGTTTCGGCAATGTTGCCTTCGATTCTGGCAAGGGTCACTGTGAGACTCCGAGTGAATACTGGCTGGGTAATGACCGCATTAGTTACTTAACCAAGATGGGTCCCACTGAGGTTCTCATTGAGATGGAGGACTGGTCAGGAGCCAAGGTCTACGCCCAGTATCAACAATTCACCATCCAATCAGATGCGTCCAATTTTGTATTGGCAGTCGATGGTTACTCCGGTACTGCTGGCAATAGTTTCCTGGAAGGATCCTCAGAACTCTTTGGTGAAAACCGCACCATGACGATTCACAACGGCATGATGTTCAGCACCTACGACAAAGACAACGACAACTGGAACCCCGGTGATCCCTACACACAGTGCTCCAGGGAGGACGGAGGTGGCTGGTGGTACAACCGCTGCCACTCAGCTAATCCCAATGGCCGATACTACATAGGCGGAGCCTACACTAAACAAATGGCCAAGCACGGCACAGACGACGGCATGGTGTGGATGAACTGGAAGGGCAGCTGGTATTCACTCAAAGGCATCAGCATGAAGATCAAGCCTTACTTCGCATCCAGATAATCAAGCTGGAGATAGTCAACACAAACGCACATGGAACACATACAGGTGGATGGACACGCACATTGACACACAATTAAACAAGTCGTGGTATGAAGGTGAAGAAGAAGAAATCTGTTTTAAAAAACTGCTTATTAAACATAAAAAAAGAATATGAAAGAGAAATAAGAAAGTCAGATAAACTTGTGTCTACAGATAACCATGGTATGCAAAGAGCAAAGCATGAAAGCATCTGTGTGCTGTGTATGTGTGTGTCTGTGTGTGTGTCTTTGCCTGCATGTGCTTAAGCATGTGTGCATGAAGTAAGGTGTTTGCATGGGAAAGAGAGAGAGCAAGAGTCCAGCCATTTTGTTGTGAACGAGTGCACCAGTCAGGCATCGGCTTCATTTTGGGAGGTGGTCCTCGTGAGGAAAGATAGAATAGAGAGAAAGGTGGAATGGATCTAAAACAAGACAGGTATGTGAGGTTAGTTACAGGAACAGGGTTGGGAGGATTTAGTTCTTGGTGACGGAAGCAGAGATGATCTGGAAGATAGCCTGGAGCTTGGTCTTGATTTCATCAGCTATAGGTGCAATCTGTGCCTTCAGTGCTTCTCCATCGGCACCCTGGGCCTGGGTGTAGACATTCTTCAGCTGCTCCTTGTATTCTTCGACGTAGGGAGAAGCCAACTGCTTCAGAGCCTCCAGACGCTCAGAAAGCTTGGCACGCACTGTCTCCACAATTGGTGCCAGGGCGGCCTTGGTCTCCTCTAGATTGGTGGACACCTTAGACTGCAGAGACCCGACAATTGGCTCCAACTTGTCCTTGAGGACAGCCATGTCATTTGTGTGCTTCACGTAGTATTCTTTGATGATGGGCTCCAGCAGGGTTTTGTACTCATCAAGATGCTTGTCAATGACCGCTCTCAGAGCTACACGCTTGGGCTCGATGTCAGCCTTCAGTTGATCGAGATCAGCTATCAGGGAAGTACGGAGATCAGCAGTGGCATCAGAGATGGTGCTGACGACGCTGTCAGTGACTGGGGAGACCTGAGCCTGCAGAGCCTTGATCTGAGTGTGGAAGTTCTCTATGTGCTGAGACACGCTGTCCTTGATCTCCTTGTATTCAGTGTCATCCAGCTGTGCCAGGGCTCTGTTGGCACTTTCCTTCAACTGAGTCAGGTAGACATCCGCAGCAGCCCGGACGTGGGCCAGTTGGGTAGGTGGATCTGGCAGGGTAGCGGCATGAGAGCCGACAGCCAGGAGAAGGGCAAGAGCGAGAGCCACAAATTTCATGATGGTGGTCTGGTGGAGTCTTGTTCCACTGCTGGTCCTGGGGTGGACCTGGACCTCCCAGGGGATCCCTGTAACCACAGAACCTTTATACCCCACACAGGAGAACTTTAATCTGGCCCAGTTTTTGGGAACCTGGTATGATGTTGCCATGGCAAGTACATGTACCCATACGCAAAGTCAAAGGAGAGATGCAGCCATTGGTAAACTGGTACTGCAGAGCAGCCCTACTGCAGGCAAAGTCAAGGCAACTCGAACTGTACTCAGACAAGGAACATGTAAGGAGCTATCTGGGGACTATGACCTGACCGCCACACCAGGACGATTCCTGTTCCACGTTGCAAAGTGGAACGCAGATGTGGATGCGTACGTGGTTCACACAAACTACAATGAGTATGCGATAGTCATAATGAGCAAGCAGAAATCATCAGGGGATAAGAGCACCTCAGTTAAGCTTTACAGTCGAACTAAGACTGTGAGAGCCACGGTGCTGGATGACTTCAAAACACTGGTCAGAGAACAGGGAATGGCTGATAGCACTATTGTCAGTAAACAGGACAAAGGTGACTGTGTTCCTGGGGAGCAGGTGGCAGAGCCGACAGTTCAGCCTGAGCCTCAGCGGGTCAAGAGAAACGTGGTGCCTACTTTGAGTGTTGCAGACGTAGAGGGTTCTGGTGATGAATTACCTCTTTTCAATGGAACCGAGTCCTGTAAAGCAGCACCAGAAACAGGACCATGTTTTGGGTTACACCAGCGTTACTTCTACAACGCCTCCTCTATGAGCTGTGAAATCTTCAATTATGGAGGGTGTTTGGGCAACCAGAACAACTTTTTAAATGAGAGAGAATGTCTGCAGAGATGCCGCACCGAGGCTGTGTGCCGTCTGCCCATGGCTGCCCAACCCTGCACTGGACATCCACCCATCTGGGTCTTTGACGCCTCTGTTGGTCTCTGTGTGCCCTACAAAGGGGGCTTCTGCCAGACCAATGCCAACAAGTTCTACACCAAGGCTGAGTGTGAGGAGTACTGCGGGGTGGTGAAAGACGAGCCAGAGCTCCTGAAGGGAAACTGAAAAACATTCCTGCTCACCTGAACTCATCTGTGTGTTTATTTTGGGCGTGCATTGGTTTATCATTCAACATGAGAATTGACGGCGATGCTGGAG
>NZ_JASBQQ010000001.1:476551-906461 GCF_029961185.1 Albidovulum aestuarii | reverse complement strand
CCCCTTGCGCTGGTATCATCATCGCGCAAGAGGAACAGGGCGTCGAGGTCGCTTTGTCTTGCGAGCGTTGCGCCCTTAAGGCGCGTTACCGCACCATTTTGATCACTGAAAGTCCGCTCAGCGGGACATTGCGGACGTCCGTCTTGAATATCTTCCGCCTTGCCCTATCCGTGCTGCGAAGGGCTGTAGATTGGCCCTCCGAGATACTTTGCCCCGCTGTCGCAATTGAACGTAACGACGCGTTTGCCCGGTCCCAACTCAATTGCCAGTTCAATTGCTGCGCAGACGTTTAAACCCGTCGATCCGCCGCCAAACACACCTTCTTCCCGCGCGAGCTTGCGACACATCTCAAATGCTCGTTCCTGATTGACCATGCGGACCTCACTCACTTGCGATCGATCAAGAAACGGCGGATCGGGAAACACGGCGATCCCCTCGACCTTGTGGCCTCCTGACCTGCCCGTGGTCAGTAACGGAGACTGGCTTGGCTCCAGAGCAACGACATGCGGAGCTACACCCATCTCGCGCATACCGTCGAGCGATCCCATCAAGGCTCCACCGGTCCCAACGCCTGCGCAGACGACGTCGATGTCTCCATCGAGCGCTTCGGCGATCTCACGGCCCATGGTCTGATAGCCCGTGCGTACATCGGGTGATCCGAACTGGTCCGCGTAGTAGTGCCCCGGTTGGTCTGCGAGCGCATGGGCGCGCAGTCTCATGCGTTCAGCCAACTCATGAGTAATCGCCCCATCCACGCTCTTCTCGACGAGCACCTCGGCCCCGAATGCCTCCATCGCTTGTTGCTTACTTTTCGAGAACGCATCCGAGAACACCGCGGTGAACTTCAACCCGAGGACGCCAGAGACGAAAGCCAACGCCGTTCCGGTGCTGCCGCCGGTGAACTCAACAACCGTGTCGCCAGGGGAGACATCGCCGCGCTCCAGGGCTGCATTCAGCACTGAGATCGCCATTCGATCCTTGTATGAGCCTGTCGGGTTCCCACCCTCGAGCTTCACCCAAACCTCAGCCGCACCCCCCGGCACCACCTTCCGGAGCCGCACCAGTGGCGTGTTCCCAATTGCCGCTATCCCAGCTCCAATTGCTTCCATGCGATACCTCCTCTCGCCACCATATCCGCCAAAACCATAAACAAAGAACAATCGTTGCGTCGCTGATACCGCTCATCGACGCAGCTTGCGAGTATAGGTGTCCGCATTGCGGGACCAAGCCGCCGCGGCATCCAAGCTGCATCATCTCAAGCGACAAGCTTCTTCTGTGCGGCGAATGGACTGAGGCCAAGCCACGTCTGGATGGTCGAAGAAAGCTCCTTGGACCCGGTGAACTCGAATCTATCACGTTCTGCGGCGACGTCGCTCACGCCCATCCATATTGCCGTCATTGTTCTGAGGTCAGTGCGGACATACAGGTCCACTTCGAACCCTGGATCAGCCCAGCAAAGATCGACTTCTCCTGCCGGTTCGATCACCAGCCACCAGTCGCTCTTTGTGGACGGTAGATCGTGGTACAAGAATTGAACTACGACGCGCCGCTTTGGCAAAGGGTCGGGGTTCAAGTTGCGTCTCATATCCCACATTAAGAGTGAAGGATCGAGATTCTTAAGCGACAGCGATGATTCAACCCACTTTTGACCCCACATGCCCATGGCGATGACAACCTCGCGGAGATCGCGGCCTGCCTCAGTAAGGTGATATTCAAATACGCCCCGCTCTGACGGAACGGGTTTTCTCTCTACGATTCCGTCTTTTTCGAGATCTTTCAGTCTTTGTGACAGCAGCGTCGGCGACATTTTTGGCACGCCGCGGCGCAGGTCATTGAACCGGCTAGAGCCAGCTATGAGCTCCCGCAAAAGCACCATTGTCCAGCGAGTGCACAGCACTTCGGCTGCCATGGCTAGCGGGCAGAATTGTTTGTAACCGGCTTGGGTCATGTCTCGTTCCTCTTTCCTCTAAGGCGACAGTAATCGGTTCCGCGCAGCCGCCTAGTCCAGAAACTGTATCACCCAGTCCAGTTTCGTGACTGGATGGCGTTCTCCCTTCGCTGGCAGATTTCGAAGACACGCCGCGCCATCCGGGCCGGCCCATGAAAGGAAAATGCGCATGACTGTTTATTTAATCGCAGACATCAAGGTCACCGACGACGGTTGGGTCCCCGAGTACGCGACCAACGTCCACGAGTTAGTGCAAAGGCATGGAGGCCGTTACCTGTCCCGAAGCGGCAACATCGAAACTCTTGAAGGCGCAGACAAGGACAGCACCCTGATAGCCATCCTGGAGTTCCCCAGCCGAGAGGCACTGGATGGGTTTGCCGCAGACCCTGACTACGCACCGTACGGCCGAGCCCGCCAGGCCGGCAGCGTGTCAAACTTTCACGTCATTGACGACACAGACATCGCCGGTACGATCCCTTATCTAAAGGCCGGTTGATAGAGACTCCAAGGTTCGGGCCGATAGCGGCCTGAACCGCCACGCATAAACGTCCGCATTGCGCTCAGAGCCGAACTGAGGCGGTGCCGCATTTCCGTGGTCTTGTTGTCCTGCGCCCGGTACGGACGGCCCATTGCGGTCATTGGCAACTATACAGCCTGCTGGAGCCCGGTTTGACCAAACCTGCCTTTGATCCCTCAGCGCTGACCTGTGCGATTAATTTGGTGGACCTCGCGCCCTAAAAACGACCTTCAGGTTGACCCGAGACGGCTTAAAAGGGGAATGGCCCTTCGCCGGTCTCCAACGGTATCGCGCTCCAAACCCCTTCGGGTCCCGTATCGATTAGAGCGCAGCCCGTTGGGCCGGTGAAGAAACCGACCGGTGCGTCAGTGCGAATATCCAATGCGAAGGCACTGCAGATGGACGGCGCTGTCGCCACCAAATGCCGCCCTATCCGTCTCTGGTAGATCCCGTGGACGTGACCGGCAACAACTGTGACCGAGCCCCCGGCTTCATCCAGAATAGGCCAAAGGGCAGATGCATTCTCAAGACCGATGGCATCCATAAACCGGATACCTGTACGCAAGGGTGGATGATGGAGAGCCACGACCGTTGGTCGTGACCCTGCCTCTGACAGGGCGACGGACAGGAACGCGAGGCTTTCGCGGCGAAGGACACCTCCGCCCTTTCCCTCCACCAGCGTGTCGAGCCCAATGACAAAGGTATCGCCGACCTCCTGAAGCCAATCAATCAGACCCGAGGCCGGCATCGCGGGCAGGTCGGAAAAGCCGGCGTGGAATGCCGCCCGGTCATCATGATTGCCGGGCACAACGAGAAGAGGAAGACCAAGCCGGTCAAGCTCGGCGCGGGCGACGACATAGCTTTCATGGCTGCCATCGTCGCTGACGTCGCCAGTCACGAGGACACCGTCGAGTGGCCCGAGGGCGTCCAATTTATTCGCCAGCTGATCTATGGCTCTACGAAGGATCGCGCCGGTATCCAATACGCCAGATGCCAGCGAACCGGGTGACACGACATGCAGATCGCTGAGTTGCAGAAGGCGTGCCATCCTGTCACTTGATCCCGGCGCGCAGGAAAGCCTGCACGAACTGACGCTGGAATACGAGGAAGGCGATCAGAAGGGGGGCGACGGACATCATCGTTGCCGCCGAGATCACCGATATGTCCACGCCGTTCTCGGGCGCGCCAAAGATAGAAAGGCCGACGGTAAGAGGTCGAGTATCGGGTGAGTTGGTGACGATGAGCGGCCAAAGGAAATTGTTCCAGTGGGTTGAAACCGACACCAGCGCATAGGCAAGATACGTGGGCCGCGCGAGAGGCACGTAGACCCGCCAAAGGATTCCGAACCAGCCGCACCCCTCGACCCGCGCGGCTTCGTGCAACTCGATCGGAACACCCTTGAACGCCTGCCGCATCAGGAAAATGCCGAAGGCCGAGGCCATGTAGGGCATGCCCACCCCAAGGATTGTGTCGAAAAGACCCAGTCGCGAGACCATCGCGTAGTTTTCGACGATCAGCACCTCGGGCAGGATGAACAGTTGCATCAGGACCAGGATGAAGACGAAGTCGCGCCCCGGAAACTGGACCTTGGCAAAGGCGAACCCCGCCAGCGTTGTGATCACGAACTGACCGATGAGAATAACCGTGACAAGAAAGAAGGTATTGACGAAATACCTCAGCCAAGGTGCCCCGGCCCAAGCTGTACGAAAATTATCGAGCGTCCAGGGGGCGGCAACATTGAAGTTGACCGCGTCCGACGTCGTGTGAAACGCCGCCCAGAAGGCGAAGACCAAGGGCGAGATCCAGATCACGGCAAGGAGCAGAGCGCCCAGTGTCTCGATATGTCGGGAAAGCGCGCTCATTGGTAATGGGTCCGCTTGTCGAGATAGGAAAACTTGATCCCGGCCACTATTCCCAACACCGCCAGCACGAGGATTGTCATAGCCGCCGCGTGCGGGGCATCAAAGAAAGCGAAGGCCATTTCCCAGATGTAATAAAGGATCAGTTTAGAAGCGTCATTCGGACCACCCTTGGTCAGGATGAACAAGTGGTCGATCAGCTTGACCGAATTGATCAGGGCGTTGACCATGATGAACAGTGTCGTCGGCATCAGAAGCGGCAGTACGATCCTGCGGGTATAGGTCCAGCGACTCGCGCCCTCGATATCGGCAGCCTCTTTCAAATCCTCGGGGATGGTCTGGAGCGCTGCGAGATAGAAGATCATGAAAAACCCTGCCTCTTTCCAAATCGTCACGATGATCACGGCCCAGAGCGCGGTTTCGGGCTGGCCCAGCCAGTTAACGCTGGGAAGACCAAAGAGCGACCCGATCTGGTCCAAAACGCCGAGACCCGGCGTGTAAAAGAATAGCCAGAGATTCGCTGCGGCAATCATGGGCAGAACGGTCGGCGTGAAATAGGCGGTTCGCACGAAACCTCGTGCTGGTATCTTCGAATTGGCCCAGAGTGCCATTCCGAGCGCGATGGCGATCGACACGGGAATTGTGACGCCTGCGTAGATCAGGTTGTTGGTCACAACCTTCCAGAACGTCGGATCAGAAAAGAGGTCGGCGTAGTTTTCGCCGCCTATGAACTCGCTCGGACGCCGTCGTGTTCCTCGGCTGAAGAAGCTGGACCAAAGCGTGGCCAGAGAAGGATAAAAGGCGAACGCCGTCAGAAGGATTGCCGCAGGAGACAGGAGTATCCAGCCATAGATCGCCTGTCTGCGACGCTCGATATTCACGTGATCCGCCATCTTCCGCCCCCAAGAAATGCGGATGCCCGGCCACTACCGGACATCCTTCTGGCTTATTGGTAGTCGCTCAGCAGCCGGACCGCTGCCGCCTGAGCCTCGGCCAGCGCGTCTGACGAAGTCTTGGTTCCGGTGAGCGCCGCCTGGATCGCGTTGTTCAGTCCCTCGCGCACACGTGCGGTTTCAAAGGTCGAAAACTCGGCCACAGCGTTTTCAAGCTGGTTACGCGCCACAAGCGCTGGAGGAAACTCCTCAGTATAGGCCTTAAGCGCCTCGGTTTCGTAGGCGGCGGACGACACGCCCATATAGCCGGTCTTGATCGACCATGTCGCCGCCTGTTCGGGCGCGGTCATGAACTCGATCAGCTTGAGTGCTGCGGCCTTCTCCTCTGGCGAGGTGTCCTTGAAGACGTAGAAGTTGCCTCCGCCGGTGGGCGAGCCCTTGCGCACATTCGCAGGCAGTTCGGCCACGCCGAAGTCGAAGCTCGCGTCGTTCTTCACGGCGGTGAGATTGCCGGTCGAGTGCCACATCATCGCGGTCTGACCCTCAAGGAACGCCTGGCGCAGGGTTCCCCACTCGACGGTGCCTTCGGGCATGATCCCATGTTCCGTGGACAGCGATTTCCAGAAATCGAGCGTTTCGATGACGGCTGGGTCGTCGAAATAGGTCGTCAGGCCGTCATCGGACATGACTTCCTTGCCGTTCTGGATCGCGAGTGCCTGGAACATCCAGTAAGGGTAGCCTGTCGATGGGATCATGAGCCCATAGGTGCCCTCTTTGGTGAGAGCCTTTCCCATCGAGACCATTTCTTCCCATGTCGCGGGCGGACTTTCGGGATCAAGGCCGGCTTCGCGGAACTTGTCCTTATTGTAATAGGCGACAATCGTCGAACGCTGGAAGGGGATGCCCCATGTCTTGCCCTCGATACGGCCATTCGCCATGAGCGCGGGATAGAAGCTGTTCAACCAGTCGGGGCTCACGCCCTCGATATCTTCGAAGGCAACGATGAGATCCTGTTCGATCAGGTCATAGGCATCAATCGAGAACATCACCGCAAGCTGCGCCGGTTCGCCAGAGGCAAGCGCCGACAGTGCCCGAACCCGAGTATCATCGTAGTTGCCGGAGTAAATGGCATTGACCTTGATATCGGGGTTCGCGGCTTCGAAGTCAGCAACGATGCCGTCTACCACCTCGGTCAGCGCGCCGCCGACCGCGATCGGGTAGTACATCGTCAGTTCCGTTTCCGCCAATGCCGGAGCGGCGAGAGCTGTGGCCGAAACGGCGGCCAGTCCGATTTTCCTAATTGCGTTCATGGTTTCCTCCCTAGTTGTTTCGATAATCGTTTCTTTATCCGTTGGGCGACCTCAGGCCGGTTGCGTGAGCCTTCGCCCTGTATCGTCGAAGAAATGAAGGTCTTCGTCGGCGAACGAGATTTCCATCTTTTCGCCTGCGGGAATCTGCTTGAGTCCCGGCATGCTTACGGTGAGCCCCGTGGCGGAAGGGTGCGAAAGTCCAATGAAAGTTTCGGACCCAAGGAACTCGCAATCGGTGACCTGGCAGTTCAGACGGCCTTTCCCAGGTTCGGCTACGCGCACATTTTCAGCCCGAAGCCCGATGGTGGCTGCCTGTTCGAATCCCGGCAGCGCCTTGCCTCCGATCAACGCCATGGGCGGCGCACCTACGAACTCGGCTACGAAAGTATTGACAGGCTTGTAGTAAAGGTCCTCTGGCGCTCCGGTCTGTTGGATATGCCCGTCCTTCATCAGCACCACCATGTCGGCCATGCTCATCGCCTCGGTCTGATCGTGGGTGACATAGACCACCGTGATCCCAAGATCGACCTGAAGCTTCTTGATGTCCTTGCGAACCGATGCGCGAAGCTTGGCGTCGAGGTTCGACAGCGGTTCATCCATCAGGCACAGGGGCTGGTTCGCAACGATCGCCCGGGCGAGCGCCACGCGTTGCCGCTGCCCGCCCGACAGTTCGCCAGGCTTGCGTTTCTCGTAGCCCAACAGACCGGTGATCTCGAGAGCGCGGGTAAGTTTCTCACGCCGCTCCGCCGCACCGACCTTTCGCACTTTGAGGCCGAAGACAACGTTTTCAGCCACGCTGAGGTGCGGGAACAGGGCGTAGGATTGAAACACCATCGACAAGTTTCGTTCCGAAGGCGCAGCCGTGGTCACATCACGACCGTCGATGACGATACGCCCCTCATCGGGTAGTTCGAGCCCCGAGAGCAGACGGAGCGTTGTCGATTTTCCGCAGCCCGAGGGGCCCAAAAGCGCGACGAATGACCCGCGCGGTATTGAAAGCGAAATATTCTCAACCCCAAGCTGTCCGTTCCAGCGTTTAGCAACGTTTTCAACATGAACGAACGGTTCTGCCATTGCTCACTCCGCCCCCTCTGTAAAGATGATTTGTCGGCCCAACCCTTCCACGAGGTCCGTGTATGGCTTTGAGGGTCGGCGATCGCAGATCACTAGGTCAATCTCAGACAGATTTCCGCCGGCCGCCGGCGCAAGACGCCCAAACTTGCTTTGGTCGATGACTAGGATCGATTTCTGCGCGTTTTTCCGCATCCGTTCGGTCGCGCGTACTTCCGCCTGATGAAACTCCAGCAGTCCACCGTCGAGGTCGATGCCCGCTGTTCCGAAGATCGCGTATTCCGAGCGATATCGCGCGAAAAAATCAACCACCTCTTCGCCCACGAAATCGCGGTCGGGCAGCCGAATCTCGCCGCCGGGAATGATGATCCGGTTCGACACCTCTTCGCTCAGAGCCATCGCCGCGCTAAGGTTATTGGTGATGACGGTCAGTTCCTTGCGCCGATGCAACGCGCGCGCAACGCTGAGCACTGTCGAGCCGATGGAGATAAAGAGCGTGGCACCATCGGGGATCTGCGCCGCAGCCACTTCGGCGATGGCGCGCTTGCCGACAAGATTGGTGCCGGCGCGCTGGTCAAAAGGAGTGTTCAGGCGGTCCTCGGCCAATTCGATCCGCCCGTGCGCACGGCGCAAACCCTGGCTGTTGCTTAGAATGTCGAGATCGCGCCGGATCGTCTGAGTTGATACGCCAAGCATCTCGGCCAAGGCGCCCACGCTGACGCCTCCCCGCTCCTGAACGACCTGCTCTATAAGGTCGCGCCGCCTGATCTTCTTGGATGCCATCAGCCACCTGTGTCTTTGGTGGAACGATACCCCAAAAAAGCCACAAAACAACAAAAAACTCGTACAAAATTGTGCAGATTCGGATTAGAAACTACCCCCGTCGCGATAGATGGACAAAAATACGCTTAATAACAACCATATACCGTGAATTCTGTCTTGTTAAAAATGTTGTTTTGGAGTTTTTGCTTTCATTTCCAGCAGAGGCGGTTACCATTCAGCAGAGTCGCGGCCTAATTGCGTGATCTTTCGGGGGAACCGACGGACCAAATGGAAGACGTCTTTTCCATCTTCAATCGCTATGAAGCGGTGCGGCACCGGCTTCCCGACGCTGGTTTTGCCGAAGCGACTACCGAAATCGGCTCCCTTCTCGACATCGCGGGACAGGTGGATGCCTTCGTCTTTGATGCATTCGGCGTCCTCAATGTCGGAGAAACCGCCATTCCGGGTGCCGCCGAACGGCTGGATGAACTACGCTCGGCGGGGCACCAGATCCGGATTCTGTCGAACGCGGCGAGTTACAACCACGAGAGTGCAACGGACAAGTTTCGTAAGCTTGGAATGCGGATCTCGGGCGACGAGATCGTTACAAGCCGCGATGCGGCGCTTGCCGGATTGGATGCGCGGCTATGGGGATGCATCGCCGCGCCATCGGATACCTTGGGCGACATTCCCGCCTCGACCTGCCATCTCGGCAACAATCCTGCGGTGTATGATCGTGTCGATGGTTTCCTCTTCCTCTCCACCGAGGCTTGGCGACCGGAGCATCAGGAAGTTCTCAGGCTAAGCCTGCTGACCCGCCCGCGCCCGCTGGTGATCGCGAACGCGGATCTGGTGGCACCACGCGATTTCGGCTTCTCACTGGAACCAGGTTACTACGGACATTTGCTTGCCGACGAATGTCACGGTGACATCCGCTTTTTCGGCAAACCGTTTCCTGAAGTATACGAGATGATCGAGGCGTCGCTTCCGGGCGTTCCTGAACACAGGATCGCCATGTGTGGCGACACGTTGCACACCGATATCCTTGGAGCTGCAGCACGGGGATGGCGTACCGTTTTGGTCACAGGCGACGGATTGTTCGCCGGAGTCAATACGCGTTCATTCTGCAATCGCTCTGCGCTCATCCCGACGTGGCGGCTGCCGCGGATCTGACAAATTAACAGATCCCCCAACGCATTAGTTGCTACACTCCACGGGTTACGGCAAGCATTCCATGCGGTGGAGCAAAGTTGCCCGTATTTGCAGAAAGACTGGCAACCTGCGGCTATATAGCTCTTGCTCGGGGATACCAGGAAAAACAGCAAGGTGTGCTACTTCGGGATCGAGTTCGAAGACGCTCTGGCGATCTCTGAAAGTCCGAAAATATAGGAGCCCGGGCCGCCGTCGCTGGCAGCCCGAAGCTACCGTCGAAGCCATATGAACGTCAGCTTTTGAGGTTGTGTGTGTTTTGATCGCAGTCGCAGCGAAGGTCCTGTGTGGATGGCTCCTGCATAGCAAGCCCTTTTTGAGTTGATTTCGTGCATTTGTCAGAAGCAGTCGTGTGTCCGGCCTGTTTGCGCGGTTTTGACCGCTGGCCCTGATGGGTTCCGCAAACCAAGTCCTTTACGGCTTTGCGGGCTGTAACGCCCGGGACCTTCGACGGGGTGTCCTGGTTTTGGCGGCTGACTGATGCACCATCATTTCGCAGGTCTTGCTAACTCGTGGTTCTTTCTCCTCAGGCCATATGTGGGTTGTAGGGTGCGTTTCGGGTTAGAACGGCCCAGACGATCCGAGCTGTCTTGTTCGCCATAGCGACTGTAGCCAGGCGGGCAGGTTTGCGTTCGAGTAGTGACGTCAGCCATTTGCTGGCGCGCTCCGGATGTGATCGGGTTTGCCTGACCAGCGATGTCATCCCGACGACAAGCAATGATCTTAAGTATTGATCGCCCATCTTGGTGATCCGTCCCAGCTTCTCTTTTCCACCGCTGGATTTGTTCGCAGGCGTCAAGCCAAGCCAAGCAGCAAACTCCCGGCCATTTCTGAACTGGTGCCCGTCTCCAATGCTGGCGATGATGGCAGAGGCTGTTACCGCCCCAACGCCAGGGATGGTTCGCAACAACCGCACCCGTTCGTCTTCCTTGGCGACCTGCTTCAAACGCTCTTCATACCAACGGATTCTATTGTGGAGGGCCATGAGCTGTTCAGACAGGTTGCGGATCACCTCGTTGGCAATATCAGGTAGGTCGAGAACTTCGCCGAGGGTGATGTCTTCAGCAAAACCAATCACACGAGCCAGGCCTCTTGGAATGCAAATACCGAACTCGGCGACCAGTCCTCGAAGGCCGTTGACGAGCTGCGTCCGTTGCCTGACCAAGAGATCGCGAGCACGATGAAGGGACAGCAAGGCTTGTTGCTCAACCGTCTTAATCGCGACAAAGCGCATGGTCGGACGGGTAACCGCTTCGCAAATTGCCTCGGCGTCAATCGCATCGGATTTGCCGCGCTTCACGTAAGGTTTGACATATATCGGCGGGATCAAACGCACGTCGTGGCCCAAGGCGGTCAACTCACGAGCCCAATGATGAGCGCTGCTGCACGACTCCATGCCGATCAGGCAGGGCTCAAGCTTCGCGAAGAACGGCAAAACCTGTGCGCGCCGTAGCGGCCGGTTAAAGGCAACGGCATTGTCCTCGCCAATTCCATGGACCTGAAACACGTTCTTGGCGAGATCCAAACCAATCGTGGTAACTTGCATGGGGTGGCTCCTCTCATAAGCAGACTTAGACACCTGCACTATGGCGCATCGCGACGCCGCTTGGAGCAGGAGCCATCCACCCCATCCGCTTTCCGCCCGGCCATTCGGATCGAACCCGTCGCGGCCTGACCGTCGGGCGAATGTCCGGTTTCGCCGTCGGTGCCCCGCCCTCTTGCTCCTGCAGCGAAAGTCCGGTTTCCCGAAGGTTCGACCACTAACATGTGTTTGCAGCAAATATGATCCTTGTTCGCATCAGAATGGCCGCTTTCGCAATCACTTCACGGTGAGTGTGCGTCCGCGGCGAAAGCCCGGAATCCCGCCAGCCCCAATCAAAATGACTGGACTTCGCGCTGTGCAAGAGCGGTAGTGACACTGGCTTGAATGACCGGCCACATCTCCGCCCGGGCTCCTCCGGGCTCATGTCAGTAGCAGGGGCAGGGCGCTCCTGTGACCTAGGACAGGAGATGACCATGACCACAGTGATCACCAACGTAAAACCCCGGCGCAATGCGTCCGCGAAGCTGCCGGCCAAGCGTGCGACCAAGAAGGACCAGCTGATCAGGATGCTCGGCGCCGTCGCGGGTGCCGACGTTATCACGATCAGTACGAAGCTCGGCTGGCAGACACACACCACTCGAGCCGCACTGACCGGCTTGCGCAAGGCGGGCCACGAGGTGGTTGCCGAGAAGTCCGGGCAGGGAAAGCCAGCCCGCTACCGGATCGTCGGAACGCCAGCCATCACTGTGTCGGCGGACACCGCTGCCACGAACCCTCTGGAGTCCAAGGATGCCGGGTAAGGCCGATCCGGATCGGGCCGCGCTAAGGCAGGATTGGGAGGAGGCCTTCGGGTCTCCTCCGCCCGCCTATGCCTCGGTCGCCTTCCTGGGCAAGGCGCTCGCCCACGAAGCGCAGGTGAGGCAATACGGCGGCCTGCCCGCCGCCACCCGGCGTGCGCTCAGCCAGATTGCGTCGGGCAAGCCGGTCGAAGAGGCAGCGCGGGGACGGTTGCGACCCGGCGCGCATCTGTTGCGGGAGTGGAACGGGCGGAACTACCAGGTCGAGGTGCAGGAGAAAGGCTTCCGGCTCGACGGCAGGACCTGGCCATCGCTCTCGGCCATTGCCCGGCACATCACGGGGACGACCTGGTCCGGCCCGCGCTTCTTCGGACTCAATGATCGAGCCGGAGGCAAGGGATGAAGAAGATCCGCTGCGCGATCTATACGCGGAAGAGCTCTGAAGAGGGACTCGAGCAGGAGTTCAACTCGCTCCATGCCCAGCGGGAGGCTTGTGCTGCCTACATTGCCAGCCAGAAGGCGGAAGGCTGGATATTGCAGCCAACGCAATACGATGACGGCGGGATCTCGGGTGGCACGTTGGAGCGCCCGGCGATGCAGCAGCTTTTGGCCGATGTCGATGCCGGCCTCGTCGATCAGATCGTGGTCTACAAGATCGACCGGCTGACCCGGTCGCTTGCCGATTTCGCCAAGATCGTCGACCGGCTGGACTCGGCGGGAGCCTCCTTCGTCTCGGTGACGCAGAGCTTCAACACCGCAACCAGCATGGGGCGGCTCACGCTCAACATGCTCCTGAGCTTCGCCCAGTTCGAACGTGAGGTGACGGCCGAGCGGATCCGCGACAAGATCGCGGCCTCCAAGCGCAAGGGGCTCTGGATGGGTGGCTACGTGCCGCTGGGTTACGACGCCGACGGGCGCACGCTCCGGATCAATTCGGAAGAGGCAGAGACGGTGCGCACACTCTACGATCTCTACCGCGGGTACGGCACGGTTCGTGACGTCAAGGAGGCGGCAGCGGGGCTTGGCCTTCGGTCGAAACGCAGGGCCGTTGCGGATGGTCGCATGCGGGGCGGGATACCTTTGGATCGTGGTCACATCCATCACATCCTGACGAACCCGCTCTATGCCGGGAGGATACGGCACAAGGGACAGGTGCATGACGGCCAACACCCCGCGATCATCGAACCTGAACTTTGGGAAGAAGTGCAAGCGCAGCTGACGGCCGAGGCAAGGAAACCCCGCGCCCGGAAGGCATCGTCCACTCGTTCGCTACTCTGCGGCAAGATTTATGATGAAACCGGCGACCGGTTCACGCCCTCGCATTCCCGGACCCGGGCCGGTGCACGGTTACGCTATTACATCTCGCACCGTTTGGCGGCGCGCAGCGGCGAGGCGGGTGTCTCCGGATGGCGGCTGCCAGCGGAAGAACTGGAGGCTCGGATCGAGGCGGTCGTTCGCGGGATGTTGTCCGACGTCACGCTGGCCGGACGCTTGTTGACCGCGCCGGGCACGGATGAGATCGCGCGGCTGCGGTCCAGGCTGGAAGGGCTGACCGGTGCGGCAGGTCGAGCCGATCTTCTGAACCTCGTCGGCCGCATCGACATTGCGCCGGGGCATTTAATGCTCGTCCTCGATGCAGCTGCGCTCGCCCTGCATCTGACGCTGGACGTGGATCGGCTGGATGCAGATGCCCTTACGAAATCCGTGCCGTTCCAGCTCCGCAAGCGCGGCGTCGAGACGAAGCTGGTGCTCGCCGATGCCCCTGCCGGGCGCGATAACACGTTGATCCGCAACATCGCTCGCGCCCATCGCTGGTTCAATGAGATCCGGGCCGGGCGCGGCTTCGATGAGATTGCAATAGCCGAAGGCGTCTCGAAGCGCCGCGTGCAGCAGATGGTCGATCTCGCCTTCCTCGCCCCGGACATCATCCGCGACGTTCTCGATGGCAAACAGCCGCTCGGATTTACCTCCGACTGGTGCAGGACCCACGCGCTTCCGTCCGACTGGGACGAGCAGCGCCGCATGGTCTCGGCACTCTGATCTACCGTCTCCACACCTCGCACCGCGAAAATGGCAAACGCAGACTTTGGCCGGTTTGCGTGACCGTTTGCGGTGACCTGGCGGTCTGCGCAAACAAGGATTCCGCGCAAGTCGCGGAAAACGCGCGACTATCCGGGGTCAACCTCGCACCGTCTCGATTTGCAGAACTGGGTGGCTGTGCTGGCAGTCCCGGGCTATCCGGTCTCGCCCCAGAAATCCCTGTTTACAGGGAATTTACAGGGAAATCGGCGTGTTTTCGGGGCGTTGGGGCGATTTCCGTCCTGATTAATGACGCCTTTTCAATGGTTTGTAAGCAAACTCCCTGCGCGTGATAACAGGGAATTTGAAATCCCTGATCAGGGAAGTTCACAGGGAAAAACAGGGAACGGATCAGGCGGAACAGGGACAGGGCTATTTGCGCCGCCTGCTCCTGCCAAATCCTGGCATGCCAATCTCTATGGGCTCGCCATCGTTTGCATCATCGTCATCGGGCAGATCGGCCCAGAGCAACGTAACGGCATGTCCGTCGCGGCCGACGCGTGTCTGCTCGTAGATCTCCACGCCGTCCCGGTCGGTCCAGGCCGCAGCCGGGCTCTCCGCCGCGTCGGTGAAGCCCATCTTACCGTTGCGGATGGCCCGGGAGGCCTGGGTCAGGTCGGAGAGAATGTCGCCCCTGCCGCGCGGGATCCACGGGAAATCGCGATGGCGCTTGGCCGTGCGGATCCTGCCGTCCTTGGTCCAGATCGCGGCGACCGGCTCACCCGTCAGGTCGACATAGCGCCGGATCGTTGCCTCAAGGCTCAGGTCGAGTTCGTCGGAGTTCATCTGAAGTTTGCGCAAGTCGGGATCATCGTCGATGCACGTGAGCATCTTGTATACCGGCGCCAGGAGCGCGATCGCGAAGTGGTTTGCCTCCGCCTCCTGCTTGTGATGACGCGTATCATCACGCTCTTCCCGCATGTCCCTCGCAGTGCAGCGGAAGCCGTCGTCCTTGCTCAGGTCGTGCCGTTCCATGAGAAAGTGCCCGAGTTCATGGGCGATACTGAACCGCGCCCGACGCGCACCGTGAGCCATGTTGACCAGGATGGCGCCAAAGCTGCGCACCCGATCGGTCAAGAGCATGCCCTCAACTCCGTCCAACTGCGCCTTTCGAACTTCCAATATGTCCAGGCCGCGCGCGATCTCCTCGACTGGCACCGCCCTGTCGAGGGATCCTAGCCGATCATGGATTGCGCCCGCCAGACGCTGAGGCGCGTGGATGTCGGCAAGGTCGATCCGGTCGAGGTCCAGCTGCCTAAGCCTCCTCGTCCATCCGCGCGCGCAGCGACTTGATCATGTCTTCGACGACAAGGCGGTCACGGTCCGACAGGCCCTGCAGATCGCGGTGAATGCGGTCGATGCGCTGCTCCTTCATCGAGGGCGCGGTTTCCTCTCCGACGAGCACGTCAATGCTGACCCCGAAATGCCGCGCCAGCGCGCGGACGAGTTCGAACGACGGGTTCTTGCTGCGGCCCTTCTCCAGCTCCCAGACATGCGGTTTAGAAACGCCGACCGCATCGGCGACCTGCTGCAGGGACTCCCCGCTCTTCTGGCGCAGTTCGAACAGTCGCTCTCCGATGTTCATCGCGTGCTCCTGAATTGCCCGTGTCGAACGGCACCGTAAGCCAAGTTGAACAACGACTCAACGTCTGATACATCTAACGTCAGAGGTCGGGGGAATCGCCCTAGGCGAGCAGAAAGCGAAAGGAGGCCGCTATGTACGGTCTGAAGATCGAAGAGGTCGCGGTCGGCGATCTGAGACCCTGGGCGAAGAACGCCCGGACCCATTCGAAGAAGCAGCTGAAACAGATCGGCGAGAGTATCCGGACCTTCGGCTTCACCAACCCGGTGCTCATCGACGCGGTCAATACGATCCTTGCGGGGCATGGTCGGGTCGAGGCGGCGAAGCTCATCGGCATGGCATGTGTGCCTTGTGTCCGGCTCGAACACATGACTCCCGATCAGAAGCGCGCCTATGTGCTGGCGGACAACAAGCTGGCGCTCAATGCCGGCTGGGACGAGGAACTGCTGGCCGAGGAGCTTCAGGCGCTGTTGGGCGTCGAGAATCTCGGCTTCGACATCGGCGTGACGGGCTTCGATCTGGGCGAGATCGACACACTAATCAGCGGGCTTTCGGTCGAGGAGCCGGGCGATCCGGAGGATGATATCCTCCCAACTGGGGCGCCCCGGCGTGCTCATCCCGGTGATGTTTGGCAGCTCGGGCGGCACCGGCTCGTCTGCGGCGATGCGCTCGATCCGGAGGTCGTGACGATGCTCATGGATGGCGAGCAGGCACGGATGGTCTTCTCGGACCCGCCCTACAACGTGAAGATCTATGGCCATGTCGGCGGCTCGGGCAAGACCAAGCACCGCGAGTTCGCGATGGCTTCGGGCGAGATGACGGTGTCTGAGTTTGCGGAGTTCCTCACAAGGGCCTTCCGCAATATGGCCAATCACAGCATGGACGGCTCGATCCACTATCTCTGCATGGACTGGCGCCATATGGGCGAGATGCTGGAAGCGGGGCAGGGGGTCTACGCGGAACTCAAGAACCTCATCGTCTGGGCCAAGGACAATGGCGGCATGGGCACCTTCTACCGCTCGCGCCACGAGCTGATCTTCGCCTTCAAGAAGGGCGAGGCGCCGCATGTCAACACGTTCGAGCTGGGCCAGCACGGCCGCTACCGCACCAATGTCTGGAACTACCGGGGCGTGAACACGATGCGGGCGGGGCGGATGGAGGAACTGGCGCTGCACCCGACGGTGAAGCCGGTGCAGATGATCGCCGACGCAATCCGCGATGTCTCGGGGCGCGGCGAGATCGTGCTCGACCTTTTCGGCGGTTCCGGGTCGACCCTGATCGCGGCGGAGAAGACCGGGCGGCGGGGTTATCTCGTTGAACTCGACCCGATCTACTGCGACCGCATTCTCACGCGGTGGGAGGCCTATGCGAAAGACGAGGCCGAGTGCCTCGCCTGCGGCTGGCCGAAACCCGTCGCGCGGCTGGAGGCGGCGGAATGAGCGGGCAGGGGGGAGACAAGCAATCCCGGGCGCTCGCCCTGCGCCCGGGCTACGAGGTGGGTTATGCAAAGCCCCCCGAGGCATCGCGGTTCAGGCCGGGCCAGTCTGGCAATCCGCTCGGGAGGCCGAAGGGCACGAAGAACAGGCGCCCTGCACTTCACGAGGAGCGGATGAAGGACATCATCCTTGACGAGGCCTACCGCACGATCACGGTCCGCGACGGCGACCGCAACGTCACGGTGCCGATGGCGCAGGCCATCATGCGGTCGCTTGCCGTCAACGCCGCCAGGGGCCAGCACCGGGCGCAGCGGCTGTTCGCCGAACTGCTCGCGGCAACTGAGCGGTCGCGGGCGGACCTGCAGGAGCGCTACATCGGGGCGGCCCTCGACTACAAGATCGCTTGGGAGCGGGAACTCGCCCGACGCGACGCGCTCGGCATCACCGACCAGCCGCCGCCTTTACCGCATCCCGATCATGTCATCGTCGATGTGCGCAACGGCACCGTTCGCATGGTCGGCCCAGCCACCAAGGAGGAGAAGGCCGAGTGGGATGCCATTCTCGCTGAGAAGGCGGTGCTCGAGGACAGCGTCGCCCAGCTCCGCCAAGCCAACGAAACCGAGACCGATCCCGAGGAGATCGCGGACAACCTTCGATACATTGCCCTCGGCGAAGAAAAGCTCGTATTGGTTCGCAAGATCATGCCTGGGTGAGGACGACAATATGGGGCCGCGTTGAGGCGCGGCCCCAAAGATTGCTTCGATGTACGGCCCGTTCCGGTCACTCGACCTTCCTCATGAATGCTGCGGCCGCAACCCGCTTAGACGCCATTCGCAGCAGCGACAAAGTCTGGTGTCTGGCGAACTCACAGATCGCGCGAATTTGAGGGCTTTCGCTGCGGCTGCACCAATGAGCGCATCGTAGATCACCACATCAGTCCCGGTGCGGTCCGTCTATCAGTAATCACAAAAACAACAATTGTGTTGATCTAATTTGAATAGATGTTATGTTGCGTATGAGGCTGATGGAGTGCGCATGGCAGAGTGGTCAGAGTTCGAGACGCAGGGTTTCATAACACCTGACGGGACGGAAATGGTGATCGTCCGGCGCAAAGATTGGGACGCCGTTTGTTCTCTTGCCGAGAGCGCGGTGGCCAAGATCGAGGAGGAAGCAATGAATATCCCTGACGATGTCGAGCAGTATCTGAAGCTGGGACTCAACCCCGTTGCTGCGTGGCGGCGCCATGCAGGCGTGACCCAGGCGGTGCTTGCAGACAAAGTTGGCGTAACCCAGGCGGCCATTGCCCGGATCGAAGCCGGACCGACAGGTGCCGGTCGCGACGATACGTTGACACGCATCGCCAAGGCGCTCGGAGCGCCGCTGGCGCACATCAATCCACCGGCCAAGACGCCGGCCGAGCGCATGCGCAAGGCAATAGCCAACAGCACCAACGCGAAGACCGGGCGCCTGCTCCAGCCTGCCTCTACTAGCCGCTGAAACAATCGGCCCGGAGCGGACCTTGACCATTCAATCGAACGCCACATCGCAGCTTCATCATACCAGACATTGATGGTGTTCGCAGCGGTTTTGGGCCAGTGCTTGAGGTCGATCTTGCGCGGATTGCGGGCTCGCTCTGCACTGAGTAAAAGTTCACTGCGTCACCGGGAGTTTGTCATGGACCAGTCCGACCAGGAGCTCGATCGTCTCAGCGCGCTGTTGCATGCGTTGCCCGTCGAGAACATGCCCATGACGCTCAGCGAACTTGATGGCTATTTGGGGCTCTGTTGCACAAAGCCTCTGATGTCCGAGGTTCCCCTTTCCCCGGACGGATTCAGCCCACGGCCTCTGTGACAGGGATGCCAAGCGCGGTGTAGGCGTTCATGACGGCGATACGGAGCTGAACTTCCGCGACCTGCCGGTCAAAGTCTCGCGCCATGAGGCGCTGCCCCAGCAGTTTCATGCAGTGCATCTTGGTTTCGGCACGGCTTCGTCGGTGGTATCCGCTCCAGTTTCGCCAGATCGCGCGGCCGAGGTATTTCGCCGCCCGTAGGGCCTCGTTTCTGGCCACCGCACCCGCGGTGACGGTCTTCCACGGCTTCGCATTTTTTCGCGGTGGGATGACAGCATGAGCACCGCGCTCGGCGATGGCATCATGGCATTTGCGGGTGTCATAGGCACCGTCTGCGGTGACGCTCGCTATCTCCTCCTCGGCCGGGATCTGGCTGAGCAGGTCAGGCAGGACGGGTGCATCGCCGATATGGCTCCCGGTGATCTCGACGGCCCGAACCTCCAGCGTCTGCTCGTCGATCCCGAGATGGATCTTTCGCCAGACGCGCCGTTTGGCGCCGCCGTGCTTGCGCGCGTGCCATTCGCCTTCGCCCTCGACCTTGATGCCGGTGCTGTCGATCAGCAGGTGCAGCGGTCCCTTGGCCCCACGGTAGGGAATGTTGACGGCCAAGGTCTTCTGGCGGCGGGACAGGGTGCTGAAGTCCGGCACCGTCCAGTCCAGGCCGATCAGGCGCAGCAGGCTCTCGACAAACCCGGTCGTCTGGCGCAACGCCATGCCGAACAGCACCTTCATTGAAAGGCAAGTCTGGATGGCAGCATCGCTGTAACTCTGCCGGCGGCCACGCCTGCCTGACGCCGCGGCCTCCCAGCTCATCTCGGGGTCGAACCAGACGGTCAGCGAGCCACGGCGCTTGAGCGCTTCATTGTAGGCCGGCCAGTTCCTGGTCTTGTAGGTCGGGGGTGTGGGTCTGCTCATGCATCCCATCTACCACGCTGGATTCACAAGATGAATCCCTTAAGGGATTTGTGCAACAGAGCCCCGCCAAACGCTCGGAAATGCCGTTCAAGGCCGGTCCCCGGCCAGGGCGGAACGATCCGTGTTCCTGCGAGTCGGGCCGTAAGTACAAGCAGTGTTGTGGGCGGAACTGAACACCCGATCAGGCGTGTCCCGGCCCGTTCCGGTCACTCGACCTTCCTCATGAATGCTGCGGCCGCAACCCGCTTAGACGCCATTCGCAGCAGCGACAAAGTCTGGTGTCTGGCGAACTCACAGATCGCGCGAATTTGAGGGCTTTCGCTGCGGCTGCACCAATGAGCGCATCGTAGATCACCACATCAGTCCCGGTGCGGTCCGTCTATCAGTAATCACAAAAACAACAATTGTGTTGATCTAATTTGAATAGATGTTATGTTGCGTATGAGGCTGATGGAGTGCGCATGGCAGAGTGGTCAGACAGAGCCCTTATTCCACGCCGATCCACATTGCAGACGCCTTGCCGTCTGGCTTTGCGGCGAGGAGGCCGCCTTGGGGGGGGCAAGCAAGTGCAGCGACGGGTTCAGGCGGGATGCGGCGCGCCGGACAGCGGTGCGGGGCGGGCGGGATTGTCTCCGGATCGGAAATTCTCTGTATGCGGGAAATATGGGTATTGCCACACGCTGTGGTGTGGGGCAGATTGTGATCGAAGGTTGAAGGCAATGAATTTGAGGGCGCGGCATTCCGTTTCCACGTGTTCGCGGAGTGTGGAAACGAAGAAGTACAGGTTTTTGACAGGCTGAGGTTCAAAATCACCGTGCTCTTAATCCCATAGTAGCAGTGGAGCGAAACTTGTTTACTAAAAGGCCTTTCATCTTGACGCGCAACATATGGGCTAATTTCTTTTTAGCGACTGCCTTTTTTGTTTCGTCAATATCTATTTCTTTTGGGAAGGATGACGAACTTTCGCGGCAGATTTCGAGCCTGATCTCGTCAACTTCGAGCAAGCTATCTGTCAATGAGCCCAGCATTTCTGCTGAAATACAAGAGTGCAATCTCAGAATCAAATATGAGTACAAAGTTGAGTATTGCATCCCGACAAAAATTCAATCCGTATCTCAGACAATTGATTTGCGGTCGGTTGGAGAAGTTTATCAGAGTGAATTCAATGGCTTATACGCAATAACCTTTTATCCTAGAGATTCGAGGGCTGACAGCGCGCCGACAGATCATGTACTTGCAAGAGAAGACATCGAGTATTGCAGCGGGGATCGATTAGAGGATACTCCAGCCAATGATCCGACTCTTTTTATCGAAATGCCGGGGCGTGAAAGTTTTTCTGCTTTGTTACGAGATTATATTATAGCGGTTTGCGAAAATTAAAGACACAAATAAAGCATGAGTCATTTTATTAGCTGGAAAGAAGTAGGCGATATTATATTTGACAAACCCGACCAGTCAGCCGTATCGGCGCCGCTTCAAGCCTTCACGAGCGATCTGGTGTAGATCGACGCCATAGTCTGCGGCATTCCAGCCTTCTCCATCGAGGTACTTGCGACAGGCATCCGCCAACGAAACGACAGCCTGCTCCTCCGGCTGCCCATCATAGGACGCTGCATTGTCCGCCACATATTGCTCCGCCAAGTGGTAGATTTGACCTGCCATCAGTCTTTTTTCCCTTCATCGTCCTTCGGCTTCTGGGCCTTGGCGACCTTCTTGAGTTTGGCGTCGAAGTGATCTTCGTCGTCGTCGCACTCAAGGGCGCGAGCGGCTTCGCGGAAGCGGTCAGGTTGTGTACTACTGGATTTGTTGGCCATCGAGTAAACTCCCCTGAAGATACTTTTCAGGAAGACACCGCCCTTGAGAAGGCAATGCCACTGAAAGGCCCTTACCTGAAAGGGCATCACGGTGCTTTTCGACGCGTTCGAAACGACCGTCCAAAGTCAAGAACTCGGCGCAAGACCGATCTATCGCCGATGCAAGGTGCACACTGTCAGCCCCTTTGAGTGTTAGGCCGTCTACCCACCGAAGATTTCTCGCATCAATGCAAATGAACGGAGTGGCTTGCACAAGATGCACGTACTGTCCGGACGTCAAAAGAGCTTCTAACCCTCGTTGGACGTTATCAGGCACCGGCGTGGTACCGGCATGGACAGCTTCCGCAATCGAGATCACAGACGTGTAGACGGTTATCTCCCGGTCACGGTGAGCCTGGAGCAGCTTTTTGATATACCAAACCTCGCCCTCGCGTTCCGATGACATGCTTATTGACGCATCAGACTTCACGGCCTCGATGAAGCAGCAGGCATCCATGTAGACGTGAGTTTGATCGCTCATTACGACGCGTCTTCCCAGAGATCGCCTTGGTCAAACTCTGGGAAAGAACCGAATAGAGCGTCAAAGTCCAAAGTGGTCAGGTTGGCCGTTTTGGAAAGGCGATCTAACCGCATTCTGAGAATGTCGTGGGTGATTTGATCGTAGGAACACTCACCGGAAACCATCACAACGGCGTTCTTTTCTTCCATCGCCTTGGAAATCTGCGAATAGTGCGCTTGCGAATATTCGACCTTTACAAGCTCATTGGTGGAAAGCTCTCGAATCTGCACGTAGGGCTGAGCAGCGCCTTTGACCCACGCATGAATAACCCCCTGCACCGATCCATAAGCAGGAATTGGCGCTTCTACCTTTGCAGTCAGCGTTTGAGACTTCTGGTAGGTTATAGTGCGCCGCTTCGGCATGCCGCCACGGTGGGGGAAGATTTCAATGCCAATTTCCTCGTCAGGGTCGATTAGGCGCCCAATCTTGGCATATTCGAGCGCGGTGCTTTCCCTGATGATGCCATTGAGGCCGTCCCGTTCCGAGTCAAAGTCCGCCAAGACTTCCATCTTGTACTCAAAGACCTGCGCTATGCCGGGGTCTACCGCTCCTTGGTAGGTAGCATCGAACATCACCGAGCCATTTGCGAAATCAGCGGCCAGCCACTCTCCAGGCTTCGCCGGAACGCCACAGTCCACCGAGATGGCCCGAAGGAACTTGTCGGCCTGAATCTGTATCGAGCCAAGCTTCCCCAGGGGCGCGCCTTGGCGGCCCTTGTTGATGACGAATCTGATCCTTAGCTTGGCCAAGCATAGCTCCTGCGCCTGTGGCGCAGATTCTATGCGCCGAGTGAGTCCCGGTAAAGCAGTCTTTTCCCTACCACGCCGTTAAGTGCTAAACCGGCGCGAACGGTATCAGTCGGGCCGTTCGCGACACGGTTGCTGTAGCGGAACGCGAACTCGGCAGCGTAGCGGTGCAGGTGCTTCTTTCCGCAGTGCTGATACACGCCCTTCATGCCGCGCTTGAAGATGGAGAAGTAGCCCTCGACGGTGTTGGTGGTCACGCCACCACGGACGTATTCCTCAGCGCCGTGATTGACGGACTCGTGCGCGGCGAAGTGGTCGCGCAGGTTGTCATACTGCATCGCCTCGTCGGTGTAGACGGTAGCCTCTGCGGCGATGTTGGCCTTAAGGATCGGAAGTAGCGTCTTGATCTTAAGGTCGTCCACGACAACGGACTTGGCCTTGCCGGTCGTGCGGTCAACAAGGGTCAGAACCTTCATCTTGTGGCCGACACCACGCTTAACTTCCTTGCCCGGCTCGCGGCCAATGAACGTTTCGTCAACCTCGACCACGCCACCGCGGTTGCCGAAGGTGCCGAGCGTGTCGTCGCGCATCGCTTCGCGGATGCGGTGAGACATGAACCATGCCGTCTTGAGCGTCACGCCAAGGGTGCGGTGTAGCTGATTGCTACTGATGCCCTTCTTGGAGGAACACATCAGATGGATCGCTTGCAGCCACAGGTGCAGGGCGACATGGCTCTCTTCGAAGATCGTGCCGATCCGCACAGTGAACTGCTTGCGGCACATGCCACACTTTTTCAGGCCGTGGCGCTCGATACCTTCCGGGTGCTTCCTGCTGGCCTTGGAGCGGACACCCGCCAGAACATAGATGCGCTCGCTGTTGCCACAATGCGGGCAGACCGGACCTTGCGGCCAGAGCATCGCCTCGACGTGCGCGAACGCAGCGGCTTCGTCATACATGTAGGCTTTGCTGAGGACGGACATGGTGGCCTTCCTTCTATGCCACCAATCTAAGCCTCCGACTTGGGTTTGTCAAATATAATATCGCCAAGAAGTAGATGAATAGAGATAGATTTTTTTCAACCGATATATCGCGCATGAGAAGCATGACGGACACGGAATTGAAGGATGTCGTATCATTCTCACATGCTGTCGAGAGATATTACAGAACTGGAGACACAATAAAAAATATAGGAAAAGAATTAGCTTCTCTTGTCGATGAGATCTATGGTGCTACCCCTTCCGGGGCATCTCGCTCAGTAATTAAAAAAATGAGCGTAGAGTTGGCCAATTCAGCAATTCAACAGCACTTAGAAACTGGCGCTGAATTAGATTCCTATTTGAGTGAATCGGCTATCGGAATTCGATTGTCGGCGGAATTTGAGTTGAGACATAGGCTCGGCAATTACCCTAATGCGGGACCGGAAGATTCCATTGCAGGTGCGGCTTCAAATTACAATGGGATTGAGTTCGATGACGGTACGTTTCCGGAATATTCCCTTCCTCAAGCTCGTCATGACTATGCACGCTCGATTGCGGTAGAGACACCTGCCGGGACGCAGCGGGTCAATCCCAGCGCTCACTATGATTATTCAGGCACCCAAACCTCCGGGTCCGGCTGGGTCGCCGGAACCGGTGTGGGCCCTTATGATGGGCCCTATTATGGCGGGGCGCCGACCTCAGTTGGCGTCGTTGCCACGAGTGGTCCCGGCTACGTGGCTGGCACTGGCGTAGGACCATACGATGGCCCCTTTGTCGGCGGGGCTCCTTCTTCACTGACCGCCCCGGTCGTGTTGTCATATGGCGTCCCGTCGGTAAGCTTAAGCAGTTTGTCAATCGGCTACCAGATTGGCGTCACTGCCCCGATTTCATCCCCGGCCTCGGCTCCGGTACATGTCCACCGCCCCTTCCGTGTTCCAATTAGTGATGTATCGTTTCGGGCGGATGGATATGTGGACAGGTGGTACGGAGGCCATACTGGTCCGGGCTCTGCCTATTCAAAAGATTTCCTTGATCACTATGGAACGGTGTCGGCAGACGGCGCGGCTCGTGCGAGCATTGGCGGCCATCTTCGTGCTTTTGCAGATTTACTTGGTTTTGATGGAAACGTGGGAATTCAAGGCGCGTATTCGCGTCCTGGTGAGGGAGCAACTGCACAGAGTCCGATGGGGTATGGCCCATCAGCGCCGGCTACATCGCCACGTCCAATGCCGCGTCCGGACAACCTAACAGGCGGCTCAAGCGGCGGATCGTCGGGAAGATGGAGCGATCCATCGCAAAGGGGCGATGACGTCGACCCGCATGATCCACATGGTGCGAAGAACCACCCCATCCTCATCGACCTGAACGGTAACGGGATTGAGCTCACCGAGCTTTCGGAATCTTCCCGTTTCGTCGATTCCGGCAATGAAGGGCTTCTTCACCGCACAGCCTGGGCCGGGGTGGGCGATGGGTGTAGATCGCGGTCTCGAGATCGTCGACGCTGGAGTAGCTGCCCCGGCGGATGCGCCGGGTTGTGATCTCGGCGAAGAAGCGCTCGACCAGGTTCAGCCAGGACGCGCTGGTGGGCGTGAAATGCAGCTTGAACCGCGGATGCTTCTCCAGCCATGCCTGCACCTCGGGCGTCTTGTGGGTCGCGTAGTTGTCGAGCACGATATGGATGTCGCGCGGCTTGAGGACGGCGCGATCGATGCGGCGCAGGAAGGCCAAGAACTCCTTGGCCCGGTGGCGCGGCATGCAGTCGCCGATGACCATGCCCGACTTCACATCGAGTGCTGCGAACAGCGTGGTCGTGCCGTGGCGCTTGTAATCATGGGTCATGGTCGCCGCTCGGCCCTTCTTGAGCGGGAGCCCCGGCTGGGTCCGGTCGAGCGCCTGGATTTGCGATTTCTCGTCGACGCAAAGCACCACCGCCCGCTCCGGCGGGTCGAGGTAGAGCCCCACGATGTCGGTGACTTTCTCCTCGAACATCGGGTCGTTCGAGACCTTGAAAGACTTCGTCAGATGCGGCTTCAGACCGGCCTCGGCCCAGATGCGGCCCACGCTCGACGGCGAGATGCCCACGGCCGCGGCCATCGAATTGCGGCTCCAGTGGGTGGCATTCGGAGGGCTCTCCTGCACCGTCTTCGCGATCACCTTCAGGCGCGTCTCCCGAGGCAGCGGCGGCACCCGCGACGGCCGGGTCTTGTCGCGCCTGAGCCCGTCCACGCCTTCGTCGAGGAAACGTTCCTGCCAGCGCCAGACGGTCGGCTTCGAGGTCTTCGCGCGCCGCATGATCTCGAAAGTGCTATGGCCGTCCGCCGTCGCCAGCACGATCTCGGCCCGCCAGACGAGCTTGCGCGGGGTGTTGCGATCGGTGACCAGGGCTTGCAGCTGCGCACGGTCATCGGGATTCAGGTAAAGGCAGATGTCATCGCGTCTCATGACGCGACAATGGCACACCAGAACGCCGATGGGAATCTTGTGTCAGGTGCTCAACACTAGCTGCTGCCTAGATATCGCTTACTCAACTGCCGAAATTTCGACCCAAAAGCTGCTTGTGTTTTAGGTAATAGGCATCTGCATCGGGAAGCCAGCCCGCCATTGCTTCCAGCTCCAAACTCAGTGCGATATCGGCGGCTTCTTCGATACTTCCACCCAGTTGCCAAAGCATGCTTTGAGCATTCGAAGCGGACAGGGTGCCCAACCTGACTGCTGCCGACAACAGTCCCGAAGCGGCCGACCGCATTTCCATCACCACGCAGTCACGAAGTCCAATGCCTGCTGCGGCAGAGGCCGAACCAATCACGACGGAGAGGTTTACCCCGCATTTTTTTAGTCTAACCTGATCTGAAAAAAGTGCGAAATCCGGTGAGATCGGAATATCAGCCAACAGACGGAGCAATTCGCGACCGCAGTTTTCAGACGCTGCCCTCATCGAAGGAACAGGTTTTCGGCACGTTACCAACTCGTCGAGCGTATGGATAGCCGGCAGATCGCCTTGACACAGATACCTGTGGCTCCAGGATACGGCAACGCCATCGAGAGGCGCGATACAGTCGCGCAGTTTGCTGACCAGATAGTCATGCACCGCTTCCTCGCAGTCAATCAGCGCCGACATGACTAACGGTTCCAATCCAAAAGAATGCGCAAGTCTGCCAATGGGCAACGCGCTGTCGCTGAGATGCAACAGCACTTGTAACGCCGAGGAGCTATTCAATGATGCCCTCCCCGGATTCCAAAAAGCGGCCGGTAAAGCCCCAATTGGGTATCCAGAAATGTCAAACTCAAGAGTTCCGAGAACGCTTCCGCCACACGGCTAATCGAGTCGCGACCGGTTACTGATGGACCAAGAACATCACCGTCAACGACCTCGGAGGGAAGGTGCAAGTTCCCAAGCTGGTGTCCTATAGCGAAATACATCTCCTCTCGTTTTTCGTCGTCCAGTGCATCTGAAAAACCCAGGCGAAACGCGGCTTCCTTCGGGCGAAACGCCAAGACGCGCTGTCCGTTCTCGCAGACAAGACAGCAGCCATCTTCCAGATAGGCGTCCTTATCGAGCTCAATGAACAGCTGGCGCCCAGCCTCGGACTTCACCGCCAGCCGGTTGCGGCAGGCCTGAAAGCAGTCGATGGCAACTCGGTCATCTGTCTCTAGTGGACCACGTTGCTCGGAGCTCAATTCAATTCGATTAACGATGATCATTGCGTGTCATTTCCTTTCACGAGACTTTCGGCGAAACGCTCCCGAAAATAATTTACGAACATTTCAATGCGATCCGAGGCGGCGCCCGACGAGCGGCACAAAAATCTCGCTATCAAGCCAGAGTCGTTTGGAAGACAGCCGACTTCCAACATCGGATCGTTCAGAGCTTGGATTGTCTCGCGCTCGACCGCTTTCCAGTCGGGACCGATACCGATGCAGTAAACCGTACTCATGCAATTCCACCCGGATTCAGACCTCAGAGCGGAAATACCACCACACGGGCGCATACCACTTCGTTCAGACACAAGTCGCTTTCCCTGAAAGACGACATCCAGTCCTAATTTTATTGCCTTGTAACGATGACGTTCGCCAGAAGAATACCGCCCCGAGAAAACCGTGTCGGCTATAACCGCGATGGCCCCGCGCCCGATTTCCAGATAACTGTTCTGCTCGTAGTCGGAACCTGATGTTGGAATGAGCGGTTTCCTGACCATTTCAAAGTACGCGTTGTCTCCGATTTCGAACCGACAAGTTTCACGTGATGCCAGTTGGTTGCATTTGTGAAGAAGCGTTGCTGACAAGTTCAAAAGCTGAAGCTTTGAGTCGGCGTCCAGTCTGACACAGACCTCAAGCTGATCCCTTTCGAACATCCCTCCGCTGCTGTTGGTGATGAAGCACGTCGCCAAACTCGGCAATGACTCTGAAAGGTGTAACTCGGGACTGTGCCTTAGGGGAAATCGCGAATAACCGGACCGAAGGACAGTACGCCCTTCTTTTATCGTTGAATAGTGCAGGTCAAGTTGTGGCAGCATCGGCCCGCCTCTTAAACGGGAGTTGCTGCCGCAGTGTCTCGTAGATCGAATGAACGTCTTCGTCGTTCAGGAGACTGGACATCAGCCATGCTCGATCGGGTCGTACTTCTTCCATACCCTGCGCCATCTTTTCCAGCGAGGTACCGACAAAAGCGGCGATATCCGCCTTGTTCACGAGGACCAGATCGGCCTTCAGGACTCCCAGCCCCCGCTTGCGCGGGATATCGTGACCGGCCGCGCAATCTATCATGAAAATCCAGTAATCGACCAAGTCCGGGCTGAACGTCGATGCCAGATTGTCACCGCCACTTTCGACAAACACGATATCGGGATCGTAGAGACTGGATAAACGCTCGACGGCGCACAAGTTCGCCGCCGGGTCTTCTCTGATCGCGGTGTGTGGACATGCTCCAGTTTCCACTCCCACGATGCGATCGGGATCTATCAGGCCGCTGTCTTTCAACCGAGCGGCATCCTCTTTCGTCACGAGATCGTTTGTGACCACGACGACGTTCAGGCCGTCCGCAATCATCTTTGGTAACAGCTTTTCGATCAGAAGGGTTTTCCCAGCTCCCACTGGCCCGCCAATTCCTATTCGTATCAACTCGTTTTTCATGTTGTCCATCACCGGAGGCTATAAAGGCGGCCAAGTGGCACTTTGGCCATGGGCTTGTGATCGCATTCGATATCATCAATTGTAACCCGATAGGTTTCCGGGTCGACCCGTACTTTCGGCAGGGTGGAATTCCTTATCATATCTCTCTTCGAGAGTTGCCTCGCTCCACTCAGAGGCAAACATTTCTTGCGTAGTCCAAGCCTTTCCGGAATTCCGTCATCGATGGCCACTTTTGCCATGAATGTGGCCGACAATTCGGCGTTGCCAAGGCCGAATGCCCCCCATTGAGGCCTGTATTGCAGCGGTGCGCAAGTCATCAACGAAGCGCTTGGCTCGCCCATAACCGCCCAGACCGGAAAACCGCCCTTGAAAACGATCTCGGGGTGAATTCCGAAAAACTTGGGCTTCCAGAGCACTATGTCAGCCATCTTGCCGACTTCAAGTGAGCCAACCTCACCCGCCATGCCGAAAATTATTGCCGGGTTGATTGTGTACTTCGCAATGTAGCGAAGCACGCGCTGGTTATCGTTTCCGTTGGGCCGATCCTCGTCCAGCGCACCGCGCTGGGATTTCATGTGCGATGCAAGCTGCCAAGTCCGGCAGATCGTCTCTGCGATGCGCCCCATGCCCTGGGAATCGGACCCCATTGCGCTGATAGCCCCCATGTCGTGCAAAACGTCCTCGGCGGCTATGGTCTCATGACGGATGCGCGACTCAGCAAACGCAATATCCTCGGGAACCCTCGGGTTCAGGTGGTGACTTGTCATCGTCATGTCAAAATGTTCATCGAACGTATTTATTGTGTATGGATTGGTCGGATTGGTTGACGAGGGAAGTACGTTTTCGTATCCGCAAATTTCAAGAATATCAGGCGCGTGTCCGCCTGCCGCCCCTTCGACGTGATAGGCATGGATCGTTCTGCCCGCTATCGCTTCCATGGTTGACTGCAGATAGCCGGCTTCATTCAGGGTATCCGCGTGTAACTGTATCTGAACATCGAATTCATTGCCGGCCTCCAAACATGCATTGATTACCGGAGGCATGGCCCCCCAGTCTTCGTGAATCTTCAGCCCGCCGGCACCGCTTCGAAGTTGCTCGGCCAACGGTTCTACCGTGTATGAGCCGCCCTTTCCGAAGAAACCGAAATTGAGCGGAAAATCCTCTGCGGCTCTGAGCATGATTGCCAGATTTTGAACGCCGGTCGATGCAATGGGTACCGTGGTCGCGCCCAGACCACCGCCGATGAGCGTGGTGATTCCGGACGAAAGCGCCTCTCCACACTGTCCTGGATCGATAAAGTGAACATGACAGTCAATTCCCCCGGCGGTAGCGATCAGCCCCTCGGCCGCACGAACATCCGTGGACGGGCCGACAATGAGGTCCGGAGCCACGCCATCCATTATGTTGGGGTCGCCAGCCTTCCCGATACCTGCGATACGTCCGTTCTTTATGCCAATATCGGCCTTGATCACTCCCAAAATCGGATCAACGATGATCGCATTTGTGATGACAAGGTCCAGTGCACCGCAGCGCGATAAGGTGTCTACGTTTGCGCCTGCACCCGCTCGCAAGGTTTTGGGAGCGCCAAATACCAATTCATCGCCTTTTCCCGTCAGATCTTCTTCGATTTCGATCCAAAGAGACGTATCTCCGAGTCTTATTTTGTCTCGACGGGTAGGACCATAGAGATCAGCATATTGGCGGCGTGTGATTTTCATCTTGATTTTTCTTTTCTGTTATCACCGCCATGCTTTCGGGAAGTCATAGGAACGACATCTTCCGTCCGGCATGGCTCAAGTCGTTTCAGCGTCGCCCTTTTCAATCGTTTCTGGCTTGCTAAAAGCCTTTTTCCCTCCAAACTCAATCAGTTGTACGGTCATGTCCGCACCAGGTTCGAATCGAACGGCCGTGCCCGCGGGGATTGCAAGCCGACGACCGTACCCTAATGACCGATCGAACCGGAGAGCGCTGTTCACTTCGAAAAAGTGGAAATGCGAACCCACCTGGATCGGGCGATCACCAGTGTTCACAACAGTAACTTCGACTGCCTTTCGGCCGGAATTGATCTCTATATCCGTGTCGGCGAACTCGATTTTTCCCGGTATTTCCGTTGAGGCCGGAAGATCTGCTTTCTGTATCGGATTATGAACACAAACCAGTTTCTGACCGTCCTCGAACATAGCCTCGACCATGATGGTTTCCAGGAGTGTCGAAACGCCTGGCAACACATCGCTTTCGGTCAGGATTAGTGTGCCCAGTGACATCAGTTCCGCAACCGATTTGCCGTCTCGGGCACCCTCGCAAATGTCGTCTGCGATAAGGGCATAGGCCTCGGGGTAAGTGAGTTGCAATCCGCGAGCCTTTCGGCGGCGGGCGAGTTCTGCCGCAAGAAACAAGCGCAGTCGCTCTTCGTCTTTTGATGACAAGTACATAGAGTTTTATCCGCCCGCCTGATTTGTCAATTACCGAACGAACGTTCTGCTTCTGACCTTGCAAGGGTCGAACAGGGGCACTAGGGACAGTTTCGCAGAATGGCTGGCAGCCTTGTCCTTCAGATCGTAGCAAACACCGCTTATTGCGTATTCCGTCGCGACATAGGCCATCGCGGTGCCCTTCTTCCGGCCCGGAGAGTACGATCCGCTTGTGACCCGGCCGATTTCCTTTCCACCGGCGATTACGGCATCACCGGTGCTTATGACCGTACCGTCCAGAACATCGAACCATACCAGCGTGCGGTTGATCCCCTGATCCCGGATTTTCTCCAGCGCGGCCTTTCCGCAAAAATCGCGTTTGTTGAAATCGACCGTCCAGCCCAGGCCGGCTTCCAACGGATTGGTCTGCTTGTTATGCTCGTTGCCGACCAGGACGTAGCCGGCCTCCTGACGGACGCTTTCCAGCCCGCACTGCCCCAGAGGAACAAGACCGTGTTTCTCTCCGGCTTCGAACAGAGCATTCCAGACCTTCTCGGCCTCTTCAGGATCACAGTGCAATTCAAACCCGAACTCGCCAGTGTAGCCCATACGCGCAATCACACAGGCAACACCGGCCACGTCGCCCTTGATGAATTTGTAGTATTTGATGTCATTTATCGGCGCAGACGTGACCTGCTGCAAGACCTGACGCGAGTTCGGTCCTTGCAGCGCAAGTGTGGTGTGTTGATCGGTCACGTTCTTAATACTGACGTCAAAGCGATCGGCCTGTTCTTGAAACCATGAGAAATCGGTCTCGTCCCCCGTGATCAGCATGTATTCATCAGGCTCGAAACACCAGATCGTTCCGTCATCTATCATTTGGCCTTCGGCGTTGCAAAAGGTCGAGTACTTGATCGAGCCCGGTTTCAGCTCAGACACGTTCGCCGTGGCCACCTGCTGGACAAATTTCAAAGCGTCCGGTCCAGAGACCGAAAATTCCGCCATATAATGAAGATCGCAAAGGCTTGCCTTGTCACGGGTCGCAAGGTGTTCCGCCTCCGGTCCCGGGTTGTAGTGCCACGGAAGATAGTAACCGAAAAGCTCTCTCATATCCGCTCCCATCTTCTCGCCAACTGCGTGAAACGGGGTTTTCTGGATTTTTGCCATGATGTGTTCCTCTTTGGCTTCGTGAAGTAAGCGACACGCAGCTAGCACAAAGAAATGGCGAGAGAGATTTGGGATTTCGGGAGCGGCGCAGCCGCAGGACCAAATTGACCTGCCATCACTTCGTGCGACGCGCTGACTGCCGGTCGGAATTTGATCGGCTTCCCAGCCCGATGAACAATAGACCATTCACCTTGCGGTATGTCAAGACCGCGCCTTGGGTTCTTCAAAACCATCAAGGCCGAACTGATCTGGCGGCGGTCATGGGAAACGAGGCGGCAAGCTGAGATGGCGATCTTCGAATGCATCAATGGAAAAGCGCTGTCGCATTCGAAACGAGCACTTGAGGCGGAACGAAAGCGAGACAGGCCCAGCCATCTCCCTGATCACGAAGGGAGCTATAGCTGAAAGTTGGTGACGGGGAGATTGGGTGGCATATCAAGGCGTTGTTGACGCGCCGCAGTTCTCGCAGAGAAAAGGATATGCCACATGACGAAGGATACGGTTGTCGCGTTTCGCGCGCCAGAAGGATTTTCCGCCGACCCACTGACGGATCTGTTGCGCCGTGGAGGGCGGACCTCATCCCCGAGCATGTCAGGGCCAACGCCCGCATCACACCGCCACCGCCGCCGAAGCGCCGCGGTCGCCCACCCAAGAACGGGGCCGCCAATCCCTGAAACCGGCTGATTACCGGACCCGTCAGAGTGGGGAATTTTACTTCGGCACTTCTGGGGAAAGTTCAGGCGGCGTTGACACGCCTGCATCCCCGACTACAAGATCACCAAGGTCGACGATCTGCTGCCCTGGCTCTGGAACGGATAGCGGTCAGACCGAACGCTTACGTTCAACGCGATGAGACGCGTTGTCCGCTCGACGGTGTTGTTATCGAGTTCGATCCGGCCATCGGTCAGGAACAGGCAGAGGCCGTCTCTGTATTTGGCCATGTATTTCAATGCCTCGCCCAGTGTCGATTTAGTCGCGACACGGGCGCGATGGTGTGTGAGCCAGGCTTCGAGGTCTGCGACGATCGGTGCGGAGCGTTCCTGTCGCGCCGCGCGGCGGGCGACGGGATCACGCCCCCGGATCTCAGCCTCGACGCGGTAGAGGTCGCCGATACGCTTCACGCCCTCTTCCGCAATTGGCGCCGGGCCGGTGCGGGTGATCTCGACCAGCTTGCGCCGGGCGAGCGCCCAACAGAAAGCCAGCCGGATATCGGGGCCGACCCGATCAGGGGCGAGCAACCGGTTGTAGCCAGCATAGCCGTCGACCTGGAGCACGCCGCCGAAGCCTTCTTAGATCCACTCGGCATGGCATCAGTCGCGACCGGGCGCTTAAGCTACTTGACAAAGTTAAGCTACTTGACAAAGCCAATGAAAAGTGCAGATCATCGCCGCGTGCTAGGAAGCACATAAAATCACCAAGCGACACAGCTGGACGTTGACGCCCTAGCGGGACGCTTGTGATTATCCTCAATGAAATTCCCGCCGCGAGTCTGGTTCAGCCTGTCTTTATTCAGGGAGCGTAAGCTATGAACAAACTGCTAGCGGCATTGAGCCTTACAACCGCACTGACGATGACCACATCCGCCGCCTTTGCCGAGGTCAAGATCGGCGCGATATTCGACCTCTCCGGTGGATTGAACATATACGGAATACAACAAGACCAAGCGCTTGATCTGGCTGTTGCCAGCATCAACGAAGCCGGTGGAGTAAATGGCGAAGACATCGTTGTCGTCGGGTATGACGCTCAGTCTGAACTTTCCAAATACACTCAGTTCGCACAAACCGCCGTCCTGCGGGATGGAATTTCGGCCATGTTCGCGGGTTTGACCAGTTCCTCGCGAGAGGCCCTCCGCCCGATTCTGCGCGAGGCGAACATCCCTTACTTCTATTCGTCGCTCTACGAGGGCGGTGCCTGCGATCGCAACACGTTCGTGACCGGTTCGTCAGCCTCCCAGCAGTTGAGCATTCTGATGAAATGGGCTGTCGAAAATTATGGTCCGCGCGTCTATATCATGGCTCCTGACTACAATTTTGGCACGATTTCCGGTTACTGGATTCACAAGTATGCGGAAGAGCTCGGTGCCGAGGTTGTTGGAGAAGATTATCTCCCCCTCTCCATGACAGACTATGCGCCAACCATACAGAAAATTCAGGCCGCGAAACCAGATGTTGTCGTCGCAATTCCCGTGGGTTCTGCGCAAACGGGTTTCCTTGAACAATTCGCGGCGGCTGGTCTGAAAGAAGACATCGGCCTTATCTCCACGAATTACGGCTCGGGCAACCAGCAGATCGTCGTGTCACCACAGGCGGGCGAGGGCTATATGTCAGTGATGAATTACTTCCCTTCTGCCTCAGGCGAGACCAACGCCAAATTTCTCGCAGCATGGGAAGAAGCCTATGGAACCGACACGCCGGTGGTTACCGGATCCGTAGACGTCTGGAACGCTGTCCATCTTTGGGCCGCGGCTGCGAATCAGGCCGGAACGACCGACACCGATGAGGTGATCGCGGCACTGCAAAGTGGGATTTCTTACGAAGCCCCAAACGGCACGGTCACGCTTGAGCCAGGTTCGCACCACCTGCGGCAGAATATGTACATCGCGCGTGGCAACGCCAATAACGGTTTCGATATCGTCGAGACCTTCACGGACACTGCACCGACGTTTGAAAATGAGATCTGCAACTTGGTGGATAATCCTGATGTGGTAGAGCACTTCACCCCAGAAAACTAAACGACACCACACAACAAAAGGGGCGGCCTCGAAGGTTGCCCCAGCTTCGGGAGGATCCATGGAACTCGATTTCTTGGCGACAGTTTTGCTGTCATCTTTATCTAGCGCATCCATTCTGTTGATCGCCACGCTTGGCCTTGCCGTTGTGTATGGCCTGATGGGAGTGATCAACCTCGCGCATGGCGAGTTTATCATGGTCGGAGCTTATTCGGCACTGACCGCGACACAGATCGGGCTTCCATTTCTGCTGGCCATACCCTTTGCCGTGGTCACGACCATGATTATCGGCGCAGTGGTCGAGTTGTTGATCATACGCAAGCTCTATGGACGGCTCTTTGACACAATGCTGGCAACGTGGGGCCTTGGCATGGTCTTCAACCAGGTTGCGATTCTATTGTTCGGAACTGTGTCGCCCGGCATCGGGATGCCGCAGTGGAGTTTCAAAGTCGGTGACTACAGCCTCGCAGTATACCCGATCCTGATGATTTTCGTGGCGGCAGTCATGCTCGCCTTTATCTATTTGCTCATGACGCACACGGTCTATGGAATGAAGGCCCGAGCCTCAATCCAGCAGCCGCAAATGGCTCAGGCGATTGGCATCGACTCGTCTCGGGTCAATACTATGACTTTTGCGATCGGGAGTGGCCTCGCCGGGCTTGCGGGTGCAATCCTGCTTCCAATCATTCCGGCAACGCCTTCGATGGGCCTTTTCTTCGCTGTAAAAGGCTTCCTTACGGTTGTCGTAGCCGGGCCGGTCACATTGACGGGGAGTGCTCTTGCAGCCCTTGGCCTCGGCGGCGGTGCATCCGTGACCGCCAGTTTCATGACATCCGTGGTTGGCGATGTCTTCTTCTTCCTCGTGACCGCCATTCTGCTTTGGCTCTACCCGATGGGTATTTCCGCCAAATGGCGCCGAAAGCTTTAGAGGCCATCGGATATGTTTGAAAAACTCCATAAAAATGCAGGCCTGATCTTTCCAGCGCTTGCCACAATTATCGCACTGGCTCTGTCTGGAACCTTGAATCCATACCTCGCTTTCGTTGCCACATCCTGGGTTATCTTTGGCCTTTTGGGTCTGAGCCTGGATGTCATCTGGGGGCGTGGAGGTCTGCTCAGCCTGGCTCAGACGGCCTTCTACGGATTGGGCGGTTACTTTGGCGCAGTCATTGCGATCAACTTAGCGCCGTCGTCCGGCATGACTTTGATCTGGGCCTTACCATCCGCGGCTGTTTTCGGCGCTCTGATCGCGGTCGCCCTCGGCTATGTTATCTTCTACTCTCGCATGGGTGAGTTGCAGAGCACGATCCTGTCCTACACTTTTACCCTGTTGCTTTGGTCGGTGACCCAGACTTTCAAATTGGACGTGGGTGAAGCCCGTATCGGCGGCGACAACGGACTCTCAAACATCCCCGGGATCATTCTGGGGTTTGGCTCCGAAGCCAAAAAGCTTGGTCCGAACGAGGCCTTCGCAACTGTCGTCGTCGTCACCGCAGCAGTCTATTTCTTCACGCGCTGGCTAATGCGAAGCAACTTCGGCAAGATCGTGGATTGCATTCGCATCGATATCGAGAAAACGGAGCTTCTGGGCTACGATATCCGCAAATATCAGCTGTTGAACTTTGCCTATTCAGGTGCCGTTGCAGGGCTTTCGGGCGCACTCTTCGCATTGTGGGCAAACTACCTTAACCCATCGATTTTCTCCGTCCAGGAAGCACTTCTCGTTCCGATTTATGTCTTGGTGGGCGGCCTGGGAACACTCGCCGGGCCTTTCTTGGGTGCCCTTATCATCGGGGGTCTTTCATTCTGGCTTGGCGGTGGAGCAGCAGGCGGTCAAACGACTTTGATCCTCGGCACGACACTCATCCTCTTGGTAATGTTTTTGCATAACGGGTTTCTGGGTGCACTGGATACTCTCTGGAAGAAGTTCCTGGCTGATCCCAACGATGCCGCTCGTAGTGCAGGGGCAGTGAAGATCGACACCGAAGTGCTCGACAGCATTCTCGAAGAGGCCGCAGCCCAGGCCGGTCCCGCGAAGAACCTTTCGACCGATGAAGCCTTCAAGCGATTTGGCGGCGTAATTCCGGTCAACAAGGTCTCGCTCGACTTTGCATCCGGTCGGCCCTATTCACTCATCGGGCCAAACGGTGCGGGTAAAAGCTCGTTCTTGAAAACCTGCGTGGGCATCTATCGCCCCGAAGGTGGCAAGATCCTTCTCGACAAGGACGACATTACGAAGACGGCAATCTTCGAGCGGGTTCACAAGGGGATGGGCGTCAAGAACCAGAAACCCCAGGTCTTTGGTGAAAACACCGTGATGGAAAACCTCTGGATCGCAGCTTTTGCACGCACAAGAGACACGGTACAAGCCGATAAAACCGCGACCCGCATTCTCGGGATGTTGGGCATGGAAGAACAGAAGTCTGTGCAGGCCTCAGCTCTTTCACATGGTCAGCAGCAGTGGCTCGATATCGGAATGGTGCTCTGTCTTGCACCTCGTGTCGTGCTTCTGGATGAACCAGCCGCGGGCATGACAAATGAGGAAACTCGCGAGCTGTCCTTGCTGGTCCGTACCTTGGCCAAGCATACGACGGTGGTTGTCGTCGAGCATGACATGGAATTCGTGCGCACGCTGGAAGGACATGTGACTGTGCTCCACCAAGGCGAGTTTTTTGCAGAAGGGGATATTGAGACGCTCAGAGCGAACGATGCTGTCCTCGATATCTATTTGGGGAGAGGCGAGCATGTTTAAGATCAAGAACGCCACTGGTGGATATGGAAAGACCACTATCATTCGGGATGTCTCCATACACGTGAACGCCGCTGAAATCGTTGCCCTTCTTGGGCGTAACGGGGTCGGGAAATCCACTCTGATGCGCTACGCGACAGGACTTATCAAGGCGACGTCAGGTTCGGTCGAGATTGCCGGTGAAACAGCGCCGCCATCACCGGCAAAACGGGCCCGCCTTGGATTGGGTTACGTACCTCAAGGCCGGTTCGTCTTCCCGCGGATGTCTGTGACCGAGAACATCGCCGTTGCAGCAGCATCAAATGGCTTTGAGGCAAAGAAAACCGTCGCGGCGATACTGGAGGATTTTCCCCTCTTGCAACCCAAGGCCAACGATCTCGCGGGCGGATTGTCCGGCGGACAACAACAGGTCCTGGCCTTGGCCCGGGCCCTCGCAACACGACCGAAAATTCTTCTGCTCGATGAACCGACCGAGGGTGTTCAACCCTCGATCATCGACGAAATGGCCGGGGTTTTAAAACGGATCAACGAAGAGCATAAAATTGCAATTCTTGTCGCTGAACAGAACCTCGATTTTTGTTTGTCGATTTCGGAACGCGCCTACGTGATGGAAAAAGGCACGATCAGTATAGAGACGGATCGCGACAGCCTGCGCGCTGACAAAGAGCTGCAACAGGAATTGTTGGGTGTGTGAGATGCCAGATCAACTCAGCGAGGATCAGCTCAAGCGCATCAAGGCAACTCTGGCACGCATTCGCAGTGGGCTTTCGAAGTTGAAAGTTGATCAGTTCAGTGAACCGGCCCATATTTTTTTACCGGAGGCTCTAAGCAGTGTCGAAAAGTGAGAGCTTATCCGAGCTTGTTGTCGCTTTGGCAGAGGGACGGCAAACGCCCGACTCCCTGGCAAAGCAGTCTCTTGAGCGCGCAACGCAACTGGCCGACTTGAATGCGTTCGTCGCAATAGACGAAGAAATCGTCATCGCTCAAGCCAAAGCGGCAACCCAGAGGCGAAAGACGGGCAAACCCCTCAGTCCCATCGATGGTGTGCCAATCGCGGTCAAAGACAATTATCTTACGAAGGACTATTCCACCACTGCCTGCTCGAACGCTCTGCCGTTGGAGCCAAAGGGTATGGACGCAACTATTGTCGCCAACCTCCGTGCCGCTGGCGCTGTCATCTTTGGCAAGACGAACATGCACGAATGGGCATTCGGCGCGACAAACTCCACGTCGAGTATCGGTGCGACGCGCAACCCGCATAACCAGGAGCATATCACTGGTGGCAGCAGCGGCGGTTCAGCAGCGGCGGTTGCCGCTGGCATTGTCGGAGCGGCCCTTGGCAGTGATACAGGCGGGTCTGTACGGATTCCGTCATCTGCCTGTGGTGTCTACGGGTTCAAGCCCACTTACGGGAGGGCGTCTCGGCATGGCGTTCTGCCACTGAGTTGGTCGCTGGACGCGCCGGGGCCGATCGCAGCTGGTTTGGATGACATCGCCCTTCTGCTGCCCTATTTTCTTGGAGCCGACAAGCGGGATGCGTCTACCACGCTGGCAAAGCCGTTCAGCCCGGAGACCGCCCCGGAAAAGCTCCGGGTTTTCCACCTCACCGGTGCAGGGCTGGAGCGTGCTGACGAGGTGAACAGAGTCGTGTGCAGCGCATTGTCTGCGCCGGATGTCACTGTGGCTGATGCTTCGTTGCCTGACATGTGCAGTTACTTTGCGGCTTGGGAGACCATTTTGCATGTCGAGGCGTCATCCTTTCACGAAGCCCTGCTTTCCCGCACTGACAGCGGCTTCTCGTCAGTCACAAGAGCACATTTGGAAGCAGGGAAACAACTTACAGCGCAAGAGGCACTGCATGCCCAGAAACTGCGCGCGCGGTTTAGCGACCTTCTCTTGAATGGACTCGGCGACTGGGATGCCTTGGCCCTCCCGACGCTGCCTGTCGTCGCACCGCGCCACGGCGAGGATCGTCAGAAATTCGGCGGACGCAATGTCACTACACAAGATAGTATGACGTGGTTCTGCTGGCTTGGTAACCTTGCAGGATTGCCCTGTATCAGTCTGCCTACAGGCGTCTCGAAAAATGGTCTTCCCATTGGGATGATGTTGATGGGCAGGCCAGGGAAAGACGAGGTTCTACTGGATATCGCACGGCGATTTGACAAAAGGCCGTAGCCTCTGGCAGAGGCAGAAATTTGGTGAGGAGCTATTTTCTCAATTTGGCCATTGCCGTCACGGAACAGGCCCTGCTGATAGGAACGCCACTCACAATCGAAGAACTCAACGCGACGGGCAGTATTGTGGGTGTGCTGACCGACCCAAACAGGAAGGAACCGACCATGAAACGAATTCTCACAACTGCAATACTCGCGCTTGGTGCAACCCCGACAGTCGCACATCTCAGCCCGGAACAATATGGCTCGTTTGCCGCGGGCCTGTCGCATCCTGTGTTCGGTCTCGACCACATTCTTGCGATGATAGCAGTGGGCCTCTGGGCTGCCGTGCTCGGGGGACGCGCGCTTTGGGCGCTTCCTGCGTCGTTTGTCGGCGTTATGATGCTGGGCTACGTCGCGGCGGTGTTCGGGTATGGTCTGCCGTTCGTGGAGCCGATGATACTGTTATCCGTCCTTGCGTTGGGGCTTGCAGTTGCCCTGTCCCTATCTCTGCCGGTCTTTGCGGCAGCGGGTATTGTCGGAGTGTTCGCGCTGTTTCACGGCCATGCGCATGGCGGTGAACTGGGGACAGCCGCAGCGCTTAGCTTCGGAGTCGGGTTCGCATTTTCGACGGCTCTTTTGCACGGGATCGGTGTTGCCCTGGCCGTCGCGGCAGGTCGCGCGCTGACCGGAACAAAAGCCATTCGGGGACTGGGCTGGGCAACAACACTCGGTGGCGTGTGGGTGATTGCCGCAGGGTAATTGTTCCATCCCGGATGATCACATCGACCCTCGGCGCTCTGCGTTTTTTGTGGCAAGATCGTGTGTAGATGCCTCCTGTTTGGCAAGCGTTATCTTCGGTCTTTCGGCAGGGTCTTCGATCGGACGTGTGTCAGGCCTCTGAATGTGGCCTTCCATGACGCCACGGTGAGCTACCCCCCGAAATTCGGACACTGACATAAGCTACGCTTTGCAGTCTGCTGATCTTCGACGAGAAGGAGATCAGAGATGTCTAAACGCAAGCAGCACGCGCCCGAGTTCAAGGCGAAGGTCGCGCTGGAGGCCCTGAAGGGCGAGGAGACCGCCGCCGAGCTGGCGAGCCGGTTCGGGGTCCATCCAACGATGATCCACCAATGGAAACGTGCGCTGCTGGAGGGCGCGTCCGGCGTGTTCGAGCGCGGCGGTCGCAAGAAGCCCGAGATTGATGAGGAGCAGGTGAAAGAATTGCACGCCAAGATCGGGGAGCTGGCGGTGGCCAACTCTTTTTTGGAACGAAAGCTCAAGCCCTGGGGCGGGAAGTGAGGCGCGGCATGATCGAGCCTGATCACCCGGATTTATCGATCGGTCAGCAGTGCAAGCTGCTGTCGATCGCGCGCTCGTCCTTCTATTATACGCCGAAGGGCGAGACCGAGCGGAACCTCGGCTTGATGCGGCGGATCGATGAGAACGGCGGTGCAAAAGTCGGCCACGGTAGCGGCGGGATGAACCTGCTGCGGGCGGCGGAATAGTCGTCCACCTTTACCCTTTCTGGCGGCAGGGAGGGTGGGAGGATTTTCACCGTGGACTTGTATCGGAAGGTTCGTCTGGCTTGTGCGGAAGGTATGAGCCAGCGAGAGGCGGCCCGGCATTTCAACATCTCGCGCGACAGCGTAGCCAAGATGATGGCGTTCTCGGTTCCGCCCGGGTATCGGCGGACGGCACCGGTGAAGCGGCCGAAGCTGGATGGATTTACCGAGATCATCGACGGCTGGTTGGACGGCGATCGGGAGGTCCACCGGAAGCAGCGCCATACGGCGAAGCGGGTGTTCGAGCGGCTTCGCGATGAGCACGGGTTCACCGGCGGCTACACGATCGTGAAGGATTACATGCGCCAGCGTGAACGGCGGGGCCGCGAGATGTTCGTGCCGCTGGCGCATCCGCCCGGACATGCCCAGGCCGACTTCGGCGAGGCGGTAGTCGTCATCGACGGTGTCGAGCAGAAGGCGCATTTCTTTGTCATGGACCTGCCTCACAGCGATGCCTGCTTCGTGCGAGCCTATCCGGCGGCCACTGCCGAGGCTTGGGTCGATGGCCACGTTCACGCCTTTGCCTTCTTCGGCAAGGTGCCGGTCTCGGTGCTCTACGACAATGACAGATGCCTGGTCGCGAAGATCCTGCCAGACGGTACGCGTCAGCGGGCCACGCTCTTCGGCGGGTTCCTGTCGCATTACCTGTTCCGCGATCGTTACGGGCGGCCGGGCAAGGGTAACGACAAGGGCAACGCGGAGGGCCTGGTCGGCTACTCCCGCCGCAACTTCATGGTGCCGATCCCGCAGTTCGCGTCCTGGGACGCATTTAACGCCGACCTGGAGGATCAGTGCCGCAAGCGCCAGGCGGATGTTCTGCGCGGCCAGTCCGAGACCATCGGTCAACGCCTCGCGCGGGATTTGGCGGCGATGTCCGAACTTCCCGCGGCGCCATTCGATGCCTGCGATCAGGCTACCGGACGGGTCAGTTCCCAGGCACTGGTGCGCTACAAGACCAATGACTATTCGGTGCCGGTCGCCTACGGTCACCGCGACGTCTGGATCCGCGGCTATGTCGGAGAGGTGGTCATCGGCTGCGGTGGCGAGGTCATCGCGCGTCACTCGCGCTGCCACGATCGCGAGGACATGGTCTTCGATCCGGTTCACTACCTTCCGCTGGTCGAGCGTAAGATCAATGCCCTGGATCAGGCAGCGCCCTTGGCTGAATGGGATTTGCCGCCAGAGTTCGCAACCCTGCGCCGCCTGATGGAGGCACGGATGATCAAGGCCGGACGCCGCGAGTATGTCCAGGTTTTGCGCCTGCTCGAGACTTTCGACATCGACGATCTGCACGCCGCCGTGAAGAGGGCCCTGCAGTTGGGCGCCGTCGGCTTCGATGCCGTGAAGCACCTCGTTCTGTGCCATGTCGAGAAACGGCCTCCGAAGCTCGACCTCGACGTTTACCCCTACCTGCCACGCGCCAATGTCGAGACCACATCGGCCGCCAGCTACATGGCCCTGATGGGAGACGGGGCGCTCGGGTTCTGGAAGGCCCTCGACGAGGTCTTCCCGGGAACCCGCCACCAGCGCTGCTGGTTCCACAAGGTCGCAAATGTTCTGAACAAGTTCCCGAAGTCGATGGCACCGACCGTGAGCTCTGATCTGCGCGACATCCATCACGGCGAGACCCGGGCCGCCGCCTTGGCGGCCATCGACACCTTCAAGGAAAAATACGGCACCAAGTTCGCCCCGGCGGTCGCCTGCCTGACCAAGGACCTCGAGGCGCTGCTGGCATTCTTCGACTATCCCGCCGAACACTGGGAGCATCTGCGAACCGCCAACCCCATCGAGAGCGTCTTTTCCACGGTCCGCCATCGCACCGTGCGCACGAAAGGCGCATTGTCGCAAAAGACCGTCAAGCTGATGGTCTTCACCCTCGCCTGGACGGACCGCTTGCGCCGATCCAGCGTGCGCATCTCAATGGATGGAAAAGGCCGGTTTCTCGACAATATCTTCATCGAGCGACTGTGGCGGACGCTGAAATACGAATGCGTCTACCTGCACGCTTGGGAAACCGGGTCAGAAGCGAAGGCGGCCATCCGGAAATGGATGACCTTCTACAACCACCAGCGCCCTCACTCGGCCCTCGGCGGCAAGCCACCGGCGCTGGTCTACTGGCAGAGAAATGATATCAACCAACCCGATCAGCAGGTGCAACGAGTAGCTTAAATTACGCCAGATCCTGTCCAACGATCGGGGAGTAGCTCACAAGATGCCGATTGTGAGGGCATCCACCGCATCAGTTCAAAGTCGGCGGAACTCCAACTCCACCTAAGCTACCCAACTTCGACAGTTAGCGGTCGATTTCCGAGGCGCGGCGATGTTGCGTGTGAATAAAATCAACGCGTTCGCGGCGCCGAGAGGTCCTAATACGAAAGGTAGTGTTGTGGCACGCCATCCTCATTTATAGCATTGATTGGTGAGGTTGCGGAATGATATGGTTGCGGCATGTATACCAAGATCACGCAATCCGGCGGACGCCGCTATCTCCAACTCGTCGAGGGCTTCCGCGACGATGCCGGAAAGGTCCGACATCGCGTTGTTGCCAGTCTCGGTCGGATCGATGACCTTACCCCACAAAAGCTCGACCCGCTCATCAACGGGCTGAACAGGGTGCTCGGGCGAACAGAAAACACGGCTTTCGATATCATCCCCGAAAGCGCCAAGTCCTATGGCGACGTCTTTACCCTGCACGAGCTCTGGAAAGACCTCGGCTTTGATCGCGCCTTGCAGCGTGTGCTGCGCTCGGGACGGCGCGAGATCGATGCCGAGGCGCTGATCCGCGCCATGGTGTTCAACCGCCTCTGCGCCCCGGACAGCAAGCTGGGCTGCCTGCGCTGGCTGGAGACGGTGGCCATGCCCGCGATGCCCGAGGGTGTGACCCATCAGCATTTGCTGCGCGCGATGGATGCGCTGATGGATCATGCGCAGGTCGTGGAGATCGAACTTGCCCGCCAGATCCGCCCCCTCGTCGATCATGATCTGGCGATTGTCTTTTATGACCTGACCACCGTGCGCATCCATGGCGAGGGAGAGGTCGACGACGACCTGCGCGCCTTTGGCATGAACAAGGAAACCGGCGGCATCGCCCGCCAGTTCGTGCTCGGCGTCGTGCAGACCGCCGAGGGGCTGCCGCTTATGCATACGGTCCATCCCGGCAATGTCGCCGAGACGAAGACACTCCAAGCGATGCTCAAGACGGTGCTGCAGCGCTTTCCGGTGCAGCGTGTTATCCTGGTGGCCGATCGGGGGCTGCTGAGCTTTGAGAACATCGGCGAACTCACCGCGCTTGCCGATCAGGACGGTCGCAAGCTCGAGTTCATTCTGGCCGTGCCGGCACGGCGCTACACCGAACTGGTCGGGACCTTCCACGGGCTTGCCTTCTCCGAAGATGGTTTGGCCGAGGCGCGCTTCGCCGACCACCGCCTGATCGTGGCGCATGACCCCGATCGTGCCGCTCTGCAATCGGCGCGCCGCCGGGACCGGATCGGTGAACTCGAGGCCATGGCCGAGAAAATGACCACACGGCTCGACGCTCAGGATGAGGGCAAGACAGCCCGGGGCCGCCGGGCCTCCGATCGCGGCGCCTACAGTCGCTTCACCCGCGCCGTCGCAGAAGCGGAACTCACCCGCTTTCTCAAGGCCGATTACACCGCCGATCGGTTCTCCTGGTCGCTGGACAAGGCGGCGATTGCCGAAGCCGAACTCTTTGACGGCAAGCTCGCGCTGCTGACCAACGCCCCCGACCTCACCCCCGCCGAAGCCGTCGCCCGCTACAAGTCCCTCGCCGACATCGAACGGGGCTTCCGGGTGCTGAAATCCGACATCGAGAACGCCCCGGTGCATCACCGCCTGCCGGACCGCATCCGGGCCCATGCCCTGATCTGTTTCCTGGCCCTGGTGCTCTACCGCGTGATGCGCATGCGGCTGAAAGCCAAGGGGCACAGCGCCAGCCCGCGCACGGCGCTTGATCTGCTGGCGCGCATCCAGAAACACACCACACACATCGGCCCCAGAACCTTCACCGAAATATCGAAAACCCAGCCCGAACAACTCGACCTCTTCGACGCCCTGAGCCTCGCTAAACCCGCCTGAGCCGCCGCGTTGTGGCAAAACCCGCAATGGCAGTTAAGCAATATCAATGGTTTGCCGGTTTAACTGTCGAAGTTGGGAAGCTACTTGACAAAGCCAATGAAAAGCGCGGATCATGATCGCGTGCTAGGAAGCACATGAAATCACCAAGCGACAAAGCTGGACGTTGACGCCCTAGCGGACTCCTTTGTGATTGTTCCCAATGAAATTTCCGCCACGAGTCTGGTCCTGCCTGTCTTTATTCAGGGAGCGCAAGCTATGAACAGACTGTTGGCCGCATTGAGCCTTACAACCGCACTGACGATGGCCAGTTCCGCCGCCTTTGCCGAGGTCGGTTCCGAGTGACATTCCACAGTCAGCGCCCAAAGTTTAGAATTCTGGAGGTTTAAAGGTGCAACAAGATGTGATTCGGGTCGCTCTGGACTGGGAGGTGGACCATATTGATCCGCCTTGTTCTTTCGGTGGTTGGAACACCGGTCGCGTGGTCCAGCAAATGTTCGATAGTCTTGTAGAAGACAACCTTAATTCGGAAATCGGGGCAGTGACATCGCTTGTGCCGTCTCTGGCAGTCAGCCATTCGGTTTCGCCGGACGGGTTGCGGTACACGTTCAGACTGCGCGAAGGGGTAACCTTTCATGACGGTGCGACATGCGACGCCGACGCGGTGCGGATGAACATTGAGAGAATGTGGGACACGTCGTCTCCATATTTCGACGAAAGGGCATTCGACTACAATAGAATGGCGATCGAAACGTTGAAAAGTGTCCGAGTATCAGATGCTCGAACGATCGAGCTCGAACTCACCGATCCTTTTCCCGAGTTCCTGCGCTACGCGACGCAGGAGGACGCGCCCGGCGCTTTCGTTATGGTCAGTCCGGAATACATCCGTACCAACATCGGCAAAAGAGCGTCAGCTCCCGGGACCGGCCCTTACGCTTTGGAGAAACGCTTCGAGACCCCGCACGGCGATGGTGCCCTGTTACGACGGTATTCGGGATACTGGGGGCGGCCGGCGGCGACAGAATTCATCGAGTTTACTCCGATCCCTTCGGGCGAAAATAGATCGGAGGCGCTAATTCGTGATTCTGCGGATATCGTCTATGGCCCCGACCCCTCATCATTGGATGAACTTTCCAGACTTGGCTTCATTGTTTCCGAACGGCCTATTCCCTATGTCTGGTACATCGCCTTGAACATCAACAAGGCGCCCCTCGACGACGTGCGCGTTCGACGCGCATTGCTACACGCCATCGACCGCAAGAGCTTGAGTGAGGAGCTTTTCGGTTCGGCCACTGCACCCATGAACGGAATTCTGCCGCCCGCCTCGCCGTCATATGAACCCGGCTTTCCCGATTTGTACCCGTTTCAGCCGCAGCGCGCGCGTGAGCTTCTGGCCGCTGCGGGCGTAAATGACGGGTTCACCTTTACATTCAGTATCGCCCGCGCAGGTTCCGGGCAATTGAATCCGGTTGGCATTGCCGAACGCATTCGCAGGAATCTGGGAAACGTCGGAATCGGTGTCGATTTGCGGATAAACGAAGACTGGGTTGAGTACTGTGAAGACTGGCACCAAGGCATGAATAGCGAAGTCGACGCATCCGAAATGAGTTGGGGTATGTCGTGCGACGTCTGGGTAGAGCAGGTATTGCATTCCCGCAATGCATCGCCACGTGGATTCAATACCGGCTATTATCATAACGAGCAGGTAGACAAGATGTTCGACGTCGCAAGGCGCGAGCTCGAGCCTGAAAAACGGGCGATGCTTTATCAAACAGCGCATCGGCTGATAATGCTTGACGCCCCTGTCATACCGCTTCTGACAATTCGCAGAGGGCTGGTCGCACACCACCCCCGCGTTCAAGGCTTGCGATTTCCTGCTCAGAACTGGCATAATTTGTCTGACGCGTGGTTGGACAGGAGTATTGGACTAAGCGCCCGGTCGAGTTCTTGACTGGGCCGGGACGTTCCGCGAAACGAGGCGATTGATTGAATCTCGGTTCGACCTAGGAAAGGAAGGTGTTCGATGTCAAAGGCTGGCGAGGCTTTGCTGAGAGAACTGCGCAGTTTGCGGGTTCTTGTCCTTCACCCCTCGGACCAGGAACGCTCCGAACTCGTTAATCAATTGAAACGCATTGGCTGTACGGTTAGCGTCGAATGGCCGATTCCAACTACGATAGACCCCGAAATCGACACGATTTTCTGTCTCGTCGAAGATGCGTCCATTGAGACCCTTCCCTGGGTTCGACCGCATCTCGCGGTTCCGGTTGTCGCGATCGCCCAGTTCGAACACCCTACTGTCATCCGCTCGTTACTCGAGATTGGCGTCACGGGATTTATCGGAAAGCCCATTCGTACATTCGGAGTTCTGACTGCGCTTATCATGGCACGTTCTATTCATCGGTATGAACGCATACAATCTGCCAAAATCGCCAAGTTAAAGGAAAGTCTGAAATCTCACCGTGTCATAGCGCAGGCTGTCCAAACTCTTTGCAGGGCCAACGACATTGGCGAAGGAGAAGCGTACGAACTGATCCGAAGGCAGGCCACGAGCAAAAGGCTATCGATGTGCGTTATTGCCGAGTCAATAATAAATACCAGCGAACTGCTAACTTTGGATACTCAGAAGCCTGCCAACACGATCCAGCTAAGGTCGGCAAAATAGGGGAAGAACTTTTTGTTCTGACCAACGGTTTTGAAATGGGTAGACAAGCGCAGAGTGCTACATCGCCACAAAACACGCCAAGTAATTCGGAGCAGCAAAATGGAAAGTTTGACGGTTGGAGTTCTGTTTTCACAGCGGGGTTTCAGTAGGTGGTATGGAAGCTCGCAACTTAGGGGGACGATACTCGCAATCGACGAGATAAACCTGAACGGTGGTTTAGACGGCCGAATGATTGATCCGATCATTTGCGACCCGGGATCGGATCCCAAGCAATATAGCAAGTTGGCGAACAAGCTGCTGTTGGACGATGGGGTTTCGGTTATCTTCGGATGTACCACCTCATTCAGCAGGAAAGCAGTCACACCATGTGTGGAAAAACGAAACGCAATACTGTTTTATCCGACATGCTATGAGGGGTTTGATTACTCACCAAACATAATATTTACCGGACCTTGTCCCAATCAACTGCACCTAGAGTTGCACCGATACCTGTGCGAAAGGGGCCGTGCTTCATATTATCTGCTGGGGTCGGATTACGTGTTCCCACAGGAGTCGAACCGCGTCATCAAGGACCTCGTTGCCCAAAGCAACGGAAAGGTCGTTCGAGAGAGATATGTTCCACTTGATTGCGCTGATAGTCAGATCGACGATATCGTCTCGGACATAATGTCGACGAAAGCAAATGTTGTGCTGTCGACTGTTGTCGGATCAGGATCCACTCGACTTTACGATGCATTTCACGAGCGAGGTATAACTCCGAATGATATCGTAATCGCCAGCCTGACAGCTAGTGAACTGGATCTTTCGAAAATGAAACATCTGCCACTCTCGGGTCATGTCACCTCTTCCCCGTATTTCGCGTCGATTGAGACGCCGGAGAACAGTCTGTTCTGCAAACGATTTGTTGAGCGCTTCGGCCGCTCGGTGCCGATTGATACCTGCGCCGAAGCGGCCTATTCCCAAGTGCATTTGTTTGCGAATGCGATGAGGTCACTTGACGGAATGGACGCAAACCGTCTTCGCGAGGAAATTTATCGGGTAGAGGTGAATGCGCCTCAAGGCCGGATAAAAGTCGATTGTGAGAACAATCACACCTACCAGTGGCCACGAATCGGTGTGATGGAGGACGCCGGAACATTCCAGATCGTGCGATCGCCATCAAATTCCGTCAAGCCGGACCCCTATCAGATCAACTACGTCGACGTCCTCGCTGCAAGTTGCCGACCGGCATTCCATTTCGCGCTTTAGGCGGTGTCTGGGCAATCCTCCCATTGACCGGGGGTGATTACAAAGCGGATCGGGAGTCCAAGCGCATCGGGACTGTCTGCCGTCGAATTCTGAGATGAACAACGGTCGTACGATGAAGCAGGTACTCAATAACGGAATTCTCAGCGGCCGCAATATCCTCGTACCGGTTTCCATCCGCTTTCGGCCCGAGAAGCGATCTTTGCTGCTCGGCACTCCGCAGATAATGAAATGGAAACACGCACATCTCGCCTCCGGATGCCCGCCGTTCTTAGCGCTATCGGAGTCTGATTAATGGCCTTGTACTCTTCCTTCGATGACAATCTGCTGTCCAGCACACTTACGCGCCGTGAATCGCAAGATCTGGATGTGCGTTTGCGTATCGCCATTGTCTTGTCTGACGGATTTTCAATGCTGGCTCTTGGAGCCATTGCCGAGGCGCTGTCGTTGGCTGGACGCTTAAGCGGAGAGCGTTTCGTTCAGTCACTCCTGTTTGGCATCAACGGCACTGAATTGCGCTCTCGATCCGGAATCCAGATCACGGTCGGTCAAGCGTTGTCCGAAGCAGAGGGTGTATCTGCTTTAGCCAAGTCCTACGACGCCATGATTCTTTGCACTGGTAATACGCTCTCTGTGGACGACGAACGTGCCGTGCGTCTTGTCGCGCGCATTGCAAAAAGACACGGCAAGTCGATTTGTGTGATTGGCGCTGCAATTCGTACGCTTGCCGAAAGTGGACATGTCCTGCGCTGCACCGAACACTGGAACCGCGCAACCGCATTGCAAGAAACTGTGTCGACCGTGTCGGTGTCAGATACAATTTTTTGTCGCGACGGTCTAGTCGTGACGAGTCCCGGCGAGACGGCGGCCCTCGATCTTACTTTGGCGCTGATCCGCGAACGACTTGGCCACAGCCTGGCAGGCGAAGTTGCAGCGCAGCTTTTGGCTGGGACGGTTCGAACCGGACTGAGTCAACAGCCACGCTTTGCCGCGAACAGGTTTCGAGGCATTCCGCGTACCTTAAGCGCCGCGATAGATAAGATTGAAGCCAGTATTGAATATCCGCTGCCGCTGAGTAAGTTGGCCTCGTCCCTCAATATTTCTCCCCGTCAGCTGGAACGCCTCTTCGCCAAGTATATCAGAACCTCACCACAAAGATACACTCGTCAGACACAGTTGAAACATGCCATGAAATTGTTGGAACAAAGCTCAATGCCGATAGTCGAGGTCGCCCTCGCTTGCGGATTTCGTGGAACTTCCACTTTCAACAAGTCCTTCAAGCGGGCTTTTGGCGTGACTCCGATAAAGTTTCGGCGATTTGGGGCGAATCCAGCTGACGAAAAGCCCGACCACCGAGCGGGGCAATGAAGTCGAGCGGACGGTGTCAAGTTGAGCACCTTGATGGTTGCAGGGGCGTAGCGTAGCCTTCAAGGATGACAAGATCGCACGTTTTCCGTGGCTTCCGAACGAGCCCCGAAGTCATTCGCTTGGCAGTGATGCTCTATGTCCGGTTCCCCCACCTTCGACAGCTAAATTTATAAGCCATTGATATTGTGCGTCCGGAATTGTGGTTTTGCCACAACGGCGGCGCTTAGGCGGGTTTCGGGAGGTTCAGGGCGTCGAAGAGTTCGAGTTGTTCGTGCTGGACTTTCGAGGTTCCGGTGAAGGTTCTGGGGCCGATATGGGTGGTGTGTTTCTGGATGCGGACCAGCAGATCCAGCGCGGTGCGCGGGCTCGCGAGATGGCCCTTGGCTTTCAGGCGCATGCGCATGACGCGATAGCGCACAAGGGCGAGGAAACAGATCAGGGCGTGGGCCCGGATGCGATCGGGCAGGCGATGGTTCGTGACGTTCTCGATGGCAGGCAACCGCTCGGCTTCACCTCAGACTGGTGCAAGACCCATGTGCTTCCATCCGACTGGACAGCGCAGCGCCTCATGGTCGCGGCACTCTGATCCACCCTCTCCACACCTCGCACCGCGAAATTGCCAAACGCAGACTTCTTGTGATTTGCGCGGCCATCGGCCGTGCATTGACGGTCTGCGCAAACGGGCCCTCCGCGCAAGCCGCGGAAAACGCGCGAATTTCGGGAGTGAACGTCGCACCGTCTCGATTTGCGGAAGTGTGTGGCTGGGCAAGTCGGATTCGAACCAGAGACCATCATTTGATGGTGGATTTACGTACTAAATTTAGATCTTTGCCGGATATTTCACTGGACTTGCCTGTTGAGGAGAGCGGTACTGTCGACAGCGTCGCCCCCATGCGGCGGCGCAAATGTCTCCGCCCGGATTGCCGGGCTTTGGTCAGTAGCAGGAGCCCTATTGGGTCTGCGGGATCAGAACGGAGACAATCATGACCAGACCATCAAAAAAGTCAGAACCGACGACAGCTGCTAAGCCAAGGTTCGAGCAAAACCCAAAGCCGGTATCTGCGCCTCGGGCGGTAACAAAGAAAGCCAGACTCATCGCCTTGCTCGGCCGGAAGGACGGGGCCGACGTGGCGACGATCAGCAAGAATCTCGGCTGGTTGCCGCACACCACGCGTGCGGCTCTGACGGGCCTCCGCAAGGCTGGCTATGAGGTCACGTCCGCCAAGCCGGGCAACGGGAAATCTTCGCGGTACCAGATAATTGCCATGCCGGATGCGGATGCGACCTGATGACGGCAGATGATGTGATAGAGGCACGGTGGGCGGGCCTGAGCGCAATGGATCGCTCCGCCCTCCGCGTGGCATGGGCGGAGGCATTCGGTGCAGCGCCACCGCATTTCCTGTCGATGATCTTCATGCGCAAGGCATTGATCTGGCATGAGCAATGCCGAAGGTTCGGGGGGCTGCCCCCGGACCTGAAGCGCGCCCTGAATGCGGTGGCAGACGGCAAGTCGGTTCGTGACCCGGCTCTGGCGATCCGACCCGGGACGCAGCTGATCCGGGAATGGAACGGCCGCCGGTATCAGGTTGATGCGACAGAGAACGGCTTTGTGCTGAATGACAAGTGTTACAAATCGCTGTCGGCCATTGCTCTGCACATTACGGGGACGAGTTGGTCAGGACCGCGCTTTTTCGGGCTGAACAAAGCAACCGGCAGCAGCGCATGAAAAAAATCCGCTGCGCGATCTACACCCGCAAGAGCTCGGACGACGGGCTGGAACAGGACTTCAACTCGCTTGATGCTCAGCACGAAGCCTGCGCCGCCTTTATCACCAGCCAGAAGAACGAAGGCTGGGTGCAGGTGCCGGATCGCTATGATGACGGCGGTATCTCCGGCGGCACTATGGAACGACCCGGTCTGCAGCGGCTCTTGGCGGATATTCACCGGGGAGCAGTCGATCAGATCCTGGTCTACAAGATCGACCGGCTGACCCGGTCACTGGCCGATTTTGCCAAGATCGTCGATATCCTCGATGCCTCCGGCGCGTCGTTTGTGTCTGTCACGCAATCGTTCAATACGGCCACCAGCATGGGGCGGCTCACGTTGAACATGCTGCTGAGCTTTGCCCAGTTCGAGCGCGAGGTGACGGCCGAGCGCATCCGGGACAAGATTGCGGCGTCCAAAAGGAAGGGGCTCTGGATGGGGGGCAATGTGCCTCTGGGCTATGAACCCGCTGGCAGAACGCTGAAGATCCGGGAGGCGGACGCGCGAACGATCCGGACCATCTACGATCTCTACCGCCAGCATCGCAATATCCGGGTCGTCAAAGCCGAGGCGGATAAGTTGGGTCTGAGGACAGCAATCCGGACATTGTCGTCAGGCCGGCTGAAGGGCGGAACGCCGTTCAGCTTCGGCCACATCTATCACATTCTGACCAACCCGATCTATGCAGGCCGCATCCGGCACAAGGCAAAGGTCTGGCCTGGCCAGCATCCGCCACTCATAGACCCTGCTGTCTGGGACGCGTTGCAGGAACTGCTGAAGGCTGGTGCAGTCATTTTGCGCTCGGGCAAAGGACGAAACAGCGATGGTGCGAAACGCCATGTTTCCCTACTGACCGGAAAGGTGTTTGACGAAACCGGCGACCGGCTGACGCCCAGCCATACCCAAACCGCAAAGGGCCGCAGGCTCCGGTACTATGTGTCCCATCGTCTGATCCGCAGTTCTGATCCGAAAGATCCCGGTGGTTGGCGATTGCCGGCGCCTGAACTTGAAACGCTGCTTGCCGATCTGGTCAGGAACCACCTGCGTGTGCCGACGGTACAGGCTAATATCGTCAGCGATGCTACGACGGAAGAAGTGGCATCAAGTGTCAAGCTTTTGACAGAACTGGCCGGTGGTGAGATCGAGACCGGCGACGAGAAAGGCGGGGAACTCCTTTGCCTTGTCGAACGCGTACAAATCGCGCCGGGGAAGATCGGAATTGTCCTCTCAGCGAAGGAAGTCGCAGCGCGCCTGCGCACCGAACAGGGACGCATCTCTGCGGATCACCTGATCCTTGAGTACGCGTTCAGGCACCGAAAACGCGGCGTCGAAACAAAGCTCATCCTCGCAGATGCTGCCGGCACCCGCGACGAGACTCTCTTCAGAAACATCGCTCTGGCGCATCGTTACTTCGGCATGATCCGTTCCGGTCAAACCTATGCGGAAATCGCGGAAGCTGAAGGCGCCTCGAAACGGCGTATCCAGCATCTTCTCGAACTGGCTTTTCTGGCTCCGGACGTTATCCGCGATGTATTCGAGGGCCGGCAACCGACCGGCCTCACGTCTGACTGGCTGAAATCCCACGCATTCCCGTCAATCTGGAAGGAACAGCGGGCGCAGTTCAAATCGCTCTGATCGCACGAACCGTTGCCGCCGCTGCGAAATCGCCAGACCTTCCTTTACTGAACATCCCGCCTGCAAACTGCTACCGCCGAAATGGCGTTTCCAGACTTTCGGCAGATTCTGTCGCTATTCCGCCAGATCGGCGGTCTGGGCAATTCTGGAACCTGCGAATGCCCCTGAATGCAGGCGGCTATTTCACATAATATCCATTAATATCAATTGGTTATTTGCGGTGGCTGGGCTGGTAGGATTCGAATTTCCAGTACATCTTTTGATGGTGCCGAAATACCGCCGTAAAATCAGAAGGTTACGATTCACTTTCCATCGTTGCAGTCTGGGTGGTAGCAGTTAGACCCGGACAAGGCGAAAGCAGTGGAATGCCACGTCTGGTTCATACTGACTATTGCCACTGGCAAAATGGAAGGAGAAGATATTTTTTGAATATCGATCGGCAGATCCGCTTAATTCTCACCGCTTGGAATGCGATGCTATCGCCATCACATTCGCCCAAACTGCTACCGCGAAAATCGCGATTCCAGACTTTTCAGGGAAACGGGCAGAATTTCGGTAATGTTGGTGTCTGGGGTTTTATTATACCTCAGAGTAGTCCCGAAACTACGCGCTGAAATACTAATTTCTGCATTATATCAATGACTTAGTGGGTGTTGGCTGGGGCGGTAGGATTCGAACCTACGGTGCGCGGTACCAAAAACCGGTGCCTTACCACTTGGCTACGCCCCAACGGTGCGGGTTCTTACCCAAGGCGGCTCTGCCCTGCAAGACCAAATTCGCTGAATTGTGCCGTTGTGCGTCGGGGTTTTCCGGTATACCGGCCCGCATGGAAACGACAGACGTTATAATCATTGGGGCTGGTGCCGCCGGAATGATGTGCGCGGTGGAGGCCGGGCGTCGCGGGCGGCGAGTGGTCGTTCTGGATCATGCCCGCAATCCGGGTGAAAAAATCCGGATATCGGGCGGAGGCCGCTGCAATTTTACGAATCTGGAAGCTCCGCCTGAGCGGTTTCTTTCGGGCAATCCCCGGTTTGCGATCTCGGCCCTCAAACGCTTTGCACCGGCTGATTTCATTGCCCGCGTCGATGCGGCCGGAATCGCCTGGCATGAAAAGACGCTTGGCCAGCTTTTCTGTGACGGCAGCGCGCGGCAGATCGTTGATCTGCTGGTGCGCGACATGGCAGATGTGAGCGTAGATCTGAGGCTGGGGACCGGGATATCGACGGTCTCCCGGGATGGTGGCTTTCTGGTCGAAACCTCGGGCGGCATGATCCGGGCGGAAAGCCTCGTGCTGGCCACGGGGGGCAAGTCCATACCGAAGATGGGGGCAACGGGATTCGCATATAGGATTGCCGAGCAGTTCGGGTTGGCTGTCACCGAAATCCGCCCCGCTTTGGTACCCCTGACATTCGCGGAACAGGATCTTGAGAAACTACGCCCCCTTGCCGGGGTGTCGGTCGAGGCACGCGTGACGCTTGGCCGGACTGCCTTTGAGGAGGGGCTTCTGTTCACCCATCGCGGTCTGTCGGGCCCGTCGATTCTTCAGATCAGTTCCTACTGGCGCGAGGGCGACAGCCTGACGGTCGATCTGGCGCGGGGCTGCGATGTTGCCGCCGCGTTGAAGGCGCTGCGGGGCGCTGGTGGACGCATCGCGGTGCAGACTGCGCTTGGCCGGTACTTGCCAGAGAAGGTCGCTGGCATCGTTCTTGAGGCGACCGGGGTTTCCGGGCGGCTGGCCGATCAGTCGAATGCCGTACTCGACCAGATTGGCGATGCGGTGAACCGCTGGCAAGTCAAACCGGTCGGTTCAGAGGGGTACCGCACCGCCGAAGTGACGCTGGGCGGTGTCGATACGGGCGGGCTCGACGCGCGCACGATGGAGGCCCGCACGGTTCCGGGCCTCTATTTCATCGGCGAGGCGGTGGATGTGACCGGCTGGCTTGGCGGCTACAATTTCCAGTGGGCCTGGTCGTCGGGTTGGGCGGCGGGGCAGGCGGTGTAACCAGTCCGCCGGTGGCACTACACCCGCACCGGATCAGCCTTCGCAATCCGATCGAGCGCCATCAGCGTGTCGATGAGTTTCGGCATCTGGTCGAGCGGGATCATGTTTGGCCCGTCGGAAATCAACGGGTCGGCATCAGGCGCTTGATGGGTCTCGATAAAGACCCCGGCGATACCGAGGCTGACGGCGGCGCGGGCCATGGCGGGGGCGTATTCGCGCTGGCCGCCGCTGGAACCGCCCTGACCGCCCGGTTGCTGGACCGAATGGGTCGCGTCCATGATCACCGGATAGCCTGTCTTGGCCATCCGCGGCAGCGAGCGCATGTCGGCGACCAGCGTATTGTAACCAAAGCTCGCGCCACGTTCGGTCAGAAGGATCTTCTCATTGCCCGTGCTTGCGACCTTGGCTGCGACATTGTCCATGTCCCAGGGGGCAAGAAACTGGCCCTTCTTGATGTTGATCACACAGCCGGTCTCGCCCGCCGCAAGCAGCAGGTCGGTCTGGCGGCAGAGGAAGGCCGGGATCTGAATGACGTCGACCACTTCGGCTGCGATGCGCGCCTGCTCGGCATCATGGATATCGGTCAGGACCGGCATACCAAGTGCGGCGCGCACGCCCTCAAGCACCTTAAGGCCCGCCTCCATCCCGATCCCGCGCTTACCCTTCAACGAGGTGCGGTTGGCCTTGTCGTAACTGGCCTTGAAGATGTACTGCGCCCCGGCCTTCGCGCAGGCATCGGCCATCGTCCCGGCGATCATCTGGGCGTGATCGGCGCTTTCCAGCTGACAAGGGCCCGCGATCACGGTCAACACCCGGTCGTTGCCGACGGTCAGCCCGCCGACGGCCACTTCCTTCATCTCGGTCATTTCCGGCTCCTTACGAGGTCGCCTGTTCCCGCAGGATCGAGGCGGTCAGTGACATCACGAGGTAAATGCCACCGAAGATCAGAAAGGCCAAGACCGTGTTTTCGAAAGCGCGGGGATAGGTTGCCTCGTCGGGGGCGACCGGCCGGACGCTGGGTTCAAGATAGCGGACCTGGCGATTGGCCTCGATCCGGGCAGTTTCCAGCTGCTGAAGCGCCTGCGCCAGCATAAGCTGACGGGTCTGCAGATCGGCCTCGGCGATCCGCAGCTTGCCGGTCACCTGTGCAAGTGAGACGCCGCCAGCGCCACCTTCGGTCAGTTGCGCGCGCAGGCCCGCGATCAGTTGTTCAAGCCTTTGGACGTCGCCTTCCACACCCTTCACGCGGGCCTGATTGGGGCGGGCGTTGTCGAGAAGCTGCTGCAATTCCAGCCGCTTTTTTTGCAGTTCGATTTCGAACCCGTTGATCTGCGTCATCACCGAACCACTTTCGGTCGCCGGGTCGAGGATGCCCAACTCCTCCTGCAGGGCCAAGACCCGCTGTTGCGCCTCGCTAACCTTATTCTCTGCATCGTCATAACTGTCGCGGGCGCCCTGCATCTGATCCTCGCGCAGCCGGGACGAAAGCTGGTCCACCTGCTCTTCGGCATAGCCGATCAGCGCCTTGGAGAAGGTTTCGCTGACATTGGGATCGGCTGCGATGATCTCCATCTTGATGATACCCTCGGTCGGGTCGTAGCCGATCTTGACGTTGCGCTTGTAGAGTTTGTATGCGGCCTCGTTCGTCGCGTCTGCGTCCAGCCGCTGCAGCGGGTCAATGGACGGCTGGCTGAAATGCGCCTTGAAGCCATGGTCTTGATCGAGACGGAGCATGGCATCCCGCGATTGCAGATAGCCTTGGACGTTGATCGAATCCTGCGATGTGGCGAACTGGGTTCCCCGGAACATCGAGCCGATATTCGCGGCCTGCCCTTCGCTCTGCTGGATGATGAATTCGCTGTATGTCGCGTAGAGGGGCGTCGCCATCTTGAAATAGTACCAGCCGACGACGATGGTCGGCACCAGTACGAAAGCGGCAAGCCGGGCAAGCAGCATCCTGAAGTTGCGGCGACGGCGGCGGACAATATCGCGCTGAATCTGCAGGATCGCCGATGCGCGATCATCCGGCTCAATGGGGCGGCCCGGAACGCCCGGCTGTTCGGGAAGGGTCTGAGGCAACTGAATGCGCCCCGCCTGATCCGGACCTGGCCGGTCCCCTTCGATGAGTTGCATGACCTGCGACGGTTGGAACGGATCGATCCCACGTTTCCGCAGCAGTCGCACCGCATCGAAATCGTCGGCCGCTTCGATACCATTCTTCTGGGCGACGCGCCGGGCGGTTCTGAGCTGGCGCCCGGTCAACCCCTCGGCGCGAATTGCGGCCAGTTCCTCAGCTGAACTTTTCGGTTCCGTGGGATGTTCGGCCGTCGGGAATTTCTGATCGCCGAAACCATCATCGGGCGGCGCGAGCGGTTCGGAGGCCGGTTTTGCCGGCGGCCGGTCACTTGGACGAATGCGAAACCTCTGAGCTTTAAGCATAGTCGTACATCCGTTTCGCTTCTTCCAGTGTATCGAACATGTGCAACCGGCCGTGTCGTAACACAGCGGCACTGCGGCAGAACTTTTCCAACGTCGCGGCCTGATGCGAGACGACGATTACAGTTGCCGTCTTGAGCCGGTCGCGCAGAACCGTACCCGCCTTACGGTTGAACTCCACATCTGTCGTACCGGGCATCCCTTCGTCGATCAGGTAGATATCAAATTCCATGGCGAGCAGAAGCGAGAACGTGAACCGCTGCTTCATCCCGGAACTGAATGTTCCGACCGGCATGTCGAAGTACTCCTCGATCCCGCAGAGCCAACGGCTGAACGCCTCCACATAGTCGGGGTCGAGCCCGTAGAGACGGGCAATGAACCGCGCGTTTTCGCGGGCGGTGTGCTTGCCGACAACGCCGCCCATGAAGCCAAGCGGGAAGGAAACGCGGCAGGATTTGCGAACGGTCCCCTCATCGGGTTTTTCCAGCCCTGCCATCATGTTGATGATCGTGGTCTTGCCCGCGCCGTTCTCGGCAAGGATGCCCAAAGAATTGCCTAGTTCCACGCGGAAGGACGCCTGATCAAGAATGACCTTGCGCTGTTTTCCGGTCCAGAAGGACTTGCTGACATTCTCGAATTCGAGCATCCGTTGGCCCTGGCGCTGCTCTGCCTGCCTGTATCGTTAGGCGATGATCGTTAACATAGCAGCTACAATCACATCTTGCCCGGATTATGGCGGCACAGGCGCATTTTAAAGGGCGCCCGTGCCGCAAATGTCAGCCGTTGACCTTCTCGACCCGGAAGGCCTTACCCGCAATGATGGACAGGACCGCCGCGCCGAAGGAGAAGAGCGCACCCATCTTGGCGGCATCCTGAACCGGTCCGGCCGGGAAGGCGACCGAGGCGACAAAGAGCGCAACGGTGAAGCCGATGGCGGCGACGAAACCGATTACGACGAGGTCGACCGACCGCATGCCCTGCGGCAGGCCGAGTTTCATCGGATAGGCGGCGAACCAGCCGAACAGGAAGATACCGACAGGCTTGCCGATGATCAGCCCCAGGAGCACCAGCCACGTCGGCTCGGCAATCGCCGAAAACTCCACGCCCGCGTTCAGTAGACCGAAGAAGAACAGGACAAACTCCACCGGGTATTTCAGATGATGCTCGATCCAGTTCAGAAGGTCGGTGAGATACTGCTCGGCCTCGGCGAAGATACCGAAGGCGCGATCAGCATGCGGGATCGCCGGCACGATGGGCAGAAGGCCAAGCGCGGGGTGGATGCCCGATTCCTGAAAACCGTACCAGCTCAGGCAGCCGGCGATGAGATAGGGCCAGAACGACAGCTTCTGCCGAACCCAGGTGGAGTTCGGGCGCAACTGGTTGCCCCGGTCAAGGCGACGCGGTAGCCAGTTGGCCAGCACGAAGACGGCAAAGGCCGCGCCGAAGGACAGGATCAGCCATTCCGGTGCAAGATCACCAGATGGATAGAAGATCGCCAGGATGATCAGCCCCGCCGCATCGTCGGCAATAGCCAGCAGCAGAAGGAAGCGGATCGCCGGGTGTCCGGCGCCAAAGACCATGCGGCCAACGAGGTACGAAAACGCGATATCGGTGGCGGTCGGGATCGCCCAGCCACGGCTCACCGTCTCATAGACACCCAGAACAGCGGCGAGGCCAAGATACACGGCGATCGGGCCGAACATGCCGCCTGCGGTCGCGATCAGGGGCGTCATCGCCTTCTTACCGCGCAGAGAGCCGTTTTCGAGGATGATCGCCTCCCACACTTCCTTCGCTGCGATGGCGAAGAAGAAGGCCATGCCGATGTCGTTGACGAGGTAGTGCAGCGTCAGCGTCCGGGTGATGTGGCCGCCTTCCTCATGTGCATGGCCGATGAAGAAGTGATCGACGATCACGAAATCGACGAACTGATGGTAACTCGACGCGTCGATATTGGCCCAGATCAGCGCGATCAGGGCCCCGGCGATCAACAGCAGAGAATAGTTGGTGACGTAATTCCAGACGCGATACATACGCGTGCCCCCTCCCGCTTTGGCCCTGTTTTCCCGGACTTATCGGAAAACAGGCCTAGGAGCAACGGTCGTGGACACGTCAGGCGATGGCCTGCCAGACCAGCCCGGCAATGACGGAACCCGCGAAAGCATAGCCGAGATAGGCGGCGAAGATGCGGGGTTTCACGAGCGCCCAGACGGCGATGGCGGCCGGGATGCAGCTGACGCCGCCAGCGAGCATGAAACTCATCGCCGCACCGTTCGACATGCCCTGTTCCAGGAGTGCGTCAACAAGCGGCACGGCGGCATAGCCGTTGAGATAGGCGGGTGCGCCGACCAGTGCGCCAAGGACAATGGGACCGATGCCGCTGCCGCCAAGTACGCCCGCGATCCAGTCGGCTGGGACATAGCGAATCATCACTGCCTCGACCGCATAGGCCAGTGTCAGCCATTTCAGAAGGAAAACGGCGTTTTCGGTGGCGGCCGAACGGAATGTGTCGCGTCGGTCCGGATCACTCCAGAACCGCCAAACCGGCTTGCCCGACATGGGCTTTTCCGTGCCGCAGCAAGAGCTTCCGCAGGCCGGTGCCGGTTTCTTGCGAAGGGGATCGCGGAAGACGGGAGTTGACGCGAAAGCCATCGTTCCGAACCCGCCCATGAGTCCCAGCCCGATAGCCGCCGCCGTCTTGGCGAGGGCAAAGCCGAAGCCGAGCGTACCCGCCGTGATCGCGAACATCGCCGGGTCCATCAGAGGGGATGCCAGCCAGAAAGCCATCACTGCACTCAGGGGCGCGCCAAGGGCAAGAAGCGCCGCGATGAACGGGATGACCTCGCAGGAGCAGAAGGGCGCGAGCCCGCCCATCAGGGCTGCAAGCACGATCATCCGCGTCTCGCGCCCCTCGAAGGCGCGGGCAACCAGCGCTTCCGCACCGGTCGCCTTCAGATAGCCGATGGCCAGGACGGCGAAGCCGATGAATGGAGCGGTCGATAAAAGCGCACCTCCGGTGAAGCGGATGGTTGGCCACAGCGCGGGCAAGTCGAAGATTGTGACAGCGGCCAGCAGAACCGCCAGCGCGATCCAGGCCCCGTCAACCGGCAGCCGCGAATGGCCGTGGTCGTGGGAATGGGTGGTCTCAGCCATGATGGTGCCCCGGTTGGCCGCTGTCGGCACAGCATTCGTTGAGAAGAAATCGCGACAAGGCCCGGACCTGTTCGTAGGCCACGGCCGCGCAGATGATCGACCGACCCTGTTTTGTCTGTGTCACCAGACCGGCTTGGGCGAGGATCTTCATGTGGTGGGTCAATGTCGATCCGGTCACGCCCGCGCGTTCACCCAGCGTGCCGATCGTCAGCCCGTCCGGCCCCGCGCGCACCAGTGTGCGCAGGACGGCGAGCCGTTGTTCGGAACCAAGCGCCGCGAAGGTCGAGGCGGCGATTTCGACGGAAAGGTCATCGGTGGTCATATGTTTCATGTTTCTAGAATTATAGAAATGATTGAGTCGCACAAGAGAAATTTCGATAAACATCGAAATAACGTGATTGCGCCTTTTCCTGACCTGGGCGTCGCGGCAGAGTGCGGGCCATGGCTCTGACCGACGACATATCCGCCTGCCGTCTCTGTGCCGAGGATTTCGCGCGGACCGCGACGGCGCACGAACCGCGCCCCGTGGTCTGGTTTCGCCCCTCGGCGCGGGTGCTGATCGCCGGGCAGGCGCCGGGCGCGCGGGTGCATGACAGCGGTCAGCCCTTCACCGATCCGTCTGGCGACCGGTTGAGAGACTGGCTCGGGCTCGATCCGCAGGGTTTTTATGACAGCAAGAAGGTGGCCATCGTGCCGATGGCCTTCTGTTTTCCGGGCTATGACGCCAAAGGGTCCGACCTGCCGCCGCCGAAACGCTGCGCTGAACATTGGCACGAACGGGTCATGTCGGTCTTGTCGAATGTCCGGATCGCCTTCCTCGTTGGCGGCTATGCGCATCGCTGGCATCTCGGCGTGGCGGCGGCAAAGGGCGGCGTTACGGAAACCGTGAAGCACTGGCGCGACCATGCGCCGCGCGTCTTTCCCTTGCCTCATCCCTCCTGGCGCAATACCGGCTGGCTGAAACGCAATCCCTGGTTCGAGGCGGAACTGCTGCCCGAGGCACGGGCGCGCTTGTCCGAGGTGATGGATGACGACTGAAACGATGCTCGACCGCGCCCATGCGGCAATGGAGGCGGCACCCGAGGACGATGCGGCGCGGCTAAGATTCTATGAGCGGCTGGCCGACGCCGAACTCTTTCTCCTGCTGGAGGCCGAACCGATCGGTGAAACCATCGCTCCGCAGGTTTTCCCGCTTGACGAAGGGCGGTTCGCACTGGCCTTCGATACAGAAGAACGGCTGGCTGAATTTACAGGCGCGCCCGCGCCTTATGCCGCACTGCCGGGGCGGGTAATTGCACGGGGATTGGCAGGCGAGGGTGTGGGGCTTGGCCTCAATCTCGGCGTGGTGCCGTCCACCTTCCTGATGCCGGCAGCGGCGCTGGGCTGGCTGGCCGGAACGCTAGATCACACGCCCGAACAGGCCCAGGGGCAGATCACATCGGTCGCGGCTCCGACGCGGTTGCCTGAGGCGGTCGTGGCGGCGCTGGATGCCAAGCTTGCCGGGTTGGCGGGGCTCGCACGCGCCGCGCATCTGGTGGCGGTCAGTTACGGCGACGGGCGGCGCGGCCATCTTCTGGCCTTTGAAGGTGCTGTGGAGGGGGCTGAGGCGGCGCTGGCCAAGGCGGTGTCCGAAGCGCTGGTCTTTTCCGGGATCGAGGCGGGCGAGATCGACGTAGCCTTTCCGGGAGCGGGCGATCAACTCACGGCACGCGTTGCCCGGGTGTCGTTGCGCTTCGACCTGCCTGAGCCCGAGGTCGACACGGCGCAGGTGGTAACACCGGCCGCACCGGGGATGGACCCGGCCAGACCGCCCAAGATCAGATAGGCCGACCCGGCCGCATCAATATCCGCGCGACCGGTCCACGAGGTGCAGGAAGGGTTCGCCCGCCTCACCGCGTCGGATGTTCTCGGCAATGACCTGAGACGAGCTGGACGGTCGCGTGTCGGCCGCGATATGCGGGGTCACGGTAACCCTCGGATGTGCCCAGAAGGGATGATCGGGCGGCAGCGGCTCGGTACGGAACACGTCAAGCGTGGCATGGCCGATCCGATCCTCATCGAGCGCGGCAAGCAAAGCGGTATCGTCGATCAGGGGGCCGCGTCCGGGATTGATGATCACCGCACCTTCCGGCATCAGTGCCAAACGGTCGGCATTCATCAGGTCGCGGGTGTTCTCGGTCAGCGGTAGAAGCAGGACCGCGATTTCGGCGCGCGACAGGACATGGGCAAGACCGTCCTCGCCCGATCGGCATTCGATGCCGTCAATGGCCTTCGGGCTGCGGCTCCATCCCATCACCGGAAAGTTCAGTGCGGTCAGCGCGCGGGCAGAGGCCTGCCCCAGTTCGCCGAGGCCCAGCATGGCGACGGGACGTTCACGGGCCAAAGGCGGCAGAACCGAATTGCGCCAGACGCCATCCTGTCCATGGATATGGGCATCCATCCCCAGATGATGGCGCAGAACGTGACCGACCACGTATTCCTCCATGCCTTCGGTCAGGCCCCAGTCGACCATGCGTGCAAGAGGCTGGGTCAGGGTCGGGTTCGTCACCAGACGCTCTACCCCCGCCCAGAGGTTCAGAACCGCCTTGCAGTTCACGTAAGGTCCGAAATCCTCGATGACCCCGCCCGGCGCGAACACGATGTAGTCGACCGAAGCCGGGTCATCCGTCCGGTCCGACATCACGATATCAAGCCCCGCAGCGGTGAAGGCCGCGTTCAGGGGATTACGGTATTCCTCCCAGTTCGCGGGACCGGCGGCGAAAAAGACGGTGGCGGGCATGTTACCTCGGACGGTGGATATGGGCGCTTTGCACAAGGCCGAACCCGGCCAAAAGGATGATCATCGCCGTTCCGCCATAGGACACAAGTGGCAGCGGCACGCCGACAACGGGCATCAGCCCTGTCACCATCGACATGTTCACCATGAAGAACAAGAAGAAGGTGCTGCTGATCCCCAGGATCAGAAGCGCCGAGAACCGGTCGCGGTTGGCGAGTGCTGACTGGATACAGAAGAGAAGGATCATGACGTAGAGCATGAGCAAAGAGAAAGCACCGATAAAACCAAACTCTTCGGCAAGCGTGGTGAAGATGAAGTCGGTGTGCTTTTCCGGCAGGAAGTTCAGCCGCGACTGGGTGCCCTGCATGAAGCCCTTACCGGCCCAGCCGCCCGAGCCGAGTGCGATCTGCGCCTGCGTGATGTTGTAGCCCGCGCCAAGGGGGTCTGCCGACGGGTCAAGGAAGGTATCAATCCGGCGGAACTGGTAGTCTTTGATCAGTTGCCAGTCGGTGCCGCGGCTTTCGATCACGGTAAAGATCAGCGCCACGCCAAGCGCAATGACGGTGCCGAAATACCAAATTCTGACGCCCGCGACGAACATCACGATGCCCCCCCCGGCCAAAAGCAGGATCGCGGTGCCAAGGTCGGGTTGCTTCAGGACGAGGAAGGTGGGGACGAGGATCATCACGACCGGAATGATCACCCAGAGCGGATGCGACACCTTCTTGACGTCGAGCCAGTCGTAATAGGCCGCAAGCAGCATCACGAGCGCGATCTTCATCAGTTCCGACGGCTGCAGGCGCAGGGGGCCGATTTCCAGCCATCGCTGCGCGCCCATGCCGATATCGCCGAATAATTCCACGGCCACGAGCAAGAGAAGCGAGCCGAGATAGGCGACTGCGGAAACGTTTCGCCAGAACCAGATCGGGACGAATCCGATCGCCAGCATGCCGACAAGTCCAATTGCGAAACGTTTCATCTGCGGTTCGGCCCAGACGTCGATCCGGCCGCCCGCGACCGAATAGAGCATGAGGAACCCGACCGATGCGACTGCAGCCAGAAGCAGGACGAGTGGCCAGTTCACATGCAGTACCTTGCGCAGACCCGTTGGCACCGTCTTGACGTTGTACTCAAGATAACTCATGCGCGCGACCGCCCTCCGCTGGGGCCTTCGGGATCGAGAAGCTGCAGCTTTTCACGTTCGGCCTCGATCCGGTTGCGCTGATCAGCTGGATAGGCGGTAAGGGGCGGTATCCCGCCGTGAAGCGCATGAAGTACGATGTCGCGGGCGATGGGGGCCGCGGCCGTGGAGCCGCCTCCGCCATGCTCTACCACGACCGAAACCGCGACCTTGGGCGCGTCGAAGGGCGCATAGCAGACATAAAGCGCGTGGTCGCGGCGTTCCCAGGGCAGGTCTTCATTGCGGAAAACCCCGCGCGCCCGTTCGGCAGCAGTGATGTTGCGGACCTGGCTGGTGCCGGTCTTGCCGGCCATCCGCATCGTATCGTCGACGATGCGCGAGCGGTAGGCGGTGCCGCTCTGCGAATTGGAGACGTCGAACAGGCCCTGGCGGACTGCACGCAATGCCGCGTCACTTAGGCCAAGTAGCGGGGCCTCAGCCAGCGGCACGTCGAGCCCGTCAACAGCCCTTACCAGACGCGGCTCGATTGCTCGGCCGCTCGCTACCCGTGCTGTCATCACCGCAAGCTGCAGCGGAGAGGCCAGCACATAGCCCTGACCGATGCCGGAATTGAGCGTATCGCCGACCAGCCAGGACTTGCCATATTTCGCCAGTTTCCAGTTCTTGTCCGGCGCAAGCCCTTCGGAAATCGCCGACATCGGCAGATCGAACCGGGCGCCTATCCCCAACCGCCGGGCCATCTCGGCCAGTTTGTCGATGCCGACGCGCTGGGCGACTTCATAGTAATAGACATCACAGGATTTCTCGAGGCTCTCGGTCATGCGAACGTAACCGTGGCCGCCACGTTTCCAGCAATGAAACCGGCGATTGCCAAGTTGGGTGTAACCGGGGCAATAGACCGTCTCGCCGGGGTTTATGACACCGGCCTCCATCGCGGCCAGCGCGGTCACGATCTTGAAGGTGGAGCCGGGCGGATAAGCGCCCTGAACGGTCTTGTCTGCAAGCGGACGGTGATCGTTTTCTGTCAGCGCCCGATAATCAGGGCCGGAAATGCCACGCACGAACAGGTTTGGGTCGAAGCTGGGGGCGGAGTTGATGGCAAGAATATCGCCGGTATTCACGTCGACGACGACAGCGGCGGCACTTTCCTCGCCCAGACGCGCCTGTACATAATTCTGCAGGCGGTGGTCGATGGTGATGCGGACGTTGGCGCCGGGGTCGCCCTCCTGCCGCCCCAGTTCGCGCATGACCCTGCCTGAGGAGTTGACCTCAATCCGTCGCGAACCGGCTTTTCCGCGCAGGTCGGCCTCCAGCTTGGCCTCAACTCCGATCTTGCCAATCTGGAACCGCGGGATCTTCAGCAGCGGGTCCGGGTCCTCGATCTTCGACAGGTCGTAATCGCTGACCGGGCCGACATAACCGAGGACATGGGCGAAATCGGCGCCTTGCGGATAGAACCGAGACAGTCCGACCTCGGTTGTGATGCCGGGAAGGGCGGGGGCGTTGACGGCAACGCGCGAAAATTCCTCCCAGCTCAGGCGGTCGGCGATGGTAATTGGCAGGGTCGGCGTTCGCGCCGCCTCCTTGAGGGTCCGCTCGCGGTCATCATCCGTGAGTGGGATGAGCTGGGCCAGTTCGTCGAGAACCGCCGAGGTATCGCCCGCATCCTCCTGGATGATCGTGATCCTGTAGTTCTGTTCGTTTCCAGCAACCACGGTGCCGTTACGGTCCTGAATCAGTCCCCTGGCGGGTGGCAGAAGGCGGACCTTGATCGAGTTTTCCTCGGCAAGAAGCAGGAACTCGTCGGCTTGGTCGACCTGAAGGTAGCGCATCCGGAAAGCCAGCGTGCCGACGAAGACCGCCTGGAGCGACCCAAGCAGCATTGCGCGGCGGCCAATGCGGCGGTGGCTTTCCTGTGCGTCGCGTGGGGAACGTCTCATATCCGACGCCCCAATGTGTCGACCTCACCGGTTGCGGTCCTGCGGACCCCAAGGACGAAGAGGGTGGCCAGTACAATCAAAGGATAGGCGACGATCGTGGTTATGACCTGAAGCATGACTGGCCCGAAATCTGCCTGCGGCACGAGGAACAGCGCAAGCACAAGCCAATTTACGATCGCCATGGCCAGGATCAGGGCACCTGTCGCTGCCCATTCAACAATGAAGGGAAGGTCACGCAAGAGCGCTTCGCGAGACCGCAGGAATTCAGTGCCCAGAAGTACGATCAGCGCCCAGAGACCCGGTGGCCGCATCGCGAGGATGTCTTCGATCAGAAAGACGATCACAATCAGCAGCGCGGGCGCATAGTCGGGGCGCCGCTGAACCCAGGCCAGCGCGAGACATAAGATGAGGTCGGGCCCCGGGAACCGCGCGGGCAGGGCGCTGAGTGGCAGGAGCCGCACGAAAAGGATCACAGCGGCAAGGGCAAGAAACAGGCTGCGATAGCTGAACCTCGTGGCGGCGGCCGGATCAACCATCTCCGGCCTCCGTTGGTGCCGGGGTCTCCGCAGCCTCTGCATCCGGCGCAACCGGCGGCGGGATCAGGCGGCCCGCTTCGGTGATCTGCTCGGCCGGGTGGCTGCGCAGAACGCGCAGGAAGTTCAGCCGCTCGTAGTCAGCGGCAAGCGCCACGCGAAGCCGCTGGTCGGTGCCAAGCGTGACCTGCCCGACGAGCAGCCCTGCCGGGAAGACCCCGCCATCGCCCGAGGAAATCACCCGATCGCCGGGGCGGACCTGCTCCGGGGCTTCAAGAAACTCAACCGGCGGAGAGTGGGAATTGTCACCCACGAGCATCGCCTTCTGACCCGAGGGCTGGATCACGACCGGGATTCGGCTGGAGGCGTCGGTCAGAAGGATCACCCGCGCCGTGGTCTGCCCGACACCCGAGATGCGGCCGACAAGGCCGAGCCCGTCCATCGTCGCCCAGCCATCGACGATCCCATCGCGTGACCCGACATTCAGAAGAACCGACTGGCGAAAGGGTGACCCGGCATCGGCGAGCACGACGCCCGAAACCGAGGTCAGTTTGGGGTCGAGTCGGACCTGGTTCTGCGCCAGAAGCTTGGCGTTTTGCTGTTCCAGTTGGACGGCGGCTTCTTTCCACGCCTTCATCTGCTGCAGCTCGCGCCGCAGTTCCTGGTTCTGGTCGTAGAGCGCGGCATAGGACTGGAACCCGTCCACCATGTCCATGAACTTGGTTACCGGCACCAGTGCCCATTCCATGTTTGGCACGACGCGGTCGATGACAGCCGCGCGGAACCGTTCCACGCGCGGGCTGTCAATGCGCCAGATCAGGAAGATGACAGCCAGCAGGAAGACGAGCGCAGCCGTCAGTACCCGACGCAGCGGGCGCTTGAATTCGGCTTCGGTGTTGCGGTCTCGTGCCACAGTCGGCCTCGTTCTCGGGCGCTGGGGTCAGGTCTCAGCTGTCGTAATCTATCACATGCCGGAGCTGTTTTTCATATTCCAATGCCTTGCCGGTGCCGAGGGCAACACAATTCAGACATTGGTCGGCGATGGAGATCGACAGGCCGGTCTGTTCGCGCAGCGCCAGATCCAACTCGCCCAGAAGCGCGCCGCCGCCCGTCAGCATCACGCCCCGGTCGACGATATCGGCTGCAAGGTCGGGGGGCGTCGCTTCCAGCGCGATCATCACCGCCTCGCAGATGGCCTGAACCGGTTCGGCCAGCGCCTCGGCGATCTGGGCCTGATTGATCTCTACTTCCTTAGGTACGCCGTTCAGCAGGTCGCGGCCGCGGATCTGCATCGACGCGCCGCGTCCGTCATCCGGCATCCGTGCCGTGCCGATGGAGGTCTTGATCCGTTCGGCCGTGCTTTCTCCGATCAGCAGGTTCTGCTGGCGGCGCAGGTGCGAGATGATCGCCTCATCCATCCGGTCGCCGCCGACGCGGACGGACCGCGCATAGACGATGTCGCCGAGCGAGAGGACTGCAACTTCGGTCGTGCCGCCGCCGATATCGACGACCATGGACCCGGTCGGATCGGTGATCGGCATGCCCGCGCCGATGGCCGCCGCGATGGGTTCGGCGATCAGCCCGGCGCGCCGTGCACCGGCGGAAAGGACCGACTGGCGGATTGCCCGCTTTTCAACCGGGGTCGCGCCGTGGGGGACGCAGACGATGATCTTCGGCTTGGAGAAGGTGGTGCGGCGATGGACCTTGCGGATGAAGTGTTTGATCATCTCTTCGGCCACGTCGAAATCGGCGATCACGCCTTCGCGCATCGGCCGGATCGCCTCGATGGAACCAGGGGTACGCCCCAGCATCAGCTTGGCATCCTCGCCGACGGCGAGCACCTGCTTCTTGCCGTCCTTGACGTGGTAGGCCACGACCGAGGGTTCATTCAGGATGATCCCCTTGCCCTTTACGTAGACGAGCGTATTCGCCGTCCCGAGGTCAATCGCCATATCCGACGAAAACAGCCCACCCCAACTTGCCATCGATCTTCCCACTCCAAACAGATTGCGGCCCGCGACTCGGGCGTCGCAGGCCGGACATACTTATAGGCTTGGGCGGCACAATGCGAAAGGGGGCGGCGGAACGCCCGTTGCGGCATTCCGCCGAGTTTCATTTATCGAACATTTCTGAGTCAATTATCCAATCAGGTTGGGGCAAAATATCAAGAAACCGACTTAAACTCTTCAGGCTTCGTCTTTGCCCGCCTTACGATCAGGTTGTTCAGTGCGCTAATATAGGCCTTGGCGCTGGCCACAACCGTATCGGTATCTGACGACTGACCGGTGACGATCTTGCCGTCTTCCTCCAGCCTGACGGACACGGTGGCCTGCGCGTCCGTGCCCTCCGTCACCGCATGGACCTGATAGAGCGCGAGCCGCGCGTTGTGCGGGAAGAGCCGTTTGATCGCGTTGAAGGTCGCGTCAACCGGTCCATCGCCCTGCGCCGTCACCTGCTGGTCCTTGCCGTCCACGGTCAGGATCAGATCGGCAGATTGCGGCGCCTCGGTGCCGCAGATCACCCGCAGGAACTTAACCTGCAAGTGATCGTCTGCCCCTTCCGAGGCCTGATCGCTCATCAGCGCGATGATGTCCTCGTCGAAGACTTCCTTCTTGCGGTCGGCGAGCGCCTTGAACCGCACGAAGACATCATTGAGCTGGTTGTCGGCGAGGTCGAAGCCCAGATCGTTCAGCTTCGACCTGAGCGCCGCACGGCCCGAATGCTTGCCCAGGGGCAGCGAGGTTCCGGCCAGGCCGATATCCTGCGGGCGCATGATCTCGAACGTCTCGGCGTTCTTCAGCATCCCGTCCTGATGGATGCCGCTTTCATGGGCGAAGGCGTTCTTGCCGACGATGGCCTTGTTGAACTGCACCGGAAAGCCCGAGACGGCGGCGACGCGGCGCGAGATGTTCATGATCTTCGTCGTGTCGATCCGGGTCTGATAGGGCATGATGTCGTTACGGACCTTGAGGGCCATCACGACCTCTTCCAGCGCGGTATTGCCCGCGCGCTCACCCAGACCGTTGATCGTGCATTCGATCTGCCGCGCGCCGGCCTCAACGGCGGCCAGCGCGTTGGCCGTTGCCATGCCAAGGTCGTTGTGGCAATGGGTGGCGAAGATGATGTCGTCCGCGCCGGGTACCTTTTCGATCAGCATGCGGATCAGGTCGGCGCTTTCGCGCGGGGCTGTATAGCCCACAGTGTCAGGGATGTTGATCGTGGTGGCACCCGCCTTGATCGCGATTTCGACCACCCGGCAGAGATAGTCGTGTTCGGTCCGCGTCGCATCCATCGGCGACCATTGCACGTTGTCGCAGAGGTTGCGGGCATGGGTCACAGTGTCATGGATGCGCTCGGCCATCTGGTCCATGTCCAGATTGGGGATGGCGCGGTGCAGGGGCGAGGTGCCGATGAAGGTGTGAATGCGCGGGCGTTTCGCGTGTTTCACCGCTTCCCAGCAGCGGTCAATATCCTTGAAGTTGGCCCGGGCGAGGCCGCAGATGACGGACTGTTTCGCCTGCTTGGCGATCGCCGTGACGGCCTCAAAATCCCCTTCGGACGCGATGGGGAACCCGGCTTCGATGATGTCGACGCCCATCTCGTCGAGCATCTCGGCGATTTCGAGCTTTTCCTCATGCGTCATGGTCGCGCCGGGTGATTGTTCCCCGTCGCGCAAGGTGGTGTCGAAAATCACCACGCGGTCCTGGCTGGTCTTGTCGGTCATTGTCCTGATCTCACTTGTCTACCTTAGCTTTGCCTGGCGCAGGGTCACCTCTGAGCGGTCGCGCCGGAAGGCACGCTCAGAGGCGGCTAAGGAGGAGAAGGGCACGAAGCGACCGGGCGCGCGAAGCACATTGGGCGGTCGGGATATAAAAGCTCCGTGTCATGGGGCGCGACTATAGCGATGAGACGGGAAAGGAAAAGCGGAAAATTCGGATAGCCGGAGCGGAATAGAAGGGCAGGTTTCAGCGCACTCCGTTCGGGGTATCAAACCTGATCGGCAAAGTGTCGGCGTTGCGTCGGCAAATCGTATGGCCGCCGCGTGACGCCGACCAGCGTCGGGTTGATCGCCGGTGCCGGTTCAGGGCCGGGATATGAAAACGATCGACGCCGCCGGTCAGTTCGCGGTTTCTGCCGCATCCGGGCTGGCTGGGGCGGTTTCGTCCGCCGGGGGGGCGGATGCGTCGGGGGACGGCGTTTCGGGATCGGGCGTGGGTGCGGTCAGGGCGCCGCGGGTCCAGGTGCCGGATTCAACCTCGCCTGTCGCGTATCGCAAGATACCCTCGCCTTCGCGCTGACCGCCCACGAAGCCCCCCTCGTAGACATCGCCATTGGAATAGGTTGCGGTCCCCTGTCCGTGCATCTGTCCCGCCTGCCAGCCGCCGGAATAGCGGAAACCGTCCGGCATGACGGCTTCGCCCATTCCGTGGCGTTGGTCATTTGCAAACTCGCCCGTATAAACCGATCCGTCTTCATATGTTGCGGTGCCACGACCGCTGCGCATACCTTCTACCCAGTCGCCCGTATAGGTCTGGCCGCTGGGATAGGTCATGGTGCCCTGGCCATGATATTTGCCATCCTTGAACCCGCCCTCGTAGACCCGGCCGTCGGGCAGTCGCTTGGTGCCGCTTTCACCGATGACGCCATCGACCCAAGAGCCGGTGAAGCTGACGCCATCGGGGGCTGTCATCGTGCCGATGCCGTTGAAGCGGTTTTCACGGAATGCACCCTCGTATACGGTGCCGTCGGGATAGGTCGCCTTGCCGGAGCCAAGCTTGTGCCCCTCGACCCAATCGCCCTCATAGATATATCCATTCGGGAAGCTCAGCGTCCCCTTGCCGTGGAACACGTCATCAGCAAAATCGCCCACGTAAATATTGCCGTTGGCATAGATCGCCCGCCCGTGACCGCTGCGTTTCCCATTCACGAAGCTGCCTTCATAGCTTGACCCGTCCGGCCGGGTGAACTTGCCTGCGCCGTTCAGCTTGCCGCCAGCCCATCCACCTTCATAGACCGATCCGTCCGGACGGGTCAGCCGACCCTGTCCCGCCATCGTTCCGCCGAGCATGTCGCCTTCGTAGATCGAACCGTCTGCGAATGTGATCGTACCGGTGCCCTGATTGACCCCATCGATCCAGTCGCCCTCATAGGTCGCGCCGTTTGGCAGGCGAAGCGCGCCCTTGCCGTTGGGACGCCCCATTTTCAACGTGCCGGAATAGACTGATCCGTCAAAGTATTCCAGCGTGCCTTGCCCTTCGATCGCGCCTGCGACCCAGTCACCTTCATAGCTGCCGCCATTGGCGAAGATCATCTTGCCTTTGCCATGCGGCTGGCCTTTCACGAGCGCCCCTTCATAGACGGAGCCGTTGACATACCGCAGCCGGCCCTGGCCAAGAATCTCACCCTCGACCCAGTCGCCGGTATATTCGTAGCCATCCGGCAATCGGTAGGTACCCTGTCCGTGCTGCTTGCCGTCCTTGAACGTGCCCTCGTAGATGCCGCCGTTCTCGTATTCCTTGGTGATCGTTTCCTGCGCCGTGGCCGTTCCGGCCGCGCCGATGGTCATCATCACCAGAAAAGCCGGTATTCCCGAACCGCCGCGCAGCATGGTTGACCTCGCCCTGCAATCGCCGACCGGACCACCGCAATACCGAAAGCTCGGCCGGTCGCGTCGTCGGCACCCGTTCCGGAGCCTAATTGCCCGACCCTGTTGTGACAACCCAGTGCAGGGGGGCTGCCGCCTGCGGTTCAGCCGATGGCTTTCCCTCGGCGGCAGGTCTGGTAAGACGGGGCAGGAACCCGGGAAAACGCATGTCCGAAACCTTGCGCCTGACACTGGCACAGCTCAATCCGACTGTCGGTGCCCTTGCCGCCAATGCCGCCAAGGCCCGCGCCGCCTGGGAACAGGGCCGCGCCGCCGGGGCGGACATGGTCGCGCTGACTGAGATGTTCATCACCGGCTATCAGACGCAGGATCTGGTGCTGAAACCGGCCTTTGCCGAGGCGGCGATGGAAGAGATCGACCGGCTGGCCGCCGCCTGCGCCGACGGGCCTGTTCTGGGCATCGGCGGGCCCTACCGAGACGCGAGCGGCCTTTACAACGCCTATTACGTGCTACGGGGTGGCAAGGTCGCGGCGCGGGTGCTGAAACACCACCTGCCGAACGAAGCGGTCTTTGACGAGGAGCGGCTTTTTACATCCGCCCCGGTCAGCGGCCCCTATGCGGTGGGGCCGGTCCGCATCGGCACCCCCATCTGCGAGGATGCGTGGTTCGACGATGTGACCGAGACGCTGGCCGAGACCGGGGCGGAGATCCTGCTGGTGCCCAACGGGTCGCCCTATTACCGCAACAAATACGACGTGCGGGTCAACGTGATGGTTGCGCGTGTCATCGAGACCCATCTGCCGCTCGTCTATCTCAACATGGTCGGCGGGCAGGATGATCAGGTCTTTGACGGCGGCAGTTTCGTGCTGAACCCGGGCGCGGAACTGGCCGCGCAACTGCCGGTCTTTGACGAATGCATCCGCCATGTGGATTTCGAGAAGGGCGTGAAGGGCTGGCAGGCGGTCCGGACCGAGCTTGATGCCCGGCCCGACGAGTGGGAGCAGGATTACCGCGCCATGGTGCAGAGCTTGCACGACTATCTCGGCAAGACCGGGTTCGGCAAGGTGTTGCTGGGACTGTCGGGCGGGGTGGATTCGGCGCTCGTGGCCACCATTGCCGCCGATGCGATCGGGCCGGAAAATGTGCGCTGCGTCATGCTGCCCTCGGAATATACGTCCACCCATTCGCTGGAAGATGCGGACGGCGTTGCCAAGGCCTTGGGCTGCCGGTTGGACACTGTGCCGATCTCCGGCCCCCGCGCGGCGGTGACCGAGGCTTTGGCGCCCTTGTTCGAGGGGACTGAGCCGGGCCTGACGGAGGAGAATATCCAGTCGCGGCTGCGCGGTCTGCTGCTCATGGCTTTGTCGAACAAGTTCGGCGAGATGTTGCTGACGACGGGCAACAAATCCGAGGTCGCGGTGGGCTATGCCACGATCTATGGCGACATGGCGGGGGGTTATAACCCGCTGAAAGACCTCTACAAGATGCGGGTCTTCGAGACCTGCCGCTGGCGCAACGCCAATCACCGGCCCTGGATGATGGGCCCGGCGGGCGAGGTCATTCCGGCGCGTGTCATCGACAAGCCACCTTCGGCCGAACTCCGGCCCGACCAGAAGGACGAGGACAGCTTGCCGCCCTATGCGGTTCTGGACGCGGTTTTGGAACGGCTTGTCGACCGCGATCAGTCGGTGGCCGAGGTGGTCGCGGCGGGGTTCGACCGCGACATGGTGAAGAAGGTGGAGCGGCTGATCTACCTGTCTGAATACAAACGCTTCCAGTCCGCGCCGGGTCCCCGGCTGACGCGCAAGGCCTTCTGGCTCGACCGGCGTTATCCGATCGTGAACCGCTGGCGCGACGAGAACTGAGGACAGAGACGGAATGGACCTGTCATGACCGCGCTGAGGCTCGACACCCTGATGTATGAGCTTGCCAATGACGGCAAGTGGCGCGACGACAGGCTGCCCAAAGTCTTCCTCGACGGTCGCGAGGTCGATTTGGCGCGTGAGCATGGTGTGCTGTCGGGCGATGTGGCTTCGGTCATCGGTGCGAATGCGAGGAACTTTGCGCCGCTCGTTGCGCGGCTTGACGTCGCAAAGCTTGGCCTTTTTGACCTGCGGACGGGTGATCTGGGCGGTCTGGCGGGGCTTGGCCGTCTGACGCATCTCATGCTTGTCGGCACGACGAAGGTTTCGGACATCTCCGTTCTGCGGCAACTGTCTGGCGTCCGTGTTCTGTCACTCGAGGATTGCCCGAAGATCAACGATCTTGACCCTATCGCGTCGCTTGTCGGGCTTGTCGCATTCAGCTTTTCCGGCGGAATGTGGAATGCGCACCGTGCTGCAACGCTTGCGCCGGTCGGAGAGCTTGGATCTCTGGAAGAATTGCGGCTTCTGAACCTGCGCGTGACGGAGGGCGGGTTGCGGCCGCTGGCGGGGTGCAGGGCCCTGAAACATCTGTGGTTGTCGAACCAGTTCGAAACGGCCGACTACGCCTACCTCTCGGTCCGCTTGCCTCACGCGGAGTGCGAGATGTTCGCCGCCGACACGGCGCTTGCCACTCCGATCGACGGCAAGGATGTGATGGTCACTGGCAAACGCAAGCCGTTCCTGAATTCGGTCGCCGACGCGGACCGGCTGGCGCGCTACCGCTCGGCCTTTCGCCGACTGCAGGAAGATTTCCGCGCTTTGCGGGACTAAACCTCCCGAATCCATCCTCTTGGAATTCAGATTTCACGAACCCGATTCACAGGTAATGTATCGCGGTCTCAACACAGGAGGTGGCACATGCTGAGTCGGCTTCTACCGGGACTGATTGTGGGCATCGTTGCAGCCGTACCGGCGGCTGCGGAAACGACGCTTCGAATTATGAGCTACAATATCTGGGGCGGCGGCGGGAACGAGGGCAAGGGCGTCGAGGAAACCGTCGCTGTGCTGAAGGCCGCAAACCCCGACATCATCGGCATGCAGGAAACCCGGCTGGAGCCCGAGGACTGTACCGCCGAAGCCTGCGCGGCGGTGGGTGAGAGCGTGGCAAAGGAGATCGCCGAGGCGCTGGGCTACTACTACTACGACCAGACGCAGGAAAACGTGGCGCTCTGGGCCAATGCGATCCTGTCGCGCTATCCCATCGGGGCGGCCACCGGCAATGACCTCGGTGTGCCGATCGATGTCGACGGGGTCACTGTCTGGGCGTTCAACATCCATCATGATGACGAGCCCTATCAGCCCTACCAGCTGCTCGGCATCGAATACGGGCCCGCCCCGTTCATCAAGACCGAGGCCGAGGCGCAGGACTGGGCGAACCAGACGCGGGGGCCCGCGATGGATATTCTCTTCGAGGATATGCAGGCCGCAGAGGGCGCGGCTGCTGTTTTCGTCTTCGGCGATTTCAATGAGCCGTCGGAATACGATTGGACCGATGCGGCGGTTGCCGCCGGGCAGCAGCCGGTGAAGGTCGAATGGCCGACCACTCACCGCCTGTCCGAGGCGGGGTTCGTCGATACCTACCGCGCGGCCAATCCCGACCCGGTCGCCAAACCCGCCTATACCTGGACCCCGCAGGGGGACGAGGCGGACCCGGAGGACCATCACGACCGCATCGACTTTGCCTTTGCGAAGGCCGACGGGCTGACGGTTACCGGCGCCTGGATCGTCGGTGAGACGGGCCCCCGCAGCGATCTGGCGGTCGACCCCTGGCCGTCGGACCACCGGGCGACGCTCGCGGAAGTGTCGTTCTGACTGGACAGGGCGGCGGGACCGGCCGACACTTCGCTATGGCCAACAAGACCGTTCCGACCGCCCTTTCCGTGACGGACTTCATAGCCGGGGTTGAACCGCCGACGCGGCGGGACGAGGCGTTGCGCCTCGACGTGCTCTTTCGCGAGGTGACGGGGTTTCAACCGGTGATGTGGGGCCCGTCGATAATCGGCTATGGTCGCTATCATTATCGCTATGCCACGGGGCGCGAGGGCGATTTTCTGGCCACGGGCTTCTCACCCCGCAAAGCCGCACTGAGCATCTACATCATGCCGGGTTATGCGGATTTCGGTTTGATCCTGAAGGATCTCGGCAAGCACCGGACGGGAAAATCCTGTCTCTATATCAACAAGATAGCCGATATAGATGAGGCGGTTCTGAAGCGGCTGATCCGGGCGGGTCTGGAGGATCTGGCGTCGCATTGGCCGGTTGAGCCCTAAGAGAAAATTCGACTACATCGACAGGGTCGGGACGCGCCAATTCTTGCAACGGATCTCGGGGAGACGGGAATGAAACGCTTTTTGTCCAGGGTCGCACTGTTCTGCCTGCTGTGCATTCCGTGTACTGCTTTTGCCCAGGATATCCGCACCGAACAGGTGCATTTCGCTGCGGGGGCAAGCGGCACCACGATCCGCGACCAGATTGTTGGATATGAATCGGTCTCCTACGTCGTCGGTGCCGAGGCGGGTCAAAAGATGACGGTGGCGCTCGCGCCTTCGAACCTTGCGACCTATTTCAACGTCTATGCGCCCGGCAGCGGTCCGGGAGGCGAGGCAATCGCAAACAGCAGCATGACCGGTGTCGATGTTCCCGATCTCAATCGCTTCGAAGTAGCATTGCCGGTCTCGGGCAACTATACGATTTCGGTCTACATGATGCGGGTTGCAGCCCGGCGCGGTGAGCGGTCGGACTTCACGCTCGACATCGCGATCACCGGCGCGACCGGAGAGGTGGTTCAGGGCGACTATGCGGACGGGCTTGCGGGCGGGCCGGATTTTTACGTGGTGAAAACGTCGGGCAGTGGGCTGAACCTTCGCGCCGAACCTTCGGCGGGGGCCGCGCTTGTCACGCTTCTGGCGAACGGCACGAACCTCCGCAATCTCGGTTGCCGCATGGCCGAGGGGCGCCGGTGGTGCCGGGTCGCGACGCTGGCAGACCCCGGTTACGAGGGATGGGCGGCCGGGGAGTTTCTGATCGAGGGCAGCGGAGACGCGTCGGCCTCGGCACTGCCATCGTCGAACGCTGAAATGCCGAGTGCCGCAGATCAGGCTTGTTTGCAGGCGGTAACAGTCGAGACAGGCAACCCCGATGTGGTTCTGCTCTCATCCAGCTATTCCGAGGCCGGAACCGAGGTCATCGTCGGCGTCGGGCCGCAGCAGGCGCGCTGGCAATGCATCGCCTATTCCGACGGGTCGACCACGAGGCCAATGTCGCTGACGGACGAGGGGGCGCTGTGACCCGGCTGGGCATCCAGCGCCGTTCAATCGGCCAACCCTCGTAAGGTGGGTTTGAACCCATCTTACTTTTGTTAGGTTTCAGACGGGTTCAACCGGGCATTCCTTGACCAACCGCCTGAAATCGGCGCGGCGGCAAAGCTCCGTTGCCTCGGTCATCACTGCCGCCGATGCAGCGGCCATGCCTTCTTGCAAGGCGCGGGGCAGGGCGCGATCATGGGCCAGTGCGAGGGTGAACGCGGCGAGGAAGCTGTCGCCCGCGCCGACCTTACTTTTTACCGGCACCTTCGCGGCCTTGGCGAACCAGCGTTCGCGTTCCGTGGCCAGAACCGACCCGTCCGCGCCCCTTGCGATGACCGCGATGCGGGCCGCGCCCCGACGCACGAGGGCTTCGGCGAAATCGGCGCTGTCGCCCCGTGTCTTTAGATGCCCACCCGCCAATGCCTCGGCTTCGGCCTCATCCATGCGCAGGACATGGGCGGAGCGGACGGGATCGGCCGCGCGGATCAGCGTCGCACCTGATGTGTCGAGGACAAGACGTGCGGCCTTGCGGGTTAACGATCGGGTCAGGCGCGCGGGCAGATCGACGGGCAGTCCCGGCGGCAGGCTGCCCGAGAGGACCACAAGCGCGCCTTCCGGCGCGGCATCGGCGATGGCCGTCAGCACGGCCTTGCCCTGTCCCTGGGTCCAGACCGGGCCGGGCAGGACGAAGCGGTACTGCGCGCCGGTGGCCCGGTCGGTGACCGACAGGCTTTCCCGCGTCTCACCTGGGGCCGGATAGGGATGGGCTGCGATCTTCTCGACGGCCAGCGCGGCGGAGAGTCGCTCTCCCGTCGCGCCGCCAAGCGCGACGAAGGTGGTCGAGACGCCGCCCAGTCGGGCAATCACCCGGCTGACATTGATGCCGCCGCCACCGGGGTCCACCTGCGGGGTATCGCAGCGCAGTTTCGGCCCCGGACGCACCCCATCGGTCGCTGTGGCGATATCAAGTGCGGGGTTGAGGGTTACGGTCAGGATCGGGGTCATGGGCCTACATCATTTCCCCGACCCTGACCGCAAATCCGCCACCCGGCAAGGGGCGGCGGCGTTCGGTGTCAGCCAAGCATAAGCTGATATGAGGACGGCACATAGCGGAATCCGTCGCCATCGGCCTCGACGAAGCCGGTGGCGGGGAAGGGCATGTGATAGCCGATGAAGGGCAGCCGGTCGGCGGCGATCATGCCGAGCATCTTGCGGCGGGTCTGTGCGGCGGCGGCCTTGTCCATGTCGAACTTCACCTCCCAGTCGGGCTTGGCCAGCGACCAGACATAGTGGTTCGCGGTATCGGCGATCAGCACCAGACCCTTGCCGCCGCTTTCGATCATGTACCCCATATGGCCGGGCGTATGGCCATGCGCGGCAAGCGCCGTGATGCCCGAGGCGACGCTGCCGCCATCGTCGAGGAAGGTGAACTTGTCATTGAGCGGCTTGACCTTGCCGTCGAAACCCTCATTGCCCGCCGCTGACCAGTGGTTGTGTTCGGTCGATCCGGTGACATAGCGGGCATTGGGGAAGGTTGCCCCGGCATCGGAGTTCAGCCCGCCGATATGGTCGCCATGCATATGTGTGATGACGACGGTATCGACCTGATCGGGCGTGTATCCGGCGGCTGCCAAAGCGGCCGTTATGCCTTCGGCATTGAGGCCTGTGTCAAAGAGCACGAGCTCTTCCCCGGTATTCACCACCGTCGGCGTGAAGAAAAACTGGGCGACATTGGTCGGCAGATGCGCGGCGTCCGAGACGGCGGCAAAGTCCTCGGCGCTGACATTCATGCCGAAGATCGATTGCGGCTCTTCCACCGGCCTTGTCCCGGCCAGAAGGGTCGTCACCTCGAAATCGCCGTGCTTGAAGCGGCTGAAGAGCGGCGTGGTCATGCCCTTCATGTCGGCCTTTGCGCGGGCAGGCGTGGCGGCGAGCGCAACAAGCGGTGCGGCGGCCCCGGCCAGCAGAGCGTGACGACGGGTGAGTTTGGTGGTCATGGCAGCCTCCGTTTTGACTCAAAAAGCCTATGTCAGCGCAGACGGCACCGGCATCACATTCTTGTGTTGTGCCGGTCTCGCGGCTGCGTTTGACGCGATGGTCAGCGCGACATGAGATATTCCGCCACGGCCTGATAGGCGGGCAGCGAGGTCGGGTCGATGAAGCCGTTCTGCGCCTGCGGGAACGAGGCGAACCGCACGAGAACCATGTCGGCGGTCGGATCGACATAGATCGTCTGCCCGTGAACGCCGCGTGCGGCAAAGGCGCCGTGATCGTTATGGAAGACCCACCACTGGCTGGTGTAGCTGCCATTCGGGATCGTGGCGAAGCCCGTGAACTTCGCCGGGTCCCCGCCGGCGCGGATATTGTCCACGACCTCGGCCGGGAAAAGGCGCTCGCCGTTGATCTCGCCCCCGTTCAGCATCAGCAGACCGAGCCGGCCGAGGTCGCGCAGGCCGGCCGATATGCCGCCGCCAGCGAAGGGCACGCCCTTGCCGTCGACCGTCTGGTAGGCGTCCTGTTCGGCGCCCATGCGCTGCCAGAGCCGTTCCGAGGCAAGCTCGGTCACTGACTTGCCCGTAACGCGGCTGATCATCCAGCCGAGCATATCGGAGTTGATGGTCTTGTAGTGGAACTGATCGCCGTGATTGCCCTCGGGCTTCACCTGTTGAAGGTATTCCCAATACCCGTCCGGGCCCTCGTAGTCCTCTGGTTTCGGTAGCGGACTGGCCGCCCTGGAGTAAAGCCAGATGTCGGCATTGGGGTCGGAGTAGTTTTCCGAATACTGGACGCCGGTCGTCATATCCATGACTTGCCGCACGGTCGCGGTGGCAAAGGCGCTGTCGCCGATCTCGGGGATGATGTCGCGGACCAGTGCCGTATCGTCGAGCACACCCTCGGCCACAAGGATCTCTCCCAGAAGGCCGGTGACGGACTTGGTCATCGACATCGCCGCGTGCTTGCCGTCCTCGGCGAGGCAGCCGAAATAGCGCTCGTAGACCACGCGGTCCATGTGCAGGATAAGGATGCCGTCGGTGTAGTTGGCGTAGAGCGATTGCTCCCACGTCATCGGCGCGTCGCCATCGATCGGGGTGAAGGTCAGCGCATCAATTTCACGCGCTGTCTCGGCGAACTCGGCGGGCGTCAGGTAGTCGAGCGGTACCGGTGCGCCGAGGCCTCGGCTGATTTCTTCGGTCGGCAGGAACTCGCGCAGATGGCAGACCGACCAGCGCAACTTGGGAAAGCTGAAAAAGTTTGAGTCCGGCTGGGTGATGAGCTTGTCCGGCGACGGTGGGAAACCTTCCATCCAGCCCATGACCCGCGGGTCCGAGTCTTGGGCCGAAAGCGGCGCGTTCTGGGCCGTAGCCATTGACGCCGCGCTGATCCCGAAACTGACCGCGATCAGAGCTGCCTTAGAAATTGAAGACGACATTTACGAATCCTCCAGTCCACGGGTCAGCGTTTTGGCCGATGACGTTGTCTATTCCCGTACCTGGGAAGGAGACGGAAGCGCCGGCCGCCAGAAAAGTGTTTCGGTTGATGATGCGGCTGTATTCAAGGAAGATGTCATCAGCGAGATGCGCATCCGTCACGCCCGACACCACATTTCCGTTGATATCCACACGGGTCGCCTGACCGAACTGGACCGGGCTGTTCAACTCGTTCGCCCGGATATGCGCGTACCTCAGTGTCAGGGTATCCTGCTGTGTCGGCTGGACCCTGAGTGCCAGCGTGAGCGCGTTCGCGTTAGAGTTGATAAAGGTCGAGGCCGATTTGGACCCTGTCGCCCAGGCGCTGGGGCTTCCCTGATAATAAAGCGGGTCGAACCGTTCCAGTTTCGACGTGTCCGGATCGTCCCCCGAAAACGTCTGGTAGCCCAGTGTGAGGTTTGGCGCCCATGGCAGGCCTGCAAACGTATAGCCGGCCGTAACGCGACCGGCCCAGGCCTCCATGTCGATCCGGTCATTCCACTGGTAGGCGAGGTCGCTCGTAAAGGTCCAGTTTTCCAGGTCGCCTGAGAAAGGGTTCGTCTTGGCGTAAATGTTCAGGGTCTTGGTGTCTTCCCGAGCGCCGGGCGTTACCGTGGGCGCGCCAACGCCGCCGGGTGCTGCCTGGGGGTACGGAGAGTCGGACTTGAGCACGTCCACGAATGTGGCCCCGAGATAACCGCCCCTTGGGTCATCCATGCGCAGATCGACACCTGCGAGTTGGTTGCCGCCGTCGGTGGATGGCAACTCGTTCGGGTCCAGATAGAACGCCGTCCCGGTGACGTTCCCGTAGGTCAGGCGTCCGATTGCGGCCATTTCCCAAGCCTTGCGCGGGCCGAACTTCAGCGCGCCGCGTTCGAATCCGCTGGTCCCTCCGCTTGCGATCAGCATGCCGGTCCCGAGGGTCAATTCGCGTGCACCGAGCGACACATCGTAGGAAAGGCCGCTGCCCTGATCGCCACGGATGGCAAGATAGGCCTCTTCGAGCGTTGTGGCGCCGGTGTCGCCCGTGTCGAAGGCGTCGGTGCCCAGAGTATAGGACGATACGGCCGAGAGTTTGCCATAAAGCACGGCACCTGCGTCGAGCTCATATTCGAAGCTGATACCGGGTTTGATGTACACTTCCAGCCAGTTCGTATCAGGGTCATACCCACTGCCCGGCGCGGTCGTCGCGGCGAGGTCCCAGAACAGGTTCTGCTCGCTGACGGCGTTAAAACCAAATTGCAGGTGACCGCGCACGGTCAGGCCGTTCGAGTCGTGGAAGAGCATCCGATCCCGGTCCTGGGCCTGAGCCGGCACCGCCGCCAGACACACAATCAGAAGGGTGCCCGCCCTCATCTCTGCCATAGAGTATCGAAAACGGCTCAATGCGCGCCTCCTCTCATCTTCCGGATCCATGCGCTTGTGATCGAACACGTTTCCCCATCCCACCTCGTCTGGTGACAGGGTTACGCAAGAGTTGCGGGTTTGGATCAAACAATTCAGTGAAGGAAGTCTGACCGTCCACGGGATACTCCTCCAGCTGGAATTAGGGTCCGATCCCACGAAGGGGCGGATGATGAAGCGAGTGATGATCACGGACAATCTGATCGTTGGCGTCCTTGCCAAGCACGAGGCAGGTGCGAACTGCGCAGACCTGTGTTTCAAGCGCCTCGGTGAAGGCCAGTACGGCAATTGTGAAAATGTTGGCCGACAGCGCGTCGCGGATTGCCGGACTATCTGCGATCATGCGGCCGATTACCCCCCAACATTGCACTGATTATGCCGCATGCATGGGTTGTCTTGTCAATTCGGTCGGCGCGTTCTTTGCGTCATTGCCGTTCGATTGACCATGAGGCGGTGTTTTTGCTCAATAATCAGGCGTTTTTCTCGGCGAGGACGCGGTGCCGATGCTGCCCGTCATTCCCACCAGCGGTCAATCTCAGCGATCTCATCGTCAGACCAGCCGAAATGGTGGGCGAGCTCGTGGACCATGATATGGGCAACGAGCTGGCCAAGCGAGACATTACCGCGTTCGGCCCATTCGTCGAGGATCGGGCGGCGGAAGAGCCAGATCGTGTCGGGCCGGTCGACCACATCCATCACCGACTTCTCCGTCAGCGGAATACCGTCATAGAGCCCGGTCAGTTCGAACGGGTTTTCGATGTTCATCTCGTCGAGGAAATCCTCGGGAGGGAAGTCCTCAATCCGGATCACCACCGCGCGGGCGGGCGAGGCGAACTGGGCCGGCAGGTCAGAGACCGTCGCCCGAGCCATCTGTTCGATCGTGTAAAGGTCGGGCGCGGTGCGCCCCAGCCAGTCGTTCATACGTCTCTCCTAACCCTCCCTCATATGGACAAAATGCGCGTCCTGTGAAAGAGGGGGCGCGACAGGAGACCTATCCATGACCGTGACCCGCTTCGCCCCGTCGCCCACCGGCTATATCCATGTGGGCAACCTGCGCACCGCGCTGATGAACTATCTGATCGCCCGCAAGACCGGCGGCACCTTCATCCTGCGCCTTGATGACACCGATCAGGAACGGTCGAAGCAGGAATATGCAGACGGGATCAAAGCGGATCTTGAATGGCTTGGCCTGCACTGGGACCGGATCGAGAAGCAGTCGGAGCGGCTTGGCCGCTATGCCGAGGTGGCGGAAGAGTTGCGCGGCTCGGGCGATCTTTACGAGGTGTTCGAGACGCCGACCGAGCTTGATCTGAAGCGCAAGAAGCTGCTGAACATGGGCAAGCCGCCGGTCTATGACCGGGCGGGTCTGGGCCTGTCGGCGGCGGAGAAGGACAAGCTGAGGGCAGAGCGCGACGGCTATTGGCGTTTCAAGCTCGACCAGCAGCGCACCGAATGGACTGACGGGATTCTGGGCGATGTGTCGATTGACACCGCCTCTGTTTCGGACCCGGTGCTGATCCGCGCCGACGGGCAGGTGCTTTATACTTTCGCGTCGTCGGTGGACGATATCGACATGGGCATCACCCATATCGTGCGCGGTGCCGACCACGTGACCAATACCGCGACGCAGGTGCAGATCATGCGCGCGATGGGTGGAACCCCGCCCGCCTTCGCGCACCATTCGCTGCTGACCGGGCCGCAGGGCGAGGGGCTGTCGAAGCGTCTTGGCACACTCAGCTTGCGTGATCTGCGCGCGCAGGGCGTGGCGAAAGAGGCGCTTCTGAGCCTGATGGCGCGGCTCGGCTCATCGCAGCCGGTGGAGCTGATGATGTCATTGGATGAGATTGCCGACGGGTTCGAGCTTAGCCAGTTCGGCGCGGCACCGACCAAGTTCGATGCCGAGGATCTGTGGCCGCTGACCCGCGCCCGCAATCAAGCGCTGCCCTTCGACGCGGTGAAGGACCGCATCGCGGCGCTCGGCGTGCCGGAGGAGATGGCCGAGCGCTTCTGGCGCGTCGCGTCGCAGAACATCACGAAGCTCGACGACCTCGGCGCGTGGTGGGTGCTTTGCCGCGACGGGGCGGAGCCGGTGATTGCGCCGGAGGATGCGGAGTTCGTGGCCGAGGCGATGGCACTGCTGCCCGAGCCGCCCTACACCGAGGCGACCTGGGGCGAGTGGACGGCGGCGGTTAAGGAAAAGACCGGCCGCAAGGGCAAGGGGCTGTTCATGCCTTTGCGTCACGCGCTGACCGGTCAGCCGCACGGACCCGAAATGGCCGAGCTGATGCCACTTCTCCAGAATGTGCGGGCGAAGGGCTAAAGCGTTTCGGGTTGTGGTTGAAACAACGGAAACCTGAAACGCTATAATCGGTCCGGCAAGCTGGGTCGAAACCCAGTTGCTTACCTTTGCGCCGCCCGTTCCGCTATTTTCAGGAACAGTTGCGTTGCCACCGCCATGTCCTGCACGCTGATCCATTCCAGCGGTCCGTGAATTTCCTGCATGCCGGTGAATAGGTTGGGGCAGGGCACACCCATTTCGGTCAGCCGCGACCCGTCGGTGCCGCCCCGGACCGGGATCGAGACCGGTTCAAGCCCGAGATCGCGGCAGGCTGCATGGGCGAGCTCCACGGGCGCCATGTCCTTTTCCAGCCAGTAGCGCATGTTGCGGTATTGCGGCCTGATCTCGCATGTGATCTCGGCCCTCGGTTCGGTCGCCTGCACGGCCGCGCAGACCTGCCGCAGCAACTCGCCCTTGGCGGTCAGCCCGTCCCGCTCGAAATCCCGCAGGATGATCTTCATGACCACCTCGGCGGCCGAGCCCTTCATTTCGTAAATATGGATGAAGCCCTCGCGGTCCTCGGTCGTCTCGGGCGTCATGGTCGCGTGGGGCAGGGTCTGGACGATCTTCGCGGCGAGGTGGAGCGCGTTGACGAGCTTGCCCTTGGCCCAGCCGGGATGGATCGAGACGCCCGTCACGGTCACCGTTGCGCCATCGGCCGAGAACGTCTCGTACTCGATCTCGCCCACTTCGCCGCCATCGAACGTATAGGCGAAATCGACGCCGAGATCGGCGGGCAGGCGCACGTCGACGCCCGCGCCGATTTCCTCGTCCGGCGTGAAGGCGATGCGGATCGGCCCGTGGGGGATGTCCGGATTGGCAATAAGGTGGCGCGCGGCGGTCATGATGACCGAGACCCCGGCCTTGTCATCGGCACCGAGCAGCGTCGTGCCGCTGGCGGTGATGATGTCATGGCCGGACTTCTGGCCGAGATAGGGCGAGACCTCGGGTGTCAGTGTCAGGGTGGGCGCGTCAGCGAAGCTGATCGCGCCGCCATTGTAGTTGCGGTGCACAACCGGCTTGACCCCGGTCGCATTGAATTGCGGCGCGGTGTCGACATGAGCGAGAAAGCCGATCGTAGGCGCGTTTTCCACCGTGGCCGGGATCGTGGCGAGCACCGCGCCGTAGTCGGTCAGCCGCACATCCACGGCCCCGATCGCCGTCAGTTCGTCAAGGAGAAGCCGCTGAAGGTCGAGCTGGATCGCGGTGCTTGGTTGAATTCCCGTGCTATCGTCACTTTGCGTGTCGATGGCGGTGTAGCGCACAAGACGTTCTTCCAGTTCGCGGTCGAAATCCGTTCTCATCCTCGTTCTCCGGGTCAAACCTTTCGGCGCTTGAGGCCGAGGGCGTCGATATGATGATCGACCAGTCGCCGTTCCGCCGCGCTGGTCTTCTGATGCCGGGGATAATGCGGCGATGCACGGTCGTCGAGGAGCGATGTCCAGTTCGCGGTGGTGTTGAAGAAACGCGCAACGGCCGCCTCGCCGAATTCGCGCAGGAACCCCTGTACGACGGTATCGAGATAGCTGAGCAGAATCGGGTGGTGGTTCGCGGCCACGCCATGGACGTCGTCCACCGCGTAAATCTCGATCCGGTGCGCCCAGAGGGGCGCGGCGGTGACATGGTCGTGCGCGACGGGGTGGCGCCGATAGGCGGCCTCGCGCTGGTCGAGAAGCGCCCAGTTGTCATCGGGCACGGCGGCGATCAGCCCGTCGATCTCGGCTTCGGCGCGTTCGGCCGAGAGATAAGGCCAGTCGCGCAGCCGCGTATGCCGCCAGACCCGGCGCCAGCCAGTCAGCGTCACCGCTTCGCCGGGGGCGTAGTCATGCGTCGCCCGGTTGACGAGTGAACCATAGCCGAAAAAGGCGGGGTGGAGGTCCTTTGCCATGCGCTGATCCTTGGCGCGGCGGCAGTGGATGCGCAAGCATGTTTCAGCAGACATGCGCTAACACGCAAGAATGTATCCCATTGCATACAGGCTTGCCAGAACGGTGGCGAACCGGGTATTCAGGCTATGTCAGATCCGGGAGAATCCGGAGGGGCCGCACGGCCCCGTCTGGTGCCGAAGGAGCAACCGCCCCGGTAAACTCTCAGGCGCAAGGACCGGTCTGGCAACGGAAACTCTGGAGAGACCCCGATGGGGCGCCGAAGGGATAACGATCTCAGGCGAAAGGACAGAGGGGGCATCGGAACGGGCGGTCTTGACCGCCCTTGGCGATGCCGGACACCATAGACCGGCGTGACAGAGGGAGGACGGCATGGCCGATCTGAAGCGTACGGTTCTATACGATCTGCATATCGAGCTTGGCGGCAAGATGGTGCCCTTCGCTGGCTATGAGATGCCGGTGCAATATCCGATGGGCGTGATGAAGGAGCATCTTCACACGCGCTCTGGCGCCGGGCTCTTCGATGTCAGCCATATGGGCCAGATCCTGATGAGCGCGAAGTCGGGCGCGGTCGGGGATGCGGCGCTTGCGCTGGAGCGGCTGGTGCCGGTCGATATCCTCGGCCTCAAGGAGGGCCGCCAGCGCTATGCGCTTTTCACCAATGAGATCGGCGGGATTCTCGATGACCTGATGGTCGCCAATCGGGGCGATCACCTGTTCCTCGTGGTCAATGCCGCGTGCAAGGATCAGGATTTTGCGCATCTGAAGGCGCATCTGGGCGACACCTGCGATCTGGGCATGGTGACCGACCGGGCGCTTCTGGCGCTTCAGGGACCGGCGGCCGAGGCGGCGCTGGCCCGGCTGGTGCCGGATGTGGTCGACCTGAAGTTCATGGACGTTGCGATTCGGCAGTGGGACTCGGCGGAACTTTGGATTTCGCGGTCTGGCTATACCGGCGAGGACGGGTTTGAGATTTCCGTCCCTGAGAAATTCGCGCTCAGCTTTGCCCGCGCGCTTCTGGCGATGGAGGAGGTCGCGCCCATCGGCCTCGGCGCCCGCGATTCCCTCAGGCTTGAGGCGGGCATGTGCCTTTACGGCCATGACATCGACACCACGACGAGCCCGGTCGAGGGCAATGTGACCTGGGCGATCCAGAAGGCGCGGCGCGCCGGTGGCGCCCGCGAGGGTGGCTTCCCGGGTGCGGCGCGCATCCTGAAAGAGCTGGCCGATGGCCCCGCCCGCCGCCGCGTGGGGCTGCGCCCCGAGGGCCGCGCGCCGATGCGCGAGGGGACGGAAGTGTTTGCCGGTCCCGAAGGCGGTGCCGCTATCGGCACCATCACCTCGGGCGGTTTCGGCCCCTCGATCGAAGCGCCGATGGCGATGGCCTATCTGCCCGCCGACCTGAATGAAGGCACCGTGGTTTACGGCGAGGTTCGGGGCAAGCGTCTGCCCGCCGCCATCTCGCCCATGCCGTTCCAACCCAACCAATACAAACGTTAACCAGCAGGGGAAAAGACCCATGAAATATACCGAAGATCATGAATGGCTCCGCGCCGAGGGCGATATCGTCACCGTAGGCATCACAGCGCATGCGTCCGAGCAACTCGGCGATGTTGTTTTCGTCGAACTGCCCGAGGCGGGCACGAGCGTGTCGAAGGATGACGAGATCTGCGTGATCGAAAGCGTCAAGGCCGCATCCGACATCCGCGCGCCTTTGGATGGCGAGATCGTCGAGGTCAATGACGAACTGGCCGACAATCCGGGCATGGTGAACGAGGACCCGACCGGCAAGGCCTGGTTCTTCAAGATGAAGCTTGCCGACAAGTCCGCGCTGGACGGGCTGATGGACGAAGCCGCCTATAATGCGCTGATCGGATAACGGAGCGAGAGATGCCCTTCACCCCCACGGACTACCTGCCCTACGACTTCGCCAACCGCCGCCACATCGGCCCGTCTCCGGCAGAGATGGAGGAGATGTTCAAGGTGCTGGGGGTGAAGGACCTCGACGAACTGATCGACCAGACGATCCCGAAAAGCCTGCGGCAGGAAAAGCCGCTGGATTTCGGCAAGGCCAAGTCGGAACGCGAGCTTTTGTGGTTCATGCGGCAGGTCGCGAAGAAGAACCAGGTTTTCACCTCGATGATCGGGCAGGGGTTCTACGGCACCGTCTGCCCGCCCGCGATCCAGCGCAACATCCTTGAAAACCCCGCCTGGTACACGGCCTATACGCCTTATCAGCCGGAGATTTCGCAAGGCCGGCTTGAGGCGCTTCTGAACTTCCAGACCATGGTTTGCGACATGACGGGGCTGGAGATTGCCAATGCCTCGCTTCTGGATGAGGCGACGGCGGCAGCGGAGGCCATGACCATGGCGCAGCGCACGTCGAAATCGAAGGCCACGGCCTTCTTTATCGACGAGAACTGCCATCCGCAGAATATCGAGGTGATGAAGGTCCGCGCGGCCCCCATCGGCATCGAGATCATTGTCGGCAACCCCGAGGAGATCGACCCGGCCAAGGTCTTTGGCGCGATCTTCCAGTACCCCGGCACCTATGGCCATCTGACCGATTTCACCCCCCATATCGCGAAACTGCATGAGGCGGGCGCGCTGGGCATCGTCATCGCCGATATCATGGCGCTGACGCTCCTGAAGGAGCCGGGCGCGATGGGCGCTGATATCGCCGTCGGCTCCACCCAGCGTTTCGGCGTGCCGATGGGTTTTGGCGGGCCGTCGGCGGCCTACATGGCCTGCAAGGACGCGCACAAGCGCAACATGCCGGGCCGGATCGTTGGTGTGTCCATCGACGCGCAGGGCGGTCAGGCCTATCGTCTGAGCCTTCAGACGCGGGAACAGCATATCCGCCGCGAAAAGGCCACGTCGAATGTCTGTACGGCGCAGGCGCTGCTGGCCAATATGGCGTCGTTCTACGCCGTCTATCACGGGCCCGAAGGGCTGCGCGCCATCGGCCAGCGCATCCACCGCAAGACCGTGCGCGTGGCGCATGGGCTGGAGGCTGCGGGCTACAAGATCGAGCCCAAGCATTACTTCGACACGATCACCGTCGAGGTCGGCGCGATGCAGGGCGCGATCCTGAAGGCCGCGCGGGACGAACGCATCAACCTGCGCAAGATCGGCGCGACCAAGGTCGGCATCTCCATCGACGAGACAACGCGGCGACTGACCATTGAACGCCTATGGCGCGCCTTCGGGATCGACCAGAAGGACGATGACCTGACGCATCACTTCAATATCCCCGACGACCTCGTGCGCACGTCGGACTACCTGACCCATCCGGTCTTCCATATGAACCGGGCGGAGACGGAGATGATGCGCTACATGCGCCGCCTCGCTGACCGCGACCTTGCGCTCGACCGGGCGATGATCCCCCTTGGCTCCTGCACGATGAAGCTGAATGCGGCGGCCGAGATGATGCCGATCACCTGGCCCGAATTCGCGAACATGCACCCGTTCGCGCCGTCCGATCAGACGGAGGGCTACAAGGAGATGTTCGACGACCTGTCGGCCAAGCTCTGCGAGATCACCGGCTATGACGCGATGAGCCTGCAACCGAATTCCGGCGCGCAGGGCGAATATGCGGGCCTGCTGACCATCGAGGCCTATCACCGGGCGAGGGGCGAGGCGCACCGTAATATCTGCCTGATCCCGGTTTCGGCCCATGGCACCAATCCGGCCTCGGCCCAGATGGCGGGGATGAAAGTTGTCGTGGTGAAGTCGGCCGAGAACGGCGATATCGACGTGGAGGATTTCCGCGCCAAGGCCGAGGCGGCGGGCGAGAACCTTTCCGCCTGCATGATCACCTATCCCTCGACCCACGGCGTCTTTGAGGAAACCGTGCGCGAGGTCTGCAAGATCACCCATGACCATGGCGGGCAGGTCTATATCGACGGCGCCAATATGAACGCGATGGTGGGCCTTGTCCGGCCGGGCGATCTGGGCGGCGATGTGAGCCACCTCAACCTCCACAAGACCTTCTGCATCCCGCATGGCGGCGGTGGTCCCGGCATGGGCCCGATCGGAGTCAAGGCGCATCTGGCGCCGCACCTGCCGGGCCATCCGGTGACGGGCGGCGAGGAAGGGCCGGTTTCGGCGGCACCCTGGGGCTCGGCCTCGATCCTGCCAATCTCCTGGGCCTATATCCTGATGATGGGCGGCAAGGGGCTGACGCAGGCGACGAAGGTGGCGATACTCAACGCCAACTACATCGCCAAGCGGCTGGAAGGGGCCTATGACATCCTCTTCAAGGGCGGCAAGGGTCGGGTCGCGCATGAATGCATCCTCGACACCCGTCCCTATGCCGACAGTGCCCATGTCACCGTCGACGACATCGCCAAGCGGCTGATCGACAACGGATTCCACGCGCCGACGATGAGCTGGCCGGTGGCGGGCACGCTGATGGTGGAACCGACGGAATCGGAGACCAAGGCCGAGCTTGACCGGTTCGTCACCGCGATGCTGTCGATCCGGGACGAGATCGCGGCCATTGAAAAGGGCGAGATCGATGCGGAGAACAACCCGCTGAAACACGCGCCCCATACGGTCAATGCGCTGATCGGGGAGTGGGACCGGCCCTATAGCCGCGAACAGGGCTGCTTCCCGCCGGGATCGTTCCGGGTGGACAAGTACTGGCCGCCCGTGGGCCGGGTCGACAACGTCTATGGCGACCGGCATCTCGTCTGCATCTGCCCGCCGGTCGAAAGCTACATGGACGCGGCAGAGTGACCTTCGCGGCCCCGGGAAACCGGGGCCGTTTTTCTTCGCGGGTGTTCAGCCCATCATCGGCGGAAGCGCCAGAAGAAGTGCCGCCCCGTCAGGCGGTGCCGGCATCGCGCCCCGGCTGCGGGCGGAGAGGATCGCCCGGCAGGCATTGCGGATATCCCCGGCAATATCATGGTAGAGGACGATGTCGATCAGCCCTTCGGTGAGGAGGGACCGGTTGTCGGCATCGAGATCATGCGCGATGACATGCGGTCGCGGCCGCCCCGCCGCCTCAATCGCGCGCAGAAGCAGGTGGTTGTTGCCGCCGATGGAATAAAGCGCGTCGATTGGCGCCGAATGCGCGGCCTCGGTAATGCGCCGGGAAAACTCAACCGTATCATGGCCTTCCACGATGCTGTCGAGCCGCGCGCCCGGCATCAGAGCGGCAACCGCTTGGCGAAAGGCTGCCTCGCGTGCCTCCTCTCCGCTGAAACGGTCGTTGCGAACGGTGATCAAGAGGCGCGGCGTTCGGGCAGCGCCCAGCCAGCGGTGAATGAGCCAGGCCGCCGTCCGGCCCGCGAGCGCGTTGTCGAGCCCGACATAGGCGGTGCGCGGCGTGTCGGGCAGGTCGGTCGCGAGTGTTACGACCGACACGCCCCTTGCGATCAGACGTGAGATCGCGCTGCGAACCCGTGCCGTATCGGGGCCCATGAAGATTACCCCGTGGCTGCCCAACCGCGCCGCGCGGTCAAGGGCCCGTTCCAGATCGGGTTCGGGGAAATGGGTGCGGGTATCGGCTCGGACCCGGAAGGCGGCGGGCCGCATCAGCGGCAGTTCGGATTTCAGCGCGCCATCGAGCGCATCGCGGAAACTTTGCGGTGCCTCGACTACGAGGTCGATGATCAGCTTGACGCCGGATGCGGCAAGCTGCCCGGCCTGCGCCTCCAGTTCGCTTATCGCATGGCGGATGCGGTCGGCGGTTTGCTGGCGCACGCCGCCGCGTCCGTTCAGAACCCGGTCCACTGTGGCGGTCCCGAGCCCGGCCTGAATCGCGATGTCCTTCACGAGAAAACGATGGGCCATTTTGATGCGTTTTTGATGGATTCCGATGCGCGGGAAGCATCCTCCAAACTGCTAGGGTGATGCAAGGAAACATGCGAGCGGGAGGAGAGCATGCTGGATCGGAAAGCTGGCAGGGCGGGCGTCTGGCTGGGCACGGGCGATTGCGACATCGTGGATTTCGCGGCCCATGTGGAGCGGGAAACCCCGGCGGCAGATTATCCCAATGCCGCAGAGGTGGTGAAGAACATACCGATCTATGACGGGGCGGCGCTGTTGCGCGGTTTCACGGACGAGGGCAGGGCACGGATGGTGATGGCCGAGTTCAATCACGTGTTCTCATCAGGGCCGGGCATCATCGCGATCCGGGGCGGGTATTCCGATACGGGTCTGCTGGACGAGGTGACGGAGATTCTGAGCGCCATCATCGCCGAGGAAGAGGCGGCCCAGCCCGGCAAGGGCGATCACTTCGCCGCCGCCGGGGCGAACAGCCGCCTTTGGAACGCCCACGAAAAGCTCGGGGTTCGCGATCCCGCACTTTTCGCGCGCTACAACGCGAACGAGACCGTGCGGCGCGTGGCCGAGGCCTGGCTTGGCCCCTGCTACCAGATCACCACGCAAGTCAATGTCGTCCGGCCCGGAGGCAAGGCGCAGACGCCGCACCGCGACTATCACATGGGGTTCCAGACTGAGGAGATCCTGCGCGACTATCCAGCCTCGCAGCATGCGCTGTCGGCGTTGTTGACGCTTCAGGGGGCGGTGGCGCATAGCGACATGCCGCAGGAGAGCGGGCCGACGAAGCTTCTCCCTTATTCACAGAGTTACCTGCCGGGCTATATCGCCATTCATCGCCCGGACTTCCGCGCCTATTTCGAGGCGAACCATGTGCAACTGCCGCTGGAGAAAGGCGATATGGTCTTCTTCAATCCGGCGACTTTCCATGCGGCGGGCGAGAACCGGACGGCGGATGTGCAACGTTTTGCCAATCTCATGCAGATCGGGTCTGCCTATGGCCGCTCGATCGAGATCGTCGACCGCAGCCGCTTGAGCAAAGCGGTCTATCCCCATCTGAAGGCGCTGGCCGAAGGCGGGGCATTGACGGGGCGAGAGGCGGACAATGTCGTGGCCGCGACGGCCGAGGGCTATCCGTTCCCCTCCAATCTCGACCTCGACGCGCCGGTCGGCGGCATGGCGCCGCCAAGCCAGCAGGACGTGATGCGGCGGGCGCTGTCCGAGGGCTGGAGCGAGAACCGGTTAAGCGATGAAATTCGATCCCAAGACCGGAGAAAGCGGTCGCATTGAACCGTCGGTTTCGGTGGCCGTCGTTGAACTGACCCGCGGTCGGACCGGATCAGCCGCCAGTCTTACGCAAAATCTGCATGGGCTTTGCACTGCCGCGGTGCTCCAGCGCCTCGAGAAATTTCGACAAGGTTCCCGGCCAGCTGGGTGTCGCATCCTTTTCGGGCCAGGCCTGGCGGTAGTCCGATGGCCTGCGGCCGAAGCATTTGCCGAAGGAATAGGCAAAATGCGACAGGGTATTGAAGCCAGAAGCCGTCGCGATCTCGCGCACCGAGAGTGCGGTGGAAATCAACAGAACACGCGCGTGCTGCAGCCGGAGCAGCAGACCGAATTGGACGACGGTGCAGCCGATGCTGGACTTGAACTGGCGCTCCAACTGGCGCTGCGACACACCAAGCTCTTCGGCGATCTGCGGCACGGTCAGGGGTTCGCCGATGTTTTTTTCGATCAACGTGATCGCCTCTCGCACCATGGGGGCGAGTGATTCCATCCCTCGCCCCATCGTCCGCCGTTGCGGGGTATTGGCGGGCCGGATCGGGTGATAGAGCATCTGGTCGGCGATCTCTCCGGCCAGCCGTTCGCCATGTTCGTCGCCGACAACCCGCAGCATCAGATCGACGCCTGCAAGCCCCCCGGCACAGGTCATCATCTGACCGTCTATGGTGTAAAGCTGTTCCGCCACAGTCACTTCGTCGAATTGTTCCTCGAATCCCGACATCCATGACCAATGAGTGGTCGCCCGCTTGCCCGACAGAAGGCCCGCACGGGCCAGTAGGTAGCAGCCAAGCTCGACCGAGCACATCCGCACGCCGCCCCGCGCCTGCCTGCGAATCCAGGCCAGTGTATGGCTGTTCTTGTAGTTTTCGGCGTTCCATGAACCGAGGACGAAAAGCGTTTCGCCCCGGCGAATATGGTCGTCGGGCGCGGCCGTGCCCACCGTGAAACCGTTCGAGGCGGTGATCTCTTCTCCGTCGAAGGAAAGCACTTCCCACGAATAGAGCGGCGCAGGCGAGAGGTAATTCGCGATCCGCATCACCTCGATCATGGTCATCATCGTCATCATGTTAAAGCGCGGCACGACGAGGAATGCGACATGCCGTGCGGCTTGTTCCCGGGGAGGGGGCGCCACGGCGGCGGGGTCGGGTGAGGTGCGAATTTTCGACATGGCATATGCATATCAGTCGAATTACTGACAGGAAAAGACCATTCCGGGCCCAAGGATTGAGAAAAGTCTGGGAGGCGCGGAATGAATTTCGAGGTGGTTCTCACCTGTGCGGTGACGGGGGCGGGGGCAACGACCCATATCAGCCCGCATGTTCCGGTGACGCCAGAGGCCATCGCCCGCGAGGCGATCGAGGCCGCGAAAGCCGGGGCGTCCTGTGCCCATATCCATGTCCGCGACCCCGAAACCGGCAAGGGCTCCCGCGATCCGGCGCTGTTCCGCGAGGTCGTGGACCGGGTGCGCGACAGCGGCACCGATGTCGTCATCAACCTGACGGCCGGGATGGGCGGCGACTGGGTGCCATCAAAGGACGACTGGGCGATGCCCGGGCCGGGGACCGACATGATCGGGCCGGATGAGCGGCTGGCCCATGTGAAGGATTGCCTGCCGGAGATCTGCTCGCTCGATTGCGGGACACTGAATTTCGGCAATGACGACACGATCTATATCTCCACCCCGCCGATCCTGCGCCGCATGGCCGCGCTGACGAAGGAATGGGGCGTGAAGCCGGAACTGGAGGTCTTTGACCTCGGCCATATCCGCTTTGCCAAGGCGATGGTGGATGAAGGGCTGATCGACGCCCCGCCGATGTTCCAGCTGTGCCTTGGTATCCCGTGGGGGGCGGATCAGACGGTCGAGACGATGGCGGCGATGAAGGCGCAACTGCCCGCCGGGGCAAGCTGGGCGAGCTTCGGCATCAGCCGGATGCAGATGCCGATGGTCGCGGCCGCTGTCTCGCTGGGCGGCAATGTCAGGGTGGGGCTGGAGGACAATATCTACCTGTCAAAAGGGGTTCTGGCGACCAACGCCCAGTTGGTCGAACGCGCTTGCACGATCATCGAGGCGATGGGCGCCCGCGTGCTGACCCCGCAGGAGGCGCGCAACAAGCTGAAGCTTCGAGGCGCCGACGCATGATCGACGGCGCCGTCTCCGGGGGGCTCAGGCTTAAGGCGCTGACCAAGCGGTTCGGCAGCTTCACCGCCGCTGAGAGCGTCAATCTCGATATCCGTCGGGGAGAGTTCCTGACGCTGCTGGGCCCGTCCGGGTCGGGCAAGACCACGCTTCTGATGATGATCGCAGGCTTTCTGGATATCACCGAGGGCGACATCCTGCTGGACGGTATGAGCATTGCCGGAATGCCCCCCGAAAAGCGCAACTTCGGCATGGTGTTTCAGGGCTACGCCTTGTTCCCGCATATGAGTGTCCGCCAGAACATCGCCTATCCTCTCGACGTGCGGAAACGCCCCAAGGCCGAGATCGAAGCCCGCGTCGATGAGATGCTGGACCTCGTCCAGCTTCAGGACTTCGGCCACCGCCTGCCGGGGCAACTCTCCGGCGGCCAGCAGCAGCGTGTGGCTTTGGCCCGCGCGCTCTGCTTCGCGCCGCCGGTTCTGTTGCTGGACGAACCCCTTGGGGCGCTGGACAAGAAGCTGCGCGTCGAGGTGCAGGACCAGCTCAAGGACATCCACCGCCGCGTCGGCACGACCTTCATCTACGTGACCCACGATCAGGAAGAGGCGCTGTCGATGTCCGATCGCATCGTGATCATGCAAAAGGGCCGCATCGAACAGGTCGGCACGCCGGAGGAACTTTACCAGAAGCCCCGCACCCGTTTCGCGGCCAGCTTCCTTGGCAAGTCTAATTTTCTGACCAAAGACGGCGCGCTCTATGCGCTCCGCCCCGAAAAGATCGACATCGCGCCGAAGGGCGCGGGACAGGGGCCAAATCGGGTGTCGGGCACGGTTCGCGCGATGACCTATTTCGGCTCGGTTCTGAAATACGACGTTACCGTGCCGGGCATGGATGAGATCGAAGTCGATGCCGATGCCTGGCGCGGCGGCGCGCCCCTGGCCGCGGGCGCCGAGGTGGATCTGAGCTGGTCCGACGCGGCGGCGGTCAGGCTGGAAAGAGACTGAAGACCCATAGCGGGGTGGGAGGAACAGACCCCGCAAATAACCGGGCGGCAAGCCCGGCCAACATGGAGGAGACCTGGAATGCACGACAAGCAATTCATGCGCGAGACAGTCGCGGAAGGCGCCAAGGCGTTCAAGGAAGGCCGGATGGACCGGCGCAGCTTCCTTGTCCTGTGCGGCATGGCGGGGATCGCGACCCAATCGGTGATCGCGGGCGATGCCGAGGCGGCGGCGAACGAGATCGTCATGTGGAACTGGGGCGGCCAGTCCGAGGAATGCCATGGCGCGGCCATCGGCGATCCTTTCACCGCCGAAACCGGCATGCCACTGAAATTCGACACGTCCGGCCCCTTGCAGGGCAAGATCAAGGAGATGGTCGACAGCGGCAACGTGACGGCGGACGTCTGTGACGCCGACCTCTTTGACGCCGTGGCGCTCGGGCCGTCGGGTCATCTGGAACCCATCGACTACGACATCGTCTCGAAGGACCGCACCCTGCCGCAATACGCGCTGGAGCACGGCGTTTCGATCATCCTTTACGGTTACGCCTTCGTTTATGACACCGAGGCTTATGGGGATAACCCGCCGAAAAGCTGGGCGGATTTCTTCGACACGGCCAAGTTCCCGGGCAAACGGTCGCTTTACAAATGGGCCAACGGGGCGCTTGAGGGCGCGCTTCTGGCGGATGGCGTATCGAAGGACGCGCTCTATCCGCTCGACATGGACCGGGCGCTGGCCAAGATCAAATCGATCAAGGATGACAGCCTCTATTGGGGTTCGGGCTCCGAGGCGCATTCGATGGTCGTCAATGGCGAGGTCTCGATGGGCATGGTCTGGCAGAACCGGGGCCGTAATATCGAGAACGACACCGATGGCCGCTACAAGCTGGTGATGAACGAGGCCCTTGCCATGCCCGGCGCCTATATCGTGCCGAAGGGCAACCCGGCAGGGCGCGAGGCTGTGATGAAGTTCATCGCGACGGCGCAGGGCGTGCCGTCACAGCTGACGCTGCTCGACTGCCTTGGCATGACACCCTCGAACCCCGAGGCCTTCGCCCAGATCCCCGAGGACCAGCAGCCCTATGCGATCACCTCGGCGATGAACATCGACAACATCGTCTACAACGATCCGACGTGGTGGGGCGAGAACGGCGGCGATGCCGTCAACGCCTTCCTCGACGCGATCTCGTGATCCTCGACCCGGCGGCGCCACTCCCGCGCTGCCGGTCCTGAGACTTGGCACGGGCCTTCGGGCCCGGCCCTTTTCCCTCTCCTGACGAAGGTTCACGGATGAACGGCTCCCCCCTCAGACGCATCGGCACCGGCTGGCTTCTTGTCCTGCCGTTCCTTGCGCTCGTGGTGGCGCTGTTCCTTGGTCCCATCGTCAATATCCTGTGGCTGAGCGTGACCGACCCAGAACCGGGTCTTGGCAACTATGCCGCACTTGTCACGTCGGACAACCTTGTCGGCATCCTGTGGACAACGATCCGCATCTGCGTGATCACCACCGCCTTTTCAGTCATCTTCGGCTATTCCATCGCCTATGCCATGGTCCATGTCGCCCAAGGCAGCCGCAACCAGATGCTGAGCCTTCTGCTCGTTTCCTTCTGGATTTCCGTCCTTGTCCGCACCTTTTCCTGGCTCATGCTTCTCGGCCGCAAGGGGCTGGTGAACGAAACGCTGGTGAATATCGGCATCATCGCAGAGCCCATCGAATTCATGCGCAATGAGCTTGGCGTGCTGATCGGCATGGTGCATTACATGATCCCCTATGCCGTCCTGCCGCTTCTGGCCGTGATGCAGAATATCGACGGCCGGGTGCTGTCGGCCTCGCGCAGCCTCGGCGCCACCGGGCAACAGACGTTCTGGCGGGTCTACCTGCCCTTGACCAGGCCCGGCCTCGTCGCCGCCTCGCTTCTGGTCTTCATTCTTTCACTCGGCTTCTACGTCACGCCCGCGATCCTAGGTGGCGGCAAGGTGCTGATGGTGGCCGAATACATCTCGGTCCAGATCCTCGTCACGCTCCGCTGGGGTACGGCGGCGATGCTGGCGGCGCTGATGCTCTTCGGTGTGCTGGCGCTTCTCTTCCTCATGTCGCGCTTCATGAAGCTTTCGACCATCTTCGGGGGGGCCAAGGCATGAGGCGCAGTTTTTCCGAAACGCTGAACCGCTACTGGGCGTGGCTTCTCTTACTGTTTCTCGTGGCCCCCGCCCTGATCGCCATCCCCGTCTCGCTGACGCCGAAACGGTTCCTGTCGATGCCAAAGGGCGAGTTGTCGCTGCGCCATTTCGAAAAGCTTTTCGGCAGCGAAGAATGGATGTCGAGCTTCTGGCAGAGCGCTGTCATCGGCCTGACCTCGGCGGCGCTTGCGACCGCGCTCGGCACACTCTGCGCCATCGGTCTATGGCGTGTCTCGTCGAAATGGGGCGAGGCGGTGCGGGCCTTTCTGTTGCTGCCGCTGGTGGTCCCGCCGATCATCTCGGCCATGGCCTTCTATCGCTTCATGGTGCCACTGGGCCTGATCGACACCTATGCCGGGCTGATCCTGGCCCATACGGTGCTTGCGGCCCCTCTTGTCCTGATCACCGTCTCCGCCTCGCTCGCCGGTTTCGATCCGCGCCTTGAACAGGCCTCGCGCAACCTCGGCGCGTCGAACTGGACGACGATGCGGCGGGTGATCCTGCCATCCATCCGTCCCGGCGTGCTGGCCGGCGCGATCTTTGCCTTCATCGCGTCATGGGATGAGATTGTCGTGACGTTGTTCCTGTCGAAATTCAACGTCTACACCCTGCCGCGCCGCATGTGGAACGGCATCCGCGAAAACACCGATCCGACGGTTGCCGCTGCCGCCGTCGTGCTGATCGCCATCACCATCATCTTCTTCATCATTCAGGCGCTGAACGCGCGCCGCAGCCGAAACTCAGGAGAGACCTGATGAACGTCGCCCTGTCGCATGAGGACGAACTCCTGCGCGCCTCGGTCCGCGCCTTTCTCGACAAGGAAGTGATCCTGCATGAGGAGCTTGTCGATCAGACCGGAGAGGTGCCGGAAGAGATCGGCCGCGAGATTGAGCGGAAGTCGAAGGAACTGGGCCTTTTTGCCGCGAACCTGCCCGAGCGTGTTGGCGGGGGTGGGCTGAACTACACCCAGATGTCGATCATCGAGCGCGAATTCGGGCGCACGAGCCACGCGCTTCATTCCTGGATCGCGCGGCCGACGGAGCTTTTGCTGGCCTGCGAAGGGGAGCAGATCGACAAATACCTCATGCCCTGCGTGACGGGCGAAAAGCGCGAGCTGTTCGGGCTGACCGAACCCGGTGCGGGATCGGACGCGATGGGTATGCAAAGCCGCGCACGCAAGGATGGGGACGACTGGATTCTCGACGGGATGAAGCATTTCATCTCGGCCCCGACCATGGCCGACTTCGCCATCGTCTTCGCCGCGACCGGGGTGGATGAGACCAAACGCGGGCCGCGCAAACGTGTGACCGCCTTTCTTGTCGACCGCGACATGCCCGGTGTTACCTTCCGGGAGGGCAGCAGATGCGTCTCCAATCGCGGCTACAAGACCTATGAGCTGATCTTCGACAATGTCCGCCTCGGCCCTGGTCAGGTGCTGGGCGAAGAGGGGCGCGGCTTTGAACTGGCGGGCAAATGGCTCGGCATGGGCCGGGTCTGGATCGGGGCGTCGTGCTGCGGCAAGGCGGAACGGCTGATCGCGCTTGCCACCGACTGGTGCGCCACCCGCAAGCAGTTCGGCCAGCCAATCGGCCAGTTTCAGGCCACGGGCTTTCGCCTCGCCGATATGACAATCGGGCTGCGCACCGCCGAACTTCTGGTCGCCGACACCGTGCGCCGCGCCGATCAGGGCATCATGCGCGATGAGGATGCGGCGATGGTCAAGGTCTATTGCTCGGAAATGCTGAACCGGGTCGCCGACGACACCGTGCAGATCTATGGCGGCATGGGTCTTGTGGAGGAGATGCCGGTGCAACGGCTCTGGCGCGATGCACGGATCGAGCGCATCTGGGACGGCACGTCCGAGATTCAGCGCCATATCATCACCCGCTCCATCCTGAGGCCGCTTGGGGCATGACGCCGGACCGCCGCGCCAATCTGAACCGCCTTCTGAACCCGCGCCACATCGCCTTTGTCGGCGGGCGCGACGCCGAGGTCGCGATCAAGGAAGCCGAGCGGCGCGGCTATCAGGGCGATATCTGGGCGGTGAACCCGAAACGCGACGCGCTGGGCGGTTATCCCTGCCGCCGCCGCCTTGTCGACCTGCCTGAAGCACCCGACGCCGTCTTCCTCGCCGTGCCCGCGACCGCCGCTGTGGAGACGGTGCGGGAGCTTGCGACGATGGGTGCGGGAGGCGTCGTCTGCTACACCGCCGGGTTCCGCGAGGCTGGCGCCGGAGGGGCAGAGCTTGAGCGGCAGTTGATCGAGGCCACGGGGCAGATGGCGCTGATCGGGCCCAATTGCTACGGCATGATCAACTATCTCGACCGCGCGGCACTCTGGCCCTTTGCCCATGGCGGCAGTTGCCCCGGCTGGGGTGCGGCGATCATCACCCAGTCAGGGATGCTATCGTCGGACATCACGATGGCCCAACGCTCGCTGCCGTTCACGCATATGATTTCGGGCGGCAACCAGTCGGTTCTGACCATCGAGGATTTCGTCGATCACCTCGCCGACCACCCCGCCGTCCGTGCCATCGGCATCCATATCGAGGGGCTGCGCGATGTCCGCGCCTTCGAGACCGCCTGTCTCAAGGCGCTGGACCGGGGCGTGCCGGTCGTGGCGCTTAAAACCGGATCGTCGAAGATCGGGGCGAGCCTGACCGTCAGCCATACCGGTTCGCTTTCAGGTGCGGATGACCTGCACAATGCGCTTTTTGACCGGTGCGGCGTGATCCGGGTCAAGAACCCCTCGGAGCTCCTCGAAACCTTGAAATTCCTTTGCGTCGCAGGCGCTCCCAAGGGTAACCGGGTGGCAGGATTCACCTGTTCGGGCGGCGGGGCGACGATGCTTGCCGACCATGCCGAGACGATCGGTCTGAACTTTCCCGCCTTCGATCAGGCGGCCCGCGCCGAACTGGCGGCTCTATTGCCGCCCATCGCCACGGTTTCGAACCCCTTGGACTACACGACCCCGATCTGGGGCCAGCCTGCCACCACCGGCCCCGTTTTTGACCGAGCCATGGGTCTTGCCGAGGCCGACGCAACCCTGCTGGTACAGGACTACCCGGCTGAGGGGCTGGACGAATCCAAGGTCTACTATCTCAATGACGCAAAGGCGTTCACCGAGGCCGCCCGAGGTCACGGAATCCCTGCCGCGATCTGCGCCACGCTACCGGAAAACATTGACGCCGAGACCCGCGAGATGCTGATCGCGGCGGGTGTCGCCCCGATGCAGGGGATCGACGAGACGCTAAACGCGATCCGCGCCGCCACACGCTGGAGCGCGATGCGCAGACGGATTGCCGAGGCGAAACCTGCACCGCTGTTACCCGCACGACCCTCCAGCGCCCTGCGCATGATTGATGAAGCCGCAGGTAAGGCACATCTTCGCGAAATGGGACTGCCGGTACCAGAGGGGCATCTGGTCAGCGGCAATGAGGTGGTGGCAGCGGCAGAAAAACTCGGCTTTCCGGTGGTGCTGAAGATGATCGGGCCGCGCCTTGCCCACAAGACCGAGGCAGGCGCGGTCGCCGTGGGCCTGACGGATGCGGTCGCCGTGCAGGCGGCGCTTGATGCGATGCGGCAAGCGGTCAAAGCATATGACCCGGAGGCTGTGACAGACTGGTTCCTAGTTGAGGCCATGGTGCAAAAGCCCGTTGCTGAACTGATCCTCTCGATCCGTTCGGATCCGCAATTCGGCATGGCCCTGACGCTCGGCTCCGGCGGCATCCTGACTGAACTCGTCGGCGACAGCACGACGCTGCTTCTGCCCGCAGGTGCCGGTGAGATTGAGGTAGCACTTCGCCGATTGCGGGCCGCCCGCCTGCTTGGCGGTTATCGTGGATCAAGGCCGGTGGACATCCCCCGTCTTGCACAAGTGATCGCCGATTTTTCTGCCTCCGTTGAGGCCGGTTCGGACAAGATTGCAGAGGTTGAGATCAACCCGCTTTTCGTAACCGGGGACGGGTGCATGGCGGTCGATGTTCTACTGCATCAATGGCAATAGCGACCGGCTGCAACTTCGCGGGGACTGCGGGGCGTTCGGTATCACCCGGCGGGTTTGTGGCGCAGAAGGACCCATGAGGCCGAGTGGTCGACCACTTCGGCATGCGCCTTCAGGTAATCCCCGTAAATCTCAAGCAGTTTGATGACGCTCGGATGTTCCGGCGACCTCAGCGGGACCATGATGTAGGCGATACCCTTGAACATCGTGGCACCGTCGGGAAGCGTGTCTTCGCCGACATTGCGCCCGAGATGCAGCCAGGAATAACCCTTGGCGGTACGCGGCGCGTCCACCATCAGTGGCATGGTGTTCAGAAAATCGAGTGTCGTGATTTCGGACCGATCCGCCCCGGCCGATTTCAGAAGTCGCACCCCGTCTTCGAGTACTGACGGGAAATCCGTTTTCCGAACATGTGTAATCGGCACTTTTCCGTCCACCAGCGCGCCGACATCCACAGGTTCAGTGATTGGCGGAACGGTAGGCGTCGGCGGTTTGTTCTCATAGATATAGAATTCTGCAAATTTCGGATCTGTCAGCCCGGGGACGTTCCCTTGCGGCGCGCGGATGTGCAAGAGCGTCACACGGCTCCAATCCAGCGCAAAGGGAATAAGAGCTATCGCGGCGCAGGCGATGATGACCGAGGCGCTCCTGGCTGGCGCATCGCTTCCGGTCCGGGCATTGGCAACCAGAAGCGCGAATGCGGCGGGAAATGTAACGATAAACTTGAACTGATAGTTCTGGTCGATGATGGCGATGCCGGTGACGACGATAAAGAAAACAAGCACCAGATCGCGCCAATCGATTTCGGGGCGAAGGAGAACCGTATAGGTCGCGAGGGCCAACAGCAAAAGCGTGTCCCGCACGTTGAACGCGATGCTCAGATACGGGCCGCGGACGGCTTTGCCTGCGTGGAGGGCTTCCTGAATCGAGGCAATGTAGCCGAAGACCATCTCGGGATAGATAACCGTGGCCAGTGCGAGCATTCCCGCAGCCGTGATCAGGGAGCCCAGGGCAAGCCACCGCCGCTGGTCAGGATAAAACAGCAAGAGAAGAAGATAGGCCGAACCCACGAGGAAGTAAGTGATCTTTATCAGGAACAACGCGGCCAAGAGACCGCCCGCAAGAACTACGACGACGCATCCCCACACCGCACCGTTCCGCGCGGGCAAGCCGATTGTGAGCAAAGACAGAAGTATCCCCCAGCCCCAGCGATTGTAATGCATCGCGTGCGACACCTGGTCGGCATCCATGCCGGGCACCAGGGGCACAACCATCACTGCGGCAATCGTGCCAAGTACAAGAAGCGCCATCATGGGGGGCGTTCGCTTCCACAGGAGCACGGAGGCAGCGGCCATTGTGGGCGTCACAATCAGCAGCGATCCCATCTCGACGGCACCGGCATAGGTGCCCGTGATGAGATAGCCGAAATAAGGAAAGAGGTATGGCAGCGGACCGACCGGAGACCAGAAATCGGCATTCGGCGTCTGACCATTGGCGATCCGGTGAATTCCGTCGAAAAATACAAAGGAGTCAGTGACGAAAACAGCCGAATGACTGATGCCGCGTCCGTAGACGGCGGCGAGTGCCCCGATTATCAGCATGCAGGCCAGGAGAAGAAAGGCCGCTGACGCCGTGCCTCCGGCAAGCACAGGAACTCGTAGAGCGCGCGGGAATCTGTTCATTCTCTGTCCCGATCAGGGGCGGACGACCCGATGACAATCACTTTTGCGTCTTCACGTACAGACGGTAAGTCGGCACCGTCCCCAAGGTCCGCAGCGTAGACCGGTGTGCTTCTGCTAGGCAAGGTGCGCTCGGATGCGCGCGGCATCGCTCCGACAAATTGGCTCCGCGGCGTTGACTGTGTCGATTTTTGATACCAGCGACGGAATGGCGCTGGCCGCCGTACATGCCGAAAGCAGTCGCCGGCTCAGGCGCCCCGCAGGCCTGCCTCTGCGGCGATCTCGGCCCGGCTTTTGCGGGCGCGTTCGGTGGCGGATTTAAGCTGACCGCAGGCCGCCATGATATCCTCGCCCCGCGGGGTGCGGATGGGCGAGGCGTAGCCGGCCTTGTAGATGATGTCGGCGAAGGCCTCGATCCGCTCCCAGTCCGAGCGCTGATAGGGGCTGCCAGGCCATTCGTTGAAGGGGATGAGGTTGATCTTGGCAGGGATACCACGGATCAGCTTCACCAGCCGTTTCGCATCCTCGTCGCTGTCGTTGACGCCTTTCAGCATCACATATTCGAAGGTGATGCGTTCGGAATTGGACAGGCGCGGATAGTCGCGCAAGGCAGCCAGAAGCGCCTCGATGTTCCAGCGCTTGTTGATCGGCACCAGCCGGTCGCGGATCTCGTCCGTCGTGGCATGGAAGCTGACCGCTAGAAGGCAGCCGATTTCCTCGGCGGTTTTGGCGATCTCGGGCACGACGCCGGAGGTCGACAGCGTGATGCGGCGGCGCGAAAGGGTCAGCCCCTCGCCATCCATCACCACCTTCATTGCGTCGCGGACATTGTCGAAATTATAAAGGGGCTCGCCCATGCCCATCAGGACGACATTCGACACCAGCCGCGTCTCGTTCTTAGGCGCGCCTTGTTCGGGCCATTCGCCCAGATCATCGCGGGCGAGCATGACCTGCCCGACAATCTCCGCCGCCGTCAGGTTGCGGACCAGTTTCTGGGTGCCCGTATGACAGAATGAGCAGGTCAGCGTGCAACCGACCTGAGAGGAAATACAAAGGGTTCCCCGGTTCTCCTCCGGGATATAGACGGTTTCCACCTCATGCCCGCCGGCGATGCGCAGAAGGTATTTGCGGGTGCCGTCAGCCGAGACCTGACGAGTGACGATTTCTGGCAACGCGATCTCGAACCTTTCGGCCAGCATCGACCGGTAATCCTTGGCGAGATTGGTCATGGCGGCAAAGTCGCGCACACCCCAGTGATAGATCCACTGCCAGACTTGCCCGACCCGCATCTTGGCCTGCTTTTCCGGCGTCCCCGCCGCGATCAGCGCATCGCGCAACTGGTCGCGCGTCAGCCCGACAAGGTTCACCCGCCCGCTTTCAGGCAACTTGCGGGGAATGGTCACGACATCCTGCGTGACGGGGGCGGTCGGTTGGGCGTCAGACATCGGCGGGGTCCTGCGGATCAAGATCGCCTCATATAGGCGATCCGGGAAAGAAACGGAACACCCCCTTCGCAGCCCGTTGACGCTGCCTGCTACCCACGCTAGACAACGCAGGCCTCGGACCGGCGGGTTGGCGGAGAGGTTACGCAGCGGATTGCAAATCCGTGAAGACCGGTTCGATTCCGGTACCCGCCTCCAAGGTTTTTCAATAAATTCGTGACTACCGACGTTCGCCAGATCGCGCATCCATACATTCTGCATTATTCTCATCGCCTTTCGGCCCCGGATGCCCGGTTTTTTTGCCCTTGTCCTTCAACACCTCCGGAAACCGGTCGGCATCACAGCATCGGTCGGTGATGATATTCGACAGAACACTCTTTGACGCGTCGGGCAGATGCAGCATTGACCATTGGTGCGGGGATCAGGTGGTCCGGACGGTCTTCGTTAACAAGATCCAATCGGTTGCATCGACATTCCAATCACCTTTGATGACCGGACGACGGGCGACCTGCCGGTAGCCCTTGGACGCGTAGAGGCGGAGCGCGTCAAGATGCGTGTCCTCGGCGATTAAACTGATGGTATCGTGACCGGCGGCGACCGCGATTGATTCAGCATGCCCCAGCAACGCGCTGCCCAAACCCTTGCCGCGATAGTCTTCGTAGGTGGCCAGAACGTTCAGATACCACGATCCTGGCGCCAGCGCTTCAAGCTCCAGAAGCGGTACGAAGATCGGCGGTGTGTCCGGGTCGATCGTGCCGGGTTCGTCTTCGGCGGCATAGCCAAGCAGGCAGGCGGCGACTTCACCGTCGAGGTCGGCCAACCACGCGTTGGTGTAGGAAAAGTTCCCCGTCACGCGGGCGGCACGTTCCTGACCGTGCGCCCAGGGGTCACCCTCCGGGCCGACCGTCTTTTGCCAGAAATACAGCGGCAGGTCGTCGGCCGCCACGTTGATGAAGCGTACCAGATGCGGGGCATCCGATGCTCTGGCCTTCCGGATCTCCATACTCATTCTCGTCCCTGACTTTGCATTCTGCGCGCTTCGGTCTTTGACTGATTTCGCGACTGCTCGCCAGTCCCCTTGGTGATCGCGCGCGTTCAGATCATCTTGCTTGCGCTGCGCGCGGGTGCCGCCTACCAAGTGCTATGATCAACGATACGCCGCATGAGGATTGATATGAGCGATACGGTTTTCCGCTTCCCTGCGCCGGGCCCGGAGCCCATCACCACCGATCTGGAGGGTTGGATCAAGACCGAGGGCAATCCGACAATGCGCTACTGGGTGCAGCACACTTCGCTCGATGGCAGCATGATCTCCGGCACATGGGAAGCCACCACCGGGACTTGGCACGCGAGCTATCAATTCTACGAGTTCGTTCACCTGATCGAGGGCCGCATCACCATCACACCCGATTGCGGTACCCCGGTCACGCTGACACCAGGCGACGCTTTCGTGGTCGAGCCGACCTTCATGGGCACCTGGACCATCGAGGAACCGGTGCGCAAGCACTTTGCGATCAAGCTGAAATAGGCCACGCCGCGTTTCAGATGATCCCCCCGCATCTCCGGTGCGGGGCGCCGCACCGCTATGCGGGCGGCCGAGTGGTCACTTTGCGCGCGTCATTGTCACATCTCGGACCAATGCCCCGCGGCTCTTTCAGATCCGGCTGGACATCCCGATCATCCCGGAGCTGCGACGCACCATCGACGCCGACAGCATGGGCGACCTCACGTTCTTGGTGAACGGCAACAGACGGGCATTCACGAATGCAGGTTTCAGCCAGATGGCGGAGGTCTCGGTCGACGGTTCGATCCACTCGCTCTGCATCGAGCATCTCGCGCCACCTGCGCGAGATGCTCGATGCGGGTGAGCGGGTCTATAACCAGTTGAAGAACCTCATTGTCCGGGCGAAGCATGCCGGCGGCATGGCATCTCGTCCCCGAGCAGGCCCAGGCACGGCGGACGATCTGGAACGGCGTCGACCACAAGGGGCGTCGGATCATCGACCAGGTGCTGCCGTCGGCCGTTCAACGGCGCACGAGCGCGCAGGAGATGCTGATCGAGACTGTCAACGGGTCGATCTGGCAGATGGCCGGATCGCACAATTACAACAGCGGGGTTGGCTCAAACCCCGTGGGCGTCGTCTTCTCCGAATGGTCTCTCGCCCATCCGGACTCCCGGGATTACATCCGACCGATCCTCGTCGAGAATGACGGCTGGGCACTCCTTGCCTTCACACCACGCGGCCGCAATCATGCCTGCGGGACCTACATCAACGCGCTTGGGGATGAGGGTTGGCATTGCAGCCGGTTGACGATCGACGACACGGGTCCCATCACGCCGGAGCGGATCGAGGCCGAGCGCCGGGCAGGGATGTCGGAGGGCAAGATCCGTCAGGAGTTCCATTGCAGCTTCGAGGCCGAGAACGACGACCAGCTGATCTCCTGGCGGACGTTCAGCTATCGGCCGAGTGTAGCTTGCCCAACCTAACCCGCGTCTCAGGAGAGATATAGCTGAATGCAACGACGTTTCGTTCTTCCAGTTCACCAAATCGGACTTCAATTGGATTGGAGATTGGGAAGCGGCTTGGCCATAAGAATTACACATGATGGTTGGAAGTTGGCGGAGAACGAAGCGGGCGACATGTCGGGCGCGTTCACATCAAACTCTTTAGCCTAGTTAGGCTTGCCGGTGCTTGGACGCATAGTGGCTACAAGTTCGGCGACCTTGATGCCGAACTTTCGCATTTCGGACTTGTTCATTATGGAGCCATCACGTGTCAGGTACATCCAGTCGGTTGCCGACAGCGTGTGGCCCCCCGAGTCTGGTGGCAGCACAATCTTGTAGCGCAGCATCACGGTCGCCCCCGACACGATGCCCTGCGCCTCGCCCACGATATCATCCGCCGTTGCCGTGAACGTGTTGTCGGGGCCGAGTTTCAGATACCATTTGCGGTGCTGCTCGACGCCATTGGAATAGACGAAATGCTCACTCAGCGTGCCGGTATCGCCGTCCCATTCGCCGACCATCTCGGCGACGAAGGTATTGGTCATCTTGCCTGTTGGCCCATAGATCACCCCCTCTGACAGGATAGGACCCGACAGATGCTCCTTAAGGGAAAACGCAGGTCCCGTATCGGTATAGTCGTCTGGGGACTGGGCGCGGAAACTCAGAAAAAGGGATCTGGCGGCAATCCCCACGACGAACAGAAACAGGATGACGACGGCGATTCTCATAAGCTTCACTCCTTTGACGGCAGCGCGAGGACCATGCCAATCGCGAAAAGTTTCAGGATGCAGGGCACGGCGGCATAGGCGATGTTGAGCGTGGCCAGGGCTTCCGGGCTGTTGGGCTGGCCGGGGACAAAGTCGCTCTGGCCAAGCAGGGGAAGTACCGCGAAGGCGGCAAGTGCCAGACTGAGCTTTCCTGCGAAGGACCAGATGCCGAAGGCAGTCGAGGCGTTGAGTCCGGCCGCAGTCAGCGCGATTGAGAACATGGCTGGCAGTATGACCATGTCGGCGCCAAGTGCCGCCCCGGATGCGATGCAGATCAATGCGAAACCGAACAGGTTTCCGGGCGCCAGGAAGGCCGCGCCGACAAAGCCCAGAACGGCAAGTGGCATGGCAATCAGCATGGTCGTCCTTGGCCCCAGCCGATGGCTGGCCCGGGTCCAGGCAGGAACGCTTAACCCTGCAGACAGGAAGAAGAGAACCAGAAGCGGGCCTGCCTTTCCGGGAAGGTCAAGGCGGTCTTCGACGAAGAACAGGAACAGGGTCGAGGTGATGGCCACGGGCAGACTGTTCACCAGCGCGATGGCGAGGAGTCTGAGCGCCCCTGCCCGGGCCATGCCGGACAGGGACAGCCCTTCACCAATTACCGGTTTGCGGCGCCAGATCGGCCGGGTCAGAACGGCTGCAATGATCGCGATTGCGCCAAGAAGGATGCCGAAAGCGGGATATCCCTGACCCGAAGCCCCCATGCCGAACAGCAGCGACGGCGCAATCGACGCGATCACGACACCGCCCAGCATGCCCCCTTCGCGATAGGCTGCAAGCGTCATGAGCGCGTGCGGGTCGGGGCGCGCGGCAAGGGTCGCGCTGCGTCCATACAGCAGGATCGTACCAAGGCTGTAGGCCGAAAACAGCAGGATGAGGACCGCCACCAGTTCGGCAACCACATGCGGCCCGGGCCGCAGCATGAAAAGCAGCGGAAATCCGATGGCCAGCCCAGTTGCGGCTGCAAGCGCAAACAGGCTCTGCCCACGGGACCACCTGTCGATGGCCCAACCAATGAGCGGGTCCTGCACAAGGTCGATCAGGCGTATCACCAGCAGAACGGTCCCAATCGTCCCAAGTGCAATACCAAGTTCGACCGACGCAAACCGCGGCAGATGGATATAGAGCGGGATACCGGCAGCCGCCAGCATGAGCGCATAAAGGCTGACCCGGGGGTAAACCATCACTCGCCGCGCAGTCTGCGGGTGAAGCTGGGCGACCGGGTATTGTTGCCCAGAAAGATCGCCATGAAGCGTTGCTTGATCCGGGGATGGGACAGCGCGCACATGCGCTGGCCGTTTCGCCAGAACAGGACCTCGTCCGGGCCGTTTGAGACCGCAAGATACCGGTCACCTCTGCCAACATCGTCGTAGCAGTTCAGCAGTTGATCCCGCAGCGGCAGCGGCCCGCCGGTGCGGCTGATTTCGCGCAAGGTCGCCTCGACCAGATCGGTTTCGCTCAATCTGCGCAGGTAGGTGAGTTCCAGCGCCATGTCCTCTTGCCAGTCGAGCGCGCGGCCCGCAGGCGTGTAGAGGCGCGCCTGGTACAAGGGCAGACCCAAAAAGCGCAGCGTCGCCTGACCTCGCATCTCGGCGCCGGGAAAGGCCGATGATACCGGAACGGCCTGCGCGATCATCGGGCAGAGCAGAAGGACGAGCGACAGCAGCAGCCTAGGCATGGGCCAGCTCCACCTGCACGACATTGGTGTGCCCGACCGCGAAAGAGGCGGCGCAGATCTCAAGGTAGTACTTCCAGTTGCGGAAGAACGCCTCGCCGTATCCCAGTTCGTCAATCCGGGTCTTCTGCGCGGACAGACGTTCGGACCACTGGCGGCACGTTCGGGCATAGTCCGGTCCGAATGCGAAACTGTCGCGCAGCTGAAGGCCTGCATTCCCGGCCTGTTCGGTAATCACGGTGTCGGACAAAAGCATGCCGCCCGGAAACACATATTGACGGATATAGTCCGAGGATGTCCGGTAGGTTTCAAAGAAGCCGTCGGACACAGTAATGATCTGCAAAAGCGCGCGTCCGCCCTCGGCCAGATTGCGTTTCAGCACTGAAAAGTAACTGGGCCAGTAGCGTGCGCCGACGGCCTCGATCATCTCGATCGAGACGATGTTGTCGTACTGCCCGCGAATGTCGCGGTAGTCCATCAGCTGAATGTCGGCGCGTCCATCGAGCCTGCATTCCGCATAACTCTGCTGATTGCGCGAGATTGTGACACCGGTCACATCGCGGCCATCCCCCGCCGCCTGTTCCGCAAAGCCGCCCCATCCGCAACCGATCTCCAGAACCCGCGCACCGCCGCCCAGCCGGGACAGGGCGCGGGCATTCTTGCGGTGCTGCGCGCGCCCAAGGTCATCGTCGCCGTCCGCAAACAGGCCCGAAGAATAGGTCATCCCCTCATCAAGCCAGAGTTGGTAGAATTCGTTGCCGACATCGTAATGCGACCGGATGTTGCGGGTCGCCCCGCGGCGCGAATTGGCGCGCAGCACCGTATCGACAAGGCGGAACTTCGCGCGGGTGAACGGGCCGGCATGATCATAGGCGCCCATTTCGTCCCGGTTGCGCATCGCAACCGTCATCAGCGTTTCGATTGACGATGTGTCCCACAGGCCCTGAACATAGGCTTCGCCCAAACCGACCTGCCCATGCGCCGCCATGGCCGAGACGGCGGACCAGTCCCGTATGGTCATCTCGGCCTCTGGTCCGGTCGCGCCAAACCGATGCGTGTCGCCTTCGGGCGTTCTCAGCGTCAGTTGCCCGTCACGCAGACGTTCGCAAGTCGACAGGAACTGCGATTTCAGCGCTCGGTTGGTAAGATACATCCTTTGGGTCTTTCTGCTGAGTGCCTTGGTTGATCATGCGGACAACGCGCATGGCGCTTGCGATGCCATCTTCGTGAAAGCCGTAGCGGTTATAGGCGCCGACGAACCAGGTGTGGTTTTCCCCCTGCATCGCGCGGATGCGATCCTGCGCGCGCAGAGCAGCCTGATCGAATACCGGGTGGGAGAACTCGACCTCGTCATAGATATCCTGCTGCGGGATGCTTCGGGACGGGTTGAGCGTGACAAACAGGGGATCGGTTTCGGGGATATTCTGCAGCCGGTTCATCCAATAGGTCACGCTGACCATACCGTCCTGCGACCGATAGGCCCAGCTGGACCAGCTGGCGCGCCGCCTTGGCATCTGGCTGGTATCGCGGTGCAGGACTGCGCGGTTGGGCTGGTAGCGGATGTTTCCCAGCGCCTCGGTCTCGGCAGGGGTTGCGGCGCCTTTCAGAATGGCCAGAGCCTGATCGGAGTGGCAGGCAAAGATCACCTTATCGAATTCCTCAGCTTCGCAACGGGCCGCCCGAACCGTCACACCGAAGGGAAACCGTTCGATGCCCGTGACGGGTTGTCCGGTGCGGATGCGGCACCCGCGTTGCACAAGTGCTGCTTCAAGGCGGCGGACATATTCGATGCTTCCGCCCTTGACCGTCCACCATTGATGCCGGCCAGCTCCTGCAAGCAGCGCGTGATTTTTGAAAAAGCGAACCAGCGATCGGGCCGGGAAGCGTTCGACATCCTCGGACGGCGTTGACCAGATCGCGCCGCACATCGGTATCAGGTAGTTGTTGCGAAACCAGTGACCGAGACGGAGTTCATCCACAAGCTCACCGATGGTCTTGTTGTCGCCATCTGCCGCCCGTTCCGCCTGCTTCCCGAACCTGATGATGTCCGAAATCATCCCATAATAGGAGGGCCGCAGCAAATTGCGCTTCTGGGCAAGGATGCTGCGCAGGCTGTTCAGCCCGTACTCGATCCGGCCATCGTCAATGCTTGCCCCGAAACTCATCTCGCTTTTGATGACCGGCACGTCGAGTTCGCGGAAAAGTCGGGTGAGATTGGGATAGGTCACGTAATTGAACACGATGAACCCGGTATCGACCGGCTGGGCGCCATTCTTTCCGGCCAGGACCGTGCGCGCATGCCCGCCAAGGCGAGGTGAGGCCTCAAACAGGGTCACATCATGGTGCTGCGAAAGGTAATAGGCGGCCGAAAGGCCGGATATGCCACCCCCGACAATGGCAATCCGCTTTCGGTCCCTGTGCTCGTGATCGAACATGTTTCCCCATCCCGACGTGCTTTTTCAGTAGACTACGCAAGAGCTTCGCCTTTGGATCAATAAAGGCAAGCGGTGGGTGACTTTGTGTGATCCAAAGACGCGTTGGCGCCGTATAAGGCACGTCATGATTGAGCATATTCAGGGTCAAACCACGCATGTCCGGCGCGGAGCGTTACGGAACGCTTTCCGCTATGGCGTCGACTATGTCCTGATCGATGATGATGCTGCGGCGGATCCGTTTCTTCTGTCGCGCAACCGGTTCAATCTATGGTCGCTCTGGGACCGGCACAATGGCGGGCCGCGAAACGAGGGGTACGGTTTTGATTGGTTCCGCGAAGAGCTTGCAGAACGTGGTTTTCCGCTTGAGGGCGCGCGTCTGCTGCTGCTGACGCAGCCAAGCTTTCTGTGGTTCCACTTCAACCCGGTCAGCTTCTGGATCGCGATGAAGCAGGATAGCCCCTGTGCTTTCATCGCCGAAGTCAACAATACGTTCGGCCACCGGCACTGCTATTTCTGCGCGCATGGCGATTTCCGTCCGATCGCCGCCAGCGACACGGTCACCGCCGCCAAAATAATGCACGTGTCGCCGTTTCAGAAGGTGGCAGGCGAGTATCGGTTCAACTTCGCCTTATCCGAAGATGCCGTCCGCATCCGGATATTCTATGGAAATGGGGAAGACGGGGTGGTCGCGACGCTCAGCGGCGCGCGCCGTCCCGCGACCAGCATCTTGCTGCTCTGGTCCGCCCTGCGCCGTCCGTTCGGCGCGGCGCGGGTGGTTGCGCTGATCCATTGGCAGGCGGTGATCCTGTGGTGGAAACGCGCGCCGTTCCTGAAGCCGCCCGCACCCCCCGTGTCGCTTGTCTCTGACAGCACCAGTTTGCAGGGGCGCGCGGAGTGACGGAGTTTGGCGGCAGATCCTACTGGCTGATCGGGGCGAGCGAGGGTCTTGGCCGGGCTCTGGCCATGAAGCTGGATCGCGAGGGCGCGCGGCTGATCCTGTCGGCGCGGGACGAGGGGCGGTTGACCACACTTGCATCCGACCTGACGGCGGCACGTGTCATTGCCTTCGACGTGACCGATCGGGAGGCCGTCCAGCGTGCTGTCCGCGCGGTCGGGCCGGTCGATGGGATCATCTACAATGCGGGCGCCTATACGCCGATGCGGGCGACCGACTGGGATACGGATGCCGCCCAGACGATGTGCGACGTGAACTTCATCGGTGCGATGCGGGTGCTGGGCGAGGTTGTGCCGCAGATGGTCCGCGCAGGGCGCGGTGATATCACCCTGATCGGATCACTGGCCGGGTATCGGGGCCTGCCCGCCGCAATCGGCTATGGCGCCAGCAAAGCCGCCCTGGTGAGCCTGGCTGAAACCATGCGGCATGATCTGAGAGGCACCGGCGTTGTCGTTCGCCTCGTCAATCCAGGCTTCATCAAGACCCGGCTGACCGAGAAGAACAGCTTTCGCATGCCGATGATCATGTCGCCCGAAGCTGCAGCCGAGCGCGTCGCGAGGGCCATGCGATCGAACCGTTTCCGCACCGATTTTCCAGCGCCGTTCTCGTGGCTGATGAAAAGCCTGGTTTTTCTGCCTGACGTCTTGGTCTACCGCGGACGATAGGCGGCATAGCTGTGGCGACCGCAGCGCTGGCAAGATCGCCCGGCCTTCATACAATATGGAACCGGTGCTGCCTTGGTCTGGCTGCACCGGTCTTTTTCAGCAATGGGGCCGACTTTGACCAGACATGCACCCGGTCAGTGGCAGGCAGGGCGGTTGCCCGGAAGCAGGACCTTGTCGACGACATGAATCACACCGTTGTCGGCCATAATATCCGCCACGATGACATTCGCCATCTCGCCGGTTCCGTCCGCGATTGTGACGCCACCGCTGCCTGCGGTGATGCAGAGACGCTCACTGGCCAGAAGCGGCTTGAAGTAATTCGACCCGGACGGGATCATGCCAGCCGTCAGCTTGCGATCATCCACGTGGTAAAGCAGAACATCGGTCAGTTGCGCCTTGTTCGCGGATTCGAGCAGGGATTCGACCGTGCCCGCTGGCAACGCCGCAAAGGCGTCGTTCAGCGGCGCATAGACAGTGAAGGGGCCCGGCCCGGACAGGGTTTCAGCCAGACCTGCAGCGGTTACTGCCGCAACGAGGGTTGAGAAGCGCTCGTCCCCGGCGGCAATCTCAACGATGTTTGCGGCCTGTACGGCGCTGGCCGAAACAGCGATGGCAAGTGCGGCAGCGGCGGTTTTCAGATTGGATCTCATGTCATGGTCTCCGTGTTGGCGGGCCTTTTTGCCCGGTCTGTTTCAAAGGTCGTGCAAGGGGTACGGGGGCGATCGGATGGTGGATCATCGGATCACGAATTTGTGATTTAAGTATTTGAATATAATAAAAAAAGAGAAAGCCGCCGGATCGACCGGCGGCTCTCATGCGAACGGTATAACTGCAATCAGATCCGGAACAGCGGCTGCAAAAGGCGCGGTATGAGCGAGTTGAAACGCAGCGGCGCATCGGTCGCCGCAAGACAGATGCAGGCCTCACCGGGGCCAGCCACCGGTGTGTGATCAAGGTCCTCATCCGCAACCTCAAGATCGCCGATTCCGAAAGCCCCGGTTTCATCCGTAAAACTGCCCTGCAGAACCAGAGTCAGTTCCAGTCCGCCATGGCTATGGTCGGGCACCGCCTGACCGGCAGGGATATAGAGCAGACGCACGGACCCGGCGTTACTGGCCATCAGAATATCCTGGCGCACACCTGCACCCAGCGCCTTCCACCGCGGCGCGCGCCCTTTCATGGCCTCCATGACCGGTCCCGGAAAGATGCCAGACCGCTTTACCACGGGCTGTGGCGTGAATGGCGTATCAAGCCTGGCGAGGAGATAGGCCTTGAGATTGCCTGAAACCGCAACCTGATCGACGGTTTCCAGAACCGCGCCACCGGCGGAGTGATGCGCTTCAAGCGCCACACGGCAATGAACGCAAAGCGACACATGGCTGGCAACGACCAGCGCGAAGGGCTGCGGCAGGGACCCGGCGGCATAGGCCGCCAGCATGGCATCCGGTGTATGATGGGTGATCGCGGACATTTAACGTATTCCCTTAAGCTCGTGCCTCAGCCGTTCCAGCCCCAGCCGGATACGCGATTTGATTGTCCCCAATGGCAACCCTGTCTGGGTGCTAATCTCTTGATGCGTCAGTTCGCCGAGGTAGGCCTTCTCAATCATCTCGCGCTGTTCGCCAGAAAGCCGCGAGAGGGCGTTCTTCAGTTCTGTTGCTTCCTGTTCCAATGCCAGGATCTGGCTGGCATCGAGCTCGGCCCCGGGATCCTCGATCAGGTCTTCCGGCTCTGGCCGCCGTTCTTTGCGTACCATGTCGATCTGCCGGTTGCGGGCGATCTGGTAGATCCAGGCCGATACCTGCGCGCGGTGCGGATCGAACATCGATGCCTTGCGCCAGACTGTCAGCATCACGTCCTGAACGATCTCTTCAGCCTGATGCGCAGCGATTCCCGAGCGCATGATCATTCCCTTCAGGCGCGGCGCGAAATGATCGAACATCGCCGAAAAGGCCTGGCGGTCACGCTTGTCCCTTACGGCCAGCATCCACAAGGTTTGCTGCGATAATTCGGCCATTGGTTTCGACACCTGTCTGCTTTCAATTCGAGGCACCAAAGGCACATACCGACCGGCGCATGGAATATCGACATTCAGGTCTAACATAACTCAGATACGCAGCTGCGCATCAACTGGATCAATTTCTCGCTCAATCATTTCATTCAATGCACGCCAAGGGGATCGTACGATCAAGATCGGCCCAATTGGAAACCTTGTACCAATCTCTCTCCGACGGCGACCGCCTTGCCCGATGTAGGACAGTACGACTCAGCGGGACATCCACAGTTTTCCGAACTGCGCCGAAGATGCCGGAAGCAGGCATGTGCAAGTCAGAAGTGAATAACCACTCCGCACAGCTTCGCGATATCCCGTCACATGGAAAAGCCGTGCCAAGGAACGAACGGCAGGTTCGGTGAAGTTGCTAGGCAGCGCGGGGCGCCTCGATGAACGGCAGGAACGGGCCGAGGGAGGACAGGATGGCAACGGGCCAAAGGGGGCCTTCATCGTGCCGTCACACACCGCAAGGAGCTTCCCTGAACCAAGCATTCGTCGAGTCCGGACGAACCCGTTGAAGACGACCACAATTGAACGCGCGAATAAGAGGCTTTGGCGTCCGTTGAGTGTAAGACTGCTTCATTTGAAAGGTTCTCGAACATTCTTTTGTCGGCTGATGATCTTACATCAACGGCCGTTGCTGCGGGCGTTCAAGGTCGATCATCGCGAGGTCCGCCAGCGACTTTATTTTCTTCAGTTGAAGGCTGCCGTCGTTCCAATGCGCGAGCCCCATGGATCGCAGAGCCTTGAGAGTTTTATTCGTGTGAACGAGAGATAAGCCGAGTGCATCCGCGAGATCCTGCTGGCGGAATGGTAAAGGCACGTCTCCATCTTTTCCCAATCCTGCGGCTTTCAGGCGTTCATAGATGCGCACGAGCGCCCAGGCGATACGCTGGGTTGCGTCACGCTGGCCGAGCGAGGCGATCGTCTCACCCAGAAAGTGCTCTTCGACGGCAGCAATCCACGTCAGGTCGTAGGCGCGTTCCGGGTGCTGGCGAAAGAGTTGCCAGAGGTCATTCCGGCGAAAGGCGCAGAGCGTCATAGGTGTCGTCGCCTCGACCGAGTGCTGCATCTCCCCCATAATACCGGCCTGAAGGCCGGTGAAATCCCCAGGGAAAAGGAAATTGATCACCTGCCTCTTGCCGTTCTCCAGCGTTTTATAGCGGGTGCCCATCCCTTCAAGCACCGTGTAAAGCTGCGGGCTGTTAGATCCCTCCATCAGAATGGTCGTACCGGGATCGACATTGAGTTCCCCTGTCTTGAACGAATGCATGAATGCCAGTTCCTCGTCGGTGAACGGCGTAAACAGGTTGCGCTTGCGCAATGGGCAGTTCTTGCAGGCGGTGCCGGGCATGAAGAAAACCTCTGGTGATATGTCACAGTTAAATGCGCCTGACGGGAAATGGTTCCATCGTTCGACCTTTCGTGGGGGGGGCGATGGACAACAACTGTTCCGATCGCGGCGATGTCTACGTGATTGCGGTGCATGATTTCGTCGTTCTGAAAGATCTAGAAGATACGGTGCGCGAGTTCGATCCGACCGCGACCGTCCTGACTACGACAAGCTGCGATGAGGCTATCACGAAGATCAGGACCCAGGACCAGCTCGCCATGGTCTTTATAGAAGCCGGGCCGGTCTACATCTCGGCAGTACGGATGGATGAACTGGTGCGCGCTCGGGGAGGGCGCATCGTGCTGCTTGGCGATGATGCGGAAGACGAATGGGACGAAGGCCGGTCCCCGCGTCGGTGGCCAACATTGCAGCGACCGTTTTCGTCCCAAAGCGTCCTGTCGATCATTATTGCTGGCCGCAGATAGGGAACCGTCACTTCAGTCAGGCGTTCGGTTCCGGAGGCGGATGCGTCAATTGCTCCCGCAGATCACCTGAAACACGCGCCCGATGGGTTCCAAGATGAAAGGAAGTGTCATGACTGACGCGTTAAATGTTGTGCCTGCCCCCGAGACGGTCAAAACCGGGGTTCAGAAGGTCAAGCCGGTCGCCAAGTCGCTGGCCGAAGCACTCGCAGATACCTACCGGCTGGTCTTCAAGACACATGCCTATCACTGGAATGTCGAGGGTCCGCTTTTTTATCCGATCCACAAGCTGACCGAGGCGCAATACGAAAACATGTTCGCTGCCGCCGACGAGATTGCCGAACGCATCCGCGCTTTGGGACAACTCGCACCGGCGCGGCTGAGTGACGTGATCGAAGCTTCAGTCGTGAAGGATACTGATCGGCTGCCCTCGGCGCAGGCGATGATTGAAGATCTTGCGGCCGATCACGAGACGGTCGCGAAGCGGATGCACAGGGTCATCAAACTTGCCGATGAGCATGATGATCCGGTCACGGCCGACCTGATCACAGCGCGGTCGGCCTTCCACGAACAAGCCGCATGGATGCTGCGAGCGACCGCGAAATAGTTGAGAGTAAGAAAATCGGCCGGGAAAACCCGGCCGGTTGCACTATGTTCGGGCCGCTCAGGCCGCGAGCGTTTCCGTGGACGAAAAGAACATCGCCTGGCTGACTGCCGAGCGCACCTGCTCTTCCGAAAACGGCTTAGTGATCAGGAAGGCCGGTTCGGGGCGGGCGCCAGTTAGCAACCGCTCGGGGAAGGCCGTGATGAAGATCACCGGAATATCGTCGAACTGCGCGAGGATGTCATTGACGGCGTCGATGCCCGACGAATTGTCTGCTAGTTGAATGTCGGCAAGGATCAGATCCGGACGCATCGACGATGCAAGCTTCACCGCTTCGGTTCGGGTCCGCGCGATGCCGGTGACGGAGTGGCCGACATCCTGCACGATCGACACGATGTCCATGGCGATGATGGCTTCATCCTCGATCACCATGACCTTGCCGGCAATGGCGCTTTCCATTTCGCGGCGCGCGATATCAATCAGCTCGGCGGCCTCATCAGAACTGATGTCCATGATCTGGCCGATTTCACCGGTAGTGAAACCTTCGATAGCGTGCAACAGCAACGCCTCGCGCGTATTCTCGGTCAGCCCTGCCATATGGTCCTGCGCGCGCGCCGACAGACGCGTATCTGCCTCACCCACCGGTGCACCTGCACTCGACCAAACCAGATGAAAGGCACGGAAAAGGCCGATCTTGGCATTCTGCCTGCCCTTTGCGGGAGCGTCGTCAAGCAGAATGGCCTCCAGCGTGGCGGCGGCAAACCGGTCGCCGCTTTCCTGACTTCCCGTCAGCGCGCGCGCATAACGACGCAGGAAGGGCACGTTTGCCGCAACCGATGTGGCAAAGTCAGAGGTTTCGTTCGGCGACATTTTTTTCTCCCATCGCGATTTTCTTGGGAACCAACGCGCTTCGAGTGCGTTAGGTTCCATACGATCGTGAAAAAATCTGGCCAGACAAGTGCAGGCACATGAAGCAAAGCAATCAAACGTCAAAGCTGCAAGCGCAGATCGATGAAAACCTGAAGCGCGTCTATCAGGAGGCGCTGGAAGAAAGCATTCCAGATCGCTTCAAGGACCTGCTGGATCAGTTGCGGCAGAAGGAAGCCAAGAAATGAGTTCGGCTCCCGACCCCAGGGACGAGCTTCCCGAGCATCTCCCGGCCTTGCGTGCGTTCGCGATCAGCCTGTGCGGCGACGTGTCCACGGCGGATGACCTCGTCCAGGATACGATCGTGAAGGCGTGGACCAATATCGAGAAGTTTGCCGTCGGGACGAACATGCGGGCGTGGCTTTTCACCATACTTCGCAACACGTTCTTTTCGATCCGGCGCAAGCGTAAACGCGAGGTCGCGGATTCCGATGGCGTTCACGCCGGACGTCTTTGCGAAAAACCGGCGCATGATGGTCGGCTGGCTTTCAATGACTTTCGCCGCGCGTTCAACCAGCTATCGGCCGAGCATCGCGAGGTTCTCATCCTCGCTGGCGCTTCGGGTTTTTCCTATGAAGATGTTGCCGAAATGACGGGCGTGGCGGTCGGCACGGTGAAAAGCCGCGTCAACCGCGCACGGGCGCGGTTGTGCGACCTTCTCGGTCTCGCCGAAGGTGAAGATCCCATATCCGGCGCAGATGCCGCGACTATCGCGGTGGTAAGTGCGTCCGGAGTCCGGGCAGCATGACTGACTCAGTTCCGACCAGTCGGATAACGCAACGACTTGGATTTCAGATCGCGTTTCTTCTTGCGGTGGTGCTGCTCCCGCTGACGGCCATGTCTGTTGTACGGTCATCTGCATTGGTCAAGGAAGCACGCGCCCGATCCGAAGCCGCGCTCGTCGGCGAAACTATGCATGCGGCTGCACGAGAACTGCAGTTCATTCAGGAGGCCCGCGGCACAGTTGCCGCGCTTGCAGGCGCAATTCCCGCCTTTGTTGACGACGTCGAGGCATGTTCCACAATCATGCGCGAGGTCGCGACCGAATCTGCGCGTTACTCGCTGGTGGCCTTTATCCCTCCTGACGGGATCATGCGGTGTTCATCCAGTGGCAAGACGCATGACTTCTCTGACAGTTCCCTTTGGCGGCAGATCGATGAATCGCCTGAACCGATGATTGTCGTCAACCGCCGGGCACCGGTTTCCGGCACGTCCATTCTGGGAATCGCGCATCCGGTGTTCGGAGAGGATGGTGAACGCCTTGGAACCGTCAGTGTATCGGTTCCGCATGAGGCGCTCATTGTCCCGGAACCTGCGGATAGCCTCTCGGAACGACCGCTTGAAATAGTGACCTTCGATGCCGAAGGCGAGATCCTGACCGCTTCGGGCTGGGTCAGCGGCTACGACGAAGCGCTACCTGTTGATCGATCACTCAAGGCATTGACCGGCGAAAAACCGATAGCCTTCACCGATAAATCCGTCGACGGCACGGTGCGGGTCTTTTCGGTCGTGCCGCTCGTTCGAGGGGAACTCTACGCCTTGGGAACCTGGCCGTATGATGGAACAAGCAGCGTCGGCAATTCGCTGTCGTCTGTACCTTTCCTGTTTCCGGTACTCATGTGGCTTGCCAGTCTAATCGTCGCATGGCTGGCCGTCGAACGCCTTGTCATTCGCCATATCCGTAAGCTGCGGCATTCTCTCATTTCCTTTGCGGGTGGAAACCGGATCGTTGGTGACGTCAACGTATCGGGTGCCGCCATCGAGATCCGCGAAATCGGCGAAGCCTACGAAAGCATGACCGAGACGATCCTGCACGACGAGGCGGAGCTTGAGGACATGGTGCACCAGAAAGAGGTCCTGTTGCGCGAAGTGCATCATCGCGTGAAGAACAATCTTCAGCTTATCGCATCGATCATGAATATGCAGATGCGCCGGACCCGCTCGGATGAGGCAAAGCGCACTTTGAAGGGCCTTCAAGACCGGGTGATGAGCCTCGCCACGATCCACCGTGAGCTTTACCAGACGGCCGGGCTTTCAGACATACATTCGGATGAGCTGCTCTCGACCATCGTCCGCCAGATCTCCAATATGACCGAACGGCCGGATCGCAAGTTCACCGTTCAAACGGAATTCGCCGACATCCGCATGACGCCGGATCAGGCCGTGCCGCTCGCGCTATTGGTCGCTGAAGCGGTCACCAATGCAATCAAATACGCCGCTGGTCCCGACGGCGGGCCTGCGCAACTTTCGGTCAGTCTGACCCGCCTTTCAGACACGCGGGCCGTTGTTCATGTCCGCAACACCGTTGTCGATAATGAAGCCGACGCGACTGAGGACGAATTGGATGCTTCGGGCGTTTCGGCGCGAACCGGACTTGGCACCCAGCTTGTTTCCGCGTTCGCTATGCAGCTCGGCGGCACGGCCAATCGGACTCAGGAAGACGGCTTCCACGATCTGACTGTCGAATTCGTCATCCGGCCGCTGGCAGATGCAGAACAACGCCACGCACCGGACGACGATGCCGCCTTGGAACCTGCGGGCTGACGTGAGCGTTGTCCCGACGTGGAAAGCGCCAGTTAGATTAGAATGCTAAAGAGCTTCGAATACGTTGCGGCCCCGAAATTCGATGTGCTGCTGACCGCCGATCAGGCTTACCCTGTGCTGGAACGGGAATTTCTGCATGCACAGTCCGAGATCTGGGCGGGATTTCGTGTCTTCGACCTGACGACTCTTGTCAGATCAGTGGCCGCAAAACGTGTCGCAGAGACCTGGTTTGACCTCGTCATACACACCTTGTCGCGTGGGGTCGCCATTAATATCGTCATCTCTGACTTTGATCCGGTCGCACGGCCCTCACTGCATCGTGGCACCTGGCGGTCGGTGCGGCGGCTGATCGCCGCGGCGGAACTGGCAGGGGCGAGCGACCGTCTGCATGTGACCGCTGCAATGCACCCGGCGCGAACGGGGCTTTTACCGAGACTTCTTTTCTGGCCGGCCATCCTGCACCGGCAGTTCAAGGCCGCGCGGTGGCTCAACCTGCGGCCAAAGCCCGAGCGTCTAAACGCTATAAGGGAGATGCCCGGTCTGGCAGAACACCTTGTCACATCGGCCAACGGTCGGGTTCGCCCGAAGCTCTGGCCGATCCCCGCCCTCCATCCCGCCACCCATCATCAGAAGATGGCCGTGTTCGATCGCAAGACGCTCTACCTCGGCGGTCTAGATCTGGATGAGCGGCGCTTCGACACCCCGGCTCATGACCGCAATGCCGACGAAACCTGGCACGATGTGCAACTTACCCTGTCCGGCCCCGCTGTTCCCGAGGCACAGTCGCACCTGGAGTCATTTCTCGATGTGACCGCAGGCCGGCGGCAGCCCGCGCGCCAACGGCGGTTCCTGAGAACCTTGTCCCGCCCCCACAAGAACAACCTCTTGCATTTTGGGCCAGAACCGGTTGTCGAAGAAATCGCCGTTGCGCATGAGCACTACGCCAAGCGCGCCCGACGCCTTATCTACCTTGAAACCCAGTACTTCCGCGACCTGCATTTTGCTCGCTACCTCGCGCGGCGCGCCAGCGAGAACCCCGGACTGTCAATGCTTCTGGTCCTACCGGGCGCGCCCGAAGAAATCGCGTTCGAGCGGAGGATCGGTCTGGACGCGAGGTTCGGAGAGTTCCTTCAGGCGCGGGCTCTTCGTATTCTGGTCAAGGCCTTCGGGAAACGGTTGTTTATCGCGGGTATGGCGCAGCCAAGACGCACGAACGGCGGAAACGAAAATGGCCGCGCCTTACTTCACGGCGCGCCCATCGTCTATATTCACTCCAAAGTGTCGGTGTTTGATGACTCCGCCGCAATCATATCTTCGGCAAATCTCAATGGCCGGAGCCTGCGCTGGGACACCGAGGCGGGCCTGCTTCTGACCGACAAGAACCAGGTGCAAATTCTGCGTCGCAAGGTGATGGGCCACTGGCTGCCGGATGGCGCGCATGACGGATATTTCGATCCGGGCCGCGCAGTGTCGGCCTGGCGCGCGTTGGCGCTGGCGAATGTCCGAAAAGAACCTGACCAGAGGGAGGGCTTTCTGCTGCCCTACGACATCAAGGCCGCGGAACGGGATGCAACCGAAGTTCCGGTCGTTCCGCCCGAAATGGTCTGATCTAAGTGGTCTCTCCGGGAACCGTGTCCGGAACCGAGCGATCGGCAATCACGTCGTTCAGGACCAGCACCCACAGAAGCAGCGGGATCGCGACGATACCGCCGATCGGCCCCCAGAGCCAAAGGCCGAAGATCAGCGACAGGAACACCAGCAGTGGGTTGACCGACATATGCCGTCCGACAAGTGCAGGTGTCACGAACTGACCCTCGAGCGTGTTGAGCACAAGGAATGACGCCGCCGGGGCGAGCGACAACGCTCCGTCGAACTGGGCAACTCCCACAAAAAGCAGTGTGACGACGTAGACCGCCGGCCCGAGGTAGACGACAAAGTTGACGATGAAGGCGATCACACCCCAGATCATCGCGTCGGACACGCCGATCACCTGAAGGACGCCGGCCGTTATCGCACCCAGCCCGGCATTGATAAGTGTGATTGTCGAGAAGTAGCGCGACACATTGCGGTCGGCACGGCGCAACCGATGGGCCAGCTCTGCCCTTCCGCCGCGATCCGACAGACGCAGCGACACCCAATCGTAGATTTCACTCCGCGTGAGCAGAAAGAAGAAAAGCGCACCGGCGAAGATCAAGACCTGCGAAAGGATCGCCGGCGCGATCATGAGTGCGTCGGTGACCGTGGGAAGCGCAACGCTGTCCTCGGCAACCTGCGTGACCGGGGCCGCGTTCGCCTCGGGCGCGACGGCGGCTGCGACGCTGTCGGTGACCTCGGACAATCCGCGCAGAAGGCCTCTGAACCCTTCCACCACTTCCTTCATATCCGCCCATACCTTGGGCGCCTGCGAGACGAGTTGAGCGATGATCGGGTGAAAGGCCAAAATGAGCGCGCCGATCAACACCAGGGTTGCCACAAGGCCGATCAGCGCGCCCCAGACGGCGGAATAGCCGTGCCGTTCCCAGAAATCGGCAAGCGGCGACAACACTACGCCAGTAACCAGTGCGAGTGTCAGTGGGGCGAGAATGTCTTCGCCGAGATTCATCGCAACTATGAGCGAAATCGTCCCGACGACGATCATTGAAATCTGGGAAAGTCGCGTAGTCATGTCCAAAAAAAATCGTCCCCCGATATGTCAGGGATTAAACGTCTCACGCTACCGTTCGGTTCCCTCCGCGAAAATCCGCGCGCCAGCCTGATCAGGCCCCACATTCTTGGAACCGCGAGCTGACAGAAACGTTGGTCTCGCACACTCCCGTGTAGATCAAATCGAAGGAGGTTCTCATGAATTGGGACCAGATCGAAGGCAACTGGAAGCAGCTCAAAGGTAAGGCCCAAGCCAAATGGGGCGACATTACCGACGACGAATGGCACAGTGCCGAAGGACGCCGGGAAGAGCTCGTCGGTCTCGTGCAGGAAAAGTACGGCCATGCCAAGGAAGCGGCCGAACGTGAGGTTGACGACTGGATGCGCGGCATCTGACATCTGGCATGCTTCTTTCCGTGACCTGAGAACGCCGCCCCTGGGGCGGCGTTTTTATTGATTCCTCATCATTTTCACCCAGCCGGTCGCCGGAAAAAACGAAACCGGCGGTTGCGCTTCACAACCGCCGGTCCGCCCTGAGGCTTGCCGGATAGGGGACGACCCGGCAAGCGGGCAGCCTAACTCGTCTGGTGTGTGTCTAGGTCTTTGAAGGCGTTTCGCCCGCTTCGGCGACCGCGCGTTCGCGCACGCTTTCTCCGATCTCTGCGGCCGTCGCGGCCGCACTGCGCGCCGCTTTCTGGGCCGAGGACTTCAACTCGTCAGCCACACCTTCAGCAACCCGCGTCATGCGGTCGCGTTCTTCCTTCAGCAAAGTTGCCGCGCGTTCCATCAAATGATCGCTCTCCTCGCCGAAGGCACGGTCCTCGGCCCGCGTCCGGGGAAGCGCGGCAGCAAAAGCGGCGCCAAGGGCCAGCGCCACCGCGCCAGCGATCATGGGATGCTCGTTGATCAGACGCTCGGCCTCGCGCCCACCGGTCCGCACCGTTTGCGCTGTGCGCAGATGGGCGCTGTATGCCGCTTCCCGGGCTTTGACGACCCGCTCGCGCGCAGTTTCGGAAAGCGAGTCCAACCCGTCGCGCAAGGTCGCGCGCATGTCATCCGTGAACGAAGCGATGATCTGAGCGCGATCGGCAGCGTAGTCGCGGACATCGTCTGCATAGGACCGCGCGTCCTGTTCAAGGCGGCGAAGCGCATGTGATGCGGTCGTGCGCAACGCATCGAGCTTAACGGACCATTCCTTGGTAGGGTCCATACCGTGATCCGCCGCAACTCCATGGATCGGCATCGCGCTGCCGCCTTCGTCTTCCCAGCGGTTCACGACTGCAGCGGATGGTTCGGACGGGTTCTTTCGGCCACCGAAGATAAGCCAGGCCAGCCCGATACCCGCAACTGTCAACGCAAGCGGGTTCGACCGCACGGCCCTGTCGAGGGAACTTGTATAGACTGCCGCGTTCGTCTTGATCATGCCCAGCGCCTCTCTCGCGAGATTGTCGACGGACACGCGTTCGTTCAATTCTTCCAGCGTCTTCGAAAGGCGGGCGCGGTCACGTTCAAGTTCGCTTTCGATCATTCGGGCGTCAGAGTGATGTGTCATGGCTCATGGCCTCCTTAAAAGTGTCCGCATCGCGACGGATGTTCATTACCGTGCGGCGAGGTATGATTTTGGTTGATGAGAATGCATGGCGGCCGATGGCCGCCAACACAGCGGCGATTACAATAAGGCTGGCGGCAACGATCAGAGCAGCCCAGCCGGTCGCGAAACCTTGGTTTGCCAATGCGGCAACCGCAGCGTCGGCCAAGACATTCAGGCCGACGAAAAAGACCGTAGCAGCCAACAGGACGAGGCTTGCACCCGTTGCGATGCTTCGGATATTTTCCTCGGCCTCTGCCCGCGCTAATGCCAGTTCACCCCGCATGAGCTGCGTGATCCCGTGGAATGCGTCCGATAGCAGGCCTCGTGTGGATCTGACATTCGCATCCATGATATCTACCGCGTCTCTTTCTCAAGACCGCCGCTCTGGTCACCGATGCTTTGCGTCCCCGGTGCCATGCTGAAGGCCAATGCCTCTGACGTCTCCACAGGCATTGGCGACGGATGCGCATGTCCACGACCGCTGGCCCGCGCGAAGCGGGCGAGTGCAAAGCCCGCGATTGCGGCCCCTGCCACGAAAGCGCCGGGATGGGTGCGCGCGAAGCGTTCCGTCTCATCTATGATCGACGATATGCTGCGGCTACGCAGATCCTCCGATAATTCCGCCACGCTTCCGGCAACGACATTGAGCACCCGCCGCTCAATTTCATAGTCAGCATTCTCGGCGCGATTGCGCAGCACGTCGTTGAGTTTCATTCCCTGCTGCGAAAGCTGCGCCTTGCCTTCTTCCGCGCGGGCTTCCGCCTCGGCACGCAGCGATTTCGTGGCAGAAGATGCCACGCTTGTCGCTTCTTCCGTTGCTGCTTTCAGCGCATCGGTACCAGCCTCACGCGTTGTTTTTGCTGCGGATTTAATGGTCTGTTTCAATATCTCGCGTGTCATGTGTCGCCTCTTTCAAGAGATGTGACAGGTCAAATACCTGCGTCGCACCGATAGTGTCGGCACTGTCGCGTGTCGTTTCCGCTCAATGCGAAAACGCGCAGGTTGCGCCCCGGTTCCCGGTATTGATCAAACGTGACGGGTAGACGACCGCGGACCTGCGATCAGCCAAATCACGAAGCCGATGATCGGAAGGAAGAAGACGAGAAGCACCCAAAGGACCTTGCGTCCATTCGGGGCAGTCGAGCCGAAAATGGAGACGAGCGCCCAGATATCGAGCGCGAGTATGAGAAGGCCGCCGAATCCCGACAGAGAAAGCATGTTCATTTCCATGGCAAGTTCCTTTCGCGTTGTCGGGGGAATAACCCTCAAGTGCCGGTCTGGTTCCCTTTTCTTGTGCAGAGGGAACCTCGAGCAGCGCTTATGCGTTCTTCCGGCATACTCACCCCTTAAGTGCAACAAAGGAGTTACAGACATGCTTGGTTGGGCCCTTACCTTTCTCGTCATCGCTCTGATCGCAGCCGCCCTCGGATTCGGTGGCATTGCCGGTGCGTCGGCTGGGATCGCCAAGATCCTCTTCGTGATCTTCCTTATCCTCTTCGTCGTCGCGATGATTGCCCGCGCCGCGAAGGGCAAACCCCCGGTTTGACACACGCTCAGACACAACGCAGCGCGGTATTCCCGCGCTAAGAAGCGAACCGGAGCAGGGTAACCTGCTCCGGTTTTTCTTTATGCCTTCATACTTCTGAAGTTCGCCACAAGGTCGGTTTCAGAGAGCAGCGCCATATCGAAGTGGGTATGTGAAGAGTATCGGCCTCTATCGTTTTCCACCCTGAAGGACGACCGCGGACGTTCCGAAGCCGGTTTGGTCGAGGCCGTTGGATGGGGAAGAGGCGTTAGGGCCACGATGCGGTGCTTCGCCGCCAAAATCATGGAAGAGAAGCGCTGGGATCGGGCTGCCGAAACCCCTCCATCGCATCGCGCGGATTTCCGGCTCTTTACGTCAGAAGGACGACGGCCCGCCACTAAGGGCGGGCCGTTGTTACTCAACCAGATTTCGGCATGTTATGCCGAATGCTACTCGTTACCGAGCTGAAGTCGGATCACTTGTCGTAAGTCGGCAGAGCTTCCAGCTCTTCCCTGGTCATCGAGATGTAGACGCGCAGGTCATCGCCACCCTTTTCGCGAAGGATATCGACATCGCCCATCGCCAGTTCCACCGGTTTCTCGCCGATACCCAGGAAACCACCCACATCGATGATGCTGTGCGTGATCTTGCCGTTTTCGTTGATGATTAGTCGCGACACCTCGCCGATCCACTCATCATTCGCGTCGTATGCCTTCGCACCGGTCAGCATTTCGGTGGTCAGGTCTGCTTCGGCTGCTGGATCGTAGCCGTCACGCATGATCGGTTCACGGGTGACGGCGTCAGCGGCTTCGCCCGCTGCCTCAGCCGTGGCATCAGCGGCGTCATCGACAGCTTCGGCAGTCGCTTCGGCTGCATTGTCAACGGCCTCAGCCGTCGCCGCCGCAGCGTTTTCGACCTTCTCCATCGAGGCGTGGCCCCAGTGGTACTCGGGCGCTTCCTCGAACATCGTCCGGTCCGCAGTCATGACAAGGAAATAGTCGGCCTCGTCATCGGCGGTCGAACTGTCTGACACGAAACGTATGGCGCCCATGTCAACGGCAACCTGGCGTTCGCCGATGCCGAGGAATCCACCGATGTCGACGAGCACGGCATCAACGGAACCGCCGCGCGAGAGGATCACATCGTTGATCTCGCCAATGTCTTCCCATCCGTCCTGCAAGCCATCGAACGCGTCACCCTCGACGGCGGCTTCGCTTGCATAGACCCGTTTGCCGATGAAGTCGGAGGCGGCGATTTCCATCGGATCTCCTTCGGCCCGGAACATCACGTCCTGAGCCACTGCAGACGTCGTCGCGAGTGCCGCAAAAGCGGCAGAAATCATGAATTTTTTCATGGGGATACTCTCCAATTTCGATATTGTTAACCAGCGCCTCAGCGCTTGAAGTGCCAACGTCCAAGGCAGGCTGCGGTTCCCAAAAAATCACTTCAGCGCGGTATCCGGCAGAACGGCGCGCACGGCGTCAAGATCGGCAGGCATGTGTCCTGCGCGTTCCATTTGCTGCAGAAGTAGGCGGGCATGCGCCTCAATGGCCCGCCTGCCGTTTAGTGCCGCAACTGCATGTAGCCGGCAGAGGGCGCGTGCCAGACCTTCGGCCATCAAGACGTTACCGGCTGCCGCACGCCGTAAGGGATGGTAGGCCGTGTTCAGAAGCATGGGAAAGGTGGCGCCCGGAAGGATCACGCGCGTCCGCCCCTCCGGGTCACGCAATACCTCTGGCCGCGGTTCCGAACTGGCAATTTCGGCCAAGGCGCCAGACAGCATGTCGGACACCGCCAGCGCTGTGAACGTGTCGTTCACACCGGGCGAAAGCGCCCGAAGTGCAATCTCGACCATCAGATTGATCGAGAAATGTACGGTACCTGTATCTGACCGCGCGGGCTCCTGACGCACCGCCTTGCACAACGCGACGTACGACTCATCACTGAGTGGGCGATTCGCACTCAGAACATCGGTATCGGGTAGCAAATAGTCACCCTCGCTCCGTTCCGCTTTTAGTATGAGGTCATCCTTTATGGCGGTCGAAAGCAACGCGGACCGGTCGAGGCGTGCCAGATAGCCGGTGTTGTCGACCGCAACCACAGGCGAGAATTCGTTGTCGCCTGGCAGATCGTCATCGCCGCCGCTGTGGTGTTTGAGGCGTGCCAGCCGGTCCTTAAGCCGCTGCGCGATCTGTGCCAGTTCATCGTCTATTGACACCGACTGCGCCACCGTTCGGACAAACCAGATCAACTGCACGACCGACGCAGCGGCAAGAAGACCTGCAACGAAGGTGGCGATCCGGGCGGGCTCCTTGCCTGATGTTCCGAGAACGATCAGCGCATAAAGAAACGTTCCACCAAGCAGGCCGGCGGTGATCTGATTTGCGCGTTCAGTGGTAAAGCGTTTCAGTAATCGGGGGCCAATGCTTGACGCCGCAAGCGTGAAGACGACGAGTGTCAGGGAATACGCCAACGACAGGGCCGTCATAGCCGCGGTGGCCACCGCAGAGAGAATTGTCCGCGCCTCTGCGGGCGGCAGCGGCAGCAACCAGCCCGGTGTGCCGACCACGCGCTCGAATACAACAAGTCCCGCGCCGCTCAGGCCGATCAAGATGGCAATCGATGCCGGCACTGTCAGGAGCGCCGTGAAAGGTGTCCGCCAAGTCATGGCCTCAGTTCGTCCCCCATTTTTGTATCAACGCCTCTCATCCGTTCCGGTTCCCGGTCGCAGTGATGCGACGGAACCAAATGGTGCGTCGCGCGTTATGGCGCATGGCGCTCAGCGCTTGGGGGAATTGGGATGAGCCGACAGTCCGAAGCCGAAAAAGACGCGCAGCGAGAAGCGATTGGCAAGAATATTGCGGCTATTAGGCGATACGTGGCCGTAGTCGCTTTCATCAGCGCCGGTATGGCGCTTTACTTTGCAAAACAGATGGTACTGCCGTTTTTGCTTGCCATTCTCCTGGCACTGACGCTGAGCCCGGTGACGCGGGCATTGGCCAAGTATCGTATCCCGCCCGTTGCGACCGCACTCGTTCTGATCAGCGCTGTGGCACTTGCGGTTGCCAGCGGCGCGCTGATGCTTAGCGGGCCGGTTTCGGAATGGATCGAGGATGCGCCGAGAATCCGCTCTGAACTCGAATCCCGCCTCAGTTCGGTTACTGAATCAATCCGTTCGGTCAAGGATGCGTCCCAACAGGTTGAGGAAATCGCGGAAACGGCATCAGATCCGGATGTCGTCAAGGTCGCCATAGAACAGCCCGGTATCGTGACTTCGACCGTATTGGATATAGCGTCCTTCGCGACAACCTCTGTTGTCGCGCTGATCCTCGCACTCTTCCTGCTGGCCTCAGGCGACATGTTCTATGTGAAACTGGTGGAGGCATTCCCCCGCTTTGGTGACAAAAAGCGGGCATTGAAGATTGCTTACGGGATCGAGCAAAGCATTTCGAATTATCTGCTGTCGATCACACTCATCAATGCAGGACTGGGGCTGACCGTCGGCACCGGGCTCTGGCTTATCGGTATGCCGCAGGCGCCGGTCTGGGGGACACTAGCCTTTCTATTGAATTTTCTCCCCTATATCGGCTCGGCGGCGGGTATCGCGCTGTGCGGAGCCGTCGCGCTCGCGAGTTTTGAATCGCTGGGCCACGCCCTTCTCGCGCCGCTGTTCTACTTTCTTGCAACATCGGTCGAAGGGCAATTCGTGACGCCGGTCATTCTCGGCCGGCGGCTTGAATTGAATGCCGTTTCAGTTTTTTCGACGGTAGTTTTCTGGGCATGGATCTGGGGTTTTGCCGGTGCGCTGACTGCTGTTCCCTTCCTCGTCTGCCTCAAGGTGACCTGCGATCATCTGCCCGGGCTGTCGGTCCTGGGCAGTTTCCTCGGTTCTTCCAATATCCGTGGTCGCTACGATCCGCTGCGTAACGAAGAGACGTAGCGTCACTGCGGAACCATCGTGATCCAGTGGCGTTGACCACACGACGGCTCACTGACGCCGCCGAGAAACAGTCTAGGAGCAACAAAATGTTCACGACCCCGACCCGAGGCATCATCACTGCCCTCGTCCTTGCTGCCACCGCAATGCCGGTCGCGGCCGAAACCATCGTGCGCGATGTCGAAGTCACGGCCGACATGGATGCGCTTCAAAATGCCGAGGCCGCGGAACGCTGGACAAATCTTGCCGACGACCTCGAAAATGCAATTGTTGCGAACCTCGTAGGTATGACGGGCGAGGAAGGCGCGAAAGTCCTGATCGATATCGATGAGGTCGAGCTCGCAAACAGTTTCCAGTCTGCGATGGGCGTGGCAGATTCCCGTCTCGTTGGAGACGTCGCTGTGACTCATGACAGCGACAACACGAAGTTCGACGCCTACAAGCTGACCGTTACCTTTGAACAGGCCGGCCCGTTCTTCCTGCCGGGAACTGACCTTACCGCAATCACCACCGACAGTGAGGAGTACTACGACGGGATGATCGCTGCATTCGCGGACCACGTCGTGCAAAAGCTCAAGTAAATTAGCCGTCGGTTACTGTACTCTAACAAAGCCCGGGCGATACCGTCCGGGCTTCACTTCTGGAAGCCAAGCAAACCTTCGCAACCTCAGCCGGGACTGCGAGGAGATTTATGAATTGCCAAAAAATAGAAGTGAATGAAGGAAACGGAGTAAGCCTTCGATGGTTGACGCCTAAATTTCGTGATCCACCAAGCGAAGTGATCCGCAGTAGAGCTTCGGGAAACGTTCAATCGAATTTGCTAGAGTAACGAAGCCTCCTCGCTTCATAGCCAGAACATGACGATTGAAGAGAGTAGGCGCAGGAGAGGAAGGCATTCGCGCACCTATTGTAGCGGATCGCGATCCTGCGCCAGTCGGTCAGCCGCGGAACGTGATCTCGATCCTGTTGTGTCTGCAGTAGTGTCTGATGGGCTTACCGTGCGACTTTCAGCCCGGAATCCACGTATGTACCCCTTGTTTTTCAACTCGACCTGTCCCGGGCCGACGCCGCCGCAATGGACGTCAGCAAACGCTGGCGCGACTACATTGCAAACTCGCTGGAGCGGATGCTCGACACGGAAAACATACTTGGCAGCTTTTTAGTGGCACTTGTCGTGACCCTGCGGTTTCTGGCGCGACCGCGACATCGACTAAATCGGTCTCGTCGATGCCTCACTAAACTTGGACTACCACCTAAACCTATCGGAGGGTTTCGGCAGAGGGCATCAACGCGAAACGGAAACATCAGGCGACTGCAGTTTCGGCTATAAGCTCCGGCTTTGGCGAGACTTCTGCACTCCCTACCAACGGCAACTCCGGGGAAGCTGCGCCACAGCATCGAACCCGGTCGCCAAGGTCGTCTTTGGGCGGACTTCCACAACGCTATTCCGCTTGTCGTTAGTCTGACCAATAGCTGTCAGGGGGAGGACCATAGTCCAGCAACGCGCAGGAATAGACGGCGGTTTCGTCGAACGGATAGCGCGCTTCCATGTCTGCCGTGAGTGTCAGGCCGAGTCCGGGCGCTGTGGGGCGCAGGAGTTCACCGTCTACGATCCGCGCCTGGTCGCCCATCATCTCGCGCCCAAGCGGGAAGTCGAGCATGGGGAACTCGACGAGCTTGCCGCCCGCCGCGAAGGCGGCGTGGTAGGAGGCCATGATCGCCGCCGCGCCACCCCAGGCATGGACGACCACATCGGTGCCCTTTGCCTTGGCCGCCGCGAAGACGTCCATCACCGCCGTAATCCCGCCCATGACCGAGGCGTCGGGCTGGACGAAGTCATAGACGTCGTTGTTCAGCCGCTCGATCATCTCCTTCGGCGTGGTGATGATCTCGCCGCCGCAAACCGGCACGTCAATGCGGGCACGCAGTTCCTTGAACCCTTCGGGCGCATCGGGACCGATCGCCTCCTCGACGAAAACCATGCGGAAATCGGTCTTCGCATGAACGGCCTCGACGAAGCCCACCACATCGTCCACAGCCTGCGGCGGATCGGCGAGGTTCTGGCACATGTCGACGCCGACCTCGATCCCGCGCCGCCCGGCTTCCTCCAGCACCCAGGCGGTGCGCAGGATGTCATGCTTGACCGAGCGAATCTTGAAGATGGTGATGCCGAGGCTCTCCAGCAGGTCCAGTTCGCGCAGGAACTGTTCCTTGTGGTCGCAGCAGCCGCCTGAACCATAGATACGGATTGCGTCGGCCTTCGGCCCGTCGCTGAGAAGATCGTAGACGGGCTTGCCAAGGGACTTGCCCTTAGCATCCCAGAGCGCGATCTCAAAGGCGGCGATGACGTGGCGGGCAGCCCCCTGCAATGACCAGTAATCGCAGAGCGACCGCAGATCCCGGACCCGCGCGGCGATGTCGAACCCGTCCTTGCCCATGACCTGCGGCGCGCAAAGCTCGACGATGGACTGGAAGACCTTGGGCGCGAAGACGGCGAGGTAGCCTTCGCCAAGTCCGGTCACGCCGTTGTCGAGCGTCACCTCGACCATGCCGATGGTGCGCTTCGGGCCGTTGGGAAAGCATTCCTTGATCTCGGGATCGTCGGCATCGGCGTAGGGCGAGGACAGGAGTATGCAGCGGATATTGGTGATTTGGTGCATCAGTAGCCTCTGGCGAAATCAATAAGCCCGCGCAGCGGTTCTCCGGCGCGGAACCGGGTGAGGTTGTCGAGGAACCAGTCGATCTTGCGGTCGGTCTCCTCGGCGAAACCACCGCCGGAATGCTGCGTGAGGATGGTGTTCGGGGTGGACCAGAAGGCATGGCCCTTCGGCAGCGGTTCGTCGCGGGTGACGTCGATCACCGCGCCCGCAAGGCGGCCTTCTGTCAGGGCCTCGGCCAACGCCGTCTCATCGACGAGCGAGCCGCGTCCAAGATTACAGAAAACCGCCCCCAGCGCCATCCGCGCGATCCGCGCGGCATCAAACAGACCGGCGGTCTGCGGCGTGTGCGGCACGGTCGCGACAACGATGTCGGCGTCGGCCAGGGCTGCGTCGAGCGCCTGTTCCGTCCAGTCGCGGCCAAAGGAGGTGATTGTGCAGCGGAACGGCGCCAGCAACTCTGCCAAACGCCCATTGATCGCCCCGCGTCCGAAGAGAACCGCCCGCGCCCCGGTCAGAAGCCGCAGCTCCGCCCGGATCGGGTCGCCGACCCAGTCGCCCGCCGCCCTGAGGCCCGTCAGCCGGTCGATCCCCCGGCATAGCGCGAGGATGCCGGCAAGGGCGGTTTCGGCCACCGGATCGGCGAAGAACCCGGCGAGGTTTGTCACCTGCGCTGGCCCGCCGGGCCGCGACCAGTCGAGCCCGGCATATTCTCCGAACCCGACCGATTCCAGCTGCAGCCATCGCAGGCTGGCATTGGCCGCGATGGCCTCCGGTTCCTGATTTCCGAACACGATGGGCGCATCGCAAGGATCGGCCGGATCGCAGAGCCGAAGCGTCGCGTCTTCGGCCCCGCGCCTGAGACGGACCTGTTGCGCCTCGGTCAGTGGAACACAGACCGCGATGTCCATCAGGCAGCCCCGGGCTGAGAGGTGCAGATCCAGATTGTCTTGGTCTGAAGGTACTGATCCATCGCCTCGGCCCCGTTATCGCGTGAGAGGGAGCCTGACTTCCTGTAGCCGCCGAAGGGCGTGGTGACGTTGCCCTCGGAAAAACCGTTGACCGAGACGGTGCCGCAGGGCAGCCGCCGCGCCATGTGGATCGCGCGGTCGATGTCGCGGGTGAAGACCGAGGCGTGCAGGCCGTATTCGGAATCCCGGGCGATCTGCAACGCCTCGTCCATGCCCTTGACCGGCAGGATGCCGAGGACCGGACCGAAGATCTCCTCGCGCGAGATCGTCATGTCAGGTGTCAGGTCCGCGAAGACGGCTGGCTGGATGAAGCAGCCCGGCCCGAAGGCGTCGCCGCCGGTCAGAAGACGCGCGCCTTCGGCCTTGCCCTTGCCGATATAGGACATGACCCGATCCTGATGCTCGGCGGTTACCATCGCGCCGATCGATGTTTCGGGGTCCAGAGGATCGCCGACAAAGAAATTCTTTGCCCGGGCGATCACCCGTTCTGCGAAATCCTCGACCAGAGTCGCGTCGACCAGTTGCCGCATATTGGCAGAGCAGTTCTGCCCGCCGTTCCAGAAGGCCGACATGGCGGCGTGTTCGATAAGGTCGTCATTCAGATCGGCATCGTCGAGAACGATGAACGGGCTTTTCCCACCCATCTCCAGCCCGATGACCTTAAGGTTGCTCTCACCCGCATACCGCAGGAAATAGGCGCCGACCTCGGTCGAGCCGGTGAAGGAGACGATGTCGATATCGGGGTGCCGACCGATGGCCTGCCCGGTCGTCTCTCCAAGTCCGGGCAAGACCGACAGGGCACCGTCCGGCACCCCGGCCTCGCGCGCCAGTTCCGCCAGACGCAGGGCTGTGAGCGGTGTCTGTTCAGCAGGTTTGACGATGCAGGAGCATCCCGCGGCGAGCGCGGGCGCGAGTTTCCATGCCGCCATCAGTAGCGGAAAGTTCCATGGGAGGACTAGGCCGACGACGCCCGCCGGTTCCTTGACGATCAGCGCGAGGTTTTCCTCGCCGGTGGGCGCGACCTTGCCAAAGCTCTTGTCGGCGAGTTCCGCATACCACTGGAAGAAGGTCGGCACTTCGTTGCCGATCTCGTGCAGGCAATCGGTGATGGTCTTGCCGCTGTCGAGGCTTTCGAGAACTGCCAGCTCCTCACGATGCTCGCGCACCAGATCGGCCAGTTTCAGAAGGACCGCCTTGCGACCTTCTGGCGCCGCGCGTGACCAGGCGCCATCGTCAAAGGTCCTGCGTGCCGCTACGACCGCCCGGTCGACATCCGAACCCGTCGAATGGGCGACGTGTGCCAGCGTCTCGCCTGTGGCCGGATTGATCGTGGCAAAGGTCGCACCGTCTGAGGCGTCGCGGAACGATCCGGCGATGAAGGCGCGGGTTTCGGGTTTGAGGCCCGACGCGATTTTCTGCGCCTGTGCTTTGGTCAGAGACATGAAAACCTCCGCTTCTGTCAGTGAGTGGTCCGGCGGACCGAGATGTGCCAGGGGATGAGCAGCCGTTCGGCGAGCGTCACGATTCCGAAAAGGCCGAGCCCAAGCAGCGTCAGGAAAAAGATGCCGGCGAATGCAAGATCGGGCCGCATGTTGCCGGTCACGATCTGGATGTAGAAGCCAAGCCCCTCGTCCGATCCAATGAACTCGGCAATCGCAGCGCCGACGGTGGCGTTGATCGCGGCGTATTTGAACCCGACGAAGCATTGGGGCAAGGCGGCGGGCAGTCGGATCTTCAGGAACGTCGTCCACGCGCTCGCCCCGGTGGAGCGGGCGAAGCGGGTCAGTTCCTCGGATAGTGAGTTGAAGGCGAGGATGGCGTTTAGAACGATCGGGAAGAAGCACACGAGGAAGACGATGATCACCTTGGGCAGAAGGCCGAAGCCGAGCCACGAGATGAACAAGGGCGCGAAGGCGATCTTCGGCACCATCTCGATACAGACAAGGAACGGATAGATCGTGCGCCGCAGGATCGTCGAGAAGGCGATGGCCAGACCGATGGGCAGGGCAAGAACGATAGCGACGACATAGCCCAGCACCGTCTCAAGCCCCGTGACATAAGTGTAATAGAGAAGCCGGTCGAGGTCAGCGGCGCCTTTCTGCACGATCAGCGAGGGCGGCGTCAGGATATAGCGCGGGATGTCGAACCAGACGACGGCATATTCCCAGAACAGGAAAAAGCCGATGAAGAAGGCGATGAACATCCACGACCGTACAATCGTGTCGGACGCACGCATCAGCAGGGAAGGTTTGTCAGATGACGCCATAATTGCGGAAAATCTCCTGTGTTTCGCGCACATAGGCGGTGAACTCGGGCGAGCTTTTGACATCGAAGTCGCGCGGGAAGGGCAGGTCGATGTCGATGATCCGCTCGATCCGTCCGGGTCTTGGTGTGATGACCGCGACGCGGGTCGAAAGCTGGATCGCCTCTTCGATCGAATGGGTGACGAAAACCACCGTGGGCCGTTTCTGCATCCAGAGCGATTGCAGGTCCTTGCGGATGTTTTCACGCGTCATCGCGTCGAGTTTGCCGAGGGGTTCGTCGAGAAGCATCGTTTTTGGCTTGTGCACCATCGCCTGACAAAAGGCCGCGCGTTGCTGCATGCCACCGGACAGTTCGTGTGGAAAGCGCTCCTGAAAATCCTCCAGATGGACCGAGCGCAAGAGTTCCTCGACATCGTCCTCCCGGCTGGCCGGGTCGATGCCGCGCATCTCCAGTTGCAGGTCGATATTGCCGCGCACGGTGCGCCAGGGGACCAGCGTATTGTCCTGAAACATGATGCCGATATCGGTCTGCGGTCCGGTCACGTTGCGGCCCGCGAGTGTGATTTCGCCCTTGGTGATGCCCAAGAGCCCCGCGATCATCAGCATCAGCGTTGACTTGCCGCAGCCCGAAGGGCCCAGAAGCGAAATGAATTCGCCGTCTTCGATGGTCATGTCGACCGGCCCAAAGGCATGCACCGCTCCAGCGCCGGAGCCGAAGACTTTCGTCACACCGGCGAGATCAATCAGGGTCGACATGTCCGATTTCCGTTGATGAAGGCGCCGGGGGCAGGGAGCGCGCCCCCGGCGCAATAGGTCACTCGATGAAGTCGTTGGTATAGAACGACGCCGGATCCGCGTTGGGATCAAGGTCGTTGTATTTCTTCATCAGGGCAACCATGCCCTCCCAGTCGGACGCCACGTTCAGACCGATCTTTCGGTCGGTATTGGCGTTCGAGTAGAGAAGGCCCAGCGTTACGTCGAGCACGGCACGCGACTGCGCCTTGCCCTCGTCCTCGGCCATTGTGCCGCCGACGATATCGGCCATGGCGTTCACCGCGGCATCCGGGTCTGCCTCGGTCGCGGCATAGGCTTTCATCGTCGCGCTTACGAAGCGCTTCACCAGATCGGGGTTGTTCGCGACAAGGTCCTTGCGGGTCGAGATGCAGTAGCCGACCTGGTTCACCCCAAAATCACTATAGGGGAAGATCACCGGCGCCTCGCCGCCATTGGCCTTGATTTCGGCCGGCTTGTCGTCAATGCCGCCCAATATGCCGACAGCGTCGCCCGCGCCTTGCAGATAGCTCGACACCAGCGCGCCGTCAGGCACGTTCGTCAGGTTGATGTCCTCTGCCTTCAGCCCGGCATTGGCCAGAACGATCGGAAAGAAGGTGTTCACACCGGCATTCGCCGTGGTCAGCAGCTTCTTGCCCTTCAGATCGCCGATTTCCTTCACGCCGCTGTCGGGCCGGACCAGGATCGCCTCGGACCCCATCGCGTCGATCACGCCGACCGAGACGATCTCGGCCCCCTGCGAGGCGAGGTTCACAAGCGCGCCGCAGGACCCGTAGGCAAAATCGCTGTCGCCGTTGGCCACCAGCCGGTGGGCCGACGAAGACCCGTTGCCAGAGCGGATATCGAGGTTGATCCCGGCATCCTTGTAGATGCCCATATCCTTGCCGTAGGCGAACCCGGCATGGGAGCCATAATACATCCAGTTCAGCCGCAGACGCACATCGTCCTGGGCCATGGCCGCCCCGGTGAACGCGGTCAGCGTCACGGCAGCGGCAAACAGTGTTTTTATCTTGGTCATTCCAGTCTCCTCCCTAGAAGTCGTTGCATTTCACTTTTCAAGCAATCGCGGCACGCCGATGGCTTTCATCATGGCGTGGCAGCGGTCACGGTAAAGTTCACGGATATCGCGCGTCGGCGGGCGGCAGCGGCTCGACGGCAGGCCGATCAGCTCCATGCAGAGCTTGTCGAGATAGCCGTCGCCCGACGTGTAGTTCTGTTCGATATCGACCCAGAGCTTGTAGAAGGGCATGCCTTCCTCAACCAGCATCCGGGCGATCTCGGCATAGTTTCCGGCCTTGACCTCATCGACCAGCTTGATCCCCCATTCCGGCCAGAAGTTGCAGTGATGCACCTCGAAGGCGCGGGCGCCGAGCGCGGGCATGGCGCTGACGGGGAACAGAAGGTTGTTGTCGATGATGGTGAAACGGTCCGAGAAGTTCGACGTCACATCCTCGAACTCCATCGCGTCGGTGCGGGGCGTCGCCCATTTCAGACCGACGATATTGGGAATCTCAGCCAGCCGTTCGATCATGCCGAACGACAGGCTCTGGCTGGTCCAGAACGTATTGTAGATGATCAGCCCCACACCCGGTGCGGCCTCGGCGGCGGCGCGGACATAGTCTTCAAAATCGGCTTCGGTATGAGCGAAGTAGAAGGGGCAGGACACCTGAATGAACGTGGCTCCCAGTGCCTCGGCCGCCTTGGCGAGCCGCACCAACTCCAATGTCGATGTCGTCTGTGCGCCCATCGCCACGGGTGCGGCGCCGCCGACCTCGTCCACCACGATTTCGGCCACGCGGATGCGTTCGTCGAAGGTCATGGTGGAAAAGTCGCCCGCCGCGCCGCCGGCAAGGAAGGTCGCGTAATCCGCCGTTAATCCGGCATCGACGAGAAAGCGCACATAGGCCCGCAGAGCCGCCTCGTCGATCTCCATCGCCGCGGTATCCCGGAATGGGGTCGGGATCGTTACGTAACACCCTTCCAGAGCTTTTTTCATCTTATCCGGCGTCACGGTCGATCCTCGTTTGATAAGGCACAATTCTTCCACATACGGAGAGCACGCAGGTCATCCGTCGCGAACCGAAAGGTCCTTTTTTTGATTTTCAGGATCAGGGTTACGACACGCGGTGTTTCCCCGATGCCCCAGTCTTGCGCCCTCTCGTTCGCATTGATTGATAATTCTAGCCAACGAGTTGATTTTTTCGGCCAAATATCGTCAATCTGTCGGGATGAGCACACTTGTTTCATCCGCCGCCATCCCGCAGTTCAATTTCCTTCTGCAGCCGGAATTTCCGCTCAACGCGCTGATTCTGGCCTCCGATGCGCTTCGGATCGCGAACCAGAATTCCGGTGCCGAGCTGTTCCGCTGGTGCTATGTCAGCGAAACGGGCGCACCCGTCCGCGCCTCCAACCAGATGTGGTTCGCGGCCGATCACGCGCTCGACGATATGCCGCGGGCGGATGTCTATCTGCTTTTCGAAGGGAACCTGCCCACGCAGAACATCTCTCGCGCGCTTCTCGGCCGTCTCCGCGAAGCCGGGCGTTATGGCGCGATTGTGGGCGGCATTGACACCGGTGCGTTTGCCCTGGCGCGGGCGGGGCTGAGTGGAACCGAGACCGCCCCTGAAACGGTGGTGCATTGGGAGGCAGAGGCCTCCTTCCGCGAGGAGTTCCCGGCAGCAAAACCCGAGGACCGCATCTACCGCATCTCCGGCAACCGCGCCCATTGTGCGGGCGGGGTAGCGACGCTCGACATGATGCTTGATCTCATCACCCGCTTTCACAACGAGGCGCTGGCCAATGAGGTTGCCAATGCCCTGATCCACACCCGCCGCCCGTCCGAAACCGAACAGCGTGGCGACACGGGCGTCGGGTCGAAACAGGCCAGGCAGGCCGAGCGCATCGTCAGCCTGATGGAACAGAACCTCGATTTTCCGCTGGGCTTGCAAGAAATCGCAGAGGCAGTCGGAATGCCGGAACGGTCTCTAGTACGAATGTGCCGCCGGATCTTCGGCGAATCCCCAATGCGGCTCTATCTGCATATCCGGCTACAGGCGGCGCGGAACATCCTGTTTTATGAGGAATATTCGATCAAGGACGTGGCTCTTTCCTGCGGGTTTTCCTATCCGGCGGTTTTCTCGCGGGCATTCAAGCAGCAGTTCGGCCAGACCCCTCGCGCCTTCCGCGCCACCTTGCGCGACCGGCAGCGGCAGGGAATGCGCCCCGAAATCCGACGTTTGATCACTTCGTCGGAGCGCACGGCGTGAGCTATAAGCGCGGTTCAACCCAACGATGTCACAAGCGCGACGAATGGCCGGTGTGGTGAAGCTGCTCTGCAGTGCTTGACGATACGATCAAAGTCCGCATTAGCCCGGTTGCCGACATGTCCGCTGGCGGCCCAAAGCCGCCCTCCGATTCACGCCTGCTATGCCGCAGCGCAGCTTCCCGAAAGCGGACCTTGCTGTCGCTGAGATTTCGCAAAACCTTACGTCTTCATCAGCTGCTTGATCCCGCCGATGAAGGTAGAGTCGTCCTGTGCCTTGCGATTGTCCAACAACTCCACTGCATCCGCACCTGCCCGGTAACGGAGGCGGTGACCGGTTTCATTGGCCGCGTCCCAGATAACCTCTGCAACTGTTCCAGGGTCGGATGGGCTGGAAGCCAGCTTTCCAAATACCCGCCCCATGGATTCGGCCATCGGCGCGTAGTCCGCAAGGTCCTCATCCATGGCGAAGTCGAAAGAACTTCCGCCAAAGTTGGTCTTGATCATACCGGGTTCGACAATGCGGACATGGATACCAAGCGGTTCAAGCTCATAATGGAGCGCTTCCGATAAACCTTCGACCGCGAACTTTGTCCCGTGGTAGAGCGTGCCGAGCGGGAATGTAATCTGACCACCGATGGACGAGATGTTGATGATCGTACCGGCCCGCTTCTCCCGCATGTGCGGCAGCAAGGCCTTGGTCACTTCCATCAGGCCGATCACGTTGGTGTCGAACTGACGTCGGATACGATCCATCGAGAAGGCTTCCAGCGCACCATAGGCGCCGTAGCCCGCATTGTTGAGCAGGACGTCGATCTGGCCAAAACGGTCAATGGCGGCAGCCACCGCATCATTGATCGAGCCCGCGTCGGTGACATCAAGGCGCGCCACATGGACGTTGTCCAGACCGGCCAGGTCACCGGCGCTGTCGGGGTTGCGCATGGTGGCGACAACGTTCCAGCCGGTGGCTTGAAAGTGTTTCGCGGTGGCCTCTCCAATGCCCGACGAGGCTCCGGTGATCAGAATGGTTTTCATGGAAAGTCTCCTTCAGGCGTTGAGCTTGAGCATGTCTTCGATGCCGAAGTTGGTCATGATGTTGCGCGTCACATCGTGCAGCACGTCGTTGTACCGCTCGATCTGCGGGCCAACGCCAACGTGATCGACAACGGTGCGGAAGGGCTTTTGCCCAAATGGCATTTTCAGAAGATCGACGACGGCTTCCGCGATCCGCTCAGGGCGTTGATCGGGCGTCGCCTTTAACATCTCGGCCAAGCCGGTGGCGGACATTGCGGGTACCGCTGCGAACTCCCCAAATTGCGCCTCGCGGTCCGGGTCTTTGGGTGCGACCATGCCGTTGAAGAAGGCAGTCGGCATGGCCCCGGGTTCGATGATGCAGGACTCAATCCCGAAGCCGGACAACTCGGTCCGATAACATTCGACAACCGCTTCCAGCGCCCATTTCGAGGCCGAATAGGTCCCGTAGAACGGCGTCGCGATCCGGCCGATCAGGCTGGAGGTATAGAGAACCGTCCCCCGCCCCTGCGCCCGCATACGAGGCAACGCCGCGCGCATGACGCGCTGCACGCCCATAACGTTCACGTCGAAGACGCGGGCCATGTCCTCGGGCGACATCAACTCCTGAATGCCGTAGGAGCCGATCCCTGCATTGTTGAACAGGACGTCGAGACAGCCAAGGTGTTCGATTGCCTCTGCAATACCACGCTCGGTACTGGCCGTGTCTGTCACGTCCATTGCGATGATGGACGCCCCCGCCGTCTCAAGCTCTGCAACTGTGGCGGCGTTCTTTCCCTCGCGGCTTCGGACACTTCCTGCAACCTGATAGCCTTTATCAAGCAGCGCGAGCGCAGTCGGCTTTCCAAACCCACCTGCGATGCCGGTGATCATGACCTTTTGCATGTCGGTCTCCTCCATTACGATATGATCACGTTAATCGCAGAGAAGGCATCATTCTTTCATATTTAGCCGTAATACTTGCCTTATCCTCCAGATTTAAGGATTCGTGTTATGACAGTGAGGGTGGGGGTGCTACAGATAAACGGCATATTGGAGGCCAACGAAATGAACAGCCGAAACCTGTTGTCGCAAGTTACAGCGTTGCTCGATCAGGCAGGCGTCGCTGAGGGCGCAGTCCATCATGCGCACAGCGGCACCCACCTGCTGCGGCATCACGCGACGACGGACCTGAATGCGACCGTTTATCGGCCCCTGCTCTGTTTGGTCTTGCAAGGGGCAAAGCAGGTGGGGTCCAGCGCCAAGACACTGAGTGTCCGAGCCGGGCAGTCGCTGATCGTCAGCCATACTCTGCCCGTGATCTCGCGGGTCACAGAGGCCACCCCCGAGGCGCCCTACACGGCGCTGGTGTTTCCTCTTGATCTCGATCTTCTCAGGTCGTTAGCCCCTGCGGTACCTCCTGTCTTGAACGGACCGTCCTCCGATCCGTTCTCGATCTGCCTGTGTGACACCGATCCCGGCTTGGACGACGCGCTTTTCCGTTACTACCTTCAATGCGAGAACCAAGAGACGCGGCTGTTGTTGGGTTCGATCACGGCCCGCGAGATTCACGCTCGGCTCCTGATCGGGCAACATGCTCAGGTCCTTCAACGACTACTCTGGCATGAAAGCACCGCCAGCCGCATCTATCTGGCAACGCGGGATATTCAGGCAAATCTGCAGGAAGCCATCGTAGTAGGGGAATTGGCTCATCGGGTCGGGATGAGTAACTCATCGTTCTTCGAGCAGTTCAAAGCGGTGACCGGAACGTCGCCGCTTCAATACCAGAAAGACCTGCGCTTGCTGACGGCCAGAGACAACCTGCGGACGAGCAGCGCCAAGGTTTCAGAAATCGCTTTTGCTGTCGGCTATGAAAGCTCAGCACAATTCTCGCGAGAATACTCGCGCAAGTTTGGCAAATCGCCCCGGCAAGACCGCGAGCTTGAGTCTGCCGATTGAGGCTATGTTCCCGGTCCAGAACGGACATTTAGCGGGTGATCGTGATGCTGCGGCCCCACTCCGCATTGCCGACCTTGGCTGCGCGAACAGGCTGCCTCGGTGATCAGACCCGCGCTCGCCGTCGCGAAAGAAACACGACCAGCGACCAAACGGCGATCCGTGATCGGCCCAAAGCTGTCCTCCGCTTCACACGTGTCATGCCGTAGCGCAGCGCGTATTTCTGCACACTCGCTCCACTCCCGTGATCCGAGCTCAGTGGAGGTTCTGGAGTGGGGAGGAACTGTATTTCCTTGTGTCAGTCAGCAGATGCCAAGACGACACCCGCCGAGCCTGCCCAACCCTCGGCGGTCTTACAGGCAAAAAACGGAGTGCGACTTGAGTCGTGTCGGTCCGGATGCCGGGGCTGAACGGTTAGTGCTTCACCATCACATGCCGCACCACTGTGTAATCCTCGAGTGCATACATCGACATATCCTTGCCGTAGCCCGAGCTTTTCAGCCCGCCATGCGGCATCTCGTTCACCAGCATGAAATGCGTGTTCACCCAAGTGCAGCCGTAGCGCAGCCGGGCCGCTGTGGACATGGCGCGGCCGATATCCCTGGTCCAGATGGATGAGGCGAGGCCGTAGTCGCTGTCATTGGCCCACTGAACGGCCTGATCGACCTCTTTGAACGGTGTGACCGAGACGACCGGCCCGAAGACTTCACGCTGGACGATCTCGTCTTCCTGACGTGCGCCGGCAATGACCGTTGGCGTGTAATAGAAGCCGTTATCGCCATGCGTCCTGCCGCCCGTGGTGATTTCGATATGCTTCAACTCGCGCGCACGCTCGACGAAGCTTGCCACCCGGTCGCGCTGGCGGGCCGAGATGAGGGGGCCGATCTCGTTCGTGGTGTCATCCGCCTGCGCGTAGGCGATGCCGCTGACGGCAGAGGTCAGATCGGCGACGAGGTTTTCATAGGTCTTTTCGGATGCGTAGATGCGGCAGGCGGCGGTGCAATCCTGCCCGGCATTGTAATAGCCGAAGGCGCGGATTCCCTCCACCACCTCGGTCAGATCGGCGTCATCGAAGACGATGACGGGGGCCTTGCCGCCCAGTTCCAGATGCGTCCGCTTGACCGATTTCGCCGCGGCCTGAAGCATCTTCTTGCCCGTCGCCACATCGCCCGTCAGCGAGATCATGTCGATGCCGGGATGGGTGACGAGCGTATTGCCCACCGTCTCGCCCCGCCCGGTGATGACGTTCACCACGCCCTTCGGGAGTTCCTCGGCGAGTATGCGCGCGAGTTTCAGCGCCGTCAGCGGAGTTTGTTCTGAAGGCTTGAAGACCACGGTATTGCCGCCCGCAAGCGCGGGCGCCAGCTTCCACGCCATCATCATCGCCGGATAGTTCCAGGGCGCGACCGAGGCGACGACGCCGACCGGATCGCGGCGGATCATCGAGGTGAAGCCTTCCATGTATTCACCGGCCAAGGGCCCATGCATATTGCGCACTGCGCCCGCGAAATAGCGGTAGGTGTCGACGATGGCGGGAACCTCGTCGCCGATGGCGGCATTGATCGGTTTACCGCAATTCTGCGCCTCGAGCGCGCCGAATGCCTCGGCATCGGCTTCGATCCGGTCGGCGATGCGCAGCAGTGCCGTCGAGCGTTCGGCGGGGGTGGTGCGCGACCAGCCGTCGAAAGCCTCATTCGCGGCAGCGACGGCGGCCTCGACCTGATCGGCCGAAGCTTCCGGCAGGTCGAGGATCGTCTCGCCCGTGCGCGGATTGAGGATCGCCTCTGCGGCGCCGGTGCCGCCGGTGAACGTGCCGTTGATCAGGAATTCAGTGTCCATGTCAGATACCTCGCAGGTCGGATCATTTGCCGCCCCCGGCGGTGTCGGTGCCGCCGCGGGTCAGGTAATAGGCGCCCAGAATGGGCAGGAAAGTCACAAGAACGACGACCATCGCCACGACGTTGGTCACGGGCCGCTGGCGAGGCCGCACCAGTTCCTCCAGCATCCAGATCGGCAGGGTCTGCTGCTGACCGGCGGTGAAGGTCGTCACGATCACCTCGTCGAAGGAAAGCGCGAAGGCCAGCATCCCGCCCGCCAGTAGCGCGGTCGAGATATTCGGCAGGATCACGTGCCGGAAAGTCTGGAACCCATTCGCGCCGAGATCGGCAGAAGCCTCGATGAGGGACCCCGAAAGCCGCCGGAACCGCGCGACCGCGTTGTTGTAGACGACGACGATGCAGAAGGTGGCGTGACCCAGCACGATGGTCAGAGTGGAAAAAGGGATCTCGCCCAGGCTGAAGGCCGAGCGCAGCGAGATGCCGGTGATGATGCCGGGCAGCGCGATAGGCAGGATGACCAGAAGTGACACCGCCTCGCGCCCGAAGAACTTCGCGCGGCTGACGGCGGCGGCGCAGAGCGTGCCGAGCACCATCGCGACCACCGTCGAAATCGCGGCGACCTTCAGCGACAAACCGAGCGCCGCCCAAACATCGGGCCGGTTCCAGGTGACGGCGAACCATTTCAGCGTCAGGCCCGGGGGCGGCCACTGATAGGACCGGTCCTCGGTGGTGAAGGCATAGACGAAGATCAGCAAGAGGGGCAGGTGCAGGAAGGCAAGCCCCGCGAAGGCCGCGATCTGCAATGCGATGGGCGCGCGGTCAGAGTGCATCGAACGCCCCCTGTCGTTTGGCCATCCAGAGATAGAGTCCCATGATCACGATGGGCACGACCGCGAAGGCGGCGGCCAGCGGGATATTCCCGGCTGTGCCCTGATGGGCATAGACCGCCTGCCCGATGAAAAGCCGCGACGAGCCAACGATCTGGGGGATGATGTAGTCGCCCAAAGTCAGCGAGAAGGTGAAGATCGAGCCCGCGATGATCCCCGGCATGGCGAGCGGCAGGATCACATGCCGCAAGGTCTGGCCGGGCCGCGCACCAAGGTCGTTCGACGCCTCGAGAAGGTTCGCGGGCACCCGTTCCAGCGCTGCCTGAACCGGCAGGATCATGAAGGGCAGCCAGACATAGAGAAAGACAAGGAAGGTGCCGATATAGCTGACCGATAGCGAGCCCCCGCCAATGACCGGCAGGGCAAGGATGGCGTTCAGGGCTGCACTTGCGCCCACTCCATCGACGGCCCAGGTCAGGATACCCTCTTTGGCGAGGATCAGCTTCCACGCATAGACCTTGACCAGATAGCTCGACCACAAAGGCAGCATCACGCCGAGATAGAAAAGCGCCTTCATATGCCCCTTGGCGAAGCGTGCTGCATAATAGGCGATGGGGAAGGCGATGACCGCGGCGGCGAGGGTGACGGCGGCGGCCATCAGCGTTGTGCGCAGGATGATGTCGAAATTCGCCGGGCGCAGCAGTTCGGCATAGGTCTTCAGCGTGAACTCGTAATTGATGAGGCCCGAAAACTCATCGATGGAAAAGAAACTCTGCACCAGAAGTGCTGCGAGCGAGCCGATATAGATAACGCCGAGCCAGAGAAGCGGCGGGATCAGGAGGACCAGCAAAAGCGCTCCCGGTCGCCTCCAGAAGAGGTCGGACAGACGCGCGGCGATGCCGGGTCGGACAGCCTCCATCACGCTCCCTCCATCCGGTGCATTGCGGTGGCCGTCCAGTTCAGTCCGACGGTTGCGCCTTCGGCAGGGGCATCCTGACCGGCGGGAATGGCCACGGTAAGTTCGTCGCCGCCCACATCCACTGTGACCCGCTTGACGGCGCCAAGGTAGCGGACCGTGGTGACGGTTCCCGAAAGCCTGCCCGATCCGCCTTCGATCGCTTCCATCGCCTCTGCCCTCAGGCTGTGCCACGCCTCCGGCCCACCCGCCCTGCGGCTGAGCGCTGGCGAGAGGACGTTGGCCGAGCCCACGAAATCCGCGACGAAACGTGTGCGGGGGCGCTGGTAGATATCCTCGGGGCTGCCTTCCTGCACGATACGTCCATCGTTGAAGACAGCGACGCGGTCGGCCATCGACAGCGCCTCACCCTGGTCATGGGTGACGAAGACGAAGGTGATACCCAATTGCCGTTGCAGCGCCTTCAGCTCGTCCTGCATCGCCTCGCGCAGCTTGAGGTCAAGCGCGCCGAGGGGTTCGTCGAGCAGAAGGACACGCGGGTGGTTCACCAGCGCACGGGCCAGCGCCACCCGCTGGCGTTGCCCGCCGGATAGCTGCGCAGGCTTGCGGTCTCCGTAGCTGTCAAGCTTGACGAGTGCGAGCATCTCTTCCGCGCGGGCGTGGCGCGTTCGTTTGTCGATGCCCTGAACCATCAGCCCGTAGGCGACGTTGTCGCGCACGCTCAGATGGGGAAAAAGCGCGTAGTCCTGAAAAACCGTGTTCACCGGGCGGCGGTTCGGCGGCAGATCTTCCGAGGTTTCGCCGAAGATACGGACATGACCCGCCGTAGGCCGCTCAAAGCCCGAAATCAGCCGCAGGCAGGTGGTTTTGCCCGATCCGGACGGGCCGAGCATGGCAAAGAAACCACCTTCCTCAATGGCGATAGAGACGTTGTCCACGGCGCGGACCGTGCCGAAATGGCGCGAGACGTGATCGAATTCTACGGCGTAGGACATTGGCTATTCCGAGATGCAAGGGCGGCGTTCTTCATCGGACCCCTCCCCCTTGTTGGGGGAGGGAAGTGCGAAGGGAAAATGCGGGTTGAGTGGTGGCGATCCGTGCCACACTTACCCTCGCCGGATGGAGACAACGGCCGGAAGGCCCCGGTCGGGATCAGCGACCGCCAATCACGCCGATATAGTCAGAGACCCAGCGGTAATAGGGCACACACGCCCCTTCACCCTGTGAGCAGTTGGAGACCGGCGTGGTCCAGAAGCGGATCTTCTCGAAATCAGCCAGACCGTTGGCGTCGCAGCCTTCCTGGTTCTGCATTCCGCGCCCGTCGGAGCAGGCGGCAGGCACGGAGGGCACCGCACCGAACCAGACCGAAAGGTCGGATTGCAGGTTCGAGGCCAGCGAATGCTCCATCCACATATATGCGCAGTTCGGATGGGCGGCATCGACATGCATCATCGTCGTGTCGGCCCAGCCAGTGGCCCCTTCCTCGGGCACGACCGAGGCGATGGGCTGGCCTTCGCTTTGCAGGATGTTGACCTGGAACGGCCAGGAGCCGGAGGCGACAACACCTTCGTTCTTGAAGTCGTCCATCTGGATGAAAGCGTCATGCCAGTAGCGGTTCACCAATTCCCGCTGTCCGCGCAGAAGATCGAGTGCGGCCTTGTACTGGTCCTCGTTCAGCTCGTAGGGCGAGGTGATGCCAAGCTCAGGCTTGTGCGCCATCAGGTATTGCGCCGCATCGGCAATGTGGATCGGCCCGTCATAGGCCTGCACCCGGCCTTTGTTCGACTGTCCATCGGGTAGGGTCATCTCTTCGAAGACCACGTTCCATGAGGTCGGCGGCGTGTCGCCAAAGGCGTCCTTGTTGTACATCAGCACGTTCGGGCCCCACATATAGGGCGTACCGTAATGGGTGCCATCGACCGTGTGCCACGGTGCGTCTTTCAGACGGTCGTCAACCGAAGCCCAGGATGGGATCAGGTCCACATTGACCGGCTGCACCCGCTTGCCGGCAATCAGACGCAGGGAGGCGTCACCCGAGGCGGTGACGAGGTCGAAACCGCCCTCGTTCATAAGCGCCACCATCTCGTCCGATGTGTTGGCGGTCTTGACGTTGACCTTGCAGCCCGAGGCCTCCTCGAACTTCGTGACCCAGTCGAAGGCGGCGTCGGTTTCACCACGTTCGATGTAGCCGGGCCATGCGACGATATCGACCTGACCCTCACCGGCGCCGATCTCGGTCGCCATCTGCGCCAGAACAGGCTGCGCGGCGATCAGCGCAGCAGCACTCGCGGTCACAAGAAAGCGTGCGGACATCCCATTTCTCCCTGATTGCTGTGTTAACGCGCGCGGATTTTCCGTCTTCGCGGATTGGGCAAAGTCTGCCCTCCTGCGCGATTTTCGCAAACTCAAAATTCAGAAGAGTGTTATCGGTTTTACCGATATCCCTAGTGCAGCGGCTCAAATCAGAACGAGCTTTGCGCCAGCCGCACGAAATCTCGGGTGATTTCCGACAGGGGGGCTCCGCGCCGCCAGGCCATGCCGACCTGCACCGTTGGCAGATCGCCAGAGACATCGCGGATCTCGATCCGGTCGCCTTCCAGCGACCATGGCCGGTAGATCAGGTCGGGTAGAATGGCGAGCCCGACGCCGGTCGCGACAAGGCTGCGCACCGCTTCCACCGACCGGGTGCGGAACGCGACCTCCGGCCGAGCTCCGAGCGAGGACATGAGCCGTTCGGTGCTTTCCTCGATCTCCTCCAGCGACAGCATGATCAGCGGTTCGCGGGCGACCTCGTCAAGTTCGATGGCTTCCTTTGCAGCCAGCGGATGGCCAAGCGGCAGCCAGAGCCGCATGGCCGAGGCCGCGATGCTTTCGACCTGAAAGGCGTGGCGGTTGTGCAGGTTCGAGACCAGAAGGAAGGCCACGTCTATCTCGCCCCCGATCAGCAGGTGTTCGAGATATTCGCCGGAATCCTCGATCGCCGAAATCGTCACTGCGGGAAAGGTTCGCCGGAACCGCGACAGGGTCTCGGCCAGCCCATAGCCTGCAACGAGCGAGGTAACCCCGAGCCTCAACTCCCCCGTACGATCGGCCCCCTCGATCTGGAAGGCGCGGCGGGCGTCCGACACGTCGTCCCGGATCTTCCGGGCGTGACGCAAAAACTGGTGGCCGGCATTGGTGATGGCGATCCCGCGTGCGCGGCGTTCAAAAAGCGTGATCCCGAGATCGGCTTCCAGCGCCTTTATCGCTTCGGTCACCGAGGACTGTGAGATGGCCAGGGCCTTGGCAGCACCCGACACGCTGCCATGCTCTGCGGCGGCAACGAAGAACTGAAGCTGTCTGAGGGTGAATGCCATTCCAAGTCCGCTGATTCACAGCCCAAGAGGCGTCGCCACTTGGACAGGTTGGGAAACTATGTCCTTGTTAAGCGTCGTTGTGAACTCCTTGTAGTCCCGAAGTTCCCAACCGGCGAGCGTCGTCAGTTAGCGCGCTTCACAAGTTCAATGCCCGCATTCCGCTCTGCGGTTTATGCTGAGACCTTTGAACTGCAGATCTGAGGCGGTTCTCGCGAAGATCACGCAGATCCGATGGGGTCGGTACTTGAGCTGACGCCGAGGTTGACCGCTTCCTTGCCCGTCATCCGGTAGGATCGAAGGCCCGTCTTGTGCTCTTGCTGGCGCTGAATACAAGCATATCCCGGCAGGACTTGTGTCGCGTCGGTTGGCAGCACGCCAGCCAAACCGAGGGCGGGGCGCGCATCGCCTATCGGCGCGCAAAGACCTCCGTGGCGGCTGACCTGCCGATCTTGCCCGATCTGGCCGAGGAATTGGCCAAGGTGCCGAAAGACCGGCTTCTGTTCCTTACGCAAGATGCCCGTCATATTGGTTACATGCCCGAGACGTTTGACAATTGGTTCCGAGGTCGCTGCAAAGAGGCGAAAGTGCCCGGCTCCCTTCATGGATTGCGCAAGGCGGGTGTTGCTCGGCTTGCAGATGCGGGTGCCACGAATTGGGAGATCGCCTCCTTTCTCGCGCACAAGCATACGAAGCAGGCTGACACTTACACAAAGAAGGCGAACCGGGCGAAACTGGCAGATAGCGGGTTCGCCCAGCTAGCGAGCGTGTCCACCCTATCCGACGCGCTGGACGGAAAAGCGGGAAAATCCCATGAATAATAATGTCTTACATGGAGAAGTGGCAGCCCGTAGGGGAATCGAACCCCTCTTTCCAGGTTGAAAACCTGGCGTCCTAACCGATAGACGAACGGGCCACGTTTGGCGTGCGGCGGTGTTTAGGCGGTTGCGGGATGACTCGCAAGAGGGTTTTTGTAGAATTTTGCGCAAAACCAAGATCAACGTTGCGCTGCATCTTCCAGCCTGAGCTGCGGTCGCGAGCGGCCCTGCCAATGGTTCAGTTCAAGCCGCCCTGCAAGGTGAAATCGCATGCCGCCGTGATTGTCGAGAAGGGGACCGAGGGGACCGTCAAATGCACCGAAGGCGATGGCGTCGATTGGGGCCGACATACCGTCGGAGAAACTGATCTTCAGATGGCTTTCTCCGACCCGCCGCGCATGAGTGATCACCATATCAGCAAAGGCGAAACGGGGGGCGGGAGCGCCCTGACCAAAGGGGCCTGCGCGCTCGATCTCCTCAATCAGGCCCGGCGTCACGGCGCCGGGCATCAAGAGCCCGTCAAGACGCAGGTCTCGCGGGCCCTGACGGTCCGCACCTTGCCGGGCGAGCAGATCCGACAGCCGTTCCATCGCCGCCTTCAGCCGGTCGCGGTTCACCGTCAGTCCCGCAGCCATCTTGTGGCCACCACCCTTTACCAGCAGCCCCTCGGCGGCTAGACGCTGGATCGCAGCGCCAAGATCGACGCCTTCGACCGAGCGGCCCGAACCCTTGCCCTCCTCTCCCTCGAAACCGATTACAACGGCGGGGCGGTTCGTCGCCTCCTTCAGCCTTGCCGCGACGATACCGACGACACCCGGGTGCCAGCCGTCATCGGCTGCCCAGACAAGGGGCTGGTCGAGCCCCCGCGCTTCGGCTTGCGCCAGCGCCGCGTCCCGCACCCGGTTCTCGATCTCGCGCCGTTCGGTGTTGAGCGCGTCGAGCCGCTCGGCAAGCGCCGTCGCCTCATGCGGGTCGTCGGTGGACAACAGCCGCGCGCCAAGATCGGCGGCCCCGATACGCCCGCCCGCGTTGACACGGGGCCCGAGGAGGAAGCCGAGGTGATAGGGCGTCGGCGCCCGGTCCATCCGCGCGACATCGGAAAGCTTCGTCAGCCCGATCCGCTCGCGCCGCGCCATCACTTTCAGCCCCTGCCGCACCAGCGCCCGGTTGACGCCGACAAGCGGCGCGACATCGGCGACGGTCGCGAGTGCCACGAGGTCGAGCATGGCCATAAGGTCGGGCCCCTTGACGCCGTCCTCGCGCAATTGCCGATTGGCCTCGACCAGCAGCAGGAAGACGACGGAGGCGGCGCAGAGATGGGCGAGCGAGCTATCCTCGTCCTGCCGGTTGGGGTTCACCACGGCAAGGGCAGGGGGCAGGGTCTCGGCCCCCAGATGGTGGTCGAGTACCACGACATCTGCCCCCTTCGCCGCTGCGATGGGGTCATGGCTGAGGGTTCCGCAATCGACACAGAGGATAAGGTCATGATCCCGCGCCAGCGCCTGCATCGCGGGAATGTTGGGGCCGTAGCCCTCGTCGATCCGGTCGGGAATGTAGAGTGTAGCCTGCCGACCCATGGCGCGCAGCCAGGTGATCAGAAGCGCGGCGGAGGAGCCGCCATCGACATCGTAGTCGGCGAAGACCGCGATCTTCTCACGGCCCTTCACCGCTTTCAGGAACCGGCTTGCCGCCGCCTCCATGTCCTTCAGTTTGCGCGGATCGGGCAAGAGGTCGCGCAATTGCGGTTCAAGGTACGCCGACGCTTCCGCAGGCGCCACGCCGCGCGTCACGAGCACGCGGGCAAGTGCCATGGGCAGGCCGGTTTCCTGCACCATCGCCTCGGCCAGACGGTCAGCCTCCACCGAGGGGCCGACCCAGCGGCGACCGGTCGCAGACTGCTCGACGCCGAGAAATGCGGTCATGCGCCTCCTGATGCGGGCCATCCGGCCCCGCCTCGACTTCCTGGTCCATTTAAGCCGGCGCGGGACTTAGCGCCGGGCCGCTCGCTCAGCGGATCGGGTTACGATAGATCATGCGGCGCACAGAACCGGTCTTCGACCGCATCAGGATCGTCTCGGTCTCGATGAAGTTCGGTTCGCGCTTCACGCCGCGGACGATGGAGCCGTTGGTGACCCCGGTCGCGGCGAAGATCACATCGGCGCGCACCATCTCGTCCCGCGCATAGATGCGGTTCAGGTCGGTGATGCCGGCCTTGGCGGCGCGGCCCCGTTCGTCGTCGTTTCGGAACAGCAACCGGCCCCAGATCTGCCCGCCCATGCATTTCAGCGCCGAGGCCGCCAGTACGCCCTCAGGCGCGCCGCCCGAGCCCATATACATGTCGATGCCGGTGATCTCGCTTTCGGCGCAGTGAATGACACCGGCGACATCGCCATCGGTGATCAGCCGGATCGCGGCGCCGGTGGCGCGGATCTCGGTCACGATATCCTCATGCCGGGGGCGTTCGAGGACGCAGACGGTGATATCGGTCGGCTTGCACTTTTTGGCCTTGGCGAGTTCCACGACACGCTCAGTCGGGCTCATCTCAAGGCTGACCACGTTCTTCGGCAGGCCGGGGCCGATGGCGAGCTTGTCCATATAGACATCGGGCGCATGCAGAAGCGTGCCGCGCGGAGCCATGGCGATGACGGTCAGGGCGTTCGGCATGTCCTTTGCGGTCAGCGTCGTGCCTTCCAGCGGATCCAGCGCGATATCCACTTCCGGCCCGTTGCCGGTGCCCACTTCCTCGCCGATATAAAGCATCGGCGCCTCGTCGCGCTCGCCCTCGCCGATGACGACAGTACCCTTGATGTCGAGGAGATTGAGCTGGTCGCGCATCGCGTTGACCGCAGCCTGATCGGCGGCCTTTTCATCCCCGCGCCCGATCAGTCGGGCGGAAGCATGGGCGGCAGCTTCGGAGACGCGGGCGAGGCCCAGCGAAAGCATGCGGTCGTGAAATTCCTGGGCGTCGGCCATTGTCTGTCCCTGTAAGATCGGTTTCAGGCATCTAGCCGGTCAGGGCCCGGCAGGGCAAGGCCCCCGGGACTCGCCGTCAGACGGTTTCGATGCGGATCGCCACCGGTTCGCCGATGACGACACCGGTCGCAGGCAGGCGTTTGAACGCGTGATTGACCGAGTCGCGGGTCGTCTTATGCGTGACGATCAGCACCGGGGCATCAGTATCAGCATGTCCGTATTGCCGCATCCGGTCGATGGAGACGCCTTCCTCACCAAGGATCGTCGCCACCTTGGCGAGCGCGCCCGGCTTGTCGGACAGTTCCATGCGCAGGTAGTAGGGCGCGGGCGCGGTGGCCTTGGCTGGCACCGGATCGGCAAGCGAGGTCGCAGGCTGGCCGAAGGTGGACACCCGGCAGCCGCGCGCAATCTCGACGACATCGGCCATTACAGCAGAGGCGGTCGGGCCTTCGCCCGCGCCCGGACCGCGCAGCACGATCTGGCCGACGCTGTCGCCTTCGAGGACAACCATATTGGTGCCCCCCTGCAACTGGCCCAGCGGGCTGTCGGCGGGAACGAGGCATGGCGACATGCGCTGTTCAAGGCCACGTCCGGTCATCTGCGCGACGCCCAAAAGCTTGATGCGGAAATCCATGTCCGCGGCGCGGCGGATATCGTCGATAGAGATGCGGCCGATCCCTTCCAGTTCCACTGCGTCGAACGACACCTTGGTGCCGAAAGCGATGGAAGCCAGAAGGCTCAGCTTGTGACCGGCATCGATGCCGCCGACGTCGAGATTGGGGTCGGCCTCCAGATAGCCCAGTTGGCGTGCTTCCTCGAAAACCTCTGCGTAAGGCAGGCCGGCATTTTCCATCCGGGTAAGGATGTAGTTGCAGGTGCCGTTCATCACGCCCATGACGCGGCGGATTTCATTGCCCGCGAGCCCTTCGGTCAGCGCCTTTACGACGGGGATGCCACCCGCCACCGCGGCCTCAAATCGGATCACCCGGCCTTTGGCCTCGGCGGCCACTGCGAGTTCCTGACCATGGACGGCCAGAAGCGCCTTGTTGGCGGTGACGACGTCTTTGCCGGCAGCAATGGCGGCCTCGATCGAGGCCTTGGCCACACCGTTTTCACCGCCCATCAACTCGACGAAGACATCGACATCCTCGCGTTTGGCGAGCGCGACGGGATCGTCCTCCCAGCCGTATGCAGAAAGGTCGGCATCGCGGTTCTTCGTGCGGCTGCGGGCCGAGACAGCGGAAATTGAAATGGCCCGTCCGGTCCGGCGGGCGAGAAGGTCGGCGTGGTTCTGCACGATCTTGACAGTGCCGATGCCCACCGTGCCGAGGCCGGCGATGCCAAGACGCAGGGGGTTGGACATGGGAAACTCCGTCAGAAAGGGTCGGCTCAGCGCCAATCGTCGCGCGGTGTTAGCCTTTCGCGCGGGCGCATGCAATCTGTCGGGTGCCGCACTGCGCCTTAGGGCCTAGATATCCGTGGCGGCGAGCAGTGCCGCCCGCGCCCGCAATGCCGCTGCGCGGGCCTCCAGCGCCTCGGTCGGGTCGGCTTCGGCGGGGGGCGGGGCGGTGAGGTCCTCGATCGTCAGCAGGACCGGCCAGTCCGCCTGGGTCGCCGCCGCGCGATCCCGTTTGGGCAACGCGGCGCAGCCTGAAAGAACAACGGGCAGGAGAACGCAGAGAAGGGTCACAGATCGCATCGGGGTCTCCGGTTGGCGGGGCGACTTTACTCTCTGCTCTGCGCTCAGGACAAGCGCCTGTGGCGCATCGCGCTTGTATTGAACGTTTGTTCATATAACATAGGGCCATGGCACGAAAAACCGGATCGCATTCTGAAATCACTGGTCCCCGCATTCGTGCGGCTGCGTTGAAGCTATTTGCCCGTCATGGGTATGCCGCCGTGTCCATGCGCCAGATCGCGGGTGAGGTCGGGGTTCAGGCGGGGGCGCTCTACCTTTACACGCCCGACAAGGAGACGCTGCTTTTCGAACTTCTGAAAAGCCATATGGACGATCTGATCGTCGCATGGGACGCGGAGGCGACTGGCGGGACGCAACTGGACCGGCTTGAGGCCTTCGTCCGTTTTCATATCCGGTTCAATCTCGACCGGCCGGACGCGGTTTTCCTGTCCTACATGGAGTTGCGAAATCTCGGGGAGGAGAATTTCGCAATCATTGAAGGCTTAAGGCGCGAATATGAAAACCGGCTGGAGCGGATTTTACGCGCGGGCCACGAGGCAGGCGCATTTTCAACTCCGGACACAAAACTCGCGACCCTCGCCATCATCGCCATGCTGACCGGGGTCAATACTTGGTACCGGGAAGGCGGAAGGTTGAGCCGCGACAGCGTTGGCGACATCTACTGGGACATGGTCAGGAAGGCCGTTGCGGCCTGAAGGACCGGAATAATTTTGGATCAAAATTATTCCGGTCCGGTGGAAAAGTTTTGGTCATAACTTTTCCACCGGTTCCCCCTACTTGGCTGGGCGGATGAATGTGCCGTTCCTGAGGTCGGACATGGCCTGCATCAGCTCGGCCTTGGTGTTCATCACGATGGGCCCATGCCAGGCGACAGGTTCTTCGAGCGGCGCGCCGGAGATCAACAGGAACCGGATGCCGTGATCGCCTGCCTGTACCGTCACCTCGTCGCCGGTGCCGAAGCGGATCAGCGTACGATTGCCCGACATGTCGCGGATGTTGACCTCCTCACCCATCACCTCCTTTTCCAGTAGGACGCCCTGCGGTCGGGACGCGTCAGAAAAGCGTCCGGACCCTTCGAAGACATAGGCGAAGGCGCGCCGGTAAGTGTCCACCTTGAATGTCTTTTTCACTCCTGCCGGGACGGAGATGTCGAGGTATTGCGGTTCGGCGGCTATGCCATCGACGGGGCCGGTCCGACCCCAGAAAGTTCCGACGATGACCCGCACCACCGTGCCGTCATCATCGGTGATTTCGGGGATATCCGGTGATTTCACGTCCTGATAGCGCGGGGCGGTCATCTTCAGCGACGCGGGCAGATTGGCCCAGAGCTGAAAGCCGTGCATCTGCCCCTTGGCGTTCCCAAGCGGCATTTCCTGATGCATGATCCCGGACCCGGCGGTCATCCACTGTACATCGCCCGCGCCCAGTCGCCCGGTATTACCGAGGCTGTCGCCGTGCTCGACGGTGCCCGCCAGCACATAGGTAATCGTCTCAATCCCACGATGGGGATGCCATGGAAATCCGCGCAGGTAATCCTCCGGCCGCTCATTTCGGAAATCGTCAAACAGCAGGAACGGGTCCAGTTCGGTCGGGTCCTGAAAGCCGAAGGCACGATGCAAGTGCACGCCTGCGCCTTCCATCGTCGGGCGGGCCGCGCGGGTTTCGAGAACGGGACGGATCGACATTCGGGCTTCTCCTGTTGCGATGGCCCTAATATAGGGGCAAAACGACGACGGCACATTGGGGTTTCGCGCCCGGTCTCAACATGGCTTGTGCTTCGGCGCACAGGGCGCGACGCGAGGAGAAGCGGATGGAAGAGCGGCAGCCGGAGATATTGGCCAGCATAACACCGTCAGTTCCGCGCCGTTTTTTCGCGACAGGTGTCATGGCAACACTTGGGGTGCTGCTGGAACTGTTGGCCTTCCTTCGACCGCCGGAATCGGCGGGCCTGCAGATCATGCTTGTGATTTTCGGCGTCATCGCGCTGGCAGGTTGCGTCCGCATGTTCCGGGCGACCGGACACGGGCTGGTTCTGACAGATGAGGCGCTGATGGACACCGACGGTACGCTTGTGGCGCGGCTTGATCAGATCGAAAGCGTCGAGCGCGGTATTTTCGCATTCAAACCGTCGAACGGTTTCGTCTTGCGTCTGAACTCCGCGCAGCCGCGGGTCTGGGCACCGGGGCTTTGGTGGCGTCTGGGAAGGCGGGTCGGGGTTGGGGGCGTTATCTCGGGCAGCGAGGGGCGTGCCATGGCCGATATCATTGCAGCGCGTCGCGGCGCGGCGGGCGCCTCCTGAACGGGCAACGCCGCCCGCTGTTTTAGCAGGCGGCGCCAAACGTGTTTCGGTCGTCAGATCAGGTTCCGCTGCCGGTCCCGCTGCTGTCATCCGTATCGACCGTCAGGTTGATGGCACCGTCATCGTGCACTTCGCCGTCCGGGTCGACACTGGTATCGTAAACGCAGGCTTCCAGCGAACCATCGTGGCGGTTGAACGGCACACAAGGCACGAAACGCGGACGGGTCGGAATAAAGGTCGTGTACCAGTGTGCATTGAGCCCGATGTTGAAGATCGGTTCATAGGCCATGTTGGTTTCGACGATGATCACGAAGTCGCCTTCCGGCATTGTTGGGATCTGGTTCTTTTCGGCCTGGATACTGGCATCCGAATGACCCTGTGTGTTGCCAGACGCGTAAGACCAGGCGACTTTGTATTTGTTGTCGGTCGAGTTAAACGAAACGCTGGATACCCGTACCCAAGTGGGCTTGTTTGAGAAGGTCAGGTAGTCAAACAGCGTGTGCAAGCCGTCGATATAGTCCGCGTCGACCGACGTGTTCTGACGCGAGACGAGGTCCGCGATTGTGTAAGCGGCCTTCAGGTTGACGTTCTTTTGGCGGAACGCATCGAAGAACTGAAACGAAGCGACATACCACCACAAGAGCAGGATCGCGGCATAAAGCCCCTCGATCGGCATGTTGCCCTCGGTTTCATCGACAAACCTTGATGTCCGCAGCTTCAGACGGGATAAAATTGACATGTCAGGTCCCCCGATCCGGTTCGTTCACAAAGGCAGTAGCCGAAACCAGCGCATAGGCCCCGGTATTGTCCTTCGGCAGGTGCATCCCGAGCCCAGTGGTCGGGAATACGGGATCAACCTTGATGCAGGCGCGGATCAGCATCATTTCATCGCCTTCGCCCGGGTCGAATTCCGGCATATCCTCGGGCAGCATCGGGGCGGCCCGGTCCACGCAGGTCGGGCCCGACGAGAGCGGTTGCCACGTCACCGTGCTGACGGGCCGAAGTTCGACGAGAATGGCGTTCATGCAATCGGGAATGACGCCGGCACGGTTGCAGACAACCTTCTTGAATGAGTCGTGTGTCGGGTTGCTCCAGTTTCCAAGGCGCAGGTCACGGACCGACAGGTCGAGTGCCCGTTCCAGCATGACATGCCGCATCATGAGCACGCCCATCTCAAGCGATGAAAGGATCAGCATCATGAAGAAAGGCAGGAACATGATGAACGGGATTGTTGAGGAACCTTCCTCGTCCCGGGCCTTGCGCGCGAGCCAGTCGCGCACTGATGCTGTTATACGGATCGTCACTGGGTAAGCCTCAACTTGTTAATCGATGTCGCAATGTTGAAGAACGCGTCACTGATGCCGCTTGCCCCTGACACGGCGAAGTGGTGCGATGTCGTGGTCGCGCAATTCTGGAGAAGCTGCTGACCCGAGGTCGGCGCCTCAAACGAGATTGTGTAGATTCGCACCTTTTTCGACTTGGCGAGGTCGCACATTGCCGTCACCGTCGAGTCCTTGGTCGACGAATAGCCGTTGTATGGCGCGTTGCGGAAGTAGTTGCGCTGGGAACTCGAACCCGTAGCGTCGTAGACGATATTGTCCGCGAAGTACCGGATAGACATGTCGTTCCAGACTTCGGGCCAGGTCATGGGGACTGCATCACCAAGATCGCCACTGTTGTCTCCAAAGGGTTCGGCAAGCCAGCTTTGGGTGTGGAACGAGTAGTACTTGTTGCTGCTCGAACGGTTGGGGTCGTAGTAGGAGTACTGCCGTTTGTCGCCCGGCTGGTTGGATTGATACCAGGTGTTAGAGTAGAGGCGACTGTCAACGCCACCCGGCTTGCCGGAGAAGTTGTCGTCGAGCCGATATTCCGTCGTGTTCTGCCCGTCGGTCATCAGCACGATGACCTTGACGGACTCGCCGTTGCCTCCTTCGGTGTCGAACGGATAGGGGCGATCCGAAAATTCTACCGGGAGCTTGTTGGCATCGATCATGCCGTCCACAACGCCCGCCATCGAAGGATCCAGCAAGGCTGCGCCCCATTTCATGCCGATGTCGATTGAGGTGTTCCCCGCGGCGCTCAGACCGTCGATATGGGCCTTCAGCGCGTCACGGTTGCCACCGAAGGGAAGGATCTCGGCACTTGATGTGTTGCGGCAGTTCAGGAGGGTCGTCGGACGGCTCTTATAGAACGGATCGAAATGCCCGTTGCGCTGATAGACGCGGTCGCCGGGGTTTGTCCCGAAGTCGAGCGATGTGCGGGTGAAATCGCCTGAAGTGAACTCGATGCAGTTCGAATAGCTGTGCTCGCTCGACAGGTTGAAGTAAGACGCCAGTTCATCGCTCATCGCGACCTGGGTCGAATACGGCACGATCGAAATCGAGACTTTGCCGCCTTCCGTCCCGTCGAACATCTGGTCCACGAACTGCTTGGCGGCGGGTTTCAGGTTAACCAGCCGTTGGTTGCTGCCCATTGATCCCGAAATGTCGAGAATTAGCGAAATCTCGATCTGACCGATGCTTTCCTCAGCAACGGATGCCGCCGGTGTCGACAGTTCGTCAACGCCGACAAGCGTCATGAACCATGTCGGCATCTGTTCGGACGTATTCACCTGGACACGGCGGAACTCGCCATACGCGCCCTCGGTCACGATGATCTCGTTGTCTGCGGGCGGCTTGAGACCGGCCTTGCGGAAATAGTCCTTGACCACTTCTTTGGGCGGCAAGGTCTGTTGACGGTCAGCAGCTGCGAGCGAAGCCCGGTCGACCGTTGCCTGCAGGCGTGTGCGGCGTTCCTCGAACCGCATGAGGTCCAGAGAAATGCCGGCGAGAAGGAGCATCATCACAAAGGCGAACAGCCCGAAGATGATCAAAGACCCATCTTCCTCGCGCGAGAAACGCTGCATGGCCGACCGAAGCGCCAGAATACGGCAAGAGGGATCTGCGGAGTTCGACCGCGCTCTGACGAGCTGTTTCATACCTTATCCTTCCTCGTACGCCGGGCTTGGTGGTGGCAGCGCAATACAAGCAAAAGGCCCGTGTGTGGCCCGAGGGGATAGATACCGTGGAAGTTGTGGCGAAATTTGGGCGCATACATGAATGGATCGTGTATTGGCCCTTGCGTGATGTCCTATTTGTGCAAAATGCCGCCTATCGTGTCCAACAGGCAAACAATCATAGGGCCTGTGACAATCCGAATCGCCCTCCAAAGTCGTATTTCCTGCGCCGTTAGCATCGCCGAGGTCGATCGAAAGCCGGATCGTCTTCAGGCATCTCGCTTGCCTTTCGACCCTTCTCTGATAATCAAGTCGTAAGGGTAATGCTGTTGCATGGCCGCAATCGGGTGGGCGATCGGTTCTTGGCCGTTTGTTCTACCGTGACGACCGGCGTGAAACCAATTTATCAAACAGCGCCCGTGGACAAGTCAGGGAGAAAACGATGGCCTTCAAAGGAGAACCGAGCTTTCGGCAATCCGTAGATCTTATGTTTAACCGCGCGGTGAAGGTCATGGATCTGTCACCCGGGCTTGAAGAAAAGATCCGCGTCTGCAACTCGACCTACACGGTTCGTTTCGGGGTTCGTCTGCGGGGCGCTATCCACACCTTTACTGGTTACCGTTCGGTTCATTCCGAACATATGGAGCCCGTGAAAGGCGGTATACGTTTCGCCACCTCGGTCAATCAGGATGAGGTGGAGGCGCTGGCCGCGCTGATGACCTATAAATGCGCCCTTGTGGAGACGCCGTTCGGCGGCTCCAAGGGCGGCCTCTGCATCGACCCGCGCGAGTGGGAAGAGCATGAGATGGAGCTCATCACCCGACGCTTTGCCTATGAACTGATCAAGCGCGACCTGATCAACCCGGCCCAGAACGTGCCCGCCCCCGACATGGGCACCGGTGAACGCGAGATGGCCTGGATCGTCGACCAGTACAAGCGGATGAACACGACCGACATCAACGGCGCGGCCTGCGTCACCGGCAAACCCCTGAACGCGGGCGGCATCGCCGGCCGGGTCGAGGCGACGGGGCGGGGCGTGCAATATGCGTTGCGTGAATTCTTCCGCCACCCGAAGGATATGGAGGCTGCGGGGCTCTCGGGCAAACTTGAGGGCAAGCGCGTCATCGTTCAGGGCCTCGGCAATGTGGGCTACCACGCGGCCCTCTTCCTCTCGACCGAAGATGGCGCTTTGGTCACTGGCATCCTCGAACGCGACGGTGCGCTGGTGAATGACAAGGGCATGAACGTTCAGGCGGTGCGCGACTGGATCGCGGCGAATGGCGGCGTGAAGGGCTGCCCGGAAGGCACCTATGTCGAAGACGGTGCGAAAGTGCTGGAAGAGCCCTGCGACATTCTCATTCCGGCGGCGATGGAAGGGGTCATCAACCTGTCCAATGCGGAGAACATCAAGGCTCCACTGATCATCGAGGCCGCGAACGGCCCGGTCACGGCGGGTGCCGATGAAATCCTGCGCAACAAGGGTACGCTGATCATCCCCGACATGTATGCCAACGCGGGCGGTGTGACTGTGTCCTATTTCGAATGGGTCAAGAACCTCAGCCACATCCGCTTCGGTCGCATGCAGCGGCGTCAGGAAGAAAGCCGCCACCAGCTTCTTATCGACGAACTGGAACGGCTTTCGTCCGACAAGGGGTTGGGCTGGACGCTGTCGCCTGGCTTCAAGGATCAGTACCTGCGCGGTGCGGGCGAGCTGGAACTGGTGCGCTCGGGTCTCGACGACACAATGCGCGCCGCCTATCAGTCGATCAGCGATGTCTGGCACAGCCGCAACGACGTGACCGACATGCGCATGGCGGCCTATATCGTCGCCATTGACCGGGTCGCAAAGAGCTATCGCTCGAAAGGTCTGTAAGGGTCGCTGTAGGCCGTAAGGTGGGTTCAAATCCACCTCACCTGAACGCATTCCGCAGAACTGCGGGACGCACGAGAAACAGAAAAGAAAAGGGCCGCCCGAAGGCGGCCCTTTCCTATTTCGCTGTGTTCCGGTTCACTCGCGGTTGCCGAGGAATTGCAGCAGGAACATGAACATGTTGATGAAGTCGAGATAAAGGTTCAGCGCCCCCATGATCGCCGACTTGCCAAGCCATTCTGCATCGCCGTGCTGCGCGTGGGCGATATAAGTGTTCTTGATCTTCTGCGTGTCATAGGCGGTCAGGCCTGCGAAGATCAGCACACCGATCGCAGAGATCGCGAGGTGGATCATCGGTGAGCCGAGGAAGATGTTCACGATCGAGGCGACGATCAGGCCGATCACGCCCATGATCAGGAACGACCCCCAGCCCGAGATGTCCTTCTTCGTTGTGTAGCCCCAGAGCGAGAGGCCCGCGAATGCGATTGCGGTGATCAGGAAGGTCTGGATGATCGAGAAGCCGGTAAAGACGGCGAAGATCCAGCTGATCGAGATGCCCATCGCGGCTGCGAAGGTATAGAAGAAGAGCTGCGCGCCGGCCGCCGAGATCCGGTTGATCATCGCGCCGAAGGCAAAGACCATAACCAGCGGCAGGAACATAATCACCCATTTCAGCGGCGATGCGTAGAGCGTCAGCCCGAAATCGGTGAGGTAACGGCCCGCCCCGATCTGGGCTGCGGCGGCGGACGGATCAGCGGTCAGAGCAAGATTTGAGATGGCCCAGGCTGCAGCCGCCGTGATCAGCATGCCTGCGGACATGAGCCCGTAGACCTTGTTCATATGGGCGCGAAGCCCCTCGTCGATCGCAACGGTCCGTGCGCCGACCTGGCCGGTGCGGATCGTTTGAAAGTCAGCCATCAAAGCCTCCAGATGCGTTTCCCTGTGGGTAACGGCAATGCCGCTTCCCCCTCGCGGGAAATATCGGCAAGGATGACACGGATTTCAAGCGGTTCGGACCATTTCCGGGGCAATTAACGCTTCCAATGCGTCGGAACATCCCAAACCGGGCGCTCAGCTTCGCGCCGCGCATCCGCAGCTGTGACGCCGATATCGTCGAGAAGGTGGTCGCTCAATGCGTGCAGATCGCGGCGCTGGCGCCGCAGGTTCACCATCGCACGCAGCTTGCTGATCAGGCCGGGGCGGGCTGCGATATGCGAGCGGGAGAGGGCGTTTTCCATGTCACATTCCTTTGTGTTTCGTGATGATTGCAAGTCGTTCTATCAAGAGACTTGATTTATATGGCAGTCTATGATGGATACTGAAAACGAATGATTGTTTTGAAAATCATCAAGGAGTGTGATGATGCCCCGAAATCTGGACCTGACGGCTTTGCGCGCCCTCGTGGCCGTTGCGGATTCCGGCGGTGTGACCCGGGCAGCGGGGCTTCTGAACCTTACTCAGTCCGCTGTTTCCATGCAGATCAAGCGGCTGGAGGAAGGGCTGGGGCAGAACTTCTTCACCCGCGCTCAGCGAAAGCTGACACTCACGCCGGAAGGCGAGATGCTGGCCCAATACGCCCGCCGTATGCTGACGCTCAACGATGAGGCCTTGTCGCGGCTGACGGACGTAGATTGCAGGACGGAAATCCGGCTCGGCGTCCCGCATGATATCGTCTATCCGGCGATCCCGCGTGTCTTGCAGCAGCTTGCCGCGGTCTATCCCTGCGCACGCATCAACCTCGTTTCCTCGTTCACGAACATGCTGAAGGAGGGATTTGCAAAGGGTGAGTTCGACCTGATCGTGACAACCGAGGAAGCGCCCGGGGAGGGCGGGGGTGTCATTGGCGAACTGCCGCTGGTCTGGGTCGGCGCGCCGGGTGGTGTGGCATGGCACCAGCGGCCGTTGCGGCTTGGATTCGAAGAGAATTGCCGCTTCCGGCCCATCGCCGTTGCGGCGCTAGATAAAGCCGGAGTCCCGTGGGAGATGTCGTTTTCCGGCCGATCGAACGACACCATTCAGGCGATGGTCGCGGCTGACTTGGCTGTGACAGCGCGGATGCGTGGGCTTCTTCCCGAAGGAACGGCGGAAATCCGTGGTGCGGGTGAACTGCCCTCGCTCGGCACCATGGGCATCTGCCTTTACGATGCCGGGGTCACACGGGGAGAGGTGGTGGAGTGCCTGAAGACTGAGATCGCCGAGTCCTATTCCGCTTCGGCCACGCGGACGACGACCTTGCCGGTTGATTTGCGGTCGCGCAGGGTCGCCAATGCCTCACCCGCCTTCTCCAACGGGAATATGTGAGAGACATGCGGCCGTAGCCCGCCCTCGGCATACCAGCCGAATAGGGTGGATAGGCTATCGGTCAGCACCTCGGGCCGGAACTTCAGATAGCCACCCCAGTAGAGGCCCAGCACTGAGATGTTCTTGACGAGCAGGTGGTTGGCCGGGATTGGCGGCACCTTGCCGCTTGCAAAGCCGATCACGAGGATGCGGCCATCGGGTTTGGTGGCGCGGAAAGCTGACTCGAACTGGTCGCCGCCGATCGGATCATAGACAACATCGGCCCCGCCGAGCGCGCGGATCGCGTCTCGCAAGTCGTCCGCTTCACTGTCGATCAGATGGTCCGCCCCGGCGGCTTTCGCTGCCGCCAGTTTGTCCGCCCCCCGCGCGCAGGCGATTACACGGGCGCCCATGCGCTTGCCGATTTCCACTGCCGTCAATCCGACCCCGCCTGCGGCGCCGAGCACCAGCAGCGTCTCGCCCGGTTGCAACCGCGCCTTGTGATCGAGTGCCACATGGCTTGTGCCATAAGTGATCTGAAACGCCGCGGCGTCCTCGAATGACATCGCCTCGGGCAGGGGAATGCAACGTGCAGCGGGAAAGCAGCCATATTCGGCCAGCCCGCCGCAATTTGCGTAGACCGCGACGCGCGTGCCCGGAGGTGGACCGTCAACGCCGGGGCCGAGCGTGTCGATCCAGCCGGTCGGCTCCATTCCCAATGTCAGTGGCGGATCGGGGCGTTCCTGATACTTGCCTTCAACCATCAGGAGATCGGCGAAGTTCAGTCCGCAGGTGGCGATGCGAAGTCGAACCTCTCCTTTGCCGGGTTCCGGCATGGCTCGGTCGCTGAGAAAGGGGGCGGTGCCAAACCGCTCGATGCCGAACGCCTTCATCCAATTTCTCCGTTCCGGTAGTCGTGCTGCGGTGTGGTTGCGCATGGGAACCTTAACCGGGGTGGTCAAATGATTCTATAGGGTTACGCTACGTCACTGATTGCGAATTGGTAAATGTAAGCACGCAAACAGTCGCAAATTGCATTGCAAATTGAAAAATAACCTCCGGGAGAGCCGGATTTTGAACGAATACGTTCAGATTGAGTGTCGGGTCATGTCTAAAAAGACAGGTCGAGTACATCCTTAAGATGAGTTATTCCTTATGGTGCAGTTTTTTGCTGAGGGCGTCAGTGAACGGTGAATGTAGCAAGAAAATTGCTGGTTAAGTGGTGACGGAATATTGGAGAATACAATGAAACACCCCGTTGATGTGCATGTCGGCAAGCGCGTCCGGCACCGGCGCTGGATGGTGGGCATGACCCAGCAGCAGCTTGCGGACAAGGTGGGCATCAAGTTCCAACAGATTCAGAAATACGAAACCGGCATGAACCGGATCTCTGCCTCGCGGCTCTGGGACATTTCCGATGCACTTGGCGTGCCGATCAGCTTCTTCTTCGAAGGGCTCGACTCGCGTACCAACCTGGTCGAAGAGATCGATGGCGACATTCTCGCGGACAAGGAAGCGCTGATGCTTGTGCGCTCCTACTACGCGATCCCCGAGGCTCAGCGCCGCCGGTTATTCGACCTTGCAAAGGTTCTGTCCGACGTCGCCTGACGCGGCTTGACCCGAAGGGCTTTTGGGGGCTACCGCTGGCGCGAACCAGCCGAGGTCCCCGATGCGCCCGATTTCCGAGACCGAACGTGCCGCGCTGATCGCGACTGCCCATGCTCTGGCTGATGCCGCGCGCGCGGCGACGCTGGAGCATTTTCGTTCTGACGGTCTGTCGGCCATCACCAAAGTGGACACGCATTTCGATCCGGTAACAGTTGCCGACCGAGCTGCTGAGGAACGGATGCGTGCGATCCTTGCCGAGCTCAGGCCGAATGACGGTATCCTTGGTGAGGAATACGGGGCAAGCACCGGGACTTCGGGGCTTACCTGGGTACTCGACCCGATTGATGGCACGCGGGGTTATCTGTCGGGCACGCCGACATGGGGTGTGCTGATCTCGGTTGGTGACGAAAACGGCCCGCTCTTCGGCATTATCGACCAGCCCTATATCGGGGAACGCTTTGCGGGCGGGTTCGGGCAGGCTGGTCTTTCCGGGCCACATGGGCCCCGGGCTTTGAAGACGCGCCCGTCGCGATCACTGAGCGAGGCGATCCTCTTCACCACTTTCCCCGAGGTCGGAACAGAGGATGAGCGCACGGCTTTCCACCGGTTGTCGGGCGATGTCCGGCTGACCCGCTACGGAATGGATTGTTACGCCTATGCACTGATCGCCACCGGGCAGGTCGATCTGGTCGTCGAGGCGGGATTGCAACCCTACGACATTCAGGCGCCCATCGCTGTCATCGAGGCAGCGGGTGGAATCGTCACCGACTGGACCGGTGGACCGGCCCATCAGGGTGGCAGGGTGCTTGCCGCCGCAAATGGTGAAATCCACAGACTGGCATTGGAACGGCTTAACCGCTGAGGCAATTTTCCCGAAAATCTTGAAAGCGTTTCTCGCCCGGCGCTCTGGCGGGGGTAATCCTGCCGGTCTATGATCCGGATCGCCGGAGCGAGTCCTTCCCCCTTCTGTCGTCCGGCCGTTCCCGCATCGCCGAAGGGGTGGCAAGGGGAACACATGTCTGAAATCCTGATCCGTAATGCCGATTCCGTGGTGACGATGAATGCCACGCGAGCCGAGCTTGCCGGGGGCGACGTCCTGATCCGGGGCGGCGTCGTCGCAGAAGTGGGGCAGGAGCTGGCCACCACCGGAGAGGTGATCGAGGCGCGTGGCTGTGTCGTGACGCCGGGCCTCGTGAACACCCATCACCACCTTTACCAGACCCTCACCCGCGCCGTGCCGGGCGGGCAGGACGCGCTTCTCTTTGGCTGGCTGAAGACGCTCTACCCGATCTGGTCGCGCTTCGGACCGGAGGAGATGCGGGTTTCGGCGCTTGTTGGAGTCGCCGAACTGGCGCTGTCAGGCTGCACGCTGACATCGGACCATCTTTATCTCTACCCGAACGGATCCCGGTTGGAAGATACGATCGATGCCGCGCGCGAGATCGGACTTAGGTTCCATCCGACACGCGGCGCGATGAGCATCGGCGAAAGCGCGGGCGGGTTGCCACCCGACAGTCTCGTCGAGGATGAGGCGGCGATTCTGAAGGATATGGAGCGGGTGGTGGACGCGTTCCACGACCCCGCCGAGGGCTCGATGGTCCGCGTCGGTCTCGCTCCCTGTTCGCCCTTCTCGGTCAGCCGCGACCTGATGCGCGAGGCTGCGCTGCTGGCGCGCGACAAGGGGGTAATGCTGCACACCCACCTGGCCGAGAATGACGAGGATATCGCCTATTCTCTGGAAAAGTTCGGCTGCCGTCCGGGGCAATATGCCGAGGATCTGGGCTGGACCGGCGCGGATGTCTGGCACGCCCATTGCGTGAAACTTGACCGGCATGAGATCGGTCTCTTTGCCCGGTCCCGCACCGGGGTAGCGCATTGCCCCTGTTCGAACTGCCGACTTGGTTCCGGCATTGCGCCGGTGAGGTCCATGCGCGATGCCGGCGTCAAGGTGGGGTTGGGCGTCGATGGCTCGGCGTCGAACGATGCGGGCAATCTGGTAGCCGAGGCGCGGCAGTCGATGCTTCTGCAACGGGTGGCGAATGGCGCCGACGCGATGTCGGCGCGCGAGGCGCTGGAAATCGCGACGCTTGGCGGCGCGCAGGTGCTGGGGCGGACGGATTGCGGGTCGCTGGAACCCGGCAAACGCGCCGATATCGCGATCTGGGACATGTCGGGGATCGAAGCGGCAGGCAGTTGGGATCCGGTCGCGGCGCTTCTACTTTGCGGACCAACGCGGGTGCGTGATCTTTTTGTCGAGGGGCGGCAGGTCGTGCGCGACGGCCATATCGCGACGCTTGATCTTCCGCGCGTTATCGAGACCCAGAACCGTCTCGCGCGGCGGCTGATGGTGTGAGGGGGCTTCCTGCCCCCTCTTGCCGCTCGCGCGGCAATTCACCCCCGGGAGTATTTGCCGACAGAAAGTGATTGTGCCGGTCAGAGCGGGCGGCCGTTCACCCAGACCGCCCTCACCGCGCGGTCATCGCCCATCATGATCGTCGGGAAGAGTGCCTCCCAGATATCGCCTGCGCGCGCCGCGCGCTGAGCGATCGCGGGGGTAGAGGCGAGGTCGATGACTGTGATGTCGGCCTCCATCCCCACTGCAATATTGCCGATCCGGTCGTCTGCGCGCAGCGACCGCGCCGCGCCCTGCGTGGCCAGCCACCAGAGTTCCGAGGGATGCAGCGGGCGGCCGCGCAGTTGTGCTACCTCATAGGCGGCGGCCATGGTGCGGAGCATGGAGAAGGACGACCCGCCGCCGGTATCCGTGGCCAGCCCGATCCGGTGGCCCGAAGCCGACAGCCCGTCCATGTCGAAAAGTCCCGAGCCGATGAAGGTGTTCGAGGTCGGGCAATGAATGAGGCTCGCATCGACCTCGCGCAGCCGGTCGATTTCGCGCGGCTCCAGATAGATCGCGTGGCCGAAAAGCGCGCCGGGGCCCAAGAGGCCATGCGTCTCGTAGGTGTCGAGGTAGTCGCGCGCAGAGGGAAAAAGCGATTTGACCCAGGCGACTTCATCGGTCTGTTCCGAGAGATGCGTCTGCATGAGGCAGCTGGGGTGCTCCGCCCAAAGCGCGCCCATCGCCGCCAGTTGTTCGGGCGTCGAGGTCGGCGAAAAACGTGGGGTCACGACATAGGAGAGCCGGTCGACCCCGTGCCATTTCTGCAAAAGCCGCTTGCTGTCATCGTAGGCGGTTTGCGCGGTATCGGTCAGCCCGTCGGGCGCGTTCCGGTCCATGCAGGTCTTGCCCGCATAGGCGCGCAGGCCGCGCCTCTGTGCTTCGCCAAAGAAGGCATCGACGCTTTCAGGGTGGATCGTGCAATAGGAGCAGACGGTTGTGGTGCCGTTCGAAAGTGTCAGGTCGAAGTAGCGCGCGGCGATCTCTGCGGCATAGGCCGGATCGGCGAATTTCATCTCTTCGGGGAAGGTGTAACTCTGCAGCCAGTCGATCAGCCTCTTGCCCCAACTCGCGATCATCGCGGTCTGGGGATAGTGAACATGGGCATCGATGAAGCCGGCCGAGATCAGCGCATCGCCGTAATCCGTGACCCGCGCCCGTGGGTGGGCACGGTGCAGATCTTCAGCCTCGCCAACAGCGATGATTTTTCCTCCCGCGACCAGAACCCCGCCGCGCGTCCTGTGATGTGCCGCGCCCAAGCCCTCGGTCATCGGGTTACCCCCGAAGCTCAGCACCTGTCCGATCAGGAGGTCCGCCATCTTTCCCGCCTTCGCATTTCCGTTGCGCGCACAGTCTAAGCATTTGGCGGGCGCGGGGGAATCCGCCCTTTGCCCCTGTTTCTTTGAAACTCCTTCCGATAATGTCGCGGTAATCACGCAAGGGGGCAGCATGGCGGAAATCGAGGAAGAGGTCGTCGAACGGGACGAGGACGACTATTCCCTCGATCCCGAGATCGTCGATGCGATCCTCGAAGCCGTCGAGACCGGCGATGCGGCGAGCATCGACGAGTTGATGGAACCCCTTCACGCGGCCGATATCGCCGACCTTTTTGAACAGATCGGATCGACCGACCGGGCGGCGCTGATCGGTCTCTGGTCGCGTGGCATTGACGGCGAGATCCTGTCGGAACTCGACGAATCCATCCGTGAAGAGGTGATCGAGCTTCTGCCGCACGAGGTCCTGACCGAGGCGGTGCGGGAACTCGACTCCGACGATGTCGTCGACCTGATCGAAGACCTTGAGGAGCCGCAGCAGGAACGAATCCTCGGCGCGCTGGAGGACAGTGACCGGGCCGCGGTCGAACAGTCACTGACCTATCCGGAATACTCCGCCGGTCGTCTGATGCAGCGCGAGGTAGTGACGGCGCCAGATGACTGGACGGTCGGGCAGGCGATTGATTTCCTGAGAAATGCCAAGGAATTGCCGGATCAGTTCTACCATATGATCCTGATCGATCCGCGCTGGCATCCGACGGGCTATGTGACGCTTGGCAAGCTTTTGTCCTCCAAGCGCGCGGTGCAGCTGACCGATATCACCGAGGACAGCTTCCGCACCATCGACGTTATGGAGGAGGAAGGCGACGTCGCCTATGCCTTCAACCAATACCACCTGATCTCGGCCCCGGTCGTGGATGCCGATGACCGGCTGGTCGGCGTCATCACAATCGACGACGCGATGGCCGTGCTTGATGAGGAACATGAGGAAGACATCCTGCGACTGGCTGGTGTGGGCGAAGGGTCCTTGTCCGACAGCGTGGTCGAGACGACGAAGCAGCGGCTGCCCTGGCTTGCCGTGAACCTCGTGACCGCCATTCTCGCCTCCATCGTCATCGCGCAGTTTGAAGGGGTGATCGCGCAAATCGTGGCGCTTGCCGTCCTCATGCCCATCGTCGCTTCGATGGGTGGCAATGCCGGGACGCAGGCCCTGACGGTTGCGGTGCGCGCCATAGCCACCCGCGACCTCACGGGGTCCAACGTCTGGCGGGTTGTCCGGCGCGAGGCGGCAGTGGGTTTGGTCAATGGCGTCATCTTCGCAATCGTCATGGGCGCGGTCGGCTGGATCTGGTTTGGATCGGCGATGATCGGCGTGGTGCTGGCTGCCGCAATGGTGGTCAATCTGGTCGTTGCCGGGCTGGCGGGCATTCTTGTTCCCGTGGCACTGGAAAAGGCAGGTGTGGACCCTGCGCTGGCCTCGGGCGCTTTCGTGACGACGGTGACCGATGTCGTGGGGTTCTTCGCCTTCCTCGGACTGGCGGCGATGGTGCTTTTGTGACGTTGACGGAAATCAAGAGGAACGCGCGGGCAGAGGCTTTCGCCCGGCGCAAAGTGGCTTTTGCGGCACGGTCGGCAGCGGATTGCGACCGGCTGAAAGCGGTGCTGGCTGACCACGCGGGTAAGGTCCTGGCGGGTTACATGCCGATGCGGACCGAGATCGACTGCCTGCCAGCTATGAAAGCCCATGACGGGCCGGTGGGCGTGCCGGTGATCCTCGCCGCCGCGACTCCGCTGAAGTTCCGTAGCTGGACCGCGGACGCGGCGATGATCGCGGGGGAATTCGGCGCACGCATCCCCGAAAACGGGGAGTGGGTGGAGCCGGACGTTCTCATCGTGCCGCTCCTTTCCTTTGACCGGCGCGGCTACCGGCTGGGCTACGGCGGTGGATTTTATGACCGGACGCTTGAGGGGCTCAGATCGCGAAAGCCGGTGATCGCCATCGGCTTTGCCTTCTCTGCGCAGGAAGTGGACGAGGTTCCGATCGAGGCGACCGACCAGCCGCTCGATCTGATCGTCACCGAAGCTGGTGTGTTCGCCCCCGGTCGGTGACGTTCCTAGCCACCAATTCGACCTGTCAGAAACCACAACCCTACGCCGATCAGCATGACACCGAAAACGGTGTTCATTTGACGTGTGGCCTTTGGGACCCGCAGCAGCGCGCCCAGTCGAGCGCCAGCGATCGAATAGAGGCTGAACGCAAGAAAATTGTTCAGCGTAAACAGCGTCGTAATCGCCAAAACGTGTTTCGCGTCACCCTGTGTGCCGTCGAGAAATTGCGAAAACATCAATCCGATGATCACAAAGGCTTTTGGATTGAAGAGCAGCAGCACCGCTCCCGTACCAACTCCGGCTGGGCGTGGCTCGGGCGTGTCAGCGGTCAGGCCGGACCGAAGAAAACCGACGGCCAGCCAGAGGATGTAAACTGCCCCGGCCAACTGGATCGCGGTGCCGAGCCGGGCGTCCTTGGCAAGTAGACCCGCGAAGCCAAAACCGATTGCAGCGGTAACGAACCATGTTGCGATATGATACCCGGCACTCGGCGCGAGCGTTCTTTGAAAGCCGAACCGCGCGCCGGTTGCCGCGAAGAACAGATTTCCCGGCCCCGGGCTGTAGGCGAGAGGGAAAAGGAAGGCCGCCAAGGCAATCGCCTGCGAAATGTCCATCATCAACTCCGACGATATTTTCCGGAATTTTGTCCGATCCGGCGCGTGGCGCGACCCGCTTCCTGCGCAATCGCGGCCCTTGCCCTTATGCGCGCCGCGCCTTACGCAGGGCGCATGAAACTGCTTTTTCTTGGCGATGTTGTGGGGCGGACAGGTCGCGCGGGGATCACCCAGCACCTGCCAGGTCTGCGTTCGGATTGGGGCCTCGATTTTGTCGTGGTCAACGGCGAAAACGCGACTTCGGGCGCGGGACTTTCGGCCGCCCATGCCAAGGCACTGCTGGAGGCGGGGGCGGATTGCGTCACGCTGGGCGATCATGCCTTCGACCAGAAGGATATGCTTAGTTTCATTGAGACCGAACCGCGTGTCCTGCGGCCGCTGAACTATGCCAAAACCGCCCCGGGCAAGGGTGCGCGAGTCTTTGAGGCGACGAATGGGCGTAAAGTGCTGGTCGCGCAGGTGCTGGGTCAGGTCTTCATGAAACGGCCTTTTGCCGACCCGTTTTCGGCCATCGAGACGGTTCTAAAGACTCATCCCCTTGGCGGGGCGGTGCAGGCCTCCATAGTGGAAATCCACTGCGAGGCGACGAGCGAGAAGATGGGCATGGGGCATTGGTGCGACGGGCGCGCGAGCCTTGTCGTTGGCGCCCACACCCACATTCCAACGGCGGATGCGCAGATACTGCCGGGCGGAACGGCGTTCCAGTCCGATGCGGGTATGTGCGGCGACTACAACTCTGTCATTGGTATGGAAAAGCTGGAACCGATGCGCCGCTTCGTGACCGGTATGCAGAAAGAACGCTTCACCCCCGCGAACGGTGAGGCAACGCTTTGCGGCACTTATGTGGAAACCGATGACCGCACCGGCAAGGCGACCAGGGTGCGGATGGTCCGCATCGGCGGGCGTCTGGAAGAGGCGCGGCCCTAATGCAGGCCCGCTGGCTTTTTGCCGCGCTCTTCGTGATTGGAACAAGCTGGGGCCTGACGACGCCGCTTGCCAAATTCATCATCCTTGGCGGTTATCGCCATTTCGGCATCATCTTCTGGCAACTTGTCATCGCCTGCCTGATGCTTGGCGGCTGGCTGATGGTTCGTGGTCGGGCGCTGCCCTTCCACCGCGCGGCCCTCATCCGTTATGCCTTCATTGCCGTCATGGGGACGATCCTGCCCAATGCCGCCTTCTTCTACGCACAGGAAGGCCTGCCGGCCGGCCTGGTCGCGGTCTTCATCGCGCTCGTGCCGATGTTCGCGCTGCCGCTGGCGCTGGTCCTTGGGCTGGAACGGCCGGAGCCCGTCCGTTTCCTCGGCATCCTCGCCGGTCTCGCCGGTATCCTGATGATCGTCGTGCCCGACGCAAGCCTGCCGGACACCGCGGCTCTGGTCTTCGTACCCGTGGCCTTGGCTTGCGCGTTCTTTTACGCCTTCGAGGCGACGGGGCTAGGAAAACTTGGCACTGCAGGGCTTGGCCCGGTCGAACTGCTTACGGGGGCTTCGCTGTTAGGGCTGATTCCGGCGCTGATCCTGGCGCTTCTGACCGATAGCTGGATCACCCCCGCGTTACCGCTCAGCCGCGCCGATGGCGCTCTGATTGCCACGGCGGCGATCCATGCGGTAGCCTATGCCGGATATGTCTGGGTCGTGGGGCAGGGTGGGGCGATCTTTGCTGCGCAGGTGAGTTACCTTGTGACCGGGACAGGTGTGCTCTGGTCGATGCTCATCCTCGGCGAACGCTATTCGCTCTGGGTCTGGGGCGCGCTTAGCGTCGTTTTCCTTGGCCTCTTTCTGGTTCAGCCCCGACCCGCGCGGCGAGACCAAACCGTCCTTGCCCTTCCAATGGGCGAGGGTAATATCGCGCTGAGTGACATGCAGGACCATTGAATGATCCACCTTCCACTCTCGCCGGACGGCGAGGCCATCCTGACACTGACGATCGTGTTGGGGATGTTTGTGATGTTCGTGACCGAACGTTATTCTGTGGAGGTCGTTGCGATTGCGGGCGCGGCCTTGTGCCTCGTTTTCGGCCTTTTGCCATATGATGTGGGGATGCAGGCGCTGACCAATCCGGCGCCATGGACGATCACCGCAATGTTTCTGATCATGGGCGCGCTCGTCCGAACCGGCGTTCTGGAATGGCTGACCAATACCGCCGAGGCCAATGCCGATCATCGCCCGACTGTGACATTGGTGATCCTCTTCGGTTTCGTTGCCTTGGCATCTGCATTTCTCAACAACACACCTGTTGTAGTGGTGATGATCCCGGTCATGGTCTCTATCGCTGCACGGATGAAGATAGCGGCCTCTAAGCTCTTAATACCGCTTAGTTACGCGGCAATCCTCGGGGGCACTTTGACTCTTATCGGAACATCGACCAACCTGTTGGTCGACGGCGTGGCGCGCAGCAGTGGACTGAAGCCGTTCACGATCTTTGAGATAACGTCTCTGGGCGCGATACAGGTGTTCGTCGGAATGATCTACATCGCCACCGTCGGCCGGTATCTGCTGCCCGAACGGCAGTCGATGGCGAGCATGCTGAGCGACCGGCGCAAGCTGAAGTTCTTCACCGAGGTCGCGGTGCCGGAGGGTTCGAAACTTGTCGGCCAGAACGTGCTGGAGGTCGATCTATTCAAACGGTCCGGGGTGCGCGTGATCGACGTCCTGCGCGGCGATGCCTCGCTCCGCCGGGATCTTGCGCCGGTAGAGCTTCAGGAAGGCGACCGCGTCGTTCTCAGAACCGAGATGGCCGAACTGCTCGGCCTGCAGGAAAACCGGGACATCCGGCTGGTCGACAAACTGTCATCGGTGCGGACCGAGACGGTTGAGGTGCTGATCTCGCCCGGTTGCCGGATGATCGGGCGGAGCCTTGGCGAATTGCGGTTGCGGCGACGCTATGGGGTCTATCCGCTGGCCGTTCATCGCCGGAACCAGAATATCGGCCGCCAGCTTGACGACCTTGTCGTCGTTGTTGGGGATACGCTGCTTCTGGAAGGGGCACCTGAGGACATCCAGCGGCTTGCCGCCGATATGGACCTCGTTGATGTCGCCAAGCCTGCCGTCAAGGCTTACCGCCGGTCCAAGGCGCCGGTCGCTTTTGCAGTACTGGCCGGTATCGTGATCCTGTCGGGCCTGGGCGTCGCGCCGATCCTGCCCCTGTCCGTCGCCGGTGTCGCAATCGTGCTGCTGGCGCGGTGCATCGACGCGGACGAGGCGTTTTCTTTCATCGAGGGCCGACTTCTTGCCCTCATTTTCGCGATGCTCGCGGTTGGGGCGGCGCTGGATCAGACCGGTGCGGCGCGCCTGCTTGTCGGCTGGATCAGCCCTGCGCTTACCGATCTGCCGCCGCAGTTGGTGGTCTTCGCGGTCTATCTGTTGGCGATGCTGCTGACCGAGATCGTATCGAACAATGCTGTCGGCGTGATCTTCACCCCGGTCGCAATTGAGCTTGGACACAGACTTGGCATGGACCCGCGCGGGCTGGTCGTGGCGGTGATGTTCGCGGCCTCCGCCGCCTTTTCCACCCCCATCGGATACCAGACCAACATGCTCGTTTACGGGCCGGGCGGCTATCGTTTCACCGACTATCTCAAAGTTGGTATTCCTCTGAACATCCTGCTTGCACTGACGGCGAGTTTCATGATCCCGATCTTTTGGCCACTATGAAACAACACATTCGCATGGTTCGCCGCTGATTGTCCTAATTGCTTGTGGCCGGGCGGAAACCCGTTAAGGGTTGAACCCTAGGACATGCGGAGGCGAGGCTGGATGGACTTCTTTGCGGTGTCGCAGAACGGTGATGCACTCCTGACATTGGCGGTCGTCGTGGTCATGTTCGCGCTTTTCGTCCGCGAAAGCTATCCACCGGAAGTCACCGCCATCGGCGGTGCGGCTGCGCTGCTCGCGCTCGGTGTTCTGCCCTATGATGAGGCGCTGCACGTCCTGTCGAACCCGGCGCCATGGACGATCGCGGCAATGTTCATCGTGATGGGCGCCCTGGTCAGGACGGGTGCGCTGGAATGGTTCACGCGGCTTGCAGAATCGCAGGCCGATACCAATCCGCGTCTGGCAATTGCCGGGCTGATGGTTCTGGTCATCTTCGCCTCGGCATTCGTCAACAACACGCCGGTCGTCGTCGTAATGATTCCGGTCTTTGTGCAACTGGCGAACAAGCTGGGCATGTCGGCCAGCAAGCTTTTGATTCCGTTGTCATATACCGCCATTCTTGGGGGTACGATGACGCTGATCGGGACATCCACCAACCTGTTGGTCGATGGTGTCGCCCGCGCCAGCGGTCTTGAACCCTTCACGATTTTCGAATTGACGCCGCTTGCGGTGTTTCTGGTGGCCTGGGGCATGTTCTATCTGTGGATCTTTGGGCAGCGCCTGCTGCCGGAACGGTCGAGCATGTCGTCGATGCTTGGCGACCGTAAAAAGATGAAGTTTTTCACAGAGGTAGCACTGCCACCCGAAAGCAATCTGATCGGGCGCCATGTGCAGGAGGTCGAACTGTTCAAGCGGCCGGGCGTGCGTTTGATCGACGTGTTGCGCGGCGATGCCTCGCTCCGCCGCGATCTCGCCTCGGTAGAGCTGCAGGCAGGTGACAGGGCGGTTCTCAGAACCGAGATGGCCGAACTGCTCGGCCTTCAGGACAACAAGGAAATCCGTCTCGTCGACAAGCTGAGTTCGGTTCAGACCGAGACAGTTGAAGTGCTCATTTCGCCTGGATGCCGGATGATCGGGCGGAGCCTTGGCGAATTGCGGTTGCGGCGACGCTATGGGGTCTATCCGCTGGCCGTGCATCGCCGGAACCAGAATATCGGCCGCCAGCTAGACGATCTGGTCGTGGTCGTCGGCGATACGCTGCTGCTGGAAGGGGCGCCCGAGGATATCCAGCGGCTGGCCGCCGATATGGACATGATCGACGTGTCGAAACCTTCCGAGCGCGCGTTCCGCCGCTCACAGGCACCCATTGCCGTCGCGGCTCTGACCGCGGTCGTGTTGCTGGCGGCATTCGACGTCGCGCCGATCCTACTCCTGGCGGTCCTTGCAATGGCAGCAGTGTTCCTGAGCCGCTGCATTGACGCCGACGAGGCGTTTTCCTTCATCGACGGACGCCTTCTGGCGCTGATCTTCGCCATGCTTGCTGTGGCAACCGCACTTGAAACCTCGGGGGCGATAAATCTTCTGGTCGACAGCATCGCGCCACAGCTTTCAGGGCTTCCGCCGTTTCTGATCGTCTGGGCGATCTATCTTCTCACCTCGGTTCTGTCGGAGCTGATCAACCATGCGGTCGCGGTCGTGATCACGCCCGTGGCGATCGGCCTCGCGCTGTCGATTGGAGTTGATCCCCGCCCGTTGGTGGTTGCCGTCATGGTGGCGGCCAGCGCGACTTTTGCCACGCCGATCAGCTACCAGACAAACATGATGGTCTATGGGCCCGGTGGCTATAAATTCACCGATTTCCTGCGTGTGGGTATACCGCTCAACCTCAGCTGCGGTCTGCTCGCCTCGGCGCTGATCCCGCTGATTTGGCCCTTGTAATCAGAAAACGGCACTTCAGAGCGGCCAGACCAGAAGGATCATCGGCAGCCCGACCGCTATGACGAGGATTTCCAGCGGCAGGCCCATGCGCCAGTAGTCGCCGAATTCGTAGCCGCCGGGACCAAGGATCAGCATGTTATTCTTATGCCCAATGGGCGTGAGGAACGCCGAAGAAGCCGCAACCGCCACCGCCATCAGAAAGGGATCGGGAGAGGCTCCGAGCGCGCCCGCCATGGCAATGCCGACCGGCGCGGCGACGATGGCGGTCGCGGTGTTGTTCAGCACATCAGACAGCGTCATCGTCACGACCATCAGCACCAGAAGTGCGACCCAGGCTGGTGCACCTGCGGTCAGTCCAACGATAGCCCCCGCGATCAGTTCCGTACCGCCCGAACTTTCCAACGCTGCGCCAAGCGGGATCATCGAGCCCAGCAACACAATCACCGGCCATTCGATATGGTCGTAGATCTCCGGCAATGGCAGCACTCCGGCGGCTACATAACCGATCGCCACCGCCCCCAAAGCCACTGGCAGGTCGATCAGTCCGAAACTCGCCGCTAGAACGGCCGCCGCGAAGATCGCGATGGCAATCGCGCCATGTGTCTCTTTGGTAACCGTCAGCCCGCGTTCGGCCAATGGCAGGCAGCCGAGCCAGTCGACGACATCATCGGCGGTGTCCGAGGGCGCGAGCAGCAGGAGGATGTCGCCCGCGCGGATCTTCGCTTTGCCGAGCGGCCCCTTCACCTTGTGACCGCGCCGCGAGATACCCATCAGCGCGGTGCGGTGGCGCCAGATCAGGCCGACGCCCTCGACCGTCTTGCCGCGGATACGGGAATCGGCGGACACGACCGCCTCGACCATCGCATAGCCTGCCTTTTCCGCCTCCAGATAGTGCTTGCGGCGATGGTCGGCGAAATCCAGCCCGAGGGCCGCGCGAAATTCGTCAAGCGGCTCGGCCCCGGCCTCCACGAGGATTACATCGCCCGCCTTCAGTTCCGTATCACGTGCCGCGCCATAGCGGCGCTTGTCGCCGCGTATCAGCGCCATGACTGCGACCCCGGCCTTGTCGCCCTCGTCGTAAAGCGTGCCCATGGCCTGGCCCGCCAGTTTCGTATCCTCGGGCAGGGTCAGTTCGGCGATATAGGCCGCCGTCTCACGTGCGCCATTGCTGTCCCCGCGATGTGGAATGAGTCGCCAGCCGACAAGGGCCACGAAGGCAAGACCGGCGAGCGCCACCACCCCGCCGACGGGTGCGAAATCGAACATCGCGAAACTCTCGCCCAGCGAATCCTCTCGGATCGTGGCGATGATGATATTGGGTGGCGTGCCGATCAGGGTCACCATACCGCCGAGGATGGTGGCGAAGGACAGCGGCATCAGCGACAGGCCCGGACTGCGCCCGGCCTTGCGGGCGCTCGCCACATCCACGGGCATCAGCAGCGCCAGCGCCGCGACGTTATTCATGAACGCTGAGAACACCCCGCCGACCGCTCCCATGATTGTAATATGCGCACCAAGTCCACGGCCAGCGTCGATGAAGGTGCGGGTGATGAGCATCACCACCCCCGCCCTTGTCAGCCCGGCCGAAACGACAAGCACCAAGGCCACCACAAGCGTTGCGGGATGGCCGAAGCCTTCGAAAGCGGTCTTGGCGGGAACGACGCCAAGGACGACGGCGGAGATCAGCGCGGTGAAGGCCACAAGGTCATAGCGCCAGCGCCCCCAGATCAGCGCCGCGAAGACAAGCCCGAAGAGCGAGAAGAGAATGATCTGGTCCTGCGTCATGTCGGGGCCTGCCTTTCACCGCACAGTGAAACGGTGCAGCGCCGGCAATGCAAGCACCCGGCCGGGCTTGCGGGCGGGGGCAGGGCTGACATATAGAGGCGCGAAAACGGAAATACCGACGGAGAAGGTCATGGCGGGCCATTCAAAATGGGCCAACATCCAGCACCGCAAGGGGCGGCAGGATGCGGCGCGTTCGAAACTGTTCTCGAAGCTGGCGAAGGAAATCACCGTCGCCGCTAAGATGGGTGATCCCGATCCCGAAAAGAACCCGCGTCTGCGCCTTGCGGTGAAGGCGGCCAAGGCGGTTTCCTGCCCCAAGGACGTGATCGACCGCGCGATCAAGAAGTCGCTCGGGGGTGATGCCGAGGACTATACCGAAATCCGGTATGAGGGTTACGGGCCGAACGGCATCGCGATCATTGTCGAGGCGATGACCGACAACCTCAACCGCACCGCGTCGAACGTGCGATCAACCTTCTCCAAGTTCGGCGGCAATCTTGGCACGACCGGCTCGGTCAGCTTCATGTTCGACCGGGTGGGTGAGATCATGTATCCGGTCACGGTCGGAGATGCTGACACGGTGATGATGGCCGCGATCGAGGCCGGTGCGGATGATGTGGAATCCGACGAGGACGGTCACTGGATCTACTGCGCCGATACCGAACTGTCGGCGGTGTCGGATGCACTCGAAGCCGCGCTCGGCGAAAGCGAGGAAGCCAAGCTGATCTGGAAGCCGCAGAACCGCACCGACGTTGATCTGGAAACCGCGCAAAAACTGATGCGCCTGATCGACACGCTGGAGGACGACGACGACGTCCAGACGGTTACGGCGAACTTCGACATCCCCGAGGATGTCGCGGCGCAGCTGGCCTGATCCGGTGGAGACGCCTTCGGCGTCGCTGTTTATCTTGCGGGCCGCCACAAGGGGCGGTCCGTTTTGCCTCCAGCGGAAGCATTTTCGGCAAGATGAAGTTTAAGGCGCGGGGAGGAGGCTGGTTTTTGCGGCCTTGCGGATCGCGGATGTGAGCGGAGTCAGCGCGCGGGTGGTCAGGCGGTTCACCTGCCAGTAAAGGGATGTGTCGAGCGGATTGTCAGGGGCGAGCGCTACAAGATGGCCTTGGGCGATGTCGTCGCGCACGAGTGGTTCGGGGTTCATGCCCCAACCGAGGCCGAGCTGGGCACCTTCGACAACCCCCTGACTTGAGGCGAGGTGGTGGCTGGGTAAAGTGACGCGTTTCCCGGTGATGGCCGTGGCCCAGTCGCGTTGCAGACGGTCCTTGCGATTGAAGGTCATCGCCGGGGCGCGGGCAAGGCTGTCCGCAGTGATTCCGTCCGGGAACCAGCGTGCGACGAAGTCCGGGCTGGCAGTGGCGATGTAGCGCAGCGCGCCGAGCGGATGGCAATCGCAGCCCGTAACCGGGGCGGCATGGGCGGTGACGGCCGCCTGCACCTCGCCGCGTCTGAGCAGGTCGGCGGAATGGTCCTGATCGTCGATGACGAGGTCAAAGAGCAGATCCGGTGCCGCAGTCAGCGCGGGCAGGACCCAGGTCGCGAGGCTGTCGGCATTAACCGCGATCCGCACCACGGGCCGATCCACCGCCAGTCCAGCACCAAGATCAGCCATCAGCCCCTGTTCCAGAAGCAGCATATCCTCGGCATGGCGGGCGAGGCGCAGACCCGCCTCGGTCGCTCGTGCAGGTTGTTCACGGAGGATAAGAGCAGTGCCGAGACGGTCCTCTAATGCCTTCAGCCGTTGCGAGATCGCCGAGGGGGTAACACCGAGACGCGCGGCGGCAGCCTCGAACGAACCGGCGTCGAGGATCGCGGAGAGGGTTCGAAGCTGGGCCGGATCAATCATTAGACAATCTTAATTCACGCAATGATCTTTAATTTGATTAAGCCGAACCGGCCCGCTACGCAAGTCGCGAAAGGAAACGTCATGCTTGCTGCCGGGCTATCGGGCTTTCAACTCTCCCTCGGGCTGATCCTTGCCATCGGGGCGCAGAATGCCTTCGTGCTGCGGCAGGGGCTGAAGCGCGAACATGTGCTGATCTCGGTGCTGTTCTGTGCGCTGTCCGATGCGATCCTGATCAGCGCAGGCGTTGCAGGCTTCGCGATGGCCAGTGCCGCTGCCCCATGGCTGGGCGAGGTGCTGCGCTGGGGCGGGGTGGCGTTTCTCACGGCCTATGCCTTGCGTGCCGCATGGGCGGCGATCCGGGGCGGCGAGGCCTTGCAACCCCGGGCAGCGGGAACGGCGGCAGTGCTGCGGGTCGTCCTGACGCTTGCGGCGATCACCTGGCTCAACCCGCATGTCTATCTCGATACGGTGGTGCTGATCGGTTCGGTCGCGGCGCAATATCCCGGGCGCGAGGCAGCCTTCGGGGCGGGGGCGGTGCTGGCCTCTTTCACCTTCTTTTTCTCGCTTGGCTATGGTGCGCGGCTTCTGGCGCCGGTCTTTGCCAGGCCTGCCGCATGGCGGGTGCTGGACGGGATCGTCGCACTGATCATGGCGGGTATTGCGATCCGGCTCTCTCTCTTCTGACCTTGCCTCCGCCGATCGGATCGGGTCATGTCACGGCCATGACCGCGCCTGATCAAAGCCGTCCCATTGTCGGCATCCTCTGGATGCTGGTCACAGGGCTATGCTTTGTTGTCGTCACCGGGGTCGTGCGCCATCTCGGCACGGGCTTGCCCGCGGCGCAGTCGGCCTTCATCCGCTTTCTATACGGGATCGTCTTCCTCGCGCCGACGCTGCTTCCGGCTTTGAAGCGGGGGATATCGCCGCAGGTCTGGAAACTCGCCCTGGGCCGGGGCGTGCTGCATGTGATGGCGGTGATCCTGTGGTTCTTCGCCATGGCCCGCATTCCGGTCGCCGAGGTCACGGCCATCGGCTATCTCAACCCGATCGTGGTGACGGTCGGTGCGGCGCTGTTTTTGGGCGAGCGGTTGGCGTTCCGGCGTTTGGCGGCCATTGCCATCGCGCTCGTCGGGGCCATCATTATCCTCAGACCGGGATTTCGAGAGGTGATGCCGGGCCACCTTGGTCAGCTAGGGGCCGCGATCTGTTTTGGCCTCTCCTACCTCATTGCCAAGCGCATGTCGGTGCTGGTCGCACCCGGCGCGATCATCGCGCTTCTGTCGTTGATGGTCACCATCGGTCTGGCACCGCTCGCCTTGGCTGTATGGGTGCCGCCGACATTGGAGCAGGTGGGCTGGCTTGGTGTAGTGGCGGCATTCGCGACAATCGGCCACTACACGATGGCCCGGGCCTTTGTGGCAGCACCTCTGACGGTGACGCAGCCGGTAACATTCCTGCAACTGGTCTGGGCGACGCTTCTGGGTTGGCTGGTCTTCGACGAGGCAGTGGATCCGCTGGTTCTGGTCGGGGGCGGCATAATTATCGCCGCGATCAGCTACATGACCTGGCGCGAGGCGCAGATTAAGCGGCGGGTGGTAACGCCACCACCGGTTGCGGTTAAGCTTTAGAACGCCGTTCTTCGCATAAACACGGTTGCATCCGGTCTACGCCAAGAATGTGATCGGCTGAACGCTGGTGGGACTGAGCCGAGATGTTGGCATTCCAGCGCAATTCACGCTGCACATCCACCGATCAGACGAAGGGAGAATGAGGATATTCAACACCCGTTAGATAGAGGCCTTCAGGAGGGCAAACCGGCCCACATGCGGCCCGGTCTTTCGCTTCCAGCGCGGCGCGGACCGTGTCGGGTTTCCATGATCCTGCGCCGACCCTCTCCAGCGTGCCGACGATGGAGCGGACCTGATTGTGCAGAAAACTCCGTGCCCGCAGCACAAAGCGGTATTCGGTGCCATGGTCGATCTCGTGTTCCGTGATCGTGATCTCGTCCAGTGTTTTTACCGGGTTTTGCGCCTGACACATGGTCGACCGGAACGTCGTGAAATCATGCTGGCCGACCAGATGGGCCGCACCCGCCCGCATCGCATCCGCGTCCAGGGTGCCAAGCACCCGCCACGCGAGCCCGGCGTCATGCGTCAGCGGCGCGCGGCGTGAGATAAGCCGGAACAGATAGCGCCGTTCGATGGCGGAAAATCGGGCATGGAACTCGTCATCCACCCGTGCAGCCTTCAGAATCGCAACCGGTGCGGGCTTCAGGTGCCAGTTCAGCGCCTCCGACAGCCGGAACGGGTCCCAGTCCTTGGAGAGGTCGCAATGTGCGACCTGCCCAGTCGCATGCACCCCGGCATCCGTCCGCCCCGCCGCCGCGATCCCCGGCGCATCGGCTTCGAGCTTGCGCAGGGCGGTTTCCACCGCCTCCTGTACCGAAAGCTGGCCGGATTGCCTCTGCCAGCCCGCAAACGGGCCGCCGTGATATTCGATTTTCAGCGCGTAGCGGGGCATGGCTTTCCCTAGCGGCCAAGCATCACCTTGGCAATCGCCCCTACACAGTCCGTGCGCGGGTGCTTATCTTTTAGCCAAAGGCAAGGGGCAGAGATTGGGTATCACTGACATCGCGGATGATCTGTTGCGCGGTCTGGGCGGCATTGGCAGCGGCATGGCCGCGCCGTTTTCCGACCCGGTGATCCGGCTTGGTGTCACCGGCCTTTCGCGTGCGGGCAAGACCGTTTTTATCACCTCGCTTGTCGCCAATCTCATGGATCGGGGTCGGATGCCGGGGTTGAGGGCCGAGGCAGAGGGGCGCATCCTGTCCGCCTTCCTTCAGCCGCAACCTGACGACACCGTACCGCGCTTCGACTATGAGGCGCATCTGGCGGCGCTGACCGGTCCCGAACCGCGCTGGCCCGAAAGCACCCGCGCCGTCAGCGAGTTGCGCCTCTCGTTCCGGCTGCGTGAGGCGGGCATGTTCGGCACTTTCCGGGGCCCAAGGACATTACATTTGGATATCGTCGATTACCCCGGCGAGTGGCTTCTGGACCTCGCGCTGATGGACCGCGACTATGCGGACTGGGCGACGGAGGTGCTGGAAAGGATCGCCACAAGGGCCGAGGCGGCGGGGTTCATGACCGCAGTGAAGGATGTGGATGGAACGGCGCCGCTCGACGAACCGCAGGCGAAGTCCTTGGCCGACCAGTTCGCCGCCTATCTTACCGCTGCCCGCGCGGCGGGTTATTCCGACTGCACGCCGGGCCGGTTCCTTTTGCCGGGCGAACTGGCCGGATCGCCCGTCCTGACCTTCGCGCCGATCCCGAAGCCCGCCGCCACCCCGCGCGGGTCGCTCTGGCGCGAGATGGAACGGCGGTTCGAGGCCTACAAGGCCAAGGTCGTGAAACCCTACTTCCGCGATCATTTCGCCAAGATCGACCGGCAGGTCGTGCTGGTCGATGCATTGGGCGCGATCCATGCCGGCCCCCGCGCGGTTGAGGATATGCGCCGCGCGATGGCGGCCATTCTCGATGCGTTCCGGCCGGGGCGGGTTGGTTGGCTGACCGGACTTCTGGGCATGCGCCGCGTGGAACGCATCCTCTTTGCCGCGACCAAGGCCGACCATCTGCATCATTCGCAGCACACGCGCCTGACCCAGATCATCGCCGCGCTGATGCGCGAGGCGAAGGACCGGGCCGATTTTGCCGGGGCCGAAACGGCGGCGATGTCCATCGCCGCGCTCCGCGCCACGGTCGAAGAGACGGTGCGCCACAATGGCGACACGCTCGACTGCGTGCGCGGGCGGCTGATCACGGGCCAGGAGGCCGCGTTCTATCCCGGTGAACTGCCCGACACGCCGGGGCAGCTTCTGGCCACCGCGCGGGAAGGTGCGACTGCGTGGCTTGATGCCGATTATGAGATCATGAGCTTCGCGCCCGCGCGGCTCAGCCTCAAACCCGGCGAGGGGCCGCCGCACATCCGGCTCGACCGGGCGGCCGAGTTCCTGATCGGGGACCGGATGTGAGGGTGCAGATGAAACGGAGACCCCGGCAATGACGAAACCGAAAAAGCCGGTCCTGATCGAGATGGACGCACCGGTGGCCGAGGGGCCCGACCGTGCAGCGCCGGTGCCCGATGTCATCCCAGCGCCGGGCGAGGGGCGGGCAATGCAGGCGGTGATCGGGTTCGGCGCGCGCCCGCGATCACGGCTCGGCCGCTTCTTCTGGGCGACGGCGACCGCCCTTATCGGCTTCATCATTTCGGTTGCGGCCTGGCGCTTTGTTGTGGGGCTTCTGGCGGCGAACCCGGTGCTGGGCTGGACGGCGGCACTGCTCGTCGGTCTCTTCGTCTTTGCGGCGCTGCTCATCGCCCTGCGCGAATGGGTGTCCTATGCGCAGCTGGCCCGCCTTGACCGGGTCCATGCGGCGGCGGTCAGGGCGGCGGGATCGGGGGATATGACAGCGGCTGGCCGCGTCGTCGACAACCTCGCATCGCTCTATGCGGCGCGCGAGGAAACCGCCTGGGGGCGGTCGCGGCTGGCCGAACGGCGCGGCGATGTCTTTGACGCCGATGCACTTCTGGCGCTTGCCGAGGCGGAACTCATGGCGCCCCTCGACCGCGCCGCGCGGGCCGAGATCGAAGGCGCGGCACGGCAGGTTGCAACCGTCACCGCCATCGTGCCGCTGGCCTTGGCCGATGTCGCGGCGGCGCTCATTGCCAATCTGCGCATGATCCGGCGGATTGCCGAGATCTATGGCGGTCGGGCGGGTGCGTTCGGAAGCTGGCGGCTTTTGCGCACCGTCCTGACCCATCTTGTCGCCACCGGGGCCGTTGCTGTGGGCGACGATCTGATCCAGTCCGTCGCTGGCGGCGGCCTTCTATCGAAACTTTCGCGCCGTTTCGGTGAGGGGGTCATCAACGGCGCACTCACGGCCCGCGTGGGCGTCGCCGCGATCGAGGTCTGCCGCCCCTTGCCCTTTACGGCCCTCCCCAAGCCACGCGTTACAAATCTGGTCAGCCGTGGCCTCGCCGGTCTCTTCGGTGCTGCAAAAGCAGACGATACCGACGGGAAATCCTGACTGGCCCCGCGCCGTTCCTGCGCTATGAATAGGCTGAAGGCCCCGGCAGACGGGCAGGACAGAGAGGGAGTAACGGATGTACGGGCTTGAGACTCTGGCCGTGATCGCTGGCTTGATCGTCATCGCAACGCCGATTGCGGTGATCGTTCTTCTGGTATGGGTCTCTAACCTCAAGGCCAAGGTCGCGCGGCTGGAAAGCGATCTGGCGTCGCACGGCAGTACGTTGCGGCGACTGGCCAGTGGCGCGAGCGCAGAGCCGAAGCCGGCGGAGCCCCCGGCGCGCAAAGCACCGCCGGTTGAGGAACTCCCCACCCCCGTGGCGCCCGTCTCCGAAGCCGTTTCGGAAAGCCCGGTCCGGGTCGAGGGCGATGTTCCAGACAGTCCGGAATCGGCCATGCCAGCAGGCGGTCCGTGGTCCGACCCCGCCCGCCCCGTCGCCCCGCACCCGCCTGCCGGTCCAAGCCGCACATCGGTTCTGGGTGAATGGCTGGTGCAGAACTGGGTCTACGCAGTTTCGGCCGTCTCGCTGGCGCTCGCGGGGATATTCTTTGTCCAGTACGGGATCGAGAAGGGGCTTCTGCCGCCACCGGTGCGGGTGATGGCGGCAATCCTCTTCGGCCTTGCCCTGATCGCGGCGGGCGAATGGGTCCGCCGCCGCTGGGGCGACGGTGAAAACGAGTTCACGGCCTATCTGCCCTCGACGCTTTCCGGCGCGGGGCTGGTGTCGATCTTCGGCGGCATCATCGCCGGGCGGCAGCTCTATGACCTGATCGGGCCCGAAGCAGCGCTGGCGGGGCTCGTGGCGACGGCCATTCTCGCCATCGTGCTTGGCTGGTTCTATGGGCCGTTCCTGGCTGCGGTCGGCCTGATCGGCGCGGCTGCCGCCCCGTTTCTCGTCGGCGGCGAAAGCGACGCGCCCTACTGGCTTTACGCCTATTATGCGGTCATCGCGGCCTCCGGCCTCTTCATCGACACCGTGCGGCGCTGGGCCTGGGTATCAGTCCTGGCGCTGGTTCTTGGCTATGCCGGTGCAGGGATGGTGCTGGCCGGAACCGGTGGGGCGGGATGGTTCGCCTTCACGCTCGTCGGCCTTGCCGCCTTCGCGATCTGCATCCCCGCACGGGGGATCATGCCGGACCATCAGGGGTCGATGCTCGTAACGGCGCTCCGCTCCCGCAAGGCGGAAAGGCCGATCTTTCCGGTCCTGCTGGCCGCCGGGGCGGTTGCGGCCTCTTCGGTAGGGCTTCTTTATCTTCCGGCAGACAATGCCGCAGAAAGCACGGTGGCCTTTCTCTGTTTGGCTGCTTTGACGCTCCTTCTGACCCTCTGGGCAGGCAAGGACGCACCCGCGCTTTCGGATCTGACCGTCCTGCCCGCAGCCGCATTCCTGTTGCGGCTGGGATTCGAGGGGATGGACCGCTGGCCACTGGCGCGCGACTTCGCAGCAAAGGCGATCGATCTCCGCGAACCCGAAACCGCCGGACCGATGACCGCGGCGCTGCTGTTGGCGCTCGCCACCGCGATGTCGCTGATGGCGGCCTTCACCAGTTCCGGGGCGGGGCGGCTGAAGCCCTTCTGGGCGGCGGGAGCGGCGCTGGTCGCGCCCCTGACCGCATTGGTGCTGGAGCTTTTCTGGAACCCCTCTGCCGTGATCGGGGCCTATGGCTGGGCGCTGCATGTGATCGGTCTGGCCGCGCTGATGGTCGGGCTGGCCGCGATGTTCGCGCGTCAGGACGGCGGTGACATGCGGCGCGCGGCCTATGCGACGCTGTCGGCCCTCTCCTTGATCGCGCTCGCGCTTTTCCTCCTGACCACCAAGGGCGCCCTGACGCTGGCACTCGCGGCGCTGGTGATCGTTGCGGCGGGGCTCGACCGCCGCTTCCGCCTGCCCGAAATGGGCTGGTTCATTCAAGCGGGGGTCCTCGTGATCTCGTGGCGGCTGGTGGTCGACCCGGGCCTGATCTGGGCGGTCGAGGATGCGGCTTTGTGGGAGGTCATCGCCTCCTATGGTGGTGCAGCAGCAGCGATGGCGGCGGGGCTCTGGCTGATCGCCGGGCTGGAGCGCCGCGCCGCACGGGTGTTCCTCGAAAGCGCAGGGGCGGCCTATGCCGCGCTTTTCGTCAACGTGCTGATCACGCGGCAACTGGTCGACAGCGGGGGCGACTGGGTCGCCGCGCACTGGGCGCTGACGCTCAACGCACTGCCATGGCTGATCCTGATGCTGGCGCAGTTCTACCGGCTGCAACTGGGCGGCGTCCTACGCTGGCTGCGCTGGGCCATCGCGGTCGTGGCGGGTCTCATCGGCTTTGGCGGGCTGCTGGCGGCCGTGCTGCCCGCCAATCCCGTCGTCGGTCTGATCGGCGGCAAGGAAGAACTGGTCTACGGCCCGCTCGTCATCGATACGCTGTTCGTCGCCTATGCGCTGCCAGGCTTGTTGCTGCTGGTGGCTCTCACCCGGCTTGCCCACCTGCATAAGGTCCTGCGCTGGGGGCTGACCGCCATCGGGTCGGCGCTTCTGGCACTTTACGCGGTGTTGGAAATCCGGCGCTTCTGGCGCGGTGATGACCTGTCGTTGCCGGGTGTCACGCAGCCCGAGCTTTACAGCTACACGATCGCGATGATGGCGGTGGGTGCCGCCCTTCTCTATCAGGCCATCGCAAGGCGGTCGCAAACCCTGCGCCGGATCGCGATGGGCGTGATCGCCCTGACCATCGCCAAGGTCTTCCTGATCGACATTTCCGGGCTGTCCGGCCTGACCCGGGTCTTTTCCTTCCTCGCGCTCGGCCTGTCGCTGATCGGTCTTGCGGTGCTGAACCGTTGGGCGGCCGCACAGCAGGGGGACCGGCGAAAGAAAGACGGCGACACTTAGACGAGACGCGCCAGCATGTCGGCGAGGCGGCGCGCGTCGTCCCCGGTTAGCCGCGTGCCAATGGCCTGTTCCATCGCCGCCGCATAGACCGGCCACATCGCCTTGCGTGCAGCCGCGCCCGCTTCGGTCAAGGCCAGGATCTGGCCGCGGCCATCCTCGGGGCAGGGGGTGCGGGTGATCAGCCCCGCCTCTGCAATCCGGCCAATGAGGCGCGACAACCCGTATTGCGGCAAAAGCAACCGTTCCTGCAATGCGAACTGCCTGAGCCCGTCAGGCGCCGCCTTCTCGATCTCCCACAGCGCGTCATACCAGTCGAGCGGCGGCAGACCTGCCGCCTTCAGCGTGGCTTCGATCTCAGCCTGAACGCGGGTGGAGGCCCGGACCAGCCGGGTCCAGACCGTTTCGGCATGTGGATTCGGGGCAGATTTGCTGTGCATGGTTGAACATATATGCATCTGCATGCGGATTGAAAGGGTGCGGTTACAATCTACATAAATGCATATGCATCTATCTGCGAAAGGACGCGACATGACCCCGAAACTGACGCTGATCAGCCATCACCTCTGCCCCTATGTGCAGCGCGTCGCGATCGCGCTGGCCGAAAAGGGCATGGATTTCGAACGGATCGACATCGACCTCACCAACAAGCCCGACTGGTTCCTGAAACTCTCGCCCACGGGCAAGACCCCGGTTCTGGTCGTGGACGGGCGGCCGATTTTCGAATCCTCGGTGATCCTCGAATATCTGGAAGAAGTCGGCCCCAATCCGCTGCATCCCTCAGACGTTCTCGACCGGGCAGACCATCGCGGCTGGATGGAATACGGCTCGTCGATCCTGAACGACATTGCCGGGCTCTATAACGCGCCGGACGCCAGCGCCTTCACCACTAAGACCGAGGCCCTTCGGGCAAAGTTCGCGCGGGTAGAGGAACGCTTGCCGGGCGGTGAAACCTTTGACCCAAAGGGGCTTTCCCTGCCCGATGCGGTCTTCGCCCCGGTCTTTCGCTATTTCGACACGCTTGACCGGATCGGCGATGTTGCCGGACTTGCGGGCCTGCCGAAGCTCAGCCGCTGGCGGTCGGCGCTTGCCGGGCGGGCCTCGGTCCGCGGTGCGGTGGCGACGGATTATCCCGCCAGACTTCTGGATTTCCTGAAGCGGCGCGGGTCGCATCTGTCGACGCTTCTGACCTGACGGGTCATGCGGTGGCGAGCGCGAGCACCCCGACAAGGATCAGGCTCGCCGCCCAGACCCGTTCAAGGTCGAACCAGCCCCGGGTCAGGAACTTAAGCCCGAGCCAGCGATAGACGCCCCATGCCACCGCCCCACCCGCCGCGATCATCGCGGCGGTGTGGATCAGGGCCACGCCAAGCGCCACGGTCAGATTGCGCGACATCAGCGCCTCGGCGGCGCGATGGGCGGTATCGAGGTCTTCGGCACGGCAGAGGCCGAGATAGATCGGCACCAGCATCAGCGCCGCGCCATGGGCGAGCGCCACGAGAAAGGACCAGAGCGCAAGGCGCGTAGGTTTCACGCGCGCCAGAAAGCGGGGGTGGCGCTTGGTGACGAAGATCCAGAGCCCGAGTGCGATCACCACAATCCCGGCGGCGATACGGATCTCACGCTGCCAGTCGATCAGCAGGGTCATCACCGCGAAAGGCATCAGGATCGCGACCATCGCCACGAGATGCCCCGCCGCCAGTCCCGCAAGGGCCCGCCAGAGTGCACCAGTCCGCCGCTCCATCAGCGCGGCGGAGACGGCCAAGGGCCAACCCATGCCGGGATTGACCCCGTGATAAAGCCCGCTTGCCACCACGGCGAGCCAGAGGCCCGCCGTGGTGCCGATCATGTCCCCCAAAGGTCAGGCCGAGGGGTAGCAGAAGCTGTCGGTCGAACAGTCGCCGCCCTCCAGCCGGATCTGGTGGCTGCGGTATCCCTTCGGGAATTCAACGAAGAAATCCTTGTCGAGCGTCAGTCCGCCCTTGGCACCGACATCCGCCTTGACCATCGCACCGCCACGTTCGCCCGGATAAAACTGATCGTCCCAGGTCGAATAGAGCGAATTGGTCCAGTAGACCCGTTTGCCGTCGCGGCTGATCTCGACCATCTGCGGACCATAGCCGAAGTCCTTGCCATTGGGGTGCTTATGTCTGGCGACGATGCCACCGAGTTCGACCTTGCCGGCAAGCGTCGGCTTCATCGGGTCCGAGACATCGTATTGATGCATCTCGCCCGTGCCCCAGCAGGCGACATAGAGGTACTTGTCGTCGAGGCTGAGGTCGATATCGGTCACCAGCGGCGGCACGGCCGAGAAGCCTTTCAACAGGTCCGGCAGGTCATCCGGATCGGCGGGTTGCGGCGGGATCGTCACTGTCTTTTTCGCATGCCACTTGCCGCCCTCGCGCCACCAAGTCCAGATCGAACCTTCGAGGTTCGTCGTGTCCACCACGACGCCGCAGAAGCCGTATTCCTTGACCGGATCATGGGCGGGCCGGATTTCCAGCGCCATCTGATGGTTTTCGCCGAAATCGATGGTCTGGACGTTCCTGCGTTCGCGCAGGTTCCAGAAATGGATGCGGTGGCCGTATTTGTTGGACAGAAGGTCCTCGGCCACGATGCCGTTTTCAAATTGCGGCGGCAGGCCCCATTCGGAACTGACCATGTAATCGCGCGGCAGGTTCCACCAGAAATCGTACTGCTTGTCCTGGCTGCCCCGGTCGATCTCATACCGGCCGATGACGTCGAAGGTCTCGCAATCCATGATGAAGATGCCCGGCGGGCCGTCGGTCCCGTCCTTGCCGCCACCGCCAAGGGTCGAGACATAAATGCCTTCGGGCCCGCAATGGATGGTGTGGGGGCGGGAATAGCCGGTCTTGGCGAAAACCTCTTCGGGTTCGATGATCTTGTGAATCTTGGCCTTCAGCGGTTCTTTCACATCGACAACGTAGATGCGGGAAGACCGGATGCCGGGAATGATCAGGTAGCGCCGCTCAAGGAAGGCGTGACCGGTCAGGGGCGACAGAGCCGAGGAGCAGGCATTCCAGCCGAAATGGTGAAACTCGTCGCCCTTGTTGGGCATAATCACCTTGTGAACGATCTGGCTATAGGTTTTGGATTTAGGATCGACATCGACGACGGCAAGGCCATCAGGCTGTGATCCGTCGGGGCTCAGCATCAGTGTGAAGGCGAGCTTTTCGGGCGGGCCTTCCATGGCAAGCTTGGCCGAGGGGTAAAAGGTGGGATCGGGTCTCAAATTCATTTCGTTCCTCCGGGTTGGACGGGTGGAATTGCGTTTTCTTGATCTCCGCGTTGGTTGGTCGCCTTCGAAGCTTGCGCGATTCTCGCTCGGAAAGCGACATTTCTTTTGTCTTACATTTACAGCAGTCTAACCGCCGAGCGCGATTCCCTCGCGCCGCGGATCGGCGCCGCCGGTCAGTCCGTCACCGATTGCGATGGCATGCTGACCGGAATTCAGATCACCGGTCTTAACCTCGAATCCCATCGCCTCTAGCTCCGGCCCGAGGGCCTCGGCCCCGGTTCCCGCCTCCAGATCAAATGTGCCGAACCGGTTGAGGGCGTGGCCCATCGCGACCGCTTGCTGCACATCCATGCCCCAGTCGAGATGGGCGATGATCGCCTGCGCGACATAGCCGATGATCCGGCTGCCGCCCGGCGATCCGATCACCAGAACCGGCTTGCCATCCTTCAACACGACGGTCGGCGCCATCGAAGATCGGGGCCTTTTGCCCGGCTCCACCCGATTGGCAATGGGTCGGCCATCCTCATGCGTGGCAAAGGAAAAATCGGTCAGCTCGTTGTTCAGAAGGAAGCCACCGCCGGTCATCAGGCGGCTGCCGAAACCATTTTCGATGGTCGTGGTCATCGACAGCGCATTGCCATAGCCGTCGACGATGGAGATATGGCTGGTCGAGGGGAACTCGATGGACTGATCGTCACCCCAGAGCATCGCGTGATCCCAGTCGGGCTCGCCCGGCGCGACCTCTTCCAGCGCTGTGCCGGTGTCGAGAAGTTTCGCGCGCTCGGCCAGATAGGCATCGGCGGTCAGTCCGCCGGGCATGGGCACGAAATCGCTGTCGGCCATGTAGCGGCCCCGGTCGGCGAAGGCGAGGCGCGAGGCATCGCCGATGCGCCGCCATGCCTCGGCGCTGGTGGGACCAAGCGCAGCCAGATCCGTGCCACGCAGGAGCCCGACGATCTGCCCGACCGTCAGCGCGCCGGAGGAGGGTGGGCTCATGCCGCAGACATCATGCGCCCGGTACGCGACGCAGACTGGCTCACGTTCCACCACCCGGTAGGTGGCAAGGTCGATGGGGGCAAGCTTGCCGGGATTGCCCTCGGCCCCCGTCACGGTCGCGACGATATCCTCGGCAATGGGTCCGTAATAGAACGCGTCCGCGCCACCCGATGCGATGTCTTTCAGCGTGGCGGCATAGGCTGGGTTTTTCAGCCTGTCGCCCGCAGCAATGGGCGTACCGCCCGGCAGAAAATAAGCCGCAGTCGCCGGAAAACGGCCGAGCCGCTCGGCATCCTCTGCCACCAGTTCCGCAAGCCGGGGCGAAACCTCGAACCCGTCCTCGGCCAAAGCGATGGCCTCGGCGAAAAGCCCGGACCAGTCGGACGTGCCCCAGCGTTTCTGCGCGACTTCCATAAGGCGCGGCGTGCCGGGTGTGCCGACGGAGAGCCCGCCAACAACGGCATCGAAAAATTTCAGCGGCTGGCCGGTTTCGTCGAGGAAGAGTTTGGGCGTTGCCGCCAAAGGCGCGGTTTCGCGCCCGTCGAGCGTCGTAAGATTCCCGCTCGCCGCATCGTACCAGACAAGGAACGCCCCGCCGCCAAGGCCCGAGCTTTGCGGCTCGACCAGCCCCAGCACCGCCTGAACCGCGACCATCGCATCGGCCGCCGTGCCGCCCTCGCGCAGAACCCGCGCCCCGGCGCTGACCGCCAAGGGATTGGCGGCGGCGACCATCCAGTTATCGGCGGTAACGGGCAGCCCCGCCGCCTTTGCCGCGAGCGACGACGCGATGTCCGGCGATGTCGCGGTGATTGTCGTGGACGTCCCGCTCTCGGGCGCGACGGTGTCGGTTGCGGTCTGGGCGAAACCTGATGTCGCGAAAGCGGCGACGGCGAGGAAAACGGCAATCGGGCGCATCTGTCATCTCCTGAATATCGCGGGAATGATGCGCCTCGGACCGGTGCAGCGCAACCTTGCCATGGCCTTGCAGAATGCCGGACGGTTCCGAACTCGTAAGCTGCGCACAGGTTCTGTGAATGGCGTGCCCGCGTCCGGCCGTGCTAGTCTGCGTCCCGAACCACCGATTTCGCGACCAGTCCGCACGGGAGACCCAGATGAAGATCAACGCCGATTTCACCAAACGCGTCGTGCTTCATGCCGACGAAATCGACTGGCTCGCCTCGCCCATGGCCGGGGTGGAGCGCCGCCCGCTCGACCGGATCGGCGAAGAGGTCGCCCGTGCCACCACGATCGTGCGCTTCGCGCCGGGCAGCGCCTTTTCCGCCCATACCCATGGCGGGGGCGAGGAATATATCGTGCTCGACGGGGTGTTTCAGGACGAGGCAGGAGATTTTCCCAAGGGTTCATACGTCCGCAACCCGCCAACCTCGCGCCATACGCCCGCCTCCGCGCCCGGCTGCACGATCTTCGTCAAGCTCTGGCAGTTCGACCCTTCCGACCGGGATGAGGTTCATGTCGATCTGAACCGCGCGGAACCCGTGCCCGATCCGGCCCGGCCCGGAACCGCCACCGTGCCGCTTTACGACGGCTATGGCGAGTCGGTGCGGCTGGAACACTGGTCGGCACATGCCGCGTTTCGTCAGGATGTGCCGGGTGGCGCGGAACTTCTGGTGCTGGAGGGTTCAGCCACCGAACACGGGGATGCCCTGCGCAAGCAAAGCTGGGTGCGCATTCCGCCGGGTGGAGTGATCGACGCCAAGGCCGGTCCCGACGGGGCGCAGGTCTGGATCAAGACCGGGCACCTGAACCAGATTTCGGTTCCCGGCGCCGCCGGGGCCTAACGTCCGGCCTTTTCGGCGATGCCAGACGTGCCCTCGCGCCGCTCCAGCTCGTCCAGAACTTCGGAAAGCGGCACGTCGCGGGACGCGAGCATGACGAGAAGGTGGTAAAGCACATCGGCCGCTTCCGATGTCAGCCGCGCACGGTCGCCCTTCACCGCCTCGATGATCGCCTCAACGGCCTCTTCGCCAAATTTTTCGGCGCATTTCTCAGGCCCCTTGGACAAGAGCTTGGCGGTCCACGACGTGTCGGGATCCGCGCCCTTGCGCGCGGCGATGGTGGCGGCGAGTTTTTCCAGCGTAGTCATTCGAGCCTCATCGGGATGCCCGCCGCGGCCATGTGTTCCTTGGCCTCGCGGATCGTAAAGGTGCCGAAATGGAAAATCGAGGCGGCGAGAACCGCGCTCGCATGGCCTTCGGTCACGCCTTCGACGAGGTGGTCGAGTGTGCCGACGCCGCCGCTGGCGATGACCGGTATATCGACCGCATCGGCAATGGCGCGGGTCAAGGGCAGGTTGAAGCCCGCCCGCGTGCCGTCGCGGTCCATTGAGGTCAATAGGATCTCGCCCGCGCCCTTCGCCTCGACCGTCTTTGCAAACTCCACCGCGTCGATGCCCGTGGATTTGCGCCCGCCATGGGTGAAGACCTCCCACCGGCCCGGCTCCACCGTCTTGGCGTCGATGGCGACCACGATGCACTGGCTGCCGAACCGGTCGGCGGCGTCGGCAACGACATCGGGGTTGGCGACAGCAGCGGAGTTGAAGCTGACCTTGTCGGCGCCGGCCAGCAGAAGCGCCCGGACATCCTCATGGCTGCGCACCCCGCCGCCCACGGTCAGGGGGATGTAACATTGCTCGGCCGTCCGTGTGACAAGGTCGAACATCGTGCCGCGGTTTTCGTGCGTCGCATGGATATCGAGGAAACAAAGCTCGTCCGCCCCTGCCGCATCATAGGCCTTGGCCGCCTCGACCGGATCGCCCGCATCAATGAGATCGACGAAATTGACGCCCTTGACCACGCGGCCATCGGCGACATCGAGGCAGGGAATGATCCGGGTCTTGAGCATGTTCAGGCGGTCCGTTGCCGATCACGGCATGTTTTATTGGCATGGGCAGGAGAAGGCCAGACCATTGCCGTATCGCCAAGTCAACAGGGAAGGGCCAATGATGAAGTGGATATCAGGTGTGATCATGGCCGCCGCGCTGGCCGTACCGGCGGTAGCGGACGAAGACGATGTGACACGCGTGCCTGCCAGCGGCAGCGTCGCCGAGGTCATGGACCGGCTGGAGACCGCCGTGACCGGGGCAGGTGCCACGGTTTTCGCTCGGGTCGATCATGGTGCGGGCGCAGAGAAGGTGGGGATGCCGATCGGGGCCTCGCAGCTTCTGATCTTCGGCAACCCCGCACTCGGCACCCCGGCCATTCAAGCCGATCCGCTGGCAGGGCTCTACCTGCCGCTGAAAGTGCTGGTCTACGAGGATGCCGAAGGGGTCTGGCTGGTCTATGAGTCGCCCGCCGAAACCTTCGATGATCTGGCGGTGCCCGAGGACGCCGAGGTCATCGGCAAGATGACTGGGGCCTTGGCCAAGCTGACGGGGTTGGCGGCAGGCGGCTAGGCGCGGAGCGCGGCAATCGCATTACCAAGATCAATCGCGCCGTCATAGAGCGCTCGGCCCGAGATTGCCCCGGCGATCACGCCGGTGTCGCGGAGCGCGGTGAGGTCGGCGAGGGTGGAGACCCCGCCTGAGGCGATGACCGGGATCGTGACCGCGCGGGCAAGCTCCTCGGTCGCGGCGATGTTCGGCCCCTGCATCGCGCCGTCGCGCAGGATGTCGGTGTAGATGATGGCGGCAACCCCGGCATCCTCGAAGCTTTTGGCCAGATCGGTGACCATCACGTCGGTCTCCTCAGCCCAGCCCTTGGTCGCGACGTGCCCGTTCCGCGCGTCGATCCCGACGGCGACCTTGCCCGGGAAGGCGCGCGCCGCCTCGCGCACCAGATCGGGGTTTTCGACGGCGACAGTGCCGAGAATGACCCGGGCGAGACCCTTCGTGAGCCAGGTCTCGATCGTCGCCATGTCGCGGATGCCGCCGCCAAGCTGGGCGGGCACCTTCACCCGCTTCAGGATCGCCTCGACCGCCGCGGCATTGACCGGCTGGCCTGCGAAGGCTCCGTTCAGGTCCACGAGGTGCAGCCATTCGCATCCCGCCGCCTCGAACTTCGCCGCCTGCGCCGCCGGGTCGTCGCCGAAGACGGTGGCCTTGTCCATCTCGCCATGCAGGAGGCGGACGCAGTTTCCGTCCTTCAGGTCGATGGCGGGATAGAGGATCATGGGCGGTCTCCGGCCGGTTGCGGGCGCCTCTTGCCACAGCCCGCAGGGGATTGCAAAGGCGCTGCAACGTCACGTCACACTGGACGGGCAACAAGGCTTCGCGGATGATCCGGCGCAACTGTCAGGGAGGACATCCACCATGAAGAAACTCGCCATCGCAGCCCTGCTGTCCCTTACCGCCGGAGCCGCCATGGCCGACCCGGTCGAAGGGGTCTGGCAGACCGAACCCGATGACGGTTCCTATGCCCATATCACCATCGCGCCCTGCGGCGCGGCCTATTGCGGCGTCATCTCGCGCACCTTCAAGGCGGAGGGCGAATACGCCTCTCCCAATCTCGGCAAGACACTGGTCATCGACATGGTGCCGAACGGCGAGGGCAACTATGCCGGCAAGGTCTGGCGGCCGTCGAACGACAAGATCTATGTCGGCAAGATCCAGCTGAACGGCGACAACCTGAAACTGGCGGGCTGCATAGCCGGGGGGCTACTCTGCTCCAAGCAAAGCTGGCAACGGGTGAAGTGACCCTCTCGCACCGATGAAATTGTCACGCCCGCGCTTGAGCGCGGGCGTTTTCCTTCCTACCTTCAGGGTCAGACAGGCGGCGCGGGCCGCCCGGTGCGGATGGAGGTCGGGATGGCGTTTCGTCCATTGCTCTTCGCGGCACTTCTGGCGGCACTGCAGGTCTGGCCAGGCCCCGCCTCAGCCGACCCCATTCTCGGCACATGGCAGGTCGAGCCCGATCACAAGGGCCAGGTCGGGCAGGTGGTCATCCGCCGTTGCGGCGAGGCGTATTGCGGCCGGGTGATGAAGGTCCATGACCGCAACGGGAAAAGCGTTGTCACCAAGGCGATGGGGCGTGACCTGTTTTGGGGGCTGCGGGCGTTTGGCGGCGGCAATTACGGCGGCGGAAGGGTCTGGGTTCCGCTTTTCGACCGGGAGTACAATGCTAGGGCACGGCTGTCGGGCGACCGGCTGAGGGTCCTTGGCTGCGTTGGCAAGGTATGCGACGGGCAGATGTGGCAGAGGTTGCGCTAGGCTGTGTCACGGCGCAAACCCGCCAGGCGCGGGGTGGTGCGTATATCGGGAGCCGGAAACTTCCTAAGTTTCCGGTCCGATTTCTTTAAAAGAAATCGGCTCCCCATTCCGCCGACATTGACCGGTCAGAGTAATGTCACCCAAAGACCGACCAACCGGTGCGGCGGGCAAGCATCTCAACCGCCTCGGTGCCGAGTTTTGAGTTTCCCTGAGCGTTCAGACCCGGCGACCAGACCGCGATGGAGGCGCGCCCGGGCGCGATGACGAGGATACCGCCGCCGACCCCGGATTTCCCCGGCAGACCCACGCGATAGGCAAATTCGCCCGAACCGTCATAGTGCCCGCAACTCATCATCAGCGCATTGATCCGCCGCACCCGGTCGGGCGAGACCAGCCGAGGCGCATCCGGCGCTCCCATCAGGAAGCGGCCTGCGCGGGCAAGCTGGTCACAGCTCATCTCGACCGCGCATTGGTGGAAATAGGCGCCGAGCGTAAGGTCGGGCGGATTCTCCAGATTGCCATGGCCGCGCATGAAATGCGCCAGCGCGAAGTTGCGGTGGCCGGTTTCGGTTTCCGAGCGGGCGACATCCTCATTGATATGGATATCGTCATCCTCGGCCGCCGCGCGGATGAAGCGCAGAAGTTCGCCGAGGTATTCCCGTGGCGCGTGGCTAGCCAGAACTGCGTCGGTCACGACGATGGCACCGGCGTTGATGAAGGGATTGCGGGGTTTGCCGCGCTCATGCTCCAGCTGGAGGATGGAGTTGAAGGCAAGGCCCGATGGTTCCCGCCCGACCCGCAGCCAAAGCCGGTCGCCAAGGCGCCCAAGCGCCAAGGCCAGCGCAAAGACCTTGGAGACGGACTGGATCGAGAACGGTACGCCCGCATCGCCCACCGAATACTGGCTTCCATCTGCCAGCACGACCGACAGGCCGAACCGCGCGGGATCGACGCTGGCAAGCTCGGGGATATAGTCCGCAACCTGCCCGCGATCTGCGCTCTGCCCGACCGTATCGAGGATCTCGCGCAGGATCGTGGGGATATCGGTCATGGCCGCCAGTTGAGGAAATTGGCGATCAGGCGCAGGCCGGTCGCCTGGCTCTTTTCAGGGTGGAACTGCATGCCGACCATGTTGTCGCGTCCGACGATGGCGGTGATGTCGCCGCCGTAATCGCAATGGGCAAGGCGATTGGCCGGGTCGGCGACGCGGAAATGGTAGGAATGCACGAAATAGGCATGCTGACCGGTTTTGATGCCTGAGAGAACCGGGTGCGGATGGTCGACGATCAGATCGTTCCAACCCATATGCGGCACCTTCATCGATGGGTCCGAAGGGGTGATCCGCACCACCTCACCACCGATCCAGCCAAAGCCCGGGGTTTCGCGGTATTCCAGCCCGCGCGTGGCCATCATCTGCATGCCGATGCAGATGCCGAGGAAGGGGCGGGCCCTTACCGTCACCGCATCTTCAATCGCCTCAAAAAGTCCGCTGAACCGGTCAAGAGCGGCGCGGCAAGAGGGAAAGGCCCCGTCGCCCGGCAGCACGACCCTGTCGGCGCGGGCCACGTCCTCAGGCCGGGACGAGACGAGGACCGACCCGGCCCCTGTCTCGGTCGCCATGCGCTGAAACGCTTTCTCGGCCGAATGCAGGTTGCCGCTGTCGTAGTCGACAAGGACCGTCAGGCTCACAGCGCCCCCTTAGTCGAAGGCAGCACGCCTGCCGCACGCGGATCAGGCTCCACCGCCATGCGCAAAGCCTTTGCGACCGATTTGAACGCGGCCTCGGCGATGTGGTGGCTGTTGATCCCGTGGATGCGGTCAACGTGCAGCGTGATCCCGCCATGGGTCGAGAGCGCCTGAAAGAACTCGCGCACCAGTTCGGTATCAAACGTGCCGATTTTCGCGGTCGGGAAATCCACGTTCCAGATAAGGTAAGGCCGCCCGGAGAGGTCAAGCGCGGTCGTGACCTGCGCGTCATCCATCGCCAGCGCGAAATGGCCATAGCGGCGGATGCCCTTCTTGTCGCCAAGCGCCTGTGTCAGCGCCTGACCCAGCGCGATGCCACAATCCTCGACGGTGTGGTGGTCGTCGATGTGCAGATCGCCCTTGGCGTTGACCGCGATGTCGATCAGCGAATGGCGCGAAAGCTGGTCCAGCATGTGGTCGAAGAAACCGACCCCTGTCTGGTTGGAATAGCTGCCGCTGCCGTCGAGATTGATCTCGACAGAAATGTCCGTCTCGGCGGTCTTCCGCGTGATCGTCGCTTTGCGCATCGCTGCCTCCGCATTCGTGCCGGGCGCTTATAGGCGGCGACGCATCGCCTGAAAAGGGGGAGGAGATGCGCGGCGATCCGCACGCTTACGCGGCGTCATGAACAAAAATCTTGATATCATGATCAAACGGCCCTTTTGTGGCAGTCAGTTTCGGGGATGAGAACAGTAAAGGCTGCCGCATGATCGGAGGATTTGCGCGACACCCTGTCGGGTGCAGGGACAGGGATTGTGGGTCTGCAGGCACTGGTGCGGCGGTGTCGAGACGGCGTAGAGGCGCGTCGGCTCGCATGATGTTCTATTGTGTTGCAGCAGTCCTGATGTCGTCGCAAGTCCGGGCCAATACGGCCACTGAGCCCTACATAAACACGAAGAAACCAATCGCCGCCCCGGCAGGTTTTGCGGGAATATGTGACCGTTACCAGTGGGCTTGCGCACGGGACAACGTGATGACACGCGCGGGTCTTGACGAACTGAAACTCGCCAGGCAGGTCAACCGGACCGTCAACCTGAAGACCCGGTCAATTTCGGACCGACGACAATATGGTGACGACGAAGTCTGGGCATTGCCAACCGCCCGCGGTGGCGATTGCGAGGACTTTGTCTTGCTGAAGAAGATGGAGCTGATCCGGCACGGTGTCGCACCCGGGAAACTGCTGATTGCCACCGTTCTCGATCGGCGAAAGGCATCCCACGCGGTTCTGGTGTTGCGCACAGATCGTGGCGACCTTGTCCTCGACAATGTCCGCAACCAGATTCTTCCATGGTGGAAGACAGGATACAGCTTCCTTCGAATCCAAAACCCGGATGCGCCGTCCAAATGGAGCGCGGCACTGGCCGGCGGCGTCTTTCGTTGAGATCAGGTTGCGGGCCGCCCTTTCCGGGCGGTCCGCGATGCACCACGGCTTTTTCAGCCGGTGGAATCAGATTGGCGACCGGCGCGATCTATTTCTCACCTTCGCCTTCGCCACCGGGTTCGCGTTGGCATTCGCCACAGGATTCGCCTTCACCCTCGCCACCGGTCTCTTCTTCTGTTTCTTCTTCCTCGCCGCCGCCGCCGCCGCCGCCGCCGCCGCCGCCGCCGCCGCCGCCGCCGCCGGTCGGCTGCGGGCGCGGCTTGTCGTCACGCTTTTCTTCGGGGTCGGCGTCAATTGTCGCCGTCGGGATACTGGTGAGAGCGGCGGTAACGAACGGACAGTTTTCGAGCGTGTATTCAAGAATATCGTCGAAATACCTGCCACGCTGAATGCGGCGGATTTCGCTTCGGGTAAATTTGGTGCGATCGCAGAAAGCCTGAAGCTCTTCCTGAGACGGCGCAGCCGACTGTGCGGATGCACCCGTTGCAACCAGCCCCGGTAGTACCAAAGCCACTGCTGCAATTACCTGTCTGGATGCTGCAAAGGTTACGAGTTTCATTTGTCCACCCTTTCAAAAATGCGTTGGCAAAGTCGGCTGATATGCTGCCGGGACCGAACTGGGTCAAAGGTCGCACCTGCCGACCATCAAGTCAAAAAAGCGTCTCAACTATGTCCCAAATGTGGCCACCGTCCCAAAAACTCGCGAACAGTTTCCGCATTGATTGCAAAGAATGCTGATTATCTTAGATTTTTCGGTTTTGCCTGCAAAGGCTGGAAATCCGGTAGTTCGGAGGATTGCGGCACCGATATGGCGAAGGGACAGAGCCGCGAAAAAACAAAGGGCACCCGAAGGTGCCCCGTGTTTTTTGGAGCGGGCGATGAGATTCGAACTCACGACCCTAACCTTGGCAAGGTTATGCTCTACCCCTGAGCTACGCCCGCGTCCTTGGGTGGGAGCGATTTAGTAGACCTCAGGACCGGCTGCAAGAGGAAAATCGTATGTCGCAGGCAGATTTTTCGACCGCCGCATCACCAGTCGGCAATGGGTTGCGCGCGGCATTGGCTTCGCCTGTCAGCGCCGCTGGCTGCGGAACAGGGGAGGCTCTTCGTCACCGACCAAAGCATCGAGAATTGCCACCGAGATCGGGATTTCCTCGTGATATGATGCCCGGGAACAGCGGGCAAGCTGGCCACCGGCGGTGTGCAGCCGGTGACAGACATCACGGGCCCGCGTCTCCACCACGTCGATAAGACGGTCAAGCCGGTCCAGTCGCTCGTAAAGCTCTGCCGGATCAGCGCCGGGACCGGATTCGCGGACCCAACGGAAGGTCCTACGGATATTCCCCAGTGTCAGGATCACATCCTCGACGAGAAACTGTTCGAGCCCAAGTCTTACCGCATCTGGCATCAGTCACCCCGCTCTGTCCCGGAAGACTCTAGGGGGGACGGGTTAATGCGGAACTAAAGCGTTGTTCCCAGCCGAGGGGCTGGAATTGCCCGGGCCACGTGGTCACCGTAACTCTGCGTTGGCCGCATACGTTCGTCTAGTCAGAGCCGACGCCGGATCACACGGAGTTCCGGCGTCGTCATGGCCGCGCCCCTCACGGGTGGATCATTCCAGTTCCACCAAAAGGTCCTTGGCCTCGATCTGGCTTCCGGGATGAATAAGCACCGCCTTCACGGTCGCGGCCCGGTCGGCATGGATTCCGGTTTCCATCTTCATCGCCTCGATGGTGAGAAGAAGGTCGCCCGCATTGACGGTCTGCCCGGCCTTGACCGCAACCGAGGCGACCGAGCCGGGCATCGGCGCGCCGATATGGTTCGGGTTGCCTTCGGCGGCCTTCGGTTTGGCCGCGGTCTTGGCCTTGATCGCCCGGTTTGGCACCCGGATGACGCGGGGCTGGCCATTGAGTTCGAAGAAGACCTTGGCCTCGCCTTCCTCATTGGTCTCACCCACCGCCTGAAGCCGGATTTCCAGCGTCTTGCCTGGGTCGATCTCGGCCGAGATCTCCTCGCCCGGCTGCATGCCATAGAAGAAGGTCCGGGTGGGCAGGGTGCGCACCGGGCCATAGATGCGGTGGCGGCCCATGTAGTCGAGGAAGACCTTGGGATACATCAGGTAACCGTTCAGGTCCTCGTCATCAACGGCAAAACCCAGAAGCTCTTTCGTGACGCTCGCTCGGGTCGCTTCGAGGTCGACGGGTTTCAGATGCTTGCCGGGCCGTTCGGTATTGGGCTTTTCATCCTTCAGCACCTTGCGGATGATCCCTTCCGGGAAGCCGCCCGGCGGCTGGCCGAGATTGCCGCGCATCATGTCGGCGACGGAATCGGGGAAGGCGACGTCGGTGGCGGGGTCTTCCACCTGCGCGCGGGAAAGGTTCTGCGCCACCATCATCAGGGCCATGTCGCCCACGACCTTGGAAGAGGGCGTCACCTTGACGATATCGCCGAACATCTGGTTGGCGTCGGCATAGGCCTGCGCCACTTCGTGCCAGCGTTCTTCAAGGCCAAGGCTGCGGGCCTGCGCCTTGAGGTTGGTGAACTGGCCGCCCGGCATCTCATGCAGGTAGACTTCGGAGGCGGGCGCTTCGAGACCGCTTTCGAACGCGGCATACTGGTGGCGAACGCCTTCCCAGTAGTTCGAAATCTCGCGGATCGCACCGATGTCGAGTCCGGTGTCGCGGTCGGTATGGGCCAGCGCCTCGACGATGGAGCCGAGACAGGGCTGCGAGGTGCCGCCCGAGAAGGCGTCCATCGCCGCATCGACGGCGCTTACGCCCGCATCGGCGGCAGCGAGGATCGTGGCCCCGGCAATGCCCGAGGTGTCGTGGGTGTGGAAATGGATCGGCAGGCCGACCTCTTCTTTCAGCGCCTTGAAAAGAACGCGTGCCGAAGCGGGCTTCAGAAGCCCCGCCATGTCCTTCAGGCCGAGCACATGCGCGCCTGCGGCCTTCAGTTCCTTGCCCATGCCGACATAATATTTCAGGTCGTATTTTGCCCGGTCGGGGTTCAGGATGTCGCCGGTATAACAGATCGCTGCTTCGCAGACCTTGTTGTTCTCGACCACCGCATCCATCGCGACGCGCATGTTCTCAACCCAGTTAAGGCTGTCGAAGACGCGGAAGACGTCGATGCCGGTCGTCGCGGCCTGACGGACGAACTCCTGCACCACGTTGTCGGGATAGTTGGTGTAACCAACGCCGTTCGAGGCGCGCAGCAGCATTTGCGTCATCAGGTTCGGCATGGCCTTCCTGAGATCGCGCAGGCGTTGCCAGGGGCATTCCTGCAGGAAGCGGTAGGCCACGTCGAAGGTGGCGCCGCCCCAGCATTCGACGCTGAACAGTTCCGGCAGGTTCGCCGCATAGGCGGGCGCGACCTTGATCATGTCGATCGACCGCATCCGGGTCGCCAGCAGCGACTGGTGCCCGTCGCGCATCGTCGTGTCGGTCAAGAGCAGCTTTTTCTGCGACGCCATCCAGTCGGCTACGGCCTGCGGACCCTTTTCCTCCAGGAGGTTGCGGGTGCCTTTAGCCGGAGCCGCGCGGAGGGCGGGGGGCTTAGGCGCGCGCGCCTCGGCATGGGGTTTCGGGCGGCCTGCCGTCTCGGGATGCCCGTTCACCGTGATATCGGCGATATAGGTCAGGATCTTCGTCGCCCGGTCGCGGCGTTTCTTGAAGTTGAAAAGCCCCGGCGTCGTGTCGATGAACTTCGTCGTATAGGTGTTGTCGAGGAAGGTCGGGTGCTTCAAGAGGTTCTCGACAAAGGCGATATTGGTCGAAACGCCCCGGATACGGAACTCGCGCAAGGCCCGGTCCATCCGCGCAATCGCCTGTTCCGGCGTCGGGGCCCAGGCCGTGACCTTGACCAAAAGCGAATCGTAGTAGCGGGTGATGACGCCGCCTGAATAGGCGGTGCCACCGTCCAGACGGATGCCCATGCCCGTCGCGGAGCGGTAGGCGGTGATGCGGCCATAATCGGGGATGAAGTTGTTCTGCGGGTCCTCGGTCGTGACCCGGCATTGCAGCGCGTGGCCCTTGAGCTGGATATCCTCCTGCCGCGCGATGCCCGTCGCTTCGGCCAGCGTCTTGCCCTCGGCAATCTTGATCTGGCTTTGCACGATGTCGATGCCGGTCACCTCCTCGGTGACGGTATGCTCGACCTGAACGCGGGGGTTCACCTCGATGAAGTAGAACTTGCCGTCATCCATATCCATCAGGAATTCGACGGTGCCCGCGCATTCGTAGTTTACATGGGCGCAGATCTTGCGGCCGAGCTCGCAGACCTCGGCACGCTGTTCTTCCGTCAGATACGGCGCGGGCGCACGTTCGACGACCTTCTGGTTGCGGCGCTGGACGGTGCAGTCGCGTTCATAGAGGTGATAGATCGACCCGTGCTGGTCGCCGAGGATCTGCACCTCGACGTGGCGCGCGCGCAGGATCATCTTTTCCAGATAGCCTTCGCCATTGCCAAAGGCGGCTTCGGCCTCGCGCCGTCCCTCGCGGACCTTCTCGACCAGTTCCTCTGGCTTGGTGATCGGGCGCATGCCGCGACCGCCACCGCCCCAGGACGCCTTGAGCATCAAGGGATAGCCAATCTCGGCGGCTTCCTTCTTGATCGCGTCGAAATCGTCGCCCAGCACCTCGGTCGCCGGGATGACCGGAACACCGGCCGCGATCGCAACCCGGCGGGCAGACGCCTTGTCGCCAAGCGCCCGCATCGTCTCGGCCTTCGGACCGATGAAGGTGATGCCGTTGGCAGCGCAGGCCTCAACGAATTCCGGGTTTTCGGAGAGGAGGCCATAACCCGGATGGATCGCGTCCGCGCCGCAGTCCTTTGCGACCCGGATGATCTCGGCGATCGAGAGATAGGCCTGAACCGGTCCCATGCCTTCGCCGATCCGGTAGGCCTCGTCCGCCTTGAAGCGGTGGAGTGACAGCTTGTCTTCCTCGGCATAGATTGCCACGGTGCGCTTACCCAGTTCAGTCGCGGCGCGCATGACGCGGATCGCGATCTCTCCACGGTTTGCGACAAGGATTTTCTTGAACTCGGTCATCGGTCCCTCCCCGGGTGGCGCGGCGCGAACTGTAGGGATGCTGCGCTGCAGCGCAAGCCCCCAAACGGCCGATCCGTCAGGATTCGGTAACGTTTCGTTCCCTATATGCCCCGTAGCGCTACGATCTGATGCGCAAACGAAGTAATTATGCCGAAAGCGACGTTCAGGCTTGCAGCAGGCAACCCGGCAGATCGGAAAGCGCCTTTGCCCCCAACTGGCCCATATTCGCCGCCATATCCTTGGCGAGTATATCTGTCAGATGGGCAGGCCCCTCGGCACCCAGAGCGCCAAGCGCATAGTGCCAGGCCCGGCCCAGCATCACGAAATCGGCGCCAAGGGCGAGGGCGCGGAGAATATCAAGCCCACCCTCGATCCCGCTGTCGAAGATGACGGGCAGGGTGGTCGCCGCCCGGACCTGCGGCAGGGCCTCGATCGTCGCGGGGGCGGCGTCGAACTGGCGGCCCGCATGGTTGGACACCCAGATCGCGTCGACGCCCTCGTCCTGCAACCGGGCGGCATCGTCGGGGCGCAGCACGCCCTTGACGATCAGCGGCCCCTCCCACGCGTCGCGCAAGGCTTTCACATAGTCCCAATCGGGCGAGGTGCGCAAAAGATAGCCGATATGGGCAGTTGAGGAGAGGCTGACCTTGGTGTCCGCATAGCCATCCATCAGCCGCATCCGCGGCATCCCCGTCCGCAGCGTCCCCAGCGCCCAGGCAGGCCGCATCGCCACCTGCGCCATCAGCCGCGGGGTCAGTTTCGGCGGCTGGGTCAGGCCCGATCGGGTCTGGCGTTCGCGGCGGCTGGCCACGGGCACGTCGACGGTCAGGATGAGGGCAGAGAAACCCGCCTCCTTCGCCCGCTTCAGCATATCGGCACGAATCTCCGGATCGCGCGGCGGGTACATCTGGAACCAGCCGTGATCCCCGAGCACCGGGGCCACGAATTCCGGTGTCTGGCTGGCAACGGTCGACATGGAATAGGGCAAGCCCAGCGTGCCCGCCGCCGAGGCCAAGAGCCGCTCGGCGTCGGGCCAGACCAGGCCGGACATGCCGACGGGCGAGATGCCGAAGGGTAGAGGAAAGTCATGGCCGAAAAGTCTGGTGGACAGGTCGGGTGTGAACTCTCCATGCAGAATCGAGGGACGAAACAGAACCTCGTCCAGTTTCGCCCGGTTGCGCTTCAACGTCGCCTCTGTCCCCGTCGCACTGTCGAGATATTCCCAGACGAAATGCGGGATGCGGGCCCTTGCGCGGGCCTTCAGGTCGGATATCGCGGGGTAACGCTGATGCAGATCCATGGGGAAGTTGTTCCGGTGCGCGGGGAAAAAGTCCAGCTTCAGGGCCAGAACAGAGTGTGAACTTCTCTTTAATTCATTCCCCGATGCGGCTAGATTGCCACCCATGAGCAGTTTCGACGATACCGACGCCTTCGAAGGCGCATCTCTGTCCGCCCGCGCGATGGCCGCGCGCCCGGTCCCCTATTTCGACGGCCTGAACCCGGCGCAGCGGCAGGCGGTGGAAGCGCTGGACGGCCCGGTCCTGATGCTGGCAGGGGCGGGGACGGGCAAGACCCGGGCACTGACAGCACGGATCGCGCATCTGCTGGCGCGTGGCGTGGCGCGACCGAATGAGGTTCTGGCGGTGACCTTCACCAACAAGGCCGCACGCGAGATGAAGGAAAGGGTGGGGCGGCTGATGGGCCATGCGGTGGAGGGGATGCCTTGGATGGGCACCTTCCATTCGATCAGCGTAAAATTGCTGCGCCGCCATGCCGAGCTTGTGGGGCTGAAGTCGAATTTCACCATCCTCGACACCGACGACCAGATCCGGCTGATGAAGCAGATCATCGCCGCCGCGAATATCGACGAAAAGCGCTGGCCCGCGCGGCAATTGGCGGGGCTGATCGACAACTGGAAGAACCGCGCCTGGGGGCCGGAACAGGTGCCTTCGGCCGAGGCTTCGGCCTTCAACAATGTCGGCACCGAGCTTTACGCCGCCTATCAGGCGCGGCTTCTGACGCTGAACGCCTGCGATTTCGGCGATCTTCTTTTGCATGTAGTGACGATCTTTCAGAACCACGTTGATGTTCTCGAACAATACCAGCGCTGGTTCCGCTACATCCTCGTCGATGAATATCAGGATACGAACGTCGCCCAATATCTCTGGCTGCGCCTGCTTGCCGCAAAGCACAAGAACATCTGCTGCGTCGGTGATGACGACCAGTCGATCTATGGCTGGCGTGGCGCGGAGGTCGGCAACATCCTGCGGTTTGAAAAGGACTTCCCCGGCGCGACCGTGATCCGGCTGGAACAGAACTACCGCTCGACCGAACATATCCTTGCCGCCGCTTCGGGGCTGATCGCGGCCAACGCAGGGCGGCTCGGTAAGACATTGTGGACCGAGGCCGACGGCGGCGAGAAGGTGCGCCTCATCGGGCTCTGGGACGGCGAGGAAGAGGCGCGGTGGATTGGGGAGGAAGTTGGAGGGCTACAATCTGGCACGCACCGTGCGGCGAGAGAGAGATTGAATCTGCGCTCAATGGGCATTCATGAGGAGCTTGCGCAACTTGCCAGAGCAGGTTTAGGGCGTCCAACACGCCGCCAATTTATTCTGAACGCGTTCAAGACTAAAAGCGCCTACAACAATCCGCGTGTCGAGAAACTCATAAAGTGGCTTCTTAGCAAAGACGCCAACTCTTCTCGCATGTATCAGAGGGTACTCGAGAGTCCGCTTGATCGCTTTAGCCTAAATGAAACTGCCATCCTCGTCCGCGCCTCTCACCAAATGCGCGCCTTTGAGGACCGGTTCCTGACCATCGGTCTGCCCTACCGCGTCATCGGCGGCCCGCGCTTCTACGAACGGCTCGAGATTCGCGAAGCGATGGCCTATTTCCGCCTCGCCGTGTCGCCCGACGATGACCTCGCCTTCGAGCGGGTCGTCAACACGCCGAAGCGGGGCCTTGGCGATAAGGCGCAGCAGACGATCCAGCGTCAGGCACGGGAAGATGGGGTGAGCCTTCTGGAAGGCGCGCGCTATTGCGTTGCCTCGGGTCAGATCGGTGGCAAGGGCGGCGCGCAGCTTCGGACCTTCGTCGAAAACATCGATCGCTGGCACCGGGCGACGCTGGTCGCGGACTACGACCATGTCCGGCTGGCCGAAACGATCCTCGACGAATCCGGCTACACCGCGATGTGGCAGAACGACAAGACGCCCGAAGCGCCGGGGCGGCTGGAAAACCTCAAGGAACTCGTGAAGGCGCTGGAAAGCTTCGACAACCTGCAAGGCTTCCTCGAACATGTCTCGCTGATCATGGACAATGAAAGCGAGGATGCCGAGGAGAAGATCACCATAATGACCCTTCACGCCGCGAAAGGGCTGGAATTTCCGGTCGTGTTCCTACCGGGATGGGAGGACGGGTTGTTCCCCAGCCAGCGCAGCATGGACGAAAGCGGGCTCAAGGGCCTCGAAGAGGAGCGCCGCCTTGGCTATGTGGGTATCACCCGCGCGGAAGAGCTGTGCACGATCTCATTCGCAGGGAACCGGCGGGTCTATGGGCAGTGGCAAAGCCAGATGCCCTCACGCTTTATTGACGAACTGCCCGCGAAACATGTCGAGGTACTGACGCCACCCGGCCTCTATGGCGGCGGCTACGGGGCCGCTGCCATGTCGGCCGGGATCGAGGATCGCGCCGCACGGGCCGATGTCTACAACTCGCCCGGCTGGAAGCGCATGCAAAGCCGCAGCCAGACCCGCCCCGTCAGCCAGCCGCGCGAGGCGCGGGGTGTGGTGATCGACCTTGATGCGGTTTCGATCTTCACCGAGGGCGACCGCGTCTTCCACCAGAAATTCGGCTACGGCATCGTCGAGGGGATTGAGGGCGACAAGCTGGAGGTCGCCTTCGACAAGGCGGGCACCAAACATGTCGTGGCAAGCTTCATCGTCAGCGCCGAAGCGGCAGACGACATTCCGTTCTGAGCTTCTTCATCGCGGAAACACTCCCGCCGGAGGCAGCCCGAGCCGAAGCGCGCAAGCGCGCAGGCGAGACAGGGGAAATGGCCCGCTTCGCGGGCCGCATTTTTCTAAATCCGTGAAACGAAAAAGGCGGTGCCGCTGAGGCACCGCCAGTCGCAACCACGATCCCAAGGGGGAGAGAGGGACCGTCGTAATCCGGATGAAAACGGGCGGCGCCTCAGGGAGGAGGAGGGGCGCCGCCCATCTTCATCGCGGCTGTCCCGGGAGGAGGTGGGTCAGCCGGATCAGGGTGAAGATGCGGCAGTGGCAGGGAGGAGGACGCCACCGCCGCATTTCACATCGCCAACCCCAGGGAGGAGGAGGGGGAGGCGCATCGTCGTGGACCCTTCGGGTCCGATCTCTGCGGCGGCCTCAGGGAGGAGGAGCCGCCGCATGTTCCGCAGACCGGGGGAGGAGGAGGCCCGCAGAGAAACTTACTTGCCGTAGGCCGCTTCCAGCGCGATCGCGTCGATCGAAGAGCGGTGCAGGCCGAGGTCGTGCAGTTCGCGGTCGCTCAGCACCGACAATTCCTTAACGGTCTGGCGATACATGCGGTAACGCTGACGGCTGTCGCGGAGCGCGGTGAAGAAAGCGGCGACACGGTCGGCGAGGCCGATATGGGTGCCACGGGTAACAGTTGAATAAGCCATTTTTCTTGCCTCATCATTCGGATCATTGGCACCGTCTGTGGCGCCGTTGCCGTTAACATGGACCCCATGCTGCAATTGCACAATACCTGCCGCGATCAATGCTGCCATGCAGCAATTGCATAGCGCATCACGGGAAATTTACCTTCCCTAGCGGTAGCTTACGGGTCTGCGTAAAGAAGCGGCAATGTCCCCCTTGTCCTTGCCCGGAAAGCGGGCATGTTGGGTCCGACCTGAAGGACAGACATCATGACACAGACTCGCGACACCGTTCTCGCCGCTCTATCCCGTCTCGCTTTGCCCGATGGTGGAGATCTCGTCTCGCGCGATCTGGTTCGGGCGCTGACGATCGAGGGTGACAGCATCCGCTTCGTGATCGAAGCGCCGGACCCGGAGATCGCGCGGCGGATGGAGCCGGTGCGTCAGGCGGCCGAGGCGGCAGTGAAGGCTTTGCCCGGAGTGGAGACGGTCTCAGCCCTGCTGACCGCGCATGGGCCTGCCGCGAAACCCGCGCCGCCTTCGCTGAAGATCGGCGGTCATCCGACGCCGCAGGCGGGGCCCGCCAAGATCGCCGGTGTGGATCGCATCCTGGCCGTGGGGTCGGGTAAGGGCGGGGTGGGTAAATCCACCGTGTCGTCCAACCTCGCCGTAGCGCTCGCGCGGCAGGGGCGCCGCGTTGGACTTTTGGATGCTGATATCTACGGCCCCTCGCAGCCACGCATGATGGGGCTGTCAAAACGCCCCGCCTCTCCCGATGGCAAGACCATCATCCCCCTGCAGGCCCATGGCGTCACCTTCATGTCCATCGGTCTGATGCTGAAAGAGGATGAGGCCGTGGTCTGGCGCGGGCCGATGCTGATGGGCGCGCTTCAGCAGATGCTGGGTCAGGTTGCCTGGGGTGAACTTGACGTTCTGATCGTCGACCTGCCGCCCGGTACAGGCGACGTACAGCTGACGCTTTGCCAGAAAAGCCATGTGACCGGCGCGCTCATCGTCTCTACCCCGCAGGATGTGGCGCTTCTCGACGCCCGCCGCGCCATCGACATGTTCGGCAAGCTGAAGACGCCGATCCTCGGCCTGATCGAAAACATGTCGACCTATGTCTGCCCCAATTGCGGGCACGAGGCGCATATCTTCGGGCACGGCGGGGTCGCTGCCGAGGCTGAGAAGCTTGGCGTTCCGTTCCTGGGCGAGATTCCCCTCAGTCTCGACGTGCGGCTGGCGGGGGACGCCGGAACGCCCATCGCGGCGGGCGAGGGACCGATCGCCGAGGCCTATGCGCGTCTTGCCCAGCGGCTTGTCGCGGGCGGCATGGCCTGATCTGGGAATTCACGGGACCGTTGGCGGCTCCATGGGAATGGATGGGAGTAACGTCGAAATCCAACCATGAAACGAATCAACGGGCTGTGATTTCTCGTGTTTCAGCGTGATTCTGGCTGCTCAATGCGGCGTCGGACTATGTTTTTCAATCGATCTTCGACATCAGTGAAATTTTCTGGGATATTATGGGATCTGGGTGCTAGAGGCCTTGATGTCTATATATAGCGCCAATTGTGAGCTGCTCAGCAAATTGTAGGATAAATTCGAGGGCATCTCCTACTAATTGTTGCGTTGCAGCAATCCCTGGCGCAACTTCTGGTGCCTTTCGAGGTAAGATTTTTCTTGCTTCCCGTAAATTCCCATGGCATCCCTAATACACCGATGAGGACGGGCTCAAGGGCATCAAGACCCAAAAGGCGAAAGTCAGGTTTCATACAGGCACCCGCTTTCATCGAACCAAAGATCCGGCGCGTGAGCGAGCAGACATCCCCCCAGGTGGCATGCGCAGCCGGACAACCCAGAGATGGGACGAGGGCGGCGGATTGGGCAGTGGCAGCAGCCCAATCCGCCGTTGTCGTTTCAGGGGTCCAAAGGCGGATTTCGGGGGGAGGGGACAGGTAAGGAGCGCGGGCCCTTGGCACGCAGGTTCAGAGGATCGGATACGTTTAAGGTGGACGCGAAAGGTCGCGTTTCCATCCCCGCGCCGTTCCGCCGCGTGATCGAGGCCTCCGACCCCGACTGGACTGAGGGCCTCCGCCCCAACATCGTCATTGTCTACGGACCGGAAAGCCAGAACTGGCTCGACGTCTTCTCCATGGAAGCGATCCACGAGATGGACGACCAGATCGGCCTGATGCAGCGCGGCTCGCCCGAACGTCTGATGATTGAGGAACTGATGTACGGTCAGTCGTTTGAGGCCCAGATCGATGATGACGGCCGCCTGACCATCCCGCAGAAATACCGCGACAAGATCGGACTGACGAGTGAGGCGTTCTTCATCTCGGCCGGTGATTATTTCCGCATCTGGAATCCCGAAGCCTACGAGGCTAAGGCCGCACGGCGGAGCGCGAAGCTCGCTGATCAGTATCCCGAGGACTTCGACCCAAGAAGCCTCCTGCCATCCCTGCCGAAAGGGTGAGAGATGGCTGCTGCCGCCGCCCGCATATCAGACGCCCCCCATATCCCGGTTTTGTTGCGGCCGCTCCTAGAGGCGGTCGCACCCGTCTCCGGCACATGGATCGACGGCACCTTTGGCGCGGGAGGCTATTCGCGCGGACTGCTTGAGGCAGGGGCGGACAGGGTCATTGGCATCGACCGCGATCCGATGGTATTTCGCATGGCCGAAGACTGGGCCGGGCAATATGGCGACCGGCTGAAACTGGTCGAAGGCACGTTTTCCGATATGGACCGCTTGGCTGGTGAACCTGTCGATGGCGTCGTCCTCGACCTCGGCGTGTCGTCGATGCAGCTCGATCAGGCCGAGCGGGGCTTTTCCTTCCAGAAAGATGGCCCGCTTGACATGCGCATGGGCGATAGCGGCCCGACAGCGGCCGGCCTGGTGAACGAGGCTTCCGAGTCCGAGATCGCCGATATCCTCTATCACTATGGTGAGGAACGCGCGTCGCGCCGGATCGCCCGCGCCATTGTCGCTGCGCGGCCGTTTTCGCGGACGTTGGAACTGGCCTCGGTCATCGAACGGTGCCTGCCGCGCCAGAAGCCGGGGCAGAGCCATCCCGCAACGCGCAGTTTTCAAGCGATTCGGATCGCAGTGAACGACGAATTTGGGCAGTTAGCCGAGGGGCTGGAGGCGGCTGAACGGGCGCTGAAGCCCGGCGGGCAGCTTGCCGTTGTCACGTTCCATTCGTTGGAGGACCGCATCGTCAAGCGATTCTTCCAGCTTCGCTCGGGCGGCAAGGGGCAGGGCAGCCGTTATGCCCCTGCGCGTGAGCAGGTGACCCCGGCCTTCACGCTCAAGACCCGCAAAGCCGCCGGGCCTGACGATGACGAGCTTGCAGAAAATCCGCGCGCGCGGTCTGCAAAACTGCGCGTCGGCATCCGTACCGACGCGCCCGCCGGTTCAGTCGACCGCGCCGCGCTCGGCCTTCCGAAACCCGCGCTTGAAGGGCGAAACTGATGCGCAGCCTGATCGTTGTCCTTGCCGCCGCCGCCGTCATGGCGCTTGCCTTCTGGGCGTATCGTGAAAACTACAGGACCCAGGCCGAACTTGCCGAGATACGCGAGCTTCAGCGCGAAATTGGTCAGTATCGCGAAAGCCTTGGCGTTCTGAGGGCGGAATGGGCCTATCTCAACCGACCCGACCGGTTGCGCGGACTGGCGGATATCAACTTCGAACGCCTTGGTCTTCTACCGCTCGATCCCCGGCAGTTCGGCGGTATATCTGAAGTGCGCTATCCTGCAGTCGCGTTGCCGCCGATTACCGATCCCGTAGATACGGTCGCGCTTAGTGAGGTCGCACAATGACCCGGACACCGCTTCGCCCGCTTGCCCGCATCCTGTCGGCCCGTGAAAAGGGTGAGAACCCGGACGCGATTGAACGCGAGAATATCCGCCTCAGGCATGAGGCGATGCGCGACAAGGCACGTGTCCGCGCAGAGGGGCGGCTTTTGCTCCTGGGCCTCGCCTTTCTTGCGGCCTTCATCACCGTCGGCGCCCGTATGGGGGTTCTGGCCTCGACCGAACCGGCCGAACCGCAGACGGCCGCGACCGGCGCATCGATCATCGCGCAGCGCGCCGATATCACCGACCGGAAGGGGCGCATACTGGCGACGAACCTCGTCACCCATTCGCTCTATGCCCAGCCGCAGCTCATGGTCGATCCCGCACGCGCGGCGTCCGAACTGGTCGCAATCTTTCCCGACCTCGACGAGGAGCGCCTGAAAGCCGACTTCGGCGGTAAGCGCAAGTTCCTGTGGGTCAAGAAGAAAATCTCGCCCGAGCAGATGCAGCTCGTGCATGAGATCGGCGATCCCGGCCTTCTTTTCGGTCCGCGTGAGATGCGGCTTTATCCGAACGGCGCGATTGCGGCCCATGTCCTGGGCGGTGCGAGCTTCGGGCGTGAAGGTGTGCATTCGGCCGAGGTTGTTGGTGTTGCGGGCGTTGAAAAGACGTTCGACGGATGGCTGCGCGACCCCGCGAATGGCGGTGCGCCGCTGGCGCTCTCGCTCGATCTGACGATCCAGTCGACCGTCGAGGATGTGCTCTATGGCGGCATGAAACTGATGAACGCCAAGGGTGCGACGGCGGTTCTGATGGATGTGCATTCCGGCGAAGTGGTGGCATTGGCCTCACTGCCGGACTTTGATCCGAACACCCGGCCCGCGCCGCTGCTGAAGGGCGATCCTTCTGACAGCCCGCTTTTCAACCGCGCGGTACAGGGGGTCTATGAGCTGGGCTCCACCTTCAAGATCTTTGCTGTGGCGCAGGCGATGGAACTGGGTCTGGTCGCTCCCACGACGATGGTCGAGACCAAGGGGCCGATGTTCTGGGGCAAGTTCAAGATCCGCGATTTCCACAATTACGGGCCGCAACTTTCCGTCACCGATGTGATCGTGAAGTCCTCGAATATCGGCACCGCACATATCGCCCAGCTGATCGGCGGCGAGCGGCAGCAGCAGTTTCTGCAAGCCCTCGGGATGTTCGATGCGACGTCGATCGAACTTGTCGAGGCTCCTACGGGTAAGCCCCTTAGACCTGCGAAATGGCCAGAGATCACCACGCTGACCGTGTCCTACGGCCATGGCGTCGCGGCAAGCCCGCTGCATCTGGCCTCGGCCTATGCCTCGCTCGTCAATGGCGGCACGCGGATCACGCCCACGATCCTGAAGCGCGACAAGGTGGAAACCGGCGCGCGTCTGGTGTCCGAGGTGACATCGGCCACGATCCGGGACATGTTGCGGCAGGTCGTGGTGCGGGGCACGGCAAGTTTTGGCGAGGTGCCGGGCTATGCTGTCGGCGGCAAGACCGGGACTGCCGACAAGCCGCTGGCCAATGGCAAGGGCTATCACAAGGACAAGGTCATCGCGACCTTCGCCTCGATCTTCCCCGCAAACGATCCGAAATATGTGTTGGTCGTGTCGCTGGACGAGCCGGTCGAAACCTCCGGCACCGAACCCCGCCGCACGGCGGGCTGGACGGCAGTGCCGGTGGGGGCAGAGATCATCCGTCGCGCAGCACCCTTGCTGGGGTTGAGACCCGAGCTTGAACCTGTGGCAGAGGCCGGGGTAATACGCGTCCGCAACTGAGGGCAGACATGTGGCGGGGACGAATTTCATGGCCGGGACCAAATCGCTGGGTGAACTTGGCCTGACTGCCCAGGGCGGACGCGAGGCGCGCATCACCGGCCTTTCCGTCGACAGCCGTCAGGTTAAGGAGGGGCATCTCTTCGCCGCTCTTCCCGGCAGCCGGATGCATGGTGCTGAATTCATTCAATATGCTTTGCGCATGGGGGCAGGTGCGATCCTCACCGACCGCGAGGGTGTGGAGATCGCCCGGGCCGAGCTTAACGCTTCCGACGCGGCGCTGATCGTCACCGAGGACCCGCGCCAGACGCTGGCCTACACCGCCGCCCTGTGGTTCGAGCGTCAGCCCGAAACCGTCGTCGCGGTGACCGGCACGTCGGGCAAGACCTCGGTCGCGACCTTCACCCGGCAGATATGGCAGGCGCTTGGGCGGGTTTCCGCCAATCTCGGCACGATGGGCGTGATGGGCGATTTCACCGCGCCCCTCGCCCACACGACGCCCGAACCGATCACGTTGCACCGCGTGCTGCGCGAGATGGCCGATGCCGGTGTCACCCATGCGGCGATGGAGGCCTCGTCCCACGGGCTCGATCAGGGGCGACTGGACGGGGTACGGCTCGACGCGGCGGCGTTCACGAATTTCAGCCAGGACCACCTCGATTACCACGCCAATTTTGACGACTATTTCGCGGCCAAGGCGGGGCTCTTTGCCCGTGTCCTGCCCGAAGAGGGCACGGCCGTCATCAACATCGACGATGCACGCGGGCGCGAGATGCTGGAGATCGCGCGCCATCGCGGCCAGCGCCTTCTGACCATTGGCCGCAATCCGGTCGCCGACCTTTGCATCACATCTCAGCGCTTCGATGCGACGGGGCAGGACCTGCGCTTCACCTTCGACGGCAAGCCGCATCTGGTGCGTCTTGCCCTGATCGGCGGCTTTCAGGCCGAAAACGTTCTGGCCGCCGCCGGCCTCGTCATGGCTGCGGGGGAGGAGCCGGAAGCCGTTTTCGGGACGCTTCCCGGTCTTGTCACCGTTAGGGGGCGGATGGAGCTTGCCGCCAAGCGCGACAATGGCGCGACGGTCTTTGTCGATTATTCGCACAAGCCGGGCGCACTCGCCTCGGCCCTGCAATCGCTCCGCCCGCATGTCATGGGCCGCATCGTTGTGGTGTTCGGTGCGGGCGGTGACCGCGACCGGCTGAAACGTCCCCTAATGGGCGAGGCCGCGGCGGCCTTTGCCGATGTGGTCATCGTCACCGACGATAATCCCCGCACCGAGGACCCCGCCGCGATCCGTGCCGAGGTTATGGCGGGATGCCCCGAGGCGACCGAGATCGGCGACCGGGCCGAGGCAATCCTGCGCGGCGTCGATGCGCTGCAACCGGGCGACGCGCTGCTGATCGCCGGCAAGGGCCATGAGACCGGGCAGATCGTCGGTACCGACGTCTATCCCTTTGACGATGCCGAACAGGCATCTGTCGCGGTCGCGGCGCTTGAGGGACGCATCTGATGGGCGTGCTCTGGACATCGGCCGAGGTCGAAGCCGCGACTGGCGGTAAGGCGGCGAAGGCTTTCGAAGCCAGTGGGATTTCCATTGATACCCGCTCGATCCAGCCCGGTGATCTGTTCGTCGCGCTGAAGGATGTGCGTGACGGCCACGATTTCGTCGCTGACGCATTGAAGAAGGGCGCGGCGGGCGCGCTGGTATCGCGTAACCCCGAAGGTTGCTCGGAAGCCGATCCCCTGCTGGTCGTGCCGGATGTGCTGACCGCACTGACCGCGCTTGGCGCGGCAGGTCGGGTGCGCACGCGGGCGAGGGTGATTGCGGTGACGGGGTCGGTGGGCAAGACCTCCACCAAGGAGATGCTGCGCGCAGTGCTGGCCGGGCAGGGCAGCGTCCATGCCGCCGTGGCGAGTTTCAACAACCATTGGGGCGTGCCGATCACGCTGGCCCGAATGCCCCAAGACGCCGATTTCGCGGTGATCGAGATCGGCATGAACCATCCCGGAGAGATCGCGCCCCTTGCCCGCCTCGCCCGGCCCCATGTCGCGATGATCACCACGATCGCGCCTGCCCATCTGGAGGCGTTCGAGAATATCGAGGGCATCGCCCGCGAAAAAGCTTCGATCTTCGAGGGGCTGGAGCCGGATGGCGTGGCCGTCATCCCGACGGGCCTGGATGTGACCCCGATTCTTGCCGGTGCCGCCGCGACGGCCGCCCGTGTAATCACGTTCGGCCCGGTCAAGGACAGCGACTATCGGCTGGACGAGGTCAAGCTGGCACAGGATACGACCATTGTGCGGGCCACAAGGGCAGGCGAGCCGGTACTCTTCAAGGTCCAGACGGCAGGACGCCATTTCGCCGCCAACGCGCTGGGCGTGCTTGCCGTCGCCGATGCCGTTGGTGCGGACCCTGCTGTTGCGGCCTGCGACATCGGCCAGTGGCGCCCGCCAGCAGGCCGGGGCCAGCGCGAGCGCATCTATCTCGACATCGTCGATGAGGCGCTGAGCTTCGACCTGATCGACGATGCCTTCAACGCCAACCCCGCCTCGATGGCCGCCGCCTTGGAGGTTCTCGCGGTCACCGAACCCCGCGACGGTATCGGCCGTAAACTCGAAGGTCGCCGCATCGCGGTTCTGGGCGATATGCTGGAGCTTGGCCCCGACGAGGGCGCCATGCATGAGGCGGTGGCGGACCACCCGGCGATGGCGCGGTTTCACGTTGTTCATTGCGTCGGGCCAAGGATGCGCGCGCTCTGGCAGAAGCTGCCGGAACGTCAGCGTGGCGAATGGTTTGACCGCGCCGGGGAACTGGCCGAGCGCGCCCATCACCTTGCGGATGCCGGTGATGTGGTGCTGGTGAAGGGATCAAAAGGATCGAAGGTCAGCCTTGTGGTTGACGCGCTCAGAAAGCTCGGGCAGCCGGGTGCGGGCGAGGCACGGGGGACTGAATAGATGCTGTATTGGCTTTCCGGATTGGCCGAAGGCGGCGATGTCTTCAACCTGTTCCGCTACATTACCTTCCGCGCGGGGGCGGCGTTTTTCACGGCTCTGGTATTTGGCTTTCTCTTCGGCCAACCGCTGATCAACTTATTGCGCCGCAAGCAGAAAAAGGGTCAGCCGATCCGCGATGACGGACCGCAGAGCCATTTTTCCAAGGCCGGGACGCCGACGATGGGGGGCTTGCTGATCCTCTCGGCGATCCTTGTGGCGACGCTTCTCTGGGCGCGGCTCGACAATCCTTATATCTGGATCGTGCTTTTCGTGACTTATGCCTATGGGCTGATCGGGTTCGCCGACGATTATGCCAAGGTGACGAAACAGAACACCAAGGGCGTGTCGTCGCGGATGCGACTGTTGCTGGGGCTGGTGATCGCGGCCTTTGCGGGCGGGATGGCGGCCTATGTCCACCCGGCCAGCCTCACCAACCAGCTGGCTTTCCCGGTCTTCAAGGATGCGCTCTTGAACCTCGGTTATTTCTTCGTGCCCTTCGCGATGATCGTCATCGTTGGCGCGGCCAATGCCGTGAACCTGACCGACGGGCTCGACGGGCTGGCGGTCATGCCGGTGATGATCGCGGCGGCGACGCTGGGCGTGATCGCCTACGCGGTCGGCCGGACCGACTTCACCAACTATCTTGGCGTTCACTATGTGCCCGGCACAGGTGAAATCCTGATCTTCACCGCGGCCCTTATCGGCGGCGGGCTCGGCTTTCTCTGGTACAATGCGCCCCCGGCGGCGGTCTTCATGGGCGATACCGGGTCGCTGGCCTTGGGCGGCGCGCTGGGTGCCATCGCGGTCGCGACCAAGCACGAGATCGTGCTGGCCATCGTCGGCGGCCTTTTCGTGGTGGAGGCTTTGTCGGTCATCATCCAGGTCGCCTATTTTAAACGCACCGGCCGAAGGGTCTTCCTGATGGCGCCGATCCACCATCATTTCGAGAAGAAGGGCTGGGCCGAGCCGCAGATCGTCATCCGCTTCTGGATCATCTCGCTGATCCTCGCGCTGATCGGGCTGGCGACGCTGAAGTTGCGCTGATGCGCGAGGCGGACCTCTACGCGCCCGTAAAGGCGCCTCTGGAGGCGCAGGGCTATGAGGTCAAAGCCGAGATCGGCGACTGCGATGTGCTTGCCCGCAGGGGTAAGGAACCGCCGGTTGTGGTGGAGATGAAGCTGACCTTTTCGCTGGCGCTGGTGATGCAGGGCGTCGCGCGTCAGACGATGTTTGATCACGTCTATCTGGCGGTGCCGGTATCGTCGGATCGCGGTTGGAAGCTGCGTTACAAGGATATTATCCGGCTCTGCCGCCGCCTTGGCCTCGGGCTTCTGGCGGTAAAGCATGGCGGGGTCGAGGCCCATCTCGATCCCGGACCCTATCAGCCGCGCCTGAACGCCCGAAAGGCGGGCCGTCTGATCCGCGAGTTCGACCGGCGTGTCGGCGATCCGAATACCGGCGGCACGACAGGGATCAAACGCATGACCGCCTACCGGCAGGATGCACTGCTCTGCGCGGCGCATCTGGCCGCCCACGGGCCGAGCACGGCCGCCGAGGTTGCGAAAACGACAGGTGTCGAACGCGCCGGGCAAATGTTTCGCGCCGATCATTACGGCTGGTTCGAACGGGTGGAGCGCGGCGTCTACACGTTGACGCCAAAAGGTGCCGTCGAAGCGCTGGGGGAGCGGGTCCGCCCGGACTAACTGGCCTCGGCCGTTCTGCCGCCGCCGCTCGCTTCATAGCTGGTCTCATGCGCCAGGACCGACCAGTGCGCAAAGGTGGCGGTGCCGAATAGTTTGCGTACGAGAACCGCGCCCACAACGATCACCGTCGCGCTCAGTAGTGGCGACGTTGCCAGCTTCAGCCCGAATTCCGGCACACCGTAGGCCGCCAAGGCGATGCCGAGCCGGGAAATTGCGGCCGCCTCGATCATCGCGCGGAGCGCAGGCAGGAGCAGGCTGACAAGCGTCGCGGCGGTGCCGACGAACCCGGCGTATAACAAACCGGTGAAGAGTGGCATCGGCATTCCGAAAACCATCACGTCATAGCGGACATACATCACGAACCCGGCGAGGAACGAGAGGCTGATCACGAACCCCAGGAGCCGGGTTTCACGGTGCAGGCGCCGGGCCAGACGGGCCAAAATGGAAGGCGATGCAGACATTTCCATAGAATGGATGTGTCTGCTAAATAAAGCATTAATGCGGCCAAGCTGGCGCAAAACCGTGGCCGTGTCGGCAAAAGACCCAGCAGATGATCGAGGATGCCCCAATGAACAGACCTTCTTGCCCGACCGCGCTTGTCACTGGTGGCAATCGCGGCATTGGCCGTGCCATCGCGGCCGGGCTGACCGAGAAGGGTTGCGCGGTGACGATCGGCGCACGGGATACAGGCGCTGGTCGCAAGGCGGCCGGGGAATTGGGCTGCGGTTTTCTTCCGCTCGATCTCACCGATCCGGACAGCTATTTCGCCGCCATGACCGGGGCGGGGGGCTTTGACATCCTTGTCAACAATGCCGGTATCCTCAGCGACGCCTCGCTGCTGAGCCCCAAGAGCGATTTCGACGATGCGATGCAGGTGATGGTGTCAGCGCCGCTCGACCTGATCCGGCTCAACCTGCCGCACTGGCGGGAAACCGGCTGGGGCCGGATCGTCAACCTGTCGTCCGACTGGGGCAGTTTCGCCCATGGCCTTGCTGGGCCGGGTGCTTATGGGGTGGCCAAGGCGGCGCTCAACGCGTTGACGAAAGCGCTGCCGCGCGACCTGCCCGCGGGCGTCAAGGTCAATGCGATGTGCCCGGGCTGGGTCAGAACCCGAATGGGCGGAGACGGTGCCGACCGCAGTCCCGAAGAAGGTGCCGACACCGCAATCTGGCTGGCGCTTCTGCCGGAGGACGGACCGACGGGCGGTTTCTTCCGCGACCGTCGGCCCTTCGACTGGTAGCTCAGCCGATCGACACCAGTTCGATGTCAAAGTTCAGGTCCTTGCCCGCCAGCGGGTGATTGGCGTCGAGTGTCACTGTCTCGGCCGTAACCTCGGCCACCGTGACCTGCATCGCCTGTCCGTTCGGTGTGCGCATCTGCAGGGCGGTTCCGATCTCAAGCGGGATGTCAGCGGGAATCTGGTCACGTGGAATGGCTTGCCGGGCATCGGGATTGTGCGCGCCGTAGGCTTCGGCAGCAGGCACCGGCACTGACTTCTTGTCGCCAACCGCCATGCCCGGTAGCGCCTTGTCGAGGCCCGGGATGATCTGGCCTGAGCCCACGGTGAATTCCAGCGGGTCGCGCCCTTCGGAACTGTCGAACTGGGTGCCGTCGTTCAGCGTGCCGCGATAGTGAATGCTTACCTTATCGCCCGTTTTTACCTGGGTCATGGCGTCCTTTCGGGATGGGGGATGAATTCTGAGGCCGCGTCTCTCGCGGGTGCTCTCGTGGCCCGACCCTAGACGCTACAGGCGTAGGCGTAAAGGCGGGGTCCTTGCAGGCGCGCGGGGGGCAGGGCATTGTCGCGGGCGCGAAGGGAATGGGGGCAGCATGATTCCGGTCAGGGGATATGAAGGCAGGAAGGTCGCCGTGCTGGGCCTCGGCCGGTCGGGGCTCGCGACCGCAAGGGCGCTGATCGCGGGCGGTGCCGAACCCTGCCTTTGGGACGACAGCCCCGAGGCCCGCGCAAATGCCGAGGCGGCGGGGTTCACGCTGACCGACCTGACCCGCGCCACTGCCTGGGATGGGGTGGCGGCGCTCATCGTCTCGCCCGGCATCCCGCATCTTTACCCCGAACCGAACAAGCTCATCGCCCGGGCGATGGCGGCGGGGGTGCCGGTCGACAACGATATCGGGCTTTTCTTCCGCTCGTGGTCCACGCCCGACTGGGACGAGATGGATCAGGTGCCGAAGGTGATCGCGGTAACCGGATCGAACGGCAAGTCAACCACGACGGCGCTCATCCACCACATCCTACAGGTCGCGGGGAGGCCCACCCAGATGGCGGGCAATATCGGTCGGGGCGTGCTGGATATCGAGCCAGCGCAGGACGGCGAGGTCTTGGTGCTGGAACTCAGCTCTTACCAGACCGAACTCGCGCGCTCTCTTACGCCGGATATCGCCGTCTTCACCAATCTGTCGCCGGATCATCTCGACCGCCATGGCGGGCTGGGCGGCTATTTCGCGGCCAAGCGCCGGCTCTTTGCCGAAGGTGGACCTGACCGCGCAATCATCGGCGTCGATGAAGTCGAGGGGCGGTTTCTGGCCAATCAACTGGCGCAGGGCGCGGGGGGCGACCGGGTGATCCGGATTTCTTCGGGGGCGAAGCTGGAAGGGCCGGGCTGGTCGGTCTTTGCCCGCAAGGGTTTCCTTGCCGAATGGCGCAAGGGGCGACAGGTCGCCTCCATTGATCTGCGCGAGGTCAGGGGTTTGCCCGGCGCCCACAACCACCAGAATGCCTGCGCCGCCTATGCCGCCACCCGCACGCTCGGCCTTGCGCCGAAGCTGATCGAAGAGGCGCTGCATTCCTTCGAAGGCCTGCCGCATCGCAGCCAGCTTGTGGGCGAGAAGGACGGGGTGCGGTTCGTCAACGACAGCAAGGCCACGAATGTCGACAGCGCGGCCAAGGCATTGCAGGCCTTCCCGAAGATCCGCTGGATTGCCGGCGGGCTCGGCAAGGATGGCGGGATCGCGAGCCTGAAACCCCATCTCGGGTCGGTCGTGAAGGCCTATCTCATCGGTCATTCGGCGCGGGATTTCGCACTGGAACTCGGCGATACCCAGCATGAGATCTGCGAGACGATGGAGCGCGCCGTGGCGCGCGCGGCGGAAGAGGCCGAGGCGGGTGAGGTCGTGCTGCTTGCCCCGGCAGCGGCCTCGTTCGACCAGTATCCCAATTTCGAAAAACGCGGTGAGGATTTCGCGGCGCGCGTGCAGGCCCTGATCGGGTAATTTCCGCGACACGTATCCGGAATTGTTGCGCGTGGCCCCACAGTTCTGGGCGCTAGCGCGCATTGCGCCCCGACATGGTTCAATGCCACGCAATATTCGCGCTTCCGCCGGGAAATGGTCTCAAATGACGTGAAGTCAGGATCATCCGGCCCCATTGAAGTGCCTCGGGGCCCTCACAAGGAGGCCATGTCATGCCGAAACCCTCCGGTTCAGGTGGTGGAAAAAACACCACGCCGACACCGCCCGCAGGCGCCATTGTCGGAACGTCGGGCGACGATCTGATCAATGATCTGACCTCTCCGGCTTCCACGCCCTTTGACGACGTCATCTGGAGCCTTGAGGGCAATGACGAGGTGCATGGCGGCGACGGCAACGATACGATCGAGGCCGGTGCGGGCGACGACACGATCTATGGCGGTGCGGGCAACGACGTCATCAATGGCGGCGACGGCAGCGATGTGATCATCGCCGGCGCGGGCAGCGATACAATCGACGGCGGCACCGGCGGCGGTATCGACACGGTGATCTATTACGGCGAGGTTGGCGTCGATTACGACTATACGATCCAGACGACGACCGTCGGCAAGGGCAAGAACCAGCAGACCGTGGTCACGGGGTTCACCGTGACCGCGCTCGACGGGTCGGGCGATGTCGATATCATCACCAATGTCGATGAGCTGATCTTCGTCGAACTGCCCTCAGCGGGCGATATCATCACGCAGGGCGACTTTGATCTGGTTGCCTTCGACAGCACGGTGACACTCGATCCGCTGGCCAACGACTACGTCGAAGGCGGGCAACCCGGCGCGGGGCTTACATTGTCGGCGATCGTCGACGTCCAGATCGACCTCGACCAGGACGGGATCAACGATGTCGACCTGATCCCGGATGGCCAGCCGCTGTCTTACTACACCGGTGGCGGGCTGCTGAATGACGGGTCGATCCTGACGCTCAATCCCGACGGCACGCTGACCTGGGATCCGAATGGCGTTTACGACACGGCAGGCGGCACCACACCGGTCGTCCAATTCTGGTATGAGGCGACCGACGGTGCGGGCAATTTCGCCTATGGCGACGTCACCTTCCAGGTGACCTATCCGGCGCCGGTGGGCGATATCGAGTTCGAGAATATGACCAGCGTCTATGATCCCATCACAGCGGCGATCACCGGTATCTGGATCTATCAGGACGGGCCCAACGGCCAATACTGGATCAGCCAGCTTTCCTCGGCGACGAACTATTTCGAGGAGCGCGACGCAGGGGCGGCGAGCTTCGATTATGACGGTGACGGTGACGACGAATTCCGCGTCTGGACGGATCCGAACGGTGACACGCACGAAATTAACGTCACCCATCAGGATCACTCGCCCTTCGATCTCGGCGGCTTCACCATGACCGGTTTCGATCCGGGGGAAACGGCGACCATCGTCTTCTCGGATGTCAACGGCAATGCGGTCGGGCAGGTGACGGTCACATCCGCCGATCTCGATGCGAATGGCGTCCTGAGCTTCACCAACGCCACCGATGTGATCCAGTTCAGCGTGATCGCCGGAGCCGGGGACGAGTTCTACATCGACGATATCTTCCTGCTGTAGGCGCATTCTGTCCGACACAGGCGGTCGATCCACCCATTGGGTGACAGCTCAATCGTGCGCATCACCGCGCTTTGAAAATACGCGGAAATTCCGCCTGTTGCCCTTCTTTCACTGGCACTGAGGCGCGATCTTCGTTACACTTCCTGTCAGACCCGGCAAACGGGCGGTTCGAGGCAGTGAAAGCGGTATCCCATGACTGAAATGGTCTATGGCTCCATCCCCGCGCGGGCAGGTGAGCCGGTTCTCCCCCGCTGGTGGCGCACGATCGACAAATGGTCGCTCTCTGGCGTGATGGTGCTTTTCGGGATCGGGCTCCTGCTGGGCCTCGCCGCTTCGGTTCCGTTGGCGGAAAAGAACGGGCTCGATCCTTTCTACTATGTGACGCGGCAGGGCTTTTTCGGCGTCATGGCCCTGGCCGCGATGATGTTCACCTCGATGATGTCGCCCGATCTTGTACGTCGCCTCGGAGTCATCGGATTTCTGCTGGCCTTCGTGGCACTCATGCTGCTGCCGGTTTTCGGGACCGATTTCGGCAAGGGCGCAACGCGCTGGTATTCGCTGGGCTTCGCCAGCTTCCAGCCATCGGAGTTCCTCAAGCCCGGTTTCGTCATCATCTCGGCCTGGCTGATGGCGGCGGCGCAGGAGATCAACGGCCCCCCGGGGCGGCTTTATTCCTTCGTCCTCACCATCGTCATCGTCCTTTTCCTCGCGCTTCAGCCCGATTTCGGACAGGCCTGCCTGATCCTTTTCGCCTGGGGCGTGATGTATTTCGTGGCGGGCGCCCCGATTACGCTTCTGACCGTGATCGGTGGCCTCGTCGTTGCGGGCGGCATCTTTGCATATGACGTGTCGGAACACTTTGCCCGCCGTATCGACGGGTTCCTCGCGGCCGATATCGACCCCAGAACCCAGATCGGCTACGCCACCAACGCCATTCAGGAAGGCGGCTTCTTCGGTGTCGGCGTCGGCGAGGGCACTGTCAAATGGTCGCTTCCTGACGCCCATACGGATTTCATCATCGCGGTCGCGGCCGAGGAATACGGGCTTGTCCTCGTCCTCGTAATCATTGCGCTTTACGGCGCGATCACCGCGCGGTCGCTCTTCCGTCTGATGCGGGAACGTGACCCGTTCATCCGGCTTGCGGGAACGGGGCTGGCTTGCGCTTTCGGGGTGCAGGCGCTGATTAATATGGGCGTTGCCGTGCGGCTTCTGCCCGCCAAGGGGATGACGCTGCCCTTCGTGAGTTATGGCGGCTCTTCGGTCATCGCCTCGGGCATCGCGCTCGGCATGCTTCTGGCGTTCACCCGCGCGCGGCCGCAGGGCAAGATCGGTGATTACCTGATCAAACGGGGGCGCTGATGGCGGCGCCTCTGCTTCTCATTGCAGCCGGGGGAACCGGCGGGCACATGTTTCCTGCGCAGGCCTTGGCAGAGGCGATGCTGAGCCGTGGCTGGCGGGTGAAGCTGTCCACAGACGAACGTGGTGCGCGTTATGCGGGCGGCTATCCGAAAGAGGTAACGGTCGAGACAGTGACCGCAGCGACCTTCGCGCGCGGCGGTGTTGCCGCGAAACTTGCCGTGCCGTTCCGGATCGCGGGCGGCGTGGCTGGCGCCATCCTCGGCATGATGCGCGACAAGCCTGACGCGGTGATCGGGTTCGGCGGTTATCCGACGATCCCGGCCCTTGCCGCGGCCGTCGCCTTGCGCATCCCGCGAATGATCCACGAACAGAACGGCATCCTTGGCCGCGTGAACCAGCTTTTCGCCAAGCGCGTCCGCTGGGTGGCCTGCGGCACATGGCCGACGACCCTGCCCCAAGGGGTCGAGGGTCATCACACCGGCAATCCCGTCCGCAAGGCCGTGCTCGACCGCGCCGGTGCGCCGTATATCCCACCCGGTGATTACCCGATGAGCGTCGTCGTGATCGGCGGGTCGCAGGGCGCACGTATCCTTTCAGACCGAGTGCCAGAGGCGATGGCAGCCCTGCCGGAAGCACTTCGGGACAACATCCGTGTCGCCCATCAGGCCCGGCCCGAGGATGTCGACCGCGTCGTCGCCGCCTATGCCGGGGCGGGCATCCGCGCCGACGTGCGCCCCTTCTTCGACGACGTGCCGCGCCGTTTTTCTGAGGCGCAGCTGATCATTTCCCGCGCGGGTGCTTCCTCGGTCGCGGATATCTCGATCATCGGCCGCCCGTCGATCCTCGTCCCCTTCGCTGCGGCTGCCGGCGACCACCAGACCGCGAACGCTCATGGGCTGGTGGAAGCCGAGGCCGCGATACTGATCCCCGAATCCCGGCTTGACGCCGCCACGCTCGCGGGCCATGTCGCCACGGTTCTGGAAAACCCCGCCGCCGCGACCCGCATGGCCAAGGCGGCCCTTGCCTATGGCATCCCCGACGCCACCGACCGTCTGGTCCAGATGGTCGAGGCCCTGCCCGTGAAAGAGACGACATGAACGCCGCCGCCACCAAACTGCCCGGAGAGCTGGGCCCCATCCATTTCGTCGGTATCGGCGGCATCGGCATGTCGGGCATCGCCGAGGTGCTGATGACTTTGGGCTATCGGGTGCAGGGATCGGATGCGAAGGCCTCGAAGATCACCGAACGGCTGGTCAAGCTGGGCGCGACCTTCTTCGAAGGTCAGAATGCCGAAAATATCGGTGAAGCGGCGGTTGTCGTGATCTCTTCGGCGATCAAGAAGGGCAATCCCGAGCTTGAAGAGGCCCGCAAGCGCGGCCTGCCCGTGGTGCGCCGGGCCGAGATGCTGGCCGAACTGATGCGCATGCGCTCGAACGTCGCCATCGGCGGGACGCATGGCAAGACGACCACGACGACCATGGTAGCGACCCTGCTCGACAAGGGCGGTTTTGACCCGACCGTGATCAATGGCGGCATCATCCATGCCTATGGCTCCAACGCCCGCGCCGGGGCAGGGGAGTGGATGGTGGTCGAGGCGGATGAGAGCGATGGCAGCTTCAACCGCCTGCCCGCGACCATCGCCATCGTGACCAATATCGACCCGGAACATATGGAGCATTGGGGCGATTTCGATAAGCTCCGGCAGGGGTTTTACGACTTTGTCTCCAACATCCCGTTCTACGGTGCCGCCGTCTGCTGCACCGATCATCCAGAGGTTCAGACGCTGGTGGGCCGTGTCACAGACCGGCGGGTCATCACGTTTGGCTTCAACGCGCAGGCAGATGTGCGGGCGGTGAACCTTCGTTATGAAAACGGTGTTGCTCATTTCGATATTGCCCTGCGCGGAGAGGATGAGGGTTCCGTCATTGAGGGCTGCACCCTGCCGATGCCCGGGGATCACAACGTTTCCAATGCCTTGGCCGCCGTCGCCGTCGCCCGTCATCTGGGCATGAAGAAGGATGAGATCCGCGAGGCTTTGGCCAATTTCGGCGGCGTCAACCGGCGCTTCACCAAGGTGGGCGAAGTCTTGGGCGGGGTCACGATCATCGACGATTACGGCCACCACCCGGTGGAGATCGCGGCCGTTCTGAAGGCCGCGAGACAGGCCACGAAGGGCCGGGTCATCGCCGTTCATCAGCCCCACCGCTACACCAGATTATCCAGTCTTTTCGAGGACTTCTGCACCTGCTTCAACGAGGCCGACGTGGTCGCCATCGCCGAGGTCTATGCCGCCGGTGAGGAGCCGATCCCGGGGGCGAGCCGCGACGATCTGGTGGCTGGCCTCATCGCCCATGGCCATCGCCATGCCCGCGCGCTGCTGAGCGAAGATGATCTGGAACGGCTGGTCCGCGAACAGGCGCGGCCGGGGGATATGGTTGTCTGTCTGGGGGCGGGGACAATCTCGGCCTGGGCCAATGCGCTGCCTGCCCGGTTCGGAGGGTAAGCCATTGGCAGTACAAGAGAAATATGGCGGGCAGGGGGGGCAGACGGGATGAATATCTCGATCCTCCTCGCCTGTCTCTGGGCCATCACCGCGACCCTGATCGCCATGCTGCCGTCGCGCGACCGCCACTGGCGCGCGGCCTATGTGCTGATCGCGGTGGGCATCCCGATCCTTGGCTATGTGACCTATCAGAACGGCCCATGGGTGGGGCTGATCGTGCTGGCCGCAGGCGCCTCGATCCTGCGCTGGCCGCTCATCTATCTCTGGCGCTGGCTGCGGCGGAAACGGGCCCGCTGAGCCCGTCGGCAAAGCGTCTGCAAAACGTATGGCAAGCGTATGGCTTCCGTCCCGACACGGGTGCTTGAAGGGGAGGGCTGTTTCGGTCAGCTTGAGAGCATGACGCAACCCAACGAAATCCGAGATGTTGAAGCTCTTATTGAGTGGCTGGAAACACGCCATCCTGAAGAGGCGGCCATCATCGCGCTTCGAGCAGTGCTGCGGTTGATGCCGCTACTTGGCGCTGCAATGTCTGAGCCTTGGGTGAACGCAAATAATGCTTCGATGTTGCCAGCGCTTCGGCTTGGTCTATGGGGAATGGTCATGGTGCACGAACAGGCACCAAGCTATGCGTATGTTGAACCTCCAGACCCTAGGGCGGAAAAGGCTCTTTATCAGATTGCAGAAACCGCCAACCGCATGAGCGCTGCAAGAGTGGTTGATGTGGCGCGAGTTGCAGCGGACGCAGCAGACGCCGCGGCTTCTTTTCAAATCTCCAACGCGACAGCGTCTGAACTCGCCCGATCTGCGCGCCATGACGCCGCAAAAGTAATACGTATGGCTTCAGAAATATCTCTAGCTGGCCCCGGGGCTATGGCACAGCTTCGAGCCGATGCAGACTCAATGGCCACAGGAGCCTCGCTCTACCTCCAACGTTTGTGGACTATTGAGCGAATGCCCAGCTGGTTTGTCGAATCCGAACGTGCGATGCGCAGGCTATGGGAGCTTAAACCTGATACCTGGGGTTTTTGGGGGCGATGGTGGGACGGCGTTAGTGCAGGTAAGCCAGTCAACTATTTGTTTCAAAGAGACGTAGTTTGTATACGCGATGTAGTATGGCAGCAGGGGCCGGATGCGATTGCGGAGGCAATTGCTGGCATTGACCGGCCACTTCTAACACATCCTCAAATAGCACTCGCTGAGGCAATTCGGGAAAACCCATTCGCTCTAAGAATCGACGTTGATGCTGGGTCGGCGAGCCTGGTCGCAGATGAACTTCGAGAATTCGATCTTTCGGACATCATCGACGCGGTCGCAGCCTCCATGCGCGATTTTACCCGGCGCACAGCGGGTATGATGACCGGGAACCAGCCCGGTTTTGCCCTGCGCGAAACGGTGAACCCAGCCGTCAAGGAGTTGCGGCGTGACCTGAAGAGATACGCAGATTCTCCTTTAAAGCTGCACGATGCAATCGGCGATGCCATTCAGGAGGTCGTCGCATCTGCCCGGCGGGAAGGCGTTCAGTCTGAACCGGTGCTGCAACGCCTGATCGGTGCTTGGACACGGCAGCAAACCGATCTTTGCGGAACCTGCCCGGAGCTTCTGGAAATGATCCGGAGGCGGACCATGGTTCAGGTGAAACTGTTCACCGAAGCAGAGTTGCGTCAGGCGCTGACGCTTGGTCAGGGCCTGCATGATCGGAGCAGCGGATATCTGCGCGTTGCGACCGCGTGGGCGTTGAAGACGATTAAGGACCCCAGCCGACCCAAGGAAGAATTGCAAAGCGCGTGGTACTTTCTTGCGGCTGTGTTGCCGCGCGGGGCCGATGCCGCGATCCGTTTCGAAGAGGGGCGTAAGTCGGCGAAAGAGGGTGGCGTTGCCAAGAAGATCAAGGACGTCGCCGATATTGCCGTTGCGGGCGACAAGATTGTCGATGTGGCGCAGGAAAACGCCAGCGAGATTTGGGATTTCGGCCACTGGGTCGCTTCTGAAATCATGTCCGGTAATTGGTTTGGGAACGGCGGCGGCTTGGGCTGAGCTTCCAATGCAATCGGAGTTTCCGTTTCAACCCGCCCGGAATCAAGGCGCGCTTGCGCGCCGCCGGGCAGCGCCCGACCGCCCCCTGGGCGGGCGCTCCTGAACCGTTTCGAGGGGAACGGGCGTTGGAGGTGGCGGCGCCATAAAGTGCCCAACTCTGGCGTAGCAGCGCCCGCCCGCGGTCGGGCGCTGCCCGGCTTGATCTCGTGTCGGGTCTGGTTTGCCCCCACCCCCATCCCCTCCCCACGAGGGGGAGGGGAGGCGCTTTGGGGAAAGGTGTTCGCGATCTGGTGGTGCGGTTTCTTGTGGGGCGTTCCTCGGGAGAGGCTTGCCCCTGTCGTCCTGCCGGATTAACCGTCACCTCATGAGTTTGACCCTTCCCTCTCCCCGGGGGGCTTTGACCCCTGACAGGCCTTTGGCCGATCTGACCTGGCTGCGCGTTGGCGGGCCGGCGGAGTGGTTGTTTCAGCCTGCCGATCTCGACGATCTCTGCACCTTCCTTGCGGCCCTGCCGGAAGACGTGCCGGTCTTTCCGATGGGGGTCGGGTCGAACCTGATCGTGCGTGATGGCGGCATAAGGGGCGTGGTGATCCGGCTTGGGCGCGGGTTCAACGGGATCAGCGTCGTAGGCAACCGGGTGACGGCCGGGGCGGCGGCCTTGGATGCCCATGTCGCGCGGAAGGCGGCCGAGGCGGGGGTGGACCTGACCTTCCTGCGCACCATTCCCGGCGCCATCGGCGGCGCGGTGCGGATGAATGCGGGCTGTTATGGGTCCTACACCGCCGATCACTTCGTTCAGGCGACGGTGGTGGCGCGCGACGGGACCGTGCGGACGGTCACGAAGGATGAGATGGGCTTTGCCTATCGTTCGTCGTCCTTGCCCGAGGGGGCCATCGTCACCGAGGCGGTGTTCGAGGGGCCCTTGGCCGATCCGGCGGAACTGGCCGCGCGGATGGAGGAGCAATTGGCCAAGCGCGACGCGACCCAGCCGGTCAAAGACCGCTCGGCAGGCTCCTCCTTCCGCAATCCGGCGGGGTTTTCGTCGACCGGCAAGGCGGATGATGTGCATGACCTGAAGGCCTGGAAGCTGATCGACGAGGCCGGGATGCGCGGCGCGCGGCAGGGCGGCGCGCAGATGAGCGAGAAGCATCCGAACTTCCTGATCAACACCGGCGGCGCGACGGCTGCAGACCTTGAAGGATTGGGCGAAGAGGTCAGAAAAAGGGTTTTCAAAAACAGCGGTTTGACATTAGAGTGGGAAATCATGCGCGTGGGCGTAACATCGCCTGAGGCAGTCGCGCAGAAACCATAAGACAAGGGGCCGGAAAAGGCCCCGTTCGAGGCAAAATTGGCAGGCAAGTCGAGCAGACAAGCCTCCAGAGTGGCGGTACTGATGGGCGGCCTTTCCGCAGAGCGGGAGGTGTCGCTGTCGAGCGGGCGTGAATGCGCCGCAGCGCTCCGGGAGGCAGGATTCACGGTGATCGAGGTCGATGCGGGCCGCGATATTGCCGCACGTCTGGCCGAGATCAGACCCGATGTCTGTTTCAACGCACTCCATGGCCGCTGGGGCGAGGATGGCTGCGTGCAGGGCATGCTGGAATGGCTGGCCATTCCCTATACCCATTCGGGCGTGCTGGCCTCGGCCCTGTCGATGGACAAGACGCGGGCCAAGGACATCTATCGCGGCGTCGGGCTGCCGGTGGTGGAGAGCCTGCTGGCCCCCAAGGCCGCGGTCATGGCGCGGCACGTGATGGCGCCGCCCTATGTGGTGAAACCGAATGCCGAAGGATCGTCCGTCGGGGTCTATATCGTCGCGAAGGACGCCAATTCGCCGCCGCACCTGGGTGAGGAGATGCCCGAGATTGCGATGGTCGAGGAATATGTGCCGGGGCGTGAGTTGACCGTCTCCGTTCTCGGCGACCGGGCCCTGGGCGTGACCGAGATCCATACCTCGGGCTGGTACGACTACCATGCCAAATACGCGCCGGGCGGGTCGACCCATAGCTGCCCCGCGGTCATTCCCGCCGAGATTGCCAAGGCGGCCTGCGACTATGCCTTGCGCGCCCACCGGGCGCTTGGCTGCCGGGGCCTGTCGCGGTCGGATTTCCGCTGGGATGACAGCCGGGGGCTGGAGGGTCTCTTCATTCTGGAAACCAATACCCAACCGGGGATGACGCCCACATCGCTCAGCCCGGAACAGGCGGCGGCGGTGGGCATGTCGTTCCCCGAGCTTTGCGCCTGGATCGTGGAGGACGCGTCATGCGGTCGCTAGGCGGGGCGGAACGGCGGTTTGCCGAACAGGCCGAGCCGGTGCGCCGCGATCCGGCGCCGTCGCGGCTCGCCTACCGGATGGACCGGCTGTGGCTGACGCCGATGTTCCGGCTGGCAGTGCGCGTCGGCCTGCCCTTTGTTCTGGCGGTGTCGCTGGTCGGCGGCTACCTCGCCGACGACGCGCGGCGCGCGGGCATCGCGAAATCGCTGGCCGATCTGCGTGAAAGTGTCGAGACGCGGCCGGAATTCATGGTCAAGCTCATGGCGATCGATGGGGCCTCGGCCCCGGTCGCGACCGCGATCCGCAAGATGCTGCCGGTGGCGCTGCCTGCCTCATCCTTCCGGCTGGACCTTGAGGCCTTGCGCGCCGAGATCGAACAGGTCGATGCGGTGGCCTCGGCCGAACTGCATATCCGCAAGGGCGGCATTCTTCAGGTCACGGTGCGTGAACGTCAGCCGGCGATCCTGTGGCGGACCGAGGCCGGGCTGGAGATGCTGGACGCGACCGGCCACCGGGTGGCGACGCTTCTGAACCGCGCGGCGCGGCCTGATCTGCCGGTGATCGCGGGCGAGGGGGCGGATGCGCGCGTGGGCGAGGCGCTGGCGCTTTTAGATGCCGCTGAGCCGATCCGGGACCGTATCCGCGGGCTGGTCCGCGTCGGTGAGCGGCGCTGGGACATCGTGCTGGACCGCGATCAGCGCATCCTCTTGCCGGAGACGAAGGCGATCGAGGCCGTACAGCGGGTCATCGCGCTCGATCAGGCCGAGGACATGCTGGGCCGCGATCTGACCATTGTGGATCTGCGCAATCAGAACCGGCCGACGATCAGGATCGCGGCCGATGCCAATGCCGAACTGACAAGTCTTGAAACCGGGGTGACAGGGCAATGACCGATCTTTACCAGTCCCAGCGCGCGATGCGGAACATGCGCCGTGCGGCGATGCAACGGGGCGTTGTCGCGATCCTTGACGTGGGCACGTCGAAGATCGCCTGTCTGGTCCTGCATTTCGACGGGCCTGAGGAGATGCGCGAGGACGGACTCGGTTCGCTTGCCGGGCAGTCGCAGTTCCGCGTGATCGGTGCCGCCACGACCCGCTCGCGCGGAGTGCGGTTCGGCGAGGTCGATGCGATGGCCGAGACCGAGCGCGCGATCCGCACCGCCGTGCAGGCCGCCCAGAAGATGGCGCAGACGCGGGTCGATCACGTCATTGCCTGTTTTTCCGGCGCGAGCCCGCGCAGCTATGGGCTGGCGGGCGATATAGAATTGCATGACGGTCAGGTCAGCGAGCAGGATGTGGCGCGGGTATTGGCCGCCTGCGACGTTCCGGATTTCGGCGCGGGGCGCGAGGTGCTGCATGCCCATCCGGTGAACTTCGCGATCGACCACCGGTCGGGCCTTGGCGATCCGCGCGGCCATGTCGGCAACCGGCTGTCGGCGGACATGCATCTGCTGACGATCGACACGACGGCGGTGGAGAACCTGCTTTACTGCATCAAGCGCTGCGATCTGGAGATCGCGGGGCTGGCGTCCTCGGCCTATGTGTCCGGGCTGTCGTCCCTCGTCGAGGACGAGCAGGAACTGGGTGCCGCCTGTATAGACATGGGCGGCGGATCGACCGGGCTGTCGATTTTCATCAAGAAGCACATGATCTTTGCCGACTCTGTGCGGCTGGGCGGTGACCATGTCACCTCGGATATCTCCAAGGGTCTTCAGGTGCCGCTGGCCACCGCCGAGCGGATCAAGACGATCCATGGCGGGGTTCATGCGACCGGCATGGATGACCGCGAGATGATCGAGATCGGCGCGGATTGCGGCGACTGGGAAAAGGACCGGCGGCAGGTGAGCCGAACGGAACTGATCGGCATCATGCGGCCCCGTGTCGAGGAGATTCTGGAGGAGGTCAGGGCACTTCTGGATGCGGCCGGGTTCGACCAGTTGCCGAGCCAGCAGATCGTCCTGACGGGCGGCGCGAGCCAGATCCCCGGCCTCGATATGCTGGCCGCGCGAATCCTTGGACAGAACGTGCGACTCGGTCGCCCCTTGCGCGTTCAAGGCCTGCCGCAGGCGGCGACTGGCGCCGCATTTGCGTCAACCGTCGGTCTTTCGCTCTTTGCCGCACACCCGCAAGACGAGTGGTGGGATTTCGAGATTCCGGCCGAACGTTACCCGGCCCGGTCGCTGCGTCGCGCGGTTAAATGGTTTAAAGACAACTGGTAACCGCATTATCTTGATGTGTCGGCGAAATACCGCTGAATGCCGTATATTTAACCCCCAGATTTTGTAGCGTTTTTGCGTTTTTTTCGTGACCTCCGGCGATTCTGTGACTAAAATCGCACTAATGCGGAAAAAAGCGGCTGGTTCAGGCCGGGGACAAACAGGCGGATAATCAATGGCATTGAATCTGATGATGAGTGAACGTGAAGACCTTAAGCCACGGATCACTGTTTTTGGCGTGGGCGGGGCTGGCGGCAACGCGGTCAACAACATGATCGAGAAGCAGCTTGAAGGCGTGGAATTCGTTGTGGCGAATACCGACGCCCAGGCGCTGCAGCAAAGCCATTCGAAATCGCGCATCCAGATGGGTGTGAAAGTGACCGAGGGTCTGGGCGCGGGCGCCCGTCCGTCGGTCGGCGCGGCTGCCGCCGAGGAGACGATCGAAGAGATCGTCGATCACCTCGCCGGTGCGCATATGTGTTTCATCACGGCCGGTATGGGTGGGGGCACCGGAACCGGGGCAGCGCCGATCATCGCGCAGGCCGCGCGCGAGCTTGGCGTTCTGACCGTCGGCGTCGTCACCAAGCCGTTCCAGTTCGAGGGCGGCAAGCGCATGCGCCAGGCCGATGACGGGATCGAGGCCCTGCAAAAGGTCGTCGATACGCTGATCATCATCCCGAACCAGAACCTGTTCCGTCTGGCCAATGAGAAAACCACCTTCACCGAGGCCTTCGCCATGGCCGACGACGTCCTTTATCAGGGTGTGAAGGGTGTCACCGACCTCATGGTCCGTCCGGGTCTGATCAACCTCGACTTCGCCGATGTCCGCGCGGTGATGGACGAGATGGGCAAGGCGATGATGGGCACGGGCGAGGCATCCGGTGAGGATCGCGCGGTGCAGGCGGCCGAGAAGGCCATTGCCAACCCGCTTCTCGATGAGATCAGCCTGAAGGGCGCCAAGGGTGTCCTGATCAACATCACCGGTGGCAGCGACCTCACGCTCTTCGAGCTGGACGAAGCGGCGAACCGTATTCGCGAGGAAGTGGACCCCGACGCGAACATCATCGTCGGCTCCACGCTCGACGACTCGCTGGAGGGCACGATGCGGGTGTCGGTCGTGGCGACTGGCATCGATGCGAATGTCGCGCAGACCGAAATCCCGACGCCGCGCCGTCGTCTGGCCGAGCCGCTGCAACCTGCCGCCGTGGCCGAGCCGGAGCCGGTTCGCGCACCGGAGCCGGTCCGGGCCGAACGTGCGCCCGAGCCGGTTGCCGCCCAGCCGGAACCGCGCCGGGAAGAGCCGCGCCGCGAGCCTGTGGCCGCGCGTGAGGAAGAGCGGACGCTCTTTGATGCGACCTCGGCCGGGGGCGACCTGCCGCCGCCCGCCTATCAGCCCGAGCGCAATGCGAATGTGCAGAACCTGCATGTCGAAGATGACCCGCAAAGCTTCGTCGCGCCGCGTCCCCGCGCGCCGGGCACGCCGTCACCCGAGGCGCTTGCCCGGCTTCAGGCCGCCGTCAACCGCGCGCCTGTCCAGCAACAGGCGCAGCGTCCGGTGGCCCAGCCCGCCGCACGCGGGCCGCAGCCGGTGCAGCGGACAGCCGAAAAACCGCGTTTCGGCATCAACACGCTTCTGAACCGCATGACCGGCCACCCGGCCGAGGAGCGTGAGCGGACGATGCCGCCGATGCGTCAGCAGCCGACCACGCAAGCCAGCTACGAGGACGATCACGACGTCGATCCGGATCAGGAACGGATCGAGATTCCGGCCTTCCTGCGCCGTCAGGCCAACTGAGAACCGGTAACATTTTCCCAGAAAAGGGGCGGCGGCAGCCGCCCCTTTTTATTTGTAGGGCAACGAGTTAGAGACAGAATATCGAGCACAGGCGGCGCTTTGCCGACAATTGCAACGATTGTTACAGTCCGTTGCAAAGAGTGAGTTGGCTTTCACGACGGTCACGATTACCTCCACGCTATCAAAAGGCCGAACCATGGCCAAGTCGGGGTAAACCGTGCAAACGACGATACGATCCGCAGTGACCTTCAACGGCGTCGGCCTTCATTCCGGGCTGCGGGCGCGGATGACGATTCACCCGGCTTCGGCCGAATACGGCATCTGGTTTCGCCGCACGGACGTGATCGGCCGCGACGCGATGGTTCAGGCGCATTGGGCCTCGGTCAGCAACGCAACTTTGTGCACGGTTGTCTCTAACGCCGCCGGAACATCGGTCTCCACGATCGAGCATATCATGGCCGCGCTCGCGGGCTGCGGCGTCCACAATGCGCTGATCGAAATCGACGGGCCGGAAGTGCCGATCCTCGACGGATCTTCGGCGCCCTTCGCGTCGGGCATCATGGCGCGCGGCATCCGTGTTTTGGATGCACCATTGCGCTGCTTCGAGGTCCTGAAGCCGGTCGAGGTGCGCCATGGCGAGGCAGTCGCCCGGCTGGAACCGGCACGGGCGCTTGAAATCGAATTTGCCATCGACTTCGAGGATGCCGCGATCGGGCATCAGCAGAAGCATCTTCAGATGGGCAACGGCACCTTCCTGCGCGAACTCAGCGACTGCCGCACCTTCTGCCGTCAGGCAGATGTGGAGACGATGCGGGCGAACGGGCTGGCGCTTGGCGGCAACCCGGGTGAGAACGCGGTCGTGTTCGATGGCGACCGGGTGGTCAGCCCCGGCGGCCTGCGCCGCACGGATGAGCCTGTGCGCCACAAGATGCTGGACGCGCTCGGTGACCTCGCTCTTGCCGGTGCGCCGCTCCTTGGCCGCTATACCGGTATCCGCGCGGGTCACGCGATGACCAACCGCCTGTTGCGGGCGCTCTTTGCCGACCCTTCGGCCTATCGCATCGTCGATTGCGACGAAGCGACGCGCCGCAGCCTGCCCGGCTCGGGCGTCAACCGCGCCGATATTCCTGCGGTTGCCTGAGCCCCTCCCACGCGCTAAACGCGTTTTGCGCCCCGGATTTTTCTGTGCTAGACGAAGGCGGATACCGGGTTCGGATGCGGTCTGTCCAGGGCCGGGAATGTAATGCAGAAACGGGGTAGGCGGGCAATGGTTCGGGGCAGTAAAGCGGCAAAGCTTGTCGGTGGCCTCGTGCTGACCGCGTTTCTTGCGGGCTGTGGCGGTGGCAACCGCGAGGTCGATCTGGAACAGCTCGATGCGGCGGCGATCTACAGGCTTGGTGAACGGCAACTGGAAAACAGCCGCAAGAGCGAAGAGGCGGTCAAGTATTTTTCGGAGGTCGAACGGCTCTACCCTTATTCGGAATGGGCCAAGCGGGCGCTGATCATGCAGGCCTTCGCCTATCACAAGCACCGCGAATACGAGGAAAGCCGCGCCGCCGCGCAGCGCTATATCGACACATATCCCGCCGATGAGGACGCGGCTTATGCCAAGTATCTGCTGGCGCTTTCCTACTACGACCAGATTGATGAGGTCGGCCGTGATCAAGGCCTGACCTTCCAAGCGCTGCAGGCCTTGCGTGCGGTGATCGAGGAATATCCCGACAGCGACTATGCCCGCTCGTCGATCCTGAAATTCGATCTGGCTTTCGACCATCTCGCCGCGAAAGAGATGGAAATCGGGCGCTATTACCTGAAACGCAAGCATTACACCGCCGCGATCAACCGCTTCCGCGTCGTGGTGGAGAACTTCCAGACCACGACCCATGTACCCGAGGCCCTGCACCGTCTGGTGGAGGCCTATCTGTCGCTCGGCCTGACCGATGAGGCGCAGACGGCGGGCGCGATCCTTGGCCATAACTTCCAGTCCACCGACTGGTACGAGGACAGCTATGCGCTGCTGACCGGCCACGGTCTGAAGCCCGAGGCGAAGGGCGACAGCTGGCTGGCCAAGGTCTATCGTCAGGTGATCAAGGGCGAGTGGCTTTGATGGGGGCGGTGGGGTAAAACCCCACCCTACGGGGCGGATATGCTGCGCTCGCTCGAAATACGCGACATGCTGATCATCGACCGGCTGGACCTTGAGTTCCGGCCGGGCCTGAATGTGCTGACCGGCGAGACCGGGGCGGGCAAGTCGATCCTTCTTGATTGCCTCGGCTTCGTTCTGGGCTGGCGGGGCCGGGCGGAACTGGTGCGCGCGGGTGCAGATCAGGGCGAGGTGACGGCGGCCTTTGATCTGCCAGCAGGCCATGCGGCGCGCGCCGTGCTGGCCGAGGCCGGCTTGGAGGCAGGGGACGAACTGATCCTGCGCCGGGTTAATTCTGCCGATGGCCGAAAGACCGCCTGGGTCAATGACCGCCGGTCGTCGGGCGAGGTCTTGCGGGCGCTGTCGGAGACTTTGATCGAGCTTCACGGTCAGCATGACGACCGGGGGCTCCTGAACCCGCGCGGCCATCGCCAGTTGCTCGACGCCTTCGCCGGGGTCGATCCCGTGCCCTTGCGGCGGGCATGGGCCGCGCGTGCCGAGGCGCGTAAGGCGCTGGCGGCGGCAGAGGCGTCTTTGGCCGAGATGCGCGCCGAGGAGGAGTTTTTGCGCCATGCCGTGGCGGAACTGGACAAGCTCGACCCGCAGCCGGGCGAGGAGGCGGACCTCGACGCCCGCCGCCGCCTGATGCAGGCCGGTCAACGCATCCGCGAGGATATTGCCCGCGCCGCGCAGGTGCTTGGCCCGGATGGAGCGGAGGGGCTGATGGCCGATGCTGCACGTTGGCTCGACGGGACGGCGGACAAGGCCGAGGGCGCGCTCGATGAACCGATCGCGGCACTTGGCCGGGCGATCACCGAGCTCGGCGAGGCGGCGCAGGGCGTGGAGACCTGCCTTGAGCGGTTGAACTTCGATCCGCGCGAGATGGAGGCGGTCGAGGAACGCCTCTTCGCGATCCGTGCGCTGGCGCGCAAACATGGCGTTCTGGCCGACGATCTTGGCGGTTTTGCCGAGGGCTTGCGCGACCGGCTCGCCGCGCTTGATGGCGGTGCGGAGAATATCCGGGCGCTATCAAATGCGGTTGAGGCGGCCGATGCCGCCTATGACGCGGCAGCCTCAGCCATGTCCGCCCAGAGATGGGAGGCCGCGGGCCGTCTTGACGCTGCGATTGCCGCCGAACTGGCGCCGCTGAAGATGGAACGCGCGCATTTCGCGACCTCCTTCACCGAGGCTGAGCCAGGACCCGAAGGCGTGGACCAGGTCGAGTTCACCGTGGCCACCAACCCGGGCGCGCCTGCGGGGCCCCTGAACCGCATCGCCTCGGGCGGCGAACTTTCGCGCTTTCTCCTGGCGTTGAAGGTGGTGCTGGCGCGGGGCGGCGAGGCGCTGACGATGATCTTCGACGAGATCGACCGGGGCGTCGGCGGGGCAACGGCGGATGCCGTGGGCCGCAGGCTCGCCCGGCTGGCCGAGACCGCGCAGATCCTCGTTGTCACTCATTCGCCGCAGGTTGCGGCACGAGGCGCGCATCACTGGCGGGTGGAAAAGCAGGTCGTGGCCGAGGTGACAACATCCACCGTCCTGCCGCTCGCGCCCGGGGCGCGGGTGGACGAACTCGCACGTATGCTCTCGGGCGAAAACGTCACCGAGGCGGCGCGCGATGCCGCACGGGCGCTGCTGGCAGCCCCTTAGACCCCAAACCGGCAGCCGCTTCACTTTCTGTCCGGAAATACTCTCGGGGGTTTGGGGGCTGACAGCCCCCAACTGTCCGCGCGCTTGCCGCGCGGACGCACCAAAGATGTGACGCCGAAGGCGTCTCCGCCGGATCAGGCCAACCGGCCCGCTTGCCTGAACCCGGTCTTTGGCATAAGCGGTGGGCAACCCGAATTTCAAGGATCCGAGACCGAGATGCGCCTTTCCCGCTATTTCCTGCCCGTCCTCAAGGAAAACCCCGCCGAGGCGCAGATCGTCAGCCACCGCTATATGCTGCGCGCCGGCATGATCAAGCAGCAGGCCGCCGGGATTTATTCCTGGCTGCCGATGGGCTTCAAGGTGCTGAAGCGGATCGAAGAGATCGTGCATCAGGAGCAGATCCGCGCGGGCCATATCCCGATGCTGATGCCGACCCTGCAGCCCGCCGATCTCTGGCGCGAAAGCGGGCGCTATGACGATTACGGCGAGGAGATGCTGCGTATCACCGACCGCCACAAGCGCGACATGCTCTACGGCCCCACGAACGAGGAGATGATCACCGACATCTTCCGCGCCCATGTCGGGTCCTACAAGGACCTGCCGATGACGCTCTACCACGTCCAGTGGAAGTTCCGGGACGAGATCCGCCCGCGTTTCGGCGTGATGCGCGGCCGCGAGTTCTACATGAAGGACGGCTACAATTTCGACCTGACGAAGGAGGACGCGCTGCACGCGTATAACCGCCATCTGGTCAGTTACCTGCGCACCTATGAGCGCATGGGTCTTCAGGCCATCCCGATGCGGGCGGACAGCGGGCCCATTGGCGGCGACGATACGCATGAATTCCTCGTCCTCGCCTCGACCGGTGAAAGCGAGGTCTTCTATGACAGCGAAATCACCGATCTGAAATTCGGCGACCGCGATATCGACTATGACGATCATGCGGCCTGCCGCGCGGTCTTGGAGGAGTTCACCTCGCGCTATGCCCGCACTGATGAGACCCATGACGAGGCGGTCTTCAACCAGATCCCCGAGGCGCGCCGCCGGGTCGCGCGTGGGATCGAGGTTGGCCAGATCTTCTATTTCGGCACCAAGTATTCCGAACCGATGGGGGCGACCGTCGTTAACGACAAGGGCGAACGCGTGCCGGTCCATATGGGCTCACACGGGATCGGCGTATCGCGACTCGTCGGCGCGATCATTGAGGCCAGCCACGATGACAAGGGCATCATCTGGCCCGAGGGCGTGACGCCGTTCCATTGCGGGATCGTCAACCTCAAGCAGGGCGATGCCGCGACCGATGGGGCTTGCGCCGAGATCTATGCTGCGCTGGTCAAGGCCGGGCTGGAGCCGCTCTACGACGACCGCGACGAACGCGCGGGCGCAAAATTCGCGACTATGGATCTGATCGGCCTGCCGTGGCGCATCACCGTCGGTCCGCGCGGGCTGGCTGCGGGCAAGGTGGAACTGACATCGCGCCGCACGGGTGACAGCGAAGAGATGACGCCCGAGGCCGCCGTCGCACGCATCAAGGCGATCTACGAGGGCATCTGAAACCGCCACCACGGCCCTGTTGCGGAACTTCTTGCGGCAAGGCGGGCAACCGGGGCAGAGTAGGGCCCGGGATGGTGACGGAAAGGGTCAAATCGTGCTGAAGGTTATGAGCCTCGCGGGTGGGCTGGCCGGGGCGGCCGGTTTGTCGCAATTTCCCGAGTTTTCGCAGCAATATCTGCAACGTCTGGCCGGGCAGGTCGATGCGCTGACCGAGGTCACGACGGAGTTTGATGCCTCGGCCACCAAGGCCGGGCTGAGCCGCGAGGAGGCTTTGGCCTCGATGAGCGGGACCGAATTCCTCGGCTACCGGCAGGAGGATATGCGCCGCGCCTTCACCCGGCTCGACCGGTTGTCATCCGACCTCGCGCTTCTGCGCGAGGCCGGGCCGTATGAGCGGATATTGCTGCCGCACCGGTTCACGGATACCGCACTTTTGCAGGCGACCTGGACCGATTTCGAACCGGCCATGCCGGTGACGACGGCGGGCCTGTCGACCGCAGGCGCGGGTTTTGTCGGCGGTTGGGCGGCGATCGGCGGGCTTTTGTCGCTGATCTTCGCACCGTTCCGGCGGCGCGCGCGGTACTGACCGGGCAGACCGGCTCAGTTTACGAGCCCCGCATTGGTCAGGTACTCGGCCATGCCTTGGATGTTCATCGGCCGCCAGTCCTCGTACTGGCTCCAGCCCATGTAGTCGTCCATGGTTAGTTCGGCAGTGATCTCTTCGACCGATTTACCGTCCTTCAGCCCCGTGAGCACGCCCGCGCGCAGGGTTTCGATATATTCGCGGTTGGGGGCAACCTCATCATGTGTGCCGACCCGGCCATGACCGGGGGCAAAGGTTTCGAAATTGAGGCTTTCGACCTTGGCGACCTGTCCTATCCAGTCGTCGATATTGGCGCCGCCGAACGTCTGGTAGGGCAGCCTTTCGGGCGAGGCGACATCGACGATGAAGCCGACATTCTCGGGACGAACAACGATGGCGATCATGTCCTCGCCATGGCCGGGGCCGAGATAGGTGAGTTCGAAGGTCTTGCCGCCGAGGTCGAATGTGTGGGTGTCAGCGAAGCGTTCGGTCGGTGTCACGCCGTCGATCTCGGCGGGGGCGTTGTCATGGGCGATGATGGTGGTGGCGCCGAGCGCTGCACCACCCGAGGCATGGTCGCCATGCGAGTGGGAATAGATCAGATGCGTGACCGGCTGGTCGGTGATCTGGCTCAGGTTCTCGGTCAGCCAGCCCGAGGCCTCGGCATTGATCGGATCGACCACAACGGTGCCTTCGGATGTCGGCACCACGAGCGCGTAGTGGAAGTTGTTCTGGAACCGGTAGACATCGCCGGTGACATTCTCGAACGCGCGGGTCGCGTCCTGCGCCATGGCCGAGGTGGTCAGGGCAAGCGCTGCGGCGAGCGAGAGGGTGATGCGTTTCATGTCGTTCTCCTCTGTTATCGTGCCATGATGCCCGCTCTGGCCCCACGCAACGATCACGTTCGGGTGAGTGTGGACCGGCCTGGCAGGACCCCGCGCCTTGACCCGCGCCCGCTTTCGGCGCATGTCTCCCGCCCAAAGAGGACAGGAGCAGAGCGTGGCCACAGCGCCGTTTTCCCGTTTTGAGATCATGATCGCCTGGCGCTATCTGCGCGCCCGCCGCGCCGAGGGGGGCGTGAGCGTCATGACGTGGATTTCGCTCGTCGGCATCGCGCTGGGCGTGATGGCCCTTGTCGCGACGCTGGCCGTGCGCGCGGGGTTCCGGGCAGAGTTCGTCGATACGATCCTTGGCGCGAATGCCCATGTCTCGGTCAGCCGGGCGACATGGGTGGATGAGGATGGTGTGGCCAGCCGGGCGATCCCCGAGGCCGGGAACCTTGCCGCCGCAATCCGCGAGATCCCCGGCGTGACCCGCGCCGCGCCGATCATCCGCGGACAGGCGATGGTGACGGCGGGGGACCGGTCGAACGTGGCCGAGATCTATGGCATCACGCTCGACGATCTGAAGGCGATCCCGCGCATTGCCAGTTCGGAAGAGGCGATGGGCGATATCGGGCGCTTCGATGAGGGGATGGCGGTTGGCCTTGGCATCGCCCGCGATCTGGGGCTTGCCGTCGGCGACCGGGTGAAGGTGATCCAGCCCAACGGCAACAAGACCGCCTTCGGCACCAGCCCGCGCGTCAATGCCTATGAGGTCGTCTATATCTTCAGCGCAGGCCGCTGGGATATCGACCGCACCCGCATCTACCTGCCCTATGCCGAGGCTGAACCCTTCTTCAACCGCGAACGCGGCGCCGATGAGATCGAGGTTTTCGTCACCGATCCCGAGGCGATCGAAGGCTATGCTCCGGCGCTTTATCAGACGGGCGGCGATGGCACGCTTCTGTGGACCTGGAAGGATGCGTCGAGCGCCTTCCTGAACGCGCTTTCCATCGAGGATGACGTGATGTTCGTGATCCTCGCGCTGATCGTGCTGATCGCGGCTTTGAACATCACTTCGGGCCTTGTGATGCTGGTCAAGAACAAGGGCCGCGATATCGGGATTTTGCGCACGATGGGCCTGACCGAAGGCTCGATCCTGCGGGTCTTCTTCCTCTGCGGCGCCTTTGTCGGTGTGATCGGGACCATCGCCGGGGTGATCCTTGGCTGCCTTCTGGCGCTCAACATCGACGGCATTATGTCGGCGATCAACTATGCGACCGGGGGCGGCGCATGGGACCCGTCGGTGCGCGGTATCTACCGGCTGCCCGCCGACCTGCGCGGCTGGGACATCTTCCGCGCCGTGACGCTGTCGCTCGTTCTCTCGTTCGTCGTCACCATCTTCCCCGCCCGCCGTGCGGCACGGATGAACCCGGTGGAGGCCCTGCGTTATGAGTGAGACGGTGCTGGAGCTGAAGGGCGTCGCCAAGACCTATCTCAGGGGCCTGCCGGGCGAAGTGCGGGTGCTGTCCGATCTGGACCTGACGGTCGCGCGGGGTGAGGTCGTGGCCTTGGTCGCGCCCTCTGGCGCGGGGAAGTCGACTCTGCTGCATATTGCGGGGCTACTGGATACCGCGGACACGGGCACGGTCGCCATCGGCGGCAAGGTGATGACCGGGCTTTCCGACCGGGCGCGGACCGCGGCGCGGCGGCAGGATGTAGGCTTCATCTACCAGTTCCACCACCTGCTGCCCGAATTCAGTGCCGAGGAGAATATCGTCCTGCCGCAGCTTGCCAATGGCTTGGCACGGGCCGGGGCCGATGCGCGGGCGCGCGACCTTCTGGCGCGGGTCGGCGTCGGCCACCGCGCGGATCACCGCCCGGCGGAGCTTTCGGGCGGCGAGCAGCAGCGCGTGGCCTTCTGCCGGGCGCTCGCCAACCGGCCGAAACTGCTTCTGGCCGATGAGCCGACGGGAAATCTCGATCCGGGCACGGCCGATCAGGTCTTTGATGCGCTGATGGAGCTTGTCCGGGAGACCGGCCTCTCGGCGCTGATCGCGACGCATAACATGGAGCTTGCCGAGCGCATGGACCGCGTGGTCCGGCTTGAGGCCGGGCATCTGCGCTAATCAGAGGCCCAGCGTACAGCCATGCAACCTGCACCAAGCATTTGGCTGCGCCTTCCCTTGTCGTGATGCCTTGCTATAGTGGCCGGGTGGCAGGGCGGCGAGGAGACGTTGCACAGGTCAGTCAGATTCCCGGTGTTGTTGGCGAGCCTCTGGTTCGCCTGCCTTGTTCCAGCCCTGGCAGATGGGTCGCTGGACGGACGGGTCTTCACCGGGCTGATCGGACCTGCCGAAAATCCTGATCTTGCCGACAGCCTGTATTTCAGCGACGGGCATTTCTGGTCCGACATCTGTACACGCTGCGGTTTTGTCCCGGGGCTATACTCGGCGCATGAGGTTGATGGCGGGATACGCTTCACAGGTGTTCTTGAAAGCGACAGCCGGGGGCGCTTTGAATATGACGGTTTTGTCGACGAGGCCGGACAAATCGAGGTGGTAATCCGTTGGGAGCGAAAGCGCTGGTACTGGACCTCTCGCCGCGACATCGCCTTTCGGGGGGCTGATGCAAGTACTGGCTCGCCGGCGACGCTGACGCAGATTCTGTTGAAGATGGACGGTATGAACCCGGAAGAAAACGCGCTGTGCGCCCGGTTCTGAAGCGCCTTTGGGCGGCAAGGCGTGCCATTGGTCTCTATGTCGGTCTTCTTGCTCTTGGCTGGATCGCAGGAAAGGTTCTGCTGGGTGTCGCCATCCCTGAAATGCGCCCGATGAACGAACCGCTGATCCATCGCATCATGATGTGGGCGCTTTTCTTGTTTGTCTTGGCCGCGGCGGTCCCCTTCGTTCCGGGTGCCGAGATCGGCTTGACCTTGCTTTTCGTTTTCGGTGGGCAGGCGTCCCCCATCGTTTACACCGGCATGGTCGGAGCGCTGCTTCTGTCCTACGGCATCGCCAGGTTCGTTCCGCTGCATGTTCTGTCGCGGCTGGCGGGCTGGCTGAGGCTGAAACGGGCCGCCGACTTTATTGTGGAACTTTCTGGTATCTCTCCGCAGGACCGTCCGGATTTTGTGTCAGGAAAGATCTCCGGGCGGTTCGGCAAAGGATTGATGCGCAACAGATATGTGGTTCTCGCGATCTTGCTGAACATGCCCGGAAATTCTGCCTTAGGCGGGGGAGGGGGCCTTGCCTTCTTTGCCGGAATATCTGGGTGCTACCGGTTCTGGCCCTATCTGATTTCGGTGCTGGTGGCGGTGGCGCCTGTGCCCTTGTTATTCCTACTTTTCGGGAAGTGAAGTGCTCCTTGCCAGTCGTGCGGTAACCGACCGGGGTCAGATGGCTGTCTCGCGTTCCAACCGGTTGAGCAGAAACGGAAAGTCGCGCGCGCCGAGTTCCGCTTCGCGCACCAGCCAGTCGAAATGCGCCGAAAAGCTCGTCACGCGGGCGCTGTCGCGGAAGGCGATGTAGTGGCGGCCGAGATAGAGGACGGCGAGGAGCGGGCCGAAGATCGTGACCGGTGAGGAAAAGACCCGCCGCGCGTCGAAGACATAGATGCGCAAGGCCGGGTAAAGCGTGCCGTAAAGCTGGCGCAGCCGCTCGATCTGCTCGGCGCGGATGTGGGCGGGCAGGCCACGGTAATAGCCCTCGGCGCGGGCAAAGGCCTCCAGTTCGTGCAGCGGCAGCGCAATTTCATAATCCGAGCCCGACCGCGCCATGAGGTTCAGCCGGTCCTCCGACGCGCCGATGGCCTGTTCGGCGGTGCGGCCCAGTTGCGGCTCGTATTCCCAGCGCAGCATGTCGCGGGTCTTCAGCATGTCGGGCAGGGTGGCCGGGACATGACGGATCTTGTAGCCCGCCGCCTCCTGATGCCAGCCGAAGATGGTTTCGTCGATCAGCGCGCGGGGCGCTTCGGTCATGGTCATCGAGGTGGCGAGGAGATCGGCCAGCCGTTCAGGCCGTTCGGTCAGGCCCAAAAGCCAGTCGGCCGAAACGTCAAGCGCGGTGGCGCATTCGGCCACGACCTGCGCGTTCGGCAGCCGGGCGCCCTGACCGGTCAGAAGCTGGGATATGGTGGAGCGGTCCACGCCCACCAGGCGGGCGAGGCTGCTTTGGTTTTCGCCCTTTTCGGCCAGAGCCTGCACGAGACGGTCACGAAACAGGCCGGCGCGGTCGCGTTTGTCGATATTTTTGCGCATGATGTTAATTAAATCACAAATGATGAGAATTGTTAATCATATTCGGAATTCGCAATTTCCCGGTCTTCGCTTAGCTGGTCTGAGGAGAAAGGGATGTGAATGGATACGCGTAAACGGACATTTCTGAAGGCAATTCTGTGGAACCTGCTCGGCCTCGCCTCAATGGCGCTTGTCGGCTTCTTGATGACCGGTTCGGTGGCGCTTGGCGGGGGAATGGCCGTTGCCAACACGCTGATCGGCCTCACCTGTTACATCGTCTACGAGCGCGTCTGGTCCCGTATCTCCTGGGGACGCATCGGGGGCGGGCATGTCTGAGAACCGTCCCGCAATTGAATGGCCGACGCTGGCGCTGCTCGCCGCATGTTACCTCGCCTGTGCGCTTGCGACCACGGTTCTTGCCGCGCTCTGGCTGCCCTTCGGCATCGCGGTCCTTATCCTGTCGGTGACGCTACATTCCTCGCTTCAGCATGAGGTGCTGCACGGCCATCCGTTCCGCAAGAAGGCGCTGAATGAGGCGCTGGTCTTTCTGCCCATCGGGCTTTTCTACCCCTACGGCCGGTTCCGCGATCTGCACCTTGAGCATCACCGCGACGAGCGGCTGACCGATCCCTATGACGATCCGGAATCGAACTACCTCGACCCGGTGGTCTGGGCAGGTCTGCCGCGCTGGCGGCAACGCCTTTTGCGGGCGAACAACACGCTTCTAGGGCGGATGCTGATCGGCCCGGCTTTGTCGGTTCACGCGCTCTATTCCGGCGATGCCCGCGCGATCCTTGACGGAGATCGCGCGATCGCCCGCGACTGGGCCTTGCACGTGGCCGGGCTGATCCTTGTCGGGCTCTGGATCGCCGCTGCCGAGATGCCGGTACTTGCCTATGTCGCCTCGGCCTATGCCGGCATGTCTATATTGAAGATCCGCACCTTCCTTGAACACCGCGCCCATGATCTGGCGCGGGGCCGGTCGGTCATCGTCGAGGGGCGGGGTGTGCTGTCCTTCCTGTTCCTCAACAACAACCTGCATACCGTGCACCATGCAAAGCCCGGTGTTGCCTGGTACAGGCTGCCTGCGCTTTATGCCGAGCGGCGTGAGGAGTTCCTGCGCCGGAACGAGGGGTATCTGTACCGATCCTATGGCGAGATCTTCCGCCAGTATTTCCTGAAGGCAAAGGATCCGGTGCCGCATCCGTTGCGCCCGGGGAACTGATCTTTCCTCTGCCCTTCCGGCGTGACAGAAGGGGCGCATGAGCCTCTGGGTCATCTTCACTCTGGCCGCTGCCGCCATGCAGACCGTGCGTTTCATGCTGCAAAAGCAGTTGAAGGGCGCGGGTTTGTCGACCGGCGGGGCGACGTTTTCACGGTTTCTGTTCGCAGCACCGATTGCCCTGACGCTGGCCGTACTGGTCCTGCGGGCGACGGGGGACCCTTTACCCGCGATCAGCCCGCGTTTTCTGGCATTCGTGGCCCTTGGCGGCATTGCCCAGATCGTCGCGACCTTTCTCACCGTCGCGCTGTTCTCGCTAAGGAACTTCGCGGTGGGTGTTGCGTTCACCAAGACCGAGACGGTGCAGGTCGCGCTGTTTTCCGCCGTGATCCTTGGCGAGGCGGTGAGCCCAGCGGGATGGCTGGCCATCGGGATCGGCTTTGCCGGTGTGATCATTCTGTCGCGCGGGCTGGAGCCCGGTGCAAAGCTGGTCGGGCGACCCGTTCTTTTCGGCCTTCTGGCTGGAGGGCTTTTTGGCCTTTCGGCCATCGGCTATCGCGGCGCGACGCTGGAGCTTTTGCCCCTGCCGTTCTTCACCCGGGCGCTGGTGGCGCTTGCCGCCGCGACGCTATTGCAAACGGTCCTGATGTCGGCATGGCTGGTATGGCGCGAGCCGGGGGAACTGGCCCGTGTCCTCACCCGCTGGCGCAGGACGGTTCTGGTCGGGATAACCGGAATGCTAGGTTCCCTCGGCTGGTTCGCGGCCTTCGCGTTGCAGAATGCGGCCTATGTGAGGGCGCTTGGGCAGGCCGAGATCGTCTTTACCATGATCGCCTCGGTTCTGGTCTTTCGCGAACGGCTGCTGACGCGCGAGATGGCGGGGATCGCGCTGGTCGTGCTCTCAGTCCTGATGATTGTCCTCAGCTTCGCCTGAGACGTCACTGCAGTCTGCGAAACCGGGGAACAGGTCCGGAATTGTCGAAGAAGGGGACGCTGTCAGGTGGCCCATTGTGGTCCAGGAGGGCCGACACCTCGCCCAGAACGACCTCGGTGATGAAGGGCAGGTTCAGCCGCCGCGCTTCGGTCAGAGGCACCCAGTGCAGATGTGACAGTTCATCTGAAGCGCGCGAGAAATCATCGGGATCGCCCGCGACATGGGTCGCGTCGGCAAGGAAGAACCGCGCATCGAAGCGGCGCGGGCGGCCGGGCGGCGTGATCGCGCGAAAGACGAAGGTTAACGGGGCGGCGGCGGGGATGTATCCCGATCCGGCAAAGTCCTGCCAGTCGTCGGGCACCGCGCCGGGCCAGACACCGTTCTGCCCGAGGATCAGGCCGGTTTCCTCCCAAAGCTCGCGGATCGCCCCTGCAGCCAGCGCGCCTGCCAGCCCCGGGGTGGCGTCGAGCCCGAGCCGCGCGGTGCAGACCGGCCCGATCGGCGCGGCCAGCGGGATATCGGCATCCCCCCGGTCCACCGCACCGCCGGGAAAGACATATTTGTTCGGCATGAAGACCGCGCCCGCGCCACGCTGCCCCATGAGGATCGAGGGACCGGTTTCGCCGTCGCGGCGCACCAGAAGCACCGTCGAGGCATCGCGGATCGGGGTCGCCTCGCCGGTGTCAGCCATTGGAATCCGTGCCGAAGCCATGCATGCGCTTGGCCCATTGGATCGCGACCAGAATCCCCTTCATCCGCGGCAGGAGAAAGAGCGACAGCGCAATGCAGCCGATGGCGAAAACCGCAGACAGAACAAGCGGATCGGGGCGGAACTTGACAAAGGCCCACATGATCATCGGTGCCATCAGGTGGCCGACGATCAGGATCGTCATATAGGCGGGCCCGTCATCAGCGCGCTGGTGGTGCAGGTCCTCGCCACAGGCAGAGCAGCGGTCATTGACCTTCAGATATCCGTGCAGCAACCGCCCCTCGCCGCAATTCGGGCAGCGCAGGCGCCAGCCGCGCCACATGGCGGGGCGTACGGGGCGGTCATCCTCGGGGAGGGCAAGCGTATCGGTCATGGGCGTCTCCTGTTGCCTGTCCTGTAGCATTTCGGACCGCGAAAGCGAAGGCAGATGCGGGCCGGGTGAAAAAATGTCGCGGATATTGCGGTGGGCGGCGACGGAATTCGGGGCCGTGCCCGTTTTACGATTAGACGGCGACGGACACCGCCGGGATTAACCGAAAGGACACGACATGGCTTCCAAGACATCATATGCGCTCGTCGCACTTTTCTCCGGCGCGGCGCTTCTCGCGGTGCCGGCCATCGTATCGGCCCATGATCGCGGCGGAATGCGCGGCGGCATGATGGGCGGCGGTATGATGATGCCGGGAATGATGGGGGGTGGCTTCGACTTTGCCGAGTTCGACGCCGATGGTGACGGCAAGATCACGAAGGAAGAACTGGACGCACACCGCAAGGCGGCGGTCGAGGGTCTCGACGGCGACAAGGACGGGATGATCTCGAAGGACGAGGCGACCGCCTTCATGACAGCAAAGATGCAGGAGCATGTGACCACGATGGTCGACCGGCAGTTCGCCATGCGCGATCTGGACGGCGACGGCAAGATCAGTGCGGTCGAGATGCTGGCCCCGCCAGCACATGACCGCATGTTCGACCGGGCCGATGCAGATGGCGACGGCGCGGTGAGCGCGGAAGAGGCCGAGGCGATGCAGGCCAGGATGTCCGAGATGCGCGAAGGCCGCCAGTCGATGCGCGGCAAGGGCCACGGAAAGGGTCATGGTCACGGCATGGGGCAAGGCATGGGCCAGTGGTTCGGCTGGGACGACGAGGACGCCGAGTGAGCGTTGCGAAAGTGACGGACGGGACGGTGCTTGTGCGCCGTCCCGGAAAAGGTGAATTTGCGGGCCGTGCCTGAACGCTATAGGTCTTGGGAACGATGGCCATGGCCTTTGACGCCGAGGATGACAGATCGGATGAAGCGCTTCTGGCGCTTTACGGCCGCGGCGATGCCGGGGCCGCACGGGTGCTGACGCTTCGGTTGACCCCGCTGGCGTTTCGCGTGGCCGCGCGGATGCTGGGCGACAGGGCCGAGGCCGAGGATGTGGCGCAGGAGGCGATGCTAAGGCTCTGGAGTCAGGCGCCGGACTGGCAGGCCGGGCAGGCGAGGATCACGACCTGGCTCTACCGCGTCGCGGTCAACCTTGCCACAGACCGCCTGAGAAAACGGCGCGGCCTGCCCCTGGACGAGGCGCCGGAACCGGTGGAGACGACGCCCGGCGCGGTCGGCAGGATGATCGAGGCTGAGCGGGCGGCGGCGTTGGATGCCGCGCTGATGACCCTGCCGGAACGCCAGCGCGAAGCGGTGATCCTGCGCCATCTCGAAGGGCTGTCGAACCCCGAGATCGCCGAGATCATGGGCGTGGGCGTTGAGGCGGTCGAAAGCCTGACGGCAAGAGGAAAACGTGGTTTGACGGCGGCTTTGGCAGGGCGGCGCGCAGAACTGGGGTATGACGATGACTGATCGCAAGCATGATGATGACGGGCTGGAAGGTTTCTTCTCGGCTGCGCGTGCGTATCCGCCAGAACCTTCGGAGGCGCTGATGGCAAGAGTGCTGGCCGATGCACAAGCCGCACGGCCGGAGCCTGCGCCTGTGCGTGGGCCGGGTCTGCTGTCGCGGATCGGCGATCTGCTTGGCGGATGGCAGGGGCTGGGCGGGCTGGCCACGGCGACTGTCGCGGGGCTCTGGTTCGGCTATGCGGGGCTCGCCGATCCCGATCTGCTGACGGGCGGGCTGGTCGCGACTGGTGACGTTGTCGACCTGCTGCCGGAGGCCGAATTGTTCGCGCTGGCGACAGAGTTGGAGGAATGAGCATGGCAGAGCCGACCGAAAAAGCGAAAGGCACGGGGCGGGGGCTGAAGATCACCCTCATCCTGTCGCTTGCCTTCAACCTCTTCATTGTCGCGGTGGTTGCCGGCGCAGCGCTGAAACATCACCGCTGGCGGCCTCATGGTGATATCGGCGCGGGGATTTTCACAGAAGTTCTGACACGGGAGGATCGGCGGGCGCTGCGCGATGCCTTCATGGCGGCGGAACCCGGTTATCGAGATCACCGCGCCCAGACGCGCGAGGACATGGCCCGGCTGGCCGAGGGTTTGCGGGCTGAGCCGTGGGACCCGTCTGCCGTAGATGCGCTAATCGCCGAGCATTCCGCGCGGATGACGGAGCGCTTCGACCTTGGGCGACGGCTGATCAGTGACCGTATCGCGGCGATGAGTGCGGCGGAACGCGGGGCCCTTGCCGACCGGATTGATGCCGAGCTGCAGCGCCGCAAGCGGCGGTAAGAGCGGTCACGCGGCGCTGAGCCCGACCGTGACCTGATTGCGCCCCTCGGCCTTCGCGCCGAGAAGGGCGCGGTCGGCCAGGCCGATCAGGTCCTCGACAGTGCCGCCGGGGCGGCCGGGGCCAAGGGCGAGGCCGATCGACATCGTGATCGGAATGGCTCCGGCGCCACCGGGCAGCGGAACCGGGCGTTCGCCGATCACCCGGCGCAGGCGTTCGGCGGTGGCCTGCGCGGCTTCGGGCGTCGTGTCGGGCAGGGCGACGAGAAACTCCTCGCCGCCAATCCGCGCAAGGAGGTCGACGGCGCGGAGATTGGAGCGCAGCCGTCCGGCGATCTCGACCAGCACCGCATCACCGGCGGGATGGCCGTAGGTGTCGTTCACCGATTTGAAGCGGTCGAGGTCCAGCACCATGACCGCGAATTGACGCCCGGCCCCTGCCGCGCGGTCCGCGATGCGCGCCAGATGCGGCAGGGCATAGCGCCGGTTGTGCAGCCCGGTCAGCGGATCGGTCATCGCCAGCCGCAACCCGTCAGCGAGCGAAGTCCGGAGCCGGTCGGATTGCCGTTTGCGAACGATCTGGGTCTTGACACGCAACGCCATTTCCTCGGGGTCAGCCGATGCTTCGATCAGGTCGGAAGCGCCAAGGTCCAAGGCCATCGCGGCGGCCTCGCGTGCTTCGGCGGGCAGGATTACACAGACAGACGAATAGCGGGTGGAGGCACGCGAGCGCAGTTCTGACAAGAGCCGCAACCCCTCCCCCGGACGGTCGAGGTCTGCTGAGATAAGGTACACATCGGGGACCGGCCCGTTCAGGCGCGGCGCCAGCGCCGTTTCGCGGTCCAGCACAACGAAGCTGTCATCGAGAAAGGCCGAAAGTTCGCGTTTCAGGGGTAGCGCGATTTCGGGGCGGTCCGCAACGACACCGATGAGCGCCCGCCCGGCAAAGGTCTGCGCCGGTTCGGAGAAGCCCAGTTCACGATAGGTGCTGTCGCGCAGCCCGAGTTGCTGCGCGGTTTCGCGCGCCCTGAGCAGGCTACGCATACGGGCAAGCAAGACGGTTTCGTCGAGGGGTTTCCAGAACACATCCTCGGCCCCGGCGCGCAAGGCTTCCATCTTTCGGTTCATGTCGCGAAAGGCCGTGACCATCACGACGGGAATGTCGCTGGTGGCGGGATCGTTCTTAAGACTCTCGCAAACGGCGATTCCGTCAAGATCGGGCAGTTCCACGTCGAGAAGGATGAGGTCGGGCCGGACCTTGCGTGCGATATCCAGTGCCTCTTTTCCGCCAGATGCTTGAATCGTATCGTAAAATGCCGCCGCCAGCTTGACCTTGAGGACAATGCGGTTCGTCGCGACATCATCAACGATCAGGACCTTACCAGCCACGAGACGCTCCATCGTGTTTACTTCGTCATCCGGTGCCCTCATCATTTGTTTGCAATGGTTAAGAAAAACTTTCGAGTGGGGCAGGACGTGGGAAATAAGTCGGACAGCAGGCGGGATATCGCCGACACGATCGCACTGCGTGCGCTAAGCTGGCTTGTCGGCAATGAAGACCTTCTTCCGGTCTTCCTCGGTGCCAGCGGAACGGCGCCCGATGACCTTCGTAACCGCGCCTCCGACCCGGTCTTCCTGTCCTCGGTGCTGGATTTCATCCTGATGGACGATGCCTGGGTGGTGGCCTTTTGCGACGCCGAGGAGCTGGCCTATACCGAACCGATGGCTGCGCGTCAGGCCCTGCCGGGCGGTGCCGAGACGCACTGGACCTGAAACACGCCGTTGCCTTCGGTGCCTGTCCTGGTGCAGTGTCTGGCTTCATTTCGGATCGGAACGATACCCATGGCTGAGATACGAGGACTTGTCTTCGACAAGGACGGAACCCTGTTCGATTTCAACGCGACCTGGAGCAACTGGGCCCGCGTGATGCTGACCGAACTTGCCGGGGGATCGGAGGCGCTTGCCGGGGTGCTTGGCCGCGCTGTGGGCTTCGATCTCGATACAGGCGTCTTTGCGCCGGACAGCCCGGTGATAGCGGGGACCCCAGCCGAGATTTCCACCTATCTTCTGGAGCATCTGCCGGGGGCCGACCGCGCGGTGCTGGTCGCGCGGATGAATGCCGTCTCGGCCACGACCGAGCAGGTGGCCGCAGTGCCGCTGGAGGACCTCTTCGAACGCCTTACGGCGCGCGGTCTTCGCATTGGACTTGCAACGAACGATGCCGAGGAACCGGCGACCGCGCATCTGGCAAGCGCGGGGGTCGGTCGGTTCTTTCACTTCGTTTCCGGTTTTGACAGCGGATACGGGGCCAAGCCCGATCCCGGCCCGCTACTGGCGTTCGCGCGGGCGCAGGGGCTGGTTCCGGATGAGGTCGTAATGGTCGGCGACAGCCGCCACGACCTGATTGCCGGTCGCGAGGCTGGGATGCGGACGGTTGCCGTTCTGACTGGTGTGGCCGGGAAGGAGGAACTTGCCCCCCTTGCCGATGCTGTGCTTCCCGATATCGGTCATCTGCCGGACTGGATCGACCGACAAGCGATGGCCGAGACCTGAAGGCGGCGGTGTAAAAACGACGCCCGATGTCGCGGAGCGATGCGATTCCCGTTGCCGCCGATCCGATTGTGATCGGTAACGACAGTTGGGGACGCGACCATGACAAGCGAAATCAGGCGTAAGCGGGCAGGTGGCCGGGCAGGCCATGCCGAACGGGCCGGGGTCAAGGCCGTAGACCAGATGCCGTGGCGCATTCCGGTCAACCCTGACCGCCCGATCGAGCCGATGGGCCCGGAGGGGGTTCAGGCCATCCACAAAGGCGCGATGCGCATCCTGAGCGAGATCGGCATCCGGTTTCTGAACGACGAGGCGCTGGAGCTTTTCAAGAAGGCTGGCTGCAAGGTCGATGGCGATACCGTCCGTATGGACGAAGATTTCGTGATGGAGATGGTGGGCCGCGCACCCGCCGAATTCACCGTTACTCCGCGGAACCCGGAGCGCAGGCTGCCCTTCGGCGGCAAGCATATCCTGTTTGGTAACGTATCTTCCCCTCCGAACTACTGGGATCTGGAGCGCGGCAAGGTCACGGGGTTCATGGAGGGCTTCCGCGACTTCATAAAGCTGACGCAGTATTTCAACTGCATCCACTTCGCGGGCGGCTATCCGGTGGAGCCGGTGGACGTTCATGCCTCGGTCCGCCATCTCGACTGTCTTTATGAAAAGCTGACGCTGACCGACAAGGTCTGCCATGCCTATGCCTTGGGTAAGGAACGCGTCGAGGACGGGATGGAGATGGTGCGCATCGCGGGTGGGCTTTCGCAGGAGGCATTCCGCGCCGCCCCGCATATGTATACCAACATCAACTCCGTCTCGCCGCTGAAACACGATTTCCCGATGATCGACGGGGCGCTGAGGCTTGTGCGGAACGGGCAGGCGGTGATCGTGACACCCTTCACGCTGGCGGGGGCCATGGCGCCGGTGACGATGTCGGGCGCAGTGACCCTGTCAATCGCCGAGGCCCTGGCCGCGATCGCGCTTCTGCAATACGTCGCTCCAGGGGCCGCTGTGGGGATCGGCACTTTCACGTCAAACGTCGACATGAAATCGGGCGCGCCTGCCTTCGGTACGCCGGAATACATGCGAGCCACGCAGATGACCGGCCAGATGGCGCGGTTCTACAAGTTGCCGCTGCGCTCGTCGGGCGTTTGCGCGGCCAACGTGCCGGACGGTCAGGCGATGTGGGAGACTTGCAACTCGCTTTGGGCGGCGATGCAGTCGGGCACCAACATGGTCTATCACGCGGCGGGCTGGCTGGAAGGCGGCCTGATCGCCTCGCCTGAGAAGTTCGTGATGGACTGCGAGGTGTTGCAGATGATGCAGCGCTATATGGAGCCCGAGGTCTGGGCGACGGGGCCGGACGAGATCGCCATTGACACCATCGCCGAGGTCGGGGCCGAGGGTCATTATTTCGGCTGTCAGCACACGCAGGACCGCTACACGACTGCCTTTTACCAGCCAATCGCGTCGGACTGGCGTAACTATGAGGCTTGGCAACTCGATGGCGCTGTCTGGACGGCTGAGCGCGCCCATCGCATCTTCAAGTCGATCATCGCGGAGTTCGAGGCGCCGCCGATGGATGCGGGCGCGCAGGAGGAACTGAAAGCGTTCGTCGACCGTCGCAAATCCGAGGGCGGCGCACCGACTGACTACTGATCCGGCCACGTGATGTGCGCGGGCCGGACCCGCGCACTGGGTTTTTTCGCCAATTCTTAACTCGACTGCGCATAGCCTGACCCGGGACTAGGGAAAGGCTTAGCATGCACGGTCTGGTGAACCGGTCGATCCAGTGTTTCCTGAGGGACACGTACGGCGCGGAGCTTTGGGTAAAGGTGGCGTCCGAGGCAGCAATTCCGGCTGCCGGGTTCGAGGCGCTTCTCAGCTATGATGACGGTCTGACCGACGCGGTCATCGTCGCTGCCGCGCGGCGACTCGGCAAACCGCGCGAGGCCTTGCTGGAGGATGTCGGCATCTATCTTGCCGGGCTGGAACCCTTGCGCCGGTTGCTGCGGTTCGGCGGGGTCGACTATGTCGATTTCCTGCAATCGCTGGACGAACTGCCCGAACGGGTCCGGCTCGCGGTGCCGGAACTCGATATTCCCGATCTGGTCCTGACCCCTGCGGGCGCAGGGCGGTATACGCTGACATGCCGGGCACGCCATAGCGGTTTCGCGGCGGTTTTCGCCGGTATTCTGCGGGCGATGGCGGATGATTATGGGGCGCTCGTGTTGATCGAGGCGGGGACGGAGGAAAGCGATCCCGCCAGTGTCAGCATCGAATTGCTGGAAGCGCGCTTCGCGGCCGGGCGGCATTTCGACCTCGCGGGGCCCGCGCGGTCATGATGGACGGCAATCCGCACAGCGATACGGCGCTCTTGGCCGATACCGATCTTGGCCGCCTGATGCCGATGTATCTCTGGGTCGCGCCCAGCGGGCATATCCGGTCGGTCGGCGGCACGCTGGCGAAGCTTTGCGACGGGTTCGCCCTGACGGGCATGCGGTTTCTGGAGGTTTTCGAGATCCGCAAGCCCGCGCGGGTTCAGTCGATGGAGGAATTGCGGGCGCTTGCTGGGCAGCGGCTGCATCTGGCCTTGCGCGAACCACCGCGCACCCCGCTGCGGGGGCTGGTTGTGCCTTTGCAGGAGGGTCAGGGCGTGCTCGTCAACCTGTCTTTCGGGATCGCGGTCGCCGATGCGGTTCGCGAACATGCGCTGACCAATGCCGATTTCGCGCCGACCGACCTCACGGTAGAACTGCTTTACCTCACCGAGGTAAAGGCCGCTGTGATGGAGGAACTTGCTGCATTGAACCGCCGCCTTCAGGTCGCGCAGCGCGCGGCGGAGGCGCAGGCACTGACCGACGCGCTGACCGGCCTGGCAAACCGGCGCGCGCTGGATCAGGAACTTCAGCGTGCGATTGACGGCATGGAGCGGGGCAGCGCGGGCTTCGCTCTGATGCAGATAGACCTCGACTATTTCAAGTCGGTCAATGACACGCTTGGCCATGGGGCAGGCGATCTGGTTCTGACGTTAGTCGCCAATGCCCTGCGCGCGGCGACCCGGCGACACGATATCATCGCGCGGGTCGGCGGTGATGAGTTTGTATTAATCCTGCCGGGGCCGATCGACGAGGCGATGATCACGCGCATCGCCCGGCGGGTGATCGACGATATCGAACAGCCGGTGGTGTTCGAGGGTCAGACTTGCCGGGTGTCGGCAAGTATCGGTGTGACGTTGTCGCGGTTTTACGACCGGCCGGATGCTGACTGGATGCTGCACGATGCGGACGCGGCGCTGTATGCCTCGAAGCGCAGGGGGCGTGCGCGCTGCACGATCTATGCTCCGGGCATGGAAGAGGGGGAAACGGACGGGCCGGACTGCGGCCCGCCAGAGCCCGACTGGCCATGAGGCCGGTGGTCAGCGGCGAAGTTCGGCCGCGACCGTCTGGGCAAGCTCGGCGATGGCCCGGCCCGAAGCCGCAGCAATGGCCGCTGGGCCGGTCCCGTCGATCTGCGTCTGGATGGCGAAGCGCCGCACCCGCTCACGCAGAGCGCCATCAGGTGCGGCAATCGCATACTGGCCGGTGAATTCGAACATTCCGTCGGCTTTCGCCAGCATGCGTTCGACCCTGAGTTCGATCCGGGCCTGCGCCGGTTCCGCAAGCGGCCATGGCTCGGCCGCAACGGTGGCGCTGGTCGCATCGTCCAGGCTGCGGGCAAAGGCCATGGTCACCCCGCGCACCGGATCGTCTGCCCAGAGCGTATCTTCGATATTGCGCAGGGCGCCGGTCTCATCGGCCTGCGCGATTTCCACCGCCGCGGCATAGGCCGGCAGCGATGCCTCGCGCACCTCGATGGTCGAGACCCGGACCGGGATTTCGGCACTGGCGGCGGGCGGGTCGATCAGGAACCGTGCCTCGTTGCTTGCGCCACAGGCCGTAAGGGCCAGAAGAAGAATCACCGGAGCATACCGCATCACATCACCGTCCCATAAGAAGCGAATTCGGGTTGCGTTCGATTGCGCGGGCCAGTTGGCTGACCGAGCGCGCCGCCTGCCGTACTTCGCGCAGGGCAGAAAGCGTTTCGTCGTTGAACTGCGAGCGGTCGCCGTATGCCGCGATCAGGCCTTCGGCCTGCGCCACCAGCCGTTCGAGCCGGGCCGAAAGCTCAGGCAGGCCAGCCGCAGCCTCGGCCACCGCATCGGCGGCCTCGCGCGCGGAGGCCATGGTGGCGTTGGCGTTCTCCACCGCGCCGCCTTCGCGCAGTTCGGCAAGGCTCGCGCGGATCTCGCCGAGGGCGGCATTGATCGCTGGTGGCAGATCGCGCGCGGCTTCGGTGCCGATCACCTTGTCGGCGCTGTCGAGGACCCGTGTCGCGGCGGCGACAAGCTCCTCAGCCTCCAGCGAATTCGCTTTGGCCGCGACCGCGCGAAGATCCTCGACCAAAGCCGGGAATTCCTGCGATGCGGTGGCGAAATTCGTTGCCACCTCGTCAGCGCGTTTCAGGGCGGCGGCGAGATTGTCGAAGGCCCCCGCCTCTTTCAGTTCGGCCACGACCCCGCGCAGATCGGCGACGGCGGCACGGATATCGGCGGGCAGGGCGCGTGTCGCCTCGTCATTGACCAGAGCGCGGGTGTCTTCGAGAAGCGCCACGACCGCATCCGGCGCGGCGCGGGTGCTTTCGGCCGAGGCCACGGCCTCGATCGAGGCCATCAGGCTGATCGCCTGATCCAGAAGTTCCTCGATCGGCAGCGAGTTGATGCGTTCCAGCATCCCTTCGGCTGTCGCGGTAAAATCGGGCAGGTTGGACTCGACGCTGGGCAGGATCGGCAGCGGCGTTGCCTCGCGCTGGAAGCTTTCGGGCGGCAGGTCGGGCAGTTCCACGAGTTCCACCACAAGGGCGGCGCTGAAGAGGTTGGCGGCGGCAAGGCGGGCGCGCAGGCCACGTTCGACGGCAGCATCGAAGAAATCGAGCACCTCGTCCGGCCCGGCACCGGCGGCTAGGCCGAGCCGGTCGGGTTCGATGGCCAGATTGGCCAGAAGCCGGATTTGCGGCCCCGTATCGGTTTCCTGAATATCGGCAGAAATGGCGGACACTTCGCCAACCTTGAAGCCGCCATACTGGACCGGTGCCCCCGGCTCGAGGCCCGAGACGGATTCGCCAAATTCGGCGGCGATGGAGACCGCATCGGCGGTCGAGCGGGCAATGAGATTGCGCCGCGCCTCTGCCTCATCCGAATAGATCGTGAAGACATGGCCGGTGTTAACCGGCTCGCCGCCTTCATAGACCGAATCGAAGTTGACCCCACCGGCTACGACCGAGGCAATGGAGTCGAAATCGAGTGTCAGGCCCTGACCGCCGAGCGAGACCGAAAAGCCCGACGTGTCCCAGAACCGGGTGGCCGAGTTCAGCCGCCGGTCATGCGGGGCCTCGATAAAGGCATCGACGACGATTGCGTCGGAACTGACCGTCAGGCGCGGTTTTTCCAGGCGCCCCACTTCAACGCCGTGATAGTAGACCGGTGCCCCTTCGGAGATCAGCCTGCCGTCGGTGGTCATGAGCGTGATGCGCCGCCCCGGCCGGCCGGGCTGTTCCAGTGGTGGGCCATCGGACCCGACGAAGGCATATTGCTCCGCCCCCGGCTCCTGATCCCAGGCGCCTTCGATATAGACGCCGGAAAGGACCGTCGACAGGCCGGTGATGCCGCGCGTGGAGACCTTGGGGCTGACGATCCAGAACTGTGCCTTGTCGTCGATAAAGGGGGCCACGTCCTTGTCGACCCGGGCATGGACAACCACACGCGACAGGTCGTCGCTGAAGGTGACGTTTTCGACCGTTCCGATCACCACGTCGCGGTAGCGCAGGGTGGTTTCACCCGGGGTGACGCCAGGCGCATTGGGAAAGGAAATGGTAATCGCGACGCCGCGCTCGGAAAAGCTCTGCCACGCGAGGCCAAGCGATATGACAAGCGCCAGCACCGGCACCAGCCAGACAAAAGAGAGGTTCCGCCAGAACGACGGACGCGAAGTGGAGATATCGAGGTCGGCGGGTTTCGGATCGGTCACGTGTCGTCAGCCTCATAGGCGTCCCAGAGAAGTCTGGGATCGAAGTTCTGCGCGGAAATCATGGTGAAGGCAACCGAAAGCGCGAAACTCGCGGCGGCAATACCGGGGTGGACGGTGGCGACGAAGTCGAGCTGCACGAGGGCGGCGAGGATCGCAACGACAAAGACATCAATCATCGACCAGCGGCCGATGAATTCGACCACTTCGTAAAGGTGCTGACGACCGTGGCCACGGATGACCACGGCGGAGCGGGCCGACACTGCCAGATAGGCGATGGCAATGAACTTGCCGATCGGGATCAGCACAGACGCCACGAAAACGATCAGTGCAACGCCCCAAGAGCCGTGCTCAAAGAGCTCGATTACACCGCCGACGATGGTGTTCTGCTGTGTCTTGCCAAAGGTTGAGGTGACGAGCATCGGATAAAGGTTGGCCGGAATGTAGGCGATCATCCCGGCGAAAAGCCACGCCCAGACCCGTTGCAGGCTGCCCGTGTCACGGCTGGCCAGCCGGCTGCCGCAGCGGTGGCAGACCACCGCCTGCCGCGCATGGACGCGCCCGCAGGTCGTGCAGCCCACAAGCCCCGCCCGGCGCGCGGTCAGGACCGACTGCGTTCTTCGAGCGTTTTCCATACTGTCAGCCTGCACATGAACGAGTCCTTGAGGACGGTGACCAGAACCAGGGCCGCGAAGGCCCAGAATGCCGGGCCGGGCGTGACCTTGGCAAGCCCGGTGATTTTTACCAGCGCGACTGCAACGCCGACGATAAAGATCTCGGCCATCGCCCAGGGCCGGGTCGCCTCGGCCCAGCGGAAGGCCCGCGCGGCCTGTGGCGCCGGATGCCAGCCAAGTGCCATCGGCCCCAGCGCATAGGCGATGGCCACGAGCCGGGCGAATGGCAGGACGACGATCAGCGCGGCAACCGCGATGGATAGCGGCAGCATGCCGCTTGCGCTGAACGCGGTGATCGCGTCAAAGACCGAACTTTTTCGACTGAGGCCGCCGACTTGCAGTTCGAGGAAGGGAAAAAAGATCGCGGCGATCATCAGGACAGCCGCCGTCGCCGCCAGCATGACGATCCGGGTCATTGCGCCCTGACGGGGGGTCATCAGGACCGTGTGGCAGCGATGGCAACGCGCCTTTGATCCCGGCGGAACCGGTGCGATGTTATGAAGCGCATCGCAGGTTGGGCAGGCGATCAGCCCGTCGAGCCCGGCCGGGGCCGGACCCTTTTCGGGCATATCGGGGGATTGCTGTTTCAAGATCTGCTGCCCGTTCGTCGCCGCGTCCTCGCGCTGATGATCTTATATGCGCGAGCGGGATCGGGCGATAGGGGGCGGGTCAGGCGGTGTACTTCGCAAGCGCGGCGCTGGCACCCTCGCTCCAGATCAGGCGGAGCCAGCCGTCGAAGGCATCGGCAAAGCCGGCCTCGTCTGTCAGATCACCGTAGAACTGGCTCTGTTCAAGCCATGCCCGCGGACACGTCCGGGCAGCGTTCGCGGCTGCAAGAAGATCCGCCCAGTGGGGGTCATTTGCCTCGATCCGGCTGCCGTCCTCGCGGACACCCGCGCACATCCGGGCCCAGAGCGCCTCGACAAGGACGAGCCCCTTGACCGGTCCCCCGGCGGCCAGCGCATCGCGCAGGATCGGCAGCACGAAACCGGTGTGCCGGGACGATCCGTCGAACGCGACCCGACGGGTCGTGTCATGGATCGCCGGATTGGCAAAGCGGCTTTTGATCAGGTCAAGATAGACCGCAGGTGTCATTCCCGGCACGGGCGAGACATAGGGCAGGATCTCTTCCCGCTCCACCTTGTCGAAAAAGGTGCTGATAAGGGGGTCCGCCATACAGCCGCTGATCGTCGGGACCGAAAGAAGTTCGCCCACATTGGCAAGAACCTGATGACCGGCATTGAGGATGCGGATTTTCATGGCCTCGTAGTCATGCACACGGTCGGTGAACGTCGCACCGACACTGTCCCAATCGGGGCGTCCAGCGCAGAAACGGTCTTCGATCACCCATTGCCGGAAGGGTTCGTGGGTCACAGGCGCCGCGTCATCAATGCCGAGCGACCGGGCCAGAGCGACCTCCTGGGTGCCGGTTGCAGGGACAATGCAATCGACCATGGAGTTCGGAAACGCCCCCTCGGTCTCGATCCAGTCTGCCAGCCCCGGGTCCGTAAGGCGGGCGAGAGGGACGAGTGTGCGGCGCAGGATGTTGCCGTTGCCCTGGAGATTGTCGCAGCTCATGCAGGTAAAAGGGGGATGCCCCGCTGCCCTGCGTTTCTTCAAGGCCGCGACCATTGTTCCGAAGACGGTGCAAGGTCGGTCAGGATGATTGATGTCATGCTGAATATCGGGATGGCTGGTGTCGAACTCGCCGCTCGCCGGATCGACGTAGTACCCCCCTTCGGTCACAGTCAGGGAGACGATGCGGATTCGGGGGTCGGCCATTGCGCGGATCAGGGGTCCGTTGCCGTCTTCCACGGGCAGATAGTCGATCATTGCTCCGGTGACCTCGGCCGACCGTGTCGAGGGGGCCAGTTCGATCAACGTGGTCAGACAATCCTGTGCGAGAAGCTTGTCACGCATGGCAGCGTCATAGGGGCGGATACCGGCGCCGATGATCGCCCAGTCCAGTGCGCGTCCTTCCTGCATGAGTCGGTGCAGGTACCAGGCCTGATGTGCACGGTGAAAGTTTCCGAGGCCGATATGCACGATGCCCGGCGTCAGGCCCGCACGATCGTAATTCGGCCGCACGACGCCATCGGGCAGGGAGGCAAGCGTCGCGTTGGAGAGTTTCATCGGTCGGGGTTCCCGCATCATGCTGTTCATTAACTCATCCACTGGCCGCCATCGACGTTGTAGCATTGGGCCACGACATATTCGGCCTCGTCGCTGGCAAGGAAGATCGCCATGCCGGTGAGGTCCCCGGCGCGGCCCATGCGGCCATAGGGGACGGCCTCGCCCACCTCGCGCTTTTTCTGACCGGGGGCCTTGCCTTCGTATTTGGCAAAGAAGGCGTCGACACCGTCCCAGTGTTCGCCGTCGACCACGCCCGGCGCGATGGCGTTCACGTTGATCCCGTGGCGGATAAGGTTCAGCCCGGCTGACTGGGTCAGGCTGATGACGGCGGCCTTGGTGGCGCAATAAACGGCGACGAGGCTTTCGCCGCGCCGGCCGGCCTGGCTGGCCATGTTGATGATGCGCCCGCGGATACCGCGGTCGATCATGTGGCGGGCGACGGCCTGCATCATGAAAAGCGTGCCTGCGACATTGATCTCGAAGGTGCGGGCGTAGTCGGCACGGCTGATCTCGACAATCGGTGCGGCGGTGAAGATCGCAGCATTGTTGATCAGGATGTCGATCTGTCCAAGCTGGTCAGCGGCGGCGGCGACAGCGGCGTCAATGCTGTCCTGCCGGGTCACGTCCAGTTCGACCGCGATCGCCGCATCGCCAAGGTCCCGCGCTGTTTCCCGGGCCCGCGCGAAGTCGATATCGGCGATGGCGACGCGGGCGCCTTCGCCGATATAGGCTTCGGCAAAGGCGCGACCGATGCCGCGCGCAGCGCCGGTGATCAGCGCGGTTTTGCCGTCAAGCCGTTTCATGCGATCCGAAGGCCCTTCGCGTCGAATTTATGGATGACGTCCTCGCGCGGGGTCAGGTGAATACGGTCCCCGTGGCGGAAGCCGACCTCACCGTCGGCGCGGATGGTCATCGTCTCGGCCAGTCCGGTCTGGTGGACGTGAAAGAAGGTGTCGGAGCCGAGATGCTCCGCGACACCGACGGTGCCGGACCATGTGCCCTCGCTCTCCGACACAGCGATATGTTCGGGGCGGATGCCGATTGTATGTGCGCCGTATTTCGCGGCCACATCGCCTTCGATAAAGTTCATCCGGGGCGACCCGATGAAACCCGCGACAAAGATGTTCCGGGGTGAGTGGTACAGTTCCAGAGGCGAACCGACCTGTTCGATATTGCCAGCCCGCAGAACCACGATCTTGTCGGCCATGGTCATCGCCTCGACCTGGTCGTGGGTGACATAGATCATCGTCGTCTCAAGGCGCTTGTGCAGCTCGGATATCTCCAGCCGCATACCGACGCGCAACGCCGCGTCGAGGTTTGACAGCGGTTCGTCAAAGAGAAATGCCGCCGGTTCCCGCACGATGGCGCGGCCGATGGCGACACGCTGACGCTGACCGCCTGACAATTGGCCGGGGCGACGGTCGAGATAATCCGACAGGTTGAGAACCGAGGCCGCGCCGTTCACGCGCTTGTCGATCTCGGCCTGATCGAGTTTGGCCATCTTGAGCGGGAAGGCGATGTTCTTGCGCACCGACATGTGCGGGTAGAGCGCGTAGGACTGGAACACCATGGCCAGACCGCGCTTGGCCGGTGGTGTGCTGGTCGCGTCCTGCCCGTCGATGGCGATGTTGCCGCTCGACACGTCCTCCAGCCCCGCGATCAGCCGCAGGAGCGTGGACTTGCCGCAGCCCGACGGGCCAACGAAGACTGCAAACTCGCCATCCTCGATGGTCAGGTCCAGGGGTGGAATGACCTCCACCTCGCCGAAACGTTTGGTGACTTTCTCAAGTACGATGCGTCCCATATCAGTCGTCCTTATTTCACTGCGCCAAAAGTCAGGCCGCGTACGAGTTGCTTCTGGCTGAACCAGCCGAGGATCAGTATCGGTGCGATTGCCATGGTCGAGGCCGCGCTGAGCTTTGCGTAGAAAAGGCCCTCAGGGCTGGAATAGCTGGCGATGAAGGCCGTGAGCGGACCGGCTTTGGCGGCGGTCAGGTTGAGCGTCCAGAAGGCTTCGTTCCATGCAAGGATGACGTTCAGAAGGATGGTCGAGGCGATGCCCGGTACCGCCATCGGCGTCAGAACGTGCAGGATTTCTTCCTTCAGCGTTGCGCCATCCATCCGCGCAGCTTCAAGGATCTCACCGGGGATTTCCTTGAAATAGGTGTAAAGCATCCAGACAATGATCGGCAGGTTGATGAGCATCAGGACGATGACAAGGCCGATGCGGGTGTCGAGAAGCCCGAGTTTGATGAACATCAGGTAGATCGGGTAGAGCACACCCACGGCCGGAAGCATCTTGGTGGAGAGCATCCACATCAGGATGTCCTTGGTCCGCTTCGACGGCACGAAGGCCATCGACCATGCGGCAGGCACGGCGATGATGATGCCGAGCAGCGTGGACCCTCCGGCGATGATCACCGAGTTCCACAGATAGCGCATGTAGTCCGAACGCTCCTGCACGACGGAATAATTCTCCAGCGTCCAGTCGAAGAACAGGAACTTCGGCGGATAGGCGATGGCGTCGCCCTCGGTCTTGAAGCTGGTCAGGATCGTCCAGAGGATCGGGAAGAAGATGATCAGGCCGACACCCCAGGCGAGGGCGGTGTTGATCGTCTTGCGGCGGCTGGTGACTGCACGGGCCATGATTTACCTCACGCGTCCAGGTTCTTGCCGACGATGCGCATCAGGAAGAAGGCAACGATGTTGGCAAGGACGATTGCGTAGACACCACCGGCGGAACCGAGACCCACATTCTGGCTTTCCAGCACGCGCTGGAAGATCAGGTAGGTGAGCGTCTTGGTGCCGAATGCACCGGCGGTGGTGACGAAGATCTCGGCAAAGATCGACAGCAGGAAGATCGTCTCGATCAGGAGGACGACGGTAATCGCGCGGCTCAGATGCGGGATGGTGATGAACCAGAACCGCTTCAGGGGCGGCGCGCCGTCCATCTCGGCGGCTTCGAGCTGTTCGCTGTCGAGCGACTGGATCGCGGTCAGGAGGATCAGCGTGGCGAAAGGCAGCCACTGCCAGCTGACGATCAGGATGATGCTGAAGAAGGGTTTGTCGATCATCCATTCGACCGGCGTCGCCCCGAAGAACTTGAAAACATGAGAAAAGAGGCCGTTGACCGAGTCGAGGAACATGTTCTTCCAAACAAGGCCCGAGACGGTCGGCATGACGAAGAAGGGCGCGATGACAAGGATGCGCACGATCCCCTGACCCCACATCGGCTGGTCAAGCAGAAGCGCGAGAAGCACGCCGAAGACAACCGTGATCAGCAATGCACCGACGACGATGGTCATGGTCGCCACAACTGCAGGCCAAAAGGCCGACGAGGTGACAAAGCGGATGTAGTTGTCGATACCGGCAAATCCCAGATCACCGCCGCGGAGCGGCAGATAGGTGCGGAACGAGAACCACAGGGTCATGATCAGGGGGACGAGCATCCAGCCAAGAAGCAGGATGACGGCGGGGGCCATCATGATCCGGGCAGCGGAACGTGAAGCTTTCGTGGCCATCGGGCAAACCTCCCTTGATTGTGCACGAAGCACAGTGCTTGCGGTGACTTTGGCCTGGCAAGGATTTATGGGGTGCCAGAGGGCGGATTGCCGCCCTCTGGATCAGACGTGCCGGGGCTCAGTAGCCGGCGGCTTCCATTGCGTCCGTGGCAATCGCCTGGGCTTTTTCCAGGGCTTCCTCGACGGTCTGCTGACCGGCATAGGCGGCCGAGAATTCCTGGCTCACATCGGTCGCGATACCCGCGAATTCCGGAATGGCGGCGAACTGGATGCCGACATAGGGGACCGGGTCGACCGTCGGGTTGTTCGGATCAGCCGAGAGGATCGACTCGAGCGTCATCTTGGCGAAGGGAACGGCCAGGTAGTCCGGGTTCTCATAGAGCGAGGTCCGGGCGCCCGGGGGCACGTTGGCCCAGCCTTCCTTGGCGGCGACGAGTTCGATGTACGATTTTGACGTCGCCCATTCGATGAACTCTTTCGCAGCAGCTTCTTTCTGGGTGCCGGCCGGGATGGCAAGTGCCCAGGCCCAGAGCCAGTTCGACCGCTTGCCGAGGCCGTTATCCGGCGCCAGCGCAAAGCCGACGCTGTCGGCCACCGTGGAGTCGTTCGGATTGGTCACGAAAGAGGCCGCGACGGTGGCGTCGATCCACATGCCGCACTTGCCCTGCTGGAAGAGCGACAGGTTTTCGTTGAAGCCGTTGGTGGCGTAACCGGCCGGGCCGGATTCATCCATCATGCCCTTGTAAAAGTTGAGCGTGTTGGCCCATGCCTCGCTGTCGAAAGTAGGCTTCCAGCTTTCGTCGAACCAGCGCGCGCCGAACGAGTTGGACATCGCGGTGATGAAGGCGCCGCCTTCACCCCAACCGGCCTTGCCGCGCAGGCAGATGCCGTTGATGTCGTTGTCGCGGTCGGTCATCGCTGCAGCCGCTTCGCGGATGAACTCCCAGGTCGGAGCCTCGGGCATGGATAGACCGGCCTTTTCCATCAGGTCGGTCCGATACATGACCATCGAGCTTTCGCCATAGAAGGGCGCGGCATAAAGCGTGCCTTCGTAGGAAAGTCCGCCGGACATCGCCGGCAGGATATCGGCCACATCGTAGTCGGCCGACAGATCGTCAAGCGGCACGAGCCAGCCGTTCTTACCCCAGATCGGCGTTTCGTACATGCCGATCGTCATGATGTCGAACTGACCGCCGTTGGTCGAGATATCAGTCGTGACGCGCTGGCGCAGGACGTTTTCTTCCAGCGTGACCCATTCGACGGTGTGACCGGTCTTGGCGGTAAAATCCTCGGTCAGACCCTGCATGCGGATCATGTCACCGTTGTTCACGGTCGCGATCGTGATGCTTTCGGCTTGTGCCGCGCCGCCCGCTGCGAGCGTAAGCGCCATTGCCGCACAAAGTGCGTTCCTCAGGTACATCCGACTCCTCCCTGTAATTGGATGTGACCTGTTAACGATAACGAGAATCCTGTCGCTCCGTCAAATTAAAAATTTACGCGCGTAAAGAAAAATGGAAGCGAGGGGAAACCAATCGCTTACGCGGAACTGCGCATCATGAGCTTGCCGTCGAACAGGGTGGTTTCGCGACTTTGCGCCCGCTCGCCCGATTCGATAAAGGACAGAAGTGTTTCGACGCTTTTTTCGGCAATCAGCACATAGTCATGCGAGATGGTGGTGAGCGGTGGGCAGGTAAAACGTGAGTAGGGGTGGTTATCGTGACCGGCGACCCGCAGCGCGCAGTCTTCGCCGCGACCGACGCGCTGTCCCGTCTCAAAGGCGGCGGTCAAAAAGCCGATGGCGAGGCGGTCGTTGCTGCACAGTACGGTGTTCGTGGTTAGCAGGCGTTGCGAGATCACCCGCTTGCCTTCGACATAGCCGATCTCCTCGAAGTTCCAGCCCTCTCCGTCAACCTGGATCAGCTGGGTAGGAAAGCCGAGCTTTTCCATGACTTCGCAATAGGCTTTGCGGCGGCGATAGGCGTTGGGATTGGGCGGGGTGCGCATCTCGAAGAAGACCGGCGGTTCCCCGGTCCGGCACAGGTATTCGCAGATCTGCTCCGTCGCTTGTACGTTGTTGTGCCCTATAAAAGCCTCGCCCAAATCACTGATATTACAGTCGAATAGAACCGTTGGCACATCGTCACAGAAAGCCTTCACCGCAGCCGGATCCGAAGCGCGCCCGAGAGGCGCAAGCAGGACACCTGCCGGTTTGATGGATCGCAGCAAGTCGAGGTTGTCCAACTCCTGCTTGGGATCGCCATGTGAACTGAGCAGGATCGTGCGGAAGCCAGAGGCGATAATAAGGTTTTCGATATTGCGGGCGATCTCGGCAAAGAACGGATCGGCGAGATAGGGCACGACAATGCCGATGTTCTTGGTCAGGCGCCGGTTCTGGTTGATCGCATAGATGTTGGGGCGATAGTCGTACTGCTCCAGCGCCGCCTCGATGCGTTGCCGGGTGGATTCCCGCACGCTTTGCGGATCGTTGAAGTATTTCGAAACCGTCGGCCGCGAGATCCCGCTGGCGCTTGCGAATTCTTCCATGTTCCGGATCTTCGGATCGTTCATTCTGTTGTGCCTTGCAAGCGTCTGCGATCAGTTCGAGGCGTTCCTATCGGACGGTCGGAGCGTCCTTCATGAATGGCATATAATGTTTTCGCGCGCAAATTTCTGCTCTGGGCCGCAGAGCGAAGTCATTGGAGCACTAGAGTCCAAGCCGTCCTGCGCGGCGAATGACCAAGACGATGGCGATGACGGCAAAGACCGAAGAGATCAACATCAGGAGTGTGAGTGGCAGGGCTCCGCCGCCGAATCCAAGGGCCCAGCCAGCAAGCGCCGACAGGCCTGCACCGCCACCGATCATTATGGCGCCACCAAGACCCGAGGCGGTACCCGCCAGTTCCGGCCGCACCGAGAGCATCCCGGCATTGGCGTTGGGCAGTGCCATTCCGTTGCCAAGACCGACGGCGATGATCAGACCGAAGAACAGGTTCGGTCCGGTCAGTCCGGCGAAATCGAGCAGCGCCAGCAGCCCCATGCAGAATGCGGTGATCACCGTGCCGGTCAGGATCATCCGGTTTAGGCCGATTGCGACCGAATACCGCCCGGACACAAAGTTTCCGAAGGCGTATCCCAAGGCCGGTGCGGCGAAGTAGATGCCCAACATGCCGGATGACATATGGTAGATCTCAGACCCGACGTAAGGCGCGCCGCCGAGATAGGCAAAGAAAGCGCCGGATGAAAACGCGGCGGCCAGGCAATAACCCCAGAACCGCGGCGAGGTCAGCAGTTCGGGATAGTGCCGGACCTGATCGGCAAAACGTGCGGTGCGGCCTATGGCAGTTTCGCCGTGATCGGCCCAGATCAGCCACAGGACCATTCCGCCCAATACGACGAGCAGGGCGAAATTCGCCTGCCAGCCAAAGACCTCATCCAATACGCCTCCGATGGCCGGGCCGATCATCGGAACGACCGACATGCCCATTGTCACATACCCGATCATCGAGGCGGCCTGTTCGCCGGGCACCATGTCGCGGATGACTGCTCGGCTGAGAACCATGCCCGCCGCGATCACCGCCTGAAGCATGCGAAAGACCAGAAAGACCCCAACCGTCGGCGCGATCAAAGTGCCGAGGGTGGCGACAAGGAACAGGACGACCGACCACAGAAGAACCGGGCGCCGCCCAAACCGGTCAGAAATTGGCCCGATCACGATCTGAAGAAGCGCGCTGAAGCCGAGGTAGAGCGATACCGAGAGCTGCATCACCCGATATTCTGTGCCGAACCATTCGGTCATCCGGGGCAGGGAGGGCAGGAAGATGTTCATCGCCAGCGTCGAAAGCCCCGTGACCATGACCAGCGTCACGATATGGGGCGGCGTCGACCGGTTCAGAAAACGGACTGCCGGGGGCTGATACTGCTGGCTCATCCTCATCGCCTATGGGCGAAGTTGCGGCTTGTCCAGCGGCGCATATGCACAGGGCTCTGTGCGGTCCCTATCCCCATTTGTGGAAAATGAAGAACGCCCCGAGTGCGATCAGGCCGAATCCGACCGCATGGTTCCAGCCGAGGCTTTCCCGCAGATAGGTCACCGAGAAGATCGCGAAGACAACGAGAGTGATGACTTCCTGGATGGACTTAAGCTCAGCCGCGCTGAAATAACCGTGGCCGATCCTGTTCGCGGGTACCTGCAGCAGATATTCGAACAGCGCAATGCCCCAACTCGCGAGGACCACGACTACGAGTGGGGCGGCTTTGAACTTGAGATGGCCGTACCATGCGAAAGTCATGAAGACATTCGACGCGATGAGAAGGCCGATCGTGACAACGGGAACAGGCAGCCATGTCATGGGGGTGCTCGCGAAGGAAGGTTTGTTGCTGATACTCCAGCGTGCGAAATCCGAAAAGGGGTTCGCAAGCTGTGTGGAGCGGACGTTCCGGCGCGTTCAGACCGGCGTCGCTGTGCGTTTCCTCAGATGAACTTCGCAAATATTCAATTTGCACAGATGTATCGGCATTAATGTTGCAAATTTTCGCAAATCCGCTTTGCGCGAAGCGGTGCGCAGGCTAGGTTGCCAGCGACTTGGAGGGCGACATCATGAAAGACATCCTTGAACAGTTGGAATCGCGCCGCAACACGGCCCGGCTCGGCGGAGGCCAGCGCCGTATCGATGCGCAGCACGCACGGGGCAAGCTGACTGCGCGCGAACGGATCGAACTTCTGCTCGACGAAGGCTCGTTCGAGGAATTCGACATGTTCGTCGCCCATCGCTGCACCGATTTCGGGATGGAAAAGGATCGGCCTTCGGGTGACGGTGTCGTCACCGGCTGGGGCACGATCAATGGCCGCATGGTCTATGTCTTTTCCCAGGATTTCACCGTCTTCGGCGGTTCGCTGTCAGAAACCCATGCGCAAAAGATCTGCAAAATCATGGACATGGCGATGCAGAACGGCGCGCCGGTCATCGGTATCAACGATTCCGGTGGTGCGCGCATTCAGGAAGGCGTCGCCTCGCTTGCCGGTTATGCCGAGGTCTTTCAGCGCAACATAATGGCCTCGGGCGTAGTCCCTCAGATCAGCCTGATCATGGGGCCTTGCGCCGGTGGCGCGGTCTACTCCCCCGCGATGACCGACTTCATCTTCATGGTGAAGGACACGTCTTACATGTTCGTTACGGGCCCTGATGTCGTAAAAACCGTGACGAATGAGGTGGTGACGGCCGAGGAACTGGGCGGCGCGTCGACGCATACCAAGAAATCCTCTGTCGCCGATGGTGCGTTCGAGAACGATGTCGAGGCGCTCGTTGAGGTCCGTAGGCTGGTCGATTTCCTGCCGCTCAACAACCGCGACAAGGCGCCGACGCGGCCCTTCTTCGACGACGTCGCGCGGATGGAAGACAGCCTCGACACACTTATCCCCGACAACCCGAACCAGCCCTATGACATGAAGGAACTGATCCAGAAGGTCGCGGATGAGGGCGATTTTTACGAGATCCAGAAGGATTACGCGGGCAATATCATCACCGGCTTCATCCGGCTTGAGGGGCAGACCGTGGGTGTTGTCGCCAACCAGCCACTGGTGCTGGCGGGCTGTCTGGACATCGACAGCAGCCGCAAGGCCGCGCGCTTTGTGCGCTTCTGCGATGCGTTTGAAATTCCGATCCTGACGCTGGTTGACGTGCCGGGCTTCCTGCCGGGCACCAGCCAGGAATATGGCGGCGTCATCAAGCACGGGGCAAAACTGCTCTTTGCATATGGCGAGGCGACGGTGCCAAAGGTCACGGTGATCACCCGCAAGGCCTATGGCGGCGCCTATGACGTTATGGCGTCGAAACACCTGCGCGGTGACTTCAACTATGCCTGGCCAACGGCAGAAATCGCGGTGATGGGCGCCAAGGGTGCGACGGAAATCCTGTATCGGTCTGAGTTGGACGATAAAGAGAAGATTGCGGCGCGGACAAAGGACTATGAGGACCGATTTGCCAACCCCTTCGTGGCCGCCGAAAAGGGTTTTATCGATGAAGTGATCATGCCGCATTCGACGCGCAAGCGGGTGGCGCGGGCCTTCGCGTCTCTGAGGACGAAGAGGCTGTCCAACCCTTGGAAAAAGCACGACAATATTCCGCTTTGAGCCGATGAGGGGGATGCTGCGTTGGATCATTGCAGGGTTTGCGGGCATGGCCGCTGTGGCCATATGGATGCTGTTTCGACCGGTGCCGGAGGCGCCAGTCGCGACTGGCGGGCTGCCGGTGCCGTCCGGACAGGTCGTGACCTATCTCGATACGATTCAGACAGCGCCCGGTTCGCAAGGCTTGACTATCCGTTTCCGCTTCGTCGCCCCCGCGATTGCCAGAGCGGGCGGAACGGTGACGGCAGAGGCCGCACAGGAGGATATGGAGTGGCTTTGTCAGCACTACGCGCTGCCGCGTTTGCCAACGACCGGCCCCGTACCGGAACAAGTGGTGATTTCGCTGTCGGACAGGCCCGTGGAATTTGGCGCGCCAGCCCCCGAAGCAACACAATTTTTCGAGGCCTTCAGCGTCGAGGACGCCACATGTTATTGGGAGGCGTTCTGATGAAACCACAACAGGTTGTGTCTGTAGGCGGATACCTGCCCAAAAGTGATGCGGGCCTGCCACAATTCGTGAACTTGACTATGGCGCGATGGGCCAGGAATGTGGCATGCACTATGATTATCGCAGGTGGCCGCAGGGCCGCCGAACTTGAAAAACTGTGGCGGCTCAATACGGAAGACCGTTCGCCCGCCCATCTGAGCAGGAGTTACAGATGTCCTATAAAGTGCTTCTCGCATGCGCCCTCGTCGCTTTCGCGGCTGCTTGCGCCCAGCAGGAAGAAGTTGTCGTCGAGCAGCCGGTTTCGGAAGAGCCCGTCTTCACCGGCAAGTACGGCAGCTAATGCTTTCGGGTCGATCCGCCTTGGCGGATCGACCCCTCCAGCCCCGCACCTTCTCCCGGAGGGTGTGGCATGCTGAAACATCGCGGCTTTCCGGGCCGCCTTCCGGGCACCGATTTTCAGTTCACAATCCGGCGCGGCAACCCCAAGGGTGTCACCCGACTCATCGCGCGCGAACGCTTTCGCGACCGTGGCGCGGTCGACCGTCGTGCCGACCTGGGCTTTATGGCGGCCCTTTGGGAACATTTTGGCGAAGAACCCTTTGAGCGCGGCAATCTCGACGCCGGTCGGCTGAGCTGGCTTTTCGGTCGCGAAGTGATTCCGGCGGAAGATGATTTTGACCCAGAGAGTTACGAAGCGTTGCTCAGAATCGATCTGGCCAAGGCCAAAGCCGCCTTTCCTGAAGCTTTTGGTGAGGGCGAATAGGCATGTTTTTGCGCAACCATTGGGCGTTTGGGCGCGATCCCGCCGATAGTTTCCCATACGGAAACTTTGGGTTTGCCATGGACGTTTTGAGCGCACATGCTGAGTGTGGGGCGTCACCCTACAGCAAGCATAACGCCCCGATTTGTCAAAACCGTTACCCTTCCCCTTCTCTACGGCCTGGCCCTTCAGGGGTCAGGCCACTTTTCTCGTGTATGCAAGGTTGTGGAGCCGGCGCTTCAGGCCGTCGGCAATGCCCTGCCGAAGCCCGGAAATCACGTCGAATTCACTTTTACGTCCCCGCGTTTTCGCTAGACTCCGCGCATAAAACAAACCTTGCTGGAGGAAGAGCAGAATGCGTATTTCCAAGATCATTCTCGGCCTGGTCGCTGCGGCGGCGCTGGCCGGGTGCATGCAGACCGATGGCGAACGGGCGCTGGCCGGTGCCGCAGCCGGTGCGCTTATCGCTGATGCAACAGACAACAGTGTCGTCACCGGTGCGGCCATCGGTGCGGCCGGCGGCGCGGTTTGCGACGACGTGGGTCTTTGCCAGCGCAGCTACTGACGTTATTGCCTATCAAGGCGGTCTGACAGAGCCTGACCGGGCACTTGTCACGACCCTGAACTGCGGAGAAACAACTACATGTCGATCAGAACCATTCTTGCGGCGGCAGTCGCCACTTTCGCCCTCTCGGCCTGCCTTGACACGGACACGGAGCGCGGCCTCGCCGGTGCTGCCGGTGGCGCGGTCGTGGCCGATGCGTTTGGCGGCAACGCCCTTACCGGCGCGGTCGTCGGCGGCGCGGCTGGCGTCTTCTGCGACGACGTCGGCGTCTGTAACTGATTACCTGATCCGGGCTGCTTCTGCGGCCCACGATGCCATCAATCGGACCACCGTGGCCCCGTGCCGCGGTGGTCTTTTGTTTTGCACGACCGGGACCAACCCGGCGCGGCCTGAAGGGGGACAATAATGTTCAAGAAGATCCTGATCGCGAACCGGGGCGAGATCGCCTGCCGCGTCATCAAATCGGCCCGCAAGATGGGCATTCAGACGGTGGCCGTCTATTCCGACGCCGACCGCAACGCGCTGCACGTGAAGATGGCTGACGAGGCCGTTCATATCGGCCCGCCGCCCGCCAATCAGTCCTATATCGTGATCGACAAGATCATGGACGCGATCCGCCAGACCGGTGCGGAGGCAGTGCATCCCGGTTATGGCTTCCTGTCGGAAAACATGAAATTCGCCGAGGCTTTGGAGAAGGAAGGCGTCGTGTTCGTCGGCCCGCCGTCACCGGCGATCGAGGCGATGGGTGACAAGATCACCTCGAAGAAACTGGCGCAGGAGGCCAATGTCTCCACCGTGCCGGGCTATATGGGGCTCATTGAGGACGCGGATGAGGCGGTGAAGATCTCGGGCGAGATCGGCTATCCGGTGATGATCAAGGCCTCGGCCGGGGGCGGCGGCAAGGGAATGCGCATCGCCTGGAATGATGAGGAGGCGCGTGACGGCTTCCAATCCTCGAAGAACGAGGCCGCGAACTCCTTCGGCGACGACCGCATCTTCATCGAGAAGTTCGTGACCCAGCCGCGCCATATCGAGATTCAGGTGCTGGCCGACAAGCACGGTAACTGCGTTTACCTGCATGAACGCGAATGCTCGATCCAGCGGCGGAACCAGAAGGTCATCGAAGAGGCGCCAAGTCCCTTCCTTGATGAGGCGACCCGCAAGGCGATGGGTGAACAGGCCTGCGCGCTTGCCAAGGCCGTGGGCTACACGAGCGCCGGGACCGTGGAATTCATCGTCGACGGCGACAAGAATTTCTACTTCCTTGAGATGAATACCCGTTTGCAGGTGGAGCATCCCGTTACCGAACTCATCACCGGCGTGGACCTTGTGGAGCAGATGATCCGCGTGGCGGATGGCGAAAAGCTGCCCTTTACGCAGAAGGACCTGAAGATCAACGGCTGGGCCATCGAAAGCCGCCTTTACGCCGAGGACCCGTATCGCAACTTCCTGCCCTCCATCGGGCGCCTGACCCGCTACCGCCCACCGGTTGAGGCGGCCACTTCGACGGGCGTCGTGCGCAACGATACCGGCGTCTATGAGGGCGGCGAGATCAGCATGTATTACGACCCGATGATCGCCAAGCTCTGCACCTGGGCACCGACCCGGGGCGAGGCGATTGAGGGGATGCGCGTCGCACTCGATACGTTCGAAGTGGAGGGGATCGGGCATAACCTGCCGTTTTGTTCGGCGGTGATGGATCATCCGAAATTCGTCTCGGGCGACATGACGACGGCCTTCATCGCCGAGGAGTTCCCCGATGGGTTCAACGGCGTGACGCTTTCGGAAGGCCAGTTGCGCCGGGTTGCGGCCTGTGCCGCCGCGATGAACCGGGTGGCCGAGATCCGCCGCACCCGCATCACCGGGCGGCTTGGCAACCATGAACGCCATGTCGGCGACGACTGGGTGGTGGTCCTTCAGGGCGAAGAGATTGCGGTGAAAGTTGCCGCCGACCGTGATGGTGCAACGGTGCATTTCGCTGATGGCGTTGCCCATCGCGTGACATCGGATTGGACGCCGGGCCAGTCGCTGGCGCGGTTGGAGGTGGATGGCGAGCCGGTCGTCCTGAAGGTCGACAAGATCCCGGCGGGTCAGCGTATCCGCACACGCGGAGCCGACCTGAAGGTCTATGTCCGCACCCCGCGTCAGGCCGAGCTTGCGCGGCTGATGCCGGAAAAACTGCCGCCCGACACGTCGAAATTTCTTCTGTGCCCCATGCCCGGCCTGATCGTGAAGATCAGCGTCGAGGAAGGGCAGGAGGTGCAGGAAGGTCAGGCGCTGGCCACCGTCGAGGCGATGAAGATGGAAAACATCCTGCGCGCCGAAAAGAAGGGCGTCGTCAAAAAGATCAACGCGGCGGCAGGCGCGAGCCTCAAGGTCGATGATGTGATCATGGAATTCGAATAAGCGGGGCGCGGCGAAGGTTGGACTACATCCTGCATATCGGCGCACACCGGACCGGGACGACGGCCATGCAGCAGTTGTTCGTCCGCCATCAGGCGCGGCTTCGTCAGGCAGGCGTCGCATTCTGGGGGCCCGATGTCATGCGCTCGGCCGGGCTGAAGGATTTCGTTTCCAGTCACGTTGCGGGGCAGGCGCCCCTTACCGGCCTGGCGAATGCGCGTGCCGCGCTGGCCCTTCATGTCCGGACAGCCCATGGCTGCGGGAAGGTTGTGATCAGTGATGAGAACCTCGCCGGTGCCATGCGGGTCAACTATGCCCAAGCCGCGCTTTATCCCGATGCACTGGTCCGCCTGTCCGCTGTGGCCGAGCTTGTGCCCGAGCAACCCTCTGCGATCTTCGTCACGATCCGTGATTTCGCCGGTTACTGGCGATCGGTTCACGCCCATCTTGCCTTGAGGGGCGTGGTCCGGGGCAGCATCGACAGCACACGGCTGGCGGCGTCAGAGGGCAATAGCTGGCTGCCTTTCCTGCGGGCGGTTCGGACTGTCTTTGCCGATACTCCGATCAATGTGATGCACTATGAAAATGCGATAGTGGGGCGGCTGAGTGCGGCCATGTTGGGACACATGCTCACGGTGGATATGCAGGCCGGGACGACGGGTAACGCCTCGCTCGGGCCTGAGGCTTTGGCCGATATCGCGGCAGTGCCAGCGGGGCCTGCGCGTACCGCAAGGATCGCCGCGCACAGAAAGGCAGCAAAACCGCTCAACAATCCCTTTTCGGCTGCTGAGACGGCACGTCTTTCCACCGCCTATGAGTCGGATTGGGCCGCGTTGCGGAAAGGTGAGATCACCGGCGTCACAGCGGAACCCGAATTCGCAGCGGAGGGTGTGGAATGAGCAGCGCCTACCCACCCGAACCACGCCTCTGGTCGAGGATTTCCTGCCGACGCAGCGGGAACTTGTCGATCGCCCGCACGATCTCGCGCACGCTCCATGGGAGCGGTTTGCGCAGCTTCACGTCGCCGTCCTTGTCCAGCAACACGATGGAAAAGCCGCGCGGACGCAGCTTGCGGCGGGCTTCGGACAGGGTGGCGGGATCGGTGTCGGTCAGGATGACGACATCGCGCTTGAGCAATTCACCGGGGTCCTCGGCGAGGTATCTCAACTGGGTCTGGAATGCGGGGTCGTTCGGGCTGTCGGCAAAGACGACGATCGGCCGTTTGAGCCAGAGCAGGTCGGCCAGCGTCACTTCGGTCGCCGGAACCGGCTCCAGAACGGTTGCGGCGGGGTCATCCGCCAGCGCGGCCGGTGCGAGACAGAGGGTCAGGATCAGGGCGATGGCGGATTTCATGTGATCTCCTTTGCCTCAGATATAGGTGAAACAGACGGATCACCAAAGGGTTATGCCGAAGCCCATGGCGGCTTTTCGGCGATGGACGAAAGGAAAGTGGAATGACGGACGCGATCGGGGCCTGGCGCAAGCTGGCAGAGAAGGAACTGAGGGGCGAGACCCCGGACAGCCTGACCTGGGATACTTTGGAGGGCATTGCCGTCAAGCCGCTCTATACTGGGGCGGATACCGAGGGGCTGGACCATATGGGCACGCTGCCCGGCATCGCGCCCTTCACCCGGGGCCCCCGCGCCACGATGTATGCGGGCCGACCCTGGACGATCCGGCAATATGCCGGGTTTTCGACCGCCGAGGAAAGCAATGCCTTCTACCGCCGCAACCTCGCCGCCGGGCAGCAAGGCGTCTCGGTCGCCTTCGACCTTGCAACCCATCGCGGCTATGACAGCGACCACCCCCGCGTTGTGGGCGATGTCGGCAAGGCGGGCGTGGCCATCGACTCGGTCGAGGACATGAAGATCCTTTTCGACGGCATTCCCCTGGAAAAGATCAGCGTTTCCATGACGATGAACGGCGCGGTGATCCCGATCCTTGCCAGTTTCATCGTCGCGGGCGAGGAGCAGGGCGTGGACCGGGCGCTTCTGTCGGGCACGATCCAGAACGACATCCTCAAGGAATTCATGGTGCGGAACACCTATGTGTACCCGCCCGAACCTTCGATGCGGATCGTCGCCGACATCATCGAATACACCGCGTCCGAGATGCCGAAATTCAACTCCATCTCCATCTCCGGCTACCACATGCAGGAGGCGGGCGCGAACCTTGTGCAGGAACTCGCCTATACCTTGGCCGACGGGCGTGAATATGTCCGCGCCGCCATCGCGCGAGGCATGGATGTGGATGCCTTTGCCGGGCGGCTGAGCTTCTTCTTCGCCATCGGCATGAACTTCTTCATGGAGGCCGCGAAGCTCCGCGCCGCGCGGATGCTGTGGCACCGGATCATGTCGGAGTTCAATCCGAAGAAACCGGGCTCGTCGATGCTGCGCACCCATTGCCAGACCTCGGGCGTCAGCTTGCAGGAACAGGACCCCTACAACAACGTCATCCGCACGGCCTATGAGGCGATGAGTGCGGTTCTGGGCGGCACCCAGTCGCTGCATACAAACGCGCTCGATGAGGCTATCGCGCTGCCGACGGATTTCTCGGCCCGGATCGCGCGGAATACCCAGTTGATCCTGCAAGAAGAAACGGGTGTGACGAAGGTCATCGACCCCCTAGCGGGCTCCTACTATGTCGAGAGCCTGACGGCCGAACTGGCTGAGAAGGCCTGGGCGCTGATCGAGGAAGTCGAGACGATGGGCGGCATGACCAAGGCCGTCGCCTCCGGTATGCCGAAGCTGCGGATCGAGGAAAGTGCGGCCCGGCGACAGGCGATGATCGACCGGGGCGAGGAGGTCGTGGTCGGCGTCAACAAGTACCGCAAGGACAATGAGGACCCGATCGACATTCTCGATGTCGACAACATGAAGGTGCGCGACGCCCAGATCGCGCGGCTGGAACGCATCCGGGGAACCCGCGATCAGGCGGCCTGCGACGCGGCTTTGGCCGAGTTGGAGCGGCGCGCGGGCGAGGGCGGCAACCTCTTGGAAGCGGCTGTGGAGGCCGCGCGGGCACGGGCATCCGTAGGAGAAATCAGCATGGCGATGGAAAAGGTGTTCGGCCGTCATCGGGCCGAGGTGAAGACGCTCGCTGGGGTCTATGGCGCGGCCTATGAGGGCGATGAGGGCTTTGCCGCGATCCAGAAGGATGTCGAGGCCTTCGCCGAGGAAGAGGGCCGCCGCCCCCGGATGCTGGTCGTCAAGATGGGGCAGGACGGCCACGACCGGGGCGCCAAGGTCATCGCCACCGCCTTCGCCGATATCGGGTTCGACGTGGATGTCGGGCCGCTCTTCCAGACGCCGGAGGAGGCCGCGCAGGATGCGGTCGACAATGACGTGCATGTGATCGGCATCTCGTCTCAGGCGGCGGGCCACAAGACGCTTGCGCCAAAGCTGATCGAGGCGCTGGAGGCCGCGGGCGCGGGCGACATCATCGTCATCTGCGGCGGGGTCATCCCGCAGCAGGATTACGACTTCCTGAAGAAGGCCGGCGTCAAGGCGATCTTCGGGCCGGGCACGAATATCCCGGCAGCGGCAAAGGACATCCTCGGCCTGATCCGCGCGGCGCGGGGGGGGTGACCAAGGGGCGAAGGGAAAACCCGCCCGGAATCAAGGCGCGCGGAACGTGCGCCGCCGGGCAGCGCCCGACCGCCCCCTGGGCGGGCGCTCCTGCAACGTTTCACCCTGAACTGCCGTCCGATGTGGTGGCGCGATAAAGTGCCCGACACTGATGTGACTGCGCCCACCCGCGGTCGGGCGCTGCCCGGTACGCACCTACTTCAACTGGCTGTCCTTCGAGCCGCGCCGGTTGATACCGCCGCGCAAGGTCGGGCGGGCGTCGCGTTCGTTCTGGCAGTCGACGCATAGCTTGACACCCGGAATGGCCTGCCGCCGCCGTTCGGGGATGGCTTCGCCGCACTCGGCGCATTCGGCAAGGCTCTCGCCCTCGGGCCGCCGCCGCGCCTTCATGCGCTTCAGCTCATCCTCAATCGAGGCGTCGATCTGTTCGTTCACCGCACCGTCGCGCGCCCAACCGCCTGCCATGGCATGGCCTCCAATCCTGAAAGCGAGCCTAGAATCAGGCGCGGCGGCTGGTCAACCGGCCACCGCGCCGCGCCGCTATTCGGCCACCGCCGGAGTTGTGCTTTCGCTATCCTCCTGATCTGCGGGTGAAAAGCGCAGGACCGCATAGCCGATGATCGCCGAGATCGCCGATCCCGCCAGAACCCCCAACCGCACCGCGTTCATATGCGCCTGATCATCAAAGCTTAGCCCGCCGATGAAAAGCGACATGGTGAAGCCGATCCCGGCAAGACAGGAAAGCCCGTAGATATGCGCCCAGGTCACCGCATGGGGCAACCGCGCCCAGCCTGCCCGCACCACGAGCCAGGTCGCGCCGAACACACCCAGCTGCTTGCCGATCACCAGACCGGCGGCGATGCCCATCGGCAGGGGCGCGAAGAGGTCGGCAAAGGTCAGGCCCTGCAACACGACACCGGCATTGGCGAAGGCAAAGACCGGCACGATCAGGAAGAGAACATAGGGCGACAGCGCGTGTTCCAGCGCATGCAGCGGTGATTTGCCGTATTTGTCCTTGAGCGGGATGAAGAAGGCCGTGACCACGCCCGCAAGCGTCGCATGGACGCCGGATTTCAGCACCAGAACCCACAGCACGGTTCCGAGCAGGATGAAGGGTGCGATGCGGTGCGCCCCCGCACGATTGAGCAGGAACAGGCCGGCAAGCGGCAAAAGCGCTACATAGAGGTAATCGACATGCAGTTCCTTGGTGTAGAAAAGCGCGATGATCAGGATCGCGCCAAGGTCATCAAGGATCGCCAGTGTCAGCAGGAAGATCTTCAGCGCGGCGGGAACCCGTTTGCCCAGCAGCGCCAGAACGCCGACCGCGAAGGCGATGTCGGTTGCCGCGGGGATCGCCCAGCCACCGCGCGTGACAGGATCGGAGAAGTTGAAGGCCAGAAAGACCAGGGCGGGCAGCGCCATGCCGCCCACCGCCGCCATGCCCGGCAACATCACGTCGCGCGGGTTCTTCAGCTTGCCCTCGACCATCTCGTGCTTCAGTTCCAGCCCGATCAGGAAGAAGAAGATCGCCATCAGCCCGTCATTGATCCACAGGATCAGCGGCTTCGACAGGCCTTCCCCATCCAGCAGGATCGAGAATTTCTTCAGAAGCAACTCGTGGTAGCCGCCCGACAGGGCGGAATTCGCGACGATCAGCGCCAGTAGGGCCGAGGCCATGAGAAGGACGCCCCCGGCGGCGTCATGGCGGAAGAAGCGGTCAAGGGCGCGCGCAAGGCTCATTCATCAATCCCGATTGTTTTCGTTATCTTTGGGGTCCAGATGGGGCCTTATTAGCAGCTTTCAAGTTTTCGTGTTCCGATTTCGGCACTTGCGGGGGCGAATGGTGCCTCTAGGATGCCGCTCAGGCGGCAGGAGGGGCCAGATGGCGGCATTCGACCATATCGCGGTTTCGGCTGAAACGCTTGAGGCTGGCGTGGCCCATGTCGAGGAAATCCTGGGCGTTTCGCTGGAAGTGGGTGGAAAACACCCGCATATGGGCACCCACAACCGGCTCCTGAGCCTTGGGTCCGGGGAGTACTTCGAGGTCATCGCAATCGACCCCGACGCGACGAAGCCCGCCCATCCGCGCTGGTTTGCGCTGGATGATTTCGCGGGCGTGCCACGATTGACGAACTGGATCGTAAGGGTCGACGATCTCAACGCCGCCCTTGCCGGAGCGCCGAGAGGCGCGGGGCGGCCGACCGATCTGGCGCGGGGCGATTTCCGCTGGCGCTTCGCGGTGCCGGAGGACGGGTATCTGCCCTATGACAACTCTTTTCCGGCACTGATCGAATGGCAAAGCGCGCATCCCGCCGACCGTCTGACCGACAGCGGATGCCGCCTCATCCGGCTGGAGATTGCGCATCCCGAAGCGGAGGCTCTTGGCGCCGCGCTGCCGCTGTCCGATCCGCGCATCGTTGTGGTCCCGGGGGCAAAGGAGATGCGCGCCACAATCGCCACACCGCATGGGGAAAGGGTGCTGACATGAATATCCGCCCGGCTTGCGATGCCGATATTCCCGCGCTCATCGCCCTCTGGAACCCGGTGATCCGCGACACGACGATTACCTTCTCAAGCGAGGAGAAGACGCCCGAAAGCCTCGCCCGGATCATCGACGAGCGGCGCGCGGCTGGGCGCGAGTTCCTGCTGGCCGAGGAGGCCGGGCAGCTCATGGGCTTTGCGACCTATGCCCAGTTTCGGGGCGGCAACGGCTATGCCCATGCGATGGAGCATACGATCGTTCTGGCGCCGGAAGCGCGGGGCAGGGGGGCAGGCCGGGCCCTGATGGCGCGGATTGAGGATCACGCCCGCGCCGGTGGCGCCCATACGCTCTTTGCCGGAATATCGGGCGAAAATCCGGACGGTGTCGCCTTTCATACCCGGATGGGCTTTGCCCATGTCGCGCGGCTACCCGAGGCTGGGCGAAAGTTCGGGCGCTGGCTGGACCTCGTCCTGATGGTGAAAGTCTTCCCCACGCGCGAATGACGCTGCGCCAATTGTCGCAGTTCGGGCCAATGCAGCGGGTGGACTTGCGTGACAGGGACCCGGCAGGCAATGTGAAGACATATTCAATAAGATGAATGAGGTGTGTCATGCTGCGTCAGGGAATTGCCGGAGCGGTTGTTTTGATATGGGCCGCCGTCGCCACTGCCGGGGCGCAGCAGGTCAAGGTCGGGATCGGCCCCGACCGTCCCTCTGTCACGGTCGTCACCGAAGAGGGGCCGGTAACGATCACCCGGAACCAGGATACCGGCGCGGTGCTTGAGGGCGACTGGGCGCTGACCTCACGCGAATGCCCGCCTTTCTGCATCCAACCGATGGTGCCGGCAGACGGGGTCACGCCGATCGGGGAGTTGGAACTTCTCGACCTTCTGGAAGGCGGCGAAGCCGTGGTCATCGATAGCCGAACCCCGGACTGGTTCAGCGGCGGCACCATCCCCGGTGCCATCAACATACCCTATACCGAAATCGCCGACAGGCTGGGTGACCTCGGCTGCGAGCCGGATTTCGATGGATGGGACTGCGCCGGTGCGAAGGAGGTCGCGCTCTTTTGCAACGGGCTCTGGTGCGGGCAGTCGCCATCAGCGATCCGGGTGATGGTCGGGCTCGGCTATCCGGCCGAACGCATTCGTTACTATCGCGGCGGAATGCAAAGCTGGCGGCTTCTCGGTCTGACGGTGATCTCGCCCTGATCCCGAAACGCGTTAACGGGCGAACCGGACGCGCGCCTCGGCGAAAGAGGGTGGTTCGGCCATCCCCTCGGGCGTGTGACCGTCGGGCACACCCCGGCCAAGAGCGGTGGTGATGGGCAGGACCCCGCCCCAGAGACCGAGCAACAGGTCGACGTCGTCATCCACGGGTGGGCCGGAGCGGATCTTGGCGCTTGCCGCTTCGATATGAAGGGCCAGCACGCCGGTCGCCTTGTCTTCCTGCGGGGTTATGGGCCGCACCTCCTCATACCGCCCCGGCAGCAGGTGTTCGGTGATCAGTTGCAGCGCCCGGTCGCGTTCGGCGCGGTCGGTGACGATATGGGCGGTGCCATGAATGACGACTGAGCGGTAATTGACCGAATGGTGAAAGGCCGAGCGCGCGGCGACGATTCCGTCAAGGATCGTCACTGTGAGGCAGGCCTTCAGACCGTCCGTTCTGTTCATCGCCCGGGTCTTAGTCGCGCCATGCAGATAGACCACGTCACCGTCGCGGGCATAGGCCATCGGGATCACCATCGGCCGGTCTTCCGCCACGAAGCCGAAATGACCGACGAGCCCGGCATCGAGGATCGGGTCGATCCGCGCGCGGTCATAGCTTGCCCGCTTGGGATTGCGGACACGGTTGTAGGCGGGCTGGGGCGGGGTCTTGCGCGGCATGGCTCTCTCTTTCGCTTGTGCTCGTGGCATAGCAGTCGATATGGTTCCAAAGAAGCTCCAGTTCTGGAGATTATCATGGAACCAGTTTGGCGGCGGGCCATCGGCTGGACGGAGGGTGCGAAAGAGGGGGAGGGCGCGCTTGTCACCCGGCTCTACCGCGCCTTTGCTGCCGCGATCCGCGAGGGGCGGCTGGCCGATGGTCGCGCCTTGCCATCCTCGCGCAAGGCCGCCGAGGGGCTGGATGTGTCGCGAAATACGGTGATTGCCGCCTATGACCTCCTGCGCGCCGACGGATTGGTCGCGCTCCATCCGGGCCGGGCGCCGGTCGTCACATATCGTCCAGTTGCCGTGCCTGTGCCGGTCGCGGCCGCCGGGCCGGGATTGTCGACGCGAGGCGCGGCCCTCTCGGCGCCTGCGCGGGACCGTGGCCCGGCCACCCTTGTGATGGCGCCGGGCTGCCCGGACGAGACGGAGTTTCCCGGCGAACTCTGGGGGCGGGCCCTGCGCCGTGCCGCGCGGCATCGCCACGGGGCCAGCTTTGGATATGGCGACTTTCACGGGCTCGCCGCGCTCCGCGCCGAACTGGTCGAGCGGCTGGCCATGGATCGCGGCATGACGGTGGATGCGGATCAGATACTGGTTCTGCCGGGCACGCAGGCGGCGCTGACGCTGGCCGCCACCGCGCTGGCCGATCCCGGCCAGACAGCGGCGATTGAGGAGCCGGGCTATTTCGGGGCGCGGGCGGCATTTCTTGGGGCCGGGCTGCGCCTGCAGCCGCTGCCGGTAGACGATCAGGGGGCCGACCCGTCCGCGCTGACCGCTATGCGCGATTTGCGGCTGATCTACCTGACGCCATCGAACCAGTTCCCGCTTGGCGCCCGGCTGCCGCTTGGCCGCCGACAGGCCATTCTCGCCGCTGCAAGCGCGGTGGGGGCTGTGGTGCTGGAGGACGACTATGACGGTGAGTTTCAGTGGCGCGGGCAGGAGATTGCGGCGATGCAGGCCGAGGCAAAGGCGGGCGAGGTCATCTATCTCGGCACGGCGGCAAAGGCATTGATGCCCGGCCTCAGGCTAAGCTGGATGGTGCTGCCCCCGGCACTGGTCGCAGCGATGCGTGTGGCGCAACGCAACCTCGGCCTTGCGGCCAATCTGCACGCGCAGGCGGCCCTTGCCGATCTGATGCGGTCGGGCCAGTACCGCGCGCATCTGCGGCGCATCGCGCGGCTCAACCGCGAGCGGGGTGAGGCGTTGGTCGCCGCCTTGAAGGCGCGGCTTGGCAACCGGACTAGTGTGGCTCTGCCAGATGGCGGCGTGCAACTGGCGATACGGCTTGAGACGGGGTCAGAGGAAAGCGCCGCCCTCGCCGCGCTTGGACGGGCGGGATTCGGGGCTGCCGCCCTGTCAGGCTACAGTCTGACCGGAGGCCACCACGGCCTCGTGACCGGCTTTGCCGATGCCACAGCCGACCGGATTGAGCGTTTCGTCGCGACGATTGCCGCGGCGCTCTAGGCCACCTGTCCCAGCCATTTTCGCGCAGTTTCGGCGCAACGCCGGGTACTGGTGCCGGTCTGGTAGTAACCGGTCAGTGGCACAGGTTTCTCGCGCGAGCTGAATTGCAGGGCATTGCGCCACATGTCGTCGTTGCTTTGCAACAGGACACCATCCGGATCCAGATCGCTCAGCGGAAAGGTCTCGCTGCGAAATCCCCGCCAGTTGCGGCGGCGCAGCTCCACCGTACCGGCGCGCCGGTCGAGGATCAGCCAGACCCGCTCCACCGCGAAGGCGGTCAGCGTGAGGCAGCCAAGTGCTGAAGCCACCGCCGCGCCGGTCATCAAGAGGTTACCCTTCGACAAGGCGTCGATCACCCAGGCGGCACAGGACAAAGTCATGAAGACAAAACACAGCGCCCAGAACCAGGGCTTTTCCTCAAGGATCAGTTGGTCATCGCTTTGGGTCAGTATCCGCATGGGGCGCAGGATAGCGAAGATTGTGACATCGCAATGGCAGGGCGGTCGGACGGGTCAGATGTGTCCCGCAGGTGGCGTCCGGCTCCGCCGGCCGGTCGCCAGAATGTAAAGTGCGAGGCTGGTCACCACCACAGCGCCACCAAGCATCATAGGCACCGTCATTGCCTCTCCCGCCCCGGCCCAGACCCAGGCCGGGCCTAGAACGGTTTCGAGAAGCATCAGCAGGCTGACATTGGCGGGCTCGGTATGGCGTGAGGCATAGCTGAGCGCGAGGAAGGAGACGGGCAGGATCACCGCGCCTGTCACGGCGATGGCCCAGACATTGCCCGCGGCAAGCGTGCCGACCGGGGACAGGGCAAACCCGATCGTTCCGGCCATCAGCGCGCCGGTGCCGATGGTTGGCAGAAGCGGCAGGTCACGCGCCCGGCGCATCAGCACGAAGCCGAGCGCCAGCATCGCTGCCACGCCCAACCCCGCCAGAGCCCCCAGAAGCGAGGCGCGGTTGAAACCCAAACCCTCGGCCCCGTCGCCGAATACGGCGATCGCGATGCCGCCCATCACGGCCGCCATCGCAATCCACGTCGTACCGCGGGTCTGTTCGCCCGACAGCCAGCGCGACAGGAGGGCCGAAAAGACCGGCATCGTCGCCACGCCAAAAAGCACGATCGCGACCGGCGCATGCGCGATGCCGAGTGAAAAGAGGGTGCCATTCACCGCCTGACAACACATGACGCCGAAACCGGAGACGCACATCATCGCGCGAAGGTCGCGCCGCCGCGTCCGGGCCGTCACGAACCAGACGGCGATCAGAAGGCTGCCCATCAGCAAGCCCCGCCAGGCCAGCATGGCGAAACCCTCGAGTCCAGACCAACGCATGAACATCGTGTCCGGCGTCAGGATAAGCGCCCCGAAGGCGGCGAGGCCGAGGCCGAATAAGGGATGGCGTATCATGCGAGTTCCGGGGTGATTTGTCCTATGGCTAGGCGAGCGGAGCCCTGCTGTCCATGGTCCTGACGCGCTACTGCGCCGCCGTGAGCGGCATCAGCACGTTATCCTGCGCCGCGGCATCGAGCAGAATTTCCGTGAAAAGCCAGCTTCGGAACATGCGGATATGCATGTCGGTCGCCCGGTTCGCCACGTAGGCGAGTGAGTAGATGGTGCGGACCGGTGAGACAATATCGAAGATCTGGACCAGTTCGCCGCCGCGGATCAGGTCGATCAGCAGTTCGCGGTAGGCAAGCTCCACGCCGGTTCCACTTAAGGCCGCAGCCGTTGACAGTTCGCAATGGGAAAAGACCGGCCCGTGTTCCGGACAGGCCTCGGCGCAGCCGGCGGCGGCGAACCACTCAGCCCAGCCGTCATCCGTCTCGTCGCGCAATAGGACATGGCCGGCAAGGTCCGTCGGTGTTCTGAGTTCGGGATGCGCTGCACGATAGGCCAGGCTGCAGACGGGCGTGCGGGTCGAGGCAAAAAAGGGCTCTATCACCACGCCCTCAACCGGCGCATCGCCCCAGTGAATGATCACGTCAAGCGCGCCATTGCGAAAGTCGGTGGGCGGCAGCCCGGTTTCGATCTTCAGATCAATTTCGGGGCAAACGCTCATGAACCGTGGCAGTCGCGGGATCAGCCACCTTTTCGCGAACCACTCGGTCATCTTCAGCCGCAGCTGGCCACGCGCGGCATCGCCGGTGATCTCGCGCGTACTGGCGTCGATGTCATCAAGAAGCGGCCCGATGCGGGACAGGTAGCGCTGCCCGGCTTGGGTCAGGCGGACGGCCTGAGGACCGCGCGAAAACATCGGCCGACCGAGATAGGTTTCCAGCAGGCGGACCTGATGACTGATCGCCGAGGGAGAGACACACAACTCGTCTGCCGCCGCCTTGAAGCTGCCAAGCCGCGCCGCCGCCTCGAAGGCGCGCAGCGCGGGGAACGGCGGCAGCTTGCGTTTCATCGACGTGAATTTCCTTCAGCCCCGGGTGAAATCTCTTCGTTTGAAGGCGCTCCGGCTTCGATTTTACGCTGAATGAAGGAAATTCGCAAAATCAGGGGGAACAAATGACCGAGCGTAACCGCAACACGGAAGGCCGGAGCATCGGTTTTGTCCCGGCGACCGGATGTGTCATCTTTGGTCTGGTTGCCGGAGCGGCGCTTGCGCAGATGTCCGGCCCGACCGAGCATCAGGGCCTGACCGTCGACAAGCTTGGCGTGATCGAGGAGGAGATGCTGCGGCGTCAGACCGGGCTCGAGGGCTATTTCATGCAGCTTCGTGCCATTACCATCGCGCCGGGCGGCCAGATCGCCGAGCATTCGCACGAAAAACGCCCGGGCCTCGTCAAGATCATCGCCGGGGCGACGGTCGAAGGCCGCGCGACGGGCGAGACGGAGTTTTCAGAGGATGGCGCGGACGCGATCATCGAGGATGGCGATACGGTGCACTGGTTCTATAACCGCACCGACGCCCCCGCGACGGCGATCGTCTGCGATCTGACGCCGGTCTCCTGATCCGTTCGATCATGGCTGGGCGTCGGCGGTGCGAGCAGGTCGTCGAGCATATCGGTGATGTCCTCGATTGTCTCGGCGACGATATGGACGACCTCCGATTCGCGCTGAAGCCGCCCGGTCACGCGTAAAAGCCGCCCGGCCACGACCGCGCGGCGGAAGCGCTGGAAGACCTTCTGCCAGACGACGACATTGGCCACCCCGGTCTCATCCTCCAGCGTGACAAAGACCACCCCTTTCGCGGTGCCCGGCCGCTGCCGCACCAGCACCAGCCCCGCCACGGTGACCCGCGCCCCCGAAGGCGGTTCGTTCAGCCGCGCATGCGGCAGGGCGGCAGGTGGGCGCGGCCAGTCTTTCCGAGGGGTGTAGTCGCTCAACATGAGAACAATAGTAGAACATTATGGGGATGCCGCAATCCTGTTATCGCTTTTCGGCCGCTTCGACCGCAGCGTGGAAATCATCGCTCGCATTGCGCCTCGGGAAAGGCGCATCCGGCACGGGCAGGTCCAGATGCCGGCACAGAGGCTCCCATCCGGACCCGACAGGATAGATCAAAAGCCGCTCCGGCGATATCGTCGCCTTCACCTCCTCGACATGGGCTTCATAGGTCGCGATGGCATGGTCGCGGTCGCCAAGACGCCCGCCGAACACGCGTTCGGCAAGTATCGCCGCGCCGAGCGAGTCGGGATTTCCAGCATCAATGACGGTCAGGATCGTGCGTTCGAAACTGGCCCACCAGCTTTCCGCCGTCCGCCAGGTCAGGATAACCTTGGCCTCCGGGTAGAACTCCGCCAGTTCGCGCCAGTAAGCCGCCGAAGGCCAATCCACGCAGGACGCAAATCCCCTGAATATTTCCGGCCAGTCCGGTGCAGCCCCGCGCACCAGCGCCAGCCACATCTTTCGCTGCCTGTCATCCGGCAGAACCTCGAACATATGGTGGCAGGGGCCCACCCCCAGTGTGTTCAGCGCCTCGCGCATCGAATCCGTCCCCGTCCGGCCGAACCCGGCCCCGATCACTTTCAGCATGTTCCCCTCACCCTTGCAGAATTTCCACAGGTTAACACGGAAATGCCAAAGGGGTGGAGCATGTCGCACGGAGCGGCTAGATACGCAGAAACTCCGAACGGGATGGAACGAGTCGATGGCCAAGATCACCTATGTCGAATTCAACGGAACCGAGCATGTCGTCGATGTGGCGAACGGGCTCACGGTGATGGAGGGCGCGCGCGACAACGGCATTCCGGGAATCGAGGCCGATTGCGGCGGCGCCTGCGCCTGTTCGACCTGTCATGTCTATGTCGATCCGGCCTGGGTGGAAAAGCTGCCCGCCAAGGACGCGATGGAAGAGGACATGCTGGATTTCGCCTATGAGCCCGACCCGGCCCGCTCGCGCCTGACCTGCCAGCTGAAAGTCTCGGACGCGCTGGACGGTCTGAAGGTCTTCATGCCGGAAAAGCAGATCTGATGGTTCTCCGATCGGTGCTTGTTGCAGCCCTGATGGCTGTGGCCGGTGCCGCGCAGGCGCAGATTGTCGCCGCGCGCTACGACGATCCAACCATGCGCTACGACCACGGCGTGCTCGGTGACGCGGTGGAATACGGGGCGCTTGTTTTGAAGGTGAAGACAGGGCCCTCGCGCCGTATCACCCTGCCGCCGTCGCGCGTCTTCGAAGACATCGCCCCCCGCCTCGCCGATGTCGATGGCGATGGCGCACCCGAAGTGATAACCGTTGAATCGGATCTGCAGGCTGGCGCCCGCCTCGCCATCTACGACGAAGAGGGGCTCGTCGCGGCCACACCCTTTATCGGCCGCCGCCACCGCTGGCTTGCGCCTGTCGGCGAGGCCGACCTCGACGGTGACGGTGCGGTGGAGATCGTCTATATCGACCGTCCGCACCTTGCGAAGACGCTGCGGGTGTGGCGCTTCAGCGCCGGTCGCCTGACCGAGATCGCATCGCGCGATGGCCTGACCAACCACAGGATCGGCGATCCGTTCATTCAGGGCCGCATAGCCACCTGCGCCGGTCGCCTGACCATCCTCACAGCCAATGCCGACTGGACCCGGATTACCGGCACGACGCTCGCGGATGGCAAACTCAAGAGCCGTGACATCGCACCGTATGAGGGACAGTCGAGCTTCGACCGGGTTGTCAACTGCAACTGACCACCGGTTCACTTTCTGTCTGAAAATACTCCGGAGGGGTCCGGGGAGGCAGCGCCTCCCCGGCGGGTCGGCCCGCCGAAGGCGGGACGAAACTCTAAAGTGCCCGCCAGCCGATATCGCGGCGGCAGAATCCGCCGGGCCAGTCGATCCGGTCGACCATCGCATAGGCCCGGTCCCGCGCTTCGGAAAGCGTCGTTCCCCGCGCGGTGACGTTCAGCACGCGGCCACCCGAGGCCACGACCGACCCGTCGCGTTCCACCGTTCCGGCATGAAAGACCATGTGCGACGAATCTTCGGGCAGCTCCTCCAGCCCCCGGATCTGCGAGCCCTTGGCATAAGCCCCGGGATAGCCGTTGGCGGCCATCACCACGGTCAGCGCGTGATCTTCGGCCCAGTTGACCTGCACTTCACCCAGCCGCCCTTCGGCACAGGCATGGATCAGATCGAAGGCCTGCGCACCCAGCCGCATCATCAGGACCTGACATTCCGGGTCGCCGAAACGCACATTGTATTCAACGAGCCGCGCCTGCCCGTCCAGGATCATCAGCCCGGCATAAAGTACGCCCTGAAACGGCGTGCCGCGCCGGGCCATCTCGGCCACGGTCGGACGCACGATCTGATCCATCGCCTGCGCCATGACCGCGTCCGACAGGACGGGTGCGGGCGAATAGGCGCCCATCCCCCCGGTATTCGGCCCGGTATCGCCGTCGCCAACCCGCTTGTGGTCCTGCGCGGTGCCGACGGCGAGCACATCCGTGCCATCGCAAAGGACGAAGAGTGAGGCTTCTTCGCCCTCCATGAACTCCTCGATCACCACCTCGGCGCCCGCGTCGCCGAACTCGCCCCCGAACATGTCATCAAGCGCGGCCAAAGCTTCCTCGACCGTCATCGCCACGATCACGCCCTTGCCGGCGGCCAGACCGTCGGCCTTGACCACGATCGGGGTACCCTCGGCCCGGACATAAGCCGCTGCGGCGGCCTTTTCGCTGAAGCGCGCGTAACCTGCCGTGGGTGCCTTCGCCGCGTCGCAGATTTCCTTGGTGAACCCTTTTGACGCCTCCAGCCGCGCCGCCTCGGCCGAAGGACCGAAGGTCAGGATGCCTGCCGCGCGCAGGGCATCGGCCACACCTGCCGCCAAGGGAGCTTCCGGGCCCACGATGACGAAATCGACCGCGTTTTCCTCGGCAAAGCTCACCACTGCTGTCCCGTCCATGATGTCGAGATCAGCGCATTCGGCCAGCATCGCGATCCCGGCATTGCCCGGCGCCACGATCAGCCGGTCGCATTTGGGGTTCTGCTTCACCGCCCAGGCCAGCGCATGTTCCCGACCACCGCCGCCCAGAATGAGAATATTCATCGCCGTCCCCCGCTTGGCCTCGCTTGCCGGGCGTTCTAAGGTCGGGGACCAGAGGATACAAGCAGGCCCATGGACATCTTTGAAGACAGCGCCCCGGGCGGCAATGCCCATGAATTCACCGTCTCGGAAATCTCCGGCGCGGTGAAGCGTATGATCGAGGGCGAGTTCGGTCATGTCCGCGTTCGGGGCGAGATCGGCCGCGTCTCGCGGCCCGCCTCGGGGCATCTCTATTTCGATCTGAAGGACGACCGCGCGGTCATCGCCGCCGTCTCGTGGAAGGGACAGGCGGCACGGTTGTCGGTTCGGCCGGAAGAGGGGATGGAGGTGATCGCCACGGGTCGCCTCACCACTTTCCCGGGCCAGTCAAAATACCAGCTGATCGTCGAGGATATCGCGCCTGCGGGCATGGGTGCCCTGATGCTGATGCTGGAAAAACGCAAGGCGGCGCTTGCGGCGGAGGGGCTTTTTGCGCCGGACCGCAAGAAGCCGATCCCCTATTTGCCCGAGGTCATCGGCGTCGTCACCTCGCCCTCGGGCGCCGTGATCCGCGATATCCTGCACCGGTTGCGCGACCGCTTTCCCCGTAAGGTCCTGATCTGGCCCGTCGCGGTTCAGGGGGAGAAATGCGCCCCTGAGGTTGCAGCCGCGATCCGGGGATTCAACGCGCTGACACCCGTCGGGTCGGTGCCACGTCCCGACCTGATCATCGTGGCGCGCGGTGGCGGCTCGCTGGAAGACCTCTGGGGCTTCAATGAGGAAGTGGTCGTTCGCGCGGCCGCCGACAGCGCCATCCCCCTGATCTCGGCTGTGGGCCACGAAACCGACACGACACTCATCGATCACGCGGCCGATTACCGCGCGCCGACCCCCACAGCGGCGGCGGAAAAGGCGGTGCCGGTGCGGCTGGAACTTCTGAGCTGGACCGCCGATCAGGGCGCGCGTCTTTCCCGCGCGTTGACCCAGCGCCTCGATCAACGCCGCCAGCGGCTTGCCGACCTTTCCCGCGCCTTGGGACGGCCGGAGACGCTTTTGGACCCGGCAAGGCAGGGCCTCGACCAGTGGTCCGACCGGCTTGGCCCGGCACTCCATGCCGCCGCCACCCGCAAACGCGCGGGTTTCAACACGGTCGCCGGGCGGCTGCATCCCGCCACACTTACCGGCCTCATTGCCCGTGAGCGTCGGCATTTCACCACCTTCGCCGAGCGCCTCGCCCCCGCGCTGGCCCGCCTGACCCGCGATGCGGACCGAGAAAACAGTCGCCGCCGCGCCGACCTCGATACAATCACCCAGCGTCTCGCCGCTGCTCAGCGCCAGCGCCTTGATGCGCTGATCGAACGGTTGGCGGCAACCGACCGCATTCGGCAGACACTCGGCTATACCGAAACACTGAAACGCGGCTATGCGGTGATCCGGGCCGAAGGCGCAGTCGTCACGACGAAAGCTGCGGCTGAAAGCGCCGCCGCCCTCGATATCGAGTTCTACGACGGCAAATTGCCTGTACTTGCAGGCAGCCCAACGAAACCGAAACGCCAGAAATCCGACCCACCGCCCGATCAGGGCAGTCTCTTCTAGCCACTTTCAGCCTCTGCCTTCTGGCTGCCTGCTTCCGCCGGATCAGCCAAGAACGGTTTTTACCGCCCGCGCAGTCGCCGCGACGACCGTATCGGCTTCGGCCTTGGTCAGGCAGAAGGGCGGCGCGAAGCCGAGGATGTCGCCCTGCGGCATGGCCCGCGCGATGACCTTGTCCTGCGCCAGAAGCGTGGCCGAAATCTGCGGGCCGATCTTCTTTGCGGGGTCGAAGAAACCGCGCCCGGCCTTGTCCTCGACGAACTCGACCGAGCAGAGCATGCCCTCGCCGCGGATATCGCCGACATGGGGATGATCGGCCAGCGCCTCGGCCATGGTCTTTTTCAGATAGGCCCCGACCTCACCTGCGTTCTGCACGAGGTTCAGATCGTCGATGAGCTGAAGGTTCGCGACCCCCGCCGCCGCGCCGATCGGGTGGGCGGAGTAGGTCCAGCCATGGCCGATGGGGCCGTTTTCGTCCGTACCCTGTTCCAGCACCTTCCAGACCCGGTCCGAGACAATGGAGCCCGATAGCGGCGCATAGGCCGAAGTCAGGCCCTTGGCGATGGTGATGATATCGGCCTCGATCCCGTAGTGATCCGACCCGAACATGGTGCCGAGACGGCCAAAGCCGGTCACGACCTCATCCACGATCAGCAGGATATCGTGCTTTTTCAGCACTTTCTGGATCGCCGCCCAGTAGCCTGCGGGCGGCGGCACGATGCCTCCCGTACCCAGAACCGGTTCGCCGATGAAGGCGGCAATGGTGTCCGCGCCTTCGCGCTCGATCAGAGCCTCAAGCTCGGCCACGCAATGGGCCACGAAATCGGCCTCGGATTGGGCGAGGTCCTTGCGCCGGTAGTAATAGGGCGCCTCGGTATGGATGACCTGCGCCAGCGGCAGGTCGAACTTCTTGTGGAACAGTTCCAGCCCGGTCAGCGAGCCGGTCACGAGGCCAGAGCCGTGATAGCCGCGCCAGCGCGAGATGATCTTTTTCTTCTCGGGCCGTCCGAGGACGTTGTTGAAATACCAGACGAGCTTGACGTTCGTCTCGTTCGCGTCGGACCCGCCGAGCCCGAAATAGACCTTGGACATGTTCGACGGCGCCCGGTCGAGGATCATCTTGGCGAGCGTGATCGAGGCCTCGGTGCCGTGGCCGACATAGGAGTGGTAATAGGCCAGTTCCTTTGCCTGCGCGGCAATCGCCTCGGCGATCTCCTGTCGCCCGTAGCCCACGTTCACGCAATAGAGCCCGGCGAACGCGTCCAGAAGGCGGTTGCCGTCCCGATCCTCGATATGCACGCCCGAGGCGGTCTTGATCACCCGGCTCGGGCTTTCGCCGCGCGCATGTTGGGCAAGATGGGTCGAAGGGTGAAAAAAGTTCTCGCGGTCCCAGCGGTCGATTTGGTCATTCGTCAGCATCGGTCTTTCCCTTCTCATGCCCAGTTACGGCAGACGTACTTGATTTCGGTGAATTCCTCCATGCCCAGACGCGATCCCTCGCGGCCGAGGCCGGATTGTTTCATGCCCCCGAAGGGGATCGGCGCGCCGGTCACCTTGGTCCGGTTGACTGCGACCATGCCGAACTGAAGCGCACGGCTTGCACGGTAGATGCGGCGCGGGTCCTGCGTGTGGACATAGGCGACCAGCCCGTATTCAGTGTCGTTGGCGCGGGTCAGCGCCTCCTCTTCGGTATCAAAAGGCACGATGGCGGCGACGGGACCGAAGGTTTCTTCGTGCAGGATCGCGGCATCGGCGGGCACGTCGGTCAGGACGGTCGGCTCATAGAAGAGCGGGCCGAGCGGATGGCGCTTGCCGCCGCAGGCGAGCGTCGCGCCCTTGGACAGCGCGTCCGCAACCTGCTCTTCCTGCTTGGCGACAGCCTTTTCGTTCATCAGCGGACCGATATCGCGATCCTCCAGCCCCGGCCCGATGGAAAGGCTTTGCGTCGCTGCCGTGAAGCTGCGGCAGAACGCGTCATAAACAGGGCGCTCGACGAATATCCGGTTCGCGCCAAGGCAATCCTGCCCGGAGGTGGCGAATTTCGCCTTGATGGCCTCGGCCACCGCGATCTCAAGATTGGCATCCGCGAACACGAGGACCGGCGCGTGGCCGCCAAGCTCCATCACCAGACGCTTTACCGTTGTCGCAGACTGACGGTAGAGCAACCGGCCGATCTCGGTCGAGCCGGTGAACGACAGGACACGCACACGCGGGTCTTCGGTCCACGGCCCGACGATCTCGGGGGCGTCGCCGGTGACGACGTTGAAGACGCCTGCGGGAAGGCCAGCGCGGGCGGCCAGTTCGGCCAGTGCCAGCGCTGACAGCGGCGTTTCGGCCGAGGGATGCGCGACGATTGTGCAGCCTGCGGCCAGCGCGGCGGCGGCCTTGCGGGTCAGCATGGCGGCGGGGAAGTTCCACGGCGTGATGAGGGCGGCCACCCCGGCTGGTTCGCGCCAGACCTCCACCTCCGCATCGGCAAGGTGCGAGGTGACGCCTTCGACATTCGGGCGTTTGGACTCTTCGGCATAGAACTCCACGAAGGAGGCGGCGTAGTCGATTTCCCCGCGCGCCTCGGAAAGCGGTTTGCCCTGCTCGGCGACCATGATCCGCGCAAGCTCTTCGCGGTGGGCCGTGATCAGGTTGAACCATTGCCGCAGAAGGTGCGACCGGTCCTGCGGCAGGCGCGCGGCCCAGGACGGAAAGGCGCGGGCAGCCGCATCGACTGCCCTAATCGCGTCAGCCCCTGTCAGCTTCGACACGCTGGCGACGACCTGTCCGGTGGCAGGATCGGTGACGGGAAAGGTCGCGCCGTCGCGGGCCTCTATCCACTGGCCGCCGACATAGGAGGAGGTTCGCAGGAGGGATGTGTCCGCCCGCAGGTCAGTGCCGATGGCGCTTATGTCGTTCATCTTCGGTGCTCCGCAGTTTCCAGCCGACGTCAACCGTGTGCCGGTCAGGCTTACGGAGGGCAGTATCGCCCGGGAGCGGGTGGGACCGGGTCTGAATTTCCCGGTTCTGGCAGACGATTCATCTGAAATCGGTTGCAATTTCAGTCAAACTTTTGGGTCGGTTTGTTCTAGGGTTCTGCCGGGCGGCCGGGGTCAGCCGAGCCCTTCGACCAGAGCTTCGATGGGCGGCACCGAGGGCCCCTTGACCGGTTTGGTCACGACATAGGTGAAATAGCGGGCGATGCGGGCATCGCCGTTCAGAAGGTCGTCGATGAAGTGCTGATAGGCGTCGATATCACGGGTGACGATCTGCAAAAGGTAGTCGAATCCGCCCCCCAGCGCCCAGCAGGCGGTGATCTCGTCATGGCGGCGGGTGGTTTCTTCGAAGTCGCGCTGCGCCTTGGCGCCGTGATCGGCGAGTTCGACGGTGACGAAGACGGTCACGTTGGGGCCGAGCTTTCTGAGCGAGATGGCCGCGTGATAGCCTTCGATGATCCCCGCCTTTTCAAGGCGTTTCAGCCGTTCCCAGCAGGGTGTGGGGGACAGGTTGATGCGTGACGCGAGTTCAGCCTTGGTGATGCGGCCCTCTGTCGAGAGAACCTTCAGTATGGCGATATCCCGCCTGTCGAGTTTCAGCAAAGACACCGCCTCCCGGTCACGTTACCGTGGAGGTCAGACATATTGGACTTCGGTGCGAAGGTCCAAGGTCAAATTCGGAAAGGGCTGCTGAGATGTCCTCCGCGTCCGTGACGCTCGACGAAATACTTGCCGCCCGGGATCGGATCGGGACGGCGTTGCGCCGGACGCCGATCGAGATGTCGACGAGCCTGTCGGAGATGATGGGCGTGCCGGTTCATCTGAAGCTGGAGCACCAGCAGATCACCGGCAGCTTTAAGCTGCGGGGCGCCACCAATGCCGTGCGCCGTCTGGCCCCGGCAGACCGGGCGAAGGGGGTCGTCGCGGCCTCTACCGGCAATCACGGGCGGGCGCTAGCCCATGCCGCGCGCGAGGCCGGTCTGCCTGCTGTCATCTGCATGTCCAACCTTGTGCCCGCGAACAAGGTCGAGGCAATCCGCGCGCTCGGCGCCGAGATCCGCATTGTCGGACACTCGCAGGACGATGCGCAGGAAGAGGTTGACCGGCTGGTGGCTGAGGTGGGCATGGTCATGCTGCCGCCCTTCGATCATGCCGATATCATAGCCGGGCAGGGCACACTCGGGCTCGAACTTCTGGAACAGGTGCCTGACGTGGAGACGGTTCTGGTGCAATTGTCCGGCGGGGGCCTGATCGCAGGCGTGGCAGCAGCGCTGAAGGGGATGCGGCCCGGTATTCGTGTCATCGGCATCTCAATGGAACGCGGGGCGGCGATGCAGGCGTCTTTGGCGGCGGGCCGCCCGGTTGAGGTGGAGGAACTGCCGACGCTGGCTGACAGTCTTGGCGGCGGGATCGGGCTGGAGAACCGCCACACATTCGCGATGGTGCGCGATCTGGTGGATGAAGTCGTGCTTCTGTCCGAGGCGGAGATCGCCGAAGGTGTCCGCCACGCCTATTGGAAGGAACGCCAGATCGTCGAGGGCGCGGGCGCGGTCGGGATCGCGGCGCTGCTGGCCGGTAAGGTACGGCCTTCGGGCAAGACAGTGGTGCTGCTTTCGGGTGGCAATATCGACATGGGCCTGCATCACCGCCTAGTTTCGGGCGAGGATGTCGACGTGGCGAAAGGATAGAGATGCCGGGGATACGGATACTGAGTGAAACGGAACTGCGGCGGGCCATTCCGCTCGATCTTGCGGCCGTGAACTGCGTGGCGGAGGGTTTTGCCGCGCTGGGGGGCGGCACGGTCGAGATGCCTCCCATCCTGTCCATGGGCATTCGGGAAAACAACGGCGAGGTCGATGTAAAGACCGCCCATATTGCCGGGGCCGAAAGCTTCACGATCAAGATGTCGCCGGGATTTTACGACAATCCCGCGATCGGCCTGCCAACCACGAACGGGATCATGGTGGTGTTCTCGGCAAAGACCGGGCAGGTCGAGGCGCTGCTTCTGGACAATGGCTATCTGACGGAAGTGCGCACTGCCGCCGCCGGGGCCGTCGCGGCCCGGGCGCTGGCGCGCGAGGACGCCGCGACCGCCTGCATCGTCGGCGCGGGGATGCAGGCGCGGCTTCAGCTGAAGGCGCTCTGCCTTGTCCGGCCGATCACCTCGGCAGTGATCTGGGCGCGGGACGGGGCCAAGGCTGCTGCAGCGGCGAAGGAGCTTTCCGCTGACCTTGGCTTTCCGGTCACGGCGTCGGGCGATCTTGCCGGCGCGGTTTCGGGTGCCGATGTGATCGTGACCACGACCCCCGCCGCCGAGCCGCTGATCAAGGCCGACTGGCTGCGCCCCGGCCAGCATGTGACCGCGATGGGCTCGGACCAGCATCACAAGGCAGAGCTTGACCCCGCCTGCCTGATCCGTGCCGATCTTTACGTGCCCGACCGCCAGAGCCAGACCGCGACCATGGGCGAACTTCGCGCCGCTATCGAGGCCGGGCTGATCCCGCCCGACCGCACCTTCGCCGAGCTTGGCGATATCGTCGCGGGCAAGGCCCCGGGCCGCACCTCGCCCGATCAGATCACCATCGCCGACCTGACCGGCACCGGCGTTCAGGACACCGCCATCGCCACCTTTGCCCGCCAACGTGCCGACAAGGCGGGCATCGGCACAGATTTCAACAGCTAACCGCGAAAGTAGCCTCAGATGACCATGGCCACGCTTTACTTCACCCGGCAGGAATATGCCGCCCGCATCGCCAAGACGCGCAAGGCGATGGCGGCGAAGGGGGTCGACCTCATCATCGTCTCGGACCCGTCAAACATGGCCTGGCTGACGGGCTATGACGGCTGGTCCTTCTACGTCCATCAATGCGTGCTCCTGGGGATGGAGGGCGACCCGGTCTGGTTCGGACGCGGGCAGGACGCGAACGGGGCGAAGCGCACCGTCTTCATGTCCCATGACGATATCATCGGCTATCCGGATCACTACGTGCAATCGACAGAACGGCACCCGATGGATTACCTGTCGGAGCGTATCGCTGAGCGTGGCTGGGATAGGGCCCGGATCGGTGTCGAGATGGACAATTACTGGTTCTCGGCTGCTGCCTTCGCGAGCTTGCAGAAGCACCTGCCAAACGCCCGTTTCACCGACACGACGGCCCTTGTGAACTGGCAGCGTGCGGTGAAGTCCGAGCAGGAGCTCGACTACATGCGTGTCGCCGGCAAGATCGTCAGCAAGATGCACCGGCGCATCTTCGAGACGGTCGAGCCGGGGATGCGCAAATGCGATCTCGTGGCCGAGATCTACGATGCCGGGTTGCGCTATGACGAAGGGATCGGCGCGGGCGGCGACTATCCCGCCATCGTGCCCCTGTTGCCCTCGGGCGCGGATGCATCCGCGCCGCACCTGACCTGGGACGACAAGCCGATGAAGTCGGGCGAGGGCACGTTCTTTGAAATCGCCGGGGCCTATCACCGCTATCACTGCCCGCTGTCGCGCACCGTATTCCTGGGCAAGCCGACGCAGACCTTCCTCGATGCGGAAAAGGCCGTGCTGGAAGGGATGGAGGCTGGGCTCGAGGCCGCGAAGGCGGGCAACCTCTGCGAGGACATCGCGCACGCTTTCTTCGGAGTGCTGAAGAAATACGGGATCACCAAGGACAACCGCACCGGCTATCCGATCGGCATTTCCTACCCGCCCGACTGGGGCGAGCGCACCATGTCGCTCCGCCCCGGCGACAAGACCGTCTTGGAAGAGAATATGACTTTCCACTTCATGACCGGCCTCTGGATGGAGGATTGGGGATTTGAGATCACCGAAAGCATCGTCATCGGCAAGGGCGCGCCCGAGCTTCTGGCCGATGTGCCCCGGCAAATGGTGGTGAAGGGATAGCCCATGAAACCGAACCCCATTTCGCCCACCATTCCGTTCGATCAGGACGGTGCCCACCATGGCTTCCTGCGCCTGCCCTACAGCCGCGACGACAGCGCCTGGGGGTCTGTCATGATGCCCATCACCGTGATCCGCAACGGCGATGGCCCGACCGCGCTTCTGACCGGCGCCAATCATGGCGACGAATATGAAGGGCCGGTGGCGCTGATGGATCTGGCGGCAACGCTCGACCCGGCCGAGGTCACGGGTCGGGTGATCATCGTGCCCGCCCTCAACTACCCGGCGTTCCGCGCGGGCACCCGCACCTCGCCCATCGACAAGGGTAATATGAACCGGTCTTTCCCCGGTGCGCCCGATGGCAGCGTGACGCAGAAGATCGCGGATTATGTCCAGCGCACGCTGGTGCCGCTGGCCGATATCGTCCTCGACTACCATTCGGGTGGCAAAACGCTCGACTTCCTGCCTTTCGCCGCTGTCCATGTGTTAGAGGACAAGGCGCAGGAGGCGGCCTCAGTCGCCGCGATGCAGGCCTTCAATGCGCCCTGGTCGATGATGATGCTGGAGATCGACGCGGTTGGTATGTTCGATACGGCTGTGGAGGAACAAGGCAAGGTCTTTGTCACGACTGAGCTCGGCGGCGGTGGCACAGCCACCGCGCGCACGATCGGTATCGCGAAGAAGGGGGTGCGCAATCTCCTGATCCATGCCGGTATCTTGAAGGGCACGCTGGAGACCGGGCCGACGGTGAACCTCGACATGCCGGATGGCGACTGCTTCCACTTCGCCGAAGATGACGGGTTGATCGAACCGATGGCGGATCTGGGCGACGCCGTCGCTCGGGGCCAACCGCTGGCCCGGATATGGGCTCCTGACAGGACCGGCGTTCCGCCCGTTACGATTTCGGCAAAACGTGCGGGGCTTCTGACTGCACGGCACTTCCCCGGCCTCGTCAAGGCGGGCGACTGTGTCGCGGTGATCGCGGTCGAGGTCTGACGGTCTGGAACAGAGCGGAGGCTCCGACCCGGTCAGACCCCGAGATTGGGGTTCAGACACGCCATCGGTTCGGGGCTTTCCTCGACCGCGATCAGCGGCAGGCCGAAGGGATCGCCCCGGAACTTGGCCAGAAGACCCTCATCGCTTTGCCAGAACGTCCAGCATTGCGGCTCGGAATTGTCCTCATAGACAAAGCAGATAAAGCCCTGATCCTCGTACCATTCACCCTTGCGGCAATCGTCGCCGAGAAAGGCCCAGACCACCTGACGGCCCGGCTGGTACTGTTCGACGCCGTAGGGTTCGCCGCCGGAATTGTAGAAAAGCGTGCGTCCCACCGTCGCCGCCTCGAACTCCTCCGCCGTCAGTGGCCCGCCGGGCTCGGCCGCGATGAGCGCCGTTCCCAGCAACAGGGCAAGTGCGGTTCCGCTGATCCGTGGCAGGTGGGTCATTCCGGGGCCTTTCGATCTGCCGCGCCAGAGTGCCAGAAAGCGCATGCTTAGGCCAGTGTGGCGCTCAAGCCTCGATACGGCGGCGCATGGCTGCAAGCCGCCGGTCCATGAGCCGGTGCCAGACCGGCGGGATCAGCGCGATCGTGGCCATGACCGGTAGTGAATGCGGAAGGCGAGGTGTTTCGGTCACCGGGTTCAGCCCCAGTTCGGGATAGGGCCGTGCGGGGTGGGCGTGGTGATCGGCATGGCGCGAGGCGTTCAGCATCATCATGCCCGAGAAGGCATGGGGTGCGTCCCAGCTATGGCCGGGTCCCGCAGGCTCCAGTGCGCCGGAGGGTAGTTCGCGGCGCAAAAGGCCGTAGTGCTGCACGTAGTCCGACAGAAGAAGCTGCGCCTGCGCATGGGCGCAGAGCAGCAGATAGGCCAGAAGCCCGTCAATGCCGAAGAGGGACAGCACCAAGATTAGCGCTAGTGCCGCGCCGCCGAGGTAGATCGAATATGGGTTAATGCCAGCAAGCCCCGTCAGCCGCGCCTTTTCGCGGCGGTTTTTTTCCATCTCATATCCCGCCACGAAGGCACCCGGCCAGGCGCGGGCGGCGAATGCATAGAAGTTTTCCCCTTCGGCGGCGGTGTTCGGGTCGTCAGGCGTTGCCACGAAACGGTGATGCACCAAACGGTGGGCCGATGTGTGATGGCCGAAGAGAAGCGAGATATAGACCGCCATGCCCAACCCGAAGAGCCGCCGGTCGGAGCGGTGAATGAGTTCGTGCGCGTTCGAGTTCGACACCTGCCCGAACCAGAGGCCGAAGGCGAGGAAAGTGGCGATACCGTCGAAAAGGCCGAGGCCCGATCCACCGGAAAGCGCCCAGAGGCCGATCACGAGGAGCAGGAAATGCACTGCAGCGAGCAGGACTGAAAGCCGGTCGGCCACATCGACGCTCTTTGGCTCGGGCCCAGTCTGTCCACGTTCCCGGGCAACTTCGTCGGCGACGTGAAGAACAAGGGTCATCGACAGCAGGGCAGGCAGACTCCAAACCCCGCCCAGAACGGCGGCAAGGATTAGAAGAGTCACCGGCGCGAGCGTTGCCAGCAGGAAGGGACGCAAAGGACGCCATGGCGCCCACGCGGTCTTCAGCTTCTGCTGCCAGGTCTCGGATGAAGCAGCGGCGGGGTGGGGCCGCGCATCTGCATCCGGACCGGCCGGAGCGGGCTCGAGTCGTTCCGGTTCGATCTTTCGCTCTTGTGAGGTCGCTGGAGCGGTGTCCTCTGAGAGGGCCGAAAGGACCGAGGCGATCGCTGCATCGTCTGCGCCAGACTGGTCGTCCATGTCCGGCCGCTTCGGGTTGTCACCGGTACGGCGTCGGGTCAGTCGGGACAGCGGGTTCAGAACCATGGGCGATACATCCTTGCAGGCGCAAATCTGGCAAATCCCGCCGCCGTCGTCGACCCCTGTTCGTGCCGCCACGTCAGACCCCGTGACCGGTTGACCGGGGCCGGGTGCCATGACCTTCTCCTGCCAAACCCGGAGGAACCATGACCGCGACCACCCTGTTGATCTTCGCCGCGCTTCTGGCCACCCTTTACGAAATCGCCTTCTGCTGGCGCGAAACCTCCTGGCCTAAGAGCGTGATCAAAACGGGCTCGGTCGCGGTGCTGGCCCTCGCCGCGCCGGGTCTCGCCGCCCCCATGCTTATCGTCGCGGGATTGGCCCTTGGGGCGCTGGGCGACTTCTTTCTCTCGCGCCCCGGGGAAAAGGCATTCCTTGCCGGGATGGCGGCCTTCGCTGCCGGCCACCTCGCCTACGCTGCTGAGTTCTGGACGCCGGGCACGCTGCCGCCCCTTGTTCCCGCGCTGGTGCTTCTGGCGCTTGGCATATCGACCGAGTTTTGGCTCGCACCCCGAACCGGAGCGCTGCGCTGGCCGGTCCGGGCCTATGTGGGTGTCATCACCCTCATGGCGCTTGCGGCCCTGACGCTCGGCCAGGACCGGCAGGTCACGCTGTGGGGCGCGGTCCTTTTCGTCTTGTCCGATCTTTTTCTGTCGCTTGACCTCTTCGTGGTCAAAAGCCCCGGCCTGAACCGGCTCCTGAGCCATGCGCTCTGGGCGGCCTACTGGTCGGGTCAGGCGCTGATCCTTCTGGGAATGGCCGCCAACCCGCCCTTCTGACCCTTCCATCGAGAGCGCGAAACGACTAGGTGGGGACAAGACCACCAGCCGGGGCCGCTTATGTCGTTCTTCAAGAAGCTCAAGGACAAGCTTTTTAAATCCTCCTCGAAGCTTGAAGAGGGGCTGGAGGCGATTGTTGCCGAAGGGGCTGAGGAGGAGGTGGAAGCGCAGGCCGCGACACCCGAGCCGCAGCCGGAGCCCACGACCAAACCCGAGCCGATCCCCGAACCCGAACCGGAGCCGGAACCCGAGCCGATCCCGGCGCCCGAACCAGAGTCTGAACCGGAGCCCGAACCGGAGCCGGAACCTCAGCCGGAGATTGAACCCGAACCAGCCCCTGTGCCGGACCCGGTCGAACTCCCCCCAGCCGCGCCCGAAGTGCAACCGGCACCCCCGGTGGAGGCACCGCCAGCAGCGCCGGAACTGCCGGAGCCCGCACCGGTCGAATTGCCGGAACCTGCCCCCGTCGAAATCCCGTCGCCGTCACCTTCGGTGTCGAACGAGCCCCTTGCTGAACGCCCGGGTTTCCTTGGCCGCCTGTTCAAGCGTCCTGCCGCCCCGTCCGCGCCGCGCCGGGTTCTCGATGACGCGATGCTCGAAAGCCTTGAGGAACTGCTGATCCAGTCCGATATGGGCGTCGACACCGCGCTACGCGTTGCCGCGAACCTCGCTGAGGGGCGGATGGGCCGCAAGCTTTCGGTGCCCGAGATCAAGGATCTGCTAGCCGGCGAGGTCGCCCGGATCATGGAACCGGTCGCCAAGCCCATGCCGCTTTACAAGACCAAACCCCAAGTGGTGCTGGTCGTCGGCGTCAACGGCTCGGGCAAGACCACGACAATCGGCAAGCTCGCCAGCCAGTTCCGTGCCGCGGGCAAGAAGGTGGTGATCGCTGCGGGCGACACGTTCCGCGCCGCCGCCGTCGAACAATTGCAGGTCTGGGGAGAGAGGGCAGGGGTCCCGGTCATGACCGCGCCCGAAGGCTCCGATCCCGCGAGCCTTGCCTTCGATGCGATGACGAAGGCGCAGGCCGAGGGTGCCGACCTTCTGATGATCGACACGGCCGGGCGGTTGCAGAACCGGCAGGACCTGATGGAGGAGCTGGCCAAGATCGTCCGGGTGATCCGCAAGAAAGATCCGGACGCACCGCACAACACGCTTCTGGTCCTCGACGCCACGACGGGACAGAACGCGCTCAGCCAGGTCGATATCTTCCGCAAGATCGCCGATGTCTCGGGTCTTGTGATGACCAAGCTCGACGGTACCGCCAAGGGCGGCGTCCTCGTCGCGCTCGCCGACAAGTTCGGCCTGCCGATCCATGCAATCGGCGTTGGTGAGCAGATCGACGATCTGTCGCCCTTCGACCCCGAGGAGTTTGCCCGTGCGCTTGTCGGCAGTGACGGCTGACCGCGCGGATGACCGCCTGGCTCGGCTCGATTGAAGGCACGGACCTTGGCAGTCAGGTGGCGATGGGGCTCGCACTCTTCGCCGCCTTCACCCATGCGTTGTTCGGTGCGCTGCAAAAGGGGCGTCACGATCCCTGGCTGAGCCGGGCGGCAATCGACATCTCCTATGCGGTCATCGCGCTGCCCTTCGCGTTGTTTGTCGTGCCCTGGCCCGAGCCGCATATGTGGCTCATCTTCGCGGGCGCATTCGTGATCCATATCGGCTACAAGTTTTCGCAGGCCATGACGTACAGCCGGGGCGCATATGCGGTGGTCTATCCGGTCGTGCGCGGCACGGGGCCGTTTTTCGCGGTCATCGGCGCGGGGATTCTCTTCGGCGAACACTTCACCGCCGGTCAGTGGGCCGGTGTCGCGGTTCTGCTGACCGGCATCTTCGGGCTTGCCGTCTACAACTTGCGCACCATCACCGTGGACCGCGAAACGATGGTGCCCGCACTCTTCTGGGCGGTTGTCACCGGCATGTTCGTGGCGCTCTACACGACCTACGACGCCTACGGCATCCGCGCGACCGCGGACCCGTTCACCTTCCTCGCGTGGTTCTTCCTCATCGACGGGCTCTTCATGCCGGTCTATACGTGGCGGCGCTGGCGGCGCCTGCCGTCGTCCGAGATCGTGCCGCTGATGACGCGGGGTGTAATCGGGGCCTTCACCGCCTATTTCAGCTTCGGGGCCATCCTTCTGGCCACGCGGCTCGATAATGTGGGGGAGGCGGCGGTGCTGCGCGAGACCTCGACAGTCTTTGCCGCCCTCATTGCCTGGCTGATGCTCGGTGACCGGGTCGGGCCGCGCAGGCTGACGTTGATGGCTTTGATTGCGGCGGGCGCTGTGATCGTGAAACTGACGGGGTAGGGCCAATGGCCGGAAAGAAGATCAATCCGTGGCTGAAGCTGGGGCTGGAGCTTGGCCCTGTCATCGCGTTCTTCGTGGCCTTTGTCCGGCTGAAGGATCAGACGGTGACCATTGGCGGCACCGACTATGGCGGCTTCATCATTGCCACGGCGGGGTTCGTGCCGCTTCTGGTCCTGTCGACGCTGATCCTGTGGCGGCTGACAGGCAAACTGTCAGCCATGCAGATCGCGACGCTTGTGCTGGTCGTCGTCTTTGGCGGGCTGTCGGTCTGGTTCAACGATGAGCGGTTCTTCAAGATGAAGCCGACGCTCATCTACCTCATCTTCGCAGGCGTGCTGGGCTGGGGACTCATGAAGGGCAAATCCTACCTTGCGCTGGTGCTGCAGGATGCGATGCCGCTGGAGCATGAGGGATGGATGATCCTGACCCGCCGCCTGACGGTCTTTTTCTTAAGCCTTGCGGTGCTGAACGAGGTGATCTGGCGCACGATGTCCGATCAGGCCTGGGTAAACTTCAAGACATTCGGCCTGACAGCGGCGATCTTCCTTTTCTTTATGGCGCAGGGGCGTGTGTTCCGGGACTACGAGATCGAAGAGAAGGACAGCTGAGTGCCCTGCTTTCCTTCTCAGGATGCATCGCTGTAGACTTCATGTCGGAGCGACTGGGGGGGGAATGGCTGATACGGCTGACTTTGAGAAGATGGAGTTCGATGGCTGGGGCAATCCTGACATCGCCAGTGGTTATGCGGATGGGTTCGCCTTTGCCACTGCACTGGTGGCTGAAGAACTTGCGAATGCAGTTTCGGCAGAGCCGGGAATGCAAGTGCTTGATCTTTGCACCGGGCATGGCGTCGTCGCGGCAAGACTTGTCTCGCGCGGCGCGGCTGTTACAGGGTTGGATTTTTCCGATGCCATGATCGAATTGGCGAGCTCTGCAGTTCCGCAGGCCCGATTTGTACGGGGCGACGCCATGGCGATGGACTTTCCCGATGCGAGCTTTGACGCCGTTACCATCGGTTTCGGCGTCCCGCACTTCTCTGACCCTCTGGCTGGTTTGAGCGAAGTCGCCCGCGTACTGAAACCCGGGGGAAACTTAGCGTTTTCGATCTGGCATGGGAAAGGGTCTGATGGGGCTTTCGGTTGGCTTTTTGACGCTGTGGGTCGGTTGGGAGATCCTTCTGTAATCCTGCCTGACGGGCCTGACGCGCACCTTCTTGCCGACAGTAAAAATGCCAAATCTATCGTAACATCGGCTGGCTTCGTTGATGTCCAGGTCTCGGAAGTGAATTCCCAATTGCGTGTTGAACGCCCGGAAGCCCTGTTTGATGTTTTTGACAAAGGCGCAGTCCGAGCGGCTTCTTTGCTTGGGGGACAGTCTTCACCCCAAAGGGACGCCATTCGAGAGTACCTTGCTGCACGAACGCGCAAGCAGGGAAAGAGGAATGGCGCCGGTTATCTTGTCCCAGCTCCGTCAGTTGTTGTTTCCGCGGTTCGGGCCGGACGGTAGGGGTAGACAGTCGAGCAGGTCCGAAAGAGTTGCAGAAAAGTCCCGCATTTCTGTCGTTCCACCGTTAAGGAAAACGCATCTTTTCACGCACGTCCCCATGGTCACAGAGGCTACCGCCAAAGCCAGGACTGGCTGGCGAAAAGGCCCTGAAGCTTGGACAACAGCCGGTTGGCCTTGCCGGGTGCCGGAATCTCGTGATGGGCGAGGCGGTCGACGATGACCTCGGGCGGACAGGGCAGGCCTGTCAACGGGTCAGTGTAGCGCGGATAGGCGATCAGGGCGGCATGGACAAAGGCGGCGAGTGTCGGGCGTGCCTTGCGCCGCGCCGGGGTGGGGAAGAGGTCACGGGTCAGACCCCAGCCGCCATAGAAGGGCATGCCAAGACAGGTCACGGGCTTGCCACGCAGAAGCGCCTCGAACCCGAGCGTGGAGGTGATGGTCCAGACCTCGTCCACCGCTTCGATCAAAGCCGCCGGGCTGGCCCCGCGGACGATCATGTTGGCATGGGACATCGCCTCGGTTTCTGGAACCGCACCGGTTCGCAGCCCCGCCTCGACATCCGGATGCGGCTTGTAGATCACGATCGCATCGGGGTTCTCGGCGCGGACCCGGGCGAGGAGGGCAGCATTGGTATGCTCCTTGCCCGCGCCAAGACGGATCGAGGCATCGTCCTCCACCTGACCCGGCACGAGAATGCGGTGGCCTTTAGGCAGGTCCGGCATCGCGCCGGCGTCGAGGTTGTATTTCGACAGCCCGAACCGGACAAGCCGGGCGATCAGACGTTCCGCCCGCACCTCGCCTCCCTGTGGCGGTCCGGCCGCGACCAGCCGCTCCAGATCACTTTCGCGCGCCGGGTCGTAATATATCCCCCGTCGGTCGGCGACGAGGGACAGCGGTGGCACGAGTTCGGCGCCGAGGCCGCGCGAGCGCAGGAACCCGTCTTCCACGCGTCGGACTGGAGTGTTTTGGGCAAGCGCCGAAAGGCTGTCGGGCTCGCGCCCGGCCCAGACGAGCAGGCCGCGCCCCTCGGCCTTCGCGCGGCTAACGGCGCGGCCCGGATCCTCCTGAAACCTGAGCCGCTTGTCCCGCCCAAAGGTCTTTTGCAGATGTGCCCGTTTCCAAAGCCGCATTCCGAGGGCGACATGGCCGCCCTGGTCTTCGCGGAACGCGCGAACCTGCGCCTCTAGATAGTCCACCGCCTCTTCGAAACTGCACAGCCGGTCGCGGCAGGGGTCGTACCATGTGGGTGCGAGGATCATCGCGGCGGCGAACAACTGGGCGCGGGTCAGGCGGCGTTCTCGCCGCGCGACGGGGTTTTCGTCCTGGGTCAGACCCCAACCGGCATAGAAGGGCTGGCCGAAGACGCGCGGCTTGTGGCCCGCCATGATCGCCTCGAACCCTAGTTGGGACGAGACGGTGTAGACGCCGACCGCACCTTCCATCAGGGTCCAGGGTGAAACCGGCGCCGTTACGACCGAGATTAGGCCATGGGCGTGACCCTCGTTGAAATGACCAAGCCGGTGACCTGCCTGCGTATCGGGATGGGTCTTTATCACGATGCGCGCGCCGGGATGTTCCTCCTGCGCGAAAACCAGCATTTCGCGGAAGGTCGCGGCGGTCGCCCCGCCATGGCGGATCGACGCGTCGTCGCGGGTCTGGTCGATCACCAGCACGTAGCCGGGATCGGGCACCGCAAGGGTTGGATCGAAATTGTTGTACTTCGACAGATGCGCCGCTTTGAGCCGGGCTATCCCGTCCCGCGCGCGGTCGAGGACCGCAGTGTCGTCGAGCGGATGCGTGGCAAGGATCTGTTCGATCGCAGAGGGGGTTGCGCTGTCGAAATGCACGCCCTGTTCGTCGATCATCAGCCCTAGTGGCGGTTCGCCGCCCGCGCGTCCGGGCCGGACTGAGCGCAGGAAGGCGTCCTCGACCCGGACCACCGGCGTATCCGTCCAGTCCGACACCTTTTCCCCGCGTGGTGCGGTGGGGCTGCGACCCCAGACACCTATGCGGTCATCGGGCCCGGCCGGTCGACCAACCCGAACGTCATAGCCTGCGAGTGTGAGAATACGCCGGATGCGCGGCTGGGTCAGGAAGCCACCGGAAAAAACGAAGAGCTTCCGGGGGACGTTCCCCGTCCCGTCCATCAGTTCCCGGTGGCCTTTGATAGCGCATTGGCCGAGCCCGCTGTTCCGGTCAACGCGCTGAGCAGTTTCTGCCAGCGGGTATAGGGGGCCTCGGTCACGTACACGGTATCGCCGTCGCGGATCATGAAATCCCGGGCGTTGAAGAGGCCCGAAGGTTCCGTCAGATCGAGGATATAGGCAATCCGCTGCGGTCCGATGAGATCGGTTCGGCCCAGTACGATATTGGCAGTCGCCGGGTCCTCATCGCGCAGGACGAAGACACCGGTCGGGTCGGCGGCGTTCGTCGACAGGCCGCCGACCTGGGCAATCGCCTCGATTGCAGACAGTTCCTGGGTCTCGAAGTGCACGCGGTTTTGCGCCCCGGTCGCGCCGATCGCGGTGAAATTCCTCTGATCCTTCTCGACGAGGATCACGTCCCCCGGACGCAGCGCGATGTCGAATTGGGGATTGGAATAAAGGTCCTTGAGCCAGATACGCCCCGTATGGTGGCCACGGGTCACCACGATCTGCGCGATCTCGGGCTCGATGGCCACACCGCCAGCCTTGGCCAGCATCGCCGACAGGGTTCGCGTCGGACGTTCAATCGGATAGACACCCTGGCCGCCAACCCCGCCCATGACGGAAACCGTCGCGCCGTCCCCGGCGAGTCGCGCCACGGTGACCTGCGGGTCGGGGGTCTGGGCGTCGAGTTTTTCCGTGATGATTCGGCGCAAACCTTCGGGCGTGTTTCCGGCGGCCTTGATCCGGCCCGCATAGGGCACGAAGATGAAGCCGTCGCCATCGACCTGCATTTCCTGCAATGCAGTCGAATTCATGCCCGGACCTGCCAGAAGGCCGTTGTCGACGTTCTCCCAGATCGTCAGGCCAAGAACGTCACCCGGGCGAATACCATCAGAACCGATGACACCAGCCCCGAGAAACCCGTTGGTGAAACCGAGCGGCGGAACCATGGCGGTCGCGCGTGCAACCTGCGCGGTGACGGGGATGATGAATGTATCGCCCTGCTCTTCGACCGAGCCGGCGCGAATCTCTCCCTTCGTCGGTCCCGATCGCGGCAAGCCACAGGCAGAAACGCCGGAAAGCACTGCAAACAAGGCCATCGCTGCGGTGATGCGTGACGAAACTGGTCTCAAGATCGGCTCCTCCGCCGGGACTTCTGCCTCTGGTTTTGCGGCAGCCTACTGAATGCGCTCGTCCAATTCCAGACGCGCTATTCCACCGCGACCAACTGTTGCCTTGGTGCCGCTTTGCCCGCGACGAGCGCATCATACGGGTCCTCGTCGGCCAGGATCATGTCGGTCACCTGCCGCAGCAGGTGTCGGCGTCCGCGCGCGGAATAAAAGCCGCCCGGTATCTGCGAGGTTTCGAGCAGATAGTGGCGATAGTCGCGATAGGCGCGGCTGTCCGGACGCCGGGGGCTGGCGAAAAACTCCGCAAGCGGCTGATCCGAGACAAATTCCGGCTGATTGTAGACAGCGCGACCGAACGCCTTGAGCGGCAGTCCGCGCCACAGCACCTGCTGGCCTGCGGTGGAATTCACGGTGACCGCGCTCCGAGCGCCGTCAAGAAGTTGCGCAAGTTTGCCGCCGCGCACGAAATGGACACGGTCGCCGATCCTGAGCCGCCTTGCGGTTTCCCTTATGGTGCGCGTGACCGAGGCACGTTCGTCCTCAAGCGGGTGGGCCTTGAAAACGATGTGGTGATGCGTCGGCGCCCCGCGCGCGAATTCCTCAAGGCAGAGGGTTAGGAACTCTGTCATCGAGGCGAAATCGGAATGGGCCCGAAAGCTCGCATCATGTTCAAGCTGCATCAGGACCAGGTGGTATGGGAAGCCGCCGCCGCGAATACGCCAGGTCGCGATACGTCGCTCCAATGCGTGCAGCGGCATCAGAAGCAGCCGACGCAGGTAAAGATGGAACTCCTCCGATACCGTGATGCTGCGATGCGACCGCATATTGCAGTAACGCTGGTTCAGGGCCAGGAGGATGAAGTGATAGAGCGCGCCGTAAAAGATATGCTCGCGCATGTCGCCCCAATGGGAAGGCGCCTTGGGCTGTTCCATTTCCGACCGCGCGAGGGCCGCCTGCATCGCGGCGACAGGCATCGACATCAGGCGGGAATGGCCGTTTGACCCTCCGCGTTCGTAGGTCACCCAGTAGGGGCGCAGGTAGCCTTCCTCGAAGACATGCACCGTGATGCCGTGCCGTTTCGCGGCTGCGATGGCTTCGGCGTGAACCGGCCGAGCGTCACCATAGAGAATGAGATCGGTGATCGCGTGGTCGGCGAAAAGCTCGTTGATCGTATCCGGCCAGTCCTCGATCCTGCCGCGAAACGGGATGTAACCCGGGCGCCGCCAGAAAAACTCGTCGCCCCGGTTGAAGCCGACGCGCCAGACCTCGGCCCCCGCCCGGCACAGCATGTCGCCCAAGTGACGGAAGAACGGCCCATGCGGGCCCTGAAGCATCAGGACCTTTCGCGAACTGCTGGGTTGCATTTCGATGACCGGCATGCTGCTCGACCGTTTCTCGCTCGGTTTCAGGCCATTGTGGCCGTTTCTGCGCTCTTGTCACGCATTATTGCGGCGGCCAGTTGGCGGAATGCGGGCGACGTTACGAAATGGCCGATCCTCTTGCCCCGGAGCGGGGGGCGGGATAGGCAGGACGGAGCTTTTAGGGGCAAAGGAGGCGTCCCATGTTCACCGGAATCGTCACCGATATCGGCGAGATCCTTGCGCTGGAGCAGAAGGGTGACCTGCGCGCTCGGATCGCGACCGCTTACCCGGTGGAGGGGATCGACCTTGGCGCATCCATCGCGTGCAACGGTTGCTGTCTGACCGTCGTCGCGACCGGCGCAGATCCGCGCGGCTGGTTCGACGTCGATATCTCGGCCGAGAGTGTTGCCAAGACCAATATCGGCGACTGGACCGTCGGGCACCGCATCAACCTTGAGCGGGCGCTGAAAGTCGGTGACGAACTCGGTGGCCATATCGTCTCGGGCCATGTCGATGGCGTGGCCGAGATCGTGGCGATGAAGGACGAGGGCGACAGCACCCGCTTCACCTTCCGCGCGCCTGAGGCTCTGGCGGGCTTCATCGCGCCCAAGGGCTCGGTCGCGCTTAATGGCACTTCGCTGACGGTGAACGAGGTGAACGGGGCAGAGTTCGGCGTGAACATCATCCCGCATACGAAAGAGGTCACCACCTGGGGGCAGGCCAAGGTCGGCGACCAAGTGAATATCGAAATCGACACGCTGGCCCGCTATGTCGCCCGTCTGAGGGAATGGGGCGGGCAGGGCTGAGGTCCGGTGCAAGACCGCCCGGAATGAATGCGCGCGTGCGCGCCGCCGGGCAGCGCCCGACCGCCCCATGGGCGGGCTCTCCGCGACGTTGCGAAGGGAAACCACGTTGGAATTGGCGGCACCATAAAGTGCCTATCACGACCCTTACGGCGCCCACCCGCGGTCGGGCGCTGCCCGGCAAGTGTCGGCGGGCTTTGTTCCGGCGCGATATAATCAGCCCGGAAATGGCGCGCTTGCCGGGGTGAATGTCGCCTGCGGGCTGGCCAAAGCCCTGTCATTCGTCTATCGCCTCGCGGGGAGAATTCACCGGGGCCGATCACATGACCGACGATCTGACAGCCGCCATTTCCTCGACCGAGGAGATCATCGACGAGGCCCGCAATGGCCGCATGTTCATCCTTGTCGATCACGAGGATCGCGAGAATGAGGGCGATCTGGTCATCCCCGCGCAGATGTGCACCCCGAATGCGATCAACTTCATGGCCACCCATGGGCGCGGCCTGATCTGCCTGACGCTTTCCTCGGCCCGGATCGAGGCCCTTGGCCTGCAACTGATGTCGGCCAAGAACTCTTCCCGGCACGAAACCGCCTTCACCATCTCCATCGAGGCGCGGGAAGGCGTATCGACCGGCATTTCTGCCCATGACCGGGCGTTGACCGTGGCGACCGCCATCGACCCCTCGAAGGGCCCGCAGGATATCGCGACGCCGGGCCATATTTTCCCGCTGCGCGCCCGCGATGGCGGTGTGCTGGTCCGCGCCGGCCATACCGAAGCCGCGACCGATATTTCACGGCTCGCGGGCCTTAACCCCTCGGGCGTGATCTGCGAGATCATGAACGAAGACGGCACCATGGCGCGGCTGCCGGATCTGGTGACATTCGCGCAGAAACACGGCCTTAAGATCGGCACCATCTCGGACCTCATCGCCTATCGCCGCCGCCACGATAACCTCGTGCGCGAAACTGGCAGCCGAACTGTCACTTCGGCCCATGGCGGCGACTGGACCATGCGTATCTTTACCGATCAGACCGAAGGTACCGAACATGTCGTTCTGACCAAGGGTGACATCACCACGGCCGAGCCGGTTCTGGTCCGTACCCATGCACTGAATATTCTCGAAGACGTCTTGGCGCTCGGCCCGTCGCCCGAAGGCGAACTGGCACGCGCGATGAAGATCATCGCGAAAGAAGGGCGGGGAGCGGTTTGCCTCTTCCGCGACCCGAAGGCGAAGCTGGTGGCAGAGGAAGAGGACGGACCGCGCACGATCAAGCAGACCGGGCTTGGGGCGCAGATCCTGTCTTCCATGGGGTTGAAGCAGTTGATCCTGCTGACGGATTCGCCGCTGACGCGCTATCTGGGCCTTGACGCCTATGATCTGCATATCACGGGCACCCGCCCGATCACCGAAAGCTGAGACATGGCCGCGCAGGAACAACACTACATTCTCGATCTGCCCAAGTTTGACAAGAAGGTGCGGCTTCTGATTGTCGTTGCGCCATATTACAGGGACATCGCGGACAACCTCATCGCGGGTGCGAAAGCCGTTGCCGAAGAGGCGGGCGCCGAGGTCGATCTGGTCGAGGTGCCCGGCGCGTTGGAAATTCCGACAGCCATCGGCATGGCCTCCCGCATGGCAGATTACGACGGTTTCGTCGCCCTTGGCTGCGTGATCCGGGGCGAGACAACGCATTACGACACGGTTTGCAACGACTCGTCGCGGGGTCTCACAATGCTCGGCCTTTCGGGCGTGGCGGTCGGCAACGGCATTCTGACCGTCGAGAACCGCAAACAGGCCGAGGTCCGGGCCGATCCGGCCGATCAGAACAAGGGGGGCGGTGCCGCAGCGGCGGCCTTGCATCTTGTCTCGCTTTCCCGCAAATGGGCGCGCCGGACGAAAGGCATCGGGTTCAAGCCGCAGGGCGAGGAATTCCGCATCGCCGGCGACAGCGAAGGACCCAAGACCGCATGAGCGACGCCACCCCGAAACCGACCACTGCCGAAAAGCGCCAGATGAAATCTGCCGCGCGGCTTTATGCCGTGCAGGCGCTATTCCAGATGGAGGCTTCGGGCCAGACCGTCGACAAGGTGCGGCGCGAGTTCGAAAGCTTCCGCTTCGGAGCGGTCTATGAGGGCGACGAGATGGCCGAGGGCGACCCGGACCTGTTCCGCAAGATCGTGGAAGAGGCGGTGAACTGGCAGGCCAAGATAGACCAGATGACCGACCGGGCGCTGGTGGCGAAATGGCCGATCGGCCGCATCGACCCGGTGCTTCGCGCGCTCTTCCGTGCTGCAGGCGCCGAACTGACGGATGAAAAGACCCCACCCAAGGTGATCATCACCGAGTTCGTCGATGTCGCCCGCGCCTTCTTCCCCGATAGCAAGGAACCGAAATTCGTCAACGCCGTCCTCGATCACATGGCCCGCGAAGCCCGGCCCGAGGCGTTCTGATGGGCATCGCCGCACAAATCCTGATCGGTCTTGTCGCGGCCCTGCACCTTTACATCCTCTGGTTGGAGATGTTCGCCTGGGAAAGCCGGGGGCCGAAGGTTTTTCGCGGTTTTCCGAAAGAGTTGTTTGCGCCGACCAAGGTGATGGCGGCCAATCAGGGGCTCTATAACGGCTTCCTCGCCGCGGGGCTGATCTGGTCGCTCCTCGCTGACGCGGCGACCGCCCCCCGGATTGCCACCTTCTTCCTCGCATGTGTCGCGATTGCCGGGATCTTTGGCGCGCTGACCGCCGCCCGGCGTATCTTTTACGTGCAGGCGCTGCCCGCGCTCATCGGGCTTGCATTCGTCTGGCTGACATGAGCCGATGCGACAGCATGTCCCTGTGAAATCCACAGGACGACGCTAGATTGAAGGGGAAGGGAGATGCCCATGCCCGCACTCGTCCGCCTTTACATCCGCAATGTGATCATTGGCTTCCTGCTGTCGGCGGTCTTCGTGGGCCTGCTCATGTGGCTGAACGTCGCCAATCTCTGGCACCTCATCTCGTCCTCGCCCAAGGGCTGGATCGCGGTCGTGATGCTCGTCGTCTTCAACGGCATCGTCTTTGCCGGCGTTCAGTTCGCGATCGCGGTCATGCGGCTCGGACACAATGACGGGCCGGGCGGCGGTCGCCGTTCCACTGTTCAGGTAGAGCCTGTGGCCATACCGGTCACGGTAAAGACGCGCAGGTAGTCCTTTCCCGCACATAAATCTCATCGCGCGGTGCCAGCATGAGCGTTAGGTTTGACGGGAAAAGCGACTATGGCGATGATCAGCAACGCGGATGAATTCTTCAGCAAGGGCTGTGGTCGGTGCGTCCGGTTCGCGACGCTTGATTGTTCGACTCGCCTGTGGACCGACGGATTGAACGATCTGCGCCGCATCTGTCTGGACATGGGATTGGATGAAGTCGTGAAATGGGCGCATCCAACTTACATGCATGCTGGCCGCAACATAGCTCTTATTAGCGCTTTCCGGGACGACTTCCGACTAAGCTTCATGAATCCGAGCCTTCTGAACGATACAGAAGGCGTGTTGGTTCCGCAGGGGCCGAACAGCCTCACACCGGGAACGATCCGATTTACGGATGTCGGGCAGGTCTCACCATTGGGGCCCGTGATCCGGTCCTATCTGCGTCAGTTGATGGATCATGCCGAGGCAGGTACGCAACCGGTGAAAGTGGTGCGCGAGATTGACATGCCCGATGAACTGGCCGAGGCGCTGGATGCCGATCCGGAACTGGCAGAGGCGTTTCACGCGCTGACGCCGGGGCGCCAGAGAAGTTACATGTTCAACCTCAACCAGGCCAAGCAATCCGCGACACGCATGGCCCGTATCGAGAAATTTCGCGACAAGATCATTTCTGGAAAGGGCGCGATGGAGCGTTAGGGGCTTGCAAATCTACCCCGTTGGTCCATCGCACAACGTTTTTGTGCAATTTAGTAGTGGCGGGAACCGCGGCAACCGTGGCGGCGTGAATTTCCCGAGAGCCTGGCTGAACCAGGTGGGCGCCGGATACCGGGACCACGATCCCGGCAGAGCCAGCTCCCTCGGAAGAGATTATCGGCCACTGGAAAAGGGCCACGCACGAGAGGGGCAGAACCCGCCGTTCCCACAGATAGGGCCGACACGGCCCGTCGGCAAGGGTTCTCAGCGTCCGGCGACACGCAGAATTGGCGTGCGCTTCTTGATCATCAGTACCGTCAGTTCAGCGACCATCGCCAGACCAAGAATGTAGAACTCGGCCATGCCCATGCCTTCAGGCTCGGGCGACAACGCATTCAGCCCGGCATCGACCAGCCAGAGCGCGAGGAACCCGCCAAAGATCGAGGCGTGTTCGCGCTTGATCACGGTGCGCAGGCAGAACGGCAAGGCGGGGCGCTGCCAGCCGGTCACACGCGGAATGAAGGCCGGGACTTCTGCCGCCCAGTCTCGGTAAGCGGCCCCGTATTTCTGGGCGAGGAAGCCTTCCTCGGCCGCGATGATCCGCTCGTAATAGAGCATCAGCACCAGCGCAAAGACCAGCGTCAGGGTCACATTCTGAGTGTAGGCGACGACACCCACGTACATCATGCAATTCCCGAGATAGAGCGGGTTGCGCACCAGCGAATAGGCGCCGGTCGTATTCAGCGCCTCGGCGATCTGTGCCTTCGTGTTGCGCCCCGATGTCCCCGCCGGAACGAAACCCACAGTCAGGATCCGGATCGCCTCGCCAAGCACGACGAGCGCTATGCAAAAGCTTTCGTAAAGATCGCCGAACCCCTCACCGAAGCGCAGTTCGATCGCTTCACCGTTGAACAGCGTCAGGGCGATGAAGGGTACGAAGGCCAGAAGTACATAACTGCGCCAACGAAAGAGGCTCTGCCCCGTTCGCTGCATGTGATCGCCAAGTAGCATCCGACTCTCCTCGCTCTGACTGCGCGTGCGAAGCACGGGTCGGGTCATCCGCGCCATACAACTCCGGTTGCAGAACCCAACAAACCGGCATTTCGCGGTGGGGCGGTGCCCCCTCTGGACACATGTTCACTTTATGTTCATATTTCGCCCATGCAGGACGATCTCATGCCCGGACAACTCCTCGCGCGCGGCGTTTGTCGCCATCTTCTGCACCATGGCTTTGTCACGGTGGAGGAGTTGGTGCCGACCTCCGGGCTGAGGCTGGATGTGCTTGCGCTGGGGCCGAAGGGAGAGCTGTGGATCGTCGAATGCAAGTCGAGCCGGGTCGATTTCACCTCGGACCGCAAGTGGCAGAACTATCTGGAATGGGGCGACCGGTTTTTCTGGGCCGTGGATGCCGATTTCCCGGTGGAGCTGCTGCCCGAGGGCACCGGTCTGATCCTCGCGGATGCCTATGATGCCGAGATTGTGCGTATGGGACCTGAGGAGCCTTTGGCCGGGGCGCGTCGCAAAGTGATGCTGCAAAAATTTGCCCGCCACGCCGCCCTGCGCCTGCAGGGCTTTCGCGATCCGGGCGTCACCGCTTCGGGGATTTCCCCTTAGGACTGCCCATACTCCGCGCGGCTTCGGCCGCGGCGCGCAGTTCCTCGGCGATCTCCTCGGCTTCTTCCGGGTCGAAATCGAGCGGCAGTTCCAGCCCGTCGGCCTCAAGATAAATCCGCACCATGCCGAGCGTCGTCGGCCCGATCTGCAGATTCGCCGAGATGTCGCTTTCCTTGTCGATCCCCATGATCGGCCTCCGTTTCATACTCCGACTTGGCTATAGCGGAACCGGGGGGCGAGGCAAGAAGCGCAATGCCGCGACAAGCACAATCCGGGACTTGCATTCGCGTTGGCACGGGTCTAAATGGCCCCCGAGTGCCGACGTAGCTCAGTTGGTTAGAGCACTAGATTGTGGATCTAGGGGTCCCCCGTTCGAGCCGGGGCGTCGGTACCATCCCCTCGCACTCACTTTCCGGCGTTGATCTTCACCGTCTGCCGCAACTCGCCGGATTCGGCGTCGAGGATCAGGATTTCATCCGCGTTCGTCACCACCGCGATCCAGCCGCGCCCCATCGTGACGGCTTCCGCCTCTGCGCCATCGGGTAGCGTGATGCCGTCGGGAAGCGCGGGGCGCGGCGCTGAGGCATCCGGCAGCCGGGTGACAAAGAGGAAGATGATCGTTATCAGGCCGAGGATCATGGTCCCGGCCAGCGTCGTGACCAGAACCTTGAGAAAGCGCAGTTCGGGCGGGGTGCCCTGTTCGGCGTCAGTCGGAGCCTCGTTCATGTCGGACATTGAAAGCCGTACCTTGCAAGTGGTGATCGGGGCCAACCCGCCCGACCGCCTTGATAAGGCGCTGGCGCGCGATGTGCCAGAAGAAGCCGCATTGTCGCGGTCGCGGCTGGCGAAGCTTCTGGCCGAGGGAGCGATTACGCAGGACGGAGCGGTGGTCGAAAACCCAAAGGCCAAAGTGGCGGAGGGCGACGTGTTTGCCATCGCGCTCGGCGCGCCGGAGCCGGTAGAAACTGTCGCACAGCCAATCGCGCTCAACATCGTGTGGGAAGATGCCGATCTCATCGTCATCGACAAGCCCGCAGGCATGGTCGTGCATCCCGCGCCGGGTTCTGCCGACGGGACACTCGTCAATGCACTTCTGCACCATTGCGGCGATACGCTGTCCGGCGTCGGCGGCGAAAGGCGTCCGGGGATCGTGCACCGGATCGACAAGGATACGTCGGGCCTTCTGGTCGTCGCCAAATCCGACCGGGCGCATCACGGGCTTGCGAAACAGTTTGAAAAACACTCGGTAACCCGCCGCTATCTGGCACTGGCCAACGGCGTGCCGGATGCTGCCGACCCGCGTCTGCACGGGGTGAAGGGCACGAATTTCGAAACGGGCGGTATCCTCAAGATCACCACACAACTTGCCCGCCACAAGACAGACCGTCAGCGGCAGGCGGTGCTGTTTCATGGCGGGCGTCATGCGGTGACGCGGGTTAGAGTGGTGGAGAGGTTCGGCACCCCGCCTGCCGCGGCCCTTGTCGAATGCTGGCTGGAGACAGGGCGCACCCACCAGATCCGGGTCCACATGGCCCATGTCGGCCATGGGCTGATCGGCGATCCGGTCTATGGCGGGCGGCGTAAGCCCGCTGCGAAGGCACTTGGCGCGGAAGCTGCCGAGGCTGCGGCGAAGTTTCCCCGTCAGGCGCTTCATGCCGCAACCCTTGGCTTCGATCATCCGGTCACCGGCGAGAGACTCGATTTCGAAAGCCCGCTGCCTGACGATTTCCAGACGCTCCTTAACCTTTTGCGCAGGGAACCGGGCCTTGCTGATCGCGTTTCCTGACAAGGATGTGAGGCGTCTGTCACAAATCTGGCAAAACGACGGAAACATACTCATCTGACGTTAAACAAACGCTGCTATGGCCACGGCCTTGCAGAGCGGGGGCCAAGCGAATAGATTTCGGGGTCCTCGACCGGAAAGAGAGGGTCAGAGCCGATGTCGAACTATGCAAACCTTCCCGCGCCGAGCCCGGAACAGGGGCTGAACCGCTATCTGCAGGAAATCCGCAAGTTTCCGCTTCTGGAGCCGGAAGAGGAATACATGCTGGCCAAGCGCTGGGTGGATCATGAGGACAGCTCCGCCGCCCACAAGATGGTTACCTCACACCTGCGCCTCGCTGCAAAGATCGCCATGGGATATCGTGGCTACGGTCTGCCGCAGGCCGAAGTGATTTCCGAGGCGAATGTCGGGCTGATGCAGGCCGTGAAGCGTTTCGACCCCGAAAAAGGCTTCCGGCTGGCCACCTATGCGATGTGGTGGATCAGGGCGTCGATTCAGGAATATATCCTGCGGTCGTGGAGCCTTGTGAAGCTTGGCACCACCTCGGCGCAGAAAAAGCTTTTCTTCAACCTCCGCAAGGCCAAGTCCAAGATCGGCGCATTGGAGGAAGGCGATCTGCGCCCCGAACATGTGCAGAAGATCGCGACCGACCTCAACGTGACCGAGGATGAGGTCATCGCGATGAACCGGCGTCTGTCGGGCGGCGATGCCTCGCTGAATGCTACCGTCGGCGCCGAGGACGGTACCGCCCAGTGGCAGGACTGGCTGGAGGACGAGGATGCCGACCAGGCCGGGCACTATGCCGAGGCCGATGAGTTGTCGGTGCGCCGCGAACTTCTGGAACAGGCCATGGCGGTGCTGAACGACCGGGAACGCGACATCCTGATGCAGCGTCGTCTGGTCGATGAGCCGGTGACGCTGGAAGATCTGTCCGGGCAGTATGATGTCAGCCGCGAGCGCATCCGCCAGATCGAAGTGCGCGCGTTTGAGAAACTTCAGGCGGAAATGCGCAAGCTGGCCGCCGAAAAAGGCATGGTTGTCCCCGCCTGAGCCGACGAAATCTACCCTTGCGGCTTGCTCCCCCGGCCGCAAGGAGCGTAGATGTTAGCGCAATCTTGAACATGGGGGCGGCATGAAACCGGTCAATTGGGGGGTGCTCGGCGCTGCGAAATTCGCGCGCGAGCACATGGCGCGGGCTATACACGAAGCCGAAGGCGCGCGGTTCCACGCGCTTGCGACATCCGATCCGAAGAAAGCTGCACCATTCGCGGCCTTCTGCCCGGACCTCAAGGTGCATGACTCGTACGATGCTCTGCTCGCCGACCCGGACATAGAGGCGGTCTATATACCGCTGCCTAACCACCTCCATGTCGAATGGACGTTGAAAGCGCTCGAGGCGGGCAAGCATGTGCTGACGGAAAAGCCCATCGCGATGCAGGCGGATGAGATCGACGCTCTCATCGCGGCACGGAACCGGACCGGACTGCTGGCGACCGAGGCTTATATGATCGTTCACCACCCGCAATGGCAGCGCGCCCGGGTCCTGATAGAGGAGGGCGCCATCGGTCGCATCCTGCATGCGGATGCGCATTTCAGCTATGACAACCGCTCTGACCCCGGCAATATCCGCAACCGACCCGAAACGGGCGGTGGCTCCATCGCCGACATCGGCGTCTATACCTACGGGTCTGTCCGTTGGGCGACCGGCGCGGAGCCCGTGGAGATCAATGCACAGATCACGCGCGAGAACGGCGTCGATGTCTTCGCCCGCGTCTTCGGCGAAATGGAGGGGCCGGGCGGCCGCTTCACCTACCACGCGATGACCTCGATGCGGCTTTTCCCCCGGCAAGAGGTGGTATTTCAGGGCGAAACGGGCCTGATCCGGCTGACCGCGCCCTTCAATGCGGGCCTCTTCGGCGAGGCGCAACTGCACATGTTCCGGCAAGACAAGGCCGATCACATCGAACGCTTTCCCGGCGCGCGGCAATACCGCAACCAAGTCGAGGCCTTGGGGAAGACGATCCGTAACGGTACGCCGTATCCGTGGACTCTCGAGGATGCGAAGGGTACGCAAGCGATGATCGACCGGGTTCTGGCCGCCGGATAGGTCCGTGTTGACGCAGGTCATGGCGGCACCTGCATTCAGTCCCCATATCTATGGCAGGCCACACAGGAGGTTTGCCATGAAACCGATCCGTACACTTGTGCTTGTCGCCGACGACGAGACGGCGCGTTTTCTGATCAACGAAGGTATCGGCAAGGGGTTGAAGGAGGTGGCTGGGCTTTCGGCGGCACAGTTCCTCGATGCCCAGATCGAATACGACGACCGGCCGGGGCGGCAGACCGGTGGACCGGGTGGCGTAGCACGGCACGGCTTCGATCCCGGAGAGAAGGCCGATGAGGCTGGACGGTCGCGTTTTGCGAGTTATGTCATGGAGGAACTGGACCGTGAATGGTCTCGTATAAAGCCCGACCGGTTGATCATCGCGGCAGGGCCAAAAATGCTCGGCGTATTGCGGTCGCGGCTGACCGGGGCGTCGGCGCAGGCGCTGCATGCCGATCTGGCAAAGGACCTCGTGAAGGTGGCGGCACAGGACCTGCCGCGCCACTTTGCGGACATCCAACCGATGTGAGCCGGTTTGAGCGAAGCCTTCTGAAGAATGGTGCTCGGCGGCATGAATTAAGAATGTCGCTCAGGAAGCCTCAACGTCGCCACGACGATTTCATTCGAGATGCCGCTTCCCATTCACAAGGTCGTTCATCTAAAGGGATTGTCCCGCTTTGGCCTGATCACTCTGTCGGCAGTGCGGCCTGAAGAAATCGTACCATGTTGCCGCCCATGACCTTTGCGATGACCTCCTCGGGCAATCCCCGGTCGATCAGGGCTTGCGTCAGGGCGGAAAGTTCCGATGCGTCGAATGTTGTCCGCACCGCTCCGTCGAAGTCCGAGCCGAGCGCGACATGGTCCTCGCCGACGACCCCAATCGCGGCAATGATCGCCCCGGCAATGCCGGCAGGCGTGTCGTCACAGGTCACGTCGGCCCAGAACCCGATGCCGATCAGCCCCCCCTCGGCCGCGATTGCCCGCATCAGGTCATCGGGAAAATTTCGGACAGTATCGCAATGGCTGCGGATGCCGGTGTGGCTGACAACGACCGGCATATCGGTCATGTCGAGAACGTCGCGCGCAGTCTGAGGTGAGGCATGGGCGAGGTCGATGATCATATGCCGCCCGATCATCTCCTCCACGACCGACCGTCCGAACCGCGTCAGGCCGGCCGCGGTGCCCGCCTCGCCGTGCAGCGAACCGCCAATCTCGTTGTCGAAGAAATGCGTGAGCCCGATGAGCCGGAATCCCGCATCGTATAGCTTGCCGAGATTGGCCTGTTCGTCGCCAAGCGCATGGCCCCCTTCGGCCCCGAGAATGCCCCCCACGACCTGCTCACCTGCGGCGCGGCGGCGCAACACTTCGGCCAGATCGGCGCCGGTGCGGATGATCTTCAGCGCCTCGGGCGCATTTTCCTCGGCAATCGCCAACTGGCGCGCCTGCTCCAGCGCGCGTTCGGTCAGATCAAGCCAGGCACGGAAGGGGCGAAGCTGGCCGATATACAGAAGTGTGATGTCGTCCCGCGCCTCGGCAGCGTTGTTCTCGTAATTCAGGCCCGAGGGGCTTTTCGTCACCGTGGTGAAGACCTGCAGCGCAACATTGCCCTCAGCCAGCCGCGGCAGGTCGACATGTCCGCGTGTCTGACGCTTGGTCAGGTCCCGATCCCAGAGCAGCGTGTCGGCATGCATGTCGCCGATGATCAGCCGTTCATGCATTTCCTGCGCTGCCTGGGTCACTGGCCAGGGGTCATGCTTCGTAACAGGGTTCTGCATCCGGTCGGCGATTTCGGGCCCCAGCGCAAGGAACCCGAACATACCAACAACCAACAAGAATCCGATTAGTTTCAGTATGATCCGGATCATCTCGTGTATCTCCCCTAATGCGACATCACTCTTCTGCGCGGGTGCGATCCCTTCAACCGTCCAGCACAAAACCGGTTGTATCCACTCCGTGCTGCGTCATCCGGGCGAGTGTGTCATCGATCAAGGTCGCGCTGCCGGCATTCAGTGTGTTTTGGACGAGAAACCAATAGAGGAACGTGGAAAAAGGGAAGGAAGCATTCATAGCCGCGCACAGGGCGCCGTGCATTTCATCGGGGTGCCGAACCGTTATCGCGCAATGATGCAAGTCGCTGCGACCGCAAAGCACCACCGGAACACGATGGATCATCGATTCCAGCGCAGTGGCCGAGGTTGTCGTCACCGTAATGTCCGAAGCGGCCAGGATATCGTGCACATTTGCATCGGTGACCACTACTCCGGGGCTTTGCCCGGCAACCGCAAGAATGTGAGTGGTGTCGCCCGTCAGATTGCGCGGGTGCGGCTTCACGATCACCGTCCGTTCGCCGCGCGCGGCAAGAACAGCGGCAAACATCTCCCGTTCGGACATGTATCGCGCGCGGTTTACCGGATCGCTGTCGCCCTGAAGGAAAATCGCAATCGCGCTTTTGGGAAATGTCCGGCGGTCCTGCGGCTGATCGTACCGGCTTTGTCGCCGGTCCACGAGGCGGCGTGACAGACGCGTGTGGAACATGTTCGCTTGATCTGGATCGACTAAGTCGGGCCGGAAGGTCCCGGTGGCGAGACTGGAGTCACCGTAATTTCCGACAGGATCGCAGTACCAGAACGGAAAGACATAGGCCAAGCCGGTGTTCAGAACGCGGGGATGATGGATGCGACCGTTGTGTACAAGGTGGATGTCTTCGGTTTCGCCCATGCTCGTCAGAACATCCGTGTCGCGCCAGCGCACTTCGACACGGGCGCCGCGAGCCATAAAACCGGATCGGATTTTCTGAAAGAAACCCGGAAGCCCCACCCCATCCGACGCCAACATATGTAGCGGCACATGCAGGATCAGGCCGGGCCGCATCGGCCCGCCAGACTATGTGAATGGGTTCCGAGGTGTGGGACGCGACGGCGCGCCGTCGCGGGGGTCATCCCTCCATCGCTTCCAACTCGTCGATCATTCCGGCGATCATGGACAGACCCTTGTCCCAGAATTTTGGATCGCTGGCATCGAGGCCGAATGGTGCGAGAAGCTCTTTGTGATGCTTCGATCCTCCAGCCTTCAGCATCTCGAAATACTTCTCCTCGAAGCCCGGCAGGCCTTCCTCGTAGACCGCATAGAGCGCGTTGACGAGCCCGTCGCCGAAGGCGTAGGCATAGACGTAGAAGGGCGAGTGGACGAAGTGCGGGATATAGGACCAGAAGGTCTCATACCCATCCATGAATTCGAAAGCGTCCCCAAGGCTTTCGCCCTGAATGCTCATCCATAGCGCGTTAATATCCTCGGGCGTCAGTTCGCCCGCGCGGCGGGCAGCGTGCAGCTTGCATTCGAAATCGTAGAAGGCGATCTGGCGCACGACCGTGTTGATCATATCCTCGACCTTGCCCGCCAGCAGGACCTTGCGTTCGTTTTGCGTCTTTGCCTGTGCCAGAAGCTTGCGGAAGGTCAGCATCTCGCCAAAGACCGACGCGGTTTCGGCCAGCGTCAGGGGGGTGGATGACAGCATTTCCCCCTGCGGTGCGGCCAGAACCTGGTGTACGCCATGGCCGAGTTCATGGGCCAGCGTCATCACGTCGCGCGGTTTGCCGAGGTAGTTCAGCATGATGTAGGGATGCACGTCGGTCACGGTCGGATGGGCGAAGGCGCCCGGCGCCTTGCCGGGTTTCACGCCCGCGTCGATCCAGTCATTGTCGAAGAAGGGCTTTGCAATATCAGACATTTCCGGGGCGAAGCTCATATAGGCCGACATCACGGTCTCCCGCGCCTCGTCCCAGTTCACGGTCTTCTTTTCCTCAATCGGCAGGGGTGCATTGCGGTCCCAGACCTGCAGTTTCTCCAGCCCCATCCATTTTGCCTTCAGCCGGTAGTAGCGGTGCGACAGTTTCGGATACGCGGCGACGACGGCGTTCCTGAGCGCCTCGACAACCTCGGGTTCGACATGGTTCGAAAGGTGCCGCCCCGTTTGTGGGGTGGGCATCTTCCGCCAGCGGTCCTCGATTTCCTTTTCCTTGGCGAGCGTGTTGTGGACACGGGCGAAAAGCTTGACGTTCTCGCCGAAGACCATTGCCAGAGCCTTTGCACCAGCCTCGCGCCGTGACCGGTCCTGCTCGGACAGGAGGTTCAGCGTGGCCTCCAGGTTCATCGGCTCCGCCTCGCCTTCGACCGCGAATTCGAGCCCTGCCATCGTCTCGTCGAAGAGTTTGTTCCAGGCCGAGGCGCCAACCGTGGACTGGTCGTGCAGGAACTTTTCCAACTCGTCGGACAGCTGGTGTGGTTTCATCGCGCGCATGCGGTCGAAGACCGGCTTGTAACGCGCGATATCGGCATTGGCGGTGAAGACAGTTTTGTAAACTTCATCCTCGATCCGGTTGAATTCAAGCGAGAAAAAGACGAGCGGAGTGGTGAATGCCGTCACCTTGTCCTGACAATCCGACATGAACTTGGCTCTGCCGCCATCCATGGTGTTCTGATAATAGCGCAGGCCTGCATAGGACATGATGCGCCCGGCAATCGCCTCGATCTTCTCATAGGCGTGGATGCAGTCGAGCATCGCGTCGGCGTTCAGCGTCGCCAGCTTTCCCTCGTAGCGTCCTGCAAAATCGGCGCAGGCCTCTTCAAGCCAGTCCATGTCGCGCGACACTTCGGGCGCGTCGGGAGCGGCGTAAAGGTCGCTCAGATCCCATTCCGGCAGATTGCCAAGCCCGCCGGACGAGGCATTGGCGTCAAAGACCGGGCGGGGCAAGCGGATCGGCATGGGGCACTCCTTCGAAATCTGTCGCACAGAGATGGCAGGGGCAGGGTGGCATGGCAAGGGTGGGTGGATGATTTCCCCGTCATCGGCCCAGTTGCGGGCGCTCGCGAGGCCTCTTACTGTGGCGCGGTCTAGGGAAAGGACAGGCGATCATGACCTATTGTGTTGGGCTTCTGTTGGATGCTGGCATGGTGCTGTTGTCCGATACCCGCACCAATGCGGGCCTCGATCACATCTCATCCTATCGTAAGATGTTCTCGTTCGAGGTGCCCGGGGAACGGGTGATAGCGATCCTGACGGCGGGCAGCCTGTCGGTCACGCAGGCGACGCTGGCGAAACTTCAGGAAGCGATCGAGAACCCCGAGGCGACGCCGGAAAGCTCGATCCTTATGGCGCCGACGATGCTGAAAGTGGCCGAGATTGTGGGCGAGACTTTGTGGTCTGTGCGCGATGCCAACGATCAGCGGCTGAAAACGAACGGCCAGTTTGGCGCGGCCTCAATGATCGTTGCGGGGCAGCGCAAGGGCGGGCGGATGCGTATGTTCCTCGTCTATCCGGAAGGCAATTTCATCGAAGCGACCGAGGACACGCCGTTCCTGCAGATCGGCGAGCATAAATACGGCAAGCCGATCCTCGACCGGATCGTGCGGCCGAAAACCTCAATCGAGGATGGCGAGAAGGCGGTGCTTCTGTCGATGGACTCGACGCTCAGGTCGAACTTGTCGGTCGGTATGCCGCTGGACCTTGCCGTTATCCACAATGACGAATGCAAGGTTGGCTTTCAGCGCCGGATCGAACCTGGCGACGCCGATTTCCGGCGTATGAGTGACGGCTGGTCAAAGGCGCTGAGGTCGAGCTTCGCTAAAATCCCGCTGCATGTGCAGGGATAATCACCCCCGACTGGCGTCGAACAAGGCCGCGGCGCGGTCGTAGAACTTGGCCCGTGTCTCGGGCCCCTCCATCATCAACTCGTGTTCTGCGCTGCCGACAAGATCGAATTCCGAGCCCGGCCAGCGCGACATTCGGTCGTGAATCGAGGCGGCATGAACGATGCGTTCCTCTGCCCCCAGAACCGTCAGGCAGGGCAGGTCGGGTGATTGCATCTGGTGCAGCGCGTGTGTTTCTTTCAGCGCCTCGTAAAGCCACTGCATCGTCGGCCCCCCGATGGCGAGATCGGGATGCACCGTCAGTTGGCGGCGCATGAACTCCCACATCTCGCGGTTGCGGGTCAGCACGTTGCCTTCGAACTCCGCTTCCAGCACGTAGGTCAGGGGTGAGGTCGAGGGCACCATCCGGTGACCCTGCCCGGAGACCGTTGCAAGCCATGACAGGCCCCATGCGACGGGACGCACAACCGGCTGCATCAGGATGCCCCACATCGGCGCCGAGAACGTCACGGCATTGACGGCAATACCGTCATGGATGGCGCGCAGCCCGATGCAGCCCCCCATGGAATGGCCGATCAGGAAAAAGGGGCGGGGCAGGTCTTGCATCTCGACCCAGGCCATGAACGCCGCAACATCAAGGCTGTAGTCAGAAAAGCACTCGACATGGCCCGGTGCGCGATCGTCGAGTAGCCGGTCAGCAATGCCCTGACCGCGCCAATCGAGAGTCGCCATGGCATAGCCCCGCGCGGCAAATTCCCCCGCCGCGGGGCCGTATTTCTCAATATATTCCGTCCGCCCGGGAAACAGCAGCACCGTCCCCTTCTCGCCGCCGCGCCAATGGGCCGCTCGGATGCGGACCCCGTCAGCAGCCGTCAGCCAGACGCAGGTCGCGCCATCGGGCGCATCGGCAACGTCGTCGTAGAAGGGGGCGCGGTCCATCCTCAGGAAAGGGCTGCGCCGAGTTGCATGGCAAGGCCCATATCGCCGTCAACGGCCAGTTTGCCCTGCATAAAGGCGGCCGTGGGGTTTACGTCGCCGGAAAGAATGCCCTCGAAGGTTTCACGGTCAGCCGTCAGCGTCACATCGGCCTCATCATCGCCCGCGCGCACGTCCGATCCGTCAATGATCAATGCGCCTTCGCCTTCGATCACGAACTTTGCAGTGCCAGGGATGCCGCCGGACAGTTTTTCGCTCAGCGCGGCAACGGCCGCGGTTACAATATCACTCATTCTTCCTCCAAATGTGAGCGCCAAGCCTCTCGCTTTCCGGCGCGGATCGGCTACACTCTGCCTTGTAATGCGGATGTGTGCCACCCTTCTCAATCCCGTGTTCGCTGCATGTGCCGCAGCGTTATTTCTGTCTGCGCCGGTTTTCGCGGCGTCTGAATATCTGGACAATCTATACGCGGAATTGGCCGATCCATACAACCCTGAGTGGCGTCGGGTTCAATCCGACATTCTGCGAGAGTGGTCAAAGTCGGGCTCGCCGTCGATGGATCTGCTTCTGAAACGGGGGCAGGAGGCCATGGAAGCGGGCGATCTGGCCACCGCGATCGAGCATTTCACCGCCCTCGTCGATCATGCGCCAGAATTCGCCGAAGGCTGGAATGCGCGGGCGACAGCCTATTTTCTGAATGGCCAGTTCGGGCCGTCCATAGCCGACATCCAGCATACGCTTGCGCTGAACGACCACCATTTCGGGGCGCTTTCCGGGCTCGGCCAGATTTTTGAGGCGTTGGAGCAGGAGGACAAGGCCATCGCGGCCTATCGCGCGGCGCTTGCTATACATCCCCATCAGGAGGGGATAAAGCAGGCGCTCGAACGGCTGGAGCAGAAGACCACCGGCACCGAACTCTGAGGGCAGTCCCATGGCGGCGGAGACGAGGATCACGGCGGTCCTCGGACCGACCAACACAGGCAAGACACATTACGCGATCGAACGGATGCTGGCGCATCGCACCGGGGTCATCGGCCTGCCCCTGCGCCTGCTCGCCCGAGAGGTTTATGACCGGATCGTTGCCGCGCGCGGGCCTGCGGTTGTGGCGCTGGTTACCGGCGAGGAGCGTATTGTCGGCGCCCGCGCCCAATACTGGGTCTGCACGGTCGAGGCGATGCCGACCGATATCGGCTGTGACTTCCTCGCCGTGGACGAAATTCAGCTTTGTGCCGACCCTGAGCGGGGGCATGTCTTCACCGACCGCTTGCTCCATGCGCGCGGCTTGTTTGAGACGCTGTTTCTTGGCTCCGACACAATGCGCGGCACCATTGCCGCCCTCGTGCCAAAGGTGCAGTTCCTGAAACGCGAGCGGTTTTCAACTCTGAGTTACACCGGTTCGAAAAAGATAAGCCGGATGCCCGCACGGTCGGCCATTGTCGGGTTTTCGGCTGAAAATGTCTATGCCATCGCCGAACTGATCCGCCGTCAGAAGGGCGGTGCGGCTGTGGTGATGGGGGCGCTGTCCCCACGCACCCGCAATGCGCAGGTGGCGATGTACCAGAACGGCGATGTCGATTACCTCGTCGCCACCGATGCCATCGGCATGGGGCTCAATCTCGATATCAACCACGTCGCCTTTTCGGCTACAGCGAAGTTCGACGGCTGGCGCATGCGTGATCTTTTCCCGCACGAACTGGCCCAGATCGCGGGGCGGGCCGGGCGTCACACCGCAGCGGGCAGCTTTGGCGTGACGGGGGAAGCCGTACCGTTGGCCGATGAGGTAATTGCCTCGATCGAGAACCACCGTTTCCGCCCGATTGACCGAATCAACTGGCGGGCGAGTGATCTGGATTTCGGCGGCGTTGACCGGCTGATCGCCTCGCTGGAGGCCGCGCCAGCCGAGGAACGGCTGATGCGCGGGCGTGAGGCCGACGATCTGAAGGCGCTGAAGGCACTCGCAGATCTGCCGCATATCCGCGACCGGCTGCGCCATCCGCGCGATCTGCGGCTTTTGTGGGATGTCTGCCGAATCCCCGATTTTCAAGGGATTTCGGCCCAAGAACATGCCAATCTATTGCAGCGTATCTTCGGGTTCCTCCAAGACGGGCATGTGCCCGATGACTGGCTAGCGGCACAAATTCGTCGGATCGACAAGGTTCAGGGCGACATCGACACATTGTCGAAAAGGTTGGCATATATCCGCACTTGGACCTATGTCGCGCAGCGTTCCGGCTGGGTCGCCGACGAAAGCCATTGGCGCGAGGAAACGCGCGCTGTAGAAGACCGCCTGTCAGACGCGCTGCATGACGCGCTGACACAAAGATTTGTGGACCGGCGGACGAGTGTCCTCCTTCGCCGGCTCAAGCAGAAGGAGAGCCTTGTGGCCGAGGTGAACGACAAGGGCGAAGTGACGGTTGAGGGCGAATTCGTCGGCCGTCTGGAAGGATTTCGCTTCCATCAGGACGGAACCGCATCGCCCGATCAGGCAAAGACGCTGAAACAGGCGGCCTATGAGGCATTGCGCCCGGAATTCCACTTGCGCGCTGACCGGTTCTACAACGCGCCGGACACCGAGCTGGATTTCACCGAGCAGGGTGGTCTGATGTGGGGCAACTCGGCTGTCGGCAAGCTCGTCAAGGGCGCTGATGTGATGAAGCCGCAGGTCGAAGCCTTCGTCGATGAAGAGGCTGGCTTTGACGTGGGCGAGAAGGTGCGCCGCCGTTTGCAGCATTTCATCGACCGCAAGGTGGCGACACTCTTCGAGCCGCTTCTGAACCTCCAGCGCGACGAGACGCTGACGGGACTTGCCCGCGGTTTCGCCTTCCGTCTTGCGGAATCGCTCGGCGTTCTGCCGCGTGAAGGCGTGGCCGATGAGGTCAAGGCGCTGGATCAGGACATGCGGGGGCTACTGCGCAAGCACGGCGTCCGGTTCGGGCAATACACGATCTTCCAGCCGCTGCTTCTGAAGCCGGCACCGACGCGGTTGCGTCTGGTGCTCTGGTCGCTGAACGAGGGGCTCGACGAATTTCCCGAAAGCCCGCCGCCGGGGCTGGTGACGGTGCCGAACCTGCCGGATGTGCCCAAGGGCTACTATACGCTTTCGGGCTATCACCCGGCGGGCGCCCGCGCGATCCGCATCGACATGCTGGAACGGCTGGCAGATATTCTACGGACGATGGACAGCCGCGCTGGGTTCGAGGCGAACCCCGACATGCTTTCGATCACCGGCATGACACTGGAACAGTTCGCCGACCTGATGGCCGGACTTGGCTACAAGGGGGAGCGGGGTGAGCGCGAAAAGGTGCGGTCCGAGCCCGTGGCGAGACCCGCCGAGGAAGCTGCAAGTTCCAATCCCATCACCGAAGAAGAAGCGGCACTTCAGACCGTGACCGAAATGGAGGTCTTCTATACCTTCACCTGGGCGCCGAAACCGCGTGCACCGCGAGGAGATCGCCCGCAGCGCGGCGAACGCCGCGAGGGCAAGCCGGGCGGTGACCGTCGCGACGGCAAGCCGCGCGGCGACCGGGGTGAGCGTGGCGGTGGCAAGGGGCCGAAAGGCAAGCATGGTGCCAAGGGCAAACGTGACGATCAGGGTGGGCGCAACTTCGAATCCCGTCCCCCGAAAAAGGACCGGATTGATCCCGACAACCCCTTCGCCGCCGCGCTGATGGGGCTCAAGGACAAGATCTGAGGCGGGCTTGGCCGAGGATCGCATCCGCATCGACAAATGGCTCTGGCAGGCGCGGTTCTTCAAAACCCGCAGCCTTGCCGCCGGGGTGGTGACGGCGGGGCATCTGCGCGTGAACGGCGACAAGACCGCCAAGCCCGGCCGGGCCGTCGGGCCGGGCGACGTGCTGACCTTCCGGCAGGCGAGCGAAATCCGTGTTGTCCGCATCCTCGCCTGCGGTATGCGCCGGGGGCCAGCCACAGAGGCGCGTTTGCTCTACGAAGACATCGCATCAGGCGAAACTGTGCCCCCTGACGCCACCACACGGGAATGATCGTCCTTTCCGGGCTGAACTGTTCACGCCTTTGGTCTTTCCGCCGCCCTCTATCTTGAATGATCCCCGCCTTGGGGCTAGGTAGCGGCAGGACCCTAAGCCCGGACGCCGCCCATGACTTATGTCGTCACCGACAACTGCATCGCCTGCAAATACACCGACTGCGTCGAGGTTTGCCCGGTGGATTGCTTCTATGAAGGCGAGAACATGCTGGTCATCCATCCGGATGAATGCATCGATTGCGGCGTCTGCGAACCCGAATGCCCCGCCGACGCGATCCGCCCGGATACCGAGCCGGATCTGGAAAAATGGGTGGAGTTCAACCGGCAATATTCCGAAAAATGGCCGGTTATCACCCAGCGTAAGGACCCGCTGCCGGAAGCGGAGGAACGCGACGGCGAAACGGGTAAGCTGGAGAAGTATTTCTCCGAATCGCCGGGCGAGGGCGACTGATTCGCGAAATCTGACCGAATCACTTTCGGTCAGCGTGAAAAAACCGGGTTTTCGTAACGCGCAAGCGCGTTATGAGCCTAATGCATGACGCATTTGATCATAGCGCCTTGGGGCGACCCTTTCAGATATGCGCATTTTCTGCTATATTATTGTTACAACTGGATGAGGATATCTGGACCATTGCCGCTGCGACCACCTCGCAGCATTGGGGAAAACAGGTGAAATTTCGGACATTGACCGGAGCCTTCTATGACCCCGGCAGTGTTTTTCGCCGCGATGGCAGATACCGTGCGAGGAAAGGCCCATATGACCAAGAGCAAGAAATCCGATTTCCGCCCGAATGACTTCGTCGTCTATCCCGCCCATGGCGTCGGAAAGATCATGGCGGTCGAGGAGCAGGAAATCGCCGGGCTGAAGCTCGAGCTTTTCGTCATCTCGTTTGAGAAGGACAAGATGACCCTACGTGTGCCCACGCACAAGGCGACCGAGATCGGCATGCGTCAGCTGTCTTCTCCTGACCTCGTGACCAAGGCGCTTGAAACGCTGAAGGGCAAGGCCAAGGTCAAGCGCGCGATGTGGTCGCGCCGGGCGCAGGAATATGAGCAGAAGATCAATTCCGGCGACCTGATGGCGATTGCCGAGGTTGTGCGCGACCTGCACCGCACCGATGACCAGCGTGAACAGTCCTATTCCGAGCGTCAGCTTTACGAAGCCGCGCTTGAGCGTCTGACCCGTGAAGTCGCCGCCGTGTCGGGCGTCGATGAGGCCGGTGCGCAGAAGAAGGTGGACGACGTCCTCCTGTCGCGCGCAGCCTGATATTTTGAAGCGTTAAAGTACGGACCGCAGAGGCCAGCCTCTGCGGTCTTTGCTTTTGCCATAAAGGAATACTCGGGCTTCACGAGCTGGCGTAATACAGAGGGAGGTCGCCATGCCGGTTATATCGCACACGGCAAAAGACATGATCGGTAACATGGCGCCGCTTCTGCGGGACGGCGAATACGTGTTTGTATCGACGCCGGATGAAGCTCTCGGTCAGGCGCTCGCTCCGAAGGCGATTGCGACCCACCGGGAAGATGAGGGGTTGTCGCTGATCCTGCCGGCGTCGATCGCCCAAGGCGCCGGTTTCGATGCAGGCAATCCGATGCGCTGTATCACGCTGAAGGTCTATTCAGCGTTAGACGGTGTCGGCCTGACGGCAGCGGTTGCGGACGCGCTGGCAGGGCAGGGCATCCCCTGCAATATGGTAGCGGCCTTTCACCACGATCACGTTTTCGTCCCGTCGGACAGGGCCGATGAGGCCATGCAGATCCTGATCGCGCTTCAGCAAGAGGTCGCGGGCGGCTGATGCGCTCAGCCGCGCTGGTTCTTCAGCCGGTGAAAGAGATGCGTGAAGGTCGCCACGCCCAGAACCGGGATCACCAGATTGACAAGCGGGATCGACAGGGGGGCCGCCATCAGCATCCCCGCGATCCAGACCTGACCGGCATGGCGCTTGCGCAGGTCGCGCGCGCCCTGCCGTCCCAGCCGCCGCATCGCGACCATCTGGAAATATTCCCGCCCGAGAAGATAGCCGTTCACAGCCCAGAACATCAAAGGCGCGAAGGGGCCGACAAAGGCGTAAAGCAGAAGGGCGAGGAGGTTCACCGCGACCAGAACGCCAAAGAGATTCACGCTGTCGATCAAAGTGTCCATGATCGGCAGGCGCGGCGTGCGGGGCAACGCCGGATGGTACCGGTCCTCCACCGCCTGGGCGACATCGTCGAGGAACAGCCCGCTGAAGGCCGAAGCCACGGGCACCATCAGGAAGACCGATAGTCCCAGCATCAAGAAGAACGAACCCCAGCCAATCAGGCTATCCACCCACGCGACTTCACCCAACCAGGGCAGGGTCAGCGTATCGGGAGTGATCCAGTCCAGCGCCTGAACGAAGAGTACATAGACCCCGAACAACAAGGCCAGCGACAGTAGGACACCGAGGCCGACGACCTTGAGGAACCGCCGGTCGCCAAGCTGCCCCAACGCCTTGAGAAAATCTCCGAATATCATTTGCTTACCCAGGTGGTTATGGCCGCGATGTCAGGGCGCGGACGATCCGGCGGCGTGTTGGCCTCAGTGCCGATATGGATAAGGCCCGCCACCCATTCGCCTTCGGCAAGCCCCAGCCCCTCGCGGCAGAACTCTCGGTCATGCATATGCCAGCCGGTCAGCCACGAAGCCCCCCAGCCCGAGGCGAGAGCGGCATTCACCAGCGTCAGGCAGACCGCCCCCGCTGACAGGATCTGCTCGATTTCAGGAACTTTCTCGGTCGTGCGGGGGACATGCACAACCGCAATGGCCAGATCGGCATCGGCCAGTTGCATCACGCCCTTGGTCACCCGGTCGGGGTCGAGCCCCATCGCCGCACCACGGGTTTCGGAGAGCGTTGCAAGCCGCGTCAGCGCGGCTTTCTCCAGCACGATGAAACGCCACGGTTCCAGCTTGCCATGGTCAGGCACCCGTGCCGCCGCCGTGAGGATCGGTGCGAGTTCCTCGCGCGTCGGCACGGGCGGGCGCAGGATCTTGGCGGGCCGCGACCGTCGGGTCAGGAAGAACTCCATCGCGGCGGGATTGGGGACGGGCATTGTGGCCTCCGTTCGTTACGGGCGGCACACTTGGCCAGAGCGGCGGCGGGGTCAAGCGGCTTTGGCGACAACTGGTACAGGGCGCGCGAAGCGGCTAACAGAAGGCATGTGCGAGCTCAGCCATCTGTCGCGGCCCGGCGCCGAGATTACCGTGCGTGTCACCCCGAAGGCGTCGCGCAATGCCATCGTGACCGAGGATGGCACGATCCGCGTTTATGTCACGGTTGTACCGGAGGGCGGCAAGGCCAACACCGCTGTCGTGAAGCTCCTGGCCAAGGCGCTTGGCGTTTCCAAGTCACGCCTGACCCTGATCCGTGGCGAAACCGCCCGCGACAAGGTGTTCCGGATCGCGGAATAGGCCCGGAAGGGCGGGAATCCCGTAAGAAGACGAATTGGCGATTTCGTGCTACCCTACCATCGGTTTTTTGAAAAAATTGATGGATGGTTCCAATGACATTGACCCGTTTCCCGCTCGTATTCTGTGCAGCCCTCGCGCTTTCGGCCTGTCGGCACGACCCGTCTATGGTCAGCGCGAATTTCCAGTTCTCGAACGCCGCAGGGCTCGGCACCCAGAATGCCGGTCTCTATGAACCCGGCTCCACCTTCCTGTGGAACATCTCTACCAACCGGCTGGAACTCCTCGATACACTGGCGCTGACGCCGACCACGCCGGGTGGCGTTTCGGCGGGTGATGTCTCCTCGACCAACGTGGCCGAGATGGGCATCTCCGGCCTGCCGGAATCGCTCTTTGGCAAGGAAGGGCTGATCAAGGCATCAATCGGCGCCAAGTCGCAATTCGTGGCCAAGGGGGCGCTGCGCGAAGACTACAACAACACCATCACCGCGCTTGCCAACTATGTGCAGGAACAGGTGACGGCGGGCAACAATCCCGACCTCATCCTTCACCCGCGCGAGGATGAATTCCGGATCGTCGTGGTGCGATCCGTGATCCGCGCGAACGATTCATCGCTCTTCGTTGGCGGAACCGACAGTTCCGATCCCAACAAGGTGGTCGATGTCTCGCTGAACATTCCGGGCGGCGAGGCAATCGCATTGCGCGTGCGGGTCGGTACCCGCACCGCCTGCGGCCGAAGTGAGGGGTCGGATGGCAAGGCGCCGGCCTGCTTCTTCAACGTTCAGGTGCTCGACCCGCAATACGAGGACGGCAATCCGCGCATGCAGTTCCTCGTTGGCAGTTCCTATCCGGCGAACAACCTGCCCGGGGCGTTCCGGTCGCTGCGGTAGTCGCGATCAGCCGGGCAGCCGGACAGGTTGACCGTGGGGCGTGGCAAGATAGGCCCGCTCCCACGCGGCCTTTGTGGCCTCCGCTTCGTCTACGGGCGCATGGCCCGCACGGTCGAGCAATCCTTCAAGCGTCGTGAGCCACGCGGCGTAATAATCCGCCCCGCCATCAAGCGGCCGGTCGGCGCCCATCGCCTTCAGCGTCGCGCCGAAAGCCTCGGCCCATCGGCTCCAGGTGAAATGTCCGGCCTCACTCATCGCGACGGTCAGCGCGAAAAGCTGCGCCTGCCAAGGTTCGTCGAAGCGGGACGGCGGAGTCATGCAGGGACCAGATAGCTTTGCCAGAGGTCGAGCGTGACCTCGTCGCCTGCGCGCTCCGCCTCGCCCCACAAATCGGCGGCGGCGAAGGCGACGGTATAGAGCGGCTCCGGCCGTTCGCCGAGCCCGTGGGCATTGGCGTCGGGCAGGACATGCGCGCCGTGGCTGAGGATAACGGTCCCGGTCTGACCGGCGGCATAGGCGGGTAGCCTTGTATGGCCGCCCGGGACATCTGTATTGCGGGCGGGCAGGCGGGTGCGCACCCGATCACCGGGCGCAAAAGCCGGTTCGGCGCCGGGCCTAGCATAGGGGCTGCCCCGTTTCAGCGCCGGACCGACAGCCTCAGCCCTGAAGAGTTTCGGATGGGGTTCCGCAGGATCGGCGGTGCCTGCGGCCAGCTCGTCCTCTGTGACCAGCCCTTTCGCCACCAGAAGATCGGCCAAGGCCGCCATCCACTTCTCATAGTAGGAAAACCGCGCATAGTCCTTGGGGCTCAGGCTTTCGCGGGCATGGCGCGACGTGTCGATCGACCATGCGCCAAGCCCTCCTGCAGCAAGCGTCAGCGCCAGCGCCTTGCGGTGCCATTCAGGGCCGATGGGCACGATGCCCTGCGGTTCGGGGATAACGGCAGGATCGCCATAGCGCCCGCCCATGTCATGCACCCGGCTCATCTGGACGCCCCCGCAAGACCGGTTCCGATCATCGAATCGCGGGTGACAAGGTCGGCCAGCGCCGCCTCGTCCAGACCTTCGGATCCTTTGGGGCGCATCGGCACAACCAGATAGCGGACCTCGGACGTCGAATCCCACACACGCACTTTCTGGCCGTCTGGCAGGGTGACGCCAAACTCGGCCAGCACCTTGCGCGGTTCGCGCACCGCGCGCGCCCGGTAGGCGTCGGATTTGTACCAGGCGGGCGGGATGCCGAGCAAAGGCCACGGATAGCAGGAACAGAGCGTGCAGACGACCATGTTATGGGTGTTGGGCGTATTCTCCACCGCGACGACATGTTCCCCCTGCCGACCTGAGATGCCGAGTTCTGCAATCGCGGCGGTGGCATCGGCCAGCAGCCGGTCACGAAAGGCCGGATCGCTCCACGCACGCGCCACGACTTTGGCACCCAGATGCGGGCCGACCTTCCGTTCGTAGGTGTCGAGGATTTCCTCCATCGCTGCCGGATCGACCAGCCCTTTGCGGACAAGGATCGTCTCCAGCGCCTTCACGCGGAGGGCGGGGTCAGAGGGCAGTAGCGAATGCGGGTGGTCTGGATGATCATGCGGCATGACGGCATGATGCGCAGGGTTGGCTGCCAAGTCCAGCGGGCTTCGCGGATGCAGTTGCTCTGAATCGCTGTTGCATGCTTCGCTGCACTCGGGTGTGATGTTGAGGGACATCGCGCAACGATCAGGCAGGCATTCCATGGCGACCGAAGAGGCAGAGAAACGGACGGCGAGGACGCTTCTCGACTTGCTCGGATCCGGGCGCCAAAGTCAGGATATCGAGGTTCCGGACATGACAGCCGCCAACCGGATCTGCGCGCATGTCCGGACGCTGCGCGAAGCCCGCGGCGAACGCGTCATCGGGCGAAAGATCGGGTTTTCAAACCGGACCATCTGGCCGATTTACGGCGTGGACCGGCCGATGTGGAATTATGTCTGGCACACGACCCTAATTGCCACCGCTGATGGCGAAGCCGTGGTCGATTTACAGGGAGTTCCCGAACCTAGGATCGAGCCCGAAATTGTACTGCACCTGGCCTCGGCCCCGGAACCCGGCATGAGTGAGGACGAGCTTCTCGGCTGCATCTACCGCGTCGCGCATGGCTTCGAGATTGTCCAGTCGGTCTATCCCGGCTGGAAGTTCAGCGCGCCGCAATCGGCGGCGGCCTTTGGGTTGCACGGGGCATTGGCAATCGGCTGGTGGCAGGACATAAGCAGCGACCGCATGGCATGGGGGAAGCAGCTCGGCGATTTCACCGTGACCTTGAACAGGAACGGTAGTCGCGTAGAGACGGGGCACGCGACGAACGTCCTTGGTGGGCCGGTATCGGCGCTGCGGTTTCTCGTCGAGACGATCGCTGACGAGCCTCACCCGGCCCCCTTGCAGGCGGGAGAGATCGTCTCTACCGGAACCCTGACCGATGCTCAGCCGGTTGCGCCGGGCACGGAATGGACCGCTGAATTCACCGGTATAGACCTGGCACCGCTGCGGGTAATTTGTCGCTAGAACGCGCGCGACGCGCCGGGGTGATGGCGGGGATGAATCGCTTGACGCCGCCCGGCATAGGCCGTAAATGGCGCGGACGGAATTCGGGGCTCTGCCGTGCGGGGCCCGTAGATGATATGTGGATGACGGGCCCGGAGGCCCGAGAAACAAGGAACGAAACCATGTCGCGCGTTTGCGAATTGACCGGTAAGGGCCCGATGTCGGGCAACAACGTGAGCCACGCGAACAACAAGTCGCGCCGCCGTTTCCTGCCGAACCTGAACGATGTCACCCTGATCTCGGATTCGCTCGGCCAGTCGTTCAAGCTGCGCATCTCGGCTGCTGCCCTGCGCTCGGTCGATCACCGCGGCGGTCTGGACGCTTTCCTCGCCAAGGCGAAGGACGAAGAGCTGTCTTCCAAGGCGCTGAAGATCAAGAAAGACATCGCAAAGGCGCAGGCCGCGGCCTGATTGCCCTTGAACGGTGATGGATTTGCCCCGCTTCGGCGGGGCTTTTCGTTTTTGAGCCGCTGTCATGAGTGGCCAAGTGGTTTGATCTTGCACTTCGCAGCCGCTCCGGCTTTCTCTTGCTCGAAGGAAGGCGCTCATGAATCCGTTGCGCGGCATCATTCTCAAACTCTGTTCAGTCGCCGTGTTCATGACGATGGCGAGCCTGATCAAGGCGGCCTCGGACGCGGTTCCGCCCGGCGAGGCGGTGTTCTTTCGCTCTGCCTTCGCCATACCGGTGATCCTGATCTGGCTGATCGCGACGCGCGGGCTGAAATCCGGCCTCGCCACCCGCAATCCGCTGGGCCATTTCTGGCGCGGATTGATGGGCACGGTGGCCATGGGATTCGGCTTTGCCGGGCTCGGGCTTCTGCCCTTGCCCGAGGTCACGGCCATCGGCTATGCGGCGCCTCTTCTGACGGTCGTCTTCGCGGCGATGTTCCTGGGCGAGAATGTCCGGTTGTTTCGCATCTTTACCGTCGCGATCGGTATGGCAGGTGTTCTGATCATCCTTTCGCCGCGCCTGACGGCGCTCTCGGCGGGTGAGCTTGGCGCGACCGAGGCCCTTGGCGCAATCGTGGTTCTTGTGGGGGCGGTCTTTGCCGCGCTCGCGCAGGTCTTTGTGCGTCGCCTTGTGGCCGAGGAGAAGGTCAGCGCCATCGTCTTCTACTTCTCGGTCAACTCCGCGCTTCTGTCGCTGATCTCGCTGCCCTTCGGCTGGACGGTGCCGGATCCTGCAAGTGCGGCAATGCTGGTCGCGGCGGGGCTGTTCGGAGGTTTGGGGCAGGTTCTGCTGACCTCGTCCTACCGCTATGCCGACGCCTCGGTCATTGCGCCCTTTGAATACGCCTCGATGCTGCTGGCGCTCGGGGTCGGTTATGTCGTCTTCGACGAAGTGCCGACGCGTATCGTTCTGGGCGGCGCGGCGCTTGTTGTATTGGCAGGTATCCTGATCATCTGGCGCGAACGCCAGCTTGGCCTCGAACGCGACCGCCAGCGCCGGGCCATGACGCCGCAGGGCTGAACCCGCTCAGACCTCCAGCCAGATCGTCACTGGCCCCTGGTTGACGAGGCTCACATCCATGTCGGCGCCGAACTCGCCATTGGCGACCGTGACCCCAAGCGCACGCAGCCGGTCGGAGAAATAGGTGTAAAGTCTTTCGCCCTCATCCGGTGGCGCGGCCGTGGAAAAACCCGGCCTGTTGCCGCGGGACGTGTCCGCGGCAAGGGTGAACTGGCTGACCACGAGGGCTGCGCCGCCGGTATCGACGAGGGAACGGTTCATCTTGCCCGCCTCGTCCTTGAATATCCGCAGTTTCGCGATCTTCTGGGCAAGCTGATCGGCCTGAGCATCCGTGTCGCCCTGCATCGCGCAGACAAGGATCATCAGGCCCGTCCCGATCTCTCCCGTCACGCGCCCGGCGACGGTTACGCGCGCTTCGCTGACCCGTTGAACAAGTGCCCGCATCTCAGTCGATCTCCCTCGCCCAGGGCGGATTGGCCCCGGCGCGGGATACCGTGACCGCAGCGGCGGCGCAACCGAGCGTGAGGGCAGCCTCCAACGCATCGGGCGTCAACTCCGCCAAGGCGGGTTTGGTCAGCAAGCCGTCACGGTGCAGTGCCGCAAGCAGGGCCGCATTGAACGTGTCACCTGCGCCGACCGTATCGGTGACCGTGACCTTACGTGCCGGCACAAAGATCTGATGTCGCGCGGTGAACCCATGCGCACCCTCAGCGCCCTCGGTGACAAAAACCACCTTGGGGCCACGGGCAAGGAGCCGTTCGGCGACTTCGCCAATGTCGCCCGGACCTTCCAGCCACCGCATATCTTCGTCCGACACTTTCACGATGTCCGACAGCGCCAGCATCCGTCCGATCCGGGCGCGATAGGCTAATTCATCTGTTATGAAGCCCGGGCGGATATTGGGGTCGAGCATCGTGACGCGTGACGCCGCCTCGCGCGTCATCAGGGCCTCATAGGCACTGCCGCAGGGGTCACCAACAAGGCTGATGCCGCCGAAGAACATCGCCGCTACCGTATCGGGCAGGGCGGGCATGTCGGCGGGCGTCAGCATCCGCCCGGCGGTGTTCTCGTCATAGAAGGCATAACTCGCCTGTCCGTTCACCAGCCGCACGAAGGCCAGCGTCGTTGGTCGGGCCGAACGAACGGCAAGCGCGCTGTCAACCTCCGAGGCGGTCAGCGCATCGGTCAGGACCGCGCCGAAAAGGTCCGTCGACAGACCCGAAAGGAACGCGGATGGTGCACCAAGCCGACCGAGCGCAATGGCGGTGTTGAAGACCGCACCACCGGGATAGGGCGCAAAGGCATCCTCGCCCGCCTCGGTCTTTCGGGGCAACATGTCGATCAGCGCCTCGCCGCAACTCAGGATCATCCTGGCCCCCGGTTAATGTTAGCGTAAACAGGCCCCTCCTTAACCGAGTCCGGCCAGCGGAGCAACGCCGGTGACGCCGGAAGTTGACGCACGTCAAGGCGCGGAAAGTTCAATAGGTGCAGACTTACCAAGTTCCAAGAATGAGGAGCATCATCATGGTTGAGAAAACCCCCGCCACCAGCAATTTCTGGCCGAGCTTCTACGAGCCGTTCCGCCATTTCGGCGCACGGCTTTCCGAATGGCTGGCGCCTGCGTCAGAAGCCTCGTCGGACGACAAGACCTACCGGATCGCCGTCGAACTGCCCGGTGTCGATGAAAAGGACATCGATATCACCGTCGATGACGGCATGGTCACGGTGAAGGGTGAAAAGAAGGAGAGCCGCGAGGAGAAGGGCGAAACCTGGTACTTCAGCGAACGCCAATATGGCAGCTTCAGCCGCTCGTTCCGCCTGCCCGCCGACGCCGATGCCGGAAAGATCAGCGCCGATCTGAAGGATGGTGTACTGACGCTGACCGTTGCGCGCGCGGCGCCCGAGGTCGCGAAAGCCCGGAAGGTGCCGATAGGCAGGGCGTGATCCTTTGGCGGCGGGGATCAGCTTCCGCCGGGTAGCAGTTCCGCCGCCATCGCCTCGACAATGGGCCGCGCCTCGGCCAGCGTCATACCGGGGCTGAGGCGCCGGTCGTAAAGCATGCGCAACATGAGTTCGTCCTGCCGCGTCAGCAGGGCAAACTCCTCATTGTCGTTGAAGATCGAGGGTCGCGCCCGGGGGTGATCAGCGACAAGGCCGAGGCTCTGGGCCAGTTCCTCGTGAATGCATGAGAGCCGCAACCGCTCCGGCAACTCACCCCGGATCACCGTCAGCGCGCCGGAATAGGACGCGCTCTGTCCCGGCGTGAAAGAAAAGACCGTGCAATAGGTGTCGGGCCGCATGTGGGCCACGCTGTCAAGCGCGGCCTCCGACACTTCGGGTGCGAAAGCACGGATCCGGTCGACGGCCCCGGAGCGCTCATCTGCATTGACGATCATCACGACGTGGTTCGGACGCCAGTCGCTGACCCGGATCGGCAGGCCGGTGAGGCGCGCCAGCCGCGCGGCAAAGTCGCTGATCACCGCCTCATCGGCACGCCGCTGTTCAAGCGGGACGGACGCGCCGAATTCCACACCGATCCGCACGGGTTGACGCCAGCGGTGCAGCCGGTTTTCGCTGGCCTCCGCAACCAGTTGGCCACCGCGTTCGGTGAACTCGTCAAAGAAAGCGATGCGCAGGAAGTTTTCGGCCAGTTCACGTGGGCCGAAGGGGGCATCCTCGGCCCCCGAGTCAGCCCGAAGAAGATCCTGGGCCAGATAGTTCGCCTCCACCCGCGCGTAATAGGCCCTCTCGACCTGGCTTTGCCGCGAGGGTGCGGTGACTAGCGGCCCGTCGGAAGGGGCGGTGCCAGTCGCCTCAGGACCGGGGCCTGTCATGGTGCAGGCCGACAGTCCGACCGTCAGGATCGAGAGGTACAGAACGGACCAGGATAAATGAAAGCGCATGGTGGCTCAGGCGGTCTGGGCGGGCAGGGTGGAACGGGTGGTCAGACCGGCCTCCTTACGGATCGAACACGGGGGAATATCCGATCGCCACGTCCCCTCTTGCGTTCCCAAAAGGTTGCGTGCCGGTTCAGGACCCACCGCTTTGACTGAGCTTCGCATGCCCAGGGCTGCGCGCCAAGCCCATCCCGCCGCCGAACACGCTGCTGGGCAAGAATTCGCGTTTCGCTGGAGCGTTATTTGCGTCCCGGCGGCCCCTTGCGCGGCCCGCCGGTCTTCGGTCGGTCACGCCCCTGACTGTTGTCGCGCCGTGGTCCGGGTTTGCCCCCTTTGGCACCCGCAGGTCCGCCATCGCGGGGTTTGGAGAACTTGCGTTCACCGCCACGTTCGGCCGCCGCCGTGCCGGAGCGCGGTTTGGCGAACTTGCGATCCGGTGCGCCCTCGCTGCGACCACCCTCGTCGCGCGGCTTCTGGAACTTGCGCCCGCCCCGTGCTTCCTCCGACCGCGGCTTTGAAAACCGGCGTTCACCCTGATCGCCCTCGGAACGGGGTTTTGAGAACTTGCGCGCGCCATCCGTCCCGGAACCCTCGGACTTCGTACGGGGTTTCCCGAACTTGCGGTCCCCGTCGCGCTCCGTCCGTTCGCCGTCACGGCGGGGTTTGGAGAATCTGCGCTCGCCCGGGGCTGCGTTGTCCTCTGCGCGCGGGAACCGGGGTTTGCCGCCCTTCGGCCGGTCGTCCCGTTGCCGCGCTGGACCCGTATCGCCGTCGCGATCGGGGCGTTTCGTCCAGCGAGGGGCCTTCGCCCCGCCGTCCTCGTCGGCCCGGCGCGGTGCCCGGGGTTTCTGCGGACCCTTGGCGTCGCCACTACGCGGCGTGCGTGGCTTGCGGTCGCGCGGTGCGTCACCGTCGCGCGGTTTGCGCTTTTCGTCAGCCGGTTCCTCGCCGATCAGCCCGCCAAGCTGCTCGCGCAGCACCTTGGCCTTTACCTCGACCACATCGCCGGCCTTCATCTTGTTCAGCCGGAACGGGCCATAACTGACGCGGATCAGCCGGTTCACGATCAACCCGACCTCGGTCATCGCCCGACGGATTTCCCGGTTCTTGCCCTCGCGCAGGCCCACCGTAAGCCAGGCGTTGGCGCCTTGCTGCTTGTCGAGCGTGATTTCCATCGGCTGGAACTCCTCGCCCTCGATCGTCACGCCTCGGCGGAGGGGGTCGAAGGTCGCGTCGTTCGGGCGGCCGTTCACCCGAACCCGGTATTTGCGCAGCCAGCCGGTGGAGGGCAGTTCCAGCTGCCGCTTCAGTCCGCCGTCATTGGTCAATAGAAGCAATCCCTCGGAGGTCAGGTCGAGCCGCCCGACGCTCATCACCCGCGGCATGCCTTCTGGCATCGTGTCAAAGACGGTCTGACGGCCCTTTTCGTCCTTGGCCGAGGTCACAAGCCCGATGGGTTTGTAATACAGCCAGAGCCGCGCAGGCTGAGGTTCGTCGATCAGCTTGCCGTCCAACGTCACCTTGTCGGCAGGTGCGACGTCAAGCGCGGGGCTGTCGACCTTTTTCCCGTTCACCGAGACGCGACCCTCAAGGATCATTTTCTCTGCGTCCCGGCGCGAGGCAACTCCCGCACGCGCCATGGCCTTGGCGATCCGTTCGCCCTTGGATTTCTCGTCGCTCATGGGTCCGCCCCCGGGTATGGCACTAAAGCGCTCCCTCTATACAGAATCACCGCCCGGGGGAAGCGCTTGCGTGAGCACGCGGGGCAGGGCATGAGAGGCCATGAGCGGATTTCGCAGCCATATGGATCAGGCTCTGGCCGAGGCGCGGGCGGCGGCGGCGCGGGGCGAGGTGCCGGTGGGCGCGGTCGTGGTCGCGCCCGATGGCCGGGTCGTGGCGGCGGCGGGCAACCGCACGCGCGAACTGAACGATCCCACCGCCCATGCCGAGATACTTGCCCTGCGCGCCGCCTGCGCTGCTGTCGGGGCTGAACGGCTGCCGGAGCACGACCTCTATGTCACGCTCGAACCCTGCCCGATGTGTGCCGCCGCAATTTCCTTCGCACGGATCGGGCGGCTTTATTACGGGGCGGAAGACCCGAAATCCGGCGGCGTCACCCACGGCGCGCGCGTCTATGCCCATCCGCAGTGCCACCATGTGCCCGAGGTCTATGACGGGATCGGGGCGGAAGCGGCCGCGCAGATATTGCAGGATTTCTTCGCCGGGCGCCGCGGCTGACATAAAGCTTGGTCGAAATCCCCCTCAGAGGTAGCCTTTTCGGGGAAGGGGGACGGGGACATGACAGGTGCCTTGCAGACACGCTCCAAGGTCTATCAGGGTCGGATCACCAATTCGACCATATGGGACCGCTTCGCTCTCCGGCCCGATGACACTTTGGTGGTGACGCCGCCGAAATGCGGCACCACCTGGGTTCAGGCCATCGTCCTGATGCTGATTCATGGGCGAGCTGGCATGGACAAGGTGCTGGACCAGATATCGCTTTGGGTCGATTGCGGGTTTCGCGACGTTGACGAGCGCGCGGCCACAATGACCGCCCAGACCCACCGGCGCTGCATCAAGTCGCACACGCCGCTGGACGGAATTACCTATGGCCCTGCCTGCACCTATTTCGCGGTCTACCGCCATCCGCTCGACGTGCATTTCTCCATGCGCCGCTTCGCGTTGGCGATGAATGTCGACCTGATGACGGATCGCTTCCCCGAAAAGATATCCGAAGGCTTCCGCATGTACTTGGAAGATGCCTCGAAAGATGGCGGCAACGACGACATGACGCTTGACTCGATCACCTATCACTACCGGTCCTTCCGGCGCTGGGCGCATCTGCCGAATGTGCATCTCGTCCACTACGCGGACCTCAAGCGCGACCTGAAGGGGCAGGTGCTGCGGATCGCGGACATCCTCTGCTGCGATCATCCCGAAAGCCTGATTGATGAAATCGTCGAAGGTGCCCGTTTCGACACGATGAAGGCAAATGCCCGGGAAGCTGTTCAGGACCAGAAATCGGTACTCGACAATGCCGAGACGTTTTTCGCGAGCGGCACCAACAACAAGTGGGAAAAACACCTCACACCCGACGAAGTCGCCCTTTACGACCGGCGCATCCGCGAATTGTTGCCGGAGGAGGATGTGCGCTGGCTGGAATGGGGATGTGTCGCGGCGTGACCCCGGGATTGTGTCGGGCTCGACACATACAATCCTCATCGCATCAAAGGTACAATTCCGCGGTTCCTGTCCGTCTGAATCGGTGTATTGTCGCGCCGTCCCGACACACGAACAAAGGAGGCGTTGGATGAACAATTATGATCTCGCTGCGCTCCGCACCCGTGTCGGCGTCTGGGGGATGGCTGTGTCCGCCCGCCCACTGACCCGCGGTTGCTATCAGAGCGCCTCGTAACAGTCAGAAATCAGGCGAGTTTCTTCGCCTCTTTTTCCTGAACCCGTAATCGGAGACCGGCCCGTCCGCGAAGGACGTCTCGCGTATTCCAAACCTGACTTAATCCAAAGGAACCAGTGTGCCGAATGGCGCCTGGCGGAGTGATACAATGAACGCACATTTCATACCTGTCCGCCCCGAGGACCGGCCCCATGTCCGGGCCGTGGCCGTGCTCGTCCACCGCTACGGTGTCTATGCCGTTATCCTGGCGGCGGTGAACCTCGCTTTCCGCAGGCGCCGCTACAGGTGGCGCTTTGACGCCGACCTGTCGGATCATATCCGGCGCGATGTCGGACTGGAGCCGCTGTCGCGGGGCCGTGCCTATTGGGAATTGTGATGCCGGGGCAACGATGCCCCGGCCGTCGCGTCGTGGTCAGAACGTGATCGGGCTTAGCACTTCGGGCTCGATCACATTCACGCCCGGCAGGCCAGATTTCAGCTCATTCGCTGTCTGAGCCAGCAGCGGGAAGGTTCTGTAATGACAGGGAATAACGGTTCTGAAGGCGAAATATTTCTTCGCCGCCCAGGCTGCCCTTTTCATGTCCATGGTGAAATGTCCGCCGCAGGCAAGAATGCCGATATCGGGGGTGTGATACTCGCCCATCCAGACCATATCGGCCATGATATCAGTGTCGCCGGAGACATAGATGACGTGACCATCGCCTGCGATCATGTACCCTGCCTCATGTCCCGCATAGATCGGCCCGTCACGGCCCGATAGCGAGGAGGAATGGCTCGCCGCCACCATCGTGACCTTCGCTCCCCCCAGATCGACCGTGCCACCCTTGTTGAAACCGATACCCGATATCCCCTCGGCTGCCTCCCAATGCGAGATCAGGTCGTAGATGCCGGCGACGGGAATGCCGGCATCTTTCGCGATCCCCACCGCATCGCCGGTGTGATCGCCATGGCCATGCGTGATCAGCACATGGGTCGCGCCCGCAATCGCCTCGGCCCGCCTTTCATCCGGGAACATCGGGTTGCCGGTCAGCCACGGATCAAGAAGGATCACAGCTCCCTCGATCTCGATACGAAAGCCTGAATGGCCAAGCCAGGTGATTTTCATGGCATCCTCCGCGTGTTGCCGCCCTTGCGGGCCGGTCGCCCTCCGGGTAAACCCTGCCCCGATCCAAGGACGGAGTACAGCCCGATGTCCATCGACACCGATACCGCGCGCAAGGTCGCGCATCTGGCGCGGATTGCCGTGAAGGAAGATGACCTTCCGGCGCTGGCAGGCGAATTGTCCGCCGTGCTCGCCTTCATGGAACAGCTCAATGAGGTAGATGTCGAGGGCGTGGAGCCGATGACGTCGGTGACGCCCATGCGGCTGAAGCGGCGGGCGGACGTGGTGACGGACGGGAACATGGTCGACAAGATCCTGTCGAACGCGCCGGACGCGCGCGAAGGGTTCTTTGCAGTGCCGAAGGTGGTCGAATGAGCGAACTGAACAAACTGACCATCGCTGCTGCGCGCGACGCTCTGCGCAAGGGTGAAGTCACGTCCGTTGAGTTGACCGAGGCTTGCCTGGCAGCCATCGACGGCGCGGGGGCGCTCAATGCGTTCGTCCACAAGACGCCCGAGATCGCCCGCGAACGGGCGAAGGCGGCCGACGAGCGGCTGAAAGCCGACGAGGAGGCGCCCGCGATGTGCGGCATCCCCGTGGGCATCAAGGACCTCTTCTGCACCAAAGGCGTGCCCTCGCAAGCTGCGTCGAACATTCTGAAGGGCTTCAGGCCGGAATACGAATCCACCGTCAGCCAGCAACTGGCCGATGCGGGCGCCGTGATGCTCGGCAAGCTCAACATGGACGAGTTTGCCATGGGCTCGTCGAACGAAACCTCGTGCTACGGCAACGCCGTCAATCCCTGGCGGCGGGGCAATGACGTTGCCCAGCTTACGCCGGGCGGATCTTCGGGCGGTTCGGCGGCAGCCGTTGCCGCCGCCCTCTGCCTTGCCGCGACCGGCACCGATACCGGCGGCTCCATCCGTCAGCCCGCCGCCTTTACCGGCATCACCGGCATCAAGCCGACCTATGGCCGCTGCTCGCGCTGGGGCATTGTCGCCTTTGCCTCCTCGCTCGATCAGGCGGGGCCGATGACCAAGGATGTGCGCGACGCTGCGATCATGCTCGGTGCGATGTGCGGTCATGATCCGAAGGATTCCACCAGCGCCGACTTGCCCGTCCCGGATTTCGAGGCGGCACTGACAGGCGACATCCGGGGCAAGAAGATCGGCATCCCGCGCGAATACCGCATGGATGGCATGCCCGAAGAGATCGAAAAGCTCTGGGCAGACGGCACCGCGATGATGAAGGATGCGGGCGCCGAGATTGTCGATATCTCGCTGCCCCATACGAAATACGCCTTGCCCGCCTATTACGTCGTGGCGCCCGCCGAGGCGTCGTCGAACCTCGCCCGCTATGACGGGGTGCGCTATGGCCACCGGGCGAAGCTCAGCCAAGGCGACGGCATCACCGAGATGTACGAAAAGACCCGCGCCGAGGGCTTCGGTCATGAGGTGCAGCGCCGGGTGATGATCGGCACCTATGTACTCTCCGCCGGCTTCTACGACGCTTATTACAACCGCGCCCGCAAGGTCCGCGCGCTGATCAAGCGCGACTTCGAGAACGTCTTCGCCGAGGGCATCGACGCGATCCTGACACCGGCGACCCCCTCGGCCGCCTTCGGGTTGGGCGAGATGGCCGATTCCGACCCGATCGCCATGTATCTCAACGACGTCTTCACTGTGACGGTCAACCTCGCGGGCCTTCCGGGTGTCGCGGTTCCCACCGGCCTTGACCGTCAGGGTCTGCCGCTTGGATTGCAGCTGATCGGCCGTCCGTGGGAAGAAGGCGATCTGCTGAATCACGCCTATGTGCTGGAGCGCGCCGCAGGATTTGTTTCCAAACCCGCGAAATGGTGGTAAGTGGCGCCGCTTAAAAGGATCGGAGAGTTCCGGATGCGTTACCTGTTACCCTGCCTTGCCCTGTTGCTTGTCACTGCCTGCGTCCCGTCCGAGCCTGCTGCTCGTGGCGGCGGGGTCGGTTTTGGCGACTACGATGAATACCAGCGCCAGCAGGCAGCTTTGCAGGCGCAGCGTTACGCTTCGACGCAGACCGTGCAGGGGCCGGTGGCCAATCCAGCCGTGCCTTTCCCGTCCAGCGGCACCGGCGCGCCGACCGCGGCCGAGCTTGCCCAAGCCGGCGTCAGCGGCGCGGCCCCCCTAGCGCAGAGCCAGATCACGGCGGCACCGCAGCAGCCGATTTATCCCCAGACCGCTGCGGTGACCCCTGCGCCCGCGACCGTTCCTGACGCGGCCCCTGCGGTCAACAGCGCCGGTATTTCGGACGAGCAGGACTTTTCCGCCGTCTCGACCCGCGAGACGATCGAATCCGACAAGGAGCGGATTGCCCAGAACCGGGCTCAGTATCAGCAGATTCAACCGGGGGCGCTGCCCACGCGCAGCGGCGGCAACGCGGCGCTGATCATCGAATATGCGGTAAAAGCCCCGAACCGTCTGGGCGAGGCGATCTACCGCCGCTCCTCCATCGCGCTTGCCAATCACGAACGCGCCTGCGGCCGCTATGACAATCCGGAAGCCGCGCAAGAGGCCTTTCTGAAATCCGGCGGACCCCAGCGCGATCCGAAGAACCTCGATCCGGATGGCGACGGCTTCGCCTGCCGGTGGGATCCGACGCCGTTCCAGAACGCACGCGGCTGAATTTTGGCCTTTGCCTCGCCCAATTCCGGCGACAGGCGGGAAGGGGCGCGGCCGAGCCTGATCGTGATCCACTATACCGCGATGCCGACCTGCGCCGAGGCGCGTGCGCGGCTTTGCGACCCTGCGGCCGAGGTGTCGGCGCATTGGCTGATCGCCGAGGATGGGACCTGCGACCAACTGGTCGATGAAGCCCGGCGCGCCTGGCATGCCGGGGCAGGGGCTTGGGGTGGTATAACGGATGTGAATTCCCACTCCATCGGGATCGAACTTGCCAATCCCGGCGATGCGCCGTTTCCCGAACCGCAGATGGCCGCGCTGGAACGGCTGCTTGCCGTGATCATGGCGCGCTGGGCGATCCATCGCGAAGGCGTTATCGGTCATTCCGATATGGCGCCCGAGCGCAAGCGCGATCCCGGTCCCCGGTTCGACTGGCAGCGGCTGGCGCGAAGCGGACTTGCCATATGGCCGCGGGCTGAGGGCGATCCCAGTGCTGATTTCGGGATCTCAGCCCGTACGTTCGGCTACCCGGATGTGGCGCCGGATGCGGTTCTGGCCGCCTTCCGTTTGCGGTTCCGCCCGGGCGTCCACGGGCCAGAGGACGACACTGACCGGGCCATGGTTGACGACCTCGCCAGACGCTTTCCGTTCAATAGGTTGACGTGAGGTTTCCGGGGCTCGGCCGTATTCGACCCGGCCCCCGAAGCCTCATGACATCAGGGCAGCTTGCGCGCTTCGGCGAACGACAGAAGTCGCCGCCCCGTTTCGTCCCAAAGGTGCAGTCGCGCGCAGGACAGGCTTTCGCGCAGGGTCAGCCGGTTCGCGGTCGCCAACGCGCTGTGATCACGCAGAACCTCAGGCAGCCGGTAGAAGGGGATACGGCTGTACAGATGGTGGACGTGATGGATGCCGATATTTCCGGTGAACCAGCGCAGGACCGGTGGCAGAACATAGTGCGAGCTGCCGTGCAGGGCAGCGTCGTGCAACTGCCACTCGTCACCCATCTCCCAATGGGTTTCCTCGAACTGGTGTTGGACGAAAAAGAGCCAGACCCCGGCCGAGGCTGCGACCAGTACAGTCGGCAGGAAGACCAGTGCGATGACTTTCAGCCCGCCGAAATAGATGATCGCGGTGAGGATCGCGGCGAGTGCGATATTGGTGCCCATTGCGCTGACCCAGTACTGTGCGCCACCGCGCATGAGGCCCACGGGCAGGCGATTCTGAAAGAGGAATATATAAATCGGCCCGATCACGAACAGGGTGATCGGGTTGCGGTAGAGCCGGTAGCCAAACCGCCCCAGCGGCGACAATGCCCGGTATTCCCGGACTGTCATCGTATGGATATCGCCAACGCCGCGCTGGTCCAGATTGCCGGCCGAGGAATGATGGATCGCATGTGTGCGCCGCCAGACATCGTATGGCGTGAGCGTCAGGACACCGATTGCCCGCCCGGCCCAGTCTGCGAGCGTTCTGCTGCGGAAATATCCGCCATGGCCACAATCGTGCTGGATCATGAAGAGGCGGACCAGAAAACCTGCATTCAGGACCGCGATGGTGAGGGCCAGCCAACCGCTGATCGACACCGCCCACCAGGCGACGGCCCAGAGGCCGAGGAAGGGAATGACGCTGACCAGGAGCTCGTAAGTGCTGCGCAGCGGGTCGGGGTCACGATAGGCCGCCAGGATGCGGACCCAGTCCTTTGGGTCGGTAGCGACGGTCGTCTCTTGTGGCATGCTGTTCATTCGTGCGGCATCGTTCCATCTGAGGTGAGCTTCTGGCTGCCACCCTGCGCCGCAACATCGAACTTTCACAGGTTCCGCCGGGTCGGGCGGGGCGTCGTGTCTACAGCAATCCCCCGCCGTGTAACGTGGGATCGGTCGTGTGTCGAGTGGCAGGACGTCTGAAACCCTCAGGATAGGGTCAGTGAAGCCGCGCCTGTGTCAGATATCCCTCGATGGTCTCCTCGCCGAGGGCTTTCAGCGCCTCCAGCCGGTGCAGCCCCTCGACCAGCACGAAGTTCTCTCCATCCGCCCGGACCCGGATCGGCGTAAGCTGCCCCTCTTCCAGAATGCTCTCGGCAAGTTGGGCGACCTTGGCCGGATCGAGCGTCTTGGCGCGCTTCACGGGCACCCGGACGCGGTCGATGGGGAAGGTGGTCTTTTGGAGCATGTGACGGTTCCGGTTTGGCAGCGGAAGCGTAGCAGGATGTGCGCCGAGGGGAAGGGGGCAATCATTTTGCAAGAGGCATCGGATGGGTTTTCTCGCGCTGTCGCAGCAAATGGCGGCTTTGAGCCCAATATTATCATTGTGAGTTCCTGTTGGTTGCGATCTCAGCGCGAAAATGCGGCATGAGCGGAAGAACCAAGTAATGAAAAACCTTGTTCGAGCGACGGCCTTGTTGAAGTGTTGCAGGTGAACAGAGAAGGGACTGCCATGCTTTCACGAGTTTTGATCTTGGGGGCCGGCTTCGGAGGCATGGAACTTGCCACGCAACTGTCTGATGCGCTGGGCGAGGCGGCTGACGTAACTGTGATCGACAAGGGAGAGAACTTCGTTTTTGGCTTTTCCAAGCTGGAGATCGCATTCGGCAAACAAACCCTAGAAGATGTCCGCCATCCCTACAGGGAATTCCACAAGCCCGGCGTGCGACTGGTGCACGATACGATTACAGCCATAGATCCCGAGTCACGTCAGGTGACGACCGCAAATGGCAGCTATACAGCTGAATATCTGGTGGTTGCGCTCGGGGCAGAAGTCATACCGGCCGCAACGCCAGGACTGGCAGAGATTGGCACACATTTTTATAGCGTCGATGGGGCCGAACGTGTTTGCGCGGCGCTGCCTGATTTCAAGAAGGGCCATGCCATAATCGGCATTTGTGGCTTTCCCTACAAATGCCCGCCCGCTCCAACCGAGTGCGCTCTGTTCTTAGATAGTTATTTGCGTCGGCGTGGCCTACGGGATGCCTGCGAGATTACTTTGGTTTCGCCTCTTTCAATCCTGACCCCTGTGTCGCAAGAGCTGTCAGATGATTTGATGCACGCCTGCGATGAAGCCGGTGTGAAAGTCTTCCTAAAAACAATGGTTACGTCCGTTGAAGGTGGCGTTGCCACTCTGGATGACGGGCAGCAGTTGCCGTTTGACCTGTTTCTTGGGGTGCCAAGGCATGCCGCACCACAAGTGGTCCGCGACAGCGGCTTGACCGACGGTGATTGGGTTTCGGTTGACCTCGCTTCAATGCAAACGGCTTTTCCCAATGTCTATGCGATTGGCGACATTGCCAAAACTGGTTTGCCCAAAGCCGGTTCATTTGCCGAAAGTCAGGCCAGCGCAGTTGCCAGCGGCATTCTTTCAAGAATCAAAGGCGTAGCTCCAAAGCCCAACACGGGCAGTGGAGAATGTCAGGTCGAACTCGGGGACGGTCGTGTCAGTTGGGCCGATGCAGATTTCCTTAGCGGGCCAAAGCTGAAAGTTGTTTACAATCCACCCTCGCTTGAAGGGCGAAAGCATAAAGAAGCCTTCGCGAAGAACCGCGAAATACGATGGTTTGGGAAGTAAGAATTGCGGCAACCAAGAAGACGCGCATCTCACCAATTTGCCATCAGTTTCAGATTTCTAACAGTAGCGAGAGTCCAGCCTGACCAGCAGTAGCGCGGCGGCGGAAAGGCTTGGTCAAGGCCACCTTAGAAGCGAAGTTGACCTCAACTCCAGAAACTTCAACGGCTGCTTCGTCCCGCAGTTAAGTCATTCGCCCGCACGGTGCAGAGTGACGGCGAAGTGAAACCCCGCTCTAAGCCCGTACGCCGCTGAACCGTTTCTGCCAATCCTCGCGGTCCTCATCGGCAATCTTGGCGAAGAGAACGTCAGGAGTTTCGAAGGCGTGGCCGGGCTTGAGGGCCGTCAGCGCCTCGGCGATGGGTCCGGGCCAACTTTTATCCCCGCAGCCCATCGCCTTCAGCATCGTGGCCGAGGCGTCGGGGATGAAGGGTTCCGACAGGATCGCGTAGAGGCGCACGAGGTTCAGGCCCAGCCGCACCATCGCCGCCGCGCGGTCGGGGTCTTCCTTGAAGACCGACCAGGGGGCCGCCGATTGCAGATATTCGTTGCCCGCCACCCAGATCGCCCGAAGCTCGGTCGCGGCCTTGCGGATCTCCATCGCCTCCATATGCGCCTCATAGACGCGGACACGGGCCTCAAGCTCCTCGATCAGCGCCTGCGCCCGTTCGCCGGTCTGGCCGCCCTCGGGCAGAGCCTCGCCGAATTTCGAGCGGCAGAACTTGGTGATGCGGCTCACGAAGTTGCCCAGCACATCGGCGAGGTCCTTGTTGACCGAAACCTGGAAGTTCTCCCACGTAAACTCACTGTCCGAGTTTTCGGGTGCGTGGCTGAGCAGCCACCAGCGCCAGTAATCGGCGGGCAGGATCGAGAGCGCCTGATCCATGAAGACGCCGCGCCCCTGCGAGGTGGAAAACTGGCCACCATCGTAGTTCAGGTAGTTGAAGCTCTTGATGTAATCGACCTTCTTCCACGGCTCGCGCGACCCCATGATCGTCGCGGGGAAGCTGAGCGTATGGAAGGGCACGTTGTCCTTGCCCATGAACTGGACGTAACGCACATCCTCGGCGCCCTTGTCGGTGCGCCACCAGCGTTCCCAGTCGGCCTCGGTCTTGCCGTTCGCATCGGCCCATTCGGCGGTGCCGGCGATATATTCGATGGGGGCGTCGAACCAGACATAGAAGACTTTGCCGTCCATGCCAGTCCACGGCGCGCCCTCGAACTGCACCGGCACACCCCAACTCAGGTCGCGGGTGATGCCCCGGTCCTGCAACCCGTCACCGTCATGCAGCCATTTCTTGGCGATGGACGTGGTCAGGACCGGCCAGTCCTGCTGGCTGTCGATCCATGCCTCGATTTCACCCTTCAGCGATTTCTGCTTGAGATAGAGATGCTTGGTTTCGCGCACCTCCAGTTCGGTCGAACCTGAGATGGCCGAGCGGGGTTCGATCAGATCGGTGGGGTCCAGCTGCTTGGTGCAGTTCTCGCACTGATCGCCGCGGGCCTTGTCGTACCCGCAATTCGGGCAGGTGCCCTCGATATATCGGTCGGGCAGGAAGCGGTTGTCGGCGACGGAGAAGACCTGGCTTTCGGTCACTTCCTCGATGAAGCCGTTTTCGGCGAGTTTCTTCGCGAAATGCTGGGTCAGGGTGTGGTTGCGCGCCGATGACGAACGGCCGAAATGGTCGAAGGACAGGCGGAACCCCTTGGCCAGATCGCTTTGCACCTGCCACATCTCGGCGCAATACTCGGCAACCGGCTTGCCCGCCTTGGCGGCGGCAAGCTCGGCCGGGGTACCGTGTTCGTCCGTGGCACAAATGAACATCACCTCATGGCCGCGTCCCCGCATGTAGCGGGCATAAAGGTCAGCCGGAAGCTGAGACCCCACGAGATTGCCGAGATGCTTGATCCCGTTGATGTAAGGGATTGCCGAAGTGATGAGAATCCGAGCCATCTGTCGCCTTTCCGTCCGTCGCCGGGCCGATTTACCGGCTTTGGGCGGCAAGGGCCAGAGGGTTCAGTCCTCGCCGTTCCGCTTCAGGAGCCGCCCGATCAGGAAGCTCGTGCGCGGCGTGTAGACATAGCGGGTGCGGTCGGAGGGTGCGGGGCGCGCGCGCATGCGAAGCGCGCCAAAAGCGAGAAGGCCAAGATGAATCGTCGCGATGAAGACGAACATCGAGGCCGGGCCGAACCATGCGATCAGGCTGGAGGCGATCAGCGGCGAAGCGATTGCACCGAGCGCGTAAAGGAACATGAGCGCGGCCGACAGCTCCACCCGTTCCTCGTCGGTGGCGAAGTCATGGGCATGGGCGGTGGAAACCGAATAGATCGGCATCGTGGTTATCCCGAAGAACCCTGCCGTAAGAAAGATCGCGACGATGCCCAGGCCCGACAGCGCGACGGCGGTGCCGCAGGCAACGGCGGCCGTGACCGAAAGCCACATGAGAACCGTGCGGCGGTCGTATTTGTCGGCCAGCCAGCCGACCGGGAACTGCGCCACGGCGCCGCCAAGGACGAAGGCGGCAAGGAAAAGCGCGATCATGTCGGCCGAAAGTCCGACCTCGATCCCGTAGATCGGGCCGACCATGCGGAAGGCGGCGGTGGAGACGCCGGAGACGATGACACCGGCGGCGGCGAGCGGCGACTTTGCCCAGGCCATTGAAGGCCTGAGCCGCGGGGCCTCGGGCGTGTCCGGCTGTTCGGCGCGGCTGACGGTGAGGGGCAGAAGGGCGGCACAGCAGATGATGGCAAGGAGGTTATAGGAAAAATAGGTAGCGGGGCTCAGGACCCCGATGACGAGCTGTGCGGCGAGCGAGCCGCCGACATCGACGATACGGTAGATACCCATCGCCCGGCCGCGCGTCTCGTTCGTGACCTTGGCCTGCAGCCAGGCCTCAATGATCGTGTAGCAGCCCGCGACGCAAGCGCCCGAGGCCATGCGCAGAAGCGCCCATGCGATGGGGTCGACGATCATCATATGGGCGATAAGCCCGATCGTGCCGGCGGCCGTGAAGGCCGCGAAAGCGCGGGAGTGGCCGACAGTGCCCATGAGCCGGGGCGCCCACCAGCAGCCGATGAAAAAGCCGAAAAAATGCGCTGAACCCAGTGTGCCGATTTCGGCAGTGGAAAAGCCAAGCTCCACACCCGAAAGCGCATCGAGCGGCGCCACGCCGCCGGTGCCGAGCTGCAAAAGGACGACCGACAGAAACAGGGCAGCGAAGGAGATCAGAAGGCGCATTGGACAGGTCCGGAATGTCACCGGCACCTTGGCCTCCCGGGCCGGGAAAGCCCAGCGTAAAACACCGCGCCGTGTGCTTTTTGGCCAGGTGTGATCCGGCGGAGCGCCCGCAAGCGGGCGCAAGATATATCTCGTACCCGGTGCAAGGCACCGGGCACTCGGATTGCCTCCGGCGGGAGGTCTTTGAGAAAAGGAGAAGCAGATAGGCCCTTTGACTTCTTCCGTTCTTAAATACCTCCCGAGCGGAGCTGAACTGAACGAAGTGCCAGAAGGCGTGTGCCCGCGTTTCGTGGGCACTCAATCGGATCGCGGGCGGCTCAGCCCGCGCGACGAATACGGGCGAGGATCTTCAGCCGCACCTCGTCGCCGACCATATCGGCGAAACCGGTCGCGCCGAAATCGGATCGGCTGACTTTTCCGGTGAGCAGGATTGAGAGGTTTTCGCGATGGCCCACCTCCGTGCCCTCGGGCCGGTAGAGCCGGGCGTCGAGCGTGATCTCGCGCGTTACGCCCCGGATCGTGAGGAGCCCGGTGACGGCAGCGCCGGTATCGGTCGGGCGGACCCGCGTGCTTTCGAAGTGGATCTCGGGGTAGCGGCCTGTATCGAGAACGCTCCCTCCTTTCATCGCCTGTGTGGCGAAGGGAAAGCTTGCCCGCGCGGCATCGGCATTCAGCGTGACCTCGACATGGCTGGCCGCCGCCCGGTCGAAATCGAGGCTGAGATCGGCCGATGTGACCGGCATCCGGCCGCGGATCGGGGTCTGGCCGAAATCGGTCTCGAATCCCACGGCGGAGCCTTCCCTGTCGAGCACGTAGGTCAGGGCCGCCGCATGGGCGGCTGGGATCAGGGAATGGCCGGTTGCGATGCTGCAAAGCCGCAAGGCTGCAAGCAGTGCGAAGAGAAAAAGCAATGCCGTTCGGTTTCGGGCGTGGCGCATGCGGGCTCCGGGTCATGGCGTCCGGCCCAGTCTATACCTGCCCTTGTCCGGTCGCGCTCATTTCCCCGTGATCGGGATATTGGGATTTCACCCGGGCAAGGGCAAACCCCGCCCCGTCCGTGCGTGTGGTGAGCGCCCAACTTTGCGGCGGGTCGGCGCGGGCGCGCAGCAGGTCGAGCTGCCAGCGGGTCCGGCCCATCCCGTGATCGGGCGCGAGGGACCAGCGGCTTTCAACCCCCGGCGCGCCGCCCGCTCCGGGGGTCAGCATCAGCCCGGTCGGCACCATCCTGCCCTCGGCGGCGCCGGTTTCGGCGGCCAGTTGCAGCCGCCGCACCGGGGTCAGGCGCGGTGGTTCGGGCAGTTCGGCAACGACGAGGGGTGTGGCTCCGGCGCGCAGGCCTTCCTCGAAACACCACAGAAGGTCTTCGATCCGGCCCGGGGTAACGAAGATCAGCCGCCCCGGCTCTATGAAAGGCACGACCCCTTCGGGGAAAAGCCGTTCGGGCAGCCAGCCGGGCCGCAGCCAGAGGACCGGCCCTTGCGTCCCGCGAGCTGCCATCAGCGCCAGCACCCGCCGCGCGGGGCCGCAAAATTCATGCACCCGCGCCCGCGCAAGCGACAGCGCGCCGAGAAAGGGCAGGCCGGGGCGGGGCCGCCGGTTCTGGCGCGAAATGAGTCGGGCGAGATCCTGGGTCGTCATGGGGAAAGAATAACGTGTTCTCTTTATGTTCTCAATCCGCCATCGCTTGACGCCCGCCCCCCACCGGGCCAAGGTCCGCCGGGTCAGCGCAAGGAGGCATCATGAAACGCGTCACATTGGGAGCGACCGACCTTGAGGTGTCCGCCCTCTGCCTTGGGACGATGACCTGGGGCAGCCAGACGCCGGAAGCCGAGGCCCATGCCCAGATCGACATGGCTTCCGAACGCGGCGTGAATTTCATGGATACGGCCGAGATGTATCCGGTCAACCCGGTCCGCAAGGAGACCTTGGGCCGGACCGAGGAGATCATCGGCAACTGGATCGCGAAGGGCGGCAATCGCGGCGACTGGGTGATTGCGACCAAGATCGCCGGCGAAGGGTCCATTGCGCGCGATAAGGGCGAGGTGATCGACGGGCGGTCTATCCGCAAGGCACTCGAAGCCTCGCTGCGGCGGCTCCGGACCGATCACGTCGATCTCTACCAGTTTCACTGGCCCAATCGCGGCAGCTACATGTTCCGCCAGAACTGGCGCTTTGATCCATCAAAACAGGACCGGGCGGCGGTGATCGCGAATATGGAGGAGTGTCTGGAGACACTCTGCGCGCTCGTCACCGAGGGCAAGATCCGCCATTGGGGTCTGTCGAATGAAAGCGCCTGGGGCATGGCGCAATGGATCCGGCTGGCGGATGAGGGCAGGGGGCCGCGTCCGGTTTCGCTGCAGAACGAATATTCGCTGCTTTGCCGCCTCTACGACACCGACCTGGCGGAGCTTGGCCATAACGAGCAGGTGACGCTCCTCGCCTTCTCGCCGATGGGTGCGGGGCTCCTGACTGGAAAATATGCAGGCGACGTAATCCCGGCCGGGTCGCGGCGCGAGGCGAACCCAGCGCTGGGCGGCCGCATCTCGCCGCGGGTCTGGGAGGCGGTTTCGGCCTATCTCGGTATCGCGCATCGCCACGGGCTCGACCCCGCACAGATGGCGCTGGCCTGGACGCTGACGCGGCCGTTCCCGACGGTGCCGATCTTTGGCGCGACAACGCTTGATCAGCTTGCCCCGGCGCTGGACGTGGTGGAGATAAAGCTCACCGACGAGGTGCTGGCCGAGATCGCGGAGGCGCACAAGGCGCACCCGATGCCTTATTGATCGGGCTGCGATATGTGGGAAGACAGGTCTGCGAGGCAGATGGCCGGGCGTGGGCTGATGGGGTTTGCTTTCTGCCGCGACTATTTGGATTCTGAATAGACAGGATCATACAGCCAGGTTCTTGGCTTTGGCCATTCAGCTGTCAGCATCTGCGCGCAGGACCCGAGACCAGTGCTTGTCGAGCGCGAAGGTCCACTCTTCCGGATATTCCCTGATCAGCCGTTCCATCTCCGCAAGCCAAGCCTGCGTCGTGGCCACCAGATCGACGCCGGGTTCTATGGCGGCTCCAATCTGCAGCGAAATCGCATCCTTCGTCTGCACCACCATGGCGGGCAGGATGGGCGCACCGGCCTTGCGTGCGAACCGGGCGGGCCAGCCAGTGATCCCGACGGGTTGGCCGAAGGCGGTGGCGCGTACAGTATCTGTTGACGGATCTACCGGTGCTTCAGGCGGTGGCGCCGTTCGGATGCGATCGACCACACCAAGCACCAGTTTTCCCTGCCTGAGCGTGCCAAGAACCTTCCGCGCGACGGTCGTCTGTTGTTCCACGCGGACATCCAGGACCTCGGCGTCGAGGTGCTGATAGACCTCCCATTCGGCCGCGGCACGTCGCTTGTCCGTCGCCGAGCGCACCAGGGCCAGAAGCGGGTAGCGCGCAGAGAACCCGCGGCCCATGGGAAAACCGGCTTGGGTGTGGGGAAGCACCAGAATGCACCCACGTTCTGCCGTGATCGTCCGGAATCGTTGTTCCTCGGGGATCCGGAACATACGGTCGATCGCATCGGTGCGGCCGTGCCGCACCTGCTCGAGCCTGTCTATGCCTCGGCAGAACTCGCGCACGTACCTTGCGAAAAGGCGCAGAGCATTCCCGGCCTTCGTCTGTTTTGCCAAAGCGGCGAATGTCGGTCGCACCAGATTTCCCGGTAGCAGGTAAGCGATCCAAAGGGCCAGTCCGAAAAGACTATAGCCGAGTTTCCGGACAAGCTGAGGCTGACGCGCCAGCCATCCGGCGAGAACGGCATATGCAGACCAGACCCGATCCTTTGTTGTCGTGAAGCTGGTCTTGTTCCCCATGGGACCAGATTACCCGCAGTTTCCAATAATGGAACCTCAATGGCTCCGATGATAGCCGCCTCTGGCGGACCTGATTGCAGCGCGAAGGACGCGTCGCCACGAAAAAGGGCAAGGCCACCGCCTTGCCCCTTCGTTTGCGTGTCTCCGTGGCTCAGTAAACGACGACCGAGCGGATCGATTCACCTGCATGCATCAGGTCGAAGCCCTTGTTGATGTCATCGAGCTTCAGCGTGTGTGTGATCATCGGGTCGATCTCGATCTTGCCGTCCATGTACCAGTCGACGATCTTCGGCACATCCGTCCGGCCCCGCGCGCCGCCAAAGGCGGTGCCTTTCCAGACCCGGCCAGTGACAAGCTGGAACGGCCGCGTCTCGATCACCGCACCTGCGGGTGCCACACCGATGATGATCGACTGGCCCCAGCCGCGATGGGTGCATTCCAGTGCATCGCGCATCACCTTAACGTTGCCGGTGCAGTCGAAGGAATAATCGGCCCCGCCGATCTGGTCGAAGGGGGTCTTTGTGATGTTGACGATCTCCTGAACCGTGTTCTCGACCTCTTTCGGGTTGACGAAATGGGTCATGCCGAACTTTTCGGCCATCGGCTTCTTGTCGGGGTTGATGTCGACGCCGATGATCTTGTCGGCCCCGGCAAGCCGCAGGCCTTGAATGACGTTCAGGCCGATACCGCCAAGGCCGAAGACGGCCGCCGTCGCGCCGATCTCCACCTTCGCGGTGTTGATCACCGCGCCGATGCCCGTGGTCACGCCGCAGCCGATATAACAGATCTTGTCGAAGGGCGCGTCCTCGCGGACCTTCGCCACCGCGATTTCAGGCAGGACCGTGTAGTTTGAAAAGGTCGAGCAGCCCATGTAATGCAGGATCGGATCCCCATCCAATGTGGTGAAGCGCGAGGTGCCGTCGGGCATCACGCCCTGGCCCTGCGTCGCCCGGATCGAGGTGCAGAGGTTGGTCTTGCGGGAAAGGCAGGACGGGCAGGTCCGGCATTCCGGCGTGTAGAGCGGGATCACATGGTCACCCTTCTTCACGCTCGTTACACCCTCGCCGACCTCAACCACGACGCCTGCGCCCTCATGGCCGAGAATTGCCGGGAACAACCCTTCGGGATCGGCGCCGGACAGCGTGAATTCATCGGTATGGCAGATGCCGGTGGCCTTGATTTCCACCATAACTTCGCCCGCCTTGGGGCCTGCGAGGTTCACCTCCATGATTTCCAGGGGCTTGCCGGCCTGAACGGCCACGGCGGCACGGGTGCGCATAAGAGATCCTCCCAATTCCTTCGTTCTCTTTCATCGACCCTGTGCGATAGTGGCTCGCAATGCAATTCGGGAAACGACATGAAAATGAAAGCTTTTGCCGTTTTTTCGGTTCTGGTCGGGCTGTGCGGTTGCGTTCAGGACGTGGCGGACCGACCTGATCCACCAATTGCAAGTTGTTCGGCCGAAGGGCTGCAACATCTTGTCGGACAACCGGAATCCGCCTTTGACCCAAGCGGATTCGACGAACCCGTCCGTGTCATCCATCCCGGTGATGCGGTCACGATGGACTTCAGCCTGCAACGCCTGAATGTCGAAATCGACGCGGAAGGTCGCATCGCCGCGATCCGCTGCGGTTGAGGGTTTCCCGGGTAAGGTGGGTTTAAACTCACCTTACGTTCCGGCTTTCCGGGGCGACTCGACTCGGCGGCCGAAGGGGCATAGAGTGGAACATATCAGGAACATTCTGCTATGCGCTGCCGCCGGATTCTGTCCCTCTGGTTCCCCCGCCTCGGGGCGGAATGTCTGCTGCGGCGGATGCGTGGCCTGCCGCCTGAACTTTTCGCCATTGTCGGGGAAGAGGCCAACCGTCAGGTCCTGACCTCACTGAGCGCGGAGGCGGAAGCGAAGGGACTTTATCTCGGTCAGCCCTTGCCGGATGCGCGCGCGATGTGCCCCGACCTTGTCACCCGCATCCGCAATCCGCAAGTGGAGGCGGCCTTTCTGGCCGCGCTTCGGCGCTGGGCGGGCCGGTTCAGCCCCTGGGTGGGTGAGGAGGCGCCAGACGGGCTGGTCATCGACCTGACCGGCGCCGCCCATCTTTTCGGCGGCGAGGAGGGCGTGCTTGCGGCCGTGGCCGCGGATTGCGAGGGTCTCGGGCTGACGGTGGAGGCAGGTATCGCCGATACGGTCGGCACTGCCTGGGGGCTTGCGCGGTATGCCGGCAAGCCCGGTGCGGTGACCCGCAACGGCGATGCCATTGATCAGGAGGCGCGGGCGACCCGGTCGCGCTCGGCGAAACGGCACTGGATCAGGGGCGGGGCCGCGCCGGTCACCATCGCCCCGCCCGCACCCGTCGCCCGCGTTGCCGCGCCGGGCCAGACCCGGCAGGCGCTGGCGCCCCTGCCGCTCGCAGCCCTGCGCATCGATGAGAAGACAGTCCACGGGCTTGCGCGCCTCGGCCTGCGCCATGTCGGCGATGTCCTCGGCACGCCGCGCGCGCCTCTTACGCGGCGCTTTGGCCGCGAACTGGTCCGCCGTCTCGATCAGGCCCTGGGGCTGGAGGAGGAGCCGGTCTCGCCCGCCCGTCCACCCCTGCATTTCGCGGTGCGCCTGACGCTGCCCGATCCGATCGGGCTCACCGAGGACATCATGGCCGGGATCGACCGGCTTCTGCCTGCGCTCTGCGATCGCTTGAAGGCGCGGGGGCAGGGCGCGCGGCGGGTCCGGCTGCAGCTTTTCCACGCCGATCACAGGATGCAGGAGATCGAGATCGGTCTGGCCCGGGCCAGCGCCGACCCCGCCATGCTGCGCCCGCTTCTGGTGCTGAAGCTGGCCGGGGTGGAGGCGGGGTTCGGCATCGACACGCTCCGGCTGGAGGCGCATGTCACCGAACCGGTCCAAGCCCGTCAGCATCGCGGCCCCTATGACCCGGTCGAGGGCTGCCCCGAAGGGGAGGAGTTCGAAAGGTTGGTCTCGCGGCTCGGGACCCGGGTCGGGATGGAGGCGATCACCCGGCTCGTCCCGGTCGATACCCATATCCCCGAGAAGACCGCGAAAATCCTGCCCGTCGCCTGGTCGAAACCGGCCGAGATATGGCCGCCGCCCCGCAACCCCCGGCCCGTCGTGCTTTTCCGCTGCGAGCCGGTTCAGGCCCATGACGACCCGATGGTGCCCGCCCGCTTCCGCTGGCGCCGACGCGTTCTGGTGACGGCCTCGGCCACCGGCCCGGAACGGATCGCACCGGAATGGTGGCTCGATGAACCCGGCTGGCGTTCGGGCACCCGCGATTACTGGCGGGTGGAGGTGACGACGGGCGAAAGGCTCTGGCTCTACTACGCCCATGGCGGGGCAGTGTCAGGCGGCTGGTTCTGTCAGGGTGTCTTTGCCTGAACCGCCCCCGCTGACCGTCTGAGCGCCGAGGCCGGTGCGCCGAACCGCGCCCGGAAAGCGCGGGCAAAGGCCATCTGGCTGGAAAACCCGGTTCTGAGCGCGACCTCCTGCAGGGGAAGCCGTGTATCGACGACCATGCGCCGCGCCTCGTCAAGCCTGAGGTCAAGGAAGAACCGGCCCGGGCTGGTGCCAAGCCTTTCGGCGAATAGCATCTCAAGCCGCCGTTGCGACAGGCCGATGCGCCGGGCAATGGCGGCAATGGGGATCGGGTTCTCCACGCCTCGTTCCATCAGCGCGATCGCGCGGCCAAGTGCGGGATCGCCCTTGGCCAGCCTTGCGGCCGACACTGCCTGCTGCGGCACGGTCGCGGCATGGACCGGCTCGTAAAGAAAGGCCCCCGCGACCCTTAGCGCCAGTTCTGCGCCGTGCCGTGTGCGGATCAGTTCCAGCATCATATCAAGGCAGGGCGCCGCCCCCCCGGTGGTCACAAAAGGCCCCGAGATCACGTAGCGGTCCTGACGGACGTCGACGGCGGGAAACCGGTCGGCGAAGGTTTCGAGGTCTTCCCAATGCACCGTCGCCGACCGCCCATCTAGGAGCCCCGCGAGCGCAAGGAACCACGGACCGCCATCGACCCCGATCATCGCCCTGAGCCGCGGGGCAAGACGCCTCAGCCGGGCCAGCAGCGGCGGCGTTGCCTGTTCGATCAGCCGAAAGCCCGCGACGATCAGCAGGATGTCCGCTTCGATCCGGTCCGGCAGCGCGTCCGCGTCGATCCGGAACCCGGTCGTCACCGGAATCGCGCCCGCCGCCGCACTGTAATAGCGCCAGGTAAAGAGCGTTCGTCCCGCCCGGCGATTTGCCGCCCGCATCGGATCGACCGCGGCGGCGAGCGACAGGGCGTTGGTATCGGCCATGACCAGCACCGCCACGTCGAGCGGCGCGGGGTCCGGGGCAAAGATCGGCTTTTCGCGTTTCATCAATTCGTTTCGTATTCGGTCAAGCTCTGGCCGGCAAGCCGCCTTGCGCATCGGGCCGGTCTCGATAAGGGTGACGAGGCGTCCCCTTCGCCCGGAACTCCTTGAATGCCCCGCCTGACAGATCTTGCCGTGCTGCTGCCTCTTGTTCTGGCTGCGCTTGCCGGATGCGACCGGACGCCGCCCGCACCGGAGCCCCCCGGAATGTCCTCGGCGGCCTTTTTCGACGCGGGACGGTTCGCGGATGTCTGGCATGTCGCGGCGACAATCGGCGACCCGGCCTGCGGTCCGCACGCGGAGACCTGGGACGTGACCGGCGCGGGGCGCTATCGCGTCACCGGCACGGTCTGCGGGCCGTCCGGATCGCGGACTTTCGCGACCGAAGCGGCGGTCACCGGCCCCGGCCGTATAGAGCGACGGATGCCGGAGGGAACTGAGGCACTCTGGGTGCTCTGGACCGATGCCGATTACCGGATTGCAGTGATCGGTACCCCGTCGCGGCACTTTGCCCGCATCCTGTCGCGCACGCCGGAGGTGCGGCCCGACCTGATGCAGGCGGCGCGGGATGTGCTGCGCTTCAACGGCTATGATCCGGCGGGACTGCAACCGCTCTGAGCGGCCGATATGATCCTGATCAAGGTGCAGGCGTCAGGCCCGCCGCAGGATGGGACCGACGCAACAGGAGACCGCGAAATGCGCCCCCTCGTCCTCATTCTCTGCCTCTTCGCATACCCGGCTCAAGCCGCAACCGACATCACGCTTGGCGCCGAGGTCTTTGCCGGTGCCTGTGCCGCCTGTCACGGGGAAAAGGCGACAGGTGACGGGCCAATGCGCGATCTGATCACGATACCGGTTCCCGATCTGACCCGCATCGCCGCGCGCAATGGCGGGGAGTTCCCCTGGCTGAAGGTGGTCCATATCATCGACGGCCGCACTGGTCTGCGTGGCCATGGTGGGCCGATGCCTCTGTTCGGCACGGTCTTTGCGGGCGATGCCTCCGTGGCCGATGCCCGTGACGGCACGCCGGTCATCACCTCCGAACGGGTTCTGGCTGTCGTAGACTATCTGGCTGCGATACAGGTGGAAGAATGACGACACCGTCACGAAAGGACAAACCATGATCCGGATCCTCATACCCATCGCGGCAGCCTGCGCACTAACGGCCTGCGCGCCCGAGCGGCAGGTATCAGGCCGGGCGCTCTATCAGGACTATTGCCTGTCCTGCCACGGGGCGGGCGGTCGGGGTGACGGTCCGGCGGCGGAGGGGCTTGGCAAGGCCCCGGCTGACCTGACGACCATCTCGGCGCGCAATGGCGGCACTTTCCCGATGGCGCAGGTGATGTCGGTTATTGACGGCTATTCCCGACGCGGCGACCGCAGTTCGGTGATGCCGGAACTGGGCGTTGCCTTGCAGGAAGGGCCTCTGGTGCGGGTCGATACCGGCGACGGGATCGCGACGCCCACACCAGCCAATCTCGTGGCATTAGCCAATTATCTAAAGGGCTTGCAGGAATAAGTTCAGATCAGATCGACGATGGATTTGCCTAACCGGAAGGGGGCCGCAAAGGCGACGAGACAGAGCGCGAGGATCTGAAGCGTCAGGATGCCCGCACTGTCCTCCAGCACCTGCCATTCATCCCTCAGATGCATGACCTCGCCGATCAGGTCCTCATAGGCCTTGGCGATGACCTGAAACTCGGCGGCGATCCCAGCGACGCTGGGGGCCTGACGAAGCAGCGCCACAGCCGCCTCTGTCATGGCGTCGCGCGGTTCAAAGGCGAGGAATTCAGCCATATCAAAGCTCTCAACTTCGTCCTCCATATCACTGGATTTACTTCCGAAAAACAGGTTCAACCCCTGCAGCGGCGCGGCGCGTTCGGTGACGGCGATGAAGAGCGGTAACTGGGCGTTGCCGGCGGTGGAGGCGGAGAGGAATTCGACCTTGTCGCAGAGGTCGCGGATGGCGGTGCGGAAGGTGGCGGCGGGGTGGTTTACCTCGCAATGGGCCAGCCGGAACCTTGCGGCGTCGCGGTCGAATTCGCGGGTGGTGGCATAGGCGATGTCGATCTGGCGCGAGAGGCGGGACGAATCCTCGGCGTAAACCCCTGCAATCACTGCGGTTAATGCCCCGATCCCGCCGAGGCAGATCCACACCAGATCGGCGATTTTCCACGCTTTCTGCGAGACATGGCGGCGGAAAAGGTAAGAGGTGAAAAGGCAGCCGACCACGAAACACATCAGGATCAGCGGCAGCTGGTTGTCGGTGATGAAATCCATGATGCCCGCCCGTCTTGCCGCAAACCCGGTATGGTATCCGTACCGCAAGCGTATGGCCTGCGTACAGCCTCCGTCCCGACAGATGTCGTTACAGTGAAGTCACTCCTCGCGGTTGCGTGGGAACAGGCGGTCGGTCGGGAAGGATGGCAGCCAGCCCTCGCGGCGGATGGTCCAGAGCTCGTAAGTCGGGCGGAACCTGTCGGGCGCGTCGAACATGCCGAGATGCAGTTCCATCTCGTCCCCCGACCGGGAATAGACCGAGGAGCCGCAGGTGGGGCAGAAATGCCGGCCCTTATAGGCGCGCGTCTCACCCGTCACCGTGACGGCGGCTTCGGGAAAGATCGCCGAGGCGTGGAAGAGCGCGCCGTGATGCTTGCGGCAGTCGAGGCAATGGCAGATGCCGACGCGCAGAGGCTCCCCCCGCGCGGCGATCCGCACCGCGCCGCATTGGCATCCGCCGGTGACCTCGGTCATGCCTGCCCCCTTGATTGCGTTCGAGGGGCAGTTTCGGCCAAGGCGGGCGGCAATGCAATCGGAGGGGGCGGGCCGGGCAGGCCCGCCCGCCTCGGGGTCACTTGACCTTCTTGCCGGCGATCACGGTGTCGGCCTTGGCGGCACCGGAATTGGCGGTGGCGAGCACCTTCGGCTTTTCCTTCTTCGGCTTCTTGGCTTCGCGGTTACCGCGGCTTTTTTCCTTGGACATTTGTCTTCCCTTATCGCGTGAGGACCGGGCGGCTGATGCCGTCCGGATCGGTGCTCAGGGGGGCAGGGGAGCCTGTCTGTCGGACAGGGCGATGATCCCGATGGGCAGCAGGGGGCGTCGTGGCCCGGGCCTGCAAGGGGAATCTAGTGCGGCTGTGGTGGTCCGCAAGGGGGATGTGCGGGTCCTGTGCGGAAATCGACTTGTGGGCGTTTGGGGAAGACACCCTCCCTCGCACGAGGGGCGGGCGAGTCGTACACTTGCCTTTCTCCTTGCCCCACGGGCGGCCGAGGTTCACCCTTGGACATCGGCACAGCGAGGGAGGATGCGATGGCACTTTACCAGATGCTCGATAAGGCGATGGAGGCCCGTGACGCCGAGGCCTATATCGACCTCATGCACGACGACTTCACTTTCGTTCGCCACCAGAGCGGCGAGACGATGGGCAAGGCCGCGATGGCAGAGATGGTCCGGCGGATGATGGCCAGCGACAAGATGGCGATCCGCGACCAGCGGCTGATCTATGAAAACGGCGACATTCTCGTTGAGCATTCAGTGATGGATTTCCCCGACGGCACGAGCGAGGCGGTGATGGGGGTCCATACGCTGAAGGACGGCAAGATCCTGAGGACCGAAACCGGGGCGACATTGTTGAAGAAATAGGGCGGCGGAAGCGTCCGAGGACCGTCAGCCGAAGGTCCAGTGGACCTTCGGTAGGTCCGATTGCCCGGAGGCGCGAGCCGGAGGGCAAAGGGGGGTGCGGCTGGCTCCATCGGTTGTAAACCGGGGCGCGCCTGACTTGGCGGGCGCGGTAACGCGCCTGCCGGGGGGTGAGACCGGATCAGAAACGGTCCGGTGGACGTTCGTCGGGCAAACGCTCCACCGGAGCGTTTGCTTGTCCTCCTCACCCCGGTCGAACGCCCGCCCGCGTCGGGCGGGCCGGGTGGCAGGCGCGGCCGTCGAGGCAGTGCCTCGACTTGTCGCGGGACAAATCGGGCGGGGGAATGGTGATGTCGAGAGAAAGAGTAGGCGTTGGGTGTGGTCAACGCGGCGGGATGGTGCATTGAAGCGCACCCTACAGCCCGCTGGAAAGTTCTTCGCAATCAAGTTGGAATGGCGAGTCTTCTTTTGCCACTGCAACTTTAAATGATGACCTGCCCACCGAGCCATCGCGGTCATTGAATTCTATGAACAAAACGCGTTCACGGGAGTTTGGACCAATCTCTTCAAGTCGAACGCTCCACTCTTGCCTAAGTCCATTCGGCCAATGATCTCGTCTAATTGTAGATCCATCTTCTGGCGCTGGTTCCATCCATACAGAAACGAGTGACACTTCATTTCCTGTATTCGTTATGTGAATTCGGTTGGTGTACTTGCCACCACTTTGTGAACCGCCTGCGCTAATGACGGCAAACCTTGGTTGAATGCTTCTTTTTCGAGTTTTTCGCTCTTCCTCCAACATGTTCCGTTCATGTTCGAGAGTTTCCCTGGTCACGCTAACTAATTCACGTTGTTGCTCGACCGAGTTTGCAAGTTCCTTTGCTTGTAGTTTCAATGTTTCGACTGAGTTTCTCAGTTCTTCTCCCTGCTGAAAGAATCCGAGTATTAGCCAGAATATCGCAAGTGGCCCAAAAATACCTGCAAGGAAATCGCCGAATTCATTGAGTTGAAGCTGTCGAATCCCGAGCAGGTTTTCCCATTGAAAGAAGGCGACCGCTACGACGTAACAAAGAGATGAGAGAATTCCGATCCATCCTAAGGAGTTCGTGCGTCTTTTGACATTTTCACTCAAACATCCAACTCCTCCACGAACCGCGCGTTCTCGCTGATATACTGGAACCGCAGTTCCGGCTTCTTGCCCATCAGCCGCTCCACGAGGTCTCCGGTCTCACCCGGGAACTCGTCGTCGATGGAGACGCGGATCAGTTTGCGGGTCTCGGGGTTCATGGTCGTGTCTTTCAGGTCCTTGGCGTCCATCTCTCCCAGACCCTTGAAGCGCTGGACGTCGATCTTGCCCTTGCCACCAAGGCCCTTGGCCATCATGCGCTCTTTCTCGGCATCATCGGCCACATAGATGCGTTTGGCGCCTTGGGTCAGCCGGTAGAGCGGCGGGCAGGCGAGGTAGAGGTGCCCCTTGTCGATCATCGGCCGCATCTGGGTGAAGAAGAAGGTCATCAAGAGGGACGCGATATGGGCGCCGTCGACATCGGCATCGGTCATGATGATGATCTTGTCATAGCGCAGATCGTCGATATTGAACCGTGTCCCCAGCCCGCAGCCGAGCGCCTGGGTCAGGTCGCTGATCTCCTGATTGGTGCCGAGTTTCGATGAGGCGGCGCCAAGCACGTTGAGGATCTTGCCGCGCAGGGGCAAGAGGGCTTGTGTCTTGCGGTCCCGCGCCATCTTGGCCGAACCGCCCGCCGAGTCGCCTTCGACGATGAAGAGTTCGGTGCCCTCGCGCGCCGTGGCGGAGCAATCGACGAGCTTGCCGGGCAGGCGCAGTTTCTTGGTGGCCGATTTGCGCGCGGTTTCCTTTTCCTGCCGGCGGCGCAGGCGTTCCTCGGCGCGCAGGACGAGGAAATCGAGGATGGCGCCCGCGGATTTCGTATCCGCCGCCAGCCAGTTGTCGAAATGGTCGCGTACCGCGCCTTCGGTCATCTTCGCCGCCGCCTCGGTCGACAGCCGGTCCTTGGTCTGGCCGACAAAGGCCGGGTCGCGGATGAAGCAGGAGACGAGCGCGCAGCCCCCGGTCAGAAGGTCGTCGCGGGTGATCTGCGCCGCCTTCTTGTTGTTGACCAACTCGCCGTAGGCGCGGATGCCCTTCAGGATCGCGGCCCAGAAGCCCGCCTCATGCGTGCCGCCCTCGGGCGTGGGGACGGTGTTGCAATAGGACTGGATGAAGCCGTCGCGCGAGGGGGTCCAGTTGATCGCCCATTCGACGCTGCCGGGTTCGCCGTATTTCTCCTGAAACCCGACCTTTCCGGCAAAGGGGCGGTCGGCATAGGTGGTGGAGCCGTTGAGCTGTTCGGAAAGGTAATCGGAAAGGCCGCCGGGGAAGTGGAACGTGGCCTCCACCGGGGTTTCGCCGTCATCGATGGCGCTTTTCCAGCGGATCTCGACGCCCGAGAAGAGATAGGCCTTGGACCGCACCATCTTGAAAAGCCGCGCGGGTTTGAAGCGGTGATGGCCGAAGATCTCTTCATCGGCATGGAAGGTGATCGTGGTGCCGCGCCGGTTCTGGGTCGCGCCGGTCTTTTTGATCGGGCCGAGGGGCAGGCCGCGCGAGAAGCGCTGTTCGTAAAGCTCCTTGTTGCGGGCGACCTCGACCACCATGGAATCGGAGAGCGCGTTGACGACCGAGGCGCCGACGCCGTGCAGGCCGCCCGAGGTCTGATAGGCCTTGCCGGAAAACTTGCCGCCCGCGTGCAGCGTGCAGAGGATCACCTCCAGCGCCGACTTGCCGGGGAATTTCGGATGCGGGTCGATGGGGATGCCGCGGCCATTGTCGCGGATGGTGACGGCGAAATCCGCGTTGAGTTCGACCTCGATCCGGTTGGCATGACCCGCGACGGCCTCGTCCATCGAGTTGTCGAGAATCTCGGCCACCATGTGATGCAGCGCCCGTTCGTCGGTGCCGCCGATATACATGCCGGGCCGCTTGCGGACGGGTTCCAGCCCCTCAAGCACCTCGATCGAAGAGGCGTTGTAGTCGTCCGGCTGGCCGGAGAAGATGTCGTTCGCCATGGTGCTGCTCGTCTTCTTGATTGGTCGGCGATTAGACCATGCGGGGGGCGGCGGGGCAAGCGGGCTTGCCCTTGCGCCGGGCGGATATCCACGAAATATTGCGGTCGGGAAAAGTTGCGCCACCAAGGAGAGCGGGATGTGGAATGAACGCTATGCGGGCGACGACTATCTCTTCGGCACGGAACCAGCGGATTTCCTGCATCGCGCGGCAGGCTGGCTGGTGCCGGGCGACGAGGTGCTCTGCATCGCCGACGGAGAGGGGCGGAAATCAGTCTGGCTGGCCGGTCAGGGGATGCGCGTCACCGCCTTCGATCCGGCGGAGAACGCGGTGGCCAAGGCACGGCTTCTTGCAGCGGCAAAAGGGGCTGAGGTCACCTTTCATGTGACCGATCTCGATGGCTGGGACTGGTCGCGGCAATACGACACCGTCGCGGGCATCTTCATCCAGTTCGTCGGCCCCGCCGACCGGGCGGAGCTGTTCCGCCGCATCGACCGGGCGCTGAAGCCGGGCGGGCTGCTTCTGCTTCACGGTTATGCCCCGCGTCAGGTGGGCTACGGCACGGGTGGCCCGCCCGATTCCGCGAATATGTATACGCTCGACCTCCTGCACGACGCCTTCGCGGGGTATGAAGTGCTGCGGGCCGAGGATTTCGATGCCGATGTCGACGAAGGCACGGGGCATTCGGGACGCTCGGCGCTGATTGATTTCGTGGCGCGAAAGCCGGGCGCTGCTTGAATTCAGGCGGGGACGCCATATCGATGAACCCTGAAGGGAGAATTAGATGAAGACCGAGGCGGTCATTGACCACATCACAGGCTGGCTTGAGGACTATTGCGCCCGGGCCGGAATGAAGGGTTTCGTCGTCGGCGTGTCGGGCGGGATCGATTCCGCCGTCTCCTCGGCGCTTGCGGCACGGACCGGACGGCCGACCCTGGTGGTTGAGATGCCGATCCACCAAAGCAAGGATCAGGTCAGCCGGGCGCGCGACCATATCGCAATGCTGAAGGCGCGGCATCCGGCGGTTGACGGTGTCGAGGTGGAGCTGACCGGCGTCTTCGACAGTCTTGTCGCCGCATTGCCTGGGGAACCGCAGGGTGCCGCGCGCGAGATGGCATTGGTCAATACTCGTGCGCGACTGAGGATGACCACGCTTTACTACCTTGCTGGCCAGCATGGCCGTCTGGTTGTCGGCACTGGCAACAAGGTCGAGGATTTCGGCGTCGGGTTCTTTACCAAATACGGCGATGGCGGGGTGGACCTGAGCCCGATTGCCGATCTGATGAAGTCCGAGGTCTATGAGATCGGCCGGGCGCTGGGCGTCAATGACGCCATTCTCGGCGCGCCACCCACAGATGGGCTCTGGGGTGACAGCCGCACCGACGAGGACCAGATCGGCGCGAGCTATCCCGAGTTGGAATGGGCGATGAGCTTCACGGGTGACGAGGCCGCCTTGACCGGCAGGCAGGCCGAGGTCATGGCGATCTACCGCCGCCTGAACCGGGCCAACCAGCACAAGATGGTGCCGATTCCGGTCTGCGAGATTCCAGACAGGCTCAGATAAGACAGACGAACAGTGCGAATGTAGGAGACAGCGCACGTGCGCTTTTGAGACGCATCGGTATTTGACCGGTGGCTGGGAGAAAGCACACCGGCCAAATCTACCACGTCAGTTGGCTGTCGTCGGATCGATAACCGACGAAATCGGCGTGATGCGGTTTGCCGGAAACCCGCTCAGCTTGGCATGTTCGTGGATGGCGTCCTCGTCATCAGCAAGATAGACGCAAAATGTCTTGTTATCAGCGACATAGGAGTGTTCCCACTGAACCTTCGGCGAAAGCTTGGCCAAAGCATCGTTAGATGTCCGTGAAGCGTCGCGAAGCTGGCCGCGATCAAAACTTCCGACGGTCGGGATCTCCCGCTCAATAACAAATCGACGCATATCATCCTTCCTTTCTCTGGCTATCTGCCTTCGCAACTTCGGTGATTTGCAGATGCTGCCAGTACAAAGCGAGGACCGGGTAGTATAAAAAGAGAACCACACCCAATACAGATTGTGTACTGGACCCAAAGGCCAAGCCTTCATTAGGCTGAATTCCGGAGGAATTTGCCCGATGAGCGTCAAGCCTTATGGACTGATCTGCCCGATATCACATGCCTGCGAAATTCTGGAGCCGCGCTGGACGATCCCGATCCTGACCGAGATGTGGGGCGGATCGACCAAGTTCAACGACATCAAGCGCGGGGTCGGCAGTATCTCACCAACCCTTTTGTCGAAACGTCTGAAGGAACTTGAGGCGCACGGGCTGGTCGAGAGGCTCGAGGACCGGGCGACGGGCGAGGTGCACTACGTGCGCACGCAACGCGCGATCGATCTGGAACCCGCGCTGGACGCACTTGGGAACTGGGCACAGTGCAACATCGAGGCCCGACAGGCGCTCGAAAAACTCTCTGTCTCCAACCTGATGTGGCAGATGCGGAATTACTTCGACTTGGACGAACTGCCAAAGCGTCAGGTGGTCATTCAGTTCCGGTTTAGCGATCCGGGTCTTGAATATGATACATATTGGGTGCTTATCCGCCCCGGATTGCCGATAGAAATCTGTTCGTCGATCCCCGGTTTTGACGTTGACCTGTTCATCGAAACCGATCGATTTTCGATTTCTTCAATTCTGCTGGGACGGACAACTATCCCCCGCGAGATTGAGACCGGTCGGCTCTTTCTGAGTGGTGACGCGCTTCTGGCCCGAACCATGGATCGTTGGTTCTATCACCGCACCAAAGAAGATCCGGCAAAAATCTTGATGCTGGAACACACAACGCCTTAGTGATCTCTGTTTCGGTGCGAACTCGGTCCGGAACCAAGGCCCGCTTCGGGTTGAAGCCAGCAACGCCTCACGCCGGTTCGGCCAGCCGTTTCGCCCACATCGACTTGAACGCAGGCCGGTCCTGGCAGGCTGACATCCAGCCCGCGATGGCGGGGAACTGGTCGACCAACCCCGGCTCGGCTTGTGCGTAGCGGATGATCTCGGCCATGTTGATGTCCGCGACGGTGAAACGGTCGCCGACCATATGGCCGTTTTCGCGCAGATGCGCGTTGAGGACCTTGAGCGGACGGCGGAGGCGGGCCGTCTCCATCGCGATCTCGGCCTCGCCTGCCGGTGTCTTCGCCCGTCCCTCGGCATGGGCGTACATGATGGCGAGCGCATGGGTCTCGATCGCGGTCATGCCGTAAAGCGCCCATTGCTCCATCAGCGCGTTTTCCCGGGCATCCGCCGGGGCGAGCGGCCCGCCCGCCTTGCGCGCGATGTAAAGGTTCATCGCGAGCGATTCCGACAGCACGAAGTCGCCGTCCTTCAGAACTGGCACGGCACCTGCAGGGCTGATCGCGACGAAACCGGGCGAGAGCGTGTTGAAGGGCGCGTCCGCTGCCTCGGGATCGGGCAGGCGGTAGCCCTGGATCACCGGAACATGGTCAAACTCCATGTTCAGTTCCTCCAGCAGCCAGAAGTTGCGCGACGCGCGGCTGCGATAGACGCCGTAGATCGTGAGCATTGGGGCCTCCGGTGGGATTGCTGATCCTATCGGTAGCGCGACCTTGGGGCAGGGGGAAGGATTCCTTCAGGGTTTTTGACACGGGTCAAGGCGTGCGGTTGGCAGGTCATCTAGAATCCGCAGATCATCGAACAGGACGGAGGACCGGCATGACCGAACAGGAAGCCCTTGTTGAAACCGTTGTTGAAACCCCTGCCACGACGCCTGAGGCGGGTAATGGCGCGGATGTGCCGTCTGATCCAGTCGAGCGGAAACCTGGGCTGAAGAGCTTTCCTGTCGTCGATGCAGACGCGATCCGGCACGCCTTTGAAAGCGGCCGCTATCCCTATTCCCGCAAGATGATCCGCCGCGATTACGAGGCCGAGAAAGCCCGGCTTCAGGCTGAACTGCTGAAGGTCCAGAAATGGGCGCTGGAGACGGGTCAGAAATTCGTCATCCTCTTCGAGGGCCGCGACGCCGCGGGCAAGGGCGGCACGATCAAGCGGTTCATGGAGCATCTCAACCCCCGCTTCGCGCGCGTCGTGGCGCTGAACAAGCCGACAGACGAGGAACGCGGCCAGTGGTTCTTCCAGCGCTATATCGAACACCTGCCGACGGCGGGCGAAATGGTCTTCTATGACCGGAGTTGGTACAACCGGGCAGGCGTGGAGCGGGTGATGGGCTTCTGCTCGCCCACCGATTACCTCGAATTCATGCGCCAGGCGCCCGAGATGGAACGAATGCTCGTCCGTTCTGGCATCCGGCTTTACAAATACTGGTTCTCGGTCACGCAAACGGAGCAGCGCCGCCGGTTCAAGTCGCGGGAAACCGATCCCCTGAAGCGCTGGAAACTGTCGCCGATCGACAAGGCATCGCTCGACAAGTGGGACGATTATACCGAGGCGAAAGAGGCGATGTTCTTCTACACCGATACTGCCGATGCGCCCTGGACGATCATCAAGTCGAATGACAAGAAACGGGCGCGGCTCAATTGCATGCGCCATTTCCTCGCCTCGCTCGACTATCCCGACAAGGACAATGAGGTTGTCGGCGCACCCGATCCCCTGATCGTCGGCCGGGCGAGCCATGTCGTCCACGGCTCAGACCATATCCTCGGCGCGTCGATGCATCCGAATCTGCGCCGCAAACCCGGTCAGAACGGCAAGGAACCGGTAGCGGCTGAAACCGCCGCGAAGCCGGCACCAAGGCGGAGGGCTGCCGCGACAAGCAAGGCATGAACCGGGCGCAGGGGGCGTGACTTGTTTGCCCTGCAGACCGGAATTGCGGTTACTGGGTATTCCCCTGACGCCATTGAAGCCCCATCTTGATGCTGCATTGCGGCAATGCATGCGCAGAATCAGGGGCGGGCAGGATGTCCGATCCAGTTTTATCCCGGCTGAACTTTGACGCCTGGCGGCAGGACGACCCGGTGTGGCGACCCGTCCTGCGGGCCCATCTTTTGCATCTTGGCCCGGAATCGCGGCTGAACCGGTTCCTCGTCTGGTCCTCGGACGCGGCCGTCATGCGCTACGCGGCAGCCACCCGTCCGGCACTCATCCTCGGGGCACGGATTGATGGGCGATTGTGCGGCCTTGCCGAACTGCATATCGGCGAGGGCGGCGATCCGATAGCGGAGATCGCGCTTTCGGTCGATGAGGACACGCGAAGGGCCGGAATCGGCGGTGCGCTCTTTGACGGCGTCGTGGGCGAGGCGCGGCGGCGCGGGCTGCGTGACATCTGGATCCATTTCCTGAGGACCAATACCGCGATCCGGAGGATCTCCGACCGGGCGGGTTTCATCCGCCTGCCGGAGCGTGATCCGGCTGTCGTGACGGCGCATATCGCAGCCTGAGACAGCCTCTGGACCTTACCCCCGGTCGGGCGTAAGGCTCGGGGATGACGGAACGGCTTACATACGGCGCCCATATGCGGGCGCTTCTTGCGCTCGGACTGCCGCTCATCGGCTCGAACCTTGCGCAGATGGTGCTGCATGTCACCGATACGGTGATGCTGGGCTGGTACGGGGTCGAGGCTCTGGCCTCGGTCGTCCTTGGCGCCTCAACTTTCTTCATCCTCTTCATTCTCGGTGCGGGGTATTCCATCGCGATGATGGGCATGGTGGCCTCGTCGCTCGGCAAGGGGGACGAGACGCAGGTCCGCCGCGATACACGCATGACGATGTGGCATTCGATCCTTTTCGGCGTGGCGGTTCTGCCGGTGATGTGGTGGTCCGGCCCGGTCCTTGCCGCACTCGGGCAGGAGCCGGAGCTTGCGGCGCTGGCGCAGGATTACCTGAGGATCGCGGGCTTCGGCCTGATCCCGGCTTTGCTGGTCAATACGTTCCGCGGCTATCTGTCGGCACTGGAACGGACCGGGGTGGTGCTGTGGGCCACGATGGCGGGGGCCTGTGTCAACGTGGCGCTCAACTGGATGCTGATCTTCGGCAACTGGGGCGCGCCCGAGCTTGGCGTGCGCGGCGCGGCGGTGGCGACGCTGGTGACGCAGAGCGTCACGGCGCTCCTCCTGGCACTTTACGCAGCGCGGCAACCCGATCTCAGGCGGTTCCACCTCTTCCAGCGGTTCTGGCGGCCGGACTGGCCAGCCTTCAAACGGGTCTGGCGGCTCGGCTGGCCGGTCGGGCTGACGGGGCTCGCCGAGGGTGGGCTTTTCAACGCTTCGGCGCTGATGATGGGCTGGGTCGGCACGGTGGAACTGGCCGCCCATGGCATCGCGATCGAGGTCGCGGCTTTGGCCTTCATGGTGCATCTGGGGCTTTCCAATGCCGCGACCGTGCGGGTCGGCCATGCCGAGGGGCGGGGCGACTTTGTCGGGCTGCGCGACGGGGCCGTTGCGGCGATCGCGATGTCGCTTCTCTTCGGGCTTGTCGTCGTGGCGGTCTTCCTGATCCTGCCGGGGCCGATCATCGGGCTTTTCCTCGACGAGGCGAAGCCGGAGGTGGAGGCGATCGTCGCGTTCGGAACCGTGCTTCTGGCCTTCGCGGCGCTTTTCCAGATGTTCGATGCCGCACAGGTCATGGCGCTTGGGCTTCTGCGCGGGGTGCAGGATACGGCCGGTCCACTCTGGATCACGGTGATCAGCTACTGGGTGATCGGCATCCCGGCGAGCTATCTTCTGGCCTTCCCTATGGGCTTCGGCGGGGCCGGGCTCTGGTTGGGGCTCACCGTCGGGCTTGCGGTCGCCGCAATCCTCCTGATGTGGCGGTTCTGGGGGCGTTGGGGGCAGGTGGAACTGGCCTGATCCCAAGGCGGCCCGTTCCGGGCCATTCCTTTACTGGGGCCGCGCATCGGCGCGGCCGGTTGGGGCGCTGCCCCAAACCCCGGAGTTTTTTTCCGACAGAAAGTGGATAAAGGACTGTTACTTTCTGTCCGGAAATACTCCCGCCGGAGGCAGGCCCGAGCCCCCGCTCTTGCGGGGGCGAGATATGTCTTGGCGCCCGGAACGGGCGCCACAATCTGAAAACAGCGTGATCAGGAACTGCCGGTCGCTTTGTCGCCCTGCGATGCCAGGACCCGCTCGGATTTCTTGCGCACCAGCACCGACCGCAGGTCATGCATCGCAAGCAGGAGCGCGTCGGTCACGTCCTCCAGCTGCGCATCGGTCGCCTTTGACTGCGCCCATTGCGTGGTGAGGTTGAGGTGATCGACCGCGCGGAGGATATCGTCGACATCCCGGCGGGCCAGCAATGCCCGCCGCGCCTCCAGCCAGTCGCGGATCGTCGCCATGTCCTCGGGCGACAGCTTGCGGTCACCCTGCGGCTTGATCTCGCCGTTCTTCACATTGACGACGGCGATCTGGTCCATCTCGATCCGCCGCTGGCGGTTTTCGGTATCCACCCGAAAGACCGCAGCACCATTTTCGCGGATGCGGAAGTAATAGTCCGGCAGATCGCCCGCCATGGTTTCCCCCTAGTTCAGCCCCGCGCAGAAGGACTGGATCCGGCGGCAGGCCTCTTCCAGCGCCGCGTCCGAAGTAGCGTAGCTGACGCGGAAGTTCGGCGAAACCCCGAAGGCCGCGCCAAAGACGACGGCGACGCCGGTCTCTTCCAGCAGTGCCGTGGCGAAGGCTTCGTCATCGGTGATTTTCGTACCCCCGGCCGAGGTCTTGCCGATGCAGTCCGAAATATCGGGATAGACGTAGAACGCGCCTTCAGGGCGCGGGCAGTTGATCCCCTTGGCCTGGTTCAGCATCGACACAACCAGATCGCGGCGGCGCTGGAAGGTCACCTTGTTCTCGGCCAGGAAATCCTGCGGCCCGTTCAGCGCCTCTACAGCCGCATATTGCGAAACTGACGAGGGGTTCGAGGTCGATTGCGACTGGATCGTCCCCATCGCCTTGATCAGTTCCACCGGTCCCGCCGCATAGCCGATCCGCCAGCCGGTCATCGCATAGGCCTTGGAGACGCCATTGCAGGTCAGCGTCCGGTCGTAGAGGCCGGGTTCGACCTGCGCGGGGCTCACGAACTCGAAATCGTCGAAGACGAGGTGTTCGTACATATCGTCCGACATCACCCAGACATGCGGGTGGCGCATCAGCACATCGGTCAGCGCCTTTAACTCGTCCCGGCTGTAACCCGCCCCGGTGGGGTTCGAGGGCGAGTTGAAGATGAACCACTTGGTCTTCGGCGTGATTGCCGCCTCAAGCTGCGCGGGCGTCAGCTTGAACTGGCTCTCGATCCCGCAGGCCACCGGCACCGGTGTGCCGCCGGCCAGCAGCACCATATCCGGATAGCTGACCCAGTAGGGCGCGGGGATGATCACTTCGTCGCCGGGATTCAGCGTCGCCATCAGCGCATTGTAGAGTGTCTGTTTGCCGCCGGTGCCCACCGTGATTTGGTTCGGCTTGTAGCTGAGGCCGTTTTCACGTTCGAACTTGGCGCAGATCGCTTTTTTCAGTTCAGGAATGCCATCGACGGCGGTGTATTTGGTCTTGCCCTCGTCGATCGCGCGTTTGGCGGCGGCCTTGATGTTGTCGGGCGTATCGAAATCCGGCTCGCCCGCGCCAAGGCCGATCACGTCGCGCCCGGCGGCTTTCAATTCCTGCGCTTTCGTGGTCACCGCGATGGTGGGCGACGGTTTGACGCGGGCCAGCGTGTCGGAAATGAAGGGCATTTTTCGGAACTCCGGTTTGTAATTGCCGGGCCCATGTCATAGATAGACCCCTCTTCTCCCGCAAGCGACTTCGAAAAGGAATTGAGATGACCGCCGATACGCTCGAAAAGACAGCAGAAACCGCCGAGAACTGGTACAGCAACGAGGCTGCGACCTTCGGTGACCGGCTGGCTGCCGCGCGTGAGGCCGCCGGTTTGAGTCAGGCTGACCTGGCGCAGAGACTGGGCGTGAAAACCAGGGTCGTCGAGCATTGGGAGGCCGATGCGAAAGAACCGCGCGCCAACCGGCTGCAGATGCTGGCCGGTATGCTGGGCGTATCGCTGATGTGGCTGCTGACCGGCGAGGGCGATGGCGTCGAGATGACCGAAGACGGCGACGACAGCGCGCAAGTCAAGGGCGTGCTTGCCGAAATCCGCGAATTGCGCGCCGCGATGACCGCGATGACCGGACGCCTGGGACGGCTGGAAAAGAAGCTCCGCCACGGGCTCGAACAGGGTGCCGCGTGAGCGAAACACCTGAAGCCCGGCTGAAGCGCGTCGCCATGCGGTCATGGCGGCGCGGCACGAAAGAGATGGATCTGATCCTCGGGCCATATGCCGATGCTCATCTGGCGACCATGCCGACCGAGCGCCTCGCGCTTTACGACGCGCTGCTGGGGGAGAACGATCAGGATCTCTACCAATGGATGACCGGCGCCGCGCCTGCGCCGGGCAGATTTGCGTCCCTGGTTGCGGACATCTCCGGGTTTGCCCAGGACCGGAACCGCGCCCGGTCCTGAACTCGTTCGCTTTTAACCGAAATTTTCCTCTTTCCGTTGACGCTGTGGCCAGCAGCAGAAACGGCGGAGAAAGAGATGACGGTTCACGCTCAGGTCGACGAGACCCGGCAGAAAGGCCTCCTGGGTTCTTATATCGAAACGCTTGGGCTGGTCGAACGGCTGCACCGGTTGCTTCTGGATGTGATCAAGGATGAGTTCGAGCGGCTCGGCCAGATCGAGATCAACGCGGTGCAGGCGCTCCTGCTCTTCAATATCGGCGAACATGAGGTGACGGCGGGCGAGCTGAAGTCGCGCGGCTACTATCAGGGCTCCAATGTCAGCTACAATCTGAAGAAGCTGGTTGATGCCGGGTACATGCATCACGAACGCTGCGAGGCCGACCGCCGCTCGGTCCGGGTGCGGCTGACGGAAAAGGGCAGAAGGGTGCATGACGCCGTTGCCGATCTCTTCGCTCGCCATGCCGAGGTGATGCAGGCGCGCGGTGTCATCGGGTTCGCCGCGACTGAAGAGATGAACGCGCTCCTGCGCCGGATGGAACGGTTCTGGACCGACCAGATCCGGTACATCTACTGAGCGCCACATTCATCGTTCCCGGAATATTCGCGGGGCGGCGCCCCGATTGCTGAGCGCCACCCTGTCATCCGGCCCGGGAAATGCGCTGACCGTCAGCCCGGCAAGTTCACGCAAGAGCTTCCGCTCCATCGCCGCTGCGAAATCCTCGAATCCCAGGGCGACCTCGACAAAGGCATCCGGCCCCCGGATCACCTCCGACGTAAACCACGCGGTCAGTTCCGCCACGCCGGGATCGCCGCCATCCCAGCCCTCGTCCCGGTTCACCCCGATCACCAGCGCATTGACCGTGACCTCGGGCACGCGGCCCGGCAGCACGACATCGCGCGGCTGTGGCCCGGAATTCGACAGCCCGTCACCCGTCAGATCCAGCGCCGCGCGCGGGCAATCGGGCCGCTGCGCCAGAAGCGCGTCACCGTAAAGCATTGCCGCGCCGACGCCGGTCGCGGGCGACCGTTCGATCCGGACCGCCGTCGCGATCACACCCGCCACCCGCTCAAGCACAGCCTCGTCGGTGATCTCCACCCAGTCGAGGATCAACCGCTGGTGTTCGGCCCCCGACCAGTCATAGACCGCCAAAGCGACCGGATAGCCCGGTGCCTCCAAGAGCACCCCGCGCACCGTATCCGATGTAAGCGCGGCGGCAAGTCCCTGCACCTGCAGGACAAATTCCCGCTGATCGACCGAACCGGAAACGTCGAGACCTATGGCCAGCGCCTGACGGCAGGCGGCATGCGCCGGAGCTGTGGCCAGTAGAAAGGCCGAAAGAGCAGCCCGGATCATCCGGGCGCCTGCGGGATCAGCATACCGATCACCGGGCCTTCCAGCTCCCTCAGCAGCTTTTCCGTCATCGCCGCCTCGTAATCCTCGAACCGCGTCACTTCGATGACAAACGCCCCCGGCCCCCGGATCAGCACCCGCCGGTAATAATCCGCGATCTCCCGGTCGCTTTCGGAAATCGCCAGCCCGTTCACGGTCACCCGGTCCAGCGGAAACTCGCGATAGGCCAGATCCGGCCCGAAGCCTTCATTGTTGCGCCCGTCGCCCGACACGTCGAGCTTCCATGCCACGCAATCCGGCGCCCGTTCGAACAATCCCGCCGCGTGGCCCAGCGCATAGCCAAGCGCCGTCGGCATGTCGTCATGGCCCCGCTCGCTCGTGGCCACCGTCGCCGCCACCACCGCCAGATCCTCTGGCCCCGTGACCAAAGTCCAGTCCAGCAGAAGATCCTGCTGATGCCGCCCGCTCCATTCATAGACGGCGAGCGCCACGTGTTCGTCGCCAAACGCCAGGAATGCGTCCGCCACCGCCGGGGCCAGCAATGCCCGCGCCAGTCCCTGCCTTTGCAACAGGTCCTCGTCCCTGTCGACCGAGGCCGAGACATCGAGCGCCAGCAGCAGGGCCAGCCGACAGGCGGCCATCGCTGGCCACGCTGTCAGACACAGAACCAGCGTCAGCGAAAGCCTCACCAATGACCGGTATTCTCCATGCTCGCCCAGGGCTCCGCCGGCGCCTTGGCCTCCCCCGCCTGCAACAGCTCCACCGACACATTGTCGGGCGAGCGGACGAACGCCATCCGCCCGTCGCGCGGCGGCCGGTTGATCGTGACGCCATTGGCCTTCAGATGGGCGCAGGTCGCATAGATGTCGTCGACCTCATAGGCCAGATGCCCGAAATGGCGGCTGTCCGAGGGCAGCCCCTCATCCCCGTCCCAATTATACGTCAGCTCCACCGGGCACTCCGGCTGCCCCGGCGGCGCCATGAACACGAGCGTGAACCGACCCCCCTCATTGTCCCAGCGCCGCGTTTCTTCCAGCCCCAGAAGCCGGTAAAACGCCATCGAGGCGTCCAGATCCTTCACCCTCACCATCGTGTGCAGATATTTCAGGCCCATGCGTCGCTCCCTTATTTTTCCGCAGCCTAACAGCCCCGCTACCCCGCCGCCAAGCGGCCCGATCCACAGAAAATCGTGACCGGACAGAAAATGTGCCCCTGATACACTCTATCGCGTTTACCGCCCGGCCAACCCATAGATATAGTGGGTGACGATTCGAGATGCCGGAGGACGCCATGACACTCACCCCCGAACAGAAGGCCGAGATCGAAGAGGCCCGCGCCGAGACCAGACCGACGCTGCGCGTCACCTCCGAGGGGATGGAAAAGCGCCTCTACGTGGCCCACGAAGTGCTCGACCACGGCCTTGTCCGCGTCATCGACTATATGGGCGACGACAACGCCATCACCCAGGCCGCGCGGGTCAGCTATGGCAAGGGCACCAAGCATGTCACGAATGACGAAGGCCTCATCCGCTACCTCATGCGCCACTGGCACTCGACGCCCTTCGAGATGTGCGAGGTCAAGTTCCACGTCAAGCTGCCGGTCTTCGTCGCCCGCCAGTGGATCCGCCACCGCACCGCCAATGTGAACGAATACAGCGCCCGCTACTCGATCCTCGACCGCGAGTTTTACATCCCCGCGCCGGAGCATCTGGCGGCGCAATCGACGGTGAACAATCAGGGGCGGGGGGAGCTCTTGCAGGGCGAAGAGGCGCAGCGCGTCCTCGACATCCTGCGCGACGACGCCACGCGGGCCTATGACCATTACGAGGATATGCTGAGCCAGGAGGGCCAGAAGGGCCTCGCCCGCGAACTCGCCCGCATGAACCTGCCCGCCAATGTCTATACGCAATGGTACTGGAAGGTGGACCTGCACAACCTCTTCCACTTCCTGCGCCTGCGCGCCGACACCCACGCCCAATACGAAATCCGCGCCTATGCCGAGGTGATGTGCGACATCGTCCGCGACTGGGTGCCCTTGGCCTACGGCGCGTTCGAGGACTACCGGATGGGCGGGGTGAACCTGTCGGGCAAGGGGGTCGAGGTGCTGAAGCGTCGGCTGGCCGGAGAGGTCGTGACGCAGGAAAACTCCGGCATGTCCAAGGGCGAATGGCGCGAGTTTGAGGGCGTTTGGGGGTGAGTTTTGGACGTTGATGTCGCAAAACTCTTTTGGGCAATTGTCAGCGCTGGCGGCGGCGGTGCGGTAGTCGCCTACTATGTCTTCAGGCACTTCGGGGAAACGTGGCTCGATTCCAAGTTCTCCCAAAAGCTTGAGATGTTTCGACACTCGAATGCAAAAGACCTTGAGAAGCTACGCGCTGAAATTGACGGAAGCCTGAAGGCGCAGGTCCGACTTCAGGAGAGGCAATTCGAGTCACTTCGAGATATTTGGGATTCCCTCAAAGACGCGCAAACTAAGATTGTCGCGAGCCTTTCCCCGCTGCAGTCATACGCCGACCTAAGAAAGATGGATAACGACGCGAGAGAAGAGTACATGGATTCCTTTGCGCTCCAAGCGTGGCAAAAAAAGGAAGTACTCGGATCTACAAACATACAAGAAGCCTTTACGGCAATGATTGACCGTTTGCGATTGAGTGAAGCCATCGCGGCGTTTACGAAATTTGATGCCTTGGTTCGTCGTAACGAACTTTTCTTCCCCGAAGAAATCTACTCGAAACTGCGCGACGTGGCGGACGCGATGCACAGCTCCCTAGTCGATAAGGATATTGCGCTTGAATCGAAAGATCGGAAAATGTCTCTAACCGCTTGGAATACATACGACAAAAAGTGCAATGTTGGGGTCTCTGAGTTTGTCGGAATCGCAAGAAAGCTGCTTGGCTCGTGAGAGCAAGCCGTAGCCAGCCGTAGGGTGCGCATTCATTGCGCACCACACCTTCGGGACCGCTTCCAAATTTGCCCCTTTTTTCCGTCATCCCCGCCCCCGCTTCCCATCACCCCGGGTGCGCAATGAATGCGCACCCTACGGGATTACACCGCCGTCGCGGTGGTATGACGAATACGGCCAATCCTCGGGCCGTTCGACCAATCCGTGTTTGACGGGGTTGATCCAACAATACCGGACATGCGCCTGATAATCCGCCTCGTCCCGGATGTGATGTTCCCAGAACCGTTTCTGCCAAACCGGCGCTTCATCCTTTTGTAGGTCGGGGTTCACCCCGACTCTCTTCCGTCCGGCCCTCGCACCATATGGATTGGCGGGCGGAGTCGGGGTGAACCCCGACCTACGGATGTCACGCGTGAACCGGGCCTTGATCGCGGCCATGCGCGTCGAAAAATCCGCGTCGCCTTTCGGCAAGGTCCAAACGCAATGCATGTGATCGGGCAGGACCACCCATGCATCGATCGCAAAGGGCCGCTCCGCCCGTGTCGCCCGCACGGCTTTGCGCAACGTCCCGATCTCGCGGACCAGAAGGTCCGAGCGGCGGTCGGCGAGCGCGACGGTGAAGAAGACCGTGGCGCCGGGGATGGTCGGGCGACGGTAGCGGGACATGGCCGATGATCGGCGCTGCAGGGTTAATGGCAGGTAAACCGCAATACCCGTGCCCTCTCTTCGGGATGGGAGGCGCGTTCTTCTTGATCCCCGTCAACGACAGCCGCGCCGACTCGGCCCAACCTGCCGCCAGCCATCATGAGGAGGCAGAGACATGCCCGACACCGACCCCAAAGACCCGAAGAAGCGGACCTGGACCGAAGAGATCGAGGTCGCGGGCGATCAGCTTGTGGCGCGGGTGAAGGAGCTTGCCGCCGAGGCGGAGGTCAAGCGCATCCGCATCACCGAACCCGATGGCGATCTGGTTCTGGAAGTGCCACTGACCATCGGCGCGCTGGCCGGGGGCGCGGTCGTGCTGGCAGCACCCCTTCTGGCGGTGATCGGCGCGCTTGCCGCCTTCGTCACCAAGGTGAAGATCGAGATCGTCCGCACCGACCCGCCGGAAACCGGCGACTGACTTTGTCGGGACGGATGCCATACGCCTGCCATACGTTTTGCAGACGCGGATCCGACGCGGTTTTCAGGCCGCCAGAAGCGCCAGCCGGATGCGGTCGCGCAGCGATTTGCGCTTCAGCGTGATCGAGACGACATAGGCCTTGGGCCCCACCCGGTCGACGATCTGGCCAAGGGTCGGCCTCTCGTCGAAAAGTTCTTCCCGCGTGGTCTGCCCGTCGGTCGTAACCGTCACGCAGATATGCGAAATCGTCGCCAGAGCCCGGCGCCGCCCCTGCCGCGCCGTGTCGATCATGCGGCGTCCGGTCTCGGTCGACAACCGCTCGATCAGGTCATTTGATACTGTCATTGTGCCCCCTTCCGCGCACCCCGTGAGGGCAGGGGCGCGGAACGCATTTCGTCCTTAGTTGCTGTGAAACGAGACTCGTACTGCCCACCTGTACTGTTGCTAAAACGCCATGAAGATTCTCGCAATGGCACGAAATGTTGACATCACGGAAACGACGAAAAGCTGCCGACGGTGATCGGATTTCCGCCGATCCGGGCGGCCCATCAAGCCCCGACTGGCAAAGTTCCGCCCAGTGGTTGTGTTACGCGACGTTTCGGTGTCTACGGATAGGGGACTGAGGGGGCTGGCGATGATCCTGTACGGGCTGAAAAACTGTGACACCTGCCGCAAGGCGCTGAAGGCGCTTGCCGCGGCGGGGCATGAGGTGACGTTCCGCGATGTCCGGGACACCCCGCTGTCACAGGCCGAGATCGCGGTCTTTCAATCCGCCTTCGGAGACCGCCTGATCAACCGCGCCTCCACCACCTGGCGCGGGCTGTCCGAGGCCGAACGCGGCGGCCCGCCCGAGGCGCTGCTGGCCGCGCACCCTGCCTTGATGAAACGCCCGGTGATCGAGCGGGACGGTCACCTTACGCTCGGCTGGGGCAAGGATGTGCAGGCCGACCTGCTGGCATGAAAAAGGCCCGCGACAAGCGCGGGCCTCGATGGTCCTGATCCCGAGGGCTCAGAGCAGTTTGAGATCGCCAGCCGAGGACCGGCCATCGCGGCCCGACTGCATCTCGTAGGACACTTTCTGATTGTCGGCGAGCGTCTTCAGACCGGCGCGTTCGACGGCGGAAATGTGTACAAACACATCCTTGCCGCCATCGTCCGGCGCGATGAAGCCGAAGCCCTTGGTGGTGTTGAACCATTTCACGGTGCCAGTGGCCATCCGTTTCTCCTCCGTCGTAAGTCCCCGGCGCCATTGCCGGGGTCGTGCAGCCAGGTCTTTCGGGTCTTCCGGCTGCCCCATGATCGAGGGAGGCGGTAGGAAAGTCTGCGGTCACGCACGCCGAATGATGAGCGATTCCCTTAAAAAATCAAGATTGTTGACGGGAGAGGGGGTTCAGGACCGTTTGCTGGCGAGGATACGGTCGAGAGACAGCGGACCCGCCCCCATCAGAACGAGGGTCATGAGCAGCGTGATCCAGAGCGCCCGCTGATCGAGGATGAGAGCGCCCGAGGCTGCGTCGAACCAGCGGCCGAGGTCGTCGCCACCGACCCCGTGGCCATAGATGTCAGTCAGGCTTTGCACGATGACGAAACCGATCATACCGAGTGCCGCGAGCCGGGTGAACAGCCCGATGATGATGCAGAGCGGCAGAAACACCTCGGCCCATGTTCCGGCCATGACCACGGCCCAGTGGAACGTGGTCAGTTGCGAGAAATCGTATCCCGCCGCTTCGATCGCCTTGGGGAAAATCTGGTAATAGGCCCCGTCAGACGGGGTGAAGAGCCCGGCAAAGCCCTCGCCGAACTTGGTGCGGGCGGAGTTCCAGAAATAGATCAGGAGAACGCCGGCAAAGGTCAGCCGGGCGAGCGTCGGCAAGGCGACAGGGGCGAGGCGCGAAAGGCCGTTGGCGAGGCGGTCATAAAGGGCGATCACGTCTTGTCTCCCGGTGTGATTTCAACGATGGCGCGGGTTGCGAGCAGCAGTCCGAGCATCGCGATCAGGTCGAATTCTGGCCCCGCCTCCAGCGCGTCGGCCACCGTTTCACCGCCTATGAGAGCGGCAATAAAGGGGGCAGCACCATCGGGCAGGCAATGCGGTTCTGGGTCATAGTCCGGCCGCGCGATCAGCACATCTTCGGCCACGGCCGCCTTTGGCGCGTCGGTGCCGCGCATATTCGCCGACCAGATCGCATGGATCGGCCAGCGCGAACGGATCAGCCGGATCGAGGGGGCGAGCATGAGTCGCGACGCCGTGAGCACATCGGCGGAAAGCGCCTGAAGCGCCTCTGCGGGGACGGGGGCGGCGTCGGTGGCGTGGTAGCTTTCACGCAAGGCCAGTTCCAGCCGCGCGATGTCGGGCAGATACCCAAGATGCTGCACCGGCGGGAAGTTTTCCAGAAATACCGGCATGTTGCGGCCGTAATGCATCATCATGGGCGAGGTTGGCGGATGGGCGCGGACATGCTCGCGCGCCATTGCGGTGAAAAACTCTTCGCCGACCAGTTTGCGGATCACCGGGAAGGCCTGACGAAGCGCCTCGGTCAGCGAGACGGTGACATTATTGCGGTAGACATCAAAGCGGCGCCCGGCGGGGCGGCCCTGCGGGTCGGTCAGACCTGCCGGGACCGGACGTTCAGGGTCCAGCAATGCCGCACGGAACTCGGTCTGGCTCATGCGATTACCTTGTCGAGAATGCGGGCGGCGCGGTTGGCCTCTTCAGCCAGGACGGGCCAGTCGGGCACGTCATTGTCCCACTCGATCAGTGTCGGCTTCGGACCTGATTTCGTGATCGTATGGGCGTAGAGTTGCCAGACCGGATCAACGACTTCGCTGCCATGGGCGTCGATCAGCAAAGGCGCGCCCATGTCGTCGGTGTCCTCGTCATGTCCGCCGAGATGGATTTCACCCACCAGATTGTGCGGGAAGCGGTCGATATAGTCGTAAGGATTCGTCTGCCGGTTGGTGCAGGAGACATAGACGTTATTGACGTCGAGAAGCAGACCGCAGCCGGTGCGTTTCGCGATCTCGGTCAGAAACTCGATCTCGCCCATATTCGTCTCGGTGAAGTTCACATAGACCGAGGGGTTTTCGAGCAGCATCCGGCGACCGACATGATCCTGCACCTCATCGATATGATCCACGACACGGGAAAGCGTCTCGGGCGTGTAGGGCAGGGGAAGAAGGTCGTTCAGGAACTCCGCACCATGTGTGGACCAAGCGAGGTGTTCGGAGAAACTAGCCGGATCAAGCCAGTCGCAGAGATGCTTCAGGCGGGCGAGGTGATCTCGGTTCAGGGGGCCTTCTCCGCCGATGGAGAGGCCGACGCCGTGGACCGAGATTGGAAAGCGTTCGGCGAGATGGCGAAGCTGCGCAAGCGGGCGGCCACCGTCGCCCATGTAGTTTTCTGCATGGATTTCGAGCCATTTCACCGGCTCTGCATCCTGTAAAATGTTCGAAAAGTGCTGGGGCTTGTAACCGATGCCGGGCCGGGGCGGCAGCTCACGCTTGGCGGATTGGTCGAGCATGGTGTCCCCCCCTTTGTCAGCTTTGGTCTTGGGTCGTGGTGGGCACCCCCGGCCATATGCCGGAGGCGCCAGATCAGTCTCAGCCCTGCGGCAGGTCGCGGTCAAGCGCTTCGAGTGCGCCCATGCGGCCATCCGGCAGTTCCATCGTGGCGCAAGTGCCAGCCGGGACGAGTTTCCAGGCATTGCCCTGATAGTCCACTTTCGAGGTGCCGGCGCAGGTCGTGCCCGGGCCCGCGGCGCAGTCATTCTGACCGGCGAGTGCGACACCGAAGCACTTTTCCTTGTCGTCTTGAGCTGCGGCAGGCGTCACGAAATGCGCGGAGAGAGCGGCGGCGAGCGAACCGGCAACGGCGAGGGTCTTCATCGAGTGAGACATGGGTACTTCCCTTGTTAATGTTCAGATTGTCGTTCTTGCGACAGTCAGGAACGTAGCTGGATGGGTCTGTCTTTGGCCATTCACGAAGCTGTGGGGCCACAGCTGCGTGATGTTTTGAAACACTTTTGGCTGGGGGGAAATCACCGAAAACCAAAAGGGCGTCCCCGAAGGAACGCCCGTAAAATATTGTTGTTATTTGTTTTTCAGGTCCGGCGGTGTCGCCTCGGCGGTAAAGGTATCAAGCGCCGCGGCAAGGTCCATCGTCTCAGTCCGGTTCTCGCCGAGCCGTCTGACTGAAACAGTCCGGGTCTCGACCTCCTTCATGCCGATGGCCATGATCACGGGGACTTTACCGACCGAGTGTTCGCGCACCTTGTAGTTGATCTTCTCGTTCCGCGTATCGGCCTCGGCCCGGATGCCCGCCGCGCGCAGCTTGGCCACGACCTCGGCCACGTAATCGTCCGCATCCGAGACGATGGAGGCGACGACGACCTGACGGGGGGCAAGCCAGAAGGGCAGCTTACCTGCATAGTTCTCGATGAGAATCCCGAGGAAACGCTCGAACGAGCCGAGGATCGCGCGGTGCAGCATGACCGGGCGGTGCTTGGCCCCATCCTCGCCCACATATTCCGCGCCGAGTCGGACCGGCAGGTTGAAATCGGCCTGGAAGGTGCCGCATTGCCATTCGCGGCCAATCGCGTCGGTCAGCTTGAAATCGAGCTTCGGCCCGTAGAAGGCGCCTTCGCCGGGATCGACCTCGTAATCATTCGTGACCTTTCGGACCGCGCTTTCCAGCGCGGTTTCAGCCTTGTCCCAGATCTCGTCGCTGCCCACCCGCACATCGGGGCGGGTCGAGAGCTTGATGTCGAACTGGGTGAAGCCGAGGTCGCTGTAGATCGACGAGAGAAGCCCGATGAAGCCCGCGCATTCCTGTTCGATCTGATCTTCAGTGCAGAAGATATGCGCGTCGTCCTGCACGAAGCCGCGCACCCGCATCAGCCCGTGCATGGAGCCCGACGATTCGTAACGGTGGCAGGAGCCGAATTCGGCTAGCCTGAGCGGCAGGTCGCGGTAGGACTTCAGGCCCTGATTGTAGACCTGCACATGGCAGGGGCAGTTCATCGGCTTCAGCGCATTTGTGCGCTTTTCCTTGGCGTGTTCCTCTTCGACCTCGACGATGAACATGTTTTCGCGGTAGGCCTCCCAATGGCCCGACCGTTCCCAGAGGACACGATCGACGACCTGCGGGGTCTTGATTTCCTTGTAGCCCGCCGTGCGCAGACGGCGGCGCATATAGTCCTCAAGCTCGCGGTAGATGGTCCAGCCGTTCGGATGCCAGAAGACCATGCCGGGGGCTTCTTCCTGAAGGTGGAACAGCTCCATCTCGCGCCCCAACTTGCGGTGGTCGCGCTTTGCGGCCTCTTCCAGCATCGTCAGATGCGCTTTCAGATCGTCGCGGTTCTTGAAGGCGACGCCGTAGATGCGCTGAAGCTGTTTCTTGGTGTGATCGCCCCGCCAATAGGCGCCGGCCACCGACATCAGCTTGAAGGCGTCGGCGGGCAACTGGCCCGTATGCTGAAGATGCGGGCCACGGCAGAGGTCCTGCCAATGGCCGTGCCAATACATGCGCAGGGGCTCATCGCCCGGGATCGCCTCGATCAGTTCAACCTTGAAGGGCTCTTTCTTCTCGACATAGTGCTTGATCGCGCGCGACCGGTCCCAGACCTCGGTCCGGACCGGGTCGCGTTCGTTGATGATCGCCTTCATTTCCTTTTCGATCGCGCCGAGATCCTCGGGCGTGAAGGGTTCATCGCGGTCGAAATCGTAGTACCAGCCGTTCTCGATCACCGGGCCGATCGTGACCTTGACCTCGGGCCAGAGTTTCTGCACCGCGCGCGCCATGACATGGGCGAAGTCGTGGCGGATGAGTTCCAGCGCCTGCGCGTCGTCCTTCATCGTATGGATGGCGATTTTCGCGTCGACCTCGATGGGCCATTGAAGGTCCCAGTGCTGGCCGTCGATGCTGGCCGAGATTGCGGCCTTGGCGAGCGACGGTGCAATGGACTGCGCCACTTCGGCGGCGGTCACGCCCTTGGCGTAGTCACGCGCATTGCCATCGGGGAATGTCAGGGAAATCTGGCTCATGGCCCAGCTCCTCGTCGGTTTGGCGCCCACGGAACGCCCGGTTGCGGGTTATGTCTTGGGCTTATTGGTAGATCGCGTGCGGGAAGTCAACGGCCGGGGGTTCCACACTCGGACCCCCGGAGGTATTTGGGAACAGAAGAAGCAGGGGGACGCCGATGAGTGAGATGCTGAAGACGCCTGACGGCCGCGATATTGCCTATGACCGCATAGAAGGCGCCGGGCCGGGCGTGGTGTTTCTGGGCGGGTTCCGATCGGACAAAGAAGGCACCAAGGCGCTGGCACTGGAGGCATGGGCGAAGCGCCATGGCCGCGCCTTCCTGCGCTTTGACTATTCCGGGCACGGGCAATCCTCGGGCGATTTTCTCGACGGGTGCATCGGTGACTGGTTCGAGGATGCGCGGGCCGCGATTCTGGAACTGACCGAAGGGCCGCAGGTATTGGTGGGATCGTCGATGGGCAGCTGGATTTCGCTGCTGATGGCGCGGGAATGCCCTGAAAAGGTTGCGGGATTGGTGACGATTGCCGCCGCCCCGGACTTTACCGAGGACGGGATGTGGGAGGAGTTTTCCGATACCCAGCGGCAGGAGCTGATCGAGGCGGGGCAGGTGGCCCTGCCGTCGGATTATTCCGATGAGCCCTATATCATCACGAAGCGGCTGATCGAGGAGGGGCGTGAGCGATTGGTGCTGCGCTCAGCCCTCACTCTGCCGATGCCGGTCAGGATGCTGCAGGGAACGGCCGATGCAGATGTGCCGGTCTCGGTCGCGGTGCGGCTGATCGACCATGCGACGGGGCCGGATATCAGGCTGACACTGGTCAAGGATGCCGACCACCGGTTTTCCACACCCGAATGCCTGAAGCTGATCGAGCTCAGCGTGCTGAAGGTAATCCAGCGGATCGGTGAGGCAGCCTGACCTTTCAGACGGCGCGAATGGCCGTTTTGGCGGCTGAGCGGCGGCGCGGAGCGCTGGAATTGGCGTCGAAGAAATCCAGCACCAGCGGCCGGATATTATTGCGCCAGGACTTGCCCGCGAAGATGCCGTAATGGCCTGCGCCGGGTTCTACGTGGCTCGCCTTTTTCGACTCTGGCAGGCCGGTGCAGAGGCCAAGTGCTGCAAGGCACTGGCCGGGGGCTGAGATGTCGTCTTTCTCTCCCTCGATGACATGCACCGCCACATCGGTGATCTTGCCGATATCAACCTGATGACCGGCGACCGAGAAGGTATTCTGCGCGATCTCGCGGTTCTTGAAGATACGTTCGACCGTCGAGAGGTAGAATTCCGCCGTCATGTCCATGACCGAGAGATATTCGTCATAGAACCGGTTATGGGCGTCGCGTTCGCCGTCTTCGCCCTTCGCTGCGGCGGTGATCTTGTCGGAAAATGCCTGGGCGTGGCGGTCCATGTTCATCGAGATGAAGGAGGCGAGCTGCAACAGCCCCGGATAGACCAGACGTCCGGCCCCGGCATATTTGAAGCCCACCCGCTGAATCGCGAGATGTTCAAGCTGACCCATGGTCAGGCGGCGGCCGAAATCCGTGACCTCGGTCGGCGCCGCATCCGGATCGACCGGGCCACCGATCAGCGTCAGGGTCCGTGGTTGCGCGGCCGGGTCGGTTTCGGCCAGAAGCGCGGTCGCGGCGAGCGTGATCGGAACCGGCTGGCAGACCGCGACGACGTGGATGTCAGGGCCGAGATGGCGCATGAAGTCCACGAGGTAGGCGGCATAATCCTCGATATCGAACTTTCCGGCGCTGACGGGAATGTCGCGGGCATTGTGCCAGTCGGTAACATAGACGTCGCAATCGGGCAGAAGGCTTTTAACGGTCGACCGCAGCAGCGTGGAATAGTGGCCCGACATCGGCGCGACCAGAAGAACGCGGCGCGGCATCGGATCGCGGCCGACGACCTTGAAATGAATGAGGCTGCCGAAGGGGCGGTCGACAAGGGTCTCGATCTCGACCAGATGATCGCGGTCATCCTCGCCCACCACGGTGCGGATGCCCCAGTCTGGCTTGATCACCATGCGGGCAAAGCTGCGTTCGGTCACCCGGCCCCAGGCGGACATGACCTTGAACATCGGATGCGGCACCAGTCCCCAGACCGGGTATGAGGCCATGGCGCGGGCCGAAGCGCCCAGCCATTCATTGGTATTGCGGGCACTTTCCATCAGGTCGTAAGAGAACATACTCTTCATGATGGCGTCTCCTTTGCCGGCACCGTTACCGAATCGTCGCTTTTCCTGCGGTCGCAACATCGTTATGCTGCACTGCAACAGAGTAGGAAGGAAAGGTTAATATGACAACCGATCTCAACGTCCCTTCCGAGAATCTTGAGAAACTGGCGTCAAATCTCACCAGATTGGAAGAATTGACTCAGCGTCTGGTCCAGGCCGTGTCGCAGAAGCGCACGCCGAATCCCGCCGTGGAAGCGCCCGGGATGGGATTGTTCACCCATGCGGTAACCGCCTACTGGAAAGAGGCGATGGAAAACCCCGGCAAGCTGATCGAACAGCAGGCCACGCTCTGGGGCAAGACGCTCAAGCACTATATCGACGCGCAGCATGCGCTTGCCTCGGGAAAATTCACCGCGCCCGACGACGACACGCCGACCGACCGGCGGTTTTCGAACCCGCTGTGGAAGACCCATCCCTATTTCAACTTCGTCAAGCAGCAGTATTTCCGCAATGTCGAAGCGATGGAGATGGCGCTGTCGGATATCGATGATCTGGAACCGCATGAAAGGAAGCGCGTGGAGCATTTCGCGCATCAGCTGATGGACATGCTGGCGCCGACGAATTTCCTCGCCACAAATCCCGATGCGCTGGAACGTGCGGTCGAGACGGATGGCGAAAGCCTTGTTAAGGGGCTCGAGAACCTCGTCCACGACATCGAGAGCAATCACGGCGATTTCCTGGTGCGACTGGCCGATCCTGATGCCTTTGTGCTCGGCGACAATATCGGCGCGACCGAAGGCGCGGTTGTCTATCGCAACCGGATGATCGAACTGATCCAGTACAAGGCGACGACTGAGAAGGTGCATGCAACGCCGATCGTGATCTTCCCGCCCTGGATCAACAAGTTCTACATCATGGACCTCAAGCCCTCGAACTCGCTGATCAAGTGGATCGTCGATCAGGGCTATACGCTGTTTGTGGTCAGCTGGAAGAACCCTGACAAGAGCTATGCCGATGTCGGCCTCGACGAATATGTCGAGGAAGGGTTCATCGCGGCCATCGAAGAGGCCAAGAAGATCACTGGCGAAAAGCAGGTCAATGCGGTCGGCTACTGCATTGCCGGAACGACCCTGACCCTGACGCAGGCGGTTCTGGCCAAGCGTGGCGACAAGTCGGTCAAATCGGCCACCTTCTTCACCACGCTCACGGATTTCTCCGATCCGGGCGAAGTGTCGGTCTTCCTTGACGACGACTTCATCGACGGGATCGAGGAACAGGTCGGCCGCGACGGCTATCTCGACAAGTATTTCATGGCGCGGACCTTCTCCTTCCTGCGCTCGAATGACCTCGTCTATGCGCCCGCGATCCGCAACTACATGCTTGGCGACAAGCCGCCGGCCTTCGATCTTCTCTACTGGAATGGTGACGGCACCAACCTGCCCGCCAAGATGGCGGTCGAATATCTGCGCTGGATCTGTCAGGCGAACCGGCTTGCCGATGGCACGATCGAGATCTGCGGCGAGACGATCGGGTTAAAGGATGTGAAGATCCCGCTCTTCGCTGTGGCCTGCGAGGCCGATCACATCGCGCCGTGGAAAGGGTCGTTCAACGGCATCCGGCAATATGGCTCGAAGGACAAGACCTTTGTCGTTTCGCAATCCGGCCATATCGCGGGGATCATCAATCCGCCCTCGAAGAACAAGTATGGCCATTACACAAACGATACTGAAATGGGCGAGGCCGATGACTGGCTGGCCACGGCGACATTCCATGACGGCAGCTGGTGGCCGCGCTGGGAAGCATGGATGAAACCTCGCGCAGGCAAGATGATTGAGGCGCGTGACTTGGGTGATTCGAAGCACCCAGTTCTGGCGCCAGCGCCCGGTACCTATGTCACCGAGACACCAATCATCTGAAAAATAAGCCGAAAAACTTTTTTCTGCACTGCAGCAAAAACACTTGAAATGCTGCGGCGCAGCATCTATCTTCATTACAGACGCAGAAAGGGCACCCCCCGCCCGATGCAAGGAGATAGACAGATGCAGAAGACTCAGGACTTTACCAAAGTCATGAACGACATGGCTGCCGCTTTCCCGTTCGACGCGAAAGCTCTACAGGACACGTTCAAGACCTCCGCCGTTCTCGGTGAGAAGGTCGCCAAGGTTGCTCTCGAAGCTGCCGAAAAGTCGAACGAGATCTCGTCCAAGTGGACGAAAGAAACGCTCGGCAAGGTCAGCACGCTGACCGCCGTCAAGGACGAGCCGGCCGACTATTCGAAAGCCGTTTCGGACTTCGCTTCGTCCGCTGCCGAACTAGCCGCTGCGAACCTCGCTGCCTTCGCTGAAGTCGCGAAGAAAGCCCAGATGGAAACCGTCGAACTGATGCTTGCCGCTGGCAAGGACTTCTCGGAAGACGCGACTGCTGCCGTCAAGAAGGCCCAGGCCGAAGTGACCGCTGCCGCGAAGAAAGCCACCGCTTCGGTGAAGTAAGTTCGAATTCGGTAACGAGTAAAGTTTTACGGTCTCCTCACTCCTCCCTGTCGGTGAGACCGCACTCAGGCGGGCACATTGTGCCCGCCTTTTCTTTTGGTTGTGTTTTCTGCCGCGCGGCTTAATCTCGCTGCAACGCAAAAGAATGATCCTGGGGAGGATGGCTAATGGCCGACGACGCCAAGCCGCTGCTGATTAAACGTTATGCGAGCCGACGGCTCTATAACACGGAGACCAGCGACTACGTGACGCTGGAGGATATCGCCGCCTTCATCCGCGACGGGCGCGAAGTGCAGATCGTCGATCTGAAGTCGGGCGACGACCTGACCCGGCAATACCTGTTGCAGATCATCGCCGAGCATGAAAGTCGCGGCGAAAGCGTTCTGCCCATAGACGTACTGACCGACTTGGTGCGCAGCTACACGACGAATGCACAAAGCGTCGTACCGCAATTTCTGGCCGCGAGCTTCGAGATGCTACGCGAGGGCCAGTCCAAGATGCTGGAAAACCTCTCTACCTTCCCCAATCCCATGGCCTCGATGCCGGGCTTTGATGCGCTTCAGCGCCAGCAGCAGGCCTTCCTGAAGTCGATCATGGGCGGCTTCTCGGGATCGTCTGGGCCCGAGCCGGAGGAAGAGGAAGCGCCGTCGAAGTCGAAGGCGAAACCCAAGGGCGGGGAAGATCTGGAAGCCATCAAGAAGCAGCTTGCCGAGTTGCAGTCCAAGCTTTCGAAACTCTGAGTGTTTCGCCGGTGGCCCGGTCAGGAGCCTCCGGCGGGAGTATTTTGGGACAGAAAGTGGGGCGGGTCAGGTGCCCTTGATGTCCTGCGCGGCTGCGATCAGCGCATCTGCGATGATGTCAAGCTCGGGCCTCGTCAGGCGCGCGGGCAGGCGCACATCACTCGCACGCATCAGCATCTCGCGGGTTTTGGGCAGGTCGGGAAGGTCGCCGAGGAACTGCCAGTTCCAGTAGGCGCGGGCATTGTCGGCTGAAAGGCCAAAGACCTGCACGCTGACGCCCCGCATTTTGGCGGCGTCCTGAAAGGCGCGGGCCTCATCATCGCTGTCGAAGCCTGTGAGGTTGAACTGGAGCGAATCCGGCGCGCGCTCTTCCTGTTTCAGGGCGGGTGGCACGTCGATCCAGGGGGAGGTATTCAGCCGCTCTGCGACATAGTCATGATTGCGGCGCCCGGCGGCGACACGTGCATTGATCTCGCCGATCTGCGGCCGGATCACGGCGGCGGAAAGGTTCTGCATCCGCATGTTGTAAAGCGGCAGCTTGTTCTGCCAGTTCAGGAAGCTGTTCTGCAGGCCGGGATGTTTCTTCCAGTTATGTTCATAGGCGCCGGACATGATCACCGCGCGGGCGGCCAGTTCGGGATCGTCGGTGACGAACATGCCTCCTTCGCCCGCATTCACCAGCTTGTAGGACTGGAACGAGAAACAACCGATCCTGCCGATCGTGCCGATCTTGCGACCGTTCCAGAGAGTGCCGAGCGAATGGGCGGCATCCTCCACAACCGGCAGGCCCCGCGTCGCGCATTCGGCCATGATCGCGTCCATGTCAGAGGTATGGCCACGCATATGGCTGATCAGAACTGCGTCGGCCCCGTCGAGCTTGGCGCGGAAATCGTCGAGATCGATGCGGAAGTTCGATCCGACTTCCACCAGTACCGGGATGCAGTCGGCATGGACGACCGCAGAGGGCACGGCAGCGAACGTAAATGCCGGGATCAGCACCCGCGCGCCGCGCGGCAGGTCCAGCGCCTTCAGCGCCAGGAACAGGGCCGCCGAGCAGGACGAGACGGCAAGCGCGTACCGCGTGCCCATGAAGGCGGCAAATTCAGCCTCCAGGAGCGCCACCGGCGCACCTTCGGGCGCGGTGTAACGGAACAGGTCACCCGTGGTCAGAAGCCGGTCGATCTCGACCCGTGCGGCCTCGGGGATCGGCTCGGCCTGATAGGGGTCCGGGGCCTTTGGAGTGGCGAGGGTGGCGGTGGCCATGTTTCACCTTTTTGAAATCTCGAATTTCACTATTCCTTACCTTAGCCCAACCGCGAACGCCACAGGCCGCCCGAAGGCGGCCTGCTAAAATCAGCGGAATGTTGCAATCAGACGTTCAGGAGCAAGTGCTCACGTTCCCACGGGCTGATGACCTGCAGGAATTCCTTGTATTCATTGCGCTTGACCGCCTCGTAGATGTCGCAGAACTCGGTCCCCAGGACGTCGCGCACCGGCTGACACTCGGAAAAGAGGTCGAGCGCATCACCGAGCGTGGTCGGCAGTTCGTCGGAATCGATATAGGCGTTTCCGGATTTCTCCGGTCGCGGCATCTTCTTTTCCATCAGGCCGAGATAGCCGCAAACCATCGTGGCGACCATGCCGAGATACGGGTTGCAATCCATGCCCGGCAGGCGGTTTTCCAGACGCCGTGCGGCAGGTTCCGAGATCGGCACGCGCAGGCCCGTCGTCCGGTTGTCGCGGCCCCATTCGAGGTTGATGGGGGCGGCGAAATCGGGGACGTAGCGGCGATAGGAATTCACGTAGGGTGCCATCAGGGCGACGACGGCAGGCAGGTAGTTCTGCATCCCGGCGATGAAATGCATAAATTCCGGGGTCTCTTCGCCTTTTTTGTCGGCAAAGATGTTCGTGCCGGTTTTGATGTCGACGACCGATTGATGGATATGCATCGCCGACCCGGGTTCACCTTCTATCGGTTTCGCCATGAAGGTGGCGAAGCTGTCGTGGCGCAGGGCCGCCTCGCGGATCAGCCGCTTGAAGTAGAACACTTCGTCGGCCAGTACGACCGGATCGCCGTGGCTGAGGTTCAGCTCGACCTGTCCCGCGCCGCCTTCCTGCACGATGCCGTCGATCTCCAGCCCCTGAGCTTCGGCAAAGTCGTAGATGTCGTCGATCACCTTGCCGTATTCATCGACGGCCGACATCGAATAGGCCTGATTGGCCATCACCCGGCGCCCCGAGCGGCCGATCGGCGGAATGACCGGCTGGTTCGGGTCGATGTTGCGCGCGACGATGTAAAACTCCATCTCGGGCGCCACGATGGGCCGCCAGCCCTGATCGGCATAGAGCTTAACCAGATGCTTAAGGACGTTGCGCGGGGCCATTGGTACCGGCTCGCCCTTCTGGTCCAGCACGTCATGGATGACCTGCAAGGTCCAGTCCGCCGTCCACGGCACTGCCGTCGCGGTCGAGAAATCGGGCACCAGCACCATGTCGGGCTCGGTAAACTCGCTTTCATCCGGCATGTCGGCATAATCGCCCGTGATCGTCTGGGCGAAGATCGAATTGGGCAGATGGAAGTATTTCTGCTTGCCGAATTTAGAGGCGGGCATCGCCTTGCCCTTGGCCACGCCGGCAAGGTCGGAGACGAGGCATTCGACCTCATCCAGACGGCGGCCGGCGATGTATTCCTGGGCAGCTTCGGGCAGTTTCTGGGTCCAGTCGGACATGAGTCACACTGCTTTCAGTTTCGGGTTTGCTTGAAGAAATCCGCGATCCGGTCGGCAATCGCGGCGGATGAATTGGTGGGGGCAAAGCGGGCGCGGGCGGCGTCCATGATCTCCTCGGGGACAAGGCCCTTGCCGCGCGTTGTCATCAGCCCGTCGATGAAGTCGTTGCCGTATTCGGGATGGGCCTGAACCGTATAGGCGCGGTCGTCGTAGAGAAGTGCTGCATGTTCACAGAAGGCATTGGTGCCGATGGTTTCGGCGACGGCGGGCTTTTCGACGACCTGATCCTGATGCCACGCATTCAGATTCACCGTCTCGCCGTTGAACTGATAGTCCTGCGGACCCACGGCCCAGCCGCCCTTGAACTTTTCGACCTTGCCGCCCAATGCCTGCGCAATGATCTGGTGACCGAAACAGATGCCGACCATTGGCACCTTTTCGGCATAGGCCTTGCGGATGAAATCCTCCAAAGGCTTGATGAAAGGATGATCCTCGTAAGCGCCGTGGCGCGACCCGGTGATCAGCCAGCCGTCGCAGTCATGGACGCTTTCGGGAAACTCCATCCCCTCCACATGGTAGGACGTGAAGTCGAGCCCGCGCCCGGCCAGGAGCCGGATGAACATGTCCGGGTAGTCGCCCATCTTTTCACGAAGGATGTCGGGGGCCTGGCCGGTCTGAAGGATGCCGATACGCATTTTGGTCTCTTGGTTCGCGGGTTTGTCGGGAAGGGTGCGCCGGGCCGCATGGCTTTGCAAGCGGCCCGTGCGGGTCACACGGTGTCGAGGTAGATCTCGGTCTTCTCCTCGGGCGACAGTTCCGCCATGTAGTGCAGTTCCTGGCGCTTTGTCATGACGAGGTTGCGGATCAGTTCCTTGGGGAAGATCCGGGCGACCATCTCGCTGTTCTCGAACGCGTCGATGGCCTCTTCCCAGGTCTCACAAAGAAGCGGCAGATCCTCGATCGCATAGGCGTTGCCGGTGATCGGTGCGGGCGGTTCCATCTGGTCCTCGATGCCGATCAGGGCGGCTCCGAGGATGCCGGCCAGCATGAGGTAGGGGTTCACGTCGCCACCTGCCACACGATGTTCAATCCGTCGCGCCTTGGGGTTCCCGGACGGGATACGCAGCGCCGAGGTGCGGTTTTCATAGGCCCAGCAGATGGCGTTCGGGGCATGCGATTCGGGGATAAGCCGGTCGTAGCTGTTGGAATGAGGCGCAAACAGAAGCGTGCAGTCTCGCATCGCGGCGAGGCAGCCAGCAACGGCATGTTTCAGCATGTCCGAGCCTTCCGGCCCCTCGTTGTCGAAGACGTTGTCGCCGTCCTTGTCGATGACCGAGAAATGGGTGTGCAGCCCATTGCCCGAATATTCGGGGTAGGGTTTGGCCATGAAGCTGGCGGCAAAGCCATGATGGCGGGCCATGCCTTTCAGGAGCATCTTGAACAGCCACGCATCGTCTGCGGCTCGCAACGCGTCGTCGCAATGCATCAGGTTGATTTCGAACTGTCCGAGACCGGATTCGGAAATCGCGGTGTCGGCCGGAATGTCCATCTCTTCGCAGGCGTCATAGAGGTCCGTGAAGAACGTGTCGAAGGCGTCGAGCGCCCGGATCGACATGATCTCGGCCGCCTTGCGGCGCTTGCCCGAACGGGGCGAAGTCGGAACCTGAAGCGTCTTGCCACTGTCGTCGATCAGGAAGAATTCCAGTTCCATCGCGCAGACTGGCGTCAGGCCAAGCGCCTTGTAGCGCTTGACGATGCGTGACAACGCGTGGCGCGGATCGCCCTCGTAGGGTTTGCCGCTTTCTCGGAACATCCAGATCGGCAGAAGCGCCGAGGGGCTGTCGAGCCACGGCATTGGCATGAAGCCGCGTTCCGTGGGCATCAGGATGCCATCCTTGTCGCCCGATTCGAAGACCAGCGGGCTGTCTTCGATATCCTCACCCCAGATGTCGAGATTGAGGACCGACATCGGATAGCGGGTGCCGTTTTCAACAACGGTATCGGCAAAGCGGACCGGCACGCGCTTGCCGCGCGGCTGTCCATTGAGGTCCGCGGCGGCCACACGGATCGTGCGCACCTCGGGGTGTTTTCTGAGCCAGTTCTTCATCGTCTCACCTGAACGGGTCCGAGCCGTGGTTCCGAAACCGCCTTGGTTGGGACGTCAGTCCGCCCGGCAGCATCGGCCCATGCCCTTGGGCCTTAGCTGTTTATGATCAAATCACAGGCGGGGGGCTTTGTGCGCCGCCAAGTGACGGAAAACAGGGCCGCCGCTCGCGCCAATAATTTGATCAAATAAGAGATACTACCGGATCAGCTGTGGACGCAAGCGAATTCTGCTGCGCGTTTCCTGAGGCAGGTGGCGGTTGAGCCGCGCATTCACGCGACCGAAGAGGAAGATGACCGCAAGCGTCAGCAGGATGAAGTAGAAGGCAAGGATCGGATAGGGGATGAACGGGTTGAAGGTCTTGTCCGCGAAATAGCTGGCGTAATAGAGCGCGTCGCCCTTCTGCTTGATCGTCGGGAATCCCGAGAAGAACACAAGCGTCGTGGCATGGAAGAGAAAGATCGCCTCATTCGTATAGGCGGGCCAGCCAAGCCGCAGCATGGTCGGCCAGATCACCCGGCGAAAACGGCTCCAACCCGACATGCCATAAGCGTCAGCGGCCTCGATATCGCCTTTGGGAATGGATTGCAGCGCGCCGTAGAAAATCTCGGCCGAATAGGCGGCGGTGTTGAGAAAGAGAACGATCAGCGCGCCTAAAGCCGCGGCCGTCAGGGGAGAAAAGACCGGATAGGTGGATTTGAGGCTGAGAAACAGAAAATAGGCAAAGAAGAACTGGATGAAGAGAGGCGAACCGCGGAAGACAAAGACAAACCATTCGGCGGGCTTGCGCAGCCAGGGGTTGCGCGCAGCCTTTCCCATGGCGACAGCCGTGGCCAGGACGAAACCCGAGATCAGCGCCAGCGTACCGAAATAGATATTCCAGATCATGCCCGAGCCGATCAGCGTGAACTGCTGGCAGAGCGTGAAGTCGGAGCGCGGCAGCAGCCGTTCGCCGTGGCCAAGGCTGCGCAGCCCGTAATCCGCGATCGTGTCCCAGCAACTCATGCCGCCGCCTTTCGCTGTGCCTCGCCAGCCATCGTCGCCTGCCCCTTGGTCAGACGCCGCATGATCTTGTCGAGGACGATTTCAGAGACGCGGGTGAAGCCGAGATAAAAGATCAGAAGTGCCGCGAAATACCACATCCGCCAGTCGGGATGCGGGTAGTCGGTGAACTGTGCGGTCTTGGACCCGCCAAGCTCGCGCGCCCAATAAACGATGTCTTCGACCCCGAGCAGGAACAGCAGGGGCGTCGCCTTGATCAGCACCATCCAGAGGTTGGAAAGGCCGGGCAGGGCATAGACCCACATCTGCGGCACGAGAATGCGCCAGAAGGCTTGCCGGTTGCTCATCCCATAAGCCTCGGCCGTCTCGATCTGGGCGCGCGGCACGGCCTGCATCGCGCCGTAGAGCACGTTGGCGGCGAAGGCGCCGAAGACGATGGCGAAGGTCAGGACGGCAAGGAAGAACCCATAAGTCTCATGCACCCATTGCGCAGCATTGCCGAGCGGCAGTTTGGCCTCGGCGCAGACCACGAAATCGTTGCCCTGCCAGACTTCCTGATCCCAGTCGGGGCATTTCACCTTGTGGCGAACCCATTCGAAGGCCTGGTCCAGCGCGATGACGAAGAAGAGGAAAAAGGCGATATCGGGCACGCCGCGTACGACCGAGATATAGATCTTGCCGAACCATGACAGCGGCGCGAACCGGCTGCGGGCCGCCGAGGCGCCGCCGAAGCCGAAAAGAAGCGCTGTGGGGGCGGTGATCGCCAGTAGCAGCAGCACCGTTCCCACGGCCCAATAGATCGACTGGTGCTTGCCTGTTGTCAGGTAGCAGCTGAGCCAGGTCAGGCCCTCAAGCGTACCGGGATCGGTGCAATAGCTGAACATGGGTCATATCGGGCGGGGTCCTCACGAACCCCGCCCATTATCCTCAGAAGACGAGTGCTTCGTCGCCGAACCACTTCTTGATCATGGCGTTCAGCGTGCCGTCATCTTTCATCGACTGGATCGCGGCGTCGAACTTGCCCTTCAGTTCACCGTCCGATTCCCGCACACCCATGCCGATGCCGCCGCCGAGCGGCACATCCTCGCCGACGAAGGCCAGTTCGCCGTTCGATTCGTTGACGATCGGGACGAGGAAGTCCTTGTCGGCAAGAACCGCATCGGCTTCGCCGTTGCGGACGGCGGCGATCGTTTCGTCCGGCGTCGGGAATTCGAGCAAAGTGGCGCCGGTTTCGGCGACATGGGCGGCCTGGATAGTAGCGGCCTGCGCGGCGACGATTCCGGTAACATCAGCATCGGCCGAGAGCCCGACATAGGCCGAAGCGGCCGGCGGGGTGTAGTTCTGGGTGAAATCGATGACTTCGTCGCGCTCGTCGGTGATCGACATGCCGGCGATGATCGTATCGTAGTTGCCCGAGACGAGGTTAGGAATGATCGAATCCCAGTCGTTGGTCACCCATTCGCAGGTCAGTTCGGCGCGGGCGCAAAGCTCGTCGCCCAGTTCCCGCTCGAACCCGTCCACTTCGCCCGCATCGTTGATGAAGTTGTACGGAGGATAGGCGCCCTCGGTCCCCATGCGCACGGTCTGGGCCGAGGCAAGTCCGGCGCTAAGCGCCAGTGCGGCGACGGAAAGGATCAACTTGTTCATTAGGTTACTCCCAGTTTCTTATTGAGCTGCTTTGGTTGGTCAGGCCGCAACGGTCGCGCTCAGGAACCCTTGCAGGCGTTCGGTTTTCGGGTTGCCGAAAAGCTCGGCAGGCGGGCCTTCCTCTTCGATCTTGCCCTGATGGAGGAAGACGACGTGGTCCGAGACGTCGGCCGCTAGCCGCATGTCGTGGGTCACGATGATCATTGTGCGGTGTTCTTCGGCCAGAGCCTTGATCACCTTCACCACTTCCTGCTGCAATTCAGGGTCGAGGGCCGAGGTCGGCTCATCGAAAAGAAGTGCCGTCGGCTCCATGCAGAGCGCCCGCGCGATGGCAGCACGCTGCTGCTGGCCGCCGGAAAGCTGCGCGGGATAGACATCGCATTTGTCGCCGATGCCGACCTTGTCGAGATATTTGCGTGCCGCCGCCTCAACCTCTGCCCGGTCTCGCTTCAGGACGGTCAGCGGCGCTTCCATGACGTTTTGAAGGATCGTCATATGGGCCCAAAGGTTGAACTGCTGGAAGACCATCGAAAGATTCGTGCGGATGCGGATCATCTGTTCGCGGTCGGCGGGATGGCGTCCCAACCCCTCGCCCTTCCAGATCACCTTCTCGCCCTTGAAGATCACATCGCCCTGCTGGCTGTCCTCCAGAAGGTTGCAGCAACGCAAGATGGTCGATTTGCCGGATCCTGACGACCCGATAAGCGAGATGACCTTGCCGCGATGCGCGGCAAGCGAAACCCCCTTGATGACCTCAAGATTGCCATACGCCTTGTGCAGGTTCCGGATTTCGATGACCGGTATTTCTTGTTCTGTCACGTTCGGTACTCCCCGGCGGAGAGTAGTGCGGAAATTTTGCCGCTTTACAACGCGCTTTTTGATCGGTCTTGCAGGAAATTCCCGGCGATCCGCTCAGTTCACCGGCACATCTTGCGATGGCGGCGGTGGGGTTGGCACGGAAATATAGGCACTTGCCGGGATCATCACGAGGCCGCAAAGGCCAAGCATGTCGCGGTCCGCAGGCGAAAGTGACGTCACGGCATTCGTCACCGCGCGGGCGATCGGCGCGGGATCGCGGTGGGCGGCGGTGATCAGCGGAAGGCCGGGTGTGGGCGCGGTATGGCCAATGACGCGAAGCTTTGCGGCAAGCTCCGGCATGTGGGTCCCGATAAGCCGCCAGGTCACAGCGTCGATTGCGGCGATGTCGGCGCGGCCGGTTGCGACGGCGTGGGCGCTGTCGCGGTGGGCACCGGTATGGCGGGTGTGTTTGAAGATCAGGGGCGCCACGTGATTCTGCGGCGCGGCCCAGCCCGACTGGCTGTCCTGCCCGTTGAAGGCGAGCGTCCGGTCGATGAAATCCAGAACGTCGCCCGGCTCATCCGCGCGGGTGATGAGCTGCGAATAATAGTAGCCCGGCGGCGCGTCGGGCAGGGCGTAGTCGAGCGTTCCGACCAGCGTCACATGGCCATGCAGCCGGGTCCGGTAGGGCATGCCACAGGTCTGGCCGAGCAGCAGGTCCGGGCTTTCCCAGATATCCCACAGGCTGCCGTTGCGGGTCAGCGCCTCTGGCGCGTCGATCCCCTCATCGGCGAGGGCTGCGCGGATCAGAGACCACAGGCGGTCATGTTCGGCCGCGACCTGCGGCCAGTCATACATCGCGAGGCTGGCGATCATTTCTGTTTTTTCTCAATTGTTTGGCGGGCGATGGCGCGGTCCATGTCAGACACGCCCAGAAGATCGGCCGCCTGACGGATCATGGCGTCCTCGCGCGGGTCGCGGTCGTTGTCGATCAGCGCCACGGACCACAGCGCCTCCATCAGGCTCATCCGGTCCTCATGGGGCACGGCGTCCTTCAGTGCGCGTGTGAAGCGGACCGTGTCGGGGGCTTCGGCCTCCAGCACCTCGGCCTCGGCGCGGATCTTTGCCGCCTCGAAGGGGGAGACCCCGTAGCGGTTGGCTAGCACCCGGTCGATCCGGGCGCGTTCTGGATCGGTGTAGTGTTCGTCCGCCCTCGCCAGACGAACGAGAAGCGCGGCCAGCGCCAGCCGCGCCTCGGGTGCGGGCAGGGGGGTGGGTTCCGGGGTGAGTAACTGGGTGAGGAGACGTCCGAACATGCCCGCCATATAGGCTGGTTTTCAGAGGTCTGCAAAGCGCATGCGAAATGTCGGCAAAACGTATGGCAAGCGTCGGACCTGCCGGTCAGGCGGTGGCGAGCGCCTCGTCGGGCATATCGTCCTCGGGCAGGAGCGCGAGCGCGATCAGCGGCAGGAGCGTCACGAGCGATCCGAAGCCGGACCAGATCAGAATTCCCGCCCAGACCGGAAGACCAAAGCCCATCACGGCGACGATGGCGGCGGCGATGCCGGCGATTGTTCCTGCGATGACGGCCCCGATGACCATGTCGGCCCCTTTCGTCCTATCCCCTGACAAGCATTGGGCGCCTGCAATGTGGCGGGATTTGGGAAGAGCCGGGGCGAGGTCGGGAAAATATGTGAATTCCGGATGAACGGCTGTGGGGAGTGCGGGCGGGTCCATGTCGGCCAGACGGACCCGCCCGGGGCCGGATCAGGCCTCTGCTTCCTCTCCGCGACGGAGAAGGAAGAAGAGCGCCAGCCCGATTCCGATGACGGCAAGGCCTGCTGCGGTGGGCATCACGCCGAAATTGTCCGTGGCCGAGCCGACCATGGATTTCAGCGCCCGTGTCTTCGACGACCCGCCATCCCCGCCGGGAAAGGCGCCGGTCGCGACCGACCATGACAGCCAGCCGAAAAGGCCGAGCGAAATGAGGGCCTGAACATATCTCATGCCGATCTCATCCGTTTCCGTTGGGGAAACCTATTGTTGAATAGAGGCGGCAATGGGGCCGGGATGGGCTGTTCGGATGGCGGCGTGCGGTCTTTGAACGGATTCTGCAAAGCGCGTGGGGGGTAACAGCGGTGCGCAATGAATGCGCACCCTACGCGGCTATCTTGCGGCTCGCTGCCCCCCCCATCCCCTCCCCACGAGGGTGAGGGGAGGCGTGGTCGTTGAGGCAGTGCCTTGACTTGCCGGGGGTCTAATCGTGAGGGGGGAGGCGGTGGGGGAATGTGCAGATACGGTGCGTACGAGCAAGCACCCTACGGTTCGCTGTGCGTCGCGACTACGCGCGATCGCGGGCCTCAGTTCCATCGCCGTTGCGTTTCCACCTCGCGAGCATGTGACGTAACAGGCGGGTCGCTGGTTTCTCGAACATCAGATGTAGCGCTATCGCGGTAAGAACACATGCGACGAATGCAAGAGGGCGCGTGACCCAGCCAATCCTCGGCAATAGTCCCATGCTTACCAACGGGCCGAAGAAAAAAAGCACCTGGCCGTGAAGTAGGTAGAGCGAATAGGAGCTGTCGCCCAGCAACACTCCCCACCTTTGAGGGCGTATCCGGAATAGTGGCTCAAGCGCGATCACAGCGATCAAGATGAGGGCTGCCGGAACGCCAGAGTCGATGGCACGAAAGCCGACGGAAGGCGCGAAGGCAAGAAGCGCAAATGCTATGAAGAGTGCTGTTGCCCCATGAATTGGCCCACCGAGTTGGCCCCTTGACACATAAGTTGCCCCCAAAATCATGCCGCCCGCGAATTCCAGCGTAATGTTACGCGAATAAAAGGCAAAAATGATATCGGTTGTTCCGCCAAGATTTACGAGCACTGGAACCAGGCAAAGTATGCAGACAACAAAGGCAAGAAGGTGCTTTCGCGCGACAAAAATGCCGACCGTGAACAACGCGTAGAAATACATCTCCAGGTTCAGCGACCAGCCGACACCTAATATTGGTGATATGTCGCCCCCCCGCTCTGCGTTCTGATATGGAATGAACAAAAGCGAGCGTAAAAAGTCCTCCGTTTCCGGCCAGAAACCGAATTCAAGCCCATTCCTTACGTCAACCAATGAAGCATAGAGTGTTACCATCCAGTAAATCGGTACGATCCGGATGATACGTCGTAGCGCGAATGCACCGGCCGGAATTTTGGCACCAGACACCCAGATAACAAATCCTGATATCAGAAAGAAAATATCGACGCCGAAGTTGCCATTGAAATGCCACTTCCCGCCCGGGACTAGATAGGTAATGTGAGAAACTACGACGAGGCTGGCCGCGACAGCGCGTAGGTACTGTACCCCGATCAGCATGCGACCATCAATCTTCCGAGGATTCTGTCGCCAACCGGTAGGTCGTGACAACTTAAACTATCTTAACTTTGATCTGACATTTTTGTTAGCCGACCAGCGGAGGTTGTCAATTCTTTCGTGATGGTGCAGGGAAACACCGGCACTATTCCATCTTTTTCGTTCCGAGAATCTGAACGAACTTGGGTGCGGATTGGGATTGTCACCGTCGCCGGGGTGCAAATTATCTACACCAACCGCTCAACCTCCTTCGCCGCCCGGACGAAATCCGCAAAGAGCGGATGGGGCGCGAAGGGTTTGGATTTTAGTTCGGGGTGGAACTGGACGCCGATGAACCACGGGTGGTCCTTCCATTCGACGATCTCGGGCAACCGTCCGTCGGGGCTCATCCCGGAAAAGACCAGCCCGCAGTTTTCCAGCTTCTCGCGGTATTTCACGTCCACCTCGTAACGGTGGCGGTGGCGTTCCTCGATCACCGTGTCGCCATAGACCTGGGCGACCTTGGAGCCCTCTTTCAGATGCGCGGTATAGGCGCCGAGCCGCATCGTGCCGCCCTTGTCGTCATCAGCCTTGCGTTGGACCATGTGGTTGCCCTGCACCCATTCCTTCAGGTGATAGACGACCGGCTCGAACCGTTTGGCGCCCTTCTCGTGGTCGAACTCTTCCGACCCGGCTTTTGTCACGCCAGCCTTGTTCCGCGCGGCCTCGATCACCGCCATCTGCATGCCGAGGCAGATGCCGAGATAGGGGATGTTCTTTTCCCGCGCGAACTGGGCGGCCTTGATCTTGCCCTCGGTGCCCCGTTCGCCGAAGCCGCCGGGGACGAGGATCGCGTGGAAGCGTTCAAGATAAGGTGCCGGGTCTTCGCGTTCGAAGATCTCGGCATCGATCCATTCGGATTTGACGCGCACGCGGTTGGCCATGCCGCCATGGGTCAGCGCCTCGGCGATCGACTTGTAGGCGTCCTCAAGCTGTGTGTACTTGCCGACGATGGCGACGCGGACCTCGCCCTCGGCATTGGTCAGCCGGTCCATCACGTCTTCCCACCGGTCCATGTTGGGCTTGGGCGCGGGCGCGATGCCGAAGGCGTCCAAAACCGCCTGATCGAGCCCTTCGCGGTGATAGGCGAGGGGCGCCTCGTAGATTGTCTTCAGGTCATAGGCGGGGATGACCGCCTCTTCGCGGACATTGCAGAAAAGCGCGATCTTGGCGCGTTCCTTTTCCGGGATCGGATGTTCAGACCGGCAGACGAGGACATCGGGGGCGAGGCCGATGGACTGGAGTTCCTTGACGCTGTGCTGGGTGGGCTTGGTTTTCAACTCGCCCGACGCCGCGAGATAGGGGAGCAGCGTGAGGTGCATCAGGATCGATTGGCCGCGCGGGCGTTCGTGGATGAACTGGCGGATGGCCTCGAAGAACGGCAGCCCCTCAATATCGCCGACGGTGCCGCCGATTTCGCAGAGCATGAAATCGACCTCATCGTCGCCGATCTTCAGGAAGTCCTTGATCTCGTTGGTGACGTGGGGAATGACCTGGATCGTCTTGCCGAGGTAGTCGCCGCGACGCTCCTTCTCCAAGACGTTGGAATAGATGCGGCCGGAGGAGATCGAGTCGGTCTTGCGGGCATGGACACCGGTGAAGCGTTCGTAATGGCCGAGGTCGAGGTCGGTTTCCGCCCCGTCATCGGTGACGAAAACCTCGCCATGTTCGAAGGGCGACATGGTGCCGGGATCGACGTTCAGATAGGGGTCGAGCTTGCGCAGCCGCACCGAATAGCCGCGCGCCTGCAGGAGCGCCCCGAGGGCGGCCGAGGCGAGCCCCTTGCCAAGCGAGGAGACCACACCGCCGGTGATGAATACGTAACGCGCCATTGGTGAAAACTCCCCGTGAGTGCCTCAAGTTTCTTGGGTTTGCGGCGTCTTTTCGCGACGCTGCATCACGGGATTTAACAAGTAACAGATTCGCGAGCTGCCCGCAACCAGACCGCAAGGTGTTGTGGTGGTCTTTGACCTTGAGGTCAAATCGTGGTGGTCAGATTATTCAGCCGGGGGCGGAGAGGCCGGGGCGTCACCGGTGGTCGGCGGCAGAAGATCGCCCTCGGGCAGGGCCGGGAGGGCCGGTGCGTCGGCGCTTTCAGCCGGGGCGTCACCGGCAGTGTCGAGGATCGACCCACCCCCGTTGTTCTGCGCGGAGATAATCGTCAGGGCGAGCGAGGTCGCCATGAAGCCCGCGCCGAAAAGCCAGGTCAGCTTGGTCAGTGCGTTGGCCGCGCCCCGTGCCGACATCGCACCGCCGCCCGAGAGAAGACCGCCGCCTTCGGACCGCTGCAGCAGCACGACCCCAATCAGCAGGAGCGCGAGGATCAGCAGAACGGTGAGCAGAACGTTTTCCATCTGGGCCCGGTATCCAAATATCGTCGTGACGCGCCTATCTAGGCGCAACCTGTCGGCACCGCAACCCCTCAGTCGCCGAGATCGTCCATGTCGGATTGACCGGAGAGGCGGCGGCGCACATGGCTCCAGCTCAGCCCGGTGCCGAGAACGACCGACAGCGCGAGGATGCCGAGCCAGGCATTGAGCGAGGGATTGTCGAGCCGGAGCAGACCCTGATCGATCAGCACCCATGCAAGGGCCGCCACGAGAGCCGTGACCAGAAGCATGCCGAAAGCGCCGATGGAGCGGATCGTGGCCCTGAGATAGATAACGTAGCCCACGAAGAGCAGCAGCCCGGCGAGGACGATCATCGGCATCTGGCCCGAAAACGAGTCCCGCGCCCAATGGATGAAGCTCCATCCGGTCGGGTTATAGGTGGCCGACAGGAGCCCGAATGCGGCGAGCCAGCGCAGAAGAAATCCCATGATCGGCCTCCCTTTTTTCTTGGGCTACCGCCTTGCGCCCGGCCTGTCCAGCGGGCCGACCGAAAATGATCTTCCGTCGGAAGACTTTTTGAAAAGTCTTCCTTTGCCCGGCCGTTCTGCCCTGCGGGCAAGAATCCGGTTTCGCCCGGCGGCACAGCCCGCTATACCGTGCCGGGTTTGCCTTTTAGGGAGCGTGACGGATGGCCAATGTCGTGGTGGTTGGAGCCCAGTGGGGCGACGAGGGCAAGGGCAAGATCGTCGACTGGCTTTCCGAGCGCGCCGATGTCATCGCGCGCTTTCAGGGCGGGCACAATGCGGGCCATACGCTGGTCATCGACGGTAAGGTCTACAAGCTGAATGCGCTGCCCTCGGGTGTGGTGCGCGGCGGCAAGCTTTCGGTCATCGGCAATGGCGTCGTGCTCGACCCCTGGCATCTCGTCAAGGAAATCGCCTCGATCCGCGAGCAGGGGGTGGAGATCAGCCCCGACGTGCTGATGATCGCCGAGAACACGCCCCTTATCCTGCCGTTCCACGGCGAGCTGGACCGGGCGCGCGAGGGTCAGAACTCGGTCGCCAAGATCGGCACCACGGGGCGCGGCATCGGCCCGGCCTATGAAGACAAGGTTGGACGCCGGGTGATCCGGGTTGCGGATCTTGCCGATGAAGCGACGCTGGAACTGCGCGTTGACCGGGCACTCGTTCACCACAATGCGCTGCGCAATGGTCTCGGGCTCGGCCCCATCGACCGCGACGCGCTGCTGGCCGATCTGCGTGCCATCGCGCCTGAGATCCTGCCCTATGCGGCGCCGGTCTGGAAAGTGATGAACGAGGCGCGGAAGTCCGGCAAGCGTATCCTTTTTGAAGGGGCGCAGGGCTCGCTTCTGGATATCGACTTCGGCACCTATCCCTTTGTGACCTCGTCGAATGTCATTGCCGGTCAGGCGGCGACCGGTGTGGGTCTTGGCCCGAATGCGATCGACTTCGTCCTTGGTATCGTCAAGGCCTATACGACCCGTGTGGGCGAGGGGCCGTTCCCGACCGAGCTTTTCGATGGTGATGGCCAGCGGCTGGGCGAGCGGGGGCGCGAGTTTGGCACCGTGACGGGGCGTAAGCGCCGCTGTGGCTGGTTCGACGCGGTTCTGGTGCGCCAGACCTGCGCGATTTCCGGGATCAATGGCATCGCGCTGACGAAACTCGACGTGCTCGATGGCTTCGACACGATCCGTATCTGCACGGGTTATGATCTCGATGGCACCATGCTGGATTACCTGCCCACCGCCGCCGACCAGCAGGCCCGGTGCAAACCGGTCTATGAGGAAATCGAGGGCTGGAAGGAATCGACTGAAGGGGCGCGGAGCTGGGCCGATCTGCCAGGCGCAGCGATCAAGTATGTTCGTCGTGTCGAGGAACTGATCGGCTGCCCGGTGGCGATGCTGTCAACCAGCCCCGAGCGCGACGACACGATCCTCGTCACCGACCCGTTTGCCGACTGATGCTGAGCTATCGCGCCCGCCGCCGCCTTGCGCTTCTGATCCTGCTGGTCGGGCTGCCCGCCTATCTGGTCGTCGCGATCACGGCGGTGAACTGGATGGATGCGACCTGGGGACGACAGCCAATCTGGGCCGAGGCGCTGATCTATGTTGTCCTTGGGTTCCTCTGGATCCTGCCTTTCAGGGCGGTGTTCCGTGGCATTGGCAAGCCCAATCCGGATACGGAAAAGAAAACGGAGCGGTCCTAGGGCCGCTCCGCTGGCACTTCTCAATTAGCGGGCGATGCTAACGGGAAGCTGTCCGGTCTTCCGACAGGAATTTCGAGCCTTCCGTGATCATGAACTGGCCACGGCTGATCTTCTGGATCTTGCCTTCTCTGAGGAGCATCCCGAAAGAGCGCAGCCCGTCTTCACGGCTGAAATCGGCATCTTCCGAGACATGCGCCACCTTGCGCAGGATCTGCGGGCGCGAGAAATGCGGCTGGCCTTCGACCGTAGCCGTGTAGGCAGCGGCGGCTTCAAGCAGCTCGGGCAGGCTGGTCGCACCCAGTCGTTCAGCGAACTCCGCGAAGTTCTTGGCGTCGCCCGGCGAGACCGGGGTTTCGGCGACGGGGACGAAGATATCGTCCAGATCGCTCTCCTCATCGCGCATGAACTTGGCAGTGTCGACACGGCTGGGGCGCACGGCGCCGCTTGTGTTGTCGCTTTGCGGCGTGTCGATGCGCTGTTCCGAAACCAGAACCAGCGGCGCCGGCCGCGCTTCCGGTGCGGCCTGTTCTGACGCAGGCGCCTGCTCGGCAGCCGGGGCCTGCTCGGTCTCAGACCGGCGTGGACGGACGGCCTTGGACAGATCGTCGCGGTAGCGGTCGAGGTCGGTCCGGTCGTCGTGCGGCAATTCGGCCTGTGCGCCCTGCGACTTCATCTGCCGGTCGGCGACGGTAGCGGCCACGGCGGCTTTCAGATGAGAGATTGCCGAGAAGCGGCGGCGGTTTTCGTCGCCCTCAAGCTTGGACTTCGCCTCTTCCATGAGCCGTTCGACCGACGCACCGTCATCGCGCGATGTGCTTTCAAGGATGGCGCGGCCCTCATGGGCGTCGCGGCGGGCCTCGCGGGCGACCGCGGCCAGTTCGCGCAGCAGCGCATCTTCGGCATCCGGTTCAAGACCGCTCGAGCCGATTGCGGCGCCGATTCCGGCGAGCAATGCATCGTCGTTATCCTCGGTCGCCTCCAGCTCTTCGTTTTGCGGTTCGTTGGTCTGCTCTTCTTCGTCCACACCGATATCTTCGGCGAGCGCGGCAAAGATTGCGGTGCGGCTCTGATCTTCGGCACTGGCGGCCTCGTCTGCCTGGGCGGTGTCTTCCGCTGCTTCGGCGATCGGGGCCGTGTCGGCGCGCTCGATCTTGAAGACGCGGCCCTTCGGGGCGGGCGTTTCGTCGGCGGGGGCAGCTTCCGGGGTTGCGCCGGTCATGTCGGGCGCGTCGTCATCCATCCGCCACGCGCCGAGATCGAGTACGCCGTCGGTGCTCGCCGTCGCCTCCCCGGCTTGTTCTTCCGCGATTCCGTCATCCTCGGCAGTTACACCCTCGGCAACAGCGTCTTCTGCCTGCACGGCTTCGAGTGCCCCGGCGGCGGGCGAGTCTTCGATATCGGCAATCCGCGCCTCCATCTCAAGCGCGACATCCGCTTCGGCGGTTTCCCCGGCAGTCAAAGCGACATCTGCCTGATCGTCGATTTCCGAGTCGATGCTTTCGTCCAAGGCTTCCATGGCCTCCGCACCCGCGGTGACGGGGGGCGCTTCGGGCGCGTCGATTTCTGCTGTGTCGGCGGCAACCTCGGCTGCGTAACCCTCATCCTCGGTCTGATCGCCCCCGATGGGGTCGGTCTCTGCCACGGTCTCGTCAATGGCCGCAGCCGCGTCGAGTGCTACGGCATCGCCGAGGTCGATCTCGAAATCAAAATCACCTGCCGGTTCGGGGTCCGCCACGGCAAGATCGCCGGTCTGGTCGTCATCCTCGAACGCGCTGCCGGCGGCGTCGGTGACATCGTGCTCGGTGTTGACCACGGCGCGGATGCGGTTGAGCTTCGCGGCGATGCTGTCAGCATCGGTGTCTGTGGTGGAAGAAGGCGCGGCGGCCGGAGCCACGGACCGGGCGCGGGCAGCAAGGACTGCGGCGAGGTCCATCGCGGGGCGTCGTGTGGAAGCGGTGGGTTCGGCCTGCGCAGCCGTCGTGTCCGGCGCGCGTTCGGCGCGCAGAACGACACCCTTGTCGCTGACCTTTGCCTCCACCCGGCGCTGAATCTCACGCTCGGCAATACGGTGCAGCATGTTGGCATCCGGCGTGGGCGGCTCGGCACCGAAAAACCGGTCATCGGCGGCCAACTCGCGGAAATATTCCGCGATTGCCTTCATCGTGGTGAAAGGATCGTCAAACCCTTCCAGCGTACAGGAGAATGTGCCGTACGAGACCGTGAGGATCTTGCTTGCACCGACCATGGATTACCTGCTTTCTGCCTTGCCTGCCAATTTGATCAGTCCGACCATGTTTCAATACGTGGATAAAAAGAGGTTAATTGAAGGATAATTTTCGGCCCATATTGTGTCATTTCTTCAAAATCGTCATCAATGCGCCATGTATGATCAAGTCGTCCGGGCCGATTCACCTGTTACGCTTCTCGGTGCCGGCGACTCGACGGGTGGCTGTCTTGCCGAAGCCCTTGCTTACGCACCATTTCTTGTAGCCGCGGATGGTGGCGCGAATGTGGCGCTTGCCGCCGGTCATGTTCCCGACGTCGTGATCGGCGACTTCGATTCGATCAGCGCGGAAACCCGATCGGCCGTTCCCGGCGACCGACTCTGGCACATTGCCGAACAGGATAGCACGGATTTCGAGAAATGCCTTTCACGGATCGCGGCGCCGCTGATCCTTGGCGTCGGATTCGCGGGCGGGCGGCTCGATCATGTCGCGGCGGTCTGGACGGTGCTGGCGCGCTATCCGGACCGGCGCTGCCTGATTCTGGGGCGGGAGGACGTGGTTTTCCTGTCGCCGCGGCAGCTTCGCCTTGACCTGGCCGAGGGCGCGCGGGTGTCGCTCTTTCCGATGGGCGCGGTCAGCGGGCGGTCGGAGGGGCTGTTCTGGCCCATCGACGGTATCGGCTTTGCCCCCGATGGCCGCATCGGCACGTCGAACCGGGCGACGGGCCCCGTTGACCTGGAATTCGACGCGGCGCGGATGCTGGTGATGCTGCCGCGTGATTGCCTCGCTGCGGCTATCGCAGCTCTGGCGCCGGGGGATCGAGCGTGAGGCGCGCGGCGCGGGCCACCTGACGCTCGCGGTGGATGACATAGAGTCCGGAGGCGACGATGATCGCGACCCCGGTCAGGGTCACCGCATCGGGGAAATCGCCGAAGAAGAGATAGCCGAAGAGCGTTGCGGTCACGATTTCAAGGTAATGCAGCGGCGCCAGGGTGGAGGACGGCGCGAATTTTAGCGCATAGGTCATCGCCATATGGCTGATGGTGGCGGCGAGGCCGACCGAGAAGCACCAGAGCCAGAAGATCCCCTCGGGCAGGATGAAATCCAACGCCGCCCAGCCGAGGCTTTGACCTGCTGCAAGAAATGGCAGGCAGAGAAAAGCCGCGACCACAGCCGTGTGAAACTGCATCGTCACCGGATGCATGCGTTGCGACAGATGGCGCGTGACCAGTATGTAGAAGGCGAAAAACACCGCCGTTCCGAGCGGGAAGAGCGCAACCGCGCCGAAGGCGGCGAAAGACGGCTGGATGACCAGGAGTGAGCCGCCGAAACCGACGACAGCCGCCCCAAGCCGCCGCGGCCCGACCTGTTCGGACAGAGCCAGCTTGCCGACCAGCAGGATGATGAAAGGCTCGACAAAGACGATGGCAAGCGCATCGGCGATGGGCATGACCTTGACGGCGGCGATGAAGCAATAGGTCGAGGCGATGGCGAGCGAGGCCCGGATCGCAGTCAGGCCGAGCGTCTGCGGCGTCAGCCGGAAGCTGAGCCGCATCAGCAACACGACTGGCAGCATAAGCGCAGCCTGCACGATGAAGCGGCCAAGCGTGACGACGCCCACCGGCACCTCCTGCGCGGCGAGCTTCGAGGCGACGTCGATGAGCGGCGCGAAGATGCAAAAGCCGATCATCAGCACGACGCCGGTCAGGATGCGGTCGGTCGGGTTCATGGTCCTCCGCTATCCGGGCTGCGCCGCCGCGTCCAGCCGGAAAGCGACATCTCACGGTCCGGGCGACTTCGACGTGGAGGCCCGTTCCGGATCAAGACAGGTCGCGTCGCCCCGGACGCGGCCGGGGTGACTCGGATCGCCTCCGGTGGGACTATCTGCCGGACAGAAAGTGGCAATGCGGGTCGCCGCCTTCACTTTCTGTCAGAAAATACTCCGGAGGGGTCCGGGGAGGCAGCGCCTCCCCGGCGGATGGGGCGAGGCGAATGCGCGGCCGAAACCAAATG
>NZ_JASBQQ010000001.1:0-476541 GCF_029961185.1 Albidovulum aestuarii | reverse complement strand
CCGCCCCGCGCCCCCCCCCCCCCCCCCCCGGATCGGCCGAGGCGAAGCCGCGGCCGAAACCAATTGCCCAGCGTCTCAACAGTTCGGCACGTTGACCGCAAGCCCGCCGAGCGAGGTTTCCTTGTATTTCTCGTGCATGTCGTGGCCGGTCTGGCGCATGGTCTCGATGGCGGAATCGAGGGGGACGAAATGTTTGCCGTCACCCCTGAGCGCCAGCGAGGCGGCCGAAACCGCCTTGATCGCACCGAGGCCATTCCGTTCGATACAGGGCACCTGCACCAGACCTTTGACCGGGTCGCAGGTCATGCCGAGGTGATGCTCCAGCGCGATTTCCGCCGCGTTTTCAACCTGTTCCGGTGTGCCGCCCATCACCGCGCAAAGCCCCGCTGCCGACATCGCGGCGGCAGACCCCACTTCGGCCTGACAACCGCATTCTGCGCCTGAGATCGAGGCATTGTGCTTGCAAAGCCCCCCGATCGCCGCTGCCGTCAGAAGGAAATCGCCGACCTTCGATTGCGTGGCCCCCGGGACGTGGTCCAGCCAGTAGCGGATCACGGCGGGCAGCACCCCCGCCGCGCCATTGGTGGGCGCGGTCACAACCTGACCGCCCGCCGCGTTTTCCTCGTTCACCGCCATCGCATAGACGCTCATCCAGTCGTTGATGACATGGGGGGCGGTGATGTTCATGCCGTATTCGGCCTTCAGCGCCTCATGGATGCCCTTGGCGCGGCGGCGGACCTTCAGTCCGCCCGGCAGGATGCCGTCGGTGGCAAGCCCGCGTTCGATGCAATCGTTCATCACCTGCCAGAGCCGGGCCATGCCGTCCTCCAGCTCGCGTGCGGAGCGGAAATGCAGCTCATTGGCACGCTTCATCTCGGCGATGGACTTGCCCGAGGCGGCGGCCATTTCCAGCATCTCGGCGGCCGACTGGAACGGGTAGGGGCAGCCCGAAGGCTTGGCGGCGATCTTACCCACATTGGCCTGTTCAGTCTCGGTCAGGACGAAACCGCCGCCGATGGAATAATATGTTTCCTGCAGGATCACGTCGCCCTGTGCGTCGGTCGCCATCAGGATCATGCCATTGGCATGGCCCGGCAGCGAGGGGCCGTAATCGAAGACGAGATCGGTTTCCGGCTGGAAGGCCAGCACAGGCAGGCCGGGCGGTGTGACGGTGCCGGTCTCGGCGATGGCCTTCAGCGTGGCTTCGGCCTTCTCATGGTCATAGCTGTCGGGCAGGAAGCCGGCGAGTCCAAGGATGGTCGCCCGGTCGGTCGCATGGCCCTTGCCGGTGAAGGCCAGGGAACCGTGAAGCGAGGCCTTCAGCCCGTGGGCATGGAAGGGCGAGGCGCGCAAGGCGGCGAGAAAGCGAGACCCTGCCACCATCGGCCCCATCGTGTGGGACGAGGACGGGCCGACGCCCACCTTGAACATGTCGAAGACGGAAAGAAACATGCGTTGCCTTTCAGGTCGCGCTGCCCTCGGGCGGGCAGGCATAGGAGGGTTTGGTAAATATCGTCTGGCCCAGCCCTTCCGCAAGGGCGGCCTTTACGGCGGCGGGGCGGAGTTCCATCGCCGCCGCGATGGCGTTGAGCGATGGCCAGGCGGCAGGGTCGAACCAGCCGGTGCCGCCCTCGGGGTAGAGCGCGAGCCAGCGCAGGAGGCAGGACAGGTACCAGGTCAGGATTGAGGGCGTCTCGGGCCGGAACCAGATGGGCCGTTCGGCCGCCATAACCTCCATCAGTCCCAGATGCCGGATGATGCGGTCGCGGGTCGCAGCGGAGAAGGCGGGTACGCAATCAGGCGCCCCGGCATGGCGGTCCGGGTAGAAGTGCAGCCGGATATCGGCATGAAGCGTGTTCGAGGTGAAGAAGAGCCATTTCAGGAAGGCCGCCCGCTCGGGCGTGCCCGGCTGTGGCGCCAGCGCGCCGTGGCGTTCGGAAAGCCAGAGCAGGATCGCGCCGGTCTCGAAGATCGGACCATCAGGGGTGTCCAGCGCCGGGATGAGACCGTTGGGGTGGATGCGGCGGTATTCGCCGCTGTCCTGCACCCGCAATTTGCGATCGACGAGTTCGGTGCGGAAGGGCTGGCCCAATTCCTCCAGCACCAGCCGCACGATCAGCGAGGCATTGTCCGGGGCGTAGTGAAGGATATAGGGCGCGCTTTCCATGGCTGCCTTATGCGCCTGTGCGGTCCCAAACGAGCGGTGGAAAGCGACGTTTCGGGGCAAAAACCGCGTGTCGTGAATGTCGTCGCGGGCTGATCAGGCGCGGTCGGCCACCGTCACGTAATGCGTCAGCGACATGAAGAACCGCCCCCCGGCCGCGCGGGCGAGTTGTTCGGACTGCCACGCCATCACCTCTGCTTCAGGCAGCAGGTTGTTCTGTTGCACGTAGCCGACCATCAGGATCAGCATCATCCGCGCAAGGCCGTCCGGTTTCATCACCGTGTCGCAGAAGGTGACCGGAATGGTCCGGATGTTTCCGAAACCGGCTGCCGCAAGTTCCTGCGGCAGTTTTTCCGGCACGCTCCGGTCGGCAAGGTGGCTGTCCCATGCCGTCATCATCCGCTGCATGCGGTCGCGGTCGTCGCTGCTCCAGACCCAGCTGTCCCAATGCATGTCGGAGATCACCACACGCCCACCCGGGCGCAGAATGCGGTGCAGTTCGGCGATTGGGCCGGAAAGGTCATCGAGATACTCGAAAACCTGAAGCGAGACCGCCTTGTCGACGCTTCCGTCGCCGAGGGGAAGCGACTGGGCGGTGCCGTCGAGAATCTGGACCGCGGGCTCATTGGCGCAGCGTTCCATCGCGGTGTCCCGCATGACGGGGCTTGGGTCGATGCCGGTGACCTTGCCCTCCGGACCGACCGCCCGCGCGAGCTCCTGGGTCATCAATCCGGGCCCGCAACCGAGGTCCAGAACGTGCTCGCCCGGCCGTATGTCGAGCGCATCAAAACTCATGCGGCGGCGCAGGGTGATATCGGCGCCCTGATAGGCCGTATCGAGAATGCGGGTGGTTTCAGCGTCAAATTCAAGCATCTCGCCCCCTTCCCCTGCCGACAAGCCTAGCAAATTCGGGGCATCAACGCATCCGCAGGGGCGATTTGCCCCTCGAACCTCGCTGGCATCTTCCCTATAACCATGGCGCTTGCCCTGACGGAGGATCCAATGGCCACTGAACTCTCACCCATCGACAGGGCGAAATACGCCGCATCCAAACGCGCCGTCGACCTTGTCGAAAACGGTATGCGGGTGGGGCTCGGGACCGGATCGACGGCCGCCTGGATGGTGCGTTGCCTTGCCGAGAGGGTAAAGAAAGAGGGGTTGTCCATCACCTGCGTGCCGACCTCGGAGCGGACGGGGGAACTTGCGCGCGAACTGGGGCTGGAGGTCGTGACGCTGGAAGAGGCGAGTTGGCTCGACCTGACCATTGACGGCACCGATGAGTTCGATCCCGAACTGAACCTGATCAAGGGCGGCGGCGGGGCGCATCTGCGCGAGAAGGTCGTGGCCACGGCCTCCGACCGGATGGTGGTGATCGCCGATCCCGGCAAGGAGGTCGCGCAGCTTGGCGCCTTCCCGCTGCCGGTCGAGGTTCTGGCCTTCGGACTGGCCGCGACGCGGGCGCTGATCGAGGAGATGCTGGTGTCGCTCGACGTGCTGGGCCGCGAGGTGACGCTGCGGATGAACGGCGACAAACCCTTTGTCACGGATGAGGGCAACCATGTGCTTGACCTGCATCTTGGCCGCATCGGCAATGCACGGCAGATGGCGCTTGTGCTCAATCAGGTGCCGGGCGTGGTTGAAAATGGCCTCTTCGTGGATATCTGTGACCAGGTGATCGTCGGCCATCCCGACGGGCGGGTCGATATCCACGGCCTGTCCGGTGGGGCGCAGGAGGGCGATCCCGTCGAATTCGGGGAACCCGATAACATCTTCGCCGATCTCGGCGATTGAGTTCATGCTGACGCTTGCCTCGGTCGACGCCGCTTGGGGTTGGGCTATGCCCCACGCCCGACGGATCATCGCAACGAATTCTTTCGGCAATGTCCTGATCGAAGTCGGCGACGGCGCGGTGTGGCGGATCATACCTGAAGAGTTGAGTTGTACGCGGATCGCACCTGATCTCGCCTCATTTGATGCTTTGAACGAAGAGGCCGACTTTCGCGAAGACTGGGAAATGACCCGATTAGTAGAGATGGCCGAGAAATCTTGTGGCGTGTTGCAACCAGACACTGTCTACCATCTTGTAATACCTGCGGTTTTGGGTGGGCAGTACACTACCGACAACATCCAGCGGATTTCTCTTTCGGAACTTGTTTCCGTCTCTGGAGACATGGCTAGGCAGATCGATAACCTGCCTGACGGGGCTCAGGTGGCCATAAAGGTTGTGGAATGAGCGAACAGAACATAGCTGTGGGGTGCGAAAACGAAACGGCGAATTGCCGGGCATGGATCGACACGGCGCAGGAGCGATAGGACTTGGCTGGTTTCGACTACGATCTTTTTGTCATTGGCGGCGGGTCTGGCGGCGTGCGTGCGGCGCGGATTGCGTCCGGCGAATACGGGGCGAAGGTCGGCATCGCCGAGGAATACCGGATGGGCGGGACCTGCGTCATCCGGGGTTGCGTGCCGAAGAAACTGATGGTCTTCGCCTCGTCCTATGCGCCTGCCTTCGAGGATGCCCGGGCCTATGGCTGGGATGTGACCGTGGGTGGCTTCGACTGGACGGCGTTCCGGGCGAAGCTGGATGCAGAGCTCGACCGGCTGGAAGGCGTCTATCGCGCCGGGCTGACCGGGGCGAAGGTCACGATCCACGATTGCCGCGCAACTGTCGAGGATGCCCATACGGTTCGGCTGGCCACCGGAGAGGTCTTCACCGCCAAGCATATCCTGATCGCTACGGGCGGGCGGCCCTTCGTGCCGGATATGGCGGCAGAGGCGGGGGCGATGACCTCGAACGACATCTTCAAGCTCGATGCCCTGCCGAAGTCGATCCTTATCGTCGGCGGTGGCTTCATTGCCTGCGAGTTTGCCTGCATCCTCAATGGGATGGGTGTCGATGTGACGCAATTCTACCGCGGCGAACAGATCCTGCGCGGCTTCGATGGCGAAGCACGTGGCCATATCGCCGAACATATGCGCGATGCGGGCATCAACCTGCATGTCGGCACTGATGTGATCGAGATGAAACCGGTGGACGGCGGGACCTGGGTCAAATCCACCGACGGGCGTGAAGGCGTCTATGAGAAAGTTGTCTATGCCACCGGGCGCGTGCCCAATACCGAGGGCCTCGGGCTCGACACGCTCGGCGTGAAGCTTGGCCGCAAGGGCGAGGTCGTGGTGGACGAATGGTCGCAGACCGCCGTGCCGTCGATCTTTGCCGTGGGCGATGTGACCGACCGGATCAACCTGACGCCGGTCGCGATTCGCGAGGGCCATGCCTTTGCCGACACGATTTTTGGTGCGAAACCGACCAAGCCCGACCACGAACTGGTGGCCAGCGCGGTCTTTACCCAACCGGAATTCGGCACCGTCGGCATGACCGAGGAAGCGGCGCGCGACGAACGCCCGATCGAGATCTACGCGACCTCGTTCCGGCCCATGCAATCGGCCTTTGCCGGGCGGCCCGACCGCGTGATGATGAAGCTCATCGTCTGCGCCGAGACGCGCAAGGTGCTCGGCTGCCATATCGTGGCACCGGGGGCGGGTGAGATGATCCAGTTGGCTGCTATTGCCATCAAGATTGGTGCGACCAAGGAAGATTTCGACAGAACGGTTGCGGTTCACCCCGTAATGGCCGAAGAACTGGTGACATTGCGCAAACCGGTGCGGACAGCTTGACTTTCCGACCGGGATGCCCAGTTCGGATGTGAATTTGTAAAGACCAACAAGAGGGAAACGACCTGATGGCGGGAAGCGGAGGCCCCTGGGGCGGCGGCGGATCTGGCGGCGACGATGACGACCGCAAGGGCGGTCGCGGCGGACGTCGGCCGGGCGAGGGCGGACAGATCCCCGAGATCGACGAGATCATGAAGAAGGGCGCCGAACAACTCAAGGTGCTGATGGGCGGACGCGGCGGCGGGCCGCGCGGACCTGTCAATGGCGGCGGCGGACTGCCGTCCGGGCCGAAGCTGACCGGTGGTACGCTGGGACTTGCGGCGCTTGCGGCCATCGGTCTGTGGTCATTCGCGAGCTTCTATACGGTCAAACCGGAAGAACAGTCGGTTGAGCTGTTCCTGGGCAAATTCTCGGCCATCGGCGAGCCGGGCCTGAACTTCGCGCCCTGGCCGTTCGTGACCGCGAACGTCGTGCCGGTCACCCCGGAACGGACCGAGGATATCGGTGTCGGCCGGGGCGGATCGGACAGCGGGCTGATGCTGACCGGTGACGAGAACATCGTCGATATCGACTTTCAGGTCGTCTGGAACATCAACGACCCGACCGAATATCTTTTCAACCTGCGCGACCCCGAGCTGACGATCAATGCCGTGGCCGAATCCTCGATGCGCGAAATCATCGCGCAATCGCAGCTTGCGCCGATCCTGAACCGCGACCGGGGTATCATCGCCGAGCGGCTGAAGGACCTGATCCAGACCACGCTCGACAGCTATGATTCCGGTCTGAACATCGTGCGGGTGAACTTCGACCGCGCCGACCCGCCGCGTGAGGTCATTGACGCCTTCAAGAACGTGCAGTCGGCCGAACAGCAGCGCGACCGCTTGCAGAAAGAGGCCGACGCCTATGCCAACACGGTTCTGGCCGGCGCGCGCGGTCAGGCGGCCCAGCTTCTGGAAGAGGCTGAAGGCTACCGTGCGCAGGTCGTGAACCAGGCGGAAGGTGAGGCGAGCCGCTTCTCGGCGGTTCTGGCCGAATATGCCAAGGCCCCGGAAGTGACCCGTAAGCGCCTTTATCTTGAGACGATGGAAGAGGTCATGGGCCGCGTCGACAAGGTGATCATTGACGAAAATCAGGGCGGGCAGGGGGTCGTTCCCTATCTGCCGTTGAACGAGCTGGGCAAGAAACCCGCATCGACCGGGGGGAATAACTGATGAACCGCGCTACGCTTCTTCTGCCTGTCGTCGTTCTCGCCATCGCTGCGGTCCTGTCGTCAATCTTTATCGTGGATGAGCGCGAAAAGGCGCTGGTCCTGCAGTTCGGCCAGATCAAGGAAATCCGCGAAGAACCGGGGCTCTATTTCAAGCTGCCGCTGATTCAGGAGGTCGTGCGTTATGACGACCGTATCCTCGGGCTTGATGTCGAACCTCTGGAAGTCACCCCGCTCGATGACCGCCGTCTGGTGGTGGACGCCTTCGCCCGCTACCGGATTGCCGACCTTCAACGGTTCCGGCAGGCCGTCGGCGCCTCGGGCGTGGCGCTTGCCGAAAACCGCATCGACACGATCCTGCGCGCCCAGACACGCGAGGTTCTGGGTTCGGTCACGTCGTCCGAGATCCTCTCAGAGGACCGTGCGGCATTGGCCACCCAGATCCGCGATGCGTCGCGGAACGAGGCCAATTCACTCGGGGTCGAGATCATCGACGTGCGGCTGAAGCGCACCGATCTGCCGGAACAGAACCTTGACGCGACCTTCGCCCGGATGCGGGCGGAACGCGAACGCGAGGCGGCCGACGAGGTTGCACGCGGTAACGAAGCGGCACAGCGCGTTCGCGCGCAGGCCGACCGGACAAAGGTCGAACTGGTGTCGGATGCCCAGCGTCAGGCCGAGATCATCCGCGGTGAGGCCGATGCCCGCCGCAACGCGGTCTTTGCCGAAGCCTACGGCGCCGATCCGGAGTTCTTCGACTTCTACCGCTCGCTCGCGGCTTACCGCGCGGGTATTCTGGGAGGCAACTCGACGATGGTCATGGCGCCGAACAGCGAATTCTTCGATTATCTGAAATCGCCTGAAAAGCGGTAGCGATGGGGGCGTTCGCACTCCTTCTGCTGGCCATCGGGCTGGTTCTGACGCTGGAGGGGCTGGTGCTTGCACTGGCCCCTTCGCGTATCGACGAGCTTTTGGAACTGATCCGCCAGATGCCGGTCGAGATGCGACGCAATCTGGGGCTTGGAGCGGTCGCTTTGGGCATCGCGCTCATTTGGCTTGCCCAGGGGCTCGCGGGCTGAAACAATTGCACCGAAAGGCGCAAGGGGTGATCACATCCTGTTGAGTAGGCGCGACTGGCTTTGATTTGTGCTGAGGAGTGCTTAACTCAATGCTGCTCTTACGGCGGCCCGGGGGCGGAACGGCCGTTCCCGCCGCAGAACGAAGAACAAGGGAGTTCGGAGTGAAATCTCAGGTGATGACTCTTCATAAACCCGCCCTGCGGCCCGGTGCCGTGGCCGGAACGGTCTGGGCATTGGCGCTGGGCCTTGCATTGGCGATCGGGCAGGGGGTGCCGGTGGAGGCGCGCGCAGCGCCGGAAAGTTTCGCCGATCTGGCCGAACGGATCAGCCCCTCGGTCGTCAATATCACGACAACGACGACGGTTGCGGCGCCTGTGGATGGCGGGCCGATCGTGCCCGAAGGTTCGCCCTTCGAAGACTTCTTCCGCGAATTCGGCAACCCGAACGCGCCGCGGGGTCCCCGCAGGTCGAACGCGCTGGGCTCGGGCTTCGTGATCTCGGAAGACGGATACATCGTCACGAACAACCATGTCATCGAAGGCGCCGACGAGATTTCCATCGAGTTTTTCTCCGGCGAGACACTGGATGCCGAACTGGTCGGCACCGACCCCAAGACCGATATCGCGCTTCTGAAAGTGGAAAGCGAAACGCCGCTGCCCTTCGTCAATTTCGGCAATTCCGATGTGATGCGGGTGGGCGACTGGGTCATGGCCATGGGCAACCCGCTGGGGCAGGGCTTCTCGGTTTCGGCCGGGATCGTATCGGCCCGCAACCGTGAGCTTTCCGGCACCTATGATGACTTCATCCAGACCGATGCCGCGATCAACCGGGGTAACTCGGGCGGGCCCCTGTTCAACATGGATGGCGAGGTGATCGGTGTGAACACCGCGATCCTCAGCCCCAATGGCGGCTCCATTGGTATCGGCTTCTCGATGGCGTCGAATGTGGTTTCAAAGGTCGTTGGCCAGCTCAAGGAATTCGGTGAAACCCGGCGCGGCTGGCTCGGCGTGCGCATTCAGGACGTGACGCCGGACGTGGCCGAGGCGATGGGTCTGGCCGATGCCAAGGGTGCGCTCGTCACCGATGTACCGGACGGACCCGCCAAGGATGGCGGCATCCTGTCGGGCGATGTCATCACGTCCTTCGACGGGGCCGAGGTCGCCGATACCCGTGAACTGGTGCGCCGCGTTGGGGACGCCGATGTCGGCAAGGCGGTTCGGGTGATCGTGCTGCGTGAGGGTTCGAGTCAGACGCTGCTGGTCACGCTCGGCCGCCGCGAACTTGCGGAAGGTGAGCCGGTTCCGGCTTCGGTGGAATCGACCGAGCCGGTTGAGCAGGACGTGCTGGGCATGACGCTGGGCACCCTGACCGACGATATCCGCAGCCAGATGAACCTGCCTGCCGACAGCGAGGGGCTTCTGATCTCGGAAATCGACGAGACCAGCGAGGCCTTTGGCAAGGGGTTGCGCGCAGGTGATCTGATCACCGAAGCGGGGCAACAGAAAATCGCCTCCGTCGCTGATTTCGAGGCGCGGATCGACGAGGCCAAGGAGGCCGGACGCAAGTCACTCCTGTTGCTGATCCGCCGCGACGGCGATCCCAGGTTCGTGGCGCTGTCGGTCGAGTGATCCCGACGACGGAAGTGTTTGGTAAGGTGGGTTCAAACCCACCTTACTTTGCCCGGACCGCATTGCAGTCCGGGTGGGAGCGGAAATGACCGACACCCTGCTCAGCCGGCTGGACAATGAGGCTGGCAAGATCGCGGATATCGCCCCGGGCGGATATCTTCTGGCGCTCAGGATCCGCGGCACTTCACCGATTCAGACCTACAATACCTATCCCAAGGCCTGGACCGACGAATATACCCAGAACGGCTATATGCTGCGCGATCCGCTGCTGACCTGGGCGATGACCGTCGGCGGTACGATCCGTTGGAGTTCGGCCTTCCTGCCCGATCCGTTCGGCATCTTCCGCAAGGCCAAAAAACACGGGCTGGCCTATGGCGCTTCGGTCGCCTGCGGGCCGCTGAATTCGCTCACCATCTGTTCGATGGGCCGCGCCGACCGCGAGTTCACCGATGACGAGATCGCAGCGGCCAAGGCCATCGTCTTCGGTGTGCATGATGCGGCGAAACTGCCTGAGGCGCTGTCGGCAGAGGACCGCACCATCCTCAATGGCGTTGCAAAAGGCGCGACAGGCGCCACCATTGCACGGACGCTGGGCCTGTCCGAGGCGGACGGGCGGGCGCGGATCGACGCGCTCTGCGGTGCGCTTCTGGCGCGGACCCCGGATGAGGCATTGCGCCACGCAAAGGATGCGAAACTGCTCTGACAAAGGCCGCAGAGGCTATTGAATGATCAGATCAAGTGACGCACTGACAATCCTGACTTACGCCGTTATGGTCTGTCCATGTCGATCTGGACCCGCATATCCGAGGCCCTAGCCGCCCTTGCCAAGGGCGAGGGGTTATCGGCTGTCTTCGACCGGCTGAAGACCCCGCCCGAACGCTCCATCGGCTTTACCATCGCCGTCATCGCTCTGGGCGCCAAGATGGCCAAGGCCGACGGGCAGGTGACGCGGGATGAGGTCACAGCCTTCCGCGAGGTTTTTGCGATTGCCCGTGAGGAAGAGGACAACGCAGCCCGCGTCTTCAACCTTGCCCGGCAGGACGTGGCGGGGTTCGAGCTTTATGCCAGCAAGATCGCCGCGATGCTCGGGCCGGGCGACCCGGTTCTGGTCGATCTGATGGAGGGGCTCTTTCACATCGCGATGGCGGATGGTGAGTTCCACCCGCATGAGGATGCGTTCCTGCGCGAGGTCGCCCGCATCTTCAGTGTCGATGACCGCTGCTTCCGTTCGCTGCTGACCCGGTTCGTGCCCGACGCCGCGCCCGATCCCTATTACGTCCTGCGGGTGTCCCATGACGCGCCCATGGACGACATCCGCGCGGCCTGGCGGCAGGCGGTCAAGGACTGCCATCCCGACCGGATGCGCGCCCGTGGCCTGCCGGAAGAGGCGCTGAAGCTGGCTGAACAGCGGCTGGTCGCGGTGAACCGCGCCTGGGAGGAAATCACCGGCAAGAAGGCGGCCTGAGCCGATGCGTATCGCCACTTACAATGTCGAGTGGTTCACCAACCTCTTCGACCGCGACGGGCAACTCATGGAGGATGCCGGCTGGTCGTCGCGCTACAATGTCACCCGCGCCGATCAGCTGACCGCCTTGGGCATCGTCTTCACCGCGATGGATGCCGATGCGGTGATGATCATCGAGGCCCCTGACAACAACCGGCGCCACAAGTCGGTCGACATGCTGGAAGCCTTCGCCGCGCGCTACGATCTGCGCACACGCAGGGCGCTGATCGGCTACGAGAACGACACCCAGCAGGAAATTGCGCTGCTTTACGACCCCGACAAGCTGAGTGTGCGTCACGATCCGCTCGGTCTGCCCGACCAGCCGATCGAGGGCACCGCCGCGCCGCGGTTCGATTCAACCTATCGGATCGACCTCAATATCGACGCAAAGATGGATCTGGTGCGGTTTTCCAAACCGCCGTTGGAGATCGCCGCGACGACGCCTGAAGGGGCTGAGTTTCGCATGATCGGGGTCCATGTGAAATCAAAGGCCCCGCACGGGGCGCGGAGCACGGCGCAGGCCAAACGGCTCGCCATCGAGAACCGCCGCAAGCAGCTTGCCCAGAGCATCTGGCTGCGCGAACGCGTGCTGGAACACCTGGCGGCGGGCGACAGCCTGATGGTGATGGGCGATTTCAACGACGGGCCGGGGCTGGACGAATACGAAAAACTCTTCGGCCGGTCCGGGGTGGAGATCGTCATGGGCTGGGACGAACCGCATGAGACGCGGCTTTTCGATCCCCATGCACGGGTCGCCTTCGGCAAGAAGGTCGCGCTGATGCCGACGACGGCGCGGTTCTATCTTGACGACAAGGGTTGCTACTTCTCGGCCTTGCTCGACTACATCATGGTCTCGCCCGATCTGCGCGCCAAGGCGCCGAAGTGGCGGATCTGGCACCCGTTCGATGACCCGAAGATCTATGCGGTGCCGGAACTGCGGGAGGCGCTGCTGACCGCGTCCGATCATTTCCCGGTCTCCATCGACATCACATTCTGACGGCCCTTCTGTTTTTCGCGGGCCCAATGCCCTATATTGGCGGTATGAACCGGATCGCGATCACCCTCACTGCCCTGATGCTGAGCGCCGCGCCCCTTATGGCGCAGGAGGCTGATGACGAAAGCGTCGATGAAGGCTTCAGCCTGCTGGAAGAAGGGGCGAAAATAATCATGCGCTCCATGCTCGATGAGGTCGAACCGGCGCTGAAGGATCTGCAGTTTCAGCTCGGCGAGGCATGGGGCGAAATGGGGCCGATGCTGCATGATCTGTCGGCGATGATCGGCGACATCAAGAACTACCACGCGCCCGAGGTGCTGCCGAACGGCGATATCATCATCCGCCGGAAATCGCCCGAAGAACTGGCCATGCCGGAACCGGGCGAGGAAATTGATATCTGACCCGGATTTCGCCGTAGATGAGCTTGGGCGCCGGCGTCGCCCGGAACCTTGTCGCGCTTGATGCGCTTTCGTTCGGCGCGAGCCCAGTTTCAAGTTGTTGATTCGGAGCGGCATTGGCATGTTCTTCGTGGCGGTGTTTCAGCCGTAGGGTTTGATTAGCTTTTTAGGAGGGCAGAATGTCCGAGAAGTCATCTTCAGAAGGGGAATTTCGTCCCGTTTCGCTTCTCTCGCCGGTTATTGGAACGTCCCGCAGCGACAGGCTTGCGGCCACGGGCGAGGGTCAGTCGGTCTTTGGTCTAGCGGGCGCGGATACCCTGACCAGCATGTACAACCACACCACACTCTTCGGCGGTTCGGGTGACGATACGATCGGGATCACGCTCGATCTGGTCGATGATCTGTCGATCGAGGTCTGGGATATCGGCGCCGTGGCCTTGGGCGGTTCGGGCGACGATACGATCACGGTCGATATCATCGGTCTGGGCTTTGACGCGCCCGAGGCGAATTTCGATGTCGTCGTCTGCGGCGGATCGGGCGCCGATATGATCGATGTCAGCACCATCTCCGACGCTTTCGGCTACAGCGTGGTGACGAACAGGATATTTGGCGGTAGCGGCAATGATACGATTACCGCGCTGGCGGTGGGCGGCAGCTTCTTCGGCAATGAGAGCACAGCGATCAACGAGATCGACGGCGGCTCGGGCCATGACACGATCACCGCCAAGGCCACGGTGTTTTCCAACAGCAGCCTTCTGGCGCGCAACGTGCTGACCGGCGGCTCGGGCAACGATGTCCTTTCGGCCAGCATCCATCTCGATTCCAATTCGGCCGCGCCGGTGGGCGAGAACATCCTGTCCGGTGGCAGCGGCCATGACGTGCTGACGGCGGATCAGGAATCTGACGGCGAGAATGACAGCACGACGATGACCTCGACCCTCGATGGCGGGTCCGGGCATGACAGCATGACCTCCACGATCCTCGCCTTGGCTCAGAGCGTGGCTGCGGCGACCAACACCCTCGACGGCGGTTCGGGCAACGATGTGATGACGGCAAGCACGATTGCCGGGGCCTACTTTCCCGGGGCCAGCGCCGAGAACGTCCTGCATGGCGGCCACGGCAGTGATGTGATGTCTGCCTATGCCGATGCCAATGCCTTTGACGATCCCCATGCCGGTGCCGTCGCCCATAACCTTCTGGATGGCGGCAATGGCAACGACCAGATGACCGCCACGATCGAGGCGGGCAGCAGCGGTTTCTCTGAACTTTACGGGGGCGCGGGCCATGACAGCCTGACCGTGATCGGCGGCACGGGGAACATCCTCGAAGGTGGCTCTGGCAACGATACGATCACAGGTGGTGACGGTGCGGACAGAATTACTGGCGGGGCCGGGAATGATTGGCTGACCGGTGGGGCCAGCGCGGATGAGTTTGTCTTTGCCACCGGGGATGGCCATGACACTGTTGCGGATTTCGAGGATGGCACCGACCTGATCCGGATCACCGCCGGGGTGCTGGACTTCACCGGAATCACGGTGGCGGGGCAGGGCAGCGATACGGTATTGCACTTCGCCAATGTCACGGTGGTGCTGACCGGCGTCGATGCCTCGCTGATCGACGCAAGCGATTTCGTGTTCGGCTGACGGCGCAAAGCGCCGCCGTTTGCGACAGGGAAAAGCGGTGCGGCGTGCCGCTTTTTCACCCCGCCGAAGGTCAGATGGCGACGTTCGTCACGATGGCCTCTGCCCCCAGCGCATCGGCCAAGGATCCGAACCGCGCCTGTGCCACCTCGCCGAACAGTGCCTCGGAATGGGTGTTGAGCCTGAGTTCCAAGACCTTTTTCTTCGGTCGCCAGACCAGTTCCCCGGCTTCTTCGGGCGACTTTACGGCGAACATTGCGCCAAAGCGCATCGCCTTGCCCAGCACCTCCGCCTCCTTGATCTGCGCCTCGCTCAGAAGGCCAAAGAGCGGCTCCATCCGGGATCCTGCCCGCGAGTTCTTGTAACGGTGCAGGAGCGAGAGCCCGAGGAACACCCGTTCGGGGTGGCTGAGCCCGCCAAGATTGGCGCGTGTGGCGTTGTCAAAACAGACCTCGGCCCGGTAGTCGGGATGCGCACGCCAGGTCGTGTCATGCAGAAGACAGGCCGCGCGGATCATGCGCAGTTTCTGAAAGCTTTCACTTGCGTAGAGCGGCAGCAGGAACTGATAGAGTTTCTTGCCGAAACCCGGCATCCGCGCCATCGTGCGTTCGGCATGGCGGCAGGCCTCGATCAGCGGATCGCGCATTCGCAGACGGTCGGGCATCTGCTCATACAGCAACCCCTCACGGATACCGTAGGACGACACATCGATTTCCTTCGGCCGGAAGGTCAGCACCAACTGGCGCAGCACCTGAGTGGCAAGCGGCACCAGTTCCATCCGGGCCGCCGATGTGCCGGTTTTCGCCCTCAGATCGTTCATGTCGCTTTCGCCGATCCAGTGCAGTGTCTGCAAAAGGGCCTGCGGTTTCATCCGGTATTCGTGCAGAACCGTCATCGGATAGGCGCGGTGTTCCATATCGAGCCGCGCGATCGCCCGCCATGATCCGCCGACCAGATAGATGCGTTCGTGTCCCGTGCCGATCTCGGCCGCGAGTTTCTCCACCGTTTCCTTGATATAGGCCTGAAGGCCCTTCTTGCCGCCCTTGATCTGTTGCAGCCGGAAGGGGCCGAGGGGCGAGGTCACGCGGCGGCCGACCTTGCCGCCGGAAACCTCTGCAAGCTCCATCGAGTTGCCGCCGATATCGCAGACGATGCCCTCGGCCTCGGGCCAGCCGAGCAGAACGCCCTGCGCCGACAAACGCGCCTCTTCCAGCCCGTCGATGACCCAGAGCTTCAGCCCGGTTTCGCGCTCCACCTCGGCCTGAAATTCCGGCCCGTCCTCAGCCTCGCGTACCGCCGCCGTGGCGACGCAGGACAGGGAGGGGAGCTCCATGCCCTTGGCGAGTGCCGCAAAGCGTTTCAGCGCCGCGAGCGCCCTTGCACGGCCGGTCGGGTTCAGCCGCCCGGTTTCAGCCAGCCCCTGACCGAGGCCCGCCATGATCTTTTCATTGTAGAAATAGGCCGGGCTGCGCGCCGCGCCATCGAAGACCACCAGACGGACGGAGTTCGAGCCGACATCGACCACGCCGACCCGTTCCAGCGCGCGGGCGGAGGGGTCGTCGAACAACGGTTTGCCGAAGGGGCCGGAATCCTCGGCCAGCGACCGGGCCTTGGCGACCTTTTCCTTCTTCTTCTCTCGGCTTGTCGGTTTTTTCCTGGCGGTGCTGGCAGGCATCCGGAGATCCTCAATCGGCATGGGCGAGTTTCGGCACGTCCTTCGCCCCCGCCGAGCCGCGGCCCGAAAGCGAGGGGTTTTCCATGAAGAACCGGTGGCAATTGAAGAGGTCGTCGCGCCCTTCAGGCAGGTCGCGGACATAGCGCCCGTCAGGCATCAGAACCCAGCTTTGCGCCTCGTCGGCAAGGTTCGCCGCCATGATCTGGCTGACGATCTGTGCCTTGACGGTGGGGTTGGTCGCCTCGACCAGCGTTTCAACCCGGCGGTTGAGGTTGCGGCCCATCCAGTCGGCGGAGGAAAAGAAGACGCGGGCGTGTTTCGAGGGCAGACCGTGACCATTGCCGAAACAGATGATGCGGCTGTGTTCAAGGAACCGGCCAACGATGGATTTCACGCGGATATTCTCGGATAGGCCCTTGATCCCCGGCCGGACGCCGCAGATGCCGCGTATGACGAGCTCGATCTTCACGCCGGCCTGAGAGGCCGCGTAAAGGGCATCGACCATATCGGATTCGATCAGTGAGTTCATCTTGGCCCAGATCGCCGCAGGCTTGCCGGCCTTCGCATGCTCTGCCTCAGCCGCGATCAACTCCAAGAGGCGCGGTTTCAGGCTGATTGGCGAAATCGCGATATTCTCCAGACCCTCGGGCTGCACATAACCAGAGAGGTAGTTGAAGACCTTGGTCGCGTCGCGGCCAAGCGGTGCGTCGCAGGTGAAGAAACTGAGGTCCGTGTAGATGCGGGCCGTGATCGGGTGATAGTTGCCGGTGCCGTAATGGGTATAGGTCACGAGGTTCTCGCCCTCGCGCCGCACCACGGTCGAGATCTTGGCATGGGTCTTGTAGTTGATGAAGCCATAGACGACATGGGCGCCCGCGCGTTCCAGCCGCCGCGACTGGCGGATATTGGCGGCCTCATCGAACCGCGCCTTCAGTTCCACGAGCGCGGTGACGGATTTTCCGGCCTCCGCCGCCTCGCAGAGCGCCGAGACGATGGGGCTGTCCTGTGATGTCCGGTAGAGCGTCTGCTTGATCGCCAGCACATTCGGGTCCGCCGCCGCCTGAGAGAGGAAGCGGATGACCATGTCAAAGGTCTCGTAAGGATGGTGCAGAAGCATATCCTTCTGGCGGATCGCCGCGAACATGTCGCCGTCATGGTCCTGCACGCGTTCGGGTACGCGCGGCGTGAAGGACGGCCATTGCAGATCGCGGCGGCTGTCCAGCACCAGTTCTTTCAGATCCGCCATGCCGACCATGCCCCTGACCTCCACGACCTCGTCGGGCGTGACGGCCAGTTCCTCCATGATCAGCGCGCGCAGTCCTTCGGGTGCGCCCGCCGTCATCTTCAGCCGGATCACCTGACCCCGGCGGCGGCGTTTCAGCGCGGTCTCAAACTCGCGGACAAGGTCTTCGGCCTCGTCCTCGACCTCGATATCGCTGTCGCGCAGCACCCTGAAGGCGCAGTGGCCGGTGTCGGAATAGCCGGGAAAGAGCGAACCGAGGTGAAGGAGCAGCATCTCTTCCATCGGCAGGAACCGCTTGCCACCCGGCATGGCGACGAAACGCGGAATCTGCTGCGGGATCGGCAGAAGCGCCTGCAAATGGCGCTTGCCCTTGTCACGTTCCAGCTCCAGCGCGAGGCAGAAGCCGGTGTTCGGGATGAACGGGAAGGGATGGGCCGGGTCGATGGCCAGCGGCGACAGGACCGGGAACACCTTGTTCAGGAAGTAGTCGGCAAGGAATGCCTCATCCCGTTTGGTCAGCTTCGATCGGGTTAGAAGGACGATCCCCTCCGCGTCGAGTTCCTTCCTCAGCTTGTTCCACACCGTCTGCTGCATCGTCATCAGGCGGCGTGCATCGGCGTTGATCAAGGCAAGCTGTTCGGCAGGCGAAAGTCCGTCATCCGAGTGCATCGAATTGCCCGCGCGCACCAGTTCGCGCAGGCCCGCGACGCGGACTGTGTAGAACTCGTCAAGGTTGGTGGCAGAGATCGAGAGGAAGCGCAGGCGTTCCAGCAGCGGAACGCGGGGATTGCGGGCCTCGTCCAGAACCCGCCAGTTGAAGGCCAGCCAGCTCAGTTCGCGGTTAAAAAAACGTTTCGGGCCGGTAAGGTCCGCCTCAGGCAGCGTAACCGGTTTGGGGAAGGGGGCCTTGAGGAAATCTGCCTGTGTCATGCGGGGCTTATTATAAAGATATGTGACGCTTTCGTGACGCATCATGCGTCGTCGTGCGGCGCGGTGTCCAGCACCTCGGCAGCCAAAGCCCGCGTCACGGGCCGTCCGCGCTGAAGTGCCACGGCGTCGAGCGTGGCGACGGTGGCCCGCGCGGCGGCGAACGAGCGGTCGATGCGGCGGATGAGCCACTGGATGAGGGCCGGGGTGACCTGCAACTGGCGGTCGGCGAAGAGTTTCAGGCAGACAGCCGAGAGGAGCGCGTCATCGGGCGGCAGAAGCTCGGCCGTGGCGGTCGCCTCCATCCGGCTTTTCAGATCGGGCAGGATGAGGCCCCAATGCGTCGGGCCCCGCCATGCAGTCAGCAGCAGAGGAGCCTCTGCGGCCAGCAGGTGATTGTGCAGGTGAAAGAGCGCGGTTTCCGCCACGCGGTCGCCCGCGATGCGGTCGGCATCCTCAACCACCATCGGTCCGGCCTCGGGCAGGGGCAGGGTGGCAAGATCGCTGGCCACGATCACCCGCGCGCCCGTGTCGCCCGCCCAGACCTGTGCCAGATGGCTCTTGCCCGAGCCCTCGGGCCCCAGAAGCAGCATCTTGCCCTGCGGCCAGCCACCCGCGTCGAGCGCAGCCAGCGCCAGCTCATTGGCGGGAGAGACGAAGAAGTCCTCGCGTCCCAGTGCGGGGCGCACCGGCAGGTCGAAGGCAAGCTGGCGGGGCATCTTATTCCTCGTCCCGCCCGGCAAGGCCTGTGTAAAGACGGCTGCTCAGATACTGGCCGACACCGAAGCGCGCCAGTACGCCGATGGCAGCAGCGACCGGGACGGCGACCAGCATACCGACAAACCCGAAGACGGTGCCGAAGGCCGAGAGGGCGAAGAGCAGCCAGACCGGGTGGAGGCCCACGGATTTGCCGACAAAGCGCGGCGTGATGACATTGCCCTCTAGGAACTGGCCCGCAGCGAAGATCGCGGCGATGATGCCGATGCTGAGCCAGTCGCCCCAGAACTGAAAGAGCGCAAGCCCGATGGCGAGCGCACCGCCGATCAGCGCGCCGACATAGGGAATGAAGGTGATAAGCCCGGCTATGGCCCCGACGATCAGCCCGAAATCCAGCCCCGCCAGCATCAGCGCCACGGCATAGAACGTGCCGAGCGCCATACAGACCGAAACCTGCCCGCGCACGAAGCCCGCAAGCACCCGGTCGATGTCGCGGGCGATGGTGCGGATTGTGTCCCTGTGGTCGCGCGGCAGCCAGCTGTCGATCTTGGCGACCATATTGTCCCAGTCGAGCAGCAGGTAGAAGGCGACGACGGGCACCACGACGATGAAGACGATGGCGTTGATGACCGACAGCGCCGAGGTCAGCAGTCCCTGCGCCAGTTCGCCGCCCCGTGCCTGAATGGTCTTGCCGATGCCGTTCAGCGCGTCGCGCAGGGCACTTTGTTCATCCATCAGCGAGGGAAACTTCGCAGTGAGGAAGCCCTGCAATTCGCCAAAGATCGTCGGTGCCGCATTGACCAGACCGACGAGCTGGCGCACCAGCATCGGGACGATGAGAAGCGACAGCAGGATGAAGATCAGAAGCGCCGCCACCGATATGACCGATGTCGCCGCCGAGCGGCTCAGTCCCGCGCGTTCAAGACGATCCGCAACCGGGTCAAGGAAATAGGCTATCGCACCGCCGACGAGGAAGGGCAGGATCACATTTCCCAAGCCCCAGAGCGCGGCAAAGAATACGCCCGCCGCGATGCCCCAATATGTTGCCTGATGCCGGATCGGCAATGCCATCGTCGTCTCCTGTGTCGGGCCAGTCATGGCGCAATGCGCGGCAGCGCGCAAGCAGCGAGGCCGAGGCGCTGCGTCACAGGCCGTTTGCAGCGCTTTTGCTTGCGCGCAAACGGATCGGCGTTATTCTGCACCGCGAAGAAAGGTTGCCGCAGTGCAGAAGCACAGTGATTTCACACAGTATACCGAGGTCACGCCGTCGGCGGCGATTGACACCGCGCGTCATGGCTGGCGGGCGAAGTGCCTGCAGCGGCTGATCCGTCTTGATCTGCCGGTACCGAAGACCGTGGCCCTGCCCTGCGACACCGTGCGCGCCATCGCTGCCGGGCAGATGCCGGATATCGACGGTATCGCCGCGCTTTTCCATGACGTGCTGGTTTCGATCCGGCCCTCGCCGGGCGATCCTGACTGGGGCGGGCCGAACACTGTTCTGAATGTCGGCATGAATGCTGATAAACATGCACAGTTTGTCCGCGACCACGGACAGGCCTTTGCCGATGCTACCTATCTCGGTTTTGTCCAGTCCTATGCGATCCATGTGGCGCGGCTTGACCCGGACATGTTCACTGCCGAACCGTCGTCCGAGGCTCTGGCTGCTGCGCTTGCGGCCTATGAAGCCGAGATGGACGAGGATTTCCCCCAATCCCCTGCCCAGCAATTTACCGAGGTGATGCGGTCGATGGCCCGCGCCTGGGAAGGCACGACCGCCCGGCTTCTGCGCGCGGCCAAGGGGGCGCCCGCCGATGCGCCGTTGGGGCTGGTGGTTCAGGAAATGGCGCAGGCCTTTGGTCCTGGTCTTTCAGGGCGCGGCACGATCCAGCTCATTGAACCCGTAACCGGCGCGCCGCAGGTCACAGGCCGGTTCCGCGGGCTGAATCCGGTCAATCGCAAGGCGGAAGAAACGCTCTTTCTCGTGAAGGACAAGCGGGGACATTCGCTGGAAGAAGCAGCGCCGGAGGTTTTTACCACGCTGCAGGAGCATTGCCAGATTTGCCGCCGGAAGCTGCGCGAGGAGATGCAGATCGAATTCGCGCTGGAAAACGGCGCGCTGAAGGTGATCGATGCGGTTCGCGTTCAGCGGTCGGCCCGCGCGAGCGTCAGGATTGCCGTGACGCTTGCCAAAAACAAGATCATCGACCGTGAGGAAGCGATCCTGCGGGTAGAGCCGCGGGCGATTTCCGAATTGCTCCACTATCAGGTGGATCCGCGCGCGCCGCGCGATCGGATCGCACGCGGCATTGCCGCCAGCCCCGGCGGCGCATCTGGCCGTCTGGTCTTCACCTCGGCCGATGCTCAGGCCTCGGCGGCGCGGGATGAACGCTGCATTCTTGTCCGCCGTGAAACCTCACCCGAGGATATCCGTGGTATGCATGCCGCCGTGGCTGTTCTGACCGAGCGCGGCGGGGTGACCAGCCATGCGGCCGTGATCGCGCGTGGCCTTGGTCTGCCCTGCATCGTCGGGGCATCGGAAATCGCCATAAATCAGCGTGACAAGGTTCTGAAGACCAAGGATGGCCGCAGCTTCCGCGAAGGCGATGTGATCACCGTCGACGGCACGACAGGCGATGTTCTGGCCGGTCAGGCCGAGATGCTGGAACCCGCGCTCGACGAATGGTTCACGACGCTTCTGCACTGGGCCGACAATGTGCGCGACATTGGCGTCCGGGCCAATGCCGATACGCCGGATGATGCCCGAACGGCGCGGATGTTCGAGGCCGAGGGCATCGGGCTCTGCCGGACCGAGCACATGTTCTTCGACGAGGACCGTCTGACGGTGATGCGTGAGATGATCTTTGCCGACACGGCGAAGGACCGGAAGGTCGCGCTGGATTTGCTCTTGCCGATGCAGCGGGCCGATTTCATCGCACTTTTTGATATCATGGCAGGGCAGCCGGTCTGTATCCGGCTATTTGATCCGCCCCTGCACGAGTTCCTGCCGCAGGACCGCGAGGGAATGCGCGAACTGGCCGAGGCGCTCGACCGGCCGCTGTCGGAAGTGATGCGCCGGGTGGAGGCGTTGTCGGAATTCAACCCGATGCTTGGCCTGCGCGGTGTACGGATTGGCGTGACGGTGCCCGAAATCTACGAAATGCAGGCCCGCGCGATTTTCGAGGCGACGGTCGAGGCGTCGAAGCGCGGCGCGCCAGTCGTGCCCGAGGTGATGATCCCGCTGGTTTCGGCCAAGCGCGAGGTGGAGCTGGTCAAGACGCGTATCGATGCGGTTGCTGCAGCGGTCCGGACCGCGACGGGTGCGGATTTCACCTACCGGCTTGGGGTCATGGTCGAAACCCCGCGTGCGGCGCTGCGGGCGGGCGACATCGCCCAGCATGCGGCGTTCCTGTCATTCGGCACCAACGACCTCACGCAGATGACCTATGGCCTGTCGCGTGATGATGCTGGTCGCTTCATGGGCGATTACGTCCAGCAAGGGGTCTACCCAGAGGATCCTTTCCATGTTCTGGACGAGGAAGGTGTCGGCGAACTTTTGCTTATCGGCTCGGCGCGTGGGCGCGAAATGCGACATGATGTGACGCTTTCGGTCTGCGGAGAGCATGGCGGCAACCCCGACTCTATTGCATTTTGTCGCAGGCTGGGCTTCGACTACGTCTCTTGCTCACCTTTCCGGGTGCCTGTGGCGCGACTTGCTGCGGCCCATTTTGCCCTTCTAGATCGGCAAAATCCAAAAAAAGAACATTAATTATCAATAGCTTGATTGATATGTGGGTGCGCGCTACCTGATCTGACGCGGTTTCCTGATCGGAAACAGCTTGCGGGTTATCCACAGGTATTGTTGCATAAATGTCTCAAGGGTGGACGGGGTCCGCCATTTGGGCTATGTCCGCCTCCGTCAAAGCCTTGGGGGGCTGTGGCTCGACGAAGTAATTCGGGAAAGAACAATGTCAGTGCTGAAGTGCTGGACCGGGAGCGCGGTGCTGCTCCTCGCCCTCGCCGGAGGCGTGCATGCCGAAATGACGGTGAGCCAGTCCAATGATCCGACTGCTGCCTTGGGTATGAACCTCACGGCGCTCCTTGGCCAGGAAAAGGCCGCGCTGGGGGCTGTGAGCGCCGCCCGGCTGAGCAAGATCGTGACGCCGCCGGCTGTGAAGCCGTCGAAGTCGAAAACCGTCGGCGATATCGCCTATGACGCGGACTGGCTGGCCAAGCAGCCCGCCGCCAAGGGCGGACCGGAATTCGAATGCCTTGCGACGGCGCTCTACTTCGAGGCGCGCGGCGAGGGGATCAAGGGCCAGGCCGCCGTGGCCGAGGTCATTCTCAACCGGGTTGAAAGCCCGACCTTCCCGCGGACGATCTGCGGCGTGGTCAATCAGGGCAATTCGCGCGGCTGCCAGTTCTCGTTCACCTGTGACGGGCGGCCCGAAAACATCCGTGATCGCGGCGCATGGACCGTGGCGGGCAAGATCGCGCGGGCGATGATTGACGGCGCCCCGCGCCAGTTGACCGATGGCGCGACCTATTTCCACACGCCCGCCGTGCGGCCTTCCTGGGCGAAGCGGTTCGAGAAGACGGCCAAAATCGGTCGCCATATCTTCTACCGGGCGCCCCTGCAGACCGCGATGAACTGACGCTGGCAGGCGGCGACCTGCCGCCTTCCGCCTTTCGGTGCCCGCGCGCGGCGCTATGATCGCCCGCGACGCTGCCCCGGAGCCTTCCATGTCCGACGAAATCACCCAGGCCTTCGCCCATCCCGAAGAGCGGGCGAAAGCCATGGGCGGGCCGAACCCGCCCGACCGTCTTTCGCTGCGCGACTACGTCGTCTCCGCCGATATCGGTGCCTTTCAGGTCGAACGCGGGCAGGAGCAGCGGCTGCGCTTCAATGTTGTGGTGGAGCTTGCCCCGCAGGGCGAGGCGGGTGACGATGTCGATCTGATCCTCTCCTATGACCGGCTGACTGAGGCGATCGACGCGGAACTGGCTGCGGAGCGGCTGAACCTGCTGGAAACGCTTTCTGAAAACATCGCGGCCCGTATTCTGGCCGAACCGCAGGCGGAACGCGTTTTCCTGAGGATCGAGAAGCTCGACCGCGGGCCCTATGCGCTGGGGGTAGAGATCGTCCGCAGCCGCGCCGATATCGCGGGCCCCGCCGTGGCGGCCGAAACACCAATGCCGGTCGTCCACGTATCGGGGCAGGGTGGCTGGCAGATAGGCCGCGCGCTAGGTCCGGCCGTGGTCGTGCCGCCCTTACCCGAGAAACGGCCCGTCGCCGCGACCGGCGTCGCTCAGCTTCGCATCGACCTTCTTTCGATGGAGCAGGCGGCGTGGGGAATGGCTGCCGATGACACGGCGCTGACGGTGGTTGCCACCCGCACCGAACTCGACTGGGCGCTGAAACAGGGGCAGGTTGTGGTCTGGGCACCCTCGAAACTGGTGCTCGACACACCTGGCGCACCACAAGGCGCGGATGCAGGCGTACTGGCCTGCTGGCTGGCCGAAGACCTCGGCGCGACGAAGGTCATCGCTCACGGCGATGTTGCAATTCCGGCGGGTTGCCGCGTGCCGGTGGAGCGGGTCTGACACGGGCCGCTTGCCATCCCCGCCCGGCCCGGCCTAAACCGCTCGCCATGATCTATTACCGTCCCATCGCCCACACCGATGCCGCCCGTCCGGCCCTTGCGCCCTGGCTTGCAGGCGGCTGGTCGTGGTTCGACCGGCTGGAGCGTCTGGAACGCGGCAAGGCCCCAAAGGTGGTCACCGTCGATGACGTGCCCGAAACGGTGCTGCGACGGTTGTGCGACCCGCGCGCCCCAATTGCGGGATTGGCGATGGACCGCCCGCGCCTGATGGGTATCCTCAATGTCACGCCGGACAGTTTTTCCGACGGTGGCCGGTTCCATGCGGCCGATGCTGCGGTTGCCCATGCAAGAGGCATGGCAGAGGCGGGGGCCGATATTCTTGATACCGGCGGCGAAAGCACGCGGCCGGGATCTGCGGCGGTGAGCGTCGGCGAAGAGGTCGGGCGCACCGAACCGGTGATCCGCGCGCTGACCGGCGCGGGACTTGAGACGCCCGTCTCCATCGACACGCGCAAAGCGGAGGTGGCAGAGGCAGCGCTTGCAGCCGGGGCGAAGATTGTCAACGATGTCGCGGCGTTGAGCTATGATCCTCAGCTGGCGTCAGTGGTCTCCAGGGCGGGCGTACCGCTCTGCCTGATGCATGCCCAGGGCGACCCGGCGACGATGCAGGACGACCCGCGCTATGACGATGTTCTACTCGATGTCTATGACTACCTTGAGGCCCGCGTCGCCGTTGCCGAGGCCGCAGGAATCGCCCGCGACCGGATCATCGTCGATCCGGGGATTGGTTTCGGCAAGACGGTTGACCACAACCTTGCCCTGATCAGGGGTCTGTCGCTTTTCCACGGGCTCGGCTGTCCGATCCTGCTCGGGGCCTCGCGCAAGCGCTTCATCGGCACGATCGGGCGGGCGGACAAGGCGGATGATCGGGTGCCGGGTACACTGGTGGTGACGCTGGCCGGCATCGCTCAGGGCGTGCAGATTCACCGCGTTCATGATATGACCGAGGCAAAACAGGCGCTGAGGCTCTGGCAGGCCGTGACGCTGGGAGAAACGACATGAGCAGGAAGCTTTTCGGCACCGACGGTGTGCGGGGGACCGCAAACACGCATCCGATGACAGCAGAAATGGCGCTGCGCCTCGGGGCTGCGGCGGGGCGGTTCTTCCGCACCGACGGTCGGAACGGTCACCGTGTGGTGATCGGCAAGGACACGCGGCTGTCGGGTTACATGCTGGAAAACGCTTTGACGGCAGGGCTGACCTCGACCGGCATGAACGTGCTGCTGCTCGGGCCTGTGCCGACGCCGGGCGTGGGGTTCCTGACCCGGTCCATGCGCGCCGATCTTGGCATCATGATCTCTGCAAGCCACAATCACGCCCATGACAACGGCATCAAGTTCTTTGGCCCCGATGGTTTCAAATTGTCGGATGAGGCTGAGGCCGAGATCGAGGCGATCCTCGAAGGCGATATCGCGCTCGCGCAGCCGCAGAATATCGGCCGGGCCAAGCGGATCGATGACGGGCTTGGCCGCTATGTCGAATATGCCAAGACCACTTTCCCGGTGCGCGGGGCGCTTTCCGGCCTGAAGGTCGTCGTCGACTGTGCCAATGGCGCCGCCTACAAAGCCGCGCCGGAGGTTCTGTGGGAGCTCGGGGCCGAGGTGATCCCGATCGGCGTGTCGCCCAACGGCTTCAACATCAACGAAAAATGCGGTTCCACCTATACCCAGACGGCGGCAGAGGCGGTCGTGGCCCATGGCGCTGATCTCGGCATCTCGCTGGATGGCGATGCTGACCGGGTGATGATCCTCGATGAAAACGGGCGGTTGGCCGACGGCGACCAGATCATGGCGCTCTTCGCGGCGCGCTGGGCCGAGGCCGAGCGGCTGAAGGGTGGTGCGCTGGTCGCGACCGTGATGTCCAATCTGGGGTTGGAGCGGTTCCTGACCGGGCGCGGCCTCAGGCTGGAGCGCACCGCCGTCGGAGACCGATATGTCGTCGAACGAATGCGCGAGGGTGGCTTCAACCTTGGCGGCGAGCAGTCGGGCCATATCGTGATGACGGACTATGCGACCACGGGCGACGGGCTGATTGCCGGCCTCCAGTTCCTTGCGGCGATGGCCGAGACCGGAAAGCGCGCCTCGGAACTGGTTCGCCAGTTCGACACCGTGCCACAACTTCTAAAGAACGTCCGCTATGGTGCCGGAAAGGAACCGCTTTCCGCCGCATCCGTGCAGAACGCGATTACCGGCGCCGAGGCGCGGCTGAACGGCTCTGGTCGCCTTCTAATCCGCAAATCTGGCACCGAGCCCCTGATCCGGGTCATGGCCGAATGCGAGGATGAGGCGCTTTTGACCGAGGTTGTCGATGGCATCGTCGCGGCGGTCGAAGCGGCGGTCTGACAAAAATTCCGGAAATGACAAAGGGCAGCCCTCAGGCTGCCCTTTCTTGTTTCGATTCGACGTAGGGTCAGTTCCGCGACTTGTCGACCATCTTGCCCTTGGAAATCCAGGGCATCATGGCGCGGAGCTTTTCGCCGACCTGTTCGATCTGGTGTTCGTCGTTCAGGCGACGGGTCGCCTTGAAGAACGGCTGGCCTACCGAGTTTTCCTGCATGAAGTCACGCACGAACTTGCCGGTCTGGATGTCGGTCAGAACCGCCTTCATCCGGGCCTTGGTCTCGTCGTAAGGCAGGATGCGCGGGCCCGAGACGTATTCGCCGTATTCGGCGGTGTTCGAGATCGAGTAGTTCATGTTGGCGATGCCGCCTTCGTAGATCAGGTCGACGATCAGCTTCACCTCGTGCAGGCATTCGAAATAGGCCATCTCGGGCTCATAGCCCGCCTCGACCAGAGTCTCGAAGCCCATGCGGATCAGTTCGACAAGGCCACCACAGAGCACCGCCTGTTCGCCGAAGAGGTCGGTTTCGCATTCCTGACGGAAGTTCGTCTCGATGATACCGGACCGGCCGCCACCGATGGCGGAGCAGTACGAAAGGCCGATTTCCATCGCCTTGCCGGTCGCGTCCTGGTGGACCGCCACGAGGCAGGGCACGCCGCCGCCCTTGACATATTCGCCGCGCACGGTGTGGCCGGGGCCCTTAGGCGCCATCATGATGACGTCGACGCCGGCCTTCGGCTCGATCAGGCCGAAATGCACGTTGAGGCCGTGGGCGAAGGCAATCGCCGAACCCTCTTTCAGGTTGTCATGCACGTATTTCTTGTAGGTCTCGGCCTGCAGTTCGTCCGGCATGGTGAACATGATCACGTCGCACCAGGCAGCCGCCTCGGCGATGCCCATGACCTTCAGGCCCTCTTTCTCGCACTTGGCGGCGGAGGGCGAACCTTCGCGGAGCGCGATGACCACGTTCTTGGCGCCCGAATCGCGCAGGTTCAGCGCATGGGCGTGGCCCTGCGAGCCGTAGCCGAGAATGGCGACTTTCTTGTCCTTGATCAGGTTGATATCGCAGTCGCGATCGTAATAGACGCGCATGATGCGTTCCTTTCTTCGTTGCTGGGGCGAAGATAGACAGGCGCGGGTGATTTACCGTTCAAAGTTCGATAAGATTCACGTATATCGTGAAATTCAATTCTATTTGTCGGTACAATACGAAAAAATCATGCAAATCGACGACACAGACCGCCGCATCCTGCGCCAGCTTCTGGCAGAGCCGGGCCTTGCCACCGCCGAACTGGCGGAACGGGCGGGCGTGACGGCGGCCACCTGCTGGCGGCGGCTGGAGAAGCTGACCGAGGCGGGCGTGCTGAAGGGCCAGCACGCGGTGATCGACTGGCGCGCGCTCGGCTGGGCGGTCGAGGTCAGCTTGCGCTTCACACTCGACAAGACCAATCCGCGCGCCTTCGACGAATTTCTAGACGCTGCCCGTGAGGTGCCAGAGGTGATCGAGATTCAGACCTTCCTTGGCCGCGTCGATATCCGCCTCAACGTCATCGCCCGCGATATGGGCCATTATCAGGAAGTGTACCGCGACCGTATCCTGACCCTGCCGCATATCGCCGATATCGAAAGCCTGATGCTCGTCTCGACCATCAAGGAAACCAGGAGCCTCGCGCTGTGATCGACCTTGATGATACCGACCGGGCGATCCTGCGTGCGTTGGTCGCGGATGCCACGCAAAGCGCGGGCGCCGTGGGGCGGTCGCTGGGGCTTTCCCAGCCTGCGACGTGGCGACGGATCAAACGGCTGGAGGAGGCGGGGGTGATCGCGGGGCGCCGCATCGAGCTTGATGCCGAAAGGCTCGGATTCGGCGTCACCGTTTTTCTTGGCGTGAAACTCGCCACAAAGGGTCGAGTCAGCCTTGAGGATTTCGAGCGCGCCGCTACCGCCATCCCCGAGGTGCAGACTGTCCAGCACGTTCTTGGCCTTTATGATTACCGCCTGCGTGTGACCGCCCGCGATTTGGCCGATTTTGAACGGGTCCTGCGCCGCCGGATCATGACCCTGCCCGGTGTTGGCAACGTCGAGGCCAATGTGCTTCTATCCGAGGAACGGCGGCCGGGTCCGATTGGCTGAGCCGAGGGAGGGATAATGCAGTACCACCATTTGTATGCGGATGAGACGGGGGAAAGCCGCTGGCGCGATGTTGAGGTCAGCGTCAGGGAACGCACGTTCGCACCGCCTGCGAAGGCGATCGAAATCTCCGACCCGGTCCGCGCGGGCAAGATGCTGTTTCTCAGGCTCCGCGCCGGATGGGACGAACCTGCCCATGCAAGCCCGATCCCGCAGACTTTGGTTTGCCTGCGGGGCACGGCCATAGTAACGGCAAGTGACGGAACCGAACGAACGATAGGGGCGGGCACGGTCTGGCGCATGGAAGACACCACCGGAAAGGGGCACCATACACGGGTCCTCGATGGTGAGGACTTCGAATGCGTCATCGTTCAACATGTCTGATCTCTGCACCTGACACACTTTACTGAGGACACGCTCCATGCCTGCGCTACTGCCCAATATCGACCCCGATGGCCTTGAAGAGTTTTCGGTCGTCTTCACCGACCGCTCGCTCAACCATATGAGCAAGAAGTTCCAGCAGGTTATGCGGGATATCTCGTCCATGCTGAAAGAGGTCTACAACGCCGATGCGGTGGCATTGGTGCCGGGGGGTGGCAGCTATGCGATGGAATCCGTCGCCCGCCAGTTCGCCTCGGGCAAACGCGCGCTGATTGTGCGCAACGGCTGGTTCTCCTACCGCTGGACCCAGATCTTCGAGGCGGGCGGCTTTGCCGGTGAGACACATGTCGCTATGGCGCGCCGCGCGGGCAATGATGTGCAGGCCCCCTTCGCCCCCGCGCCGATCGAGGACGTGACGAAGACCATCCGCGAGGTAAGGCCCGATGTCGTCTTCGCGCCGCATGTGGAGACCGCATCCGGCATGATCCTGCCCGACGATTACCTGAAGGCGCTGGCCGATGCCGCGCATGAGGTTGGCGCGCTTTTCGTTCTGGATTGCATCGCCTCGGGCTGCGTCTGGGTCGACATGAAGGCGACGGGCGTCGATGTGCTGATCTCGGCGCCGCAAAAGGGCTGGTCGGCCTCGCCTTCGGCCGGGCTCGTGATGATGACTGCCGAGGCGGAGAAGCGGATGGAGGGCACGAATTCCTCCAGCTTCGCGATGGACCTGAAGAAATGGCGCTCGATCATGGCGGCCTATGAAGGCGGCGGTCATGCTTATCATGCGACCATGCCGACCGATGCGCTGACGGCCTTCCGCGACACGATGGTCGAGACCAAGGACTATGGTTTCGAGAAGTTGCGAGACGCGCAATGGGCGCTTGGCAATGCAGTTCGGGCCGAACTGAAGTCGCGCGGCATCAAGTCGGTTGCCGCCGAAGGCTTCGGCGCGCCGGGTGTGGTGGTCAGCTTCACCGACGATCCCGATATCCAGACCGGCAAGAAATTCCTCGCCGCCGGCGTGCAGATTGCAGCGGGCGTTCCCTTGCAGGTGGGCGAGGGCGAGGCCTATCGCAGCTTCCGCCTTGGCCTCTTCGGTCTCGACAAGCTTTACGATGTCGAGGGTACGGTCGAGCGGATCAAACGTGCGCTCGACGCCGCGATGGGCTGACCAAATTTGCCCGGACGGCCCGCCTGCGGTTAGACTTGGCCGCGGGGGGAGGGTCGACGATGACAGATGTCGCAGAACACTACACCCGTGGTGAAGGGCTTGCCGCAAGGATCGCGGCGAGCCTGAAGCAGGATGGCAAGGATCTGGCGGCGATCACCACGGCTGATCTGGGTCCGGTGGACGAGTTTCACATCCGTGGCCGCAAGGCGACGCTGGAACTCGGCGAGGCGCTGTTGCTCGGTCCGACGACGAGAGTGCTCGATCTCGGGTCGGGCCTAGGTGGCCCTGCACGGACGCTGGCCGAGACCTGGGGCTGTCACGTCACGGGGATCGACCTCACGCCGGAGTTTTGCCGGGCCGCAGATGAGATGAGCGGCTGGGTCGGGCTTTCCGACAAGGTGCGTTTCGTTCAGGGCGATGCCACGGCTCTGCCTTTCGAGGATAACGCGTTCGACGCCGCGCTGACCGTTCACGTCGCGATGAACATTGCCGCCAAGGACAAGCTCTATGCCGAGGCGCATCGCGTGCTGAAACCGGGCGCGCGGTTTGCGGTCTATGATGTCATGCAGGGCGAGGGCGGTGACATCATCTATCCGGTGCCATGGGCGCGGGACGCGTCGATCAGCTTCGTGGCGACGCCTGATGAGGTTGGCGAACTGCTTGTTGCCGCCGGGTTCACGCGGCTGGAGCGGATCGATTCAACCGAAGAAAGTCTGGACTGGTTCAAGGACGTGGCTGCGAGGATCGCCCGGTCCGGTGCGCGTGCGAGTTCAAGCGGGATCGTCTTTGGCGAGGGATTTGAAGAAATGGTGCGCAATCAGGTGCAGAACCTCACCGAGTGCCGCATCCGGACTGTCAGCTTTCTGTGCGAAGCCTAGTGCATCCCCAGTCCGGCTTTCATCAGCGTTTTTCGGACCGGCGCGAGCGAATAGAGCGCATTCAGGGCGCTGGCCCGCATGTCGCGCAGCGGGCGGGGCGAGAGCATCGAGGTACGGTTCAGAAGGTCGATGCCCAGAACCCGCGCCTTAACCTCGGGCCAGCGGCGGCGGTGATAGCTTTGCAGCATGGTCCGGTCGCCAAGCCGCTCCGGCGCGGCTTTCGCAAGGTCCAGAAGGCAGGCAAGATCGGCCAGCGACATGTTTAGCCCCTGCGCGCCGATGGGTGGCACGACATGGGCGGCCTCGGCGATCAGCGCGGTGCGTTCGGCCTCGAACCGGTCGGCGATCTGGGCGATCATCGGCCAGATCGACCGTTTTGTGACCAGTGTCAGCGGCCCGAAGAGACCCGTGGAGCGCTCGAACATCGCCGTCTCAAACTCCGGGACGGGCAGGGCGGCGAGGCGTTCGGCTTCCGGTCCCCGTTCCATCCAGACGATGGCGGAACAGGGTTTGCCGTCGCGGTCGGGCAGGGGAACGAGGGTGAACGGCCCGCCGGTGCGGTGAATCTCGGTCGAGACATTCTGATGCGGGATCGGGTGGGTAACGGCGAAGGCGAGCGCCTTCTGGCCATAGCGCATGGTCTTCACGCCGATGCCGAGGGCTTCACGCACCGGGCTGCCCCGCCCATCGGCGGCGATCAGAAGCCGGGCCGAGACCTGCGCCCCGTCCGACAGCGTCACCCGCGCTTCGGTTTCGCGGGTCAGAACCCCGCGTGTCGCGATGCCGGGGCGGAAATCGACATTCGGCAATTCGGCGACCCGGGCCACCAGTTCGCGGCGCAGAAGCCAGTTGGGAAAGTTCCAGCCAAAGGGCTCGTCGCCGATCTCGGCGGCGTCGAAATCCTTTGTGACACGCGGCTCGGGCGTTTCGCCACCTGCATCTACGATGCGCATTACTTTGAGTTCCGCCGCGTGAGGGGCAAGCCGGTCCCACAGTCCGGCCTCGGTCAGGACGGAACGGGCCGGCTGCAGAAAGGCGGTGGTGCGCAGGTCGGCACCCTCGCCATCATCGGTGACGGGGGGGGCGGGATCGGTGCAGATCACTGAAAACCCCGTAGCACCGAAGGCCGCTGCTGCGGTCAGCCCGGCGACCCCGCCGCCGGAAATCAGGATACCGGTCGTCTCTGCCATGGCCCCGCCTTTCACTTGAAAGGACAATAGGCCAGAGGCGGATGAACAGCCAGATGGCACACCGTCGCGGGACTACTTCCCGAGCGTGATCAGGATCAGCGTCGCGAAGATCACCGGCACCGTGGCGAGCGCGGTCATGGCCAGCGCCACAAGTCCCCAGGTTTTCACCGCCAGCACCAGAAGGGTCAGCAGGATGACGAGGAAATAGAGGATATTGTCCCGTGTCCCATGGATCAGGTCGCGCGCGATCCAGCCGATGACGGGGATGGCGAAGTACCAGGGTCGGTGGGCAGTGGTTACAGTCATGGTGTTCTCCTGTTGCGCGGAAGGGCAGATATGAACGCGCTGGCCGTGCGGCAACGGGTCTGAATGCCGCAGGCCGGGATTAGCTCAGGAGGCTTTTGAGGAAGGCGGGAAGGTCGTCGGTATGGTGGTGGATGAAGGGTGCAGGCTCGGGCGCGGGTGCCACATGCACGGTCCGCATGCCCATCTCATGCGGGGCGGCGAGGTTGCGCACATCGTCTTCGAACATGGCGGCCTTTTCGGGGGCGACGCCATCACGGGCAAAGATCGTCTCGAAGGCCATGCGTTCGGGCTTCGGCCGGTAGCCTGCATGTTCCACGCCATAGACCGCGTCAAAAAGTCCGCTGAGTCCGCGCCCGGCGAGGACCCGTTCGGCATAGGGTGCCGAGCCGTTGGTGTAGACGATCCGCCGACCCGGCAGGGCTGCGATCGCCTCGCGCAGGCCCGGGTCGGGTTTCAGCGCGCTGAACGAAATATCATGTACATCAATGAGATAGGGATCCGGGTCGAGCCCATGTTCATGCATCAGCCCCGCCAGCGTCGTGCCGTAGAGCTTCCAGTAGTGGCTGCGCAGCCGGTCGGCCTCTTCGCGCGGGACGCCGAGCGCGTCCATCACATAGGCCGTCATCCGTACTTCGATCTGGTCAAAGAGCCGGACCGAGGGCGGATAGAGCGTATTGTCGAGGTCGAAGACCCAGGCCTCGACATGGGAAAAGGCTTCGCGCGGCATGGCGCGACATTATGCGCTGCGCGCATGCGCCGCAATGGGATGGGTTGCCAAGAGTGACCGCAGGCGCTTAGGCTCCGCGCCGCGGGGGACGGGCAGAAGGGACCACGATGCAGAAGGACGCCTATACGTTAATTCTGGAGGCGATCGATCAGGGCATCTACCGGCCCGGCGATCGGCTGGTCGAGGCGGAACTGGCCGAGCGGTTCGGAGTGTCGCGGACCCCGGTGCGAGAGGCGTTGCAGCGGCTTGAAACCCAGTCGATGCTGGCGCGCGACGGGCGGTCGCTGATCGTGGCCTCGCTCGATCACAACCAGTTGGCCGAGCTTTACGTCGTGCGCGCCGAACTGGAAGGCCTAGCAGCCAAGCTCGCGGCGAAACATGCGAGTCCGGAAGAGGTCAAAGTTCTTGCCGATATGGTCGAGGCGGACCGTGAGTTCCTGAACGATCCCCCGGCGCTGTCGCGCGCCAACCGGCGGTTTCACAAGCAGATCCACCTTGCCTCGCACAACCGCTATCTGGTGCAGCAGCTTGACCTAGTGCATCGGTCGATGGCGCTTCTGGCCACAACCTCGCTTGCGGCCGAGGGGCGGGGGGAGGCGGCGCTTGGCGAACATGAGGCGATCGTAAAGGCGATCGCGGCGGGCGATGGTGATGCGGCCGCCGATGCGCTCAGGTCACATATCTCCCGCGCCTTCGAGACCCGGCTGAAGCTCGATGCCGGTTCGGTGCGCAGTGCCGGGTAGAGGCGACAACAGAAGATAGGTCGCCTCGGGCGCGCTTGGTAAAAGCGCCAGGGCGGGGCGTTGCGGCGAAGCCGGTGCGAAATCTGCACGCGGCTCGGCCACCATGGAATATGGCTGCGTATGTCCGTTGTCGCCAATGCTGAAGAGATGCAGCCGGGAATCGGCGCTGCGGTCGGAATGGAGTTGGACCGAAGGCGGCAGGTCGGCCGGAACATGCACGGGATCGGTCAGGAGATAGGCCGGTAGCATGGCCGCGATGTCCTGTTGTGCGGCGACGACGCCATGAGCAGTCTTGTCCCAGTAGAAGGGACGGGTGATCCATTCATAAAGCGCCTTGTAAGACGACAGCGCCGCCAGCGGGAAATAGACATGCAGCGTCGGCACCCATTTTTGCAGGTGCCGGTGCACGGGACCGCTCGTTGCCCAGATACCGACCGCGATATTGATCGCCTCGGCCGAGACAAAGACGAGCCCAACAGCCAGCAGCAGCATCGGTGGCAGCGCATCGTTCAAAGGCGTTGGCAGGCCGAGCGTGATGAGCCAGAACGACCACAGGACCGGTGTAAGAACGGCCTGCGACAGTGAGCCGACAAAGAGGATCTGCACGCCCCAGAACCGCTTGGCCCCAAGCTCGCGCCACAGCCGGGCGGGGTCACGCATATGGCTGGCCCAGGTGACGGCAAAGCCCTTCTGCCAGCGCGAACGCTGACGAATCCATGTCACGGCATGGGAATTGGGCTCTTCCTCTGTCACTGTGTCGATCAGGTCTGTCCGGTAGCCATGACGGGCCAACCTGACGCCAAGATCGGCATCCTCGGTCACGTTATGCGCGTCCCAGCCGCCAAGCTGCTCCAGCACATCGCGCCGGAAAAAGAGCGTGGTGCCGCCGAGCGGCACGACGAAGCCGAGCCGCGCCAGTCCGGGCAGGAAGGCCCGGAACCACGAGGCGTATTCGACGGTGAAACAACGGGTCAGCCAGTTGTGCCCGGCATTGTAGAAATCGAGAATGCCCTGAAGGCAGGCGACATCCGGCGCCGCCTCGTGAAATCCGCGCACGACCTTGCGGATCTGTTGTGGCTCTGGGCGGTCCTCGGCATCCCAGATGCCGACGATGGAGCCACGGCAGAAGTCGAGCGCGTAGTTCAGCGCCCGCGGTTTGGTCCGGATCGGCCCGTCAGGCACCGTGACGACCCGCATCCAGCGCGGCAGGCCACGGCGTTCCAACGCGGTCCGGGTCTGGTGATCGTCCTCCTCGACGACCAAAAGGATGTCGAGCAGTTCCTTAGGATAGTCGATCCGGCCGATCCGGCGGATCAGCCGTGGTGCGATGTCGTCCTCGCGAAAGAGCGGAACCATGACCGACACGATGGGCAATCGGGCCATCGGCCTTGGCGGCAGCGACGGCGGGGCGCGGCGTTGGGCACGGGATTCGGCGCGGAAACAGATAAATTTCAGCCCCGTGAACGCGACGGTTGAGAGGACCGCCCAGAAGGCGAGGGCAAGATAGGTCTGCACCGGCGCGATCACCGCGCCCGTTGCCAGCGCGGCAAGCGCGGTGACGGCAATGCGGCGCGCGCGAATGATGTTCTGGCTGCGGCAGCTTTCAGCTTCGGGAACGCGTGTTTCGGCCTTGCGGATCAGCGTCGTCTCGCGCGTTGCGACAAGGGCCGTGTGAAGGTCGCGCTCGGGGGCCAGCGCCATGATAACTGGGCCATAATCCTCCGGCAGAGAGTTGCGAAGCTGGGCGAACTCTTCGGGCCGCGAGGTCGCGACGACCGTCGCGCCGCCGATCTGGCGCCAGGGCAGGACACCGTGTTTCAGGCAGAACCCGGCGCCAAGCCGGTCCAGCAACCGCGCGTCTGGCGGATTGGCGATGATATCTAGCGCCCGCGCCCCCCATTGCAGCGAGAGAGCCGCCGTGAGGTCGGCCTCGGTCACCCAGCCATGGGTCAGAAGGATATCGCCGAGCCGCGCCTCTTCCCGGTCCCGGAGCGCGATCGCCTTGAGCATATTGCCCGGCTCTACCGCCTTCATGTCGATGAGGATCTGGCAGAGCGGCTTGCGGTCGGGCCGCTGCGTGCGGCGCGGCTTGCGCGCGGGCAGATCAGTGGTCGCGGCGGGCGCCTGGGCCGCAGGGTCCGGGACGAGACGAAGATGCGAAACGACGGGTGCCATGGGGCCTCCGGTGCCGAGCTTTCGCTGAGCCTGAGGCCGACAGGGTTAATGCCGGGTTAAGGGAACCCGGAAAACTTTGTTAAGATTTGCAGGTGATTCCAGAGAAACGCCCGGCTGTCAGGCGGCGCGCCGGTCGCGCATTGCCTGTGCGAAGCGCTCGAAGAGGTAGAAGCTGTCCTGCGGGCCGGGGCTCGCCTCCGGGTGATGCTGCACCGAAAAGACCGGGCGGCCTTCCAGCCTTATGCCGCAATTCGATCCGTCGAAGAGCGATACATGGGTTTCCTTCACGCCTTTGGGCAGGGTCTGGGCATCAACGGCGAATCCGTGGTTCATCGAGGTGATCTCGACCTTGCCGGTCTCCATATCCTTCACCGGATGGTTGGCACCGTGATGGCCGTGGTTCATCTTGATCGTCCTGGCGCCGACAGCGAGTGCGAGCATCTGGTGGCCAAGGCAGATACCAAAGACCGGCAGGTCGCGGGACAATACGTCCTTGATCATCGGCACGGCATATTCGCCGGTCGCCGCAGGATCGCCGGGGCCGTTTGACAGGAACACGCCTTCGGGATTGTGGGCCAGCACCTCTTCGGCGGTCGCGGTGGCTGGCAGGACGGTGACGTCGCAGCCGGCAGAGGCGAGGCAGCGCAGGATGTTGCGTTTCGCGCCATAATCGATGGCCACGACGCGGAAACCTTCGCCCTCGCGCTTGCCATAGCCATCGGGCCAGGCCCAGCGGGTTTCATCCCAGCGGTAGCTCTGGGCGCAGGTCACGTCCTTGGCCAGATCGAGGCCGACAAGGCCGGACCATGCCCGCGCCTTCGCAACCAGTGCGGCGATGTCAAAATTGCCCTCGGGGTCATGCGCGAGCGCCACATGCGGTGCGCCCTGCTGTCGGATCGCGCGGGTCAGGCGGCGAGTGTCGATGCCGCCGATGCCGATGCGACCGTTCTTTTCCAGCCATTGGACCAGATGACCGGCCGCGCGCCAGTTCGACGGCTCGGTCGGGTCCCATTTCACCACCATGCCAGCGGCGACCGGCTCGGCCGCCTCGTCATCCTCGGGCGTCACGCCGACATTGCCGATATGGGGGAAGGTAAAGGTCACGACCTGCCCGGCATAGGAGGGATCGGTCATGATCTCCTGATACCCGGTCATCGCGGTGTTGAAGCACAGTTCGGCGACCGTCTCGCCCGTGGCGCCGAAACCCTTGCCGTAAAAGAGCATGCCGTCGGCCAGCGCGAGGCAGGCGGTGGGCTTGTCACTGTTGGGCATGGCGCGACTCCCCGGCGGTCAAATCCCGCGGAACCTAAGGGGCGGGGCAAGCGGGGTCAAGGGGGTAGGTGTGATATGGCTTACGTAACGATTTCAATGAGTTATTGAAAAATCTGCCGGTTGTGTCGGACTTGCGTTGCAGATATGGTGGGGGTCTTCGGAAGCTCAGGGGATGGAGACCCGATGGAACTGCGCGAACGGATCGGCACCGCGTTGAAGGACGCGATGAAGTCGAAGGATGCGGAGCGTTTGTCGACGCTGCGGTTGATCAATGCCGCAATCAAGGACAAGGACATCGCCCTAAGGGGCGAGGGCGGCGAGGGCACTGTCGGTGATGCCGAGGTGCTGGCTATCCTCGGCCGCATGGTTAAGCAGCGCCAGGAATCGGCGCGCGCCTATGAAGAGGGCGGGCGGCTGGAACTGGCCGAGAAGGAGCTCAACGAAGTCCGGGTGATCGAGGATTTCCTGCCCCGCCAGCTTGACGAGGCGGAGGTTGCGGCGGCGGTCGATGCGGCCATCGCCGAGACCGGTGCCGGGTCAATCCGCGACATGGGCAAGGTGATGGCGGCACTGAAAGCAAGGTTTACCGGGCAGATGGATTTCGGCGCGGTTGGCCCCATGGTCAAGGCAAAGCTCGGCTGAGACGTCCAATGGGGGGCTGTCTGCCCCCCATTGCCCTGCGGGCAATTCCCCCCGAGAGTATTTTCGGACAGAAAGTGAGGGGCATGGCCGGGCCTGATATCAACGCAACGCGGGAGTTTGGCGGATCGGTGGATTTCGGCCGGGTGGCGGGGGAGTACCGCTCCCATCGGGCCGGTTTTCCCGACCGATTTTTCCGTGTTCTGTCGCATCGGAGATGGGCGATTCCCGGTGAGCGGGCGCTCGATCTCGGGACCGGAACTGGAACGGTGGCGCGGGGGCTTGCGCGGCTTGGTCTGACGGTTTAGGGGCTCGATCCTTCCGACGCGCTGATCGCAGAGGCGCAGGCGCTGGATGCTGAAGCCGGAGTTACGGTGGCATACCGGAGCGGCAAAGCGGAGTTGCCGGGCGGAGCGGACAGATCCTTGGACCTTGTTACCGCGGGGCAGTGTTGGCACTGGTTCGACCGCCCGCGTGCGGCGGCCGAGGCTTTCCGCCTCATCCGGCCCGGCGGGCGCATCGTGATCGCGCATTTCGACTGGCTGCCCTTTCCGGGCAATGTCGTGGCCGCGACCGAGAATCTGATCCTGCGCCATAATCCAGCTTGGACGATGGGTGGCGGCACCGGGCTCTATCCTGGCTGGTTTGCCGATCTGGCTGGCGCAGGATTCGACGGAATTGAGAGCTTCTCCTTCGATCACCGGCAATCCTACAGCCATGAGGCCTGGCGCGGCCGCATCCAAGCGAGCGCAGCGATCAAAGCCTCGCTGAAGGACGGGGAGGTGGCGCAGTTCGATATGGAACTGGCCGATCTTTTGGTCACAGGTTTTCCGGAAGACCCCCTGACCGTGCCGCACCGGATATGGGCGGTGTCGGGTGTTAAGCCCGGCGGCTAATCCGGTCAGGGCAGGGTGGCCAGCGCTGTCCGCACCTCGCCCTCTAACGCCTTGCGTTCCGCCTCGGTCAGAAACGCGCCAAGCTCCACCTCGCGGTTCTCACCCTTGAGCGTGAGGTAGAAGGGGACCGGCCCGCCGGATCTGTAGAGCGTCACCCGGACCCAATAGGGGTTGGCGTGCCAGTGCTTTTCACCGCCGTCCGGCATGCGGCGCGAAATCTCGATCCGGTCGGGCCAGAGCCGCAAGACCTCGGCCGTCTCGCCCTGCCGGTAACTGCGTGACAGCGCATGCCAGAGACCCCAGACGGCGGCGATGAGGAAAGGCAGTAGCCCCCAGAAAACCAGCGTGCCGAGGGCCGCGAAAAGCGGAAGTGCGAGAAGCGCGGCCGTCACCCCGATGAAGAACACGAAGCCCTTGCGGGGCAGCGACCGATAGGGCCAGAGATGCAGTTCGGCCGGGACAAGATCGGTCGGTTCGCGTCTGATCCATTCATAGGGCAACTGCGTATGTCTCCAGCCGCTTGCTACCCACCTGCCTATCCGTGATTCCCGTCGGGTTCAACGTGGTCAGGAGGGCTGAGCCGCTGCCGAGATGACCACCGCCCCCCTGTCTTGGCTACATCTTCTCCGGTGACCGGACCGGGGAAATCATCAACGAAACGTCCCGGCAAGACCATGTCGGCGAGCACGACCATCGGCGGATCGAGGTGTGGTCCGGGATGGGCTATCTGTGCGGATCTCTGAGGCGCGGCTGGAAAGAAAAAGGCCCCGGATTTCTCCGGGGCCCTTTGCTTTGATCAGTGGGCGTGCCCGTGATCCCAGTCGCTCTGCTTGGGGAGCTGTTCGAACGTATGCTCCGGCGGCGGCGAGGGCAGGGTCCATTCCAGCGTGTCGGCATAGGGGTTCCAGTAGTTCGCCTCAGACACCCGCTTCCCGGCGCGGAGCGTGTAGAACACGATGCCGATGAAGAAGAGGAACGAGGCGAAGGACAGGAACGCGCCCATCGACGAGATGAAGTTCCAGTGGGCGAAGGCCTCCGGATAGTCGATGTAGCGGCGCGGCATGCCCTGACGGCCCAGAAAGTGCTGCGGGAAGAAGGTCAGGTTCGCACCGATGAACATCATCCAGAAGTGCAGCTTGCCCGCCCATTCCGGATACTGACGGCCCGACATCTTGCCGATCCAGAAATAGACGCCCGCGAAGATCGCGAAGACGGCGCCCAGGGACATCACGTAGTGGAAGTGCGCCACGACGTAGTAGGTGTCGTGATAGACCCGGTCGACAGGGGCCTGGCTCAGCACCACGCCGGTCACGCCGCCGACGGTGAAGAGGAACAGGAACCCGAAGGCCCAGAGCATCGGCGTCTTGAACTCGATCGAGCCGCCCCACATCGTCGCGATCCAACTGAAGACCTTGATGCCGGTTGGCACCGCGATCACCATCGTGGCCAGCATGAAGTAGGACTGCTGGGTTAGTGACATGCCGACGGTGTACATGTGGTGGGCCCAGACGACGAAGCCCAGAACACCGATCGCGACCATCGCATAGACCATCGGGAGGTAGCCGAAGATCGGCTTCTTCGAGAAGGTCGCGATGACGTGAGAGATGATGCCGAATCCCGGCACGATGATGATGTAAACCTCGGGGTGACCGAAGAACCACAGGATGTGCTGGTAGAGGATCGGGTCACCGCCGCCCGAGGGCTGGAAGAAGGTGGTGCCGAAGTTGCGGTCGGTCAGAAGCATGGTGATCGCGCCCGCCAGAACCGGCAGCGACAGCAGGATCAGCCAGGCGGTGACGAAGATCGACCAGGCGAAAAGCGGCACCTTGTGCAAGGTCATGCCCGGTGCGCGCATGTTCAGGAAGGTCGTGATCATGTTGATCGCGCCAAGGATCGAGGACGCGCCCGACACGTGGACCGCGAAGATCGCGAGGTCCATCGACCAGCCTGCCTCGTTAGTGGACAGCGGCGGGTAGAGAACCCAGCCCACGCCCGAGCCCGCCTGGTCGTTGCCGCCCGGCGAGAGAAGCGAGGCGACGCCAAGCGCCACACCGGCTACGAACATCCAGTAGGACAGGTTGTTCATACGCGGGAAGGCCATGTCGGGCGCACCGATATGCAGCGGCATGAAATAGTTGCCGAAACCGCCGAAGAGCGCGGGAATGACCACGAAGAACATCATCAGGACGCCGTGATAAGTCACCATCACGTTCCAGATATGGCCGTTCGGGGTGCAGACCTCGTCAGATGCGAAGAACCGCGCGCCCTCAAGGCACATATATTGCACGCCCGGATGCATCAGCTCCAAACGCATATAGACGGTGAAGATCACCGAGATCAGACCCACGGCGGCAGCCGTGAAGAGGTAGAGGATACCGATATCCTTGTGGTTGGTGGACATGAACCAGCGGGTAAAGAACCCGGGGTGCCCATGATCACCGTGGCCATGAACGGCTGCGTCGGCCATGCTGTTCTCCCATTCCATGCACGGGGGCACCGGCCGTTGCACCGATACCTCGTCCGGCCCCGTAATAGTGGGCGTTTTCAGCTTGGGCAATCCACCAAGCCGCAGGGAACAGGAAAAATTGCCGCACCTTGGGGCAATCCGTGCCCTCGTACGGCGCCCCACCCCCTTGTAAAAAGAGGTGGGGCGCTGTTTTTTCGCGCGAAATGCTTACTGGGCGGTGACCGAGGCGAGGTAGGCGGCCATGTCTTCCTGGCCCTTGGTCAGCTTGAAGGTCATCTTCGACTTCGCCGCAGCATCGCCGGACTTGTCCTGAAGCCAGGCCTTGGGATCGGTGATGTAGGCGGCAAGCTCCGCCTCGTCCCAGACCAGCCCGGTTTCGCCGAGGGCCTTGATCGAGTCACCGTATTTGAAATCGGTCGAGCCGACGGCGCGGCCAATCACACCGTAAAGGTTCGGACCCGTCTTGCCGCCCTTTTGAATTTCGGTGCCGTCATCGGCCACGATCATGTGGCAGGCCTTGCATTTCTTGAAGTCCGATTCGCCCTTGGCGGCATCGCCTTCGGCAAAGGCGGGACCGGCTAGGGTCAGCGCGGCGGCAAGGGCAAGAAATCTGGTTTTCATCATCATGGTCCTCTTTGTCGTAACTCGCGCGCAGGTGAACTGCGTCACGCGCGCATAGCATGGCCGGTTCCCCGGCGACTTGCGATAAGTCAAATGGCCGGGTTGACATACTAGTTCCATACGTTTTTGCGATCAGGAGGGAAGCGGCCAAAAAACTTCTCTGACAATAGTCAGTAGGAAATGCGCGTTACCCGGTGCCGGTGCCCTGCGAAGGATATCATCCGAATGCCGTCGCGAAGGTCGCTTTCAGTGCCCCGTCGAGGTCGTCCATCGTCACAGGCAGGCCGAGATCGACGAGGCTTGTGACCCCGTGGTCGCGGATACCGCAGGGCACGATCCCGTCGAAATGCGACAGGTCGGGTTCGACGTTGATGGAAATCCCATGAAAGCTGATCCATTTCCTCAGCTTCACGCCGATTGCCGCGATCTTGTCCTCGCGCGGGCTGCCATCGTGCAGCGGCGGCTTGTCGGGCCGCGTGACCCAGACGCCGACGCGGCCCTCACGGACCTCGCCCCGGATGTTGAACTCGGCAAGCGCCGCGATGACCCAGGCTTCCAGCCGACCGACAAAGGCGCGCACGTCCCGGCCGCGTTTGTTCAGGTCGAGCATGACATAGGCCACGCGCTGGCCGGGGCCATGGTAGGTGTATTGCCCGCCGCGTCCCGCCACGAAAACCGGGAACCGATCGGGATCGGTCAGATCCTCGGCGCGGGCAGAGGTGCCCGCGGTGTAGAGCGGCGGGTGTTCCAGAAGCCAGATCGCCTCACCCGCGCGGCCCTCGGCCATGGCGGCGACCCGCGCTTCCATCTCGGCAAGCGCGTGGTCGTAGGGCACGAGGCCCGGGCTGGTGATCCATTCGACCAATGTTGATCCTCAAGCGGCGTTCTCCGCATGGACATACCCCCTCGCGCAAGAGGTGAAAAGTATCTCTCGCTTGGGAACCTGACGGGGCAGGAATACCGGACTGGCGGCAGGACCGGGCCGGGCGCATTATGCGACCATTCCAGTAAGTCGGGGGCATTCCCCCATCCCGTATTTCAATAGATGCCATTGGAGGCAGCCATGAGTGTATTCCATGTGGCGGCCGGATCGGTCGCCGTTATTGCAGGTCTTTTGTTTGCATCCGTCCTCATCGCCGCGCAGGCAGAGGTGCCGCAACCCACAGCCCAGATGAACCGGGTGCTTTACGACAAGCCCGTCGTGGAACCCGACCGTTACGTGCCGCGGCATACCGCGCGTCAGGTCACGCGGCTGGTCGCACCCCATGCCCAGATGAACCGGGCGAGTTACATCCGGATAACCCGTGACGAGTGATCGAGGCTGAAGCCGGATTTGCCAGATCGGCAAAAAGGGCGCAGACTGGCGGGTATTGATATTCTTGAGATGCGGTGCCGGGCCCATCTGCTTGCGGGTCCGGACCGTCTGCCATTTGGGAGGGGACTATGATCTGCAAGGGATTTGCAACCGGTGCCGTGGCGATGTCGCTGGCCTTCACGCCGGCGACACCGGTTCTGGCCGATGCGGGCGATGCCATCGCCGGCGGCATCATCGGGGGGCTGATTGGCGGTGCCATCGTCAACGAATCCAACAAGAAGAGGCAGCGCACCGTCGTGCGCAAGTCGACAAGCTCGGGCATCAGTTCGGCGACACGCGCCGTAAATCGCGACACTCAGGTCGCGCTCAACTATTTTGGCTATCCCGTCGGCGCGCCTGACGGCGTTCTCGGCCGCCAGTCGCGGGCCGCGATCGCGCAGTACCAGTCGACGCTCGGCTATCCGGCGACGGGCTATCTGACCGATTATGAGCGCAACCATCTGATCACCTCCTACCACCGCGCCATCGCGGGTGGACCGGTGACGATGCAGCAAGCCGCGGCGAACCCGATGGGTATGCGTGGCCTCCTGCTGCAGTGGCGGGATGAGGCGGCAGGCATTGTGCCGCAGACGCAGTTCGCGGTTACGCCCACCACACCCGCCCCGGCGCCCGAAGCCCCGGCAGCGACCGAAGCCATGACCGAGCCGGAAACCGAACCAGCAGCGCCGGGCCTGCCGACCTTCCTTGGCGGTGGTGCGGTGGCTGCCTCGCTTGCCTCGCATTGCAACCGGATCGGGCTGATGACCTCCACCAATGGCGGCTACATGACGGCGGCGACGATGACCGACCCGATGACCGCGCTTGGCGAGCAGTTCTGCCTTGTCCGTAGCTTCGCCATCGCCGAGGGCGAGGAACTGGCCGCCAAGGTGCCGGGTGTGACGAAGGCCGATATCTCGGCGCAATGTGCGGGCTTTGGTCCGGCGATGAAGGCGCAGGTTGCCGCACTGTCGCTGGAACCGGCCGAGGCGGTCGTCGCCGATGTGCGCGGCTTTGCCTTGAGTTCAGGCATGGCACCCGTGCAGCTTGCCGCCACGGCGAAGATCTGCCTGTCGGTTGGCTATGCCGAGGACAATATGGATATAGCCGTTGCTTCGGGTCTCATACTCGCGGCCTTGGGCGAGGGCGCCTATGGCGAGTTGCTCGGCCATCATCTGAGCCAGGGCTTCGGTGCCGCACAGCGGGCGGATCTGGCTTTCGACTGGTACGACATGGCGATTTCGGCCGCCGCGACGACGGGAACGGTGCCATTCACGCCGGGTCAGCCCGACCGGATGCAACTGGTGCGTAAGGCGGCCTATACGATTGCGGGCAAGGCGGATCAGGCCTCGGCCCCAGAAGCGCCTGCGGTTTTGCCGACATTCGTCGTGCCAGAAGCCTCGGGTGAAGGTGAAATGGCGGCCGCTGAAACCGCGCCCGCAACGACGGTCAGCGCCGATCAGGTCAACGCGCTGCCGCTTGCCGCGCGCCTGCCGTTCCTTCTGTTCGGGGATTGAGCGCCCGGTAGACCTTTACCGCCCGGCCGCGCCTTTCGTCGTAAGGCGTTTGGCGCGGATGTCGGCGGCAAGTCCGATTGTATAGGCGGCAAGATCTGCCAGCGCTGCCTCTGCTGTGGCTGTGTCCCTGGCTTCGATGGCATCGGCTATGGTCGTATGAAAGGACACGATCTTTTCGCGCGACCGGGCGGTGAATGTGATCATGTTCATCAGGGGCTGCATCGCCTCAACCGCACCGGCAAGTTGGTAAGAGAGAACGGGGTTGGCCGCCGCATCGACGAGCGCGCGGTGAAAGGCCACGTCCGAGGCGCAAAAGCTTTCGTCCGACAGACCCGGCTGGGTCTGGCGGAAGATTTCAGCCCGCATCGCCGCGAGATGGTCGGCCTCACGCCGTTCGGCGGCAAAGGGTACGCAGGCGCGTTCGAGTGCGTAGCGCGCTTCGCAGGCAGTCTCGAAATCCACCGCGTTCATGCTGAGAAGCAGTGTCGAGGTCGTGATCTGCTGCCCCGCCGCCTCCTCATACGATATCCGGTTGATGAAGGCGCCGCCGGTCGCGCCCCTCTGAGTGCGGATCAGGCTTTGCGCCGCGAGGCGTTTCAGCGCCTCGCGCACCGTGGGGCGCGACACGCTGAACTGCTCGGCCAGTTCCTGTTCCGAGGGCAGGCGTTCATCGACGATGAGCCGCCCCGCCACAATCGCGTCACGGATTGCTGCCGCGATGCGGATCGGCAATTCGCCTTCGGTACCGAGTTTCAAGCCCTTCATCACACCGCCCTCAATTGTCAGACATTAAATGTTTGACATTTGCCCCGGATAGGTAGACCCTAGGCAGGACGGGGCTGTCCGTCCATCCTTTTCTGCCTGGGGGCAACCATGTCCGCACCGATCCTGCGTGGTGAAAGGCGAGGGCCTGTCTGGCTCAGCCCACGCGCGGTGGGTTGGCTTGGTTTCTATGGGCTGATCCTTCTGTCATGGATTGCCGTTGCGCTGATGGCGCGCGGTCTGCCAGGGGCCGAACTTGCCGATGTTCCCGCCGAATTCTGGGCGGCGCTGTGCGCTTCGGCGGCCGATGCGAACCCCATTGCCCTCTGGGCGATGTGGGCGCTGATGGCCACGGCGATGATGCTGCCGACCTTCGTGCCCGCGCTTCGAACCTTCAATGATCTGTCGGCCACCGGGGCAACGACGGGGATAGGCGCTGCGGCCCTAGTCGCGGGGTATGTCGCCGTCTGGCTGGTCGCGTCGGTTCTCGGGGCGTCCACGCAATGGGCGTTGGCACGACAGGGCATGTTGACGCCAGCAGGGGCGAGCCTGTCGCCCTGGCTGACGGCGGCGCTGCTGTTCGGTGCGGGGGCCTATCAGTTCTCGGCCTTCAAGGCGTCCTGTCTTGCGAAATGCCGGATGCCGCTGACTTTCTTCATGCAGCACTGGCAGCCCGGCCCCGCCGCCGCCCTGACGATGGGCCTGCGCCTCGGTGCGCTTTGCCTCGGTTGTTGCTGGGCGCTGATGGCCCTTGGTTTCGTCGGCGGCGCGATGAACCTGATCTGGATGGGGGCGGCGACGCTCTTCATGACTTTGGAAAAACTGCCCGAGATCGGGCGTTGGCTCAGCCGGCCCGCCGGTTGGGCGCTGATCCTTGCGGGGGGTATCGTCACTCTTCGCGCATTGCAACTCGTCTGACGGAGGACCGATATGGCCGACACATTGCCCGAATGGGCCATCAAGGGGGAACTGATCCTCAACTGCAACTGCACGGTCTTCTGTCCTTGCGTGATCTCGCTCGGCGACCACCCCCCGACCGAAGGCTACTGCATGGGCTGGGCCGGTATCCGCATCGACAAGGGCCACTATGACGGCGAGGATATTTCGGGCCTGAATATCGGCCTTCTCCTGGAAATCCCCGGCAAGATGGGACGTGGCAACTGGAAGGCGGCAGCCTATATCGATGACCGCGCCAGCGACAAGGCCTTTGAGGGGCTGCTGAAGGTCTTCACTGGCCAGGCACGCGGCACGACCGGGCTGTTCAAGGTGCTGGTCAGCGAGTTTCTGGGCGCCGAACGCGCACCGGTCAGCTATGAGACCGAGGGCAAGACCCGCCGCCTGATGGTGGGCAAGGCTATCAAGGGCGAGATTGCGCCGGTTGCGGGCAAGGGCGGCGAGGATATCGTCGTCAGCAATACCGAATACTGGATGGGCCCGGACATCACCGTAGCGAAAGCTTCGAAAGGCAAGGTGCGCGCCTTCGGCCGGGTCTGGGATTTCGATGGCCGTTCGGCCGAGATCTGCCAGATCGACTGGCATGGTCCGAACTGACCTGATCGGGGACAAACATGGCCGACATCACCCCCTCGCGGCGCGTGCGCCGAACCCCTTTCACGCCCGGTGTCGAAGCCGCCGGGGTCAAGGGCTACACGGTCTATAACCACATGCTGCTTCCCACCCGGTTTGGGCAGGATTTCGTCAATGATTACCATCACCTGAAGCGCAATGTTCAGGTGTGGGACGTGGCGTGCGAGCGGCAGGTAAGCGTCAAGGGACGCGACGCGCTTCGCCTGATGACACTGCTCAGTCCGCGAGACCTCACAAAGATGGCGGACGATCAGTGCTACTATATTCCGGTCGTGGACCGGAATGGAGGAATGCTGAACGATCCTGTGGCGGTGAAACTCGCCCCCGATCACTACTGGATCTCCATCGCCGACAGCGATTTCCTGCAATACGTGCTGGGTATCGCGGATGCGCTGGAACTGGATGTCGTGGTGGAGGAACCCGATGTCTCTCCCCTCGCCATTCAGGGGCCGAAATCGGATGATCTGATGGCCCGGGTCTTCGGCGACGCGGTGCGCGACATCCGCTTCTTCCGCTACAAGCGGCTGGCCTTCGAAGGGCATGACTTCGTCATAGCCCGATCGGGCTATTCCAAACAGGGCGGGTTCGAGATCTATGTCGATGATTTCGATCTTGGCATGCCGCTCTGGGAGGCGTTGTTCAAGGCGGGCGAAGACATGGACGTGCGCGCCGGGTGCCCCAATCTGATCGAACGGGTCGAGGGCGGTCTGCTCAGCTACGGTAACGACATGACGCGGGAGAACACGCCGATGGAGGCAGGGCTTGGCAAGTTCGTCAATGCGCCGGCCGAGTATATCGGCAAGGCAGGGCTGGGGCTTCGTCCGGCGCGCAAGATGATCAGGGCGGTGGCGATAGACGGAGACATCCCGCCCTGCGACCGGCTCTGGCATGTCTATGCCCGGGGCGAGACCGTTGGACAGGTGACAAGCGCCGTGCGCAGCCCCGATTTCGGCACCAATGTCGCTATCGGTATGATCGCCGACAGCCATTGGGACGCGGGCAGCAAGGTCGAAGTGGAAACGCAGGACGGCATGCGAGATGCAGTCGTGCAGGAGAAATTCTGGATTTGAGGAGAGAGGCGATGATCAACGCGCTGGTGGTCACGAAGGACGAGGAAAGCGGCAAGACCGCCGCTGCGGTCGAGGCGATCGAGGAAAGCCGGCTGCCCGAAAGCGAGGTTCTTGTCGCGGTCGAATATTCCACTGTGAACTACAAGGACGGGCTCTGCATTGGGCCGGGCGGGGGGCTTGTACGCAACTATCCCCATGTGCCGGGCATCGACTTCGCGGGTACGGTCGAGAAATCGTCTGATCCGCGTTACAAGGCGGGCGACAAGGTCGTGCTGACCGGCTGGCGCGTGGGCGAGGCGCATTGGGGTGGCTATTCCCAAAAGGCAAGCGTGAGGGCCGACTGGCTTGTGCCGTTGCCCAAGGGCCTGACCACAAGGCAGGCGATGGCGGTCGGCACGGCAGGCCTGACCGCAATGCTCTCGGTCATGGCGCTGGAGGATCACGGGCTTGAGCCGGGCCACGGACCGGTTCTGGTGACGGGCGCCGCCGGTGGGGTGGGCTCGGTCGCGACCGCGATCCTGGCCAAGCTCGGTCATGAGGTCGCTGCCGTTACCGGGCGGCCCGAGACGGCGGATTATCTGACAAGCCTCGGCGCTACGCAGATCGTCGCACGCGACGAGCTGACCGAAGTGACCCGCAAGCCCTTGGAGGGCGAGCAATGGGCGGGCTGCATTGATGCGGTGGCGGGCGCGATGCTGGGCCGGGTGCTGAAGCAGATGAAATACGGCACCTCGGTCGCCGCCGTGGGTCTTGCAGGCGGGGCCGCCATAGAGGGCGCACTGATCACGCCCTTCATTCTGCGCGGTGTGAACCTTCTGGGCATCGACTCGGTCATGCAGCCCTATGCCAATCGTGTTCGCGCATGGGAGCGGATCGCCAAGGACCTGCCGATGGACAAGCTTGAGGCGATGATCCAACCCGCGACGCTTTCGGACCTGCCCGGCCTTGGCCGCGACATCCTGAAAGGTCAGGTCAAGGGCCGCGTCGTCGTCGACGTGAACGCTTGAGCGCGTTTCGCGCGTCGTCCGGATGCGGGCCGATTGCACCCGGGCGACGCATAAGGTCGCAAATGGCGTTGCCGGGAAACCGAACCCGGCGATAGCCTGATCCCGATCGCATCCGTATTCGGGGGCAACGGGATGAGCCTTGGCGACGACGCGCCGATGAGCCGCGAGTGGAACTACCACCCGGACCTGCCGCTTGCCGATCCCTCGATCTTTCGCTGGCCGCCTGATCCGGGGTTCCTGATCCGCTGGCTTGCCCGGCATTGGCTGATGCTGAGCGAGCGGGTGATGATGGTGATCCTTGCCGTCCTCCTCTACCTCACCGCCTATCCCGCGCTGGAAACAGCACAGAGTTTTTCCCTCGGCTGGGTCGCACAGGTCTGGGCGATCAACATGGGCCTGGTGGTTGCGGTGGCGGGCGGGCTGCACTGGTATTTCTACATGCGGAAAGGGCAGGGCAGGCGGCTGAAATTCGACCATAAGGATCAGGCGCGGGGCAACCGGCTGTGGAATTTCGCCGATCAGGTCCATGACAACATGTTCTGGACGCTTGGACCGGGTGTGGCCTTCCTGACCCTCTGGCAGGTGGTGACGATGTGGCTGATGGCAAACGGCCATGTGCCGGTGATCAGGTTTGCCGAACACCCTGTCTGGTTCGTTCTTGCCCTGATGCTGCTGCCGATCTGGTCGGCCTTCCATTTCTACTGGGTGCACCGGTTTTTGCATGTGCCGTTCCTGTATCGGACCGTTCATTCGCTGCATCACCGCAACGTCAATATCGGCCCCTGGTCCGGCATGTCGATGCATCCGGTCGAAACGTTCCTCTATTTCTCGTCCTTCGCCATCCACTGGATTGTGCCCACTCATCCGGTCCATCTGATCTTTCATGTTCTCTATCAGGGCCCCGGCGCGGCGATGACGCATACCGGCTATGAGGACCTGCTGATCAAGGACAAAAGGAGGCTGGCGCTGGGTACCTTCTATCACCAGCTTCACCACCGATACTACGAGTGCAACTATGGCAATCAGGAAATGCCGTGGGATCGCTGGTTCGGCACCTTCCACGACGGGACAGAGGCCGGGACGAAGGACACAAGGGCGCGCAAGAAGCGGATGTACGGGCAGTAGGCAAACCGCGATTTGCGTTCGCGCATTCAAGGCATGTGCAGACGGATCACGCGCCGCGGTTCCGCATCTGACGCCACGAGCACGAAAAGATTGTCATAGTCGTTCTGGCCAAGCTCGATTTTGTCCGTGGCTCCCAGACGTTCAAGTATGCCCGGTATCGTTTCGGTATGGCCGACGATCAGGACACGGTCGTCCATGTGATCGAATTCCAGCATGTCGAGAAGGCCGGTGACGTCGGCAACGGGCAGGCTGCCGAATGGCAGGCCAAGGCTATCGGCGATGATTTTGCCCGTTTCACGCGTTCGTCGCGCGTCGGACGTGATGACATGGTCAAGCCCGGCATCGGAAAGAAGTCGGGCCCATGCGTTGGCGCGTTCGCGCCCGGCTTCGGTAATGTCGGGGTCTTGACCATCGGTGGCCTTCTCGGCGTGTCGAATGATAAAGACGGCCTCTTGCGCGGTGCCCGCTGGAGCCGTCCCGAGCATCAGTGCCGCTGACAGAAGCAATAATCTCATGTGTCCGATCCCGCAATCTCCCCGCTTGGTGGACAGGCTTTCACCCTGCGGTTTGCAACGCAAGGCTGATGGCGACGGATTGTGTCCAGGTGGGTGTGACCGTGGGGACCTGAAACGTCGTGTTCGCGAATTCTCCATGCCGATGGTCAGCCCTGATACCCAATGCTAGACTTCCTGTCGACAAGGCGCTATTAGCAGCACCGTTAGCGCTAACGGAAGCCGCAAAGGAACGGAAACATGGTCTCACGGGTGATTCCGGTCGATCCGTTCGACTTGGTCGTGTTCGGTGCAACAGGCGATTTGGCACGGCGCAAGATCCTGCCGGGTCTTTACCGCCGGTTCGTCGCCGGGCAGATCCCTGAAACGTCGCGCATCATCGGTTCGGCCCGAACCGAGATGGACGCGACGGGTTTTCGCGCCTTTGTCGCCGAGGCGATCGAGGAATTCCTCGACGTGAAGAGGCGTGATGCGGACAGCGTAGCGCGTTTCCTCGACCATCTGCACTACGTCGCCGTGGATGCGAAAGGCGATGGCGGCTGGCCGGAACTGGCGGCTCTGATCCGCCGCGATGTTGTGCAGGCCTATTACTTCTCTGTCGGTCCGTCGCTCTTCGGCGATCTGGCCGAGCGGTTGCACCGCCACGGCATCGCGACGCCGAATTCGCGCATCGTGGTTGAAAAGCCCTTCGGCCGCGACCTTGCCAGTGCCAAGGCGCTGAACGCGACGTTGGCCGAGCATTTCGACGAAAGCCAGATCTACCGGATCGACCACTATCTGGGCAAGGAGACGGTCCAGAACCTGATGGCGGTGCGGTTCGCCAACATCCTGTTCGAGCCGCTCTGGAACGCCCGCCATGTCGATCACGTCCAGATCACCGTGGCCGAGACGGTAGGCGTCGGCGGTCGCGGCGCTTATTACGACAAGTCGGGCGCCATGCGGGACATGGTGCAGAACCATCTGATGCAGCTTCTGTGTCTCATCGCGATGGAACCGCCCTATCGCTTTGACCCCGACGCGGTGCGGGATGAAAAGCTGAAGGTCATCCATGCACTTCTGCCGGTGGAGCCAGAGGATATCGTGCGCGGCCAGTATCGCGGCGGCGGCAAGAAGGGCGCAGCGCCCTCCTATGCCGAGGATGTGGGCGAGCCCGCGACGAAGACGGAAAGCTATATCGCGCTGAAGGCGCATATTGCCAACTGGCGCTGGAAAGGCACGCCCTTTTACCTCCGCACCGGCAAGAAGCTGCGCGGGCGGGCCTCGGAAATTGCCATCGTCTTCAAGGAAGTCCCTCATTCGATCTTCGGCGATGAAGAGGGTTGGCGCGAGAATGTGCTGGCGATCCGGTTGCAGCCGAATGAGGGCATGAACCTTAGCGTCATGATCAAGGAACCGGGGCCGGGCGGCATGCGTCTGACCGAGGTGCCGCTCGACATGTCCTTTGCCGAGGCTCTGGGCGAGGATGGCGCCGATATTCCGGACGCCTATGAACGCCTGATCATGGATGTGATCCGCGGCAATCAGACGCTTTTCATGCGCGGGGATGAGGTGGAGGCCGCGTGGGCCTGGACCGATCCGATCATCGCGGCCTGGGAGGCGCGCGGCGACCGACCGAAAGGCTACGATCCGGGGTCGTCCGGACCGGAAGATGCGCTTATGCTTCTGCACAGGGATGGCCGGAGGTGGCGGGAGATCCGCGAATGAAGTTTGTCGAATACCCAGACAGTGAACTGATGATGTTCGATCTGGCCGACCTTCTGGCCAGCGAACTGGCCGCCGCCCTGCGCCAGAATGACCGGGCCAGCTTCTGCGTTCCCGGAGGCACGACGCCCGGCCCGATCTTTGACGTCCTTTCTGGTGTGAAGCTCGACTGGGACCGGGTGACGGTCTTTCTGAACGACGAACGCTGGGTGCCGGAAAGCCATGAACGCTCGAACGCGCGGCTGTTGAAACGCCGCCTGCTGACGGGCCGTGCCGCCGCCGCGACCTTCCTGCCGCTATACGCCGATACGCCTGAACCCGAGGACGCGGTCGGGGCGCTGGCCGCCGCCATCGAACCCTGCCTGCCGATTGACGTGCTGCTTCTGGGCATGGGGGCGGATATGCATACCGCCTCACTCTTTCCCGGCGCAGACCGGCTCGCCGAGGCGCTGGCCCCGGATGCGCCGATCGTGATCCCGATGCGCGCGCCCGGTGCGGATGAGCCGCGAATGACGCTTTCCGCCCGCGTGCTGGCCGATGCGATGGCCTGCCACATCGTCATCACCGGCGCGGAGAAACGCGCGGCCATCGAACGGGCCGAAAGCCTGCAGCCCGAAGAAGCGCCGGTCGCTGCCGTCCTTGCCAACGCGACCGTTCACTGGGCCCCCTGATCCTGCGGAGAGACCATGACCCTTTGGGAAGACCTGCGCTTTCACCATGAAGCCCATTCGGACCGCCCGATCCTTGATCTGTTCAAGGTCGAGGGGCGCGCAGAGAATTTCTCGGTGTCTGCCGATGGGCTCTATTTCGACTATTCCAAGACCTCCATCGACCCCCATGCCCGCGACCTTCTGGTCCGACTCGCTGAGGCCGCGCATCTGGCGAGCCGACGGGATGCGATGTTTTCTGGCGAAAAGATCAATGAGACCGAGGGCCGGGCGGTCCTGCATACCGCGCTGCGCAACCTCGACGGCTCGGTCACGGTCGATGGCTGCGACGTGATGCCCGAGGTGCGCGCGACCCATGCGCGGATGGAAGCCTTTGCCCGCGACATCCGCGAGGGGCGCATCACGGGGCAGGGCGGGCGCATCACCGATGTGGTCAATATCGGCATTGGCGGATCGGATCTCGGCCCCGCCATGGCCGCCGTCGCGCTGTCGCCCTATGCTGACGGGCCGCGTGCGCATTTCGTCTCCAACGTCGATGGCGCGCATGTGCATGACGTGTTGGCCGGGCTGAACCCCACAACGACGCTAATCGTCGTCGCCTCGAAGACCTTCACCACCATCGAGACGATGACAAATGCCGAAACCGCGCGGCGCTGGATGGCGGACAAGGTCGCCGACCCGGCCGCGCAGTTCGCCGCAGTCTCCACCGCCGCCGACAAGACGGCGGCCTTCGGTATCGCGCCGGACCGGGTCTTCGGTTTCGCCGATTGGGTCGGCGGGCGCTATTCGATGTGGGGGCCGGTGGGCCTGTCACTGATGATCGCCGTCGGGCCGGCGGATTTTGAGGAGTTTCTGAAGGGCGGCGCGGCGATGGACGCGCATTTTCGCGACGCGCCCTTCGCCGGCAACATGCCGGTAATGCTGGCGCTGACCGGCATCTGGCATAACCAGATCTGCGGGTATGCGACCCGCGCGGTCCTGCCTTACGAACAGCGCCTTGCCCGACTGCCCGCCTATCTTCAGCAGCTGGAGATGGAGAGTAACGGCAAACGCGTGGCGATTGACGGGACCGATCTGGCCATCCATTCCGGCCCGGTTGTCTGGGGCGAACCCGGCACCAATGGCCAGCACGCCTTCTATCAACTGATCCATCAGGGCACCCGGGTGATCCCGTGCGAGTTTCTTATGGGCCGCGAAGGTCATGAGCCCGATCTGGTCCACCAGCACCGGCTTCTTGCCGCCAACTGCCTCGCCCAGTCCGAGGCGCTGTTGCGCGGGCGATCCCTTGAAGAGGCCCGCGCGATCATGGCCGGAAAGGGGCTGACCGGTGCGGAACTGGACCGGCAGGCGCGTCACCGGGTCTTTCCCGGCAACCGGCCATCGACGACATTGCTCTACCCGAAACTCACGCCCTTCGTTCTCGGTCAGATCATCGCGCTTTACGAACACCGGGTCTTTGTCGAAGGCGTGATCCTCGGGATCAACTCCTTCGATCAATGGGGGGTCGAACTGGGCAAGGAACTGGCGCTGGCGCTGGAGCCGGTCCTTTCCGGACAGGAGGACGGGGCCGGTAAGGATGGATCCACCCGCGCGCTCGTCGGCTGGCTGCGCGGCGCCTGAGCGGTTGTAGTTAAGCGAATCTTCAGCCCACGCACGCATCTTGACCGGGATACACGCCGCAAGGCGTTTTCCGGCGGGAGATGCCCATGCGTTTACTGGACAATGTCAGTCTGGCCCTGAAGCTGCCGGTCGTACTCGGCTCGGTCGCACTCGTGGCGCTTCTGACGATGGGATACACCGGCTACTACTATGCCCGCGCTGCGCTCTTGAAAGCGGGGGAGGAACAGGTCGAAATAATCGTCGATGCCAAGGAGCTGGAGATCGAGGCCTGGTTCGCAGTCGTCTCTGCCGATTTGCGTTCGCTGGCCGAAAGCCCGCAGACAGCTCGCGCGCTGAGAGATTATTCCCGGGCATGGGAACGGATGGGCGATGCGCCGGGCGCACTGCTCCGTCGCCATTTCATCGAACTCAATCCCCTTCCGGAAGGGCAGCGCTACAAGCTGAAGAGTGTCTCGGAAATTTCGGACTATTCCATTGCACACGGACGCTATCACGGTGCCTATTCTGCCTTTGTCGAACAGAAAGGTTACCACGATGTCCTCATGATCGACGTGGCGGGAAACGTCTTGTATTCCGTCGCCAAGGAAGAGGATCTGGGGCAGAATCTTTTCACTGGCGAACTGCGTTCCAGCAGTCTGTCGCGTCTCGCACGCCGGGTCATGCACTTGCCCCAGACGGATGTTATCTTCACCGACTTTTCCTACTACAGTCCATCGGGTGCCGGACCGGCGAGTTTTGCGGCCGTTCCGTTGCGGGACAACGACGACAAGACCGTTGGTGCCCTGATCTTCCAGATCTCTGCCCAACAGGTAACACTTCTGACACGGGGCGCTGCAGAACATCACCTTGAAGGCAGTTTGACCTATCTCGTGGGCAAAGACCTCAAACTCCGGTCGGATGTCCACGGCTTTGACGGGAACGCCGTTCTGTCCCTGCGTAGCACGGCTCAGACGGTCAGGTCTGCCTTTGCCGCCGACGAAGCCGTGACACAGGAACCCGGCCTGTTCGGGGTCAGATCGACCGTGATGGCAAGTCGTGTCGCCCTGCCGGGACTTGACATGGTACTGGTACATGAGGTGCCGCTGGCAACGACATTGGCGCCGGTTCGTGACCTGACCGCCAGCCTTGTGACAGCGGGCCTTGTTTCCATGTTTGTCCTTGGCGGGGCTGTCTTCCTGATCGCGCGCAGCCTGTCACGCCCTCTCATAGCGAATTCAACGGTCATGCGGGAAATCGCGGAGGGCAACTACGACGTTTCCGTGCGGGATATCTCGCGGCGCGATGAGATTGGCACCATAGCGCGCGCGCTTGAGACGTTTCGTGATGGCTTGGCAAAAAGCGCCGAGATCGCCCGGGACGCCGCGTTCAAGAGTGCTGCATTCGAGGCATCGTCTGCCGCCTTGATGATCATGAACCGCGACTATGTGATATCTTATGCGAACCCATCAGTCGAAACCCTCTTCAGGCAACATATCGACGCGTTCCGCAAGGTCGCATCCGACTTCGATCCTGAGGCCGTGATTGGGCACGCTCAGGATGCGTTCCACACGGCACAGGAAATAGTGCGCCGAAGGCTGGCAGATGCAGAATTTCTTCCGCACCAGGCAGAAATTCCTGTCGGAGAGTCCCGATTTGCACTCGATATCAATGAGGTCGAGATGGAGGGGCAGGGCCGTATCGGATTTGTTGTTGAGTGGCGCGACGTTACCGTTGAGCGTATGAACCGAGCAGTTCTGTCCGCGATCGACCGCAATCTTGCAACGGCGGAATTTGAGGCAGATGGCGGCCTGATTGGGGCCAACGACAAGATGCGATCACTGCTCGGTATTTCAGATCGCGACCTTAAGTCGTGTCAACTCACGGACCTGCTGCATCTCGATGACGACGCGACGGCTGAGACCGGATCTCTGTGGGACCGCCTAATGGCGGGGTCATCGGTTTTTGGGCGCTTCAGGGCGAAGATCGAAAATGGTCCGGAAGGTGTCGTCGATGGAAGCCTTTCACCCATCCATGATCACGACGGTGTACTGCTGAAAGTCGTGCTGATGGGGGCCGATATGACCGAAGCAGAACGTTGCCTGCGAAGCGCCGAGGAACGACGCAGGTTGCTGGAGGAGGCGCAAAACGACGTCGTTGAAGCGCTTCGCGTGGGATTGAGCGGGCTATCACAAGGAGATCTTACGGCCAGAATTGAGGGTGATTTCGTCGCTCAGTATGAGACCCTGCGCGATGACTTCAACAACGCCATTGAGCAACTGGCCGCAGCGATGGCCGTGGTTATGGAAAACGCATCCGGAATAGAAAGTGAGGCCGCAGATATTGCACGCTCGGCCGAAGATCTGACCGGTCGGACGGAAAAACAGGCCGCGACACTGGAACAAACCGCTGCTTCACTCGACCAGTTGACGGTTTCGGTCCGATCAGCGGCGGTCGGAGCCTCCGAAGCCAGCGCGGTGGTCGGCGATGCACGGGCATCAGCCGAGGCATCGGGCGCTGTGGTCGAGGAGGCCGTCCGGGCGATGGGCGAGATTGAGACTTCCTCGGAACGGATCGCGCGGATTATCGGTGTAATCGATGACATTGCCTTCCAGACAAACCTGCTTGCCCTGAATGCCGGCGTCGAGGCGGCCCGAGCCGGGGAAGCCGGACGGGGGTTTGCCGTTGTCGCGGCCGAGGTCCGGGCACTGGCACAACGTTCGTCGGAAGCTGCGCGCGAGATCGATAGTCTCATCTCGGCATCCTCGGCTCAGGTCAAACGCGGTGTTGGTCTTGTGGATGAGGCCGGACGCGCACTTAAGAGCATCGTCGCATCCGTTTCAAATATCGCACAAAGGGTCTCGGAAATCGCAGCTTCGGCGCAGGACCAATCGGAAGGCCTTGCAGAAATCAATATCTCGGTGAATCAAATCGATCAGGTGACGCAACAGAATGCCGCACTGTTCAGTCAAGCCTCGGTTGCCAGCCAATCGCTGACCAGGGGCGCCGAGGCGCTGACCGCGACGATTGCCCGGTTCCGGATTGGGCAGCCGGCACCCAGAGATACATCCCGCAATGCGTCCGGTGCCCTGTCCCACGCCGTTGCCGAGGCGGGTTCTGGCGTGACACATCCCATCCGCATTGCTTCGGTAGGTGGGGGCAGATCGGTATCTTCCGCCGAGCCCACAGGTTTGGACAAATTCTGATGACTGGACCGGGACGGTATCCGACGGTTCCAATGACCTGTGCTGAGTGCTCGGGAGGAACTTGCCTCGGGTGCCGCCGACACGGCCGACCCGTTGTTCCGGCAGGTAAGATCGGATCGTAAATCCTGATCTCGATTGTATCCGGCCATGTGTCGGCAAACGCAGGTCACCTTGCTCCCGGTTGGTTTTGGGCCATTGCTGGCGACAACGGTCGAGCCTTTGGCGGTTAGAGCCAGACCACGTCACCGCAGATCACACGCCGATCAGGTCCTGCGCCGCGGTCCTGCCGGGAAAACCGATCGGCGAGTTCGCGCAGATGCAGATGTTCCAGAACCTGTCCGATCGGCACGGTTGCCTCTTCGGGCAGATCCGCGCGCAAGTATTGCATCAATCGAGACAAATCGGCCAGACCTTGACCAATGCGGTCGAGGGATTGGAGCCGGAACAGTGTCTCGGCATCCGGTGGTTCTGCGAAAATGCAATCCGAAAGGGCTTGCTGAACGGTTTGGCTAAGCTGCAGCAGGTTCGAAAGCTCGTCGGCAAGATGCGCGGCGAGTTCATCAAGCCGAATACTGTCATGGTCATGAGATTTGGATGAACTCTTCATGCAGCCCCGGTCACACCAGTGGGCATCAGCGCCGCCACGTCGATCACCCGGATCATCTGGCCGTCAATGAGCGATAGGGCGGCTATGCACGTCAACTGCGCGGGCCCCTGCACCCTGGGCGGTGGTTCGAGAATGCTGCGCGGAACACAGTGAATATCGCTGACCGCATCGACGATCAGACCCACGCTTTGTCCGGTAATTTCGGCCACGACAATGACGTTTCTATTGTCTGCCGCCACAGGCGAAAGTCCGAGCCTCACCGCAAGATCCAGTACTGGCAAGATCGTTCCTCTAAGATTGATAACCCCGGCAAGAAAGGCGGGCGCGTGGGGAAGGGGGGTTGGCCGGGACCAGCTGCGCAACTCGCGTACGACAGCCACATCAACACAGAAGCGATCCTCGCCCAGCCGAAAGGCGAGCAGTTCTATCATTGATCCCGCCTCTGGCATCTTTCTCCCCTATGCCACTGCTGTCAGATCGGCGCGACCAGTTGGTACGCTGCGAGCGAGCTCGCCGGGGTCACATATGAACGCAATTTGTCCATCGCCGAGGATGGTCGCCGCGGAAATTCCCGGATTCCGGGCAAATCCGCCGCGCAGGGGTTTGACCACGACCTGCCGCTGATCAATAACCGCGTCGACTATAAGAGCGGCGCGACGACCATCCTCTGCTGCAATCAGAACTGCGATTGCGCTGCCGGGCGGGCATCCCGGATTGCGTATTCCCAAAGCAACGCCGGTATCAATCAGCGACACGAACGCGTCGCGCATCCGGACCAGTTCGCCCTCATCACCGGCTTTGCGGCGGTCGAGTCTTTGGAGGGCGGCGGTTTCGAGAATGGCCGCAACCGGGATTACCAGCATCTGCCGAGCGGTTCGTACCACCATCCCGTCCATAACCGCCAGCGTGAGCGGAAGCGACAGCGTGAACCGCGTGCCACGACCCGGCTCAGATACGATCGAGATACGTCCTCCAAGCCGGGTTATCGCGGTCTTTACGACATCCATCCCGACGCCGCGGCCGGAAATGTCGGACAACCCCATGGCAGTTGATAACCCTGGATGGAAAATCAGATCGTTAGTCAACGCATCGCCCAACACGGCGTCGGCAGTGACAAGGCCGCGTTCCTCTGCCTTCGCGCGGATGCGGTTGCGGTCGAGGCCGCGACCGTCATCGCTGAGTTCGATGACCAACCTGCCGGCGCGATGGGCGGCAGACAGGGTGATGGTTCCTTCAGCGGGCTTCTGCTGCGTCTTGCGTTCTGCGGGCGACTCCAGGCCATGATCGACCGCATTGCGCACCATATGCATGAGTGGATCGGCCAGTCTTTCGATTACGGTTCGATCAAGCTCGGTTTCCTCACCCTCCAAACGGAGCCGGGCAGGCTTTCCGAGCGCGGCGGAAGTTTCTCGCACGACCCGCGCCATGCGCTGAAAGAGCGATTTGACCGGCTGCGCCCGGATCGTCATCACACTATCCTGGAGGTTACGTGTCAGGCCGGTCAGTGTTTCGAGACGTTCGATCAAGTGCGATTGCGGGTCGGGACGTGTCTCGGCGATGCACTGGACCAGTATCGATTGACTGATCGCCAATTCACCGACGAGATTCATGAGCCGGTCGATGCGGTCAAGGTCGACCCGCATGGACGGCGCAGTTTCCGCTGAGACCGAAGGAACAGTGTTCTGCACGGTCGCCGACGAAAGTTCTTTCCTCTGAACCAAAAGGTCGCAGAGGTCGACGACAAAGTCGAATATCTCGACAATCTCCGCCTCATCGCGATCGGCAGGAAGCGACAACGTCCATGTAAGGCAGGCTTTTTCGGGGTCAAGGGCGGCAAGATCCGGCACCATTGACGTATCGCAGCAGATGTCGGCCGCGCCGAGTTCCCGCAGGGCCACAAGCTGAAATAGCGCATCATTGCCCGAGGCATAGAGCGATGTATGCGGGCGAAATTGCAAAATCCATGGCTGTGTGAGCCCGAACTCCATCGGATCCGACACACCTATAGATGTCGGAGTGGACAGTGCTTCCAGGATTTCGCTGCCATTTGCAGGTACTTCCTTCCCCGCCTGTGCGGCATCGACAAGATCGGCGAGGTGGTCGCCAGCGCGGGTCAGGTTGGCGATTAGCGCAGATGAGGGGGCGACCTGCCCACAACGCATAAGGTCAAACACTGACTCAACACCATGTGCGAATCTTACCAAATTATCGAAACCGAACGCGCCACCGCCGCCCTTGATCGAATGAATTGCTCTAAATGCAGTATTGATGATTTCAGGATCTGCCGTTCGACCGTTGCTGCAGCTTTCTTCTAATGCAGCAAGCGCGTCGTGCAGTTGCTCGATGCGTTCGGCGCATTCAGCGAAAAAACCGGCGCGGATCTCAGACATTGGATCGTGGAGTTCGACCATGACCTGTCCTTTATCCTGCGATCGCCTGAAGCGCCCGGACGAGCTTTTCGGCATCGAATGGCTTCACAATCCAACCCGTAGCGCCGGCTGCACGAGCTCTGGCCTTGAGTTCCGGAGCACTTTCGGTCGTCAGCACCAGGATCGGGGTGGCGCGGTACCGTTCGACCCGCCGGACGGCCTGGACGAATCCGAACCCGTCCAGCCGCGGCATATTGATGTCGGAGATGATTGCATCTGGCTCAAAGTCATCGATCCTGTCGAGTGCATCCTGGCCATCTTCGGCCGTTTGCACCGTATAGCCCGCCTCGCCAAGAACGAGAGCCAGCATGTCGCGGATTGTGCGACTGTCGTCGACCGCAAGAACCTTGATGCCCATCACTCGGCCTCCGCCGGGTCCGACTGCAGGTCGTCCAGCGATACACCATATGTATCCAGGGCGGTCTCGAACCGTGCTGATCTTGGTCTGATCACCAGCGAAACGCCGCCCTTCTTCCAGGTTCGCGCTGCCGCGAGCAAAACCTGCAAACAGAGTGCGCCGAGATGCGACACTGCGGTCGCATCGATTTCCAACGGTGTTCCCGTACGTGCCAGCAAAGCCGCGTGCAGGCGCCCGGCCGCCGGCAGATCGAGACGGGGGTCGAGGATCAGAGTCAACCTACCGTCCAGCCCGTCTATCCTATCAGTGTTCACGGGCTTCCCCTTTGTCGGAACTGCCGGGGTAGGCTAGGCCGCGAAGTATTAAGATAGGCTTGATGCGGCCGGTGGGATCAGGAGGCTGTCGCAGCGAGGTGCCGTGCACAACCTTCGAGTGCGGCATAGTCGTCTTCGACCAGTGCTACCGAAAAATTCTGCATGAATGCGGCAAAACGGCCCTTGTTGCGGAACGCTTCGGCTAGACCGAAGCGCTGGTAGTGCGGCGCGAATGCCCGGGCGACGCCGCCGATCAAAAATATGCCGCCAAAAGGAAGATATCCCAGTGCCAGATCGCCAGAGACCGCGCCGAGCAGCCTGACAAAGCTTCGCCCGGTGGCCTCGGCCACGGAATCCTCTCTGGTTGCCAATGCCTTCATGATCGACGCTGCATCCAGGGTCCGGCTCTGATCCGCCTCGTGCGCGTGAAAGGCGAAAAGCCGTTCCAGGCCACGCCCCGACAACGCATCCTCGACACAGGCAAAGCCCTGGTTTGAGGAGACAAAGCGCATCAACCTCAGATCGTCCTCGTTTTGCACGGGCAAGCTGATCTGTCCGCATTCGGCCGGCGCAACGGTCCTGTACCCGGCCTGGTCGACAACCGGGGCGGCGTTGAAGCCGGTGCCGACACCGATCACCAGCTGCGATGCTCCGGGGCGCTCTGTTGCTTCAATCAGCGGTACGAGGCTGTTTTGCTCGATATGGCCAAGTGCATGGCCTTGGGCCTGAAGGTCATTCAGGATCGCGACATGTTTGGCCTGCGTCGCTGCCCGAACGGTGTCACTGTCTATGCTCCAGTCGAGATTGGTCATTCGTGCAACGCCGTTGTCGATGGGACCGGCAACCGCGACGCAGACGCCAGCACAGACCGGCCTATTGGCTGCGGCGAGATAGGTCGACAAAATCTCGCTCAATCCCGGATACTCGGCGTTCGCAAAACGCCGGATCGTTGTACGGTCAACTCTGGCACCCTGCGCCAGCGCGACGCGGGTATTGGTGCCGCCGATGTCGACCACAAGGGAAAGGGATGCCGGCATCAGACTGTGCAATCTCCTGGCTGGATTCCCCGTCTGTTATGCCCAATCCGGGAGGAGTATCAAGTGCGGCGCGACTTCGGCGGCGGCGCCCGGGCATGAGCGCCATGTGTTGCTGTAAAATGGTATCACGCGAACATTCGGCATCATTAGCACGACGTTAGGTTCCGGACGATCAAATGTCGGGATGCAGATCGTTTGGGACAGGATTGCCCGGCAGGGGTGGAGCGAGGCCACGGTAGCGCTGCCGCTGCCTATGCAACAGCACTGGACCTATGGATCGGTGTTGAGTGCGCACGGGAGAACGGTTCGCCGTGCCGAAATCATCGTCGCGGGGCGACGGGTCGGTCTTGCACAAGTCGTTTCCAGGCGGATTGGACCCTTGCGGTTGACGTTGCTCAGCCGGGGACCGGTCTGGCTGGAGCCGGTTGCGCCCGAAGTCGCGGTCCGTGCGCTGCGGGCGCTTGCGCGTGGTGCGGGGATCATGATCGTGACGCCGGACACCGCCCTGCGGGGTCTGGGGTGCATTCCGCTTGTCGCACCGCGGCATGAGGCGATGATCGACCTTCGCCCTGATCCAGCGGCGATCCGCGCCGGATTTGGCGGGAAGTGGCGTAACCGGCTGGTGCGGGCCGAGGGGGAGGGGATATCCGTCCGGCAATCGGTTCCGGACGCAGCGCATCTTGCCGGGCTCCTGACCAAAGAAGCCGAACAGCAACAACGACTCTGTTATCGGGCCCTGCCACCGTCATTCACATCTGGTTGGCTGTCGGCAGATCCTGAGGGCGCGATCCTTTACGAGGCACGCAAGCGCGACCGAACGATTGCGACGATGCTCGTCCTGTTGCACCGACCCGGGGCGAATTATCACATCGGCTGGTCAGGGGGCGAGGGGCGGCGGTTGAACGCCCATCAGTTTCTTCTCTGGCATGTGATCCGCGACCTGCGCTTGCAGGGTTATCGGATGCTCGATCTTGGCGATGTGAATGAGAAGGCCGCACCTGGCCTCGCCCGGTTCAAGATCGGCAGCGGTGCAACCGTGACGCCCTTAGGCGCCACGATGCTTGTCCTGCCTGCCCTTACTCGGCCGCGATCTTGATTACCGGTTCCATATGGTCGAACTCGGCCGACGATAGATGGCATTTGATCTGATGTCCGTTCGACAGCGTCTGGACCGGTGGCACGTCCTTTTCGCAAAGCCCGCCCGGAACCTTGGACTTCCAGCGGCAGCGGGTCTGGAACGGGCAGCCCGGCGGCGGGTTCATCGCCGAGGGAATGTCGCCTTCCAGCACGATGCGCTTTTTCTCCACGCGGGTGTCGGCGATGGGCACCGCCGAGAGGAGCGCCTCGGTATAGGGGTGGTAGGGCGGCGAGAAGACCTGATCGGTCGTGCCAAGTTCCACCACATGGCCGAGATACATCACCATCACCCGGTCGCTGAGATAGCGCACGATGGAGAGGTCGTGGCTGATGAAGAGAAGCGTCGTCTTGTTCTCGCGCTGGATCTCCATCAGGAGGTCCGTGACAGCGGCCTGAACCGACACGTCGAGCGCCGAGACCGGTTCGTCCGCCACGACGATCTTGGCCCCGCCCGCGAAGGCCCGGGCGATTCCCACGCGCTGCTTCTGCCCGCCGGAAAGCTGGCGCGGCATCCGTTCGGCGAAGGCGCGCGGCAGTTTCACCAGATCGAGCAGTTCCAGCATCCGCTCTTCGCGTTCCTTGTCGGAGTTGCCTTCGCCGAAAATCTCCAGTGCGCGGATGATCTGACGTCCGACCGTCATCGACGGATTGAGCGTGTCGAACGGGTTCTGGAACACCATCTGTACGCTTGAAATTGTCTCGGTCGACCGGTTTTCGATCGGCGTGTCCTGAATCTCGTGATTGTGCAGCAGGATCTTACCGGCCGTTGCCGTTTCCAGACCCATCAGCACCTTGGCGAAGGTGGACTTGCCGCAACCGCTCTCGCCGACGATAGCGAGCGTTTCGCCCTCATGCGCCTCGAAACTCAGCGTCTCGTTGGCCTTGACGACCTTCCTGTCGCCACCGCCGAAGAGTGCATTGGCGCTGACCTCGTAATACTTGCGCAGATCGTCCATCTTCAGGACCACATCGCCGATCGGGGTCTTTTCGGCCTTGGCCGCAACCTGTGGCGGGGCTTTCCAGTCGATCTCGTCGACTTTCAGGCAGCGCGTATCGTGACGGTCATCGCCCGGCACGTTCCGCATCTTGATATCGCCCGCATCGCAGCGCCCGGCGGCGAAGTAGTCGCAGCGGGGGCCGAAGTTGCAGCCGTTGGGGCGTTCATGCGGCAAGGGGAAGTTGCCCGGAATGGCGATCAGGGGCTGCGCGTTCTTGTCCGCCCCCGGTAGCGGGATCGAACGGAAGAGAGCCTGTGTATAGGGATGCTGCATCTTGTCGAAGACATCCTTGATCGAGCCCGTCTCCACCGCCTCGCCCGAATACATCACGCAAAGCCGGTTGCAGGTGTCGAGCACCAGACCGAGATTGTGCGAGATGAAGAGCATCGAGGTGCCGTATTTCTTGCCGAGGTCCTTCACGAGGTCGACGACGGCCGCCTCGACCGTAACGTCAAGCGCGGTCGTGGGTTCGTCGAGGATCAGCAGGGCGGGCTTCGACATCAGCGCCATGGCGATGACGATCCGTTGCTGCTGCCCGCCCGAAAGCTGGTGCGGATAGCTTTTCAGGATCCGCTCGGGATCCGGCAGGCGCACGTCGGTTACGACCTCCAAGGCGCGCTGATAGGCCTCTTCCGCCGATGTCCCCTCATGGATCATCGGCACTTCCATCAGTTGTTTGCCGATCTTCATCGCCGGATTCAGCGAGGCCATCGGTTCCTGATAGATCATCGCGATCTCCGATCCGCGGATGTCGCGCAGATCCTCCTCGCTCATCGTCGTCAGGTCGCGGCCCTTGAACTTGATCGTGCCGCCCACGATACGGCCGTTCTTGCCCAGATCGCGCATCACGGCGAGCGCGACGGTGGATTTGCCGCACCCGGATTCCCCGACGAGGCCCATGGCTTCGCCGGGTTGAACGGTACAGGAGAAATCCATCACCGCCGGGATTTCCCTCAGCCGGGTGAAGAAGCTGATCGAGAGGTTCTCGATCTCAAGGATCGGGCCGTCATAGTCCCATTTGGTCATATTCCGTCTCCCTTAATCCCTGAGGCTTTCTTCGCGCAGGCCATCGGCCAGAAGGTTGAGGCCCAGAACGAGGCTCATCAGCGCGAGCGCGGGTACGATGGCGGGGTGCTGCGCGACCGTCATCAGCTTACGGCCTGCGTTGATCGTCGAGCCCCAGTCAGGGCTTTCGGGGCTAAGGCCGAGGCCGAAGAAGCCGAGGGTACCCAGAAGGATCGTCGTATAGCCGATCCTCAGGCAGAAATCGACGATCAGCGGCCCGCGCGCGTTAGGCAGGATCTCCCACAGCATGATGTACCAGGGCCGCTCGCCACGGGTCTGCGCGGCCGAGACATAGTCCCGTGTCTTCACGTCCAGAACGATGCCGCGCACAATACGGAAGACGGTGGGCGAGTTCACGAAGACGACCGAGACGAAGACGATCAGGATATTGCCCGGCACATGGATCAGGTCCAGCATGTTGGGCAGGACCGCCACCTTGGTGCCAACCTCACCTACGAGCGACAGGTAAAGATAGCCGCCGATCACCGCGATGATCGTCATCATCTTGTTCCGCAGAGCGGGCACCACATAGTAGCGCGAATTGACCAGCACCAGCAGGAAGACGATGGGAAAGAGGAAGAGCACCATCGCCATATATTGCGGCATGCCGGTTGCGACGATTTCCGGGGTCACCAGCAGGTAGAAGAGAAGGATTACCGGGAAAGCAAGGATGAGGTTGGCGAGAAACGAGAGGAACGTGTCGAGCTTGCCGCCATAGTATCCTGCCGGAAGGCCCAGCGTGATCCCCACCATGAAGGCAAAGAGCGTCGCCAGCGGCGCGATCTGCACCACGATGCGGCTGCCGAGGACAACCCGGCTGAAGACATCGCGGCCCAGATGATCACCACCGAGCAGATACCAGCCCATATCGTCCGGGGTAGGGGTGCCGGGCACCTTGTTCTTCATCTGGCTGATCTGGCTGAGGACGTCATGGGTCGCGATCGTGGTGGCGAAGATCGCCGAGAAGACCCAGAACATGACGATGGCGAAACCGATCATGCCGATGGTCGAATCGAAGAGCTTGCCATATAGGCCCAGCCGCCGTTTGTAGCGGATGGAGACGGCATACAGCACGATCAGCGACAGCCAGACCGGCAAGAAACGCTTGGCCAGCCCGCCGATGATGCCAACTTTGCCATAGGGCATGACGACGCCCGCCAGAAGGTAAACCACCGCGAGCACCACAAGGGCGAGGAAAAGCCAGCGCACGGCCTTTTCGCTTGTCCCGTAGGCCCCGCCACGCGCGGCGACCGTACCATCGGGATTGGCCACGATGGTCGGTTCTGGCGCGACGAACGACAGGGCGATTTGGGCGATGATGGCAAGCGCGAAGGCGGCTGCGATGGCGATGGTGACCGGGTTGAGGACGGAAAGGGCGCCGGTCCAGGTTAACGGGTCCATTGTCAGTTCCTCCTCAGGATATCCGGATGCGTGGGTTCAGGAAGACATAGCCGATGTCGGATATAAGCTGGGTGACCAGAACCACGAAGACGGCGACGACCGAACAGCCCAGCAGGAGGTCGATGTCGTTGTTGCCGGCCGCCGAGACGAGCGTCCAGCCGAAGCCCTTGTAGTTGAACAAGGTCTCGACAATGACGACGCCGTTCAGAAGCCACGGGAATTGCAACATGATGACCGTGAAGGGGGCGATCAGTGCGTTTCTGAGAGCGTGTTTCATCACAACGTTGCGGAATGACACGCCTTTCAGCCTTGCAGTGCGGATGTACTGCGCGGTCATGACCTCGGTCATCGACGCGCGGGTCATCCGGGCGATATAGCCGATGCCGTAAAGCGCGATGGTGATGACCGGCAGGAAGAAGTTTTCAAACGTGATGCCGTCCATCGCGCTCGATGCCGTGCCCTTGAACCATTTCAGCCCGAACATGGATGAGGCGAAGACCGCGATCAGGATAACGCCCGAGACATATTCCGGCGTTGCCGTCGTGGCGATGGAGAAGGTGGAGAGCGACCGGTCAAGCTTCGACCCCTCGCGCATGCCCGCCAGGACGCCGATGATCAGCGAGACGGGCACCATCACGACCATGACCCAGAACATGAGAATGCCTGTCAGCGACAGCCTTGTGCCGACAATGGTCGACACCTCGTCCTTGAAGACCGAGGAGAAACCCCATTTCCCCTGCAGAACGCCACAGAAACTTGACGCGGTCTCCGGGTCCTGTCCGCGTTGTATACAGCGGCCCGTCGTGACCCCATTTTCCTCGCGCGTCCAGCCGGGAATGACGCCGAGCCATTCACCGTAGCGAACCAGCAGCGGGCTGCCGTGCCCGTTCTTGTCGAGCCAGCTTTGCACCTCTTCGTCGGTGATGCGGCTGCCTGCCTCAGTCTTGGCGAGCTTTTCAAGGTTTGGTGGCAGGTTCGTCAGAAAGAAGACGACGAACGTCAGGCAGAGGGCTGTCAGGACCATCGTCAACAGCCGCCGGAGCAGGAATATCAGCATTTTTTCATGTCCTTCCCCCCAAAGAACGTAGGGGCAGGTTGGAGTGCGTGGGCTGTCACGTCAACAAAAAGCGGCGCGCGGATGAACTCCGCACGCCGCACTAAGACCGATCAGGCCTCGATCGACCACTTGTAGTGGTGATGCTCGAAGGTGGGGTGCATCTCCGCGCCCTTCACGTTCTCACGGAAGTGGCGATAGACGTTCCGCCAGTAGGGCTGGATCAGCACGCCGTCGTCCTGCATCAGCTTCTCGATCTTCGCCATCACCTCGCGCCGCGCATCGGCATCGGCAATCGCCATGGCTTCGTCGAGAAGCGCATCGAACTCGGCGCTGGCATAGGCGGTTTCGTTCCAGGCCACGCCCGACCTGTAGGCGAGCGCCAGGACCTGCACGCCAAGCGGGCGCATGTTCCACTCGGTGGCCGAGAACGGATACTTGGCCCAGTCGTTCCAGAAGGTCGAGCCGGGCAGGATCGTCCGTTTGATGTTGATACCGGCGTCCCGCATCTGTGCCGCAACCGCGTCGCAGGAGTTGGCCTGCCAGGCGTCGTCGATCGAGATCAGCTCGAACTCGGTATCGGCATGGCCGGCCGCGTCGATCATCTCTTTCGCTTTTGCCGGATCGACCACCAGCGGCGGCAGTTCGGCATATTCCGGATGGATCGGGCAGACATGGTGGTTTTCGGCCGGGCTGCCGAGATTGGCATAACCAAGCTCCAGAACCACCGCGTTGTCCACCGCCATCTGCAGCGCCCTGCGGACATTCACATCCTTGTAAAGCTCCGCGTCCTGGTTGAAGCGCACGGCGAGCGTCGCCGATGTTACCGCTTCGGACTTGGTCCAGCCGATGCTGTCGAAGATGTCGACGAAATCACCGTCGGTGCGGTGCAGCATGTCGATCTCTTCGGCCTCTGCCGCAGCGAGGAACGAGGACGGATCGGTGCCGAGATCGATATATTCGATCCGGTCGAGATACGGCCCGCCATAGACCTCGGTGCCCCACCAGGTGTGGTCCGGGTTGCGGACCAGAACCTGCTTGACGCCGACCTCATTCGATTCCGGAATATAGGGGCCGGTGCCGATCGGATTGGCCGAGGGGTCGCCGCCGTCAAAGGACGAGTGCACCACGGCAGCCGGATAGTCCGCCATGCCGACCATGATCGTGATATCAGGCGACGGAAGCGTCAGCTTGACGGTGTGATCGTCGACCACCGTAATCCCGCCGTCGCGCACCATCTTGGACTCACCATCCACGAGCGCGCCCATGCGCGCGGCCATGGAGTTGCCTTCGACATTGCCGTCGCACCAGCGGGTGATGTTGTTGGCCACATCGGCGGCGGTGAAGTCGTCGCCATTGTTCCACTTGACGCCCTGACGGACCTTCAGCGTGTATTCGGTGGCGTCCTCGTTCACTTCCCAGCTTTCCAGCAGCATGCCGCGCAGGCTGCCGTCGCTGTTGTACTCGACCAGATAGTCGAGCCAGCCACGACCGAAGTTGGCGTATTCAGACCAGTCCCAGGTGCGCGGGTCTTTCTGTGCTTTGGTTTCCAACTGGCAACGGATCGTGCCACCCATCGTCTGGGCGCGCGCTTGTTGCGGCGCTGCGAGGCCGAGAAGGCCGTAGGCGGCAGCCGAACTGACACCAAGCGCAGAGGCCCGGGTCAGGAATTCGCGGCGGCTCAGCGTACCGTCGCGAACTTCATCGGCGTAACGTTTGGCCGCCGGATGGACATCCGGCGTGAAGTGCTTTGTCATGCTTTTTCTCCCTGCGTGACTTTTTTTATTCCGCTGCGGCAACGACCGGTCGGATACCGGCCCCCCATGCGCAACGAAATTACTCACCGAAGCATTGCGCCCGGTTTTTGCCTCTGCGTCAACGCCGGATTCCGTCACTTTCGGAAATTTTACGACATTGCCGACCAGTTCGGCGCCGAAGTTCAGTTTGGCTGAACCAGTCTTCAGCCGGCTTTGCGGAATGCCGACGGTGTCTTGCCTGTGCGGTGTTGAAACGCCCGTGTGAAATAGGCGGCAGACGTGAAGCCAAGCTCCTGCGAGACGCGCGAGATTGGCATTCGCGTTTCAGTTAGAAGCAGTCGCGCTTCGAATATCACCCTGTCATGCAGCAAGTCCGAGGCGGAACGGCCGCAGCTCTGATTGCAAACCCGCGTCAGATGGGTCGGAGTGACACCCAGTTCACGGGCGTATTCGGCCACGCCCTTCCCGCTCCGGAAGTCGCGTTCGAGCAGTTCGGCATAGCGCACGGCCAGCCTAGCTGCAGCGCCGGGCTTTTTCGCATCCGCCTTGGCGATCTCCACCTGTCTCTCAAGCCAGACGCCAAGGAGGCCGAGATGGTGATGGGCGGCACGTTCAGCGCCGGGCTTGCCGCTGTCCAGCTCGCGCTGGACATTGTCGATCAGTCCCGAAAGTTCCGCCTGCGGTCCAACATCACGGATGCGCAGATGATGAGGCACGTCGGGCAGGGAAAGATCGGTGGAGCGCCCGAAGAATACGGCTGTCCCGTAGCACTGGCTGCCAACGTCGTAGCCATGCATGACACCGGCCGGGATAAAGATCGCATTATGCGCGCCGTAGCCGCGGGTGACCCCATTTACCGTGATGCGCCCCTGTCCTCGGGTGAACCACAACAAAAGCGGTTCGGAATAGGACCGCATCGCTTCGACCCGCCAGCGCCCACCTGCCGCAAGACGCGGGATCGGGACGATACGCAGCTTCGACGTATTCGCGGGCGGGGTCTTGGCGGCGGCCGCCATTTCAGCCGGGCTGGCACCACTACCGCGGGCGTCCGGCTTTGCCGACGGATCGGAGAATTTCGACAGTGGTGTGCCAGTGAAGAGTTTCACGGGACAAATCCTCAAAGTCAGGTCGCAACGTGATCGACCAGTGGGTTGCAAGCGGCTCGGGGCGCGGGCGCGGCGAGTCTATGCGTGCCGAATCAGAAACCCAAGGGGAAAACTCCTGATTGCAGCGCGGTCGGCGGTGCGTGGCCGACCGGTCACGGGCGGGCAATCCGCCGCCAGTCCCGCATCCGACCCCGGAACCAGCTGCGCTGGCGTTTGGCATATTGGCGGCTGGAAGCCTGTGCTGCCGCGATCGCCTCCTGCAGAGTGATCTCACCCCTGAGATGACTGACCAGTTCCGGCGCGCCGATGGCTTTGGCCCAGAGGGCGGAGGGAGACCAGTCCGGCAGGACCGCCCTGACTTCATCCAGAGCGCCCGTATTCACCATCATTTCGAACCTTCGGTCGATCCGTCGGGCCAGCCAGTCGCGGTCGGCATCGAGGACAAGCGCGGTACAGTCGCTGAGCGGCAAAAGCGGGTTTCCGGTCTCGGCCTGCCACTCTGCCAATCCCCTCCCGGTCGCATACAACACTTCCCATGCCCGCTGGATGCGGGCGGGATTCCGTCGGTCGATGCGGGCGGCGGTGGCGGGGTCAAGCTCGGCCAGCATCGCCTCGTGCCCGGCGTGGACGAGGCGATCATCTGCCGCGGCCCGAATGGCGGCTGGTACGGCAGGAATGTCGGCAAGTCCTTCGGTCAGTGCAGTAAGGTAAAGGCCGGTTCCGCCGACGATGATCGGGCGTTCCGGGCCTTGCAGGATCTGTGAAACCTCCCTCAGCCAATGGCCGACGGAATACTCCGCATCGCTTGCCAGATGGCCATAGAGCAGGTGCGGCGCCTGTGCTTCGTCTTCGGCACTGGGGCGGGCGGAAAGTACCCGCCAGCAGGACCAGACCTGCAATGCGTCAGCATTGACGATAACACCGCCATGCACCCGGACGATTTCAAGCGCCAGTGCAGATTTGCCTGAAGCGGTCGCCCCGGCGATCACGACAGGTCTCTCTGAATCTATGTTCTTTATAAAATCCAGTGTCTTGCCTGCCGATGCTCATGTGCCCTTGTGCCGCAGGTAAATTCCGGCCGGACTTTCCGCCCGAGTCCGGTTGAACCCGCCGCCGATTTCCTCCATTTTGCGCGCGATCCACCGGGGCGGCAAGGGAAGTAGAGCATGGACGCGTCACAGGAACCGAAAGTCACCTATAAACGCGTTCTTCTGAAAATCTCCGGCGAGGCCCTGATGGGCGATCAGGGCTATGGCCTGCATCCCCCGACCGTCAACCGCATCGCGGCCGAAGTGAAATCGGTCCACGATCTTGGTGTCGAGATCTGCATGGTCATTGGCGGCGGCAACATCTTCCGGGGCCTGCAAGGCTCTGCACAGGGGATGGAGCGGACGACCGCCGACTATATGGGGATGCTCGCCACCGTGATGAACGCGTTGGCAATGCAGGCAGCCCTTGAACAGCTTGGCATCCATACCCGCGTGATCAGCGCCATTCCGATGGATCAGGTCTGCGAACCCTATATCCGTCGCCGCGCCGTGCGGCACCTTGAGAAAAAGCGGGTCTGTATCTTCGCCGCCGGCACTGGCAACCCCTATTTCACCACCGACACCGCCGCGACTTTGCGCGCCAATGAGATGAGTTGCGAGGCGATCTTCAAGGGCACCAAGGTGGACGGGGTTTATGACAAGGACCCGGTAAAGCACGCCGACGCCAAACGCTACGACAAGGTCAGCTATGACGAGGTGCTGCAAAAGCATCTGGGCGTCATGGATGCCTCGGCCATTGCGCTTGCCCGCGACAATCGCCTGCCCATCATCGTCTTTTCCCTTGATGAGCCGGGCGGTTTCCGCGGCATCCTGTCGGGTGACGGAACCTACACGCTGGTCGGCGGTTGAAATCCTATCCTTTCAGCGCGTTTTCGTGCTAAAGGGCGCAAAACGAAAAGATTAACGAGCACAAGACGGAATACCCCATGTCCGACGATATCGAGATCGACACCGATGACCTTGAGCGCCGTATGGACGGCGCGCTTGGCGCTCTCAGGCACGAATTCGGCACTTTGCGCACGGGACGGGCTTCGGCGACGATGGTCGAACCGGTGATGGTCGACGCTTACGGCGCGATGACGCCGATCAATCAGGTGGGCACGATCAACGTGCCCGAGCCGCGCATGGTCACGATCAATGTCTGGGACAAGGGACTGGTCGGCAAGGTCGAAAAGGCGATCCGCGAAAGCGGGCTCGGCATCAATCCGCAACTCAACGGCACGATCATTATGTTGCCGATTCCGGAGCTAAACGAGGAGCGTCGCCGCGAATTGACCAAAGTTGCGGCACAATATGCCGAAAATGCTCGTGTAGCGATTCGCAATGTGCGCCGCGACGGCATGGACCAGATCAAGAAGGCCAAGGGCGACGGCATGAGCGAGGACGACCAGAAGTTCTGGCATGACGAAGTTCAGGCCATGACGGACCGGCACATCGCGCTTGTCGACAAGGCGCTGGAAGAAAAGCAGGCGGAGATCATGCAGGTCTGAGGACCTGTGGGTCCCGGGGGCGGAAAGGGCAGGCCGATGGCCGCGAAGGACATCACAGGCAGCGTTCCGGCGCATGTCGCCATCATCATGGATGGCAACGGCCGCTGGGCGACCAGCCGCGGCTGGCCTCGTCTTGTCGGCCACCGTCGGGGGGCGGAACGTGTTCGCACCATCGTCGAGGCGGCACCGGGGCTCGGTATCCGCTACCTTACGCTTTACGCTTTCTCGACCGAGAACTGGAAGCGCTCGACCGAAGAGGTCATCGGCCTGATGACGATCTTCGCCCGCTACATCCAGTCCGAGGCAGAACGGCTTTCGGCAGAGGGTGTTCGGCTGCGCTTTATTGGCGAGCGGTCACGGCTCGACAAGAAGTTGCAAAAGCTGATGGCGGGGATCGAGGAGCGCACGAAGGAAAATGACCGGCTGCATCTGACCGTCGCCATCAACTATGGGGGCCGGGACGAACTGATGCGCGCGGCGCGGAAGGTCGCCGAGGATGTCGCCGCCGGTCGCCTGACGCCTGATGAGGTCGATGAGGCAGCGATCGAGGCACGCCTTGATACCCACGACCTGCCGGACCCAGATCTTGTGATCCGCACATCGGGCGAGACGCGGATCTCGAACTACCTTCTTTGGCAGTCGGCCTATTCGGAATACGAGTTCACCGACACGCTCTGGCCTGATTTCACCCCGGCTGAGCTGGAAGCGATCATGGCCCGCTTCACCGACCGCGAACGCCGTTACGGCGGCGCAATGACCGCATGAGCGATGCATCCGGTAAATGGGGCGACCTCGCGCCGCGCCTGATCTCGGGCGCGGCGATGGCGCTTGGCGGATTGCTTCTGGTCTGGCTTGGAGGCCCGTGGTTCGCGACACTGGCCATCGTCGCAGGTGCGCTGATGGTCTGGGAACTGGCGGCGATGACCGATCAGGGACGCCCGTCCGAGGCCGTGGTCCTTGCGGTTCTCGCTGCCTTTGCCCTGGCCATCGTGCTTTTCACCCGCGATCCGTTCCTCCTGCCGCTTCTGGTGCTGCCGACGATCGTCGGGCTGGTGCGGCCCGGGCGGCCGATGCGGGTGGACTACGGTGTCTATTCGTTTGCGATCATGATCGCTTGCTACGGGCTCGTCGCCTTCCGCGAAGGCTACGGAATGCTTTGGCTTCTGTGGCTGATCCTAGTTGTCGTCGTGACGGACATTGCCGGATATTTCGCGGGCCGCATCTTCGGGGGACCGAAATTCTGGCCCCGCTTCAGCCCCAAGAAGACCTGGTCAGGCACTGCCGCGGGATGGATCGCGGCGGCAATTGTCGGACTCATCTTCCTTCAGGTTTCCACCGCCGGACGGGACCTGATCTGGATTTCGGCGCTTCTGGCCTTTGCGTCGCAGCTTGGCGATATTGCCGAAAGCGCGATCAAGCGGCGCTCGGGCGTCAAGGACAGCTCGCGCCTCATCCCTGGCCATGGCGGCTTGATGGACCGGTTCGACGGGCTTCTGGGGGCGGCACTCTTCATGTTGCTTGTGGCCCAGCTCACACCCGTCCCCGTCGTCCGGTTCTGAGGCGATGCGCAGCGTATCGGTTTTCGGCGCCACAGGTTCCATTGGCGAAAGCACCTTTGACCTGCTGATGCGGCAGGGTGGGGCGCAGGCCTACCGGACGGTTGCCCTGACCGGCGGTCGCAATGTTGCGCGACTGGCCGAACAGGCCAAGGCACTGAAGGCCGAGATCGCCGTTATCGCCGACGAGACGCTGCTGCCCGACCTGAAAGCCGCGCTTCACGGTTCTGGTACTGTCGCGGCAGCCGGGCAGAATGCGCTTATGGAAGCCGCTGACCGCCCCGCCGACTGGATCATGTCCGGTATCGTCGGTGCCGCCGGTCTTGCGCCCGGATTCCGTGCCCTGTCGCATGGAGGCACTCTGGCCTTGGCCAACAAGGAAAGCCTCGTGACCGCCGGGCCTTTGCTGATGGCCGAGGCGCGGGCCCATGGTGCCCGTATCCTGCCCGTGGACAGCGAACATTCGGCGGTTTTTCAGGCTTTGGTCGGCGAAGAAATGGAGGCGGTGGAAGCGATCACCATCACCGCCTCGGGCGGCGCCTTTCGTGATTGGCCGCTCGAACGGCTGGCGACGGCAACGGTGGCAGAGGCTTCCACCCACCCCAACTGGGCGATGGGACAGCGGATCACTATCGATTCCGCGTCGATGTTCAACAAGGCGCTGGAGATCATCGAAACCCACGAATTCTTCGGTATCGAACCTGAACGGATCGAAGTTCTCGTTCATCCGGAATCCCTCGTCCATGCGCTTGTCGGTTTCCGGGACGGCGGCGTTATCGGCCATCTTGGGGCGCCGGATATGCGCCACGCGATTGGCTATGCGCTGAACTGGCCCGAACGCAATCATCTACCGGTGTCGCGGCTGAACCTCGCGAAGATCGGGCAACTGACCTTCTCGGCCCCCGACCCGGCGCGCTATCCCGCGTTGCGCCTCGCGCGCGAGGTGATGGCGGCGGGCGGGCTGACTGGCGCGGCGTTCAACGCATCGAAGGAGGCTGCGCTTGATGCCTTCATTGACGGTCGCATCGGTTTCACCAAGATGGCCGACGTGGTCGAGGACGTGCTGGAACGGCTTTCGCGGGATACGGGGCTTGGCAAATCGGCCACAAGCCTCGATATGGTTCTGGATGCGGATCGCGCCGCGCGCCGCATGACTGTTGAAGTGATTAAAGATATGCAGAGGACGTGACCTTGGATTTTCCCGGCCTTCTGGCTTCCGCTCTTGATACCTTGCAGACCGTTGGCGCCTTCATCGTCGCGCTGTCGATCATCGTGGCAGTTCACGAATATGGCCATTACATCGTCGGGCGCTGGTCCGGTATCCATGCTGAAGTCTTTTCCCTCGGTTTCGGGCCTAAACTCTGGTCGCGCGTCGACAAGCGCGGCACCCGCTGGCAGGTGGCCGCGATCCCCTTCGGCGGATACGTGAAGTTCCTCGGTGATGCCAATGCGGCCTCGGCGGGTGCGGACGAAGACACGATGTCACGTCTGTCCGACCAAGAGCGCCGCCACACGATGCACGGGGCTCCGCTTTGGGCGCGTGCTGCGACGGTGTTTGCCGGTCCTCTTTTCAATTTCGTCATGTCCTTTCTGATTTTCGCGGCAATGCCGTTTGCGACCGGCATTGCCACTGACCGGCCGGAAATCGCCGCGCTGATGCCGGTGCCTGTGGAAAATGGACTTGCCCCGGGGGACCGCATTCTCGAGGTGAACGGACATGAAACGCCGGATTATGAGGCGTTGAACGAGGCTGTCGATACGCTCCCCGCGAGCGATACGGTGGAATACCGGGTGCTGCGCGACGGGGCAGAGGTAAACGTAACCGGGCCGACGCTGATGCCGCCGATGATCGGCGGCATCCAGCCCAAGAGCGCCGCGCAGGATGCAGGGCTGATGATCGGTGATGTCATCACCGCCGTTGACGGCAAGCCCACGCCGCGGTTTTCCGATGTCCAAAACCTGATCCGCTCGGGCGGTGGGCAAGAGGTGACGCTGACTGTCTGGCGTGCGGGCGAAAGCCTTGAAGCCCGGCTCAAGCCTCGCCCGCGCCCGGTTGAGGCCGACGATGGCGGTCTGGAAACGGGGTATCTGATTGGCTTCAGCTCGAGCTATGTCTTTGAGCCGATGACCCGTCTTCCCGGTCTGACCGAGGCGGCGCGGATCGGAGTGATGCAGACTTACCGCGTGATCGAAGGTACGTTCATCGGTATCGGCAGCGTTGTTGGCGGCAAAATCTCCAGTTGTAATATTAACGGACCGATCGCCATCGCTCAGGCAACCGGCACGGCGGCAAGTGCCGGGGTGTCATCGTTCATCTGGCTTGTAGCGGCGCTCTCGACTGCGATCGGGCTTTTAAACCTGTTCCCGATTCCGGTTCTCGACGGAGGACATCTGGTCTTCCACGCTTATGAATGGGCGTTTGGAAGGCCGCCGTCCGACAAGGTGATGAATGCGGCGATGGCGATCGGTCTGACGATCGTCCTGGCGCTCATGGTCTTTGGGCTGAGCAACGACTTGTTCTGCGTCTGAAGGACGCAAGAAGCGCTTTGTCACCGCGAATAAGCCGCAAAACCGCCACATTCGCTATCTAGCGTTTTGGGTAACTGAACTCTGCAAGAGGCGCGGGACAATGCAATTGATCCAGAACGGATATCGGAGCTTTTCCCTTATGATGGATCTTGGCCTCGACCGGATCATCATTCCTCTTGCGATCGTGGTCGGACTTGCGGGCGGCGCGATGATCGGTGCAGAACTCACCCAGGTACAGAAGCCAGAGCAGCATTTCATTCGCTGAGGACACCGCCCCTCCGGCACTGACTTTTTTCGGCGCGCCCCTCTCGGTGGCGCGCCGTCGCTTTTGACAAGCATCGGCTTTATCGGTAGTCACGTTTCCAAAGATAGTGGCATTTATCCAGGGGGCAGATCATGGTGTCGGACGGGCAGGGCGTACTGGGCGCAGGGCATGCTCTCGCGGGTCGTATAAAGGCGTCACTTTTTGTTTTTATTACAATATTTTGCGGTCTTTTCTTTACCTCAGCGATCGCGCAGAACTACGCGTTCTCGCGTATTGTGGTCGAGGGCAATGAACATATCGAACCCGCCACGATCGTGAAATTCGCCGGAATCGCCCAGGGCGAAAGCGTCACAGCGGGCGCGCTCAACGATGCGGTTCAGCGGCTGAATGCCTCGGGTCTGTTCAGAAGCGTGGACGTTGTGCCCTCGGGCGGCACTCTGGTCATCCGGGTGGTGGAGAACCCGACGATCAACATTATCGCCTATGAGGGCAACAAACGGATCAAGGATGAGCAACTCGCCGGTGTGATCAAATCGCAATCGCGGCGCGTCTACTCGACCTTGCAGGCGGAGGCCGATGCGGCAGCCATAACCGAGGCCTACGCCCTCGCGGGTCGGCTCGCAGCGCGGGTCGAACCCCGGATCATCGAACGCGACGGCAACCGCGTGGATCTGGTGTTTGAAATCCGCGAAGGCCGGGTGACCGAGATCGAGCGGCTGTCCTTTACCGGCAACCGCGCCTATTCGGACCGTCGTCTGCGCCAGGTGCTGGAAACCAAGCAAGCCGGTTTGCTGCGCAACATCATTCAGCGTGACACCTTCATTGCCGACCGGGTCGAGTTCGACAAACAGCTCCTGACCGATTTCTACCGCTCGCGCGGCTATATCGACTTTCAGGTACTGTCGGTTTCGCGCGAGTTTTCACAGGAACGCGACGCGTTTTTCCTGACCTTCGCGGTGCGCGAGGGGCTGAGCTACAAGTTCGGAAATATTTCCACCGTAAGCGAATACGAAGGTGTGGATGTCGCCGAGTACGCAAAGGCTGTTAAACTGCGCTCCGGTCAGACCTACTCCCCGAACCATATCGACAACAATATCAACCGGCTCGAAGCGGTCGCGCTCAAGCAAGGCGTCAACTTCATGGCGGTCGTTCCCCGGATCACGCGGAATGAGCGCGACCAGACTCTGGACGTTGTTTTTGCGCTGACCAAGGGCCCGCGCGTCTTTGTCGAGCGCATCGATATCGAGGGCAATGCCACGACACTCGACAAGGTCATCCGCCGTCAGTTCAAGACAGTAGAAGGCGACCCGTTCAATGCGCGCGAAATTCGCGAGGGCGCTGAGCGAATTCGCGCGCTCGATTTCTTCGAGACGGCAGAGGTTGACGCACGTCAGGGGACGGCGTCGGATCAGGTCATCGTCGATGTCAATGTGGAGGAAAAACCCACCGGGTCGTTGACCTTTGGCGCGAGCTATTCCGTGTCGAACGGTGTCGGCTTCAATATTGGCCTGACTGAGTCGAACTTTCTTGGCCGCGGCCAGTTCGTTGGTGTTAATCTTTCGGCAGGAACTGACAACCAGAACAGCTCGATTACCTTCGTTGAACCTGCCTTCCTCGATCGTGATCTGCGGTTCCGTTTTGCCGGTTATTACAACACCACGGAAAACGCCAATGCGGACTATTCAACGCAGCGCATCGGGTTCTCACCGTCCATCGAGTTTCCCATTAGCGAGTTCGGCAGGCTGGAGCTGCGTTACAGCATCTCGCAGGACGATTTGTTCGATGTAGATGCGAATTCCTCGACATTGCTCATGAATGAAGAAGCGCTAGGCGCTCAGATCACCAGTTCGCTTGGCTATGCCTATACATATGACACCCGCATTGGCGGTCTCGACCCGAACCGCTCGCTCCGCTTGAGATTCGGTCAGGATTTCGCAGGTGTCGGTGGCGATATCCAGTCTGTAACGACAAACGCGGTGGCGTCGTATCAACAGAAAGCCTTCCGCGAAGAGGTTACTTTGCGCGCTGAGGTCGAGGGAGGCGCCGTTGTGACGGCCAATGGCGACAGCCGATTGCTCGACCGCTTTACCGGCAACGGCAAAATCCGGGGGTTTGAACCGAATGGTATCGGCCCGCGCGATCTTACCGTGGTAAACGAGGACGCGCTCGGCGGTAACTTCTTCGCAGTAGCGCGTTTCGAGGCGGAATTCCCCCTGGGTCTGCCTGAGGAATATGGCATCACCGGCGGTCTTTTCGCCGATGTGGGTTCGGTCTGGGGATTGGATGACAATCTCGGGGGCGCAATCGATGATGACCTGAAGCTTCGGAGCGTGATTGGCGTTTCGATCTTCTGGGATACCCCACTCGGACCGTTGCGCTTCAACTTCTCCAAGGCGTTGCAGAAGGAAAGCTACGACAAGGAGCAGAATTTCGACCTGACCGTTTCGACACGGTTCTGATGCGCGGGCTGTTGGCGGCGCTGGTGGTTCTGGCCCTCGCCGCCGGGTTTGGCGGCGCGGGTGCGCAGGAAACGCCTGCGCCGCTGCAAAGTCCGATCCTGACGCTGGATCAGGAACGGCTCTTTACCGAAACCCAATGGGGCAAGCGGGCGGCAGACCGTATCGCGGCGACTTCTGCCGAGTTGGCCGCCGAGAACCGGCAGATCGAAGGGGAACTGACGGTCGAGGAGCGGACGTTGACCGACCTCCGGGCGACGATGACACCGGACGAGTTCCGGGCGGCTGCCGACGCTTTTGATGCCAAAGTGACCGAGATCCGCCAGACTCAGGATGCGAAACTTCGCGCCATCGGCCGCCTGCAGGAGACCGAGCGCCAGCGATTTTTCGCTGCGGCCTTTCCCGTAATCGGCGAAGTCGTCCGCAGCCGAGGGGCGGTTGCCGTGCTCGATTCACGGGCGATCTTTCTTGCCGCAGATGCGATCGATATTACCGATATCCTGATTGAACGTATCGATACGGAACTTGGCGCCGGTAAAGATTCCGACGCAGCTGATATCGTTCAGCCAGAAGCCGGTGCAGCGAACGGCGACTAAGTGCTCCCGCTTGCCAGTGTGAGGCCGAGTTGTTAGCAAGGCCAGACCGACATGTCCCTCCGGGAGAAGAACGCATGACCGCAACGCCGATCACCGAGGCAGATATCCATCTGATTCAGCGGATCATCCCGCATCGGTACCCATTCCTGCTGATCGACAAGGTCGTGGACATCGTTCCCAACGAACGCTGCACGGGCATCAAGAACGTCACGTTCAACGAACCGCATTTCCAGGGCCATTTCCCGGCCAAGCCGATCATGCCCGGTGTGACCATCGTCGAAGCGATGGCACAGGCGGCGGCGGTTCTCGTCGGCATCTCGATGGATGTGGTCGGGCGCGATCTCTTGACCTATTTTCTCTCGATCGACGGCTGCAAATTCCGCCGCATGGTGGTGCCGGGAGACGTTCTGGAACTGCACATGACGGTCAAGCGTGGTGGCGGCAAGATTTGGAAGTTCCATGGCGCGGCGAAGGTTGGCAGCGAGCTGGCCTGCGAGGCCGACATCGCGGCGATGATGGATCTTCGGGACTGACCAGATGACCATCGCCGACAGCGCCGCGATCCACCCATCGGCCGTTATCGAACCGGGGGCCGTGATCGGTCCGGACTGCCGGATCGGTCCGTTCTGCGTTGTCGGCGGCGAGGTGACGCTGGCGCGCGCAGTCGAACTCAAAAGTCATGCGATAGTCACCGGCGAGACCGAGATCGGTGAGGAGACGGTGGTATTTCCCTTCTCGACGCTCGGAGAGGTGCCGCAGGATCTGAAGTTCAAGGGCGAAAAGACAAGACTGGTCATCGGCAAACGCAACCGCATCCGCGAGGGTGTGACGATGAATGCCGGCACCCAAGGCGGTGGCGGCGTTACACGGATCGGCGATGACGGGCTTTTCATGACCGGATGCCATGTCGCCCATGACTGCCAGATCGGCAACAAGGTGATCCTTGTCAACAACGTGGCCCTTGCCGGCCATTGTGTGTTGGAAGACGAGGTCATCGTCGGAGGCCTTTCCGGCGTCCATCAGTTCGTCCGCATCGGCCGCGGGGCTATGATAGGTGCCGTGACCATGGTCACGGCCGACGTAATACCGCACGGGCTGGTCCAGGGGCCGCGCGGCACGCTGGATGGGCTGAATGTTGTCGGGCTGAAGCGGCGCGGGGCGGGGCGTGCCGATATTGCAGCACTTCGAGATCTGATAGGCGAGCTCGGGCAGGGTACTTTCCGAGAAACCGCGCGCGCGCGTGCCGAGGCGGGCACCGATAGCGAACTGGTCCGCGAGGTGCTGGATTTTATCCTGGGGCCCTCCGACCGGTCCTTCCTCACTCCACGATGACAAAAACCGCACTCATTGCCGGGCAGGGCGGTCTGCCGGTCCGTCTCGCCGCTGCGCTGAAGGCATCGGGCGAGGCACATCTCATCGCTGAGATGGAGGGGTTCCCCGCGGACATCCCCGGCGCCGATCCCGTCCGTTACCGGATCGAACGGCTTGCCCCCTTTCTCGATCATCTCGCGCGCGAGGGCGTCACCCGTGTCGTCTTTGCAGGTGCGTTGCGCCGCCCGCAGATCGATCCGGAACTGATCGATGCCCGAACCGCCACTCTTGTGCCCCGGCTTTTGGGCGCATTCCAGAAAGGTGATGACTCTCTGCTGCGCGAAGTCATCGCGATCTTCGAGGATTGGGATTTCGCTGTCGTCGGGGCGAGCGACATCAGCCCGGACCTCGTTCCGGGTGCCGGAGTGATCACTGGTGCGCCCTGCGATGACGATCGCCGTGATGCGGCGCGCGCGGCAGAGATCGTAGCGGGCATCGGGCCTCTGGATATCGGACAGGGGGCCGTGGTTGCGCAGGGGCTCTGCCTTGCGGTGGAGGCATTGCCGGGAACCGATGCGATGCTGGCCTTCGTTGCCGAGCATGCAGGGCGGTTGCGACCAAATCCGAACGGTGCCCGCGGCGTCTTTTACAAAGCGCCGAAGTCGGGTCAGGATCGTCGCGTCGATCTGCCCACGCTTGGCCCCGCCACAGTTGCGGCTGCGGCCAAGGCAGGTCTTGCCGGAATTGTCTGGGAGGCAGGCGGCGTAATCCTCATCGACCGTGAGGCGATGATCGCGGCGGCAGAGACGGCTGGGCTCTTCCTGTGGGCACGTGAGCCATGAAGCTCTTTCTTATTGCGGGTGAGGCTTCGGGCGACAGCCTTGGCGCTGCACTGATGTCGGGGCTTAAGGCCTTGGCGCCCGGGGTGCAATTCCACGGGGTCGGCGGGTCGAAGATGGAGGCCGAGGGGCTGACGAGCCTTTTTCCGATGGAAGAGCTATCGGTCATGGGCATCATGGAGGTCCTGCCGAAATACCGTCACCTGAAGCGTCGGATCGCGGAGACGGCGGCCCGAGTGACAGAGCTTGCGCCGGACGCGCTGATCACAATCGACAGCCCCGATTTCTGCCTGCGCGTCGTGCGACTGGTCCGCGCCGCCAACCCCGATCAGAAGACCATACATTATGTCGCCCCCACGGTCTGGGCCTGGCGGCCCGGACGGGCCGCGAAGATGGCCGAGGTGATCGACCATGTGCTCGCGCTATTCCCGTTCGAGCCGCCCTATATGGAAGCGGCGGGGATGAGCTGCGACTTCGTGGGTCACCCGGTCGTGGCCGAGGCGCGGGCGACCGAGGCCGATGCGGCCGCTTTCCGCGAGGCACAGGCGATCGGGCCCGACCAACCGCTTCTCCTCTGCCTGCCGGGATCCCGTAAGGGGGAGGTTACGCGTCTTGCCCCTCGTTTCGAAGAAGCGATCGCGCGGCTCCGCGACCGTGAGCCCGGCCTGCGCGTGGTCATCCCGACCGTGCGCGGCGTGGCGCCCCTTGTGCGCGGGATGACGGCGCGCTGGAAGGTCTCGCCTCTGGTGACCGAGGATGCGGCGGAAAAACGTGCGGCCTTCGCAGCTGCCGATCTGGCGCTTGCTGCCTCGGGCACGGTCAGTCTGGAACTTGCCGCGAACCGGGTGCCGATGGTCATCGCCCATGATTTCAACCGGCTGACCTGGTGGATGATGAAACGCGCCGCGCTGATCGACACGGTGACACTGGTCAATATCGTCTCCGAGACGCGGACCGTGCCCGAATTTCTTGGCCCCGCCTGCCGGCCCGGCCCGATCAGCGCCGCCCTTGCCCGGCTTTTGGCCGGCGAAAACGACCGCGAGGCACAACTGGCCGCGATGGAACTGACCATGGACCGGCTTGGCCGCGGGGCGGAAGCACCGGGCCTGCGCGCCGCGCGGTCCGTGCTGCGCGCTCTCGGTGACGGCTGAGAGGGCTCAGACCGCTTCGGGGGTGAAGGTCAGGCTCGTGCCGTTGATGCAGTGCAGGCACTGATCCTCGACCAGCAAGATATGCCCCATATGGCTGCCGCAGCGGCGGCAATGCGCCTCGATCGTCGTAAACCGGGCAAAAGCCGGGTCGACGCCCGTATCGGCAGGCCAGTCGATATTCATCAAAAGTGCGTTCGGCACCGATTGTCGGAAGAAGGCCCAGCCCTTGTCGACTTCGACCTTCCACATGGATTCGTAAACCGGCAGGTCGCAGCCCTTGCAGGCATATCTGCCCGCGCGCATTTCGTTCCAGAGCGGGTTCGATTTCGGTTCTTCAGTGCCGCCCAGGCGCAGGACCTCGTACTCGTTCTCATCAAGCCGCGCGCGCCAGTCGTCATCACTGCGCGTGACCTCATATTCAAAGTCGTCCTGTCCGGGTACGACGGCCGCATGGGCGGCCCCGGAAAAGGGTGCCGCGACCAGCGTCAGTGCGGAGCCTTTAAGAAGCGTGCGGCGATTCATGTCGCGGGTCATATTGATCCTCCTTGGCAGATGAGTTCAGCCTAAGGAAAAGCGCGATCACGTTCTCTGCACGAAGGCGTGGTTCTCGGGAATGTGAGCCTTCGGCGGGACCGGGTAAGGTGGGTTTAATCCCACCCTACGGGAGAGGCTTCACGCCGCACCACGCCAGATCCAGCCGCCGCCGAGAATGCGGCTGGTGCCATCTTCATAGAAGACACAGGCCTGACCGGGGCTCACGCCTTCCTCCGGGTCCATCAGCTCCACTTCTGCTTCGGTCGCGGACAGCGGGCGGATCACCGCCGGGCGCGGCGGCCGGGTGGAGCGGATGCGCACAAGAACCTGCCGTTCGGCCTGGCTTTCGAACGCGCCGTCGCCAAGCCAGTTGATTTCGCGCACCGGCACCTTCCGCGTCGCCAGCGCCTCTTTCGGGCCGACAACAACATGGCGCCTCTCGGGGTCGAGCTTCACGACATACAAAGGGTCGGCGAGACCGCCGATGCCGAGCCCGCGCCGCTGGCCGATCGTGTAATGGATGACGCCCCTGTGTTCGCCCAGAACGTTGCCGTCCATGTCCACGATCTGACCCGGATCGGCCGCACCCGGCCGCAGCTTCTCGATGACCGAGGCATAGTTGCCGTTCGGGACAAAACAGATGTCCTGACTGTCGGGCTTGTCGGCCACCGACAGCCCGTATTTCGCAGCGAGCGCTCGTGTCTCTGCCTTAGATGCGAGATGGCCGAGCGGAAAGCGCAGGTATTCGAGCTGTTCCGGCGTCGTCGAGAACAGGAAATAGCTCTGATCTCGGTTCGGATCGGCAGCAGAATGCAGTTCCGGCCCGTTCGCCCCCATCTTTCTTTGGATGTAATGGCCCGTCGCCATGCAATCGGCATCAAGGTCCTTGGCCGTGGCCAAAAGGTCCTTGAACTTCACACGCTCGTTGCAGCGGATGCAGGGTACCGGGGTCGCTCCTGCCAGATAGGCGTCGGCAAACTCGTCGATCACCGCCTCGCGGAACATGTTCTCGTAGTCGAGAACGTAGTGCGGGAAGCCCATCGCCTCGGCCACGCGGCGGGCGTCATGGATGTCCTGACCCGCGCAGCACGCGCCTTTCTTGGCCAAAGCCGCGCCGTGGTCATAAAGCTGCAAGGTGACGCCTACGACATCGTAGCCTTCCTCGGCCAGCATCGCGGCCACGACCGACGAATCCACGCCGCCCGACATCGCCACCACGACCCGCGTGTCGGCGGGGGATTTGGCGAAGCCAAGCGAGTTCAGGGGCAGTGTGTCATCGAGCGCCATGGGACCTCCGGGAGATGCAGAGGAATATAGGAAAATCCTAATCACTCACAAGCCACGGTTTCACCCCTCCTTAAGCCTGTCGCCGCAGGGTTCTCACCGGGTGAAGATGAAGGGGTAGATCATGTTCCTGAAAAAGATCGACGGGCCACGCGCCATCACATTGCCGGATGGGACGATCATGACTCGGGCCGACCTGCCGCCAGCCGAGACGCGGCGCTGGGTCGCGAGCCGCAAGGCAAAAGTGGTGAAGGCCGTGGCCTTCGGGCTGTTGCCGTTGAAAGAGGCGCTCGACCGGTACGCGTTATCCGAGGAAGAGTTCGAGATCTGGCGGTCAGCGGTGGAACGCCATGGCGAAAAAGGCTTGAAAGTCACGGCAATCCAGAAATACCGTCAACCATAGGTTGATTTCTGGACTTTGAACGCACCGGTAACTTGCGGTTAACCATTCTGCGCCAAGGTCGGGTTAATCTAGGGATTAACGCGGAGTACGCTTGATGAGAATTCTGTTGGTCGAGGACGACCCCACGACGTCCCGCAGTATAGAGTTGATGCTGACCCACGCCAATCTGAACGTCTATTGCACCGATCTTGGCGAAGAAGGCATCGATCTGGCGAAGCTCTATGACTATGACCTGATCCTTCTTGACCTCAACCTTCCCGATATGAACGGGCACGAAGTGCTGCGCCAGCTGCGCATGTCGAAGATTGACACGCCGATTCTGATTCTGACCGGCGCGGATGATACGGAAAACAAGATCCGCAGTTTCGGCTTTGGTGCAGACGATTATCTGACCAAACCCTTCCATCGCGAAGAACTGGTGGCGCGCATCCATGCGATCATCCGCCGATCCAAGGGGCATGCCCAGTCGATCATCAAGACAGGCAAGATCAACGTGAACCTTGATGACAAGACGGTGGAGGCCGAGGGGGCGCCCGTACATCTGACGGGGAAGGAATACCAGATGCTGGAGCTTCTTTCGCTCCGCAAGGGTACGACGCTGACGAAGGAGATGTTCCTCAACCACCTCTATGGCGGCATGGATGAACCGGAACTGAAGATCATCGACGTCTTCATCTGTAAGCTCAGGAAGAAGCTCGCCGAGGCTACCGGGGGCGAGAACTATATCGAAACGGTCTGGGGGCGGGGCTATGTGTTGCGCGAACCCAATCCGAAGGAGGCCAGCCGCAAACTGGCGGTCGGCGCCTGACATCACTCACGGGTTCGCAGGCAAGATGACACGAAGACTGGACCTCTCCGGACGCTCCCCCTAACACTGACGGGGACTGTTTCGGGGAGGTTTGTATGTCAGGCGCAGGGCAGGTGTCGGGACCGGCGGGGCATGATGACCTGGAACCGGTCGCGACATTGTCTTCGGCTGCAGCGGCGGCTGAATGGAAGCGCATCGCTGATCGGGTCGAGCAGGCGAACCGGGCGTATCACACCGAGGATGCACCGGAGATATCCGACGCTGACTATGATGCGTTGAAGCGACGCCTCGTGGAGATCGAAGCGCAGTTTCCTGAGCTTGCAGCCGAAGACAGCCCGACCCGGCAGGTCGGCGCTGCGCCCTCCGAGACCTTCGCGAAGGTGCGCCATGCCGTCAGGATGCTCAGCCTCGAGAATGCCTTCGCGCCTGACGAGATCGACGACTTCGACGACAGAATTCGGCGCTATCTCAATCTCGGTCCCGACACGGCGCTCAGCTATACGGCGGAACCAAAGATTGACGGTTTGTCACTCTCGCTGCGCTATGAAAATGGTGTTCTCAGGCAGGCCGCAACGCGCGGCGATGGTGAGACGGGCGAGAATGTCACCGAAAACGCCCGCACGGTTGCCGACATTCCCGAAGGCCTCAACGGTGCGCCGAATGTGCTGGAAGTACGGGGCGAGGTCTATATGAGCCACGAAGACTTCGCGTCGCTCAATGCACGGCAGGCCGAGACCGGTGGCAAGACCTTTGCCAATCCCCGCAACGCCGCCGCAGGCTCCCTGCGTCAACTCGATGCGAAGATCACCGCTTCACGGCCCCTGCGCTTTTTCGCCTACAGCTGGGGGGAGCTTTCGGAGCCGCTGGCCGGAACCCAGATGGGGGCGGTCGCGCGCCTGAAGGCGCTGGGGTTTAAGACCAATCCACTCACGCAGGAATGTGACGGGCCAAAAGCCCTGATGAAGGTCTATACCGCGATCGAACAGAAACGCGCGACATTGGGTTATGACATCGACGGCGTGGTCTACAAGGTCAACGATCTTGCGTTGCAGGCGCGGCTCGGCTTCCGGTCGACAACCCCGCGCTGGGCGATTGCCCACAAGTTTCCGGCCGAGCTTGCCTGGACCCGGCTGGAGAAGATCGAGATTCAGGTGGGTCGCACGGGTGCATTGTCCCCCGTCGCCCGACTGACACCGGTGACGGTCGGGGGTGTCGTCGTCTCGAACGCCACACTGCACAATGAGGATTACATCGCGGGGCGCGACTCCAAGGGCAACACGATCCGGGATGGCAAGGACATCAGAGAAGGTGACTGGGTGCAGGTCTACCGCGCCGGCGATGTGATCCCGAAAGTCGCGGATGTCGACCTTACTAAGCGGCCCGTCAATGCGCAGCCCTACGTCTTTCCGACCACCTGCCCCGAATGCGAATCGGATGCCGTGCGCGAAGAGGGCGATGCCGTCCGTCGTTGCACCGGTGGCCTCATCTGCCCGGCGCAGGCTGTTGAAAAGCTGAAGCATTTCGTCTCGCGCGGGGCATTCGACATCGACGGATTGGGCGCGAAGCAGATCGAGATGTTCTACGCCGACGATGCCCTGCCGATCAAAGAACCGGCGGATATCTTCACACTGGCCAGACGTGATGCCGCGAACCTGACCAAGCTGAAGAACCGCGACGGGTTTGGCGAGAAATCTGTCAGTAACCTCTTTCAGGCCATTGAGGACAAACGGAAGATCCCGCTCAATCGATTGATCTTCGCACTTGGCATCCGTCATGTCGGCGACAGTTCAGCCAACCTCATCGCGCGCCACTATGGCGGCTGGGTTGCCTTCGAAAGTGCGATGACAGCGGCGACCATAGGCGAGGGGCCGGAATGGGAGGACCTTCTCGCGGTCGATGGCGTGGGCAGTGTAATGGCGGCCTCACTCGTGAATGCTTTCCATCAGGACGCCGAGCGCGCCTCGATAGACCGGTTGGTTGCCGAGCTCGACGTTCAGGACGTGGAACGGCCAAAAACCGAAGGCAGCCCTGTCGCGGGCAAGACCGTAGTCTTCACGGGCACTCTTGAGAAGATGACGCGGGCCGAGGCCAAGGCGCGGGCTGAGGCGCTTGGGGCCAAGGTGTCGGGCTCGGTCTCGGCCAAGACCGACCTTGTCGTGGCGGGGCCGGGGGCGGGGTCGAAGGCCAAGCAAGCCGAGGCGCTGGGCATCGAGATGATCGACGAGGATGCCTGGCTGAGGCTGATTGGGGCATGAGCCGTCCCGCTGTCCTCTTTCCGTTATTCGCGGAGTTGGAGACGCTGGATGGTGTCGGGCCGAAGACGGCGAAACATTTCGCGCAATTGGGGGTCGAACGCCCACGTGATCTGCTGTTCACCCTGCCTTACGCGGTGATCGACCGCCGCCCACGCAAGACGATCAAGGGCGCGGCCCTGCCATCGACCGTGACGGTCGAGGTGGAGGTCGGCGCCCATGTGCCCCCCCGCCGCAAGGGCGGCCCAGCCCGGGTCTTCGTGCGCGACGCGGAGACAGAGTTTCAGCTCGTCTTCTTTCACGCCAAGGGCGACTGGCTGCAAAAGCAATTGCCGACCGGGCAAAGGCGGCTGATTTCGGGCAAGATTGAACTCTTCGACGGTCTGGCGCAGATGCCCCATCCCGATCATATCCTGCGTCCCGAAGAGGCAGGGGACTTGCCCGCATACGAACCGGTCTATCCGCTGACCGCCGGTGTAACGCAGCGCGCGATCCAGAAGGCAGCCCTTTCGGCGCTGGCGCGATTGCCGGAGCTTGAGGACTGGATAGACCCCGGATTGAAAGCGCGTGAGAAATGGCCCGATTGGGCACATGCGGTGCGTGCCGCCCATGCACCGGAACACCTCGGCGATGTTACCGCTGAAGCGCCCGCGCGCCAGCGTCTGGCCTATGATGAGCTTTTCGCCCATCAACTGACCCTGGCGCTCGCCCGTATATCGATGCGGCGCGGCAAGGGGCGGGCGAGCATCGGGACCGGCACCCTGCAGCGTAAAGTGCTGGCAGCGCTGCCTTACGCTCCGACTGGCGCCCAGACACGTGCGATCGCTGAGATCGCCGCCGATATGGGCTCTGACAAGCGGATGAGCCGCCTGTTGCAGGGCGATGTCGGCGCGGGCAAGACGCTTGTGGCCTTCATGGCGCTTCTGATCGCGGTCGAGGCTGGCGGGCAGGGTGTGATGATGGCCCCGACCGAAATCCTCGCCCGTCAGCACTTGGAAGGACTGCGGCCACTCGCCGAGGACGCGGGTGTCGTGCTGGAGATACTGACAGGGCGCGACAAGGGGGCAGAGCGGGCGGCGAAGCTGAAGGCACTGGCCGAGGGGAACATCCATATCCTCGTCGGCACCCATGCGGTCTTTCAGAAGGACGTCGAATTCCACGACCTGCGCCTAGCCATCGTCGATGAACAACACCGCTTCGGGGTCGCACAGCGCATGGAACTCGGATCCAAGGGGACGACAGCCGATGTTCTGGTGATGACGGCGACGCCAATCCCGCGCTCGCTCAGCCTCGCACAATATGGCGACATGGATGTCTCTGTGCTGGACGAAAAGCCCGCGGGTCGCAAGCCGGTCAAGACTGCGCTGATCTCGGCCGGGCGCTATGATGAGGTGGTCGGGCATCTCAGGCAGGCGGTGGCCGAGGGGCGGCAGGCCTATTGGGTTTGCCCCCTGGTCGATGAGAGCGAACTTGTCGACCTGACTGCGGCCGAGGAGCGGTTCAAGGCCCTGCGCGCCTCGCTGGGGGAAGGCGTCGTCGGCCTCGTCCACGGTCAGATGCCGCCTGTCGACAAGGACGCCGCGATGGCGGACTTCGTCGCGGGCCGAACCAAGGTCCTGGTCGCGACGACGGTGATCGAGGTGGGGGTGAACGTACCCAATGCCTCGATCATGGTGATCGAACGGGCGGAGATTTTTGGACTCGCTCAGCTTCATCAGTTGCGCGGCCGGGTCGGGCGCGGCGCGGCGGAATCGACCTGCCTGCTGATGTACCAGCCGCCCCTGAACGAGGGGGCCGAACGGCGCCTCTCGATCCTGCGCGAGACCGAGGACGGGTTTCGTATCGCCGAGGAAGATCTGGCCATGCGGGGGGCAGGCGACCTGATCGGCACGGCGCAGTCGGGCCTGCCGAAATTCCGCGTGGCCGATCTGGAACGGCAATCGGCGCTGATGGCCGTGGCGCAAACGGACGCGCGAAAGCTCCTGTCTGACGACCCGAAGCTGCAAGGCCCGCGCGGGCAGGCGGCGCGGGTCCTTTTGTGGCTGATGGAACAGGACCGGGCAATCCGGCTGATCTCGGTCGGTTAAGTTCCGTTCCTGCCCCGTTCTCAAATGTTCTTAAAAAGTTCTTTACATCGCATTCAAGATATGAGAACAAATCAGCAACAGAGGTGAAGAGAAAGGTGGCAAGATGAAAACCGATCTGAAATCCGTTCTGATCCGCGCACGCGGGACGATTGCCCAGGATGCCGCCGGTCTCCTTTCCCTCGTGATGATGCTGATCGTCGGGCTGCACTTGCCGAGCCTGATCTGACCCTGCAGCGTTTCCCCGAAACGCTCTACTCGTTACCTGCCTCGCGGTTCTCCGCCCGGAATACGCCTGTCCCCAGTCCCCGGCTCCCCCCGAGCCCCGCGTCCGGACACCGGAAATCGCTTCCTGCCGCCGCCTCCGTTTGGAGTGCGGCGGTTTTTTTGTTCAGTGTAGATTTAGGTGCCAATAGCCTCAGGAAGTAAGTTGGGTTTAACTCCACCAGACGGGAGCGGTCAGGCAGCGGCTTCTGCCTCGGCCATCGCTTCGGCGGTCGCTTCCAGCGCCAAGAGAATTGAGGCATGGCGGTTCTTGAAGTCGCGCGCGGGCGTCAGGGCCTCATAACCCTCGAAGGGCGCAGACGGGACGGGGCCGTTCTCCTTCAGCATCGCGCGCAATTCGTCGCGGGCGCGTTCGACCTCGGCCTTCGTGCGTCCGATCATGACCGCGCCCGAGAGGGCGGCAGACGCCTGACCGAGTGCGCAGGCCTTCACGTCCTGCCCGTATTCCGAGATCTTGCCGTCGCGGACGACGATATCCACCGTAACGGTCGACCCGCAGAGTGGCGAGCGTTTGCGGACCGTTGCTGTCGGGCTCTCAAGGCGCTTCATATGCGGAATGTCGGCCGCCAGCGCGAGGATGCGCTGTGAGTAGAGCTTGATGAGATCGGTATCGCTCATGACTTTCCTCGGGCCGTGATCCACCCTAGATAGGCGGAACCGGTAGCTTTTGCAAAGGCAGTGCGATGCGTTTTGATCCCGCGACTTTGGTCTATGACGACCGCGGCCTGATTCCGGCGATTGCGCAGGACCATGTGTCGGGCGAGGTGCTGATGCTGGCCTGGATGAATGGGGATGCTGTGGCACGGACGCTTGAGACGGGGCGGGTGACCTACTGGTCGCGCTCGCGGCAGGCCTTCTGGGTCAAGGGCGAAACCTCGGGCCATGTGCAGGAACTGGTCGAGATGCGGGTGGATTGTGACCGGGATTGCCTTCTCGTTCTGGTCGAGCAGACGGGACCCGCCTGCCACACCAATCGGCGTAGCTGTTTCTATACCGGAATCAAGGATGGTGCCGAGTTGGAGTTGATGGCCCCCGAGGTCTGAGCCCGGCCGAAAACGCGGGCGCCTCCGGCGGGAGTATTTCTCCAGGAAGAGTATCAGGCGAGCCCGATGAGGCGGCGGATGTCTTCGGGGCTGGCCCCGTCGTCGCGGTAGGTGCGGATCGCGCGGGCATCGTCGCGTTTTGCGAGCCGTTTACCCTGATCGTCGCGGATCAGGCGGTGGTGGTGGTAGACGGGCGTCGGCAGGCCGAGCAGGTGTTGCAGGACGACATGGATCTTGGTTGCCTCAAAGAGATCCTGCCCCCGCGTGACATGGGTGATACACTGCTCGGCATCGTCGATGACGACCGAGAGGTGATAGGATGTACCCATGTCGCGCCGGGCGAGGACGACATCGCCTATCTCCGAAACAAGCTCGCACGGCGTGGACGTGATCGAACCGGTTTCGCCCTGCGGGCCGTGGCCGGTTTCCTCGAAGGCCACCACTTCACTGGCCGCGCGCTCCATGTCGAGCCGGAGCGATGCTTCCTGGGGAATGGGGCGACGACCGCGATCCGACCGGTGCGTCCGGCATGTGCCGGGATAGACAATACCGTCGGGGCCGGTGACCGGTTCGCCCTCGTTCGGCGCGCTGGCGGCAGCGAGGATGTCGCGGCGGTTGCAGGTGCAGGCAAATAGGATGTCGCTGTTCCAGAGTTTCGTCAGGATGTCGCGGTAGACCGGCTGGCGTTCGGACTGACGCATGACCGGTGTTTCCCATGAAAGGCCGAGCCAGCTGAGATCTTCATAGATCAGGTCTTCCCATTCCGGACGCGCCCGGCTCTGGTCGATATCCTCTATCCTGAGAAGGAACTCTCCACCTGCGCGGAGCGCCATGTCATGGGCAAGGATGGCAGAATAGGCGTGCCCAAGATGCAGGGGGCCGGTGGGAGAGGGCGCGAAGCGGGTGCGCATCAGCTCTGGCCGTCAAGCCATTCTCTGAACGAGGTTTTTGCGCGATCAGTATAAGCCTTGTAGCGGTCCTTGCGCCCGCGCCGTCCACCCTTGGCGTCAATCGGCGGAAAAAGCCCGAAATTAACATTCATCGGTTGGAAGGTCTTCGCCTCGGCCCCGCCGGTTATATGGGTGATCAGCGCCCCCATCGCGGTATCCGGCCCCGGTGGCGGCAGGTCGCGGCCAAGGATTTCCGCCGCTGCAATGCGTCCCGCCAGAAGCCCCATGGCGGCGCTTTCGACATAGCCCTCAACCCCGGTGATCTGACCGGCGAAGCGGATATGGGGGCGGGACTTCAGCCGCATCTGCGCATCGAGAAGCGTTGGTGAATTGATGAAGGTGTTGCGGTGAATACCGCCGAGGCGGGCGAAGCTGGCGTCCTGAAGGCCGGGAATGCGTTTGAAAACATCCGTCTGTGCGCCGTACTTCATCTTTGTCTGAAAGCCGACGATATTGTAAAGTGTTCCCAGCGCGTTGTCGCGGCGAAGCTGGACGACGGCATAGGGTTTCACGTCCGGCCGGTGCGCATTCGTGAGGCCGACGGGTTTCATCGGCCCGAAGCGCAAAGTCTCACGTCCGCGTTCGGCCATGACCTCGATCGGCAGACAGCCGTCGAAATACTCCGCCGTCTCGCCCTCATGAAACTCGGTCTTGTCGGCCGCGAGCAGCGCGTCGATGAAGCCTTCGTAATCGGCTTTGGTCATCGGGCAGTTGAGATAGGCCTTTTGCTCCGCCTCCGTCTCGCCCTTGTCATAGCGCGATTGGGCCCATGCGACTGACATGTCGATGCTTTCGGCATAAACGATGGGGGCAATGGCGTCGAAGAAAGCCAGCGCCTCGGCACCGGTCTCGGCCCGGATCGCCTCGGCAAGTGCGCCGGAGGTGAGGGGGCCTGTGGCAATGATCCAGCGGCCCTCGGCAGGCAGTTCAGTGATCTCTTCGTCAGAGACTGTAATCAGAGGGTGCGCGCGCAGCCGTTCCGTGACGGATTCGGAAAACGGGTCGCGGTCAACGGCCAATGCGCCACCCGCGGGCAGGCGGTGTTGGTCGGCCATTTCCATGATCAGGCCGCCTGCGGCGCGCATTTCCCAATGCAGAAGGCCCACGGCATTGCGTTCGTCATCATCCGAGCGGAAGGAGTTTGAGCACACCATCTCGGCCAGATTGCCGGTGCGGTGGGCGAACGTGCCCACCTTGGGCCGCATCTCATGGATGACGACCGGTATCCCGGCCCGGGCGACCTGCCAGGCGGCTTCGGACCCGGCCATGCCGCCGCCGACGATGTGAAGTGTCTCGCGCATGACTGGCGACTTAGGTCATGGCGCGGTGTTTGAAAAGCCCCGCCGTCGCAGGGTGGCTTCGGTTCCGATGTCAGATGCCGATGTCGTGCAGGTAACCCTTTTCGCGGGTGGCGTAGATTTCTCTGCGTTCATCGACATTGGGTGCGGATGCGTCCGCCCCCGCATCGGCGCGGGTCAACCAGTGCAGAAGAGTTGCAACAAGTCCCGGTTCATCAAGGGATGAATGCCGTGGTGGTGCGGCAAAATCCGACAAGCTCATATCCGTGTCCTCCACTCGGCCGCAGAACGGCCGTGACGGTCAGCACACCACTTTTCCCCAGATGGTCCCCGGTCGTAGTTTGAGCCTGATCCAATTTCACTAACAATTCATTAATGCGAAAAGGGCGGAAACCAGCAGATTTCCGCCCCCGACCGTTGATTTGCGGCAACGTTATTCTGCTTCTTCTTCGCCCTGATCGGCGATGCGGGCGACCGAAACCACTTCTTCGCCCTTCGCGGTATCGAAGACCCTTACGCCACCGGCTGAACGGGAACGGAAGCTGATCCCATCGACCGGGCAGCGGATCGACTGACCCGTCGAGGTCGCAAGCATGATCTGGTCATCGCCTTCGACCGGGAAGGAGGCGACGAGTGACCCGCCGCGCATCGCCTTGTCCATCGCCATCACACCCTGACCGCCGCGTCCGCGCACCGGGTAATCGTGGCTGGACGAAATCTTGCCCGCGCCCTTGGCGGTGATGGTCAGGATCAGATCTTCCGCCGCCGACATCTCGGCGTAGCGTTCCTGCGAAAGCTGGCCTTCGGCCACGGCCTCGTCATCCTCGTCCGCCGCTTCCTCCTCGGTCACCCCCGCCATCAGGCGGCGCTGCTTGAGATAGGCGGCGCGTTCGGCCGGATCGGCCTCGAAATGGCGGATCACGGACATGGAAACCACCGTATCCTTCGCCGCCAGACGAATACCCCGCACCCCGGTCGAATCGCGGCCCTTGAAGATGCGAACCTCGGTCGTCGGGAAGCGGATCGCGCGGCCAAGGGCAGTCACCAGCATCACGTCGTCATTTTCATCGCAGATCCGGGCATTCACGAGGGAAACGCCGTCGGGCAGCTTCATCGCGATCTTGCCGTTCGACTTCACATTGGTGAAATCGGACAGCGCGTTGCGGCGCACATCGCCTTCGGAGGTCGCGAAGAAGATTTGCAGATCTTCCCATTCCTCCTCGGGTACATCGACCGGCATGATTGCAGCGATGGAGGTACCGGTCGGGATCGGCAGGATATTGACGATGGCCTTGCCCTTCGCCGTCCGCCCGCCAAGCGGCAAGCGCCAGGTCTTCAGCTTGTAGACCATGCCGTCGGTGGTGAAGAACAGAAGCTGGGTATGGGTATTGGCGACGAAAAGCGTCGTGACGACGTCATCCTCTTTCGTCGCCATGGAAGACAGCCCCTTGCCACCCCGGCGCTGCGCCCGGAAATCGGCGAGCGGTGTGCGCTTGATATAGCCTCCACTCGTGATGGTGACGACCATATCCTCACGCTCGATCAGGTCCTCGTCATCCATGTCGCCGGCCCAATCGACGATCTCGGTCCGGCGGGGAACGGCGAAGGCGTCTTTCACCTCTTTGAGTTCATCCGAGATGATCGCCATGATCCGCTCGCGCGACCCAAGAATATCCAGGTACTCCTTGATTTTGGCGGCCAGATCTTCCAGTTCGTCGGTGATCGTCTTGACGCCAAGCTGGGTCAGGCGCTGCAACTGAAGGTCCAGGATCGCGCGGGCCTGCCGTTCCGACAGGTTGTAGGTGCCGTCCTCGTTGACCGGATGGGTCGGATCGTCGATCAGCCGTATGTATTCGACGATCTCATGGGCGGGCCAGCGCCGTGTCATCAGCTTTTCGCGGGCATCGGCGGGCGTGGCCGAGGCGCGGATGGTGGCGACAACCTCATCGACGTTCGACACCGCGACCGCCAGACCGCAGAGGATATGGCTGCGCTCGCGCGCTTTCCTGAGTTCAAAAGCCGTGCGCCGCGCTACAACTTCTTCGCGGAAGCTGATGAAATGCGTGAGAAAATCGCGAAGTGTCAGTGTCTCGGGTCGCCCACCATTCAGCGCCAGCATGTTGCAGCCGAAGGAGGTCTGCATCGGCGTGAAGCGGAAGAGCTGGTTCAGCACAACCTCGGGCGTGGAATCGCGCTTCAGCTCAATGACGACGCGCACGCCGACGCGGTCGCTTTCGTCCTGCACATGGGCGATGCCCTCGATCTTCTTGTCGCGCACCATCTCGGCGATTTTCTCGATCATCGAGGCCTTGTTCACTTGATAGGGAATCTCATCGAGAACAATGGCGTAGCGGTCTTTCCTGATCTCTTCCACACGGGTCTTGGCGCGCATGATGACGCTGCCACGGCCCTCCAGATAGGCCTTCCGCGCGCCGGACCGGCCGAGGATGATGCCGCCCGTCGGGAAATCCGGCGCCGGGATGATCTCCATCAGCGCTTCCATCGACAGGTCGGGATCCTCGATCAGCGCCAGCGTGCCGTCGATGACCTCGCCCAGATTGTGCGGCGGAATGTTGGTCGCCATACCGACGGCAATGCCGCCCGCACCGTTGACCAGCATATTGGGAAAACGGGCAGGAAGGACGGTCGGTTCCTTGTCCTTGCCGTCGTAGTTGTCCTGAAAATCAACGGTTTCCTTCTCGATATCGGCGAGAAGGGCGGCGGCGGCCTTGTCCATGCGCACTTCGGTATAGCGCATGGCAGCGGCGTTATCGCCGTCCATCGAGCCGAAATTGCCCTGACCGTCGAGAAGCGGCAGTGACATGGAAAAATCCTGCGCCATCCTGACCAGCGCGTCATAGATCGCGGCGTCGCCATGGGGATGGTACTTACCCATCACATCGCCGACCGGGCGGGCCGATTTACGGTAGGACTTGTCATGCGTATTGCCGGTTTCGTGCATCGCATAAAGGATGCGCCGGTGCACCGGTTTCAACCCGTCACGCAGGTCCGGAATCGCCCGGCTGACGATCACGCTCATGGCGTAATCGAGATAGGCGGTCTTCATTTCCTCCGCGATGTCGACCGAAGGGCCGGCATAGACGGGACGCTTCGGTTTTTCCTCAGCGTTTTCAGGGGTTTCCGGGGTATCGGTCACGGATGCTCGCCCTTTGTTATTTGCGCCCGCGCGGGGGCTAGATATTGTTGCGCGTGACTATACCCCATGCCATCCGTTGGGTGCAATGGCAGCGCGGCGGGTTTCGCAAGCCCGTGGTAACACAAACATAACACATTGTTTTCATTGTCGTTAACCGCGACTCATGTAGCATGGATGCATCAGGCACTGACGGAGGCCATCATGCGGGCAGATCACCCCGGGGCCGAGACGGAGCTTATGCTGAAGGGCTACGGGCTCACGACGGCCGAACTTTACTACCGGATGCCGGACTACCGGCACGTTCTCAACAGCTTCATCTGGCAGGAATACGACCTTGCACCGGATTACCCGGAGCTTTTCGGGTTCATCGAGTTCTGGCAGGACAAGATCGAGGGGCCACTGCATTCGGTCCGCTTCTGCCACCGCAAGCTGATTGCCCCCGGGGAATGGCGGAACGTCGTTGGGGAGTTTAGCTTGCACTGAAGCGGGTGGGCCGGATCCTTTGCCAGGAAAATTCGAAATTTCTTAGCCAAAGTGCGTCAATTTCTTGTACCCCCGGTTGCTCAGCCGACTCGTCTCAATCCTGTGCGAAACGCGGGACGTTCGGCCGTGCGACGTGCTGATGCGATTTGAGGGTCTTTTGCGTCCCATGGCGCTAGAAACCCCAATGAGATCCAGGCATAGAAGGAATTTGGTAGGCCCGGAGGGACTCGAACCCCCAACCAAGGCGTTATGAGCGCCCTGCTCTAACCAATTGAGCTACAGGCCCGGCCTGACGTTTCACTAAGCCGGGTCGCGGGCAGCGTCAACGCCTTTACGATGAAGGCATGGCGTGACTAAGTCGTGATACGCGGGAGGGTATTCGATGCCGGGGTTTTGGCGGGTGACGGCGATCTACGGGTTGGCATTGATCCTGATCGACGCCTTGTTGCTGATCGCGAGCGATATCACGTTCCGATCCAGCGCGGGGGCGATCTATTCGGCATGCCTCTTTGCCTCACTTCTGGTTCCTGCCCTCGTGGCGGGGATAAGTTTCGGGCGTTTTACCGGTCGAGCCGCTGCTCCGTCAGTATCATGGCGCTTCGCAGCTTGGTTTGCGACGATCCAAGGTGGGTTGATGGCTCTGCTTTTGTGGCTTGCGATGCAGGACCTTCTGGCCGAAGAATCCGATGGGATCGTCATTCTGGGTGTCGTCCTTTTTGTTTATACCGGTTTCGCGCTTCTGATATCACGCTATTTCTTCAGTCACGGGGCCCGACAAGCTGTCCGGACACGCGCTACCCACTGATCGCGCGTTGCCCCCGCTGCCGGTTTCGGGTATCGCGGCGGCGACGGATTCCGGGGGATCGCCATGACCATCAAGAACGGGCTCACCTATGCCGATGCAGGCGTCGATATTGACGCCGGAAACGCGCTGGTCGAGCGGATCAAACCTGCGGCGAAACGCACCCAGCGCCCCGGCACGATGTCTGGTCTTGGCGGGTTTGGTGCCCTCTTTGATCTGAAGGGGGCAGGGTACAGCGATCCGGTTCTGGTGGCCGCGACCGACGGGGTGGGCACAAAGCTGCGTATCGCCATCGACACCGGCAATGTCGATACGATCGGAATCGACCTTGTGGCCATGTGCGTCAACGATCTGGTCTGCCAGGGGGCGGAACCGCTCTTCTTCCTCGACTATTTCGCGACCGGCAAACTCGACGTCGATCAGGCGGCACGGATCATCGAAGGCATCGCCGAAGGCTGCGCCCAGTCCGGCTGCGCGCTCATCGGTGGCGAGACGGCCGAGATGCCCGGCATGTACCATTCCGGTGATTTCGACCTTGCAGGCTTTGCCGTCGGTGCGATGGAGCGCGGGCAGGACCTGCCGACCGGTGTCGAAGAGGGCGACGTCCTGCTTGGCCTCGCATCGAATGGGGTGCATTCCAACGGATATTCCTTTGTCCGTAAGGTGGTCGAGATGTCGGGCCTCGGCTGGGATGCGAAAGCGCCCTTCGGGTCCGCCACTCTGGGCGAGGAGCTGCTGGCCCCCACCCGGCTTTATGTGAAACAGGCGCTGGCGGCGGTCAGGGCAGGGGGCGTCCACGCGCTCGCCCATATCACCGGTGGCGGTCTGACCGAAAACCTGCCGCGTGTCCTGCCCGAGGGGCTGGGTGCCGAGATCGACCTTGGGTCCTGGGATCTGCCGCCGGTCTTCCGCTGGCTGGCCGAAACCGCTGGTATGGCCGAGGCGGAGCTTTTGAAGACCTTCAATTCCGGCATTGGCATGATTGTTGTCGTCGCCGCTGACCGTGCGGATGACCTCCGGCTGCTGTTGGAGGCAGAGGGCGAGACGGTGCATCTGCTTGGCCATGTGACGAAGGGGCAGGGGGTCGCCTATAAGGGCCGCCTGCTTTGAAACGTGTCGGGATCCTGATTTCGGGCGGCGGCTCCAACATGGTGGCGCTGGTCGAAAGCATGGTGGGTGATCATCCGGCGCGGCCGGTGCTGGTTGCTTCGAATGACCCCGATGCGGGTGGTCTGCAGAAGGCCGCTGCGATGGGCATCCCGACCGCCGCAGTCGATCACCGGCCTTTCGGATCGGACCGGGCGGCTTTCGAGGCGGAACTTCTGAAACCGATCCTTGCCGCCAAACCCGACATCCTCTGCCTTGCCGGATTCATGCGGGTTCTGACGCCGGCTTTCGTCCAGAAATTCGAGGGGCGGATGCTGAACATCCACCCCTCTCTCTTGCCGAAATATCCCGGCCTTCATACCCATCAGCGCGCGCTCGATACGGGCGATGCCGAGGCGGGTTGCACCGTGCATGAGGTGACGCCGGTTCTGGATGACGGGCCCATCCTCGGGCAGGCCCGGGTGCCGGTCATGCCGGACGACACGGTCGAAACGCTGGCTGCCCGGGTCTTGAAGCAAGAGCATCGGCTTTACCCGGCAGTCCTGCGTCGTTTTGCGGCCGGAGACCGGACGCCGATCCGCCTCGATTAGGTTCCCGGAGTGAACTGGAACTGCGCCTTGGCGTCGAGCGTCTGCGTGCCAAAGACCTTGCCGACCCCCGCGCCGTTCGGCTTGGTCTGCCCGAGAGTATCCAGTGCAAGGTACCAGCCTGCATGGGCAGTCGATTCGAAGGTGAAAAGGTTCGGTCCTGTCACCAGCAGCCTGTAGGTCTCATAGGGCCCGACGCCGAACTGGCAGTTCACCTGACGCTGGCCTTGGGCGATCATCTCGTCGCCCATCCGCACCGCCACATTTGTCCATTGGCGCGAGACGAGACCGAATGTGCCGTTCGCCTGCGGCACCAGCGAATACTGCTCCCACGGGCCCATGCCGATCTGGGCATTGACGACACCGCCTCCGGGCGACGTGTTCTTGGTCACACCCTGCCCATCCATGCGGATATAGGCATTCGCAAAGGCCGTCGAAGCGAAGCCATAGGCGGCGATGGTCGAATTGGCGGACAGGATTTTCGATTGTTCCACAGGTGACCTCCTTTGTTGTGGTGCCACCGGGATAGACCGGATTTCCGGATTCGATCTACCAGAAGTTGTGTAGCATTGGAGGCGGAATCTTAAGGCCCTGTTCATGGCCGAAATGCACCACTCCGGCACGAAATTTCCCCGGGCTTTCCAATCGCGTCCGCTTGACATAAGACGGCTGAACCTGCGGGATGACCCCGCGCCTGAACGGACAGTTGATGTATACGATAACAACGACGGAAGACCTCGCCCGGTTCTGTGAAAAAGCCAAGGCGGAGGCATATGTCACCGTCGATACCGAGTTCCTCCGCGAACGGACATACTACTCAAAGCTGTGCCTCGTGCAGCTTGCGCTTCCCGGCGAGAACGGCGAGGCGGTACTTGTCGATCCGCTGGCGAACGGGCTGTCGCTGGAGCCGCTCTATGACCTCTTCCGTCACAAGGGCACGGTTAAGGTCTTTCACGCCGCCCGGCAGGATCTGGAAATCTTCTTCGTCGAGGGAAATGTCTTTCCCGAACCGCTTTTTGACACCCAGATTGCCGCCATGGTCTGCGGTTTTGGCGATCAGGTGGGTTACGAGACGCTGGTCCGAAAGATCGCCAAACAATCGCTCGACAAGACCTCGCGTTTTACCGATTGGTCGCGCCGTCCTTTGTCCGAGGCGCAGAAGACCTATGCAATCGCCGATGTCACCCATCTCAGGGTGATCTATGAGTTCCTCGACAAAGAGCTTAAGCGCACTGGTCGCCAGCTCTGGGTTGAAGAGGAAGAAGCCGTGCTTCTCGATCCCGAAACCTATACAAACCGGCCAGAAGAGGCCTGGATGCGGGTCAAGACGCGGACCAATTCGGGCAAGTTCCTCGCCATCGTCCGCGAACTCGCGCAGTTCCGCGAAAGCTATGCGCAGACGCGGAACGTGCCGCGCAGCCGGGTTTTCAAGGATGATGCGCTTCTGGAACTTGCCTCGACCAAACCCACCACGGTCGAAGAGCTCGGCCGGTCACGGCTGCTGTTGCGCGAGGGTCGGCGGCCCGATATCGCCGAGGGGATCATTGCGGCCGTGAAAGCGGGTCTCGCGGTCAAGCCCGAGAATTATCCCAAGCCCGATACCAGCCGCGATCAGTTGCAGGTCAACACGGCGCTTGCCGACCTGCTGCGCGTGCTTCTGAAGGCCAAATCCGAATCTGCCGGGGTCGCACCGAAGCTGATAGCATCGTCAGGCGATCTGGACGCATTGGCGGCGGGGGAGAATTCGGTTGCAGCCCTCAAGGGCTGGCGCGGCGAGGTCTTTGGCAACGACGCGATACGGCTCTGCAAGGGCGAAATTGCGCTGTCGGCCAAGGGTGGCGCGGTACGGGTGGTTCCGGTCTAAGGCGTAACCCGCGGGTGACGCCTCAGCGTCGGCTTGCGCGGCTGTTCTGTGCGCCGACCACCACGATCTGGGTGACCCCGGCGAGCTTGATATCCGAGATATAGGTCGCGGCGGTCAGTTCCCGAGATTGCCGGGTTGAGACGGGTTTGGTGCCCAGAGGCTCGGCGAGAACAAAGCGGTAGGTCAGGACGCCATCAACCGGCACACCGTCATTCTCGGCAACGAGTGCGGTATCCCACCAGCCTTGAGTCGGCGGCAGGCCGGAGGCGCGGATGATCGCCCCGCCGGGTTGGCGCGCAACCTCCATATCCGTCACGTCAGCCACAAGCACGCGCGGGTCGTCGGGACGGCCGGGCACAACGCCCTCGGTCGCGACCACGACAGTCTCGGACCGGCCGAACCAGTTGAATGGGTTAAGGCGGCTTTCGCGGACCTTGCCGCAGGCGCCGAGCGTCATCGCAAGGACCAGCAGACCGGTGACAGGCAATCTCATGCGTGGCGGCTCCCTTCCAGCTCCGCGTTCTGCCTAGCCCATTCGGACGGTTGTGAAAAGGGTCCCCGATGACTGGACGCCGCAGGGCTTTGCAACTAGGTCAATGGGTACCGCAACGGAGAGCATCATGGCGACCGAAGCCTTCGAGGATATTGCCGAGACCTTTGAGTTCCTCGACGACTGGGAGGAACGCTATCGTCACGTGATCGAGATGGGGAAAGCCATGGCTCCGCTCGATCCGGCCTTTCAGGTGCCCGCAACGAAAGTGGAAGGCTGCGCCAGCCAGGTCTGGTTTTTGCCCCGGATTGACGGCACAGGCGCCGGGGCGCGGTTCGACTTTCAGGGCGACAGCGATGCGATGATCGTTCGCGGCCTTATCGCCATACTCCATGCGCTTTATTCCGGATTGACCGTGGCGGAAGTTCTGAACGTCGATGCCGGGGCCGAACTCGGGCGGCTCGGACTTGATGACCATCTGTCGTCGCAGCGGTCGAACGGGCTGAAAGCAATGATCGGCCGCATTCGCAAGCTGGCGACCGAGGCGGCCGCCTGATCGCGGGGCTGGGAAATCTAGTTTATTGCCAAAGAACCGAGCGGGTTATTGCCTCCCCGAATGGTCAGCTGGTCGCGGCCGTGCGACGAAATGCGCCTTCAACCAATTCGGCGGAACGGTTCCATGTGAAGGTCTTCGCACGCGCAAGAGCATTGCGGCGCAGATCTACCCTGAAAGGCGCCTCGGAAAGAAGCCGAGTCGCGGCTTTCGCGATGTCTTCGGTTCGTTCCGGGTCGAACAAGAGACCGGCATCTCCCACGACCTCGGGCAGGCTGCCCCGGTCGGACGCCAGAACCGGTGTCCCGCAGGCCATCGCCTCGACCGCCGGCAGGCCGAACCCTTCCCAAAGCGACGGCAGCACCAGCGCCTCTGCACCCGCCAGAAGCTCCGCCAACTCGGCGTCGTCGATTTCACCGGTGAAGCTGATCCGTCCCGAGGCGCGCGCGTCGCGCGCGGCGCCTGCCGTCAGTTCCTCGACATTGTCCCAGAACCGGTCGCCTGTGATGCGCCCGACGATGGCAAGCCGGGCGTCAGGGCAGGCGTCGAGAATCTCTGGCATTGCCTCGATCAGGCGCAGAACATTCTTGTGGCGGTTGAAGCCGCCGACATAGACCAGCAGCCTGTCGCCATCTGCGATGTCATGCCGCGCGCGCACGGCGGCGAGCCGGGCCTGATCATCAATCGGGCGGAACGCCTCGAACGGACCCTCGGTCGTGACATCAATGCGATCGCGACGCACACCTAGGATTTCGGAGATATCCTTCGCCGAGGCGTCTGACACGGTCAAAACCCGCCGCGCCTGAAAGAGCGCGAGCCGGGTTTTTGCCTGCCACAACAGGAAATTGCGCTTTGTCGGAAAGATCAGGTCGGGGAAGCGTTCCGGAATCGTATCGTGGATGCAGACGAGTTTCGGCACACGGCTGAAGATCGGATAGAACGAATAATGCGCCGGGAAGAAGAAAAGGTCGGCGCCCAGCCCCTTCGCCGCGCGTGACAGGGTAAGCATGTCCGCGCCGCCCCGGGCCTTTGCACCCGAAGACGCCTCGGACATGGATTGCCGTGCCCCAGCGATGTTGATTTCGACGCTATCGGGAACTGGGCGTTCCGGCGCGCGGTCGAACAAGAGGGTGTACCGGAACCCGGTATCGCGGGCGGCAAGGGCAGAAACAAGGCTGCGGGTGAAGCGGCCGAACCCGCGTTCATTGTCCCATGATGTGGCGTCGATGCCGACATGCATGCCCGATCCTCCGTGCCCTCTGGCCCCTTCCATAAGCGAAATCGCCTCTTTGCCCAACCGCTTCCCGGTCTTCTGTCGGACGCACCGCATAGCGGACGGCAAAGATGGCAAATCGGTCACTTCGTTTCCTGTCTGGCACCGAAAGGGCCGGGGTCAGGGGTTGGACACATCTTGGGGATGCGGTGCGGAAGCACTTGCGCTATGGACGTGGTCAATAGTCGCAAGTTGCATTCGGGAACATGACGCAGGACGCACCGGCCGGTGGCAGGCTTCACATTCTGGAACTTCAGACCCAGTTCGGTGTCGGCGGCATTACGCGTCACGTTCTGTCGCTGCGCGACTGGATGCGGGGGCGCGGCCATACGGTGACGCTCGGCGGTACACCTGCCGCATGGGCAGGGCCGGAAACCGAGCATGATTTCCTTGATCTGCCAACCAAATTCGTCTCGGCCGACGGCGGCGGCAGCCTGCCGATGCGGCTTTTTCAGGTTGCACGCGGGGCTTGGGTGCTACGCCGCTGGCTGAAGGCCAACCGGGTCGATCTGATCCACGCCCATGAATCGGCCCCCGCCCTTGTCGCCAATCTCGCGCGGATGGGCACGGGCATCCCGCTTGCCGTGACCTATCATGGGTCGGAGCCAGAGCGGATCGCCGCCTTTGGCGGGATCGCGTCAAAGGCCGATCTGGTGATCACACCGTCCCATGCCTCGGCGTCAGACCTCGCGCGGATCGGTGGTGTACCGGAGGACAAGCTGAAGGTGATCGGCCTTGGCGTATCGCCTGCGCCGGATGACAGCGCGGACGAGATCGCGGCGCTAAGGAAGGAATTGCTCGGAGATGGCGAGGTGCTGGTCATCACCGTGGCACGACTCGTGCACCAAAAGGGCGTGGATATCCTGATCGACGTGGTGGCGCGACTGATCAGGGATCACCCGGGTCTTCGCTTTGTCGTAGCAGGAGACGGGCCGGACGAGGGTCGGCTTAAGGACTTAGCGCGGACGCGTGGCGTTAACGGGCACCTGCGCTTTCTTGGTCGGGTGAACCGGCCGCATCTTTACCTGCGCGCCTCTGACCTCTTCCTTCTGACCTCGCGGTGGGAGGCTTTGCCCTTCACCATTGTCGAGGCCTTTCAGGCCGGTGTTCCCGCTGTCGCAGCCGCCTGTTCGGGCGTGGTGGAACTGATCGACGATCAGGTGGGTGCGGTTGTGCCCATTGGCGATGTGGATGCCACAGCCGAGGCGGTAAAACGCATCGTGACAGATGGCGAACTTCTGAATTCCATGGGTCAGGCGGCGCTGACGAAATCCCGGCTCGACCGGTTCGATCCCGACTGGGTGCACCATCAGTTCGAGGAGACCTATTTCACGCTCGCCGGGCGAAGCTAGGCTTTGAACGACCGCAGATAGTCTTCGGTCGCCTTCAACCCGCGTTCGAGATCGTAGTCCGGTGCATAGCCCAGCCGGTTCCGTGCGTGGTCGATGGGGCAGATACCTTTTCCGGTATATTCCTCCAGAAGATGGTGGTCGGGATAGAGCACGCCGTCCTTCTTCAGCCTCGCCCTGACGAAAGCCACCAGCGCCTCGAACCGGCGATGCCCAAGTGCGCGCCGTCCGGCAGAGCTGATCCGCGCGGCAAGCGAAGTCCCGTTGCCGGTATCTTCACTCGGTCGTGGTCCGAGATTGCGGGCGATCTCTTCAACCGGAACGCGGGTCGCGCCCGTTGTGCCGAGAATTCCGGCATAGCCGTCGATGAGCGCCGACCACGGGAAGGGCTCCGGCCCGGAAATGACAAAGCGTTCGTGACCGAGATCCGGCAGAGCCGCCGCCTTGATGCAGGCCTGCACAACGTCATCCACGAAGACCCCGTTACAGAGACCTTCCGGCTCCGGGATGACGACGCCGCCCGCCACAAGCGCGCGGGCGAACCCGTCGGTCCAAAGCGATGATCCCGGCCCCCAGACGATGGTCGGTTGCAGGATCGCGACGGGCAGGGGCCCGATCATGAGCCGCCGTTCCATCTCGATCTTCGCCTGGCGGTACGGACCGCCACCGGGTCGATCCATCTCTCCGTCCTCGGTGCAATCCCGAGTGGGCCAGGCATCATAGACGACGATGGAAGACGTATGGACGATCCGCCCGACTCCGGCGGCCTGAGCCGCCGCCATCAGCCGGTCGAAGGCGGCGAGATTTTCTCCCGCCGGGGCGCGGACGTCGTAGGCAAGGTTGAAGAGCACATCCTGCCCGTGCAAGGCGGTTTCCACCAGCGCCCGGTCCGACATCGACCCGATCCGCACCCTGACCCCTTGCGGCAGTCCACGCAGCGAGGCGCGGGACCGGCTCAGGACGGAAACCTCGGCCCCCGCGGCAACGAGGGCAGACACCAATCGCCGCCCGATGAAGCCCGAGGCTCCGGTCACGAAGACCCTGCTTCGCCTCAAGTCTGTTTCCATCCCGTCACCCCTTTGGCCCCTGGGGCGCAGAATAGCCACAGCCCGGCCCCATTGGAACCGGCCGAACCCGCGCGGGCTGGTCCGAATCCGGACGCTATGCTAGCCGCAACGCATTGAACTACGGAATACATTCGGCGCCGCGGGCGGCGCGGGAAGGATCGGACATGCGGATTGGGGTGATCGGGGCGGCCGGCAAGATCGGCCAGATGCGGGTTGCGACGATCCTGGCCGAGAAGCGTACCGAACTGGTCGCGGTGATGGATGTCACCGAGGAAAAGGCCCGTGCCCATGCCCATGGCGCGCAGGTTTTTACCGATCTCGACACCTTCCTTGCGGTGCCGATGGATGCGGTGGTGATCTCCACCCCCGCCCATGTGCGCGAACCGCTCTGCCTTGCGGCCTTCAAGGCCGGGCTGCATGTCCTGACCGAAAAGCCGCTCTCGAACACGGTCGAGGGCGCGCGGCGCATCCATGCGGCGGCTGGGAAAGCAGGCCGCGCGCTCGGCGCCGGATTCAACATGCGCTACTACCCGGCCTTTGCCTATGTGAAGGACGTACTGGATCAGGGGCTGATCGGCGAGGTCGACCATATCCGGATTTATGGTGGTCACGGTGGCCTCGCCAACTTCGCCAATGAGTGGGAATACAAGGCGCCGATATCCGGCGGTGGCGCGCTTTGGGATGTCGGCATCCATATGACTGACATCGCCCATTACCTGATGGGTGATATTACCGAGGTCTACGGCGTGGCCGGTGAAAAGGTCTGGCATGTGCCGGGGTCGGAGGACAATGCGATGGCGATCTTCAAGTCGTCCTCGGGTCTCGCCGCGATCTATCAGGCGACTTGGAACGACTGGAAAGGCTATCAGAGCGCGGTCGAGGTCTATGGCACGAAGGGCATGGTGCGCGGGGCCTACGCGCCGATGGAGAACCTTTTGATCACCATGGACAAGACCGGAGGTCCGGCTAGGACCATCCGAAAGCGCTATTTCGACATCAAGATCCGGGAAAAGTTGAAATCCTGGAAGACGACGGCTGTGCAGTCCTTCCAGGAGGAACTTGCGGATTTCATCGGCCTGACCGAGGGGCGGACGGGGCTGCGTATCGCCGATGCCGATGCCGCGCTTCGTGCGGTGGAAATCGCAGTCGCTGTGCCGGAAAGCTCCCGGACCGGGGTGCCGGTCAGTCTGCCGTCGCTGGCGGGCCGGGATTGATCGAGTGATTTGAAAGGAAGCGCCCGTGTCCGACGCAAGAAAACTCTCCCTCATCGTCACCATCGTCGATGCCGGCGAACAGTTGCGCGGGTTTCTGGGCGAGGTGATGCAGTTTGACTATGACGGGCCGATCGAGGTGATTGTGCCTTACGACCAGAGCATCGCCGAAACCGCTTCGATGGCGGCTGAGTTTCCAAGCGTTCAGTTCCTCGATATCGGCGCCATCGAACCCGAGCGCCCGATTACGACCGAGGCGGGACAGCATGAACTCTATGACCGCCGCCGTGCTGCGGGCCTGGCGGCGGCCACGGGCGACGTCATCGGCATGCTGGAGGATCGCGGCTGGCCGCAGAGGGACTGGGCGCGCCAGTTGATGCGGCTTCATGCGGAACTGGGTCACAACGTCATCGGCGGCGCCATCGAATGCCGCGAACCGGCCGGTCTTCTGAACTGGGCCTTCTATGTCACCGATTTCGGCCGCTACGGACGGCCGTTTGACAGCGGGCCGGTTGGTTGGGTGTCAGACGTCAATGTCAGTTATTCGCGCAAGGCGGTGGAGGATACCCGCCCGATCTGGAGTAAGCGGTTCCATGAACCGCTCGTCCATTCCTATTTCTTGGATCGTGGTGAGGTGCTTTACCTGTCGTCGGATCTCGTCGTGTTTCACGGACGGGCTCCCGCGCGGCTTGGCTCGCTTCTGATCGAGAGGTTCCACTGGGGGCGTCTCTTCGGCAAGATTCGCGCAATGCAGTTCACGCCGGGTCAACGCTTGAAATACATTCTGGCGAGTCCCGCGATTGCCCCGCTCTTGTGGCTGCGGCACGGGCTGTTGCAGCGCAAGAAGGGTCGCGGAATGAGGTATCTGAGGGCGCTTCCCTTCGTGATGATCCTCAGCACATTCTGGGTGGCGGGCGAGGTCTGGGGCTATATCACGCGCCGCGCCTGATCCTCGCGAGTATGTCGTCCAATATCTGATTTCCTGCACGTTTCCTGTGTCGGGAGCGTTTTATTGCGGCCTCGCAATATCTTAACTGTTTACCGTTTTTTCACCACAAACCGCGACACAGTTGCGGGATTATCAGCCATGCGGGAACAATGGGCGATCCAACCCGGACTTTCTTGACTTTTGGCACGAATGTGGTGGAGTCGTGGCAAAATAATGGCAGGGAAACTCCTGCCGCGGTGGTGAGCAGCAAATGGAGTGGGCTATGTTTGAGTTCGACGGCGTTCGCCGGTCGTTGGTTCTGGCTGCGGGTTCTGCAGCCCTTGTTGTGATTTCAGCATCCGGAATGGCCTTTGGCGGCGGCATGGCCGCGCCGGTCGTTCAGGTGTCCATGAATGATTATCTGGCCGATCTCTGCGCCCAGGCGACCCTGTCGCCCGAGGAGGCGAAACGCATTCGCGACAGCGCGAACTATGCCGAAATTCTCGAATATGCACTGGAGAATTGTCCCGAAATCGCGGCGCTCCTCGCAGACGCGGCAACGGCCACGATTCCAGGCCTGAGCGGTGACGATGTAGGCGGCGGCACTGGCGGCGGTGGTGGTACTGGCGGCGGTGGAGGCACTGGCGGCGGTGGAGGCACTGGCGGCGGTGGAGGCACTGGCGGCGGCGGTGGTACTGGCGGCGGTGGTACTGGCGGCGGTGGAGGCACTGGCGGCGGTGGTGGTACCGGCGGCGGCGGCGGCACTGGCGGCGGCACTGGCGGCGGCGGTGGTACTGGCGGCGGTGGAGGCACTGGCGGCGGCGGTGGTACTGGCGGCGGTGGAGGCACTGGCGGCGGTGGAGGCACTGGCGGCGGCGGTGGTACTGGCGGCGGCGGTGGTACTGGCGGCGGCGGTGGTACTGGCGGCGGTGGAGGCACTGGCGGCGGTGGTGGTACTGGCGGCGGCGGCGGCACTGGCGGCGGTGGAGGCACTGGCGGCGGCGGCGGCACTGGCGGCGGTGGTGGTACTGGCGGCGGTGGAGGCACTGGCGGCGGTGGTGGTACTGGCGGCGGTGGAGGCACTGGCGGCGGCGGCGGCACTGGCGGCGGTGGAGGCACTGGCGGCGGTGGTGGTACTGGCGGCGGCGGTGGCACTGGCGGCGGTGGAGGCGAAGGCTCTGGCGGTGGCGAAGGTTCCGGCGGTGGCGAAGGCTCCGGTGGCGAAGGTCCCGGCGGTGGCGAAGGCTCCGGCGGCGGTGAAGGCTCCGGCGGCGGTGAAGGCTCCGGCGGCGGTGAAGGCTCCGGCGGCGGTGAAGGCTCCGGTGGTGGCGAAGGTTCCGGCGGTGGCGAAGGCTCCGGTGGTGGCGAAGGTTCCGGTGGTGGTGAAGGCTCCGGCGGTGGCGAAGGTTCCGGTGGTGGCGAAGGCTCCGGCGGTGGCGAAGGCTCCGGCGGTGGCGAAGGCTCCGGTGGTGGCGAAGGCTCCGGCGGTGGCGAAGGTCACGACAACAATGGCCACGGGAATGGCGATCAGGATGCCCCCGGCAATTCTGGAGACAACAACAACGCTGAGAATTCGGAAAACAGTGGCGAGGGCAATTCCGGCAATGGTCATGGCCGACGCATTCGCTGACCTTAATGCAAGGCCGTACGGTCCGGATGTTTAGGCGCTTGACCTGACTGCGATGTCATAGCGACTTGTTAAAAAGGAATAACCCGCATGTTTCGGCATGCGGGTTTTGCGTTCTTTGTCGCTGCTGATCGGAACTTCAGGCGTTAAACACACCACCCGCCAGAACTGCGACCCAGCGATCCGGTCGGTTCGGATCCTGCATCCGGATGAAGCTGTAGCCAGTGTCGCGCCAGGGTTTGATCCGGTTTCCAAGATTGTCGAGAACGTAATCCCCGGCCGATGTCCTGAGGACCAGCACCGCATGGGCGCCGCGATTGCGGTCGAGCACAGTCGCGATCAGCAGTGTTTCGGGACGCAGACCGGCCTCGACGAGTTGCTTCTTCTTCAGGAGCGCAAAATCCTCGCAATCGCCGCCGCGCCGCGTCGGCAGGTCCCAGCGTTCGTCAACACCGTATTGCGCACGATCGGAAATCGGGCGGACCTTCTTGTTGACGCTCAGGTTCACTTTGTGCGCAATCTTCATCACGGCGCGATCCGCCAGTTGGGTGCCACCGTTGCGCGCGCAGGCCCAGCTGTACTGTGTACAAAGCGCCTTGGCACCGGACGGTGCTGCAATCGCCTTGCGTGCGACCATGTGATTCATCGGGCGCGGCTGTGTGGCATCCGAGGTGACCGGTACCAGCCCGGCAAGTGCCGCGACCATCATCATTCTACCGATACGGGATGCTGTTCCCGTCAGAAACGCGGAAGCCCGGCGCTTGTGGTTGTTCTCGGAGTGGGTCATGGGCAGCCCCTGCAAGTGAATTTCCCCTGCAGACATTGGGACATGCCGCCATGACCATTCTGAGCCAGAAACGGGGCGTGTTTGGGGCGAAAGCGATATGTTTGTTTACTGCAGGCAAATGTGGCTGGCTGCTCCATTCAGGCCCTTTTTCCGGGCGGACCGCTGCCCAAAAAGGGTTTCGCGTCTGTCCGTTCATCTGAGGGGCGGCATGTCAAGTTTGATAATAAATCGAGCAAATACAAGCATTTATATTTGAATTAATTTCTACTAAAGTTTTAGTTTGACAAACGCTAACATCTCGCCTGAATATCTATCGGCCAGTTTCCGCTGGCCCAACAAATCTCAGGGAGGAGACAGGATGCGGAAGTATCTTCTCTCCGCGGTGGCCGTATCTGCGGTCATTGCGGGGGCCGGGCAGGCATTTGCCGATGCCGCGGCCGCACAGAAGTGGATCGACAGCGAATTCCAGCCCTCTGCGCTTTCGAAAGAAGAGCAGATGGCCGAAATGGAATGGTTCATCAAGGCTGCCGAACCCTATGCGGGGATGGAAATCAATGTACTGTCGGAAGGCATTCCGACCCATTCCTATGAATCGGAAGTTCTGACCAAGGCCTTCGAGGAAATCACCGGGATCACGGTCAATCACCAGATCCTCGGCGAGGGCGAAGTGGTGCAGGCGGTGCAGACGCAGATGCAGACGCAGCGCAATCTCTATGACGGCTATGTCAATGACTCGGACCTCATCGGCACCCATGCTCGTCTGCAACTGGCCTATAACCTGACCGATCAGATGGCCGGGTCTTGGGCTGCGACGACCAATCCGGGTCTCGATCTGGATGACTTCATGGGCACCCAGTTCACCACAGGCCCCGATGGCAAGCTTTACCAGCTTCCCGACCAGCAGTTCGCGAACCTCTATTGGTTCCGCAAGGACTGGTTCGACCGCGCCGATCTGCAAGAGGCGTTCAAGGCCAAGTATGGCTATGACCTCGGCGTGCCGGTCAACTGGTCGGCCTATGAGGATATCGCCGAGTTCTTCACCAATGACGTGAAGGAAATCGACGGAACCGCGATCTACGGCCACATGGATTACGGCAAGCGTGCGCCGGATCTTGGCTGGCGCATGACCGATGCCTGGCTGTCGATGGCGGGCGCGGGATCGCCCGGTGAGCCGAACGGCGTACCGATCGACGAATGGGGCATCCGTATGGAAGCGGGATCGTGCAACCCGGCCGGTGCGAGCGTGTCGCGCGGCGGTGAGGCGAACGGTCCGGCAGCGGTCTATGCCATCGCCAAATGGGATGAGTGGCTGCGGAAATACGCACCTCCGGGGGCTGCGTCCTATGACTTCTATCAGTCGCTGCCTGCGCTTTCGCAAGGCAACGTGGCCCAGCAGATCTTCTGGTACACCGCCTTCACCGCCGACATGGTGAAGCCGAAGTCGGAAGGCAACAATACCGTCGATGACGAGGGTATGCCGCTCTGGCGCATGGCACCCAGCCCGCATGGGCCGTACTGGAAAGAAGGCCAGAAGGTCGGCTATCAGGACGTGGGCTCGTGGACGTTCCTCAAGTCGACCCCGGAAGACCGGGCGCAGGCGGCCTGGCTTTATGCCCAGTTCGTCGTGTCGAAGACGGTCGACGTGAAGAAGTCGCATGTCGGTCTCACCTTCATCCGCGACTCTACTGTCCGTCATGAAAGCTTCACCGAACGCGCGCCGAAACTTGGTGGTCTGGTGGAGTTCTACCGCTCGCCCGACCGTGTGCGGTGGTCGCCCACGGGCATCAACGTGCCCGACTATCCGAAGCTGGCCCAGATCTGGTGGCAGCAGATCGGTGATGTGAACTCCGGCGCCTTCACGCCGCAGGAAGCGATGGACCGTCTGGCCGAGGAAATGGATATCACCATGGCCCGCATGCAGCAGGCAGACGAGGCGGCTGGTGTCTACGGCGGTTGTGGTCCGCGTCTGAACCCCGAGGTCGATCCTTCGGAATGGCTCGGCAAGGAAGGCGGCCCGCATGCGAAGCTCGACAACGAGAAACCGCAGGGTGAGACCATCAACTACGATGAGCTGATCCAGCAGTGGGCTGAAAACTGAGGTCCTGATACAATCCCGTCCGGTCTAACCGGGCGGGACCGGGCCGGGGCCAGGGTGCCCCGGCCATTCCCACCAATGAAAACAAGCGACACCTCGGGGAGGGGACATGGCGCTGGAACTGAAGGCGATCACCAAGCGCGTGGGGCAGGTGACGCATATCAAGGAAACCTCTCTCGTGCTGGAGCCGGGACGTTTCAACGTCCTTCTGGGCGAGACGGGATCGGGCAAAACCTCGCTGATCAAGCTGATGGCCGGGCTCGACCGGGCCGCGTCGGGGCAGATCCTGATGGACGGGCAGGACGTGACGGGGATGTCGCCCCAGAAGCGTAATATCAGCCTCGTCCACCAATTCTTCGTGAACTATCCGCATATGACGGTCTTCGACAATATTGCCTCCCCCTTGCGGGTCGCAGGCATTGCCAAGTCGGAGATTCAGGGGCGGGTGGAGGCAGCGGCGGATGTGCTGCAACTGCGCCCCATGCTGAACCGCCGCCCGCATGAACTGTCGGGCGGGCAGCAACAACGCACCGCTTTGGCCCGCGCCATCGCCAAGGAGTCGACCGCCGTCTTCCTTGATGAGCCGCTCGCCAACCTTGACTACAAGTTGCGGGAGGAATTGCGCGATCAGTTGCCGGAGCTGTTCGCAGGGCGCGGCGCGGTCGTCGTCTATGCCACATCGGAACCGGCCGAGGCGTTGATGCTGGGCGGCAGGACCGCGCTGATGCAGGACGGTCACGTCACCCAGTTCGGGCCGACGGCTGAGATCTACCGCAAACCCAATACGCTGACCTCGGCCCGGGTCTTTTCCGACCCGCCGATCAATTCTGCCCCGGTCATCAAGAAAGGTGACCGGATGGAGCTGGGCCACGGTGTCGGCTGGACTCTCTCGGGTGCCGCGGCGGGCCTGAAGGACGGCGCCTATACCGTCGCGATCCGCCCGAACTATGTCAGCCCCATCCGCTTGCACGAGGCGCATGTGGCGATGACGGGCACCATCCAGATCACCGAGCTTTCAGGGTCGGAATCGACCGCCCATTTCCGCATGGGGGAGGATACCTGGGTTTCGCTTGCCTCGGGCGTCCATCCCTACCGTGTCGGCGAAGATCATGAATTTTTCATGGACCCCGCCCATTGCTTCTATTTCGCGCCCGATGGCGCGCTTGCCGCCTGAGGACCCGCGCATGGCCAAGATTACCCTCGACCGGCTCCGCCACTCCTACATGAGCGACCCGAAAGGGCCGCAGGACTACGCGCTGAAGGAGCTGGATCTCGACTGGCAGGATGGCGGCGCCTATGCGCTGCTCGGGCCTTCGGGCTGCGGCAAGTCCACGCTTTTGAACATCATCTCGGGTCTTTTGCATCCGTCCGAGGGGCGCATCCTGTTCGATGGCAAGGATGTGACCGGCCTGCCGCCCGACCAGCGCAATATTGCGCAGGTGTTCCAGTTCCCGGTGATCTACGACACGATGTCGGTCTACGACAATCTCGCCTTTCCGCTGCGCAACCGTGGCGTCGACGAAGGCCGCGTGAAGGCCCGCGTCGAGGAGATCGCCGCAATGCTCGATGTGACCGAGATGCTAGGGACCCGCGCCGCGCATCTTTCGCCCGACAACAAGCAGAAGATTTCCATGGGGCGCGGCCTTGTCCGCGACGACGTGAATGTCATCATGTTCGATGAGCCGCTGACCGTCATCGACCCGCATCTGAAATGGAAATTACGTTCCAAACTCAAAGAGTTGCATCAGAAGGTGAAGGTGACGATGATCTATGTCACCCATGACCAGACCGAGGCACTGACCTTCGCCGATCAGGTCGTGGTGATGCAGGAGGGCGAGGTGGTGCAGATCGGCACGCCCGTCGACCTTTTCGAGCGGCCCGCGCATACCTTTGTCGGCCATTTCATCGGCTCACCAGGCATGAACGTCCTGCCTGCCGAACTGCGCGATGGGGCGGCCTTCTTCGCGGGCCAGCAGATCGCGCTTGAAGGCGCGGTGGCGCCCGGCGCGGGGCGCCATGAGATCGGCGTCCGGCCGGAATATGTGACGCTGGGGCCAAGTGGCATCGCGGCCAAGGTGCGTAAGGTCATGGATCTTGGCCGCCATTCCGTGGTCGAGGCCGTGGCAGGCGATACGAAGGTCAGCGCCATTGTAGAAGGCGCGGCGCCGGGCCAGGGCGAGAGCGTTCATCTGACCTTCCGTCCTGACCAGACACGGCTTTACCGCGATGGCTGGATCGCCACCAAACAGGAAAGGGCCGCCTGATGCGCAAGGTCAATCAGAAGGCGTGGTTCTTCGTCCTTCCCGTTCTAATCCTCGTCGCCTTCAACGCGCTCGTGCCGATGATGACCGTGGTCAACTATTCGGTGCAGGAAACCTTCGGCAACAACCAGTTCTTCTGGCACGGGCTCGGCTGGTTTCAGGATATTCTGCGCTCAGAACGCTTCCACGCCGCCCTTGGTCGCCAGTTCCTCTTCACTTTCCTCATCCTGATCATTGAGGTGCCCTTGGGCGTGATCATCGCGCTTTCCATGCCGCGCAAGGGCTTCTGGGTGCCGGTCTGCCTTGTCACCATGGCGCTGCCGATGCTGATCCCGTGGAACGTCGTGGGCGCGATGTGGAACATCTTCACCCTGCCCGATATCGGCCTTCTGGGCTATTTCATGAACCACGTCCTTGGGATCGACTACAACATGACCCGCAGCCCACTTGCCGCCTGGGTCACGATCATCACCATGGATGTCTGGCACTGGACCTCGCTCGTCGTGCTTCTCTGTTATGCCGGCCTCGTCTCCATCCCCGACGCCTATTATCAGGCGGCGAAGATCGACGGTGCGTCGAACTGGGCGGTCTTCCGCTACATCCAGTTGCCAAAGATGAAGCAGGTGCTGACGATCGCGGTCCTGCTGCGCTTCATGGACAGCTTCAACATCTATACCGAGCCCTTCGTGCTGACAGGCGGGGGTCCGGGCAATTCGACCACGCTTCTCTCCATCGACCTCGTCAAGATCGCGCTTGGGCAGTTTGACCTCGGGCCCGCGGCGGCGATGTCGCTCATCTACTTTGCCATCACGCTCTTCGTCTCGTGGCTTTTCTACACGCTGATGACGCGGCACGATGTGAAATAGGGGATCATCATGCAGAAAAGATCAATCATTCCGATCCTCTACATCATCTTTCTGATGCTGCCGATCTACTGGCTGGTGGCGATGAGCTTCAAGACCACGCAAGAGATCCTCGGCGGCTTCTCGCTCTTCCCGCAGAAATGGACGCTGGCGAGCTACCGGACAATCTTCACCGATCCGACGTGGTATTGGGGCTATATCAACTCGATCATCTACGTGACGATCAACACGGTGATCTCCGTCACCGTCGCCTTGCCCGCGGCTTACGCCTTCTCACGCTACCGGTTCCTCGGCGACAAGCAGCTGTTCTTCTGGCTCCTGACAAACCGCATGGCCCCGGCGGCGGTCTTCGCGCTGCCCTTCTTCCAGCTTTATTCGGCGATGGAGCTATTCGATACCCATATTGCGGTGGCGCTGGCGCATTGCCTGTTCAACATCCCGCTCGCGGTCTGGATCCTTGAAGGCTTCATGGGCGGTGTGCCGAAGGAACTCGACGAGACCGCCTTCGTCGACGGTTATTCTTTCCCGCGTTTCTTCACGCAGATCTTCCTGCCGACGATCAAGGCCGGTGTCGGCGTCGCGGCCTTCTTCTGCTTCATGTTCTCTTGGGTGGAACTCCTGCTCGCGAAGACCCTGACGGCGGTCTACGCCAAGCCCATCGCCGCGACGATGACCCGCACGGCGTCTTCGGCGGGGTACGAACTGGGACTGCTGGCGGCCGCCGGAACGCTCACCATCATTCCCGGCGCCATCGTCATCTGGTTCGTGCGCAACTACATCGCCAAGGGCTTTGCCCTGGGGAGGGTTTGATGCGGCTCCTGACATTCCTTCTGACCTTGATGCCTCTGGCCGCCACGGCCCAGACGGCGGGGTGGGGTAATCTCGGCCAGACCGAGGACAAGGGATTTTCCTGGACGGCACCGCTCTGGCCCTCGTTCTGGATGGCCTGGACACCGGCGACGCTTCTGGTCTTCATCGGCATCTTCACCGCCATGGGCATTCTTACAGTGCTGGAAATCCGCCGCCCGGGCGGGGATGAACGGCAGGGCGTGCTGGGCCTGACGACGACGCGTGGCGACCGGCTGTTCATCACGCTTCTCGGCACTTCCTACATCTTCATGGCCTGGCTTGGACTGATCGGCATGCCACTCTGGTGGCCGCTGGCCATTTCCATCGGCTGGGGCGTGTTCTGCTTCTGGAAGGTCTGAAACGCATTCCGTTTTGAGAAATGTGGAAAGCTTAGTAGAAAGGTCCCGAGGATCGAGCTGGATCGGGAAGACCAAAAAATGAGCGACAAGAAAACCAAATTCCTGACCGAGGTGGAGCTGGAATTCATGTCCCGGCTCTGGGACCTTGGCGAGGCGACCGTGCGGGAGGTGCAAGAGGCACTCGCGCCCGCGCGCAAGCTTGCCTATACCTCGGCCGCAACGATCCTGCGCATCCTTGAACAAAAGGGTTTCGTCAGCAGTACGAAACAGGGCAAGACCTTTCTCTATACAGCAACGCTGAGCAAGGACACCTATCAGTCGCGTTCGCTGAAGAACCTTTCCGAAAAACTCTTCGACAATGCGCCCGCGACACTCGTTGCGCGGCTGGTCGACGATTACGACCTGTCGGAAGAGGCGCTCGACGAGATTCGGGCGCTGATTGACAAGAGGCTCAGGGATGACAAACGCTAGCACCCTTTTCGGCGCCTATATCGAGGTCAACGCACTTCTGGTTTTCACCTGCCTCGTCTGGGCGGTCTTCGCCCGAATTCTCAACATCGCCGGCCTTGGTCACGCGGTCACCGCGCGGCTGAGGCTGCTCAGGACCATCTTTCTTGCCGTCATCGTCAGCCCGCTTTTCGTCGCTCTATTCTCGATGGCGATGCAGGCGGGTTATGTCGCTCCTGAAAACTCGGTGAATCTGACCGATTTCGTTCTGTCGCAATACCTTCAGGGCCGGTTTGAGATGAATCCGGCCGACCTCGAACGGCTTCTGGGCTTCCGGGGCGACCTGGCGCAAGTCATGGCCGGGCCGGTCGGGCAGGGCGTCGCCGTCTTCCTCGCACTTGGCTTCACCCTCTTCGCGGCGCGCCTTGTCCTGTCTTTCGCCCGGCTCCGCCGCATCATCACCGAGAGTTATGTCTGGCGTCGGATCGGACAGGTGGAACTCAGGTTGTCGGACGCGGTCAGCGTGCCTTTCTCGACTCGCGGGTTCCGGTCCCGGATCGTGGTCCTGCCCTCAGCCATGCTCGCCCGCGAGGCGGATCTGAAGATCGCGCTCGGGCACGAGCTGCAGCACTTGCGGCAGGGCGATGTCGAATGGGAAATCGCCCTTGGTCTCATCCAGCCGTTCCTGTTTTGGAACCCGGCCTTCCATCTTTGGAAACGGCAGGTAGAGGAGTTGCGCGAACTCTCGTGTGACCGCCAGATTCTGATGCGGCGGGGCTACAGCGTGGCTGAGTATTGCGACTGTCTGCTGCGTGTCTGCCATGACGGGCTGCGTCCGCGCCGGTTGATCGCTGTGGAACTGCCTGCCGTGGCTTTGGTACGAACCGAAGGTGGGCTGTTCGGCGGACGCGCGGCGGCGCTTCTAAAACGCCGGATGATCAGGGTGATCGAGGGGAGGGCGGAACGTAATCCAACGTTGGTGTTCGCCGTGCTGGCCGCACCCTTTGTCGCGATTACCTTGACCGCCGCGATCGCCATACAGAAACCCGGCGACTGGAGTCAGGACCGCATCATGCTGTCGACGATCATAAATCTGGAGCGTTTGCAGGCGGTGAATGGCCCGGTGCCGAGCTTTGGGTCGCCCGGCTACTGATCGCGTGGCACACAGGTCGCCAAGGGTTCGGACTATTCTGAGGGATATGGCGGAGAGACAGGGATTCGAACCCTGGGTGGGCTCACACCCACAACGGTTTTCGAGACCGCCCCGTTCGACCGCTCCGGCACCTCTCCGCGTCAGGGGTCGTTCTGGGCGGGATTTAGCGGGCCGCGCACGGCAGTGCAACCCGTATTTTTGCAAGACGGGGCCTCGGCGCATCTCAACAACGACGCCGGGTTCTTGGCAGAGACGTCCTATATGACTAGGTGTAGGCTTCACTCTTTCGGGGATCATCCATGTTCCGACCTGCCGCAGCGCCACTTGTCGCACTCTTGCTTTCTCTGCCCGGGCTCTGCCGCGCCGCAGACGCTGATGTCGCGGCATTGAATGCGGCTTTGAAACTGCCTGAGGTCTTCGCCGTGATGACCGAGGAGGGGCTTGGTTATGGGCGCGATCTGGAAGCCGACATGTTTCCGGGCAGCGGCGGCGCCCGCTGGAATGACGCCGTCGCTGGTATTTATGAGACCGGGCGCATGGTCGATGGATTCTCCGAAGCGTTCGCGGCTGCGCTGGATGCGTCAGATGGCGATGTTCCTGCGATGCTGGACTTCTTTTCGTCCGATCTGGGGCAGCGGATCGTCGCGCTGGAGATCTCGGCTCGCCGCGCCCTTCTGGACGAAGCTGTCGATGAGGCGAGCCGGGCGAAACTGGAGGAGATGCGCGAGACCGCCGATCCCCGGCTTGAGCTGATCGAAGAGTTCGTCTCGACCAACGATCTTGTCGAGGCGAACGTAACCGGCGGGCTGAATGCCAACTATGCCTTTTACCTCGGGCTGGCTGATGCGGGCGCGTTGCCGTCGGCGATGGTTGAGGATGAGATCATCGGCGAAATCTGGGGGCAGGAGCGCGATATTCGCGAGGAAACCGAGATATGGATCCTGTCCTATCTCGCCATGGCCTATGCGCCGCTGACCGATGCCGAAGTTGGCGAGTACATCGACTTTTCCGAAACCGAGGCCGGGCGTGACCTGAACCGGGCGCTGTTTTCTGGATACGATACCGTTTTTGAGGATGTGTCACGGCAGTTGGGCCGGGCCGCCGGGGCCGTGCTTGCGGGCCAGGATCTCTGATCCTGAAGCGCGCGGTTCCTGATTGGTAATGCCGGTTATTCTTCGTTAGCATCACCTGCAACAGAGGCAGTCGGCAGGCGGCAAAGGAATGCAGCGCGGAGACCGGGACAAGGTTGCGCGCCGGCGGGTGTTTTACATCCCCGGTTACGACCCCTTTCATCCGCGTCGCTACCGCGAGCTTTACCGCAGCGAAGCCAAGGCCCAGTCCGAGATTTCCGGATATGAAGTTGTGCTTGGCCCCAAGCGTCCCGGCCATGCTCACGGATGGCAGGTCACCGGCCGCATGGAGGACGGCGAAACTCAGGCGGAGATCGAGGTTCTGGTCTGGTCCGACATCGTCCGGTCTTCGATGGCTGAAGGGATTGCTGCGACCTACGGGCAGCTTCTGAAAACCGCATGGATCTATGTCGCTTCGGGTGTGATTTTCCGTGTCATGCAGCTGAGAAAGGGTCCCACCATAGCGGCGCTCTATCCTGTGGTGGTACTTTTGCTTCAATTGCTCATCGCGGCTGCGGCGGGCTGGGGCGCCGCCCTGCTGCTGGGCCGTGGTCTTGCGGCGGCTGGATTGCCGGGCGGGTTTGGCTGGATCGGGGCCGCGCTGCTCGTCTGGGCGATCCTTTGGCGGTTCCGGGCGCTCGATGGCAGGATCTATGCCTATTACCTGATGCATGATTACGCGTTCACGGCACAGGAGGGTGGCGCCTATCCGGCCGTGCTTGAGGCGCGGCTGGCACAGTTTACGGACCGCGTCGTGGCCGCACTGCAGGAGGACTGGGACGAGGTGCTGGTTGTCGGGCATTCCTCCGGCGCGCATCTGGCCGTGTCGGTTCTGGCCGATCTGATCCGGTCGGGCAGGGTGCCCGCATCGGGGCCAGCCCTGGGGTTTCTGTCGCTCGGCCATGTGGTGCCGATGGCTGCCTTCCTGCCGTGCGCGCGACGGCTGAGGGCCGATCTCGCCTTCCTTTCGGCGCGTGATGAATTGGCATGGGTCGATGTCACGGCCCCCGGTGACGGCTGTTCTTTCGCGCTGTGTGATCCGGTCAGCGTGACCGGTGTCGCGCCACCCAACAAACGATGGCCCCTCGTAATCTCGGCTGCCTTCACCCAGACCCTCAGCCCCGAACGTTGGCAGGCATTGAAGCGGCGGTATTTCCGGCTGCATTTCCAGTATCTTTGCGCGTTCGACCGACCAGGCGACTATGATTACTTTCGCATAACTGCCGGACCGAAGACGCTTGCCGCCCGGTTCCGCGACCGCAAGCCGTCGCAAAGCCGGATCGAGCGTGTGGCAAACCGTTACCGGGATATCGAATGATCGCGCCGAAACCCGCCTCCCGCCCTGACAAGGTGTCCCTGCTGCGATATCTGCGGCTTTTCCGGGCTGATATCCTTTCCGCTCAACCGGCGCGGCTCTACCGCGCCTGGATGGCCGAGTTTCGTACCCCGTTCTTTCGTTCGTACCTTTGCAACGACCCCGACCTGATCGACCGGGTCTTGAAGGAATGCCCGGCGGACTTCCCGAAATCCGACCGTGTGCGCGAGGGGTTGCGACCTTTGCTCGGTCGGTCGGTCTTTGTCACCAATGGCGCCGAATGGTCGCGGCAAAGGCGGATCATCGACCCGGCCTTTGCCGGTGGGCGTCTGCATCAGACCTTTCCTGCCATGCTTGGCGCCGCCGATTCGGCCCGCGACCGGATGGCGGCGCGGGTGGGAACAGTGGTGGAGGTCGAAGAAGAGGCGAGCCATGCCGCAGCGGACGTGATCTTTCGCACGCTCTTTTCAATACCGATAGAACATCAAGCCGCCTCCGGCGTGTTCCACGCCTTCCGCCGCTATCAGCGGGCGCAGCCACTATTGAACCTTGCGGCCTTCCTGCCCTTGCCGCGCTGGGTGCCGCGGTTTCATCGCCCCGGCATCGGCCGCGCCGCGCGCGAGATAAGGGGCCTCATCGCCCGACTGACGACCGAGCGCGCGACCGAAATTGCCGCAGGTACGGCGCCCGACGATCTGGCCACCAAGATCATGACGACCGCCGATCCCGAAACCGGCGCCCGCTTTGATGCAGATGAAATGGTTGATCAGGTCGCGATTTTCTTCCTTGCCGGGCATGAAACCTCAGCCTCGGCTCTGGCCTGGGCGCTCTATCTTCTGGCCGCCGATCCCGACCATCAGGCACGGGTCGCCGCGGAGGCACGGGAAGTTCTGGGCGAAACGCCTGTTTTTGCCGATGTCGCCCGGCTTAAGCTGGCCCGCGATACCTTCCGCGAGGTGCTGCGGCTCTATCCGCCGGTGCCGATGATGGTGCGTGAAGCGCGCTGCCCGGCCCGGTTCCGCGACCGGGCCGTGCCGCGAGGGGCGCAGATTGTCATCAGCCCCTGGCATGTCCACCGGCACGAAAGACTCTGGGACCGGCCCGATGACTTCGATCCCGGCCGGTGGCAAAGCCCTGAGGGGCGCGACAGCGCGCGGCGTGCCTTCCTGCCGTTTTCGGCGGGACCCCGGGTTTGCCCCGGGGCGGGGTTCGCAATGATCGAGGGGCCGCTACTACTCGCGCTTCTGGTCCGCGATCTGGAATTCTCGACAGAAGGTACGCCACCGCCGGTTCCTGTGGCCCATCTCACAGTCCGTTCGCAGGCGGGCATTCCACTTCGGGTTTCAGTAAGGCAATAACCGTGCCATCCGAGGTGACGGCAACCACTGGTGGAAGTCGTGTTATGAATTTTGCCGCGTTGGGAAAACGAATCAGATTCCAGATCGGAACACCTTGGTATCGGTGAATTGCTCAAAAATGGCCAAAAAGCGGCAATTTTAGCGAATTCACCATGGTTTTGCCATGATTGAGATGAATCTTCCCGCAAACTCGGCAGGATGACGCAACGTTACTCAGGCGAAAATAAATACAACCAATAAGGGATTTGTTAAGAATCTCGCCGGAACTGACTTTGTCACCACATCGGGCGGAAACGTCCGCCGGGACCGCAGACACACTCAGAAGTGGGCCCGGATCACACATCCGTCGGGGGGCGGGTAACGATGTTGAACTGGTTTCGCGGCACTCACGGCGAGAGCCCTGTTGTCTCCGGACTCCTGCAGGGGCATATCCGCATCGCCTTTCCATCCTTTGGTATCCGCGCGTCTCAGGCTTTCAAAACCGGGGGTGTCGATCTCTCGGTTTCGCGTGAGGAAATTGCGGCTTTGCTGAAGCGCGAACTGAATTAATCTTTGGACGCAAGGCAACGGTCGCTATGCCGGAACGGTCAGAGAGTGGCTGAAGACGCAATGCTGCGACTTGTGGCTTTTTGTCGGTAGATGCCTTGGGCCCGTTGGCATTCTGTTGCGTTGAGACAACATTCGTTAACCTTGTTGGCGGGAAATCAATGATGTCCGCAACCGGGAATTGATCTGGGATGAGAAACTATCGCAGCTTCGAGTTTGGCGTGCGATTCTTCGGCCATAATGGACCGACGTGATCGCGTGGGGAAGTGTCGTGACCCTGGGGAGGGAACATGGCGTTACACGAATATCACAGCGGTCAAACGGGGCGCGACGCCGCCAGCAGCCTGCTGCGCATCGCCATTCCGTCCTGGCGCTTCGTCGGAATTCACATTGAACCGGAACCCGAGTTCGAAACCGTATCGCGTGAGGAAATCCAGGCGCTCTTTTCTGGCGAACTGACGTCCCGATCCCGCCGCAGAGGTCTGACCGAGGACGAAGAGTATCAAAAGTCGCTTAGCCGTAAGCTCCGGCGCGCACTTTATCCGCAACCCGTCGCAGGCTAGGCGTCAGCGCCCCGCAAGCCGGACCTGCAAATCGTTCAGAACGAACAGCCGTATCGCTGTTGCAAGGCCGGTTTCGGCATCGCGCGCGGCATCGATTTCAGCCGCAAGGGCATTGATCGGCACATCCCTAGCTTCGGCAATTTGCCTGAAGGCGCGCCAGAATGGGTCTTCCAGTGACACGCTCGTCCGGTGCCCGTTCAGGGTCAGCGACCTTTTGAGCGGGCGGCTCACGTCTCCGGGTCCTCGCGCCGGTGCTGGTCGAGATGCCGGGCCGCGCGGGCGGTTGCATCCTCTTCCTCGGCCTTTGTAATCTTACTCCGGCCAAAACGGGCGGCGTTTTCCGCCGCCTTCGCCCGGTCTTTGGCCTTGTCGCGCCGCTTGCGCTCGGTCCTGAGGTTGACGATCTGGGGCAGGTCTCAGTCCTCCGGGCCGACCATCAGTTCGGGGCGCACGATCCGATCAAAGGTCTCGCCATCGACGAAGCCGAGTGCAATGGCCTCTTCGCGCAGCGTCGTGCCGTTCTTGTGCGCGGTCTTGGCGACCTTGGTGGCATTGTCATAGCCGATGGTGGGGGCAAGCGCCGTCACCAGCATCAGGCTTTCCTTCATCAGCTTGTCGATGCGCGCGATATTGGCTTCGGTCCCGACGACCATGTTATCGGTGAAGCTGCCTGCAGCGTCGCCCAGAAGCTGCATCGACTGGAGCACATTGTAGCTCATCATCGGGTTGTAGACGTTCAGTTCAAAATGCCCCTGCGACCCGGCGAAACCGACGGCGGCGTCATTGCCCATGACATGGGCGCAGACCATGGTCAGCGCCTCGGCCTGTGTCGGGTTGACCTTGCCCGGCATGATCGACGATCCGGGCTCATTCTCGGGCAGGATCAGTTCGCCCAGACCCGAACGGGGGCCGGAGCCCAGAAGCCGCATGTCGTTGGCGATCTTGAAAAGGCTCGCGGCAACCGTCTTCAGCGCGCCCGAGAACATGACCATCGCATCATGCGCCGCCAGCGCCTCGAACTTGTTCGGTGCGGTGACGAAGGGCAGGTCGGTGATCTCGGCGATCTTGGCGGCAATCGCGGTATCCCAGCCCTTTTTCGTGTTGAGCCCGGTCCCGACGGCAGTGCCGCCCTGCGCCAGTTCATAGATGTCGGGCAGGCAGCCTTCGACCCGCTCGATCCCCTTCTTGACCTGATGCGCATAGCCGCCGAATTCCTGGCCCAAGGTCAGAGGGGTGGCGTCTTGCGTGTGCGTCCGGCCGATCTTGATGATGTCCTTGAATTCCTCGGACTTGGCGGCAAGCGCCCCATGCAGTTTGCGCAGGCCCGGCAACAGCACATCGCGCGCCATCATGCCGATGGCGACATGCATCGCGGTCGGGAAGGTGTCGTTCGACGACTGGCCCATATTGCAGTGATCGTTCGGGTGAACCGGCTTTTTCGATCCCATCTCACCGCCAAGGATCTCGATGGCGCGGTTCGACACGACCTCATTGGCGTTCATGTTGGACTGGGTGCCCGATCCGGTCTGCCACACGACCAGCGGAAAGTTGTCGTCGAACCTGCCCGCCACGACCTCGGACGCCGCCTGCACCATCGCCTTGCCGATGGCGGGGTCGAGCTTGCCGGTCGCCATATTGACCTCAGCCGCCGCCTGTTTGATCACGCCAAGCGCGCGGATGATCGCGACCGGCTGCTTTTCCCAGCCGATGGGGAAGTTGATGATCGAGCGCTGGGTCTGCGCCCCCCAATACTTGTCGGTTGGAACCTCAAGCGGGCCGAAGCTGTCGGTCTCGGTGCGGGTCTTGGTCATGGCAAAGGTCCGTCCTTGAAAGATGTCGGACCCTGCCTAAGCGATTCCGGCCGGGGGGCCAAGGACGATGTCGTTAACGGTGGCGCTAACGTCGCTAGAGCGTCACTTCCGCCATTTGTCGAGGCTGACAACCTCGGCCTCTTTGCGCGGCGCAGTGGCCTCTTCGGTGTCGTCTTCGTCTTCATCCTCGTCGTCGTCGTCGCTGTCCTGCGTTTCGAATCGCAGGCCGAATTCGACGGAGGGATCAACGAAGGTGCGGATCGCGTCGAACGGTATGTAGAGCGGTTCCGGGCTGTCGCCAAAATTCAGCGTGATGGCAAAGCCGTCGTCATTCACGCTCAGCGCATCGTACCAATGCTGCATCACCACGGTCATCTCCTCGGGATACCGTTCACGCAACCAATCGGCGAGTTGGGCCGAGGGGTGGCGTGTGTCGAAGGTGATGAAGAAATGGTGTTCGCCGGGCAGACCATGCCGTTCGACCCCGCGCAGAACCTCCAGAATCAGACCGCGCATCGCGCGGTGCATGAGGTTGCCGTAGTCGATGGTTTTACTCATATTTTGCGGTCTTCCCGTGGCTGCGTGATCGCCAGCATAAGGGATTCGAACCGGAATGAAAGGGCTCTTGCCGCGCATGCGCGGTGCATTGTCATTGGCCCGCTGACAGGGCCGCTCCGACAGAGGCGGCGAGGCCGAGAACAGCGATTATGTTCCAGTGTCGTCGCAACAGAAGCCAGCCGCACAGCAAAGCAATCAGGGCCGGTTGCCAGTGAAAGGATGTCAGGTCCGGAACGGGCAGGGACAACCCGCCGAGACTGCCCGTGCGGGTAAAGAACAGGTGCAGCGCGAACCAGATGGCCAGATTGGCGATGACGCCCACGACGGCGGCGCTGACGCCGGAAAGCGCGGCGGCCAGACGTGGGCGGGCGGCGATCCATTCGATATAGGGCGCGAAGGCGAAGACCCAGAGAAAGCAGGGCACGAAGGTGACCCAAAGCGTCAGCGCCGCCGCAGCAACGGCGAGCCCCGCGCCGCCCTCCTGCGCGCCCGCAAGGTAGCCGACGAACTCGGTAACAAGGATCAGCGGCCCCGGCGTCGTTTCCGCCAGCCCCAGCGCGTCCATCATTTGCGGCGTTGTCAGCCAGCCATAGTCCTGCACGACCGTCTGGGTCATGTAAGCGAGAACGGCATAGGCGCCGCCGAAGGTGACCACGGCGAGCTTTGAGAAGAAGAGCCCGATTTCCACCAGAAAGTCCTGTCCCCAAAGTGCAAGGGCAGCGACCGGTGCCCACCAGAACCCAAGTCCGGCGGCCACTGTTCCGGCAAGGCGGGGATGCCTGGGAAGGGGTATTTCCTTGGCGGGCGGACGCGGGAGAAGAATTGCCCCTGCGATGGCAGCCGCAACGACAATGACCGGGAAGGGCAGATTGAAAGCGAAGATCGCGATGAAGGCGAGGACCGCAATCGCGTAGGCCGCTTGTCCTTTCATCGCCCGCCGGGCCACCCTGATCAGGGCCTCGATCACGATCACCACGACGGCAGCCTTGACGCCGAGAAAGAGCGCCGAGACCAGCGGCACCTGCCCGAAGGCGGAATAAAGTGCCGCCAGCAAAAGGATCACCGCCGCCCCCGGCAGCACGAAGAGCCCGCCCGCGATCAGCCCGCCCCGGATGCCGCCCAGCTTCCAGCCCGCATAGGAGGCAAGCTGCATCGCCTCGGGTCCGGGCAGCAGCATGCAGAACGACAGGGCGCGCAGATATTCCTCCTCGCTCAGCCAGTCGCGCTCCTCGACCAGTTCACGGTGCATCAGCGCAATCTGTGCCGCTGGACCGCCGAAAGACAGGATGCCGATGCGGCCGAAGACCTGCCAGAGGTTGGGGTCGCTCATGCCTTGCGCCCCGCCGGCCAGCCATGGCCTTCATCGAACCCATCGCGGGCCCAGCGATAAAGCGCGTCATACATCAGCATTCCGGCTTCAACCTGCTCCAGATCGTCCTTGTATTGCCGTGACAGGCCAACTGACAGCGCCAAAAGCCCGGCCGCCTGCGGGGCAAGGTCATGGCGGTCGGTATCGGCCCCGCGCACCACCAAAGCCAGCCGGTCGAGCGGCTCTGTGTGAAGTTGAAAATCGTCAAGAAGCGCGTCGAAAGAGCATTTCTCGCCGCGATGCGAGAAGGTGACGCCTTCGATGTCGAATGGGGTGGCGTTGAACTTCTCGGCTACAGCAGGAACCTCGACCGGGGCGACGAACAGGAACCGCGCGCCGGGGTCGATGAACCGACGGATCAGCCATGGGCAGGCAATACGGTCGATCTTGGGCCGGTGCCGCGTGACCCAGAGGCGCGTAACGGGCAGGGCGGCGGCGGGGATCATCGGCAGACCCTCGGCGGCCCAGCCAAGCGCGCCGCCGTCAAGGGTTTCCGCCTGCACACCGCGGCAGCGCAAAACCGCCGCGGCCCCTTCGGATAGTTTTCTGCCCTTCTGGCAGATGACCACCACGCGCCGCGCCGTCAGGTCGGAGACGAGGTCCTCAACCCGATCGAACGGGTGACGGAACGACCCCGGGATCAGCCTTGGATCGGCGGCGAAATCCTCCTCCGTTTGGATGTCGATCAGGGCCGGGCAGTCGGGCGTGCCGATCAGGCGGGCAAGCTGAATTGCAGAGATGGAGGCAAAGCCGGGCATGGGGCATCCTTTCGGTTGATCATGAAGGATGCGACGCGTCTGGCCGTGGCCTCACGGGGCGCGGTCGCGGGCCCCATGACGGGAAGCGTGACACGCAACGGCGCGGCGCGTCAAGGTTCAGCCGAGCGGCTTTGCCACTTCGCGCAGAATTTTCGCGCGGATCGTGCGGGGGTAATCCTCCAGTCCGCGTGCGGTCATCACGAAACCATTCCGGGTGATGACAAAACGCCGGTAGAACTCGGTGATCGGCGTCGCCTGTCCGATATCCTCGATGGCGACGGCATTGATCTCAATCCCGGCAGCCTCCGCCCCGGTGCGTTCGGGCGCAAGCGGAAAGCCCGCGTTCTGAGGCCCGTCTCCGGACACGTCGATGACCTTGCGGCGGCAATCCGAGACGGCCGCGAATTGCTGGACCGAAAACGCAATGGCCTCACCCACCGCCGTATCCGACCCCGAATAGGCGCGTTTGAGGTCACGGGCGCGGGCCGAGAAGTCCGCGACTTCGTCATAGCTGAGCATTCGCCGCCAGGGCATTGACAATGCCTGTTGTCCGGTGCCGGACCACTCGACAACCGCCAGAGCAACCTGCCCCAAAACCATCGCATCCGCGATTTCCGGGTCGGCAAGCGCATCTGCCAATCCCTGAACCTGCAACCGGTATTCGCCACGGTCGATCGACCCCGACACGTCAATCGTCAGAACAAGCGCCACGTCACAGGCTAATACCGGCCGCGACAGCAGAAGAAGGGCAGGAAGAAGGGCACGTTTCATGGACCGATCATGCGACCGAACCTCATGGCCGGCAAGACCCGCGGTTTAGCTGAGCTTCTCTCCCGATAGCAGAAGCATAAAAGCGTCCTGCGGCAGTAGTCCCGCCTGTTCGAAGAAGGTGATGAAGTCGAAGCAGTTATAGGCCTCGGCGATCTTGCCATCCTCGATCCGAACCATAACCTGTCCCCGCGCGTGGATCGGATCGATGCCATGCGCGGTCGAGGCCTTCACGACGATCTGGGTCCAGAGCCAATCGCCAATTTCGTGGCTGCGTTCGATGTCGATGGAAAGATCCCGGACGAGGGCCAGCAATGCAGGGACAAGTGCCTTGAAATCTTCCACCCCGACCTGGCCATCCGGCATGATCCCATCGGCCCCGGCGCGCGGCGCGAAATAGGTGTCGATCGCGTCGAGGTCCGCTTCGACCCAGACACGATTGTACCAGTCCTGAAGTAATTCGAGATTTGTCATCATGTCTCCGTCGGTCCGGGACGTCGCGCGTATTGCCGCAACCCTAAACGGACGTCGTTGACGAAGCATGAAGAGGGAAGTGCAGGCTTCTGTTGCCAGGTGCCTGCGAACCCCGCCTTACGCTGCTAGGCGCAAGGGCTTAAGTTTCGATAGATCGAACTGCTTACGCAGCCAGAGCCATCGGAGCACGGTTGTTATTGGCAACTGTACTTTGCGGACCGATAACGGTGGTACCTCACCGGGACAAAGCAAACCCCTTTAGACGTTCGTCGATCCTGTTTCGGCCCCATGTCCCGCCAATAACGGGTGATTGGTGGAGCCGCCGGGTACCGCCCCCGGGTCCGATCCGGTTATTACGAGCGCGTTTATGTCCATAGTCCGGGCGAGCCCGAACAGCGCCAATATAGGACCGAGGCTTGGGCGCAGCAAGAGGCGATCAATTTTTGGCAGTCGCGGAAAGCGTCTGGCCGAGCAGCAATAAGTCAATGATATTGCCAGTAAAAGTTGATCCGGTTTTGACCTATTGTGAACCGGGGCGCAGCAAGTCCTGTGGGGTGGGCGCAATTGTGCAGCCAACGTCCCGTAACGAGTTGACTGGCTCTGCCAATGTTGTCTCTGCGGGGTGAACTGTCTATCCTGACGCCGATTTTCTGCCATTAAGACGGAGTTCACGTGGCACGTTCAGTAGCGCTTTGGTTCTTCTTGCTCTGCCTCATACTCTGGTTGGTTCTGACGATGGTCTTCGGCTGGATGGTCAAATCCCAGCTCAGTGGCAGCGACCGCACGGGGGCGGTCGGTCGCGCGGCGGTACAAGTCGCGTCGTTTCCAACACTTGTTAAAGACGTCTTCAAGGAGTTGAACCAGATCGCGACGGGCAGGGCCGCCGAGATCTCGGTGACCGTGGAACGCGAAGTGGGGGCCGACTACAGTGGTTTCGTGCCGCTTGACCGGGACGATGACAGCACGGTCGAGGGGTTGCTGTATCGCGCTGAATCGACCCGCATGGCCCGTGGCTGGCGTTACGTGCTTGGTGGTTATTCCATGTCGGGCACACCCGAGAATGGATTGCTGCTTTTGTCGCCGGATCTGAAAATCGTCAGAGCTCTGAAGCTGGACGAAATCTCCGTCGGCGGGGTGGAGCCGGCTCCGAACAGCCGGAAATTCGTTCATGGCTTTGCGCTGTTGCCGGACGGGTCCTTCATCGTGGCTTTTGACGACGGCATGTCTCTGCAGCGGTTCGATGCCTGCGGCCAGCGGCTCTGGTCGACGGCGGGCGAGTTCCATCACACCGTGTCGCTCTCCAGCGACGCGAATACGGTTTGGTCGCTTATAAACGACAAGGCTCTGGCGGAAGTGTCGGTTGCCGACGGAACCGTCTTGCGGCAGATCTCGATGGAGGACGTTGTTGCGGCCAATCCCGAGGTCGATATCCTCCAGATGCGCCGCAAGCTTGCCAACGGAACCGAGCGGAATGACCGCAATACGGCCGGGAAATGGATGGAGGATCCGCTTCACATGAACGAGGTGGAACCCCTTCCAGCGAATCTGGCTGCGGCTTTCCCGGACTTTTCCGTCGGCGACCTGCTCATCAGTGCACGGTCACTCAATCTGGTCTTTGTACTCGACCCTTCGTCCCTGAAGATTAAATGGTGGCGCATCGGTCTGACCGAACGTCAGCATGATCCGGACTGGCTGCCGTCGGGCGAAATCATGGTTTATAACAATCGCATGGGGCGCGACTTCTCCGAGATTGTCACGCTGGATGCATCGCGGAACGATCGTCGTGTGATTTTTGACGGCCGCAAGAACGATTTCTTTTCGCGGATCCGGGGAAAGGTGCAACCCCTGCCGGACGGTTCGCTTGCGGTGACCAGCCCGCAGCAGGGAAGGGCTTTTGAGGTGTCCCGTGACGGGCAGGTCGCGTTCGAGTTGGTCAATCCGAAACCGGGCGATGACAAGTTCAACTATGTTATCTCCGAACTGAAATGGGTGCCGGAGACCTTCTTTGCCGGCGGTCTTCCCGATTGCGGGAGCGGGGGCCAGTGACGGGTTTTCGGGTCGCGGTCCGGATGCGTGAACTCCCGGGTTGCATTCAATAAAAACGTTTATATTCTTTTCCGCAAAATACGTGGTGTTTGCCGGGGCAGGGCTGTTGAAGGCATTAGGTTTCTGAAGCCTGGAGCCCTGATCCGGCCGCCGAACTGACCCTCGTGTCGCCAACGCGCCCTTTGAACGGAGAAGGAATGTCTGCTTTCACCACGCCCCCTCCCGATCTGTCATTGGCCGAGATGCAGTCTTTGGTGCGGCGCGTCTGGGGCTTCACGAGTGAGGTCTTGCCGTTGATTTCAGAGCGCGATCAGAATGCCCGGATCGATGGGGGCGCGCGCACCTTCGTTCTGAAGATCGCCAATGCCGGTGAGGACCCGGACCAGATCGCACTGCAGAACGCCGCGATGTCGCACCTTGCACGCGCCGGGGTCCAGGGCCTGCCCCAAATCGTTCCGACACTCGCAGGCGATGACATTTCGTTGATCGAGGTGAACGGCGCCAAATCCATTGTGAGGCTGGTGACATGGGTGGATGGTGTACTGCTCAGCGGTAGCCCGCGCAGTCTCGGCCAGCTTCGGGACCTCGGTGCATTCATGGGCAGGCTTACCCGGGGTCTTCAGGGTTTCGGGCATCCGGCCGCGTTCCGGCCGGATTTTCTTTGGTCCCTCGACCATGTAGGCAATCTGTCATCCTGGAGCGGCGACATTGCAGCCGATGCGCGCCGCGGGATGGTCGAGGGTCTGTTCGCCAGATATCGCGACAGGGTCGCGCCGCGTTTGCCGGGGCTTCGCGCTTCGGTTCTGCATCAGGATGCCAACGACAACAACGTGATCGTCGATGCCGGTGACCCTGATCGCATTGTCGGTGTGATTGATTTCGGCGATATGTCCTTCGGTCGAACGATCAACGAACTCGCGATCACATTGGCGTACGCACTGCTGGATGTCGACGACCTCTATGCGGCAATACGGGCCATTACCGGTGGCTTCGTGTCCGAATTTCCAATCACCGAGGACGAGGCTGAACTTCTCTACGACCTCATGCGGATGCGGCTGGTCGCGTCCGTATGCATTTCGTCCCGGCGTGCGAAGGAGCATCCCGACAACGCTTATCTGACAGTCTCGCAAGAACCCGCCTTCACGCTTCTCGAAAAGCTGGACAGGCTCGATCCCGAATTCATGGTGGCGCTTTGCCGCCGCGCCGCTGGCTTTGACGCCACGCGGTCCGAGCAAGCGGTTCGGACCCACCTCGTCGGATCGGAGGCGGAACCGCTTTTTTGTCCTGATATTGCCCGCTCGGCCCGGTTCGCGCTCCTGACCGACGCACCGCCTGCGGACATGCCGGACATCAGGGATCGCGCCTGGGACGATTGGTTTTCCGCTCATAGGCCAACCAACCTTCCTCTCAATGTGGGATTCTATGGGCTTGGGTCCTATGGGGAAAATCGCTCTGTCTATACCGCTGCACAATTCGCCGACGCGGCCAGTCCGGAACGTCGCACAAGGCATCTGGGGATTGATGTCTTCGCCCCCGCAGGCGCGCCAGTTCACGCCCCCTTTCCGGGGCGGGTCCATACGGTGGCCTACAATGCCGAACCTCTTGACTACGGGCACACCCTGATCCTGGAACATCAAACGGCTGAGGGTGTGCCTTTCTATACTCTCTACGGCCATCTTGGCGGGTCGCTGCCGGGGCTTTTGGCGGAAGGGCAGGAGGTGGCGGCGGGTCAGTGTATCGCGCATCTCGGTGATTGGCCGGAAAACGGTGGCTGGGCACCGCATCTGCATTTTCAGGTGATGACAGATATGCTGTCGCAGAATGGCAATTTCTACGGCGTCGGGCATGACAGCCTTTGGGATGTGTGGTCGGGCATCTGCCCTGATCCGAACCTCATCCTGCGGCTCGCGCCGGAAAGTTTCACCATCGATCCGAATCCACCGGCTAAGCTTCTGGAACGGCGGGCGATGTCGATTGGCCCTTCACTGTCAATATCTTACGCCGAGAAGCTGAAGATCGTCCGGGGGCAGGGGCCGTGGCTCATCGACCATACAGGGCGCAAGTATCTCGACGCGGTGAACAACATCACCCATGTCGGCCATTGTCACCCCAAGGTCGTCGAGGCCGTCGCGCGGCAGGCGGCCATCCTCAACACGAACACACGCTATCTGAACGACCTTATGCTCGATTTCTCCGACCGGCTGACGGCGAAATTGCCCGGTGATCTGAAGGTCGCCTATTTCGTCAATTCCGGGACCGAGGCCAACGAACTTGCGCTCCGCATCGCGCGGACGGCCATCGGGAAGAAGTCGACCGTGGTGCTCGACTGGGCATACCATGGCAATTCCGGCGGGATGGTCGATATCAGCCCTTATAAATTCAAGCGCAAAGGTGGCTATCCGCAGCCCGATTTTGTGGAGATCGCAGCCTTTCCCGATCCCTATCGTGGCCCGCACAAGGGGATGTCAGATGCTTCGGGACGGGCCTATGCCGCAGACGTGGCCCGCTGTCTCGATGCCATTGAGGCCAAAACCGGTAGCGGGGCGTCTGCTTTCATCGCCGAGTCAATTTCGGGCGTCGGCGGGCAGGTCGTCTATCCTGACGGCTATCTCAGGGCCGCCTACGAACTTGTCCGCGCACACGGTGGCGTCTGTATTGCCGATGAGGTGCAATGCGGCTTCGGCCGCGTGGGCTCCGCCTTCTGGGGCTTTGAATTGCAGGGTGTGGTGCCGGACATCGTTGTCATGGGTAAGCCCATTGGCAACGGCCACCCTCTGGCCGCCGTGGTGACGACGCCGGAACTGGCCGCCCGCTTCGCTAACGGGATGGAGTATTTCAATTCCTTCGGCGGTAATCCGGTGTCGATGGCGGTCGGCCTTGCCGTGCTCGACATCATCGAAAACGAGGGATTGCAGGCGAAGGCGCTGGAAACGGGTGACTATATGCTTGCCCAGTTCGAAGAAATGGCCGGTCGTCACCCGCTTGTTGGCGATGTCCGGGGGTGGGGGCTGTTTTCCGGCATCGAGCTGGTGCGCGACCGCGATACGCTGGAACCAGCGACCGAAGAGGCGGGCCGGATCGTCAACCATATCCGACAGCAGGGCGTACTGGCATCGACCGACGGTCCCCTGGACAATGTTCTCAAGTTCAAGCCGCCGATGGTCTTTGGAAGGGCTGAGGCGGATATCCTGATCGCGGCGCTGGAGGCCGCGTTTGCGGAGATCCGTGCGTGAGTCCGTTGACAGCTATCGAAAAGGCTATAAAAACGTTTTTATAAGACGTCACGTCGACGGCATCCGTCACGGGGGGATCATGACGGCAAGAACGGCCCATCGCTCAGCGCCCGCGCGGCGCCCGACGGTGAAGACGCTTGCCGAGATGACCGGCTATTCCATCGCTACCGTATCAAAGGCATTGAACGACTCGCCCGTTGTCACGGACGAGACCAAGGCCCGGATCCGCGCGGCGGCAGAAAGCGTTGGCTATGCGGCCAACCCGCGTGCGGCCTCCCTGCGTACCGGCAAAAGCTTTCAGGCCGCCGTCCTCATGCCGATTTCGGTCGCGGAAGGCCATGAATGGCACGGCGTGGAATATGCCGAGATCCTGAGCGGGATCAGCCGCGCGCTCGAAGGCTCGTCTTACCAGCTTTCGGTCCATCTTATCCGCGACGCCGAGGACGGCCGCAATGTCGCCGAAAAAATTGTCCGGCGCGGGCTGGCCGACGGGATTGTCTTTTCCGGAATCCGGCGAAACGACCCGCGGGTTGTCTATCTCAGCAGCATGGACTTTCCGTTTGTCGCCATGGGGCACTGCGACACAACCAGCGGTCACGCTTATGTCGATATCGACAGTGGCTGGGTCGCTGGGGACGCGACGCGCCGCTTGATCGCGGGTGGGCACCGACGGATCGCGCTGATCAATCCCGATCCCGATTTTGCCTATGCGCAGGACCGTATCGCAGGCTTTCGCGCGGCATTTGCCCAAGCCGGGCTCGCGCCCTGCGACGACCTGATTGCCGAGGGCGATCTGACCGCGCGCTTCGGGCGTGAAAGCCTGCACCGCTTGCGTGCAATGACGGATCCGCCAACCGGTTTTGTCTGTGTGAACGAGGCGACGACGCTTGGCCTTCTGGCTGGCCTGCGCGATCTCAGCCTCAGTGCCGAAGAGGATGTCTCGGTCATTTCTTATGATGACCTCAACGTGTCCGAATACTTCGCCCCGCCACTCACGACCTATTTCCAGCCGGTCGAGGAACTCGGCCGGTGCCTGGGCGACTTCCTTCTCCGCCGCATGGCGGGGGAGGCGCCGGGCGACCTTGTCAGGGTCTTCCGGCCAAGACTGATCCCGCGCCAGCCCGACCGGCTGGCGGCAGCGGGGCAAACCCATCAACAGAGGAGAAAAGCATGAAGACCACATTCCTTGCCACAGCGTTTGCGGCCCTGGGCCTTGCCGCCCATGCCGCCGATCTCGGCGGCGCCCATCTGATGGTCGGGTCCGACACGACCTATCCGCCGATGGAAACGGTGGATCCCGCGACCGGCCAGATCGTCGGCTTTGACGTCGATATCGTCAACGCGATCTGCGAGCGCATCAACTGTACCGCCGAGTTTGTCACCACCGCCTGGGATGGTATCTTCGGCGCGCTTCAGCAGGGCGAATTCGACCTCGTTGCCTCGGGCGTTTCGATTACCGACGAGCGCAAGCAGACAATGGACTTCACCGAGCCGTACCTCGTCGTCAGCCAGGCCGTGCTGATGCAGGTCGAGGATGAGGGCATGACCATCGACGATATCAAAGCCTCGGGCCGCAAGCTGGCTGCGCAAACGGCGACGACCAATGCGGACCTCGCTGAGGAACTCGTCGGGCGGGACAATGTGGCGCTCTACGACACCTTCGTCGGCGCCGTCGTCGCGCTGCAAAACGGGGATGTCGCAGGTGTGATCATCGACGGCACCTCTGCCGCGGCCTATGAGAAGGAATTCGCGGGCGATCTGATCATCGGTATCACCGGGCTGCAGGCCGATCCGCTGGGCCTTGTCTTCCGCAAGGGCGATGAGAATGTGGCGGCCTTCAACGAAGGCCTGGCCGCGATCCAGGCAGACGGTACGCTTGACGCGCTGGTCGCGAAGTACTGGTCCAACTGACCTCATGACCGGGCCGGAAAAGCCCTGTCTGGCCGTGCGCAGGATTGCGCACGGCCCTCTCTTTCCCTGACCGATAGGCTCCGCGATGCACCGGCTTGCCCGTATCCGACCCAGCAACCTTGTCATCCTGACGGTACTGCCCTTTATCCTCTACCTCTTCACGACGGTGCCAAACTACCGCCGCTCGATCACCGCCATCGTCGGGATCGAACCTGGGGCGGGGGTGCTCTTGCGCGACTGGTTGTTGGTTATGGCGGTGCTGGTGGCGGGCATCGTCTGGCCGCTCTTGCAGCGGCGGGGCAAGGCCGATGGCGGGCGTGGTCGGATCGTGGCATTGGCCGCACTGATCGGCAATGCCGCGCTTGCCGTGGCATTGGCCGCCTTCGGGGATCTTTCGGCGCTCGCCTCGTCTATCGTGGCCAACGCGCTTGATCCGGTGACGTCCGAGATGGTGGTAAGAGCCGTGACGCCACGCCAGTTGACACCCGAAGGGACGGCCTACGTTGCCGGGCAACTCGATACGGCGCTATGGATATATGCTGCACTTACCGGGGCGCTGGCTGTTGCGGCGCTGGTTGAACTCGGCACCGGCAGAAAGCTGGGCCGATGGGTGCCGCTGGGACTTCTGGTTCTGAACGGCACTGGGCTCGTCTACATGATGCTTGCCGCCCATATCGGCTTCGCCTCGGGCCTTTTCACCACGCTGCGCGCCGGCATCTTCGCCTATCTGCTTGCCGGTTGCCTCGGGCTGACATGGGCCGGGCTTTTGTTCCTGACGCCTTCGCGCAGCACGACAAAGGTCTGGGGCACGGTCTGTGCCGTCGCCCTGGTGCTGGCGGGCGTGCTCTGGATGCAGCCGCATGAAAGTTTTGTTCTGACCGGCTCGCTCGACAAGCGGGTGGCCATCGTCAAGGGCACGCCGAAGTCGCTCGTCGATGCGGTGCGGTTCGGTGAGTTTGAAGGCGCGCCGGAGCGGGAGATCGGCCTGCGCAGTACGGCCTCAAACGACAATGCGCTGACGCTGATCGCGGATGGTTCGCAGGTCTCCGCAGCGCTCCTACCCGCCGAACTTGCGCCCGAGGGTATGCCGGTTCTGTGGCAGACCAGCCAGTTGCCCGACCGGTTCCGCATTCCGGCGGTCTTCCTGTTCGTCGGCGGCCTCCTCTTGGGCGTCCTCACCTTCTCGGCCCACCAGCATGGCCGCCACCCGCTGTCGGTCAGTGCGGAGTTCTTCATCGACACGGTGCGCGGCATTCCGATGCTGGTGATCATCCTCTTCGTTGGCCTGCCTTTCGCAGGCGCGCTCAAGGATGTGTCGGGTGGCACGATCGACATGCCGAACGTGCTGAGGGGGGTCATCGCCATCGCGATCGGCTATTCCGCTTACCTCGCAGAAATCTTCCGCGCCGGGATCGAGGCGGTGCCGCAGGGCCAGGTTGAGGCCGCGCGGTCGCTGGGGCTGAACAACTACAAGGTGGCGCGTCTTGTCGTGTTGCCGCAGGCGCTGAAGATTGTGATCCCGCCCCTAGGCAACGAATTCATCGCGATCCTGAAGGATACGTCCCTTCTGTCGATCCTGTCGGTCCGCGACGTGACCCAAAGGATGCGCGAGTTTCAGTCGGCGAGCTTCCTGCCCTTCGCCCCCTTCAACTCCGCCGCGATCCTTTATGTCTGCCTGACGCTTGCGGCGGCGAGCCTGATTGCCAGTATCGAAAGGCGCTACGATGTCAAACGCCGCTGACGACTTCCCACTGGAGGATCGCGCATCAGCTTTGCGCCTGCCTGAAGGTTTCATCCTTGGCGCGGCAACGGCGGCCTATCAGATCGAGGGTGCCATTCACGCGGATGGTAAGGGCGAGAGCATCTGGGACAGCTTCACCCGCCGCCCCGGCGTGATCGTTGACGGTGCGTCGGGCGAGACGGCCTGCGACAGCTATCGCCGCTCGCCGGACGATATCGCGCTGCTCAAGGAGATGGGCCTTGGTGCCTACCGCTTCTCGCTCGGCTGGGCGCGGATGCAGCCGGGCGGGCAGGGGGCGCTCAACCCCGAAGGCGTCTCCTATTACGATCGGTTGATCGACGGGCTTCTGCAGGCGGGCATCGCGCCCTATGTCACGCTTTACCACTGGGACCTACCGCAGGAACTGCAGGACAAGGGCGGCTGGTATAGCCGGGACACCTCCGAACGGTTTGCCGACTACGCCGAAAGGGCCGTCGCCGCCATCGGCGACCGGGTGGGCCACTGGACGACGCTGAACGAGCCCTGGACCTTTGGCTGGTTCGGCCATGCTTACGGCGAGGACGCTCCGGGTCTGGCCGATGGGGTGAGGGGCGGGTTGGCGGCCAGCCACCATGCGCTGCTGGCCCATGGGCTGGCCGTGCCCCGCATCCGCTCCGCCGCGCCGGGGGCAGAGGTGGGGATCGTGCTTGACCTGAACGTCGTCAGCCCGGCGAGCGATGCGCCCGGGGATGTGGCGGCGGCGAAACGGTTCGAGGGTGTGCAGAACCGCTGGTATCTCGACGCGGTCTTCAAGGGCGACTATCCGGCGGACATTCTGGACCTTTGCGCAGACCTTCTGCCCCAGATTCGGGAGGGAGACACGGCTACGATCTGCCAGCCGCTCGACTATCTCGGGGTCAATATTTATCGCCGCTCGGTCATCGGGGCGGGGACCGAATTGCCGCCCCTGAACTTCGCCCGGGTGAACCCGCCCGGCCGCTACACAGCCACCGGTTGGGAAATCTGGCCGCGTTGTATCCGCGATGCCTTGGATTTCGTGCACCGGGAATACGGGCCGAAGAAACTGCTGATCACCGAAAACGGCATGGCGACGCCGCCCGAAGTGCCGGGGCCGGACGGACAGGTGCATGATCCTGAACGCGCCCGCTACCTTGTCGAACACCTCGAACATGTGGCCGAAGCCGCGCGCGCTGGTGTTCCGGTGAAAGGCTATTTCGCCTGGACGCTGATGGACAATTTCGAATGGGCCTCGGGCTATACCGTGCCCTTCGGTCTGGCCCAAGTTGATCCGAGCACACATGACCGGCGGCTGAAACTGTCGGGCGAGGTTTTCGGACGTATCGCGCGGGGCGCGCGCGGCTGATGGCCACGGTCCTCATCACCGGCGCGAACCGGGGGCTCGGGCGCGAACTAGCCCGCCTCTATGCGGCAAATGGAGACGAAGTCATCGCCTGCTGTCGCGATCCCGAACGCCGGGGGGAGGACATCGCGGGCGACATTCGCTGGTTGCCGCTGGATCTTGCGGACGAAGCCGCGATCATGACTTTCCCGACGCTGCTGCGCGGGGCGGCGATCGACATCATGATCCACAATGCCGCGATACGGGGGGCGACGGGCGGGCTTGCCGATGTGGGGTTCGCCGATTTTGAAAAGGTGATGCGGATCAATGCTGCGGCCCCGCTGATCCTCACGCGTGAACTGAGATCGAACCTTATGGCGGGGGAGAAGAGGGCGGTCGCCATGATCTCATCTCGCGCAGGCTCGATGTCCGAAGGGCTCGACCCCGATGGCGACTATGCCTATCGCTGCTCGAAGGCCGCGCTCAACATGGGCGCGCGCAAACTGGCCTATGATGATCCCGCGCTGACGGTCTTGTTGCTACATCCCGGCTGGATCAGGACCGATATGGGCGGACCGGAGGCGGATCTCGATGTCACAGAAGCGGCCCGCGGCCTCGCCGCCTGCATCTCAGATGCTGCGCCGAAAGACAGCGGAAGCTTTCGGACGTGGAACGGCGAGATCGTGGAGTGGTAAGCAATGCCACCGGCGACAGTGCCCGCACACCGGCATCTGGCATATGTGCCAAAATCCACCTCATTACACCGCTGGCATTGGGTGTTCACTCGGTCAAGATGGTCAATGAACCTGCAAGCCAGGGCATTGCGGCAACTCCGGGCTCTATCACGGCTGTCTTGATGGTCGCACGCAGCTTGTTGCAGAGGACCTCTGAAATCTCATCGTTCCAGTCGACCCTGTGATAGAGCGAGATCGTGCGCGAAAATCCCGCGAAGGGCAGAGGGTGGATATCGACCTGACCCAGAAATCGCCGGGCTTGCAGGACGCCGAGCGGTGTGGTGATCGCCCAGCCAGCGCCGCTGGCGACGATGCCGAACATCGCCTGATTGCTGTCGATCTCGATCCGGGTAGGCGGTTCCAGCCGCCGACGCCTGAGATGGGCAGAGATCTGTCGGCCCACGAGTTGCCTTTGGTCGTAACGCACCAGCGGCAGGTCGCCGAGCTCCGCGATGTCCTGTGGTGCACTTGGTAGGTAACCGCGCGGGATGATGATGACGAAGGGGTCGCGCAGGATCGGCCATTCCACCAGTCCGGCAGGAAGCTCCGGCGGCCGCGCGGCGATACCGATTTCGTTTTCTCGTGCGAGCAGGTCTTCGATGATGACGTGGCTCGACGCGGTCATGATCGACATGTCGCAATATGGCAGGAGCCGCGCGAGCGACACGGCAAGGCTCGGGATCACCTCGCCGTTGAAATCGTCGATATAGCCGATGCGCAACGTCCTGAGGCGGCCGAGATCTTTCAGCGACACCTCGGCCGCGCCTTGACGCAGGTGCTGAAGTGCATGACGAACGTGCAGGAGGTAACCGCGTCCGGCCTCGGTCAGTTCCAGCGGGCGACGGTTGCGGTCGACCAGCGTTTCACCGAGGGCCGTTTCCAGATTCTTGAGTTGCTGCGATGCGGCTGGCGCACTGAGCCCAAGCCTGCGTGCTGTATCGTGGAGCGACCCGGTCCGCGCCAGTTCGTCGAAGACTTCCAGTCCCCGTAAGGTAACAGACCTGTTTTCCGCAGATTCCATAGGGGTTTATGATCCAAGATTGCTCTCGAATGTAAAGATTATTCCGTTTCAGGTCACCCGGCTGATGCCACGAAGCGTATGGGGCCACCAACAGGGTCTTTCCGTCGTCTTTGGCTTTCCAGACCGAAACGGAGCATCAGGTGATTTCGGTTCTGATCCGGGCTCTTGCGATCGCATGTAGCATCCATGTCGACCCTGCGGCTTTGCCGATTCGGGATTGATCCCGGTCAAGGCGTTGATCCGGCCCGCGTGCCACCTTGGTCAGGCCCAGATGTCGGCGGTGGCAGGTCGATGCGGCAGCCACGGATGCAGTTGGAAAGGAACAGGAATGACCACGATCTCAATCTGGATGTTGCGCGGGTTTGCGTTACTGACACTCGTGATACTCGCCGGATGCGAGACACCGGATGCCGGGGTGGGTGAATGCGAGGAGGGCGTCAGCGATCTCAGCCGTATGTCGGATGTGGTGCCCCCGAGCTGCTAGCGGCCGACGCGATTACCGTGCTTTTTGCTTGCTCTCGGGCGCTGTTCACGGTCTATCTCGGTCAGGAATAGCGGGACTTCGACCCGCGCTGGACGGGTGACGGCAGTGAACAAGACAGGTTTCAGGCACAGGGCGGCGGTGATGTCTTTCGCGACGGCCATTCTGCTTCTGGTACAGGGCTGCGAACGCAACCCCTATCAGCTGACGGAATGCATCGACGGAAAGCCTGCGGTCGAACGCATCCACGATGTCGCCCCGCCGAATTGCTGAAAAGCTGAAAAGCGCCCTGCAACACTTTTGGATCGCTTGAAAAAGCTGTAAAGTGCGGTGCGGGTCCACGCGGCCCGGCTTCGGGAGAGGTGCTGTGGCGCGATCGGCTCTTACGGGAACGCGGGTTCGCGAGCGCCGATTGCTCATTGGCATGAAGCAGGCCGATCTGGCGCGGGCCGTTGGCATCTCTCCGGCCTATCTCAATCTTATCGAACACAACCGGCGCCGCGTCGGGGCAGAGTTGCTTAACCGTCTCGCAGATGCATTGGGGGTGGAAGAGACCGCGCTCGCCGAAGGTGCAGAAAGCGCGTTGTTCGACGGGTTGCGCGAGGCCGCGGCAGCGGTCACTTCCCAAGACGGCGCGGCAGAGATCGGACGGGTCGAGGAATTCGTCAGCCGCTTTCCCGGCTGGGCAAGCCTCGTCGCCGCGCAACAAACAAGGATTGCCGCGCTTGAGCGCGCGGTCGAGGCCCTGCATGAACGCATGGCCCACGATCCGTTTCTGTCGGCCTCGCTGCACGAGGTTGTCTCGGCGGTCACGTCGGTTCGGTCCACCGCCGCAATCCTTGCCGAAAGCGAGGAGATCGCCCCGGAATGGCGAGCCCGGTTTCACCGCAACGTCTATGAAGACAGCATTCGCCTCAGCGAGGCGGCGGCCGCTCTTGTCGCCTATCTCGACACGTCGCAAGAGGCTGAAACCGGCCTTTCGTCGCCTCAGGAAGAGGTCGAGGCATGGCTGGCGCGCACCCAGTATCACCTTGCGCCGCTGGAACGCGCCCAGTCGCCCGCGCCGGAGAACCTGATCGCCGGTGTGCCGGAACTGGCCAGTGGCGCGGCGCGGCATCTCGCTCTGGCCCATATCAGGCGCTACCGGTCCGATGCGCTGGCGTTGCCGCTCGACCGGTTCGTCAGGATCCTTGCGGAGACAGGGTCCGACCCGACCGCGCTTGCAAGTCGCCTTGGGACTGGGCTTGGGCCGGTGTTCCGGCGCCTGGCGACGTTGCCCGAAGGGATGGGCCCGCCGCTCGGTCTGGTCGCCTGCGACGCGTCCGGCACACTCACCTTCCGCCGTCCCGCCCCGGGGTTTGCCTTGCCGCGCCACGGCGCAGCCTGTCCGCTCTGGCCGCTCTACGAAGCCCTCGTCCGTCCCATGGCCCCGATCCGGGCGGTAGTTGAAATGGCCGGGCGGGTGCCGCAGCGGTTCACGATCTACGCCTACTCTGAGCCAAGCTTTCCAGGTGGCTATGATGGTCCTCAGGTGGTCGAATCGCTGATGCTGATTCTGCCGCCACCCGAAGTGCAGGACGGTTCACCAAAGGCGGTGGGGCCGTCATGCCGCATCTGCCCCCGACCCGATTGCGCTGCACGTCGCGAGCCGTCGATCCTGGTTGGCGGCAACTGACACCTGCCCACCCCCCGTGCTCTCAGTATCCCCGGCGCCCCTGACAACGGCGGGCTGGCGCGCGGCTGATCCGCAGAGTCGGATCGTTCCGTGCAATCGGTTTTGACAGGTGAGGTCAGGTTCGGCGATAGTCGGATCAATGTGGCGGCACGGCCATGGGGAGGAAACCGCCGGATGGGACGACATGTCCTCCTGATCGAAGACGAGCCGCATATTGCCGAGGCGATCCGGTTCTTGCTGGACCGCGAAGGCTGGGTGGTGACAAGTCACAGCGACGGCGCGGATGCGGTCGAGATGATCAAGCGCGCATCGCCCGATATCGTCATCCTCGATTTGCTGCTGCCCGGCCGCTCGGGCCACGAGATTCTCACCGATCTCAGGGTAGACCCCGCCTTTGCCACGCTGCCGGTCCTTGTCCTGTCCGCCCGTGGGAGTGCCGATACCCGCGCCAGGGTGGAACAGGCCGGAGCGTCGCGTTTCATGGCCAAACCCTTCGCCAACGACGAGATCGTTGCGACGCTACGACAGATGACACCTGCATGAGGGGGCAGACCATCACGAGACTGAAGCCATGCCGTTAAAGCAACCGCGATTTCTTGCCCGGCAAAGCTACCGGCGGCGGCGCATGGCCGATGCCGCGCGACTTCTGCCGCTACTGGGTGTGTTTCTTGTCTTTCTGCCGATCCTCTGGCGCCCCGCGCAAAGCTCCGAAGCCGATACCGCCGGAGGCGGGGTTTACCTTTTCACCGTCTGGCTTGTCCTTATTGCCGCGGCGCTCTTCCTCTCCCGCCTCCTTTCCGCACCGCCATCGCAAGACGCTTCCGGTGACGAGGAGCCGCGCTGATGGTGCCGTTCAATATCCTTGTCGCGGTCTGCCTCGTCTACGTGGGGCTTCTCTTCCTCGTTGCCTTTGCCGCCGAAAGACGGGCTGAGCGCGGGAGGGTCGGCTGGCTCCGCTCACCTCTGGTCTACACGCTGTCGCTGTCGATCTATTGCACAGCCTGGACCTTTTATGGCGCGGTGGGGTATGCGGCGCGATCGGGGCTTGAATACCTGACGATCTATCTCGGACCGACACTGGTCCTGATCGGCTGGTGGGTGATCCTGCGAAAGCTTGTCCGCATCGGCCGGAGCCAGCGTGTGACCTCCATCGCCGACCTCATCTCATCGCGCTATGGCAAGTCGAACGTGCTCGGCGTCATCGTCACCGTGATCGCGGTCGTCGCAGCAACGCCCTATATCGCCCTGCAACTGCAATCGGTGACGCTGTCCTTCGGGGTCTTCGCAAGCGGCACGCCCGAGGGCTGGGCTTTGCCGGATCAAAGCGCCACCGCACTCTGGGTCGCAGGGGGGCTGACCCTGTTTACGATCCTGTTCGGCACCCGCAATCTTGACGCCAATGAACGCCACCACGGCGTCGTGATGGCCATCGCGCTGGAAGCCGTAGTCAAGCTCGTGGCCCTTCTCGCCGTCGGCATATTCGTCGTCTGGGGCGTGGCCGATGGCTGGTCCGACATTGCCGCACGGGTTCATGCGTCACCCATCGCCGACTGGCCGCTGCAACCGGGCCGCTGGATCGGCCTGACCTTCGTTTCGGCGGCCGCGGTTCTGACTCTTCCCCGCATGTTTCAGGTCATGGTCGTCGAGAACTCCGACGAAAGGCACCTTTCGACGGCGTCATGGGCGTTCCCTCTATATCTGCTCCTGATGAGCCTCTTTGTCGTGCCGATCGCGGTTGTCGGGCTTTCGGAACTGCCCGAGGGCGCGAACCCTGACCTTTTCGTCCTGACGCTGCCCTTGGCGGAAGGGCAGGGCAAGCTCGCCATGTTGGCCTTCCTCGGGGGTTTCTCCTCGGCGACGTCGATGGTCATCGTCGCGGCAATCGCGCTCGCCACGATGGTGTCGAACCATGTCGTGATGCCGCTGTGGCTGAGTTTGCGCGAAGGTGGCGCAAGGGCGCCGGGCGACGTGCGCGGTCTTGTCCTGATGTCCCGCCGCATCTCCATCGCGGCGGTTCTGGCGCTGGGCTACATTTACTATGTGCTGTCCGGTGGATCGGCGGCGCTTGCCGCCATCGGGCTTATCGCCTTTCTCGGCGTGGCGCAGATCCTTCCCGCGATGGTCGGCGGCATTTTCTGGCGCGGGGCGACGGGAACCGGTGCAGCTTTGGGTCTGACGGTCGGCTTTCTAACCTGGCTCTATACGCTCTACCTGCCATCCTTCGGCGAAGGCGGGCTTCTCTCGGCCCGCATATTGTCCGAAGGCCCGTGGGGCATCGGCTGGCTGCGCCCGCAGGCGCTTTTCGGCATCGAGGGGCTCGATCCTCTGCTGCACGCGCTGTTCTGGTCGCTCTCGCTCAATACCTTCACGTTCGTAAGCGTCTCACTCTTCACCTTCCCCGGCCCGGTCGAACGGATGCAGGGGCTCGCCTTCGTCAATGTCTTTGACCACGATCCCGGCGCGCGGGGATGGAGCCGGGGCGGCGCCGAGGCAGAGGATCTACTGACAATGGCGCAAGGCATTCTCGGCGCCGATCAAGCGCAGGGATTCTTCGAGGCCGAGGCCGGGGCGCAGGGCAAGGCGGGGTTCCTGCCGGAAACCACGCCTGACTTCATCGAACGCCTCGAACGTCGGCTGGCGGGGGCGGTCGGGTCGGCCACCGCTCATGCTATGATCGCCCAGTTCGCTGTCGGAGCCGCGGTGTCGGCGCAAGACCTGATGGCAGTGGCGTCCGAGGCCCAGCAGATCCTTGAATACTCAACGCAGTTGGAGGCGAAGTCCGAGGAACTGGCCCGCACCGCCCGGCAATTGACCGAGGCCAATGACAAGTTGAAGGACCTGTCTGTGCAAAAAGATGCGTTCCTGAGCCAGATCAGCCATGAACTGCGCACCCCCATGACGTCGATCCGGGCGTTTTCGGAGATCCTCAAGGACCCCGATCTGCCCGCCGAGATGCAGAAGAAATATGCAGGCGTCATCCATGACGAAACGATCCGTTTGACCCGCCTTCTGGATGACCTTCTCGACCTTTCCGTACTGGAAAACCGCAAGGTAAAGCTCGACGTGAAGGTCGCCAATCTGCACGATCTGATCTCGAAGGCGGTGCAGGCTGCGTCGAACACGCGGCCTGAACGGCAGTTCACGTTGCATCGCGATTACCCGGCCGAGCATATTCCGGTTATCACCGATACCGACCGGCTGGTGCAGGTCTTCATCAACCTCGTCTCGAACGCGCGTAAATACTGCGACGCCGAACGGCCGGAACTGTCGATCAATGCGCGTCAGCGGGGCGGACGCATCATCGTCGATTTCATCGACAACGGCTCCGGTATCCCCAAAGCCTCGCAACGGCTCATCTTCGAGAAATTCGCGCGCCTCACCGATACGGCGCGGGCCGGAGGGGCGGGGCTCGGCCTCGCCATCTGCCGAGAGATCATGGCCAACCTCGGCGGCACCATCGCCTATCTTCCCGGGCAGGGCGGCGCGGCATTCCGTGTCTCGCTTCCAGTCCGGCGAGAGGTCGGTGTCGAGGCCGCCGCTGCGGAATAGGCCCGTTCACTTACCATCCGCAACGCTTTGGTAATCCTGTCCGGCCTAGTCTGGCCGGAGGTCCGCACGGGTTACCGGGACGGAGGCATGAACGAACGCACAAACGATACGGTCTTGAAACGCAAGGTGGAAGCAAGCCGCGGCCATACCGGCGCTGCGCTTACGCCCGAGAAGGCCATTGGCCAGTCGCTGGCAAAGGCGGCGCAGGACAGGATGAAGCTGTCCATGCGTGTCGCGTCGATCCGGCAAGGCCGCATGTCGCTTGCGGAAATCATCGAAGCCCTGCCAGAGCGGCCGCTCATCGCCCTTCTGCATGGGCCGGGTGACGCCATAGGGCTGATTGCGCTGGCGCCTGAAGTGTTGGCCAGCCTGATCGAAATGCAGACGACCGGCAAGGTTGGGGCCGGGGACATTGCCGCAAGACGACCGACCCGGACCGACGCGGCGATGTCCGCCGCCTTTCTCGACCGGGTATTTGAAGAACTGGACCTGCTCCTTGCCGCCGATATGGCGATTGTCTGGGCCGGTGGGTTTCGCTACGCATCCTATCTGGAAGACCCGCGCCCGCTGGCCTTGCTGATGGAAGACGCCGGTTACAACGGGTTTCGCGTTACGCTGGAAATCGGCGGCGAGGGCGGGCGGCACGGAAAGCTCTTGCTTGCGCTGCCGTCGGACGGGCAGGGCGCGCCGCCGAAGTCGACGGGCTCTGCCGCTCACGGCCAGACGGTTGTCGATGGCAGTGCCGCCGCGACCGCCGAATGGAACGCGCGGCTGGAAGCCGCGGTCCTGGGCGCCCGCGTTCATATCGAGGCGGTCCTTGACCGCGTGACCTTGCCCCTCTCGGCATTGCTTGATCTGGCGCCGGGTGATTTCGTACCCCTTTCGCCGGGGATGATCACACGACTTAGGATCGAAGGGCGCGGACGCCGGTTTCTCGCACATGGCAAGCTGGGTCAGTGCCAGGGCAATCTTGCGGTCCGGTTGCTGATCGATCTTGAGAGGGACGCCGCAACGCCCGAGGCAAGCTCGAATCCTGATCGAACGCCTGAGGGTGCGTATGGGTCAGATGCGGTGACGCTGCCGCGGCCGGCGGTGGCCGGTGGCAAGCAGATGGCGGATACGCCCGCTGCTGTACTGCCCAAAGCCGGGCCGAAGGCACCCACGGCCGCTCATCCATAGGGCCGGGGCCAATACAGATTTCCACCGATCGGCAACAAATACAGGCGCTATACCGCCAGCACGACTGGCGTCCGGAATACGGTCAGTTCGTGGCCAGTTGATCGATCGTCGCGCGGAACGGCTCCAGATTATATCCCCAGCGGGCTGGCGTCGTTATCAGCGTGTCAGTCGGTTCACGGCCCGCATTCGCCAGTGCCCAGACGATGGAGGACCGGTTGCCCGAGGCGCAGTAGGCCAGTATCGGCCCTGTCGCCGCATCGATCGCATTACGCTGCTGTGTTACGTTTTCCATCGTGATGGCGCCGCCGATGACGGGGTTCACGACATAGGCCAGACCGGCCGCCTCGACCGCAACACGCATCGCATCGGCGCGCAGGTCTGCCGGGATTTCGGCGTCAGGTCGGTTGTTGATGATCGTGGCGAACCCGGCAGCGCGAATGGCTGCCACCTCCTCCGGAGCGATCTGGGGAGACACGGCATAAGTTGGGGTCAGTTGGCGGATCTCCATGATCTCTCCTGTGGACATGGCCGTCATTCGGGCAGCGCGACCATACTCAGCGCCGTCTCCCGACGGAAGAGGGTATGCGCGGGGCATGACTTGCAGCGGCCGGTTGGCCGTTGCAGGATTGACTTGCATCAAGGTCGGTTCCAGCCGAGCCTGCACATATGATTTTGGGGATTGGTGAAGGAGACCCGAATGAAATCCGTTGCCGAACGCAGAGGCGAACTAGAAGCGCGCAAGGCCGATCTGGAGAACCGTATCGCCGGGATCGGGGCCGAGCTCGACAGCCATGAGGCCAAGGACTGGGAAGAAATGGCGACGGAACGTGAGGCGGACGAGGTGCTGGAAGATCTCGGTCAATCGGCACAGGCGGAAATCCGGATGATCGAGGCCGCGCTCGTCCGGGTCGAGGAAGGCGAATACGGTTATTGCGTGAAATGCGGTGACCAGATCTCTGAGGAGCGGCTAGACCTCCTGCCTGCCACCCCGTTTTGCCGCAACTGCGCCCCGTCGTAACAGGCTTGGACCTGCCCGGCCGGGCAATGGAGCTTTGCCAGATGGACTGGGTCATCTAGACTAAGCGGAACGGGGCTGAACGGGGCGGACAGTATGGCTGAGACAGTGCGTGTGAGCACGACAGACGGGGTGATGACGGTTGTCATCGACAACCCGCCCGTCAACGCACTAGGTGCAGATTTGCGCAGCGACCTGATGACGGCTTTACGTGAAGCCGCAGCCGACACGGCAGTAAAGGTGATTGTTCTGGCCGCCGCTGGCCGGACCTGGCCCGCCGGCGCCGATATTCGTGAATTCGGCAAACCGCCTCGCGACCCCTGGCTTCCGGAAGTGTGCAATGCCGTGGCGGCATGTCCCAAACCGGTCATCGCCGCGATGCACGGGAATGCGCTGGGCGGCGGGCTGGAACTGGCGCTCGCCGCGCATGTGCGCCTGGCCGATCCCGGCACGCGGCTCGGTTTGCCCGAGGTCACGCTGGGCATCCTGCCCGGCGCGGGTGGGACACAAAGATTGCCGCGCCTGATCGGGGCCAGATCTGCGCTGGGCATGATGACGAGCGGGCTGCCGATTCCGGCAGAGAGGGCGCTTGAGCTTGGGCTGATCGACGCTGTGACCGAGGGCGGGGCCCGTCTCGCGGCTGAACGTCTCGCGGCCGCCCATATCTCGGGTGATGCTTCTTTGCCATCGGCTGCCGAACGTCCGGATCACCGCAAGGATGCGTCCGAATGGCTCGCGGCGGTGGCCGAGGCCCGCAAGGGGCTCGGCATCAGCCGCCTGCCCGCCCCGCCGCGGATCATCGACTGCGTCGAGGCGGCGCTGCTGCTGCCTGAGGAAGAAGGATTCGCCTACGAAAGAACCGCGTTTGATGAATTGGTCGGTACGCCCGAGGCAGCCGCCCTGCGCCACGCCTTTCTCGCCGAACGCCGCGCTGCCCATCATCCCGATCTGACAGGGATCAAAACGCGTGAGATTGCCGCGATCGGGGTGATCGGTGGCGGCCTGATGGGTTCGGGTATCGCGACCGCCTGCCTCGCCGCCGGATATCGTGTGACGATGATCGAACGCGACGATCAGGCGCTGACGGCGGGGCTCGCCCGTGTTGCGACGAACAGGGACCGTGCAGTGGCCAAAGGGCGGTTGTCTTTGGCGGACAGGGAAGCCGAATGGTCCCGGATGTCCGGGGCGACGGGAATGGCGGCGCTGGCCGGGGCGGATCTCGTTGTCGAAGCGGTGTTCGAGGATGAGGGCGTAAAATCCCAGATTTTCGCCGAGCTTGACGCGGTGGCGAAACCGGGCGCGATACTTGCCACCAACACCTCCTATCTGGATGTCAACCGGATCGCGGCGGCAACATCGCGGCCGGGCGACGTGATCGGTCTTCATTTTTTCTCTCCAGCGCATGTGATGAAGCTTCTGGAGGTGGTGGTAGCCGACCAGACTTTGCCGGACGTAACTGCAACCGCCTTTGCGCTGGCCAAGCGGCTGGGCAAGGTCGCGGTTCGGGCAGGCGTCTGCGACGGCTTCATCGGCAACCGGGTGCTGACGGCCTATCGCACCGCGACGGATTTCCTGCTGGAAGACGGTGCCAGCCCCTACCAGGTCGACCGGGCGATGGTCGGCTGGGGTTTTCCGCTGGGGCCGTATCAGGTGCTGGATATGGCCGGGCTCGACATCTCCTGGGCGCGGCGCACCCGGCTGGCGGAACACCGCGATCCGACCGAACGCTACGTGGCGATCGGTGACCGGCTGTGCGAACTGGGGTGGCTCGGTCAGAAGGCTGGAAGAGGCTACTATGTTTATGCTGAAGGGTCCCGGGCTGGCGCCGAGGACCCGGAGGTCCTGGAGATCATTGCCGCTGAACGTGCGGCAAAGGGCATTGAGCCGCGGCGGATCGCCGAGGCCGAGATTCAGTGTCGGGCACTGGCCGCCATGGCCAACGAAGGTGCGCGCATTCTGGAGGAGAGGATCGCCGCCCGTCCATCGGACATCGACCTCGTCATGCTGACCGGGTACGGCTTTCCACGCTGGCGCGGCGGTCCGATGCAGATGGCCGATCAGGTCGGTTTGCTGGAGATGCGGGATACGCTGCGCGACTACGCCCGCGAGGACGAGGCCTTCTGGCGGCCAGCGGCGCTTTGGGATGATCTGATCAAGAACGGCCGGAAATTCGCCGACCTGAACATGGATTGAGCTGAAGGCCATTGCAGGTGGTGCCCCCAGACGGCAGTGCATTGAACACACCCAAGATTTCACGCCCTATCATAAAGCCTCACCATTCTCGTAAGCGATTGAAATCAGTCTATCATCCCCTCTTTTTGGGTTTCGTTTGACCTCATACTGTCTTATGCTCAAAGGTGGGTGGTAGGGTGGACAGAGGAATGCAGAATGCGGGCTTTGAACCGACTAACCGCGAAGGGTATCGCCGCAGCCGCGCCGGGCAAATATGCTGATGGCGGTGGCCTCTGGTTTCACAAGCGAAATGATGGCGGAGCGCAATGGTTCCTCCGGGTTACTATCCATGGACGCCGACGGGAGATGGGGCTCGGGGCCTACCCTTCGGTCTCTCTAGCCGAGGCGCGCAGACAGGCGGACGACGCGCGGGCCAAGGTGCGCAGCAATGTTGATCCGATCAAAGACCGGGAGCGAGAGAAGCGTGACGCCGCACGGAACCTGCACTTGCTCAAGGATGTTGCCGAGGATGCGTTTGAAAGCCGCAAGGCCGAGCTTAAGGGCGACGGCAAGGCTGGCCGGTGGTTCAGCCCGCTTGAGCTTCATGTTCTGCCGAAGCTGGGCAAGGTGCCCGTGTCGGACCTCGACCAGATCGACATTCGCGACACACTGGCCCCGATCTGGCACAGCAAGGCACATACGGCCCAGAAGGCGTTGAACCGCATCGGCATTTGCCTTCGTCATGCTGCGGCGCTGGGATTGAATGTGGATTTGCAGGCCCCGGAGAAGGCGCGGGCTCTGCTCGGGAAGTCCCGGCACAAGATCACGAACATTCCTTCGCTGCCTTGGCAGGAAGTGCCTGCCTTCTACCAGTCTTTGGACGAAGGGTCTGTGACCCATCTCGCGCTCCGGTTCCTGATCCTGACAGGAGTACGTAGCGGCCCGGTTCGGTGGCTTCACGAAGATCAGCTTGCGGGCGACGTTTGGACGATCCCCGGCGAGGCGATGAAGGGGCTCAGGGACCGAACGCCGGATTTCCGTGTGCCGTTATCTTCAGAGGCGCTGGGCGTCATTGGCGAAGCGCGCCGCTTTTCCCGAGATGGCTACCTGTTCCCGAATGTCCGTAAGGGGGTGATCGCAGACGCCACCATGTCGCGCCTGATGGAGCGGCGGGGGATGGAAGCTCGTCCCCACGGTTTCCGTACCAGCCTTCGGGTTTGGCTGTCCGAGGTCACCGACGCCCCGTTTGAGGTCAGCGAGATGATGCTGGCGCACTCTGTGGGGAATAAGGTGACGCAGGCATATAACCGGACCGACCATCTCGAAAGACGACGGGCGCTACTGGAGCGCTGGGGGCAATTCGTGAGCGGCAAGTCTTCCGGTCAGGTTGTGAAGATGGCGAGGGGATAAATATGACGGTGCAACGCGTTGCAGGCGGGTTTCAGACGAGATGAAAATTCCCAATGGCTGCGAGCTTGTCTCCGAACTGGACCGGCGCTTTTTACGCGAGGTTCGAGAGAAAGCTGATTTACGGGATTTTGTCGATAGGATTTGTGCCGCGCCGACCCCGCGCTCATTTTGGGTAGCGCATTCTACAAACACTATTGAAGATAGTCTAAAAGTCTCTCAACTTCGCGAAAAGCTCCGAATTGGTTTGGCTATGATACTTTTGGAGGAACATATCTATAGGGTTCCGGGACTTCTGCGTCTATGTGACCTTGACGACCGTTTGCATCGCATCAGAGAGGAGATTATCTTTCCGACAAAAGATTGGGGTGATGGGGCGGCTCTTCTTAAAGTTGGTGATCTAAGTGTGGTTAAGGTGAGTCTATTGGAGCGTGCCAGCGCAAGAAAACGCACCTTCGCATTTCTCAATGAGGACTGGACAGTATTGAAACCATCGGAGTTCCCGTCACCGAGCCATCCAGACGAGCAAGTATTATTTGATAGGGCTAAGTCGACGCTTGCCGGTCTCACAGGCGCGGTCCTGTGCATCTTAAACGATCACGATCTGCGCAAGGCTATCGAGTTTGTAGAAAACCATGAAACTCCCGTAACGATCAATATGCTGGCGGAACAATTTGGAAAAGAACCCAAGTCAAACACCATGAGCAGACTATGGGAGAGACTGAGGGGAGCTGGTGTTGGAAACCTCGCTCGGCCGGGGCGGCCCGCAAAACGTTAGGCTGTGGTCCGGAAGGTTGTGTGCTTTCCAGATTTCTTCAGTAGCTAGGGTCTGTTGACGTTCATTTGAGCCACAATACGGTTGCTGCGACAGATATGAATGCAGAAAAGCTGGCGTCTGTCTTGCAATACCGGGTTGCTATGCCTCTGTTATCCTTGATTTTCTGGAAGAAGTTTTCGACCAGATGCCGCCATTTGTACATCTCTTCGTCGTATACGGCGGGCTGATTGCGGTTCTTTCGCGGTGGAATGACCGGCGCGATCTCTCTTTTTGAGAGTGCGTCGCGCAACCAATCTGCGTCGAACGCACGGTCGGCAAGTATGTGGTTGGCATAGAAGCCATCCAGCAGGTCGGGCACGCCGCGCAGATCGTGCGCTTGTCCCGGTAGCAGGCGGAAGTCTGCGAGATTGCCAAGCGCATCGGTGAGCGCCAGTATCTTGGTCGTCACGCCCCCGCGGGATCGGCCTATGGCCTGGCTGTGAGTCCCCCTTTAGCGCCCTGACCCGCACGATGGACCTTGACGATGGAACCGTCGATCATTGCGTATTCGAAGTCCGGGGCTGCCGCCAAAGCTTTGAACATGCGGTAGAATGCATCGGCCATCACCCAACGGCGAAAACGTTTGAACACCGAGTTCCAATTGCCAAACTCGTCGGGTAGGTCGCGCCATTGTGCTCCCGTGCGCACGATCCAAAGCACCGCTTCCATGAACACGCGCGGGTCACCCCCGGTCTGACCAGGGTCGGTCCTCTTGCCAAGGCAATAGGGCTCGATGGTTGCCCATTGGGCATCGGTCAATACGAAACGGGTCAAGGCTGCTCTCCTCTGTTTGCAACCTTGAATCAGAACTCAGATCAAATGGGAATCCTGAACGTCAACAGACCCTAGTTCCTAGCCGGAAACCCTATTGTAATATTGTGGGGGTATTTACCCAAAAACCGTTCTGCCATCTTGATCCCACAAAAGACAGCAGAAGGTCTCGTAAAATGCCAAACCAATTGCAGAAGGGTAGGTTAAGTTCTGCCCGGGATACCGCAGCCTTTTACGGTATCAGTACGGCAACCCTGTGGCGCTGGACGAAACTGGGTCATATCCCTGAACCCGTTCATATCGGTCGCCGTGTCTATTGGCTGACTGAGGAACTTCATCGCCACTGCGACAGCCTTAACGCTCAGCGCTCGGCCTGATCTACCACCTCTCATTCGAACCAAAAGGAACATGTGCCATGGCACAAAAAAACTGTGCACCCGGTTGCACCGGCGAGCAACAAACTGACCCCCGCCAGAGCATTTGGTATCGCCACCAGATGACCGAAGCAAAGCCCGCGCAGGCTCAGCCGGATGACGAACCTAAAGCCACCTGCGAACGCAAGCGAGCAGCGATGCTCTTTGGTCGGGACCCGGCATTGCCCAGCGCCGCCGACACCCCGAAGACAGTCACAAATGACGGCGGCGCAAAAGCCCGGCGTCGCAAGATTGAAACCACGTTCGGTATTCGGCTGCCCGAGAGAGAACAGCCGAAGCAATCCAACATCGCTCGCGCCTTTGGCCTGAGCAAGAAGCAGTAAGGTGAAACCGATGAGCAGCGAACTGACGACCCACTTGGCGACTTTGGTGCACGGGATGAGATACGCCGTCCTCAACTGGCCCAACCCTGGAGTGGAGACCGTGTTTAAGAGGGGCGACGGCGTCCCGATCAGCGCGGAGATGAAGCAGTATCTCGAAGCCAATGCCGTGGACCAATTTGCCGTCGATGATGGCTACGGGGAACGGACATACCGCACCCGGTGCAAGTTCCACTTTACCCCGATCACCGAAACAGTCGCCTGACTTCGACCTCTGAAAGGAACCCCCGCGATGACGACGACTCTTACGCCCGAAAACAACGAGATCGAAGCCGAAAAGGTCATTCTCGAACAAACGCTACGATATGTTCGAATGAGTATGATGACCAACCTGAGTCAAAGGAGCGGCAACATGCTCATTCTGGTTGAGGGCCTTATCCATTCCCGCATTCGAGAACTATGGTTGGAGTGTGCGCCCATTCGCAGCGAAACCTTTCGGGACTGGCTCAATCGCCTCTTGGAAGCACGAGACGCCGAATGATTGTGCGACCACCCGTATCAAATGACCTGCGCTCTGATCCGGTGAAGTATTGGATCAGGGAACAGGGCCACGCTCACCAGAAGGCGGCGGAGCTTGCCGCCAATGTGGGTAACGCGACGGCGTCAGGATGCCGTCAGCAACCTGTCATGCGGAACTACCTGCGAAATCCCCATGCCCGCCTCAGCGCGGCGCTGAGAGCGCTGGGCGGGACGCCCTCGCGGGAACAAGCCATGAGCCTCGCTGAGCGCGTGAACGCTCGCGATCCGGGCAATGCTCCCGTCATGTGGTGGCCCTCGTCTAAGCGCAGCGGAGGGCACCGCATAAAGTGTGAGCTGCCGCCCGAACTGAAGGCGGTGCACTACCTACTGAAGCCGGTCTTAGAGCAGCTTTATCAGCGGAGCGAGAACGTCTTTGGCGTAAAGCATTTTGGCCGGGATGCAGCGGCCGGTGAGGTCAAGCGCCTTCAGAATGAAGGCTACTGCTTTGCCGCCGTCACCGATGTCGTTGACTGCTACCAATCGGTCAACCCCGACGCCCTATACGAACTGCCACTACCCAAGGAGGTGATAAGACGAACGCTAGACTTGAGAGAAATACCGACTGAGAGAGATCGCAAATACAGAGTTGCTGCTCATGTTCTGTACTCTCTTGGTACTACGCTGATCACACACAATGCAAGCGGGCCGAGGGGCCTCATACAGGGCTCGCCGCTCTCCGGCCTCATCCTCGCGTGGCTGCTCAACGGCATCCCCACGCGAGACGATGCGCGGGTGCTCCTTTGCTTCGACAACCTGATTGTCTTGGCGAAGACGGCGGATGGAACGCGGACGATGGCTGACACCTTGGCCGCTCACTTTGAGCGGTGCTCCGCAGGCCCGCTTGCGCTGTGTGAACCGGAATACTTTGACAATATACCCTTCGACTTTCTGGGCTACAGGTTCGATCCTGATTGCCCGGAGATAGGCATATCGGAGCGGGGTCACGCGCGGATCATGGCGCACCTCGTTAAGGCCGAAACCGCGCAGGAACGGTTGTTCAATTGCCTGTGCCGCGATCATCGCGCAAAGACGGGCGGGAATAGCTTGGGTGCCTCGATTAACCCCCTGCTCGGCGAAGCTCCGGCGCTGGTTTGGCGCGCCTTGCTCAACGTCAGATCGGGATATTCCATGGTGCCCGCATCATCGCTCGAACTGGCCTACTATCGCGAAGCAAGCCGTTGGCTGGCGGAATGGTCCGGCACCAATGCAATCATCGAACTTCACGACAATCTGTTTGCGGATGTCGGTACGCCCGACCGCGCGCAAATCTGGGGCGTGCTTAAGCGCATCGAAGGTCGGGAGGCAGAGCCACGATGATCCTCTACGCAGCGATTGGCGTCGCCTATCTCCGGTTTGGCATTCGTCTCTGGCAGCGGATCGTGATGCGCCCGCTCGAACAGACCGAAACGCCCGATCTGGAACGCCACCTCTATTTGGAGCAGCGCGTGCAGGCGCTCAGCGCGGATGCCATATGCGCATGGGTCGCATTCGTGCTGTTCTGGCCAGTGTTCTGCCTTGCGGGCTTCTGCCTGTCTCGCCTGTCCCCGTGAGGGGGTGGCACCAAGTTACACCAAGTTCCTGTCAGGGAAGGGCGGTGGGCGGAGGTGTTGCACCGGGTTGCAACGCGCCTCCGCCCATCAGCATCTCGGGCAATCCCATGAAAGAGCCAAGATGACCGAAGTTCCTCAACGTCCGACCGAAATCGATTGCACCGCTACAAGCGGTCCAGCGTCGGGCGCGGATGACGTAGCGGGCTTGGAAGGCGCAGACCTGCCGGTCGCTTGCACCGGCCACGCGCGCATTCTGACCGAAGAGCACTGGGAGGTGGTGAAAGCTGACCTGCTCCCGCTGTTCATGGAGCGCCGTACGCTATCCGAGATCAGCGAGGCGTTCGGCGTATCGGTGAACACCGCCGGAGCATGGCGGGCGCGGTTGATCGAAGATCTGCGCAAGGAAGCATCCGGCATGCAGGCCCGCGACTATGTGATGGACTGCATATCCTCGTTGCGATTGGCCCGCGCCGAGGCGTGGCGCACCGTCCGGGAAAGCACCACAGCGAAAGACCGCCGGGCAGGACTTCAGCTTGTAACTCAGATTGAAAACCAGTCCGTGAAACTCGGCGCGATGATCGGGCTCTACGGCAACAGGATCGCCAATCCGTTGCAACCAGTTGCAGGAGAGGTGGACGAAAACGTGAGACGGATACAGGACATGATGCTTGCGCTGCTCGGAGGGCTGGGAACGATCACCGAGCAATCGTCAGACGTCATCCATTCAGAAACGCTCCATCTCTCGGGCGAAGCAGGTAGTGAATAAGGGTGCGATAGATCGTGGAAGGCAGTTGGTTCCTACAGCGATTTTGTAGCTGGCTAACAGACCAGCCGTATTCCACAAGTTCCTCAGTCACGCTTTCTGCGGCTGATACCATATGAGCATTCACGATTTCCCGAGGTCTGGGACGTAGATGTTCTTTAGCGGAATGGTCGAACGATACCGTGGGGAAAGGCTGGGGTAGTTCTCAAGAACCATCTCGACGAAGTCTTCTCCATCCACCAATCGCAGTTTTGCTCGATTTCGTTCTAAGTCGGAAGCGGCGCGACTGAATGATCCAAGGCAAACGAACAGTCCGTACTCGCCTTCACCTAGTGTACCAAGAAGCTGGTTCACCTCTGGTCCACCAAAGAATGTCACCAAGTTATTGATTTATATTTATTTTTCTTCTAAGAGTGGCGTATCTTCCCCCTATTTATCCCCCAATAGATCTTGGATGCAATCGGAACATACCACACTGCTCCAATAAAGCGCTCAAGAGCCGGGACTCACTGACGATCTTATTCGATCCCAAAATTACTTTGGCGGCCGTGCCAACAGATCGCCGCGGCCGTCATACGATCTGGAGCGGTGCCGCCATCCAAGCACGATTTTCAATGAAGGTACTTTTTTGCATGGTGTTGCGGCATTTGGAGCAGGCTGCAACATTCCCTTGTGAGGTGTCAACGGCGGAGCAAAATCCGGCCATTGAGGCGGAGCAAAAGTCTGCCACATGGGCGCGCGCCTTGGAGCGTGTGGCCCCCATCAGGCAGGCACGTTCCAAGGCGCATTGGCCATAAGGCCAATTCTGTAAAGATTACTGGGTTGTAGCGGCGAGGCGGGCGCGGCTCTGGCTGAGGCGATAGCTTTCGCCGTTCATCTCGAGGATGTTGACGTGGTGGGTCAGTCGGTCCAGGAGGGCCCCTGTCAGGCGCTCGGTGCCGAAGGTCTCGGTCCATTCCTCGAAGGGCAGGTTCGATGTGATCAGGGTTGAGCCGCGTTCGTAGCGCTGCGAGATCAGTTCGAACAGGAGTTCGGCGCCGGTTTTGCTCAGTGGCACGAAGCCCAACTCATCAATGATCAGCAGCTTGACCTTGGCCAACTGGCGTTGGAGGCGCATCAGGCGTTTCTCGTCGCGGGCCTCCATCAACTCGTGAACCAGCGAGGCCGCGGTGACGAAGGCGACGGGCAAGCCCTTCTGGCAGGCGGCGAGCCCCAGGCCGAGGGCGACGTGGGTCTTTCCGGTGCCGGATGGGCCGAGCGCGATGACATTCTCCCTGCGCTCGATCCATTCGCAGCGCGCCAGCTCCAGCACCATCATCTTGTTCAGTGACGGGATGGCCTTGAAGTCGAAGCTGTCGAAGCTCTTGACGGTCGGGAACTTCGCCGACTTGATCCGGCGCTCGACCATGCGCCGCTCGCGGTCGATCAGCTCGAGTTCGGTCAGGCGGGCCAGGTAGCGCACATGATCCACGCCCTCTGCCGCGCAGATACGGGCCAGCTTGTCATGTTCCCGCAGGAAGGTCGGCAGGCGCAGGGTCTTGAGGTGATGCGCCAGCAGCAGTTCGGGCGCGTCGGTCATGCGTCGCTCCCGGCCAGCAGGGTCATGTAGGACGCAGCGGAGGTGGTGGCGATGTTGGTCCTGGGCAGGAAGGGATAGACATCCAGATCCAACCGGGGTGGCCGCCGCTCGACCCTGCACAGGACCAGGTGCTTGATCGCGTCGAAGCTGACCGCGCCCATCCGCAAGGCGTCCCTGACCGCCGGATGCAGCACTGCGAGCTCGAAGCGCTCCAGAAGGCGCAGAACCTGCACGTATTCTCGCTTGCCGGCCTTACCCTGTCGAGCCTCCAAAATCCGCTGGAGCGTGGCGAAGGCCTCGGGCAGCTCCCAGCCCTGCAGAGGCGCCGCCTGATCGAAGGACATGATCTTGCGCTCGATCAGAGGCAGGTAGTGCAATGGATCGAACACCATGTCGCCGGTGTCGTAGGACCGGGGGTGATCGGCGATCACCTGCGCCGCGCAGCCGATGACAACACGGGTGACGAAGCCCTTGATCCAGACGTCGCGGTGACCAAAGGCGACCGGCACCGAGTAGTCGTTGCCGCGGTAACGCACGACGGATGTCGACGTGACCTGGCCGCTCTGCAGATCGCAGGCTTCAAAGGGCGCGCCGGGCAAATCCCGCATCGCGGCAAGGTCAGCATGCAGCCGGTCACCGATGCTGGCCTTGTGGCCGCGCAGGACATCGCCCTGGCGATTGCGGCACTGCTCTTCGAGATGGGCGTTGAACACATCCCAGTCCGGAAAGGACGGGACAGGCACCATGAAGTTCCGTCGGGCATATCCGACGAGTCCCTCGACGGCCCCCTTGTCATTACCCTTGCCTGGGCGCCCGTAGCGATCCTGGACCACGTAGTGCGAAAGCATCGCGCTGAACCGCTGCGTTCTCTGCCGCGTGCCATCCGGCATGATCCTGGCAACCAGACATTTGTCGTTGTCGTACAGGATCGACTGGGGGACCGCCCCGAAGAACGCAAAGGCATGCACATGCCCGTCAAGCCAGGCTTCCGTGGTGGCTGCAGGGTAGGCCCGGACAAAGCAGGCGTCACTGTGCGGAAGATCGAAGGCGAAGTAGTGCGCCTTCTGTTCGACCCCACCGATCACCACCAGCGCTTCACCAAAGTCCGCCTGCGCATGTCCAGGCGGATGGCTCAGCGGCACGAACATCTCCCTGCCTGTCCGCTTCCGGAGCCGGACATAGTCCTTCACGATTGTGTAGCCGCCATCAAACCCGCATTCACCCCGAAGCCGCTCGAAGATCCGCTTCGCCGTGTGGCGCTGCTTGCGGGGGCGCCCTTGATCCTCGGCAAGCCACTGGTCGATCTGATCCGCAAACGGATCAAGCTTCGGCCGTCGGATCGGCGCCGTCCGCCGATACCCAGGCGGTTCCGAATAGGCCAGCATCTTCGCGACACTGTCACGGCTAAGGCCAAAATCCCGGGCAATCTGCCGCCCGCTCAGCCCGTCCTGGAAGTGAGCCCGGCGCACCTTCAAATACAAGCCCACGGTGAAAATCCCCAAGCCCTCCCCTCTCGGAAAGGGCAAAAGTGGACGACTTTTGCGCCGCCCGCGACCGCACTGCGCCGCCGCTACCGTGGCCGAGTATTGCTCCGCCGTTCACAGCGTCCGTCAGCCACAAAAGGTTGCTCATCGGTCAGTCTCCTTTCGGAGGCTGAATCACGCCGTAGTCGCAAGTTCAATGGGTCCTGAGCCTAGGTTTGTGAAATTCATCATTTTTTTTGATGATTGGCATCTTTTTTTTGACCGGTTTTATCCTCCAAAAAATATCTTATGCTGATTCTAGCAAAGTGTAGCACCGCGAAAGTGTAGCACCGCGAAAAGCGCGCGTTTTGGGGGAGAAAAAAGTGATTCAGGGCACCAAGAATTCTGCAATTGTTACAAATCGCGATGCTCCAGCACTGTTTGCCCGCGCCGCTGATGTCCAAGCGCATAAAGAACGGTTTTTCGAACTGCTGTCGCCTGCAAGTGGACGGCAGACTGTAATTCTAGGTTTGCTTGGGGCGTTCATTTTTTTTGCCGTATGGGAAATCGGGCACTATGCGACCCCGGAAGAAGGTAGGCGCTTTCTACCATCGGTCGAACAAGTTGTTGGGGAACTGATCTTCTTGTTCTCAGAGAAGGGTTTCTTTTACGATGTTCTGCGCAGTTGTATTCGGATTTTCGGCAGTTTCTTTGCCGCCTCTGCTGTGGCGATTCCATTAGGCATCATGATGGGCTGTTTTGGTAAGTTCAAGGCGCTGATAAATCCCACGGTCTCGGGTTGGCGCTATCTGCCGGCAGCATCCTTTATCCCCCTGCTGCTGGTCTGGTTCGGCCCCTCCGAAACGGCGAAGATGGGACTGCTGTTTCTGGGTGTGCTGTTCTTCCTGATTGCCATGGTTCTGGATAATACTGAGGCGGTGCAACGCGAATACACCGAAGCCGCACTAACCATGGGGGCGTCACGCGCGCGTATCGTACTCGAAGTTGTGGTGCCCGCGGCTATGCCTGCGATCATAGACAGCATGCGCACAATGATTGCCGTGGGTTGGACATATCTGGTGATTGCCGAAATCGTTGGCGCGTCCGATGGGATTGGCGCAGTGATGATGCGGGCAGGGCGATTCCTTAACGTCGATACAATCATGGCCGGCATATTCATGATTGGCGTGCTGGGCGTGCTGACAGATATCTTTTTCCGCGTCGTTCAACGGGTTCTGTTTCCGTGGAACATCAAAAAGAAAGTTTGAGCCATGACAACACAATCACAAGAGCTCGCTGTATCGGCCAATGGTATTGTCAAACAATACGTCAATGGTACCTTCACTGCGCTTCACGACGTCGCGATGGAAGTTCATGAGGGTGAGGTCGTTGCCTTCATCGGTCCGTCCGGTTGCGGCAAGACAACAATGCTGCGGTTGATTTCAGGATTGGAGCTGCCGACGCAAGGCTCGCTTGAAACGTTTGGCACTCCGATTTCAAAGCCCGGCCCGGACCGTGGCATGATCTTTCAGGCCTATACTTCCTTCCCATGGCTGACAGCCAAAAAAAACATCGAATACGGCATGAAAATCATGGGCGTCCCTAAGGACGATCGTGAAAAAACAGCGCAGGATTTTCTCAAGCTGGTGCATTTGGAAAAGTTTGCGCACAGCTACCCGGCCAGCCTGTCGGGCGGCATGAAACAGCGTGTGGCCATCGCCCGGACGCTGGCGCAGAACCCACGAATCATATTGATGGACGAACCGTTCGGCGCGCTGGATGCGCAGGTGCGTTGGGAGATGCAGGAAATGATGGTTGAGGTGATTGAGCGTGAGAAAAAGACCGTCCTAGTTGTGACCCATGATATCGAAGAGGCCATATATATGGCAGACCGGATCATATTTTTCACGCGAAATCCTGGCCGGATCAAGGAAAGCATTCCGATGGAATTTAAGAAGGGAAAACGCTTCAAGCAGAAAGAAGAGATGTTCGATCAGGACGGCTACGCCCAGATGGAGCGAAAGCTCTTTGCGATGATGCGCGAAGAAATCGTAGCGGCGGCAGCTGCTTAGGTTGACGACAGAAACAATACAAAAACGGACAGCCCAAGCCGTCCGAAACTGGGAGGACACGAAAATGTCTATCAAGAAGAAATTCAAATGGCTACCGGGTGCGGTTTGCGCTGCAACGCTGACGGCACCTGTTCAGGCCGCGGAAGATGTTGATATCGCCATTATATCTTTCTCGCCATATGCGCCGTGGTACATCGTGCAGGAAAAGGGGATGGCCAAAGACATCAACATCAATATCCGGCTTATTGAAGATATCACCGCTAAGAACGCTACGCTAACGTCGGGCACGGTGGCTTGTATGATGAACACACTTGATAGTGTTGTCGTGGCGCGGGCCGCTGGTGTGCCGGTCAAGGTCGTTGCTGTTCCCGCTATGTCCTTCGGGCTGGATCAAATGGTCGTTGATGAATCAATCGGATCGGTCGAGGATTTTGAGGGTAAGAGCTTTGGTGCTGATTATGCATTTCTCAATCACATGTGGATGCTCCTGACGCTCAAAGCAGCCGGCCTTCCACTCGACGCTGCAGATCACCGTATCATGCTTCCGCAGGATAGTGCCGCCGCTTTCGTCAGCGGTAGCCTGGATATTGATGTGAACTACGTTCCGTTCTCACTGCAATCGGCAAAACGGGATGGCGCAAAGGTTCTGAAGACCAGCCTGACCGACCGCACATGGGAGCGCGGCTTGATTTCCGAGGCCATGGCCTGCAATGAGAAATGGCTTGCCAAGAATCCCGACACTGCGAAAGAGCTGGTGCGCGCCTGGTTCGAAGCGGTCAACTGGTGGAAAGAGAACCCTGCAGAGGGCAACGATATTGTTGCCAAAGGTCTGGACTGGCCCGTTGCCGATGTTGAACTGACCCAGGAAGGCGCGGTCATGCTGAACTTCGACCAGAACCTGGGCGCATTCGGAATCGGAAATGGCAAACCCATCTGCGAAAGTTTGCCCGAAGGCGCGCCTACACCACCCACCGAGCCGAGCGGCTGGGGTAAGCTTCTGTTCGGTGGGCGTCCTGACTGCGAAGCGGGATATCTTCCCGCCACTTGGGACATGTTTGGTACCGTCTACCAGGAAGCCGGCGTTCTGGACACAACAGTTCCGGCATCAGAAGGTTTGGATTCCGGCATTCTGGAATCACTGAACGCAGCTGGGTTGGGCGATACATTCACATCCAATGCGTGGATAGGGCGCGTCAGCAACTGATCTTCCCGTGACTGGCGGCGCTTTCAAGTGCTGCTTTTTCTCTCAAAGAAACCTAGTTGCACTGAAGAAAATGAAAGGGGCTTTCCAATGGCCGACAATCCCTCCGACGAATTCGAAGGCAACCGAAACCTCAAGAAGCTTGAACGCATTTCGCAAACTAAGCAGAAGCGGGAAATCGAGCGCGGTCTGGAATTGGGACTCGAGGCCGCCAAGTCAATCAACGATCGTTCAATCTCGTTGTTCAGCCGCGGGCACCTTCCGGCTTTTGCGGGCATCAACACGTTCATGAAGACCCCTTATTGCGAGGATATCCGCAAGGTTGGTGACTACGAGGCCGCGTTTGTCGGTGTCCCATTTGATACTGGTACGACATATCGCCCCGGAACGCGTTTCGGGCCGCAGGGTGTGCGGCGCATCTCGGCGCTTTATGATGGCTATTGCGTGGACGGCGCCGTCGATATCTTCGAAGAACTCGAACTGTGTGACGCGGGCGACGTCTTCGTCATTCCTGGCAATATCGAAAAGACATTCGATCAGGTTAGTCTAGCCATCAGCCATATCTACAATTCCGGAACCTTTCCGATTATAGTGGGCGGCGATCACAGCCTGGGCTATCCCAATGTGCGCGGCGTGGCGCAGAACATCAAAGGCAATGTTGGCATAATCCATTTCGACCGACACCTCGATACGCAGGATATCGACATGGACGAACGCATGCACACGACGCCCTGGTACTGGACCAGTAACAATCACGAAAGTGTCAATCATTCAAAGGCGCACCAGCATCACCACCATATGCATGACTACGGACTGTCAAATTGCCCGCCCAAGAATTTGGTTCAGATCGGTATTGGCGGATGGTACGGCAATCGTCCCGGATCTGAAGTGGCGCGCGACCGCGGCACTAGCGTGATCACCATGCGCGACTTCGAGGACATGGGACCGGAAAGAACCGCACAGCGAGCGCTAGAGCTGGCCTGGGATGGCTGTGATGCAGTCTACATGAGCTTTGACATTGACAGTATCGACCCAGGTTATGCCCCAGGAACTGGATCGCCCGAACCCGGCGGCTTTTCCCCACGCGAAGCGCTGGAAATGGTGCGCATCGTTGCGGGTGCCGGGCTTTGCGCGATGGAAGTCGTCGAAGTGGCGCCGCCCTACGACGTAAATGACAACACCTCGCAGCTGGCGACACGCGTCATCCTTGATGCGCTCAGCGCGATGATCAAAAACGGAAAGCTCGGCCACCGTGGCCAAGTGCTGCGCGACGCGTAGACACACGCCCTTATGACTTGCTTTCGGCGGGGTGACCCCGCCGACAAAGGGGCGGTGTTCGGACCTTTGAACCAGAATTCTGCCCGCATCATGCTTTCAACGCGAGAACAGATTATGCTCACATTAATGGCCCTGGGGTTTTTGATCGGCCTGCAACATGCGCTGGAAGCCGATCACATTGCAGCCGTCTCTGTCATTGCGCGCAACACGGCCTCGCGCACCATGGCGATTGTACAGGGATGCGCTTGGGGCTTCGGTCACACGCTGGCGCTTCTGGCATTGGTGACAATCGTGATGCGCAGCGGGTTTTCGATTTCGAATAACATGTCTCACTGGATGGAATTCGGTGTTGGAATCATGCTGATCTTTTTGGGGTTGCGTGCAATCTCGACAGCGCAGAAACGGCGCGTACATGTCCACTTTCACCGCCATGACGATGACCGCGTTCATATGCACGCTCACAGCCATACGCCCAAGGCTCCGACCGACCATGACCAAGGACACGCCGTGCACCTCTCTCGGAAAACGGCATTACCCCTGTTTGTCGGCCTCGTTCATGGCGTAGCGGGTTCTGCGGCGCTCGTCATATTGCTGACCGCGATGTCGCTTTCGACGCTATGGCAAGTCATCGGGTACGTCTTGGCATTCGGTGCCGGCTCGATCCTGGGCATGGCCTCCATGATGCTGGTTTTTTCGGTGCCCGTGAGCTGGGCGCAGAAGAAATCCGCCTGGGGCGAGTTTGCCTTTTCGATGGCGATCGGCCTAGCTGTCGTCGGCGTCGGCGTACTCCGGTGCCTGTCATCTGCAATGGCATGACAGAGTTGCTAGGCAGTGTCCGGCCGCTATATCGGTGCTACTAAACAAAGAGCCATGCCTGTTGGGGGTATCAAGCATGGCTGCTTCGGGGTGGCGTTGAAATGGAAATCGAATTTCACGACATAGTTGGGACAATCGGCGTCTTGTTGATTGTGGGCGCGTTTTCCTTGCTGCAATTGCAGCGCGTTGACAGCGATTCAGCCTATTACAGCCTGTTCAACGGCGTGGGCGCGGCACTTATCCTGTTTTCGTTGTGCTTCGAATTCAACTTGGCATCGTTTATGCTGGAGTTTTTCTGGCTGATCGCCAGCGTCGTGGGAATAGTGCGACGGCGAACGAAAAACACGCCGGACCAACCAACGGAAATGCAGGAATGAAGACCTTTCCCTGAATCTTTGCGAATTAGATTCCTGAGTCGGTTCTGTCACAAACTTTGGATCTTGACTGTCAACGGCGGAGCAAAATCCGGCCATTGAGGCGGAGCAAAAGTCTGCCACATGGGCGCGCGCCTTGGAGCGTGTGGCCCCCATCAGGCAGGCACGTTCCAAGGCGCATTGGCCATAAGGCCAATTCTGTAAAGATTACTGGGTTGTAGCGGCGAGGCGGGCGCGGCTCTGGCTGAGGCGATAGCTTTCGCCGTTCATCTCGAGGATGTTGACGTGGTGGGTCAGTCGGTCCAGGAGGGCCCCTGTCAGGCGCTCGGTGCCGAAGGTCTCGGTCCATTCCTCGAAGGGCAGGTTCGATGTGATCAGGGTTGAGCCGCGTTCGTAGCGCTGCGAGATCAGTTCGAACAGGAGTTCGGCGCCGGTTTTGCTCAGTGGCACGAAGCCCAACTCATCAATGATCAGCAGCTTGACCTTGGCCAACTGGCGTTGGAGGCGCATCAGGCGTTTCTCGTCGCGGGCCTCCATCAACTCGTGAACCAGCGAGGCCGCGGTGACGAAGGCGACGGGCAAGCCCTTCTGGCAGGCGGCGAGCCCCAGGCCGAGGGCGACGTGGGTCTTTCCGGTGCCGGATGGGCCGAGCGCGATGACATTCTCCCTGCGCTCGATCCATTCGCAGCGCGCCAGCTCCAGCACCATCATCTTGTTCAGTGACGGGATGGCCTTGAAGTCGAAGCTGTCGAAGCTCTTGACGGTCGGGAACTTCGCCGACTTGATCCGGCGCTCGACCATGCGCCGCTCGCGGTCGATCAGCTCGAGTTCGGTCAGGCGGGCCAGGTAGCGCACATGATCCACGCCCTCTGCCGCGCAGATACGGGCCAGCTTGTCATGTTCCCGCAGGAAGGTCGGCAGGCGCAGGGTCTTGAGGTGATGCGCCAGCAGCAGTTCGGGCGCGTCGGTCATGCGTCGCTCCCGGCCAGCAGGGTCATGTAGGACGCAGCGGAGGTGGTGGCGATGTTGGTCCTGGGCAGGAAGGGATAGACATCCAGATCCAACCGGGGTGGCCGCCGCTCGACCCTGCACAGGACCAGGTGCTTGATCGCGTCGAAGCTGACCGCGCCCATCCGCAAGGCGTCCCTGACCGCCGGATGCAGCACTGCGAGCTCGAAGCGCTCCAGAAGGCGCAGAACCTGCACGTATTCTCGCTTGCCGGCCTTACCCTGTCGAGCCTCCAAAATCCGCTGGAGCGTGGCGAAGGCCTCGGGCAGCTCCCAGCCCTGCAGAGGCGCCGCCTGATCGAAGGACATGATCTTGCGCTCGATCAGAGGCAGGTAGTGCAATGGATCGAACACCATGTCGCCGGTGTCGTAGGACCGGGGGTGATCGGCGATCACCTGCGCCGCGCAGCCGATGACAACACGGGTGACGAAGCCCTTGATCCAGACGTCGCGGTGACCAAAGGCGACCGGCACCGAGTAGTCGTTGCCGCGGTAACGCACGACGGATGTCGACGTGACCTGGCCGCTCTGCAGATCGCAGGCTTCAAAGGGCGCGCCGGGCAAATCCCGCATCGCGGCAAGGTCAGCATGCAGCCGGTCACCGATGCTGGCCTTGTGGCCGCGCAGGACATCGCCCTGGCGATTGCGGCACTGCTCTTCGAGATGGGCGTTGAACACATCCCAGTCCGGAAAGGACGGGACAGGCACCATGAAGTTCCGTCGGGCATATCCGACGAGTCCCTCGACGGCCCCCTTGTCATTACCCTTGCCTGGGCGCCCGTAGCGATCCTGGACCACGTAGTGCGAAAGCATCGCGCTGAACCGCTGCGTTCTCTGCCGCGTGCCATCCGGCATGATCCTGGCAACCAGACATTTGTCGTTGTCGTACAGGATCGACTGGGGGACCGCCCCGAAGAACGCAAAGGCATGCACATGCCCGTCAAGCCAGGCTTCCGTGGTGGCTGCAGGGTAGGCCCGGACAAAGCAGGCGTCACTGTGCGGAAGATCGAAGGCGAAGTAGTGCGCCTTCTGTTCGACCCCACCGATCACCACCAGCGCTTCACCAAAGTCCGCCTGCGCATGTCCAGGCGGATGGCTCAGCGGCACGAACATCTCCCTGCCTGTCCGCTTCCGGAGCCGGACATAGTCCTTCACGATTGTGTAGCCGCCATCAAACCCGCATTCACCCCGAAGCCGCTCGAAGATCCGCTTCGCCGTGTGGCGCTGCTTGCGGGGGCGCCCTTGATCCTCGGCAAGCCACTGGTCGATCTGATCCGCAAACGGATCAAGCTTCGGCCGTCGGATCGGCGCCGTCCGCCGATACCCAGGCGGTTCCGAATAGGCCAGCATCTTCGCGACACTGTCACGGCTAAGGCCAAAATCCCGGGCAATCTGCCGCCCGCTCAGCCCGTCCTGGAAGTGAGCCCGGCGCACCTTCAAATACAAGCCCACGGTGAAAATCCCCAAGCCCTCCCCTCTCGGAAAGGGCAAAAGTGGACGACTTTTGCGCCGCCCGCGACCGCACTGCGCCGCCGCTACCGTGGCCGAGTATTGCTCCGCCGTTCACAATCTTGACCGAAGTGTGCTGGAGGATCGAGGGTCCCGGTAGGTTGGGGCGCCTTCTGGTGGGCGTAAGATGAAATCGTCCAAAGGCGCTCGGTTGCCGAAGGAGGCCATCCCTTTCGCTGTCTTCTTCTGCGTTCGCACACGGTGTTGTACCGGGACCTAGAAGAGATCCTCGGGGAGCGCGGCGTGCCGGTGGAGCAAGCGACGCCCAATCGTTGGGTCGCCAAGTATTCCCCGCAGATTGCCGCAGAAGCACATCGCCGGAAGTCTCCGGCAGATCGTTCTTAGTAGATGGATGAAACCTATATCCGGGTGAATGGCGAGTGGGTTTAGCTATACCGAGCAGTCGACAAGTTCGGCAAAATCCTGGACTTGATGCTGTCGAAGCGCCACTATAAACTAGCGGCGACCAAGTTCTTTGCCCGGGCCTTGGAGGTGAACGGCCTGCCTTGCAAGATCGTCATTGACCGCAGCGGAGCCAACACCGCAAGCCTCAACGCGGTCAACCGCATGCTGCGGAGCTTTGGATGTCAGATCCTGATCGAGATGGTCCGGATAAATTATCTGAACAACATGGTCGAGCAGGATTACCGAACGATCAAGAAGCGGATCCGGCACATGCTTGGCTTCAAGTCCTTCGCATCAGTCTCAGCCACACTCGAGGGCATCGAGGTGGCGAATATGATCCGCAAGGGTCAGCTGACGCCAGGATTGTGCCCATTTGCCCAGTTCGTGGCATTGGCCGCAAAGCAGGAAGAGATCAAAGTCCTGTTCTGCTCAATGCAGAAGTTTGCGACAGAATCGTTACCGGTCATGGGCGATTGAACTTCTGGCAGTTCGATATTAGTAATAAATAAAAGAGGCTCTGCTCTGGCATTCTTAGAAAATAACCACAGGTTTCTGGTTAAATGAAACGCTTTTCTGCGGTCGCCAAGGCATTTTTCGTCGACACCGTGATATGTTGAAGGAGCTGGAGATGAATGCTTCGAAACTGGCGCAGGATCCACATCGAGCGCGCGGAGAGCGTGAGAACGTGCTCGAGATCGCGATCGGCGGCGAAATTCGTGCATTTCGTCATCAAGCTGGCATGACGGTTGCCGTCCTTGCCAAACGGACCGGCCTTTCGATTGGCATGTTGTCGAAAATTGAGAACGGAAACATCTCGCCATCGCTGTCGACGCTGCAAAGCCTTTCGTATGCCCTAAACGTCCCGTTGACACTGTTCTTTCGCCGTTTCGAGGACGTGCAAGAGGCCGTGCATACAAAAAGCGGCGAGGGGCTCGAGATCGAGCGCCAGGGTACTCGTGCGGGGCATCAATACAAGCTCTTGGGCCATCTCGGGCAAAACTCCTTCGGCATCCAGGTGGAGCCTTACTTGATAACTCTGACCTCGGAATCCGACGTCTTCCCGACCTTTCAGCACGAAGGGGTCGAAACGCTCTACCTGCTTGAAGGAGAGATCGAATACCGTCATGGGCAGAACACCTATCGGCTGGGGCCCGGCGATACGCTTTTTTTCGACGCGGACGCACCGCACGGGCCGAGAAAGCTTCACAAGCTGCCGGCCCGTTTCTTGTCAATCATCGCCTACCCGCAGGCAAGATGAATTAATGCGGGAAGAAGCCGCGAGAAGTTGGCTGGCCGTCATCAAACTGCGCCAAGTTGTGGGATTGTACGATTCAGCGAGACATCTTCGATAATCTCCGTTTCGGAGAGGGAGGATGTATTTCATGACCAGCGATCAGCGAGAGATCCGCCGCACTCTTCGCTCGGCTACCAAACCCCGGCGGCCTTCGCCCAAGACCTCACCGCAACCGGCTCCGAGGCTTCGCTCGATATGGGCTGCGCGTCTCCGCCGGTTGCTCAACCCGCGCCTGATGGCGTAACTGAAACGGCCAAGGCTCTGATCGCCGCTGGATGAAAGTTCAGTGGCAGGTCAACAACGGCAAGACGCCTTACGAAGCCCTCAGAGAGAAGCTATAATCAAACAAACCGGTGTCTCGCCAGATCGATCATGTTACACTCTGAACAATAAAGTTGCTAAGCTACAATTTCCTTGCGGAAATACTCTATCAGGGCGTTTTGCACCCGATTAAAAGGAGCTTTCGGGTTCGTGATCAAATATATGTTCGAAACCGGAGCGTGCTTTTCATCCATCAATTCGTGCAAGCTACCTTGGCGAACAGCCGATGCAGCGAAAGCTGTGGGCAAAAAGCAAACACCAACACCCAGCTCTGTCAGACGCCGAGCTTCTTCAAGATGTTCAGACAAACCTGCAATCTGCTTTCCGAGCCCCCATTTCTGTCTGAACTTGATCAACTCAAGAGGTTCATCAGCACCAGTCAGAATGTGTCTGTGCATCGCCAATTGAGAAGGGGACGATATCTCTTTCCCATAGAGCGGATGCGATCTACCGCAATACGGTATGTAGACCTCAGAAAAAAGCAACTCGTAACAAAGATCAGGAAGATGCTGACTTGCCGGTCCAATGCCTGCTTCAACTTCATTTCGCATGACATTTCGTTGGATAACGTCCCAAGTGGAAATGGCGATAAACAGCTCAACGTTTGGGTGGTCGTTGTGGAAATTCTTTAATGGACGATTTAACCTGTCGTTCACCAAATTTGTGATCATCTGAATCCGAACCCGCCCACGAAGTTCTTCGACCGCCTGATTGAGCGTATTGGGAATTCTGCTGATCGCATCAAAAATCTGTTCGCTGACGTCTGCGACTATCTTGCCGGACTCAGTTAGCTCAAACCCCCCCGGACCACGTTTACATAGAGAAGTATTGAGATGCTCTTCAAGTCGGTGAAGTGCCATGCTAACTGTTGGCTGGCCTTTGTTTATCTGACGGGCAGCTTCCGACACACCACCGGCCCGAGCAATATTGTGGAACATGCGGATAAGTTTCCAATCCAATGATTGCGCAAACCGTTTACCAGTCTTCGGCTCCACTTCTTGTGACATAATACAAGAACTCCATCTTTGGCACAGCCAGCAAAAAATGCACTGCTTTTTGGTGCGATTTGGTCGGGAGAATCTAAATCAGTTCGTCATTACATGCCAACGGACTCTGTTCCAGAAATCCCGTGAGGGATTCATCTCGTGAATCCAGCGTGGTAGCTGGGTGCATGAGCAGATCTACACCTACGATGTACAGGACCAAGAACAGGCCAAGCTACAATGAAGTGCTCAAGTGTCTAGAGTCAGGACTCACAACCAATAGATGACGGTCGCGGCCAGAGCGCAGGCCGAGAGGAACATGTTCGCTCGCTTGAAGGACTGGCGGCGCATCGCCACCCGCTACGACCGCTGCCCGATCCTGTTCCTCTCGGCCTGCGCTCTGGCCGCGACCGTCATCTATTGGTTGTGAGTCCTGACTCTAGCCCCCTGTGTCTGGGCCACCGATTTGGGCTTTCACTAAGATAGGGGTCTTGACCCAGAAAACTGATCCGAACCGAGTGCGAATTTTCAGGCACATTTCCGGAAGGAGAGGAGTGCCCAGATGCCGAAGAAACGATTCACGGACGAACAGAGTGCGTTTGCGCTGAGGCAGGCGGAGACCCGCGCTGGCAAGCCGGGCCGGCTTGCGGACTATCTCACCCGTCTCGACTTCGTCATCCTCGACGAACTCGGCTATCTGCCCTTCGCGCAGGCCGGCGGACAACTCCTCTTCCACTTCATCAGCAGCCTCTACGCACGCACCTCGGTCATGGTCACCAACAATCTCGCCTTCGGCGAATGGCCTTCCGTTTTCGGCGACGCCAAGATGACCGCCGCGTTGCTCGACCGGCTCACCCGCCACTGCGAGATCATCGAGACCGGCAATGACTCCTGGTGCTTTAAGAACCGCGCCTGATCTCGCCGACGCAAGGGGGTCAGTTTTGCAAGCCAATTGACACTCCGTCTTCGATGTGACGAAGCGCATGGTTGGAAGCAGAGCGGCAACGACGATCGCCTCGGCATCGGCGGAGTCATTCTTCAGCCTCTTCACGATCGGCTTCACATAGACCGGTGGTATCAGGTGCACTTCGTGTCCGAGCATCGCGAACTCGCGCCCCCAGTGATGCGCCGTCGCGCACGCGTCCATGGCGATGACACATCGCGGAACCTGCGACACAAACCCTAGCTAATGGCCGCGGGAAAACCTCTTGCGAAATACGACGGACCCGATGCGGTCGACACTGTGCAGGTGGAAACTACATTTTGCCAGATCGATCCCGACAATCGTAACCTCGGACATGGATGCTCTCTCCTTCTGTGACGGCTTCAACACTCATCACATTGGCACATTGCGATACCGCCCGATGGGGGCATCCACACCATCAATTGAGCCACCTGGAGTCACAAATCCACACAAAAAACGCCGCCCGAAAGGGCGGCGGAGGTACGCGGGGAGGTAGGTGTCAGATATCCAGCGTGTGATCGTGTTCCCACCGCGTGAAGTGGGATACGAAGCTGTTCCATTCCTTGTGCTTGAGCTTGAGGTAGGCTGAAGAGAATTCCTCGCCCATTGCCGCCTTCAACGACTTGTCCTTGTCGTATTCGCGCAGCGCATCAAGCATGTTCAGCGGCAGTTTGGGCGCGCCGCGAACCTTATGGCCTTCGGTATACATGTCGATATCCCAGCGGCGGCCCGGATCGGCCTTGCTGCGGATGCCGTCGAGCCCGGCGGCGATGATAACGGCCTGCAGCAGGTAGGGGTTCGCCGCACCGTCGGGCAGCCGCAGTTCGAACCGGCCGGGCCCGGGGACACGCACCATATGGGTGCGGTTGTTGCCGGTCCAGGTCACCGTATTCGGCGCCCAAGTAGCCCCCGACATGGTGCGCGGCGCGTTGATGCGCTTGTAGCTGTTGACCGTCGGGTTGGTGATCGCCGCAAGGGCGCTCGCATGTTTCATGATCCCGCCAAGGAACCATTTGCCGCGCTCTGACAGGCCGACCTCGCCGGTTGGGCCATCGCCCTTGCCGGCAAAGACATTTGTCTTGGACTTGGCGCCCGGTGCGTCCCAGACCGAGATATGGGCGTGGCAGCCATTTCCGGTCAGCCCCTCGATCGGCTTGGGCATGAAGGTGGCGCGGAACCCGTGCTTTTCGGCCACCGACTTGGTCATGAACTTAAAGAAGGAATGCTTGTCGGCGGTGACCATCGCATCGTCGTAGTTCCAGTTCATCTCGAACTGGCCATTCGCGTCCTCGTGGTCGTTCTGGTAGGGGCCCCAGCCGAGTTGCAGCATGTAATCGCAGATTTCCTTGATCACATCATAGCGGCGCATGACCGCCTGCTGGTCGTAGCAGGGCTTATCGGCGGTATCGAAGGGGTCGCTGATTTCCTTGCCGTCCGGGGTCAGCAGGAAGAACTCCGCCTCGATCCCGGTCTTGACATGCAGGCCCTCGGCTGCGGCCTCGTCGATCAGGCGGCCGAGCACGTTGCGCGGCGCCTGGGCGACGCCCTTGCCCTCCATCACGCAGTTCGACGCAAGCCAGGAGACTTCGGGCTTCCACGGCAGCTGGATGACCGACGAGGAGTCGGGCACGGCTAGCATGTCGGGATGAGCTGGCGTCAGGTCGAGCCAGGTGGCAAAACCCGCAAAGCCCGCGCCATCCTCCTGCATATCGGCGATGGCCTCGGCCGGGACCAGCTTGGCGCGCTGGCCGCCAAAGAGGTCCGTGTAGGAGATCATGAAGTATTTGACGCCGTTTTCCTTGGCAAATCTCGCCAGGTCCTTGACCATTTTCTTTTTCCTCCCTGTTCGTCTGTGGCGGCTTACAAGCCGTTCTTTCCCGGATACCAGTCGGTGCCCGCCAGCGGCACACGCGCCATGGCGGCGGCTTCCAGCGTCAGGGCGCAAAGGTCCTCGGGTTCGAGATTGTGCAGATGGTTCTTGCCGCAGGCCCGTGCGATAGTTTGCGCCTCAAGCGTCATCACCTTGAGGTAGTTCTTGAGCCGCCGCCCGCCCAGAACCGGATCAAAACGATTGTATAGCTCGGAATCCTGGGTGGTGATGCCGACCGGGTCTTTACCCTCGTGCCAGTCGTCATAGGCACCGGCGGTGGTACCGAGCTTCTGGTACTCGGCCTCGAAGGCCGGATCGTTGTCGCCGAGCGCAATGAGCGCCGCCGTTCCGATGGCGACGGCATCAGCGCCAAGCGCCATGGCCTTGGCCACATCGGCGCCGGTGCGGATGCCGCCCGAGACGATGAGCTGCACTTTTCGGTGCATGCCAAGATCCTGCAGAGCTTTTACCGCCTGCGGAATACAGGCCAGGATCGGCTGGCCGACTTGCTCGATGAAGACATCCTGCGTTGCCGCCGTGCCGCCCTGCATCCCGTCCAGCACCACCACATCGGCCCCGGCCTTCACCGCAAGCGCGGTGTCATAATAGGGCCGTGCGCCGCCGATCTTCACATAGATCGGTTTTTCCCAATCGGTGATTTCGCGCAGCTCGAGGATCTTGATCTCCAGATCGTCGGGGCCGGTCCAGTCGGGATGACGGCAGGCCGAGCGCTGGTCGATCCCCTTGGGCAGGTTCCGCATCATCGCGACCCGGTCCGAGATTTTCTGGCCCAGAAGCATGCCGCCGCCGCCGGGCTTGGCACCTTGACCGACCACGACCTCGATCGCATCGGCGCGGCGCAGGTCATCGGGGTTCATGCCGTAGCGGCTGGGCAGATATTGATAGACCAGCGTCTTTGAATGGCCTCGCTCTTCCTCGGTCATGCCGCCATCGCCCGTGGTGGTCGAAGTCCCTGCGGCCGAGGCGCCGCGCCCCAGCGCCTCTTTTGCCGGGCCCGAAAGCGCGCCGAACGACATTCCAGCGATGGTAACCGGGATATCGAGGTGGATCGGCTTCTTGGCAAAGCGGGTGCCGAGCCAGACATCGGTCGAGCATTTTTCGCGATAGCCCTCCAGCGGGTAGCGGCTGATCGAGGCGCCGAGGAAGAGAAGATCGTCGAAATGCGGCAAGAAGCGCTTGGTGCCACCACCGCGGATATCATAGATGCCGGTCGCCGCGGCGCGGCGGATCTCGGCGTTGACGGCATCCGAGAAGGTATAGCTCTTGCGTGGCGGGGTATGCGGAAATTCGCTGGTCATGTCGGGGCCTCAATACGCGTCGGCGTTGTCGATGTTGAAATTGTAGAGCTTGCGGGCGGAGCCATAGCGCCGGAATTCCTCCGGCTTGGCCTTGCCCTCCGCCTCGCCCCGGCGCAACAGGTCTTCCAAAAGCTCGTAATGTTCGGGCCGCATCTGCTTTTCGATACAGTCCGCACCAAGGCTTTTCACCGTACCTCTCACGAACATCCGGGCTTCGTAGAGCGAATCTCCCAGCGCGTCCCCGGCATTGCCCAGAACCACAAGGTTGCCCGATTGCGCCATGAAGGCCGACATATGGCCGATATTGCCATGCACGACGATATCGATGCCCTTCATTGAGATGCCGCAACGCGACGAGGCGTTACCCTTGATCACCAGAAGCCCGCCGCGTCCGGTCGCGCCGGCATATTGGCTTGCATCACCATCGATGATCACGGCGCCTGACATCATGTTCTGCGCCACGCCGGGTCCGGCCGATCCCTTGATCCGCACGGTCGCATGCTTGTTCATCCCGGCGCAGTAATAGCCGGTCGAGCCATGCACGGTCACATCAAGTGGCGCGTCAAGCCCCGCCGCGATGGCATGCGAGCCGCGCGGATTGACGATGTCCCAGGCAGTCTGGTTGGTTTGCCCCTTAAGCGCGTGGAGGGCCGAGTTCAGCTCTCTCAGGCTTTGGGCCGAAAGATCGAAGGTCTGTTTGCTCATTGTCTCGGCATTCCCGTTTTCAGTGATTCCAGAAATAGACGGTCGAGGGCTCGGGCTCCCACACACGGGCATTGTCGATCCCGGGCAGGTTGACCAGCGCGCGGTATTCACTGCCGAAGGCCACATACTGGTCAGTCTCGGCCATGACGGCAGGCTTGCATGCGATCGGGTCGCGGATGACGCCAAAGCCGTCCTTGGTGCCAACAACGAAGGTGAAGAAACCGTCGATATCGTCGATGGTCGATTCCAGCGCCTCGCCCAGCGTCGCGCCCTCGCGCATCTTCCAGGTCAGATACGCGGCGCCAACCTCTGTGTCGTTCTGAGTCGCGGTCTGGATGCCCTCACGCGCCAGCTTGCGGCGCAGCGAATTGTGGTTCGAGAGTGAGCCGTTATGGACAAGGCACTGGTCCGATCCGGTGGAGAACGGATGCGCGCCCAGCGTGGTCACAGCCGATTCCGTTGCCATGCGGGTATGGCCGATGCCATGGGTACCCTTCATCTTGGCCAGATCAAACCGCGCTGCCACATCCTTGGGCAGGCCGACCTCCTTGTAAATCTCAAGGCTGTCGCCCGCACTCATCACGCGAACGTCGGGGCACAGATGTGCAAGGGCCGAGCGCGCGGCTTCGACCTGATTCATTGGCAATTCGATGACCGCATGGGTACTTTTGACCTTCAGCGCGACGGGTTTGCCGATTGCTTCTTTTAGGTCCTTGTCGAGCGTCGCGAAATCCGCACTCGGGTTCGCCGACTGGACAGTGATCTTGGCAAGCCCGTCATCGGGCCGCGAATAGATGGCAATGCCGGCGCTGTCCGGCCCCCGATCCGTCATGGTGATCAGCATATCCGTCAATAGTTCGCCGAGCTTCGGCTCCAGCGCCGGGTCTTTGATAAAGAGACCAACGATTCCGCACATTCTCGCCTCCCTAGGCAGCACGATTCTTTCATGTATCGAGAGTAGTCAAACAATGAATCCTGTCAACCAAAAAGAAACATATATTCCTTTTTAGAAAATTTGTTAGGAGCTTCATCGGGTTTTGTCGCAAACTTCTGCGTTTGGCCCGAGAGGTGTCATTTCGTGACCTTGAATAGATCATGGCCGAGCGGGGCGTCATTCTCGATCATGCGACGCCGAACCGCAGGGTGGGCGTTGTCACGTTAACTGGATAGTGATTGCTGTTGATTTCCGCTGAGAAGTGACCCGGTAGCCCCCCAAATTTCCACCGAGAATTGACCCATGTGAACACGTTGCCCTGACGGATTCGGTCGGGGAGATATGGAGTGATCGACATGGGGTTTTTGAGTGTTATCCGACGCTGGGCATTGCGTGACAAAATGCCGATCCGCGAGATTTCACGGCGCACGGGCCTGTCTCGCAACACCATCAGGAAGTACCTGCGCGAGGGCGTGGTCGAGCCGAAGTTCAAGGCACCACCTCGTCCGAGCAAGCTGGATCCTTATGCGGATCGGCTGTCAGCCTGGCTGCTGGCGCAGACGCGGAAGTCGCGCAAAGAGCGGCGGACCGTGACGCAGATGCACGCTGATCTGGCCAAGCTCGGGTACGACGGCTCCTACGGTCGCGTTGCGGCCTTCGCCCGGGCCTGGCGGGCCGATCGGCACCGGGCAGAGCAGACGACCGGGCGCGGCACCTACGTTCCCTTGGTGTTTCAGCCCGGCGAGGCATTCCAGTTCGACTGGAGCGAGGACCGGGCCAATATCAGCGGAGAGCGGACCAAGCTGCAGGTCGCCCATATCAAGCTGTCGCACAGCCGGGCGTTTCTGGTGCGGGCCTATCCGCTGCAAACCCATGAGATGCTGTTCGACGCCCACTGGCATGCGTTCCGCGTCTTCGGCGGCGTGCCCGGCCGCGGGATCTATGACAACATGAAGACGGCGGTGGACCGTGTCGGTCGCGGCAAACAGCGCGACGTCAATGCCCGCTTCAAGGCCATGGCCAGCCACTACGTCTTTGAACCTGAGTTCTGCAACCCGGCTGCGGGATGGGAAAAGGGACAGGTCGAGAAGAACGTGCAGGATGCGCGCAACCGCCTGTGGCAGGTCATGCCAATCTTCAAGGATCTGGATGAGCTGAACCAGTGGCTGGAGGACCGCTGCATTGCTCTATGGGCCGAGACACAGCACCGGGACCTGCCGGGCACGATTGCCGACATATGGGAAGCAGAGAAGCCGATGTTGATGGCGCTGCCTCCGGCCTTCGATGGGTTTGTGGAGCAAAGCAAACGAGTGTCACCGACCTGCCTGATTACCTTCGAACGCAATCGCTACAGCGTGCCGGCCAGCTTCGCGAACCGCCGTGTCAGCCTGCACGTCTACCCCGAACGGCTGGTCGTGGTGGCCGAAGGCCAAACCGTTTGCGCCCATGAGCGCATCATCGAGCGGTCGCACCACAAGCCAGGCAGGGTGGTCTATGATTGGCGTCATTATCTTGCTGTGATCCAACGCAAACCCGGCGCCTTGCGCAATGGTGCGCCATTCGTCGAGATGCCGGACGCCTTCCGCCGCCTGCAGGATCACATTTTGCGCAAGGAAGGCGGTGACAGGGAAATGGTCGATATCCTGTCGCTGGTTTTGTACCACGATGAAAACGCCGTTCTGTGTGCTGTCGAACTGGCGCTGGACGCCGGAGTGCCTACCAAGACGCATGTCCTGAACCTCCTGCACAGGCTGATCGACAAGAAGCAGACTGATCTGCCCGAAATCGACCCGCCAGACGCTCTGATCCTGGACATGGCACCGAAAGCCAATGTCGATCGCTATGATGATCTGAGACAGGCCAGGGAGAAGCGCCATGCGTCATGATCCTGCAGGCGCCTCGATCGTGATCATGCTGCGCAGCCTCAAGCTTTACGGCATGGCGCAAGCCGTCGATGACCTGGCTGCCCAGGGCGCACCAGCCTTCGAAGCGGCAACGCCGATATTGTCCCAACTGCTCAAGGCGGAAATGGCCGAACGGGAAGTGCGCTCAATCGCCTACCAAACCAAGGTGGCGCGCTTCCCATTCTACAAGGACCTCGCAGGCTTTGACTTCAAATCCAGCGACATCAATGAAGCCACCGCCCGTCAATTGCACGGTGGCACCTTCATGGAAAACGCCGAGAACGTCGTGCTGATCGGCGGACCAGGCACCGGCAAGAGCCACATCGCCACCGCCATCGGCGTCCAGGCCATCGAGCATCACGGGTGCAAGGTGCGCTTCTACTCGACCGTCGAACTCGTCAACGCACTGGAGCAGGAAAAGGCGCTCGGGAAAGCCGGCAGATTGGCCGAAATGCTCACAAAGATCGACTTGGTCATCCTCGACGAGCTCGGATACCTGCCGTTCAGCTCATCCGGCGGCGCGCTGCTCTTCCACCTCCTGAGCAAACTCTACGAGCGCACCAGCGTGATCATCACCACCAACCTCAGCTTCTCCGAATGGGCCCAGGTCTTCGGCGACGCAAAGATGACCACCGCACTCCTCGACCGGCTCACCCACCGCTGCCACATCCTGGAAACCGGAAATGACAGTTACCGCTACAAAGCCAGCTCAGAGGCCGCCAAGAAAAAGAGAAAGGAGACGCCCACATTGACCACAACATGACCGCTGAGACATAATCAAGGGTGGGTCAAATCTCGGTGAAAATACCGGGTCACTTCTCAGCGGAAACCAACAGAAGAATGCGGCGAGCGAGAATGCGACCGTCGAGGCGGCGTTCGATCAGTTGCAAACCTACAAGGCGCAGGTTCCATCACTATTTCGAACTAACGGCGTGATGCTGGTTTCAGATGGCCTGACGGCACGGGTTGGGTCCCTCACAGCCGATCAGGAACGGTTCATGCCGTGGCGTTCGGTGACAGGCGAGCATGGCGATTTCACACCGAGTGGGCCGCACGAACTCGACACGCTTCTGCGCGGGATATTCGATCAAACGCACCTCTTGTCGCTGATCCGCGACTTCACCGTGTTCGCGGACAAAGGCGATGGCCCGTTCAAGATCGTCGCCGGGTATCACCAGTTCTTCGGCGCGCGAAAAGCCCTCAAGAGCGCGATTGCTGCGTCGTCAACTGAAGGAGATCGGCGCATCGGCGTGATATGGCATACGCAGGGGTCTGGTAAGAGCCTTTTGATGTCATTTTTCAGTGGCCTTCTGGTGCGCTCGGAGGAACTGGAAAACCCCACGCTGCTAGTACTGACCGACCGGAACGACCTCGACGACCAACTCTTCACGACCTTCGGGATGTGTAAAGACTTGATCCGCCAGACGCCGGAACAGGCCGAGAGCCGGGACGAATTGCGGCGACTTCTTCAACGTTCGAGCGGTGGGGTCGTCTTTACAACAATGCAGAAGTTCAGCCCCGAGCGCGGCGAAGAACGATTCCCTGTACTGACCGACCGCAGCAACTTGATTGTCATCGCTGATGAGGCGCACCGAAGCCAATACGGCTTCGACGCCAAGCTCGACCAGACAACGGGTGTTCGGCGCTACGGATACGCGCACTACGTCCGCCAAGCACTGCCGAATGCGTCGTTTATCGGCTTTACGGGGACGCCCATTGACGGAGCGGATAAGAGCACTCGTGCAGTCTTTGGCAAAGACATTGACGTCTACGACATCACCCGGGCGGTGGAAGACGGTGCGACGGTGCCGATATACTACGAAAGCCGGTTGGCGCGTATTGAACTCGACGAAGATCAAAAGCCGCTCATCGATGCCGAGATCGAACAAATCCTCGAAGACACCACCCTCACGGAACAGGAAAAGGCTAAGGCCAAATGGGCGAGCGTTGAGGCGCTTGTCGGAGCTGACAAGCGGATGCATCAGGTTGCATCAGACATGGTCAAACACTTGGAGGCACGCCTTGAAGGGATGAGCGGCAAGGCGATGGCGGTTTGCATGAGCCGAAGGATTTGCGTGTCACTGTACAAGCATATCGTCGAACTCCGGCCCGACTGGCACTCGGATGATGACACTAAAGGTGCCGTCAAGATCGTGATGACAGGGTCGGCTTCCGATCCGCTCGACTGGCAGCCTCATATCCGTAACAAGAAGGGCCGCGATGACCTTGCCAAACGCGCCCGCGACCCAGACGACCCGCTGAAGCTCGTGATCGTCCGCGACATGTGGCTGACAGGCTTCGACGCACCCTGCATGCACACGATGTACGTCGACAAGCCGATGCGCGGGCACAACCTCATGCAGGCCATTGCTCGAGTGAACAGGGTTTTCCGCGATAAGCCGGGCGGGCTGGTGGTTGACTACATCGGCATTTTCCAGAACTTGAAGAAAGCTCTGGCCGAGTATTCGGAGTCAGACCAAGACCGAACAGGTATCGATGAGGAACAGACGGTCGCAGTCTTGGCCGAAAAGCTCGACGTTGTCCGTGGAATGTTTCATGGGCACGATTATTCGTGGGGTGTATCAGGCGAGCCTGCTGAGCGGTTGCTTGCGCTAGCAGACGCGATGGACTGGGTTTTCAAGAAGCAACATGAAGCAGCCGCGCGCGTCGACGGCGAAGAAGCGAAGGGGAAGGAGCGTCAGAGGTTTCAGTTGGCCGTAGTTGAACTTGGAAAAGCCTTCGCCTTGGCATCTGCAAGTGAATTTGCGCGTGGTGTAAAGGAAGAAATCGGCTTCTTCCAAGCGGTGCGCTCGGCGATTGTGAAGTCGTCACCCATCGCCAAGTTAAGTGCGAGATCGAAGCAGTTTGCAGTCGAACAGCTTATTGACGCATCGGTTGCGAACGCTGAAATCGTCGACATTCTTGCGGCAGCTGGCCTGAATTCGCCGGACATTTCTATTTTGTCAGGTGAGTTCCTTTTGGAAATGCAGAACATGGAGCGCAAGAACCTAGCCTTGGATGCGTTGCAGAAGCTGCTTAACGGGGAGATCAAGAGCCGGGCGAAACGAAATGTTGTCCAGAGCAAAGCGTTTTCGGAGCGTCTGGAAGAGGCTGTTGCGAGATACCATTCGAACGCGATCTCGACGGTAGAAATGATCCAAGAACTGATCGATCTCGCGAAGGACATCAAAGCAGCGGCCGACCGTGGCGTGGAAGAAGGATTGTCAGACGACGAATTAGCTTTCTACGACGCTCTTGCCCAAAATGAGAGCGCGGTCGAAGTGATGGGCAACGAACAGCTTCGTATTATCGCTCACGAACTGTTGGAATGCATGAAGTCGAACGTGACCGTGGACTGGCACAAAAAGGAAAGCGCCCGTGCGAAAATGCGCATCTTGGTGCGGCGCATCCTAAAGAAGTTCGGCTATCCACCTGATCTCGCGAAGGAAGCTGTTCGCACTGTAATCGCGCAAGCCGAGGCTGTATTGTCCGAAAAGTAAAGTAGCTCATCTACAGACAGGAGTTAGGAAGCGGGCGAATAGTTCTGAAGGTCGTGGCATAGGACGGCTGTGCGAGACAGTCTGAATGACGTCCGTTGCAACTGGGTGCAATGAGTTTCCCCGAATGCGGATGGCTGCGTGCCGCTGTAATAACGTGTCTTGGAGTGTCAAAGAGGTCTGCGGTGCAGGGGGCCAGAAGTCCTGCGGTCGCGGGTAGGCAAGCACACTGCGTCAAACAAGCTCGCTCGCTACCGATCCTTTAAGGGTGGTTTTGCAGGTGGATAGACTCACGATGAATTCTCTTAACTAACTGTAAATTATGTAAAAAATAGAATAAATTGGTGCCCCCAGACGGACTTGAACCGCCGACCCTCTGATTACAAATCAGATGCTCTACCAGCTGAGCTATAGGGGCACTGATCCGCACATAGACCGGCCCGCGCCTATGCGCAAGCCCGGCGCCGTTTGTCAGCGGCGCGCGGCGCCGAGACTGGTCCGCGCCAGAAACGCGACGGCAACAAGACCCACGAGGATGACAAGAAGTGCCGGTGGGGCGGCCTCGCCGATATTTTCTAGGCTGGCCTTCTCATGGGCACGGGTCGCGAGCGTGTCATAGTTGAACGGGCGCAGGAGCAACGTCGCGGGCAGTTCCTTAACGCAGTCGACGAAGACGAGCAGGAGCGCGGTTCCCACCGACCCCTTCATCAGCGGCAGGTAAACCTCGCGCAGCGTTCCTCCGGCCGTGCGGCCCAGCGACCGCGCAGCCATCGGCAATGACGGCGAAACGCGGCCAAAGGCCGCGTCGGTTGCACCCTGGGCGATGGCGAAGAAGCGCACGAAATAGGCCATAACGATGGCGGCGGCCGAGCCGGTCAGGATCAGGCCCGGATCGCGCCCGGTCAACCACAGAACTGCGTCTGCGACCCGGTGGTCGAAAGCCGCGACCGGGATCAGGATGCCCACGGCCAGCACCGCGCCGGGGGCGGCATAGCCGATCGTGGTGGCCGGCAGGATCAGTTTCGGCAATTGCCGCCCGGTCTGTCTCACGCCGTAGACCATGAAGAGCGCCCCGGCGACGGTCAGCACCGATGCCGTGCCCCCAACGGTCAGCGTGTTCAGAAACGCCCGGCCCAGGCCGGAACTCACCCAGGTTTCAGGCCGGTCGAGGGCATGGCTTGCGATCACGGCGACGGGCAGAAGGAAACCCGCGAAGACCGGCAGGGCGCAAAGCGCTGTCGCGATCCAGCCCGGTGCGCCGCTTAGCGCAACCTTGGTGATCGGGCGGGGTTGGCGCGCGGAATGGTAGTAGCGCGAATTGCGTCGGCTCACCTTCTCCAGCGCAACAAGGGCGAGGATCACTGCAAGGATGACGCAGGCGATCTGCGCCGCCCCCCCGGCATTGCCGGTTTCCAGCCAGACCGTGAAGATACCCGTTGTCAGGGTCTGAACGGCGAAGAAGTCGACGACGCCGAAATCGTTCACGGTTTCCATCATCACGATGGCGGCGCCTGCGGCGATGGCGGGCCGGGCGAGCGGCAGGCCCACGCGCCGGAAAAGCCCGAATGGCCCGGCACCGAGGGCGCGGGCAACCTCGTAGCTGCCGGCCGATTGTTCGCGAAACGCCGCGCGGGCCAGCATGTAGACATAGGGATAAAGTGCCGCCGCCAGCACGATCACAGCGGCCCAGCGGGACCGGACCTGCGGGAACCAGTAATCGCGCGCCGAGGTCCAGCCCATCGTCTCCCGCAATGCAACTTGAAGCGGGCCGGAGTAATCGAGGAAATCGACAAGCGCGTAGGCCCCGATATAGGCCGGGATCGCGAGCGGCAGCAGCAACAGCCATTCCAGAATGCCTGCCAACGGAAACCGGTACATCGTGATCAGCCACGCAGCCCCGGCGCCGATCGCGGCCGCCAGGGCACCGGTGCCAAGCGTCATCAAGACGGTGTTGGCGGCGTAACGCGGCAGGGTTGTTGCGATAAGGTGCGGCCAGATGTTCTCGGTCGGCGCGAAGGCCAGAACCAGAACCGACAGAATGGGCAGGATCACGAGGGCGGCAATCGCAAGCGCGCCGACCGACCAGATGCCGCTTCCATCCCGACGCGCCACGCCGTGCATCCCCGTCCGCCCCAGAGCTTGACTATTTCTATCGGTCATGGGCAAGCGGTTACAGGAAAGCGGTTTTACTGTCCAGAAAGCCCGTATAGGGTCGCGTCAACCGAAGGCGGCGAAGGTCTGGACCGGGCAAGCGGGCGACATGGAGATCGTGTATCATATTGGCGCGCACGGCACCGATGACGGATGGATCGTTCGCGCGCTCCTGAAGAACCGGGGGACGCTGGAAGCGATGGGTGTCGCCGTGCCTGCGCCCAAGCTTTATCGTCAAGTGCTGCCCAAGGTCGCGAAAAGCCTGAAATCCGGGCAGGTCGTCGATGATGCTCAGCATGTCCTTCTGGACGCGGTTCTTGACGTCGAGAATGCGCAGCGCGTGATCTTCAGCCACGATTCCCTTGTGTGCTTTCCGGCCAATGTCATATCGGAACACGGTTTCTATTCGATGGCCCCGCAACGGATCGAGGCCTATTCCAACCTCTTCCCGGCGGCGACGAAGGAATTCTATCTGGCGCTTGTCAACCCGGCCACGCTGATCCCGTCGCTGATCGATCTTCCCGCAGGAGGTACCTATGAGCGGATCATGGGCCAGACCAGACCGACCGAGATCCGCTGGTCGTCCACAATCCGGCGCATACTCGCCTACCATCCCGACGTGAACCTGACCGTCTGGTGCCACGAGGATGTGCCGCTGATCTGGCCCGAGATTTTGCGGGCTCTGGCCGGGCTCGGCGCCGAGGATGCGTTGGAGGGCGATTTCGACGTGCTGACCGCCCTCATGACGGAAGAGGGGATGACCAAGTTCAAGGCCTATCTGGAGGCGCATCCGCCCCGGACACTGGCGCAGCGACGGCGCATAACAACCGCGTTTTTGGAAAAATACGCCAAACCTGAAGAACTGGAAGCCGAGCTTGATCTGCCGGGATGGACCGAAGAACTGTTGAGGCAGGTCACTTCCAACTACGAAGACGACTGCGCCGAGATCGCCACGATGGCGGGTGTGACCTTCATTCAGCCCTGATCCGGACAGCGTGCGAACCCGATCGGTGCGTCACGCCAGAATGACGTGACGCCGGGGGTGAATTCTCCGTCCCGGATCAGGCCATGCCGAGCGCGGCCTTGTACATTTCCAGAACCGCCTCTTCTTCGGCCAGATCGTCCTTGTCGCGTTTGCGCATGGCGATGACCTTGCGCATGACCTTGGTGTCGTAACCGCGCCCCTTGGCCTCGGCCATCACCTCTTTCTGTTGGTCGGCGATGTCCTTTTTCTCGGCCTCCAGATGCTCATAGCGTTCGATGAACTGCCTGAGTTCGTCGGCGGCGACATTGTAGGTGGCATCGGATACGGGCTGGTTCATGACGTCATCTCCTGAAACGGGCTGGCGCCCTGACTAGTCGGTCGGGCGCGGTGCTTCAAGGCCCGGCCTTGCCCTTCTGGCGGCTTCACGCTAGGGCGGGGCAATTACATGGGGGACGCGACATGGACTGGCTGATCTGGGTTGGCGCTGTCGTCACGCTGGCGGGGCTTGCGCTGCTTGTCTGGATCATCTTCGGCATCAACCGGGCACGTAAGGCGGGCCTGCCGGATGCCGATCTGCGCGCGAAGCTGCAAAAGGCCGTGGCGCTTAATCTCGGCGCGATGCTTCTGTCCGGGCTCGGCTTGATGATGGTCGTTCTGGGGATCGTCCTCGGCTGACCTCAGGCGTCCTGTCGCACCACCTGCCGCTGACGGCCAAGCCGGTCGATTTCCAGTTCCATCACGTCGCCCGGTTTCAGGAATAGCGGCGGTTTCATTCCCATGCCGACGCCGGGCGGCGTCCCGGTGCTGATGATATCGCCCGGATGCAGCGTGAAGAGCTGCGACAGATGCGCGATGATTTCGGCCACAGTGAAGATCATCGTGGCGGTGCTGCCGGTCTGGCGGCGGGTGCCGTTCACATCAAGCCGCATGGTCAGTGCCTGCGGGTCCGGCACCTCGTCTCGTGTCACCAGCCATGGGCCGGTCGGGCCGAACGTGTCGCAGCTTTTGCCCTTGGTCCACTGACCGCTGAGCCGGGTCTGGAACTGCCTCTCGCTGACATCGTTGACGATGCAATAGCCTGCGACATGGTCGAGTGCGGTTTCCTTGGTGACGTATTTGGCTGCGTTGCCGATCACCACGCCGAGTTCGATCTCCCAATCGGTTTCGGTGGAACCGCGCGGAAGGATCACATCGTCATTCGGCCCGACGATGGCAGAGTTGGCCTTCATGAACAGGATCGGGTTTTCCGGGATCTTCATGCCTGCCTCAGCGGCATGGTCGGAGTAGTTGAGCCCGATACAGAGCATCTTGCCGATCGCACCGACACAGGGGCCCAGACGTGGGTTTCCCGCGACCTGTGGAAGGCTGGCCGGGTCGAGCCCACAAAGCGCCGCCAGCCCCGCATCCGACAGGGTTGCACTGGCAATATCTGGCACATGGTGCGACAGGTCCCGCAAGGTGCCTTCTGCGTCAATCAGCCCCGGCTTTTCCACACCGGGAGCCCCATAACGGACGAGTTTCATGAAGTCCCCCTTTAACTGCCACGCGCTGGATCGTTGCCCAGAACGCTGATGCCTGCAACCCGTTGCGTGCCGTTCAGAGCGGCAGCGCGGCGGTGTCCCTGAGCGTGCGGACGACCAGTGAAGAGGTGTAACTCTGGATTCGAATATCCTCGTAAGTGTCGAGAAAACTGTAGATATAATCGGTGTACTCGGCCGCGGTGCGGAATTTCGCGATCATCACGAAATCGAACTCTCCGGTCACAAGATAGCAGGTGACGATTGCCGGTTCGCGTTCCAACCGCTGCATCAGGCGGCGGTCCACATCCGGTCCGTCCTGGGCGAGCTTGATTAGGAATATGCCGGTGACTGGAAATCCCAGAATATTCGCGTCGAGTACGGCCCGTCGGCCCTTGATCGCACCCTTTGCCTCCAGCGCCTTGATCCGGCGATGGCAGCTTGCCACCGAGAGGTTCACCTGTTCGCTGATCGCCTCCAATGAGAGCGAACAATCTTCCTGAAGCAATTTCAGAATCGAAATATCGACGTCGTGCAAGTTTTTTTCCCCAACAGCATTTTTGGTGAAAACCAACTATCAGTCTCGGGCGAAAATAGATACGGTTTTTCGCCTCAGACGGGTACATCTGGAAGAGGAATTTTACCTCAAGGCAGAATGCCTGATGATTGCATCGCAACCCATATGGACAGACGACATTAGTTGTTATTTCACAGCCCCTTACTGGCTGCCCGCCGAAGATCGCGCAGATATTGCCAAGGGCTGGCGCGGCTGCATGAAAGGCTATCTGATTGACCTTGGCGACTATGCGTCTGTCCGCGAATGGTCGGTGACGATCTACAATCACCTTGCGTCGCGCTCGATGCCGCTGACGGACGATGTGCGGCAGTTCTGGCCCTTCGATGCGCTTGAAACTTTCCGGCTGTGGGTCAATCAGGGCTGGCGCAGGGTGTCCTCCGATCCGATCGACAAGGCCGACCGTATCCCCAAACCGCCGGCCCCGCCTTCCGAGCCCTATATCCGGCGCGATCTGGCCGCGATGCGTCCTGATGAGATCGACGATTTCCGCGCGCGGCTTGACGACATCATGCAGGTCGGCGATCCGTCCACGTCCTCGCCCTGGCAGAAATGGGCCTATATCCATACCAACTGGTGCCTGCACTATCAGGAGGCCTTTGCCTTCTGGCATCGCGGATACCTGATGTATCTTGAGACGCTTCTTGGCTGCCCGATCCCTTACTGGGACTGGATGGCGAAGGATGCGAGCATTGATGGCAGCCCGTCGGCGGGACTGCCGCAATGCTTTCTGGATGAGACCTATGTGCATCCCGGCACCGGTGAGACCCGGCCAAATCCTTTGCGCTACGCGGCGGCCAAGGACGGGCAGTCGAAGATTTGCGCCATCGGCAGGATGTCGGGTCCCGACTGCACCTATGTCCAGCGCGATCCGCTGTTTTACACCAGGGGTGACGATCACCGGGCCGAGCGGGCGAAGCTCTTCGCGATGGCGGAGATTTTCCAGCAGCAGGTGGTCGATGCGCTGAAATTCCCGACTTTCAGCGTACCGCAGGGATCGCCCGGCTTTCCATGGGCCAATATTCCCGCCTTCCATCCGCCGCAGCCGGATGACCTTTACCCCTACCGCGACCAGAATTTCGACGGCGCCTATGAGCAGCCGCATGACAATTACCACGGCTGGATCGGCGCCGACATGGCCGACAATGCCTATACCGCCTTCGACCCGATCTTCATCTGCTACCACGCCAATATCGACCGGATGCTGGAGGTCTGGCTCCGCGCCCATCCGGTGGCGCAATACACCGCTGGCGTGGCGCTCAGGCCCTTTACCGGCCCGGTGGCGGCAGAGATCAATGAAGCGACTCCCGACCTGTGGCGCTTTACGACGCTGGGCGATCTGGCGCAGGACAGCCGACATCTGGGCTACGACTATGGCCCGCCTGTCGCGCCGCAGTTCACGGGGCGCGCGCCGGTGGCTGGGTCCGGCGCGAGGACGGGGCAGGCGATGAGTGGTGGGCCTGCCCCGTCCGCCAGCGCCCCGTCCGCCAGCGCCCCGTCCGCCAGCGCCCCGTCCGCCAGCGCCCGGGGTGCTGCATGGGTCATCTTCGACGGCGTGCGCTGCACCCATGACAGCTACGCGATCGATGTCTTCCTGGGTGGCAAGGCGGGAGAGGCGCGGGCCGACAATCCCGCCTATGTCGGCCGTTTCAGCCGCATCGGCATGGGCATCGCGGACGACAAGGGTCGCTGCATCCGACATGGCGTCCCGCGCATGCTGGACGCCTCCCGCGCGACAGCGGCGCTGGGACTGTCCGCCGGAGAGGAGCCGGGGCTCTGCCTCCGGGTCAGCCATCTGCATACCGGACATGAATTGAGTGACGACGAGTATCGGGCTTTGCCCGGATTTACCCCTGTTTTCCACTGGGGGGACCTGCGTTTCGCCCCCGTCGACCGGTCGTTACAGCGGCCCTGCTGCCACTGACGTCCCAGACCGAAAGGATTTCCGAATGTCGAGCTTCACCTGTTTCACGACGCCGGCCCATCAGGGGCCGAAGGACTATCAGCAACTGGGCCTGCCTGCCGCCGATCTCGCCGCGTTCCAGAAGGGCTGGAGCGATAATGTCGCCGGCTGGACCGAGATGTCGATCATCGGCAATCCCTGGTCGAACCTGAACGACGCGCCGCGCGACAACTATTACAATCCGCTGACTGCCGGCATGGGTACCGCGACCGCCGCCGTGGTAGAATGGACGCCGTTTCCCAACCGGCTCATTCAGTTCCTGACCAATCCCGGCATCACCAATGGCGGCCAGTTGACCGCCCCGCTGACCATGGACGAGGTGCAGGCGCTCGCCGATACCGGGCAGATCGCGAAGAACGGCACGACCTTCGTGCTCTACGACCCGCAACCGGGGCAGGTCCTGCTGAAAATCCCGGCCGAGCGCTGCCCGAGTATCAACTGGACCGGCAAATACACCGATTTCTCGCCCCCGGGTCCGCGCGGCTGGCAGGATGAGTATTGTGAATGGTCGATCCTGCGGAATGCGGCCGGAAAGATGCAGTCGATTGCCTTCACCTGCGAAAACCCTGCCTATTACCTGACGATGTGGCGGCAGAACCCCAAGGCGGTTCTCGGCATCTACAAGGCCTATATCGACCCGACAGTGCAGCTTGAGGACCTTTACCTGCGCTACGAATACGATCAGCCGACGGGCAAGAAGGGCGATCCTGTCATCGACCCGACGACGGGCAACCCGGCCTATGACCCGACCAACAAGTGGAACCGTGGCCCAAGCCGTGTGATCGGGTCCTTTGGTGGCGCCATGCACCTCACCTCACCCCCGAACACGCTTTCGGCCGAGGTCTATCTTGCTGCCGCAGCGACGATACAACGGTCGGCTTCGGTCAATACCAATCCCCAGACGCTGATCTGCTGCGCGCAATACGGCCAGAACTTCCGTAACTCCGATCCAAATATCGGGTTCGCCGCCAATCAGGCGTCGCGCAAGTCGAAACTTACCCTGACCGATCCGGTCGGCCTTTACATCCAGCAGCCGCAAAGCTTCGCAGGTTGGCAGGGCCCGAATGGCGAGGATATCTCGGGCTATTGGCAGATCACCCGCGGCACCGCCGGGACCGGGCCGAACGGCTCTGATCAGATTCTGCATGTCACCTTCGACATTCCCGACAGCGCGGGGTTTTCGATCGAGGATTGCACCATCTACGGCATTCCGATCAGCCATGTCGGCGTGATCCTGAACCAGATGAAGATCGCACTTGCTGTCACGCCGAACGGGGACGCGCCCGACCTCACGGCGCTGGCCTGCGTCGCCGACCGGAAGACGGGGCTTCAGCCATGGCCGGTACAGCTTCTGCCCGAAAGCCTGTTTTATGGCGAATCCCCGTCGGACCTGCCCGCGCTTCTGGTGCCGGGAACGACCAACCGATTTGTGCTGGTCGTGCAGGGGGCAGATGAAAACACGACGCCCGCATCGGCACGGGTCGAGTTTTCAGACCCGAATGTCACCTGCGTGGTGGAGCAGTTTCTCAAGAATGCATCGGCCGTACCGGGGCAGACCAATGGCGGCGGCACACAAGGGTATGTGATGAGTGTAACGGTTGCAAAAGGGGCGGCGCCCGGTCCGGTCAAGGTCCGGGCGCTGAACCCCGGTGAAGGGCAGAACCCTACGCCTGCCGAACATCCCTGGGAAGCCGGGCTGGCCCTCATCCCGTCAGCCTGAGCGACAGGGCGGCCCCGAAACCGCCAGGGCCGCCCTGTTATTTCATCTCCGCACAGGGGTATTTCATGCAAATCCATTCTCATCTCTGCATCTTGGTCATCAGCCTGTTCCTCGCCACCGGCGCCGCTCAGGCGCAGTCCTGCAGCGGCCAGCTCATCACCGATCCGACCTCGTCAAAGTTCCTGACGGGGGATACGCCGTTCACCGCAACCCAGGCCGATATGAACTGCTATTCCTGGCAGATGTTCCTGTCGCTCAACTGGCCGGTCGATCCCGGCTGGCCCGCAACGCCCGCCAAGGCGGGTGAACCTGACCGCAGCGCGACCATCGCCGATTTCGGCCTGCCGGGGCAGGGTGGGCAGGCGATGGAAGGGGCCACGGTCTGGCAAAGCTTCATGGCCGCGCCCGAGGTCTTCAAACCCGGGGCCGCAACGCCGACGGATTGGGGCGTCGTGCCTCCCCCGCCCTCGACCTGCACCTCTGCCAATAGCACGCTCGGCAGGGGCGGGACGGGCAGGGTGCTGACCGCCACCTCGAAATCCGCGACGCATCCGGTACACCGATTCAACCTTGGGACCGGGACGCTTTCGACCGTTTCGGACGAAATACTCGAAGCCACGGGCGGTTGGCTGACCGATCAATCGGGCAACCTCGTTTTCTTCGAACGCCTGATGGGCAAGGCGGAATACGACTATATCGTCGGCAAGAAGCTCTATGACGCTGCCAATCAAATGGCCGTCGCCACCAATGCCGATGGCTCCACGCCCGAGGGCCTGTCGCTGCCCAAGGGGCTGCCCGCCGGGACGAGCGTGCAGGGCCAGGATCAACTCGGCGCCTTCGAACTCAAGGCCGCCTGGCGCAACCTTGGAACGAATACAGCACTTTACGACCGATACCTGACCTCGGCCGCCTATCTGGTCGCGCCGGACGGCAGCTGCAGCGAAACGGTCGTGGGGCTGGTGGGGCTGCATATCATCCACAAGACTGCCTCGATGCCGAATTTCATCTGGTCGACCTTTGAACAGGTGGACAACGTACCCGGCAACGGTACGCCGCCCGCGGGTTACAGCTTCAACAATCCGCAAAGCAGCGACACGCCGAACGTGATGCCGAAATGCGGCCAGACCTGCGACTATTCCAAACCCATTCAGGTGACGCGGCAGGTGCCGATCTCCACCGGTCTCGATACGACTAACAGCGAGGTTCAGAAGCTCTTCGCGACCAGTAGCCGCGGCCAATCGGTCTTCCAGTACTACCAACTCGTCAACGTCCTCTGGGACGGTGCCGCGGCACCGCCGTCGCCTGAACCGGGGGCGAATGCCGTCGTGCCGCTGAACTACGGCACCTTCCAGTCCGAAGCCAATGCGCCAGTCGCCAATACGACGATGGAGACCTACGCCCAGCTTTTCACGCCCGGCCTCGGCCCTTCCTGCAATGCCTGCCACCAGAGCGCGACCATTGCGGGCAGCACGACGCTCGCCTCTGACTTCTCATTCCTCTTCGGCACGGCGTCGAGCAGCCAGCCCGTGACCGGTGTAGCCATTTCCAAGGAGTTTTCCGAATGAGCCGATCCATATCCTACGCCCTCGCGCTGGCCCTCGTGATCCTCCTCCTTATCGGCCTCGCCATCCCATCCCGCGCGCATGGGCCCGGCCCGGATGCGGCCGATCAACCCGGCCTACACGGCATGTTCATGGTGGGTGAGGACAGCCTATTTCTGCTCCACATGCCGATGTTCACGATGGAAAAGCACATGTATCAGGTCGTGCTGCGCGCGAGCCTGCCCGAAGAGCAGATGGCGGAATACCGCAAGCTGCGCGCGGCAAATCCCGGCACGGCCTATAACCTGATCAATGTCGCGGACGACCAGTTCACCCTGCCCGAGATCAAGGCGGGCGAAGTGCGGCAGTTCAAAGCGACGATCTATGACGGCTATTCCAATGCGGGCGGCGGTACGCCCGGGGCGGTCCTGTGGGACAATGTGCCGGTCACGATCGAGGATGTTGTGATCTTCCGTCACTTCAACTTCTCGATCGAACGCCCTGAAAACCTGAATTATATCATCTTCGGGCAGGGCCATGAGGCGCATCTGACGCACTACATCGCCCGTGATCCGTCCTTTCAGCACATCGTGACGCTGCCCGCCGCGCCCAACTGGCTTTCAGCGGCGGAACTGGTGGCAGGGGTGGTGGTTGAATTCCCCGATTTGCCCTCCGAACCGCTGAACTGCTCAGAACCGCTTTCAGCCACGACGCATCCGATCAATTTCGAGGGGCGGACGGACAAGCCCGAAACGCTCGACCTGAGCGCCGCGCAGACGGTCTGGTATTCGACCGGCAACCTTCTGAACGCCAAGGACCCCTGTCCGGAGTGACGGCGTCAGAACAGCCGGTGCCGCCTCTCTCCGGGCGGCACCGGCCCCTTCAACCGACAATGTCGAAGCCCGCGGGCACCGTGGCCGGATCGGCCTCTTCCCGCCAGACATCGGTCACCCGCGCAGCCCCGGGTCCTTCACCCATCGCCATGACCATCGCATCTACGGCGGCCTCAGGCCCCGCGATCAGCGCCAGAACCGAGCCATCGCCGCGATTGCGGACCCAACCCCTCAGGCCGAGCGCCACGGCCTGAGACCGCGTCCATGCGCGGTAGGCCACACCCTGCACCCGGCCCGTGACCCTGACAGAACAGGCAACCTCGCGCATTGCGTCCTCCGCTATGGCTGGTCCGATCGCCCCATGATAGCACGGTCAGGCCATAACCGAAGACGGGGCAGGGGCCATGAAGATCGTCCGCACCGATGCTGAACTGCAAACGCCGTTTCTTGACGCCGAATTGCGCAAACGGGGTGACCTTGTCCTCTTGCCCGACGGCGCGTCCGAGGCCGATCTCATTGCGGCGGTGGCCGACGCTGACCTTCTGCTCATGTGCTATACACCGGTGACGGCGCGGGTAATCGCCGCCGCGCCGCGCCTGAAGGGGATCGTCAAATACGGTGTCGGCATCGACGCGATCGATATCCCGGCGGCCATCGCGCGCGCCATTCCGGTCGTCAATATCCCCGAATATGCCGAGGAAACCGTGGCCGAGGGTGCGTTCACCCTGATGATCGCGCTGGCGAAGAACCTGATCCCCCTTGACCGGCAGATGCGGGCCGAGGGCTGGGCCTGGCCCACCGCCCGGTGGATGGGCTCGGATATCGCGGGAAAGACCGTAGGCATCGTCGGGCTGGGCAGGATCGGTCGCAGCTTTGCCCGCATGGCGGGTCAGGGCTTTCGCGCCCGGGTCATCTCCTACACGCCGGGTATGTCGGCCGAGGAGATGGCGGCGCTGGGCATCGAAAAGATCGACGACCTGCACGACCTGCTGCGGCAAAGCGATGTCGTCTCGCTCCACTGCACGCTGAATGCTTCGACCCGCCACATCATCGGGGCCGCCGAACTCGCCGCGATGAAGCCGACCGCCTTCCTCATCAACTCCTCGCGCGGCGCGCTGGTTGATGAGTCGGCTTTGGTCGCCGCCCTGACCGGAGGCCGGATCGCAGGCGCCGGGCTTGATGTCTTTTCCGCCGAACCGCTCAGTCTCTCCGGCCATCTCATGAGCCCGCTTTTCGCGCTTCCCAACGTCCTGATGCTGCCGCACCTCACCTTCTACACCACCGAAGCGATGGAACGTCTCGAACGCGAAACCCTCGAACGCTGCGACGAGGCGCTGGGGGGACGCCCGGTTCTGGTGAAGTCGCAGGACCCGAGGCTTCGCGCACAGAAAAGCGGTGTGCGGTTCGACTGAATATCTCCGGCGTCCCGCCGCCTATTCCGGTACGCGCAGCGCCGGCATGTGCCGCGATAACCCCGGCGTCATCGCATAAAGCGTGGCCTGCAGGCTGTGGTAAATGTCAGGTTTACCCCTGAACAGGCGCGCAGCGGGGCGGTTGTCCACTCCAAGCTCCGGGAACCAGCCGCCATGCTTTTCATCGATCAGATGTGTCGCGGCAAAGGACCACAGCCGTTCGTACCAGACCGTGTCATCGTCGCGCGCCTCCAGCTTCAACAGCGCTGCCAGTGCGCCGAGGCCCTCGGTGACCGGCCACCAGAACCGTTCGTCCCGGCCCACGCGCCCATCGTGGCCGATTGTGTATACAAGACCGCCCCGATCGTTGTCCCAGCCATCCGCGAGGGCCCGTCCGACCAGCGCGCGGGCCGTCGCCGGTCCGCTGTCGCCCGTCCGTCCCGAAAGATCCCAGAGCTGCAGGACGAGGCGCGCCCATTCCAGCGCATGGCCCGGCGTCGTTCCGGGCGGGCGAAAGACCGGATCGCCCGCATAGGCAGGATCGACCTGCCAGTTTGCGTCATAGTGTTCCGGCACCCGCCAGTCGTTTTCTTCGGCCCGCGCCAGAAAGAACCCGGTGATCCGCTGCGCACGCTCAAGAAACGCCGTCTCGTCCGTCGCCTCGTGGGCGGCCATCAGGGCCTCGACCCCGTGCATATTGGCATTCATGCCGCGATAGGTGGAAAAGGGCGTCCAGTCGCGATTGAATTCATCGGCGAACCGGCCCGGCCCGTCTTCCCAGAACTGCCGGTCCAGTACCTCGCGGATATCCTCCATCAGCCGCGCGGCATCGGGATGCCCGGCCTCCAGCGCGCTCGCCGCCGCCAGAAGGACGAAGACATGCCCGTAAGCCAGCTTGCGCCCGTCCGCGACGCGGTCGCCCTCCACAGCCCAGACATAGCCGCCGTGGAGAGGATCGCGGTGGCGTGTCCACAGCTCGTCCATCCCCCGGTCGATGATCTCCTCGGCGCCGGGCACACCCATCGCCTGTCCCAGCGCGTAGGAATGAACAAGCCGCGTGACCGTGTGAAGTTCCTGCACAGGTTCGGGCAGGGGGCGGCCGTCGTAATCCAGCAGGCAAAGCCCGCGCCCCGGCGCGAGGCTCGCCCGGAAGAAAGCGAACTGCCGCTCCGCCTCCGCCCGCAGCCAGCGCCGGTGCGCAGCGCCGCCAAACACGCCTCCCGCCACGTACTCCCCCATTGACCGCCCCCGAAATCCCGCGCATATCCGGCCAATCATGACCGAGCTCGCACAGATCCGCAATTTCTCCATCGTGGCGCATATCGACCACGGTAAATCCACGCTTGCCGACCGGCTGATCCAGCTGACGGGCACTGTCGCCGAACGCGACATGAAGGCCCAGATGCTCGACAGCATGGATATCGAACGCGAGCGCGGCATCACCATCAAGGCGCAGACCGTCCGCATCGAATACCCCGCTAAGGATGGCAAGAAATACATCCTGAACCTCATCGACACGCCGGGTCATGTCGACTTCGGCTATGAGGTCTCGCGGTCGATGCGCGCGGTCGAAGGCTCGCTCCTCGTCGTCGACGCCACCCAAGGCGTCGAGGCGCAGACGCTCGCCAACGTCTATCAGGCCATCGACGCCGACCATGAAATCGTGCCGGTCCTCAACAAGATCGACCTGCCCGCCGCCGAACCCGGTCAGGTCAAGGCGCAGATCGAGGACGTGATCGGCATCGACGCCTCCGAAGCCATCCCGATCAGCGCCAAGACCGGCCTCGGCATTCCCGACGTCTTGGAGGCCATCGTCACCAGACTGCCCGCGCCGAAGGGCGACGCCAGCGCGCCCCTGAAGGCGATGCTGGTCGACTCGTGGTACGACCCCTACTTGGGCGTCGTCGTCATGATCCGCGTGATGGACGGCATGATCCGCAAGGGCGACCGCATCAAGATGATGCAGACCGGCGCCATCTACGGCGTCGACAAGCTCGCCGTCCTGAAGCCCAAGATGACCGACATCGCGGAACTTGGCCCCGGCGAAATCGGCGTCTTCACCGCCTCGATCAAGCAGGTCCGCGACACCCGCGTCGGCGACACGATCACGCATGAAAAGAAGCCCTGCGACAAGGCGCTGCCGGGCTTCAAACCCTCGATCCCCGTCGTCTTCTGCGGCCTCTTCCCGGTCGATGCCAACGACTTCGAGGCGCTGCGCGATGCCATCGAGAAACTCGCCCTCAACGACGCCTCCTTCACCTATGAGATGGAGACCTCCGCCGCCCTCGGCTTCGGCTTCCGCTGCGGCTTCCTCGGCCTGCTGCACCTTGAGGTGATCCGCGACCGGCTCGAACGCGAATATGACCTCGACCTGATCACCACCGCGCCCTCGGTGGTCTTCAGGCTCCACATGAAGGACGGCGAGGTGCGTGAGCTGCACAACCCCGCCGACATGCCCGACCTGACCTATGTCGACCATATCGAGGAGCCGCGCATCAAGGCGACGATCATGGTCCCCGACGACTATCTCGGCGACGTGCTGAAACTCTGCCAGGACCGGCGCGGCATCCAGATGGACCTGACCTATGCCGGCTCCCGCGCCATGGTCGTCTATGACCTGCCGCTGGCCGAGGTCGTCTTCGACTTCTACGACCGGCTGAAATCGGTGACAAAGGGCTATGCCAGCTTCGATTACCAGATGATGGGCTACCGCGAGGATAACCTCGTGAAGATGTCGATCCTGGTGAATGACGAACCCGTGGACGCGCTTTCGATCATGGTCCACCGCGACCGGGCAGAGGCCCGTGGCCGCGTGATGTGCGAAAAGCTGAAGGAACTGATCCCGCGCCACATGTTCAAGATCCCGGTTCAGGCCGCGATCGGCGGCCGCGTGATCGCACGCGAGACCATCGCCGCCATGCGCAAGGACGTGACCGCCAAATGCTACGGCGGCGACGTAACGCGGAAGAAGAAGCTTCTGGAGAAGCAGAAGGCCGGCAAGAAGAAGATGCGCCAGTTCGGCAAGGTGGAGATTCCGCAGTCGGCGTTTATCAGCGCTCTAAAGATGGACAGCTAACTGTCCATCTTTAGAGCTAGTAGGCGAAGGCGATTGGCGAAGCCAAACGCGTGCCCTCCCGGTGGGATGAGGCGCATTGGATAGGCCAACGATATACGAGCAGTAAGCAATTCTTCAAAAAAAGCTGTGTACGGATGGTACAATTTCGGCAGCCCATGTGCCAACAACTATTTCGAAGATCACCAACGCAAACCCAACCGCAGATTTTACGAGAGTTCGGGTGTTGGATTTTGCTAGCTTTGATTGGTGGTTCCGATCCCCTTTCGTTAATGTAATATTGTTCGGAAGGGAATATTTGTCGATATGACGCTCGGTAAATTCACCGGTAACTTTACCTATATAGGAAAACACTACTACACAAAGAGCTGCCCGAATTATCCATTGCTCCGTGGAGAGGCGCGATATGTCTAAAATCGTGTATATTGATGTTATATTCGCGGCCGCCAAGACCCCTGATACTATACCTACAACGAACGCGACTTCCGCGATCAGACTGGAACGTCGCTGTAGACCCGTAATCCACTTGTGTTCGCGTCGTTCTAGCGCCCGCTCCCATTGTTCTACTGTGCTAATTAGATTCTTCCCCAATATGTAGTTGTTGTAACTAACGGTCATTGCAATCGGTGATGGTGGAGTAGGGAATTCGCCCATTGGACCTATGGAAATTGGGCCTAATACAAACCCGCGCGAACCCGGCATGTTTTGAATTGAAACTTGCACTACATATCGTTCGGGTGTTTCACCCTTATTGCGTATTACATCATGCGTAACCTCAACCTGAATCGAATTTGTTCGACCGGATTGTGATGTATCGAAGCTCTCAAAATCATTCCATGTCCGAAAGTCATGGCGTTCATTCTGGGAGAGAAATAGACTCACCGTTGCCGATTGTGCTATGACCGTGCAAGAGTGAAATTCTTGTGTAATTTTTTCAATTAGTTGACGGATGTCGTCGACCGATATTTGATAATTATCTCTAAATAATCTAGTTGCACTCTGACTTTTCTCATTTAATTTATTAATAATTCCCCTTAGAGATTCTGTAGGCAATGACTGAAGGTCAACAGAATGACCGCTATCTCCCGGTGCAATAATTTGCTGCTTATTTTCAGACATAATATTATCCTGTTTGTGTATTCAATTGGGTATTTAGCATGCTAGGAAGATACTAAACAAGTGGGCATCGTGGAGACCGGAGTTGGTTCAGTGGTGTAAGAAAATCGCGGAGTGCGCAATGGATTTTTGCCCACTACCCATCCCCGCCCGATTTGTCCCGCGACAAATCGGGCCGCGCCTGCCACCCGGCCCGCCCGACGCGGGCGGGCGTTCGGCGGGGAAACCGTCCACTGGACGGTTTCTGATCCCGCCTCACCCTCCGGCTTGCGCCTCCGGCCAATCGGACCGGGTGACGTGCCACTGGCACGTCCCCTGACCGGTCCCCGCGCGCCCGAACGTACGGACACGCCGTAGGCCGGGGTTCACCCCGGCACTTGCCTTGGCGGCACGCAACATCCCCCGGAATGGCGGGGTGAACCCCGCCCTACGCTCGGGCCTGACCCTAACGTAAACTTCACCCCGGACTCACCCCCGGTTTCGTGCTACACTCCGGCCCGGGTGGGTTCCTTGGGATCGGCCCGCATTCTCGCGGGCCGGGGAAAGTGTGCCTGCCCGGGAGGGACGACAATGGCACAGTATATCGTTACCGGTAATTACACCCAGGCCGCGATGAAGGGCATGATCGCCAACCCGAGCGACCGGGAAAAGGCCGTGGGCGCGATGATCGCCACCGCCGGGGGCAAGCTCGAAAGCTTCTTCGTCACCACGGGCGACACTGATTTCATCGCCCGTGTCAGCACCGATGACCTGACCTCGATGCTCGCGGCCCTCATGGCGGTCGGCGCCTCGGGTGCGGTCACCAATCTCAAGACCGTGCAGTGCTTCACCTCGGCCGAATTCATGGACGCGCAGAGGAAGGCGGCCGCCATCGCCGCGAAGTTCAGCGCACCGAACTGACACGCGGGCAGGAAGGGCGCGGATGATCCGCGCCCCGATCCGGCACCGCGATACGCGCCCGGTGCCGGCATTCAGAACAGGAAGGGACAGGACATGACACCAGACCAACGCAACTATCTCTCGATGGAGCGCTCGACCCATTATTTCGGGATCATGCGCACGACGATCTTCACCTTCGCGGGGCTAGCCGCGCTCATCCATCTGGGGCCCGACGGCTATTCCGCGCCGCTTCTGATGCTGGTGATCGCGACGACCGCCTACGGGGTGCTGGCGGGGGGCACGTCGCTGGACGATCTCATCGCGCTGCGCGACGACATGGATGACGAGATGAAGGCGACGCATTATGGCAGGGGCCTCGCCGCCCGGAACATCCCGATGCTGAAGAACATCTCGGCGGGTCTTCTGGGCCTCATCGGTCTGGCCGAGGTGCTGGCCATCCTCATCTGACGTTTGGCGGGGCGGGGGTGACCCGCCCCGGCCCGGTTTCCATGGCGACCGGACCCGTCGGGCGGGCAGCCCGACGGGTGCCATACGCTTGCCATACGTTTTGCCGACGCTTTGCAGACCGGTATTTTTGGCCCGAACGCAGCGATTTCGCCCCGGGCGAGCTTTCAAAGGTAAACCGCCCGAACGCAAGGCTTTTCCGACTTGCCCACAGGAAATCCACAAGGAATATCAGTGGTTTATCCCCAAGAAATTTGCGCGATGCGCAATTTTTAGGTTGCGCGACTCGGGGGTGGCGGGCCACCCTCAATCCATCGCAAGGGTCTTCGGACCGGAGCGGTTCGCAAAGGCCTCCGCGGCCACGACGATCGGGAAACGGAACATGTGTCCGGGTGCTGGTTGGAACGGTGGCGGAACGCCGGGAGGGCACTGGAAGATCTTCGGATTTGAAGGGGTTACCCTCGGGGTCTCGGGTTCTGAGCGGGGGCGGGATGTCTTCGGATGTTCAGCCCGTGAACCGGGAATGCCGCAAGGCGGACCCGGCTCAGGAAGGCGTCAGGCCCGTGTCGCAAGGCACGATGCGAAGACCGCGTCTGAGCACCTGGCGCCTTCTCTGATTCTTAATCCGAAAATGATAGTGTTAACGAACCGGGGCCCGACTGCGTTCCGCAACCGAGCCCCGTCAGCGTCAAGCTGATGCATTACCGCGTCTATGCACCTGTGTGCGCACCAATAGAGGAAGTCCCCGCCGGGATCAACCATATCTCGTGGTGGTGCCGAGAATTTCGTCCAGATGTGTCGGTGACGACAACATCTTGGGGTGTTCGTCAGCCGCCGGTATGGCTCATGTGGCGGGACATCTGTCCTTTGACCGACTGGCGCGAATAGTCGAAATCGTGCCCTTTGGGCTTGCGCGAAATCGCTGCCCGGATCGCCTGTTCCAGAAGGGTATCCTCAGGCGAGGCACGCAGCGGCGCCCTGAGATCGGCATTGTCCTCCTGCCCGAGGCACATGAAGAGTTCCCCCGTACAGGTCACCCGCACCCGGTTGCAGCTTTCGCAGAAATTATGGGTCAGCGGCGTGATGAAGCCCACCTTCTGCCCCGTCTCCTCGATCCGCACATACCGCGCGGGGCCGCCGCTGCGTTCGGCCAGATCCGTCAGGGTGAAGCGCTCCGCCAACCGCGCGCGCAGGTCCTTCAGCGGCCAGTATTGATCGAGCCGCATCTCCTCGCCCATCTCGCCCATGGGCATCACCTCGATGAAGGTCAGGTCGTGGTCTTCACTGGCGCACCAGTCGAGAAGCGGGAACAGCTCCTCCTCATTGAAGCCCTTCAAGGCGACAGTGTTGATCTTGACCCTCAGCCCGGATTTCCGTGCTGCCTCAATGCCTTCCAGAACCTGCGGCAGCCGTCCCCAGCGGGTGATCGCCTGGAACTTCGCCGCGTCCAGCGTGTCGAGCGAGACATTGACCCGGCGGATGCCGATGGCGGCAAGCTCGCCTGCGAAACGCGCTAACTGCGAGCCGTTGGTCGTCAGCGTCAGTTCTTTCAATGCGCCGGTATCCAGATGCCGCGCGATCGTCTTGAAGAACGTCATGATATCGCGCCGCACAAGGGGCTCCCCCCCGGTGATGCGCAGCTTTTCGACGCCGAGCCGGATGAAGGTGGAGCAGAGCCGGTCCAGTTCCTCCAGCGTCAGCAGGTCCTTTTTCGGCAGGAACTGCATATGTTCGGCCATGCAATAGGTGCAGCGGAAATCGCAGCGATCCGTCACCGAGACGCGCAGATAGGAAATCGGCCGGGCAAAGGGGTCGATGAGCTTGATCATCCATCAAAACTATGCCTGCGATCGGGGCGCGGCAAGGGGAAAGCATGAGATTGAACGGAGGGATGCGTGGGACTATCGTCACAGGCATGACCACCGCTGCCACACCCGTTGGATGTCGCCCGTGAAGCGTACCCTTCTCGATGCCGGGCAGAGTTATGATGCACTTCGCGCCGGGTTTTGCTGGCGCATCCCGACGGATTTCTCCATTTCCGAGGCCTGTTGCGACAGTTGGGCACGGACGGAGCCCGACCGGCTGGCGCTGATTGACCTGTCAGCGGACGGCTCTCTCCGGCACTGGCGATACGGCGAACTGGCGGCGGCGTCGAACAGGCTGGCCAATGCCTTTGCGGCAAGGGGGCTGAGACGCGGCGATACGGTCGCGGTGCTCTTGCCGCAAGGGCCAGAGGTGCTGATCACGCATTTCGCAGCGATGAAACTTGGCGCGATTGTGCTGCCGCTCTTCACGCTTTTCGGGTTGGATGCGCTGGCCTACCGATTGGCCGACGCCCGGGCGCGTGTGGTGGTGACGAACGGTGCGAGCCTTGAAAAGCTAGCTGAAATCCGGGGTGGGCTGACGGATCTACGGGAGATCTATTGCATTGAACCTTCGGCGGAACGCGACTTCTGGGGGGAGATCGAATGCGCTTCCGACCGGCTTGCGCCTGTCCCCGTTGGTGCAGACGAACCGGCGGTGCTGATCTACACCTCTGGCACCACCGGCGCGCCGAAGGGGGTGGTGCATGCCCATCGTTTCCTACTTGGCCATCTGCCCAATATCGAACTCAGCCAGGGCTTTTTCCCGAAGCCCGGAGCGGTTGGCTGGACGCCTGCCGACTGGGCCTGGATCGGCGGGCTGATGGATATGGCAATGCCCTGCCTGTATTACGGTGTGCCCCTGATCAGCAGGCGGATGCGCAAGTTCGATCCGGATGAGGCCTTCGGGATCATGCGGCATCATCGGGTTACGAACCTTTTCCTGCCTCCAACGGCGCTGAAACTGATGCGGGGCGCGTCTGTGCCCGGCGGACTATGCCTGCGGGCGGTGTCGTCGGGCGGCGAGAGCCTCGGGGCGGAAATGCTGGAGTGGGGGCGGTCGGCGTTGAATGCGCCAATCAATGAGATTTACGGACAAACCGAATGCAATCTCGTTGTCTGTTCCGCCGAGGGGCTCTTCCCGACTCGACCCGGGACGATGGGCCGGGCGGTGCCGGGGGCGGAGGTCGCGGTGCTCGATGCCGAGGGACGGGCGGCCGCGGATGGCGAGATCGGAGAGATCGCGATCCGGCGCGGGCATCCGGTCATGTTTCTGGAATATCTGGGAAAACCCGAGGCGACGGCGGCGAAGTTTACGGGCGAATGGCTCAGGACCGGCGACCTCGGCATCCGCGACGAAGAGGGCTATTTCACCTATGTGGCGCGGGATGACGACATCATCTCATCGGCCGGGTACAGGATCGGCCCGTCCGAGATCGAGAACTGCCTGACCGGCCATCCGGACGTGGTGATGGCCGCCTGTGTGGGGGTGCCGGATGCGATGCGGGGCGAGGTCGTGAAGGCCTTCGTCGTTCTGCGCGAGCGTGCGGACTGGGAAGGTCTGGAAGCCGCGCTGATCCAGCGGGTAAAGGACCGGGTCAGCCCGCATGTTGCACCCCGTTGGGTGGAACGGCGTGAAAGCCTGCCGATGACCGCGACGGGCAAGATCATGCGGCGGGAGTTGCGCGATGCGTAAGAGGTAGGGGCAGGGCGAACGCGGATCAGAGGTACTTCCCAGCTTCCTTGCGCGCAAAGGCTTTCAGACGGAAGCCGTGCTCGGCGAGGAAGGCGCGTGAACGGTCGGGGTCGTGTTTCGACAGGTCGCGCAGCCACCAGGCGATGGCCTTTTGGATGAACCAGTCGCGGTCGTCTGCGTAAGATGCGGCCCAGCCGAGGACGCGGTCGCGGATCGCGAGGTCATGTTCGGTCGGGTGGTTCTGCTTTGTCCAGGGCAGGGTGATGACCAAGGCGGCGCGACGGGTCCACATGTGGTCCGACCGGGTCCAGACTTCGACCTCGTCAATTCGGGCAGGTTCGGCGACAAGGCGGCGCTGCCCTGCATCGCAGGCGTGGTCTGCGATGGCCCAGCTGTCGAACTCCGGAACCCATGAGGCGATGAGGTGCCACACGGGCTCATCCTCCTTGATCCGGGCCTGTGTCAGGGTCTTCGCCGCGATAATGCGGGCTTCGAAGATATCGGTTTGCCAGAGCTGCTCGGCGAGTGCCACACGCTCGGGAATGGTCAGAATTTGGCGCCACTCCTTCGCCAGATCGTTGAGGTAAGGGTTCGGAATGCCCAGAACCTCGCGTTTCTGCTTGTGATAGGCGGCCATGCCTTCGGCCCGGCCGGGTTCAGCTCCGGCTCGCAGCGCAGTGATGGCATCGGCCAAGGTCAATCCGGAATACCAGTTGGAAAGCCGTCCAGCGTTTGGCGGTTCGTTTCGGCCCAATACTCACGGATGCCTTGCGGCCCTTTTTTCTCAGACCATTCGTCGGCATCGGGACGCTCGCCTTCGTAGGTCATGCGCGGAACGCCAAACCCGCAGGAGGTCTGGACGAGATCGATGGACAGGTCGAAGATCTGACGGGCGGCGATATCCGGTGGAAAGAGCGCGTTCAAGTCTGACCAGTCGTCGTCCCCCGGATGCAGCGCCGTAGCCGTTCCATAGGCGCGCAGGATCAGGGGCTTTTCATCGAACGAACACCACATGAGCGTCATGCGCGGCGAAAGCAGGATGTGACCCGCGGATTCGTTGCCCGAGCCAGTGGAGTTCCGCCAGATTATGCGGCGAGAATCCATGACCCGAAGTGAGTCTGTGCCCTTGGGTGACGTATTCACCCGGCCGGTTGGCGCGGCTGTGGCCACGAAGAACAGATGCTGAGCTTCAATGAATGTGCGATGCGACTGCGCTAGACGATCGAACTTCTTTGCCATGTCATTCCACCGTAACGGATTTCGCGAGGTTCCTCGGCTGGTCCACGTCGGTGCCTTTGGCGACGGCGGCGTGATAGGCCAGAAGCTGGGCGGGCAGCGCGTAAAGGATCGGTGCGAAGATCGCCGGGATCTCGGGCAGGGTCAGCGTCTTCCAGGTGCCAAGGCCTGCTTCCTCCGCGCCTTTCGGATCGGTGATCAGGATGACCTTGCCGTGGCGTGCCATCACCTCCTGCATGTTCGACACGGTCTTGTCGAAGAGCGCATCGCGCGGGGCGAGGACGACGACGGGGACGTTCTTGTCGATCAGCGCGATGGGGCCATGCTTGAGTTCCCCTGACGCATAGCCTTCGGCGTGTATATAACTGATTTCTTTCAGTTTAAGTGCGCCTTCCAATGCCAGCGGGAACATCGCGCCACGCCCGAGGAAGAGGACATCCTGCGCCTCGGCCACGGCAGCCGCCATCACGGCGATCGAGGCTTCACGGGTCAGCGTCTGGTTCATCAGGCCCGGCAGGGTAGCGAAGGTTTTCAGGTGTTCCGCCAGGGTCTTGTCGTCGATCCTTCCCCGGTCATGACCCGCCTTGAGCGCCAGAAGCAGGAGCACCGAAAGCTGGCAGGTAAAGGCCTTGGTGGAGGCGACGCCGACCTCGACGCCCGCAAGGATCGGCAGCGCCACATCGCTTTCCCGCGCGATGGAGGAGGTCGGCACGTTCACGATGGAGACGATCTTGGCCACCTTTTCCTTCGCGTACCGCAAGGCGGCCAGCGTGTCGGCGGTTTCGCCCGACTGGCTGACGAAGATCGCGTAGGAGTTTTCCGGCATGGGCGGTTCGCGGTAGCGGAATTCCGAGGCGATATCGACTTCGCAGGGCAGGCCCGCGAGGCTTTCGAACCAGTATTTCGCTGTCAGGCAGGCATAGTTCGCGGTGCCGCAAGCCACCAGCGTCAGCCGGTCGAGCGTTGAAAAGTCCAGTTCTTCGGGCAGATTGATCTGGCGGCCCCGGCAATAATGCTTGATTGCATCGGCCAGAACGATCGGCTGTTCGGCGATCTCTTTCGCCATGAAATGCTTGTAGCCGGCCTTTTCGATCCGCGTCGCCTCAAGCTGGATCTGTTGCAGCTCACGGTTGGCGCGGCGGTCGGCGGTGTCGAAGATCTCGACGCCTGCGCGGGTGACGAAGGCATAATCGCCTTCCTCCAGATAGGTGATGCGGTCGGTCATCGGCGCGAGCGCGATGGCGTCGGATCCCACGAACATCTCGCCCTCGCCATGGCCGATGGCTAGGGGCGAGCCCTTGCGGGCGGCGATCATCAGGTCTTCCTCGCCGTCGAAGAGGAAGAGAAGCGCGAAGGCGCCTTCAAGGCGGCGCAGGGTCTCGCGCGCGGCGTCGCGGGGGCTCATGCCCTGATCCATATGGTGGCGGGTCAGAAGGGCGACGGTTTCGGTGTCGGTCTCGGTCTCCGCCGCCAGTCCCTTTTCGGCAAGTTCTGTGCGCAGATCGCGGAAGTTCTCGATGATACCGTTATGGACGACGGCAACCGGGCCGGAGCGGTGCGGATGGGCGTTGACGACCGTCGCCGCGCCATGGGTTGCCCAGCGGGTATGGCCAATCCCGGCCTTGCCCGCGAGCGGGTCGTGAACCAGAAGGTCGGACAGATTGACGAGTTTGCCGACCGCGCGTCGGCGGTCCAGCCTGCCCCCATTCACGGTGGCGATCCCAGCGGAATCGTAGCCGCGATATTCCAGCCGTTTCAGCGCCTCGACAAGGATCGGCGCGACCTCATGGCTGCCCAGCACCCCAACAATACCGCACATTACTGCGCCTCTTTCTGGCGTTTTGCCTTTATTTGTTTCAGCTTTTCGAACAATTTTGTCGCGAGGCCGGGTTTTGTTTCCTGTTTGGCGCGCGAAATGGCCAGAGCCTCTGCCGGAACGTCCTGCGTGATGACCGAGCCCGAGGCCGTCAGCGCCCCATCGCCCACCTTCACCGGGGCGACCAGCATCGTGTCCGACCCGATGAAGGCGCGTTTGCCGATCTCGGTCCGGTGCTTCATCACCCCGTCATAATTGCAGGTGATCGTGCCCGCGCCGATATTCGTATGCTCGCCGATATGGGCGTCGCCCAGATAGGTCAGATGGCCAACCTTGACGCCTTCGTCGAGGATCGCGTTCTTGATCTCGACGAAATTGCCGACATGCACGTCCTCGGCCAGTTCAGCGCCGGGGCGGAGGCGCGCAAAGGGGCCGACCGTGGCGCCGCGCGAGATATGGCAGCCTTCAAGATGGCAGAACGCGCGGATCTCCGCTTCGCTTTCGACGGTTACGCCGGGGCCAAAGACGACATTGGGGGCGATGACCGTATCGCGGCCGATCACGGTATCATAGGCGAAGAAGACGGTTTCGGGCGCGGTCATCGTGACGCCGTTCTCCTGCGCCTCGGCCCGGGCGCGGGCCTGAAAGCTGGCCTCGGCCTGTGCAAGCTGCGCGCGGGTGTCGACGCCAAGAGTTTCGCCCTCACCACAGGTCACGACCGAGGCAGAGCGGCCCTTGGCGCGGGCCAGCGCGACGATCTCGGTCAGGTAGTATTCACCCGCCGCATTGTCGTTCGAGAGCCCGGTGACGAGGTCTGAAAGCAGCTCGGCCTCAACTGCCATCAGCCCGCCGTTGCAAAGTGTTACTGCACGTTCGGCTTCGGTTGCATCCTTTGCCTCAACGATCCGCTCAAGCAAGTCGCCCGACAGGATCAGTCGGCCATAACGGCGCGGATTGGCGGGTTCAAATCCGAGGACGGTGATGTCGGTCGCCGAACCGGCCAGCGCCTCCAGCGTTTCGGTGCGAATGAGTGGTGTGTCGCCAAAGAGGATCAGCACCTTGCCCTTAAAGCCCTCAAGCGCGGGCAGGGCTTGTGCCACGGCATGGCCGGTGCCGAGCTGTTGATCCTGTGTGACGGTAACGACGGTTTCATCTACCTCGCGGGCTGCCTTGGAGACGGCTTCGCCTTCGTGTCCGGTCACGACGATCATCCGTTCAGGTTCCAGCGTCGCGCCCGCCCGCATTGCATGGGCAAGGACCGGCGCGCCTGCCACTTTGTGCAGGACCTTGGGCAGGTCGGAATTCATCCGGGTCCCCTGTCCGGCGGCGAGAATGATAAGCGCTGTGGCCATGAATGAGACTTCCCTTGACGTCCGGCACGTTTTAACGATGGCCGCAAATGCCGCAAGGGGCGCGGCTTCACAACACCTTTCGGCAGGTTACAGGGGACGGGCGACGATGCGCACGGTTATTTTCGATCTCGACGGGACGCTCGCGGACACCTCGGCCGACCTGATTGCTGCGGCCAATGCCTGTTTCCGTGGGCTTGGGGTCGGCAATATGCTTGACCCGGTTGCAGATGCGCTGACCGCCTTTCACGGCGGCCGCGCAATGCTGCGGCTGGGGTTTTCCCGGCTGGGGCAGGGCGGCGAGGCCGAGGTCGACGCGCAGTACCCGATCCTGCTCGCGGCCTATGAGGAGGGGATCGATCGCGAAACGCGGCTTTATCCCGGTGCCATCGAGGCGGTCGAGGCGCTCAGGGCGGCCGGTTATGCGACGGGCATCTGTACCAACAAGCCCGAACGTCTGGCCGAGGTGCTGATGACGCGGCTTGGGGTACGGGGCCTCTTCGGTTCCCTCATCGGCGCGGATACGCTCCCAGTGCGTAAACCTGACCCCGCGCCATACCGGCTGTCGGTCGAACGGGCGGGGGGGCGCGTCGAGAACTCAATTCTGATCGGCGACACGGATACCGACCGCCAGACGGGCCGCGCGGCGGGTGTTCCGGTGGCTTTGGTTACCTTTGGCCCGGCAGGGCAGGGGGTGGCCGGTTTTGCGCCGGAGGCGTTGATTGACGACTTCGCCGATCTGCCGGAGATCGTTCGCGGGCTGATCGGCTAGCTCGGCAATACGTACGCCCTTCCTATTTGGGAATGGGAAGGTGCCATAGTCGGGCTGTTTTGCGGGGCTGAAAGACGGGTTTCACGAATCCGAACCGGTTCACTGGTTATTGACCGGGTTTGACGGGCAGGAGAGAAGACCGAATGAGCGAGCGTTTTACAGGCAGTTTCACCCAGCAGGAGCAGATCCCCGAGGCGGGGATCGAGGCGGCGATCAGGGTCATGCGCCACGGGCGGCTGCACCGCTACAATACCGTCGCGGAGGAAGTGGCCGAAACGGCGCTTCTGGAGGAGGAGTTCGCAGCTTATACCGGTGCGAAATACTGCCTTGCCGTCGCCTCGGGCGGCTATGCGATCGGTTGCGCCCTCCGCGCCATCGGCATCGGTCCCGGCGACACGGTCCTGACCAATGCCTTCACGCTCGCCCCCGTTCCCGGCGCTATCGCCGCAGTTGGCGGCAGGCCGGTCTTTGTTGAGACGACCGAAGACCTGGTGATCGACCTTGATGATCTTGCGGCCAAGCTGCCCGGGGCCAAGGCGCTGCTTCTCAGCCATATGCGTGGCCATATCTGCGACATGGACCGGCTGATGGCGCTATGCGACGCAGCGGGGGTGAAGGTGATCGAGGATTGCGCCCATACGATGGGTGCCGCCTGGCGGGGCGTACCGTCGGGACGCTGGGGTGTCGCGGGCTGCTATTCGACCCAGACCTACAAGCACATGAATTCCGGGGAGGGCGGGCTTCTCGTCTCTGACGATCCTGATCTGATGGCGCGGGCCACGATTCTATCGGGCAGCTACATGCTTTACGGCCGCCACCACACCGCCCCCGGCCCCGATGCGTTCGAGAAGGTGAAATTTGTGACTCCGAACGTCTCGGGCCGGATGGACAACCTGCGCGCGGCGATCCTGCGCCCGCAGCTTGCTGACCTTCCCGCGCAATGCGCCCGCTGGAACGCGCTCTACAAGGTGCTGGAGGCGGGGCTCGCCGATACGCCAGGCCTGAAGCTCATCCCGCGCCCGGCGGAAGAGGCCTATGTTGCTTCATCCTTCCAGTTCCTTCTGCCCGACTGGTCAGAGGGCCGCGTTCGTGCCGTGATCGCCCGCGCCGCGAACCGGGGGGTGGAGTTGAAATGGTTCGGCCATGCCGAGCCCACCGGTTTCACCTCGCGTCACGACAGCTGGCGCTATGCCGAACGCCAATCGCTGCCGAAGACCGACCGTATCCTGTCGGGTCTCATCGACATGCGTCTGCCGCTGACCTTTTCGACTGAGGACGCGGCGCTCATCGCCCGGATCATCCGTGCCGAGGTCTCAGCCGTTCATCAGGGCGAGGCTGCGCCTGTCGATATGGTGCCTTCGGCGGATTGAGGGCGGAACGTTCGGGCGGTTGTGACCGTTTGTGCCTTTCCCCCGTCAGTCAGGAACAACCGCATCCACTTCAATCTCGACGAGCCATTCGGGATTCACGAAGCGGTTGATCGCCATGATGGTATCGACTGGTCGTGCATCGAGGCAGTAAAGTTTCCGGGCCTCGATGGCCTGTTTCCAGTTGTCGATGTCGGTCAGGATGACCCGGGTCCGCACGATATCCTGCAAACCGGAACCGGCCTGTTCCAACGCATCCCTTATGATCTCGAAGCATTGTTTGGTCTGCTCGAAAACATCGCCAACGCCAACGGTCTTGCCGTCGCGATTGACGGGGGCGGTTCCTCCGACAGCTATGAAATTGCCGACCCGAACCGCGCGGCTGAAGCCGACCAAGCTCTCCATCGGATTGCCATTTGAAATCAGTTTCCGCCCATGTGCCATGTCACGAATCCTCCATCCAGCATGCGAATGATACTTCAGATGCCGGGTGCGACATCGCTTTTTTCATGGGATCGTTTTGGCGTTGACGGGCAAATGGCGCCTTGTGTGGCTTTATGTTGGTGGCGTTGACACCCATTGACCCGACTCACCCTTTCGATCTATGAATTGAACATACGTTCATTTCTTTCGGGGGCGCCAATGTTCACCGCATCCATGAAGTTCCATTTGGGCGATGAGATCGAGGCCTTGCGCGACATGGTTCATCGCTGGGCGCAGGAGCGCGTCAGGCCGATGGCCGCCGAGATCGACCGGGCGAACGACTTCCCGGCAGAGCTTTGGAAAGAGATGGGTGATCTAGGGCTCCTTGGCATCACGGTGCCCGAGGAATACGGCGGGGCAGGGATGGGCTATCTCGCCCATTGCGTCGCTGTGGAGGAGATCGCGCGGGCCTCGGCCTCGGTCTCGCTGTCCTACGGCGCGCATTCCAACCTTTGCGTCAACCAGATCAAGCTGAACGGCTCGCCAGAGCAGAAGCAGAAATACCTGCCGCGCCTGATTTCCGGCGATCATGTCGGCGCGCTCGCGATGTCCGAGGCGGGGGCGGGGTCGGACGTGGTGTCGATGAAACTCCGCGCCGAGAAGAAGAACGACCGCTTCGTCCTGAACGGCACCAAGTTCTGGATCACCAACGGGCCGGACGCCGATACTCTTGTCGTCTATGCCAAGACCGATCCCGAGGCCGGATCGAAGGGCATCACCGCCTTTCTCGTGGAAAAGGAGATGAAGGGCTTTTCCACTTCCAAGCATTTTGACAAGCTCGGCATGCGCGGGTCGAACACCGCCGAACTGGTGTTCGAGGATGTCGAAGTGCCGTTCGAAAACATCCTTGGCGAAGAGGGCAAGGGCGTCCGTGTCCTGATGTCGGGGCTCGACTACGAACGCGTGGTCCTCTCTGCCATCGGCCCCGGCATCATGGCCGCCTGCATGGATGAGGTGATGCCCTACATCGCCCAACGCAAGCAGTTCGGCCAGCCGATCGGGAACTTCCAACTGATGCAGGCCAAGATCGCCGACATGTATACCAAGATGAACTCGTCCCGCGCCTATATCTACGAGGTGGCGAAAGCCTGCGACCGGGGCGAGGTCACGCGTCAGGACGCGGCGGCCTGCGTGCTCTATGCCTCCGAAGAGGCGATGAACGTCGCCCATCAGGCGGTGCAGGCGATGGGCGGCATGGGCTTCATGAACGAAACCCCCGTCGCCCGCATCTTCCGCGACGCCAAGCTGATGGAGATCGGCGCCGGGACGAGCGAGATCCGCCGCATGCTGATCGGGCGGGAGTTGATGGGGGCGATGGGGTGAAGCAAGGGTCACCCGCCACGAATAAAGGGCGCGTCCCCTACCTGACGCGCCCCTTCCCTGTGCCTGTATGCGGCTCAGAATTTCATGACATAGGACATGCCGACCACGATCGGGTCGATATCGACCGTGCCGATCGGCGCGCCGCCCAGAGATACATCGCTTTCGATGTCCATCCAGCGGACCTCGGTCCTCAGAGCGCCCTTGTCGCTCAGCGCGAAATCAACGCCCGCTTTCACCGCCAGCCCAAAGGAATCGTCCAGCTTGACGTTCCCAAGCGCCGATTTTTCAGAGAAGAACGTGGTGTAGTTGAGGCCCGCGCCGAAGAACGGCGTCAGCTTGCCGCCGGTCGGCATATGATAGACCAGCGACAGGGTGGGCGGCAGGTGCTTGACCGTCGCGGTGCCGACACCCTGTACGGTTGCTGTGTGCTTGAACGGTGTTGCCGCCAGCAGCTCGATACCGACATTGTCCCAGGGGAAATACTCAACGGTGATCGTCGGGCGGATATTCTCGTCGACGCTGGTTTGAGCACCTGCAAGCAAGCCGTTGTCATCCTTCGGATCGACGTAGCCGAAACCAAGGCCGAGCGTCCAGTCACCTGCGGACTGGGCGTGCACCGGGGCGGCGACGGCAAGGGCGAGGATGGCGGGCAGTATTGTAAGTTTCATGGTCGTTCCCTCTTTGGTCGCGCGCAGGACCGTCCTAGCGCGCGGGCTGGCGGAGGCTTTGACCTGAGTCAATTTTATTCTGCGGCGCGGCAGGGTGTTGCTGCAAAGCCGCATCGGAATGCAATCAAGGGTCTGGAGGCAGACGCATGAAGCTCGCAAGTCAGGTTCTGACCGGCTCCGACAGCTACCGCGCCAACTGCGCGGCGCATGAGGCGATGCTGGCGACTATCGCCGAGGCTGCGGCAATGGCCGCCGCTGGCGGCGGTGAGAAGTCCCTCGCCCGCCATGTCGCGCGGGGCAAGATGCCGCCGCGCGAACGGGTGGCGAACCTTCTCGATGCGGGTTCCCCGTTCCTCGAAATCGGCGCGACTGCTGCTCACGGGATGTACAATGGCGACGCCCCCGCTGCGGGCGTCATCGCGGGCATTGGCCGGGTGCATGGGCAGGAGGTCATGGTGGTGGCAAACGATGCCACCGTGAAGGGTGGCACCTATTACCCGATGACGGTCAAGAAACACCTCCGCGCGCAGGAGATCGCCGAGGAAAACCATCTGCCCTGCATCTATCTTGTGGACAGCGGCGGCGCCAACCTGCCCAATCAGGATGAGGTCTTTCCCGACCGCGACCATTTCGGCCGCATCTTCTTCAATCAGGCGCAGATGAGCGCGAAGGGCATCCCCCAGATCGCCGTTGTCATGGGGTCCTGCACTGCGGGTGGCGCCTATGTGCCCGCGATGTCCGATGTCTCGATCATCGTGAAGGAACAGGGGACGATCTTCCTTGCCGGCCCGCCGCTCGTGAAGGCCGCGACGGGCGAAGTCGTCAGCGCCGAGGACCTGGGCGGCGGCGACGTGCATACCCGCCTTTCCGGTGTCGCCGATTATCTGGCGGAGGATGATGCCCATGCGCTGGCGCTCGCCCGCCGCGCGGTCAGCCACCTGAACCGCCGCAAGCCGCAGAGCGTCGACTGGCAGAGCCCCGAAGCCCCCGCCTATGATCCCGAGGAAATCCTCGGCCTCGTCCCGGCCGATTTGCGCACACCCTACGACATCCGCGAGGTGATCGCGCGCATCGTCGACGGCTCGCGCTTCGACGAATTCAAGCCGCGCTTTGGTGAGACGCTGGTGACGGGTTTTGCCCATGTCGAAGGCTGCCCGGTCGGGATCGTCGCCAATAACGGCGTCCTCTTCTCTGAGTCCGCGATCAAGGGCGCGCATTTCGTGGAACTCTGCAGCCAGCGCAATATCCCGCTCGTCTTCCTGCAGAACATCACCGGCTTCATGGTCGGGCGGAAATATGAAAACGAGGGCATCGCCCGGCACGGCGCCAAGATGGTGACGGCGGTGGCCACCACCAATGTTCCGAAGATCACCATGCTGGTCGGCGGCTCCTTCGGCGCCGGGAACTATGGCATGGCGGGCCGCGCCTACAGCCCCCGCTTCCTCTGGACGTGGCCCAATTCCCGCATCTCCGTCATGGGCGGCGAACAGGCGGCAGGCGTGCTTGCCACCGTCAAACGCGACGGGATCGAGCGGGCAGGGGGGACGTGGAGCGCCGAGGAAGAGTCAGAATTTAAACGCCCGACGATCGAGATGTTCGAGGAACAGTCGCATCCCCTCTACGCCTCGGCCCGCCTCTGGGACGACGGCATCATCGACCCGCGCAAGAGCCGAGAAGTGCTCTCGCTTTCCCTCTCCGCAGCGCTAAACGCCCCCATTGAACCGACGCGCTTCGGCGTCTTCCGGATGTGAGCAATGGCGCGACGCAGGAACAATGTGGTGCGCTACAGCCGCGACTACCGGCGGCCGCCGAAATGGAACATGGGTCTGCCGCCCCGCCGCAACCGGCTGGCTGATCCGCGCTTCTATCTCAGGGCGGTCATCGGGCTCGCGACGGTTGGGCTCGTAGTCCTTCCGGGCATCGCGGATGCGACCCTCTCCATCCTGCGACCGCTGGCGGGCGGGGAGGAAAGCTGCCGTATCTATCAGGTGGTCGACGGGGATACCGTCCGCATGTGGTGCCCCGGCCGGGGCAATGTTTCGGCGCGGCTCAAGGGTTTCGACACGCCTGAATTGTTCTCGCCGCAATGTGCATCCGAACTTGCCGCAGCCGTAAAGGCGAAATGGGCGCTGCGTCTGGTTCTATGGCAGGCGGATGAGGTGAGGATCGTCCGCGAAGGCACTGACCGCTATGACCGTGCACTGGTGACGGTATTTATCGACGGCGCGCCGCTTGCCCGCCGCATGATCGCCGACGGCCATGCCCGCGCCTATGGTGGCGGTATCCGCCAGACATGGTGCGCATGATGGCGGCGAAACCGAACACCATCCTTGCGCTGAATGCCGCCCGGTCACGCTATCCCGGGGCCCAAACCTTCACCTTCGCGGACAGCCGCGCGCTCTGCGACCGGCTACTGACGCTCGTCCGCACCGGTGCCAAGACCGCGACCTGTGGCGCTTTGCGCGACTTTCATGCCGAGGGCGAGGTTTTGCCGGTCGCCGGCCGCCGCGACATCGCGCTCGACTGGGATGGCGGTCCGGCGCTCGTCATCGAGACGCGCGAGGTCACCGTCCGCCGTTTCTGCGATGTGGATGAGGATTTCGCGCTGGCCGAGGGTGAGGACACGACGCTTGCGGGCTGGCAGGAAGGCCATCGCGCCTTCTTCGAGCGCAATGGTGGTTGGTCAGCGGATATGGAGCTTGTCTGCGAACGCTTCCGCCTGATCGAGGATTTCGCGGCATGATCATTCGCATTTCTTCATCATTGAAACACCCCACCGGGGTCCGGGGGTGTGAAACCCCCGGCGACGCCAAAAGGACGGACGCATGTTCCACAAAATCCTGATCGCCAACCGGGGCGAGATCGCCTGCCGGGTCATCGACACCTGCCGTCGCCTCGGCGTCGCAACGGTCGCGGTCTATTCCGATGCGGACGCCACCGCCCGCCATGTCGCTATGGCCGATGAAGCGGTGCATATTGGTGGACCGGCGCCGAAGGACAGCTACCTGAAGGGCGACGAGATCATCGCGGCGGCGAAGGCCACCGGCGCAGAGGCGATCCACCCCGGTTACGGCTTCCTGTCCGAAAACCCAGGTTTCGTCGAGGCGGTTGAGAATGCGGGTCTGACCTTCATTGGTCCCTCGGCGAAAGCGATCCGGGCGATGGGCCTCAAGGATGCGGCCAAGGCGCTGATGGAAGAGGCGGGCGTTCCCGTCGTGCCCGGCTATCACGGCGACAATCAGGACCCCGAACACCTCGCCGGGGCCGCCGACACCATCGGCTACCCGGTCCTGATCAAGGCCGTTGCGGGTGGCGGCGGCAAGGGCATGCGGCTCGTGGAGCGCCCGGAGGAGTTCGACGAGAAGCTGACAAGCGCACGAGGAGAAGCCGAGACCGCTTTCGGCAACCCCGCCGTCCTGATCGAAAAATACGTCCAGAAGCCCCGCCACATCGAGGTGCAGGTCTTCGGCGACGGCGCCCGTGCGGTGCACCTCTATGAACGCGACTGCTCGCTCCAGCGTCGGCACCAGAAGGTGATCGAGGAAGCGCCCGCGCCGGGCATGACCGAGGAAATGCGCGCGGCGATGGGGCAGGCGGCGGTGCGTGCGGCTGAGGCCATCGGCTACAAGGGGGCGGGCACGGTCGAGTTCATCGTCGACGGCTCAGATGGTCTGCGCCCCGACCGTTTCTGGTTCATGGAGATGAACACGCGGCTTCAGGTAGAACATCCGGTGACTGAGGCGATCACCGGCATCGATCTGGTGGAATGGCAGTTGCGCGTCGCCAGCGGCGAACCTCTGACCTCGCAGCAGGAGGATATCCCGCTCAAAGGCCACGCCTTCGAGGCGCGGCTTTATGCCGAGGATGTGCCCGCAGGTTTCCTGCCTGCGACCGGCACGCTGACGCATCTCCATTTCCCCGAAGGCGCCCGCGCCGATACCGGCGTGCGGCCCGGCGATACGATCAGCCCCTGGTATGACCCGATGATCGCCAAGGTTATCGTTCACGGGGCAACCCGCGCCATTGCGCTCTCGAAACTCCGCGCGGCGCTTGAAGATACCGAGGTTGCGGGGTCGGTCACGAACCTCTCGTTCCTTGCAGCCCTTGCCCGGCACGAAGGCTTCCGCGCCGGCGATGTCGATACCGGCCTCATCGCCCGCGACCTCGGTCCATTGACCGAGGATGCTGCGCCGGACCTCGACGTCCGTGCCCTTGCGGCTTTGGGCGCGGCTGGGCTCGCCGAAGGCGGCGCATCCATGTCCGGCTTCACGCTCTGGGCCCCGTTGAGGCGCACGGTTGCACTCGACGGGATGACAGCGCTTATAGAGGTTCTGGGGCCGGGCCGGGCCCGTGTCTCGATTGATGATGAAAAAGCCGATTGCAGCATGACCGCGGGCGCGTGGTGGGTAAATGACCGCCCCTCGGGCGCGCGCATCGTTCTGACGCCGGGCACGGTTTCGGTCTTCGGGCCGGGGGCTTACCACTTCAATCTGATCGATCCCCTTGACCGGCAAAGTGCCCCAGCGGGCGGCGGGTTGACGCTTTCGCCGATGCCGGGCCTTGTGAAAACAGTTTATGTGTCTGCGGGCCAGACGGTGGCGGCGGGAGACCGGTTGGCGGTGCTGGAAGCGATGAAGATGGAACACACGCTGACCGCCGCGCGTGATGGCACGGTGGCCGAGGTGCTGGTCAAGCCCGGCGCGCAGGTCGAGGCAGGTGCTGCACTCGTGCGGCTGGAGGAAGACGAGGCATGATCCGCCTGCATCACTGCCACCAGACGCGGTCCATGCGATCGCTCTGGCTCCTTCACGAGCTTGGCGTGAAGTTCGATGTGATGGTCCACCCCTTCGACAAATCACTACGTTCGCTCGACTATCTCTCGGTCAATCCTGCGGGCCGGGTGCCAGCGCTGGAAATCGACGACCGGGTGATCTGGGAAAGCGGGGCGATCACCGAATATTTGTGCGAGCGCTTCCCCGAAAAGAACCTCGGCCGCGCGCCGGGCGATCCCGAGCGCGCAAACTGGCTCATTTGGGTGCATTTCGCCGAGACGATCAGCCAGCACACCGCCGCCCTGACCCAGCAGCATATTGCGCTTTACGACGATACGATGCGCAGCCCGGTCGTGATGCGGCTGGAGGCCAAGCGGATCGAGAAATGCTACGGCGCGCTGGAACGGCGGTTGATCGGGCGGGACCACCTGTTAGACGGAGGCTTCTGCGCTGCCGATATCGGTGTGGCACAGGCGCTCTACATGGCCCGGCACTTTGCGAAACCGGACCTTTTCCCGGCGCTGACGGCTTGGTACGGGCGGGTGACCGCGCGTCCTGCGTTCCAAAAGGCGCTGCCGCCGAAGAAAGCGGACCAGCTTTACAAGCGGGACTTTTATGAGGCCTGGGATGGGTGAGTTCGTCGAGATCGTCGAGATGGGGCCGCGCGACGGACTCCAGAACGAAAAGCGCATCATTCCGACGGCGGAAAAGATCGCGCTTGTCGATCTTCTCAGCCGGGCCGGGTTCCGGCGGATAGAGGTGGCGAGTTTCGTCAGCCCGAAATGGGTGCCGCAGATGGCCGACAGCGCCGAGGTGCTGGCCGGGATTACCCGCAGGGCGGGGGTTCGATATGCGGCACTGACACCCAATATGAAAGGCTATGAGGGCGCGAAGGCCGCCCGTGCCGATGAGGTGGCGATCTTCGCCTCGGCCTCTGAAGGGTTTTCCAAAGCCAACCTGAATTGCACCATCGCCGAGAGTCTCGACCGGTTCCGGCCCGTCGCCGAAGCGGCAAAGGCAGATGGCATCCCGGTCCGGGGCTATGTCTCGGTCGTAACGGACTGCCCCTACGATGGAAAAATCGCGCCCGTATCTGTGGCGCGGGTCGCGGCCGCCCTGCGTGATATGGGATGCTATGAAATCAGCCTTGGCGACACGATCGGACAGGGGCGGCCCGAGACCGTGGATGCCATGCTCGCGGCCGTGCTGGACGAGATGCCGCCCGAACGGCTTGCTGGGCACTACCACGATACCGCAGGCAGGGCTCTGGCCAATATCGACGCCTCTTTGGCGCGTGGTCTTAGGGCTTTCGACGCCGCCGTTGGCGGCCTTGGTGGCTGCCCCTATGCGCCCGGTGCGGCGGGCAATGTCGCGACGGAGGCGGTTGCCGCGCATCTGGCGGCACTGGGTTACCAGACTGAATTGGATATGGCGGTTCTGGCCGAAGCGGGCGCGCTGGCACGTAACATGCGGGGTGCATGATGTATGAGACGCTTTCACTTGACTGCGACGACCATGGTGTCACCCGGCTGACGCTCAACCGGCCGGAAAAGCACAATGCTTTGTCGGCGACGATGATCGCCGAACTGACCGAGGCGGCCGGGCGGCTTGGCCGTGATCCGGCGGTGCGGGTGATCGTACTGTCCGGCGCGGGCGACAGCTTCTGTGCAGGCGGCGATCTTGGCTGGATGCGCGAACAGATCGCGGCGGACGGGGCGACCCGGGCACGGGAGGCGACAAAGCTCGCCATGATGCTGAATGCGCTCAACACCTGCCCGAAGCCGGTGATCGGCCGCATTCAGGGCAACGCCTTCGGCGGCGGTGTCGGCATAGCCTCTGTCTGCGACGTGGCCATTGGCGTGGCCGGTGCCCGCTTTGGACTGACCGAGACCAAGCTTGGCCTCATCCCCGCGACCATCGGCCCCTATGTGCTGGCCCGGCTGGGCGAGGCGATGGCGCGGCGGGTCTTCATGTCGGCACGGCTTTTCGGGGCAGAAGAGGCCGTGACGCTGGGCCTTCTGGCCCGTGCGGTCGATCCCGAGGATCTGGATGACGCGATCGAGACGGAGGTCGCCCCTTATCTAGCCTGCGCGCCGGGTGCGGTGGCCGAAGCCAAGGCGCTTGCCCGCAAGCTTGGGCCCCGGATCGACGAGGCGATGATCGCCGAGACCATCGGCGCACTCGTCAGACGGTGGGAAAGCCCCGAGGCAGCCGAGGGAATCGCCGCCTTCTTCGACAAGCGCGCCCCGGTATGGAAAACCTGAGAAATTTGTCAAAACCGAAACGCCACGGCATGGCAGGGTAGCGTTAACTGCCCGCCAGACCCGACATTTTCCGTGTCTTACACGACAGAATGCGGCCCGCCTTTGGTTGACCCCGTCCGGGCGGGGGAGTAAACGGGCGAGAGCCATATGACGCGTGTCGCACACGCGCGGGACGAAGGAGCCAACGGTGGACGATCAGCTCAGAGAATATCTTCCCATCCTCATCTTCCTCGCCATGGCCGTCGGGCTCGGTCTGGTCCTTATCCTCGCTGCCGCCATTCTCGCGGTTCGAAACCCCGATCCGGAGAAGGTTTCGGCCTATGAATGCGGCTTCAACGCCTTCGACGACGCGCGGATGAAGTTCGATGTGCGCTTCTACCTTGTCTCGATCCTCTTCATCATTTTCGATCTGGAAGTGGCCTTCCTCTTTCCTTGGGCGGTGGCGTTCAAGGACATCTCGATGGTCGGGTTCTGGTCGATGATGGTGTTCCTGGCGGTGCTGACCATCGGCTTTGCCTATGAATGGAAGAAGGGGGCGATGGAATGGGCGTGATGACGGGGGCGAACACCGCCGGCGGCGACCGTGAGGTCGCGACCCAGGCGCTGAACCGCGAGTTGCAGGACAAGGGCTTCCTGCTGACCACGACCGAGGACATCATCAACTGGGCGCGCAATGGCTCGCTGCACTGGATGACCTTCGGCCTCGCCTGCTGCGCGGTCGAGATGATGCATACCTCGATGCCGCGCTACGATCTTGAGCGTTTCGGCACCGCGCCGCGCGCAAGCCCGCGCCAGTCCGACCTGATGATCGTCGCCGGCACGTTGACCAACAAGATGGCGCCCGCTCTGCGCAAGGTCTATGACCAGATGCCCGAGCCGCGCTATGTGATCTCCATGGGATCCTGCGCCAATGGCGGCGGTTATTATCACTACAGCTATTCCGTGGTGCGCGGCTGCGACCGGATCGTGCCGGTGGACATCTATGTGCCCGGCTGCCCGCCGACTGCCGAGGCGCTGCTTTACGGTATCCTGCAGTTGCAGCGGAAGATCCGCCGCACCGGCACGCTTGTTCGCTGAGGAGGAACTGATGTCCGAAGCCCTTCAGGAGCTGGCCGTCCATCTTGAACTCAAGCGCCCCGACGAAGTGATCGCGACCGAGATCGCCTTTGGCGAGCTTAATGTTACCGTCACACTCGCGGGTCTTGTCGATTTTATCGAATTCCTGCGTGCCGACCGGTCCTGCCGGTTCTCGACGCTCGTCGACATCACGGCGGTCGATTACCCCGAACGCCCGGCCCGGTTCGATGTCGTCTATCACTTCCTATCCATGTATCAGAACGCCCGCATCCGCGTCCGCGTTCAGGCCCGCGAAGAGGATATGGTGCCGTCGATCACCGACATTCACCCCTCGGCCAACTGGTTCGAGCGGGAGGTCTTCGACATGTTCGGGATTATCTTCTCCGGTCATCCCGACCTACGGCGCATTCTGACGGATTACGGCTTCCGCGGCTATCCGCTCCGGAAGGACTTCCCGACCACGGGCTATACCGAAGTGCGGTATGACGAGACGCTGAAGCGCGTGGTCTACGAGCCGGTGAAACTGGTGCAGGACTACCGGCAGTTTGATTTCATGTCGCCCTGGGAGGGCGCGGAATACATCCTTCCGGGCGATGAGAAACAGGGGGCCAAGGGCTGATGGCCAGACCGGTGGTCATGTACGGGATCGGTGCGACGAAGGCGGGGACCTCATGGCTCTACCGCTACCTCGCCGCTCATCCCGACTGTTACCTTCGGTCCATCAAGGAACTGCATTTCTTCGACAGCCACGAAAAGGGCAGCCGCGACTGGCATCTGAAACAGTTCGAAAACACCGGCGCCTCGCTTGGTCGCAAGATCGCGGGCGGGCAGGACGGGGTAAACGGCTGGGCGAGCCTGCATCTGGCCGAAATCGGGGTCTATTCCGGTATCCTGCGCAATGGGGACGAAACCGCCTATCTCGCCTTCCTTCACGATGGCCGTGACAAGGAAAGCGTCGTCGGCGATATCACGCCCTGCTACTCGCTTCTGTCGGCCAAATGCCTCGCCCATATGGCTGAAATCGCAGGCGATGCGCGTTTCGTCTATCTGATGCGCGACCCTGTGGACAGGCTCTGGAGCCATGTCCGCATGATCGCCAAGCGGCGCAGCAAGGATGGCGGCGATATTCCCGAACGCGCCGCGCGCATCTTCGACAAGGCACTGGACGGGCAGGAAGATCACATCGTCGAACGCGGCGACTACCGCGCGACGCTGGAAAAGCTGGAAAAGGCGCTGGACCCCGAGAAGGTGTTCCTCTGTACCTACGAGGAGCTTTTCTCGGATGAAGCGGTCCAGCGGCTTTGTACCTTCCTCGGCATCCGGCCGATGCCGGGGCAATACGACAGCCGGGCGCATGTCGGCATTCCGGTGCCGATGACGGCGGAGCAGATACATCGCGCGGCGGAGTTCCTTCGCCCGCAATACGATTATGTCGCGTCAAAGCTCGGGCAGATGCCCCGGGGCTGGGGCGCGGCCATGGCAGGGGCATGAGATGATGGACGGTTCCAGAGGCTATGAAGACGCGCTGACCGGCGAACAGCGGATCCGCAACTTCAACATCAACTTCGGCCCGCAACACCCTGCGGCGCATGGTGTTTTGCGGCTTGTTCTGGAGCTTGACGGCGAGGTCGTGGAACGCTGCGACCCGCATATCGGCCTTCTGCATCGCGGCACCGAAAAGCTGATGGAGAGCCGCACTTATCTGCAGAACCTGCCCTATTTCGACCGGCTCGACTATGTGGCGCCAATGAATCAGGAGCATGCCTGGTGTCTGGCGATCGAAAAGCTGACCGACACTGTCGTGCCGCGCCGGGGCCAGCTGATCCGGGTGCTCTTTTCCGAAATCGGCCGCATCCTGAACCATATCCTCAACGTCACCACGCAGGCGCTCGACGTTGGCGCGCTGACCCCGCCCTTGTGGGGCTTTGAGGAACGCGAAAAGCTGATGGTCTTCTATGAACGCGCCTGTGGCGCGCGGCTCCACGCCGCCTATTTCCGCCCGGGCGGCGTGCATCAGGACCTGCCGGACGACCTTCTGAACGATATCGAGGAATGGGCGACCCATTTCCCGAAGGTGATCGACGATCTCGACGGGCTTCTGACCGAAAACCGCATTTTCAAGCAGCGCAATGCCGATATCGGCATCGTGCATGAGGAAGACGTGCTGCGCTGGGGTTATTCCGGCGTCATGGTGCGCGGATCGGGCATGGCCTGGGACCTGCGCCGCGCCCAGCCCTATGAATGCTACGACGAATTCGACTTCAAGATTCCGGTCGGCAAGAACGGCGACTGCTATGACCGCTACCTCTGCCGCATGGAAGAGATGCGCCAGTCGGTGTCAATCATCCATCAGGCCATCGCCAAGCTTCGTGCGCCCGAAGGCAAGGGTGATGTCATGGCGCGCGGCAAGCTCTCGCCGCCGAAACGGGCTGAGATGAAGCGCTCGATGGAGGCGCTGATCCATCACTTCAAGCTTTACACCGAGGGCTTCCACGTCCCTGCAGGCGAGGTCTATGCCGCCATCGAGGCACCCAAGGGCGAGTTCGGCGTCTACCTTGTCGCCGACGGGTCCAACAAACCCTACCGCGCCAAGATCCGCGCCCCCGGCTATCCGCATCTGCAGTCAATTGACTGGATGGCCAAAGGCCACCTTCTGGCCGACGTTGCCGCGATCATCGGCACGATGGATGTCGTTTTTGGGGAGATCGACCGTTGACCTTAACGCGACTTGTTACCAGTGGGATCGTGGTTTTGGGGCTGAGTGTCGGTGGTGCGAACGCTGCCGGGACGGTTTGCCTGATCAGCGCCGATGCGTGTCAGGACATTCAATCTGGCAAAAACAAAAGCTTGCGCCAAAAACTTTCGGCTCCGAAACACGCGACCGATGTCATGGCTGCGAATATCATATATAGCACTTTCAATAAGTTTCAATCAGAAGCAAACGGTTGCAAGTCGTCCGAGAAAGTCACTCTGGATGGTTTCAAACCGGTCTTCGTGCTCGGCTCAGGAAAAGACAAACGCGCACTGCTCGCTCGCAGCGCAACTGAGTGTGCTTGGATTAGGGTAAGATAATGCTCCGCCGCCTGTACCACGACCAACCCGCCTCTTTCGAATTCACACAAGCGAACCTCGCCTGGGCGAAGGGGCAGATCACGAAATACCCCGAGGGCCGTCAGGCCTCGGCGATCATCCCGCTTTTGTGGCGCGCGCAGGAGCAGGAGGGCTGGCTCTCCCGTGCCGCGATCGAGCATGTCGCAGATATGCTAGGCATGGCCCATATCCGGGCGCTGGAAGTGGCGACCTTCTACTTCATGTTCCAGCTGCAACCGGTTGGTTCTGTTGCCCATATCCAGATCTGCGGCACCACGTCCTGCATGATCTGCGGCGCGGAAGACCTGATCAAGGTCTGCAAGGAAAAGATCGCGGCGCAACCACATACTCTCTCCGCTGACGGCAAGTTCAGCTGGGAAGAGGTCGAATGCCTCGGCGCTTGCACCAACGCGCCCATGGCCCAGATCGGCAAGGATTACTACGAGGATCTGACTGCCGAGAGCCTATCGAAGCTGCTGGACGACATGGCGGCGGGCAAGGTGCCGGTGCCGGGCCCGCAGAACGGCCGCTATGCCTCTGAACCCCTGAGCGGGCTCACGAGCCTGAAGGAATATGAAAAGGGTCGGGCGAAGTACAATGGCTCTGCCCAGCGGGCCGTCGATATCGGCGACAGCATCAAGCGTATCGACGGGACCGAGGTGCCGCTTTTGACCCCATGGCTCGGCAAAGGCGCGGCACCGGCTGCAAAAGCGCCTGCGAAAAAGGCCGCTGCGGCGGCGAAACCCGCCAAGGCCGAAAAGCCCGCCGCCAAGGCCGACGCCAAACCGGCCAAGGCGAAGAAACCCCGCACACTGAAAGCGGCGCGCAAGGGCGGCGCGGACGATCTGAAGATGATCAAGGGCGTCGGGCCGAAGCTGGAAGAAATGCTGAACGGCATGGGCTTTTACCACTTCGATCAGGTTGCGGCCTGGACCGAGGCGGAGCTGGCCTGGGTCGATGACAATATCGAAGGGTTCAAGGGCCGCGCCAGCCGTGATGGCTGGATCGACCAGGCCAAGATTCTGGCCGGGGGCGGCCAGACCGAGTTCTCCAATCGGGTAAAGAAAGGCGACGTCTACTGAGCAGGTAACAAGCACGGGGATTACGAGGGATGACAGGGATGAGCAGCGCGGAATGTCGCAGGAACGTCTGGTGGGTCGCCATTGCTGGCGGCGTGCTGGTGGCGCTCATGCTGATCGTCGTTGCAAAATATGCTGTTCTCTCGGCGCTTCTGATTGGCGCGATCTTCGCCGCCGCGCTTGGCCTGTTCCTTGGCTGGGCCTTCTGCACGAAGGTTGAGGAAACGCTAGGGGGAGATGCCCCGGCCCAAATCACCCCAAAGCCTGAACCGGTGCCTGCGCCAGAGGCTGCGGCTGCGAAGGAACCGGTCGCGTCGCCAGCCCCCCTGGTGAGCGCCACCGATGCAGTGACGGTATCGAAGGACGCGAAGCCTGAGGCACCCACGAAGTTGAAAAAACCGGCGGTTGCGAAGAAACCGAAAGCGGCCAAACCCGCCGCGAAGAAACCGGCCGCTGAAAAACCCGCACCGAAAAAGGCGGCAACCGCTGCCGCACTCGACGCGGCGCTGGCCAAGTCCAAGGACGACCCTGTGCCGGATGCGCCCGAGCTCCTGAAAGCGCCCCGTGGCGGGAAGGCGGATGACCTGAAGCTGATCAAGGGCGTCGGCCCGAAACTGGAAGCGCTTCTGAACGAGGTTGGCGTCTGGCATTTCGACCAGATCGCAAGCTGGAAGGCAAAAGACATCGCCCATGTCGATGCCCTGATCGTGGGCTTTCACGGCCGCATCACCCGCGATGAATGGGTGAAGCAGGCAAGGGTTCTGGCCAAGGGTGGCGAGACCGAGTTTTCGAAGCGTGCCCGGAAGGGCGACGCGAATTGAGGTGTGAATGACAAAGCCGAACCCTGAGGAGATGCGCCTTGCCAAAGAGGCGCGTTTGGTGGCGGTGGTGATCACCGCGACCATGATCCTCTGGCTTGGCGCGCAATGGCTGGGCGGGAAGGCGGGCTGGGAAACCCGTTTCGTCTTCCTCTTCGACCTGGCCGCACTGGCCGCGTTCATCTGGGCGATGGTCGTAACATGGCGGATCTGGCGGCGGCAGAAGCGGCCCGAGGGAAATTGAGGACTTAAGATGCTGAAAGATCAGGACCGGATCTTTACCAATCTCTACGGGATGCATGACCGCTCGCTTGCCGGCGCGAAGAAGCGCGGGCATTGGAACGGCACGAAAGAGATCCTTGCGCGCGGCCGTGACAAGATCGTGGAAGAGATCAAGGCGTCGGGCCTGCGTGGGCGGGGTGGTGCTGGCTTCCCGACGGGCCTCAAATGGTCCTTCATGCCGAAGCAGTCGGACGGGCGTCCCTCCTACCTTGTGGTCAACGCGGATGAATCCGAACCCGGCACCTGCAAGGACCGGGAGATCATGCGCCACGATCCCCACACGCTGATTGAGGGCTGCCTGATCGCTTCCTTCGCGATGGGGGCGAATGCCTGCTACATCTATATCCGTGGCGAATATATCCGTGAGCGTGAGGCGCTTCAGGCCGCGATGGATGAGGCCTATGACGCAGGCCTTGTCGGCAAGAACGCCTGCAAGTCGGGCTTCGATTTCGACATCTACCTTGCCCACGGCGCCGGCGCCTATATCTGCGGCGAGGAAACGGCGCTGCTGGAAAGCCTTGAGGGCAAGAAGGGCATGCCGCGCATGAAACCGCCTTTCCCGGCGGGCGCGGGGCTTTACGGCTGCCCGACCACGGTGAACAACGTGGAATCGATTGCTGTTGTGCCGACGATCCTGCGGCGCGGGCCGGACTGGTTCGCCTCTTTCGGGCGGCCCAACAATACCGGGACGAAGCTCTTTGGCATCTCGGGCCATGTGAACAACCCTTGCGTCGTCGAAGAGGCGATGTCGATCCCGCTGAAGGAGCTGCTGGACAAGCATTGCGGCGGCGTGCGCGGCGGCTGGAAGAACCTCAAGGCGGTGATCCCTGGCGGGTCCTCGGTGCCGATGCTGCGGGCCGAACAATGCGATGACGCGATCATGGATTTCGACTGGCTGCGCGAACAACGCTCGGGCCTTGGTACGGCGGCGGTGATCGTGATGGATCAGTCGACCGACGTCATCAAGGCGATCTGGCGGCTTTCGAAATTCTACAAGCATGAAAGCTGCGGCCAGTGCACGCCCTGCCGCGAAGGCACCGGCTGGATGATGCGGGTTATGGACCGGCTTGTCCGCGGCGAGGCCGAGGTCGAGGAAATCGACATGCTGATGGATGTGACCAAGCAGGTCGAGGGCCACACGATCTGCGCCCTTGGTGATGCTGCCGCCTGGCCGATCCAGGGCCTTATTCGCCAGTTCCGCGACGAGATCGAGGACCGGATCAAGGCCAAGCGCACCGGCCGCACCGGCGCGATGGCGGCGGAGTAGATATGAAGCCGGTCACCCAGCATATCGCGGAACTGAACATCGGGCAGCTCTGGCACCCGCTGGACGACCCGCGTACGGCTGGGTTCACAGACAACTCGGACAGACTGAACGCGGTCGCCGAGCGGTCGCAGGGCTTCGTCTGGCGCTGCCTGCCCGAGGAGGCCGAACGCGAGACCCAAACCGTCAATCTGTATGATGGCGACCCGTGCGCCCTCTGGACGATGTCTGTCTGGGAAACACCGGATGATCTGGAAGCCTTCGTCCACCGGACCGTTCATGGCGCGTTCCTGAAGCGCCGGTCGGAATGGTTCAAACCACAGGATCACAAGACCTATGTGATCTGGCCAATCACTGTCGGTCATACCCCGACCCTCCGCGAGGGACTGGACCGGCTTGCGAGGCTTCAGGCCGACGGTCCTTCGAGCGATGCCTATGATTTCAAGACCCTGATGGCGCGCAAGGCGGAGGGTTCGGCATGATGATCTTTGCGTTCCTCGGCCCGCTTATCGCCTCGGTCCTCTATGTGATCGTCTTCCAGAAGGCAGGGTTCCGGGGGCCTATCCTTTTCGTCTGCGCCGCACCGCTCCTTGGTGCGCTTTTCGGCCGTGCGCTGATCGGGGCGTTCTACGCGGGCGGTGGCATGGCCTTCGCTTTCCTCATTCCCACGGTGCTCTCGCTCGCGCCGCTTCTCGTTCTGGCCTTCATGGCCTGGCCGCCGGTGGATCCATCGGTGACCCGCACTTCCACGGAGAATACCTGATGTCCGACCTCCGCAAGATCATCATCGACGGCATTGAAGTCGAGGTCGATCCCTCGATGACGCTCATTCAGGCCTGTGAGGAGGCCGGGGTGGAGATTCCGCGTTTCTGCTATCACGAACGCCTGTCGATCGCCGGGAACTGCCGGATGTGTCTGGTCGAAGTCGTCGGCGGGCCGCCGAAGCCTGCCGCCTCCTGCGCGATGCAGGTCAAGGACTTGCGGCCCGGCCCGAATGGCGAGCCGTCGGTGATCAAAACCAACTCGCCCATGGTCAAGAAGGCCCGCGAAGGGGTGATGGAGTTCCTGCTGATCAACCATCCCCTGGACTGCCCGATCTGCGATCAAGGCGGGGAATGCGATTTGCAGGATCAGGCTATGGCTTACGGCGTGGACTTCAGCCGGTACCGCGAGCCGAAGCGGGCGACCGAGGATCTCGATCTCGGCCCGCTCGTCGCCACCACGATGACCCGCTGCATCTCCTGCACCCGCTGCGTCCGCTTCACGACCGAAGTCGCGGGCATCACGCAGATGGGCCAGACCGGGCGCGGCGAGGATGCGGAGATCACCTCGTATCTGAACACCACTTTGGACAGCAATCTGCAGGGCAATATCATCGACCTCTGCCCGGTCGGCGCGCTTACATCGAAGCCTTACGCCTTCACCGCGCGGCCCTGGGAACTGACCAAGACCGAGACCATCGACGTGATGGACGCGCTCGGGTCGAACATCCGCGTCGATACCAAGGGGCGTGAAGTGAAACGCATCCTGCCGCGCAACCATGACGGCGTGAACGAGGAATGGATCAGCGACAAGACCCGTTTCGTCTGGGACGGGCTGCGCCGCCAGCGTCTGGACGTTCCTTACATCCGTGAGAACGGCAAGCTGCGCAAAGCCACATGGGGCGAGGCGCTGTCCGCCGCAGCCGCCGCAATGAAGGGCAGGAAGGTCGCGGGCCTGGTCGGCGATCTGGCCCCGGTCGAGGCTGCCTTCAGCCTCAAACAGTTGATCGAAGGGCAGGGCGGCAGCGTCGAATGCCGCACCGATGGCGCGAAACTGCCTGCAGGCAACCGCTCCGCCTATGTCGGTAACGCGACCATTGAAGACATCGACAGCGCGAAGTTCATTCAGCTGATCGGCACCAACCCGCGTGTCGAGGCGCCGGTCCTGAACGCCCGTATCCGCAAGGCCTGGACCCATGGCGCCAAGGTCGGACTGGTGGGTGAGGCGGTCGATCTGACCTATGATTATGCCCATGTCGGCACTGATCGTGCCGCGTTGGCCGGGCTTCTCGATCACAAGTTCGACGCGGTCCTAGACGCGCCGTCGGTCGTCATCGTCGGTCAGGGCGCGATCCGCGAGGCCGATGGCGAGGCGGTTCTGGCCCATGCGATGAAGCTGGCCGAGGCGACGAAGTCGAAACTGATGGTGCTGCACACTGCCGCCTCCCGCGTCGGCGCCATGGATGTTGGCGCGGTGACCGAGGGCGGGCTGGCCGAGGCAATCGAAGGTGCCGATGTGATCTATAACCTCGGCGCGGACGAGGTGGAGATCGCTGCCGGTGCGACGGTCATCTATCAGGGCAGCCATGGCGACAGGGGCGCACACCGCGCCGATATCATCCTGCCCGCCGCCGCTTACACGGAAGAAAATGGCCTGTTCGTCAATACCGAGGGGCGGCCGCAATTGGCGATGCGGGCGGGCTTTGCCCCCGGTGAGGCGAAGGAAAACTGGGCGATCCTGCGGGCGCTTTCTGCCGAGCTTGGCGCGACTCAGCCATGGGATACGCTGGCCAGCCTGCGGAAGGCTTTGGTCGCTGGACATCCGCATCTTGGGCAGATCGATCAGGTGGCGGAAAACGACTGGCAGCCCCTGAAAACCAAGGCGATGGGCAAGGCGAATTTCGTCGGTGCGGTCGGGGACTTCTACCTGACGAACCCGATCGCCCGCGCGTCCCAGATCATGGCCGAGCTTTCGGCCATGGCGAAGGCGCGCAGCGAGAAACCGATGGCGGCGGAGTAAGCATGCGAGTCTGGCACGTGATTCCGGTTGTGGCACTCACCCTTTCGGGTGGGCTCTCGGCCTGTGCCGAGACCGGAACCGAGATACGCGAACCAGTCTATCGCGGGGCCGATCCGGTCGGACTTGGCGACGATCTCTACGGTTTTCTCGTGACGATGGAGAACGCCGCCGATGAAGCTGAGGTCGAGGATTACGTGACCTGTGTCGTCGCAGGCTATGCAGTGGAAAAAGAATACGGTTTTGCCCGCAAGGTGCGGGTTTATGTGAACGAAGAGGGTGGCGTTTGGAGCGCGGATGCTGTTTACAGCATCACGCCGACACTGCCCCGTGGCGCGAAGACGATCGACGCAGGCGTGACGGCGACCGATTGCGCCGCGCGCGGCATACCAACGGTCTGAAGAAGGACGGAACTGGGGACAGATATGGCAGAGTTTCTGGCAACACCACTGGGCACGTTCCTTCTGATTCTCGTGCAGGGCCTGGGCATCATCGCCTTCGTGATGCTGTCGCTTCTCTTCCTCGTCTATGGCGACCGGAAGATCTGGGCGGCGGTGCAGATGCGCAAGGGCCCGAACGTCGTGGGCGCCTTTGGCCTGCTGCAATCGGTGGCCGATGCATTGAAATATGTGGTCAAGGAAATCGTGGTTCCGGCGGGGGCCGACAAGTTCGTCTTTTTCCTGGCACCCATGCTCTCCTTCGTGCTGGCGGTGCTGGCCTGGGCGGTGATCCCGTTCCATCCGGGCTGGGTTCTGGCCGATATCAACGTGGCCATCCTTTTCGTCTTTGCCGTCTCCTCGCTTGAGGTCTACGGCGTGATCATGGGCGGCTGGGCGTCAAACTCCAAATACCCGTTCCTCGGCTCGCTGCGCTCGGCAGCGCAGATGATTTCCTACGAGGTCTCGCTCGGCCTGATCATCATCGGGGTGATCATCTCGACCGGTTCGATGAACTTCTCGGCCATCGTCGCCGCACAGGACGGCAATCTGGGGCTTTTCAACTGGTACTGGCTGCCGCATCTGCCGATGGTCGTGCTGTTCTTCATCTCGGCACTGGCGGAAACCAACCGCCCGCCCTTCGACCTGCCGGAGGCGGAATCGGAACTCGTCGCGGGCTTCATGGTCGAATACTCCTCGACCCCCTACCTTCTCTTCATGGCCGGCGAATACATCGCCATCTTCCTGATGTGCGCGCTGATGTCGCTCCTGTTCTTCGGCGGCTGGCTCTCGCCCATCCCGTTCCTGCCGGATGGCTGGTGGTGGATGGTCGCCAAGATGTGGGTGTTCTTCTTCTTTTTCGCGATGGTGAAGGCCATCGTGCCCCGCTACCGCTACGATCAGCTCATGCGGATAGGCTGGAAGGTGTTCCTGCCCCTGTCCATCGGCTGGGTGGTGCTCGTCTCGTTCCTCGCGAAATTCGAAGTGCTCGGCGGCTTCTGGGCCCGCTGGGCGATTGGGGGCTGATATGGCGAATATCGACTACAACCGCGCCGCCAAGTACTTCCTCTTGGTCGATTTCATCAAGGGCTTCGGCCTCGGGCTGAAATACTTCTTCGCGCCGAAGGCGACGCTGAACTACCCGCATGAGAAGGGCCCGCTTTCGCCCCGTTTCCGCGGCGAACACGCGCTGCGCCGTTATCCGAACGGCGAGGAACGCTGCATCGCCTGCAAGCTCTGCGAGGCGATCTGCCCGGCGCAGGCGATCACCATCGACGCGGAACCGCGCGAGGATGGCAGCCGCCGCACCACACGCTACGACATCGACATGACCAAATGCATCTATTGCGGCTTCTGTCAGGAGGCCTGCCCGGTCGATGCCATCGTCGAGGGGCCGAACTTCGAATTCGCGACCGAGACGCGCGAGGAACTCTTCTACGACAAAGCGAAACTGCTTTCCAACGGCGAACGCTGGGAAGCCGAGATCGCCCGCAACCTCGAACTGGACGCGCCCTACAGATGAACGATGCCTTCGGAAAACTCTTCCAGCAGATGATGGAGCAGGGCCAGGAAATGGCCCGCGCCTTCAATCCTGCCTTGGAGAATTTCAAGGGCGCCGATCTCGACAAGCTCTTTCCCACCATGTCCAAGGACATGATGGAAATGTGGTTCGGCAAGACCTTCAACAAGGAAGGGCTGGATGCCCGGACCCGGCTTCTGGTTACGGTCGCGGCGCTGACCGTCCTCGGCGCGCAGGCCGAGCCGCAGATGAAACTGACGATTCGCCACGCGTTGGAAGCCGGGGCGACGAAACGGGAGATCGCCGAGGTGATTTCCCAGATGAGCCTCTTTGGCGGATTGCCCGCCATGACCCGCGCGCTGGAGATTGCGCAAAAGGTCTTCGACGAGATGGGAGATGACGCATGAGCGTTATGGTCTTCGCCTTCTACCTTTTCGCCATCACGGCGGTGGCTGCTGGCCTGATGGTGGTCATGGCGCGTAACCCGGTCCATTCGGTCCTGTGGCTGATCCTCGCCTTCCTCTCCGCGGCAGGGCTCTTTGTCCTTCTGGGGGCCGAGTTCGTGGCGATGCTGCTGATCATCGTCTATGTCGGCGCGGTCGCGGTGCTGTTCCTGTTCGTCGTGATGATGCTCGATGTGGATTTCGCCGAGCTGAAGGGAGAGATGGCGCGCTACATGCCGCTTGGCCTATTGATCGGTGTGGTGATCCTGATGCAACTCGGCATCGCCTTTGGCGCATGGGAAACAGCCGAGACGGCCGAAGCCATGCGCGGCGCGGTGGCGCCCGACGACATGCAGAACACCGCCGCTTTGGGGATGCTGATCTACGACAAGTATATCCTTCTGTTCCAACTCGCCGGGCTGATCCTGCTGGTCGCAATGATCGGGGCGATTGTCCTGACGCTGCGCCACCGCAAGGACGTCAAGCGCCAGAACGTGCTTCAGCAGATGTGGCGCGATCCGGCCAAGGCGATGGAACTGAAGGACGTGAAGCCGGGGCAGGGGCTTTGAGGATGAACTCAATAGTACCCAGTGCGGTCGCACTTGGCACGCTGTTGCCAGCGGCCGTTTTCGCTGAGTCCCCGATCCCGATCAGCGAATGTGAGTTCGGGCAATCGTATGGGCCGACGGTTTGGTACGAAGATCACAGGGACATCGGTGCTGGCTACGTAATGTACGAAATGCGAGGCGATGACGGTCGCGGCGGGCATGTATACGTCGCGAGTTGCTTTTCGGGATCAACTCTGACTGTCGACTACACGGGATATGATGCTCAGGACGTAGAAGCCTTCGTCCTTGCCGCGGCGGCATCGCCGGAGAGAGTGACTTTGTCGGACCTCCGCGAGCATTTTTCGTCTCTGGGTTTGTGGACCAATCTCAACATGCAAGACCTGGAGCACTGCCCATGCGCCGCGTTCTATCCGGAGGCAAAGGGCGAAAAGGGCAATTGGCAATTAAGGTACGGGCATCCGTGATGCAGATTGCTGAAAATGAACGCTGTATCGGGCGGGGGAAACGATGATCGGACTGACACACTACCTTGGCGTTGCCGCCGCTTTGTTCGTGATCGGCATCTTCGGCATCTTCCTGAACCGGAAGAACGTCATCGTCATCCTGATGTCGATCGAGCTGATGCTTCTGGCGGTCAACATCAACTTCGTCGCCTTCTCGGCCTATCTGGGTGACCTCGTGGGGCAGGTCTTCACGATGTTCGTCCTGACCGTCGCCGCCGCCGAGGCCGCGATCGGCCTTGCGATCCTCGTCTGCTTCTTCCGCAACCGCGGCACTATCGACGTCGAAGACGTCAACGTGATGAAAGGGTAAAGAGCCATGACGTCCATCATCCTCTTTGCCCCGCTCATCGGCGCGCTCATCGGCGGTTTCGGCTGGCGCGTGATCGGCGAGACCGGGGCGCAGGTGGTCACGACGGGCCTCCTGTTCCTCGCGATGCTGCTGTCGTGGATTGTCTTCCTTGGTTTCGACGGCACCACCCAGCACATCCATATCCTTGACTTCATCCGGTCAGGGACGCTGGACACGTCGTGGTCGATCCGCCTTGACCGGCTGACGGCGATCATGCTGATCGTGGTGACGACCGTCTCGGCGCTCGTCCACCTCTATTCCTGGGGCTACATGGCCCATGACGAGAACTGGCGCGAGGGCGAGAGCTACAGGCCCCGCTTCTTCGCCTATCTCTCGTTCTTCACCTTCGCCATGCTGATGCTGGTGACGGCCGACAACCTCGTCCAGATGTTCTTCGGATGGGAGGGCGTGGGCGTCGCCTCTTATCTCCTGATCGGGTTCTACTACCGCAAGGCTTCGGCCAATGCCGCCGCGATCAAGGCCTTTGTCGTCAACCGGGTCGGCGACTTCGGCTTTGCGCTCGGCATCTTCGGCCTCTTCTATCTGGTCGACTCGATCAACATGGACGACGTCTTTGCCGCCGCCCCCACGCTGGCCGAGACGAACCTGACCTTCCTCTGGACCGAGTGGAATGCCGCGAACCTTCTGGCCTTCCTTCTCTTCGTCGGCGCCATGGGCAAATCGGCGCAGTTGTTCCTGCACACCTGGCTGCCCGACGCGATGGAGGGCCCAACGCCGGTCTCCGCCCTCATCCACGCCGCGACCATGGTGACGGCGGGTGTCTTCCTCGTCTGCCGCATGTCGCCCCTCTTCGAATACGCGCCCGAGGCGAAGTCTTTCGTCATGTATATTGGCGCGGCGACGGCGTTCTTTGCCGCAACCGTCGGCCTTGTGCAGAACGACATCAAGCGCGTCATCGCCTATTCGACCTGTTCGCAGCTTGGCTACATGTTCGTGGCCGCGGGCTCGGGCATCTATGGCGCGGCGATGTTCCACCTTTTCACCCACGCCTTCTTCAAGGCGATGCTGTTCCTTGGCGCGGGCTCGGTCATCCATGCGATGCACCATGAGCAGGACATGCGGAACTACGGCAACCTGCGCAAGAAGATCCCCTATACGTTCTGGGCGATGATGATTGGCACGCTGGCGATCACCGGGGTCGGCATTCCGCTGACCTATATCGGCTTCGCGGGCTTCCTGTCGAAGGATGCGATCATCGAAAGCGCCTATGCTTCGGGCAACGGTTTTGCCTTCTGGGCTCTTGTCATCGCGGCGCTCTTCACCAGCTTCTACTCGTGGCGGCTGATGTTCATGACCTTCTATGGAACCGAACGCGGCGACCATCACGCGCATGAGCATGCACATGAAAGCCCGATGACCATGGTCGCACCGCTTGGTGTTCTGGCCTTGGGCGCGGTTTTTGCCGGGATGCTCTGGTACAAGCCGTTCTTCGGCGATCACGACCGGATGGTCAGCTTCTTCGCCATGCCACAACATGCCGAGGCTGGCGCGGATGAGGGTCATGCCACCGAGACGACGGATGATCACGCGGCCACGACCGAAGCCACGGCAGATCACGCCGCAACGACGGCCGAAGAGGGAACGGCGCAGGGCGCCGCGACCGATGAGGCGGCGGGTGAGCATGCCGCGATGGCAGGCGAGGCACCGCAGGGCGCGATCTACATGTCCGAGGCCTCGAACACGGTTCTCGACGACGCCCACCATTCGCCGGCCTGGGTCAAGTCCTCTCCCTTTGTCGCGATGCTGATCGGGCTTCTCACGGCTTACGTCTTCTATATCCGTGATCCGTCGATCCCGGGCCGTCTGGCCGCGCAGCAGCCGATCCTTTACCGGTTCCTGCTGAACAAGTGGTATTTCGACGAGATCTACGACGTCATCTTCGTCCGTCCGGCCAAGTTCATCGGCGGCTTCCTGTGGAAGAAGGGTGATGGCAATGTCATCGACGGCACGATCAATGGTGTCGCGATGGGCTTTGTCCCGATGCTGACCCGCATCGTGAACAAGGCGCAGTCGGGATACATCTTCACCTATGCGTTCGCGATGGTCATCGGCATCGCGGCACTTCTGACCTGGATGTCGCTCATGGGGGGCGCGCACTAATGGAAAACCTGCTTTCCATCATCACTTTCGTGCCCCTCGTCGCAGCGGCCATTCTCGCCCTTCTTCTCAAGGGCGATGATGCGGCTGCGCGGCGGAATGCCAAATGGCTGGCGCTTATCGCGACTTCGGCGACATTCCTCGTCTCGCTGTTCCTTCTGTCGGGTTTCAATCCCGGTGACACGGGCTTTCAGTTCGTCGAGGAACGCGACTGGATCATGGGGCTGAAATACAAGGTCGGCGTTGACGGCATCTCCGTCCTCTTCGTGCTGCTGACCACGTTCCTCATGCCGATCACGATCCTGTCGTGCTGGGAGGTTGAGACGCGCGTCAAGGAATACATGGTCGCCTTCCTCGTCCTCGAAGGGCTGATGATCGGCGTCTTCGTGGCACTCGACCTCGTGCTCTTCTACCTCTTCTTCGAGGCGGGCCTGATCCCGATGTTCCTGATCATCGGCATCTGGGGCGGCAAGGACCGCATTTATGCGGCCTTCAAGTTCTTCCTCTATACCTTCCTCGGCTCCGTCCTGATGCTGGTCGCGATGATCGCGATGTATGTCGATGCGGGCACGACCGACATCCCGACATTGCTGACGCACCAATTCTCGTCCGAGACGCTGAATCTGCTCGGCTTCCGTATCGTCGGCGGTATGCAGACACTTCTCTGGATCGCCTTCTTCGCAAGCTTCGCGGTCAAGATGCCGATGTGGCCGGTCCATACCTGGCTGCCCGACGCCCACGTTCAGGCGCCGACGGCAGGCTCGGTCGTGCTGGCAGCGATCCTGTTGAAGATGGGCGGCTATGGCTTCCTGCGCTTTTCGTTGCCGATGTTCCCCATCGCCTCGGACCTTCTCGCTGGTTTCATCTTCTGGCTCTCGGCCATCGCTATCGTCTACACCTCGCTGGTGGCGCTGGCGCAGTCCGACATGAAGAAGCTGATCGCCTATTCCTCGGTCGCCCATATGGGCTATGTGACGATGGGCATCTTTGCCGCGAACCAGCAGGGCATCGACGGCGCGATCTTCCAGATGCTGAGCCACGGTTTCATCTCCGGCGCGCTCTTCCTGTGTGTCGGGGTGATCTACGACCGGATGCATACGCGCGAGATCGATGCCTATGGCGGGCTCGTGAACCGGATGCCGGCCTATGCGCTGATCTTCATGTTCTTCACCATGGCCAATGTCGGCCTGCCGGGCACCTCCGGTTTCGTCGGTGAATTCCTGACGCTGATGGGCATCTTCCAGGTCAATACCTGGGCCGCAGCGGTGGCGACCTCGGGCGTGATCCTGTCGGCGGCCTATGCGCTCTGGCTCTACCGCCGGGTCGTGTTCGGCGACCTGATCAAGGAAAGCCTGAAGACCATCACCGACATGACCCGCCGCGAAAAGGCGATCTTCGCGCCGCTCGTCGCCATGACCCTGCTTCTGGGCGTCTATCCGAGCCTCGTGACCGACATGATCGGCCCCTCGGTCGAGGCGCTGATTTCCGACTACCACGCCGCCCTTCCCGCCGATGCGGGGATGCAGGTGGCCAGCCACTGAAGGATTGACCCGCGATGATTTCCGCAGATTTCTCCGCCATCCTGCCCGAAGTGGTTCTGGTCGTCTATGCGATGGCTGCACTTATCGGGGCGGTCTATACCGGCAAGGACGAACTGACGGGCACGCTGACTTGGGCGACCGTCGGCGTCTTTGTCGCCATCGCCGCCTGGATCGGGCTGTCCGCGCCGGGCGACGTGATGGCCTTCGGCGGCATGTTCAACGACGACGCATTTTCGCGCTTCGGCAAGGTGACGGTCCTCTTGTCCGCCGCCGCCGTTCTGGCGATGAGTCAGGACTACATGGCGCGCCGTGGTCTTGCGCGGTTCGAATTCCCGCTCTTGGTGGCCTTCGCTGTCGCGGGCATGATGGTGATGGTTTCGGCGGGCGATCTGATGTCGCTTTATATGGGCCTCGAACTTCAGTCGCTGTCGCTCTATGTCGTGGCCTCTTTGCGTCGCGACTCGGTGAAATCGACGGAAGCGGGCCTGAAATACTTTGTCCTCGGCGCATTGTCCTCGGGCCTTCTGCTCTATGGCGCTTCGCTGACCTATGGCTTCACAGGCACGACGCTCTTTGCCGGGATCATCGAGACGATTCAGGGCGGCCATGTCTCTATCGGTCTCCTTTTCGGCCTCGTCTTCATGATCACCGGTCTGGCCTTCAAGGTCTCGGCCGTGCCGTTCCACATGTGGACGCCGGATGTCTACGAAGGTTCGCCGACGCCGGTCACAGCCTTCTTCGCAACGGCCCCCAAGGTCGCGGCGATGGGGTTGTTCGCGCGACTCGTCCATGATGCCTTCGGCGCCGCCGTCAGCGATTGGAGCCAGGTCGTCGCCCTGATCGCAGCTTTGTCGATGTTCGTCGGCGCGATTGCTGCAATCGGCCAGCGCAATATCAAGCGACTGATGGCCTATTCGTCCATCGCCCATATGGGCTTTGCTCTGGTCGGGCTTGCTTCCGGTACGCAGGCGGGCGTGCAGGCGATGCTGATCTATATGGCGGTCTATGTGACGATGAACGTCGGTACCTTCGCTTTCATCCTGTCGATGGAACGCGACGGTGCGCCGGTCACCGATATCGATTCGCTGAACCTTTATTCCAAGCAGGCGCCGGTCAAGGCGCTGGCGATGCTGGTGCTTCTGTTCAGCCTGGCGGGTGTGCCGCCGATGCTGGGATTCTTCGCGAAATACGGTGTGCTTCTGGCGGCGGTGAATGCCGACATGGTCCTGCTGGCCGTTGCGGGTGCGATCGCTTCGGTCATCGGTGCATTCTACTACCTGCGCATCGTCTACTACATGTATTTCGGGACCGAGACCGATCCGCTTGACAGCCGCATGGTGCCCGCGCAGTGGCTTCTCCTGATGGCATCGGCGCTGGTTATGGTTCTGGGCGTCGTGAACCTGATGGGCGTCGAAGGCGCGGCGGCGGCAGCGGCCGAGATCCTTGTCCGCTGAGCGGTCTGATCCTTCGGCCTGGCCGGACGGAGTAGCCCGGCATGTGCTGGGCGAGGTCGACAGCACCAATTCCGAGGCGCAAAGGCTCGCACCCGGCCTGAGCCAGCCCACCTGGATCCTCGCCCGCCGCCAGACAGCGGCGCGGGGTCGGCGGGGCCGGGCATGGGTCAGCCCCGAGGGCAATTTCGCAGCGACTCTGGTCATGCGGCCCAATGGTGATCCGGCGAAGGCCGCGCTTCGCAGCTTCGTGGCGGCACTGGCGCTGGCTGACGCGCTTGAAACCGTCTGCGGGCCCGGGGCGACCATAACGCTCAAATGGCCAAACGATGTGCTGCTGAACGGCGGCAAGGTCGCGGGCATTCTTCTGGAGAGTGCGGGTGCTGCGGGTCAGGTCAGCCATCTGGCCATCGGCATCGGCGTCAATCTCATCGCCGCACCCCCGAAAGACGCGGTGGAGGAGGGCGCGTTGACCCCCGTTTCGGTTCAGGGCGAGACCGGCATCCGCATCCCTCCCGAAGAGTTCCTGACTTATCTGGCGGCCGCCTTCGCCCGCTGGGAGGCGCAGCTTACGACCTACGGCTTCGGCCCGATCCGTACCGCATGGCTCGCCCGCGCCGCGCGACTCGGCCAGCCGATCAAGGCCCGACTGCCCGGTGAAACAATCGAAGGCACATTCGAGACTATCGCCGAGGATGGAGAGCTTGTCCTTGTCACCTCGCAAGGCAAGCGGCACATTCCCGCTGCCGACGTCTTTTTCTGAAAGGCCCGCCCATGCTTCTCTGCATCGATTGCGGCAATACCAATACCGTCTTTTCCGTCTGGGACGGCAAGGAATTCCGCTGCACGCTCCGCACCTCGACCGAGCATCAGCGGACGGCCGATCAGTATTTCGTCTGGTTCTCGACCCTGATGGAGCACCACAAGGTCCCGGTCGATATCGACGCCTGCGTGATCTCGGCCACCGCCCCGCGCGTCGTCTTCAATCTGCGTGTCCTCTGCGACCGCTACTTCAACTGCCGTCCGCTTGTCGTGGGCAAGCCCGACTGCGCCCTGCCGGTTGCCCCCCGCGTCGATCAGGGTACGACCGTCGGCCCCGACCGTCTGGTCAATACCGTCGCGGGCTTTGACCGCCATGGCGGCGATATTATCGTCGTAGATTTCGGCACCGCGACGACCTTTGACGTTGTGGATACCGACGGCGCCTATATTGGCGGTGTGATTTCGCCGGGTGTCGCGACATCACTGGAGGCATTGCATATGGCCGCTGCAGCACTTCCGCATGTCGATGTCACCAAACCGCAATCGGCCATCGGCACCAATACCGTCGCCTGCATGCAGTCGGGCATCTATTGGGGCTATGTCGGTCTTGTTGAAGGGATCGTGCGCCAGATCCGGATCGAACGCGAGAGGCCGATGAAGGTGATCGCGACGGGCGGGCTCGCACCCTTGTTCGAGCAAGGCACCGATATTTTCGACAGTGTCGAGGACGATCTGACCATGCACGGTCTGGTCCTGATCCACGAATTCAACAAGGATATCGCATGAGCAATAAAGACCGCCTGATCTACCTTCCTCTCGGCGGCGCCGGCGAGATCGGCATGAATGCCTATGTCTATGGCTACGGCCCTGCCGATCAGGAACGGCTGATCGTGGTCGATCTGGGCGTGACCTTTCCCGATATGGACACCACACCGGGTGTTGACCTGATCATGGCCGACACCGCGTGGCTGGCAGAAAACTCAGGCCGGATCGACGCAATCTTCATCACCCATGCGCATGAGGATCATGTTGGCGCGCTCGGCCATCTCTGGCCGCAGCTCAAGGCCCCGGTCTATGCCCGCGCCTTCACTGCGGCGCTCGCGACGCTGAAGATGGAGGAAAAGGGCAACCCTCTTGACGTGATCAAGGTGGTGAAGCCGCGCCCGGATATTGTCGAGGCCGGTCCCTTCCGGGTGCAGTTCGTGCCCGTCAGCCATTCGATCCCCGAAAGCTCTGCCCTCGTCATCGACACGCCGGCGGGGCGGATCGTCCATACCGGCGACTTCAAGCTCGACGGCACGCCCATCGTGGGCGAACCCTTCAACCCCGAGGAATGGCACGCCATCGCCAAGGAGGGTGACGGGGTCAAGGTGCTGACCTGCGACTCGACCAACGTGTTTTCACCCTTGCCGGGCCGGTCGGAGGCGACATTGGCCGAGCCGCTGACCGAGCTGATCGCCGGGCTTGACGGCATGGTCGTGGCCACAACTTTCGCCTCAAACGTCGCGCGGCTGAAGACCTTGGCCGAGGCGGGCCGGGCGGCGGGCCGATCGGTTTGCATGCTGGGCCGGGCGATGAAGAAGATGATAACGGCGGCGGTGGAAACCGGGGTTCTGACCGACTTCCCCCCGATCATCCAGCCGGAAGAGGCGGTGGAGGTCTCGCGTCAGAACCTGATGCTGATCGTCACCGGGTCGCAGGGCGAACGCCGGGCGGCTTCGGCCCAGCTTGCGCGCGGCAAGTATCTGGGGCTGGAGATGAAAGAGGGCGATACCTTCCTCTTTTCCTCGAAAACCATCCCCGGCAATGAACGTGGCGTGATCCGGGTGATGAACGCCTATTCGGAGATGGGCGTCGATGTGGTCGACGACCGGAACGGGCTCTACCACGTTTCGGGCCATGCCAACCGACCCGACCTTGAGGCGGTGCATGACCTGCTGCGGCCGAAGATCCTGCTGCCAATGCATGGCGAACACCGGCATCTGCGTGAACATTGCAAGATCGGCATCGCGAAGGGCATCGCCGCCGAACTTGCGACCAACGGCACCATGGTTAACTTGACCGGGGATGAGCCGGAGATCGTCGAATATATCGAGGCGGGCCGGACCTATCTGGATGGCGCGGTGCTGATCGGGGCGATGGATGGCGTTGTGCGCGACCGAATCCGCATGGGCCTGAACGGACACGTGTTGGCCACCCTGATCCTCGATGAGGATGACCAACCCTTGGGCGAGGTCTGGGTCGAAACAATGGGCCTGTCGGAGCTTACCAAAAGCGGTCAACCGCTGGTCGACCTGATCGAAGCAGATCTGAACGAATATTTCGACAAGGCCGCCGATAAGGTCCTGCGCGATGACGACAAGGTCGAAGAGGCGGTCAAACGCATCGTCCGGCAGGTGGCGATGGAAGAGATCGGAAAAAAGCCGGAAGTCACGGTGGTTACCAGCCGGTTGGTTGCGGAATAGCCGGGTCCAGCGGCGGGTAGATCGGAATCCGACGTTTCAGATGTCGATTTGAGGCAAGACCGTTGGCAGAACGCGGGGTTTCCTTTCGGGAAAGGAAGGAGAAACCCGATGCCGCATATCGCGAGCGATCTGATTGATCTTGACCGCCATCCAATCCACATGGCCGGTCCCAACCGCGACGCGCTTATCGCGCGGGTGCGGGCTGATCTAGAGCGGGACGGTTGCGCGGTGGTGAAGGGCTTCCTGACACAAGCCGGGATCGCCGCCCTGACCGCAGAGGCGGACGGTGTCGCCGACAAGGGGCATCGCAGCTTCAACAGAACCAATGCCTATTTCACCAAGGACGACCCGAGCCTGCCTGAAAGCCATCCGAAACGGCAGTTCTTCGACCGCTCAAACGCCTTCATCCCGGCCGATAACTTTGCACAAGACGGGCCGCTCCGGACAATCCATGACAGCGCGGGATTTGACCGTTTCATTCAGGACTGCTTGCAGGAGGAGCATTTCCATCGCTACGCCGACCCGTTGGCCGACGTCATCGTCAACATGGCCGAGGAGGGCGCAGGTTTCCCCTGGCATTTCGATACCAACAACTACACCGTGACACTGGCGATACAGAATGCGGAAGAGGGCGGTGCATTCGAATATGCGCCGCGCATCCGCAAGGGCGACGAGAATTTCGATGAGGTCACCCGGGTGCTTGATGGCACGTCAGACAAGGTTAAGGTGCTGAACCTCGAACCCGGCGATCTGCAAATCTTCCGGGGGCGGTATTCGCTGCACCGGGTGGCGCCGCTCAAAGGGCCGCGCCGCCGCTATGTGGCGATCTTTTCCTATGTGGAAGAGCCCGGTATGGTCGGCGCGCCCGAACGCACGATGCAGCTTTATGGCCGCACGCTGCCCATCCATCACGAACGGGCGGGTCGACGGGCCGACAGCTATATCGACTGATCGCGCGAGTGTAGTGTTGCGGATAGCCCCGCAACTCTTACGCCAACTGACGGCAAAGGTCCGTCCGTTCACCTCAAGACTTGTCGTTCTTAATCGACAGACCGAATTCGGTCGTCATTATCTGGTCGGCGAAACCCCACGATCCGCTTTTTATTTCCTCGATCTTCGCCGAGGTGTTTTCGAACATCTTGCCGCCCGCCGCATCGCCGAATGCCTTTATCACCGCGCGGATGATCCGGGCCTTTTCGTCTGCGTCGAAGACGCCTTCCATCACCTTGATCTCGATATGCGGCATATCCTCCCCCTTTGGCCCTTAGCGTAGGGAGATCAGCAAAGGCGTTCAACCTAGGCCGTTTTTCTCGAACAAGTCCGACCAGTCCCATCGCACGGGCCGGCCAAGTGAGAAGTGGACTTGGCTGCCGTCGGTGCGCGGTCGAAAACTGATGGACGAGAGGTAAGATGGCGCGTTCTATGCGTCTTCCGATTTTATCCCGCGCATCAGGAAATCGGGGACGTGATCGCCCATGCCAACGACCGGCGCATCGCGGTCCTCGCGGCGGCGGTCGCCCTTGCGGGTGTCGCGGCGATCATCGCGCTTGTCCTGCCGGGGTTCCGACTTGCGTTCGGGTTTCGGTTCAGGCTTGCGCTCGGCCCGGACCTCTTCCTTCGGTTCGGGCATTGCTACGGGGGACGCGGTTTCCAGGGGCGCCATCGGTGCCTCTTCGCCATGCGGCTTCACCGGGCGACGCTTGCGGTCGTCACGGTCACGGGGCCCGCGCCCACGCCCCTTGTCCTTGCCGTCATCCTTGCGCGGCGCGCGCTGTGCCGCTTCCGAAAGAGCAAAACCTTCAGGGGCCTCCACGCGCGGCAGCGGATTCTTGACCAGCGCCTCGATCGCATCGAGGTATTTCTTGTCGCCCGGCGTCGCGATGGTGACGGCAACCCCCTTGCGACCTGCGCGGCCTGTGCGGCCGATGCGGTGGACATAGTCCTCGGCGTGGGAGGGTACGTCGAAGTTGAAGACATGGGAAACGGCCGGAATGTCGAGCCCTCGTGCCGCCACGTCAGACGCGACGAGGAATCGCAGAGAGCCGTCGCGGAAGCCGTCCAATGTCTTCATCCGCTGGCTCTGATCCAGATCGCCATGGATCGGGGCCGCGTCGAAGCCGTATTTTTTCAGCGACTTGGCGAGGATATCGACCTCGGTCTTGCGGTTGCAGAAGAGGATCGCATTTGTGCATGCGGCACCCTCCGCCTCGATCACCGCGCGCAAGAGTTCGCGCTTGGCCTTGGCAGTCTGGTCCTTGCGGGCAGGAGTGATTTCAATCAGCCGCTGCTCGATGGTTTCCGACGTCGTCGCCTGACGCGCCACCTCAACCCGGGCCGGGGCATGAAGGAAGGCGTTGGTGATACGCTCGATCTCGGGCGCCATAGTGGCTGAGTAGAAGAGCGTCTGCCGCGTGAAGGGCGTGAGCGAGAAGATGCGCTCGATATCCGGGATGAAGCCCATGTCGAGCATCCGGTCGGCCTCGTCCACCACCATGATCTGCACACCGGTCAGGAGGAGCTTGCCGCGTTCGAAATGGTCGAGCAACCGGCCCGGCGTGGCGATCAGGACGTCAACGCCCCGGTCGATCAGCTTGTCCTGTTCGGCGAAAGACACACCGCCGATCAGAAGCGCCTTGGTCAGTTTGGTGTGCTTCGAATAGATGTCGAAGTTCTCGGCCACCTGCGCCGCGAGTTCCCGAGTGGGGGCCAGCACCAGCGAACGCGGCATCCGCGCCCGCGCGCGGCCACGGCCCAGAAGCGTGATCATCGGCAGGGTGAAGGATGCGGTCTTGCCCGTCCCGGTCTGGGCGATGCCCAGCACATCCTTGCCTTCCAGCGCGGGCGGGATGGCGCCTGCCTGGATCGGGGTCGGGGTTTCGTAGCCGGCTTCGGCAATGGCTTGCAGGACCTTGGGGTCCAGCTTCAGGTCAGAAAATTTTGTCATCAGCGTCCATAAGTTGCGGTATCGGACCGCAGGGAAAAGGGACGCGAATTCCGGGCGCCCCGGCAGGTACCCACCGGATGTGGATGAGAGGGCCCTACTGCAAAACACGCATGAGGTCAATTGCCGGGGCCATGACGGGCCGGTAGGGTGGCCGCGGGGACAAAGAGGCAGACCTTGGACATCCATGTGATCAACCTCGCGCGGCGGCCGGACCGGCTGGCGAGCATGGCGGCGCAGCTTGGCCGGCTGGGGCTGGACTGGAGCCGGGGCGAAGCGATTGATGCCGGCGACGGGCATGAACTGCGTCCTGCTTTCGGGCGTGGGATGAAGGCGCGGGCTTTCCCCGCAACACGCGGTGATATCGCCTGTTCCCTGACCCATCAGCGCCTCTGGCGGCAGATCGCCGATGGCGGACGGCCCGCAGTGGTCTTGGAGGATGACGCAGTTCTGGCGGACTCGTTCGCGAGGCTCATGTCCTGCGATCTTGCGGGTTTGATGCGGCGTCATGACATGGGCGTGCTAAAGCTCGAATTCTGGCCCGGCCCGCAGAAAAGCCGCCGCTTTCCCGTGGGCGAGGTGATTGGCCCGGTTTTGGAAACAATCAGGCTCTACCGACTGCACAGTTCCTATCTTGGCACCTGCGGCTACATCATCACGCCCGAAGGAGCTCGGCTGATGAACGACCGTTTTCCGCGACTGAGAGTGCCCGTGGATCACGCGCTGTTTGGGCGCGAGGCGTCGATGGGGTTCCGACTTCTCCGCCCCGGCTTCCTTAATCCGGCGCCGGTCCTGCACGATGCGGGGCAGTTCGGGTCGGATATCGGCGGGGAGCGGCCCCAAGACCTGCCGCGGACCCTGACACGACGCCTGCGCGACTGGCAGATTCGCTTCCGCCTGTCGCGCGAGATCGCGTCGGGCCGGGCAGAACGGGTGGAGATGCAGTTCGCGGGGAAAAGCGGGGATCGCGCACAATATGGGGCGGGTTGAAAACCCACTTCACGCGCGTTGCCCGTTCACACCATCATCTCTTTCGTCGCGCTTAGCTTCAATTCAGGATGATCCCGGGTGATCCGGTCGATATCCCATTGCAGGCGCGTAAGGTAGACGATGTCGCCGTCATGATCATGGGCGATATGCCCTTTGTTGGAGTTGACGAATTTGTCGACGTCCGCCTTCGGGCCCGTTACCCAGCGGGCGGAGGTGAATTGAGAGGACTCAAACCGCACCGGCAGGGAATATTCCAGTTCGATCCGGCTCGCCAGAACCTCGAATTGCAGAGCGCCCACGACACCCACGATGAAGCCCGAGCCGATACTCGGCTTGAAGACCTTGGCAGCCCCTTCCTCGGCGAATTGCATCAGCGCCTTTTCCAGATGCTTGGCCTTCAAGGGGTCGCCTGCGCGGACCGACTGCAAAAGCTCTGGCGCGAAGCTGGGGATGCCGGTGAAACGCAGGGCCTCTCCCTCCGTCAGCGCGTCGCCGATGCGCAATTGCCCATGGTTCGGGATGCCGATGATGTCGCCCGCCCAGGCCTCTTCCGCCAGTTCCCGGTCGGCGGCGAGGAAGAGGACGGGGTTGGAGATCGCCATCTGCTTTTTCGAGCGCACGTGCAGGAGTTTCATGCCCCGTTCGAAATGCCCGGAGGCAAGGCGCACGAAAGCCACCCGGTCGCGGTGCTTGGGGTCCATATTGGCCTGAACCTTGAAGACAAAGCCCGCGACCTTGTCTTCATCGGGCGCGATCTGACGTTCGGTGGCATTCTGCGGCTGCGGCTCCGGCCCGTAATCGCCGATGCCCGTCATCAGTTCCTTTACGCCGAAGGAGTTGATGGCCGAACCGAACCAGATCGGCGTGAGATGTCCCTCGAGGAATGCCTGCCGGTCGAAGGCGGGCAGAAGCTCGCGCGCCATCTCCAGCTCTTCGCGCAGCTTTTCAAGCTGTGCGGCGGGGACGTGGTCGGCCAGTTTCGGGTCGTCCAGCCCCTCGATCTTGATGCTTTCGGCCACCCGGTTGCGGTCGGCCCGGTCCATCAGTTCCAGCCGGTCGTGCAGGATGTCGTAACAGCCAAGGAAATCGCGGCCCATGCCGATCGGCCATGAGGCCGGGGTCACGTCGATGGCGAGGTTTTCCTGAATCTCGTCGATGATCTCGAACGTATCGCGCGCCTCGCGGTCCATCTTGTTGCAGAAGGTCAGGATCGGCAGGTCCCGCAAGCGGCACACCTCGAAAAGCTTCCGCGTCTGGCTTTCGACGCCCTTCGCGCCGTCGATCACCATGATCGCGGCATCGACAGCGGTCAGCGTGCGATAGGTGTCCTCGGAGAAATCGCTGTGGCCCGGCGTGTCGACGAGGTTGAAGCGGTACTTCCCGAAATCGAAGGACATGGCCGAGGCGGAAACCGAGATGCCGCGGTCCTGTTCCATCTTCATGAAGTCTGACCGCGTGCGCCGTGCCTCGCCCTTTGCACGGACCTGTCCGGCCATCTGGATCGCACCGCCGAACAGGAGGAACTTCTCGGTCAGCGTCGTCTTGCCCGCATCAGGATGCGAGATGATGGCAAAGGTGCGCCGCCGGGCAATCTCGGCGGGCAGGGTCGGGCGGTTTGTGGGCGTCTGCAACATGGGCGGGCATATAGCCTTGGGCGGAGGCGAAGGAAAGGGGAGAGGCCGTTCGGGCGTGCTGCCTTGTGCGGGAACCGCACAGGGCCGGACACACGGCGTGACGCCGCAGGCGTCTCCGTTGGATCACATCTGGTCAGCGGCGCCCCGGCCGGTTCAGAATGGCCGCGCGCGCCGCATCGTCCAGCATCTCGCGGCCCGCCTCGGTGCCGAAATGCTGGCTCTGGCTGAGGCCGGGAAAGCGGGCACGCACCTCGTCGGCCAGTTCGGGGGGCAGGCGGCTCACGGTCGCCTCGTTGACCATCAGGCTCTCGGCCGGGATGCCCTCGGCATAGATGATCTCGTGCCGGTCGAACACGAGACAGCGATAATCGACAAAGCCGCCCTCGCGCCGCTCGACCCGGTCGCCGTCGACCAGATACCGGGCCTGAACCAGCAGTTCCGCAGTGTTGCCCAAGCGCCGACCGCGCTGGTAGATGAAGATGCGGTGATGCGGGCTGACCACGAGGTCGGCAAGGTTGCCAAGCGTCCCGGCGGCGATGACGACAGGGGCAAACCCCCCAATGGCCCGCACCGTGGCTTTACCGACCCAGCGAATGGGCTGCGCGCCGTGATCCCGCGTCAAAACCTCGTCACCCGGGGCGAGCGCCTCGATCGGGCGCTGCGCGCCACCGGGCAGGGAGATCATCGTGCCCGCCGCGAACGAAGTGCAGATCACATCGGTGATACGGATGTCGCCAGCATCCCCACGGCTGGAGATAAGCGTATAGTCCGTCCTGGGCGCCATCGGCGACAGCGGAAGCGCATAGCCTAGCCGGGTCGCGTCGTGCCGGACATATACCGTCTCCACCTGATCACCGTCCGGTGCCATTAATGTCAGAACGGACAGAAGCGCGACCGCGTCACCGGGCGTCCCGATTTCCGATCCCTCGGCAATGCAAAGCGACGCGGGGTCACTGCCTTCGGGTCGCAGCATCAGCTTTCGGGGTACTGCCCCTGACGAAAGGCGGTAAATGTCGCCCGGCTCGCACAAGGCCGCAACCGTAATAGGATCGCCCAGATTGGCGCCGCTTACCACACGCAGCGCTTCGGCTTCGTAAGCATGCGCCATATGGGCGGGCAGGGGCCGAAGGACATCTGGCATTCTGGGGTTCCGGATTGTCGCGGTCGTGGTGGCCTTTCCCGATTATCAGTGCGACGGTTCCGACGTCAACGCATCGGCCCCGCCGGTCTTGGCGATCCAGCCCAGGACCTCGCGCACCTCGGGCCGCGCGCCGTGGCCGTCGCGCAGGGCGAGGAAATAGCCCCGCTCCGACGCTGCCGACTGATCACCGAGCCGGACGAGCGCCCCGGTTTCAAAAAAACTGTCCAGAAGCCCCGACCAGCACAGGCAGACGCCCTGTCCGGCAAGTGCCGCGTTGATCAGCATTGCATAGGAGTTGAAATCAAGATGGCGGGTGCCGCCGGGCATTTTCGCGCCGCGCGCGGCAAACCAGCTTGGCCAATCGTGCCAGAAGCGCCGTGCGTCTTCCATGGTCAGTAGCGTGTGCCCCGCGAGGTCGTCCGTCGTTCCCGGTGCCTTATGGCGGGCGAGATAAAGCGGGCTGGCCGCCGCGAACACCTCCTCGCCAAGGATTTTGACCTCGTTCTGGCGCTGGAGGTCCGGCACGCCGAAGCGGATCATCACGTCACCTGGCCGACCTGCCTCACCATGCTCCATGGAGATGATCCGGATCACCGTGCCTGGGATCGCCTCCTGCAACGCGCCGAGTCGCGGGATCAGCCAATAGGCCACGAAGCCCGAGGGGCCCGACACGGTGACAACCCGACCCTTTGCCGCGCGCCGGATACGATCGGTTGCCGCCTCGATCATGTCGAAACCGGAGCGGAGGGCCGCCATCATCTCGCGCCCCGCTTCGGTCATCTGCACCGGCTTCCGCGACCGGTCGAAAAGCGGCGTGCCGAGGTCCGCCTCCAACTGGGCGATGCGGCGCGAGATCGCGGGCTGCGAGACGTTCAGTTCCCGCGCTGCGCCTGTCAGCGTGCCGTGGCGGACCGCGGCATGAAAGGCGGTTAGGCCGGAGAAGGGTGGAAGGCGCGTTTCCATCATAACCTCAGCGTATAATGTTCAGCTTCTTTCGACCATTGCCTGAAAGCCGGACAAACGCAATATAGCCGCACAGATACCCCGCCACGGAGACGCCGACCATGACCGCAATCATTCAAATTCACGATGCCTGCACCGATGTTCTGATCGGGTCGAAGAATCTGAAACCGGCGGATAACTTTTCTGAAGCGCCAACAGAGAAGGCGTTTACCGTCAGCGCAGCCGACGTGGCCTCCGAAGGTGGCAGCGATCCGGTCTTCGGCACAGTCACGTGGAAAACGCTCATCTCCGGCGACAAGACCAATAGCAGCGAATTTGTTCTGGGCATTGCCGAGTTCGGTCCCGGCGGCACGCTCAACCCGCATGTTCATGCACCTGCCGAATTCTACCTCGGACTGACCGGCTCGGGTGTTGTCACGATAGACGGGGTCGCTCATGAAATCACGCCGGGCGTTGCCGTCTATGTCCCGGGCAATGCTGAACATGGCACTGTCGCCGGCCCCGAAGGGCTGCGTTTTGCCTATGGCTTCGCCGAGGCGGCGTTCACCGGTATCGAATATGTCTTCTCCTCGATGGTCGCCTGACCACAGCGATCTATCGCGCCTGAAGCTCCCCGTTGGTCATACACTTTTGAGGGCCGGAGCCGGTGGCTTCGGCCCCGCTTTTGTCTATGCTCGCCTCAAATAGCGGGAGATTGTGATGGATCTTGGGATTCGCGGCAAACGGGCCTTGGTCTGTGCATCGTCAAAGGGATTGGGTCGCGGCTGCGCCGAGGCGTTGGCGGCGGCGGGTGTCGATCTGGTGTTGAACGCGCGGGGCGCCGAGGCACTGGCTGAAACAGCGGCGGCGATCCGCGCGACGCATGGTGTGACGGTGATGGAGGTCGCGGCTGACATCACGAGCGAGTCGGGCAGGGCAGAGGTGCTTGCCGCCGCCGACGGCGTCGATATCCTCGTGACCAACGCGGGCGGCCCGCCGCCCGGTCTCTGGTCCGACTGGGATCGCGAGGATTTCATCCGTGCGCTCGACGCCAATATGCTGACGCCGATCGCACTGATGAAGGCGATATTGCCCGGGATGATCGGACGGGGCTGGGGCAGGGTGGTGAATATCACCTCTCAATCCGTCAAGGCGCCCATCGCCCAACTCGGGCTTTCGAATGCTGCCCGGACGGGGCTCACCGGATACGTCGCGGGTACCGCGCGGCAGGTCGCGCCGCATGGGGTCACGATCAACAACCTCCTTCCGGGCATCCACGCGACCGACCGGGCCGACGCGCTGGATGGCGGGCTGGCCAAATCGCAGGGCATCACGATCGACGAGGCCCGGGCGAACCGTGCCGCCACAATTCCCGCCCGCCGCTACGGCACCGCCGAGGAATTCGGCGCGATGTGCGCCTTTCTCTGCTCCCAGCATGCGGGGTTCATCGTCGGCCAGAACATCCTCCTCGACGGCGGCGCCATCAATACGACCTTCTGACCTTCTTCTTGGTCGAAATACTCCGGGGGTCCGGGGGCAGCGCCCCCGGCGCGTCGGACGACTGCAAGCCGTGGCCGAACCCTCGTGCTTGCGGGCTGAGCCGGGGCCTGTTATCCGATCGTAAGCCTGAGAAAATCGCTCAGGGTTGGGGAATGACGTGACCGGGATACCGCCGAGACTTGAGGTCAGAAACCTTGTACGCCGTTTCGACGGGCGGATCGTGGTGGACGATGTCTCGCTGACCATCGAGGCGGGGCAGGTGACATGCCTTCTTGGCCCGTCCGGTTGCGGCAAGTCGACGACGCTCAGGATGATCGCAGGTGTCGACATGCAGGATCAGGGCACGATCCATGTTGATGGCAATCTGATCTGCGACACAGTCTTCCGCATTCCGCCGGAACGGCGCTCTATCGGACTGATGTTCCAGGATTTCGCGCTGTTCCCGCATCTGAGTGTGACAGAAAACATCGCGTTCGGCCTGAAAGGCGCTGCCACGACCCGCGTGGACGCGCTCCTTGAACGGGTGTCGCTATCGGGTTTTGGCCCGAAATATCCCCATGAACTTTCAGGTGGAGAACAGCAGCGAGTGGCGCTTGCGCGCGCCTTGGCGCCGGCGCCGCGTATCCTTTTGATGGATGAGCCGTTCTCCGGTCTCGACGAACGCCTCCGTGACGGTATCCGCGACGATACGCTGGCGCTTCTGAAGGAGGAGGGCACCGCTGTCCTTCTCGTCACGCATGAGCCGCATGAGGCGATGCGCATGGCCGACGAGATTGCTCTGATGCGGCGGGGTAAGATTGTTCAGCAGGGTGCGCCCTACAATATCTACAATGCACCCGTGGATCGTGAAGCTGCCGCTTTCTTTTCCGATATCAATATTTTGCGGGCGAAAGTTCAGGGCGCCCTCACGCGCACGCCTTTCGGCGAATTCCTCGCGCCCGGCGTGCCCGATGGGACCGAGGTGGAAATCGTCATCCGCCCCCAGCACCTCAAGATCGACTTTGACCGCGCGGGCCGCGGCCCGAACCCGACGCCGACTGACGGGACAGCGGCCCGCGCGCGTGTGGAACGCGCCCGCTTCATGGGCCGCGAGAGCCTCGTGGAATTCCGTATGGACGACGGGGGCGAAATGCTGAAGGCCACGGTTCCCGCCGTGTTCCTGCCAAAACCGGGTACTGTCATGTGGCTGATGATCCGCCGCGACCGCTGCTTCGTCTTTCCCCGTTTGGCTTAGGGATCAGGCCGGAACGATCCGGGCAAGATAGTCTTCGACCGTCTTGCCGGGTTCGGGAAGGAATGCCCCTCCATCGTGGCTGAGGGATGTAATAAGGTCGACACGGAAGATATGGAAATCACTTCTGCTTTCGCTCCAGCATGTCAGTGTCCAGACCTTGCCCCAGTAGTCGAGATGCAGGGGCCGTACTCGCCCGGCTTCTGCCCCTCGATAGGCCAACGACAGGGTGAGATGCTCCCTGACCGAACGGCGGATCAGCCCCAGATGCGGTGCCGCGCGGGCGGCCTCGGCGCTGGAAAAGACGAAAGTGTCGACGCCGGTGTCACCCGCATCAGCCGGAGATACGGCGGCGATCTTGGCGCGCAGGCTGGCTGCCGCGCGGCTCAGGACAGGATCGGCGGCGCCGCTGACCAGTGAAATGCCAAGCCGCAGGACTTCGAATTCATCCTTGGTCAGCGCCATCGGCGGCAGCGTGACCGGATCACGCAGCACGTAACCTACGCCGCGTTCGCCCGAAACCGGCAACCCGCGCTCCATCAGTGTCGCCATGTCGCGCCAGATCGTGCGGACCGATACGCCAAGCGCTTCGGCCAGGTCCACTGCACGGTGCAACTGACCGTCCCGCAGGAGGCGCAGAAGCTGAAACAGGCGGTCATTGCGGCGCATGGACGGACCTTCCGGCGGGGCAACTGACAAAATACTGTCAGTTGCCGGGGCCTCGCAAGGGGCCGGGGCCACTTTATCGGACTTTTGTCGCTTTGAGCAGGCGCGGCGAGGGATTACATCGGTAGGGCAACATAAGGGCGCGAGGGGATGCGCCTTAGGGAGATACACATGCTCAACAATATCGGCATTCCGGGCCTTCTTCTGATCGCAGTCGTGGTTCTGGTGCTTTTCGGTCGCGGTAAGGTCTCGTCGCTCATGGGTGAGGTCGGCAAGGGCATCACCGCCTTCAAGAAGGGCGTGAAGGACGGCACCGAAGAGATTGAACAGGCTTCGGCTGACAAAGCCCGCGACGTGACCCCCGAGGATAAGAAGGACAAGGTCTGAGCCTTGGCTTTCGCCTGAAGGGGCGCGAACGACATGTTTGACATCGGCTGGAGTGAGCTTCTGCTCATCGGCGTCGTGGCGCTGATCGTGGTTGGTCCAAAAGACCTGCCCGGAATGTTCCGCACGCTGGGGCGCTTTACCGCCAAGGCCCGCGCGATGGGGCGTGAGTTCCAGCGCGCGATGGATGATGCGGCCAAGGAAACCGGCGTCAAGGAAACGGCGGATGAGCTCAAGGCCATGACATCCAAGAAGAACCTCGGTCTGGACGCATTGGACAAGGCGGCCTCGAAGTTCGAGAAATGGGACCCGGCAAAGGGCTCGACCACGCCGAAAGGGCCCGCGACGCAGGCTTTGGCCGACAAGAAGGCCGCCGAGGCCGCGGAGCGCAAGGCGAAGCTGGCCGAAAGCCAGGCCGCGAAGGCACCCGAGGCAAAGCCGGAACCGGCCCCAAAGCCGGAACCGGCGAAAGCGGCCGCGAAACCCGCAGCCAAGCAGCCTGCGGCTAGGGCCCCGGTCAGAGCCACGCCCGCCAAGAAACCGGCAGCAGCCAAGAAGACGGCAGCGGCCAAGCCAAAGACCCCGGCGAAGAAGGGTGAGGCATGAGCAAGGACGATATCGACGATTCGACCGCGCCGCTGATCGAGCATCTGGCGGAACTTCGAACCCGCATCCTCTGGTCGCTGGCGGCTTTCCTCGTCGGAATGGTGGTCTGCTTTTCCTTCGGCAGCATGCTTTTGGATTTCCTGCTGTTGCCGATCGAAAAGACCATGCGCAATCTCGGCAATGCCAATCCGGTGATGCAGTACACCGCGCCGCAGGAGTACTTCTTTACCCTGATCCGCATCTCAATGGTGGGTGGTCTGGCGCTGGGTTTCCCGGTCATCGCCTATCAGATGTGGCGTTTCGTGGCACCGGGCCTCTACCGCACCGAAAAGCAGGCTTTCCTGCCTTTCCTGATCGCCTCGCCGGTCCTGTTCCTGATCGGTGCGTCCTTTGCCCATTTCGTGGTCGTACCGCTGGCCATGCAGTTCTTCCTCGGCTTTGCCGATCTGCCGTCCTATTTCGCTGCGGTCATCTCCGGCGACGACCTGACCAGCCCGGCGACGGATGAGGGCATCAACATCGTCTTCAACGGCAAGGTCAACGAGACGCTCGACATCACGCTGAAGATGATCGTGGCCTTCGGGCTTTGCTTTCAGCTTCCGGTCCTGCTGACGTTGATGGGCAAGGCGGGTCTCGCCAGTTCGCGCGGGCTGCGCGGGGTGCGAAAATACGCGGTGGTTGGCATCCTGACTGTTGCCGCCGTCGTCACGCCGCCGGATGTGACCACGCAGGTGATGCTGTTTACCGTTGTCTACGGGCTCTACGAAGTGTCGATCCTGCTCGTTCAATGGGTGGAAAAGAAGAAGGACGAAGAGGCCCGCGCCGAAGGTATCATCGGCGAGGATGAGAGCCTCTTTGACGAGTTCGATGACGATGAGCCCGAGGACGAGACCAAAAAGGCATGAATGACGACATCCTGACCCGCATCGCCGAGGCGCTGGAACGCCTCGCCCCTGCGCCCCGCAGGGCGCCGGATTTCGAGGCGGCGGAGGCGTTTGTCTGGCATGTGGAACCTGACCGTCTGGAACCGGTCCTGGAGGTCAACCGGGTCGATCTGCCGCTCCTGGTCGGAATCGACCGGTCACGCGACACGCTACTGGCCAATACGCTTCAGTTCGCGCGCGGACTGCCCGCCAACAACGCGCTCCTCTGGGGCGCGCGGGGGATGGGAAAGTCGTCGCTCGTGAAAGCGGTTCACGCCGAGGTGCGGCGGCAAGGCTTCACGCTGAAGATCGTGGAGCTTGCGCGCGAGGATCTGCCTTCAGTCGGCCGACTTCTGATGCATCTGCGTGCTGCACGTGAACACCGCTTTGTCCTCTTCTGCGACGACCTGTCATTTTCCCATGACGACCAGCATTACAAGAGCCTGAAGGCGGTTCTGGATGGCGGGATCGAGGGACGGCCCGACAACGTGATATTCTACGCCACCTCGAACCGCCGACACCTGATGCCCCGCGACATGATCGAGAACGAGCGATCGACCGCGATCAACCCGTCCGAGGCAGTAGAGGAAAAGGTCTCGCTTTCAGACCGGTTCGGGCTGTGGCTCGGCTTCCACCCTTGCAGCCAGGACGACTACCTGGCGATGATCCGGGGATATTGCGACGCTTACGGAGTGCAGATCGACGATGCGACCCTGCGGGCCGAGGCCATCGAATGGCAAGCCACGCGCGGCGCGCGATCGGGTCGCGTGGCCTGGCAATACTTCACCGACCTCGCCGGGCGACGTGGCGTCACGCTGTAGGCCACAATCCAGTCATACGGTATGGATATCCCTTCCTTCGGTGACCAATCGCAGGAAAGCGTTTTCTATTTTGCGGCTGAGTTGCTAGTCTGATCGTCGTTCTTGAAGGTATTCCCGGAGCCGATATATGCGACTCTATCTGGCCGATCTTGGCCACAACCTCGTCACTGCAACCTCAGACACCTATCCCTTGGGCGTGGCGAACCTTGCCGCCTATGCGCGCGAATACGCCAAACCCAAATCGGGGTTGGAGGTAAGCCTTTATCGCGATCCGCAAGAGTTGAAGGCGGCGATCGATGCGGCGGTGCCCGATGTAATCGGCTTTGCGAGTTACGCGTGGAACCACCAGTTGGCGCTGTCCTTCGCCGACTACGTCAAGGCGCGCAATCCGAATGTAGTCACGCTGATGGGCGGCCCGAATTTCCCGCTGACCGAGGCCGAGCAGGCCAGCTGGATGCAGGACATGCCCTTGATCGACATCCATGTGCGCGGCCCCACCTATGAGGGCGAGCGGGCGTTCCTGAACCTCATCAACCGCTATATCGAGGTCGGTGAGCGGCGCGAGGGGCTGTTTGAAGAGGCCATTGACGGTTCGCTCTATGTTGACCGCAAGACCGGTGAGATCATTCGCGGCGGCGAAGTGCAACGGATGCGCGATCTTGACGAGATCCCTTCGCCGTATCTCGGCGGGTTCATGGACAAGTTCTTCCATACCAAGCTCTTTGCGCTGATGCAGCTTGCGCGGGGATGCCCGTTCACCTGCACCTTCTGCAATTCCTCGGTGAAGTCGAATTCCAAGGTCTTCCGGCATTCCTTCGAACGCACCAAGGCCGATCTCGACTACATCGTCGAACGCATCGACCGGTCGAGCCCCCTGTGCTTCGCCGACGACAATTTCGGCATGTATGTGCAGGACGAAGAGGTCGCGGATTATCTCGGCCATCTGATGGATACGTATGACTGGCCAAAATACATCCGCACGACGACCGGCAAGAACCGTGGCGACCGCATTATCAAGGTGATGCGCAAGGCCAAGGGGCGTCTTCCGATGACGTCATCGGTTCAGTCGCTGAACCCGGTGGTGCTGAAGAACATCAAGCGCGACAACATCTCGCTCGACACCTATTCCGAGGTGCAGAAGGAACTGCACGATCAGGGCATGCAGTCTTACGGCGAACTGATCCTGTGTATGCCGGGCGAGACCAAGGAAAGCTTCATGAAGGCGGTCGACGACCTGATCGAGACCGGCGTCAGCCGGGTCGCCGCGCATCAGCTTATGCTGCTGCATGGTGCGCCCTTGGCAAATCCTGAAAGCCGCAAAGAGTTCGGTCTGCGCACCAAGCACCGGATCGTCGCGCGCTGCCTTGGCCGTTATACCGGCGACGAGACGGTGGTGGAGACCGAGGAGATGGTGGTCGAATCGTCGGATTTCACATTCCAGGATTATCTCGACACCCGTGCGTTCCACCTGCTGCTGACGATCTTCTTCTATGAGGACAATTTCCAGGAGGCCTTCCAGTTCGCCCGCGACAAGGGCGTTCGGCCCTATCTGGTCGTGCGCCATATGCTGGAACATCTCGAAAAGGCGCCGAAGAAATTCCGCCAGATGATCACGGATTATCTGGAAGAGAACCAGAGCGAGCTGTTCGATACACGTGAAGCCTGCGTTGAGGCCAGCACCCGGAACTATGACGGGCTCATCAGCGGGGAGCTTGGCGGCAACCTCTTGTCGAAATACTCGATGATCGGCCGGTTCGTTCTGGTGCAGGAGGCGCTCGACTTCCTCGGTGCGTCCATCGCCGATCTTCTCGGCGACGAGGACCGGGAGGCGACAGCGATGCTTGACGCGATCATCGGGTTTTACCGCTGTGTCATGCTGCATGTTCCCTTCCGCAAGACGCTGGAGGAAGCGCCGCTCTGGCAGACGGAATACGATATCGAGGCGTGGCGCGCGTCGGATTACAAGCGCCCGCTGTCGGAGTTCCGTTTTGGCCAGCGGCGGGAGATCCCGACCGAGGTGGATCAGCGCGTGAAATCCGTGCTGCTGTCACGGCTCGACAGTTTCGGGGAACATCCGTCCGGGCTCGGCCGCTTCACGCGTACGATGTTCGCGACCGATTTCCGCCGCCGGGTCGGCGCAGAGGCAGCCCACGAGGCGCGCGCGAGCTAGGCGCGCGCGCGTCTCTTAAAATCCACCCTACTGAAGATAGGGCATCGGATCGACGCTGTTCGGACCGATGCTGACGCCGAAGCGCAGGAAGGCCGGATCCGTTTTCGCGACCGACGCGATGGGCTGGCCGCGTTTTACCTTGTCGCCTTTCTTGACCTTCAGATCGCTGACATTGGCATAGAAGGTCAGAAGGTTGTCGGCATGGCGGACGACGATCACGGTCACTTCCTGCGTGTCCTTCGTCACCACGGCGACCTGCCCGTCATCGGCCGCCGCGACGGCAGTACCTGCGGCGGCGGCAAGGTCGATGCCCTTGGTCTTGGCGCTGTAGCCGCGGATGATCTTGCCCTGAAGCGGCATGGCCAGTTTGGACTTTGAGGCCGCCGTCGTCTGCGATCCAAGATCGGGCTGTTTCGGCGTCTCGACCGGTTTCGCCGCAGGCTGGGTCTTTTCGTCCGGCAGCGGTGTCGAGGCCGAGGGCGGAGTGGGCGTAGGCGAGCCTTCGCCCGGTGCGGTTACGATATCGCGTGGGGCGCCAGCGCTGGAGGTGACCGGGATCAACAATGTCTGACCCTCGCGCACGGTCAGATCGGGTCCGAGACCGTTCCAGTCGGCCAGTGCCTTCACGTCAACGTTGTAGAGCCGCGCAACGGAATAGGCAGTCTCACCGCGCATGACACGATGGCGGATCGGTTCGGTTGCCGCGATGGTGCTGCTCGGCTGGCGCGTCACGGTGGTTGGCGCCCCGCCCGCGCGGTCGATGGCGCCCGAGGCAATGGTGGTGACGTCGATCGTGCCGGGGGCAGCCGGGGTCAGAGCGCCACCCACGTTGCGCGGCAGGGCCAGAACCTCGCCCTCACGCAGCAGGGTGCCCGGCGCAATGGCATTATGGCTGGCCAGTTCCACCGGCGCTATGCCGACCCGGGCAGCGACGCTGTCAACCGTGTCGCCCCGGCGCGCCACCACAACCTGATAGTTCGGGTAGGTCAGAACACCGCGTGCATCCGGCACCGGGCGCGGCTGGGTGGCCTGATTGGCCGCCGATGTCGTATCGAAGTCGGTCTGACCGAAATTCCGCATGTCGAGATCAAAATTACCGTCCGGGTCGCAGGCGGCCAGCGCCAGCACACTGCCGCCAAGAAGGGCGGCACGCAGAAAGACTGTTGGGCGGGAAATGGTCATGGCTCGCATCCTCGTCTCGCTCGCCCTTATTGTCGGGCGTTTCGTGTTTCAAAACGGGCTGGCTGTCGTTCAGTCCTGTCCCAGCCCCTCGACCAGCGGCACGAAGCGCACCGGCCTCAATTCCTCGTACTCGTAGCCCTGGGCGGTGCGGGTCACCTTGATGAGGTGTTGCACCGTATCCGACTGCCCGACGGGCAGCACCATGATACCGCCTTCGCGCAACTGAGCCAATAGGGGGCTCGGAGGGTCCTCGGCGGCTGCTGTGACAATGATCCGGTCGAACGGCGCTTGATCAGGCAGGCCGTGGCTGCCATCGCCGGTCATCGCGGTGATATTGGTGAGGTCGAGCTTGCGAAAGACCTCCTCGGCCTCGCGCACCAGTCTGCGGTGGCGGTCGATCGTATAGACCCGGCGGGCAAGTTGGGAAAGGATCGCCGCCTGATAGCCCGAGCCGGTGCCGATCTCCAGCACCTTGTCGCGCGGGCTGATCTCCAGCGCCTGAGTCATCAGCCCGACCACCGAGGGCTGGCTGATCGTCTGGCCGCAGGCGATGGGCAGAGGCGTGTCCTCATAGGCGCGTTCGGCGAAGAGGCCCTTGACGAAAACGCCCCGGTCGATCTTCTCCATCGCCGACAGGACGCGTCCGTCAGTCACCCCGCGCGAACGCAGCGCATAAAGAAAACGCATCTTGAGTTCGGCGGCGTCGGTCATGACAGCCGTGCTTCCAACTCGGCCATGGTGTCATGCGCGGTCAGGTCCGCCCGCATCGGCGTGACCGAGATCCAGCCGTCGAGATTGACCGCGACATCGGTGCCAGGCGCGGTCGGGTGATGCTGCGGCCCGCCCTTGATCCAGAGGAACTTGCGGCCCGAAGGCGAGATATGTGGCTCGACCCCAAAGAACGTGTCGGTGCGGTAGCCTTGCGCCGCGACCTTCAGGCCCTTCACATCCTTGCCCGCGACGGGCGGGAAGTTGACGTTGTAGAAGAGCCGGTAGTCGCTGCCATCCCAGAGCCCCTTGTCGAGAAGCGTTCGGACGACCTGCGTACCGTGGTCGCGCGCCGCTTCGAAAGGTGTGGAGAGGTCCTGTGTCGCCGGTCCCATGAACTGGGAAAGCGCGATGGCCGGGACGCCTTGCAGCGCCGCCTCCATGGCGCCGCCGATGGTGCCTGAATAAAGCACGTTCTCGGCAGAGTTGTTGCCGCGATTGACGCCGGAGAGGACGAGGTCGGGGCGACCGCCCTGCAACACGTCATAGATGCCCGCAAGCACGCAATCGGCGGGGGAACCTTCGGCCGCGTAGCGGCGTTTCCCGAGCTTCGCGATCATCATCGGATGGGTGTAGGAGATGCAGTGGCCGACGCCGGACTGCTCAAAGGCCGGCGCGACGGTCCAGACCTCGCCCTCAGGGCCCGCGATATCCTCTGCGATCGACTGGAGAATCTCCAACCCGGGGGCGTTGATGCCGTCGTCGTTGGTGATGAGGATACGCATGCCCGGGCCCCTGATGCTTTGCCCCTGATTAGACGAGCAAGGCGGGAGGGTAAAGCGGCGATGGCCCCGGGTTCGGGCCCCGCCCACCCACCCATGGCCCTCACCCGGGGCCCGGCGCGGGTGCCCCGCGCCGAAGCGCGGTTTCCGCGCTGCTTGCGACCGGGGTATTTGAGGCAATGAAGAAGCAGTCAGAGGCGGGCGAGCACGCGTTCCGCTTCCTCGTGGATATCGGCGAGTTGGGTCCGGTCCTCGCCGGGGAAGAAGCGGGCGCGGGTGGCGGTGGCCATCGGCTTCGGAGTTTCGATCAGGATGCGGGGGCCGATGTTTTCGCTTTCGGCCTGCCAACTGCGGGCGAGCGCGATCTGGGCCGCTTTGGTGGCGCCGTAGCTGGCAAAGAATTTCTCGCCGCCGCGCGGGTCGTCGAGGAAGAGGGCGGTGCCTTGCGCAGCGCGCAGCAGGGGCTCCAACATCGGGATAAGAGACGCGGTGGCGCGCAGGTTGCAGGCGACAGACTTGTCGAAATCCTTCGGGTCGAGATGCCCCGCAGGCGCAAGCGGCGCTGCATGGATCGCGGCATGAACCCAGAGATCGAGCTTGCCCCAGCGTTCGGCAATGGAGCTCGCGAGATGGTTCATCGCCTTATCGTCGGTGATGTCCATCGGCGCGAGCGTGGCGCTGCCGCCTGCCGCCTGAATGCGGTTGTCAAGCTCTTCCAGCCCTCCGACGGTGCGGGCAGTGGCAAGCACATGCCAGCCCTTTGCGGCAAGGGCGGCGGCCATGGCGAAGCCCAGTCCGCGAGAGGCGCCGGTGACGAGGGCGAGTCTGGTCTGAGATGCGTTGTTCATGGCGCCCCTTTCGCATTGCGCGCGTAGCAATTCAACAGAAGAGATTGACTTGTCGCTGCGCTGCCGCGAAATTGCGGCGCAACTTGACCCAGAGGAAGGATTCCGCTGATGACCCTTGCAAAGGCCCTTGCGCCGTCGCAATCGCTTCTGACCCGTGCGCTTATGGTGGTGGGCGGATCGCTCTTCATCGCCATCGCGGCGCAGTTCTCGGTACCCATGCTGCCGGTGCCGATGACGCTGCAGACGCTGGCGATCCTGATCGTCGGCCTGACCTTCGGCGCGCGGATGGGCGCGCTGACACTGATCGCCTATCTCGGCGAAGGCGCGATGGGCCTGCCGGTCTTCGCCAATGGCGGCAACGGCGCGGCCTTCTTTGGCCCGACCGCCGGGTTTCTCGTGGGCTTTGTCATGATGGCGGCCATCGTCGGATATGCGGCGGATCGCGGTGTTAAGGGCGTTGTCGGCACTGCTGCCGTAGCGTTGCTCGCCTCGGCGCTTCTTTACATCCCGGGCGTTCTCTGGGCGATGTCGCTGGCTGAGGTCGCCGGGATCGACACCGCGAAATGGGGTGCCGACAGCTTTGGCATGATCTGGCAATACTACATGGCGCCGTTCCTGATCGGTGATGCCGTGAAGGCCGTGCTTGCAGCCGTCATCGTTTCGGGCGGCTGGGCCGCGCTGAAGGGCCGTAAGGCCTGATCTTCAGGCCTTTCCAGACGAAAGGCTCAAACGCCGCCCTTCGGGGCGGCGTTTTTCATTGGATCAGTTCTGGTCTTCGTGGAGGCGGGCAAGGGCGGCCTCGCACATGCCGTAAGGCTCCCATTCGCAGCCCTGACAGAGCGTCCGGAGGCTGCCCGGCGGGACATATTCGCGGATACGGGCCTTGGCCTCGCCCCATGTGAGCTGCTCCCGTGGTTCCAGCTTCAAGGCAGCGGCATGGGCACGGTCGAGAACCTTGATCTTCGGCTCATTGGTGCAGAGCCGCCCGCGCCGCTTGGGGCAGGGGGCGCAGATATCGTCGGTGGCACCTGTAACCTCTATCTTCGTTTCATCACCCCCGTCGGCGCGCAAACGCCCCATGACGATAGCCGTCATATTGGCGGTGAAGTCGTCGGAGTAACCCTTGCCCTCGAAGCCGAGCGAGCAGAGGAAATGGTGGGGGCGGTAGCGGACCGGATGGTCGCTCACTCCGCCGCCTTCATCGCAAAGCCCTTGGCGATCTGGTCTGATGGCGCGACCGGGTATTCGCCCGAGAAGCAGGCGTCGCAATATTGCGGGCAGGTCTTGTCGCGGCCCTTAGCCTCTCCCGCGGCGCGGTAGAGGCCGTCGAGCGAGATGAATTTGAGGCTGTCGACCCCGATCCAGTCGCGCATCTCGTCCTCGCTCATCGTCGCGGCGAGGAGCTTCTCGCGCTCGGGCGTGTCGACACCGTAGAAGCAGGGCCATGCGGTGGGGGGCGAGGCGATGCGGAAATGGACCTCGGCGGCGCCCGCGTCGAGGATCATGTCCTTGATCTTGCGGGAGGTCGTGCCGCGCACGACCGAGTCGTCGACAAGGATCACCCGCTTGCCGCGGATCAGTGCCCGGTTGACGTTCAGCTTCAGCCGGACGCCCATATTGCGGATCTGTTCGGTCGGCTCGATGAAGGTCCGGCCCATATACTGATTGCGGATGATCCCCATCGCATAGGGAATGCCCGATTGCTGCGAAAAGCCGATCGCCGCCGGGGTGCCACTGTCGGGCACGGGGCAGACGAGATCGGCCTCGACCGGGCTTTCCTTGGCCAGTTCCACACCGATCTGGCGGCGGGTCTCGTAGACAGATCGCCCACCGAGAATCGAATCGGGGCGCGAAAAATAAACGTGTTCAAAGATACAGAACCGCGACTTGGCGGGCCCGAAGGGGCGCGAGCTTTCGACCTTGCCCTTCGAGATGACGACCATCTCGCCCGGCTCAATCTCGCGCACAAAGTCGGCACCGATGATGTCGAGGCCGCAGGTTTCGGAGGAAAGCGCATAGCCCTCGTCGCCGATCTTGCCCAGCACCAGCGGGCGGACGCCAAGGGAGTCGCGGACACCAATCAGCTTTGTCCGGGTCATCGCGATGACGGAAAACGCGCCTTCGACCGCGCGCAAAGCGTCCTTCATTCGTTCGGGGATATTCTTCTGGATCGACCGCGCCATCAGGTGGATGATGCATTCGCTGTCGGACGAGGACTGGAAGATCGAGCCGCGCTCAATAAGGTCTTTCCGCAACTGGGTTGCATTGGTCAGGTTGCCGTTATGGGCAACGGCGCAGCCACCCATGGAGAACTCGCCGAAGAAGGGTTGGACGTCACGGATGGCGGTGGCGCCCTTCGAACCGGCGGTGGAATAGCGGACATGGCCGATGGCAAGCGACCCGGGCAGGGTCGCCATCACATCGGCCTTGGTGAAGTTGTCGCGCACATAACCGAAGCGGCGGGCATTGTTGAACCCGGTTTCCGGGTCATAGGCGACGATGCCGCCAGCCTCCTGTCCGCGGTGCTGAAGCGCATGCATGCCAAGCGCCACGAAGTTGGCCGCATCGGTCACGCCGATCACGCCGAAGACACCACACTCCTCCTTCAACTTGTCGTCGTCGAAGGGGTGGCTCAGGAATGGGCGCATGGGCCTGGTCTCCGAATCCGGTACAGGGGATTTGGCCCCCGTTTAGAGGCTCACGCCGCCTATGTCACGCCCATGTCACACAAGACCGGGCGTGACAGCCAAGGATTCTCAGTTGGCCGTCGTCGGTGCGGTCTCGGTGGGTGCGCCGCATGCGCCGACAAGCTGCTGATACCGCTCGGTGATCCAGCGCGGAGCGTCTTCCGGCATCTCCTCGTTCAGGCGGTCCTGGAACGTGGCGAAAACCTCGGCGGACCGGGATTTGTCGACGACCGGGATGGTGGAGTCGACCAGAACCCGCTCATAGACCACGAAGGCGACAGCAACGAGAAGGATGCCGCGCAGCACCCCGAAGAGGAAACCTAGCCCCTGATCGAGGCCGCCAAGCGCCGAGCGTTGGACTGCAGAAGAAAAGAGCGGCGTGAAAATTGACATGACGATAAGCGCCACCGCGAAGACACCGCCAAAGGCCGCGATGATCGACAATTCGCAGCTATCGCCAAGGAACTTGTCCAGTACCGGGATCTGCTGGATCAGCGGTTCGGCCTGGGGTGCGAAAAGGAAGGCCACGACGGCCGCCGCGACCCAGCCTGCAATGGCCAGAACCTCGCGCACGAAACCACGCCCATAGGCGAGGATCGCGGATATAAGAATGATTGCCGCAACTACGGCATCAACGATCGTAAAGCCTTCCATGCCCTCGCTCCTTGCGTTCAGCCTGCCGCGAACATATCGCCGACAAACGTTATGAGATCGGGCATCTTTCGTACCCGCATCCCGCCGCCCCCGGTGATCTTGCTTCTTTCTGGCGCGATCGCCTGTGAGAAACCAAGTTTTTCTGCTTCTTTCAATCTGTTTTCCGATTGTCCTACAGGACGTAGGGCTCCGGAAAGACTGATTTCACCGAAAATCACCATGTCTGGCGGAAGTGCAACATCTTCGCGCGCCGACAGAAGCGCCGCTGCGACCGCCAGATCGGCCGCCGGTTCGGTGCTGCGCATGCCTCCGGCGACGTTCAGAAAGACGTCGAGCCCGGCAAAGGGAATCCCGCAACGGGCCTCCAGAACCGCGAGAATGGTGGATATCCGGCCGGAATCGAGGCCCACAACTGTGCGACGCGGCGTGCCAAGCGGAGAGGGTGAGACGAGCGCCTGAATCTCCGTCAGAACCGGCCGCGTGCCTTCGATGCCGGCGAAGACGGCCGAGCCGGGGCTGGCCTGCCCACGGTCCGACAGGAAGAGCGCCGAGGGATTGGCAACCTCGGCCAGTCCGGCGCCGGTCATTTCGAAGACGCCGATCTCATCCGCAGGGCCGAAGCGGTTCTTGACCGCGCGCAGGATGCGGAACTGGTGGCCGCGCTCACCCTCGAAGTAAAGCACGGTATCGACCATATGTTCGACCACGCGGGGGCCAGCGATCTGGCCTTCCTTGGTGACGTGGCCGACGAGGATGACCGAAGTGCCGCGTTTCTTGGCGAAACTCACCAACTCGTGGCAGGCGGCACGGACCTGCGCGACAGAGCCCGGAGCACTGTCCACGTTGTCCGACCACATCGTCTGGATCGAATCGATGATCGCGAGGTCGGGTCTGACTGTATCGAGTGTCGTCAGGATGTCGCGCAGGCTGGTCTCCGCGGCAAGCTGCACCGGCGCATCAGCCAGCCCCAGCCGCTGGGCGCGCATACGGACCTGGGCCGAGGCTTCCTCGCCCGAGACGTATAGGCACGAAAGACCCTGCCGTGCGAAACTGGCGGCGGCTTGTAACAGCAATGTCGATTTACCAATACCGGGATCGCCGCCGACAAGAATGGCAGAGGCGGGAACCAGCCCGCCGCCGAGCACCCGGTCCAATTCGCCGAGGCCCGACGACGCGCGCGGCGGCGGGACCTCCTTGGTCGCGAGCGTTGTCAGTTCGATCTGCCGCCCACGCGCCGGGCCCAGCGTTTTTGACGCCGGACCGGCCGTAAGCGGCGCTTCCTCGACAATAGAGTTCCAAGCGCCGCAGCCATCGCAGCGCCCGGTCCATTTCTTGTGGACCGCGCCGCATTCAGTGCAGGTGAAAGAGGGGCCTGATTTTGCCATGTGCACTACGTGCCCGAAGCTGCGCTTCTCGGCAAGGGAAGATGGAGCAACCCGTGTCAGCGGCTTTTGGACGGCAATCGTTCATGTTCGGTACGGAACGAGATCGCCAAAGACGCCAGAATGCAGGCCGTGAAAAGATAAAGCCCCCAGGCGGTTTCGACCCGCCCTACTCCAACGCCCTTGGCCAGCACGATATAGAGCGCAATGAGGAAGATATCGGCCATCGCCAGCCGTCCAAGCAGGTGCAGGACGCCGAGGATGCGCGGCGAGGCGAGGCGGAACTGCACCAGCGCGAGACCGATCGTTTTCATATAGGGCGCAAAGATCGCAAGGAAGGTGACGACGAGCGCCAGCACAACATCCTTTTCCCAGAGCGCCTGCAGCCCGGTCACGACCGAGATGGAGTCGAGGTCGAAGAACGGCAGCAGACCTGCGCGCAACAGTGGCGCAAACCACGATACCGGGAACAGAACGAGCAGGGCAAGGTTGGCGGTACGGATCATGGCGCAATGGATACATGGCGTTTTCTGGCGGGCAAGGCCCGGCTCTACGAAATCCGATGCCGGGATCGCCGTTTTCGTAAAAAAACCATCGCCAGCCACAGCCAGAAGCAGAACCAGGCAAGGGCGGCGGCTATGGCATGCGACAGCCCAAATTCAAACGCGCCGCCCGCTATCCTGATGGTTGCAACAAACGTCACGCCAAAATTGAACAAAAATGCCGCCGCCGAAAATATTGCACCGACGAGGAAGAGGCTGCCACCAGACGTATGGTCCGAGGCAAGGCGCGCCCGGCGCAATCCTAAGTACGCTCCAAGCAGAGGCGGGGCGCAGAGTAATACGAACAGTATGTAAAGGGCGGGAACCGCGCCCTGAGCCGAAGTCATTGTTGGTCTCCAGCCCGGAATGTTTGAAATTGATACGACCAGCTTAGGCGTCACAAGGCGAAGCTGTCAAATCGCCGGACGGCGATCCGGATCAGCGTACCGCCGCAATCGGTCCTTCGGCGCGGCCATGCGTGAACTGTTGGACGTAAGGGTCTGGTGTCGTGTCCATCTCGGCGATAGGCCCAGTCCACTGGATGACCCCGTCATGCAGCATCGCCACGCGGTCGGCGATGGCCCGAACCGAGGTCATATCATGGGTGATCGTCATCGCCGTCGCACCCATCTCGGTCACGATCTCGCGGATAAGTTCGTTGATCACCCCCGCCATGATCGGGTCGAGCCCGGTCGTAGGTTCATCGAAGAAGATGACTTCCGGATCGGCCGCTATCGCACGGGCAAGGCCCACACGCTTCTGCATGCCGCCCGAGAGTTCTGCCGGGAAGAGGTCGGCTACATCGGGTTTCAACCCGACGCGGCGCAGCTTTTCTATGGCGACTTCCCGCGCCTCATCCTTCGGACGCTTCAGCGAGCCGCGCAGAAGGCGGAAGGCCACGTTCTGCCAGACCGGCAGGCTGTCAAAGAGCGCGCCGCCCTGAAAGAGCATGCCGAAGCGGGCAAGGAAGGCGTCGCGTGCCGCTGTCTCAACATCTTCCCCGTCCAGCAGGATGGCGCCGCTGTCCGGGTGAACAAGGCCAAGGATGCATTTGAGAAGAACGGATTTTCCGGTGCCAGAGCCCCCGATGATCACCATGCTTTCGCCCGAGGGCACGGTCAGGTTCACCCCGCGCAACACGCGGTTCTTGCCGAAAGCCTTGTGGACGTCCCGAAGCTCGATCATGCGGAGAAAAACACCTCCGTCAGGATGTAGTTGGTGGCAAGGATCAGGACGGAGGCCGCGACGACGGCGGCTTTTGTCGCCCGTCCGACGCCTTGGGCGCCGCGCCCGGAATTCATCCCGTAATAGCAGCCCATGAGCGCCACGATGAAGCCGAAGGCAGCACCCTTCCAGAGGCCCGAGACGATGTCCCAGACCTCCAGGAATTCGCGGGTGTTCTTGAGATAGGTGGCGGGGTTGAAGCCCAGCCGGTTCACGCCCACCAGATAGCCGCCGAAGATGCCGATGCTGTCGCCGACGGCGACGAGGACCGGCACCGCCAAGGTTGCCGCCAGAACGCGCGGAACTGTGAGGTATTTCATTGGGTTGGTGGACAAAGTTGTCAACGCGTCAATCTGTTCTGTGACCTTCATCGTGCCGATCTCGGCCGCGATGGACGACGCCACCCGTGCGGCCACCATCAACCCGCCCAGGACCGGGCCAAGCTCCCGCACCATGCCAATGGCGACGATGGAGGGTACGACCGCCTCGGCCGAAAACCGCGCGCCACCTGCGTAGATCTGCAAGGCCAGAGCACCACCCGTAAACAGCGCAGTCATGCCCACGACCGGCAGGCTGAACCAGCCGATTTGCATCAGCGCCGCGAGGAATTCTTTCGGGTAAAAGGGGGGGCGCACAAGGTGACTGAGCGTTTCTCCGGCAAAGATCGCTATCCGGCCGAGCATTGCGAGCCCGGAAAGGACCAACCGGCCAAGGGCCGCGATTGGGGCAAGGACGCTCATGCGGCGGCGCCGGTGTAGCTGCGCTCGTACCGGTTGCCGAGAGCGGTCAGGATTTCATAGCCGATGGTCCCGGCGGCTTCGGCCAGTGCATCGACGCCCTGGGCCGGGCAAAGGATATCGAGTATCTCGGGCGCAGTTGGCAGATGGGTGACATCCACCCCCATCATGTCCATCGATACCCGCCCGACCAGCGGGCAGGGTGTATCGCCGGTGAAGACCTGCGCGCGACCGGTCATTGCCCGGATCAGCCCGTCGGCATAGCCGGCAGCCAGAGTCGCGATGCGGGACGGCCTGGTTGCCGCCCATGCGTTGCCATAACCCACCGTCTCGCCTGCCGCGACATCTCGAATCTGGATAACCGGCAATGACAGATGAACGACCGGCCGAGCGTTCGCAAAGGGCAGGCCGCCATAGAGGCCGACACCGGGACGGGTCACATCGAAATGAAAGTCGGGTCCGAGCAGGATGCCACCGGTCGCGGCAAGCGATCGGGCTACAGCCAGGCCGTCGGTCATCCGCCGGAAGGCCGCGAGTTGCGTCGCATTCATCGGGTGATCGGGCTCATCCGCGCAGGCGAGGTGCGACATGATCAGACGCGGCCCGGCGGCGATGAGGTCGGCAGACAGCTCCTGCCACTCTGCCTCTTCCATGCCAAGCCGGTTCATGCCGGTATCGAGCTGGATCCCGAAGGGATGGCCGGGCAGGGCGGATTGATGACGGGCAACCTGTTCAGGCGCGTTCAGGAGCGGAAAAAGCGCATGATCCCTTATAGAGCCTGTGTCCCCCGCCATGTGGCCTGAGAAGACATAGATTTCGGGGCCCGGTCCAAGGGCCCTGCGCAATAACACGCCCTCTTCGGTAAGTGCCACGAAAAACCGCCGTGCCCCCGCCATTGCAAGGGCCGGTCCGACGCGGCTGGCGCCAAGCCCATAGGCATCGGCCTTGATGACCGCCCCGGCCTCGGCATGGCCCGACGCGTGGGCAAGCGCCCGCCAGTTGGCGGCTATCGCGTCGAGGTCGATGGTAAGAGTGGATCCGGCCATAAGCGACCTTTTGGCAGGCGCGCCGGAACGAGGCAAGGGCCGTTTCGCCCGACTTAGGGAATGTCAAAGTCACGTCGGAGCCGCTGCCACATCTTCTCACCGATCAGGCAGTCATAGAGTGTGCTTGCCTGCGCGAGGATCAGCCGTTCGGGCTGCGTCTCCGCAATCTCGAGCACCAGCTTGCGGGTCACGGCCGCGGCGAAATCGGACCACTCCCTGACCGGCAGGACGAAAGCGCCCGGCCCGCCGATCACGCATTCGGCGTAGTAGACGTCCAAGTCGTCGATCCGCCACATCGCGGTGCCGGCATCATAGGTCATCAGGGGCAATCCGTTGATGATGATTCCTTGGGCCAGAACCTCGTCCCGGGCCTTCGTCACCAGACCGCCCTGATTGTTCGGCCCGTCGCCCGATATATCGATGACACGGCGCAGCCCCTCAAACCCGTTCGTATCCATCAGAAAAGCCCCGTGGCGCAGGGCCGAGGAAATCGAGGTGCGGCTTTGCGTGGCCGTCTTTCGCTGTTCGAGCGTCTCGGCGAAGGAATCTAGATCCGCCCGGCTTTCGATCAGGGTCCAGTCCTGCACCGTGGTGTGGCGGAACTCGCCCGCCCATTCGACATAGGTCAGCGCGATCCGACCGGTCAGCGATCGTCCGAGTGCGGCGGCAACGCTGTCGCTGCGCAATGCCTCGGCATAGCCGCGGCGCTGCAATTCCAGTTCGGCAGGCGACATGGAGCGCGACACATCCACAAGCAGCAGCAGTTCCAGATCGACCTCCTCCGCCCGGGCGGGCAGCGCGAGGATGAAGAAGAGGAAAAGCCAGCGCATGAGGCAGCGTCGCAACGCGCTGCTGCCCTGTCCAGTCACAAACCGGTTGGATCAGAAATCGCCGCCGCCCTGCTGCCAGGGCTTCACAAGATTGCCGAAGCGCGTGAAGCGGCCTTCGAAGCTGAGTTCTACGGTGCCGATGGGGCCATGACGCTGCTTGCCGATGATGACTTCGGCTTTGCCATGGACCTGTTCCATGATCTCCTGCCAGGCGGCCATCTTTTCCAGTTCATGATCGCCGGGCTTTTCGCGTTCTTTGTAGTACTCATCCCGGTAGACGAACATGACAACGTCGGCGTCCTGTTCGATCGAGCCGGATTCGCGCAGGTCCGACAGCTGCGGCCGCTTGTCGTCGCGGCTTTCGACCTGACGGGAGAGCTGCGACAGGGCTACGACAGGAACGCTAAGTTCCTTGGCCAAGGCCTTGAGGCCCATAGAGATTTCGGCAATCTCCTGCACCCGGTTGTCGCCCTTGCCAGTGCCGCGCAGAAGCTGAAGGTAGTCGACCATTACGACATCGAGCCCGTGGGTCCGCTTCAGGCGGCGGCAGCGGGCGGTCACCTGACTGATCGGCAGGGCCGGCGTGTCGTCGATGTAAAGCGGGCAGGTCTCCAGCGCCTTTGCAGCCTCGACGAAACGGCGGAACTCGGCCTCGGTCATGTCGCCGCGGCGGATCTGTTCGGACGGCACTTCGGAAGCTTCCGACAGGATCCGCGCGGCAAGCTGTTCGGCTGACATTTCCAGCGAGAAGAAACCGACGACGCCGCCTTGAACCGCGCCTTCGCTACCGTCGGGTTTCTTGCCCTTCTTGTAGGCCTTGGCGATGTTGAAGGCGATGTTGGTCGCCAGCGAGGTTTTCCCCATCGACGGGCGCCCGGCAAGGATCAGAAGGTCGGAGGGATGCAGCCCGCCGAGTTTCTTGTCGAGATCGGCAAGGCCCGTGGAGACGCCCGACAGGCCGCCATCGCGCTGATAGGCGGCAAGTGCCGATTGCACGGCCTCGGTGGTGGCCTTCAGGAACGAGACGAAGCCCTTCTCGACCGTGCCCTGTTCGGCCAGCGTATAAAGCCTCTGCTCGGCCTCGGTGATCTGGTCCTTCGGGTCGTTGTCGACCTCGATGGTCTTGGCGCGGTCGGTGATCTCCTGCCCCAGCCGCATCAACTCACGGCGCACCGCCAGTTCATAGATCATCTGCGCATAGTCGCGCGCGGCGAAGGCGGAGATGGCGGCGCCGGCGAGCCGGGCCAGATAGGCCGGCCCGCCAAGCGCCTTCAGCCCCTCGTCTTCCTCCAGAAAGCCCTTCAGCGTCACCGGCGAGGCGAGCGCGTTCTTCTGGATGCGCGCTACGGCGATCTCGAAGATGCGGCCGTGGACGGGTTCGAAGAAATGCTCGGCTTTCACGAGCGCCGCGATCCGGTCGTAGATGTCATTGTTCGTCAGGATCGCGCCGAGAAGCTGCTGCTCGGCCTCGATATTATGCGGAAGCGTATCGTTTTCCGGCTGCGGCCGCACCGCACGGATCGTCGCCACGTCGTTCATCTTGTCCCCCGTTGATGGCCAAGGGATATGCGCGATCAGAGGTGGCCATGCAAATTGTATATTGCTGTGGATGGCCTGTGGAAAAGCGCTGCTCTACCATATCCTGCGGCTTCCGGTGCAGGTGTGTCAACATTTGCGCCGCGTGCCCGGAATGGATCAGGCGACGTCTGGCCGGTTCCGCCACGTCAGGCTTTTTTCCGGGCTTCCTGCCAGGGGCGGGGATTGGTGAGGAAGGCTTCGACCTCGTTGAGCGTCTCGGAATCGAAAGTTTCCGATTCGCGGGCCTCGGCCAGAACGTCCCACCAGGTGCAGAGATGATGCAGTGCCACGCCATGGTCGCCGAGCGTCTTCACCGTTTCCGGGAAGATGCCGTAATAGAAGATGACGGCGGTATGGGCGCAGGTGGCGCCAGTGTCGCGGATCGCATCGACGAAACTCAGTTTCGAGCCGCCATCGGTGGTCAGATCCTCGACCAGCAGAACCCGCTGGCCCTCGCTCATGGCACCCTCGATGCGGGCGTTGCGGCCGTAGCCCTTGGGCTTCTTGCGGACGTAGGTCATCGGCAGGGCCAGCCGCTCGGCGACCATGGCGGCAAAAGGAATGCCCGCTGTCTCGCCACCCGCGATATTGTCGAAGGCCTCAAAGCCCGCCTCGCGCATCACCGTAACCGCGAGGAAATCCATCAGGGTCGAGCGGATGCGGGGATAGGACATAAGCTTGCGGCAATCGATATAGGTCGGCGACGGCAGGCCGGAGGCCAGAATGAAGGGCTCTGCCGCGTTGAAATGCACGGCCTTGATCTCCAGCAGCATCCGCGCGGTCAGGCGGGCGATCTCGTCTTTCGGGGGGAAGGAGGAGGGGATCATGTCAGTCCTTTCGCGGGGCCCTCGTCGTGCGCCTGCGGCTTCTCCTCGGGTCCGACGAGCGCCGCAGGTGACGAGGAGGATGGGTCAGGGCGCGACGCGCCAGTGGAGCGGAAAGCCGGGGTCGAAGACGGTGACGGGTCCGGCGCCGGTTTCGATCTTGGCCGGATAGGCGACAGGGTCGCCCTTTTGCAGGGTGATACCGGCGTCGTTCGGGGCAAGGCAGTAGAAGGCCGCGCCATTCAGCGCGGTGAAGGCCTCAAGCCGGTCGAGCGCGCCCTCTTCCTCGAAGACATGGGCGAGGATCGACATCGTATTCGTCGCGGTGAAGCAGCCGGCGCAGCCGCAGGCATGTTCCTTCAGGTGATCGGCATGAGGGGCCGAGTCGGTGCCGAGAAAGAACCGCGCCTCGCCGCTCGTCGCGGCTTCGCGCAAAGCCAGCCGGTGGCTTTCGCGCTTGGCAACCGGTAGGCAGTAGTAATGCGGCTTAATGCCGCCTGCGAGGATATGGTTGCGGTTGATGATCAGGTGATGGGTGGTGATCGTGGCGCCCAGATCATCGCCCTGTGACCGAGCGTAATCGACGCCGTCCTTCGTGGTGATATGTTCCATAACCACGCGCAGGCCCGCGGTTGCCCGCCGGATCGGGTCCAGGACGCGGTCGATGAACACTGCCTCGCGGTCGAAGATGTCGATGTCGCTGTCGGTCACCTCACCATGGACGCAGAGCGGCAGGCCGATCTCGGCCATCTTTTCCAGAACGCCCCGCACCTTGTCGAAATCGCGCACGCCCGATTGGGAATTGGTCGTCGCCCCGGCGGGGTAGAGCTTGACCGCCTTCACCAGACCGCTCGCATGGGCGGCAGCAACATCGGCCGGATCGGTCGCCTCGGTCAGGTAGAGCGTCATCAGCGGTTCGAACGCCATGCCCCCGGGCAGGGCGGCCATGATCCGGTCGCGATAGGCGGCGGCGTCCGTTGCCGTCACCACCGGCGGTACGAGGTTCGGCATGATGATCGCGCGGGCGAAATGACGCGCCGTTTCGGGCAGAACTGCCTCCAGCATCGCGCCATCGCGCAGGTGCAGGTGCATGTCGTCGGGGCGGCGAAGCGTGAGTGTCGAGGTCATGGCCTGCCCCTACACCGTAGTGCGGTCGGTTTCTACCGTCTCTGTACGCTGTCAGCGCAGTTTTTTGACGTGACTCACGATGGGCAAGCTCGCAACGCACTCTCCGAAAGTTGTGCGGCTGGCGGGGCGGGTCGTGTTATACTGAATCTGTCGGTGCCGCCCGGTTGTCAGGGGCGAGGCTGGTGCGCTTCGGCGACCGACTGGCGCTGCCCGATGGCAACGCGGAGGAACGGCCATGACCAAGACGATCGGCAACCCCTTGTCATGGGGAACGCGCATGCTCGGTGTCGCGGGGCATGACATTGGCGAGGTGGCGCGAGAACTGGGCGGAGCGCACACGGCGCCGCCACAAGTTCAAAGTATTGGTGTCGAGGATATTCGGGCGGCCTTGCGGCAGGGGGTGGCGGATTTCGCGGCCCTGCGCACCGATGTCATCGGGGCCTGCCTTCTCTATCCGATCATCGGCGCCTGCCTGATCTGGGCGGCATTTCACAACAGCATGCTGCCGTTGATCTTTCCTCTGGTCTCGGGGTTCGCACTGGTTGGACCTGCCGCGGCAGTCGGGCTTTACGAGATGAGCCGCCAGCGGGAAGCCGGACGGCCGACGAGTTGGTCGGATGGATTTGCCGTGCTGCAATCCCCACGTTTCGGGGCGATCCTCGTGCTGGGCATCGCGCATTTCTTTGTCTTCTTCATGTGGATGCTGACGGCCTATTTCATCTTCCAGATCACGATGGGCCCGGATCTTCCGGCCTCGGCGGGCATCTTCCTGTCCGAGGTCCTGACCACCGGTCCCGGCTGGGCGATGATCGCGCTGGGTGTGCCCGTTGGGTTTCTCTTCGCGCTTCTGGTCCTGGCGACGAGCGTTGTCTCGTTTCCCCTTCTGATCGACCGTCCCGTCGGGCTGCCGGTCGCGGTCGTGACATCGGTCGAAGTGGCGCGAAAGAACCCTGTCACGGTCGTGGTCTGGGGCGGAATTGTCGCGGGGATGCTGGTTCTCGGCTCCATCCCCCTGCTTCTGGGGCTTGCCGTTGTGTTGCCCATTCTTGGCCATGCGACATGGCATTTGTACCGGCGCGCAGTGTCGCCCGCCTGACCCGCAGGAGACTTTTCGCCGATCGAAGGGGGCGATGCCGAGTGGGTAGTTGCACCGCGTCGTGTCATGGCGCAGATTCGATGGCAGGGGCACAGTATGATGCCCGGTCTTGAGGCGTGCCATGAAACCCATCGTCCCGCTTGTTTTTCTGATACCGCTCGCGGCCTGCACACAGGATCCCGGCTTTACCGGCGTGTCCGGTGTGCGTGAGGCGTCACCTGCAGAGGTCGCAACCTGCACCTATGTCACCGATATTCGCTCCACCCCCGGTGCGTACGGTGTGCTGGCCGGTCCGGCCGTCAAATATGCGCGCAACCGTATCCTGGCAGATGCGCGTGAGGCCGGGGCGAACACGATCGTCTTCGATCCGGTATCGCCGGGCGTAGAGATATATCAACTCCACGCGGTCGCCTATCGCTGCTGACGGCGGTCGGTCATTTTTTGTGAGGGGCTGGCAGGCGCAGGCCTGCGACGGCAAGGTCCTGTTCCAGTTGCGCCGACCGGGACCGGAATTCGGGTGCGTTCAGCCGGATGGCTGCATTGCGGCTCAGCAAGGCTGCAAGGTAGATGCGGCCGTCGGCGGTCAGCTTGCGGAAAAGGCTTTCCAGATAGGGCCGGTAGTTGCGGCGTGCCCGGTAGAAGATGCGGAACAGACGTTCGTCAAAGCTCTTGGTGCCCGCAGCCGCGAGGACAGAGGGCAGAATCCGCATCTCGACCAGTGACTGTCCGATATCGCGGCCGAGATTTCGGCAAGGCAGCAGCGTGACATGCGGGCGCACGAAAAGAGCCGCGTGCATCGCGTCGAGATTCTGTTCCGGGTCGTAGATGATGAAGGCCGCACTCGCGCCTTCGATCATGTTCGGCGCAAATCCGTAGCGGTCGGTGAAAGATGTGCGCCACATATGCGGGAAACGCGGGTCCCAACCCGCCACGCGCGGGTCGAGTGTTGCCTGAGGCTGCACCGCGATCACGACAGCCCCTGGCGCCACGACCGAGAAGGCCGCCGCCGCATAGCCTGCCATTCCTGCGCCATAGAAGACGACATTGTCGAACTGATCAAAGAAACCGCCGTCATCGAGCCGGTCAAACAGCGCAAAGACGTAGGGGTCGCGATACCAGGTGTCGCTTTTGGCCACGATGCACAGATGTGACCAGCCGCGATCGCGCGCTACATGATAACCAAGCGGCAGTTCATCAGCATTGAGCCTGTTGATGTCGTTAATCGTCTCGAATGTCACGAGCAGCGTCGGACCGTTATCCGTGAAAATGGCGGCGTGAGAAGCACCGAGTTTTTTGAAAAAACCGGCCCCGTCTCCAAGAGTGCGCAGCCGTCCAACCCAGTCGGCATGCGACTCGGTCCGGGAATCACTCATATGAGTTCCGTCACTAGGAAAAGCCACTACAGTCACCCCACCAATGATTCGATATGGCGGCTGAACGGCTTTTCAGGCAAGGTTTACGTAGGGGAAATGCTGATTTTGTTAATAATTTCCGGAACAACTGTTTCTACGGTCGCGGCAATTTAGCGATGCGTTTTGAATCTGTTTCCCGTCCGTTCTGGTCGTCTGAGTGTTGAGTAGCGCCGGAAAAGAATCGGCGCTGATCTTCAGCGCGTATTCCGCAGAGATACTGAAATCAATCATACGTAGAATATTTAATCAGGCCGATCACTTATAAGGATAGTTTCCTGACCGTTGTGGTCAAATGTCACCTGCGATGTCCGCCGTTGCAGCGGTCCGTGGCCAGAGACTCTTTGCAGCCAGCACTGCACCTGCCGCCAGCAACCCCAGCATGACCGAAGCCGTCGTCATCCCAGCCCATGCGCCCAACCACCCCGCAAGCGGATAGGTGATGAGCCAGCAGCCATGGGACAGGGCGAAATGCGCGGCAAAGAGCGCGGGACGTTCCGACGCCTCGGCCGAGCGGCGCAGCAGTCGGCCGGTCGGCGTGAGGATTGCCGAATAGAGAAAACCGCTTGCCACCATCCAGATTATGTAAAGGCCCCAAGTCTCGGGCCCGAAGGCAGGAGCGAGGGCAAGGACAATGGCCCCGAAGATCAGCGCCACCGAAAGCCCGCCCGCGCCGGCCAGCATGACCGGCCGGTCGGGCAGGTGGTCCAGCACGCGCGGCAGCAGGATCGCGGCCAGTGCCGATCCGGCCCCGAACACCGCCATCGCGACGGCGACGTCGGCCTCGCCGCGCCCGAACAGGTCCCCCACGATCACGGCGGTATTGACGATCATCATCGCGCCGCCCGCCGCTGCCGCAAGCGTGAGCGCCAGAAGCCCGCGCAGGCGTGGCGTGGCAAGATATGTCTCTATCCCGGTGAAGATCCGCCGCTGGGTGCTGGCCTCGGCCCGTTTGGCAGGGCGCGGCGGGTTCGCCCACCAGACGAGCGCGGCGGAGCCGAGAAAGCCGAGCGCGGTACCGAAGAAAAGCGTGTTGCTCGAGACGAGCATCAGAAGCACTGCAGCCAGCGCCGGGCTTGCGATGTTTTCGACATCCTGCGCGAGCCGCGACAGCGACAGAGCACGGGTATAGGTCCTTTCGTCGGGCAGGATGTCGGGAATGGTGGCCTGAAAGGTCGGCGTGAACGCCGCAGAGGCTGACTGCAGCACGAAGATGAGGGCGTAGATCTGCCAGATCTCGGTGACAAAGGGCAGGATAAGCGCAACGCCCGCCCGGACGAGATCGAGCGCTACCAGTAATTCGCGCCTCGGCAGGCCGCCGAGAACCGCGTTTGCCACAGGTGCCAGCGTGACATAGGCGACCATCTTCAGGGTCAGCGCGAAACCAAGCACCAGCCCGCCCTGCGCCCCGGCCAGATCATAGGCCAGAAGCGCCAGCGCGATGGTTAACAGGCCGGTGCCAAGAAGCGCGGTGACCTGCGCCGCGAAGAGCCGGGCGAAGCCCCTGTGGGCGAGGGGAGTAAAGAAATCCATATCGGGTCAGGCCCGGCGCAGGGCGGCGGTCAGTACACCCATGCCGATCAGCGCCGTACCGCCCCCCCGGTTCAGCCACAGCCGCGTTTCCGGCCGCCTGATCCGTGCCCGCATCCGGTCGGCCAGCAAGGCGTAGGCCAGCGCGTTCAGCGCCGCGAGCGTCACGAAAGTCGCGATGAGGATCGCGAATTGCGGGGCGAGAGCCGCTTCGGGGCGCAGGAACTGCGGCACGAAGGCGATGAAGAAGGCGATGGATTTGGGATTGAGCGCGGTGACGGCGGCGGCATGGCCAAAGACCCCGCGCGCAGGCAGATCCGCCTCGGTGTCGATGCCAAGCCCTCCGGTCGGGCGGGTGCGCCAAAGCTTGATGCCAAGCCAGACCAGATAGGCGGCACCGACCCATTTCAGCACCGTGAAGAGTGTGGCTGAGGCCAGGACGAGCGCGCCGAGCCCGGCGAGCGACGCAGTCATCGCGACGAAATCGCCCAGTGCCACGCCTGCGACAGTGGCCAGCGCCACTCGGCGCCCCTGTGTCAGCGCATAGGTCAGGACCAGCATGATGGTTGGTCCGGGAATGATCAGCAGAACCGACGACGCCGCCACGAAGGTCAGCCACAATTCGATCGACATGCGCATTCTCCCGCCTAGCAGTCTGTGACTGCACCGAGCCATGCCACCGCCAGACTGTCAATTGCCGTCTGACCCTTTCCGGTCCATTGGTCGCACGTCCCCGCCCGAGGTCGCCACTTGACCGCGCCCCGGCGGCCCATCAGCATGGCCGCGCCGCAAAGGAGCCCGACGTGACCGCCATCCCCGCCACAATAGACGCCGTTGAAACCATGCTTGCAGGGCAGGACTATATCGCCGCCCGTCCGCTCGCCACCGTGGTTTTCCTGGCGCTGAAACTCGGTCGACCGCTCTTTCTGGAAGGGGAGGCCGGGGTCGGCAAGACCGAGATTGCCAAGGCGATCGCCAAGGGACTCGGGCGGCGTTTGATCAGGCTGCAATGCTACGAAGGCCTCGACGCGGCCTCGGCGGTCTGCGACTGGAATTTTGCGGCCCAGATGATCGCGATCCGGACCGCGGAAGCCGGAGGGACTGCCGACCGCGACGCCCTTCGGACCGAGCTTTTTACCGAGGACTATCTCATCGAACGCCCGCTTCTGGCGGCGATGCGGCCCCAGCCCGGTGGCGCGCCGGTCTTGCTCATCGACGAACTGGACCGCACCGACGAACCCTTCGAGGCTTTCCTTTTGGAGGCGCTTTCGGATTTTCAGGTCACGGTGCCTGAACTTGGCACGATCAAGGCCCCTGAGCCGCCCATCGTCATCCTCACCTCGAACCGCACACGCGAGGTGCATGATGCGCTGAAGCGCCGCTGCCTCTATCACTGGGTCGATTATCCGACATTCGGACGCGAGATGGAGATCGTCCATGCCCGCGCGCCCGAGGCGACCGAAACACTCAGCCGTGAAGTGGTGGCCTTCGTGCAGAAACTGCGCGGTGAGGATCTGTTCAAGAAACCCGGGGTGGCCGAAACGATTGACTGGGCAAAATGCCTGCTTGCGCTCGATGTGATCGCTCTCAGCCCCGAAGTCATCGCCGATACGCTGGGCGCGATCCTAAAGTACCAAGACGACATCCAGAAGATCGCCGGATCACCTGCCAAGAAGCTGCTGGATGAGGTCCGCGCCGAGCTTACCCCGGCACAGTGATGTGTTTCTCGTTCCACTTTCTGTCTGAAAATACTCCGGGGGTGCGGGGGCAGCGCCCCCGCGTGCCGACATATGGCTGAGGTCTTGCCACTCGATATCCCCGAAGACGGCAAGCTTGCCGCCAATATCACCCATTTCGCCCGCGCGCTCCGCAAGGCGGGGCTGAAGGTCGGTCCCGGTCGCGTGATCGACGCGATCCGTGCGGTCGAGGCGGCTGGATTTACCGACCGACAGGATTTCTACTGGGTTCTTCACGCCTCCTTCGTATCCCGCCCCGAAGATCGCGCGGTCTTTGCTCAGGTCTTCCGGCTCTACTGGCGCGATCCGCGTTATCTGGAACACATGATAAGCCTGATGCTGCCCGCGATCCACGGCGTGCAGGAGGAGCGGCTTGCCAGACCGGCCGAGAAACGCGCGGCAGAGGCACTGCTGGATGGCGCCCACCGTGATCTGCCCGAAGTTTCGCGAGAAGATGACGGCGAGACAGAGATCGAGATTGACGCCACCGCCACCACGTCGGCCGAGGAACGTCTGAAAACGCTCGATTTCGAACAGATGTCGGTGGCCGAGATCGCCGAGGCGAAACGCATGATCGCGCGGCTTTCGCTGCCGGTGAAACCGCTCGTCTCGCGCCGCACGAGGCCTGCCATGCTCGGGGCGCTGGCCGACTGGCGACGGACCATGCGCGCGGCGATCCGCCGTGGTGGCGAGTTCCGTGACCTGTCGATGAAGGCCAGGCGCGAACGCTGGCCCAATCTGGTGGTCCTGTGCGACATCTCCGGCTCCATGTCGAACTACAGCCGCATGGTGCTGCATTTCCTTCATGTCGTGGCAAACCGGAAGGGCGCGGGATGGGCGAAGGTGCATGCCTTCACCTTCGGCACGCGGTTGACGAACATCACCCGGCATCTGGCCAAGCGCGATGTTGATGCAGCCCTCGCCGCCGCCGGGGCCGAGGCGCAGGATTGGCAAGGCGGCACAAGGATCGGCGCCTGCCTGCATGAATTCAACCGCGACTGGTCGCGCCGGGTGATGGGGCAGGGGGCAGTTGTGCTCTTGATCTCGGACGGGCTCGACCGTGACCCCGCCGCCGATCTTGCGCGGGAAATGGAAAGGCTCCACCTGTCCGCGCGCCGCCTGATCTGGGTCAATCCCTTGCTGCGTTGGGATGGTTTCGTTCCGAAGGCGCGGGGTATTGCGGCCATGCTGCCGCATGTCGATAGTTTCCGTGCCGGGCATTCGGTCGCCTCGCTGGAGGCGCTGGGCGCGGTAATCGCAGCGTCCCGCGACGGCGGAGAAAAACAACGTCTGATGCGACTTATCGGCGGATAGACGCCTGTTCACGTTTCATTGCCGGAGCGTGAAGGGAACTCGGACCCGCCTTCGTGCATTAATCCACGACACATAGATGTAACCAGTGGGAGATTGGCCAATGCGCCGCACCTGGAACACGACCACCGCGCTGATTACCAGCGTTTCGCTTGCCCTGCCGCTGCCGGTCAGGGCGCAGGAATCATCCTTGCCGCAGTTCATGTGCGCCGATGGCAGCGATGTCCCCTGTATGACCGGTGTGCCGGAACTGCCCTCGTCGGATATGATCTGTGAGGACGGGGCGGAACTGCCCTGTGCTGGCGGCGTCTTTGCCGTGCCGCGGGAGGCGATGATCTGTGCCGACGGCGCGCAACTGCCCTGCGCTGAGGGCGTGGCAGCGGGCGTGAAGCCGGACATGGTTGAGGTTCTGGCGACCATGCGGGCCGGGGCAGAGGCCGAGAGGGCCGCCCTGGCGGAAGCAGCGATCGTGCCTGAATCGGAACCGGCTGAGGCCGCAGACGCCGAACCCGCTGCGACCGAAGAGACCGCGCCGGAAGAAGTGGTCGAAGAGGTCGCCCCCGCGGACGAGGTTGCTCCTGCCGAAGAAACCCCGACCGAGCAGGTCGTGACGGAAACCGCACCGGCCGAAGCGAACACCGATTCTGCTACCGACGAAGCTGCGCTCGCCGAGGCACTGGCCGCCGAAACCGGTGCTGCGGAGCAAACGGCGGTCGAGGATACGGCCCCCGGCGCTGAAGGCGTGGCAAGCGAGTCAACGACGGATGATGCGTCCCTCGCTGAAGCGCTGGCGGCCCAATCCGGCGACGCCACCGGGGAACCGGCCGCAGAGACGGGCGCCACCGACGAGACGGCAGTCGAGGAGGCCCCCGCCGAGCAGCCAACACCGGAAGAGACCGCCGTTGCCGAGCAGACGGTAGAGACCTCGGCCGAACCCGAAGTTGTACCGGACCTGCCGGTTCAGCCCGACGCAGCCTCGGGCGAGGCGCCCGTCGCCGCCGCGACCGAGATCACTGAGGAAGCTGAGGCCGAGGCCACCGTGACCGAGGAAGTGGTGACGGAGGAAACCGCACGCTCCTCGGACGAAGATTTCGCCAACAAGGTCAACGAGACCGCCGCAGCACCTGCGACGGTGGCGAAGAAGGATGACGACGGCCTTTCCAAAGGCGAGAAGGCGATCCTGCTTGGTCTTGGCGCGGTTGCGGTCGGTGCGCTTCTGTCGAACAACCGCAAGGTAGAACTGAACTCCGGCGACCGGGTTGTGGTGACGCGCGAGGACGGGTCGTATCAGATCATCAAGGATGACAACGCGCTTCTGCGTCAGCCGGGATCGACCGTTCGCACGGAGACCTTCAACGACGGCTCCACCCGGACGACGGTGACGCGGGCGGACGGCTCGAAGATCGTGACGATCCGCGATGCGGAATACCGCGTGCTGCGGCGGGCCCATGTGGCCGTCGATGGGACCGAGACGCTCCTGATCGACGACACCGCCATGGTTGCGCCGGTTGTGGTTTCCGAACTGCCTCCGCCTGCCGTGCAGCCCGTCTTTACCTCCGACGCCGACGAGGATGCCCTGCGCGCAGCTCTTGAGCAGCAGGCGGTTCTCGACCGGCGTTTCTCGCTCGCGCAGGTGCGCGACATCGCCGAGGTCCGGGCGCTGGTGCCCGTGATCGATCTTGACGCGATCACGTTTGAGACGGGCTCGGCGGCGATCAGGCCCGATCAGGCGAAGTCGCTCGCGCGTCTCGGGCGGCTGATCCAGTCCTATGTTGCTGATGATCCGAGCGAAGTCTTCCTGATCGAAGGCCATACCGATGCCGTTGGCTCGGCAGCCTACAACCTCGCTTTGTCTGACCGGCGCGCGGAATCGGTGGCGCTGGCGTTGACGGAATATTTCGCGGTGCCGCCGGAAAACATGGTCGTGCAGGGTTACGGCGAAGGGTTCCTGAAGATCGACACGCAGGATGCCGAACGCGCCAATCGGCGGGCGAGCGTGCGGCGGATCACCGACCTTCTGCGGCAGGCCGAGAACTGATCCCTGAGCAATGCGCAAGCTTCGGGTCGCGTGGGATGTCCCGCGCGGCCCATTTTCATCGGGAAGTCTGAAACGGAGGTCCCGATGAAACTGAAATACGAGCCGATGGACAGCGACCTGGTCCATGCCCTGCGTACGGGCGGACCCGACGCAAACGGTCAGCCCGCCGAACGAGGTGCGATCTCGGAAGGGCACGGTACGCCCTGCCGGCACTGCCTGAACCATGTGCCCGCGGGTGCCGAATACCTCATCCTCGCACATCGACCCTTTCCCGAATTACAGGCCTATGCCGAATGCGGTCCGATCTTTCTGTGTGAAGAGGACTGTAGGGCGTTTGAAGGCGAAGGTGTTCCCGCGATCCTTTCCGGCAGCCCGGATTTTCTTCTGAAAGGCTATTCGGCGGAACACCGGATCGTCTACGGGACCGGGAAGGTCGTACCGAATGGAGAGATCGAGGCTTATGCGGCCGAGATTCTGTCCAGTCCGAGTATAGCCTTTGTCGATGTCAGGTCGGCGCGCAACAATTGCTTCCAGCTCCGCATCCGGCGCGCGGCGTGACCTGATTGAGGCCCCGTCCCGGGGCCATTTCCCTGCCTCGCCCCCTTTCTTGCGAAAGGGGGCTCAGGTGCCTCGTGCGGGAGTATTTGTACCAAGAAGAAGACGGGATGTTGAGTTTTGCCACTGGCGGGGCGTCGGGCGCGGGGCCATATTGAGGCCGGGAGGAAAGGCTATGGATCGCGCCGAACACGACAGAATTCCCGAAATCGCGCTCGACTGGCATCGCGCCGGGCAGGGGGCGGTTTTGGCCACGGTAATCGAGACCTGGGGTTCGGCACCACGCCCGGTCGGATCGCAACTCGCCGTCTCCGGCGCGGGCGAGATGATGGGCTCGGTCTCGGGCGGCTGTGTCGAGGGCGCGGTGGTGGAAGAAGCCGGGGCGGCTTTGGCCGATGGCAAATCTAGGGTTCTGACTTTCGGTGTCAGCGACGATGACGCCTTCGCGGTGGGCCTCGCCTGCGGTGGTCAGATACGGGTTCTGGTGGAACCCGTCGGTTCCGTCCTGCCCGAAGAGATGCTGTCCGATATCGTTATGGCACGGGCCGGGCGGCTGCCGGTTGCCTATGTCGTTCATTTGGACGGCTCAGCGCGGCGGCTGGAGCCGCGCGAGGGGGGCTTTGCCGAAAGATTCCGGTCGGACAAGTCGGGTGTCGAGGGCGACGAGTTCGTCCATATCCACAACCCGCCCTTACGCATGATCGTGGTTGGTGCGGTCCATATCGCTCAGGCGCTTTTGCCGATGGCGCGCGCCTGCGGTTATGATCCCGTCCTGATCGACCCGCGCGAGGCGTTTGGGTCCGATGCGCGGTTTCCGGGCGAAGTGATCAGCCATGACTGGCCGGACGAGGCGATGGCGGCGGTCGGGCTCGACCAGCGGACTGCGGTCGTGACGCTGACCCATGACCCAAAACTCGACGATCCGGCGATCGTGGCGGCCCTGCGGTCCGACGTCTTCTATCTCGGCTGCCTCGGATCCACCCGGACCCATGCCAAGCGTGTGGCGCGGCTGGAGGAGGCGGGGTTCTCCGCCACCGAGATCGCCCGTATCCATGCGCCTGTCGGCGCTGATATCGGGGCGAAATCGCCCGCCGAAATCGCGGTCTCGATCATGGCGGAGATTACCCAGGTGCTGAGGCGGGGGGCATGAGGTTCGGGCCGGTTGCCCTAAACGCGGCCGAGGGTGCAGTGCTGGCCCATTCGCTGATGGTCGGCGGGCGCAAGCTGGGCAAGGGACGTGTGCTGACGGCGGCCGATTTGGCGGTCATTGCCGCCGAAGGAATTACCGAGGTTACCGTTGCGCGGCTCGACCCGGATGATGTCGGTGAAGATGCGGCTGCGGTGCGGCTGGCTGCCGCACTGGTGCCCGATCCGGATGCAGCCGGGCTGCGTCTTACGGTGCCCCATGCCGGGCGGGTCAATCTGCATGCGGTGGGTCCGGGGATCGTCGACATGGATGTGGACGCGATCCATGCGCTGAACCGTGTCGACCCCACGCTGACACTGGCTGTGCTTGCGCCCTTTACCCGGGTCACCGAGCGGATGTTGGTCGGCACGGTGAAGGTCATTGCCTATGCCGTGGCCGGTACGGCGCTGGAGGCGGCCTGCCGGGTCGCATCAGGGGCGGTGCGGGTGCTGCCGGTTATGCGGCGCTCGGCGGGGCTGATCCTGACGGAGTCTGCCGGCGATAAGCTGGCCGAGAAGGGACGCGAGGCGGTCGCTGGGCGGCTCAGGGCGCTCGGGATGGATTTGGCTGAGGTGGTGGTGGCGCGTCATGCGGTTGCCGATGTCGCCGAAGCGCTCGGGCGGCTGTCGGGAGAGATGGCTCTGATCTTGACCGGGGCCGCGACTTCTGACCTCCATGACGTCGCCCCCGAGGCGGTGCGGCGCGCGGGGGGCAGCGTGGCGCGGTTCGGGATGCCGGTCGATCCAGGGAACCTCCTCTTTCACGGCACGCTGAACGGTCGGCCGGTGATCGGCCTGCCGGGCTGCGCCCGCTCGCCCGCGCTCAACGGGGCCGATTGGGTGCTTGAACGGCTCGCCTGCGGGCTGGAGGTGACGGATGACGACATCGCGGCGATGGGGGTCGGGGGGCTTTTGAAGGAAATCCCGATCCGGCCCCAGCCGCGAGAGGTGCGGCGCGGCCGGGATGCCTCCAGCGGGAGTATTCAGGGCAAGACGAAGGGGCGGGTCAGAGCAGGCCCTGTGCAAGGATCATGATCGAGCCCATTGCAAGGATGTAGCCGCCGTCGATGAGTGCAGCGGCGACTGATTTCTGGCTGAAGAGCCCGCCCGCGAGTTGCAGTATGGCCACCACCAGAAGGACCGCGATGGCAGTGCCGAGTGCGTGGGTCTGGGCCGTAGTTCCGATCACCAGTGCAAGCAGGAACGTGCCCGCGAATTGCAGCGTCATCGCGGCGAGGGGCGGCCGGTCGGGTGGGATGATGCCGTGGGTGCCCCGTGCCCAGGCCTTACCGAATACCGGGCCAAACCAAAGCATGCCGAGGCCGAAGGCCAATATCGTGCCGACGATCACGGCGGGCCAGTTGAGCGGTTCCATCTGCCACCTCCCTTCAGGCGTATTGATCGTGACGGCGCACCCACTGCATCGTCCAGTCGAGGTCACCTTCGTCCCGGCCCTTTGGTGTCAGATCCAGAAGGTGATAGGCGCCGTTGAAGGCTTCCAGCCCGCGGCCATAAGTCGAGTAGCTGTGGAGGATCGAACCGTCCTCCATGCGCTCAAACACGCTGAGGCCGGGGGCTTCGGCCCCGCCGAACCCGCCTTTGCGGTAGTTGTAGACATTGCTTTTGGTTTCAAGCGCCTGTGGCGTAAAGCTGACGTTAAAATCGGCGTTGAAGTCACTTCCTGCCGCCGAAACCCAGCGAAAGCGCCAGCCCATCCGGGTGCGATAGACGGCAAGCCTGTCATAGGAGGCGGTCGAAACGCAGCAAGGGCCGTGTTGCGGGCGGCGAGATGAGCGTCGATACCGTCGAAGTTATCGGCCCAGAAGGAACAACTCGGACAGCCCTGTTCCCAATCCGCGCCGAACATGAAGTGGTAGATCAACAGCTGCGAATGCGGGCCGAAGAGGTCGGAGAGCGTGACAAGGCCGTCCTCGCCGGAGAAGCGGTAAGTCTTGTCTATTCTAACTTTCGGCAAGGCGCGGCGGCGGGCGGCAAGTGCATCGCCCGCGCGCATATGGGCCTTTTCGGCGTCCAGAAGGTCCAGACGGGCGTTCAGCCAAGTGTTGCGGTCGGTGATCATTATCGCGTCCTCAGGTGAATTCCGCGGCGAGCGCGACAAGAATCTCGCCCCAGCCCTTTTCGTGATTGTTTTTCATCTCTTCCGAGAGGAATTTCACATGGGTCAATGTCACCCTCGTACCGCCCGCCTCGGGTTCGAAGGTCACGGTTACGGTCGATCCGTCGGTGGAAAAGGGCGATTCCCAGGTGAACACGATCCGCTCATGTGGGGTCAGGTCCAGGTAGGTCCCGGCATGAGGGATCTGTTTGTCGCCCGCCTGCATGAGGATATCGAAACGACCGCCGACGCGGGGGTCGTTGGTCGCCTTCGGGATTGTCACATCGGCCTCGGGGCGCATGAAGCGCGACAGCATCGCGGGGTCAAGCCACGCGTCGTAGATGCGTTTTGCATCCGCCTTGATAAGGCGTGAAACGGTAAGGCGGAGGTCGGTGGCAGCATCAGTCATTGTCGTTCTCCTCGGTTAGCAGCGATTCAAGGGCATCGAGCCGCATCTCCCAGATCGACCGAAGGTCGCGGAACCAGCGGTCGATTTCGACCAGGGGTTCCATGCGAACCTCAATGATGTGTTCGCGCCAGGCGGTGCGGCGGCTGACGAGTCCGGCGGCTTCCAGTACTTTGATGTGCTTTGAGACGGCATTGAGGCTCTTCTCGAAGCGGGCCGCGATTTCGGTGACGCGGGTCGGGCCGTCCTGCGCGAGCAGCGTCAGGATAGACCGCCGCGTCGGATCGCTCGCGGCTTTCAGGATATCGGTCAAAGGTGTCGATTCTCGTTCAACCATATGGATGAATAAGGTTGATCGATGCTATCAGTCAACCAAAAAGTAGAATGACGTAATCACAAAAAATCATTTGAAATGCGGTGTTCTCAGAATCCGAAAGCCGTGCTTAAGTGGCGAAAAGCAAGAATTCAGGGAGGACTTGATGACGAAGGTCACGATGACCGTGAACGGGAAAGCCGTGTCCGGTGAGGTTGAGGGGCGGACGCTGTTGTCGTCCTTCTTGCGCGAGGGGCTGGGGCTGACCGGAACGCATGTGGGCTGTGACACGAGCCAGTGCGGCGCCTGTGTGGTGCATGTCGACGGCAAAGCGGTGAAATCCTGCACCATGTTCGCGGCGGATGCGTCCGGGTCAGCTGTGCGCACGATTGAGGGGATGGCAAACGCCGATGGCTCGCTCGGGACCATCCAGCAGGCGTTTCAGGATCATCACGGGCTGCAATGCGGTTTCTGCACACCGGGCATGGTGATGTCGGCGGCGGCCCTTCTGGCCGAGAACCCGAAGCCCTCCGAGGCCGACGTGCGGCATTACCTTGAGGGCAATATCTGCCGCTGCACCGGGTATCACAACATCGTCAAGGCGGTCCTCGCCGCGTCCGGTCAGGACGTGTCGAAGATCGCGGCCGAGTAAGGGAGGGGATAACATGCCGAAAGATCACGGGATTGGCGCCAGTTCCAAGCGCCGCGAAGATATCCGCTTCCTCACCGGGAAAGGGGTCTATACCGACGACCTGAACCTGCATGGACAGGCCCATGCGGTTTTTGTCCGCTCCGAGGTGGCGCATGGCCGCATCGTGAAGATTGACACGTCCGCTGCGGCAGGGATGCCGGGCGTCCTTGCCGTCTTTACCGGCGAGGATTTCAAGGATGTCGGCGGCAATCCGGCGGGCTGGCTGATCAACTCGCGCAACGGCGAGCCGATGCGCGAACCGAAGCGCCCGGTCCTGGCCCATGGCAAGGTGCGCCATGTCGGTGACGCCTATGCCGCCGTGGTGGCTGAGACCTACGCCCAGGCGAAGGATGCGGCTGAACAGCTGGCCGGCGATACCGAGATCGAGGAATTGCCCGCGATCATCGACATGGGCGCGGCGCTCGCCGATGCATCGAACCGCGTCCATGACGAGATCCCCGACAACCAGTGCTACGACTGGGGCTGGATCGAGGACAACCGCGCAGCGGTGGATGAGGCGATCAAAAACGCGCCGCATGTCACGACGCTGGAACTGGTGAACAACCGGCTGGTGCCGAACGCGATGGAACCGCGCGCGTCGATTGGCGAGTATTTCCCCGGCACCGGCGACTACAAGCTGACCACGACGAGCCAGAACCCGCACCTGACGCGTCTTCTGGTGGCGGCTTTCGTGCTGGGTATCCCGGAGAACAAGCTGACCGTGGTTGCGCCCGATGTGGGTGGCGGCTTCGGATCGAAGATCTACCATTACGGTGAGGAAGCGCTCGTGCTGGCGGCGGCGAAAAAGCTCGCCCGGCCGGTGCGCTGGACGGCGGAACGGTCGGAAAGCTTCCTGTCGGACGCCCATGGCCGCGACCATGTGACGAAGATCGAACTGGCCTGCGAAAAGGACGGCACCTTCATCGCCTTCAGGACCGAGACGATGGCCAATGTCGGGGCGTATCTGTCGAACTTCGCGACCGTGACGCCGACCTTCCTGCATGGCACACTTATGGCAGGGCCCTACAAGGTGCCCAATGTCTATGTGAACGTGAAGACGGTCTTCACCAATACCGCACCGGTCGATGCCTATCGCGGTGCCGGACGGCCCGAGGCGACCTTCTCGCTGGAGCGGGTTGTCGACAAGATGTGCCGCGAACTGGGGCTTGATCCGTTCGAGGTGCGGCGCAAGAACCTGTTGACCAAGGACATGTTCCCCTACACGACGCCCGTGGGCCTTGCCTACGACACGGGCGACTATCATGCCACGCTCGACAAGGCGATGCAGATGGCGGACGTGGCGGGGTTCGAGGCGCGCCGTGCGGCCTCTGCCGCCAAGGGCAAGCTGCGCGGCATGGGGCTGTCGACCTGGATCGAGGCCTGCGGCATCGCGCCGTCGCATCTCGTCGGTGTGCTCGGCTCTCGTGTCGGGCTTTACGACGCAGCAACCGTGCGGGTGAACGCGACCGGCAATATCAGTGTGATGACCGGCGCGCACAGCCATGGTCAGGGGCATGAAACCGTCTTCGCTCAGATCGTGGCCGAGAAACTGGGTATCCCGGAAAGTTCGGTTGAAATCGTTCATGGCGACACATCGAAGATCCCGTTTGGCATGGGTTCCTATGGCTCACGATCTCTCGCGGTCTGCGGCTCGGCCATGAACCGGGCGGTCGACAAGATCATCGCAAAGGGCAAGAAGATCGCCGCCCATATGCTGGAAGCCGCCGAGGAGGACATCACCTTCGAAAACGGCAGCTTCAGCGTGGCGGGGACCGACAAGGCCAAAACCTTCGGCGAGATCGCGTTTTCGGCCTATGTGCCGCACAACTACCCGCTGGAGACGCTGGAACCGGGGCTGGAGGAAACCGCCTTTTACGATCCTGCCAACTTCACCTATCCGGCAGGCGCCTATATCTGCGAGGTGGAGGTCGATCCCGACACCGGCAAGGTCGAGGTCGCGGCTTTCCACTGCGCCGACGATTTCGGCAATGTCATGAACCCGATGATCGTCGAGGGCCAGGTCCATGGCGGCGTCGGGCAGGGGATCGGTCAGGCTTTGTGCGAAAACACATCCTATGACGGCAATGGCCAGCTACTGAGCGGGTCCTACATGGACTACGCCATGCCGCGCGCCGATGATGTGCCGTTCTACAATGTGGACCATTCCTGCCAGACGCCCTGTACCCACAACCCGCTCGGCGTGAAAGGCTGTGGCGAGGCGGGGGCCATCGGGTCGCCGCCTGCGGTCGTCAATGCCGTGATCGACGCGCTTCAGCGCGGCGGGCACAAGGTGGATCATATCGACATGCCAGTCAGCCCCTCGCGGGTCTGGGCGGCGATGCAGGGCTGAGGGAGAAAACCATGTACGCATTCGAATTCGAAAAGCCCACGACCATCGCCGACGCCGTCAAGGCGCTTGGCCGTGAGGACGCGCAGGCGCTGGGTGGCGGGCAGACCCTGATCCCCTCGCTGAAGCAGCGGCTCGCGGCGCCGTCGGTGCTGGTAAGCCTCTCCGGGATCAAGGAGATGCAGGGCGTCTGCACCGGAGATGACGGGTCGCTCTGCATCGGCGGGGCAACGACCCATGCAACCGTGGCGAAGGAGGCGGCGGCGAAATACCCGGCGCTGGCTGCGCTTGCGGGTGGGATCGGCGATCCGGCGGTCAGGAACAAGGGCACGATCGGCGGATCACTCGCCAATAACGACCCTTCGGCCTGCTATCCGGCGGCGGTCCTCGCCTCGGGCGCAACGATCGTGACCAATGCCCGGAAGATCGCGGCGGATGATTTCTTCGAAGGGCTTTTCGCCACCGCGTTGGAACCGGGTGAGATCATCACCGAGGTTCGCTTCCCGGTGCCCGAAAAGGCGAACTACCAGAAGTTCGACCAGCCTGCCTCGCGCTTCGCCCTGACCGGTGTTTTCGTCGCGAAATATGCGGGCGGCGCCCGGGTTGCCGTCACCGGCGCGTCAGAGGAAGGTGTTTTCCGCTGGAGCGAGGCTGAAGCCGCCCTGTCGGGCAACTTCTCAGCCGACGCGGTGAAGGGGCTGAGCCTGAGCGCCGACGGCATGATCGGCGATCTGCATGGAACGCCTGCCTATCGCGCACATCTGGCGAAGGTACTGACGACGCGGGCGGTCGCGGCCTCCTGAGGCTGCCTTTCGCCGAGCCGCATATGACCAAAGGAAGGCCGGGGGCGATCCCCGGCCTTTTGTCTATGCCGAATGAGAGGCAAAAACCGCGCTCAATCGGTCCGCTTCACCTTCGGTTCCGAAGGGCGTGTTCAGGATGAACATGCCCGACCCGACCATGCCGTGTCCCTCCCGGGCAGGCGGAAAGCGCACCTCGTGCCGCAAAGCCTTGGGATAGGAAGCGCGCTCCAGTTCGGCCAGCATCGCCACATGCGCGCCGCTCGTCAGAATCGGATACCAGAGCGCGATCACGCCGACGTTCCACTTGGCATGAACCTTGGCGATCAGCGCGGGCAGGGCGGTGTACTCGGCCTTCACCTCATAACTCGGGTCGATCAGCATCAGCCCCCGGCGTGGCTCAGGCGGGGTCACGGCCAGCGCCATCTGCGCCCCGTCCTCCTGCCGGATATGCGCGCCAAACGGCTCCATCACCTCGCGCAGCACTGTGACTTCGCGGGGGTGAAGCTCTGCCAGATGCATCCGGTCGCCATCGCGCAGGGAAAACGCCGCCACGAGGGGGGAGCCGGGATATGCCGTTGGCCCGTGATGCGCCGAGACGCCTGACAGGACACGGGAATAAGGATGGTCTTCCGCAAACTGTCCGGCCAGCTTCACGATCCCTGCGAGGGCTTCGCCGGTCTTCGCCGCCTCCGGCGCTGCAAGATCATAGAGGCCGCGTCCGGCATGGGTCTCGATATAAGACAGGGGTTTTGTCTTGCGGGTCAGGTAGTCCAGCATCACCGCCAACAGCGCATGTTTGTGCACGTCGGCCAGATTACCCGCGTGATAGATGTGCTGATAGGATAGCATCCGGCCCCTCGCGTCAGATTACCGCTCGGGCGTATCCCATTCCGCCGGCGGCACGTTCCTGCGCCTTAGCCTGAGAGCGAGGCCGACCGCAACGCCTACCCCGATCGCGACGGTCAGATCGGCGACGAGCGTGAGGACCAATGTAAGGATCAGCAAGATTCGATCGGATTTGCGCGCGCGCGCATAGTGCCCCCACTTTTGCGGCTCACTCATGTTCCAGGCCGTGAGGATCAGCAATGCGGCCAGCGCCGGCATTGCGAGGTATCCGGCAAGCGGGGCGGCAGCGAGCACGAAGATCAGGATGGTCAGCGCGTGGATGATCCCGGCCACCGGTGTCCGCCCACCTGCCCGGATATTAGTGGCCGTGCGCGCGATGGCCCCGGTCGCCGGTAGTCCGCCCATGAATGCCGACCCGATATTGGCGAGGCCTTGCGCCAACACCTCGGCATTTGGTCGGTGGCGCGTATCCGTCATGCGGTCGGCCACCATGGCGGACAGAAGGGATTCGACGCCTGCGAGAAAGGCGATGACGAAGGCGGAAGGTAGCAGCGTGGTCAGGCGGTCAAGCGTGATTTCTGGAAGTGCCGGCAGGGGCAGGGATTGCGGCAGCGCCCCGAAATGGTCATTGATCGTGTCGATGGGCAGATCAAAGATGACAACGGCAGCCGATGTAAGTGCCACGGCGACAATCAGGCCCGGCGCCTTTGGTGCGGCTCGCCGGAATACGACGATCAGGACCATCGTCAGTAGCCCAAGGCCAAGCGCAAGGAGGCTGAGACTGTCCCGGGCCTGCCAGAGAACGGGGAGTTTTTCGAGAAAGTCGGCAGGTACCGAACCGGTCTGAAGCCCGAGAAGATCCTTCATCTGGCTCGTCGCAATGATCGCGGCAATGCCGATCGTGAAGCCGTTGACGACAGCTTCCGGGATGAACGCGATCAGGTTGCCTAGCCGCAGGGCTGCCGCGATCAGGAGCAGGGCACCGGCCATCAGGGTCGCGATCAGCAGCCCGTCATAGCCATGTTCCGCGATCACCGCATAGACGACGACGATGAACGCGCCGGTTGGTCCGCCGATCTGCACCCGGCTGCCGCCGAAAGCCGAGATCAGGAAACCGCCGATGATCGCGGTCACCAGCCCCTGCGCCGGGGTGGCGCCCGACGCGATTGCGATGGCGATGCTCAGGGGCAGGGCCACCATGGCCACGGTTATTCCAGCGGTAAGATCGGCGAGAAAGAGCGACCGGTTATATCCCCGGAGTGTAACAATGAGTTCCGGGTGCATCGACGCGTCCCTGACTGCCTCGTTCTGCGGCGATCCTAGGACCGGACCAGCACGATTGCGAGTGACGCACGTGCAACGGTGACGAATAATCCGTTTGCGATATCCACAAACGAAAACGCCCCCGCATGTGCGAGGGCGCATAATCGGTGCATGACTCCAGACTAGCGCGGGCCGATCATCATCACCATCTGACGGCCTTCAAGCTTCGGCATATTCTCGATCTTGCCGATTTCCTCGACATCCGCCGCCACGCGTTTCAGAAGCTCAAGGCCCAGTTCCTGGTGCGCCATCTCGCGGCCGCGGAAGCGCAGGGTGACCTTCACCTTGTCGCCACCTTCGAGGAACTTTACGACCGAGCGCATCTTGACGTCATAGTCATGCGTATCCGTCCCGGGCCGGAATTTGATTTCCTTGATCTCGATGATCTTCTGCTTCTTGCGGGCCTCGGCTTCTTTCTTCTGCTGTTCATATTTGAACTTGCCGAAGTCCATGATCTTGCAGACCGGCGGCACCGCGTTCGGTGAAATCTCCACGAGGTCAAGTCCGGCTTCCTCGGCCATCTGCATGGCGCGGGAGGGCGTGACGACGCCGACATTTTCCCCCTCGGCGCCGATCAGGCGAATCTCAGGGGCACGGATGCGGTCATTGACGCGAGGTCCCGTATCGCGTTGCGGCGGGGCGTTGTGCGGTCTGCGGGCTATGGTGGCGCTCCTTCTGTCGTGGCCATTGCAAGTGGCGGGCAAACTAGTCGTCCCAAGAGGCTGATTCAAGCCGGATTCGGGCGCTTTGCATCGAACCGCTTTTATCCGGTGATTGTTTCTGCCATAGCGACGCAGCAACTGAGGCGATCCTGTATCTTGAGGGATGACAAAATGAACCGGAATATTCTGATTGCTGCTGTCGTGCTGGTCCTGGCCGGCGGCGGGTACTGGTACTACTCCAACGGCCAGCAGAAAGCGGCTGAAGAGGCGGCGATGGCCCAAAAGGCGGCAGACGAGGCCGCAGCGGCTGCCAAGGCTGCCGAGGAAGAGGCTGCCGCCAAGGCCGCTGAAGAAGCCAAGGCCGCCGAGGAAGCTGCCGCCGCTGCTGCCGCGGAAGCTGCCGCCGCCGCTGAGGCTGCCGCTGCCGAAGCCGCTGCTGCCGCCGCAGGCGCAGCCGATGCCGTGGGCGCGGCGGTGGAATCGGCTACGGAAGCTGCCGGTGAGGCCGTTGACGCTGCCGCCGAAACCGCGACCGAAGCTGCGGGCGCCGTCGCCGATATCTTCGATCCAGCGAATTTCGACGCCGATTCCGTCAATGCCGCGATCGACGGCTCCTCGCTGGACGATGCAACCAAAGCCACGCTCAAAGCTACTGTCGATGCCGCGAAAGACAGCCCGGAACTTCTGGGTGCCGCGCTGGATCAGGTCAAGGCTGCGCTCGGCCTCTGATCGAAAACCCACGTAATACGTAAGCCGCGCGGATCATATCCGCGCGGCTTTTTCCGTCGTGCAGCTTGGCTGTCAGATCCCGTCGCCGACGAAGGCTTTTTCGACCACATACTCCTGCGGTTCGGAATTCGCGCCCTCGCGCAGGCCGAACCCTTCCAAGACCGCCTTTACATCGACGTTGAAGGCCAGCGATCCGCAGACCATGGCGCGGTCATGGTCCTTGTCCATCGGCGGCAGGCCGAGGTCTTCGAACACCTTGCCCGAAGTCAGGTTGTCGGTGATGCGGCCCATATTCGGGCTCTCTTCCCGTGTCGTCGTCGGGTAGTAGAGCAGTTTGCCGGCCACCATCTCGCCGATCAGCGGATCGTCCTGAAGGCTCTCGACCAGTTCCCGGCCATAATCCAGTTCCGCCTGTTCGCGGCAGGTGTGCATCATGATGACCTGATCGAACTTCTCATAGGTCTCCGGGTCGCGCATGAGCGAGGCGAAGGGCGCGATGCCGGTGCCGGTGGCGAGGAACCAAACCCGTTTGCCGGGCAGCAGCGCGTCATGGACGAGCGTGCCCACCGGTTTCGGACGCAGGATGATCTCGTCCCCGGGCCGGATATGCTGGAGTTTCGATGTCAAGGGGCCGTCAGGAACCTTGATCGAATAGAACTCCAGTTCCTCATCCCAGGACGGCGAGGCGATGGAATAAGCGCGCAGAAGCGGTTTGCCGTTATCACCGAGCAATCCGATCATCACGAACTCGCCCGAGCGGAAGCGCAGAGACTGCGGCCGGGTCACGCGGAAGGAAAACAGCCGATCGGTCCAGTGCTGGACCTGTGTCACGGTCTGGGCATCAGGCAGGGTTCGGACGGGCTTGGCGGTGGCTTCGTTCACAGTGTTCAAATCGTTCATGTTCCTCATGGGCGCGCGTTGCCCGCCCATCCTTCTATTCAGGTTTTTGCATGGGGGAAACCCCGGTGTCAGGCTTTCAGCCGCGACCGATAGTCGTGGTCCTGCCAGTCGGCCCGGAAGGTCCACTGGTGGGCGGGCTGACGCGCAGCGAGGTCGTCCGAGATTTCCACCTCGTCAAAGCCGCAGCGCCGCGCCATCGCGTACTGATCGGCAAGGACATGGCCCTTGGCCCGCAGCCGCCCTTTATATCCCCGCGCGCGCAGGTGACGGGCCAGCGTGAAGCCGCGCCCGTCGGCGGAGGACGGGAAGGCGATCCGGATCAGATCTACACTTTGAAAGTCGGTCGGTAGATCGCCGGGCATCAGGTCCTGCGCCAGATCCAACGCCGCGCCTTTGTAGTCATCGGCGTGAAAGCCGTCATCGCGCACGATCACGCTCATGCTGCGGTCTCCTCTCGATCATCCTGCGGCACCGGGCCGCGCACGGCCTTTCCATTCACGAAATGAATACCGCATTCCTGTTTCTGCGTTCCGCGCCAGCGTCCTGCGCGGGGATCTTCACCTTCCCTGACCGGGCTCGTGCAGGGCGCGCAGCCGATCGAAGGATAACCCTTCGCGACCAGGGGATGACGCGGCAGGTTGTTGTTTGTCATATAGTCCTCAAGGTCCTCGCGCCCCCAATGGGCGAGCGGGTTGACCTTGATGCGCCGGTCTTCCTCATTCTCGAAGAAATCGAGCGCCGCGCGGGTGCCTGCCTGAAAGCGTTTGCGCCCGGTGATCCAGCCGTCAAAGCCCTGCAGGGCGCGTTCCAGCGGCACCACCTTGCGCAGCGCGCAGCAGGCATCGGTGCTGAACTGGTGCAGCGTGCCGTCCGGGTCCTCAAAATCGGTATCCCGCCGGTCCGCACGGATCGTGCGCACATCCGTGAGGTTCAGCTTGTCCGCCAATTCGCGCTGATAGGCGAGCGTTTCGGGGAAGAGCATCTGCGTGTCGATGAAGATCACCGGCGTACCGGGCGCAATGACCGAAACGAGGTGCAAAAGCACCACCGATTCCGCCCCGAAGGACGAGACCAGCGCCACATTGCCCAGTTCCGGATCGAAAAGCGCGCGTTCAAGGACCGCTGTCGCCGAATGATGGCGATAGCGGTCATTGAGCGTTGTCACGCGGCTCGCAATCGACGGGAAAGGTGCCTCAAGCGGCATCGCGGGCAGCCTCGGCCGGATAGAGCGCGGCCTTGAAGGGCTCCGCACCCAGACGGCGATAGGCCTCAAGGAAGGTCTCGGTCGCGTCTTCGCGAACCTCCAGATAGGCGCGTAGGAGGCGCTCGATAGCGGGTACGATCTCGTCATAGGCAAAACCGGGGCCCGCGCGTTCGCCGATCACCATATTTTCGGTGTGATCGCCGCCCAGCGTGATCTGGTAGCTCTCCACCCCCGCGCGGTCGAGGCCGAGAATGCCGATATGGCCGACATGGTGATGGCCGCAGGCGTTGATGCAGCCCGAGATCTTGATCTTGAGCGCGCCGATTTCCTCTTCCAGACCGATGGAATTGAAATGCGTCGCCAGTTCCTGAGCGACCGGGATCGAACGCGCTGTCGCCAGTGCGCAATAATCCATGCCGGGGCAGGCGATGATGTCGGAGACGAGGCCGATATTCGCCGTCGCCAGCCCTTCGATCTTCAGTGCCGCGTGAAGCGCGGGCAGGTCCGATTTGTGGACATGCGGCAGGATCACATTCTGTTCATGGCTGATGCGCAGCTCGCCATGGCCATACGTTTCGGCCAGATCGGCCAGAAGCCGCATCTGGGCCGAGGTCGCGTCGCCGGGGGTTGCGCCATGCGCCTTGAGGGACACGGTCACGATGGCATAGCCGGGGGCGCGGTGTTCGGTCAGGTTGGTGTCGGTCCAGGAGCGGAAGACAGGATCGCTGTTGCGCGCGGCTAGATAGGCGTCTTCCGGCGCGTTGCGGAAAGCGGGGGCGGCGAAGAAGGTTTCGATCTCGCGCAGCACATCCGCGCTGACGCCGCCAAATTCCTGCTTGGTGACCTTGAAACGTTCGTCAACGGCGTCACGGAACTTCTCCATGCCGTTCTCGAAGACGGTGATCTTGATCCGTGCCTTGTATTTGTTGTCGCGGCGGCCCATCAGGTTGTACACAGAAACGATGGCTTCGAGATAGGGCAGCAGGTCTTCCTTCTTCACGAAGGGCTTGATCACCTGGCCGACCATCGGCGTGCGGCCAAGACCGCCGCCGACCAGAACTTCGTAACCGGTCTGACCACCACTGCCGCGCACGATGCGCAGGCCAATGTCGTGCGATTTGGTCACGGCGCGGTCATTCGGTGAGCCGGTGACGCCAATCTTGAACTTGCGCGGCAGGGCCTGGAATTCCGGGTGATCTGTCGACCACTGGCGGATCAGTTCGGCCGTCGGACGCGGGTCTTCGATCTCATCCGCCGCAGCCCCGGCGAAATGATCGGCGGTGACGTTGCGGATCGTGTTGCCCGACGTCTGGATCGCGTGCATCTGCACGTCGCCAAGCGCGTCGAGCATGTCGGGCACGTCGGTCAGCTTCGGCCAGTTGTACTGGATGTTCTGCCGCGTGGTGAAATGGCCGTAACCTTTGTCCCAGCGGTCGGCAATCATCGCAAGCTGGCGCATCTGGTCGGCTGACAGTGTGCCATAGGGGATTGCTACCCGCAGCATGTAGGCATGCAGTTGCAGGTAGAGCCCGTTCATCAGGCGCAGGGGTTTGAATTCATCCTCGGTCAGCGAACCGTCGATGCGGCGCTCGACCTGCTTACGGAACTGGGCGTTCCGCTGCCGCACGAAGGCCTCGTCGAAGTCGTTGTACTTATACATGACCGGCCTCCTGCTTGCCGTGTGCATAGTTCGAAGGGCCGCGGGTGCGGAACGCTTCGCGGAAATGGATGGGTTCGGGGCCGGTGGCGCCGGGCTTCGCATCGGCGAGATAGGCGCCGACGATGATATTCTTCTGGCTTTCGGCCTTCAGAAGGCGCAACTGGGCATGCGCCTCATCCTCGATCAGCTCGGCCTCGGCATGATCGCGGCTCCAGCGGTCATCGGCCGTCAGATAGACGACATCGCCTTCGATCAGCGCATTCGCGGTGACGACTTTGGGTGTAAAGGCGCGGGCCATGGGTCGGGTCCTTTCGGGGCGGCGGGGCCGGTCGGGTGATTTCTTGTCTCAATATAGGAAATTTTCCCAATATGTTGCCAGATACCCTTGCGAATAAGGACGTATGTTCTGTATCAGCGGCGGAAAGGAACCGGTGTTTCGGATTCGGAGGAAAAAACGAATGTCAGTCCGGCTGGATGAGATGGACAGGAAAATCCTTGGGGAACTGCAGGAGGATGCCTCCCAGTCGCTCGACGAAATTGCCCGCAAGGTGGGTTCGTCCAAAACCCCCGTGTGGAACCGAATCCGCAAGATGAGGGAGGCCGGTGTGATCGGCCGCCAGACGGTGCTTCTGGATGCCGATTCACTGGGGCTGGAGGCCTGTTTCTTCGTCCTCATCCGCACCTCCGAGCATGAGGCGGACTGGCAGAAGAAGTTCCTGAAAACGCTGAGAAACCGCCCCGAAGTGCTGGAGGCGCACCGGCTGGCGGGCGATATCGACTATATCCTGAAAGTCCGGGTCCAGAATGCCCGCGCCTATGACACCTTCTACCAGGCGCTGATTTCCGAGGTGAAGATCTACAACGTCACAGCCCTTCTGAGCATGGAAGAGATCAAGTCGACGACACTGCTACCCTTGTGAACCCGCCGGGGGCGCTGCCCCCGGACCCCCGGAGTATTTCCGGACAGAAAGTGGAAAGGTCAGGCCCGCATAGTGAGCTGTAGCAGCCCGTGGAAGTGGTAGAGATTGGCGTAACGCGGCGGGGCCGTCAGTCGTAGGCCGGGCAGGCGGTCAAAGAGGATCGGCAGGGCGGTTTTGAGTTCCAGCCGCGCGAGCGGCGCGCCGACACAGAAATGAAGGCCAACGCCAAAGCTGAGATTGGGTTTGACCGGGCGGGAAGGGTTGAAGCGGTCGGGCCGGTCCCATTGGCGCGGATCGCGGTTGGCCGCGGCCAGAAGGCAGCCGACCTCGTCGCCGCGCCGGAAAGTGTGGCCGCCGATCTCGATATCCTCATAGGCGTGGCGGGTGAAAAGATGTAGCGGCGGGTCGAAGCGCAGGATTTCCTCCACCGTGGCGTCGATGGCATCCGGCGTCAGGGAGTCTGCCCCAAACCCGTTTTCGATCAAGGCCTTGACGCCGTTTCCGATGGTGTGGACGGTCGCCTCGTGACCGGCATTCAGCAGCAGAATGCAGGTGGTGATCAATTCGTCGGTCGAGAGCTTCTCTCCCTCCATCTCGGCGGCGATGAGATGGGTGATGAGGTCGTCGGCGGGTTTCGCCCGGCGCTCCTCGACATAGTTGCGCAGGAAGTCGACGAAAGCCTCGGTCGCGGCGACGGCGGCATCCTCCATCGCCCGGTCGCGGCGGGCCTGATACATGCCGACCATGGCGTTCGACCAGGCTAATAGGTCACCCGCGCGCGCCTCGGGCACGCCGAGCAGGCGGGCGATGATGATCACGGGCAGTTTCTGGGCGAAGTGGGGGAGCAGATCGAACTCGCCCGCCGGAAAGGCGTCGATCAGGTCGTGGGTCAGGGCCTCGATCTCCGGCGCAAGTGCCGCGATCCGGCGCGAGGTGAAGGCGCGCAGGACAAGCGAGCGCAGCCGCGTGTGGCGGGGCGGCTCCAGCTCCAGCATTGAATGCGCCTCGACCGCGTAGAAGGGTTTCAGATGATCGGGGGTGGGCGCGCGCTTTTCCTCGGGCACCTCGCGGCCAAAGCGCCGGTCGCGCAGGATGGCGCCGACAGTGGTGGCCGAGGTGGCGCAGATCAGATCGTAATCCTGCCAGTGAAACAGCGGCCCCGCCGCTCTGGCGCGGTCATAGAACGGGTAGGGATTCTGGACGAAGGCATTGTCGGTCGGCGACTGGCTGAGGCTTTGCATGGCGGGCTCCGGTCCTGATCCGGAGGAGCTAACCCGGGAGAGGGGGATGGTTCAAGCGCGGCGGCGGCCACGTCCCTGCGCGATCACTACGCCGAGCGCGACAAGGCCCGCGGCCCCGACCTGCGCCCAGTTCCAGCCCGCGCCGAAGGCCAGCGCGACGACCATCACGTAGAAGGGTGCGATGTTCATGTGCATCGTTGCGAGGCCAACGCCAAGACCCGCCACGCCGATGAGGAACAGCAACTGGGCGATGGCGAGGCTGCCGATGCCATAGATTGCCAGGTAAAGCCATTCCCGCATCCCGATAAGCTGCCAGGGCACGGACGGTCCGCCGCTGAGTTCGAGCCCGGCCTGGACGAGAAGGGCAATCAGCGCGCCGCCCGTGACCGTCAGGGCGGTGCGTCCGAGGGCAGAGAGGCCGGGCAGGGCCTTGACCGAGGCCCGCGCGCCCCAGGCAAAGACGACAACCGACAGAAGCGCTGCGAGCGCGCCAAGCCCCATGTCGATATGTCCCATCCGTGCACCATAGACCGCCACACCGCCACCGGTGCTGAGGATGATCCCCGCGATAAGCCGTACGGTCAGCCGCCTACCGTCGAGCAGGCATTCAAGCGCGATCGCCGCGACCGGCATCGTGGCAAGGATGACCGCCGTGGTGATACCGTCGGTGCGGCTTTGGGCGAAGATCAGGAGCAGCGCGCCGAGGCCGACACCGATGGCGCCGATGATCAACCCCCGTCCCCAATCGGCGCGCAGGAGCTCCCGCCCTCCATCGCTGAGCATCCAGAGCGGTAAAAGGAAGAGCGCAGCCATGGACAGACGCAGCACCCCGACAGTGAGCGGCGGCAGAAGACGCAACAGCTCATCGGCCAGCGGGAACCCCACCGCCCAGATCAGCATCGATCCGATACAGGCGGCATTGGCGACCAGCGGAGACTGGTGCGGCGCGGGAACAAGGCTTGCAGTTGTCACGCCGAAGGGCTCCGCCGATGTTGTTCGGCGTGAAGTCTCTCATGCGGTCGGCGGAACGCGCGCGCCGGGAAGCGACATCGGCGTCGGAAACGGTCAGGCGCGGTCGAGCGCCGCGATGATCCCGCCGAAATCCACGGCCTTCAGGCTCGCCCCGCCGACAAGTGCCCCATCGACATTCGAGACGGCAAAGATCTCGGCGGCGTTGGAGGGTTTGACGGAGCCGCCATAGAGAAGCCGCATCCCCTCGGCATCGTCGAAGCGTTTTGCCAGTTCCGCGCGCATGAAATCATGGACCTCGGCAATCTGGTCGAGCGTTGGCGTGCGGCCGGTGCCGATGGCCCAGACCGGTTCATAGGCGATGACGGTGTTGTCGGCTGTCGCCCCATCGGGCACCGAGCCCGCGAGTTGCGTGCCGATGACCTTGAGCGTATCGCCCGCATCGCGTTCGGCCTCAGTCTCGCCGACGCAGATCACCGCGACGAGGGCGCTGCCATAGGCCGCCCCGGCCTTGGCGCAGACGAGCGCATCACACTCGGCGTGATCGGCGCGGCGTTCGGAATGGCCAACAATGACGTGGCTCGCCCCCGCATCCTTGAGCATCCCGGCCGAGATGTCGCCGGTATGAGCGCCCGAGGCGTTCTGGTGGCAATCCTGTCCGCCGACCATGACGGGGCCGCGTTCCGTCGCAACCATCCGTGCCAGCAGCGTTGCGGGCGGGCAGATCAGCACTTCGCAGGCCGGGGCGGGATGCGCGGTGGCCAGAGCGGTGATTTCGGCAAGGCTGTCACCGGTCCCATTCATCTTCCAGTTTCCGGCGGCAAGCTTGCGGCGCATTGGCGAATTTCCTCCTGATGTATGCGCACCAAGGTCTAGCAATTGCGGGAAGGCGCGGAAAGGGGTTGCAGTTTACCCCGCGTCAATGCATGTGAGCAACCTGTGGTTGAGAGTCATTGATGATCCCGAGAATTGACGCAAAGTCCTTGTTTGAGCGCGACGCCGTCGCGGTCGATGCTGTTAGGCGCGCGGTATCTGACCCGGGTTTCCTTGTTGTTCACAACACTCCGTTTCCGCCTGCACAGATTACCGCTATGATTGCGGGCTACCGGGCATTCTTTGCGCTGCCCGCCGCGGAAAAGGCGCCATATGACATGGCACGGACCGGGTCGAACCGGGGCTGGGGCGCGCCAGGCTCCGAACAGGTCGACCCCGAGGCCAACCCCGATTACAAGCAGGTCTTCGACTGTGGGCTGGTGCTGGACCCCGCTGACCCGCTGGCTGCTTCGGGCCTTCGCTGCTATGCACCGAATCTGTGGCCGTCCACGCCCGCCGGTTTCGCATTGGCCCTGCAAAATTATTACCGCGAGGCCTGCGCCTTCTCTCTTTGTCTGCTGAATATCATTGCCGAGGCGATTGGTGAGGATGCGGACTATTTTGACGACAAGTTCACTCGCCCGATGGCGCTTCTGCGTGGCAATTACTACCCTGAGCGTCCCGCCTGGGCGACCGAGAAGGATTTCGGGATCGCGACTCATACCGACTATGGCTGCCTGACGCTTCTGGCGACCGATGGCTCGCCGGGGCTGGAGGTCCGGACGCGGGGCGGCGGCTGGATACCGGTCAGTGCGCCGCCGGGTGAATTCATCATCAATTTCGGCGAGATGCTGGAGATGTGGACGGCGGGCCGGGTCAAGGCGACACCGCACCGGGTCAGGGGCACGAAGGACGAGCGGATCTCGGTGCCGCTTTTCTTCAATCCCAATTACGATGCCAATGTTGCGCCAATCGGGTCGGGGCAGGTGATCCGGGCGGTCGATCACCTGCAAAAGCGGTACGACGAAACCTATATTCACCTTCAGTCGAGGCAGGTCGTTCCTGCGGGCTGAAAGCTGCGTTCAGAGTTCGATCAGCGCGGACCGGGCCAGATCGCAGGCATGATCGGCGTCATCAAGCGCCGCATCCGGCAGCCGCCAATAGGGCATGGCGGTGGTCTTCTTATCGTCGCGGGAATAGGTCCAGCGGGTCCAGCCCTCTGCCGTCATCTGGTCGGCGAAATTACCCGCACCCTTCAGCCAGATCGAGCCGTCTGAATGCAGGATCGCAAAGATCGTGCCGTCGCGATACAGGCACAGCCCGCCCATCATCTTGCGGGTTGTCAGGGGGCCGAGGCCTTCAAAAAGCTCCAGTGCAAAGGCGATATCGGCGTCCGAGACGCTCATGCGCTCGGCATGTCCTTGAACTTGATCGATTCTCCGCAGCCGCAGGCCTCGGAGACGTTGGGATTGTTGAACTTGAAGCCTGCTTCCAGAAGCGAGGTCTCATAGTCGATCTCGGTCCCGAAAAGGAACATCTGCGCCATCGGTGCGATCATCACCCGCGCGCCATCCTGTTCGACAACCTCGTCATGGGGCGCGGCCTCGGCGGCGAATTCCATCGTGTATTCCATGCCCGCACAGCCGCCCTTCTTGACGCCGAGCTTCAGCCCAAAGGCGCCGTCTTTCGCCATAAGCCGCGTGATCTGCGCCACCGCGCGCGGGGTGAGCGTCACCGGGGATTTGCCGGGAATGCCGAACATGGTCTGGTCTCCGTTTCCTGTCCCCAATCTAGGGTGCGGGCCGGGCAATCTCAAGCGGGGGCAGGGCGGTCATCATCCAGACGGTTGCATAGGAGAAGAGAAGCGCCCAGCCGAAAGAGGCAAGTGTGCCGATGATCACATATTCGCCGGCGCGTTGATCCTCTGACGTTGTCTCGAACCTGAGGACCGACTTCGCAGCGATCAGGAAGCCGATGCCGACGGGTTGGCCGACGAGGATAAGGAGGAAGATCAGCCCGCGTTCCAGAAGTCCGATCAGCTTGCCGCCATTGGTCAGCCCCTTCGGCACATCCTCGGCCCAGGGCTGCATCAGGAACCCGACGGCGAAGCCACCCGCGCGGGTGGCAAGGATCAGCCCCGCTGCAAGGGTCATGAGAGCGGGCAGGAAGGTCAGGTCGCTCCAGAGCCCTTCTGCGAACAGGGAGGGGACGAGGAAGGAAAGCACGCCGAGCGTCACAAGATGAGCTGTCTGGTCGGCGACAAAGCCCGTCAGACCGTCCGGTGCAAATGTGCCCTTGGCCCAATCGGTGGCGATATGGACAAGGGCGAGTACACCGATCTGCCAGGCATCAATGCGTCCTGTAGCGGCGGCTGCCATCGCCATAACGATCAGCCCGTGCAGCAGAAGGACTTGCGGGCGCAGCTTGTTCTCGGCGATCCATTTTGTTTGGAATACGAAATCGGCGAGGACATGGGCGAAAAGGAGCGCGGCGAAGGTTTCGATCATTCCGGGCGGCTCCAGGTCTCTCTCCAATCGTGTTCCAAAGCCGACAATGCGTCTTTAAGCGTTCTGGCGCCAGCACCTTTCAACCGATAGCTGACGGCCTGAGGGGTGATCGACAGACGGCGTGCGATCTCTGTTGCGGGGGGCGCGGAAGGATGCAGGAAATACGCGGTCGCTTCGGCCTGTTCCGGGGACCATCGCGCGATACGTTCGTCGATCAGCATGACGGACGCCTTTACTGCCCCCGCGAGACGAGGAGTCTCCGAAGCACTGTGGCCGGTTTCTCCGCCCATCATGAACAGGGTCTCATCCCGGCGCATGGCGTCGAGCCCGCGTCCTGAAGCCTCGAAGACCGGACCGGACGCATCACGCAGGTCCTCGGTGCCACGGCTTGTAATGGTGCCGATGCCAATAGAAATACGTGTGCCGAGCGCCTGGGGATCCGCGCGCAGCCCTGCGAGCAGCGTCACCGCCCAGCGCAATGCGAGGTCGGGTTCCGGCGCCAGCATCTGCCATCCGTCGCCGCGATGTCGGGTGAAGCGGACGTTTGCAGCTGTCCAGCCGTCCCAGCGGATGCCGGGGGGCAGCCCGCCAGAGAGCAGGTTCATCGTGTGCTCAACCCGCTTCTGTGATGCGCGGGTGGAGCCGATCAGGTCGCCGGTAAGGATCGCGAAGAGCGTGTCCGAAGTCATGATGGTTCATCCTTCGGATAAAGCCTATAAGCTTTACTTTAAATAATCAAGCCAAAATACTTGACTACATGAACCCAAGCTCGAGGCGGGCTTCGTCGGACATCATGTCCATGCCCCATTGCGGTTCGAAGGTCATCTGGACGTCGACTTGTTTGACGCCGTCCAGGGGTTCGACCGCATCGACAACCCAGCCGGGCATCTCGCCCGCGACGGGGCAGCCCGGGGCGGTCAGGGTCATGATGATGTTAACCTCGTTCTCGGGCGAGATATCGACCGTGTAGATCAGGCCGAGATCATAGATATTCACAGGAATTTCAGGATCATAGACAGTCCGGCACGCCTCCACCACGCTATCATAAAGCGGGTGGTCCGTGGTCGAGGGCTTGATCAGTGGCGTGCCCTCGATCGGGTCCTTGTGTTCGGCGGTCATGACAGTCTCGCTTGGTTCCTGAGCGAATATATAGGGAATTCCGCGCCAAGGTCCATAGCCGGGGACCGGGCCCCGCGGGGCGTCTGCACAGCGACGGCATAACGTATGGCAAGCGTATGGCACCCGTCCCGACACTGTCCCGCCCACGGGGGCAACCCGCCACGGGAGAACAGATGGTTCTGCCTCAAGTCCGATTTGCTTATGGGTTGCCATGATCATGGGTCGTTTCGAGCCGAAAGCTACCGCGCTTTCCGAAGGCGTATGTTGCGGTGCAGAACGCCATCTGATCTGCGGACGGCCGATTGCTGCCGTTCGTCCCGTATCCAGTTTGCTGCGGCGCGGCCGGCCATATGCGACATTCACCGAAGTTGCCGGATGCTGTTGCGGGTGAAAGCATGCAAAACGGACGAATCGGCCGTAGGACGATACGCCGTTCCGACCTAAACCGGTCATTCACTGGGACCCGAGTTTCTGCAGAACAGCATTGGCATTCCTGTCATTCCGGGTCGGCGCGAAATATCGGTTGAAGTCATCTTCTGTGCGTGAGAGCTGGCGCGCGCATGTTTGACCGTCGACCTCATTCGGCGGCTTGTCGCTGCATCCAGCGAAGCAGAGATTCCACGGCCCCGCGCCTCGGGTGCTCGGCCCGATAGACAAAGTAGAAGCCGTAGCCGGGCAGAACGATATCGCTGACCCGCAGAAGACGGCCATCGCGAAGTTCGCGTGCAACGAGCACATCGCTACACAGCCCAAAACCCTGCCCGGCTATGATCGCTTCGATCCCGTGGTGCTCTTCGTGGAATTTCAGTTGCGGTGGCCGGACGATACCAGTGATCCGGTGGCCTGCCGCCCGGGCCGCAGTTTCCCAGTGACGCCAAGTGGGAGCACCGGTGTCGGTCAGGGGCCAACCGACCTCGACACGCGGCAGGTCAAGGATCGCCTGCGGTTCGATCATCCCGGTTCGTCCCTGAAGCATCGACGGCGCCGCAACGACGTGGAAGGTATCGCGCAGCAGTTCCACCGCGTTTCCGTCATCCGGAGGCCGCCGCGCATAGCGGATCGCAACGTCAACTTCGCCGGTGCGAAGATTCAGCACGGTATCCGTTCCCACAAGGTCGAGCGTCGATCCCGGCGCTTCCGCACGCCAGCTTTCCAGGCGCGGCAGCAGCCAGCGCGCGGCGAAGGCGCTGGTTGTCGTCACCCGAAGATGGCCGATCCGGCTGCCAGGGGTAAGGCGGGCAAGCTCGTCCGAGATCGACAGGAAAGCGTCGCGGACAACGGGCAGAAGCTGTGCGCCCGCCGTGGTGAGCTGCAGGGGCCTTGGCTGGCGCTGAAAAAGGGGCTGGCCGCAATAGCGTTCCAACAGCCGAATCTGGTGGCTGACGGCCGTCGGTGTGACGGACAGTTCCTCCGCCGCCTTCCTGAAGCTCAGGAGGCGGGCCGCGGATTCAAAGGCCTGAAGCTCTCGTAGAGGTGGAAGGCGGTGCATGGGTCAAATTCTAGATGAACTGTATTCACCTTACACCGAATTCTTTGCTGTTGCCCCGCATCTCATCAAGCCCGACCATTCCGTCATTCGGGAAGGGGATCAACATGCTGGACCAACATTCGGCTTCGACCGCTGCAACCATGATCGAAAGGTTCGAACGGATCCGCCCTTTGCTGACAGCGCAATGCGGGCGCTTAGACGCGGATCGACGGCTGTCGGACGAGGTTTTTGGTGCCCTGAGCGACGCAGGCTTCTTCCGACTTCTGCTGCCAGCTCAACTTGGCGGATGCGGGCTGTCACCCCTCGATTTCATGACCGTGGTCGAACACGCCGCAGCACTTGACGGGACAATCGGCTGGCTCGTCGGAAACGGCGGAGGCATGTCGCGCGCCGGCGGGTATCTGCCGCCTGAAGCCGCGCAAGAGGTGTTCGGGAACCCATCGGCCTTCGTCGCCTCAAGCACCGGCGCGACCGGTGAAGCGGTGCCGGCGAAGTCTGGCTTCCGCATCACCGGTCGATGGCCCTATGCCAGCGGTGCGCCCCATGCCACGACCTTTGCCGCGGTCTGCGAGGTCGACGAAGGCAAGGGGCCCGGGAACGGGCGGGCCGTTCTGGCGTTCCTGCCGCGTGAGGCCCTAAAACTGATCGACAACTGGCATGTATCAGGGATGAGAGGCACCGGAAGCTGGGACTTTGAGGCAGACAGCGTGTTCCTGCCGGCCGAATTCGTTTGCGACTTGCCGCCAATTCCGACCCAGCCCGGCATCGTCTATCGCCTTCCGAGTATTTCCGCCTTTGTCTGGACGGTTGCCACCGTACCTCTGGGGATCGCACAGGGCGCAATCAATGCGCTCATCTCGGTCAGCAATGGCCACCGTCGACTGGGCATTACCGTTCCCATTGCAGAACGCGAACTGATTCAGGCCGAGATCGGACGCTGCCTTGCAAAGTGCAGATCGGCCGGCGCCTATATGCGGTCAGCCATGTCAGCCTTGTGCGCGTCCGTCGAAGGCGATGGCCCGGATCAGGTTGAGACCCGGATCAACTACCGGCTTGCCTGTTCTCACGCTGCCGAAGTCGCAGTAAGCGTGGTGCTGAAGGTGAACGATCTGATCGGGGCCCGGGCCCTTGCCGAGTCCCAGCCATTCGAAAGGCGCGAACGCGACGTTCGGGCAGCGGCCAAGCACATCGCCATGAGTGCCGAGCAGTTTGTGATCGGCGGCCGCTACGCTCTTGGCGGTGATATCAGCAGTGCAAGATTCTAACGGCCAGTGCGCGCGGATCCCGACGCAATCCCACCGCGTCGGCCCGCCCACCTTCGGCGGGGGGCCGCGATTAACTATTCCCACTGGCTGGCCCAGCCCACGAGGCTACCGGCGGTCAGAGCAGCAAACGCAAGGAGGGCTCGGGCCGGACCTGAGGCGGTGCAGCAGAGCGCCAATCGGATCTGCTCCCCAGATCGACGAGAACGGCCCGTTGCGGATCTTGGAAAGCCGGGCAGCGCCCGACCGCGGGTGGGCGCCGCAACGACGGTGTCAGGCACTTTATGGTGCCGCCACTTCGGACGTCTGTACCGCTTGAAACGGTGCAGGAGCGCCCGCCCAGGGGGCGGTCGGGCGCTGCCCGGCGGCGCGCCTTCAGCGCGCCTTGATTCCGGGCTTTGGTGAAATCGTTGAACGGCAGCAATGTCCGCGTTCCGGACGTATCTCTATTTCTTTTCGGACCTCTCTCGCACCGCCGGCCAGTCTTCCCAACCGTCGCGGGCTCGGCTAAGAGGCGCGGCCATGACAGAGCGTTTTTCATTCTCCCTTCACGCGACCGACGGCACGGCCCGGACCGGCACCATCTCTACCCCGCGGGGTGAGATCCGGACACCGGCCTTCATGCCGGTCGGCACGGCGGCCACGGTCAAGGCGATGCTGCCCGAAAGCGTTCGTGCGACCGGGGCCGATATTCTTCTCGGTAATACCTATCACCTGATGCTGCGCCCGACGGCCGAGCGCATTGCAAGGCTCGGCGGGTTGCACAAGTTCATGAATTGGGAGCGCCCGATCCTGACCGACAGCGGTGGGTTTCAGGTGATGAGCCTGGCGAGTCTTCGCAAGCTGACCGAGGAAGGGGTGCGGTTTTCGTCGCATATCGACGGGTCAAAGCACATGCTGAGCCCCGAACGCTCGATGGAGATCCAGAAGTTGCTGGGATCCGACATCGTCATGTGTTTCGACGAATGCCCCGCGCTTCCCGCGACGGAGGAGGCGGTGGCCGAAAGCATGCGGCTGTCGATGCGGTGGGCGCAGAGGTCGCGCGATGCGTTTGGCGACCGGCCGGGCCATGCGCTTTTCGGCATCATGCAGGGCGGTGTGACACGTGAGCTGCGTGAGGAAAGCGCCGAGAAACTCAAGGAAATTGGCTTTGACGGCTATGCCGTTGGCGGGCTGGCCGTGGGCGAGGGGCAGGAGGCGATGTTCTCCGTCTTAGACTACGCGCCGGGTTTTCTGCCCGAGGACAAACCGCGCTATCTGATGGGTGTCGGCAAGCCCGACGACATCGTCGGCGCGGTGGAACGCGGCATCGACATGATGGATTGCGTATTGCCCTCGCGGTCGGGCCGCACGGGGCAGGCCTGGACCCGGCGCGGGCAGGTCAATATCAAGAACGCCCGCCATCAGGACGATCCGCGCCCATTGGACGAAGATTGCACCTGCCCGGCCTGCCGCAGCTATTCCCGCGCCTATCTGCACCATGTCTTCCGGGCGGGTGAGATGATTTCCGGGATGCTGCTGACCTGGCACAACCTGCATTACTACCAGCAACTGATGCAGGGGCTGCGCGATGCGATTGCCGATGGCAGGCTTCAGGATTTCGTTCAGCAGTTTCACGCGCTTCGTGCCGAAGGCGATATCGAACCGCTCTAGGCCCGTCCTCAGCCGTGGGTGAGGTAGATCGACATCTGCTTCAGCGTCTCGTGGACCGAGGGGGCCAGGCGTTCTACGTTTTGCGTCAGATCGTGCAAGCTCGTCAGATCCTTGGACAGAGTAGCAAGCTCCGCATCTGTTGGTTCGCGGTCACTGCGGGCGAAACCGCCCATGGACCGTGAGCCGTTGCGCACGATGGCAACAACGGCGCCGTAATGCAGCCCGTGCTCTGCCGCCCGCTTCAGCACACCTGCATCGTCCTGGCCGGCGAGATCGCTCCAGCGGATCGTGCCGGTGTTGGAAAAGCCCCATCGCACCACCGGATCAAGCAGAACAAGGCCAAGCCTGGAATAGGTGTCGAGCCAGTTTTTTTCGTAGGATTGGAACATGTAACGCGGCGTCGTGAAGGTTACATGCAACCCTACCGCGAAGCCTGCCGGCCATGCAGCATGCACCTTCTCGATAAGCTCGCTGATCTTTTCCTGGCTTGGCATCACGCGTTCATGATTGGTGTGGCTTTTCTCACCAAGGTTTCCATGGCATACCCACGCCACGGACACAACTATTACGCGCACGGGCGCATCGCGCGTTTTACCAGATTATTGGCAGGAAGATCACACGATGTCGAAGGCACAGCAAGGAGGCGAGTTTTCCTTTCTTGCTCCTGCTGGCTATTACATCGCGCTCCGCGTCGGGTTCGCCTTTCCGATCGCCGAACACAACGCTTTGCCGAAAGGCTGGATCGAGCGCTACACGCAACAGGGTTTCATGCCCTATGACCCGGTCATGCGCTGGCTTTACGAGAATTCCGGCACGATCCGCTGGAGCGAGATCGACCTGCCGGATCCGCGTCGCGTGATGGCTCAGGCGCGTCGTCACGGATTGACATACGGTGTCGCGATATCCTGTGCGCCGACCGGGCCGGAGGGGCAGCGCAGTTTCGGGTCCTTCGCGCGGTCCGACCGTGAATTCGAGAGCGATGAAATCGCGGTATTGCAGGCAAAGTTGCGGCGCTTGCATGAGGCTACAGCGCCACCGACGAATCTGACGCGGGCGGAACTGGAGGCTTTGTCGATGGTGCGTGACGGTCTGCTGCTGAAGGAGATTGCGGTGCGGCTGTCGGTGACCGAGGGCGCGATCAAGCAGCGCCTGAAGAACGCCAAGGCCAAGCTGGGCGCGAAAACCTCAAGCCAGGCGGTCTCGGCCGCCGTGGGCTATGGCCTGATCTGAATCGTCCCCAGTCCGATTTCAGCCTGCGGTGGAGGTTGATGTCGTGGGTGCCGCTGCGTCATATACACTTTATAGGCGTTTTTTGTTTTCGAAGTTCGCCATTCAGGATTTATCAACCATGTTCCATGATGCTCTAATTGCCCTGCCAAATAGGAGGGGCAAACTATGGAAAACATCACTTTCACCCTGTCGGACCTGCACATCCACGGCACCGCGTTCTTCGACTATCTGAAGCTTCGCAAGCAGTTTTTCGTGGACACGCTGCGCTGGGACATTCCTCACAACGATCTGTTCGAGATGGACCAGTACGACAACCCGCTTGCCCATTACTCGCTCGTCCTGCGGGAGGGTGTCGTGCTTGGCGGTATGCGGGCAATGTCGACGACCTCGCATTGGGGGGAGCACACCTATCTCGTGCGGGATGCGGTGGCGGGGAAGCTGCCCAATATCCCGAAGCAGATCTACGGGTCCGAAGTGGACAACCCGGAGGTTTGGGAGTGCACGCGACTGGTGATCTCGGAAGAGCTGACACAGCAGCATGACCGTGTGCGCTGTCTTTCCCTTATTCTCGACGGGATGGCGGAAACCGCGCGCCAGCATGGTGCGTCGGAACTGATGTCGTTGACCCGGGCATCGCTGGTTCGGTCGCTGCGGCAGCTTGGATGGCAATGCGACCGGGTCGGTGAAGCCTACAGAAGCCCCGATGACGGACACCGCTATGCGGTTCTCAGCATGCCGACGAGTAAAGTGACGGAGGCGGAGTTCGTTCACTGACGGGTTTGATGAAGAACGAACCCGGCAATTGCCGGGTTCGCTGTGACCTTGAGATCCGATGAGGCGGTCGGTGAGGGCGACTGTGAATGGCCCGGAAACGCCGTTGTCGATCGACATCGTATCCGGATCGGGCGGCGCGATGTTGCAATAACGCAAGGGGCCGCCGTTTGTTTCCGGGTCAAATGTCAGCGTCGTGGCAGCCTTGCATTGCGCGTCGCGTGGCCTATTACTGTCCGCGCCCGAAAGGCGGCGGAAAATACCGGTCTGATCGCAATTGCGATTGCCTGACTGACTTGTTCCCGTCAGTGTGACGCAACATTGTGAGACTTGCCGGGTGAAGGGCATGGTTGAACCCATATGCGCCTCTGACTAGATATAGCGCGGAACGGAGAGGGCCGGGTGCCGCCGAAGACCGGGGCCGGTGTCCTCTTGCGAAGAACAGGAAGTGTTAATGACTGATCAATTGGCCCCCAGCTATCCGGTGTTGCCGCTGCGCGATATCGTGGTTTTCCCGCATATGATCGTGCCGCTGTTTGTCGGACGCGAAAAATCGGTGCGGGCGCTGGAAGAGGTGATGCGCGAGGACAAGCAGATCCTTCTGTCGTCGCAGATCGACCCGACGCAGGACGATCCGACCGAAGACGGCATCTACAAGGCCGGTGTGCTGGCCAACGTGCTGCAGCTTCTGAAGCTGCCCGATGGCACCGTGAAGGTGCTGGTCGAGGGCAAGAGCCGGGTGCGTATCACCGAGTTTCTGTCGAACGACGCCTATTTCGAGGCCACGGCCGTTCCGCTGGCCGAACTGCCGGGCGACAAGGACACCGTGGATGCGCTGTTGCGTTCGGTGGCCGAGGAGTTCGAGCGTTACGCGAAGATCAAGAAGAACGTGCCGGAAGAGGCGCTTCAGGCGGTTGCCGAGGCGCGCGAACCGGCGCGGCTGGCTGATCTCGTCTCAGGTCATCTCGGCATCGAGGTGGACCAGAAGCAGGAGCTTCTGGAAACGCTCGACGTGGCGGAACGGCTGGAGAAGGTTTACGGCCTGATGCAGGGCGAAATGTCCGTCCTGCAGGTCGAGAAGAAGATCAAGTCCCGCGTCAAGACGCAGATGGAGCGGACCCAGCGCGAGTATTACCTGAATGAGCAGATGAAAGCCATTCAGCGTGAGCTGGGCGATGGCGAGGAAGGCCAGAACGAAATCAACGAACTGGTCGAGAAGATCAAGAATACCAAGTTCTCGAAGGAGGCCCGTGACAAGGCCGAGGCGGAGCTGAAGAAGCTGAAGTCGATGTCGCCGATGTCGGCTGAGGCCACGGTCGTCCGCAACTACCTCGACTGGCTGCTGAGTCTGCCATGGGGCGTGAAGTCCCGCGTCAAGAAGGACCTGCGCAAAGCGCAGGAGGTGCTGGACGCCGATCACTATGGGCTTGAGAAGGTCAAGGAACGCATCGTCGAGTATCTCGCGGTGCAGCAGCGTTCGGTGAAGATGAAGGGCCCGATCCTCTGCCTCGTCGGCCCTCCGGGCGTCGGCAAGACTTCGCTCGGCAAGTCTGTGGCCAAAGCGACGGGGCGCGAGTTCATCCGCATTTCGCTTGGCGGCGTGCGCGATGAAAGCGAAATCCGCGGCCACCGCCGGACCTATATCGGCTCCATGCCCGGCAAGATCATTCAGGCGCTGAAGAAGGCCAAGACCACGAACCCGCTGATCCTGCTCGATGAGATCGACAAGATGGGGCAGGACTTCCGAGGCGACCCGGCCTCGGCGATGCTGGAAGTGCTTGATCCGGAACAGAACAACACGTTCATGGATCATTATCTGGAGGTCGAATACGACCTGTCGAACGTGATGTTCCTGACCACCGCGAACTCCTACAACATGCCCGGCCCGCTTCTGGACCGGATGGAGATCATTTCGCTTGCCGGTTACACCGAGGACGAAAAGCGCGAGATCGCCAAGCAGCACCTCATTCCGAAGCAGATCAAGAACCATGGGCTGCGCAAGAAGGAATTCACGCTCGGCGATGACGCGCTGCAGGAGATGATCCGCACCTATACCCGCGAGGCGGGGGTGCGGAACCTTGAGCGCGAAATTTCCAAGCTGGCCCGGAAGGCGCTGACCAAGATCGTCCGGAAGGATGTCGAGACCGTCGCGGTCACCGAAGCGAACCTTGAGGATTTCCTTGGGGTGAAGAAGTTCCGCTATGGGTTGGCCGAGAAGGAAGATCAGATCGGTGTCGTGACCGGTCTTGCCTGGACGTCGGTCGGCGGTGATCTTCTGTCCATCGAGGCGCTGAAACTGCCCGGCAAGGGTCGGATGAAGACAACCGGTAAGCTTGGCGACGTGATGAAGGAATCGATCGAGGCGGCCTCCAGCTTCGTTCGGGCGATCAGCCCCGAGATCGGCGTGAAACCCACCGTTTTCGAGACGATCGACATTCACGTCCACGTGCCCGAAGGCGCGACGCCCAAGGACGGTCCGTCCGCCGGTGTCGGCATGGTGACGTCCATCGTGTCGGTCCTGACCCAGATCCCGGTCCACAAGGACATCGCGATGACGGGTGAGGTGACGCTCAGGGGCAATGTGCTGGCCATTGGCGGGCTGAAGGAGAAGCTTCTTGCCGCGCTTCGTGGCGGGGTGAAGACCGTGCTGATCCCGGAGGAAAACGCCAAGGATCTGCCGGAGATTCCGGACAACGTGAAAGAGGGGCTGAAGATCATCCCCGTATCCCACGTCCGCGAAGTTCTGAAACACGCGCTGGTGCGCACGCCGGAACCGATCGTCTGGGATGCCGAGGCCGAGGAAGCCGCGGCGAAGGCAGCACTTGCCGAGCAGAAAGGCAGCACGGGCGCGACCGCGCACTGACCGGGTGACCAGGATCATGATTGAGGGGCGCGTCTTTCCGGGCGCGCCCTTTTCGTTGCGGTTACGACCTTTTCCCGAGTCGACCAGAATGGACATGGCGCGGCCCCCGGAAGGCCGCTATTGTCACTGAAATTTCAGGAAAGACACAGCACGTCATGGCCACAAAAGAGAAGTCCCGCAAACCGGCGTCAGACCGGCCGAGGAAACCCGTTATGACACTCGTCGGCGTGCCGTCGGATGGCCAAGGGGACGACGCATCGGTTGTGTCGAAAACCGGTGCTGACGATGCGGCCGTTTTGCGCAGGAAGGATCTTTTTGACAGGGTCATGGAAGCCACCGGGGCGAAAAAGCGGGACGTGAAACTGATCGTCGAGGCGACCCTGAAAGTGCTTGGTGACAGCCTGTCGGGAGGTGAAAGCCTTGCCCTTGCGCCTCTTGGCAATGCCAAGGTCACGCGGCGGAAGCCTGTCGGCGCGGCCGAGACCCTGACGATCCGGCTGAAGCGACCGGCCGCTTCGGAGCACGTGTCAGGCCTATCCGAAGATCAGGACGATTAAAGGGTTTCGGGTTTGAGTTGATAAGTCAGGCATCAGGTTTCGAACGAATAGGGTTCGAATTCTGAACCAGTGATAACCCGAAACGCGACAGTTGCCCGGAATGGCCGCCGCGGACTCGCCGCCACGGGTCACAGTGATCAGATGTTCGCGTTATGGTTGCGGTTGACAAATTCTGATATTTTTGACCGTATTGGTGACGGGGGCGAAACACGCGGAACGCTGCGGGATGATCGCCGGGAAGAAATCGCATCTTTCAATAATAGTTCAGGGTGAGATCATTCGCATCTCAGCCGGGATGTCCGCGCAATGACTAACGATCTGCATCAGGAGCTTGTTGCGCCGCTGGAATACATTACGGAACTGGATGAAATCGGGGCCGGAGCCGTGTTGTGCCTTCGTCGTTGGTGCGATGGTCCAGCCGGACGGGACGCGGTGACGCATGACTTCACCAGAACGCTGGGCGATGAGGCCGGGCGCGAGGCGGCCGAATGTTTCGGCGCGCTGTGTGAACTCTGTTTTCAGCATGGTCAGCGGCCACTCGTCTGTCACAAGACGGGCTGCGGCGAACTTGGCGTCGATGAGTCGTTTTTTGCGGATTTCATCGTCACCGCAAGCGGAGGCGCACACGAGGATTCGATGAGGATTGCATCGGGGATGGTGCGGCCTGACTACGCACCCTCACTGGCCACCCTCGCCGAGACGTTCGGCCATGCCTTGCGTCGGATGGCGCGGGATATTCATGTCTACGCTCCCTTGAACAACCTTCACTGAATTCTCATCGGTTCGTATGTGGATTGAGCGGTTGCGCAGTGGCGCAACGCTCTTGCACAGGCGCGCGAATGCGGCTAGGAACCGCGCCGGACGGGTGATTAGCTCAGTGGTAGAGCGCTTCGTTCACATCGAAGATGTCAGCGGTTCAAATCCGTTATCACCCACCATTCCCTCTTTGATCTGTAGCGTTCGCTTGCTTAACGGCAAATCAAGCCGCGTGGGCTGAGATCGGCACCGGTTCCGAACCGCCGGGAGAGTGCCGCCGTGCCGATAGAATTCAGATATTTCAAACCGTTTTCGCTGACTTGGCTCGCCTCGGCCCTGCCGCTTGGCGCCGGGCTGTTCATTGCGTTTGAGCCGGTTCACCATCTTGGCGATTGGACACGCGCCATCAGCACGACCTTTGGCGGTACCTCACCCTACCTGTTGATCAATGCCGGCCTTGTCGGGATCGGGTTGAGGGGGGCGGTCCGGCCCTGATACGGACTGCTGTTAAAAGGCTTGCGGCGAACATTCTCTCGTCGCCGCGTGGCTCTGATCTGCACGGGTCTGCACGCCTGACGAACGAGCAGGGCATGGAGTGTCACCATAAGCATGGCATCTCTGTCGAGCTTGAGAGACTGGGGGCTTGCCCCATCCGGCGCGAGCGGCTAAATGCTCGCCCAACGGGTCGTTAGCTCAGTTGGTAGAGCGCTTCGTTTACACCGAAGATGTCGGCGGTTCGAGCCCGTCACGACCCACCATCCCCCTCAGAACGTGATCCGAAACCATGCGCCGGGCTGGCGGTCGGTCAGTTCTATGCCTGCACCATGCGCGGACAGCAGGCTTTCGGCGATGGCGAGCCCCATGCCGGTGCCGTCCGTTTCGCGGCGCGTCGTGAAGAAGGGTTCAAAGATGCGGGCGCGGTTGCCCGCGGCGATTCCTGTTCCGTCGTCGCCGACCTCAAGGATCGGGCCGCCTTCCGTGATTGTGGTGTTCAGATGAAGGGTTCTTGCTCCGTGTTGGGCCGCGTTGGCGGCGAGATGGCCGAGGACCGCTGACAGGGTTGGTTCCGGCAGTGGCAGTGACGGGGCGTTGCCGTCTGTTTGGAAGCTAAGCCTTGCATGATCGGCCTGAAGGCGGGGCAGGATCGCGGCCAATGTCGTTTCGCCCGGGGCAGCAGGTTCACGCGCGGCGGCGACGGTTCGAAGGGCGGCAAGCAGCGTGTCCATCCTTTGTGCGGAGCCGGTGATCGCGGTGACGAGGCGCCGGTCTTCGGCAGAGAGGTCCGCGTCCGCCAGAAGTTCCGCGGCCCCGCGGATCGCGGACAGCGGTGCCTTGAATTCGTGGGTCACATGATCGGTATAGGATCGGATCGTCGTGGCGCGGTTCCGCAAGGCCGAGGCCATGCCCAGCACGCTTTCGCCCAGATCGCGCAGTTCGGGCGTGCCGTAATGGGGCAGGGGTTGGACGGCATCTGCCTCTCCTTCCCTGAGCCTGTGGGCGCGGTCGGCCAGCGCCGTGACGGGTCGCAGGATCAGCCGCCACAGAAGAAAGGCCAGAAGTGCGGTCACCAGCACCACGGCGACGAAGACCATGAGCGCGGCCGGGCGCGGCCCCAGGATCGGAGCGAGCACCGGCATCGCAAGTAGTCCCGCGAGGCCTGAGGCCAGAACGCCCGCCAGCGCCCCGCCAAGCACGAGAAGCAGCGGCGGCCGCCATTTGCGGCTTATCCTTTCCCGCATGGACCCATCCTGATGCCGATCCCGTGCAGGGTCTCGAACGGATCGGCGCAGCCCGCGTCAGACAGCTTGCGGCGCAGGTTGCGGAAATGGCTGTCGACGGTTCGGTCGGAGACCGCGCTGTTTGCTCCATAAAGCGCGTCCGCCAGTTGCCGGCGGGTGACGACTTCCTCAGGTCGGCGGATGAGACGCGCGAGCAGCGCATGTTCCGTCGCCGTCAGTTTCAGAGCATCGCCCGCGACCCGGCAATCATAGGCTGAGGGGTCAAGTTCGATGATGCCGTGACGCATCAGGCGGGGTTCGGATGGCCCGTGGCCCGCACGTTTCAGGATGGCGCGGATGCGGGCCACGACCTCACGCGGCGAGAAGGGTTTGGTGACGTAGTCGTCGGCGCCGAGTTCGAGGCCGAGAATGCGGTCGATCTCGTCATCCCGCGCTGTCAGGAACAGGATCGGCACCTGCGAAGTGGCGCGCAGGCGGCGGCAGACCGCCAGCCCGTCCATCTCCGGCAGGCCGATATCGAGGACGATGAGGTCGGGCCGGGCCGTGGCCGCCGAGGCGAGCGCCGCGCGTCCGTCCGACGCCGCGACGGTGGCAAAGCCCGCGCGTTCGAGCGCGATCCGCAAAACCTCGCGGATCTGCGGGTCGTCGTCAGTGACGAGGATTTTCGCCTGCATCTGGTCCCGGATCTGCCATTTCGGTTGCCGCAAGGTAGCGCCGGATGCGCCAGGACCGGAACCCCCAATCGCGCCAGCCCTCGATCTGTGGCCACTCCACGATCGGATAGCCTGCACACTGGTCCATCGCGATCTGCGAATCGGCTGCCCGCAGGGCGGCGGCTGCGTCGGGACCGAGATCGCAGATGTAGTAGTAGTCAATCGCGTCGGTGTTCCGGGCGAGATTGTAGGTGGCAATCACGTGGGCGAAGTTGACGAAGGTCGAGGCGTAGAGCGTGGCGGCCAGAAGTCCCGCGTTGATGCCGACCAGCCAGCCGTTCGTCAGGGTGCGGGCGATCTGCCAGACCACACTCACGAGCCCCGCCGCCACAAGCCCCATCCAGATTGCCGCATAGGCGCGCAGATATGTCAGCCCATAGCTGCCGACATAAAGGTCGAGCCGGTAGAGCGAGGAGATCACCAGAAGCACGTTCTGGCCGATCCAGAGGAGGAGCAGAGCCCGCAGGGCGGCATTGTGGGCGGCGAAGGGGCGGCAGGCCAGCGCAAAGCCCCCGGCCAGAAGCGCCGTCGCCACCAGAGGATAGGCGCCGCGATGGGCGTATTCGGCGTAACTCATCCCGTCGGGCAGGGCTGTTCCGGACCAGAGATAGGTGAGGTCCATCACCGACTGGGCGGCGAATATCAGGTTGAAGAGGATGAGCGACCGGGTGACTGAAGCCGGGTGGAACAACGCCCGGCCCTCGGCAGAGAGCGAGATTGCGGGCCGTGATAAGCGCCGGGACGGTCGCTCTAACCCGGCGCGCAGAGTGTTCTGCCTGAGGAGCGGCCAGAGTGGCAGGGCGACAAGCGCCCAGAAAAGCGGGCGGGTACTGCCGAAGAGGGTTTGGGCCAGCCAGTCGCCGCTCTCGATGCTCCACCTTTCGGCAACCGGGTTACCGGCGATCAGGAGCGTGATGAAGATCAGGCCCACGACCAGCGGCAGCGTCCAGTCGCGGGCGAGGGCGTGCCAGCGGGGCAAGGTGGTGGAGGATGACGCGGTTTCGGCGACCTCATGCAATGCTGCGCCCGGAAGCAGCAGGGCAAGCCGTGCGGTCAGCGCGGGAAGGTCCGGCATGGTGACCCATTCGCCCAACAAGAGCCATGCGGCGATGGCAAGGCTGCCGCCAATGAGAAAGAGGAGCGAGAGCGCCTGCACCGTTTCGATCACCGGCAGGGCTGTGGCGACGAAGGCTCCTCCAATCCACGCAAGACCGCGCGCGTTGAGCGGATGGGGGGAGAGACCGAAGATCGCCAGAAGGCAGGCGGCGGCGAAGAGGGGCAGAGACAGACCCGCCGCGTGGCCCCAGAAGAGCCAGTCGGCAAAGGTTACGAGGGCGATCAGCACCGGCCAGACAATTCGTATTTGGCGGGTGCTTGTCCGGTGTTCCCTTTGCGGGTGGTCAACCGGTGCAGGGGCCTCCCCTTCATCGGCGGCTGCGAGCCACCAGGCGTCACGTTGCAGCGACAAGGGTACCCCCCGCAAGACAAGTTCTGGCATTCGTTTTTCCTTTCACTGCCCGGGTTTCTGGTTGCCTCCTTGGTTATGTCGCGCCTCGTGCAGCTTCGCCTGCCGGGTTCAGCAGATATTCAGCAAGAACTCTGAATCCGGCGCGATTCCGGGGGATGCGGAAAACCCGCCAATGTCCGCTTGACGGGGCCGCGCGGGATGCCTATTACGCATCCCACGCTCGGGCGGCGATCCGGGCGGGTGGACACGCGGTTGTAGCTCAGTCGGTTAGAGTACCGGCCTGTCACGCCGGGGGTCGCGGGTTCGAGCCCCGTCAACCGCGCCACCACCCGGATCGCCCGAGAGCGTGCCACGCGCGGTTGTAGCTCAGTCGGTTAGAGTACCGGCCTGTCACGCCGGGGGTCGCGGGTTCGAGCCCCGTCAACCGCGCCATTTCGCCTCAGTGATCGGGAAGTCTCGGTGTTCTATTCCGGTGGCGTGTGACCGGAGGCAGCGATGGACCTTCTTGACAGAATCCCCATGACCATTGCGGTGCTTGCGGCGCTGACCCTGGGGCTCGCGCCCTTCGTTCCGGAGCCGCATATCTGGGAAAAGCTGAAGATGCTGGCCGCGGGCACGCTGACCCGGCCCATCGACATCTTTGATCTACTGCTGCACGCCGCGCCTTGGCTGGTTGTGGTCGCCAAGCTCGTCCGGATGGCGCTGACCCGCGGAGCGTGACGGATGGGCGGTGTTGCGGAACAAAATTGGTCCGATTTCAGGACGTTGACGGTTGCTCCCTTTCGCCCGGAATCAGGTCGAAGGCGCCGGGCGAGCGCCTGCCCGTCCCGGTGGGCTGGCGCTTTGGAGGCGGCGTGCTTCGCCGGAGGTCGGAGGGACTTTGCCACGATAAACTGCCCTGAAGAAAGGTGGCCGCGCCACCCCACGGGCAGCCGCCCGCCCGGCTTGAGCTGCGAATGGGGTAACGTCCGCTGTGGGTTAAATCCGGACCCATATGTTTTCCGGTCATGGCAAGCGGAAATGAGCGCCCAGGGCGCCAGTCGAATTTCGTAGTCGGACTTAAAGCATCCTCGGAAAGGTCCGGTTCAGAGCGTCAGGCGGTAGCGGATATGGCCGTCGCTTGGCGTATAACTGTCATAGAGCGCGCGGGCGCGGGCATTGCCCTCGTCCGTGTGCCAGTAGAGCCGGTGCCAGCCCTTCGCGCGGGCCAGTGCGATGAGGTCATCGATCAGCGCCCGTCCGGTGCCCTTTCCGCGTTCGGTATCGGCGACAAAGAGGTCCTCAAGATAACAATCGTCGCCCGGCACCCAGCTTGATGGGTGATGTTGGTGGATAGCGAAACCCGTGATCCGACCATCGCGCGTGGCAAGGCGGGCCTTGAGGGAAGAGGCAGGATCCATCAGCCGCGCCCAGGTCGCGGTGGTCACGGCCGGGGCGAGGTCGATCGAGTAAAAAGCGAGGTATGCTTCCCAGAGGCCGCGCCAGCCGGTTTCGTCTTCGGGGGTTGCGTCGCGGAGTGTCAGGGGCATGAGAGGAAGTCCAGCAGGGCCGAGGCTGTCGCCTCGGGTGTGGTGTCGATGAAGAAATGGCCGCCCGGCACAGCGGCGTGCCGCATGTTCGCGAGCCGCCCGGCCCAGCTCTGCGGGACGTCATAGGCTTTCGCCATCGCGCCATCGCGACCGTAGAGGATGAGGCTCGGCACCGTTACCTGCCGGTCAAGATCGGCGGCATCCATGTCGAAATCGAGCCGCAAAGCCGCGCGGTAGTCATCGCACATCGCACCGATCGTCGCCGGGTCGCGCCATGCCGCGCGGTAGGCGGAAAGCTGGTCGGGGTCGAAGTCGGAAAGCTGTGCCCCGCCCCAGCCCAGCAGGCAGCTTTCGAAGAAATAGTCCGGATCCGACAGGATCAGCCGTTCCGGGAAGGGGGCGGGCTGGGCAAGGAAGAACCAGTGATAATAGCTCGCCGCGACCTTGTGGTTCAGATCCGCCAGCAGATGGTGGGTCGGGACGATATCCATGAGCGTGAGGCTGAGAAGTCGGGCCTCATCATCCAGCGCCATGCGATATGCGGTTCGCGCGCCGCGATCATGGCCGACGAGGTGGAACCGCTTGTGTCCGAGTTGGGACATGAGCGCGAACATGTCGTGCCCCATGGCTCGGAACGTGTAGTGCTCCGCCCCGCGGGGTTTCGACGACGCGCCGTAGCCGCGCAGATCGGCGGTCACGACGGTGAAGTGCCGGGCGAGATCAGGGGCGATCCGGTTCCACATTGCCCGGGTTTGGGGAAAGCCGTGTAGCAGAAGGGCCGGCGGGCCGGAACCGCCCGTTGTGTAGGCGATGGTCTGGCCTTCGAGTTCGATTGTGCCGTCCCCAAAACCCGTCACCGGTTCAGCGCGTCGAGGATGCGCGCCCAGCTGCGGATGCCCTTGTGGAAGCTTTTGACGTCGTATTTCTCATTCGGTGAGTGGATCGCGTCGTCGTCATTGGCAAATCCCACCAGCATCGCATCCATGCCGAGAATCTCCTTGAAGAACCCGGCGATGGGGATCGAGCCGCCCATGCCGACAAAAACAGCGTCCCGGTTCCACTCGTCCGACAGCGCCTTACGTGCCGCCTCAAATTCCGCGCGGTCGGTGTTCATCACGGCCGCGGGGGAGCCTTCGAGGTCATTGTCCCACTTCACTTTCGTATCGGCCGAGAGGCGGGCCGAGACATGGGCCCGGATCTTTTCGCGCAGATCGTCGGGGTCCATATCGCCCACAAGCCGGCAGGTGATCTTGCAATGCGCCTCAGACGGGATCACCGTCTTCGATCCGGCCCCCTGATAGCCGCCCCACATGCCGTTCACTTCGAGCGTCGGGCGTGCCCATTGCTGGACGAGCGTCGAATACCCCTTTTCGCCATGGGCCTGCGTGTAGCCGACGGAATTCAGGTAGTCCTTTTCATCGAAGCCGCAATTCTCCCATTGCTTGAGAAGCGCGTCCGGCACTTCGTGGACGCCGTCATAGAAGCCTTCGACCGCGACACGGCCCGTGTCGGGATCGTGGAATGAGGCGACAATGCGGGCCATTTCGCGCAAAGGGTTCAGCCCCGGGCCGCCGTAATGGCCGGAATGCAAGTCGATGCGGGGTCCGATGATGGTGAACTCATCCTTCAGCATACCGCGAAGCTGCGAGGCGATGGAGGGCACGCCGGGCGAGACCATCGACGTATCGCAGATCAGCGCGAGGTCCGAGGTCAGTTCGGCAGCGTTTTCCTTCATGAAGGGGATGAGAGAGGGCGAGCCTGATTCCTCCTCGCCTTCCAGAAATATCGTGAGGTTGCCGGGCAGTTTTCCGTGGACCGCCTTCCAGGCCCGGCAGGCCTCGATAAAGGTCATGAGCTGACCCTTGTCGTCCGAAGTTCCGCGTCCCCTTATCACCTTGCCGTTCGGCGTATCCTCGATGGCCGGATCGAACGGGTCGCGGTGCCAGAGGTTCAGCGGATCGACAGGCTGGACGTCGTAATGGCCGTAAAACAGCAGGTGCGGTCCGTCGCCTTTCGAATGACCGACAACCATCGGATGGCCCCGTGTCGGCCGGGCGGCAGCGTCGAAGCCGAGCCATTTGAGATCGTTCGCCAGCCATTCCGCAGCCTTGGCGCATTCCGCCTTGAAAGCGGGGTCGGTGGAGATCGACCGAATGCGCAGAAGGCCAAAGAGCCGCTCCATCGCTTCGGGCAGGGTTTCGTCGATCTTGGCGAGGACGGCGTCGAGGCTCATTTTTTGGGCTCCTGATTGGTCAGGCGCGACCGTATCAGGCGTATTGGCGGTGTCCAGTTGTTGCCGTCGGGCAGATGTAGCGCCCGGTTGGTGCGCCATGTGCCTCATTCGGTCCTTCTTATCGCGAAACGAATGCGCATCTTCGAGAGACGAAGCTCCCTTTCGTTCTCAACTGGCAGATGTCACATTCCCGCCCAATTGCTCCGAAAGGATCGGGACATGATTTCTAAACTTTTTTTGACCACTATTGTTTCGCTCTTGTCCGCCGCGGCGCCGGCTGCTGCCGAGATCAAATTCATCCGTCCAGGCGAGTCGCCTGCCGAGCAGGTCGCAGAGCCGGAAATGGGGGCGCTTGATCTCGACACTGTTTACCGTGGCCTCGACATTCTGGACCATGTCCGCGCGCGTACGTCGCGCGCTGCGATTGTCGCTGGCCTCGTCAGGAATTTCGCCAAGGACGATGTTGATGGGAGGCCCGGCATCACCGATGCTGACCGGGAACTGGCCGCACGTGTGGAGATCGCGCAGGCACGCGCCCGTGCGGCTCAACCTTGGGCTGAAAACGATCTGGACAGCGACGGTATCGTAACGCGGGCGGAGCTGATGGTTGTCGGCCGGACAAGATATGACGAGAAGGCCCGTCGTCAGGGTCTGGGCAACTCGATCGAACTGACCGATGAGCAGCGCGAGGCGCTGGTCATGGATTATGTCAGCGCCTTCCTCGCGCGAGATTTCGATGGTGACGATGCCGTCACCTATGACGAGGCGGTTGCTTCGGTTGACGCGGAACGCATTCTGACGCGACTCAGGACGGAGGGCGGCGCGCTGGATCCGATCTGGGACGCTGATGGGAACGGAACGATCACCGAAGCAGAGGTCCGGCTGGCTGCGGGCAGGTTGCTCGAACTTATCGACGTCAATGACGACAATGTGGTTGATACCGAAGAGGCGCGGGTCGCCCGTCAGGCGTTTTTCAAGGCCCGTGCGCGCGCAGGTGATCCGTCGCGTGAGGGACGGATCAGGTGCACTTTGCCGGAGGTGCCCCGGTCGGCCGAGGCCGTGGTGATTCAGGGCGATTCCGGCACTGCGGTCACGAACCTGGCTTTTTCGGAACCAAACGACGAGGTTGTCCGCATGGCGGAGGTCATGGTTCCGGAAGGTGCGACGGACATGTACCTTATTGCGTCCATGCGTTCACCGACGGTGATGCGGCTGACGGGGCCGGGCGTCGGACGCGTCAAGGCGGTCATCGGCGTCGCTGACACGGTCGCGCTGGATGGAGGCGCGGCGGATCTTGCCAATACGCCATGCCACAGGGGGTTTCTTGGGATAAGGGTCGTGGAACCCGGCGGTGTCGCGGCGGAATTCGGTCGGGCATTGGGCCGCGACGATCTTCGCGCCGTTGTTGCCAAGCGGTTGGGACAGGTCGATCTCGGCACGCTGAAAAACGGGTCGGATGGCCTGCTGGACCATGATGCCCTGCCGGTCATGATGGGCGACGGACAGTTCATCGTCGATCGCTTCCTGTCCTTTGATCCTGGCGGATATCAGATGCTCGATCCTGGCGACATTCAGTCGACCATGCCGGTTCGTGCGCGTGACCTGCCGCCCCTTGAAATCGGTCTGATCGTGCTTGCCTCGGAAGGCAAGATCGACTTCGTCGCGCCGCCTCCGGGTTTTCTGTCGCGGAACGTGCCCGAGGGGATCAAACGCGTCGTGCCCGAGAACGAGAGGACGGATGGCGTCGTCTGGCAGGATACGCCCGGCGGTGGCAGCCATGCGCGGTTTCCGCTGACGGTGGTGGTGCGCCGTGCCATCGAGCTGCCTGCGGGACTTACGACCGAGCGTGGTGTCCGGCTGATCGTGCCCGATGGCGTACCGAAGCCACGAGGCGCAAAGTACTGGTCGATTGAATAGAGCTTTGCCTGCCGTCCTACGATATTGGGGCGGTGTTTTGCGCCGGGAATCAAGCCGAAGGCGCCGTGCGAGCGCTGCCCGTCCTGTCGGGCTGACGGTTTGGAGGCCGTGCGCTTCGCGTGCCACTCAACAGGGTTCGCTGCAAAAACTGATCTGACGGACTTTTTCTGAGCCGCCCAACGGGCAAGCACCCGTCCGGCAAACGTTTAGCATGAGGAAAATGTCTGCAATGGGCACTTTGCCGACAGATGACCGCGTCACCAATGCGCGGCAAATTGTACTCTCGCCTTCATCCTTATTGACCTTTATCAAGGAAAAACGCGAAGAGGGGCCCTAGGTCTCGTGTGACAGACGAAGAGCCGGGGAGACGGATATGGACTACAACGCTCAGCTCGACGCAGCCATCAAACGGCTGCATGACGAAGGTCGCTACCGGACTTTCATCGATATTGAGCGGCAGAAAGGCCAGTTCCCCAAGGCCGTATGGAACAAGCCCGATGGCACCCAAAAGGACATCACCGTCTGGTGCGGCAACGATTACCTTGGCATGGGCCAGCACCCCGTGGTGCTTGAGGCGATGCACGAGGCACTGGATGCGACCGGCGCCGGGTCGGGTGGCACACGCAATATCTCGGGCACCACCGTTTATCATAAAAGGCTTGAGGCCGAGGTCGCGGATTTGCACCGCAAGGAAGCGGCGCTTCTCTTCACGTCGGCCTATATCGCGAATGACGCGACGCTTTCGACGCTGCCGAAGCTCTTTCCCGGTCTCATCATTTATTCCGACGCACTGAACCACGCTTCGATGATCGAGGGCGTGCGCCGGAATGGCGGCGCCAAGCGCATTTTCAAGCATAACGATCTTGCCGATCTGCGCGCCAAGCTTGAGGCCGACGATCCGGCGGCGCCGAAGCTGATCGCCTTCGAATCGGTCTATTCGATGGATGGCGATATCTGCCCGATGGAGGCGATCTGCGATCTGGCGCAGGAATTCAACGCGCTCACCTATCTCGACGAGGTTCATGCCGTTGGCATGTACGGGCCGAGGGGCGCCGGGGTTGCCGAAAAGCTGGGCCTGATGGGCCGCATCGACATCATCAACGCGACGCTGGCCAAGGCCTATGGCGTGATGGGCGGCTACATCGCCTCGACCGCGCAGATGTGTGACGCGATCCGCTCCTACGCGCCGGGCTTCATCTTCACGACCTCACTGCCGCCTGCGGTGGCTGCCGGGGCGGCCGCGTCGGTCAAGCATCTGAAGACCGCGCCGGAACTGCGCGAGAAGCAACAGGAACACGCGAAGATCCTCAAGATGCGGCTTCGTGCGCTCGGCCTGCCGATCATCGACCACGGCACTCATATCGTGCCGGTCCATGTCGGCGATCCGGTCCACTGCAAGAAGATCTCGGACATGCTGCTGGAGCATTACGGGATCTACGTGCAGCCGATCAATTTCCCGACCGTTCCGCGTGGGACTGAACGGCTACGTTTCACGCCGTCGCCGGTCCACTCGCTGCAGGACATCGACCACCTTGTCCGCGCCATGGACAAGCTGTGGGCGCATTGTGCGCTGAATCGCGCTGACCTTACGGCGTGAGGTTATCCACAGTCGTAATCACGCTTGTCCTATGGTATTAATTGAACAATAGGACAGTGATGGTACGACGAATCGTCGGCCGTTCGGGGATACTAGGTTACGGGGCAGCAGGCATGATCGGGCGGAGGGCCACTCCTTCGACGCAGGACGCGGACAAACCCAAGGGGTTTGACGACTACGAACTGCGGCTCGGCGATGTCATGCGCGGCGAACGCGCGACGCTTGCAAAATCCCTTCTCGATGTTCAACGCGAACTGAAAATCAAGGCGAGCTATATCGCCGCGATCGAAAACGCCGATGTCTCGGCCTTTGAGACGCCCGGTTTCGTCGCGGGTTATGTCCGGTCCTATGCGCGCTATCTCGGCATGGATGGAGACTGGGCCTTTCAGCGGTTCTGCGAAGAAGCGAACTTCACGGTCGTGCACGGCATGTCGGCAGCGGCCTCGGGCCCGCGCAAGACACCGACGCGTCAGGTGCATTACAGCGACCCGCTTGCCAATCCCAATGCAAGTTTCGTGCCGCGCGGCCAGGCCTTCATGTCTGGCGTCGAACCGGGTGCGATCGGGTCGATCCTTGTCCTTGTGGCGCTGATCTGCGGCATCGGGTACGGCGGCTGGACGGTGTTGCAGGAAGTTCAGAAGGTCAATCTTGCACCGGTTGATGAGGCGCCGGGCGTGATTGCCGAGCTTGATCCGCTGGAAGGTGTCGCGATGGGCGCACCCGAAACGCAGGATGCCATGACCGATGTCGCGCTGCTGGACCTGCCCGGGGAAGGCGCACTGCCCCCCGCACCCGATGCGCTTGACCGGCTCTACCGCCCCGAAGCGCTGGATGTACCGGTTCTGGTTGCCCGGGATGGTCCGATTGCCGCGATCGACCCGCGTACAGTCGGGATGCTGGTGGCTGAAGTCACGCCCGAGGCCGATGCGATCCCGGCTGTTGACGTGCCCGCGCTTGGGGAAACACCGGTTCAGGTCGTCGCGGCCGATGTCCCGGCGATCGAGTTGCTGGCCGTCCGGCCCGCTTGGGTCCGCGTTCAGGCGAGCGACGGCACCATCATTCTTGAGAAGATCCTCGATGCGGGTGAGCGGTTTACTGTGCCGAAGACTGAGGAAGCGCCGAACCTGCGGGTCGGCGAATCCGGTGCGCTCTATTTCGCCGTCAATGGTGAGACCTATGGTCCGGCGGGTGATCGCGGTGTCGTGACGAAAAACGTCGAATTGTCGGTGGAGGCTTTGAAGGCGGGCTATGTGGTCGCCGATGTCAGCCGGGATGCCGATCTGGCGCAGTTCACGACCGTGGCAGATGCGACCGCAGTCGTTGCGCCGGAAGCCGCCACCGAGTAATCCGGCAATTGCCCATTCCGGTGCGGCGCTCTATCTAAAGCCCGAGCGTACCGAGACCCGAGGCCCCGATGACCCATAATCCGATCCGTCCCTGGCGGAACATCGACCGCCGCAAGTCGCGCCGGATCATGGTCGGCAATGTGCCCGTGGGTGGCGATGCGCCGATAACGGTCCAGACGATGACCAACACCATCACCTCGGATGTGAAGGCGACCGTGGAGCAGGTGCTGCGGGCTGCTTCTGCAGGGGCCGACATTGTGCGGGTTTCGACCCCAGACGAGGCCTCGACGAAAGCGCTGCGCGCGATTGTTCGGGAAAGCCCGGTGCCGCTCGTCGCCGATATCCATTTCCACTATAAGCGCGCCATCGAGGCGGCCGAGGCGGGCGCGGCGTGTCTGCGCATCAACCCGGGCAACATTGGTTCAGCCAGCCGTGTACGCGAAGTGGTGAAGGCCGCGAAGGATTACGGCTGTTCGATCCGCATCGGCGTCAATGCCGGCTCGCTCGAAAAGCACCTGCTCGACAAATACGGCGAGCCTTGCCCGGATGCGATGGTCGAAAGCGGGCTCGATCACATTAAACTCTTGCAGGACAACGATTTTCACGAATTCAAGATTTCCTGCAAGGCATCTGACGTCTTCCTCGCTGCTGCCGCCTACCAGCAACTGGCCGACGCGACCGACGCGCCCATCCATCTCGGCATCACCGAGGCGGGCGGGCTGATGACTGGCACGGTCAAGTCGGCGGTAGGGCTCGGCAATCTGCTTTGGGCCGGGATCGGCGACACGATCCGGGTTTCCCTCTCGGCCGATCCGGTTGAGGAGGTGAAAGTCGGATATGAAATCCTGAAATCACTCGGCCTGCGCACGCGCGGCGTGCAGATCATCTCCTGCCCGTCCTGCGCGCGGCAGGGCTTTGACGTGATCAAGACAGTCGAGGCGCTGGAGAAGCGGCTGGAGCACATCAAGACTCCGATGTCGCTCAGTATCATTGGCTGCGTGGTGAACGGCCCGGGCGAGGCGCTGATGACCGATATCGGCTTCACCGGTGGCGGGGCAGGGTCGGGCATGGTCTATCTGGCGGGCAAACAGGACCACAAATTGTCGAACGAGAAGATGATCGACCATATCGTTGAACTGGTCGAAGCCCGCGCGGCCGAGATCGAGGCTGCCAAAGAGGCGGCCGAATAAGATCCGGTAGCCGGGGTGGGGTAAAACCCGTCTAATCTCTCGGGCTTATTCTGCGGCGATCCGGGCCTCAGCCTCGACGGCAGGGCAGGCCAGTTCCAGACCTTCCGCGTAGACCACCTGTTCGCTGTCGAAGCGCAGTTCATATAGCCGCATCGAGAGCGTCGTGGTGGGGGCGATAAACTCACCATCGGCAAGCCGTGCGATCGGGACCAGCGCCTGATCCTGATCGAAGAGCGCCTCGGCCCGCCAGTCACGGACCAAAACCTCGGTCGACTCGGGCAGGACCAGATCCTGCTCTGGCCGGTCATGTCCAAGTGCGCCAGCCTTCACACAGATCGCGGGACCGGAATAGCGGTGCACATGAACCTCACGCAGAACGCGCATCCCTTCGCGCGTCACGACCCGGTCGCCCGGCATCAGGAAATCGACCGGCATGGCCCCGTCGAGCGTCAGCACCACGGTTCCGGCCGCAATCCCGCGAACCGGCGCCTGTACGGCATCGGCCCGTTCAGACGCGATATGTTCCCTTGCCATATGTGTCATGGTTTTCCCCGTCCTATCCCAAAACCGATGATCGGATCGGAATATGTCAAGATTGCGCTGGCCCGGTGCCATTTCCGGGGCGCTTTTTCCGCTCGCATCGCCCAGCGAGACTTGCTAGAAGGGCGCGGATTTCGGGGGCGGATCCACTGGACCCGCCTCTTTGGGCATCGCGGGTGTGGCGAAATTGGCAGACGCACCAGATTTAGGTTCTGGCGCCGCAAGGCGTGGGGGTTCAAGTCCCTCCACCCGCACCATGGATAAAAGGACGAAGGAATGCAGGTCACCGAGACCCTGAAAGACGGCCTCAAGCGCAGCTACACGATCACCGTGCCGGCCGCCGATCTTGACGCGAAGGTCAATGAAAAGCTCATCGAGGCGCAGCCGGATGTCGAGATGAAGGGCTTCCGCAAGGGAAAGGTGCCGATGGCGCTGCTGAAAAAGCAGTTCGGGCCGCGTATTCTTGGCGATGCGATGCAGGACGCGATCGACGGTGCGATGAAATCGCATTTCGACACGACCGGCGATCGCCCGGCTTTGCAGCCGAAGGTCGAGATGCAGGGCGGCGAAAACTGGAAAGAGGGCGACGATGTCGTCGTCGAGATGTCCTATGAGGCGCTGCCCGAGATCCCGGAAGTCGACGTATCCAAGGTCAAGCTGGAAAAGCTCGTGGTGAAGGCCGACGAAAAGGCCGTGACCGAGGCGCTGGAGAACCTTGCGAAGTCCGCGAAGAACTTCGAGGACAAGAAGAAGGGCACCAAGGCCAAGGACGGCGATCAGGTCGTGATCGACTTCGTGGGCAAGATCGACGGCGAGGCCTTTGAAGGTGGCGCAGGCGAGGATTACCCGCTGGAGCTTGGCTCCGGCTCTTTCATTCCGGGCTTCGAGGAACAGCTTGTTGGCGCCAAGGCCGGTGACGAAGTGGCCGTCAAGGTGTCCTTCCCGGCGGAATACGGCGCGAAGCATCTGGCGGGCAAAGAAGCCGTCTTTGACTGCACCGTAAAGGCCGTGAAGGGCGCGAAGCCCGCCGAGATCGACGATGAGCTTGCCAAGCAGTTCGGGGCCGAAAGCCTTGAGGCCCTGAAGGGTCAGATCACGGAGCGTCTGGAAGCGGAATATGTCGGCGCCTCGCGTCAGGTGATGAAGCGTGCGCTTCTCGACCAGCTCGACAAGTTGGTGAAGTTCGACCTGCCGCCGAGCCTCGTCGAGGCCGAGGCCGGTCAGATCGCCCACCAGCTCTGGCATGACGAGAACCCCGACCATCACGGCCACGACCACGGTGCGATCGAGCCGACGGACGAGCACAAGTCGCTGGCCGAGCGTCGGGTGCGTCTTGGCCTCCTGCTGGCTGAGATCGGACGCAAGGAAAATGTCGAGGTCACCGACAGCGAGATGACGCAGGCGGTGATGATGCAGGCCCGTCAGTATCCGGGACAGGAACGCGCGTTCTTTGAATTCGTTCAGAAGAATCCGCAGATGCAACAGCAGCTGCGCGCGCCGATCTTCGAAGACAAGGTCGTCGATCTGGTCGTCGCGGGCGCCAAGGTGACCGAGAAGGAAGTGTCGAAGGACAAGTTGCAAAAGGCTGTCGAGGCGCTCGACGAGCTCTGATCCGAACCGACATTGATAGACTCGAAAGGCCGCGCAGCAAGCGCGGCCTTTTCATTTGTGAATCACGTCGGAGAAGGGCGCGTTCAGCCCCTGCTTCAGGCTGCCGCTGCGTCTGCCGCGCGCTTGCGCTGGCGGAGGAAGGTGAACATGCCGAAGGGGGCGACATTCTGGATGCCGACCGTTTCCAGTGCCCGCTCGCCTAAAACCCGCTCCATCGCGAAATCCGAATGCCAGCCGATGATATTGGCCAGCGGCGCGAAAAGCCTTTCCAGCGCGGCGAGCAGCCCCGTTTCGCGGGCGAAATGATTGACGATCAGAACCTCGCCACCTGGTTTGCAGACCCGTGCCATTTCGGCAAGCACGCGTTCCGGTTCCGGCACCACCGAAACCAGATACATGGCCACTACCGTGTCGAAATGATCGTCCGGGAATGCCAGCGTGCGCGCGTCCATCTCGGAAATGCGGGTGACATGGGTCAGACCCTTCTCGGCGACCTTTTCACGCGCCTTGTCGAGCATGTCGGGAGACACGTCGATGCCAGTGATATCCAGATGCGTGTGATAGCGGTCAAGCGACAGGCCCGTGCCGACGCCAATTTCCAGCACCCGGCCCGAACGGCTGTTGATGTAGTCGACCATCCGCCGCCGGCCGGGCCGCGTGATCAGACCGAATGTGTAATCGTAGATCGGGGCCCAGTACTTGTAACTGGTCTTCACTGCGGCGAGCTCCAACGTGGTTCCTTTCAGTCGGCCGGGCCGCGGCGGCGGGCCGCGAGAACTTTGTAAAATGAAAAGATAAGGGAAAGAACGTAGATCAGTCCGAGCAGGATCAGTGACAGCCAGAACCGGGTTAGCAGTACACCGATAATCAGTGCCAGAGCGATCAGGATCAGGCTCGTCCGCTCTTTTGGAACGCGCAGTGACTTCGGTGAAAAGGTGGGCAGGCGGCTGACCATCAGGAGGCCGACCACACCTAGGTAGAACCCCGTCAGGAACGGGTACTTCGCCGGGTCAAGCCCGGTCTCGAAAGCGAGAAAGACCGGCATCAGCGCCATCATCGCGCCCGCAGGCGCCGGAACGCCCACGAAATGCGCGGGCGGTTTGATCCCGGTCGTGACCGCCTGATTTTGGGCGACGTTGAATCGGGCCAGCCGCAGGCAGGTGCAGCTTGCGTAAAGCAGAACGACAACCCAGCTTCCCATTCGTTCGCTGTTGGCCAGCGCAAATTGGTAGACCAGCAGCCCCGGCGCCACGCCGAAATTCAGGAAATCGGACAGGGAATCAAGCTGCGCGCCGATATCGCTTGTCGCTTTCAGGCGCCGTGCGAGAAGCCCGTCGAGCCCGTCGATCACGGCCGAGAAGATGATCAGCCCTACGGCCATCTCGAAATTGCCTGCCAGCACGAAGCGGATCGCGGTCAGCCCGGCGCAGAGCCCGATCATCGTCACCATGTTGGGCACCAGCGCCAAGAAGGGCTGGGTGTCAGAGTCGCGGTCGTGGCGCGGCTGATCGTTCATGCCTACCGCCCCGCCCCGGCGCGTGCAGGTTCATCGCTGACCAGATCGGCCAGCACCGTTTCACCCGCAATGGTCGACTGGCCCACCGCGACGAGCGGCGAGACACCTTCCGGCAGGTAGATGTCGAGGCGCGAGCCGAACCGGATCATGCCGAAGCGTTCGCCGGTGCCGATGGCCTGACCTTCCTGCACCTCGCAGACGATGCGGCGGGCGACGAGGCCCGCGATCTGCACCACGCCGATGGCGCGGCCATCCTCCATCCGGATCGTGAGGCCGTTTCTTTCGTTGTCCACGCTTGCCTTGTCGAGCGAGGCATTGAGGAACTTCCCCGGCCGATAGGCGATCTTCTCGATGCGGCCTGCGATGGGGGCGCGGTTCACATGGCAGTTGAAAACATTCATGAACACCGCGACGCGCGTCATCGGTTCGGTGCCCAGTCCCAGTTCCTCGGGAGGGGCGAACCTGCCGATCATCTGCACGACGCCATCGGCGGGCGAGATGATCAGCCCTTCGCGCACTGGTGTCACGCGGTTCGGGTCGCGGAAGAAGTAATAACACCAGACCGTAAGGCCCACGCCGATCCAGCCAAGCGGCTGCCAGATCAGGAACAGAACCAGAGTGACCGCCGTGAAGATACCGACGAAGCGGTATCCTTCCCGATGCATCGGCTTGATGAAGGTCGAAAGCATGGTCATGGGCGGGATCGATTCCTTTCCGGATCTGCGCGCCCCTTTTGCAAGGATTGACGCGGTTTCGCAACTGCGGACATCCCCGGAGGCAAGGATCTGCGCAGTGTAACTGCTCCGCATTACCGACGGTACTGGCGAGACCGCGATGTGTCGCCGGGAGCCGTTGACGCCGCGCATCGGGCCGGGTAGCTGGGCGGCCATGGCACGCGCTCCGCTTCTTCAGCTCTCCGGTATCTCGCTGACTTTCGGTGGGAACCCCGTTTTCGACGGGCTCGACCTGACCGTTCAGCCGGGCGACCGGGTCGCTTTGGTCGGCCGCAACGGATCGGGGAAATCGACCCTGATGAAGGTGATGGCGGGGCTGGTGGAGGCCGATGCCGGGTCCCGCGTCGTGCCGCCGGGCGTGACCGTTGGGTATATGGAGCAGGAACCGGACCTTTCGGCCTTTGAAACGCTCGGCGACTTCGCCGCGTCGGGCCTGCCGGAGACCGAGGCTTACAAAGTCGACGTCGTCGCCGAAGGTCTGAAATTCGATCCGGCGACGAAGGTCTCAGCCGCCTCGGGCGGTGAACGGCGCCGTGCGGCGCTTGCCAAGCTGCTGGCCGAGGCGCCGGAGCTGATGCTGCTGGATGAGCCCACGAACCATCTCGACATTCAGGCCATCGGCTGGCTGGAAGCCGAGCTTAAGGAAACCCGCGCCGCCTATGTCATTATCAGCCATGACCGTGCCTTCCTGCGTGCACTGACGAAGGCCACGCTCTGGATCGACCGGGGCGAGGTGCGGCGCAGCGAGAGGGGCTTTGAGGCGTTCGAGGACTGGCGCGAGACGGTCTGGGCCGAGGAAGACCTTGCCCGCCACAAGCTGGAACGCCGGATCAAGTCCGAGGGACGCTGGGCGGTGGAGGGTATTTCGGCCCGGCGCAAGCGCAATCAGGGGCGGCTCAGGGCGCTTCAGGCGATGCGGGCCGAACGCGCGGCGATGATCCGGCGGCAGGGCACGGCCGATCTGGCTTTGGAGAGTGGCCAGACCTCGGGCAAGCTGGTGATCGAAGCGAAAGGAATTTCAAAGGTTTTCGGTGAAAAGGTGATCCTGAAGCTGTTTGATCTGAAGGTTTTGCGCGGCGATCGCGTCGCCTTTGTCGGCCCGAACGGCGTAGGCAAGACGACGCTTCTGAAGATGCTGACCGGCGAGGTCGCGCCGGACAGTGGCAGCGTTCACCATGGCACGAAGCTGGAAATGGCGGTGTTCGATCAGGCGCGAGCCACGCTCGATCTGAACATGACACTTTGGGACGGGCTGGTGAACGACCCCGATATGGCGGTCTCGGGCCGGTCGGATCAGGTCATGGTGCGCGGAACGCCGAAACATGTCGTCGCCTATCTGAAAGATTTCCTTTTCGACGAGGCGCAGGCGCGAGCACCTATCGGGTCGCTTTCCGGCGGCGAGCGCGCGCGGCTCCTGCTGGCGCGGATCATGGCGAAACCGTCGAACCTGCTTGTTCTGGACGAACCGACCAACGATCTGGATGTCGAGACGCTTGACCTCTTGCAGGACATCCTCGGCGACTATGATGGCACGGTCCTGCTGGTCAGCCATGACCGCGACTTCATCGACCGGGTGGCGACGACCACCATCGCGATGGAAGGCGAGGGGGGCGCCATTGCCTATGCGGGTGGCTGGACGGACTATCAGGCGCAGCGGGGAGAGGTCTCGACCGCGCCGAAGCCGCCCAAGATTGCGAAGCCCGTCGCGCCCGCCGCGACCAAGCCGCAGAAGGCATCGCAGGGTCTCACCTTCACCGAAAAGCACCGGCTGGATGCCTTACCCGGTATCATCGAGCGGCTGGAGGCAGAGATTGGCAAACTGTCGGATTTCCTGTCGGACCCGGACCTTTTCCACAAGTCGCCAGATAAGTTCCGCCGCGCATCGGAAGGGCTTTCCGAACGTCAGGCTGCCCTTGCCGCAGCCGAGGAGGAATGGCTGATGCTTGAGGAAAAAGCCGGATCGTAAGCCGCTTTGGCCCTTCGCTTGTTGCTTCCGACTATTCCTCAACTAAACTTGAGGTCAGGCGGATGATCGGAGGCGAAGTGGAGCGGGAACTGACGATAGGCGCATTGTCGCAAAGAACCGGGCTTTCGGTGTCGGCGATCCGGTTTTACGAGGAGCGCGGGCTGGTTCGGCCGGGCCGCAATGCCGGGGGGCAGAGACGGTTTGCCCGTTCAGACATAAGGCGGCTTTCCTTCGTGATGATCGCCCAGCAGCTTGGCTACACGATCGCCGAGATTGCCACGCGACTGGCGGAACTGCCCGAGGGACGCGCGCCAAACGTGCGCGACTGGGAGAGGTTGGCGAGCAGGTTTCGGACAGAGCTCGATGCGCGGATTGCCCTCATGCAGGATTTCCGCGACCGGCTGGACGGATGCATCGGTTGCGGTTGTCTCTCGCTTGAACGCTGCACTCTCTATAACCCCGACGACGAGGCCGGGCTCAAAGGCGCCGGTCCCCGTTACCTGATGGGCGAACGGCCACGCGGTTGATTGCCTATATTTGGTGCTGGCCTGACCACTAGTCGGGTTGAAAGCCGCCGATGAGTTGCCGGAGCCCGAACAGCCCCCCCACGGCGATTGCCGCCAGTGTTACAGGGGCGGAGATGGCGAGGGTCGCCATCGCGGTCACACCTTGGCCAACTGAGCATCCGAGCGCCAGGGTGCCGCCGATTCCCATCAGCGCCGCGCCCGAGACCTGACGGCCAAGTTCGCGTGGGTCCTCACAAGCCTCCCATCGGAAAAGTCCCCGGATTGTGGACCCCGCGAAAGCGCCGCCGAGGACGCCCGCGACCATGCCGACCGAAAAGCTGATGCCGCCCGCGGTCGAGGTCATGAAGAATATGATGGTACGGCCGAGGGGCGCGGTGAAAGACGGTCCTTCTACCCCGATCTCACCAAAGCTCTCGTGCCATAGCCAGGTTGTGCCGACAAAACACCAGACGACCGCCAGGCCCGCGGCCACCCCCCAGGCGATCATCGCCGGTTTTTGGCGAAGCGGCGCATGGACGAGGGCCCAAGACAACGCGGCCAGACCGACGACAAATGCGAAGATCAAGGGCGGCAGGCCGGTCCGGGCCGCCAGCCAATGCGCGATACCCTGCGTCGCCGTGGCATCGTTTTGCGGAAAGATCGCGGCCCGCAACGGGGCAAGGGGACCCGATAGGGTGACGAAGGCGAATATCCCGATCACCACGACAACGACAAGCGACCGCAAATCGCCGCCGCCAAACCGCACCAAAGCCCCGAAACCGCAATTCCCGGCCATCGCCATGCCGTATCCGAAAACCAGCCCACCAAGGATCGAAGCAAAGGGGGTCCAGCCGATTGTGTGATAGAAGGTCTCGGTCGGCGCGGCGAGACCCGCCGCCTCGGCCAGAAAGGTACCGATGATCGCCACGCCAAGGACGATTCCCCAAAGCCGTAGCCGCCGCTGGTCGGCGCCGTAAGCCGCGCTTTCCAGCGCGCCAAGCGTGCAGAAATCGCCAAGCCGTGCCGCAAGGCCGAGAATCGCGCCCGCGCTGAGGCCGACAAGGGCCGCCAGAACGCCCGGTGGTAACGTCTCCATTCCTGTCTCCTCCCCGAGACTTATTTCAAGGGTCCTGACAGAACAGGTCGTTCAGAAGCCCAAGTACGCGTTCCGTCCGCTGATCATTCAGCGAATAGTATATCACCTTTCCATCGCGCCGGGGACGGACGAGCCCCTCCAGCCTGAGCCGCGCCAATTGCTGGCTGACCGCAGCCTGACGCGAGGCCAGGAGCGTTTCAAGCTCTGTCACCGACTTTTCACCGTCGAGCAGATGGCAGAGTATGGTCAGCCGCCCCTCATGTGCGAGTGCCTTGAGGAAATTGGCGGCCGCGTCGGCGCGCGGACCTAGATCGTCCGCGAGCGTCGGCCCGCAGCCCATGTCACCGGCTTTCGGGCCGGTGAGCGGTTCCCGGTCAGAAGGCAAGGCCACCTGCTAAACCCGAACGCGGTGGACCCGAAGTCACATCGTCGGTCAACCAAACGGCATCACCGACAGGCGCGGCCATGCATGTCAGAATAACCAAAGGCTTCCTCATTCTGAGTCCTTCCGTTCGAACTGGCCCGTGTTCTCCATCATCTGCCCCAGTAGCCCCCAGAAGAAATCCTCGCCCGGATAGCCGTCGATACGGCCAACCTCACGGCCGTCTGCAATCAGGATAAAGGTCGGGGTGAAGACAGGTCGGGGACCAATCTCAACATCTGAAGGGTAGGGGCCGCGTAAATGCACGCGCTCCAACGGCGCTGTCTGCCCCTCTGGGGTTTTCGGATAGATCGGCGCGATGACCCGGTCCCATTCGGCACAATAGGCGCATCCGTCCTGCTCGACCATGAGCAGGCGCAGGTCCGCCATGGCCGGAGATGCGGCCAGCAGAGCGGCCAGAAACGGTATCAGGGCGATACGCATGGTTGACGCCTTCGGCTTTACATATAAAAATCGTAATATGTTTTTCTGTTACCGGCAAGGCGAGGGTTCCCGTGCTGATCGATCCGACATTCGGCGGTGCCCTGCTGGCTGGTATCCTCTCGTTCCTGTCGCCCTGTATCCTTCCGATGGTGCCATTCTACCTGTGCTACATGGCAGGCATTTCCATGGCCGAGCTGCGGTCGGATGCGACGATCGCACCCGGCGCGCAACGGCGACTGATTCTGTCGGCCATCGCCTTCGCTTTTGGCGTCACGACGATCTTCGTCCTTCTGGGTATGGGCGCAACCGCGCTTGGGCAGGTGTTCCGGGAATGGCTGAGGCCGCTGTCTTATGTTGCGGCTGGCATCCTGTTTCTCTTCGGTCTGCACTTCCTCGGTATCCTGCGCATACCGTTCTTTTACCGTGAGGCACGGATCGAGGCCAAAGTTGAGCCGTCAACCATGCTTGGCGCCTACGTAATGGGTCTCGCGTTTGGCTTTGGCTGGACGCCCTGTGTTGGACCCGCGCTGGCGGCGATTCTCATGGTGGCTTCGGGACTCGATACGATCTGGCGCGGCGCGGTGCTTCTGTTCGTCTATGGCGTGGGTATGACCGCGCCCTTCGTTCTGGCGGCGGTCTTTGCCAAGCCGTTCCTCGCCTGGATGAACCGTAGCCGCCGCTATCTTGGCCATGTCGAGAAGATCATGGGCGTCATGCTGATCGCCTTTGCCATCCTGATCGCCACCGGATCGGTCAACGCAATTGCCCAGTTCATGATCGAACATATGCCCTGGACGACGAAATTCATCTGAACATCTGAGGGAGGAAAACAAATGAACCGCTTGTTTGCCGCTGCATGTCTCGTCCTATCGCTCACCGTTCCGGTCAGGGCGGCAGAGGTGGCGCCCCTCGGCGATGACGGGCTGCACAAGCCGACCTGGCTGCGTGAAACATTCAAAGACATGCGTGAGGACCTTGCCGAGGCAAATGCCGAGGGCAAGCGCCTTATGATCATCGTGGAACAGCGCGGCTGTGCCTACTGCACCAAGATGTACGAAACGGTCTTTCCGGTCCCCGAGATCGATACACTCATCCGAGAGAATTATTTCGTCGTTCAGATGAACCTGTTTGGCGACGTCGAGTTCACAGACTTCGATGGCGACGTCCGGGCCGAAAAGGACATGGCGATGAAGTGGGGCGTCATGTTCACCCCGACGATGATCTTTCTTCCCGAAGAGGTTCCGGAAGGAAAGACAGTGTCCGAGGCGGCGGTGGTCATGATGCCCGGCGCATTCGAAAAAGGCACCACGAGCGCGCTGCTTACCTGGGTGAGGGATCACGGCTACGAGTCAGGTGAAAACTTCCAGAAATATGTCGCCGATCGCTGGAAGGAGAACTCATCTAACTAAGCGCAATCGTACGGAACCGGCTGGATCGGCATTTTCTCGAATTCATATATTCAAGCAAATGAATTTTATGTTGCATGCGACAGCATGCCTCAGGTAGTGTCCGACTCGGGAGAGAACAGGGAGGACTTTGATGAAGCGCCAGATACTCATAGGCATGGTCCTGCCGGTGATCGTCGGGACGGCCGCTATGGCCGAAACCGCACCGGTCGCGGTGGCCTACGAAGAAGGGGCAGTGGCCCAATCTCTGACGGGAATGCCGGGCAACCCGGACGAAGGCGCAAACGTCATGTCAAACCGCGGGTTGGGCAACTGCGTTGCCTGTCACGCCGTTTCGGCGATGCCGGATGTCGCGTTCCAGGGCAATGTTGGTCCGTCGCTGGACGGTGCCGGGGATCGCTGGGAAGAAGCCCAGCTTCGCGGCATCGTGTCGGACGCGAAGATGACCTTTGATGGCACGATCATGCCGTCGTTCTACAAGGTCGGCCCCTATATCCGGCAGGGCGATGCCTTTACCGGAAAGGCCTTTGAAGGCGAATTGCCGCCGCTTCTGACGGCCCAGCAGATCGAAGATGTGGTGGCCTACCTGATGACGCTCAAGGAATGAGCGGGCAGGTCGGACACAGAGGATAAGGAGCAACCAATGACGATAACAAGACGAGACGCGCTCGCGATCGGCTTCGGCGGCCTGGCTGCCGCAACGCTGCCGATGCCTGCGTTCGCCGCGACGGTCGAGGAACTGATTGCAGAGTTCTCCGGCGGCGCAGAGATCGGTTCGGGCGGCCTCACGCTGACCGCGCCGGAGATCGCCGAGAACGGCAATACAGTGCCTATCGGCGTCGATGCGCCGGGGGCCGTGTCCATCATGATCCTAGCCACCGGCAACCCGACGCCACCGGTCGCAACCTTCAACTTCGGTCCGGCTGCCGGATCTCAGGCCGCCTCGACCCGCATCCGTCTGGCCAAGACGCAGGATGTGGTCGCACTTGCCAAGATGGCGGATGGTTCGGTCGTGCAGGCAACGTCTACGGTCAAGGTCACCATCGGCGGCTGCGGCGGCTGAGGTCAGGGAGAGAACAAGATGGCAAAAGACGTAAAACCCCGCGTGAAGGTTCCGAGCTCTGCCGCTGCCGGTGAGGTGGTGACGATCAAGACCCTGATCAGCCACCCGATGGAAAGCGGCCAGCGCAAGGACAGCGACGGCAATCTGATACCGCGCTCGATCATCAATCGGTTTACCTGCGACTTCAACGGCCAGAACGTCGTTGACGTGACGCTCGAACCGGCGATTTCGACGAACCCCTATATTGAGTTTTCGGCCAAGGTTGATGCCACGGGCGAGTTCAAGTTCACCTGGTACGACGACGACGGCTCGGTCTACGAGGATACGAAGCCGATCGAAGTTGCCTGACGCGAACGGGATGAGGACAGGGCCGCTGCCGGTGTGATCGGCGGTGGATACTCAGGGAGGATAACGCATGAACATGAGACTACTCGCCGGCGGCTGCGCCCTTGCGGCTCTGACGCTCACGGGGCTCTCCGCAACCGCCGATCCCGCAGATGACACGCTTGTCGTCAATGGCGAGATCAACATGATTACTCATACCGAAAAAGCGCCTGACTACATCGAGGGCCTGTCGGAGCAGTACTCGGGCTGGCATTTCCGCGAGGATGATACGCGCGTGATGCAGGCTGACGATTTCGACAACCCCGGTATGCTGGGTGTCGAGGCAGCCATGGGCGTTTGGGATACGGCCGACGGCACGGAGGGCAAGGCGTGCGCGTCCTGTCACGAAGGCGCGGAGAGCATGGCGGGCGTTCGCGCGGTCATGCCGAAGTTCAACGAAGAAAAGGGCGAGATGTACACGATGGAGATGTACATCAACCAGTGCCGGACGGAGCGCATGGGCGCCGAAGCCTGGGACTGGGACAGCGCCGACATGGTCAATATGACAGCGCTCATCTCTTCCGTTTCGCGCGGTATGCCCATGAATGTCGCCATCGACGGACCTGCCGCCCCGTACTGGGAACAAGGCAAGGAGATGTACTACACCCGCTATGGCCAGCTTGAGTTGTCCTGCTCCAACTGTCACGAGGACAACTACGGCAACTACATCCGCGCCGACCACCTGAGCCAGGGCCAGATCAACGGCTTCCCGGTCTACCGGCTGAAGGACGCTAAGCTTTCGTCGATCCACAACCGCTTCAAGGGCTGCATCCGTGACACGCGCGCGGAGACGTTCAAGCCGGGGTCGCCCGAGTTCATCGCGCTGGAGCTGTACGTCGCTTCGCGTGGCAACGGACTGTCGGTCGAAGGGCCGTCGGTACGTAACTAGTGGCAGGGCCGGGCGGTTCGCCGCCCGGTCTATTCGTTAGTCCATTTTCACTACGGCAAAGGCCGGACGTGCGTTTCGCGCGAGCGGTCGTGTATTGCCGAACGACAAGGAACGACAGGCGATGATTTCCCGGCGGGATTTTCTACAGGCAACGGTCGCGGCCTCAGCGCTCTGGGGCGCGTCGGGCGTGGGCAACTGGGGGCGGCTGGCCGCGCAACAGGCGCTGACGCAGGACAAGCTTCTGGAGTTTGAGGATTACGGCAACGTGACTCTCATCCACATCACCGACATCCATGCTCAGATGAAGCCGATCTGGTTCCGCGAGCCTGAGATCAACCTTGGCGTGGGCGAGGTTAACGGCTTGCCGCCGCATGTCACCGGAGCCGATTTCCTGAAGCTTTTCAATATCGAAACCGGCTCTCCTCACGCCTATGCGCTGACCTACCCGGATTTCGAGGGGCTGGCCAAGGGCTATGGAAGGATGGGCGGGCTCGACCGCTGCGCGACCGTGATCAAGGCAATCCGCGCGGCGCGGCCCGATGCGCTGCTCCTCGATGGCGGCGACACTTGGCAGGGGTCGCTGACGGCAGAGCGCACGAAGGGCCAGGATATGGTCAATGTAATGAACGCGCTGAAGCCCGATGCGATGACCTCGCATTGGGAGTTCACGCTGGGCATCGACCGGGTGACCGAGATTGTCGAGGGCCTCGACTTCCCATTCCTTGGCGCGAATATCTTTGATGCCGAATGGGACGAACCGGCCTATGAGCCCTACAAGATGTTCGAGGTTGGCGGCGCGCAGGTCGCGGTTATCGGACAGGCTTTCCCCTACCTTCCCATCGCCAACCCGAAATGGATGTTCCCGAACCTCTCCTTCGGCGTGCGCGAGGAGCGCATGGCCGAGGTCGTGCAGGAGGTTCGCGACGCGGGTGCCGATCTGGTCGTCGTCCTCAGCCACAACGGCTTCGACGTTGACCGCAAGATGGCCGGCAATGTCGAGGGGATTGACGTGATCCTGACCGGCCACACCCATGATGCACTGCCCGAACCGGTGATGGTCGGCCAGACGCTAATGATCGCCTCCGGTTCCAACGGCAAGTTCATCAGCCGCGTCGATCTCGATGTCCAGAACGGCCAGATGCTGGGCTTCCGCCACAAGCTGATCCCGATCTTCTCGGACGTGATCGAGCCGGATGCCGAGGTGGCTGGCCTGATCGATGCGGAGCGCGAACCGTTCAAGGCGGAACTGGAAGAGGTGCTGGGCACGACGGACTCGCTCCTCTACCGGCGCGGTAACTTCAACGGTACCTGGGACGACCTGATCTGCAACGCGTTGATTGACGAACATCAGGCCGATATCGCGCTCTCACCCGGTTTCCGCTGGGGGCCGTCGCTTCTGCCAGGCGACAGCATCACCCGCGAGGATCTGCACAACGCAACCGCCATGTCCTACCCGGCCGCCTATCGCAGCGAGATGACGGGTGGGACCCTGCACACGATCCTTGAGGATGTGGCAGACAACCTCTTTAATCCCGACCCCTATTACCAGCAGGGCGGCGATATGGTCCGCGTGGGGGGCATGGGCTACCACATCGACGTGTCAAAGCCGCAAGGCTCTCGCATCACCAACATGACGATGCTGAAGACCGGCGAGGCGGTTGATCCGGCCAAGACCTATGTCGTCGCAGGCTGGGCCAGCGTCAACGAGGGCACCGAGGGTCCGGCGATCTGGGACCTCGTCGAGGGCTGGATCAAGAAACAGGGGACCGTGACGGTTGACCCCAATACCTCGGTTCAGGTGACCGGGGCATGAGATACGTGGCCACCACCACGGGTTTTGGATCGCACCTGCCGGGCGGGGACCGGCAGGTGCGGTCCCGGACGGAAATGACCATGCAGCATAAGACGACAGGAGGTTTCAATGGCTGAGACCGAAAAGAAAGGCCCGAGCCGCCGGGCTGTGCTGGGCGCAGGTCTTGCGACCGGTGCACTGGCAGCGGGAATGGGGCGGGCGCAGGAAGCCGATCCGCTGATCACGGAAGTGCAGGACTGGGCGTCCTCCTTCGGGGACCCGGTGGATGCGGCGCCTTACGGTACGCCGATCCGGTTCGAGAGCCATGTTGTGCGGCGCAATGTCGAATGGTTGACCGAAAGCCCGGTTTCCTCGATCAACTTCACGCCGATCCACGCGCTGGAAGGCACGATCACCCCGCAGGGCTGCGCCTTTGAGCGGCACCATTCGGGCGCGATCGAACTCAGCAAGGGCGATTACCGGCTGATGATCTCGGGTCTTGTCGAGACGCCGATGGTCTTCACCTACGAAGACCTGATGCGTTTCCCCCGCACTGTCACGACGGCATTCTGCGAATGCGCGGCGAATGGCGGCATGGAATGGGGCGGCGCGCAGTTGGAGGGCTGCCAGTTCACGCAAGGCATGATCCACAACATGGAATATACCGGCGTACCCCTGCGCCTGTTGCTTGAAGAAGCCGGTGTAAAGCCTGAAGGTAAATGGATTTATGCCGAGGGCGCGGATGCGTCCTCCAATGGCCGATCCATGCCGCTGGAAAAGGCTCTGGACGATGTGCTTGTCGCTTTCTTCGCCAATGGTGAGGCGTTGAGAAAGGAACATGGCTATCCGGTGCGCCTCGTTGTGCCGGGCTTCGAGGGCAATATGTGGGTCAAGTGGCTGCGCCGGATCGGGGTCTACGATCAGGCCGTCGAAAGCCGCGAGGAAACTTCGAAATACACCGACCTGATGGCCGATGGATCAGCCCGGAAATGGACCTGGGTGATGGATGCGAAGTCGGTCATCACCTCGCCCTCGCCGCAGGCGCCGATCCGCCACGGCAAGGGGCCGCTGGTCATCACCGGGTTGGCATGGTCGGGTCACGGCAAGATCGACCGCGTCGATGTGTCGATTGACGGTGGCAAGAACTGGCAGACCGCGCGGCTATCGGGCGACGTGAAGCCGAAGGCGCTGACGCGTTTCCATCTGGATATCGACTGGGACGGGTCGGAGCTGCTGCTGCAGTCCCGCGCCATGGATGAAACCGGCTATGTCCAGCCGACAAAGGACCAGCTTCGCGAAATCCGGGGCCTGAACAACGTCTATCACAACAATTCCATCCAGACTTGGTGGGTCCGCGCCGACGGGGAGGTCGAGAATGTCGAAATCGCTTAAGCTCCTCGCCTGCACCGTCGCGCTCACGGCCGCGACCCCGGTCCTGGCCGAAAAGATCGGCCTCGGCCGCCCGGCGCTGCCGGAGGAAGTTGCGGCATGGGACGTCGCGGTCCTACCCGACGGCACCGGCCTGCCGGAAGGCTCGGGCGATGTCTTCACCGGCGATGAGGTCTTTGCCGAGAAATGCGCCTCCTGCCACGGCGACTTTGCCGAGGGGATCGACAACTGGCCGGTTCTGGCAGGCGGGCAGAACAGCCTCACCAACCGCCGCCCGGTCAAGACGGTTGGCTCCTACTGGCCCTATCTCTCGACCGTATGGGATTACATCCACCGCTCGATGCCCTTTGGCGCGGCCCAAACCGTCACGCCGGATGAGGCCTATGCCATCACGGCGTTCATTCTCTATTCCAACGGGCTGGTTGAAGACGACTTTGTCCTGTCGAAGGAGAATTTCAGCGAGATCAGGCTGCCGAATGAGGGCGGTTTCCGGCCCGACGACAGGGCAGAGGCGGAATACCCGCTCTTCATGGGTGAACCCTGCATGGCGGATTGCGCGGGCGACCTGAAGGTCACGAAACGCGCCGTCGATCTGAACGTCACGCCCGAGGACCCGGACGGCAAGCCCGCCGGAACCCTGCCGCCCCTGACACTCGCGGCAGCGGGTGACGTTGCGGCCCCGGCCGAGGAACCTGCGGCCGAGGCTGCCGAGGAGGCGCCTGCCGTGGAAACCGCCGCCGCCGATCCGGCGCTGGTTGAGGCGGGCGAGAAAGTCTTCAAGAAGTGCAAGGCGTGCCACAAGGTCGGTGACGGGGCCAAGAATGCTACCGGCCCGATACTGAACGGCATTGTCGGAAAGGCCGCCGGCGCCGTGGACGGGTTCAAATACTCCAAACCGATGCAGGCAGCGGCCGAGGGCGGGCTGGTCTGGAGCCATGAGGCTCTGGCCGAATTCCTCGCCAACCCGAAGGGCTACATGAAGGGTACCAAGATGTCCTTTGCGGGTCTGAAAAAGGCTGAAGAAATCGACGCCGTGATCGCGTATCTCGGCACGTTCGGCGGATAGTGATGGCGGGGCGGGGGGACATTCACCTCGCCCTCGGCCTCGCGCTTCTGGTGGCGTGGGGCGGTTCCCAGGTGTCTGCGTCCGAGATCGGCGATGCCGGGAAGGGTGCAGAGATTTGGGGCGAGTGTTCCGGTTGCCACCAGATCGGACCCGAAGCGAAGGATGCGATCGGGCCAAAGCTGAACGGTATCTTCGGGCGAAAGGCGGCGAGTATCGAGGCGTTCCCCTATTCCCGCAGTTTGGAGCGTGCCGGGCGCGACGGGCTGATCTGGACGCTGGAAACGCTGGATGCCTATATCGAAAACCCGCGCACCTTCGCATCTGGCACGCGGATGTCCTATCGTGGGCTGAAGGATGCGGGCAAACGCGCCGACCTTCTGGCTTTCCTGCGCGACTTTTCTGACAAGCCCCGGGACATTCCCGAGGCTGAGCCAACCGCGCGCCGCACCCTGCCAGAACTGCCGCCGGAAGTATTGGCGCTTAAGGGCGATCCGGAATTCGGTGAATACCTCGCAAGCGAATGCCAGACCTGCCATCAGGCGAGTGGCGCGGATGAGGGTATCCCCGCGATCACACTCTGGCCAGAAGAAGATTTTGTATTAGCTATGCATGCTTACAAGCAAAAGTTAAGACCACACCCCGTCATGCAGATGATGGCCGGTCGTTTGACGGAGGAGGAGATCGCGGCGCTCGCCGCCTATTTCGGAACTTTGGAGGAATAAAGGGAGGAAGAAGACATGATTTTGAACAGACGCGGATTCATCGGAACGCTTGCGGCCTCGGGGGCGGTGCTCGCGGCGCCGGCCGTGCTTGGCCAGACCAAACCGCGCGTCGTTGTCATCGGTGGCGGCGCTGGCGGGGCGACCTGCGCGCGCTACATCGCCAAGGATAGCGACGGCGCCATCGACGTAACGCTCGTCGAACCGGCCGAGGTCTATTACACCTGCTTCTTCTCCAACCTTTATATCGGCGGCTTCCGCGATTTCGAAAGTCTCGCGCACCGCTATGATAAGCTGACCGGCGACTACGGCATCACCCATGCCCGCGATATGGCCGCAGGCGTCGACCGCAACGCGATGACGGTCACGCTGGCAGGGGGCGAGACATTGTCCTACGACCGGCTGGTGATCGCCCCGGGTATCGACTTCGTCGACGGCTCGGTTCCCGGCTGGGATCTTTCGAAGGCCGAGATCATGCCCCATGCCTACAAGGCCGGACCCCAGACGCAGCTGCTGAAAGCGCAGGTGGAGGCGATGCCGGAAGGCGGCACCTTCTGCATGATCGCACCGCCCAATCCCTACCGCTGCCCGCCCGGTCCCTACGAGCGGATCAGCATGGTCGCCCATGTTCTGAAAGAGCGTAACCCGACCGCCAAGATCCTGCTGGTCGACCCGAAGGAGAAGTTCTCAAAACAGGGGCTCTTCGAAGAGGGTTGGCAGAAGCATTATTCGGGCATGATCGAGCGGATCGGGCCGGATTTCGGTGCGACGAATGTTGAGGTGCGGCCCGACACGATGGAAGTCGTGATCGACGGCGAGGTCGAGAAGGTCGATGTGTGCAACGTCATCCCGGCGCAAAGGGCGGGGGAAATTGCAGCGGCCGCGGGCGTGACCGACGACAAGGGTTGGGCCCCCGTGAACCCGCATTCGATGGCGACGCATGCCGATCCCAATGTCTATGTGATGGGCGACGCCTCGGCGCAGGGGGATATGCCGAAGTCGGGCTTCTCGGCCAACAGCCAGGCCAAGGTCGCGGCGATGAACATCCGCTCGGAACTCACGGGATCGAAGGCCTTCCCGGCCAAGTATTCCAACACCTGCTGGTCGTTGATCGAGACCGACGACGGGGTCAAGGTCGGCGCCTCGTATGAGGCGACGGATGAAAAGATCGCTTCCGTCGATAGTTTTGTCAGCCAGACGGGTGAGGATGCCGACCTGCGCAAGGCGACCTATGAGGAAAGTCTCGGCTGGTATGCGGGGATCACCGCCGACATCTTTGGCTAACTTGACGACAACCGGCGGTGGCCCCTCTGATGGGGCCCCGCATCCCACCTCGAAAGGCATTCAATGCTCACCCGACGCACCCTTCTGACTGCCGCAGCCGCCGCGCCATTTGCCCCGCTCCGGGTCTGGGCCGCGAATACGCTGAGCATCGGCGACATCCGGATCGACACACTGTCGGACGGCAACCTCATGCTGCCGGGCAACTTCCTGTTCGGCGACATGCCGCAGGACGAGCTGAAGGTGATCCTCGGCAGGTACGGCGTTCCGGCCGATCAGGTCACGCCGCCCTGCAACGTCACGCTTCTTCGCGACGGCACCAACACCGTGCTGTTCGACGTCGGGGCAGGGCCGGATTTTCAGGCTTCTGCCGGCAAGCTTTCCGAGGCGATGGAGGCGATGGACCTGACGCCGGATGAGGTGACGCATGTGCTTTTCACCCACGCCCATCCCGACCATATCTGGGGGCTTCTCGACGAGTTTGACGAACCGGTCTTTGCCAATGCCGAATACATGATCGGAGAGGCTGAGTTCGCCTACTGGACCGATCCCGACACGGTATCGACCATCGGAGAGGCCCGGACGACCTTCGCGGTCGGCGCGGCACGGCGGCTTGGCGCCATCGCCGACAGTGTGCGGCTTTTGGTGGACGGGGAGGAACCGCTGTCCGGTATCGCCGCGCGGCTGACACCCGGCCATACGCCGGGGCACATGGCGTTCGAGATTGCGGGTCAGACGCCCGTGATGGTGCTTGGCGACTGCATCGCCAACCATCACGTCGCGTTCGAACGGCCGGACTGGCTGTCGGGCTCCGATCAGGATACAGCGCTGGCCGCCGAGACGCGTGTCGCACTTCTAGACCGGCTTGCGGCAGACGGCTTCATCATCTCAGGGTATCATCTGCCGGGGGGCGGTATCGGCCGGGCCGAGAAGACCGATACCGGTTACCGGTTTACGGAAGAGGTCTGACCGCGGCGCGGCAAGGCCGCCGTCGTGCGACGGAGCATGTTAGCAAAGGAGGGTCCATCATGACGAAATTCGGATTTGCGGCGATTGTGGCCTTGGGTCTTGGATCAGGTGCCACGCTGGCGCAGGACGCCACCACCTATCCCTTCGACGGGACGTTCGATGACGCGGCTTTCGCGGTCGAGAATGCCATCGTGGGGCAGGGGCTGGTGATCGACTACCGAAGCCACGTGGGCGAGATGCTGAACCGTACCGGTGCTGATGTCGGCAGCGACGTGAAAATCTTCGACGCGGCGGACGTGTTCCTGTTTTGCTCGGCGGTCGTGTCGCGCAAGGTAATGGAGGCCGATCCGATGAACATTGCGCACTGCCCTTACGGGATATTCGTCACCGACAAGGCGGGCGAGGTTCAGATAGGTTACCGCAATCTGCCGGATGGCCCGATGGAGGAGGTCGAGGCGCTTCTCGATTCCATCGCGCGGGAAGCTGCGGGAAGCTAGCCCGGCAGCGGCGCGTCGAGAAGCATAACGATCAGCGGATGCGCCAGCCCGGCCATGCCGATGGACAGTCCCATCGGAAACTTGTTGCTGCCGGAAATCGCCTTCCAATCATGGCCGGCAACGGTCGGTACCCGCCGCAGTCCGAGTACGAGTGCAATACCCAACAGGAGCGCCGTCGAAAAAACATAGCCGAAGATCGTCAGGGTCGTGAACGGGATGAACAACATCAGCGCGGACAGGAACTTTACGTCGCCGCCGCCCCATAGTCTGAAGCAGTATCCGGCGAATCCGATCCCGAAGACCGAAGCGGCGACCAGAACGCGAAGCCAAAGGTCAGCGGGTTGAAAGATTACCGCGACCGAAACAAAAAAGCCGATCGCCAGAAGGCTGAACCAGTTCGGGATTCGCATGTAACGCATATCGAACCAGACAACCGCCATGAGAAGCGGCGAAAGAATAAACAATGGTAACAGACTCATCTCGCCCCTCCTTCACGCACAGCTTCTGTCTGGAAGATCGTCACCGGGCGCGGTGGCCAGCAGTCTGAACACCAGTTCCGCAAGGTTCGAGGTTTCGGTCTTAGCGTAAATGCTGCGCAGGTGGGAGCGAACAGTGGATTCCGAGACCGCAAGCTCCTCGGCAACTCCGAGGACCGACCTGCCGCGGCTGAGCAAAAGGCAGACACGGAACTCCGCACGGCTGAGACGCGCCGGATTGGCGATGCCGAGGACCGCTCCGGTGACTGGCCCATTGTGCCCGGCATCGCGGGGAGTGCGGGGATTGGTCACGGTGCGGGCAACAAGACCGACCTGCCGGCTGGCCCAGGTGCGCGCCATGGTTGGCATTACCGCGGCAAAGGCAGCATGAACCGGGCTCGGCACCGGATTGGTAAAGTGCAACTCAATATGATCGCGGATCGGAGGACCGCCGGTCAGGACCAGCGTCGCAAATTCGGTCAGTCCGCGCCGACACTGCCAGTTCACCAGTGCTGGATCCGGAGTGTTGTCGCCATCGTCTTCATGCGTCGAGGCGAGCCAGATCGAGGCAGGGCGCGGCCGGGCAAGCGGACGGCCGAAGAAACCGTCAGCAAAAGAGGACGTCAAAGGCGCGCTTGTGCTTGCGCTACGCCGGTCCCATGCGGCAATCCGCATCGGCCGGAAATCAGTCAGATTGGTTCGGACAAGTAGTCCCGCCTCTGCACCGAAGCCTGCTGCGAGATGCGCAAACGCGTCTTCCAGACCCACTCCGCCGTGAAGTGCGTCGCACCATTCAGCCATTGCTTCAATAATACCGGTTTCAAACGAACCGGGCGCAGTCGTCGCGATCTTGCCGCTTTGTACCAAATTACTCGTCATCTTCCCTCCAGAAGACGTCACTAATTCCTCGCCGACGGATAGAAATCCGTGCTGCTGGAAAGAGCAGAATAAAATTTTCCGATGTCGGGAAATTTGCCCCCGCATCCCTTCTCTACCAGTAAGTTTTCATGGGTATCGGAATTGAGTCAACTTTTTGAATCCACCCCCCTCCAAATAACCGAAGAATACAACTTCCGGGTGATGAAGGGGGTGATTTGGAGGTAGAGATTCGCGCACAACAGCATCATTGTTGCTTTTAGTGCTAATTGACGAGTCGTTCTTTTAAAATGAATATTAACTCAGCATTAATAAGTCGTTCATGCAGCGTTAATATTGCTACTTTGAGAATACTTCAATGAAACGGAGAATGGTCGGCCCCAGAACAAGGATGAGAAGTGCGGGCAGCATTAGGGATGCCATAACGCCGGACATTTTGACAGGCAACTTGTTAGCCTGCTCTTGAGCGCGGAGTTCGCGGTTGCGGCGCATCTCACTGGCATAGGTGATCAGAGTCTCCGAGATGGAACTGCCGAACTGCATGGACTGCAGGACAACGCTGGCGAATGCCTGAACTTCCTCGACGCCGGTGCGGGCGGCCATGTCATAAAGTGCGGCCTCGCGGCTGCGCCCGGCCTGGATCTCCCGCTGGGCCGTCAGAAACTCCTCTGAAATAGCCGGGGCAGCGGCCGACAATTCGTTCCCGACACGCACCATGGCTGCGTCGAATCCCAATCCGGCCTCGACCGAGATCTGAATAAGGTCGAGCGCGTTGGGAAAGCTTTCGTCGATTGCGCGACGGCGTTCTTCCGCACGCGAGCGCATCCAGTAGGCCGGGCCAAAGAAACCAAGTGCTACCAAAAGGGCCAGAACCTGCATGATCCGGGTCTGACTCATACCGCCGAATTTCGCATCTATTCCTATCGGCAGAATCGCAAGGCCGGTTTGTGCGGACCAGACCATTGCCAGAAAGGCTGCTGGTAGAATGAAGCCCAAAAACAAGCGCATGAGATAAAAATTGCGCACGGAATGAGCCGAGTTGAATCCCGCGAGCGCGAGTTGCCGCTGGATCTCGCTGCGTTCGTGCCGGTCCACGGGGATCAGCGACTTCATCAGTCCCTTCGGATCGGAACTGGTTTGCCGCAGAATGCCCATATCTGCCGAGGCACCGCGCTTCCTGCGTTGATCCTCCATACGCTTCAGAACAGGATCTTTGCCCGCCAATGTCCCAGACAAGCCGAAGACGATGAGCATCGCGCCAAACCCGACACCAAGGACGACGAGCGTCTGCGGCGAGATATTCGCCCCGGCCAACATTTCCTGGAGGGAGTTCAGCATTTCCGTTTCCTCAGATTCTGAAGTTCACAAGGCGTTGCATGACAACGAAATTGGCAATGACAAGTCCGACCACGACGATGGCCATCGGGCGGAACATCGGATTGTCCATAACGCCGATGTAGTAGTCGGGAGACGTCGCCGACATCGCGCCGAAAATCAGGAAAGGCAGGAAGGACAAGAAATAGGAGGTCAGACGCCCTTCGGCGGAAATCGCCTTGATCCGCTTGCGCATGGACATCCTGTCGCGAATGACCTTTGACAGCGTGCTAAGAACGTCGGCGAGGTTGCCACCTGTTCCGTGCTGTATCGCCACGCTGACCGCCAGATAACGTGCATCCTCCAGCTCGGTCCGCTCGGCAAAATCCATGACCGCGTCGACGAGATCGTCGCCAAAGCTGACCTGGTCGACCATTACGCCGAACTCCGTCGCAATCGGATCTCTCATGTCTTTCGCCACCGCCGCAATTGTGGTGTTGAGCGGATGACCCACGCGCAGGCCGCGCGACATCAGATCAAGCGCGTCGGGAAGTTGACGGACAAGTGTGTCCATCCGCTTGTTGCGAAGAAACCGAAGCCAGGTGATCGGGGCAAGAATGCTGACAATCAACCCGACCAGCGCAGCGGATGACGCGCTGATCATGGTCGATGCCGCCAGTGTAATCACCGCAAATGCACCGATCATGACCATGAGGAAGACGGACGGTGTCGCCGTCAATCCCGCACGACGCAGGTCCGAAGGGATTGTTCCAATGAACGGCACATGCTTGAGGCTCCATTCGTCGGCCGTGGGTTTCAGCAGCCGCAACATTTCTTCGGTCGTCGCGCCCGCCGCGATCATCTTCATGCGGCGGTTGCGGGTTTCGGATAGGGTCTCGCTACGGGTGAGGATCTGATAGATACCCGAGAAGGCAAGCAGCACCCCGACAAAGACGCCGACATAAGCCAGTGAAGAGGTGTCGAAAGTCGGAAGCCAGGTCATGCTCTTGCCCCGTCATTGACGAACAGGTCGCCACGTAGGTCGACGCCGGCCTGGCGCAGCTGGTCGTAGCATTTCGGCCGGATACCGGTCGAAATGAACTCGCCGAGGACCCTGCCGTCTTCGTCCAGACCATGACGACGGAAGACAAAGATGTCCTGCATCATGATCTTATCGCCCTCCATACCGGTGATCTCAGATACGGAGATCACACGGCGGCTGCCGTCGCTGAGTCGGTTGAGCTGAACGACGACGTTCAGGCCGGACGCGATCTGGGCGCGAAGGGCCGAGACCGGGAAGTCGAGGCCGATCATCGTCACCATCTGCTCGATCCGGCCGAGTGCATCGCGGGCCGTGTTGGCGTGAACCGTGGTCATCGATCCTTCGTGGCCGGTGTTCATGGCCTGCAGCATGTCAAAGGTTTCCGCGCCGCGTACCTCTCCGACGATTATGCGGTCCGGCCGCATGCGCAGCGCGTTCCGAACCAGATCGCGCTGGGTAACGATACCAGAGCCCTGCGGATTGGCCGGGCGGGTTTCCAGCCGGACCACATGGTCCTGCTGAAGTTGCAGTTCGGCGGCATCCTCGATCGTGACGATGCGCTCGCGCCCGCTGATAAAAGACGACATGGCGTTCAGCATCGTCGTCTTGCCCGAACCGGTACCGCCCGAAATCAGCACATTAAGTTTGGCTGCAACCAGCGCCTGAAGCAGGCTGGCCGCCGCCTCGTTCAGCGTGCCTATTTCGACCATGCGGTCCAGTGTCAGCGGCACCCGGGCGAATTTACGGATCGACAGCGACGGTCCGTCGATGGCGCAGGGCCGGATGATCGCATTGACACGGCTGCCATCGGCAAGACGGGCATCGACCCATGGGTTGGATTCGTCGACCCGGCGACCGATGCGGCTGACGATCTTGTCGATGATCCGCAGCAGGTGCCGTTCGTCGCGGAACCGAACCTTCGTCTTCTCCAGCACCCCGGCGCGTTCCACGAACACGCTGCGGTGCGAGTTGACGAGGATATCATTGACCGTGGGATCCGCCAGAAGCGGTTCCAGCGGTCCGAATCCGAGAACCTCGTCCAGAAGCTCGTCGACGAGCAGCTTGAATTCGTCTGACCGCATCGGGCGGCCTTCCTCGCTCAGGATCTGCGACACGAGGGTCGCTACCTCGCGGCGCAGCTCTTCGGGCTGGACGCGGTCGATGACGGCAAGGTTGAGCCGGTCGAGCAGGATGTCATGAAGATGGCTCTTCAGTTCGAGGCGGGCGGTAAGCTCCAGATCCTGCTCGGTCGGCTCGGGCAAGACTTGTGCCGTGCGTGCAGGTTGGCGCGCCAGTTCGACAACATTGGAGGATTTGTCGCGGCTTGAGCGGGTAAATTGTTTGAACACGACTGAGACTCCTATTTCGCCGCCTGCTGCGTCGCAAGTTGACGGCCGGAAAGGGTTGCACGGGCGAGGCGGGACATCGCCTTGCCGAGAGGTGAGCGGGGGGCGGCAACCGAAAGCGGCTTTCCGCGATCGGCAGCGCCACAGGCTGCACGCGGATCATGCGGCAGCCAGTGCTCGAGCTTGCGGTCGAGTACCTTCGCGGCTTCCCGGTGCAGACGCGTCTGCATCAGAGGTTTGTGTTGATGGTTAACCACCACCTGGACCGGCAGTGACAGGTTGTCTTGCGTAAAGAAGTCGATCAGTCGGCGGCAATGACGGACAGAGGACACCGACATGTCCGTGACGACCATCATTTCATCCGCGCGCTGAACGATGGGTTCGATCCAGCCCACGAGCGCACGGGGCATGTCCACGACGACAAAGTCATAGCTTTCCCGCAACGTATCGATGATCGCCGCAACCTGATCGGACCGAAGCGAGTCGAGCGGTGCGAATGATGACGGCGCGGCCAGAACTGACAGTCCGCTCGGCAGGTCCACCATGGATTGGGTCAGGAAGGTGGCGTCGGGGACCTTTCCATCCATCGCCAGCTGCAGCAGAGCATCTTGCTCGCCGAGGTCGAGGAACGACCCGATCGTCCCGAACTGGAGATCCAGATCCACCAGCGCGACCTTGGGTTTCGTACCACGCGAAAACCGTCCCTTGCCGAGGCAAAGTTGATCGGCAAGGTTCACCGCCACGGTGGTGGAGCCAACGCCTCCGCGGGCCTGCGCGACCGCGATCAGGCACCCCTGATGGACAGCGCCCCCGCTATGCCTCGCGGCTTTCTTGCGGCTGAGCCGCAGCATCTGGGCGTCAATCTCGCCGTCGCCCTTCGGCAGCGGCAGAACCTCGTCAACGCCGGCATTGGACAGCGCACGCGCCTTCGACAAAGAGATATCGCCATCGGCGAGGGCCACAAGGGTCGTTTCGTTGCTCCGGTTCGAGACCAGGGTCTGGATCGCTTCGATATCGGAACTGTCATCCGGGCTCGCCTGAAACATGATGACGTCATAATCGGCCATCGCGCGGATCGCCTTGCCGTTCATCTGGGCAAGCGTGGTATCCTTGGTATCAATGCGAAGGTCGTGTTCGCCGGAAAACGCATTGACGATGGCATCTGCCACTTCGCTTCCGGCAGCGATAACCAGCATTGATCGTTTCTGTTCGGTTGCCATCTTGTTGTCCTTCTCGGCGCTACTGCGCCGGTCTTTGGTTTATCCGTTATTGCCTGAAGCGAGATCTTCAGCGGGCATCGAAGTGCTCATCGGTGGGACGGTCACGGAGTTTGGCATGGTCGAGCCCGTGGCACCGGCAAGGGCGGCAAGTCCGCCAAGCGGGGTCACAAACTGGAAATTGAGGTTCTGCAGTTCGACCGTGACGACCGGAATATATGGCCCACCCAGAAAACCGAGATTGGAGTCGAATTCGTAGCGGATCAGAAGATTGCTCGGCGACGACCCGGCAGGCATCATGGGCTGGATTTTCGTCCAGATTTCGTTCGCTGTAGGATCGGTTGCATCGCCGGTACAGATCGCTGCAGCCGGAGTGGCGCAGACATTCGCTCCGGCCGAGCAGCTGGTGCCGAAGCGCGGCGGGATCGTTCCCTGCTGGACCGGACCGCGGAGGTTGGTCGCAGGTACGGCCACGCCACCGCAAAACTGGGCGGCTACAGGCGGGCGGACCGCTGCCATACGCACAGCCGTGTGCATCGCCTTGTTGGCCATCACATAGTCACCGCTCATGCGGCCGAAGTCGATCAGACCGAACAACAGCAGCAGGAAGACCGGGATGATTATGGCCAGCTCGACCAGCGTCACGCCGCTGTCATCCTCGCGAAAACGGTGCAGATATGCGGTCATGAATGATGTGAGGGACTGCGAAGTCATGTGCCGAACACCCTCGCAGAGTCGGTAACGTTCGTGGTTATTGACGCCACAGATCCACCGAACCATCCGAAGATCGTGCCGAAGGGAAAGTTGATCGTGACATTGGCTGTCACGCTCGCCACGCAAACCGGGCTGATCCTGTAGCTGCCGGTATGGGGTGTGGCGGAGGGCGTGACAGAGTTGACAACAACGGCGCTGTCGAAAACGGAGTTGTTGGTCGCCGTGTGACTTACGATCGTGGTCAGCTTGGCAGCATGCGCAGTGACCGCAGCGGAGGTGCAGGTGCCGGGCGGCACGACCCGCGACAGATAGCGGGTCGCGTCGCGCACACCGGCAATCGCACTCTGATACGAGATGAGCATCCGACCGCCCTCGACGATCAGCGAGAAGACCAGTAGCATCATCGGCAGCACCATGGCGAACTCGACCAGGGCTGCGCCGTCTTCTGACCGTGCGAAGAGGCGAAGGCGATCTTTATGTGTTTGGGATGCGCGCATCTTCATCAGGTCACCGGTAAAGCTGCACGACATCATGGATGACGCCCGAATTGCCGCCACTACTGCCCGAATGCGCCGAGCCGATAACCTCGACATACATATCCAGCGCCGCTGGCGAAGCGCCGTTGTCCTGAACCGGTTCAGTGATGAATACCTTGACGAACTGCTTCACTGGAACGCCGACAGTATTGCCGTTGATCGTCATGCCGCCGTTCAGGGGGTCGCAGTTTACACCGGCGATGATCATGACACGGCGTTCCGGGTCGGGGTATTGATTGGGTGAGCACATCCGTCGGCCGGTCTCCGATAGGGGAGGGCTGTTGAGGATCGACGAGGTCGAGAAGGGACCACCGGCAGCTGCGATTTCGGCCAGATAGTATTCATACCGGGTCGATGCCGTCAGGTGCGGATCATTGCCACCGTAGTTTTTCGCAACGTAACCGTTTACCGGATCCGTACGGCCACCCGACCAGTTGCCGTCGCCGTAAGGTGCGCATCCTGGGAAGCAATCGTCACGCGGCAGAGCAGCCGTGTCCCCGGTAGGGTCGGATCCGTTCCATTTGCAGGCACCGCCCTTGGCTTTAACACCCTTGATGACATTGGGCGCCGGAGCAAAAACGGGATCGATCATTTCCTTGTTGTGCATGGACTGCGGCCACATATCGAAACGCATGTTGAGCGAGACGTTGGTGATGCCGACTTTCTGACCGGGCTCAGTATCGACACCCCGTTGCGCCACGCATTGCGTGATCGAGCCGGCGGCGGCGAGAACACAGGCGAGCTTTTGCGGACCGGAGGGCACGCTGGCGCAGTTACCATTGGCATCGATCACCTGTGTTGGGTCCAGGAAGCCGAAGTTCCCGGGCCCCCAGGCCGCGCCCTGACCGCCCGAACGCAGGCGGATCATGTCGCCGACCCGAGCGGGGTCCGAGGCGTCGAAGGTCGGATCGGGGATGCAGAACATCATCGGTGCGATGTCGCAGGCATATTGGGTGAAACCTGCGACGGCTGACGCGCTGGTCGACGGAGTAACGGTCGTTCCGCCGAGAAGCGTCGAAAGCAGCGAACCGAAGGGGAAATCCACGGTCTTCGGATTGACCGTAACCTGTACGTAAACCGCGTCTTCCGGTTGCGGAGGAGACGGGTTTGGCGATGGCAGTGCCGTCGCATCATTGCCCGGAAGGGTAGCGTAGAAGTCGAGCGTATAATCTGCCGAACCACCCAGAGTCTGGCCGCCATTGCCATAGGTCTGGGTGTCCGTGATCAGATTCGCAGCCGCCGCCGTGGCACGCGTGATAGCATCGTTTTGTCCATCGAGTTCGCCAGCGGCAGCCAGCGCTACATGGTCGGCAAAGGATTGCAGTTCGGATTGCGTCGTCGCCAGCCGGCCGACATCGAGTGACAAAGCCACGAAGCCCAGTACAACCACGAGCGCCATCGCCCAGAAGACGAGGATTGTACCGTCTTCTTTTTGTGCGAACTGTCTGATTTTTGTACTGAACGTCATGACCAGAGTGCTCCCGGCTTACTCGACTTCCACGACTTCGACATCGTTGGCGCGACGGACGCGCACGGTGGCCTTGGATACGGCTTTCTCTTCCACGGGCGATTTCTCTCGCAGGATGTCGGACAGGCGGATCGAATCGAGCGGTTCATCAACTGCGCTGTCGAGTGTCCGCAGCGACAGGCTGAGCGTGCCCGCTTTTTGGGCCAGTGCAAGCGTCTGGCTCTGTTGCGGTGTCACCTCAACGGTGACTGTGCGCGCCACCGATGGCTGGTCGGATTGCTGGTCGGACTGCTGATCGACGCCAATGATGCGAACGTTTTGCAGGATCGTCACCGCGCGCAGCTTGTCGCCGCCGCCCTGTGTCATCACGATATCGACGGTGTCCCCCGGCGTCACAAACCCACCGACGGCGGTTTCGGCGTCGACCTTGATGGCCATCGCTCGTGTATTCTCTCCAAGCGTCTGGACGATCGTCACCTTTTCACCGAAATCCGAAACCTTGGAGGCGAGAATGAGTTCGCCCTGTGCCATCGCGCGGGTCGCGCGCCGCGGCTGCATGCCGGGCTTGGGCACCAGAACGTCAAGATCCGAGATCGCGCCGGGCGGCAAAGCGGCCCGGGGCCATGACATTACCTGCAGAGCCTGCGGCTGGATCGGCTGGCCGAAGGGAATGTCGCGACCGGCCACGATAACCGTCACCAATGCCGCCTCGGGATCGGTTGAGGCCACGGCGCTGCTGCGGTCGAGATATTCACGTGCGCCGAATGCCGATCCTCCGGCAACGGCGATTCCGAGCAGTGCGACGAGGATTGAACGGGCGCCCACGGCAGTTCTCCTTGATCATGGGTGGTAGCTGTCGGTCACGGTGTGAACCGTGGTGCCTTCCGCCCCAGGCGCGACCGGGGCGGAAAGGAGGTTTGTCGTCCGCTGGATCAGCAGGCGGTGGTATTGGTGGTGCCCGAGTTGTTCAGCACGGTGCAGGCATCGACCATTTCGTCGCTGACATTGGTGCCGAGGTTCGTCAGGGCCGAAACACCGACGATAATGGCCAGCGTGAGAGCGATGCCGTACTCGACCAGCGTCACGCCTTCTTCGTCGGTGCGGAAGCTGCGAAGTTTCATCATCAGAGTCGAACGCATGAAGTATCTCCTTTAATGCGTTGCAAATAATCCAGAGCAAAGCCCCGGCTACGATTGACAGACCGCAGCAGAACTGTGCGGCTCCGATCATAATTGCGGCGGAAATGTGGCGCGGCATCCCTTCAGAAGATGAAGCTTTCGCGCTAGGGTTGAATAATTAGCGGATCGGCACTGTTTTCCCATCAGGATTATGACGCGATGCCGAATCTCCGACTCAAAATTGCTTTGGCCTTGCCGCCGACAGGCGCCGGTCGGTCGCTTTCCTAGCGCAGTGACGGTGGCCGATCCGGCATCGGGTTCTTTCGTCACTCGTGAGTCGTGCGTTATTCTTCCAACGACCCATGGATCGCGAACTGATCAAGCCCGGCCTCGTTCGCCTCGATGAATCGGTATTGTTCGCGGACCCCGGATTCCGTCAGTTCGCGTATCACCGTCAGCACGGTATTCGGCGCGTGGTCGGCGCAGAGGTCGGCCATCTGCGCCAGTTCCTCGGTTGCGACGGGCAGGGCGGCTTCGACTGAAGGAGCCCCGTAGACGGCGACGAAGTGTTCTGCCAGCCGGCGCACCAGTGCCTCATACTCGGCCGCCTCGATCCGGGTCACGGCGACGAAGGTTACCCGCCCGAAAGTCTCAATCCCCAACCAGCCATTGGCAAAGGCCTGTCGCGCCTTGCCAACAAGATCTCCCTCTGACCAGTTTGAAAACTCGAACCCGCCTGAGATCGCCCATTCCCCGGTTCGCGCCGGGTTGGCAAAGACGTTCATGTCGCTTTCGTCGAAATGGATGGCGCGGGCGAGCAGCATCAGACGTCCTCCAGCAGCGATGAGAGCGGCAGCAGCCGGGTGGTGTCACCTGTCTTCAGAAGCATTCCGAAATTCTCATCGACGCCAAGGAACGTCCCCTCAATCCTCGTGCCGTCAGAGGCAACGGTCACCGTGTAATGCAGCTTCCAGGCGAGCCCCTCCCATTCCCGGTGCAGATCGCCACGCCCCTCGGCATCCTCGATCGTGTTGAGCCAAAGGAGCGTATGGCGCGACCAGGCTTCAAGGATATGCACCGGGTCAAGTCCGCCGCAGCCTTCCTGATCAAGCGCGGTCCGGTCGGGGAACGCGCCCGGTTCGCAATCGGGCGGCAGCGACAGGGTCAGTTCCATGCCGACGACCAACCAGTCGGGTTCTTCCCCGGGATCATTCTCAGACGCGGCGACCCGCAACGCGCCCACATGGGCGCCGTTCAGCCGGATACCGCCGGACCAGTCGAGATGGACGGCGGTTTCGGGCGGTACCAGCGCACCAAGGGCGTTCTGCATACCGACCCCGCAGGCGATGAACCCGGCCATGGCAGGCTCAAGCGGCGTTTCGGGCGCGAGAACGATCGCGGCCCGCAGCCGTTCGGGTGAGACCGACCAGGCGATCAGCCCGGCATCGGTGCCGCGTTCGGCCTGATCACAGGCAATGGTGAACGGGTTTGCGGGCCCCGCGGCCAGTCCGGTCATCAAGGGCGGGAAGACCGGGACCTGGCTCATGCTATCCCATCCCCGATAAGCCGCTTCGCAAGGTCACGGAAGGCGCGCGCCTGCGGCGTGTTCGGCTTCGACACCACGACCGGTGCGCCGCCATCAGCGGCGACCCGGATGTCGAGGTGCAGCGGGATTTCGGCCAGCAATGGCGCGCCGAGCTTTTGGGCCTCGGCCCGGACCCCGCCATGGCCGAAGATATGTTCCTCATGCCCGCATTGCGAACAGACATGGACGGCCATGTTTTCGATGAGGCCAAGGATCGGTGTGCCCATCTTGGCGAACATGTCGATGCCCTTACGGGCGTCGAGAAGGGCAACATCCTGCGGAGTGGAGACGATGATCGCGCCCGCGACCTCGGCCTTCTGGCAGAGCGTCATCTGTACATCGCCGGTGCCGGGCGGCAGATCGACCAGCAGGATGTCCAAGGCCCCCCACTGGACCTGAAACAACATCTGCTGCAACGCCCCCATCAGCATCGGGCCGCGCCAGACGACAGCCTCATCCTCGCGCGTCATGAGGCCGAGCGACATCAACGTGACGCCGTGATTGCGAAGCGGCAGTATGGTCTTGCCATCGGGCGAGGCGGGACGACCGGAGACGCCGAGCATACGGGGCTGTGAGGGGCCGTAGACATCGGCGTCCAAGAGGCCCACGCGCTTGCCCTCGGCCGCGAGTGCGACGGCAAGGTTGGCGGCGACGGTGGATTTGCCAACGCCGCCCTTGCCGGACGCGATGGCGATGATCCGGTCCACGCCTGGCACCTTCACCGGCCCCTGCGGTTTCGGCTTGGCGCCCAGCTTCAGATCGGGCGGGGCGGCAGGGGCGCTGTGGGCGGTCATGACGACCGACACGGCTTTGACCCCCGGCAGCGCCCGCAGTCTGGCTTCGGCCTCTGCCCGTGCGGGTTCCATGCGGGCTGCGCGGGCAGGGTCGATCTCCAGCACGAAGCGGATACTCGCCCCCTCGACCGTCAGCGCCCGCACCATGCCTGCACTGACGATGTCGCCGCCCCCCATCGGGTTGGCGACGCCTTTCAATACGTCGAGAACCGCCTCACGCGTCAGGCTCATGCGTCGGGGCCCGTGATCTTGCCGGTGACGACGTGCTCCATGTCCAGCCCGTCAATGGTCAGCACCACCTTGGCGGACAGCGTCTTGCCCGCTGCCTTTCTGCCTGCCTCACGCACCGCCTTTTCGATGGCCTGCTGCGAGGTCACGCCGACCTGTTTCAGGAACTTGCGCATCGACATATTGAAATCGTCATCCATCGGTTCAGCCTTTCCTAGACAGTTGACCCGTTGCCCGATTGCCCCCTAGCCTTTGTGCTGAAAGGCGCGCGGGATGTGGAAACGGATCGTCCTTTTTGTCTTCTTTCTCGCAGCTCTTCCCGTGAGGGGGGAGGAGGCGCGGGAGTTTACCTTGTCGCTTGCCGACGAAATCGCCGCCAGCGGTCTTGCCGACTATATCCTGCCGCGCTTTGCGCTCAAGACCGGACGGCGGGCGAACATCGTGACGGGAGACGCTGATGCGCGTTTGGCTTCGGTGGAGGGAGCGCCACCTGTCATGGCGCGGGGCGACATTGTCTTTGCACTCGTCATTGAGGGCGAAAACGATGCCGCGAGACGTTTCGCCGATTGGCTGCGCTCCGATGTCGGGCAGAAAACGATTGCCGCCTTTGCGCCGACAGACGGCCCTGCCTTCGGTCCGCCGCCGGAGGTGTCGGTCAGAACCGTCACGAAGATCGAGGGCGATGCCGCGCTCGGCCGCGAGGTTGCCGAAGCGCATTGCGCCCGCTGTCACCGAATCGCGCCCGAGATGACGGGTATGACGCTCGGCTCCACCCCGTCCTTTTCCGCGCTGAAGACCTTGCAGGATTGGTCCGAGCGTTTCACCGCCTTCTACGCGCTGAACCCTCATCCTTCGTTTCTGCTGGTGAAGGGGATCAGCCCGCCGTTTGACCCGTCGCGTCCACCGCCCATCGTCCCGGTTGAGGTGACGGTGGATGAGGTTGAGGCCTTGCTGGCCTATGTCGCACAGGTCCCCGCCGCAGATCTGGGCGCGGATATCGAGAGCAGGTAGTCCCGTACCGGTCATTCAATGATCCCGCCGCTTCGAAAGATAGTCTTCCGTGGTGCGGGGCCGGGGGCGGTCGCCGCCGGACAGCGGGTTGGCCTCGGAATGGTATTGCGCCCGGATGCGGCAATCGTCGCACATCTGGATCAGCCGCCCGGTACCGCCCTCGACGAACATGGCGTGCTTGCCGGCAAGCTTCTCCATGATCTTTTCGACCGTAGACTTGACGCCAAAGGGTTTGCCGCATTCGATGCATTCAAACGGCTCTTCCTCATGCAGCACGATCTGCGCGAGCGCCATATCGGCGGGATTGAAACGCGGCTCCAGCGTAATTGCCTTTTCGGGGCAGATCGTGGCGCAGAGCCCGCATTGCAGGCAGGCATCCTCCTGAAACCGCAACTGCGGTTTGTCCGGGTTGTCGCCAAGCGCGCCTGACGGACAGAGCGAGGCACAGGACAGGCAGAGCGTGCAGGCATCGGTATCGACCAGAACCGCACCATAGGGCGCGCCGACGGGCAGGGGGACCGGATGCGTAACGTCCGGCATAAGCGCCTTCGCAGCAAGCCGTGCGACCTGTCGGCGGCTGCCAAGCGGCAGGACGGGGTCGGTTCCCGCTGGCTGTGCCCCGATACTATATAGTGCATCGGCCATGGCTTCGGGATCCCGGGCATCGAGAAGCCGTATGCGCCCATCGCCACCCATTGCCGAAGCCAGTTCATGTTCTCGGGATATCGTGTCGAGATCCGACTTCGGCGAAGTCAGCACATCGACCGATGTGAAACCAAGCGCCAGCGCGGCCAACATCTCGGCATGGCCGAACCCGGCCAGGGACCCTACCGACAGCGGCAGCACATCGGCGGGCAGGCCGCGCCCGAAGCGCGCGGCAAGCGCGATCATCTCGGCGCCATGACCGTCATCGTGAACCAGAAGGCGGGGCGCCGAACCGCCCGCCGAAATGTAGGTTTCCGCCATGACCTGCATCCGCCGCAGATCAAATGCAACTGGCGGGGCGTCATAGATAATGGCGCCCGAGGGGCAGAGCGCCGAACAGGCACCGCAGCCAGCACAGATCAGCGGGTCCACGGTGACGTGATCGCCGTCGGGCTGGATAGCGCCGGTGGGGCAGGCGTCAAGGCAGCGGGTGCAACCCGCCTGACCCGCGCGGGAATGGGCGCAAAGCTGCGCCTCAAGCGCGACATGCAACGGCTTTTCGAAGGTGCCAATATGCTGGGCAGCTTCAAACACGGCGGTCGCCACCGTGTTCGGATCGCCGGGATCGGCCCGTAGATAGCCGTCGCGCTTTTCATGCGCGGGAAAGAGCGGCGGATTGCCGGACAGATCGAGGATGATCGCGCAGGAGGTTTCCGCCTTGTCGCGGGCCAGACCAAAGCCATAACCACCGCGACCCCCCGGCTCGATCTGGCTGAGCGCGTCGAGATGCAGAGCGAAGTTGCCGAGCGTTCCCGTCGCCGACTTGAGTGTGCCGCGCACGGTTTCAAAACCACGGGACACGGGCAGGTCCGCGTCGTCTGTCAACAGCACGGTCACCGCCAGTGTATCGGCCAGCTGCTCCGCCGCCGGAAACGCCACGGATCCGCGCCCGATGATCAGGCAAGTACCGTCTGAAATCACGTCAACACTCTTGGCTTGCGGCGCTGGGACGAGCGCCTCGGCCACAAGTGCCGCCATTTTCGGTGCTGCCGCGGCATCGTCGCTCCATCCCGCCCGGTCGCGGATATCGACGCAGTGCGGTTCAGGTTGACCCAGATCAGCGGCCAGTTCGGCAAAGCGCGCCGCCTCCTGCCCACAGGCGATTACGGCGTCGCCCACCTCTATTGCTTCTGCTGCAGCGGCAATCTCGCGTGTGCAAAGCGCCGTGTGAACGCGCGAGCAGGCCAGCCCGGTGGCTTGGCCAATCGTTTCGGCGTCGATTGTCTGCGACCCAAGACAATCGCACAGGATCAGGTGTTTTGGCATTCCTCTCCCCATTCGTGGGTTAAGGCTCTTTTTTGTCGGCCCTGCCCACGAGGTGATGCTAGGCACGAACACTTACCCGGCGCAAAGCGAAATTCGGGCAGATGGGGGCGATTCGCCGGTCAATTAACACTATTTTTCCCGACAAAAAGACACGGGAATCTGGTTCCGGACATTTCGTCCAGCTTGGTTTTGGTTGCGCTGGGGCTGCACGGACAAAATGTCCCGCGCTGGTATGCGACCGCACACTTTGGTGCGATTCATGCTGATTCTTCTTTGTGAAATGGCGATCCCGGCGCACGCTAACTCCAAGGCCGAACGGGAAACTGATGTCGGCCATAAGGGGAGGCTAGATCGCATCAATGGCGCTCGCACGCGCATCCATACCCGTCGGGATCGTCGTCCGGAGGTCACCCGGAGTGACGAAATGGGCGAAGTGGGCGTGGAAGGTTGTTGCCGTGGTGCCCGGCGCAGGACCCGCAAATTGGCGTGAATTGCGCCGCGAGGGCGATGTGGTCGACTACCACGCTGCCACACTCACGTTGGACCTCTGGTCGTCGGACACAGAGGCCTACCACGTCGCCCTCGCTTCCGACCCTCCCGGTGTGTGTGTCGTCCTGAGGGAGGATGACGCGCCGGATGCCCGTATGCCCTGGAGACCCGCGATCGTTACAGCCTCACCCTATGAGGGGCAGGACTATCTCGACAGTGGCGACGGGCTGGTGGAGCGGGTGACGATGCCCGATGGAATGGCCGCATGGGTCGCCGATTTCGTGCGCCGCCACCATGTGGAGGAACCTTTCGTGAAGCGCAAGCGCGACAAGAAGCGGGTCGATCTGGTCGAGGACGGCAAGGGCGATGCCCGTGTCCGCCAGCTTTCCGATGTCTTCCGCGCACCTCACGGCTACCGGGGGGGCACCGCATGACCGGCCCCGCCCGTCAAAGTGATTTCTGGTCCCGCCGCCGCGCCGCTGTGCGGGCCGAAGCCGAAGCGGAAGAGGCCATCCTGCGCGCCGAAGAGGCTGAGGCGCGCGAGGCTGAGGCGGCAGAGCGGAGCGATGAGGAGATCCTCGCCGAGTTTGGTCTGCCCGATCCCGATACGATGGAGCAGGGTGACGATTTCGCGGCCTTCCTGAAATCCGCCGTTCCCGAACGCCTGCGCCGTCGCGCCTTGCGGCGTCTCTGGCGGTCGAACCCCGTGCTCGCAAATCTCGACGGGCTCATCGATCACGGTGAGGATTTCACCGACAAGGCGGTGGTCGTGCCGGGTATGATGACCACCTATCAGGTGGGCAAAGGCATGATGCGTCATGTTATGGCGCTCGCAGAAGCTGAAGAGCGTCAGGACGAAGAAGGGCTCGCCACCGAGGAGTTCGACGCGTCAGCGTCGATCGACGAGGCGATGGTCGACGAGCCGGAAGAACTGGCCGCCGTGGATCCGGAACCGACCCCGCAACCCCGCCGCCACATTCGCTTTTCCTTCGCTGATACCGAAACACCGGAGATCCGTTCATGAATGCAGCCGCTGTCCAGAGGACTGAGATCGCCGAGGAAGACCGGCTTCGGGCCGACCTTTACGGCTTCCTGTCCGCGCTTCTGGCCGCGCCACCAGACCGGGTGCTTCTGGACAAGACCGCGGCGCTTCATGGCGATGACAGCCAACTTGGCCGCGCAATCGGAACCCTGGCGAAACTGGCCAAGGCCGCGACACCTGTTTCGGCCGAGAGGGAATTCAACAAGCTTTTCATCGGTCTCGGGCGGGGCGAACTGTTGCCCTATGCCAGCTATTACCTGACCGGGTTCCTGAACGAAAAGCCACTGGCCTCGCTCCGCAAGGATATGTCCGCGCTCCGCATCAGTCGCGCGCCCAATGTCTATGAGCCAGAGGACAATATCGCGAGCCTGATGGAGATGATGGCGGGTCTGATCACCGGCCAGTTTGGCGCGCCAGCGGCGCTTGCCCGGCAGAAGGAATTCTTCAACCGCCATATCGCGCCATGGGCGGGGCATTTCTTTGCCGATCTCGAAGGCGCGAAAGGATCGGTTTTCTACACGCCCGTCGGCACCGTCGGGCGGCTTTTCATCGATATCGAACGCGAAGCGTTCCGCATGAGCGGGGCGTGAGGACATGAAGGGAGGACCCATAATGGCCAAGACCAAGGACGGCACCAATCGCCGCGATTTCCTCAAGCTGGCGGCAACGACGGCCCCCGCTGCAGCGGCCGCAACGGTCGCGGGAACCGAGACGGCCGAGGCGGCGGAGCCGACCGGCGAGACCCGGTTGCAGGACACTGCCCATACAAGGGCCTATTACGACAGCGCCCGGTTCTGACGGGCCAAGGACAACCACCCAGCCTCCGGCCAAAGCGCCGGGCAAGCAAGGGAGACGGGAATGCTCAAGAGAAAGACGAGCGGAGTTCAAAGAACCGGCCAGCGCAGATCAATGATTGCGGCGGTCGGAGAGGCCACGGTTGACCGGCGGTCCTTCCTCAGGGGCTCCGGCCTCGCCATCGGCGGCCTGGCCGCGATCGGGGCCACGGGCGGTACGGTGCGTCAGGCCACGGCACAGGAGGCGACTTCTGGCGCCATCCAGACTATCAAGTCGGTCTGCACCCATTGTTCGGTCGGCTGCACGGTCGTCGCCGAAGTGGATAACGGCGTCTGGGTCGGGCAGGAACCCGGCTGGGACAGCCCCTTCAACCTCGGCGCCCATTGCGCCAAGGGTGCGTCGGTGCGCGAGCATGCCCATGGCGAGCGCCGTCTGAAATACCCGATGAAGAAAGAAGGCGGCGAGTGGAAGCGGATCAGCTGGGAAGAGGCGATCAACGAGATCGGCGACGGCATGATGAAGATCCGCGAGGAAAGCGGGCCGGATTCAGTCTACTGGCTCGGCAGTGCCAAGCATTCCAATGAACAGGCCTATCTCTTCCGCAAGTTCGCGGCCTATTGGGGCACGAACAACGTCGACCATCAGGCCCGTATCTGCCATTCGACCACGGTTGCCGGGGTTGCGAATACATGGGGCTACGGCGCCATGACCAATTCCTACAACGACATCCATAACTCCAAGGCGATCTTCCTGATCGGCGGCAACCCTGCCGAGGCGCATCCTGTATCGCTGATGCATATCCTGAAGGCGAAAGAGGAAAACAACGCGCCGCTGATCGTCTGCGACCCGCGCTTCACCCGCACCGCGGCGCATTCGGACGAATATGTCCGCTTCCGTCCCGGCACCGATGTGGGCCTGATCTGGGGCATCCTCTGGCACATCTTCGAAAACGGCTGGGAGGACAAGGAGTTCATCCGCACCCGCGTCTGGGGCATGGACCAGATCCGGGACGAGGTGAAGAAATGGACACCGGAAGAGACCGAGCGTGTCACCGGCGTGCCGGGCTCGCAGCTCCGCCGCGTGGCCTTTACGCTGGCCAACAATCGCCCCGGCACCGTGATCTGGTGCATGGGCGGCACCCAGCACACGAACGGCAACAACAACACGCGTGCTTATTGCGTGCTGCAACTCGCGCTCGGCAACATGGGCGTGTCGGGCGGCGGCACCAATATCTTCCGCGGCCATGACAACGTGCAGGGTGCGACGGACCTTGGCGTTCTGTCCCACGACCTGCCCGGCTATTACGGTCTGGCACCGGGATCATGGGCGCATTGGAGCCGGGTCTGGGGCGAAGACCTCGACTGGCTCAAGGGTCGGTTCGTCAACCTTCTCGATGCCGATGGCAATCCCGCCAAGGATGCCGATGGCAACGATATCAGCCTGATGAACCAGAACGGCATCCCGGTCTCGCGCTGGATCGACGGCGTTCTGGAAGACAAGGCCAATATGGACCAGAACGACAACGTCCGGGCCATGGTACTTTGGGGCCACGCGCCGAACTCTCAGACCCGCGGGTCCGAGATGAAGACGGCGATGGAAAAGCTCGACATGCTTGTCGTGGTTGATCCCTATCCAACCGTCTCGGCGGTGTTGCATGACCGCACGGATGGCGTCTACCTGCTGCCCGCCTCGACCCAGTTCGAGACGTCGGGATCGGTGACCGCCTCCAACCGGTCGTTCCAGTGGCGCGAACGGGTCGTAGCACCGGTCTTCGAGTCGCTGCCCGACCACACGATCATCCGCATGTTCGCAGACAAGTTCGGTTTCTCCGACCGGCTGTTCCGCAATATCGAAGTGAAGGACGGCGAGCCGGTGGTGGAGGACATTACCCGCGAGTTCAACCGCGGTATGTGGACCATCGGCTATACTGGCCAGAGCCCCGAGCGGCTGAAACTGCACATGGCCAACCAGCACACGTTCGACAAGACGACGCTGCAAGCCATTGGCGGTCCGGCGGACGGTGACTATTATGGTCTGCCATGGCCCTGCTGGGGCACGCCCGAGATGGGTCATCCCGGCACGCCAAACCTCTACGACATGTCAAAGCCGGTCAGTCAGGGCGGCCTGACCTTCCGCGCCCGGTTCGGCGTGGAGCGGGACGGTCAGAACCTTCTGGCCGAGGGAGTCTACTCGGCAGGTTCGGAAATTCAGGACGGCTATCCTGAATTTACCATGCAGATGCTCATGGATCTTGGCTGGGACGGCGATCTGACGGCTGAGGAACGCGCGGTCATTGACGGGATCGCGGCCGAGAAGACCAACTGGAAAACCGACCTTTCGGGCGGCATCCAGCGGGTGGCGATCAAGCATGAATGCGCACCCTTCGGCAACGCCAAGGCCCGCGCCGTGGTCTGGACCTTCCCCGACCCGGTGCCGCTGCATCGCGAGCCGCTCTACACCAACCGGCGCGATCTGGTGGCGGATTATCCGACCTATTCGGACCGCAAGCTCTACCGTCTGCCAACCATGTATGCCTCGATCCAGGAAAAGGATTTCTCGGGCGACTACCCGATGATCCTGACCTCCGGGCGTCTTGTGGAATATGAGGGCGGCGGCGACGAAAGCCGGTCGAACCCGTGGCTTGCCGAATTGCAGCAGGACATGTTCGTCGAGATCAATCCGAGGGATGCCAACAACCTTGGCATCCGCGACCGGGCGCAGGTCTGGGTCGAGGGGGCCGAGGGCGCCAAAGTCAAGGTCATGGCGATGGTGACCGAGAGGGTGGGCGAGGGCGTGGCCTTCATGCCCTTCCATTTCGGCGGCCATTATCAGGGCCAGGACCTGAGGGACAAATATCCCGAAGGGGCCGACCCCTATGTCTTGGGCGAAAGCTCCAACACCGCGCAGACCTATGGCTACGACTCGGTCACCCTGATGCAGGAGACCAAGTGTACCCTCTGCAAAATCAGCGCAGCTTAAGGAGAAACAGTCATGGCAAGAGTCAAATTCCTCTGTGACGCCGAACGCTGCATCGAATGCAATGCCTGCGTGACGGCATGTAAGAACGAACATGAAGTGCCCTGGGGCATCAACCGCCGGCGGGTCGTCACCATCAATGACGGCACGCCGGGCGAACGGTCGGTCTCGGTCGCCTGCATGCATTGTTCGGACGCGCCCTGCATGGCGGTCTGTCCGGTGGACTGCTTCTATCAGTCCGAGGACGGCATCGTCCTGCATTCCAAGGACCTCTGCATCGGCTGCGGCTATTGCTTCTACGCGTGCCCGTTCGGCGCACCGCAATATCCGCAGGCGGGCAATTTCGGATCGCGCGGCAAGATGGACAAATGCACCTTCTGCGCCGGTGGCCCGGAAGAGACGCATTCGACGGCCGAGTTCGCCAAATACGGGCGGAACCGGATCGCCGAGGGCAAGCTGCCGATCTGCGCCGAGATGTGTTCCACCAAAGCGCTTCTGGCGGGAGACGGCGATGTCGTTTCGGCCATCTACCGCGAACGGGTCGTGGCGCGCGGCTTCGGCTCGGGTGCGTGGGGCTGGGGCACGGCCTATGACCAGAAGGCCGCCAACTGACACGTCCGATTGGTGGCGGTTACAAGTGGTCCCGTGGCGCCTGTGCGCCACGGGTGCCGCCGCCTGAACGCGGTATCGGGAGACGATCATGATCCTTCGCAACTTTCTTGCCGTTCTGGCCGCTTGTCTCTCACTCTCAATGCCTGTTGGGGCGCAGACCGATGATACCCGCGCCGCGACTGGCGGGGCGCAGACGCTGGAGGATATCCTCGCCCGTCAGCGTGGCGAAGTCGTGGATGACAGCGCCATGCGCGCGGCCACGGGGGACCCGGATTCAGCCGCCGGGATCGCCGAACAACTCGGTACGCTCGGCGGCGCATCCGATCCCGATCTGTGGCGCGCCCTGCGCTACGGTTCGGCCGATATCACCGTGTCGTCCCGCTCACCGGCGGCAGGCGTCATCATTCAGGACGGTGGTATGGAATGGCTGCAGTTCCGCGAAGGGCCGCTGGCGCATTACGGCGGCTATGCGCTGCTGGGCATGATCGCGGTGCTGGTGCTGTTTTACCTGATCCGTGGCAAGATCCGCATCGATGGTGGGCCCAGTGGCCAGACCATCCTGCGGTTCAACGCGGTCGAACGCTTTGGTCACTGGCTGATGGCGGGGTCATTCATTGTCCTTGCTGTGACCGGGCTGGTCATGATCTTTGGCCGTCTCGCGCTGATCCCGCTGCTGGGCAAAGAGGTCTATGCGCCGATCGCGAATGTGGGCAAATGGTCGCATAACAACCTTGCATGGGCCTTCATGGCGGGGCTCGTCATCGTCATCGTGGTCTGGGTCGCCGACAACTTCCCGAACAAACATGACCTGAAATGGCTGGCCAAGGGCGGCGGGCTGTTTTCCAAGGGCGTGCATCCGCCCGCGAAAAAGTTCAATGCGGGGCAAAAGATCATCTTCTGGTCGGTCGTGGTGCTCGGTGTTTCGATCTCTGCCTCCGGCCTTTCGCTTCTGTTCCCCTTCGAACTGCCGATGTTCGCCAAGACCTTCGTTATCCTGAACGCGACCGGCCTGCCGCAACTTTTCGGCTTCGGTGAACTGCCGACGGTCCTTGGCCCGCATCAGGAAATGCAGCTTGCCCAAGCCTGGCACGGCATCGTCGCCTTCGTCTTCATGGCGATCATCATCGCCCATATCTATCTCGGCTCGGTGGGTATGGAGGGCGCGTTCGACGCCGTGGGCACGGGCGAGGTTGACGTGCAATGGGCAAAGGAACACCATGCACTCTGGTACGAGGAGACGCGTGGGGCGGCTTCGCCGGATGTTCCTGCCGAACCGGCAGAATAGGGGGACGCGATGAAAGTCATGTTTGCCGCTTTCCTCAGCGCCATCGTCATCGCGGTGGCAGCCGATCTTGCGCTTCACCGCGCGGGTTTCTCGTCCGAGGAGGTGACAGCGGGGCCTTCGGTCCGGCTCGACTGAAACGGGGAATGATTTGACGGAACTGCGCCCCGGCGGAACACCGCCGCAGACGGAGGCCGAAGAGGTCGGGCCGAGCGCCATCGACCGGGTGCTTCGCCATGTCTCGATACTGGTGATCGACGACGAACCGGGAATGCGCAATTTCCTGATCCGGACGTTTGAGCCGCGCTGCAAGCGGATCGTGGCGGCGGCGAGTGCCGAGGAAGCATCGCAGCTTCTTGACACCCAGCATTTCGATCTGGTGTTGCTGGACAATGTCATGCCCGGCCAGTCCGGCCTCGACTGGTTGACCGAACAGCGTCGCGTGGGGCTGTTCGCCGAGGCGATCCTGATGACCGCCTATGCTGATCTGGACACCGCGATCCATGCCTTGCGGGTGGGTGCGGCGGATTTCGTGCTGAAGCCCTTCCGCTCGAACCAGATCATCAACGCCGTCAACCGCTGCATGGATCAGCGCTATCTAAGGCGCGAGAATTTCCTGCTGAAATACGAACTCCGCGCCGATACGCTGGCTGCGCGCGGGCGGTTGATCGGCAATTCGCCGCGGATCGAGACGGTGCGACGAACGCTGGAACGGGCCGCCCCCCTGCCGACGCCGGTTCTGTTCACGGGTGAAAGCGGCACGGGCAAGGAGATTGCGGCACGCACACTGCACGCGATGTCCGACCGGTCCGACAAGCCCTTCGTCCCGATCAACTGCGCCACGACGACGCCCGACCATCTTGCCGAGGAACTGTTCGGCAAGGTAGGCGCAGAGGGGCGCGACGGACTGCTTATTCAGGCCAGCGGCGGAACCTTCTTCCTCGACGAGATAGCAGACATGCCGCTCGCGATGCAGGGCACTCTATTGAGAGTGATCGAGGATAATCGGCTGCGCCCGCATGGCTCAGAACGCGAAATCCCGCTGAACCTTCGCTTTCTCTTCGCCTCCAACACCGATCTGGGCCGTGCTGTGGCCGAGGGCCGGTTCCGCAAGGACCTTTTCCACCGGATAAACGTGCTGACGGTCGAGATGCCGCCATTACGCGACAGGGTCGGCGATATCGGCGAGCTGGCCGAGCTATTCATCGGCAACATCGCCCGCCAGTTGGGAATGTCGCCACTGGTGGTAACCGAGGATGTTTTGCGGAACCTCGCCCGCTACGAGTGGCCGGGAAATGTGAGGGAGCTTCGCAACCTCATTGAACGCTCGCTGATCCTCGGGGAATTCCCGCCAGAATTTGCGGGCGGACCGGATGCGGCAGGGATGGAACCGGCAGAGTCACTGCATGCTGTGGAACGGCGCCACATCCTCGCCATTCTGGAAGCCTGCGGCGGTAACCGGGCCGAGGCGGCGCGGCGTCTGGGCGTGTCGCGCAAGACTATCGACCGCAAATGCGCGCAGTGGAATGTCTGAAGCGCCGCGTCGGGTGAGATGGCTGAAAAGCGTCCGCACGCGCATGCTGGTCATCGCGCTGCTGCCCGCGCTGATCCTATTGCCGATGGTCCTGGCCTATACCGTCAAGAGCCTGATTGACCGGCTGGACGAAGTGCTTATCGACAAGGTGGCGGGTGAGTTGACGATTGCCCACCAGCACCTTGCCGGGCTTCTGAACGGTCGCCGCGCCGGAATCGCGGCGCTTGGCGAATCCACCGATTTTGTCGCCGTTCGGAACGATCCAGCAGCTTTGTCGGCGCTGCTCGAGACGCGAAGCGCGGCACTTGGACTCGACTTTCTCTATTTCGTTGATGGCAGCGACCCGATCGACGCCGCCCGCTGGCCTGTTGTGGCGTCCGCCCTGGAGGGGCAGGCACGGGCCGAGATCGATATCTTCGAAGGCGATGACCTTGCCAGGATTTCTCCGACGATCGCGGCACGGGCGCTTTTGCCTCTGGTGCCGACTGTCGCGGCGGTGCCGACAGACCGCATCGAGGAGACACGTGGCATGGTCGTACATGCGGCCGCCCCGGCGAGGGGCGGGGCCTTGGTCGGCGGCACGCTCCTCAACCACAACCTTGCCTTCATTGACGAGATTAATAACCTTGTCTATCCCTCTGGCAGAATTACACAAAGTGGGCAGGGAACAGCGACGATCTTTCTTGAGGACGTCCGTATTTCGACCAATGTGCGTCTGTTCGAGGATGTCCGCGCCCTTGGCACCCGTGTGTCGGCCGCCGTCCGGGCCAGGGTTCTGGATGAGGGTCAGGTCTGGCTGGACCGGGCCTTTGTCGTGAATGACTGGTACGTCTCGGCCTACGAACCCATCGTGGACAGTTTCGGAAACCGCGTGGGTATGCTCTACGTTGGCTTCCTTGAGGCACCCTTCGTTGCTGCCGAACGGCGCACCCTGATCGAAATTGGCGTCGCGTTTGTCATTGTTCTTGCCGTTTCGGTTCCGGTGCTCTTGCGGTGGGCGCGTGGGATCTTTGCTCCGCTCGAAAAAATGAATGCCGTGATCGGAGCGGTCGAGGAAGGAGACCTTTCGGCCCGTTCTGGCCAGCCGGTGCCCGATGACGAAATCGGCCGGGTGGCAGGGCATCTCGACCATCTGCTCGACCAGTTAGAGGAGCGCGACAGGCGGTTGCGTGATTGGGCGGAAGAGCTCGAGGAGCGTGTCGCCGACCGCACCCGCGATCTGGAAGAGGCGAACCGGCAGATCGAGGCGACGACAAGGCAGTTGATCGTTTCGGAAAAACTCGCGGCCATCGGCGAGATCACCGCCGGTGTCGCTCATGAAATCAATAATCCTTTAGCAGTGATACAGGGCAATCTTGATGTGGTGCGCGACGATCTGGGCGCCCGCGCTCAGCCGCTGAAGACCGAATTTACGCTTATTCAAGAGCAGATCCAGGCGATCCATATCCTCGTCTCGAAACTCCTGCGGTTTGCCCGACCCGAGGAATATGCCGATGGCGGCACCGGGAACGATCCAGACGATGTGATCCGCGATACGATGCCGCTTGTTCAGCACTTGCTCGCCAAGGCGAAGGTCGATGTAGGGCTCGACCTGAACGCAGGCGCCGTGGTGGCGATGAACCAGACGGAATTACAGCAGGTGCTGATCAACCTCATGGTCAACGCGATACAAGCGATGCCGGATGGCGGACGGCTGGACCTGAAAACGAGGGCGGAAGACACCAAAATACGCATCACGGTTGCCGATACGGGATCTGGTATGTCGGAAGAGGTGCTCGCCCGGATCTTCGACCCGTTTTACACGACGAAACGCAGTGAGGGCACGGGGCTTGGGCTTTCGATCAGCCGAAATCTAGTGGCGCGGGGCGGGGGAACGATCACCGTCGATAGCCGCCCGGGTGAGGGGGCACGTTTTGATATCCTGCTGCCGGTTGCGGTCTCGGCCTGATGCCGCCTCAACGCGCAGCAGGCCAACGACGTGTCTGAATGGACGCTGAATTCCGGATTTCGGGATTCCTATTTGGGTTCTTGCCTATTTATCCGCGCGCTGAACTGAACTAGCGTCGCGCGGACGACCTAAGGAGGGATCATGGCCGACCCGTTTTTCAAACCCGTATCGGGGATGGAGATGCCGCGTTTCGCGGGAATACCGACCTTTATGCGACTGCCATCCGTGCCGCTCGACCATCCTCGCATCGGCGATGTCCAGATCGGTCTAGTGGGCCTGCCCTGGGACGGATCGGTGACGAACCGGCCCGGTCCGCGCCACGGTCCGCGCCAGTTGCGCGACTACTCGACGATGATCCGGGCACAGCATCCGGTCTCGGGCCTCAGGCCGTTCGAGGCGGCGAACTGCGCCGATCTCGGTGATGTCGGGCCGAACCCGGTCGATCAGGACGATACGATGGCGCGGTTTGAAAGTTTCTATGCCGAACTAAAATCCCGCAATATCCGGCCCCTGACCGGTGGGGGGGACCATCTCTGCACCCTGCCGGTTCTACGCGGGCTGGCCAAGGATGCGCCCCTGGGCCTCGTGCATTTCGACAGCCATACGGATCTCTTCGCGGCCTATTTCGGATCGAAGACGCTGACCCATGGCAACCCGTTCCGGGCGGCGGTGGAGGAGGAACTTCTGGACCCCAAGCGCATGATCCAGATCGGCATCCGCGGTACTCAATACGACCGCAGCGATTTCGATTTCGCTAAGGCCACCGGTATCCGCATCGTCACGATCGAAGAGTTCTTTGCCCGCGGCATTCCCGATGTCATGGCCGAGGCGCGCGAGGTCGTCGGCGACAAGCCAACGTACATGTCCTATGATATCGACTTCGTCGACCCTTCGGTCGCGCCCGGCACAGGTACGCCGGAATGGGGCGGGCCGAATGCGTTTCAGGCGATGCAGGTCGTGCGGGAATGCGACGGGCTGAACATTGTGGCGGGCGATCTGGTTGAGGTCTCGCCGCCCTTCGATCCCTCCGGCAACACCGCCTGGCTTGGCGTATCGCTCATGTTCGAGATGCTCTGCGTCATGGTCGCCGCCCTCTGAGCGACCGGTCCTTTTGGGCGGGTCAGGAAGGATTTTGGATCAAAATCCTTCCCCGCCGGAGCGACGGAAAAGTCTTGTTCCAAGACTTTTCCGGTATCGCTGCATCAGGCCCGTGCGGCCGTGATGATGATTTCGACCAGATAGTCGGGCGTCGCCAGTTTGGCTTCGCCGGTTGCGCGCGCAGGTGCGTGACCCGCAGGCACCCAGGCGTCCCAGACCGCGTTCATCGCCTTGAAGTCGGCGTTGATATCGGCCAGCCAGATCTGGGCGCGCAGGATGCGTGTCTTATCCGATCCCGCCAGTGCCAGAAGCCGTTCGATTTCGGTAAGGCATTCGCGGGTCTGGCTGGTGACGTCACCGCCCGGCTCGCCGACCACACCGGCAAGGTGCACAACGCCGTTGTGGATGACGATATTCGACATCCGGGTTTCGGTTTCAATACGGGTGATGGGGGTGCTCATATCCGTGTCCTCGCTGGAAAAACGCACCCCCTCCTATCCGCCTTGGCGGCGGAATGGAACCGGGTTAACGGCCGGGCATTGGATCAGATACCGAGAAGTTCCTTCGCGGCGTTCAGATCGGCGACCGATCCCGCGTGATCGCCGGAATCGTGTTTGGCCTTGCCGGAATTGTAGAGTTCGGTGATCTGCGCCTTGGTCGCCTCATCAGCGGTGCTGGCGGCCATCGCAGTGTCGATTTCGGCCATCAACGCCGGGCACTGTCCTGCGAATGCAGGACCGGCGAGGGCGGCCGCAATCACGGATGCAAGTATCGTCTTTTTCATCTGAATGTCTCCCTAGTCGAGTTAATGTTGAAACAGGTCGTCACAGGGATTGGAGCGGGTGAAGGGAATCGAACCCTCGTCGTAAGCTTGGGAAGCTTCTGCTCTGCCATTGAGCTACACCCGCGTGGCGATCTGATTACCGCGCGGCCCGGCATGAGGCAAGAGGGTAGCACAGGGCTCAGAACCATTTCATCCAGCGGAAGACGAGCCAGAGGCCAAGCCCCATCACCGCCGTGGCGCCCGACAATGCGGCAAAGGCCCAGGGCCAGTCGGTGCCGGGCATGCCCGCGACATTCACCCCGAAAAGACCGGTGAGAAAACCCAGCGGCAGGAAGACCGCGGCCACGACCGAGAGGATGAAGCTGTTGCGCCCGAGCCGCGCGGCCTGAAGGCTGTCGGTATGGGCCCTCAGCGATGCAAGGCGGTCGCGCACGGTGTCGAGTTCCTCGACCGCCCTTACCGTCCGGTTGGCGGCATTCCGGATATCATAGCCCTCGACGCTGCCGAACAGTTCCCCTTCGGCAGCTGCCAGCCGGGACAATGCTTCGCGTTGCGGCGCGATATGGCGGCGCAGCTTAATGACCGAACGGGCGAGGCGGGCGATCTCCATCTCACCCTTGCCGACCGTGTCTGGTTGGTCATCGAGCAGAATCTCTTCGATCTCGTCGGTGCGGTCCTCGCGTTCGGCCGTTGTCGCCTCGATCCGCAGGGTCAGCGCGTCGATCAGGCGGGCGACGAAGGAAGCAGGGGTGGCGGGGGCCTGTCCCTCGGCCATCGCGCGCAGAAGGTCTTCGAAGGCGAAGATGCGCCGCATCCGGGTCGAGACAACCAGTCCCGGCCCGATCCAGAGACGCAGCGCGACCATGTCTTCGCTTTCTTCGCCCGGATTGAGGTTGATGCCGCGCAGCGTCACCAGAAAGCCATCGCCGATGCTTTCAAAATGCGGCCGGGTCTCGGCCTGCATCAGACCGGCGCGGACCGGGTGCGGCAAGTGTGCAGCGCTCCACGCGATGAAGCCCGGAGCGGTGCGGTCACAATGGATCCAGCGCCAGGCGACATCCGATCCCGGCCCGGGGGTGGGCCAGTCCTGATCCAGCGCCCGCGCCTTGCCATCGGGCAGGATGTCATAGGCGGCAATGGGGGCGAGGGTCGGCATGGCGGGCTCCTGACTTAAACTGGCGTGATGCTGGCGGGGAATAGAGCCGCGCGCAACGGCAAAGGGATGCTTGACAGTGGCGGCGCGCCGGTATCGGGTCTGCGTGGGAAAAGGGGAGCGGATGGAGCGCAAGGACAGGATCGACGCTTTCGGGGCGCTATCGTTGACCGGGTTTTCGGCGTTTCTCGCCTTCAATCAGGTCATCATCAAATTCGTCAATGGCGGCTTGCAGCCCGTCTTCTTTGCGGGCCTCCGTTCGGCCATCGCCGTACTCTGCCTCTGGCTCTGGATGACATGGCGCGGGCGTCCGCCACGGCTGCGGCGCGAGATGGCGGGCCCGGGCATCGCCATCGGCCTTGTTTTCGCGGCCGAATTCCTCGGCCTTTTCATCGCGCTTGACCTGACTACGGTCACGCGCACCTCGATCATCCTGTATTCCATGCCGGTCTGGCTGTCGCTGGCGGCGCATTTCGTGCTTCCGGGTGAACGGATCACGCCGCGAAAAGCGGTTGGCCTGATCCTCGCCTTCTCGGGTGTCGCATGGGCGATCCTTGATCGCGACGCGGGTGGCGGACAGGCGAGCCTGACGGGTGATCTTTGTGCGCTTGGTGCCGCGATCGGCTGGGCGACGCTGGCGCTGATCGCCCGCGGCACGCGGTTGAAGGAGGCGCGGCCAGAAATGCAGCTGTTCTGGCAGGTCCTCGTCTCGGCACCTGTCCTGATTGTCGCGTCGCTGTTCTTCGGTCCGCTTGTGCGTGACCTGGTGCCGCTGCACATTGCCGGGCTGGTGTTTCAGGGCGTCGTCGTGGTCGCGGCCGGGTTCATGTTCTGGCTCTGGCTCCTGTCGGTCTATCCCGCCGCCAGTGTCGCGAGCTTTTCCTTTCTGACCCCGATTTTCGGCGTCGGTTTTGGCTGGGCGCTTCTCGGTGAAGAAGTGGGGCTGCCGCTGATTGGATCGGTTCTGCTGGTCGGCATCGGGATCATCCTGATCAACCGGTCTGCGCCAAAATAGCGTCGCGCGGTGTGTAAAAAGCTCATTGGCCGATCCGGATGTCCGCCCAGACCGGCAGATGGTCCGAGGCGATGCGGGCAGGTGCCAGGCGATATACGCCCGCATCCTGCAGGTGCAGGCCCTGCCCAAGCGCGACACGGTCGAGCGCACCAATCGGTCCGGCGGCGGGAAAGCTGCGCCCCGGCGTGTGCAGGCGGAAATCGGGGCCGAGCGCCTCTGCCCCGCCGCGCGCCGACCAGTCATTGAAATCGCCGAGAATCGCGGTTGGCATGTCCTGACGGCGACTGATCGCCGCCCGGATCGCGGCAAGCTGCATCGACCGGTAGCGTTTGATCAAGCCCAGATGCACGCCGACCACCCGAAAGGGACCCGCATCAGTGTCGATTTCGGCCAGTACCGCACCACGTGGCTCCAACCCCGGCAGGACGATGCGGCGGATCGCAGTAACATTCAGGTCGGTGCGGACGAGCAGGGTCTGACCGTGCCAGCCAAGGCTTGGCCCCTCGGGTGCGAAGGGCAGGTTACGCAGGCCCGTCACCTCTTCGATGAGATTTCGGGGCAGAGCGGCACGGCGCGGGGCAAGACGGTGGTCAATCTCCTGCAGGGCGATGATGTCTGCGCCGATCGCCGCCACAACCTCGGCAATACGCGCCGGATTGCGGCGGCGGTCGAGGCCAAGGCACTTGTGCGCATTGTATGAGGCGAGGCGCAGCTTCATGATCCCGATCTAAGCGTTCATTGCCTGCACTTGAAGCATTCGGCCGTCGGGATTAGCTAACTTTCATGTGGCATGACCGTCTACGTAATCAACCCCTTATCGTTCGGGCAGTCTGGACAGTGCTGGGGCTTGCCTTTGTCGTGGCCTTGTTCACGGCGCGTTGGTCGCTTGCCTTCGTATCGATTGCAACATTCGGATTGTCCCTTCTCCCGGTCCTCTTTCAAAGCCGGTTTGGCATTCACCTGCCTGTGCGGTTCTTCGCCGGGATCGTGATCTTCGTCTTCGCGACGATCTTTCTCGGCGAGGCGTTTGATTTCTACAACCGGTTCTGGTGGTGGGATGTCGCGCTTCATGGCGGTTCGGCGCTTGGCTTCGGTCTCATCGGATTTCTTTTTGTTTTTATGCTGTTCGAAGGCGATCGTTATGCAGCACCGGCATGGGCCATCGCCTTTGTCAGCTTCTGCTTTGCGCTGTCGATCGGAACGATCTGGGAGATATTCGAGTTCGGTATGGACCAGGTCTTCGGCATGAACATGCAAAAGACGGGCCTTGTCGATACGATGTGGGACCTGATCGTCGATACCGTCGGGGCGGGGTTCGGGGCGATGGTCGGGTTCTTCTATCTCAAGCGGCTGGAACTCGGCGGGTTGACCGGGCTCTTGCAGGAATTTGTCGAGAAGAACCGCAGGTTCTTTCAGAAGTTCCGGCGCTGACAGCTGGTGCCGGAGTCAGGTGCCGCAGAACGTCCGGGTGACAATCTCGTCATCGGCCGGTGCCGCGCGATATTCAATGGCGTCCGGCTGATCGTCGTAGGGGCGGGCAAGGATGCTGTTCAGCCGGTGGAACGGGGCATAATCTCCGGTGACAGCGGCCCTGATCGCTTCTTCGACCCGGTGATTGCGGGGAATAAAGGCCGGGTTTGCCGCGCGCATCGTCGCTTTCGGATCGGCCTCACGCGCGGTGCGGGCCCGCCAGTCGTTGAACCAGCTTTCAAACGCCTCGGGATCGGCAAATTCGGTCGCGGCGGTTCCGTCTGAAAGCCCCCGGAACGTGCGGGTGAAATCGGCACCGCCCTCGGCCATGCTTGCCAGCAAAGCCTCGATCAGGGCTGCATCGCCGTCCTCTTCTGTCGAAAGTCCAATCTTGGCACGGAAGCTGTGCAGCCATTCGGCCTCATAAAGGTCTGGAAAGCGGTTGATCGCGGCAGTTGCGGCTTCGATTGCGGGCTCCTCCTCGCCCATCAGAGGAAGCAGGCACGAGGCGAATTGTGCGAGGTTCCAGACCGCGATGCGGGGCTGGTTGCCATAGGCATAACGTCCGTACTGGTCGATCGAGGAAAAGACTTTCTGTGGGTGATATTCATCCATGAAGGCGCAGGGGCCATAGTCGATGGTCTCGCCCGAGATGGTCATATTGTCGGTGTTCATCACCCCGTGGATGAAGCCGAAGCTCATCCACCCTGCAATCAGGTGGGCCTGAGCGGCGGTGACGGCGTCGAGCAGGTCGAGCGGGGTTTGGGCATCGGGATAGTGGCGGGCAATGACGTGGTCGGTCAGGAGCCTGAGGGCCTCGGTATCCTGCCTTGCGGCGAAATACTGGAACGTGCCGACGCGGATATGGCTGGAGGCGACCCGGACAAGAACCGCGCCGGGAAGGGCGGATTCGCGCCAGACCGGTTCGCCGGTCGTGACGGCGGCCAGCGCACGGGTCGTCGGCAGGCCAAGCGCCGCCATAGCCTCTGATACGATATATTCTCGGATCACGGGCCCGATCCACGCGCGCCCGTCGCCACGCCGGGAAAAGGGCGTGGGGCCGGAGCCCTTGAGCTGAATGTCAAAACGCCGCCCGTCCGGGGCAAGGATCTCGCCCAGAAGCAGCGCCCGCCCGTCCCCAAGCTGCGGTGACCAGCCGCCGAACTGATGCCCGGCATAGGCCTGCGCCAGCGGCTCGGCACCGTCTGGTGTGGCATTGCCCGCAAAAGACGTGACCGCCTCGGGTGTGGTAAGCGCCTCGGGATCCAGCCCCAAGGCTCGCGCCAGTCCGGCATTTACCGCGATAAGGCCAGGATCCCGCACAGGCACAGCGGACTGGCGGGCATAGAACCGGTCGGGCAGACGGGCGTAGGAATTGTCAAAGGGCAGGGTCAGGGTCATTGGTGCTCCATTACCCATAGATAGGGCAGAGCGGCCCAAAGAAAAGCCGTTCCTTGTCTCACAGACGGGCGAGCCTTTCGGTCAGGAGCGCGTAGAACCCTTCGGCATCGACATCGCCCATGAACATCGCGTTGGCCTCCCGCTTTGACACCCGCCACCAGTCTGCAACCGTCATGCCCGTGGTGAACCGACCCTCCGTCTCGATCTCTACGTTGATATGGCGACCGGTGAACAGATCGGGTTGCAAGAGATAAGCGATGGTGCAGGGGTCGTGTAGTGGTGCGCCTTCGGACCCGTATTTCGCCATGTCGTAGCGCTCGAAGAAGTCGGTCCAGCTTGCGACTGCGTGGCCAACCTGTGTCCCGAGCCCCCGGAACGCTTCGACTCGCGCCCGTGTCGTCAGCACCTTGTGCGTGACGTCAAGCGGCATGACGACCAGGGGAATGCCGGACTTGAAGACGATATCGGCGGCTTCCGGATCGACATAGATGTTGAACTCTGCCGCAGGTGTCACATTGCCGACCTCGAAATACGCGCCGCCCATCAGCACAATCTCGGTGATGCGGGGGCCGATATCTGGTGCCTGACGCAGCGCCGTGGCGATGTTCGTCAGCGGGCCGATCGGGCAGAGCGTGACGCTTCCGGGCGCCTCCTTGCGCAATGTTTCGATCAGGAAGTCGACGGCGTGACCTTCGGCAAGTTTCATCTCCGGATCGGGCAGGGTGATGCCGTCAAGGCCGCTCTTGCCGTGTACATATTCCGCCGTGACGAGTGGGCGGACAAGCGGCGCCTCGCAGCCGGCATAGATAGGAATATCGGTTCGCCCTGCCAGTTCGCAGATGATGCGGGCGTTTTTGGACGTGAGTGTCAGAGGCACATTGCCGGCCACCGTGGTGATGCCAACGACATCCAGCTCCGGAGAGGCAAGCGCCAGAAGGATCGCCACGGCGTCATCCTGACCGGGATCGGTGTCGATGATGATCTTTCGGCTTTTCGGCATTCGGGACGCTCCTTTGCTCCGCAGGTTGGACCTTGTGTTCGTTCTTGTCCATCCGCAGAAAAAAATGATCAAAAAAATACAAGGAAGAATTTTCCGCCCTAAAATGGACACTATTTAGGTTAAAACCGACATCGTTATTAGTGCGACTACCTCCGTCAAGTGGCGGTGTCATCGTAATTATTACGAATAAACAAACACATCCACAGATCAGCCCTGAAAGGTGCCAAGCTACGCGTTGAGCGCACGCGTGAAGGAGGAATATGATGAAATTTTACTCTGCTATCTGCCGGATCGGGGCTGTGAGCCTGCTGGCGACTTTCGCGGCCGGGACGGTTGCCGCGCAGGAAGAATGCTCGACTTACACGGTCAAGGACGGCGATACACTCGGTTCGATTTCGGTCGCGGCATATGGCGTTCTTGACTACCAGACGCTCTTCAACGTGAATTCCGGTTCGATCGGCAATCCGAACAAGCTGGTTGCGGGCACCAAACTGGTGATCCCCTGCAAGGATGGCCGCAAGACTGTCGAAGCGACCCTGACCGAACTCACCGAGAATGAAAGCCTGACCGGCAATGAACAAATCGTCGAGGCGGGGGAGTACAAGCCGACGATCAAGTTCCTGACCGGGGGCGATTGGTATCCCTTCGCCGATGAAGGGCTGACCGGTGGTGGCTTCCTGATCCGTCTGACCTCGACTGCGATGCGCCGGGCCGCGCCTGACCGCAAGTTCCGCATCGACTGGATTGACGACTGGGATTCGCATCTGTCGACACTGATCCCGACGAACGCCTTCGACATCTCAGTCGCCTGGTATGCGCCCGATTGCGCCGATCTCAGCAACGTTTCCGATCTGACCCGGGAATTCTGCGAGGAGTTCGACTTTTCCGAACCGCTTTATACCGCCGTCTTTGGCTTCTTCGCGGCCAAGGACAATCCCTATGCCGATGCCAAGAGCTTCCAGGATCTGGTCGGTGCGCGGATCTGCCGGCCCGAGGGATACTCGCTCCATGACCTTGACGCCGAGGGTTTGGTTGAGCCTGTGATCACGGTGTCGATCCCGGCGATGATCCCTGACTGTTTCAAAGGGCTGATTGACGGCACTTACGACATCGCGACCGTGGAATCCCAGGCGACCGTTTCGGTGATCAAGGACCTCGGCATCGCAGATCAGATCGTGGAAAACACCTATGTCACGTCGATCCAGGAAATCTCGGCGATGTCCCACAAGTCGAACCCGCACGGAAAGGATTACCTCGCCATGCTGAACACGGGCCTTCTGGAGATGCGGGAATCGGGCGAGTGGTATGATGTCATCTCGTCATCGCTGAAAGAGGCGAATGACAAACTGAACGACGGGTAAATGCGCTTCTGTTGATAAAGACCCCGGCCTGCCGCCGGGGTCTTTTTCGTATCGGACAGCTTTGGCGGGACCGGGCGGGATATCTGCGATCTTCATCGCCCACCTCTTGTTCCAAGCTGCTGTGCCCGCAAGCACGGTAAAGGCGCCCATCTGCTACTTGGAATGAGCATCCCTGCGGAACCCCTTGAAACGATTCGAAACTTGCGTGGACAAGTCCGTAACCAAAAGTTGCCAAACATAAACCACATTTGGTTGCGAGCGTGGAAACGATCTGGGGAAGGCAACACCAATGACCACGGAGTCCTACGAGATTCTTGTCCATGCGGGCGCGCATTGCTGTGAAGCCGAAGACTTCCAGCGTTTCGTCGGCGTCAATCGCGATGCGATCCTCACTGCGGGTTACGACCTGGCCTATCCCGGCCGGGGTGGCGCGCCGGGCGGGACGTTCGACTGCGCCTTTCCTGAGCCGCGTCACATGGGCCTCGCGGTCGAGGCGTTTTCCAGCCAGATCACCGCTTCGATCCCTGCGCCGGAAGAGGGCCGCCATGGCCTGATTCTCTCCGAACATGATCTTGCGGGCCGTATGGCGAGCCTTCTGAACGGCCGGTTCTACCCCGCCGCCCGCAGCCGCGCCGAGGTTTTGCGGTCGGCGATCGGGCGGCCTGTCGACCATCTAGTTCTCGCCGTCGTTCCTTATGACGCCCTTTTCGTCGGTGCATGGCGCCGCTTCGCGCTGGACCGGCTGGTGGAGCCCTTCGCCGAATATGCCACTGCTATGGCGAGTTTCTCCGGGGGGTGGGTCGAAGTCGTCGAAGCTTTGCGCGACGGGCTTGAGGCTAGCAGGGTTACCGTTCTGGCGACGCGGCCGCATCCTCTGGAGGTGATGGCCCATCTCGTTCCCCGCCTGAGGCTGAAGGATCCGGTGATACCCGGCTCCGCACCGCCCGTGACCGACAGCGCCGTCGCGATGATCCAGCGCCACTACCGGCAGGGTGCCCGTTTCGCCCCCGGTCAGCGCGACCGCATCCTCGCCTTCCATTCCCGCCAGCCCCAGACGGGCATCGAACAGGGCTTCCCCGGTCTGCAGCTTGCCGATCTACGTGGTCGCTATGTCGCCGATCTCGACACACTGGCGCGTCTTCCGGGCGTCGATCTTATTGGCGGCGTGATGCCCGCCGTTGCTGCCGAATAATATTCGTTTCCGGTGCTGGCAGGACCGTACGAGCAAAACAAAGGCCCCGGCACGTGAATGCCGGGGCTGTTTTTTTACTCGGTCTCTGTGATCAGCCGTCGAAGTTCACTTCTTCCATCAGCTTCAACGCCTCGGGCCGCGACTTTGCCACATCCATCAGGTTCAGGCTGTCGGGCGTGAACTCGCCCCAGCTTGCCACCAGTTCGGACTTTGCGACGCCGGGCTTGACCGGAAACTCATAGTTCGTTTCGGCATAGATCGCCTGTGCCTCATCAGACGACAGGAACTCCATCAGCTTCAAGGCAGTGTCCTTGTTGGGGGCGGCCTTGGTCATCGCCACGCCCGAGACGTTCATATGGGTGCCATCGCCGTCGAAGATCGGAAACACGATGCGCACCGAATTGGCCCAGTCGACCTGCTCGGGGTCGTTCAGCATCGCGCCCATGTAATAGGTGTTGCCGAGTGAGATGTCGCATTCTCCTGCCCAGATCGACTTGACCTGCGCGCGGTCGTTGCCCTCGGGTTTTTTGGCCAGGTTGGCACGCAGACCGGTCGCCCATTCCTTGGCATAATCCGCGTCGTGATGTTCGATCATCGCCGCCATCAGGCCGAGATTGTAGTCATGCGTGCCGGGGCGGGTGCAGATGCGGCCCTGCCATTTTGAATCAGCGAGGTCCTCATAGGTCGTCACCTCACCATCGGCGACGCGATCCTTCGACGCATAGACGACGCGGGCGCGAGTCGTCAGGCCGAACCATTGATTGCCCGGGTCGCGGAACTCGGCGGGAATGTTGGCTGCGAGAATGTCAGAAGTGACCGGCTGGGTCACGCCCGCCTCCACCACCTGCGCCAGTTTGGCGATATCGACGGTCATCACGAGGTCTGCCGGGCTGCGGTCGCCTTCGCTGACCAGTCGCTCCACCATGCCCTTCTCGACAAAGGCGACGTTGACGGCGATCCCGGTTTCTTCGGTGAACTTGTCGAAGAGGGGTTGCACAAGCTCCGGCTGGCGTAGCGAGTAGACGTTGACCTCTTCGGCGAGGGCGGGGCCAGCGAGCGCGATCAGCGACAGCGCGAAGAGCGGGGTGCGGGTGAGCATAGTCGACTCCTTTAGTCAGATATTGGCGTCCTTATTGCTGAGCGATCGCGGGGCGTCAATACCCGATTAAAGAAGTCGGAATTATTGCTGCTGTTGCGCCTGCTGTTGTCGCCGGTGTTTCTCGGCCAGTTTGCGTTGCTCCTCCGCCATACGTCGTTGCGGGTCCTCAAGTCGCTGTGGCTGGTGAAGCTGCGCCGCCTCCGCCTTTTCACGCAGCTTGGCCGCATCCCAAAGCGCGTCCATCTCTGCCAGATCGCTGTCTTCGGGTCGTTTGCCACGCTCGGCAAGGGCTGCCTCGATGGCGCGAAAGCGGCGCGTGAACTTTCCGTTGGCGGCACGCAGGGCTGCCTCCGGGTCGATCTTCATGTGGCGGGCAAGATTGGCGATGACGAAAAGCAGATCGCCAAACTCCTCGAAAACCTCGGTCTCGGTCATTTGACCGCGGGCTTCGTTCAGTTCCCGCGCCTCCTCGGTGATCTTGTCGATCACCTGGTCGGTGGAGGGCCAGTCAAACCCGACGCGCGCGGCGCGGTTCTGCAGTTTGACCGCCCGGGTCAACGCGGGCAGGCCGACCGCCACACCGTCAAGCGTTCCCCGCTCGGCCTTGTCGGCCCGTTCAGCGGCCTTCAGTCGTTCCCAGTCGCGGGTCTGCTGTTCGGCTGACTTGTCACGGCTCTCGTCGCCGAAGACATGCGGATGGCGTGCGACCATCTTGTCCGATATGGCCTTTGTCACGCTTTCAAAGCTGAAATGCCCGGCCTCTGACCCCATCTGCGCATGATAAACAGTCTGAAAGAGAAGATCGCCCAGTTCACCTTCAAGCTCGCCCCATGCCCCCCGTTCGATCGCATCTGCGACCTCATAGGCCTCCTCGATCGTATAAGGCGCGATCGTCGCGAAATCCTGTTCGATATCCCAGGGACAGCCGGTGTTCGGGTCGCGCAGCCGGGCCATGATTTCCAGAAGCCGTGGCAGCCCTCCCTCAGAATCGTGCACGAGCTTGTCTGAGGCGGCGCGGTCGAGGGTCATTGCGGATATCCCGAAATTGCGGTCATGTAGCCAGTATTCGCACCGAGCGCTGAGAGTCCACATGCCTGTCCTGAACCGCATAGCCGATTTTGCTCCCGAAATGGCCGAGTGGCGTCGCCATCTGCATGCACACCCGGAATTGCGGTTCGACTGCCACAAGACTGCTGCCTTTGTAGCTGAGCGCCTGAGGGAGTTCGGGGTGGATCAGGTTCACGAAGGGATCGCGACATCAGGCATCGTGGCGATCATCGAGGGGCAGGGCGACGGTCCGACCATCGGGTTACGCGCCGATATGGACGCGTTGCCGATCACTGAGGAAACCGGCGTGCCCCATGCCTCGACCGTGCCGGGCGTCATGCATGCCTGCGGCCATGACGGGCATACCGCGATGCTACTTGGTGCCGCGAAATACCTGACTGAGACGCGTCGTTTCCGGGGCCGTGTGGCCCTGATCTTTCAGCCCGCCGAGGAAGATGGCGGCGGCGGCGAAGCAATGGTCCGTGAAGGCATCCTCGACCGGTTTGGCATCGGCGAAGTCTATGCTCTGCACAATACGCCGACTGTGCCCCTTGGCCGCTTTGTCACCACGCCCGGCCCGATCATGGCCGCGGTTGATACTGCGCGTGTCAAGGTCACCGGCAAGGGGGGGCATGGCGCCTATCCGCATTCCTGCATCGACCCGATCCCGGCCATGGTCAGCATGGTTAACGCGCTTCAGACCATTGCCAGCCGGAATGTCAATCCTCTCGACGAAGTCGTTGTTTCAGTGACGGAAATCCATGCCGGTACAGCGAATAACATCATCCCCGAAACCGGGTGGTTCGGCGCCACAATTCGAACCTTCAGCGAAACGGTGCGGATGCAGGTCAAGCAGCGCTTCGAAGAGATCGTGGCGGGGCAGGCGACGTCTTTCGGTGTAACCGCAGAGGTCGACTATGAACTGGGATATCCCGCCACGGTGAATGATCCCGATCGCACTGTCTTCGCCGCCGGTGTTGCGCGCGAGGTCGCCGGTGCTGCCGGTGTCGCCGACGATGCCGGGCGCGAGATGGGGGCGGAGGATTTCTCCTACCTGCTCGAAAAACGCCCTGGCTGCTATCTCTTCCTGGGGCAGGGCGAAGGGGCGGGGCTGCACCATCCGGCATATGAGTTCAACGACGAGGCCGCGCCCTTTGGTGCCAGCTTTTTTGCGCGGTTGGTGGAGCGGGCGCAGCCGGTTTGACCGGGCTCTCCGTGTAATTTGATCAAAAAAAGATTGACGAATCCGTCGGAATCGCGTGGGTTGTTGCCATCCGGATCGGCGGCGTCTCCGGCTTGAACGACGCCAGACCCCAATCACGGAGCCCATCCCATGGCTTTGGAAGACGCGAAAAGCGAGGTTGACCTCGCCTTTACCCGTGCCGAACGGCGCGGCCTTGCCTATGAGAACGCCTTTGGCGGTGCCACGAGTTTCCTGCGCAGGCGTTACTCGAAGGATCTGAAAGGCGTCGATCTGGCGATCACCGGTGTCCCCTTCGATCAGGCAGTGACGCACCGGACCGGCACCCGCTTCGGCCCGCGCGCAGTGCGCGAGGCCTCGGCGCTTCAGCCCTTCGATCCGCCCTATGGCTGGGGCTATTCGCCGCTGGACGAGATGGAGATCGTCGATTACGGCGACCTGGCCTTCGACTATGCCAAGGTCTCGGACTTCCCCGATACGCTCACCGCCCATATCCGCAGCATCCTTGCCGCAGGGCCGGGGACGGTGACGCTCGGCGGCGATCACTACATCACCTTCCCGATCCTGAAGGCCTATGCCGAGAAGTTCGGGCCGCTCTCGCTTTTGCATTTCGATGCCCATTCCGACACCTGGGTCGATGACGATTTCAGCCGCATCGACCACGGCACGATGTTCTACAAGGCGATCAAGTCGGGGATCGTGGACCCTGCGACCTCGGTGCAGGTCGGCATCCGCACCCATAACGACGACTTCATGGGCGTCAATGTGATCGACGCGCGCGAGGTGCATGAGACGGGCGCGGCGATTGTTGTCAACAAGATCAAGGGGATAATCGGCGACCGTCCGACTTACCTGACCTTCGACATCGACTGCCTTGACCCGGCCTTTGCCCCTGGCACCGGGACACCGGTCTGGGGCGGGCTCGCCTCGTGGCAGGTGGCGGCGATCCTGCGTGATCTGGCGGGGATCAACCTCGTCGGCGGCGATGTGGTCGAGGTTTCGCCTGCCTACGATACGACCGGGGCGACGGCGATTGCCGGTGCCCATGTCGCGCATGAGCTGATCTGTCTTTACGGCTGGACGCGCCGGAAGGGATGAGGATGGCTTTTGCCCTCCTTGTCCTGATCGTCGCCGGGGGCATGGCGTATATCCGCCTTGCCCCCTCCGATCTCGTGCGGTGGCATGTGGCCCCGGAACTCTCGGGTGGCAGCGGATGGACGTTCCTTCCCCCGGGTGCCGACGCGGTCGTTGCCGGAAGGGGACGTGCAAAGGCCGCCGTAGCCGTGCTAGGCAAAAGCCCGGCAGAGGTCCTTTCTGACCTCGACGCCATTGCCCTGAACACAGCGCGAACCGTGCGGCTGGCGGGCAGTCCCGAAGAGGGCATGATCACCTGGGTCACGCGGTCGAGGGTTTTCGGCTTTCCTGACTACACCACCGCTGCCGCGCGTGACGAAGGCCCGGCAACAGCTCTGACCCTCCATGCCCGCCTCCGCTTCGGACGCGATGACCAGGGCGTCAATGCGTCCCGGCTGCGCGACTGGCTCGGGCAGCTAACGCCCCGTTAAGGTCGTGATCAAAACCGGCATTTCGGTCGAAAAACGCCGTCGGGCATGCGTATGGAATGCGTATGGCATCTGTACCGACACTGTACCGACAGGCGCGTGGCCTCCTCTGTCACTTTCTGTCTGAAAATACTCCACGGGGGTCCGGGGGTGTGAAACCCCCGGGGTTCCCCCCTTGACCGCCGACCGGCGAAAGGCGAAACCGCCGGAATGGTACCCTTGGACAAGCTCGACCAGATCACCCGGCGTTTCGAGTTTCTCGAAGCGAAACTGTCGTCCGGCGCCGACCCGTCAGAGATTGCGTCGCTTTCCCGCGAATATTCCGAGCTGAAGCCGGTGACGGCCGAGATTGCCGCCTACCGGCAGGCGCTGGATGATCTGGAAGAGGCCGAGGCGATGCTGGACGACCCCGAGATGCGGGTCTTGGCCGAAGACGAGTTGCCGCGTCTGAAGGAACGCATCCCCGAGATGGAGGCGCGGCTTCGCATCGCGCTTCTGCCGAAGGATGCCGCCGATGCACGGCCCGCGATCCTCGAAATCCGGCCCGGAACGGGTGGTGAGGAGGCTGCGCTTTTCGCGGGTGACCTTCTGCGCATGTATCAGAAATACGCCGAGAGCATGGGTTGGCGGTTTGAGCTTCTGGAGCTTTCCGAAACCGAACTCGGTGGGGTCAAGGAAGCCATGGCGCGGATCGAGGGCGAGGGCGTCTTTGCCCGTCTCAAGTTCGAGTCGGGTGTCCACCGGGTCCAGCGTGTGCCCGAGACCGAAGCGGGGGGGCGTATCCATACCTCTGCCGCAACCGTCGCGGTGTTGCCCGAGGCCGAGGATGTTGAGATCGACATTCCCGCCGCCGATATCCGCATCGACACGATGCGGTCCTCGGGCGCGGGCGGGCAGCATGTGAACACGACCGATTCCGCCGTGCGTATCACCCATATTCCGACCGGGATCGTCGTGACCTCATCGGAGAAGTCCCAGCACCAGAACCGCGCCAATGCGATGGCCGTGCTACGGGCGCGGCTCTACGATATGGAACGCATGAAGGCGGATGATGCCCGTGCTGCCGACCGCAAGGCGCAGGTGGGATCGGGCGACCGGTCCGAGCGCATCCGCACCTACAATTTCCCGCAAGGTCGCATGACCGATCACCGGATCGGCCTGACGCTTTACCGGCTCTCGGAGATCATGGCGGGTGATCTGACCGAAGTGACCGATGCTTTGATCGCCGAGGATCAGGCCGCGAAGCTCGCGGAGATGGAGGCGTGAGACGCCTCGTTCGCGGGCCTGCGGCCCTGAACATCGGCAATGGATCCGCGCGATGACGGGGGCAGAGGCGCTGAGCGCCGCCATCAGGCGGCTGGGTGAGGCCGGAATCGAGGGCGCGGCGCGGGATGCTCGGCGGTTATTGGCCCATTCTCTCGGGATCGCGCCCGACCGTGTGACGCTCATTCTGCCCAACGCGATGGAGCCTGCCGCGCTGGCAGCGTTCGAGGCGTTGGTGACGCGCCGGGCGGCGCGGGAACCGGTCAGTCAGATCACCGGGCGGCGGTTATTTTATGGCCGCGAGTTCCGGGTAACACGCGATACGCTCGACCCGCGCCCCGAGACAGAGTTGCTGGTGGCCGCAGCGCTGGAACGCCCCTTCGTCAAGATGCTGGACCTTGGCACCGGGACCGGTTGTATCCTCCTGTCCTGTCTCGCCGGAATGCCATTCGCGACCGGGACGGGGACGGATGTGTCGGAAGGTGCCTTGGCCGTCGCGGCGGAGAACGCGGCGGTGCTTGGCGTGGAACGGCGGGCGCGGTTCATGCAGGCCGACTGGTTCGCCGGGATCAATGGCCGGTTCGACCTCATCACCTCCAACCCGCCCTATATCGCCGAAGACGAGATGGCGGGTCTTGCCCCCGAGGTGCGCGACTGGGAGCCGAGGGGCGCGCTGACGCCCGGGGGCGACGGGCTCGACGCCTATCGCGCCATTGCCGCCGGGGCGGGGGCGCGGCTGATGGCGGGTGGCCGGCTCGTGCTGGAGATCGGACCGACGCAGGGCGCAGCGGTTGCTGCTTTGCTGCGGGCACAGGGTTTTGCGGCACCGGATATCCGACGCGACCTTGACGGGCGTGACCGGGTCGTTGTCGCGATACGGCAGGGAGAGGCCGGTGAGTGCGGCGCGATGTGAGCCGGGCCCCGGGGAATCGCTGCCTATGTGACGCAGGTGCCGATATTGTCGCGAAAAAACGGGATTTTTCGCCACAGGAAGCAATTTTCCCTTGCCCGTCCTGCCACATCATGCATTAAGGGGGACGTGACGGGCGGACCTTTCGCGTCAGCCCGGACCACTTTGCCCAGCAGAACAGACCGCCCCCTCAAGCCGTATCATTCGGCGCAGGATGCGGAGCCGGGCAGGACAGCGCATAGCCCCATTGGCCTGGACAGACGAAAACACATGAGATCATCCAAGAACCGTTCGCGTTCGAAGTCGAACCGTCAACGCTCGCTCGGCAATGTAGTCAACCGGGTGTTCGACTCCTCCGGTCCCGAGGGAAAAGTGCGCGGCACGCCGCAGCAGATCATCGACAAGTATCTGACGCTGGCGCGCGATGCCCAGCTGTCGAATGACCGGGTGGCGGAACAGAACTTCCTTCAGCATGCCGAGCATTACACAAGGATGCTGGGCGAGGCGCAGAAGGAAATGCAGCGCGAGCAGGAGGCGCGGCAGGCGCAGGGCGGTCAGAACCAGGGCGATGGCAATCAGGGCGGTCAGAACGGCGACCGGCAGAACCAGCGTCACCGTCATGACGACCGGAGCGATCGGGACGGCAACGAACAGCCGCGTGCCGACATGTCGGCGGGTCGTGACGAGGAGGGCGATGAGGGTCCGGGTCTGGTTGAGACCCCCGAGGCGCGTCAGACAGCGCGCTCGGCTCCGATGATGCCGGACCTGCCGGTTGCGCAGGAAGATGGGCCCGCAACGGGTGAGAAAAAGCCGGGCCGGGCACCGCGTGCGCCGCGCAAGCCGCGCGAGAAGCGCGATACCGCGAAGGCGCCTGCGGATGGCGGCGGCGAGCCACCTGCGGATGCGGCCGAGTAACCGGAACCAATAGTGATTTGCAGAAAAGACCGCTGGCGTAGGCTGCGGTCTTATTTGCTGAATCAGCGCCGTCTTGGTCCGCTCAGCGGACAAAGTGGACATACTACTTGCAAACTTTACTTCGTGATTTTTGTCGTATCTCGGGTCATGTTGGCAAAGTAAACTGTCCCCGGTTTGATGAGTTCAACACCGCCAGTGCAGCAAAGATAGCTGCCAATATCAAAATGATTTGGAGCATCCGGTCGGCCAGTTGGGCTACGCATATTTGGGTCCAGCGTCGGCCCATTGTAGGAACCGCGTCGTTGGCCATCAATGTACACGTCCATACGACCGTCCGGACCGGTGGACCACTTTGCGAAAACCTCAACTTGCCGCCAGCTACCCTTGAACTGGTTCATCGGCATCAGGATAACTTCTGCTGTCGCAGCGCAGTCGTGCTCTCCGGTTGTACGGTTCAGACGTAACAGCAGCGTGTTGTCATGCCCGGGCCGTGCACTGTGACTTAGGGTGGCGTGCGGACAATCGAACCCTTTCCATTGCACGAAGGTATAGCTGCCTGCTGTTTGCCTTCCTAAGGTTGGATAGCTCGATGGAATGAGCATGTTCCACGAGTACCAGGCCTGTTCAGGTTGTGCGAAATGATACGGACCACTCCTGTTAGTTTCACGTAAAATCGATCGCACCGATCCGTAAGTGCAATCCCCTTTGCCCGAGCCGTCCGAATATTTGGCGCTTAAACATTCTCCGCCGTATATCGAAAATGCATGGACGACTTCTGCCTCAATATCTTCAAAACTGTCAGCGAGCACTTGGTAGGAATCTGGCAAGTTGTTACTGCTTTCCACGAACGCGATTGAACCCGGGGTGCCGGATGTATCAGTACAAGCCGAAAAAGATAAGATTGCGGCTAAAGTGATCGGTCTTAAATGCACAATTTTCCTTCCAGAAACCGGTGCAGTGCAAATCGGCTAACAGCTAGTTAGACGAGGCAGACAGTAGTTTGTCTAGGTTGCCTGTCGAAAAATCGTTGCTTGCGGTAGAAAAAGTTGGCGAGCTATAGACCGCTTTGGGCTAAAAGCGGTTCAAAATGGTCCGGCGGCTTTTCTTGGCTAAGCACCGTTGTCCGACGCAGCTACGATCCGCGCCAGCCGGCACCAGCTTTCCAGACCGATCTCTTCCGCCCGTGCGGTCGGCTTGATACCGGCTTCCTCCAGCTTTGCCTCGATATCGGGTGCGGAACCCTTGAGGCTGGCCCTGAGCATCTTTCGGCGCTGGTTGAACCCCGCCGCGACGAGGCGGTTCAGGACCTTGCCATCGGCCGGGTAACGCGGTTCGGGCAGGGCGGTCATATGCACCACCGCCGAATGGATCTTTGGCGGCGGTGTGAAGGCTTCGGGCGGCAGCGTCAGCACGATGCGCGGGTCGGTCAGCCAGCGGGCGAGAATGGCGAGGCGGCCATAGGCCTTGTCGCCGGGCTGTGCGGTGATACGCTCCGCCACCTCTTTCTGAAACATCAGGGTCAGGCTTTGCCAGACCGGCGGCCATTCGAGTGGCGAGAGCCAGCGCACCAGAAGCTCGGTCCCCACATTGTAGGGCAGGTTGGCGACGATGCGGATCGGCGGGGTCAGATGCGCAAGGGGATCGACGGCAAGCGCGTCGGCGTTCAGCACCTCCAGGCGTCCGGGATAGGCGTCTGAAATCTCGGCCAGTGCGGGCAGGCAACGGGCATCCTTTTCGATGGCCAGCACCTTGCGCGCCCCTTCGGCCAGAAGACCGCGCGTCAACCCGCCGGGGCCGGGCCCCACCTCCAGCACATCGCACTTCGTCAGGTCTCCCGCCGCCCGCGCGATCCTGGCGGTCAGGTTCAGGTCCAGTAGGAAGTTCTGGCCAAGCGCCTTTTTCGCGGCGATCCCGTGGGTCGCGATCACCTCGCGCAAAGGGGGGAGCCCGTCCAGTGTCGCCATCACCCAGCCCTCTTTTCCGCCATGTGCCGCGCCATTTTCAGGGCTGCGATCAGGCTGGTCGGATCGGCGATGCCGCGCCCGGCAATGTCGAAGGCGGTGCCGTGATCGGGCGAGGTTCGGATGAAAGGCAGGCCCAGCGTCAGGTTCACACCGCCTGCGAAATCCAGCGTCTTGATCGGGATGAGCGCCTGATCGTGATACATGCAGATCGCCGCGTCATAGCGGGCCCGGGCGCCTGCGTGAAACATCGTATCGGCGGGCAGGGGGCCGGTTATTGCCATGCCTTCGGCCCTGAGCCGGTTAAGGACGGGGGCGATGATCGTCAGATCCTCATGCCCCATGGCCCCGCCTTCGCCCGCATGCGGGTTCAGCCCGGCCACGGCAAGCCGGGGGTTGGTAAGGCCGAAATCCCGGGTAAGCCCATCGCGTGTGATGCGGATCGTTTCTTCCAGAAGATCGGCGGTCAGCGCACCGGGCACTTCGGAAAGCGGGATATGGATCGTGACGGGCACGACCCGAAGCGCGTCGCTGGCGAGCATCATGACAACGCGGTCAACACCCGCCAGATGGGCGAGGTATTCGGTATGGCCGGGAAAGGCGAACCCTGCGCCATCCTTCAGCGCCTTTTTGTGGATGGGCGCGGTACAGACAGCCGAGGCCGCGCCGCTGGTCACCAGATCGACCGCACGGGCGATGACAGCGATCACCTCCGCGGCATTTTCAGGTGCCGGAACGCCGGGCAGGGCCGGGGATGGGAAGTCGTGGCGCAGTACCGGCAGGATGCCCTCGGGCACGTCATGCGCGTCGGCGGGGGTTTTGATTTCCTGCCACTTGCTGCCATCGGGCAGGTGTCTTGGATCGCCCATCCAGAAAAACGGCAGGTCCGCCCCAAGCGCGGCCCGCGCCGTCACGGCAATCTCGGGGCCGATGCCCGAAGGTTCGCCGCAGGTCAGGGCGATGGGGGCAAGGCTCATCGCCACCGCTTCACGGCGTGACGATGATCGCGTTCGCACGCAGTTCGGCGAGATAGCCCTCGGCAAGTCCCGCAAGGCGCTGGTTGATCAGTTCCTCGCGGATCTGCGCGCGGCTCGGGCCGCGGCCGAAGCCAAGCTCGGGATTGATCGCCGGTGTGCCCTCCGGCAGATCCTCGGCCGCGACCGTTACCGGAACCGTCGGATCGGTGCCTTCGGCGATGGTGGCGGAGCGGCTGCAGAGCATGAGGAAGACGAGCGCATTTCCGCGCGTCAGCGCGACAGAGGTGTCGTTGCGGTCCATCCGCGCGAGTTCGGCGGCAATATCGGCGGGCACCCGGCTGGCGGGCAGCGCATCGCGCAGAAGCTGTTCAGCCGGTTTGCCGCGCGCGACCTTGTAAAGGTCGTCGCAGGTATCGACTTTGCCCCGCACCCGCTCGGCCTCGGTCAGCGCCTCGGCGCTGCGTCCACCGGGGATCAGGTATTGCGCGTAGTCGAGCGTGATGTTCGATGCGGCAATTTCTCCGCCCTGCTGGATGCCGCGCAGGCGGAAGAGGGCAATGGCGTTGCCAAGGGGGATCGGCGGGCTCACCTGACCATTGCCCATCTGGGCGACGACCTGACGCGCCTGCGGCGGCAGGTTGGTCAGCGGCATCCAGCCAAGCTGACCTCCCTCTTGGCGCGAAGGCGCGGCAGAATAGGTCCGGGCGGCATTGGCGAAGGCCGCTTCAGAGCGGACAGTTTCGGCGAGTTCAAGGGCGAGATCGCGGGTATCGGCGGCCGTTGTCGGTTCCAGCGGCAGGATGATTTCGGACAGGAGCACACGCGGTCCCGATCCGCGCTGCGCCGCGACCGACATCGCCCGGTCGATCTCGGCATCGGTGATGGTAATGCGGGGCCCGCCGAAACGGGCGCGCACGACTTCACGCCAGGCAAGGCCGGAACTGACGAAATCGCGGAAGCTTTCGGGCGACACGCCGCCCTGGCCGATGGCTTCCAGGAACTGCTCGATTTCCAGATTGGCGCGACCTGCGAATTCGGCCATGCCGGCCTGAATCTGCTCGGCGGTCAGGGAGATATCCATCTGCTCTGCGGCCTGACTGCGCAGTCGGTCGTCGATCAGGGCCTTGCGCGCTTCCTCGGCCGGGTCGCCGGGGGCGCGCAGGAGCTGAAGAAACAGGATGCGCTGATCCAACTCGTATTGAGTGATCACGGAGTCGTTCACGATGACGGCGGGTGAGAACTGACCCGACTGGGCGGTGACCGGTCCGCCAAAGGCCGTGACCGCCGCGAGGGCGAGGGAAAGAAGAGTGATCTTGCGCATCATGTGCCGTCCGTCTGCTCTGTCGTCGTCTTCGGTTTTCGCCCGGCCGCTTGTTGTCAGCGCAGGCATGTGCGCCGGTAGCGCCGTCCGTCGGTTCCCGCGCCAAAGCCGTTCAGCGCGACGCCGAGGTTGAAGCTCGTATCCGCTGACACACTAGTCGAGGACGTGAAGCGGCGCGAGAGGGAAAGATCAATTGTTGCGCATTCGTTGCGGTACTGAAGCCCGACCGCGGCGCGCGCTGCGCGCGCGGCCTCGAAATCATAGCGCCCGGCCAGCGTGCCGCGCCAGTTGTCGGCAAAGTTCCAGCCCGCATCAAAGACGAATTCCGAGCTTTCCTGCAGGCGGCCTTCAACGGGGTCCGCGACCAGCCAGAGATAGCCCGCCGTCATGTCGTAACGGCCGTCATCGTAACCGATGCGCAACTCGTCACGGCTGAAATTCATATTGTCGTCGAAGAGCGCGCGGTTCATCAGGGTCAGTCCGAAGGCATTCTCGGCCTGAACCGCGAGAAGCCAATCCGATGAGGTGCCGTCGAGGCCGGACGCGGCGCTGAACTGGCCAAGGTCGCGGGCGCGGAAGACCCGTCCGGCGGCAACGCCGAGCGACCATCCGTCGGGGTCATACCGGGTCCAGCCGACACCGATATTGAACCGCGTGCCCAGTTCATGCGCATCGGCACCGGGAAAGCGGCTGAAGTCGAACAGGTTGCCTTCATCGAAGGTTACGATCTGGCTGTCTTCATTTGGGACATTGTCGGTGCTGTCAGGGCTCCAGACCACTTGCACAACGGGCTCGATCACCTGCGTTGCGCCCGTCCGCTCGGTCTTGACCCAGGGCCAGCGCAATTCGACCAAGGCGGCGGGGGTGAACCGCGTCACGGTGCCCGGATAGGCAGCGTCCTGACCGATGGAGTAGAAATCAGCCGTGGCCTGGAACCCGCTGGACACGACCATCCCGTTCAGCAACGTCCAGTTCCGCCGCCAATCCGCCATCAGCGTCGCCCGCGCCATGTCGCGCCCGTCGGTCACGCCGTCGCCATTGGCGTCGGTATCGACATCGGAACTGCGGCGGTGGCCGTGGGTCTGAAAGCTGAACTGTCCCTCTCCGCCAAGATAGGCCGGGCTGAAGCGACGCGTGAAGGTCAGGTCTCCGACATAGGTCGGCAGAATGGAGTTGTCGTCGCCCGGCCGTATTGACCAATAGCGGAAGATGCGCGCCTCAATATACTCGTTGCGCCGGGTCCGGGTCACCGCGACCCCGCTTGCGAGCCGGTCGACATCGCTGACGCCGTAGTCGAGCAGATAGGCGTCATCGCTGACCGTCTGGATTTCAAAGGTCAGGCCGAAATCGCGCGGCAGGTCGAATTGTCCTTCGCCGAAGAGATAGCCGCGCGTATCGCCCTTAAGTAGGTCGTCACGGGTCAACGCGCCGGAGAACTCCATCTTTCCCGTGGCGAAAGCCTGCCGGTAGCGGAATTCCAGCGTGCGCGTCTGGTTGGTCGAAACATAGGGCGTCAGCGTCAGGTCGCGGCTGTCGCCGATCGCGAAGAAATAGGGCAGCTTGATGCCTGCGCCGAGGGCGGATGTGTTGCGCACCGACGGCATGAGAAAGCCTGTCGAGCGTTTCAGGGTCGGGTCCGGCATTCTGAGTCTCGGGGCGTAGAATATCGGCAATCCGGCCACCCGGAACTGGGCATGGTCAAAATAGAGCTGCCGTTCCTCTTGGTCATGGACGACACGCCGGGCGCGGATTTCCCACAACGGTCTGGGGTTCGACGGGCAGACCTGACAGGACGATGCGACAACCTTGTTGAGCGTCGTGTACCGTCCCTCCGTTCGTGTCATCGACGACGAGGCAAGCTGTAGCTGCTGGTCGAGCACCATGCGTGCACTGGTCAGGACACCCTCGGTCATGTCGCGCGACAATTCGGCTGCGTCGGCCAGAACAACGGTTCCGTTTACATCCGTCAGCCGGATCGGGCCGACGATGGTCAACTGGTCAGTGCGGCTGTCAAAGGTGATCCGTTCCGCCGTCAGACGCGCGCCGCGATAGAGCACCTCGACCGCGCCTTCGGCGGTCAGGGTCTCATCCCCGGCAAGAAAGACCCGGTCGGCGATCAGGGTCGCCTGATCCTGCGCCCGGAGCGGGAGTGCAAAGAGCAGGATGAAGAGCAGCGCGGATATCAGGTGCCGCATCAGCCATCCTCCAGATGCAGCACGAGGCTGAGCGACAGGAGCGCCGCGGCGACGGGCGGGCTCCATGCCGCGATCAGGACCGGGATCTGGCCGTTTTCCCCCAGAACCTGCGCGAAGTTGCGCAAGAGGAAGATCGCGAAACCCGAAATGACCGCAAGCAGCACCATGGTCCCGGAACGTCCCGACCGGGCGTGGCGCATGGTGAACCCGGCGCCGACGAGAACCATCGTTGCCAAAAGCAGCGGCAGCGCGAGTTCCATCTGCAGCCAGACATTGTGTTTTTGCGCCGAGAAACCGGCACGCTCCAGCGCGGTAATGAAGGCCGGCAGGTCCCAGATGGCGATGGAGGACGGGGTGCCGAAACTGTCGCGGATCTGATCGGCGGTCAGGTCTGAGGGCAGGCGGTATTGCGGGTGCTGTACCGCCTCACGCTCGGGATTGCCACCCAGCGCGAATTGCCACTCCTTCGCGCCACGCAGAAGCCAGGCACCCGGCGTAAGTTCCGCCATTTCGGCGTCGATGCGTGCCACCGGCCCGCTTTCAGGCGCGAAGGCGATGAATGAGACGCCAAAGAGCGTCGTTCCGTCGAGATTGGCGCGGTCGGCATGGATCACGACCTGGCCATCCTCGCCGCCCTGCCGCAGCCAGAGGCCCTCACGCGTGACCGACAGAACATTACCGTCACCCAGACGGTGGCGATCCGACAGGACCTCGTACCGTTTGGACGTGCCAGCGACGATCGGGTTCAGCACCGCAACGGCAAGCGCGCCGATGGCGAGCGCCGTCAGAAGCGGGGTTGCGAGCATCCGCAACGCCGACCGGCCAGCCGCGCGGATTACCACCAGTTCCGACGACCGGGCCAGCGCAAGAAAGAGCGCGATGGAGGCGAGAATCATGATCATTGGCAGGATGCGGTAAGCCGATTCCGGGACTTTGAGAAGGGCAAGTTCGGCGGTTTCGGCAAGTGATAGGTTCGCGCCGGAGAAACGTCTGACCTGTTCAACGATCTCGATCAGGAAGAGCACGGCAAAGAAGCCGGAAAACACCATCAGGAACGAGGAGGCGAAGCGTCGTGCGATATAAAGCGAGAGCGTCATGACGCCACCGCCGCGACGAGGCTGTGCCGTACCTTCCGCGTCCTTCCGGCAAGGGCCAGCAAGACGCCGGCAAGGGCAAAGCCGACCAGAACCGGCAGATAGACAATGGGCCAGAGATCGGGCGTGCGCGTGGCAAGGTTGGTCGCGCCGTTCACTAGAAACTGAACGAAGATCAGTGCGCCCACGGCAATCGCGATCTGGCGCCAGAGACCGAAGCGGCTGAATCCCCCGGTCAGCAGCGCGGCAAATCCGATCAGTGCGGCGACAACCGCGACAAGCGGCTGGGTCAGGCGCTCATGTCCGGCGTAGAGCAGGCGGTCGCGTGGGATGCCCATGGTTTGCGCCAATTCCGGGTCACCGCGCAGCAAGGCGCCGGTCGAGACTTCCTCCAGTTCCGGCGGACGCGGCGCGGCAGAGGCCATGAGTGCACCGACATCGAACGAAAAGTCGTCGAACCGCGTCACCGACAGCCGCTGATCGGCGAGCGTCAGGGTCTGGGCCATACCTTCGAACATCAGGAGTTTTGGTCCGGCTTCGGTCCGCACGAGAAGCGCACGTTCAGCGGAATAGGTCGTGCGCTCGCCCGGGGCGCGGCTGTCCGACAGGAAGATGTCGTTCAATTCACCCGTTTCGGTGATCTGACGGATATAGAAGGTGATCCCGGATGCCGGGTGCAGGAAGGCGCCTTCGGTCAGGAAGCGCGCCGCGACGTTCTCGGCAATCTCGCCGCGTCTCTCGGTCAGCTTGGTTCGGCTTGCAGGAACCAGAACATGAACGAGAATGGCGATCATCACGCCGACGATCAGCCCGAAATACAGCACCGGACGCGCCAGCCGTGCCGGTGAGAACCCGGTTGCCTGCATCACTATGAGTTCGCTTTCGGAGGACAGGCGATTGGTGACATACACGGTTGCGACGAAGGCCGAGATCGGCAGGACGAGGCGGATGACGTTGGGCAGTGTGAGTGCGGTGAATTCCAGAAAGACCCAGGCCGTTTGGCCGTCAGAAATAAGCTGGTCGAACAGGCTGACCGCCCGGTTCACCCAATAGACCGATACCAGGATCAGCGAGAAGAAGCCGAACAGCATCATCAGCTGCGACAGCATGTATCTGTCGAATCTGGACACGGTCCCTGACACTCCCTCACCTCTATTGCCCCATCCCTAGCCCATCAGCCGCGCCGGGAAAACTCATATCTGGCCAAGCCCGGGGCAGGGCGGTAGGGTCCGGCGGAACAACGCCCGGAGGTCTTTTATGAGCGCGCCCGTCTCGATTGAATTCGTTGCCGTCGATTTTGAAACCCTGAAGGCAACGGAGGGCAGGATTGCGGTTCTGATCGCCCCGGAGGGGCCGCTTGGCACTGTTGTGCGGCGGCTCGACCGGCAGATCAAGGGCGCTTTGGGCCGGGCGGTGGAAAGCAAGGTCTGGGGCAAGTTGAAGCCGGGGCAGTCGATGGACCTGGCCTATCCCGCCGGGATTGCTGCCGAAGCGGTGCAGCTTGTGAAACTGCCGAAGAAGGCCACCGTGGAAGAGGCGCGCAAGGCGGGGGGCGCGATCGGCAAGGCGCTCGGCGAATCCGGGGTGACGGTTCTGGCGGCCGGGCAGACGAAGGCGGCCGATGTCGCGATGGGCGTTGCGCTTCGCTCGTATACGTTCGCCAACTATCTCAGCGAAAAGAACAGCGACCGGGGTGCAGTCACCGTGATGGCAGACAAGCCGGTGGATGCCGGTGCGGCCTTCGCGCCGATGGCCGCCGTGGCGGATGCGGTCTGTTTTACCCGCGATCTCGTCAATGAACCCGCGAACGTGCTGACCACCAGCGATTTCGCCGACCGCTTGGTCGAGATGAAAAAGCTCGGCCTTGAGGTTGAGGTGCTGGAGGAAAAGGACCTGGAAAAGCTCGGGATGCGGGCGCTTCTGGGCGTGGGGCAGGGGTCGGAAAGCCCCTCCAAGGTTGTCGTGATGCAGTGGAAGGGCGGTAAGAAGGGCGATGCACCCTTCGCCTTCGTCGGCAAGGGCGTGGTCTTCGATACCGGAGGCATCTCGATCAAGCCGGCGGCTGGCATGGAAGAGATGACGATGGATATGGGCGGCGCGGGTGTCGTGTCGGGCGTCATGCGGGCCTTGGCACTGAGGAAGGCCAAGGCCAATGTCGTGGGCCTCGTGGGGCTCGTCGAAAACATGCCCGACGGCAAGGCGCAGCGACCGGGCGACATCGTGAAATCCATGAAGGGCGACACGATCGAGGTGGTGAACACCGATGCCGAGGGGCGGCTCGTACTGGCCGATGTCCTCTGGTACGCGCAGGACCGGTTCAAGCCGACCGGCATGATCAACCTCGCGACGCTGACCGGAGCCATCATCATCGCGCTGGGGCACGAGAATGCCGGGGTCTTTTCGAATGACGACAAGCTCGCGGGCGCGCTTCTGAAAGCGGCCGGGGCCGAGGGCGAGGGCGCCTGGCGGATGCCGATGGGGCCTGCCTATGACGAGCTCATCAAGACCCGACTGGCCGACGTCAAGAATACCGGAGGTCGGCCCGCGGGGTCGATAACCGCGGCGCAGTTCCTGAAGCGGTTCGTGAAGGATGAGACGCCCTGGTGCCATATCGACATCGCGGGCGTCGCGCTGCCGCCGAAGGAAACCGCGCTCGCGCCGAAAGGTGCCACGGGCTGGGGCGTTATGACGCTCGACCGGCTGGTGCGCGACATGCTGGAAGGCTGATGGGTAACGCGTTCTTCTACCATCTGACGCGTTCGCCGCTTGAGGCGACCTTGCCGATGCTTTTGGCAAAATCGCTTCAGGCGGGGTGGCATGTGGTGGTCCGGGGGCGCGAGGCAGGGCGGCTCGACTGGCTTGACCAGAAGCTGTGGGCCGGACCGGACGAGGGGTTCCTGCCGCATGGGGTCGCGGGGGGTAAACATGATGCGTTGCAACCGATCCTGCTGACGACCGGGGCAGAGATGCCGAACGGCGCCCAATGCCTGATGGCGGTGGACGGGGCCGGGGTGGAGCCAGCGGAATGCGGCGGGCTGGAGCGGGTCTGCATTATCTTCGACGGCAATGATCCGGCGGCCGTCGAGCACGCACGCAGCCAGTGGAAGGCGCTGACGGGCGCAGGGGTCGCCGCGCAATACTGGAGCGAAGCGGACGGACGGTGGCAGAAGAAGGCAGAAAGCGGCGGGACTGACGGCTGATCGGGCCCGGTCAGGTGATCCTGTCGCCCCCACATTTCCTGCGTAAACAAGAAAGGGCGCCTGAAGGCGCCCTTTCTCATATCGGTGCTGACCGCGTCAGCAGCTGTAGTACATCTGGTACTCGATCGGGTGCGGCGTGTGTTCGTAGGCATAGACCTCTTCCCACTTCAGCGCGAGATAGCCGTCGATCTGGTCCTTGGTGAACACGTCACCGGCCAGCAGGAAGCCGTGATCGGCGTCGAGCGCCTCAAGGGCTTCACGCAGCGAACCGCAGACGGTCGGGATGCCCGCCAGTTCCTCCGGCGGCAGATCGTAAAGGTCCTTGTCCGAAGCCGGGCCCGGATCGATCTTGTTCTTGATGCCGTCAAGACCGGCCATCAGGAGCGCGGCAAAGGCGAGATAGGGGTTCGCCGCCGGATCGGGGAAACGGGCCTCGACGCGCTTGGCTTTCGGGCTTTCGGTCCACGGGATCCGGACGCAGCCCGAGCGGTTGCGGGCGGAATAGGCGCGCAGAACCGGAGCCTCGAAGCCCGGGATCAGACGCTTGTAGGAGTTCGTGGACGGGTTGGTGAAGGCGTTCAGCGTCTTCGCATGCTTCAGGATTCCGCCGATGAACCACAGGGCTTCCTGGCTGAGGTCGGCATATTTGTCGCCCGCGAAAAGGGGCTTGCCACCCTTCCAGATCGACATGTTCACATGCATGCCCGAGCCGTTGTCGCCCTTCATCGGCTTCGGCATGAAGGTCGCCGACTTGCCATAGGCGTGGGCCACGTTGTGGATCACGTATTTGTATTTCTGGATGTTGTCGGCCTGCTCGACGAGGCCGCCGAAGATCATGCCAAGCTCGTGCTGGGCGGTCGCGACCTCGTGGTGATGCTTGTCGACCTTGATGCCCATGCGCTTCATGGTCGAGAGCATTTCCGACCGCAGGTCCTGCGCGGCGTCGATCGGGTTCACCGGGAAATAGCCGCCCTTGTGACCGGCGCGGTGGGCCTGGTTGCCCATCTCGTATTCGCTGTCGGTGTTCCATGCCGCGTCGTGCGCGTCGATCTCGTAGGCCACTTTCTGCGGCGTCACGGAATAGCGCACGTCGTCGAAGATGAAGAATTCGGCCTCGGGACCGAAATAGGCCGCATCACCGATGCCGGAAGCCTTCAGATAGGCTTCGGCCTTGGCAGCCGTCCCACGCGGGTCGCGGCTGTAGGGTTCGCCCGTATCCGGCTCGGCGACGTTGCAGTGAATACAGAGCGTCTTTTCGGCATAGAACGGGTCGATATAGACCGAGGACGTGTCCGGGATCAGTTTCATGTCGGACTGATCGATCGACTTCCAACCGGCGATGGAGGAACCGTCGAACATGAAGCCTTCTTCAAAGAAGTCCTCGTCGATGATATCGACGATCAGCGTGACGTGCTGCAGCTTGCCCTTGGGGTCGGTGAAGCGGACGTCGACATATTCGACCTCCTCGTCCTTGATCAGTTTCAGAACGTCCTTGGCGCTCATCTGGTCTGTCCTTCTGACTTGAGATTTCGGTTTCGGGCGGGTGGCCCGGGTGTTAGATCGCGTCCTCGCCGGTCTCGCCGGTGCGAATGCGGATGACCTGTTCGACGGGGGTGACGAAGATTTTGCCGTCGCCGATCTTGTCGGTGCGGGCGGCCGAGACGATGGCCTCGACGGCGGCATCGACCATGTCGTCGGCCAGAACCACCTCGATCTTCACCTTGGGCAGGAAGTCGACGACATATTCGGCGCCGCGATAAAGCTCGGTATGGCCCTTCTGGCGGCCGAAGCCCTTCACTTCGATCACCGAAAGCCCCTGTACGCCGACCTCCTGAAGCGCTTCCTTCACCTCGTCGAGCTTGAAGGGCTTGATGATGGCTTCGATCTTCTTCATGGGGCGACTCTCCCGGGGTCAATTTCCTGCGGTCGCGCCCCTGTCACCACTTTCGCTGCACCGGCACAATTGGCTAGGCTCCCGTCAGGGCGGCTGCATCCGGGATTCCGGAGTGTTTGCCTAAAATTTGTGCACTTCGCCCGAAGGCCGGGCAGTTTGTGAAAGACGGGGCCAAAACCATGACCGAACTCCTCACCGCCGCCCAGATGCGCGCCATCGAAGAGGCTGCGATTGCCTCGGGCGCGGTCACCGGCCTCGAACTCATGGAACGTGCCGGGCGCGGCGTCGTGGAGGCGATCTTCGAGGAATGGCCGGAGCTGGCGAAGACGTCCCACCGGGCGGTCGTTCTCTGCGGTCCGGGCAACAACGGCGGCGACGGCTTCGTCGTCGCGCGGCTCTTGAAGGAGTGGGGCTGGGGGGTGGAGGTGTTCCTTTACGGTGACCCCGAGAAGCTGCCGCCGGATGCGCGGGTGAATTGTGAGCGGTGGTTGGGGTTGGGGGAGATTGCCGCCTCGGAGGCCTTTGATCCTTGGGAACATCGCGACGTCTACATTGACGCTTTGTTTGGCACGGGGCTAACGAGACAACTCGACGCCGAAGCGTATCGTTTAGTAAGTGAACTTGGCGCGGAGAGGGTCGTTGCCGTTGACTGCCCGTCCGGTCATTGTCTTGAAAGCGGCAGGGCGCTCTTTGAAGGCGATAGCCTCGCGGTGGCAGCGAATCTTACAGTCACGTTTCAGTTTCCAAAGATCGGACATTTCTTAGGAGACGCGCCACTCGCATTTGGTCGAGTGCAAGTCGCGGACATCGGGCTAGACGCTCAATCAGCTATGATCCGGTTGGGAGCGCTGCATGACGTTAAGCGACGGCGCAGACGCGACCCTGCCGCTGTAGTTATGCGTTTAGATTTGGAGAGGTTTCACGCTTCTTCGTACGAACAAATCGGTGCGCCTCTAGGAAAGTTCCCGAATGGACACAAGTACACTGAGGGCCACGCCCTGATCCTCTCCGGCGGCGCGGGCAAAGGCGGAGCTGCACGCCTCGCCGCGCGGGGGGCGCTGCGGATCGGGGCGGGGCTTGTCACCGTCGGCTGCCCGCCCGAGGCACTGGTGGAGAACGCCGCGCGGCTCGATGCGGTGATGCTGAAGCCTGTCGCCGATGCCGATGCGTTCAGGCGTGTGCTGGAGGACAGCCGCATCAACGCGCTCTGCCTCGGGCCGGGACTCGGGACCGGTGATCGGAAGGTGGCGCTGGTCGCGGCGGCGCTCGGGGTTTCCGGCGCCGCCCCCCCACCCCCATCCCCTCCCCACGAAGGGGAGGGGAGCCGCGAGGCACCGGGCGATGCGCACAAGGTCGGGGCGGTTTCCCTCCCCCTTGTGGGGAGGGAAGAAGGGAGGGGGGCATCCTGCGCCATCGTCCTCGACGCCGACGCGCTGACGATCCTCGCCCGCGAACCCGACATTTTCGCGGCTCTCCACGAAAACTGCGTTCTCACCCCCCATGCGGGGGAATTTGCCCGGCTCTTCCCGGATATCGCCGAAAAACTGGCCGCCCCCGCCACCAAAGGCCCCGCCTATTCCAAAGTCGATGCCACGCGCGAGGCGGCGAAACGGGCGGGCTGCGTGGTGCTCTACAAGGGACCGGACACGGTGATCGCCGATCCGTCGGGCCGGTGCAGCATCAACTCTGCCCATTACGACCGCGCGGCCCCCTGGCTGGCGACGGCGGGTTCGGGGGATGTGTTGGCAGGCTTCATAACGGGGCTGTTGGCGCGGGGCTTCGCGACGATTCAGGCGGCCGAAACCGCCGCATGGCTGCATGTCGAATGCGCGCTGAAGTTCGGCCCCGGCCTGATCGCCGAGGACCTGCCGGAACTGCTTCCCGCGGTCTTTCGTGATCTGGGGCTGTGACGGCTGAAAAACCGTTGGCCATTAAAAAAAACCGCGCCGGACGGACCGGCGCGGTTTTGATTTCGTAACCGGCGGAAATTACTCCGCGGTTTCCTCGGCATCCTGACCGGCAGACCCGATATCGTCGAACAGTTCGGCGATTTCGAAATCGGCGGCGGCTTCTTCCTCGGCGGCCAGTTCCTGGATCGACTTGCCGGAGGCCTGAAGCTCGGCTTCCTCGGTCGAGCGGGCGACGTTCAGCACGATGGTCGCGGAAACCTCGGGGTGCAGAACGACCTCCACGTCATGAAGGCCAAGCTCCTTGATTGGGCGGGTCAGCACGACCTGCTTGCGATCGACGGAGAAGCCGGCGTCGGTCGCGGCATCGGCGGCGTCACGGGTGGTGACGGAGCCGTAGAGCGCGCCGGCGTCGGAGGCCGAACGAATCACGATGAAGGTCTGGCCGTCGAGCTTCGCAGCGACCTTGTCGGCCTCTTTCTTGGTCTCGAGGTTCTGTGCTTCGAGCTGCGCCTTGCGGCCTTCGAAGCTCTTGATGTTGTCTTCCGAGGCGCGGAGCGCCTTGCCCTGCGGCAGAAGGAAGTTGCGTGCGTAGCCGTCCTTGACTTTGACGACTTCGCCCATCTGGCCAAGCTTGGCCACGCGTTCCAGAAGGATCACTTGCATGTTCGTGTCTCCTTACTTCACGGCATAGGGCAGCAGGGCGAGGAAGCGGGCGCGCTTGATGGCGCGGGCCAGTTCACGCTGCTTCTTCGCCGAAACGGCGGTGATGCGGGCGGGCACGATCTTGCCACGCTCGGAGATGTAACGCTGGAGAAGACGGACATCCTTGTAGTCGATCTTCGGCGCGTTCTCGCCCGAGAAGGGGCAGACCTTGCGGCGGCGGAAAAACGGTTTGTTCGCCATGGTTTGGGTTCCTTTCCTCAGGCTCTGATCAACGACGCTCGCGACGGTCGCCGCGATCGCCGCGGTCGTCACGCTTCTGCATCTGGACCGAGGGGCCTTCCTCGTGCGCGTCGACCTTGATCGACATCACGCGCATTACGTCGTCGTGCAGACGGGCAAGACGCTCCATCTCCAGCACGGCGGCCGAGGGCGCGTCGGTGCGGATATAGGCATAGTGGCCCTTGCGGTTCTTGTTGATCTTGTAGGCCATCGTCTTGACGCCCCAGTACTCGTGATCAACGACTTTGCCGCCGTTGTCAGCGAGGACGGTGGAGAAATGTTCGATGAGGCCTTCGGCCTGCGCGTTGGAAAGGTCCTGACGCGCGATTAGGACATGCTCATACAGCGGCATGCATACTCCTATCAGTCTCAGGCGGCTTCATAGGCGGGCGACCCCTTCCGCTGCCCGCCACGAGAGGCTACGCCGGTTCCCGTGAATGCGGAAGGATGCGGCCTTATAGTCGAATGCAGATAGGATGCAAGGCGCGATTACCCGGTCTTGTCATCAGGTGACTTGCCCACGTCTCTGCTATCGCCTTTGCTGTCGATTTTTGGATCCGACAATAGCGTTTTTGCCATGAGCGTTACGAGGGTCACGAAGACGCCGATACCGACGAGGATATATATGATTGTGAACACCTTGCCGATCGGCGTGACCGGATACAGGTCGCCGTAACCGACCGTGGATAGCGTGATCACCGAGAAATAGATCGCGTCCAGAAATGTCCAGCCTTCTGCCCACTTGTAAAACAGGCCACCCGACAGAATGAGCAGCAGGGCAAGTATCACGACCGCCCGAAACTCGGGATCGCGCAAGCCGCGAACGAGCGCCTTGACCAAGCGAAACAACGTCAGGATGAATGAAATCACTTACCTGTCTCCGGATGGCGGCCTTCAGCACCTGTACTAGCGAATTCAGTTCACCGGTTCCAGCCGATGATGGTGCAAGTTGATTTCAGGCTGCACCCGCTAGTACAGGTTCCGGCCTCCGTCCGCCGCCGTTACTCTGCCGCCATCCCGCCCGGCCCGGTCTTGGCCAATTTGTCGCGCAGCCGGTCAAAGGTTGTCGGCGCCATTGTGCCCAGGAAGATCGTGATCGCCAAAAACATCAGATACTGGTCGAACTCGGTCACATGGGCGTATTGATAGGTGATCACGTCGTCATGGGCGCTCTTGATCTTGGTGGAGGAGACCATCATTCCCACCGTGAACATCGCCACCGGTGCGGAAACGAGCCACAGATGCTTACGCTTGTGCATCGAATGCAGCTTGAGCTGATCGCAGATCACCACTCCGAACAGGAAGGCGATGAACGGGACGAGATAGGCCAGCGCCAGAAGCTTGACCGTCATGTCGAAAAAGGCCGGTTCCATGGTCAGTTCTCCTCGGGGCTGAGAATAATGATGGAGCGCGTGCCGTCGGGCGCGGCACCTGTATCGTCCTCGGGCGTGACCGACAGGCTGCGTGTCGTGACAGCTTCGCCGGGCTCGAAATTCATGCTGCGGTTTGCGTCAGAACCGCTCTGTTCGAAGTTTCCGCTTTGGCTGCTGGCATTTTCACCGAAATAAACCCAGCCCGCCTTGCCCGGATCGACCTCATCTGTTGACGGATCAACAGGCGCGACCTGAATCCAGGTCTGGGAGGCGCCGACACTGCTTTGCATGTCGAACTGGTCCAGGATGTAGTACTCCGTGCCGACCGAGGTTTCGCCGATCTGCGTGCCGAGAGTGCGCCAGAAGCCGGAGGGCGGCGTGTCCCGGATCGGCGCCGTCTGGCTCGGTTCGATCAGCTTGCCGGTAAGGTCCTGCGCGGCAAGTGGCTGGGCCATGGCCAGGAATGCGGCAGCCATAGCGGCCAAAGTCTGTTGCGACAGATGTGGCATCTATTTGCTCCAAATACAGAACTTAGCAATGAAATCTTCAATCTCAGGTAATGTAGCACGGCTTGCCCTCGCTGTCATGTTTGGCGCGGCAGTGACCTTGTAAGGCGCCGTACTCGGGGAAACCGGCATATTGAAAAAAAACGGCGCCGCGAACGGCGCCGTTGTCGTGGTTCGAAGTTGGCCGGGCTTATTCGGCCGCCGACGTCGCCGTCCGGTGCTTGTCGCGCAGCCCGTCGCGGTAGAGCGCCTTGGCAAGCGAGACGCACATCAGGCCCATGACCATGGTAAAGGGAAGGGCGCCGATGATCATCGCGCTTTTCAGCGCCTCCATCGGGTCAGCCCCGCCATTGGTCTTGCCCGCAATCAGCAACGTGCCGATCACCAGCGTGAGGATGACGCCCCAGATGATCTTGTGCTTGTTGTCAGTCTCCTGATCGCCGCCCGACATGATCGTGTTCATCACGAGGATGCCACTGTCCGCCGAGGTGACGAGGAAGGTCATGATCAGGACGACGCACATGATGGTGATCGCCGACAGGAACCCGCCCGAGATCATTTCGCCCAGCGTGACGAACAGTTTCGCCGTGTTGGAGGCCGCGATGATCGAGCCTTCGGCCGCGCCGGACAGTTCAAGGTCGATCGCTGTGCCGCCGAGGATGGTCATCCAGGCAAAGCAGACCATGGCCGGAGCAAAGACGCAGCCGACGATGAATTCGCGTACCGTGCGGCCCTTGGAGATGCGGGCAAGGAAGAGACCCACGAAGGGCGAGAACGCGATCCACCAGGCCCAGTAGAAGGTCGTCCAGCCAGCCTGCCAGCCAAATAGACGGCCTTCGGTGCCTGCGGCATAAGCCGCTTGCTGGACTTCCGGAGACAGTGCAGCGGCGTCGCCTTCAAGTCCACCCTGGAACGCCTCGAACGAACCCCAGGCATTGGTCGCGCCGGAATAGAGGCTGTCGGCCAGCGGGGCCGCCTCCGCCGGAAGCGCGGCCGCAAACTCGGCCTCTGACATCGGCAGATGCGGGCCGAAGCTGAGTTGGGTGAAGTGCAGGATGTAGTCAACCAGCGCCGTCCCATAGGTCGTCATCGCAAAGAGGAACGACCCGAAGATCACGAAGACCATGAGCAGGATGATCGACAGGACGAGGTTGAGGTTCGAGAGGTATTTGACCCCACGTCCGACACCCGAGACCGCCGAGATGATTGACATGCCCATGATTGCGACCAGACCCGCGATCAGGCCGACCGTGCCCGGAGCAGGCGCTTCGCCGGTCATGTCCATCATCCATTCCGCACCGGTGATAGCGTAAAGACCATCGATGAACTGGCTGACGCCGAAGCCGATTGTGACCGAAACGCCGAGGATGGTGGCGACAACGCCGAGAATGTCGACCACATGACCGAAAACGCCGTTGACATATTTACCAAAGAGCGGCGTCAGAGCCGACCGGATCGTAAGCGGCATGTTCCGTGTGTAGGCATAATAGGCAAGGCTGAGGCCCGTGACGACGTAGATTGCCCAGGCGTGGAACCCGTAGTGTAGGAAGGTATAGCGATAGCCAGACTGCAGCGAGTCAGCGCTGTTGCCCGCGATGCCGCCCTTCAGGATCTCCGGGTTTGAGCCCCAGAGGCCGAGCGGTTCAGCCGTGGCGAAGACCATGAGGCCAACACCAAGACCGGCGCCGAACATCATGGAAAACCATGAAAAATTGGAAAACTCAGGCGCTTCACCGGGTGTGCCCATGATCCTTCTGCCGGTCTGCGGCAGTGCCGCGACGACAAAGAGGAAGAAGGCGAAGAAGCCTACAATGACGATGTAGAAGGCGTTGAAGTCTTCAAGAAGACGCCAGTTCAGGCTGCCCAGAACGCCATTTGCGTTCGCCGGCCAGACCAGTGCCCAGATGACGAGGAGCGCCATCGAGATCTTCGAGACCAGCGCGATTTCCATGCTGTGGCCTTCATAAAAGCCGGAAGTCGCCCTCTTGATCTCGATCTCGGTAAACGGTGGTTTGATATGCATGCTGTGTCCTGTTCATGTCGTTTTCCCGACAGGAACGTTCAGGTCGGCCACCCCGGCTGTAATCCGGTCGCGGCTGTCCTTTCCCCCCTGACAGGTCCAGTTGGACCAAAACGGCGGTCCGGGATGGGCGAAAAACGACACTCGGCGTTGGCCAAAGCGACGAAAACGACGATTGTACCGACGTCGAGCGCGCCGGCAACCACAAGATGTGTCGACATTCTGACTCTGGCGTCGAGGATTGGCATTGCGAAAATCGTGACCTGCCGTCAGGGTCCGGTCATGCCTTCCGGAGGAGACTGATGCAGCTTGATCTTGGTTTTGTACGCGCCCGTTTTCCGGCCTTTTCGGTGCCCGATCTGGCCGACCGTGCGTTTTTTGAAAATGCTGGTGGGTCCTACGCCTGCCAGCCGGTGATCGACCGCCTGACGCGGTTCTACCGAGAGCGCAAGGTGCAACCCTATGGGCCATACGCCGCCTCATCGGCGGGCGGGGCTGAGATGGACGAGGCACGGGCGCGGCTGGCAGCAATGATGGGGGTTAAGACGGATGAGGTCAGCTTCGGCCCCTCGACAACGCAGAACACCTATGTTCTGGCCCAGGCCTTCCGACGCTATCTGAAGCCGGGCGAGGCGATTGTCGTCACGGATCAGGATCACGAAGCCAATTCCGGTCCCTGGCGGCGTCTGGGGGATGAGGGCGTCGACATCCGCGAATGGAAAATCGACCCGGTCACCGGTCATCTTGACCCGGCACGACTCGCGCCCCTTCTGGCCGACGGCAGGGTGCGGCTCGTGTGCTTCCCGCATTGCTCGAACGTCGTGGCCGAGATCAACCCGGTCGCGGATGTCGTCGCAATGGTGCATGCGGCCGGCGCGGTGACCTGCGTGGACGGTGTCAGCTATGCGCCCCACGGCCTGCCCAACGTGGCCGAGCTCGGGACGGACATTTATCTCTTCTCGGCTTACAAGGTTTACGGGCCGCATCAGGGGATCATGGTGATCCGCGAGGATCTGGGCATGCGCCTGCCCAATCAGGGGCACTATTTCAACGGCGACACGCTGTACAAGCGTTTCACTCCGGCAGGTCCCGATCACGCGCAGGTCGCAGCTTCGGCCGGGATTGCGGATTATTTCGACGCGCTGCACGCCCATCACTTTGCACCGGAACCGGATGCCGCAAAGCGCGCAGCACAGGTGCATGATGTGATGCGCGCGCAGGAGGTGGCGGTCTGCCAGCCGCTTCTGGACTATCTCGGCGCCCGCAATGATCTCTGCCTGATCGGGCCGCGTGATGCCGCGCGACGGGCGCCAACGGTCGCGGTTGCACTGGACCGCGAGGCCGAACCGGTTTCGGCAGCACTTGCCGATCACGGTATCAACTGCTGGGCCGGTGACTTCTATGCCGTGCGCCCGTTGACAGCGATGGGGATTGATCTGGACCGCGGGGTCCTGCGGCTGTCGATGGTGCACTATACGAGCGCGGAGGATGTCACCCGGCTGATTGCGGCGCTGGACAAGGTGCTTTGAGGCAGAAGCCGGGGCGCTGCCTCCGGACCCCCGAAGTATTTGGGAACAGAAGAAGGGTAATATGACGAAAGCGCCCGTAATCGTCTGGTTTCGCCGTGATCTTCGATTGGCCGATCACGTGGCGCTGAGCGCCGCCTCCGCGCGGGGCCCCGTCATTCCGCTCTTCATCCATGACGAGACCGTCGAAGCGATGGGCGCAGCGCCCAGATGGCGTCTGGGCGAAGGGCTTAGTGTTTTTGCAGGGGCATTGAAGGATGCCGGGTCACGCCTGATCCTGCGGCGGGGGAAGGCGCTGGATGTGCTGAAGGACCTTGTCGGTGAGACGAAAGCGACAGCGGTCTACTGGCAGCGGGTCTATGACCGTGACGGCATCGCCCGCGACCGGGAGGTCAAGGCGGTACTGAAGGATGCAGGGCTGGAGGTTCGAAGCTTTTCCGGCGCGGTTCTTTTCGAACCCTGGGACGTGGCGACGGCGACGGGCGGACCCTACAAGGTTTTCACGCCGTTCTGGCGCGCGATCAGGGGTAGGGAGGTGGCTCCGCCAGTTTCTGTCCCGGCACGGCTTGTCGTGCCTGCCGAATGGCCGCGCAGCGAAAGGTTGGACGACTGGGCCATGGGGGCCGCCATGAACCGGGGGGCGACGATTGTCGCGCCGCATGCGGTGATCGGCGAGGCGGCGGCACGACGACGGCTCGACCGGTTCATTGCGGAGCGGCTTTGCAGATACGCTGAGGACCGCGACTATCCCGCCTTGGATGCGACCTCTGGCCTATCGGAGAACCTCGCCTGGGGCGAGATTTCGGCGCGGTCCGTCTGGCAGGCCGGTTTCGCCGCGCATGAAAATGGCGTGCCGGGTGCCGAGAAGTTCCTCTCCGAACTCGCCTGGCGCGATTTCGCGTGGCACCTGATGTACCATTTTCCCGATATGGATCGAGCCAACTGGCGCTCAGATTGGGACGGGTTCCCGTGGCGCGACGACAATGCGGATGCCGAACGCTGGCGGCGCGGTCGGACAGGCGAACCCTTCGTCGATGCCGCGATGCGCGAGATGTATGTCACCGGACGGATGCGCAACCGCGCGCGGATGATCGCGGCCTCATATCTGACCAAGCATCTTTTGACGGATTGGCGTGTGGGCCTGAAATGGTTTGCCGACTGCCTGATTGACTGGGATCCGGCGTCGAATGCAATGGGCTGGCAATGGGTGGCGGGATCAGGGCCCGATGCGGCGCCGTTCTTCCGCATTTTCAACCCCGCGACACAGGCTTCGAAATTCGATGCTGATGGCGCGTATCGTGCTGCATACATCGCCGAAGGGCAGTCGAACCCGCCTGCTACAGCACGAGCCTATTTCGACGCAGTGCCGAGGTCATGGCAGCTGTTGGCGGATGCCCCGTATCCGGGCCCGATTGTCGATCTGAAAGCAGCGCGTGAACGGGCGCTTGCCGCCTACCGCCGGTAGAATTCTGCATCTGCAAGATGACCGTCTTGTCGCGTGTCGTGACGGGGATATAGTTGGCGCGGGAGGACCCGATGGAGGTATTGACAACCACCGACGGCCAATCCGGCCTGCCGCGCTATTTCGCGCAAGTCTTTCGTATTGCCTGTGAACTCAAAAACGGCCGGCTGGATTTCGTTCTGGCCGACGGTCGCCGCTTCCGCGCGGAGGGCAAGGGGAGGGGACCCGTCGGAGAAATCCAGGTTCACGACGACGATATCTTTGCCCGACTGATCCGCGAAGGTGATCTGGGCTTTTGCGATGCCTATCTGGAGGGCGGATGGTCCTCTCCCGACCTGCAGGCTTTCATGGACCTCGTCCACAACGACAATAACGAGATTTATGACGGCTTCCCCGGCATGGGGTTGGTCCGCGCGTATGAACGGATGCGGCATCTTTTGCGGGCCAATTCGCGGCGTCAGGCCAAGAAGAACATCGCCTATCACTACGATCTGGGGAATGACTTCTACGCCAAATGGCTGGACGGGACGATGACCTATTCCTCGGCACTGTTCCGCACGGGTCAGGAAAGCCTTGAAGCCGCGCAGCAGGCCAAATACGCCTCGCTCATTGACCAGATGGGCGCGAAGCCCGGCGACCATGTGCTGGAGATCGGCTGCGGCTGGGGCGGATTTGCCGAATATGCGGCAAAGGAGCGGGGTCTGCGGGTCACCGGACTGACAATTTCGCAGGCGCAGCTTGATTTCGCCCGGGCCCGGATTGCCAAAGCCGGGTTGAACGACAGGGTTGACCTGAGGCTTCAGGATTACAGGGACGAGACCGGGATCTATGACGGGATCGCCTCCATCGAAATGTTCGAGGCCGTCGGCGAAAAGTATTGGCCGGTCTATTTTCACACTCTGCACGAGAGACTGAAACCCGGCGCCAACGCGACACTGCAGATCATTACCCTGCAGGAAAAGCGCTTTGAGATATACCGTAAAGGTGTTGATTTTATTCAGAAATATATATTTCCGGGCGGGATGCTTCCATCGCGCAGCGCCCTACAGGAGGAGATCAGACGCGCCGGGTTGGGTCTGGTCGGATCCATCGAATTTGGCGAAAGTTACAGCCAGACACTGCGCCGCTGGTACGAAGTTTTCAACGATCGCTGGGACGAAATCGCGCCGATGGGATTCGATCAGCGCTTTCAACGTATGTGGAATTTCTACCTGACCTCTTGCGCGGGCGCGTTTCGCGGCGGAAACTGTGACGTAACGCAGATCACGGTTACGAGGCCAGCAGTATAGATGCCCACCGCAGCCAAACTATTTGCCGCGCTCGCCTTCGCGATCGTGGCGTTTTTCACCGCTGAAGTGTTCAAACCGCATATGCCGGAGGGCACGCAGTTCGGATATTTCTCGCTCGTTTCGGCGCTGATCGGGGCCCTTTCCGGCTGGAAGGTGATGGGCCCGGAGGCCGGACGCGGCAACTGGATGGCCGTAAGCTCGGGGATGAAGACTGCGCTTTTCATGGCGCTCGCCGCACTCTTTGTGTTCTCGACCTACGAAATGCTGCGCGAGGCATTCCGCCCGTCCTATTCCGGGCCGATGGAGGCAGTGATCGCGATTTTCGACTTTGCGGTCGAGTATTTCGTGACCTTCCTCGCCTGGGACGTGCTGATCGTGCTTTTCGTCGGCGGCGCATTGGCCGGATCGTTGTCGGAATGGGCGGCGCGGCGCTGGAGATAACTTCGTGACGACATTCTTTTTCTACGGCACTTTGTGCCATGGCCCGCTTTTGCGTGTCGTTCTTGGGCGTGACGTGCAGGCACTACCTGCCAGACTGCCCGGTCATTCGGTCTTCTGGGTCGCGGGTCGCGCTTTTCCGATGATTGAAACCGGTGGCAAGGGCGCCGAGGGCGTAGTGGTTGCTGACATGAGCGCCGAGGACGTTGCCCGGCTGAATTTCTACGAAGGCGGGTTTGCCTATCAGACCCGGGATGTGCTGGTCGAGGCGGAGGGGGCAGGAGCGGTTTCAGCGCACGTCTATTTTCCAGATCCCGGGAAATGGACACCCGGCGCGCCCTGGCGGCTGGCGGATTGGGCCGAGCGTTGGGGTGAGACAGTCGTGACAACCGCCCGCGATGCGATGGCGCTTTACGGACATGGCGATCCGGCGACAATCCACGCCCGCTATCCGCAGATGCTGATGCGGGGCGGGTCACGTGTCAGGGCGGAAGCGGAGGCGAGCCAACCGGGGCTGCGCCGGAAGGCCGACGCCGGTGACATAGCCGTCACTCGCAAACGGCAGGTCTATGCCAACTATTTCGCAGTTGAAGAAAGCGACCTTCGGTTTCGCCGGTTCGACGGCACGATGAGCGCGCAGGTTAATCGCGCCGTCTTCATCTCGGGCGATGCGACGGTCGTTCTGCCCTATGACCCGATCCGCGACCGTGTCCTTCTTGTTGAACAGTTCCGCATGGGTCCCCACGGGCGCGGCGATCCGCAATCCTGGCTAATCGAGACAGTCGCGGGCCGGGTCGATGGTGGCGAAAGCCCGGAAGAGGCTGCGTTGCGCGAGGCGCGGGAGGAGGCGGGGCTCGATATCCGCGAACTGATCCCGGCATTGAACTACTACCCGTCGCCTGCTGCGATGTCGGAATACCTCTACACCTTTATTGGTATCGCCGACCTGCCGGACGGTGTCGCCGGGATTGGCGGGCTGGAAGGCGAGGCCGAGGATATCCGTGCGCATGTCGTTCCCTTCGCCAAGCTGATGGAACTGGTTGAGAGCGGCGAGGCCAATACCGCGCCTCTCGCGCTACTGGCCTATTGGCTGGACCGCAACCGCGACCGCATTCGCGCCGCCGCCGGGGCTTGAGGTCCGCCCCGGCCCGGCCTAGGTATGGGCCAGTGACAGGAGGGACCGACCATGCGTATATCCAGCGACCTCGCCGATGCCGTCGGTCAAACTCCTCTGATCCGCCTCAGAAAGGCCAGCGAGCTGACGGGCTGCGAGATTCTCGGCAAGGCCGAATTCCTCAATCCCGGCCAGTCCGTCAAGGACCGGGCCGCCTTGTTCATCATCCGAGACGCGGTGGCCAAGGGCCTGTTGAAACCGGGTGGAACGATCGTGGAAGGCACGGCCGGGAATACCGGCATCGGTCTGGCGCTGGTGGGCGCGTCGATGGGGTTCCGGACGGTGATCGTCATCCCGGAAACCCAGAGCCAGGAAAAGAAGGACATGATCCGGCTCGCGGGTGCGGAACTGGTGCAGGTGCCCGCCGCGCCTTACAAGAACCCGAACAATTATGTGAAGTATTCTGGTCGTTTGGCGGCCGAACTTGCCAAGACTGAACCGAATGGCGCGATCTGGGCCAACCAGTTCGACAATACGGCTAACCGGCAGGCGCATGTGGAGACGACGGGCCCTGAAATCTGGGAACAAACCGACGGCAAGGTGAATGGTTTTGTCTGTGCCGTAGGCTCGGGCGGTACGCTGGCCGGTGTAGCCATGGCGCTGCAGCCAAAAGGCGTGAAGGTGGCGCTTGCCGATCCGGAAGGCTCGGCGCTCTATGGTCACTACGCCGAGGGTGAGCTGAAAGCCGAAGGGTCCTCTATTACCGAGGGGATCGGGCAGGGGCGGATCACGGCCAACCTTGAAGGCCTGTCCCCAGACATGTCGTTCCGTATTCCGGATGCCGAGGCGCTGCCGGTGATCTTCGATCTGCTGGCTGAGGAGGGGCTTTGCATGGGCGGCTCCACCGGGATCAACATTGCCGGTGCGATCCGCATGGCGAAAGAGATGGGTCCGGGCCACACGATCGTCACCATGCTCTGCGACTACGGCAACCGCTATCAGTCAAAGCTCTTCAATCCCGACTTCCTGCGTGCCAAATCCCTGCCGGTACCGGCGTGGCTCGACCGCGGCCCGCGGGCACTGCCCAGCGTGTTTGAAGACTGATGCAGGTGCTTCGACTCCTTCTCCTGGCGATTGGCCTTTTTGTTGCCACCCCGGCATTGGTGACCCACTACGTGACACCGGCCGCCGCACAGGAAGTGCAGGCCCCCGACTACAACGAGTGGGAGAAGCAAGCGAAGACGGCCGAGCAAACGCTGGCCGACGACCGTGCGTCGAATACCGCGCTTGAGCAGCTTCGGGCCGACATTGTCGAATGGCGAACGATGCTTACTGCGGCTCAAAGCATTAATGCCGCTCAGATCGAGACGCTGAAAAATCAGATCGCGGCGCTTGGGCCCGCGCCGACCGAGGAATCCCCCGACGCGCCGGAAATCGCCAAAAGGCGCGCGGAGTTGAACGATCAATTGGCGAAGCTTCAGGCCCCGGGTCTGACGGCGGTCGAAGCACATAGTCGGGCCGAGGGTCTGATCCGGCAGATCGATGCGCGCATCCGCGCCCGACAGGCGACCGAGCTTCTACGTTTGTCACCGTCGCCAGCCAATCCGGCGAACTGGCCCGCTGGCTGGGCGGTGCTGCAACAGGGGATGAAGACCCTCAGCGCCGAGACGACCGAGGCATGGTCGAACCCTACGCGGCGGTCAGAACTAAAAAACAACTTACCTGCCATCGTTTTTTACTTGCTGGTAGCTGCCGTTCTCGTCCTGCGTGGTCCCGGCTTCATGGAGCGGATGACGACGCGGCTGCTGACCGGCGTGTCGATGCGGGCACGCAACATCGCCGCCGCACTTGTTTCGCTGGGCCAGTTTGTCGTTCCGGTCCTTGGCACGGTTTTCCTCGTTCTCGCCATCAAGGCGAGCGGCATGACTGGCATCCGCTCGGGCGCGCTTGTGAACGCACTGCCCGGTGCCGCATTCGTCTTTTTCTTCGCCCGCTGGATAGCCAGCTGGCTTTTCCGGATTGAAGGCAGCTATGCGCCGCTGACTGAACGCGCGTCAGAGGCGCGGTTTCATTCCAACCTGATCGGTCTGGTGATGGCGGCGGAGATTTTCCGCACCGCTTTCATCACCGAAGTGCGCCCGCCATTGTCGATGGCTGCGCAGGCGGTCTGGGCGGCGCCCTTGGTCTGTATCGTTGCAGTCCTTCTGTTCCGACTTGGAATGTTGCTACGCCCTCGCCCATCGGAGGGTGCGGGCGGCGCGAAGGAATTCCGCAATACGATCATGCGTTTGATCGGCACCGCCACAGTTGTTGTGTCCGTTGTCGCGCCGCTTCTCGCCGTCGTCGGTTACGTGGCGGCGGCCAATGCACTGATCTGGCCGACAGTGGGGTCACTTGGCCTGATCGGGTTGATCCTGCTGCTGCAACGGTTCTCGACCGATATCTACGCCCTGGCGTTCCGGAAGGGAGAGGACGGGCGAGAAGCGCTGGCACCGGTTCTGATTGGGTTCCTGCTGACGCTGCTGGCGGTTCCGCTGTTCGCTTTAATCTGGGGCGCGCGGACCGCCGACCTTTCTGAAACATGGACCCGGTTCAGCGAGGGCGTGTCTATCGGCGAAACGCGCATTTCGCCTGCCGCGATCCTCGCATTGATCGTGATCTTCATCCTTGGCTATGCGGTCACGCGGCTGGCCCAAAGTGCGCTGCGATCCACCATCCTGCCCCGCACCGATCTGGAGAAGGGTGTACAGAACGCGATTGTCTCGGGCGTTGGGTATGTCGGGATCTTTCTGGCCGCAATTGTCGCGATCACAGGCGCCGGGATCGACATGTCGTCGCTGGCCATCGTGGCAGGCGCGCTGTCGGTCGGTATCGGTTTCGGTCTTCAGAACATCGTGTCAAATTTCGTCTCGGGCATCATCCTCCTGATTGAACGGCCGATCTCGGAAGGCGACATGATCGAGGTCAACGGCCAGTTCGGCACCGTGCGTGGCATCTCCGTCCGATCCACCTGGATTGAGACGTTCGACCGCACCGATGTGATCGTGCCCAATGCCGATCTCGTCTCGGGCGTGGTGACGAACCTTACGCGGACCAACCTGACCGGACGGCTGATCATTCCTGTCGGCGTGGCTTACGGCACGGACACCCGCAAGGTACAGGCGATCCTGATGGAGATTGCCGAGGCGCAGCCGCTGGTGATGGTCGATCCGGCGCCGTCGGTCCAGTTCGTGGCATTTGGCGCCGACAGTCTGAACTTCGAGATCAGAGCCATCCTGTCGGATGTGAACTTCAAGCTCGATGTGCAGACGGAAATTCTGCACCAGATCAACGAACGCTTCATCGCAGAAGGGATTGAAATACCCTTCGCGCAGCGCGACCTGTGGATCCGGAACCCTGAGGATCTGACCGGCCGCAAAAGAGCGCGACCCAAGCCACCCGCTGCACCGGAACCGTCGCGTGACCATGATGGCAGCGACCTGAGCGGGGTCCACAACGATCCCGATGCCGAAGGGGACGATGCATGACCGATCCTCTCTTCCGCGACGCTTATCTGCGCGAGGCCCCGGCGCGGGTGATTGGCCATACCGATCAGGGTGGATTGATCGTGGATGCGAGCCTTTTCTATCCGACAGGCGGCGGCCAACCCGGCGATGGCGGGTTCCTCGACTGGTCCGGCGGGCGGCTGGCCATCGCAACGGCGGTGAAAGGCGAAGGCGGTGCGGTGGTGCTGGTGCCTGAGGCGGAGCAGGTGCTGCCGCCGGTCGGGGCGGATGTGACACAGCATCTCGACTGGGATCGTCGCTACCGGCACATGCGGGTCCACACCGCATTGCATCTGCTGTCAGTGGTGATCCCGCTACCCGTCACTGGCGGTCAGATCGGCACCGAAAAGGGCAGGCTCGATTTCGACATGCCCGAACCGCCTGAGGACATCGCTGCGCTGGAAGCGAGGCTCAACGCCCTCATCGCCCGTGACCTGCCGGTCACCGATGACTGGATCACCGATGCCGCGCTGGAGGCCAATCCGGGTCTGGTGAAGACCATGTCGGTCAAACCACCGATGGGACAGGGCAGGGTGCGGCTGGTGCGGATCGGGGAGGGCGCCGACCAGATCGACCTGCAACCCTGTGGCGGCACCCATGTCGCCCGGACCGGTGAAATCGGCTCGGTAAGCCTTGGAAAGATCGAGAAAAAGGGTCGTCAAAACCGCCGGGTCAGCCTTCTATTGTCAGCGTGAAGCGGCCATTCATACCCGCTTGACGCCGCGCTGCGGCGCGGCATAATCCGCGACCGGTGCAAGCCTCTGAGTCGATCTGCCCGACGATGGACGATAGCGCCACAGGGCGTCTCCTGCCGGACGCGTTCATTCGGAGTGTGACGGTGCGCCAGCACCTGACCTGCGACCAAGCTGCCCGAACCACCAGATAAGGTGGACGCGGGCGGAGCAACATCAAGATGACCCATGCCGTTCCTGCCCCGTTCGACGGGGTGTTCGCTGCCGCGACCATGTCTGATGACACTGGTAGCCCGGATCATGACACGGGCCATTCCCGCAATGGTCTCGCCACATTGACGCTCGGCGCAATTGGCGTCGTCTACGGCGATATAGGCACCTCGCCGCTCTATGCTCTGCGAGAGGCGCTGAGACCGGTGGCGCGCGACGGGCTGGTGCGATCCGAAGTAATCGGGGTCATCTCGCTTCTCATCTGGGCGCTCTTCCTCATCGTCACCGTGAAATACGTACTGATCCTTCTGCGGGCCGACAACCGGGGCGAAGGCGGCATCCTCGCCCTTTACACGCTGGTGCGGCTGGCGATTGGACGGCGGACACTGCCGGTTCTGGCGCTCGGCATTGCCGGGGCCGCGCTCTTCTTTGGCGATGCGGCGATCACCCCGGCGATATCGGTCCTGTCGGCGGTCGAGGGGATCAGTCTGGTCGCACCGCATTTCGAGGCTTTCGTCCTGCCGGTGACGGTGGGCATACTGTTCGCGCTCTTCCTCGTTCAGGGTTACGGGACCGGCGCGATCGCCGCCGCCTTCGGGCCGATCACGGTGATCTGGTTCCTGACGATGGGCGTCACTGGGGCGATGCAACTGGCCACCGATCCCGGTGTTCTGGTGGCCTTCGATCCGCGCCTTGCGGTGGGTTTTTTGATCGAACACCGGCTTCTGGCCTTTGTCGTTCTTGGCGCGGTCTTTCTGGCCGTCACCGGGGCAGAGGCGCTTTACGCCGATCTTGGCCATTTCGGACGAAAGCCGATCATGCTGGCATGGTTCGCGCTGGTTTTCCCGGCCCTTGTGCTGAACTATCTCGGGCAGGGCGCGCTGGTCATGCGCAACCCCGAGACGCTCTCCAACCCCTTCTTTCACATGGTGCCCGCCGCCTTCCTTCCAGCGCTTGTGGCGCTGGCCACCATGGCCACGGTGATCGCAGCGCAGGCCGTGATCACAGGGGCGTTTTCGATGGCGCGGGCGGCAATTCTGCTGGGGCTTCTGCCACGCCTTGCGATCCGCCACACATCGGAACGCCAAAGCGGCCAGATCTACCTGCCGGCGGTCAACTGGATCCTGATGATCGCCGTGCTTTGGCTGGTTCTCTCCTTCGGTTCTTCCGAGGGGTTGGCCTCGGCCTATGGCATTGCGGTTACGGGGGCGATGCTTGTCGACACCGCACTTGCCGTCACGTTCGCTTACCGCGGATGGAGGTTGCCGCTCTGGCTTGCGCTCCTCGCCGCGCTGCCATTCCTGGGGCTCGAGACCGCCTTTTTCAGTTCGAACCTGATCAAGCTGCCCGATGGTGGCTACGTACCCGTCGCCATCGCCGCCGGGATCGCGCTTTTGATGGCAAGTTGGTGGCGCGGCACACAACTTTCCATGGCGAGGAGTGGCCGGGACGTGGTCGGGCTGAATGACTTCGCCGAAAGGATGCAGCGCAGTTCGGCCCACCGTGTGCCGGGGGTCGCGATGTTTCTGACCTCGACACCCGCCGCCGTGCCGCCAGCGCTACTGCACAATCTGAAACACAACCGTGTGCTGCACGAACGTAATGTCATCGTGACGGTCGAAACCCTGCGCGTCCCGCATGTGGCAGGAGAGGAACGGGCGGTCTATGAGCCGATCAACGACAGCTTCGCGCGTCTCAGCCTGCGCTTCGGCTTTATGGAAACACCGAACGTGTCGAAGGCGCTGTCACTTGCGCGGCGAGAGGGGCTGAAATTCGACGTGATGACGACGACCTTCTTCCTTGGCCGCCGCCGCCTCGTGCCCGGTGCCCGGGCCGGGCTGTCCCTGATGCTTGACCGGATCTATGTGGCGCTCAGCCGCGTCGCGGCTGACCCGTCCGACTTCTATCACCTGCCACGCGACCGTGTGGTGGAGCTTGGTGCCAGAATGGCTGTGTGAAATTCGCCCGATGCCCCCTTGCGCAATGGGGCAGTGCCCGTATAAACAGCCCCGCACGGAGAGGTGGCCGAGTGGTCGAAGGCGCACGCCTGGAAAGTGTGTAGGCGGGGAACCGTCTCGAGGGTTCGAATCCCTCTCTCTCCGCCACCGCATAATACATTGATATTAAACTATTTTTCGCCCAACCTATTGTGGCGTGGTTTCCGCGACATACGAGGCGCGATGCCCCCTAGAGACTTGAAATTGCAGGCGAAATAGCCGCCAGAAATGGCGCGAGTCTCTGTTTGGCATTTGGCGCGATACGGTTTTCGGCCGCGTGTTCCGGCGCTGGACTTGACATCTGTCGATTTTGAAGCTGACGCGCACCTCGGCCCGGCGGGATACAGTCGGCCAGCCAGAGGGTTGGCACTGCCGCAGGACGGATCTGCCATCATCGAAATGATGGCGAGTGCATTGTCATGCGAGATCAGGCGAGCGAATGCCAGTCATGACGAGACGGGACAATCAGAAAGATCTCGTCTTTTTCGAATTTTGGCAATCACTTCAGTCAAAGAAACTCGATCCATGTGCACCCATTGTTGGGACCAGGAGACTGCGGTCCAGAAAGAGATTCCGCATTTCGCAACTGGTTTCCGCGATAAGGAGGCAACCATGACACGCCGCGCCGTGGGTGGCGCGGTCGCCGCTATGTCCATCAGGCTCGTGGTCAGCGCAAACAGGGTCATTCGAGCAGACTTTTAGTCGATCGAGCGCACCCGCCACAATACGCGCGAACCTCGACCCGGCGCCAACAAGTCCACCCAAAGTCCCCTGTGCGCCCGGGGTCGCTGTATAGATCAGCACTCCGCACCTTTCAGGGATATTGCCGGTGCGCGAGTCGGAAAGCGCGTAAATCCTCTCTTTCAATGAACTTGCGGGGTATCCGCAGTCCAAGGCGATTTCTGCCATCAGTGCATGTGAGAGGCTGTGAAGGAGGGTGTAGGCCGTTCCCGGGTAGCTTGGCGCTCCACCGGAGAATCGCCTCTGCCAGTGTTCGTAGCCGTGGATGAGATCTTCCTGCCGCGCTGCCACTTTTGGTTCCTGCAACCACGCTGCCACTGCTTTCTCGTCGAAGTGAATAAACAGCCCCTCGCCAAACTGCTCAATTGCAGGAAGCCAATCGGCGTGACGAGATATTGGTGCGCCACGCACCGCGAGCTGGATATCTTCGATATCACCGTCCGCGCTCGTAGGCGCTGCTTCAAATCGGGTGAATCCGTATAGGCACGATACTTCACGGAGGCGGTGCACCGCGACCAAGCCCTTGATGGATGATAGGTCTATTCCTACCGAAGTATCCTCCCATTCAGAACGCGGCAAAGTCTGGGCGTAAAGCTTTGCCGAAGCACTGTTGGACCCGATTTCTGCTGTTCCACTTGCAAAAACATCAAACTCAGAAAGCTTTGGCGATTTCGAAGCATCAACTCTCGCGCGATCGCGCAGTCGCTTGAGGCGATCAAAAATATCCGAGTTAGAATAGGCTCCCAAGGAAGCTGACACCCTCGGGTTGAACTTCTTTGCCTGCGCCACATCGTCGATAGTCTGAACTCCGGCAAGGTCTCCTGAAAGCTCATCAACCAGTCTTGAAAGTTCGTCTTCTTCTGCAGGAAGAGAAATCACCGTGTAGACTTGCGGAAAGTATGTGTTGGTTGCAGTACGGGTAAGAAGCTTAAGATTGTCCCCGCAGCCCTCAGGGTCTCGATCCATCAGCCAAGGTCGCTCACCACGACATTTTCCGAGCCTTCCTGGTTGGAAAGCATCTTGCAAAGATAGTCTACGCTCGCATCCGCACACCACACTGGTGTCAGCGGGATCAGCACTTGTTCCTTTCTCTTCGATCCACATCGGCTCATGGCACTGTACTGCGCCGTGTACGACCCACCGCCAATCGATATCCTGCATGTGTCCTTTCTCGCAGGCACAGACGAAGCGAATAGGAGTAACCTCTGATTTGCGCCCATCATCGAACACGAACTTTCGACGACCCTTGGTGTCGAGGTCCTGCCAGCGAACCAGGCGGCGTCTTCGTAGGCTCGAGTTCGGGCCACTGCCCGTCTCTCCCTGCTCACAAACAAACCATGTCGGAAACACTGGTGCCGCCACACCTTGAGGAGCTCCGTGTCCGAGCTCGTTCGACACAGGCGGCGTCCGCAGCGAAAGTTGGACTTCCGGATCAAGCCGACCCTGATCCTTTAACAATTGCTCGAGGCGCATCGCAAGCCGTGGCTCAGGAATTGTCGTAAACGAATTGCCCCGCATATCCCACCATTCGAGACCTGCAACGATCACCGAGCGTGTTGGAAGATCGATCATCGAGCCGGGGCCAAAGGTCGAGATGAGTTGGCTAAGCCTCTGAGAATTCTTTGTCATGTCAGGTCGTCCGCGTTTGCGATTGTATTTCCGTGCGGATCTCTGACCTTTAGAGCGACACTCGACTCGACGTCTCTCATCGACCGGCCAGCGACGAACTTGCGATGGGGTTCATCGAGATTGGCCCAATCCGGCTCCAAGGGCATATGTAGAAGTCGATGGGGGCTCTTCTTCTTGGCGTAGGCGAACTGATTGCCTCCAGCAGCTTGGTCGTCCCCAGTTAAAATCCACGCATCGATTATGTCATCAATTGCGGCCCTGAGAGCGGCGTGACCACCTGCGATCATTTGAGCTGGAGCCCTAGCTACAATTGCTTCGCGCACATCTTGGCGAACCTGGGGCGAGTTCTTCAGTTCAGTAACCGCATTTTCTGGAGTCAGCAGGGGATCGACGTGGCGTGCCGCTGCAACCACAACTGCTGCCAACGCCCGATCCAAGGCGCGTGCGGCCCATGGCGTGACGCTGGTCGCCTCCACGGAGCGATAGAACGTACGATGGAAGTGGCCGAATTGCTCGAAATGCATTCGGTCTCTGGGTTTGTGGAGGTTTAAGACGGCAACGACCAAGCCGGGACGGGCAGGATCGCGGCCAACACGACTGGTGGCCTGGATATACTCGGCTGCCGTTTTGGGTTGACCTTGGACCATCATCAACCCAAGACGAGTGATGTCGAGTCCGACTGAGATCATGTTCGTGGCTAGAGCGACATCTACACTTTCGGTTCCCGGCCCAAAGATGGCTTCGAGCCTTTGCTTTGCCAAAGCTACTTTGTCAGTTGACTCGCGGGACGTCAGTTCCATCGGTTCCCTGATCTGGCGATCCGCGAACGGCAAGTCTGGAGGATCGATCCGACACCTCTGGGTGCCATAGCGGCCAGCTCTATCCCGGACCTCGTCTTCAACGATACGGCGTGCACCGCCCAGTTCGCGAAGAGCATTAAAGTAGCAAAGGGCTGTCATATAGGGATCGGCGGGATTCAAAGTGCCGCCAGAACCAGCCTCTGCATCATGAAACGCTTGTGCCGCCGCCAGAAGGGTCGTCAAGGAACGAAGGAAGACCAGCTTCGGTCCTCTTCCCTGGGCTGCTATGCCCATGTAAAGACGAGCCGGATCTTTGGTTGTGGGCACCGTCCTTGCGAAAAAACTGTCTGTTCGATCAAGACCTGGCGGCGGGAAGATGCTCGTTGTGCTTCTGTCGAAGAGTGCTTCGATTTGGTCAGAGGCCCGGCGGACCGTTGCGGTAGACGCCACAATCTTTGGCCGGATGACATGGTCGCCAACCTTGCGGCTAGCGAGTTGATCAATAGCTGCTTCGTACAATCCGGCCACCGTTCCCAATGGGCCTGAGATGAGGTGCAACTCGTCCTGAATAATCAGATCCGGTGGCGCTAGCGACCATCCGTTTCCCAGCGGGCTTCCCTCGCCAGGCTCAGCTGCACCAAAGAAGCCAAGATCATCGCGAAAACGGTCAACATGACCGAAGAAAGCACCAGTCTCACCGACCCAAGGCAACGCTGCGAACTTGTCGACGGTCGCAATCAAAAACGCTGGGAGACGTCGGTAAATTGGTTCGTCGACAGTCAGAACAGGAAGCGGTCTCCCCCGGCTGAATTCGCAATTGGTGTTGGCGCATCTTATTTCAAGATTGGTCGGGGCATGCTCATTCGGCGTACAAGCAAATGAAGATGGTGAGAATTCGGTACCACACCAAGGGCAGGCTTTCAGCGGCGCGGGAGCTCGTTTGTCACGACCATTTCGGTATCGCCTCACTCGTCCAACTGCTGTCTTTTCGTCGGATTTTCCCTTGCCGCCAAGTTTGTTTGGCGACGCATCAGAACCCACCCACAGTCCAATCTCGATGGGCCAATCGCCAAGCAGACGTCGTCCGCGTTCGTCTACGTTTTTGGGATCATTTCGCATCAGCTCAAGCGCGCACACGACGCCCGCCGCTCGAGCCAACTGGTCCAAGGTCAACAGCCGTAGAGTATAGCGCATGATTACTGAAACGCCGGCACCCAATACGCCAGAAGCGGTCAGGCGTCGATGAGCAATAATGAGAGCGGCGAGACCAAGGTACGCTTCGGTTTTGCCACCGCCCGTCGGGAAGAACAGGAGATCAGCTGTCTCACGGTCTGGGTGCGTCTTCTGTACCAAGCCCGAGATATTGAGCAGGATAAAGGCAAGCTGGAAGGGTCTCCATGTCGGGGGTTGCATCATACTTGGATCGCCGCTGGGCCCGGCATTCCGGCGTCGCGCAGCTGAGGCGACAGCAAGGTTCATGAAACGAAAGGCGGAACGAGCTGTCGGATCCGTCAGAAGCAGATCGATTCCAGCAGCAATCCGGTCTCGCGCCTGCTCCATTTCCGATACCAAACGCTCGCCAGTCTCCGTTCGCTGACTCGGGAGCGGCGTTAGTTTCTGACGCTCTGCGTCAATCCAAACACCATATAATTCAGGAAGTTTGGCGATCAGGGCATTTAGGGTGTCTCCATCCTTACTTGCCGCTTCGGCCAAAGCTTCCATTTCGAACGAAACGAGCGACTTGATCTCGTCATCTTCGTTCGGGGCGACGCGCTCAACTTCCGCTGTGGGTAGCGGATTCGTCCATACGCGCTTCACAGTGCCAAGAGCATCTTCGTCCTGGTCCCAGCCTGCTGCAGCGTTTCGCCCTACTGCCCATTCACTCACATCTCGGTAGTGCAAGTCGGCGACCCTGAGATCCCAGTCGTCCGCACGAGTGCCAGACAAGTCTCGGCGGGGATGAAATCCCATGTCGAGGGCGAGCTCGAGGCGCGCCTGAAAAACGAAACTCACATCCGAATAGAAGCGGTGGACAGTCGCTCGTCGGTTTACGAGGAAGACTGTGAGTGCCCGAACCTCTTCCTGCCCTCCATCCGGGGTATCGTACTTGAAGGTTCTAGAGTGGGTCTCCAGCGTCAAACCACCGCCTCTGCGTTGCTCGGCAGCGCTTTCCGGGATCAAGATCGGTTCGCCTCTACCGTCACGCACGGTTATTTGAACGACCCGGTCCTTTGGAGTACGAACCCAGTCCACCATCGGCCTGGAGTTGCGCTTGGGCTTACCATCCTCATCAAACTCCTCAGGAAGGGGTTCCGGGAGAAGTACATTTTCAGGAAGAGCTGGTTCAGTCCTGTAGTCGCCCCACGAAATCTTTGCCTCGATTTCCTTTACATCCGGCGGCAACAAAACTGTCAGGCCAATCGAAGACGGCAAGAAGCGTCGTCGAGCGTTGGGGGCCTCAGGCTCCTCGTTGTCACCGGCCGCGCCACCGGCACCCTCGGAGTCAGTTTCTTCGACGTCGATTTCCATCTCTTCCTGCGCGGATGGATCATTGTCGCCGCCTTCGCCATCCAGCCCAAGCGGATCCTCAGCGGGCGCCAGAAAGCCAGTCAGATACCAGCGCGAGGGGCTTTCGTTTAGCCGTTCCAACGCCAGATCAGTGTCTTGGTCCCCCGGACCGATCAGGTCGCGACGAAACATTTCAACAATCCTTGAGCGGATATCTGCCGAGGCGGTCATGACCACTAAATCCCTTCTGAAATAACGAGTTCGCTCAGGGTCTTGGCCAACCATTTGCTCGTATGCGCTGTCTTCAGGGGTTGCTTCGGGCGATAGCCAACGGCATCGAGAAGCTGCTCCAAAGCGCAAAGCTGGTCTCGAAACCCCGACCGAACGCCAAAGCGGAGACTCGCCTTGTCCGGCCCACAAAGAACCCATCCGTCAGTTCTTATGAGAGCATGCGCCCAAAGCGAGTGCTCACCGATGTCCAGATTGATGCCAGATGCCCTGAGCAAAACCTCCGCACGTTCGCGATCACTCACATCGTGCACGGCAGCCAACGAATTCCGAAGTGCTGCTGAATCGATCAGCTCTTCGGTTCGCCGACGCTGAAAGCCTGTTTGAGTTTCCGTCACACAATCTTCGACGGTTTCAATCGAGTAGCCGCCAGATAATGCACGCCACGCCCCGATCCGGTAGGACTCGAGAATGACGTTCGTATCAACAAGGACAGGACCCGGGTGCTTCGCCATGGCAGCCTCACAGCTCTGCAGGGGGTTCGACCCCGTGAGCGACAAACAGATCGGTGAGGTCTTCAACCGTTTGATCGAGCAGCCCTGCAGCGCGGCGCGTCGAAACCCGCCCCTCGTCAACAGCAAGACCGATCACTTCCATAAACGGCTTGGAAAAAAGAACTGGTACCTCAGCATCGCCCACATCGCGGCCATTGTTTCGAAGCGCCGCATCATTCAGCGCTTTGGCACGGGCAGGCTTGAGTTCGCCGAGCGCCACCAAGCGCCATTTAAGAGCAGATGCGGTCACCTGAAGCTCTTCTGCAGCGGCGTTCAGTTGTGAGATCAGTTCGCCGTCCCCGAGGCTCGCCCAATCGCCAAACCTGTCGAGAACGGCCTGCGGCATGAGAACAGCAGACGCAAAGTTGTTCGCCAATTGCTCGACGCGGTTCCCGCCGGTTTCCTTTGCCTCCTCGGAATGTTCCGGGGGCATCGCATCCCATGTGAGGATGTGAAACAGCTCATGAGCGAGGTCGAAGTGCCTACGGCCGACGACCTCCTTGCGGTTTATCAGCACGACGTCGAGCTCTGGCAGCCGACAGGCCGCGCCGGAGATTCCGTCAAACGCGTCGACCATCAGCACTAGAGTGCCAAGCTCGCGCTCCATCACTTCAGCCAGCGGCGCGGCTGGGACGGCGCCCAGCTCGAACTCTGCGACAAACCGCTCTCCAGCTTCCATGGCATCCTCGAAGCTGGAACGCTTGGTCAGGCCCAGTGACCTGCGAAGCAGTGGGGCGGCACGACCAACCTGTGGGGCGATGGCGCGGAACGCGGCAATCCAGCGACCGGCGTTTCGCTCGTAGCCATTCAGCACACCCGCACTGACATTGGTTTGCCGCCACGAAAACCGGCCTTCACCAACCAGCATGAACGGGTCGGTGAAGTACTCGAGCGTCGCTCCAAGCTTCTCGACGGCCAGCATCAGCTCGTCCGCCGTGACGCGGCGCTCACCGGTCTCGATGGCAGACACCGTCTGCCGGTCCTTGAAGCCGAATAGTTGCGCCAGGTCGTCCTGCGAGAGCTTTCGCTCCTCGCGCAGGGCCTTGATCCGAGCGCCTATGAGTTGTGTCGCCATGGGTGTGCCTCCGTGACGCTACATAATCTTGCAAATCAACAAATGCAAGATTTTCTTGCAATCAAACCATCAGGCGACCCGATCCGCCTCTTCGATCCGCGCAGTGCCTGCTTCCGCCTCGAAGTAGCAATCGCCGCCGCTGAGAGATGAACAGAAGAGGTCGGCTAGGACGCTGCCGATCCGGCGCATGTCGTCATGGAAGAGGTCCAGCGTCAGCTTATGTTCTGCGCCTCGCTCGGCGTTGAACTCCACCCGGAATCCTGCAAGCAGCGTTCTCCCGGTTCGCGCAGACTGCTTGTGGATCGATCTGATCGTCCGTCCGTCTCCATGCGCCAGCGCGTCACGCAGCCACTTGAAGAAGTTCTCGGCGGTCATGGCCTCGAAGTCGGCGTTGATCCTGCGGTCATCGATTTCACCTCCATCCGCTCGGTCGACCAGCACTATCTGAGGAGCGGCGAGGGAGAGCCGCCACGGATCGTCCGTTATCAGGGTGTCCCGCATGGCTTCCCGCACATTGTGGGCGCGATGGTCCGCAGGGTCCTCCCATTCGCCTCGCTGCCCATGGTTGCCAGCCACCCATGCACGGTTCTTGGTCCAGAGCAAAACACTGCTGAACAGGGCAAAGGTCTGGGTTACGTTGAACGTCGTCTGCGGCGGTTCGTCGAGCATCGCCTTCAAGCGGTTTACGATGGCCCATTCGACGTGCTCGTCAGCGATACCGCCCATGTGCTCCATCCATCATGCCGCTTCTCCTTCGTCGTCTTCGTCATCATCTTCGTCGGACGCGGTCAGGCCTGCGGCGCGTTCGGCTGCGGCGCGTTCGGCGTTGAGGGCGAGGAGGCGGGCTAGGACTTCGTCCTTGAACTCGGACGGCCAGTCGAAGCGGGTCTTGGCCTGCTTGCCCTCGTCGGCGTCTTGTTCGATGAACTCCGGCTGTGCCCGGTCAGCGAGATCGTCCCACCCGTAGGCGCGCAGAACGGCGGCATCCATCTCAGCGCGGAGGTCACGCAGGCGGGCAATGTCAGGGGCGTTCTGTCCTCGATCATGGAAACGGTTGTAGGTTTTCGTGAGGCCTTCATCGCGCTTTATCATCAGTTCAGCTCGAAAGGCATAGTAGGCTTGGCCTGAGTTCTCGAGGGTACTTGAAAGCTTGAAGCCCTCCGGAAATGCAAATGTACGGAAACAATCTGAAGGAGCGTAACGCAGGTCATCCTTCATTGATGACGAGAAAAATCTAGCCCAGACTTCGTGGATTCGCGCTTGGAGCACCGCGAACGAACCGAAGCCTTCAAGTGCAATTACAATGTGCGGTGACGCAACAATGTAGTCGCTGGGCAGAAAGGAGAAGGCGAGGTGTGCCGATGTAAAGGGATGAAACAAAACTCGTTCCATTCCACGCTTCGCCGACCGCATTTCTGCGCGCGTTCTCCAGAATGTCCAAAATGGCCAAGCGGCAACTTCCTTCGCCTTATTAGAACGCTCGGAAGCAACTTTTTCTTCGCAGATTTTGAATAGATCGGGCCAACGCTTCGCTTCAACCTCAGTCATCTCGTCGAAACTAATGATATATCTCGAATAAGCATGAGTTGGGCTTCCCAAGACCTCAGCACCACCAATATATGGAAAAATCCTCTCTCCATTTTTTGGGTCGCGCTCAATTAGTGAGTGCATCTCAGAAATTGAGGAAGCATCAGGCTCACCATCCGCAAACTGAAAACCTTTCCCGTATGGTTCTTGACCTTTGAAGGCAATTCCAACGCTTTCGGCTAGCTTTTGAGGCTCATCACTTGTTCCTGTGTGGACCAAGTAAGACGTTATGTTCTCTACCGAACGCCCGTCTAAATTTCGGGTTCTTGGCACGTTATTTTTTGCCAAATGAACGATACTTACAACAACTGCTGCCTCTCCAGGCCAAGTGTACCTTTTCACCACATTATATATGTTCCCGCCATGCTTGCAGATCCAAGTCAAACCCGACCTTCTAGTGTCGCCTTGAGAGATCGTGTTGGTAGAAATTAGGCCAAGAGATCCACCATCTCGAAGCAACCTAAAGGCAGCTCTGAAGAAATAAGCGACTAGGTCTGTCTGGCCTCCAGCTTCTGCGTTGTTTTCGAAGAGCCAAGCAAGATAGTTTTTCCCAAGGCTTCCGGAGATATTGCGCCCGCCCATAAACGGCGGGTTGCCAACAATCGCATCAAACCCGCCATTCTCACGCTTGAACACCTCAGGGAACTCAATGGCCCAGTGGAACGGCGGAATACCGCGCTCCCCTTTGCGCAGCGCATTCGCAGAATCCCCCAGCATGTCCCACCTTGCCGGGCGGCCCGAAAACCAGCTTTCCGCATCTGCCCGTGCCTTCTCCCGCGCCTTGGCCTTATCGGCCGAGAAGAAGGCCGCGATCACCGCATCGCCCAGCAGCCGGACGGGCGACAGACGCGTCTCCACGTGCTTGTGACGCTTTTCCTGGATTGCGCGCATCGTGTCGTCAGGAGCAGACCGGATTTCGGCACGAGCGCGATCCGCCTCTGCCACCCTTTCAGCCACGAGCGGTCTCAGCAGGGGCAGGCCCGGCTTCGAAGCATCCCAATTCGCAGCCGCGATCTGTTCGGGCGTCAGACCCACAAGGCTGTCGCCGCATTTCAGCGCATGGTCGAGGAAGGTGAATTCTTGATCCTTTGCCAGCGTGGCCAGCCAGAGCGACAACCGCGCCAGGTCGACCGCGCGTGCGTTTCGGTCCACGCCATAGAGACACCGCTGCGCGACAAGGCGGCGCGCATGGAGTTCCTCATCTTCATCAGCCGGAATCTTTGGCCTCGCATCCGGCCAGCGCGCCCAGGCATCGACCAGACGCGAGGCGATGGCACGGCAGGCTTCGACGAGGAACGCGCCGGACCCCATCGCCGGATCGCAGACCTTGAGGTCGAGAACCTGTTCGGGCGTCGCGTCCGGCCCCAGTCGTTCGAACGCTGGCTCCAACGCATGGGCTACGATCGGCGCTGTCAGGCTGCGCGGTGTGTAGTGACTGCCGGTGCGACGGCGTTCGTCTGTCGGCTGGAGAATTGGCGTTCCGGCCGCCGCGACCACGTGACGGGGCGAACCGCGTTCATCGACGATGTTGTCGAGCGCGGCGGCGAGATCCTCGACCGTTATGGCAGCTTCAATCGGCTTTGCTTGCGCGGCGGTCAGGGATCGGCCGACATTCTCTTTCAGGTCCTTGATCCGATCCTTGCCCTTTTTGCTCAGAAGATCGTCGAGGCCAACGAAGACGGGCGTCTTGTTGTTCTTGCCTGCCTTGATCGCCAGCACCCGACATGGCGCTTCCTCGACGGTGAAGCCCATGACGGTCTCGTAGACGGAGCCGATCTGTTCGACATCGAGCGTGCGGTAGGAGAGGCGTTCACGCTCTTGGCCGCGTAGTTTCAGGGTCATAAGCCCCTCGAGGATGCGCAGGATGCAACCGTCCGAGACCTGAAGGACGCGAGAATCCTCGTCCACATCGCTACGACCTTCGAGGAACGGAAACTCATCCGGATCGAACAGCTTGCCGCCGCGCGCCTGGACGAAGTGGGTCGGATGCCCCCCGTGGATCAGCCGGAACAGCGCCAGCAGCTGACCCCAGCCGCCGCGTCGTTCATCCATCGTGTCTGGATTCAGTGCAGCTTCCTCGGCGAGGCGGGCAAAGAGTCCGCGGACCGAATAGCTGGTTTCGTAGATCGATCTGGCGCGGCCATCCGAGCGGGAGGGTAGCAGGTCACGGTCCTCGGCATAGAGGATGAACACCAGCCGCATGAGGACTGTCAGAAGCCCCTCATAAAGGTGCTCGGGACGGGAGCGGGCTAGTTCCCGCGTCAGATCCGGGTCCGCCGCGTGCAGACCACGCAGGAGGTCATGCAAAGCGCCGAGAACCTGGCCTGCGAGTTCTGTGGAAACCGAGGCTTGAGCGTCGCGGCTTTTCTTCAAGAGCGCGGGAAGTCGCCGTTCATCGGCATCGGAGAACAGACGGAAGCGGTCAAGGACGAGCTTCAGGCCCGCGAGCATTGGACGCCCGGCCACTGTCGCGAGAGGGCGGATCGGGAAGGAAAGATGACCAGAAGTCTCGCCACGAGGGGCATAGACAAGCCGGATTACCTTGTCGGTGATCATGACACCGGCAAAGACGCCGGTGTCACGTAGAAGGCGCTCAAAGCGCTGGTGAGGCGTCGCCTCCCACCCATCGAGTTGAGACCGCGTGTCAGGATCAATTCCGGCGTCCTCGATGCGGACGAGCAGCTGCCAAGGTTGGTCGGCTTCGCCTAGTTCCGCCACTGCCCAATGCGGAGACAGCGTGGTCGAATGCTCCGGCAACCTGACGATCAGCTGATCCGGGATCTCCGGGCCATCTGCCGTACCGGCGGTGTGGCGAGCTTCCCAGCCCAGGACTTGTTCCGCGAAGGCCCAAGGGTCGAGGATCGCCGGGCCGTCGCTATCAGAGTTCAAAAGCTCGGCGATAGCGCCTGTGGCTATCGGGCTTTGATGCAGCGGAGTTAACCCCAACTCTTTCAGAACGCTGGGCGCAATGACAAGTCCAACCGGCTGAATATGATCTAGCCACTCGAGGTCCGGGTCGCGATTAATCTCGGAAACCATCTAAATCACCCCGAAACTGGCCAAAGGTACACGAGACCGACCGGCTCCAAGCGATGGGCTCGGACCGCGTAGGATTCCCGCAGGCGTTGCGGTTCATCCTGAAGTTCTTGCTCGAGCCGCGAAAGACGGCTTTCCCAGTGCCGTCGATCCGCTTCGCGTTCGCGTCGCTCGTCCGGAACAAGATCAAGAGTGAGCTGGTTCGGATTGAAATCTGTTGCGGCTCTTGCGATCCTCTTACGCTGTTGATCTAGCAAGCTTTCGAGTGACCGGGCTTCGTCTTCTCCGCGCTTGACCAGCTGCGCCTTCACCGCGGACAGGCGTTCAGCGGCGATTTTTTCGAATGCAGGCGTCAAGTCTGCAATGTCTTTGGCGTAGAGCTCTTTGACCCTCGAGACTGCGGACGCGGGTGCGGCGCGCGCATCGCGCAGCGCATCCTCAAGTTGATTTAGCGTCCTCTCTTCCCCGCTTTCTCCCAGAGCCCTCAGTTGTCGGCGTTCTCGATCCGACTCACTCCAGATCGCTGTAACGGGAATGATCTCCTCATGGAGTCTTGCCGCTCCGGAACCGTACACGGCCAAACGCCCCATTAGGACAACTCTTGGCTGGGCCCCGGGACCTTCGATAACCGATAGCCGGGACAAATTTGACTGGAATCCCTGGCTGAGGAACCTCGATAGAAGTCGACGTACAAGTCGGTGTTCAAGATGGACCTGGACAACATTATCGGCGTCTCTGCCATCAGCTAGAATTGGTGGCTCGAAAGCGATCGAGCGTATAGGCGCGTTCCGTCGCCAATCTCCCAATCTCTCTCCCCGTTTTCGAGGTCTGACGCGTAGATCGTCGAATGCATCGTCCCAACCGGCGTCTCGCGAGAACGCCGGATCGCTGGGGTCGAGATGGTATGTCTCTGTCTTGCCGACAGTCGCTCCGCGAGATTGGTCAAGCGACAGACCTGCGCGCGACAGTGCGGCCGAGGCGACCCGCTTGAGGTCGTCTGCATTGACGCCGACTCGCTCTCGGGAACGCTCTAGCACTTTCCTCAGATCGTCTTGTTCTTTCAGAAGGCGATCATGCCGAGCTCGCTCCTCGTCATCCATTTCTGAACGCGCCCGTTGAAGCCTTTCAGCATCATTTTCCTCAGTTATTGCATGCGCGAGCGCGGCTCCCTGACCTTTCCCGATGCCGCCTTCTGCCAATCGCTTCGCAATTTTGTCTTCGATCACCTTTCCAACCGAACCCAGTTCTTCGCGTATGGTCTCAGTTTTCCAGACCAGCGCATCAAGAACTATGTCGGTCTCGCGTTGAGCGTATCGAAAGTAACGGCAAAGGACTGTTTTGGCTGGCTGCAATTTCCGGTCAATCCGGCCGTTTCTCTGCTCAAGTCTGGACGGATTCCAGGGCAAGTCAAAATGCAGCAGATCAGAGCAATGGGATTGAAGATTGATGCCTTCTCGCGCTGCGTCCGTGCAAATGAGAATTCGCAACGGCTCAGCGCCCGGATCTGCATTGAAAGCTCGTTTTACGTCTTCCCGGCGATCAGAACTCGTCGCACCTGTGAACACACCGATCCGTTCATCGGCCAGGTCGGTGCCGGAAAGGGCTTCTCGCAAACGTCGCTCCAGCCAACGTCTGGTATCCTCCCACTCTGTGAAGATAATCAGACGTCGCCGGTTCCAAGTCTCGCCGTCCAACATGTTTGCGCGGATCCAACGTACCAGCCACTCCACACGAGCGTCAGGTCGCGACAAATGCCTCTCTGTTAGTGTCAGCATCTCATCCACGGCGGCGAGCTCAGATATCAGCTCCTGACGAGACGCGTCGACCACTCCTGCGGACGACGCCGCGCTCGCGCTTGCTTCCGTATCTTCATCGAATGCCTGCTCAGCGCTCTGGTCTTCGAGACCCAGTTCAGCGCTCTCTTCCGCAGAGGGGGAGTGAACAAAACTGGCGGCTGAGTTTTCAATCCGAGCAACTTCAGTGCCGTCCGATATCTTTTGGAGGGTCATCCGATGAGCTTTTAGAGTGCGATGGAACGCGGCCACCGAAGATAGAAGGCGCTGCTGAAGCCCAACGAATGTCAGTTTTGCGATCGCGGCCTTGCCACTCGGCAATTTGGCAATCCGCGCCATTCGAAGCTCACCATAAGCGCCAAGCTGACGGGCCAGTTCAAGTTCAGGTGTGCTTTCCGGCAAGCCGTCGAGAATGATCGGCTCGACGACCCTCTCAGGGAAGGCTTCACCGAGACGGCGCAGATCGGATTTCAAGCGGCGAACCATTACTGGTTCCAGATCTTTAGGACGAACTTCAACACCCCGCGTGAAGCGCTGAGGATCCAGCATTTCGAGCAAAGATGAAAAGCTGTTGGAGTGACCGTTGTGCGGAGTGGCCGTTAGGAACAGCCGGTGCTCAAAGCGTTCCCCGAGTTCCCTGACCGCCTTTGTGAGCTGGCTCGACACAGCATAGCGGGTTCCAGCGGATGGGGCCGCATGGTGTGCTTCATCCAGGATTAGAAGCGCCCGCGCACGAAACTCACCAAGGACGTCCCGCAAACCAGCTGCGTAGGTTTCATCGGTCATCAATCGATGCGAAATGATGAACCGGGAACCTGTTGTCCATGGGTTGACCGAAAACCCTCTGGTGCGCCTGAGGTCACCGACTCGTTCACGGTCAATTATTTCGAACGACAAGCCGAACTTTGCCTCCAGTTCGTCCTTCCATTGAATGGTCATTGCAGGAGGCGCGGCGATAACGATGAAATCTATCCGCCGACGCAGCAAGAGTTCTCTGGCAATCAGCCCGGCTTCGATCGTTTTCCCGAGACCAACGTCATCTGCAATGAGGAGATTGACGCGTGGCAGGCGAAGAGCCTTTCTGAGTGGTAGCAATTGGTATGCATCAAGCCTGATCCCAGCCCGGAAAGGCGACTGAAGAAGGTCTCGGTCTGCTGCAGTCGCCGACTTCCAGCGGATCGCCCGAATATGTGCGGCCAAGACTTCCGGACTGTCAGGCTGCCCATGCCCGACGCCACTCCAGCGATCATCGTCAAGAAGCTTCGCATTGATCTCGGCATCCCAAATAACCTCAAGCTGTTCGCCTTGTGCGTCATCAGCGATGCATGAGAGACCCAATGTCGAAAGGTCGCTCGCCTCGCCGAACAAGGATTCGACAAGCCACTGTTTGCCTCGAACTTCAACGAAATCGCCTTGCGCAATGCCATTACTGGGGGAATCGTTCTTCATTTTCCGCCATCTCCAATCATACCGTCGGGTTTGGCGTGTGCCTGGAGAGCCGTAAGGCGATTGTATTCCTCGATTGCGATAACAACTACGACTGTCCGGCCGTACTTGTCGATTGCCACCGGTTCAGCTCGAGCGGTGTCGATCAATCTGCCGAAGCTGTTCTTTGCGTCCCGCGCCGCCATACGCTGCATAGCCCGCCTCCTGTTGAGTTGGAGCTATTGTAGCCACCATTGGGATGGCTTGATAGGGGGAAACGGGTCGCGAGTGTGCGCTTCGCAACCGGAGCTTGTTCGATAGGAAAATGCAACTGGAGTGTCTCAAACACTGACCTAACTTCGAGCCGGGCTTAACCTGCAGGCGTGTAGAACGGGCCGATGATGCCCTCAGTCACCCTCAACTCGCGCAAATCAAGCGCAGGCGTGGAGAAGTCCACTAGGAGGTTCCCGAGACGGCAGCTACGGCCCTTTGCATCGTCGGTGTCAGTTGTGATTGGCCCTGAAGCAGGATGCGCAACATTCAGGAGAGACCAATCGGTAGAAGAACTGGTTCCCACACAAATCTCGCTCTATCGAAGTCTGCTTGCCAAATGAAAAGTCAGAGACTGCCAAAAACTCGCTGCTGCATATCCCATTCCAGGGGCAGCTGCCTTCGCTTGAACCATTCCGATGTGAAGGCAACGGGCTGGCTACCCGCTGCCACCTGATCCAGAATATCTGGGGCGAGGAAGGCGAGACCGATCATCTGCTGGATGCGGCTCGAGGTGGTTTTCTCTCGAGTAGCAAGTTCGCCGAAGGAGGCACCGGCCTTGATGGCCGCATACCATTTCTGCGCCGTCAGGATGTTCTTCGCCAGCACCGGATCAACCTGCGGCACGGCGGCACCTAGGATGATGCGGGCTTCGACACCTCGGCGCTGCATCTGGAAGGATGCGGGAATCCGACGGGCCGCACTGTCGATCCGATCCGGCGCGATGCCGAGCCGGTCCGCCATGACTTTCCGGTCGAGCCGCAAGAGGATGCTACCCTGCGCGAGATCGGCGCGGCGCAGCAGCGGTGCCCAGACGTCGGCGGCACCGTCGGGGTCACAATCATTTGCGACCTGTCGAAGAGTCGCCTGTAGACCGGGAACCTCGGAGGCCGTGATGTCCTTGACCAGATCGGTCACCACGGTGGGTTTGCGCAGGTGATCGCCGAGGACTCGCGCAATGCCGGTCTCGAGATGCCGTGCCGGCAACCGCCAAGCATCAGCATGTTTCTCGCGCCGGTCGGTGACTAGCCTGCGCGAGATGTAGTAGCGCAGACGCTTGCCGTTTTTCCGAGAATGACTCGGGGTCAACCGATCTCCGGTCTCATCGAAGAGCTTGCCGACCAGCGGCGAGCGTTCCGCCGCGTTCGGCCGTCCGCGGCTGCGGGCGGCTTCGGCGGCAAGACGTTTCTGCAAAGCGTCCCATGCGGCTGGATGGATGATCGCAGGATGCTGACCGTCATAGACCTTGTCGCGGTGGCGAATGCGGCCGGCATAGAGCGGATTGGTGAGGATCTGATAGATGTGGCCACGGCTGAAGGGGGTTCCGCCGCTCGAGGCGCCTGTAGCAAACGACCGCAACCGCGTTCTGTAGCCAAGTTCGTCCGCACGTTCGGCAGCTGCGCGGACCGAGCCGAGATCGCGATAGAGGTCATGGATATGGCGGATAATTATTGATTCAGTCTCGTCGATCTCCAGGCTGCGGCCGGCGGGCCGGTAGCCGAAGGGCACTGTGCCGCCCATCCAGAGCCCCTTCTTCTTCGAGGCGGCGATCTTGTCGCGGATCCGTTCCGCCGTCACCTCGCGCTCGAACTGCGCGAAGCTGAGGAGCATATTCAGCGTCAGCCGTCCCATGCTTGTGGCGGTGTTGAAGGACTGCGTGACAGAGACGAAGGAGGCGCTGGCGGCATCGAGCCGGTCGACGATCTTCGCGAAGTCGGAGAGCGACCGGGTCAGTCGGTCTATCTTGTAGACGACAATCTGATCAACGAGCCCCGCCTCGATATCCGCGAGCAGGCGCTTCAGCGCAGGCCGCTCCATGGTCCCCCCGGACAGCCCGCCGTCATCGTACCGGGTCGGGACTAGAACCCAACCTTCCGCCTTCTGGCTCGTCACATAGGCGGCACAGGCCTCGTGCTGGGCATCAAGCGAGTTGAAGTCCTGATCCAGTCCTTCCTCGGAAGATTTCCGGGTGTAGATTGCACAACGGATCCGGCGCGCCATCTCAAGCTGCCTTTCCGCGCTGAGACGGCTTGGTGGGCGGTGCATCCCGTCCGGCGTCGCCCGTCAGCCCGAAAAACCGGGGGCCCGACCAGCGGGCCCCGGTGATCTTCCTGGCAATGGCGGAGAGCGACACATACCGCTTCCCGCCCATCAAGAACCCGCCGTCGATCACCTCGACGGTCCAAGTGCGGCCCTGCCATTCTCGGACCAACTTCGCGCCGGGGCGCAGCTTGGTGCCAACGGACGCCCGAGATGCGGAACCCGTGGCGATGCGGCCTAGGTCCTCGATCGTTCGGGCCTTGGGACCGCCAAGCATCTGACATTGCAATTCGAAGGCGAGCGCCCGACGCAGGAAGGGCAGCGAGAGGTTCTTTGGGGGAGGTGCCCCGATCACCTCGCGCCAGAGATCGAGCAGGCCGGCGCGATCTGCGGTTTCGACTGCAGCAAGAGCCTCAGGCAGGTCTCTTGGCGCAACTCGCTGGTCGGCCGAATTCATTGGCGCGCCTCCGCGTCGTTCCCGGTTTTCGCTCGGGCATCGGGCTTGAGCGGGATCCGGTAGATCAGCCCGGAGCTGCCGTCAGCCGGCTTCGCCGTTTCGACCTTGTGGCCCGTCTTGCGCAACCCGGTGATGGCCGCGCGCGTCGTATGGGGCTGCCAGCCGAGTGCCGCGCTGATCGTGGTGATCGTGCTGCCGTCGTCCTTGTGCAACATTTCTATCAGTCGGGTCTTCTTACTCTCGGCGCGGGCCGAAGGTGTGGTCTTGGCCGGCAGCTTCGTCGCCTTGGTAGTTTCGGGATTGGTGTTGGGCTTCTTCGCCATTGTCGGTCTCCTGGTTCGGGCAGGATCCATTCCGGCCCTTCTACCAGGCAGAGCCCGGAATTCCGGGCGGCGATGCCGAGCGACAACGCTGTTTCGGCGTCATCCGACTACCCCTTGCGGGGCCAAGGAAGTCCAGCGGGAACTTCCAGTTGGTGTCGGAAGACAGTCATCGAAACTTGGTTGCGAAATTCGATAATCCGGCTTGGCGTCGGGTTCGGGTATTTGCCGCCTGCGCCAGCCGAAATGCCGGTCGCAAGAGGAGTTCGCGCATGAGGCGGGACTACACTGGACCTACGTGAGCGATCTTGAGCGCGGCGCGCGAAATTTGACGATCACGGTGGTCAACAAGCTCGCGGCGGCGCCGGGCTTGACGGTCGGCAAACTGCTGGAATGATGTTCCGTCGGTCTTGCAGGCCCGCGTTCTTACCCCGAACAGACGTATTTCTGCAACACAGCGTAAGGCCTTGAATCTATGCGAAATGTTTTTCTGCCGGACGAAAGGCAGAGCGTTTAAACGCACTAAGTCATTGAATACAGTAAGAAAGTGCCAGACTGCCTCTTGCGCGACTCCACTGATTTACCAAATAATCCTCCACACGAAAACGCGGAGTGGGACGGATCGTAGGTCTTCCTCTCGTTGCCGGATGCCCGGCCCTTCGCAACAGGACCCAATGTTGGTTCGGCCTTCCATACATCGATTGAACCGCTGAGAGGCTTGTGCTTCGCAGCTTGTCTTGTCGCGCCTTGCGTGACTGCCAGTTGATGGAAAGGATTCCCAATGGCGAAAGAGAAATTGGATCTGGAGACCTACATGGTTGACCCGGTCCTGCGTGATCGTCTGTATCGCGTGAACCCTGAGGCGCTCACCCGTGACTATCAGCCTAAGGGTGAGCTTGATGCAGAAGATATCAGCGAAATTGTCGAGGCCATCTGCACGATGGGCTTCCTGAACCCGGTTTTGGTTGACGAAGTAAATGTCATTGTCGCCGGACAGGGTCTTGTCGAAGCCGCGGCACGGATTGGCCTCGAGGACATTCCGGCACTGCGGCTGGAAGATCTCGATGAGTTCGAACGCCGCGTCTACTTCCACATGACGCACCATTTCTACAAGATTGCAGGCCTCGATCCGGAAGTCTTCCGCGTCGAGGCGCAGCATATTCTGTCCTTCACCGCGAGTGGTCGCCTCGCGCTCGAACTCTTTGCTGCGAAATCGGCAGTCGCGGCGTAGTGAACAGCTGAGCTGCGCCACAGTCGCGGCCCAGACCAAACGACGCGAAGTGATCGGTGGGGGGCCTGCCGATCTTGTGCCGGGAGACCGGCCCTTCGCAAGGACCTGACGGTCCGGCCTCTCCCTGAAACAGCGCTGACCGGCTCGCCCTTTTGGGCTCTGGTCCCTGTCACGGCGAGCCGGCAGCGCGAACCCGAAAGGCCCCAGAATGGCGAACATCAAGACCGGGGCGCTGCCCCAGACCCTGCCGGAAAGCACCCGGCTGAAGATCACCTATCGCAAGACCGGTGATCTTGTTCCTTACTCGGGCAATGCCCGCACCCATAGCGACAAACAGATCGCGCAGATCGGGGCATCGATCCGCAAGTTCGGCTTCACCAACCCGGTGCTGATCGACGAAGAGGGCGGCATCGTCGCCGGCCACGGCCGCGTGGCGGCGGCAAAGCAGCTTGGCATCGCCGATGTGCCGACGATCGTCCTGGGCCATCTCACGTCGGCCGAGCGGCGCGCCTATGTCATCGCCGACAACCGCCTGGCCGAGCTCGCGGGCTGGGATCGCGAGATCCTGAAGATCGAATTCCAGGCGCTGGCCGAACTGGATCTCGACTTCGACCTGGAGATCACCGGCTTCGAGACCGCCGAGCTCGATCTGCTGCTCGACGACAGCGCGGGCGAAGATGCCGCGGACCCGGCTGATGAGATGCCCGAACCCGAGCCCGGGCCGGCGTTGACCCAGCCGGGCGACGTCTGGGTCCTGGGAAAGCACAGGCTCATCTGCGGCGACGCGCGCGACCCGGCGACCTATGCTGCGCTCATGGGTGCCGATCGCGCCCGCGCGGTATTCACCGATCCGCCCTACAATGTGAAGATCGACGGCCATGTCTGCGGCTCCGGCGCCGTCAAGCACCGCGAATTCGCCATGGCCTCGGGCGAAATGGATGCGGTTACCTTTACCGCCTTCCTCGAGGCCTCTCTCGGCGCCATGGCCGCGGTCAGCCTCGATGGCGCGATCCACTTCACCTGCATGGACTGGCGCCACATGGCCGAACTGCAGGCGGCTGGTGACAAGGTCTATAGTGAGCTGAAGAACCTCGTCGTCTGGGCCAAGACCAATGGCGGCATGGGCACCTTCTACCGCTCTCGGCATGAGCTGATCTATGTCTGGAAGGTCGGCACCGCACCGCACACCAACACCTTCGGTCTCGGCGAACACGGGCGCTACCGCACCAATGTCTGGGACTATCCTGGGGTGAACAGCTTCGGCGGCAACCAGAAGGATCTGGCGCTGCATCCGACGGTGAAGCCGGTGGCGCTTGTGGCCGATGCGATCAAGGACGTCACCCGCCGCGGCGAGATCGTGCTCGACGGCTTCGGCGGTTCGGGCACCACGCTGATCGCGGCCGAGCGCACCGGCCGTGTCGCGCGGCTGGTGGAGCTCGACCCGATCTACTGTGACGTGATCTGCCGGCGCTACGCAGCGCTCACGGGCGTCGAGCCGGTGCTGGAGGCCACCGGCGAAACCTTCGCAGCGGCGGCCGCGGCGCGTGCCATGGACGCCCATGCGCCTGAACCGGAGGCTGCAGAATGAGCGGTCAGAGCAATCGGCCGGCGGGGTATGCCAACCCGCCGGCACAGCACCGCTTCAAGAAGGGTAAGTCCGGTAATCCCTGCGGTCGGCCGCGCAAGCAGGATGACCTCTGGTGCCACATGAACCGGGTGCTGAGCCGCAAGGTCAAGCTCCAGGGAAGTGACGATCAGATTCCGATCCGCGAGGCTCTGATCCGCCGCCTGCGGGAACTGGCCCTGGCCGGTGACCGCCGTGCGCTGGAGCTGCAGCGCCGGATCCTGGCCGAGGCCGGTGCCGCTGATGTCGACCGTTTCGATCCGGAAGAGGAAAAGCGGAAGGTGGTGGACGTTCTCAACCGCATCGCCGCGGCGATGAAGAAAGACGGAGGCGGCGATGCCTGACGACTATGATATCGGCTATGGCAAACCGCCCGAAACCAGCCGCTGGCAGAAGGGCCAGTCGGGCAATCCGAAGGGTCGGCCCAAGACTCGCACGGACCATCTCAGGGATGCCGCAGCGATCCTGTCGGAGCCGGTAACGGCCCGGACCCCCGACGGGCGCCCCGTGTCCCTCGCCGGGCTGGAGGCGGCCTATCTGGCGCTTTGCCGCAAGGGGCTGAAGGGCGATGTGCCAGCGCTCCTCCGCGCCATCACTATCATGCTGGAGGTCCAGCCGGCCGTCGAAGCCAAGGCCGATGACAAGCGCCGGAAGCGGGAAGAGATGATCGCCCGGCTCGAGCGTCTCGGCCTGCCGACGGAGGCCCTGCGCAACCGGCCGCTGGAGGACGACTGAGTCGGCGCGGCGTCTTGGCAGCCTGAAGGGGGCTTAGGCTGAGAGAGGCCGCGACGCGTTCGTGGCCTTTCAATCCTCAAGCGCCGCACCTGCTGTCCACCGCGGGCACTACTAGGGCTGTCTTTCGGGCGGCAGTCACAGGCGACCGGTATGGGCTCCTTTGGCCTCTACGGCTCGACCTCGGCGCTGGCCAGCACCCTGACCCTTTCGGCCGTGGTCAACTGCATCGGCATCGGCTTCCAGCGCGGCACCCACACGAACTGGCAGCTGGTGCAGAACGATACGCGGGCGCACCGACGCTCACCGATCTTGGGGCGAGTTTCCCGGTCGCGATCACGACCAACGTCCTGACCCTCACGCTCCTCGCCGCCCCGAACGGCAGCGAGATCGGCGACCGAGTGGCCGACGAAGTGAGCGGGGCGGCGGTAGAGACCGTGCGCGACACCGACTTACCGGCGGCGACCCAACTTCTGAGCCCGCGCAACTTCATGAACAACGGGGCGACGGCGGCCGCGGTGGCATATGACTGCTCAGGGGTGTATGTCGAGACGGATTATTGAAATCGAGAGTTGAAGACGAACAATCAATTGCTGCCGCTGCAATCCTGATCGAATGCATTTCTTCTCGTCTGGACCGATACGCGCCTCACTCGCTCGCCGCACGACACTGGTCTCAGACGCCGGAATTCGGCGGTCTCTTGACCCACGCAAGAGGCCGGTTTTGTCCGGAAGCGACACGGGTTCACAGATGGTCTTCGATCCAGACGAACAGCATCTCGGTGCTGGTGGCGTAGCCGCCGACTTGGCAGCCACCCAGCACCCGCCCCTGGGCGGGCGAGCGCCATGAATAGCCGAGCGAGGACGGAAAACTATTCGGCTGCCGCGAGATGGTTCGAGGTCCGCTCGCCGAGGAGAGTCGCGAAAACGCCCGGCTGTGCTTCCAGTTCGTCATAGGTGCCAAACTGCGCGATCCTACCTCGATCAAGAACCAAGATCCGATCGGCCCAGCGCAGCGTGTCCAGACGGTGGGCGACCATAACCATGGCACGACCCTTTGCGTGCCGGCGCAATTCCTGCATGATCTCGGCCTGAGTGCTACCGTCAAGCATCGAGGTTGCTTCATCCAGGATCACGAGTTTCGCCCCATTCTTGGCGAACACACGGGCCAAGGACAGGCGTTGGGTCTGGCCGGGAGAAATATTGTCACCCCGTTCGGTCAAGGTCTTCGCCGGATCAAGCTGGAGCCGCGCCTGCTTGAGCGCATCGACAACGACGTCATTGGCAACATCGCCCTGGCGGACAACGCCCTCCACGATGTTGGCTTTGAGACTTCCCTGGCGGACATAGGGCTTCTGCGGCCCGTAGCTGATCCAGTCGGCGAAGTCATCCTTGGACAAATCGCGGACTTCGGCGCCGAACAGGCGAAGTTCACCCTGATAGTCGGGGAAGAGCCCGAGCATGGCGCGCAACAGTGTGGTCTTGCCGCCCCCGGACGGGCCGGCGATGCCAATCACTTCGCCAGCGTGGATGTCGAAATCGACGCCATCTAGAACCGTCTTCCGCTCGCCGTCAGGGGAAGTCCGAGAAAGGCGCAGCCCCTTCGCGGCAACGATAGGCGCTGCCGGTTCCCAGGCCGGCATGGTGTTTCCGGCAAGCGAGGCATCGTCGCCAGCCTCGAGTACGCTATGGGCGGCGTCGATTTGCAGGATGGATTCGTGGAGTTGGTCGACAATGCGATGCAGGTTCTGAAGTGGAATCGCGGCCGACTTGAAAAGCATGGCGAGCGCGAGAATGGTGCCGGGCGTCATGTCACCGGTCGTCACCTGATAGATGCCGAGGCCGACAATCATGGCCAGACCGCCATCCTCGATCAGCCCCTTAACGGCATCAAAACCCATCATCCATTTGTGATGGAGAAACTCGACGGCGCGCATTTCCTCGGCTTCACTTTCGAATCGCGCCTCGACACGCCCGGCCATGCCGGAGGCGCGCACGTAGTCGAGATGGCTCAAGAACTCAGCGACTTGCCCGGCAAGGCCTGTCGTCTTGTTGATCAGCGCGATGCGAATACCCTTCTGGCTTAGGATCTGTCCGGTGGTTATAGCAATACTGAGCGCCAGAACGATCAGCATGACCGCGCCGGCAATGCGGCTTTGCATGAAGGCAAGGACGAGCGCCGGAATCGCGACAGCGAGTTGCGGAATCGCCTCTAGGAAGACGAGCTTGAGGAACCGGATCGTGCCGAGGGTCCGCTTTTCGAGCCTCGAGTTCACCTCTCCGACACGCATGTGCTGAAGCGCATCGACACGAACGCCCAGCACCTTGGTAACGTTTCCGAGAAACACACGCTTCTGGACGCCAACGACAGTGCGCTCGATCAGATATTTCTGGATCACAACTAGAACCACGCGGCCGACCAGGCACGCGACGATCAGGGCAAAGACCGACCAGACCGCGCCCAGCGCTTGGTCGATGACGATCTTGTCTACGATGTCGCCGAGCAGGACCGACGGGACGTTGGCAAGCGACCCGGCGCCGATTACAGCCAAGGTTGCGACGATCATGGAGAAGATGCCAGCATGACCTAGCTGCGTTGCCAGACTGGCAACGACCCCCGATTTTGTTGGCGATTGCGTTTTCATGGATTTGGCTCCCTTCTCGTTTTTCAGATGAAGTTGAAGGCGGTAGCGGCGCCGTAAGCGATAGCGCCGACGGCGATGCCGAACCCGAAAAGCCGCAGCCCGTTGCCGATGGCATTCGAGGCGGCGGAATTCGTTCCGCCGGCAGTCACGAAGACCGTGCCGCCGACGACTAACAAAAGTCCCAGCGGAACGAGGTTGATGAGCCATGGAGCCTGCATGTTGGCCGCCAGAAGGATCCAGGCGATCGACAGCAACAGCTGCGCAAGAGCGGTGAGCAGGCCGTATTTCAAATAGGCCCAGGCGCCCCAGATGGCATGGCCGTTTTCGTCGGCGAAGCCGGCCTTGACGGTCTCCCCCCGCAGGGTCGGACCGGCCGTCGCGGAATGCATCAGCATGCTCGAGCCGGCGCAGATGGAGGCGGCAAAGGCGATGCCGACCAGGTCGCCATAGGAGACCAGCGGGCCGTGGCTCAACGTGATGAAGATGGGCAGCACAGCAGCCGTTGCCGGACCGGCCGAGAACAGGCCGGCCGCAATCGCCACAAGGGTCATAAGCGCGACGAGGAGCAAGGTCTCATCGGACGTCGCGGCGACGAGCACGTTGGCGACGGCCCCGACGATACCCGTCACGGACACGATCGCGGCAATGGTCAAGATGATCGCCATGAACACGGTGGTGCGCAGGTCGTACTTGCCGATCGCTGCCGCGCCCAAACGTGGTCCCGCGATCACCGTTGCGGCCGCTGCTCCGACCAAGGCGGTCATGAAGAAGGGCCAGTTCGACGGAGGTACCAGCGCCCAAGCCAGCACCATGCCGGCGAAAACGACGCCGAGCAGAATCGCTCGGGTCACGTCGGGGCGAACATGGCGGTTGCGGACACGCATGAACTCGAGGGAGATGCGAGTGTGGCTGGCGTCCTCCGGGTTGCTCAAGGTCGCCTGCTGCCCGCGGATCGCCGCCGAATAGCCGAGGATCGCGATGAGCGCCAAACTTGCCGCAAGGGGAAACGCGCCGATTAGATAGGGCGTGAACCCGACGAGCCCGCTCGACATCAAGAGAATGGCTGGGAAATCGCCCATCGGCGTTGCCATACCACCCAGGTTGCACAGCACCAGCATCAGCGACAGGAACGCGGCGGTCACTTCGGCGCGGGCGCGCATGGCGCGGAGAAGCGTCAGGAAGACCGGCGCGATGATGAAGATGGCGGCAAGATTGTTGAGCAAGGCCGACGACGCGAACATCAAAAGGCCCATGAATATGGCGGCGATGTCCGCCCGTCCTTTGGTTGCGAGGGCGAGCTTTAGGCCCAGCGCGTCAAGGGCGCCGGTCTGCACCACATAGAGGCTGAACAAGTCCAGCGTGATCAGGATGGCCAGCACGTCCATGGGAAAGCTGCGAGCCAGCGCGCCAAAGGGGACGTAGCCACTCGCGATCAAGCCGACAAAGCCAGCGAGGGCGAGCGCGGCGACGATGAACCAGGACGCATTCGTCGGCTGGTTTGGATCACTGGGCGGACGCGGGATGGCGATCTCGGGTGTCGCCGACACCACGGGGACGACCGGGCGTCCATCCGGATAGGTCACGATCTCTGTCATGGTCTGATTCCTTCCTAGATGTTGGGGGTGACAGTTTCCAAGCCAGCCGGCTGGCAGAGGCCGCTGAACTGGTCTCGGCGGACCATTTGCCAGTTCGCCGGACGCCCATGGACCGCCTGATCTCCAAGCGGCAAAAGAGCGATGATGTCGCCGGTAAACTGCTGGCCACGGATCGCCCCGAGGGCGCGGGCGGCTTCCCTTTCGACAAGCAGGTAGCCGCCGCCCGCCTCGAAGGCGGTGACAAGCACAGCCACGTTGCGCGAGATAATGGGCACAGTACCCGGCGCTAGCACGGACACGACGAGACCGGCGGGCACGTTGTTACGGACCTCGTCAATCTGCTTGTCGGAAATGTGGCCCGGCGTCAGGATCTGAATGGATCCGCGATGATCAACGGCGGCGAGGGCCTCGAGCAGAGACAGGTCGCAGCCCGGCAATACGAGATCGACGTGACCCCGTTCCGCCGAAATCGTAATGGCGGATTTGAACGCCGCGACACGCCAAGCCCGCGCGGACATTTCCGAGACGGTATCGGGGACGACCCGGGATGTTTCCCGGATCGCCACGCTTCTGTCATTGCCAGCGCAGCGATCGATTCCGGCCAAGAGGCCGCCGATGCCGGTGACGTCGAGAGTGTCCCTGTAAGCGTCCATATCATGCCTCATCCAGCTGGGCGGCAGGATCGACGGCATTCAGTCTGAGGAGGACGAGAGAGACGAACGCGATCGCCTGGACCTCGTCTGGCCCCCAGAAGAGATTGTGGAGGCACGCGGCGGTCTCGTTGTCGGTCATAGTCGCTGACATCGCGTGCAGAGTGTTGTCACCGGCCTGAATGTCTTCCGGGCTAAACCACGGCGCCTCAATTCCTGCAGCTTGGCGGCGCGCAAGATTGGCATCGATAGCTGCGACATCCACCTTGAAGATTGCGACGATTTCCGGAGGCCCAAACGACACTGAACGCAGCAGCCAGTTGGTGACCTCCGGCGGCAGGATGGTTCCCAGGATCTCGGCCGCACGCCCGGAGAAGCCGTCGCCGCCCGAACCGCCCATTCCTGACCGCGGCGGGAAATGACCGCCGCCAGCACGGTCCGGCGGCAGTCCGGGATGATACCGATGAACATGAGCACCGTGATGGCCACGCGCGGGACCAGAGGCGGGTCCGTGGGAGTGGCGCGCACCGGCGGGACCATACCATGTCTGCTGAAGATGTTCGTCATTAGGCCGCTCATCTCGGCCCTTGTCGTGTTCATGGGGGGGCATTTCTTTCTCCTTCCGATCGAGAATGCGAGGCAGGGTTTGCCCCGCTTCTGCCGCCCGGCCGTTGTGGCCGATCGACTTTGACGATCTCAGCGCGCGAGAGACACGCTTGGTAGGGGTCTAGAAATGCAGTCGTTTTTTTGGTCACATCATCGGCGCTAGACCAGCCAACACTGACCAAGCTGCCTCAACCCAAAAATCACTTCAAAATTTTTGCCGATCAAAAAAAATGCTGGCATTTTTTGGCGAGACCTGATCCTCTCCTTCTTGCGTGGGCGGGCGAAGTGCGATTTCTGGGGGGCGGTCGAACGTAGTTCAAGATGAATGAACTTGAGATACTCAAACTTGTTAGGTCTGAGCGCAAACCTTATTGGGGCGGCAAGCCAGACTACACCTTCTACGATTTGCGTTCAGCATTGGGCGTCGTGGGGTTACCAATAGATTTGAGCGACAGTTTGATCAGCAATTTGCTGCTAGACCGCCCACACGCGGACGAAAACAAAATCTTGAGACTCATCTCGGGGCCGGGCGAGCGACAAACTGAAGCTCGAAAAAAAGTAGAGCAATCACTTGGGCTTGAAGGACTTTTTTTGTGCACAGATCGTGCAGAAGTGTTGGATCTCATCGCCCGCGCGGACGGTTCCTCGGAACAACTGGCACGCTTGAGCTACTACCAAGAGCCACCAATCCAAGGTTATGGGATAACAGGAGCCGAGCAAGACGCCATAAACTACTTGGCTGAGGAGCTCTGCAACAACGACCAACCAATATTCCACTGCGACGTTCCATTCAATTCTGGAGCCTCAACCGTCGCTCAAAACCTCCGGCCGACGTATGAGGAGAAGTATCCGTATTCAAAGATCGTGGTTATCAGGCCATCGGACTTCACTTTGCCGTTTGAGGCTGAGCTGCGCAAACTCTGCAACGAGTTAGACGCGATCGGCCGACCGGTCGAAACGAAACGTCAATTGGCGGACTCGATTATTGCGGAGCGTATTTTACTGGTGGTCCTTTCGCCGTTTGCTATTGACGTGGCTACCGACAACAATTCCCTAAGGAGCCTCACAAAGGAATTCCGAGCACGTCACGGCCAGTGGCGTGGACCGAGCAATATTCTGTTCGTAGGTCAATCAGAATGGTTATCGAAGGTGAACATTCAGAACACCGAAGTTCATTCACGCAAAATGCGACGAATTCTACGTCTGCGCGGAGAGGCGAGCTTTGACGAATTTAGAGCCCAGTGGAAGCGTTTCTCCGACCTGCGCGAACAGTCGTTATCGGAGGAATCTGGATCACGAATGCGTCGCGCTGCGACTTATTTTCGAATCCAGAACCCGGACTATGTCTGGCCAGTAAGCGTTAAGCTTCGTGCCCTGTTCGCATCCAACGAATGCACTGCGGCCTATTTTGATCCAACACAGGGCTTTCGCCGTTTGGCGGGCGCGCGATTTGATGAATTTAAGGATATTAGAAACTTTCTCGAGGACGTTTCCGACTATATAGCCTTTGTTCGATACCTCGACCGCACGGCAAAAGGCGGCTCGCGCGGAAAAAGGAAATATTATTACTTGCTCCAATACGTCAGCACAGCCAAGCACTGGCTCACCGAAGACGCTCTCGACGTGTTGATCGATTCCATCGATGGCGAACGCCAAAACCACCTCAATCTGGCGACAGAGAAAAAACGAATCGGGGGCCTTGCTCCGGTCATCACAGCTAAGAACGTGAGCATATCAGGCGTAAGCAAGGCAAATTACTTTGCGAGCATCGCCGTAAAGGCCGTCGTCCAGGATGATTGGATCAATACTGATCCGTACGCTAGAGCACTTGCCCACTACCGGATAGCTGATCGCCTCAAGGGCAACGAAAACGATAAAGAGCTACTTGATCGGGAGTTTCCCTACGAACCTCACTGGGGGCGAAGCCGAATATTTTTCCTTTCAGAAACGATCCGGCACTTGGTGCGATCTACGGAGACATTTTCGGGCGATACATCTAGCAAGGAATATGACCCCAAGCTGAAATTCCCGAAGGCGCCGACTAGGGATCAGAACGGCACCAATCCGGCCCAAGTGATAAATTACTGTTATGAAACATTGTATCAGAAGGAACTAAATAGCAACGCGAACGGTTCCAGCGGACGCGCGATGGCTAAAAGGTATGGCGCCTATCAGCTTGCCGTCGAGCTCCTGGAACTCATGAGTGAGAACTATCAAATAGGCGTACCCCACAGGGCGCTAAATCCTGAGAATCGTATCGAGTTCATGCGTGAATGTGGATTTGCACTGCTCGACGTCGGTGAGTTGGAGAAGGCGCGAGACTGCTTCTTGCATGCTCAACGCTCCTTGTATGGGGATGAGCGAGCTGTCGATGAGCGAGCTGTCGATGAGATCAATATCGACTTGGATTTAGCATTGGTAGAATCAACACGAGGCAAGCTCTCTGCAGCCCGCGAAGCGGTAGACACGGCTCTGAAGAAGCTCCAGACGCTTCACACCCAAAGGCAAGAGAGTGATGCGCGTCAGTATTATACCGTTCGCAGCCTATACCGCCGCGTACTGACGCGTGAAGCTCACCTTGTTTTCCTCGAAGGTGACCACGAGCTAGCACTCGACCTAATTGACAGAATTGAGAATGAAAGCAGATGGGAACAATTCAAGGACGGTGACAGGTACAGCAGGGACGTGCTTGTCCCTGGCTTCTCTCAACGACTTGAAGCTGAGCAGACGCATCTTCTGATAGCAGCTTTGCATCGGCGGGCGGAATGCGCCGAGAAGGAGTGGGAAACTTCCGAATTCTCGGTAGCACTAAACCGTTGTATGGAGGCCATGCTGCGCGGCCAGTCTGAAGGCCTTCATCATCAAGCAATGGGATTTCGTATTGCCTTAGCGCGATGTTTCAGGCGCATGGAGCGCTTCGATACGGCGGAGGCAATCTTGGACGCCGTTCATTTCGATCTACTACGCTACGGATGTTCTGAGCGAACATTCTTGTCTTTCTTGAACGAGGCCGGGCGTGTTCTTGCTGGACTTGGCGATCCCATAAGAGCGTATGCTACGTATTTGAGACCATGTTTTGGCCGTGCCAAAGCTCGCGGGTTCCGGCGCGAAGCGGAGCAAGCTGCTGTGTTGGCCAGTAATGTGCTGGAAGAGATCAAACGACAATACGAGCAATGCCAATCCAGCGATGACGTACATCAAGCTAGTTGGTTAGAAGCTCTGACGCGAGCAAAGGACAAGCATAGAAGGTTGATTAAGGAAGCTGACGATATCTTTCGCGGCGGGCCATTTGAAAAGGATCCACTTTTTGCATATGCAATTGCAGACGCCGAAGAAGTGATTGAAACGCTCACCAATTCAAAAGGCATTTCAGACCACGCCAGCGAAGTCGCTAGCATACTATCAGAGGCCAGCGCTTAGCCATCAAGCGATGACGCTGGAATGCCCCCGCTGAAGTGATCCATCAACCGGGGTAGATATTCCCCACGAAGTGGAGGACCAGGAGATGGCTGGGAAGCGAGAGAAGCCTGAGGAGATCGTCATGAAGGTGCAGCGAGTTGAGGTGTTGCAGGGTCAAGGCATGAGCGTTGCGGAGGCCGGTTGCCAGATTGGGGTGACGCGTCAGACATATTACCGTTGGTGTCGGCAATACGGCGGCATGAGCCGGGACCAGTTGAAGCGGTTGAAGGAACTGGAGAAGGAGAACCAACGCCTGAGGCGAGCGGTGTCCGAGCTGACGCTGGACAAGCTGATCCTCACGGAGGTTGAACGGGGAAACTTCTGAGCCCTTCGCGCCGACGCAGATGCATCGACCGCGTGCGGCAGACGCTTGGCGTTTCCGAGCGCCGCACCTGCCGCACGCTCGGCCAGCATCGCTCGACACAGCGCAAGGTGCCACAGGGCCGTCCGGATGAAGACCGCCCGACCGCGGACATCATCGAGTTGGCGACGCAGTATGATCTCCATGCCACGCCGTGCGGCATAGGCCTGGATTGCCGCCGCCTGGTTTTCAGTCGAGTAGCGCTGGTGATCGGTCGACATGCGCACGTTTTCTGCCCCACCAACTTGGGACGGGCCATTGCGTGCTTTGTCTGGGAACTCGGAAGCCGCCACCGGGTTCGGCCGCCATCTGCCACGGGAACAATGCATCCAGCGCCGGCGCCGCACAGGCCCGGGTAGCGTCGTTCATCATACCGTGAGTCAACGCCACGATACCAGATTCCGTCTCGCGCGACGTCGCTCAAATGACACCGAAGGTCTGCATCGGCAGGATCGTGCCGCCGAGATCCACGTTCCCTGCTCGAAGAAAAAATTACCTTGTTCAACTCGAAAAAGTTCCCTGTTCCTATCAGTAGGGAAATTCCGAATAAGGCATTGAATAATCGTGGGGATTTTCGCCGAACCCGGCGTTGATTGCCAGAAAACAGCAGAAATACCCTGTTATTTTCCCTGTTTGCAGGGAATTTTGCAGAGACGGGATAGCTCCAGACTGGCCCCTCCGCCACCGACATAAGTCATTGATATTACTCGTAAATTCACTGAATTCTTGGCCGATTTTTCCGTGCCTTGCGCCACCATCTCCCATACAGAGACTTGGCTGAGAGACCGTTTCGCCGTGAGCGCCGCGATGGGTCTCTGACGGGCCCATCAGCCGGTTCGGTTTTGGCGAAGAATTCCCTGCCAGCAGGGAATTTGCAGGGAATTTTCCGGATCTTGCCTCGGAGCCGCGCTGCCGAGCCAGATTCGGTGATAGGATTCAGTGGTTTACAGAGGAATTCCCTGCCGGCTGCAGCAGGGAATATGCAGGGAATTTCCGACACCGGGCGATCCGGGACGAGGCGCCTGGAGAAGGCCGCCGCCCGGACCGCTGCTCAGACGCCGTAGAGGCGCTCCTGCTCCTGCCAGTCGAGAGGGATCGGGCGTTGCAGGATCCGGTGCGATGTGAGTTCCGGCGGCACGGTGCCGTCCCGGATCGCCAGCTGGATCCTGGGCGAGAGGAAGGCGAACGGCGCGCGGGTCCGGATGAAGGCGTCATGGTGTCCGGCCTTCCGCGCGATCACGGCGAGCGGGGTGCCGCTGCGCAAGGCGGTGATCCAGCAATGCGCGTCGGCGAGCGTGCGGAGCAGCACCGGGTCGGGATCGGGCTCCGCTTTGCCCGCCACCAGTTTCGCCTCGACGCCGCGGCGGCGGAGATGCACCGGTGCCGAGAGATCGAGGAGGTCCGGCGAAAGATCCTCGGCCCGGAGATGGAGTGCGTCGGACAGGGTGTCGGGATCGAGCGTGAGCACGATCTTCTGCGGCCCGATGGTGCCGCCGACGAGAAGTCGACGCAGCAGGTCAGGGTTTGGTGCGCGGAGTACCTGGACGAGGTCGCGGGCTGCATCGAGATAGCCTGGGTCCGCCCGGAGATCGGGCTTTGCGAGCAATCGATGCCCGCTCGTCGCCTGCACGATGTGATCGGCGATGGCATTGGCGACGAGGACCTCGAGCTTCCGGCCGGGCAGGCGCCATCCGGTGGGATCGGGTCCGCCGGAAATCAGCCGGTTCGAGACATAGTAGGGATGGCGCTTGCCGTCCTTGCGGCTGTGGGTGGGCGTCAGCCGGTCGCCGGTCTCGTCGCGAAGCTTGCCGGTGAGCGGCGCGGTGTCGGTATCGGACCTGCGGCCGCGCCTGCGCCGTGCGGCCGCCTGCAACTTCTCCTGCACGTTGTCCCAGAGCGCTTGATCGACGATCGCCGCATGACGCCCGGGCCAGACAAGGGTCCTATGGCGGATCTGGCCGCGATAGACCGGATTGGTGAGGATCTTGTGGATCTGCCCGGTTGAGAGATGCCCACCCCCCTGTTCCCGGCCCGAGCGGAACCGATGCAGCTTGGATCTCAGCCCCATCTCTGCGGCGGCGTGTTCGACTTCGGTGATCTTGCCGTGCCGGTCATAAAGGGTGAAGAGGGCGCGAACGGTGTCGGCCTCGGGCGCATTGACGACGAGTTCCCGCACCATCGGGTCGGGGTGGGGATCATAGCCGAGGGGCGGGACACCGCCCATCCACATCCCTTGCTTCTTCGAGGCGGCGATCTTGTCGCGGATCCGCTCGGCGGTGACCTCGCGCTCGAACTGGGCAAAGGAGAGAAGCACGTTGAGGGTGAGACGGCCCATCGAGGTCGCGGTGTTGAAGGCCTGGGTGACGGAGACGAAGGAGCAGCCGGCGGCGTCGAAGCGCTCGACGAGCTTGGCGAAGTCGGTCAGCGACCGGGTGAGACGATCGATCTTGTAGACCACCACCATGCCGATGCGGCGGGCATCGATCTCGGCAAGGAGGCGGGCAAGGGCCGGACGCTCGAGCGTCCCGCCCGAGACCCCGCCATCGTCGAAACGGTCACGGGCGAGGATCCAGCCCTCATGCTTCTGGCTGGCGATAAAAGCCGCGCAGGCCTCGTGCTGAGCGTCGAGCGAGTTGAAGCTCTGGTCCAGTCCTTCCTCGGAGGACTTGCGGGTATAGATTGCGCAGCGGATCCTCGGCACTGTCATCAGCTTCCCTCCTTCAGACCGAAGAACCGGGGCCCGGACCAGTGGGCGCCGGTGATGGCGCGGGCCACCGCGGAGAGCGACGGGTAGGTCTCCCGGTTCCAGAAATAGCCGGTCTCGGTGACCTCGACCTCGTGGGTCACGCCGTTCCATTCGCGAAGCAGGCGGCCACCTGGTTTGAGGGCCGGAGAGGAAGCTGGTCCGCGGCCAGACGCCCGGCGCTCCAGATCCGCGACGAACCCCTTGGGCAGCCCACCAGTGCGCCGCGCCTGGATCTCGAAGGCGAGGAACCGGCGCAGGAAGGCCTGGCTCAGGCTCTTCGGCACCGACACTCCGAAGAGATGGTCCCAGGCGGCGACGAGCGCCGCCCGTTCCATGGTCTCGATCTCGGCGACGGAGAGCTTCATGCGGCCTCCGGCGTGGCGGCAATGCGGTAGGCGACCGCACCACCCTCCTTCTTCGGCGGGAGGCGGTCGATGATGTAGCCGGCCTTGCGCAGCGTGCTGAGGGCGGCCCGCACCGAATGCGGCTGCCAGCCGGTGGCGTCCTGCAGGGCGGCGAGATCGGCGCCGGATTTGCGCGCGAGCAGCCTCCGGACGAGGGCGGACTTGGTCTCGCGGGTCGGGGTCTTGGTGGTCTGAGACATTGTCTTCTCCTCGGGTTTGCGGGCAAGGCAGACTGCCGGGCCCTACCGAGGCGCGCCCGGGCTCTGAGCCGGGCGTGGGACCAATGACGCTCTGTTCGGCGGCGAAGTCCAGTCCGTTGTTCCGGTTGAAAAAGTCATGTCCCCGAAGTGCGTTTGTCAACTTTATTTATGAAAATCAATAGTTTATTAAAAATTGTGTTGCGCATGGAATGCGACGGGTGTAGAGGTATCTGACACGTCGCAGCAGGATGCTAGCGACCACCGATCACGCAACCCATTGGGGATGTGGAGAGTATCGGCTGGTTGTCTCCGCTGTGTCGATTGCTCCCAGCCTCACTTCCGCCTCCCCTTCAAACCGAAGGAGGCGACTATGGATGAACATCCCAAGAATAGCCCGGCGATCCCGGGTTCCCAAGGTCTGGAGCCGAACAGAACGTCTGCAAAACAATCCTCGGCACCAATAAGTGCGCAGCCGGAGATTTCCGCGGCGCATGGCAAGAACGACCTGTTCGCGGAGGTCACACTGGTCTGGCTTTTGGTCAAACTGATCGACCAGGCGCCGCGCCGGGTTCGGCGCGCAGTGAAGAGCCAGACCGAAGCGGTGATGCGGTCGATCGAGACCTTCGGCTTCCGGATCCCGATCCTCGTGCGCAGCAAGCCGGGCGGTGAGCGCTACGAGGTGGTCGACGGGCATACCCGGCTCGCGGCTGCCCTGCGTCTCGGCGCCGAAAAGCTGCCCTGCATCCTTGTCGACGATCTTCCCGAGGTCGAACTTCGCCGGCTGAGGCTCTCCCTCAACAAGCTGCAGGAAACGGCGGAATGGGACACGGAGGTGCTCCGTCTGGAGATCAACGAGATTATCGAGATTGGTGGAGTGATCGAGATCCCGGGATTCGTTCTGCCGGAGCTGGAGGCGATCCGGTTCGGCGCGGGCGGTGCCGAAGAGCCCGACCCCGCGGATGATGTCTCGGGACTTGAGATGCCAGACACGCCTGTCGTGTCCCGGGCGGGGGATGTCTGGTGCCTTGGCGACCACAGGCTCCTCTGCGGTTCGGCACGGGATACAATGGGGATCGCAGCCCTGCTCGACGGGCAGGTTGCCGACGTGGTCTTCACCGATCCGCCCTACAATGTGAAGATCAATGGCCATGTGCGCTCGGCGAGTGGTGGCTTTGCCGAGTTCGCGGAAGCCTCGGGCGAGATGTCCCGGCCCGACTTCGTGGCCTTCCTCGTGAAAACCTTAGGCAATGCCGCCGATCTGCTGAAACCCGGAGGCATACTCTTCGCCTGCATGGACTGGCGCCATGTCGGGGAGGTGATGGAGGCGCTGAACGCCTTGGGACTGGAGATGCTCAACATCTGTGTCTGGGTGAAGACGAACCCGGGCATGGGCAGCCTGTATCGGAGCCAGCACGAATTTTGCTTCGTGGCGCGGCGCTCCGGTGCGGGACACCAGAACAACGTGCAACTCGGCAAGTTCGGCCGCAACCGCTCGAATGTCTGGACCTATCCGGGCGCGACCGGTGGGCGGGCGGATGCCGACGACGACTTCCAGGTCCATCCGACCGTCAAGCCGATCCGGCTCGTCATGGATGCGCTCCTCGATGTGACCGGACCGGGCGACCTGGTGCTCGATCCCTTCCTTGGTTCCGGCACCACGCTCCTCGCCGCCGTGCGCACGCGGCGGCGCTGCTTCGGTGTCGAGGTCGAGCCGGCTTATGTCGATCTGGCGATCCGCCGCTGGCAGGCGATGACTGGTGGCCAGGCCTTCCATGCCGAAAGTGGCGCAAGCTTCGACAGCGTTGCGGGCGACGAGATCGACGCTGGCTCCCATGACCAGGAGGGCTTCTGATGGCCAAGAAATCCACACCTGCCTCCGGCAAAGGTTCGGGCTACAAGAACCCTCCCCAACACAGCCAGTGGAAGAAGGGGCAGTCGGGCAACCCCAGCGGCAAGACATCGAAGCCCGCGTCCATCGAGGCGAAGCTCAAGAAGCTCGCCGCCGAGGGGCGGTGTCAGATGAACCTGGCTTGCGGCGGGGCAGGGGACTGAGTAGCCTTCCCGGATGCCCAAACGCTCGCCCTTTAAGTACTTCAAGACGTCACCCGAAATCATCCGCATGGCGGTGATGATGTACATCCGCTTCCCTCTTTCGCTCCGGAACGTCGAGGACCTGCTTCATGAGCGGGGCGTCGATATCTGCCACGAGACGGTGCGGTTCTGGTGGCACAGGTTTGGCCCGATGTTTGCGTCGGAGATCCGCAAGCGACGCGTCCAGGGCATGCGCTCGAGCCGATGGCGCTGGCACCTCGACGAGGTTTTCGTGAAGATCAACGGTGAACTTCGTTACCTGTGGCGAGCCGTCGATCATGAAGGCGAGGTGCTCGAGAGCTTCGTGACCAAGAAGCGTGACAAGAAAGCCGCCCTGAAATTCTTGAGGAAATCACTGAAGCGGCACGGACGAGCGGGCGAATTCGTGACTGACCGGCTGCGCACTTATGGCGCCGCGCTCGGCGAACTCGGCATTCGCGACCGCCAGCAAACCGGCCGTTGGATGAACAACCGAGCGGAGAACTCACACCAGCCATTTCGAAGGCGGGAGCGGGCGATGCTCCGCTTCCGGCGGATGCGAACGTTACAGAAGTTCGCCTCCGTCCACGCCTCGATCTACAACCTCTTCAACACGGAACGCAGCCTCTCAAGCAGATCCGACTTCAAGGCTAAACGAGCCGTCGCTCTTGCCGAGTGGCGCTCTCTCTGCGCCGCATAAGGGACAGCCATCCTGTCCTTGTAGAGACGAGTTCGCATTCGTCTGCCAGCACCATTCAGATTGCTTCAAATCCGGTTGGATCGCTGCAACGCCGAAAGGCGGTTGTGAGTCTGTTGTGTTAAAAGTCGGTATCCCGCTGAGAATGACCAAACTAAGAGTACTTTTTCACACGAAATCCGGAATTCTCAAATCTCGGTTTCTGATGAGTGCTCTGGAAGAAATTTGTTCTAAATTTTGTACGTGATTTTCGAAGCGTCGAGTTTCTCAACAAAATCAGCCCAGAGCAGACGTTTAACGACCATATTTCTCCATCTATGGTTATTAGGTCAAGCCAACGTAATGGCCCGATCTGGGCCTTCCGAAAAATCACTTACTTTTGAGCGTCTCTGATGGAAACTCTCCGAAGAGGCTCTGATATAGTTTCGCAAAGCGACCGCTGTGAGTGAAGCCGAGCGACAGGGCAACGTCTTTGACGGAAAGTGGGGGCCCTTCCTCTGCAAGTAATAGACTACGGGCTTGGGTAAGTCTTTTTGCCTGCAGGTACGCAATTGGCGACGCGCCGAAAACTTCATTGAAGCACACGTGCAGTTTCGTTGCTCCGACGTTGGCTGCCTTGCAAAGGTCAGCAACGCTTGGTGGATTAGTCGCGCGGTCCTCAAATAGTTTTTCTGCTCGCCTGACAACTTGTAACGGGTCAAGTTTGGGGCTTGAAACAGCATTCTCTTCGATTGTCTGTGCAATGATGAGGCCGGCGACCTCAGCAAAAAGATCGTTCTCGACGGCAGCATCGAGTGCGAACTTACCGGGACCCAGAGGCTTGTCCAATGAAGTTGTTATCGTCTCCAGAAGCAGCCTTTGAAACCTTGTTCCTAAGGCTGGACCAAGGGCTATCCGTTGATCGTCGAGGGCGATATCGTCGATATAGCGACCACTCAAATTGGCGCATGCATCCCTCAGTCTGGACTTTCGCAGACCCAGTGCGAGATTATGCCTTCTTTCGTTGGTGGTGGAATATCCGTCAGGACCGCCCGAAACAAAAACATCGAACGGTCTTGCCACTTGACCGTTGAAGACATAGTCGCCAAGCCAACTGATCGGTGCCATCAAAACAATCCAGTCCGGGCTGGGCACGATGGTACTGGCCATTTTTGGCCCGACCTTGCTACGAAAGATAAGCAGATCCCGGCCAGTGACTTGCAGCATTTTGTACTCAACGCGTCCCGGCTCGAGTTGCGCCGTTTCGGCTTGAAGGGTGGGCAAGCCGCGCCAAAACTCCTGATGCGTCAAGTCGATCTTTGCAGGAAAGCGCGAAAACTGCTTCGGTTCCCCCATATTCATGAAACCTTCCCGTATCTGACTGACTATGGCGGAGTACTTAGAGCCGACTCGCAAGAGCACAACGCCGTCAACTCCCAAGTGAGCTCGTATCCGCCGACAGCGTAGAATTTGACCCTCGATTCTGGGCCCATCTTACTACCATAATCTTACTACCATGGTAGAATTTGACCCACACTTTCGGGTTCAAGTCGCCTCCGGAGAGGTACGGTCGACCGCGATGAGTAAGTCTTTGGAGGGGCTGTATTTTGCTGTTTTTCAAAATGCCTACCGTGCTAAGCACGTCTACGGCGCTTATGACCGCCACAGTATTGGCTGCGACCACACCCGTTTGGGCGCAATCCCAGCCCGAGGTGAACAACGGCACCAACCCGACCTTGCTGGCGACCAGCGCCGGCATTCAGTACAAGTACACGGATTTCGGATCGGGGTTGTCCAATGACCTCTTTGAAGCCAGTTTCGGGGTGCCGTTCGGTCAAGGAAAAAATAAGTCCCTGAGTGTCACTGTGCCCTACGCCTCCGGGCTAATCGATGACAGTTTTGGGCTTGGCGACGTGAGTTTGACATTCACTCATGTCCTCGACGTGAATGCCAGCCGCGGGTACGCCTATACGGCGAAACTAAAGTTCGATACCGCTGACCGCCCCGATCTTGGCAGCGGCCAGACAGTGCTGGAACTGTCCGGATTTTATGCCAAGTTTCTCAGGGACGGCAGCATCATCGCGCCCGCGCTGGTTCAGACCATCGGTCTGGGTGACGAAGATCCGGGGCGCAGCAAGATCAACACCACCACTTTCGATTTCTACTACGTACCAAAACTGTCGACGGATAAGATTTTCATCACCTTTGATCCGGCCCTCATCTATGACTGGGAACAGGACAAAGGGTACGCCAGCCTGACGACCACCTTCGGCTTTCCGACGGGCAAGGCCTTTGGCGGCGATAGCCAGATCTTCATCAAACCGCAGATCCTTGCCGGCGCCAACCGCCCTGCCGACTGGAGCCTTCAGGTCGGGTACAAGGTGATCGGATTTTGACCGCCTCTACCGCAATGAACGTCGCCCGCAGGTGTGAGGGGTAGCGCCATGCTCGTAAGCGAAACCCACTTGGAAAAAGATCATCACGAACCTTGGAGGAAGTGAAGACATGATGAAGAAACTAAGAAATGGCCTGTGCCTTGCGTTGGCTACTGGCCTTGTTCTTTCTACAACGCTGCAGCCGGCGATCGCTTGTTCCCGAATTCTGGTAGAAACTGGGAACGGGTCGTACATTACTGGACGGAGCATGGACTGGATCGACCCCGACCTTGCCAGCGATCTGTGGATCTTCCCGCAAGGCGTGGAACGCAAAGGCGGGGGCAGCGACAACGAGCTGACTTGGACATCGAAATACGGATCCGTCATCACGGCATTCTATGGCACCGCATCGGCGGATGGCATGAACGAAAAAGGCCTCGCCGGGGGCATGCAGTATCTTTCCCACAGCGATTATGGTGATCCGGCTGTAACCGGGAAGCCGACGATCAGCATTGGCGCCTGGTTGCAGTATTTCCTGGACAACTTCGCCACGGTTGAAGAGGCGGTGGCAGCCATGCAGGATCCGCCGTTCACGATTGTGTCCAAGCCGGTTGCAAATGGCGTCGCTGCGGAAATTCACATGGCGATCTCCGACGCGTCAGGTGACTCCGCCATTTTCGAGTATATTGACGGCGAACTCGTGATCCATCACGGGCGAGAATACAAGATCATGACCAATGACCCGGACTTCTCGACACAACTCAAGCTGCTTGAGTACTGGAAAGGAGTGAATGGCGATAAGTTCCTTCCAGGAACGCTTAATCCGACTGACCGATTGGTAAGACTGGACTGGATGCTGAATAGACTGCAAAAGTTTGAAGACCAGAATATGTCGCTGGCCAGCGTGTTTTCTGTGATGCGGAATATCAGCCCACCCATTGGGATGAACAGCCCGGAGAATCCGATGAGCGCCATTACGCTGTGGCGCACCGTGACTGACCACAGTGCCAGGACCTATTACTTTGACTCGGCGGTTTCACCCACTGTGTTCTGGGTCGACTTGAATAAGGTTGATCTGCAACCCGGGGCAAAAACGATGACCCTCAAGGTCTCAAAAGACCGCCCGCTTTCAGGAGAAGTCTCCTCCCAATTCGAAGAGGCTGAGCCTTTCGGGTTCCTGTAAAAGCTTGCAGTAATCTTGAGAGGGTTTCTCATCGATGTCTTCGGTGAGAAGCCCTCCAAGTTCTTTCCTACTGAGATGAATTGATTGGAACAATCGCACAGGTTCTCTCGGCGGAGAACTTCCAGTCGATGAGCGCCTCGAACCGCACGAGTTCGCGGCGCCGCCTGTCAAGCGTGTTCAAAATCGACCGGGGCACTCCCGAAATCCATCCGACACAAGGAGCAACCGAATGCGGAAACTAAACCCCAAGACATTGACTGCGGCACTTGCCGTCGCCGCCAGCGTTGCTCTGCCTGCGGCTGCTCAGGAGGCCTCCGGGCCGATCCTGTTCACCAACGTCACCGTCTTTGACGGTGTAAACGAAGCCCTGATCGAAAATGCCAATGTCGTGGTGACGGGCAACAAGATCACCGAAGTGTCGCTCGAACCGCTTGCTGTTGCAGGCGGCAGGGTGATCGACGGCGGTGGTCGCACGCTGATGCCCGGAATGATCGAGGGGCATGCCCATATCATGCTGCACACCGATCCAGTTCAACTGCTGATCAGCCAGGATGCTTTTGAACAAGGTGTCCGCGCGGCCAAGCGGGCCAACGATTACCTGATGTCCGGGTTTACGACCGTGCGCGACTTGGGTGGCAATTGTTTTGGCGTCAAGAAAGCAATCGACGCGGGTGTCTTCAGCGGTCCACGGATTTATTGCGGTGGCGCAGGCATCGGGCAGACCTCGGGTCACGGCGATTTCCGTATGCCGTTCGATGGGCATCCGGTTCTTGACGGACCCGAGTTCGGTGGCACGGCCAACCGATACAAGCATACGCTTATCGCTGACGGCGCCGATGATGTCCGTCGCAGTGTTCGCGAAATGCTGTTTCGCGGCGCGTCGCACATAAAAATCCATGCCGGCGGCGGTGTGACCAGCTTCACCGACCCGCTGCAGGCCGCCCAGTACACGCAAGAAGAGCTGAAAGCTGCCGTGGAAGAGGCGACCCGCTATGGAACCTACGTAACGGTGCACGCGCAACTGAATAACAGTGTTGTCGGCGCCCTCGATTCAGGTGTCAGGGTTATCGAGCACGGGCTTGTTCTGGAAGAAGATACCGTGAAGCGCATGAAGGAACTGGGCGTCTTCTATTCGCCGCAGGCCTTCCTTCCGCTTCAGGACGTGTCTGGCAACCCGCAATTCCAAGCTCCGATCCAGCAAGCGAAGTTGGCGATGGTCGCCGAAGGAACGCGCAATGCGTTTGATCTGGCAAGGAAATACGATCTGAAGATCCTTTGGGGGACCGACGTGTTTGGCGGCGACGAGATTTTCAAGAACTTCACCCAAGAATTCGCCTTTCGCGACGAGTTCTGGTCACCCATCGAGCAAATGAAGCAAGTCACCGGCAACAACGCCGAAGTCTTGGCGCTGTCCGGACTGAAGAACCCATATCCCGACGCTCCGCTCGGTGTCATCCAATCCGGCGCCTATGCCGATATCATCCTGGTCAACGGCGACCCGACCACGGATATCAAGCTCCTGATGGACGCAGAAAGGAACATCGACCTGATCATGAAAGACGGCGTGATCTACAAGAATACTGTCAAGTAAGCCGGCCGAGAGCCCTGCAAATAGTGAAGGAGCCGACCATGAAGACACCCATGACCAATCGCATGCGAACCTCGTTTCACTGCATACTTTACGCGCTCCTGATGCTCGTCCTGCTTCCCGGTCAGTACAGCCACGCTCAGGATGCATCTACCGTTGAGGTGATGTTCCGAACGACCGAGGGGGATATCCGTGTGGAACTGTATGCCGAAAAGGCACCGGTTACCGTGGCCAATTTCCTGCGATACGTGGAGGGCGGGTATTTCGACGGTGGCAGCTTCTACCGGACCGTTAACTCGGAAAACGATACGGGCACCCCAGTGATCGAGGTCATCCAGGGCGGCATGGCGGGCGGCGAGCCCCCGTTTCCGCCGATCGCGCATGAATCAACGCGCGACACGGGGCTACGCCACACGGACGGGACACTCTCGATGGCGCGCGCCGAGGCGGGAACTGCCTCGTCGGAGTTTTTCATAGCCGTTGGGGATCAGCCGGGGCTCGATTACGGCTCGGGCCGAAATGATGATGGCCTCGGATTCGCCGCTTTCGGACGCGTGATTGAGGGCATGGAAGTGGTGCGGACCATCCACGGGAAGCCAGCGGATGGATCGGTGGATATACCCTATCTCAAAGGGCAGATGCTGACCGAGCCGGTTACCATCGAAGTAGTCACTCGACTGCAGGGCCACGGCGAGACACAGTGACGGGGAACCCTCGGCGGCAGACTTGAACTGCTCCCATTGAAGTGGTCCACCAACTGGCATCGATTTGTCCCTTCACTTGGAGGAACAGAGAATGGCTGGAAAGCGAGAGAAGCCGGAAGGGTTCTGTACGTAGAATATTGCACTGTAGCGGACGACCGATTTGTCCGCGAACCGTTAATTCGATCAGGGCCAAGCTTTGCGCTCGCAGCGAATGGCCGGAAAGCGGGCTGCAAGCGCAGCATTGGACTGTTACAGCCAACGGCAGCTATGGGCCGACTTTGACGATTGCCAACGATCCTACGGCAGAAGTCAGATCTCGGTGGTGTCAGGCCCCCGCAACCAACAAAACCACGCAATACCAAAGCCTTACGCCCCGCATCCCGCGGGGCTTTTTGCTTATGCGCAATCCACATCAACGCCACATCAACGTTTGCCGAGCCCCTGTGAGAAGCGTGTGTAGTTTGCGTTCGGGGCAGCTGACCTGCTCCCCTGGAACCTCCTCACGCTGAGGTCAGCAAGCTCCGTCCCGTTTTCGGAGACCATCATACAAGGGTAACCCCGCTGTCCGGCGATCCGATCCAGTTCCCGTGACTCGCACAACAAGATGGCCGGAGATCGATGTGTCGACGACGGCACCCAAGCACACCCGACTGAAGTTGTGGATGATGCACAGTACCCGGAACCGGCGGCCCCAAGCCACGCACTCGCACGCGTGGCATCGACGTCGAGACCTCTTGCGGTGTGGTCGAAACTCTTGTGAACTGCTTACAATGAATTGCATTCGAGGAGGAATTGTTGTGGAGGAGATTGCGACACAAGCCCAAAGGGCAGAGCTAGAGAGGCTTTGGATCGACGCAGCATACGCGTCTCCCGCCGCATCCGGCGTATCGATCGATCAAGCCCTTATCGCAAGGTTGAACTTACGTATCGACCTCTTGATGAGGTGCCCCTAGTTTTCTAGACACCCGCCTTGGTCAGTTTCTGCTGCCTGATCTCGAAATCAACGGGCGACAGCA
>NZ_JASBQQ010000016.1 GCF_029961185.1 Albidovulum aestuarii | reverse complement strand
GGTGGGCTTGGCGCGTCAGCCGGCGGAGCAGGCGTGCTACGTGGGGCCGCAAGGGTAACGTTCTGGGGCGCACTGGCTATGGGCGCGACGGCTGCGGTCGGGGCGTTGTTCGGGGTCACGGTGGGGTAGCCTTATCAGGCCCGCGCCGAACGCCCGCAAAGTCCGCACTGTGAATTCGATGGCACGTGGAACATGCAGGCGCAGCGAAAGTCCGATCTGACGGGCCGCAGTGCAGCATCCGAGCTAGGTGTTGAGAGTCCGGAATGGGCCGTCCTCGCCGCCGCTTCTCAGGCTTTGTGTCCAGATGCTGCGCCGCCTCCGATGGCCGCGAAGAGTCCGAAGCAGACCTTGCCCGCATGGCGCGCTTGACCGAATCTCCATCTCAAACCACGATCAAGATCGTTAGCCAGCGAACAATAGGGAGATGGTCATGGCAGACCCCAAGAGAAGTGCGGTCATTCTTGTCGATATGGCTCACGAGTTTATCGAGCCGGGCAACTTCATCGCGGATGCGGGAGGCGAGGACTATCAGGCTCGTGCAAAGGCAATCATTAGCCCCCTGCAAGAACTCCTGAAGGGCGCCCGGGAAGCCGGGGCGTTGGTAGTTTACTCGACGGATGAACATACTCCGGATGACCTCGAGATGAGGAAGTGGCCACCGCATTCAATGAAGGGCACAAAGTCCTCCGAGATAGTCCCAGAACTGGCAATCCAGCCAGGTGATCTAAACGTGCCCAAGACGACCTACAGCGGATTCCAGTGTTCAGACATGGAGAGCCTTCTGCGTTCGAAGGGGATCGATACGCTTTACATCACTGGCCTGCATACGGACTGCTGCTGCCGCCACACATCGGGTGACGCGTTCCAGAAGGGCTTCAATCTGGTTTGGGTTACGGACTGCTTGCAGGCATTCACCCAAGAAGGGCACGAAAGCGGTCTAGAGTACTTCAAGACATGGTATGCGACGGACCCGGAAAACCAGTTCCTCACGGCAGATGAAGTGCTCTCGAAGTGGTCCGAGGAAAAGGCGACCAATGTAGCTGCCTGATTTGTTCTTGCGCACTCGCCGAAAACGAAGGCCGCGGTTCGACCCAAATTGACCGCTGCTGCACTGGGCACGTATGCCAATAATATTGATTGGGAGGATACATCGTGGAACTGTCGGGTACGGATGTTCTCGTCGTAGTCGATATGCAGAACGACTTCTGCGAAGGTGGAGCGCTACCGACTGCAGACGGCCATAAGGTAGTCCCTGTAATCAACATGGTTGGGCAGAGATTTCAAAACGTTGTGCTGACGCAGGACTGGCACCCTGAAGGCCATGTATCGTTTGCGTCGGCACATCTTGGAAAACAGCCTCTGGAAACCGTGCAGATGCCCTATGGTGAGCAGATGCTTTGGCCCGATCATGTGGTGCAGAACACATGGGGTGCGGAGTTTCATCCGGACCTCGACTTGCCACATGCTCAACTGGTCATCCGCAAGGGGTATTTGAAGGATGTCGACAGCTATTCGGCGTTTTGCATGGTTGATGGGAAAACAAAAACCGGATTGGCGAGCTATCTGAAGGAGCGTGGCATAGAGCGCGTTTTCGTTGCCGGATGTGCTATAGACTACTGCGTTGGCGGATTGGCGACCGACGCGGTCAAAGAAGGATTTGACACATACATCATCGACGATGCCACCGCGTCGATCGATCCGGCCCCGGGCGCATCAGCGGACAAGGCTTGGCGCGACGTTGGCGCTGCTGGCGTGACGAGGATCACAAGTTCTGAACTTGCATAATGCGACATTATTTGATCGTTGAAGCCAGGTGGCAGTGTTGATCCAAATACGCCATGGACCTCGACATACCACGTTCAGGGCATGTCAGATTCGTCCGCGACCCAGCCATTGCCTCGGCGAAAATTCTGCGCGATCGATCAAGGTCCGGTTCGACGGGGCTGCGCCGCGGCAACTCAATTGCTAGGCGAACGGCAGGAGTGGGCCGACCTCACCCGTCTGAGCAGGGAAAGTAAATCCGAGCCCACCATGGTGCGGAGGCCGGCCGCCACGAACCCAAACAACACGGTGCAGCGCACGGCTGAACGACGTCAAATGGATGTTAGCCTGACCCTGCTATGAGTGCAGGCGGCCCGGTTTAGGTCCCTATATCTGATGTGTCTGACGTCAGCGCCTACCGGACAGATTTAGGGGTTTGAGCAACGGAGGATTTCTGGTTCATCGAAGCCATTATGGAGCGCAGATGAAACAGAAACCCGGAACATCGAAGGATGCCGCTGACAAGTTGGTCAGGGCCTGGGGTTGTGATCAGACGATATTGTTCGGTGCGCACAGCAATTGCCGTCGTTCGCGAGGCAGCCACGCCGACAAGTCGCCTGAATACATTCCGGTGTAGCTTCACAACTCTCACTCAATACAACTGCCACTCACGCAGAAACCCAGCATCGCCTAGGATCTCTCCCGCAGGCGCAATGAAATAAAAATAGAAAACAAACCTGCTCGCGGCTTCCCCCGCGAGCTTTTCTTGACACTGCTCCCAATCGGCTTCATCCACTTGTACAGGTAGTGGGTACGGACGCCCAAACGCCGAGACGACGGCGAAGAATTTGAACTCGTGAGATCTTTCTCACACTGTTAGCTCGAACGACGCACATAGGTCCCTAAGTCACTGCTTGTACCGGCTGATCCCCCTGATCTGCGTAGGTCTTCGATCGAGGGCCTTGAGCAGTTGCGAGACGCTGTCGACCTGGTCGTCGTAGCGGCCATTCGGGAACTCGCCGAGTTCGACGAGTAACAGATCAAGCCAGGGGGCCACCACCGGTAACCGCACCTTCCCACCCTCGATCTTGCCGCACTGAAGCGCCATCCGCTGGACCTTGTCGCCTTTCGGATCTAGGCACTGAACGTCCCTGAGCCCGTCCCGAAGCAGGTCATTGCCGAGCGCGATACCGACACCCGCCTTCTCGACCACGATCAGCTTTGGCGTCCATTTCGTCCGGAGGGTGCGGGCGACCCGGAGCAGGTCGGCGTAGTGGTGCTGGGCCCGGTGGACGTCGAGAAGATCGATCCGATCATTGATGAGCCCCCAGGTCGTGCAGACCGAGTAGTCGTTGTCGATACCGGGAACCGAGGCCGTGTCCCAGCTCTGCACGACCGCCTCATATTTGCCGGGCTGCGGCGGCCCCTGATAGGTTCCAAACCACTCGCGTTTCACCAGATTGCCACCGGGCAGCACCGGGCATTGCTGGTACTGTGCTTCGAAGGCGGAAGAGCCGAGCTCGCGCCGGAGCCGGTCAAGGTCTTCCATCGTGATGCGTTCGGGGTGCAGTAGGTCCCCAGGGAGACGTGTCCACTCGGCATTGTCTCCAAGCGATAGAACCTGTGTCCCGGTCGCGATTGCCGGCAGATCCAGATGCTCCCAGTCGCCGCTCGGCAGGAGCCGCCCGACCAGATCGTCAACATGGAGCCTTTGCGCGACGATGATGATTGTCCCGGTTTTCGGGCTGTTCAGGCGGCTCGCCGCGGTGTTGCGGAACCAGGTATGGCAGTTGTTCCGCTTCACGAGGGACTCCGCATCGTCGGCCTTCATGACGTCGTCGCAGATGAGGATACGCCCGCCCTTCCCGGTCAGGGTTCCGCCAACCGAGGTCGCGATGCGACGCCCTTTGGCGAGAGTGTGGAACTCGTCGACAGCGCTCTTCGTTGGGTCGATCAGCGTCTTCGGGAAGGTCGCGCGGTAAAAAGGCGTCCGCATTAGGTCCCGCGTCTGCCGGCCGAAGTCCTCGGCAAGGTTGCTGCTGTAACTGGCACAGACGACCTTCTCAGAAGGGTTCCGGCCGAGGAGCCAGGCCGGGAGTGCCACGCTGACGACCTGGGATTTCAGATGGCGGGGCGGCAGGGTGATGATGAGTCGCGTCACCTCCCCTGCCGCCACCCGTTCGAGCATGCGGCAGAGACCTCGCAAGTAGTATCCGCCGACGAAATCGTCGCCGGGGTTCAAGATCGCGAAGGCGCGGCGCGCGAAGGTGTATAGACTATTCGCATAAGTGGCGCGCACCAGATGAGGATCAAAAGTCATCTGACTCCTGTTCCTGCGCAAGTTTCACCAGGCCCGCCTGCCAGTTCGCTTCCTCAAGGATCGCCATGAGATCCTCATCGGAATAGCCGGACTCGTCGCTCCCCGAGAGCTGGGCTGCAGCCTGTACCATGCTCGCGATCAGGCGTGCCGCAGGCACATCTCCTTTCGCGGCCTTGTTGAACATCGCCGATATGACCACATCCATCTTGGCCATCTTCTTTTCGACACCGCCCTCGATCACGGTGACCTTTTTCGCGGCGTGCTTCGCGATCAGTTTCAGGAGGTTTCCGGGCCCTTTCGGCCGGCCCTTCGGATTGCCTGACCGGCCGGGCTTGAACTGGTGGGCCTTCGGCGGATTGCCGAAGCCCCCCTTGTCATCTTCCGGCACGTCCATCTCGTCCGCCATCAGAAATCCTCCTTGGCCGATGTGCTGGTGGCGGCTACGACGCTATTGCAAAGCGTGCGCTCTTCATCATTTGATCCGCGGACCTGCTGAAGCGCAGCGAAGGTCAGTCCGGTCTCGTCATGAACGGCGTCGAGACCGGTCATCGTCTGCCACCGACCGATGGCAACATCGACGTAAGCGGGCGAAATCTCGATACCCGCGCAGGCGCGTTTCGAGAGCTCCGCTGCGAGCACCGTCGTACCGGACCCGAGGAAGGGATCGAGAACGACGTCGCCAATCGCGGTGACATCCAGAAGCGCATCGCGCACAAGTCGAACCGGCTTGACCGTCGGGTGCAGGGAGAAGTCATCCTCTTCCGATTTGCGGCCTCCGGTTGCACCTGCGTAGCGCCAGAGGTTCGACCGGTTCCGCCCATGGACCCCAAGCTGGACATTGTTGAGATGTGGCGCACCGGGCCGTTTCGCAACGAGCACCAGTTCGTATTGGCTGCGGTAGAGGGAGCCCATGCCGGGCTTGTCCTTGGCCCATATGCAGGTGTTGATGAGTTCGATGCTGAGCGTCCGCACAACGCGCATCAGAACCTCGACATGTCGCCAGTCGATGCAGAGAAAGAGAATCCCGCCGGGCTTGAGATGCTTGGTCATGTTGCCGGTCGTAACCTGAAGGAAGTTCTCGAACTCGGCCTCCGACATCTCCCCGGACGCCTCTGCGAACTCGGCGAACTTTCCTGAGTTGACCGAGAGGTCCTTCTTCACCGATAGGTTGAACGGGTGATCTGTGAACACGGCCGAGAGTTCCCGATCTCCGATGACCAATCCGATGTCTTCACTACTGCGGGCGTTGCCGCACAGGACGCGATGAGCCCCAAGATACCAGAGATCTCCGGGGCGCGAGACAGCGACCGTATCAGGATCGGGCAATGCCCCAACTTTGTCGAGCGGATCGGCCTCATTCGAAGCGAGGTCGTCGAGTACCAGAAGCCGATCGATCTCCGGCGCTTCGAAACCGGTCACCGCCAGGTCCGGCTCGAACTCCAGGAGAAAGGCAAACTCGAATTTCAGCGCCTGCTCGTCCCAGTCGCCGCGCTCTTGGATACGGTTCAACGCGACCCGGAGAAAACGGATCCCCTCTTCGGACAGGTCCCCCGCAACGACGCAGGGAATTTCTTTCATGCCCAGCCGCCGCGCCGCCTCGACGCGGATATGGCCATCGATGATCTCGCAATTCCTGCCGAGTAAGACCGGATTCCGGAACCCGAACCGCCTGATGGTCCGAGCCACCCGAGCGACCTGTGGTTGGCTCATCTTTCTGACAGAGTGGCGCGCCGAGACCAATGTGGACAAGGGAACCATGCCGACGGTGAGGTCGGGCAAGAGGTCATTCCTGAGCGTTCCGGGGGATTTCGTCGAAACATCGACGCTTTCATCAGGCACCGCAGACGCACTCGCCGCCGGCGCAGGAACCGCACCGGGTGCAGTGTCACTCGGCTTGTTGATAACGGTGATTGTCATTTCTCACTTCCTTTCCCGATCTGTTGAGGCGAGAAGTGAGGTTAGGAGTAACCACATAGCCCGCCATACTCGTTTGGCTAGCGCGAAGTGGCTCCAAGGCCTTTGCGCTGGGGTGGTTGTGGTGCCGGCCAAGGTTGCACTGCATTCGATGTGCGTCAACAGATATTTCTACCCATGGTTGACAAACGCAACTTGGGGGGATAACGGCACGGCGGACCCAAGTCGTGACAGACAATGCAATCACGGGATTTCTCACCGTAACATTAATCGCGAGATTCAGGCACGGTCTCTGGCATCCGGTTTCACACCGACGCTTACATCTGGACGTTCATATTGGGCAGGCAATCTCCACGGAAGATCCGCCCCCCTGTTTCTTAAAATTTTCGTCCCTGTAATCCATAAGGGATTTCCCTGTTAAAGCGAGCAGGGAAATCGACCGCAAAACCCTGAAATCTCGACCAATTTCGAAGCAGAAACTGTGGATCTGGCACAAAATCCGACAGTTTCCCTGTTAATTTCCCTGTTAGCAGGGAACTTCTGACCGAGACCAGCTAGCCCGGGACTGCCAGCACAGCCAAACACTTCCGCAAATCGAGACGGTGCGAGGTGCACCCCTAATAGTCGCGCGTTTTCCGCGGCTTGCGCGGCACGGTCGTTTGCGCAGACCGCCCGGGCGCCGCGAATGGTCGTGCAAATCGACCAAAGTCTGCGTTTGCCATTTTCGCGATACGAGGTGTGGGAGTGTGTGATCAGAGCGAAGCGAGCAGCGTTCGTTGTTCTGACCAGTCCGACGGGAGCGGGTGCCGCAGGCACCAGTCGGACGTGAAGCCGAGCGGCTGTTTGCCATCGAGAACGTCGCGGATGATGTCCGGGGCAAGGAAGGCGAGATCGACCATCTGCTGCACGCGGCGCTTCGGGACCCCTGCGGCTACGGCGATCTCGTCGAAGCTGCGCCCGGCCCGGAGCTGCCCGTACCAGTGATGGGCGCGGGCAACGTTGCGGATCAGGGTGTCGTCGCGCCCGGCGGGAGCATCGGCCAGCACCAGCTTCGTTTCGACGCCGCGCTTTCGGAGTTGGAATGGCACGGACTTCGTAAGGGCATCTGCATCCAGCCGATCCACGTCCAGCGTCAGATGCACGGCGACGGCGCGTGCATCGAGTGCGAGGATCAAATGCCCCGGCGCAATGTCGACGCGCCCGACCAGGTTCAGAAGATCGGCTCTCCCCGCATCGGCCAGACCTTCCAACCCGGACCGCAGCCGCGCGATCTCATCCGTGCCCGGCGCGGTCAACAAGCGTCCGGCCAGCGTGACGTCGGACAACATCCCGCGAACGACCGCCTCGAGCCGAGCCTCCAGTTCTTCTGCGGGCAGCCGCCATCCGGCGACACCCGCCTCGCCGCCGCGGGCGGCAAGCCGGTGCGAGATGTAGTAACGCAACCGTGCACCGGCCCGGGTCCTGGAATGCGAGGGCGTGAACCGGTCGCCGGTTTCATCATAGATCTTGCCGCAGAGTAGCGAGCGGGTGGACGATGCCTTCCGGGCGCGGGGTTTCCTTGCCTCGGCCGTCAGCTGCGCTTGCACTTCTTCCCAAAGTTCAGGTTCGATGATCGCGGGGTGTTGGCCGTCATGCACCTGTCCCTTGTGCCGTATCCTCCCGGCATAGAGCGGGTTCGTCAGGATGTGATGGATGTGGCCACGATCCAAAGGTATCCCGCCCCGCATGCGGCCATCCGCAACGGCCCTGCGTTTCGACCGAAGGCCCAGCACCGCTGCCGCTTCCTTGACCTCACGGATCGTGCCGTGGTCCCGGTAGAGATCGTAAAGCGTCCGCACCGTCTTTGCTTCACTCTCGTTGATCCTGAGCGTCCGTCCATCGGCGTCATAGCCCAGAGGCACATAGCCGCCCATCCACAGCCCCTTCCTTTTGGAGGCCGCGATCTTGTCCCTGATCCGCTCTGCCGTCACTTCGCGCTCGAACTGAGCGAAGCTGAGGAGCATGTTGAGCGTGAGCCGTCCCATGCTGGTTGCGGTGTTGAAGCTCTGCGTCACCGAGACGAAGGAGGCGCCCGCCGTGTCGAGCCGCTCGACGATCTTTGCGAAGTCGGCCAGCGACCGCGTCAGCCGGTCGATCTTGTAGACCACGATCTGGTCGACGCGGCCCGCATCAACATCGGCTAGGAGCTGCTGCATCGCCGGACGCTCCAGCGTTCCACCGGAGATCCCTCCATCGTCGTACTGCGCCGGCAGCAGAACCCAGCCCTCGGCCTTCTGGCTGGCGATGTAGGCGGCACAGGCTTCCCGCTGGGCATGGAGCGAGTTGAATTCCTGCTCCAACCCCTCTTCCGAGCTCTTCCGCGTATAGATCGCGCAGCGGATCTTCTTCATCCCTTGCCCCCTGCCCGGTCGTTGAGACCAAAGAAGCGCGGACCGGACCAGGTCGTCCCGGTGATGTGCCGGGCGATGGCCGAGAGCGAGGGCCAGGTCCTGCCGTCGAGCCGGAAGCCTTTCTCCTGCACCTCGACCTGGTAGCTCCGCCCGTTCCACTCCCGCACCAGATGCGCGCCGGGTCGCAACCGTCCCCGCGCTGCCTCTTCGACCGGCTTGCCCGACACAATCTGGCTGAGCGCACGCCGGGTGGCGGCGGGCAGGCCGCCGTATTGCCTCAACTGTTCTTCGTGGGCGAGCGCCCTGCGCAGGAAGGCGACCGAGGCATAGGCGGGCGGAGGAGACCCGAAAACCTCCTCCCAATCCTGCTGGAGACCCGAGCGATCCGGATCGGCCTTACCGGGCATCAATGGTCTCCAGCGGGTCCGTGGCAGCGGCGTCGGCCTGCACCGTGCCCATTGGCGTTCCGACGATCCGGTAGCGCGCAGGCTTGCCTTGACCCGGTTTCTCGGCGACCATGTCGTAGCCCGCCTTGCGCAGCCCGGTCAGCGCTGCCCGCACTGTATGGACCTGCCAGCCGAGCTTCGTACTGATCGTGATCACGTCGGCACCCGCGGCGGCGCCGAGCATCCTGATCAACTGGTCCTTCTTGGTCGCACGCTTGGCGGGCGGCTTCGCGAACGCCTTGCGCCGCAGCTTTGCATTCGTGGTCGCGATGGTCATTGTCATCTCCTGTTCAGATGACAGGAGCACCCTGCCCCTGCTACTGACATGAGCCCGGAGGGAACCGGGCGAAGATGTGGCCCTCTCGATCGGGCCGCTGTCACTACCGCTCTCGCGGAGCACAAAGTCCAGTCAATTCGGGAAGAACGGGCGGAAACCGGAAGTTCGCCGCGCCCGCAAAATAGCGTTCAGAATTCGGGAAAGCCGACTTTCGCCGCATGCGCGGATTAGCCTCGGCAAGAACAGGAAAGCCGACATTCAGATTGCCTGGAAACTCAGCTGTGCTCATAGCCGCAGGCCGACTCCAAGGCCGGACCACACATTGCGACCAAGTGGTCCGCATCGCAAGATTTCTCAGGAAGGAGGCGTTACAGAGGATGTGAATGATTGCTCTCGGACTTTCGCGGTGCTTTGGGTGCCTCGCTGCTGCCTTCGCATTCCGGACAGTGGCGCACCGTGTAGGATGGTCCATTGTAGATGTCCGTCGTCCGGACCTCTTAGATAGACAGCATTTGTGCACCTCGTCGGTGCGCGGAAAAACGGTTCAGTTAACTGAAACACCTCAGCGGCGGCGAGACAAACCAGGGTTTACAGGAGCGGCGTTCCGCCACGCGTTTGACCCTTTGCAGCGCGGACAGATCCGCTGCCCAAACCCCTCGCTCCGGAAGGCCGTGCCGCAGCGAAGGCACCGACGCTCTTGCGGCACATCATTGCGCGCCCGGGCAGGAATCGTGTCCTCATTGGTGAATGGAGTCATGGGTTTGGTGCCTCGGTCTCGATCAGGCGCGCGAGGTCACCAAGCGCGCGCTGGATGAGTTTCTGGCGTCTTGCATCCTGAGCCTCGGAAGTCTCGGAATAACGACGTATCAGATATTGCGCTTTCACCGCCGCCTCTTGCCAGTTGGCGGCAGGCTCGGCAAGAAGCTGCGCTTCCAGTTCTTCCTGCCGTCGGCGGAGCGCGTACTGGTCAGCCTCGAAATCCTTGAGTGAATGTCGTCGGATATCGGTTGCCATCCTGCTTTCGGTACTACGTCTCGCGTCAAGATTCACCGGATCATCGGTCATGGTTTTGTCCCCGCGGCCATCTCTGTTCCGCCGGGGGCGGGGATCCGAACTGAGTCGTGCAACCTGTTTTGGATGGCATTCCTTCGTTCTCGGCTGCCTGAACCGCGAATTTGTCGGACGGGCGGCATTGCGGCGCTTCGCGCGCCGCATTTCGATCCAGGGCGTCGCCGTCCGAATTAGGTTTTTGCGACACGCCGTAAAGACGGCGTAATTGCCGCTCGGAAACGCCATCTGCTTTCATGACGAGGCGCACCATCGGATCGGCGAGCATCTCTTCGATGAAGACCTGTGTCAGATCACGTCCGGAGAGCTTATCCCTGGCGTGGGCGTTCTCAAGTTCGGCCAGAGACACGGTCAGGCTTCGCCTCAGCCCGGGATGCGACGTCCGTGGTTTCAGATGCACCAGGACTGATGCCTTCCAACCTTCCGGATCGAGATGGTCCGGCGGTGAGTTCAGTTCGGTTTCGATGTCATATTCTCCCGCCGGAAGAATTTCATCAAAACCGGAAAGCCTGAATGGCCGGGAAAAAACAGCTATGCTCTTTCCAACGTGTGGTTTCATGATCATTCCCCTGGTTTGAAAGTGTTCCAATCCTGCGCGCTCTGCCGCCAGGATGTTCGTCAAGGGCGCAAGGCGCTTTCCTGACGGGCAGCGCTTCGGAAGCCGATGCTGAGCGTTTGGTGCCTCTGGTCGTGGAGTTTCCAACGGACATCGCGCGTTCCTTTTCATGAAGATGTTGGTGCAACGGGATTGGCAGATGGTCCGTCACCCGAACCGCGTGTGGCGCTAAAGAACCGCGACCCTTCAGTATGGTTTGGTCTAATGCGAGGGGCGCCGGCCAACCCGGCGCGTCACGACGCGTCGAGTTTGAGCGCGGCCATACAGGCCTGCGCCAGATCCCGGTTGGCGGTTTCGGTGCCCGGGACGGTCGCCCAGCCGGCGGCGATCACCGCATCGCGCTGCTTGTAGCTCGCGACGCTGTTGATGGTGGCGAGCTTTGCGATGCGGTCGGGGTCGACGCGCGACATGTCGATGCAGACCGGAGTCAGTGCGGCGATCACGTCGCTCTCGGCCATGAGTCTCGCCATCTTGTTGGCACCACCGCCAGTCATCCAACCGCCCCACGAAAATCCGACGAAAGTGACGACAACTGCTCCGATCACGCCGCCGTAGATTCCGGGTTTCAGCCATTCGGGAGTGTTCATTTCAAGTCCTCCTGCGGAGAAAGCGCCGCCTCGCTGTCATTGATGCCCTTGGGGATGTTCCGACCGTGGCTGATCGCCAGCTCGATGTCCCGCTCCGAAACCGGACGCAGTTCAATGCGGCCCGCATGCTTACCCCTGCCGTGAATGGTCAGGTATGTCGCGGTTCGCCGGTATGCCTCAAAGCTGAGACCCTGAAGGCGTTCCTCCTCGGTGACGATCTCGTAATCACCGGCGGGCAGCTCTTCCGGGTAGCCCGGCAAGACGAAGACGTGAGGAAACGTCACAATCGATCTGGACGTCCGCGTGTTCATCCCAAGCCTCCGCTACCTTTATGAAAATTGCTCAACAACCGGACGCCGCAGGTCCTGAATGGGGCGGGCACGCGGCAGGGTCTGATGAGTGTCACCACCATAGTCCACCAGAGGGCGACCCATGCTGATCGGTGTTAGCTTGGGAAAATTTTCCTTCTGTCAGGGTGCAATACCAGTCTGTCGCAATGTCCGAACTGACCTGCCCCGCACATCGCTGATCTGGGTAAGGGCGCGGCGAAGGCATTGCCGATAAGATCAGATCACCAGTTGTCAGCATCTTTCGGGCGACTGGCGCCTCGCCGGTCCCAACGGAGGCTCGTCATGGTTGGGTCTTAAAAAGAATTGGAGTGTTGTATGTCCAGGCTGGAGGTTCTTCACCCGGGGGGAAACGACTTCGACCCGTTTTTGTACGCCTTCGTTGGCAAAGACCGAAACGGATCCGCAGTGACCGTGGTCTCCGCACTCGCCAGGCTGGGCTTCGATCCCTGGGAAGAGGCAGCTAGACTGGCAAATTCCGGGCAGGAGGCGGCGCGCGGTCGGCTGGGGGCGATACTTTCGGGGTTCAAGGATGTCCCCGCGCTCGGCCTTGATCACGGCGCGGTTGCCGCGAAACTGGCCGGGTTGTTGCCCGCACCTCTGACACACCGGGTATCGGGCCTGACTGTTCCCGTGATGCCGAACTGGCCGCCGGGCTCTTTCAGACGCGTCTTGTTCGTGGTGTTTTTCCTTCTGGTCCTGGCGCGGGTCTACGTTCTGGCCGGTTCGGGTTGAGGGGTTCGGATGTCGGGTTTTGAGCGACCGGACCGGAAGAACTCCAGACAAGGAAACGGCCAATGACCATGCGGTATGCAGCGACGCTTTGGGATCTCGAAGAAAGGTTCTGGACCGACGGGATGGATAGCGCCCGTACCGGAACCTCAGATGAATCCATCATGATCTTTGCCCATCCATTCGGAATTCTTCAGAATGACCGGACCCGTGCGCGTCCGGAACAGCAAAATCCATGGCGCTCGATCGGCATGACGAACAGGCGGCTGGAGCGTCGCGGTGACATCGTCGTTCTCACCTACAGCGTTTCGGCCGAGAAGGCCGACGCACCGATCCATGAGGCGGTCTGTGCGTCCACGTACCTGCTGGATGGGGATGCATGGCGCCGGATGTCCCACAATGAGACGCCTCTGCCACAAGAGGTCAGACCGGCCGTTGCGGCACACCCCCTCAACTCGCGCCGCACTGAATGACCTGCGCACGGTCGCATTCCGCAACGTCAGGTCGCAATGTCACGCCCCGTGCCGGTCAGGCTAACCTGCGTCAGTGCAGACATCGTGGCAAACCCGCTAGGTGACCTGTGCCCGACGAATATTTGGCGGGCACGTTTTTTCCGAGTACTGAAGAAGCGTGAGGGCGTGCAGACGACTATCGGTGGGTATTGTTCTCACGCTTCTTATTCTCGGAACGTCCAGGAAAGGACATTCCAATGACTCCCGAAATCAACAAGACCGTCGACAAGATGAAGTCCGTCAAGGCCAACTGGGACAAGGCGCCCAACGGCCCGAAGAAAGACGCGGCCCTGAAGCACTACCAAGCCGCAGAGAAGGCACATACGGCGAAGAACGATGCCGAGACCAACAAGGAACTTGACGCGGCCACGCACGCCCTCGCGTGACACCCGGCGTTTGAGGTTCTGACCGGGTCGCCCTTCTTGATAGGAGGGCGGCCTTTTTACGTCAGTTTGCCCGCAACCTCCCGTCGATCCTGACGTAATAGAATGCAACGTATTTCGCTGTGCAGAGCCAATCCTGATCCGGCAAAAACTTGTGAAAGAACACGTCAAACGACTTAGGCTAACTTGTGTCAGTGCGCGCCCAAAGCAGGTTGACGATAGTGTTTGATGCTTAACGAATCCCCGTTGGGCTCCGGTTTTCCAAGCAGTCGTGAAAGACCAGATCTCGATCGATCTCGATCGTTTTATTTCTCCATGATCTCCGTGACTTCGGAAAATCCAAGAAAGGATACCACAATGTTTTTTGTAAAGATTTTCTCCTCCCGTTCGGAATTCGCGAGGGGTTTTGCCCAGAAGTGCGGTCGTTTAGCCGTGTCGTCGGCGTTTTTGGCTTTAGCATTCACGTCCACAGGTTTTGCGGAAAGTGATGCTACGGTAGCGAAATCCGCCCCGCTCCAACCCGCGCAACATGTTCGGGCATGCACGCAATTGGAGCTTTCAGCGGAGCTTCATGCGCGTGAATGCGGCAGCCTCAGCGTGTCAGAAGTGGCGCTGCGCTTGAATGACCTTCAAGGCAACGGCGACAGCAACTGATCGCCGCAGCAGCGAAGACCGCGCCATGTGAAAATTTGAAAGCGCCGAACTAGCGATCTGCCATGGCCGCCCCTCCATCAACAGGGCGGCCATTGTTACTTGAGGAGCGGGCCGGTCTGATCCAGATAGGCCGGATCGAAATCCGCCAGCTCCACCAGACTTTCATAGTCATCGAAACTCACATGACCGTCCCGGAATGTGACCAGCCCATTCTCTCGAAGCTGCCGCAGGACACGATTGACGTGGACCGCACTCAGCCCCAGCGCATCGGCGAGATGATACTGCGTCAGCGGACAATCATATCCCGCCTTGCTGCCCATCCCCACCAGAGCCAGCCGGACACCGAGTTCGAGCAGAAAGTGGGCCATGCGGGCATTCGCGTCGCGGCGTCCGAGACAGACCAGATGCTCGACCACCATCGCTTCATCCCTGCTGACCGCCCAGAGAACCGCCACCGCCAGCCGCGGGGTTTGCGCGAACGCCTCCAGAAGGTCGCTCGCCAGAACTTCCGCCGCCTGGATATCCACGATCGGTTCGATGCTGTGATCCGAGGTGTGCAGCAGGACACTGCGCAGCCCGAGAAAATCGCCGGGGATCTGGAAATCGACGATCTGGCGCGACCCGTCCGGCTGGATCTTGTAAGAGCAGACCCACCCTTCCGAGAGGATGTAGGCCGCCTGATCGGATTGCCCCTGATGCACGAGATCGCACCCAGCGACGAAAGACCTGCGTCTTTGGTGCAGACGTTCCAGCACCGCAAGCTCTGGCTCCGAAAGGGCGACAAAGGCGGAAAGCTTCCGAGTTAATGGGCTGTCTTGGATCATGCTCAATGGCGCCTCCCCGGCGGGCGGGACAATAAGTGGGAAATCGGCGCACGGACTGCTTTCGATCAGTCCAGCATAGAGCATTTTCTGAAAGTTTGGGAAAGTTGATCAGACCAGCACAGAGCGATGATCCTTTCGCAGCAACAAGGAAAATTTCAGGATGCCCGATCAAAAGGACTGTTCCGGAATCGCCGCCCTCTCGATCTGCGAGGCGATCCTGCTTGCGATGAGCGATCACAAGCTCCTCCCCGAACGAGAGATCGCCGGAATACTCCGGGACGCCGCCGCAACCCACGAAAACGCCGTCGGCACGGCCAAAGAAATGGAGACCCATCGAGCGGTGGCTGGCCTTATCCACCGGATCGCCGATGGCGGTAGCGTGCTTCATCAGTTGTGACTTATATGAAGCAATTGGCAATGCTTGCACGGCGCCTAGTGCTTAGGCTTGCGCGATTCATCCTATGCAACGGACTCAATGCCTCGCAAAGACATACTTCGTTGCACTAATTGCTGCGCATTCGGCCAACGCCTGTTCTGGATAGGTGACACTGCGGCGTAGATGCCTGGGATCAATCGAAAGAATGCGTCGCTTTGTTCCCAATATTGAGCGGCGTCTTCTCCTTGGCGAAATCAGCCGTCGCCGGGACCTGCTCCTTCACTTTTTTCGGTTTCTTCACTTCACGATCTCCGCGCTTCTTGTTGCCTTTGAACATCTGATTTCCTCCAATGTCATGTTTGTTGTGCGTTCAAATGGTCGGACGGATACCGACGTATCTTGCGGCAGAAATTCTGTCGTGCGTCTTTGGATAGCAGCATAGAGCCGGTTTAGATCAATCCGCCCATGGCATCGATTTCGGACATTCCGCCCCGCCTGTCCGATTTCTGTGCGACCATCGCCTCCGTCGTGATCAAAAGGCCCGCTATCGATGCCGCGTCCTCCAATGCGATCCGCACGACTTTGGCCGGATCGATGATACCCGCCTGCAGCATGTCGCCATACGTCTCCAACTGAGCGTCGAACCCGAAAGTCGTGCTGGCGTTCTCGATGACCTTGCCCGCAACGACCGACCCGTCCACCCCTGCGTTTTCCGCAATCTGGCGTAGCGGCGCCTGGATCGCGCGCCGGACGATCTTGATTCCGGCATCCTGATCGCTGTTCTCGCCCTTCAGCGTCGCCAGCACCTTGCCAGCATGAACCAGGGCCACGCCGCCGCCGGGCACGACACCTTCCTGAACCGCAGCGCGGGTGGCGTTTAGCGCATCGTCGACGCGGTCCTTGCGCTCCTTCACCTCGATCTCTGTTGCCCCACCGACCCGAATCACGGCGATGCCGCCGGCAAGCTTGGCGAGTCGTTCCTGCAGCTTCTCCTTGTCATAGTCCGAAGTGGTCTCATCGATCTGCGCCCGAATCTGCGTGACGCGCGCAGCGATCGCGCCCTTGTCGCCGACACCATCGATGATCGTCGTGTGATCCTTGGTGATCGTGACCTTTCTGGCGGACCCGAGCATGTCCATGGTGACATTCTCCAGCTTGGTGCCCATTTCCACGGAAATCACCTCACCGCCCGTCAATACAGCGATGTCTTCCATCATCGCCTTACGGCGATCCCCGAAGCCCGGTGCCTTGACGGCCGCCACCTTCAATCCGCCGCGCAGCTTGTTGACCACAAGGGTCGCCAAGGCCTCGCCCTCGATGTCCTCGGCGATAATCAGAAGCTGCTTGTCGGCCTGGATGACCGCCTCAAGCAGAGGCACCATGGACACAAGGGAGGTGAGCTTCTTTTCGTGAAGCAGGATGGCGCAATCTTCGAGTTCCACGAACATCTTCTGAGCATTCGTGATGAAATAGGGGCTCAGATAGCCGCGGTCGAACTGCATACCTTCGACCACTTCGGTCTCGGTCTCCAACCCTTTGTTTTCCTCGACGGTGATCACGCCTTCCTTGCCGACCTTGGCCATCGCGTCGGCGATCTGCCGACCGATCTCGACTTCTCCGTTGGCCGAAATGGACCCGACCTTGGCGATCTCGTCACTGTCACCGACCGGTCTGGACATGGTCTTGATCTCGGCTACGACCGCGGCCACCGCCCTGTCGATGCCGCGCTTCAGATCCATCGGGTTCATGCCGGCGGCGACGGCCTTCATGCCCTCCTTGACGATGGCCTGGGCCAAAACGGTCGCGGTCGTGGTGCCGTCGCCAGCCTCGTCATTTGTGCGCTGCGCGACCTCCTTGACCATCTGCGCGCCCATGTTTTCGAAATGATCCGAAAGCTCGATCTCCTTGGCGACGGTGACGCCATCCTTGGTGATACGTGGTGCGCCATAGGATTTGTCGAGAATGACGTTTCGGCCCTTAGGGCCGAGGGTGATCTTGACGGCATTAGCCAGCGTGTTGATGCCTTTCAGCATGCGATCGCGGGCGTCGGTACTGAAGCGAACTTCCTTGGCGGACATGTTGTGAGTTCCTGGGACTGGGGTTGCAATAGAGGATTACGGACTCAGGCGATCACGCCGAGAATGTCGCTCTCCTTCATGATCAGAAGGTCTTCGCCATCGAGTTTGATCTCTGACCCGAACCATTTTCCAAAGAGGATCCGGTCGCCGGATTTGACGTCCATCGGGATTCGCTCGCCATCCTCTCGTCTTCCGCCGGCGCCAACGGAGACAACTTCACCTTCTTGAGGCTTCTCCTTGGCGGTGTCGGGAATGATGAGGCCGCCCTTGATCGTCTCGTCGCCTTCAATGTGGCGGACGAGAACCCGGTCGTGGAGCGGAGTGAATGGCATTGGACTTGCCCGAGAAAAGTGGAGAGCACCAACTGAGGAACCAGGAGGTGTTCTATGGGAAACGGAAACAGACCGA
>NZ_JASBQQ010000025.1 GCF_029961185.1 Albidovulum aestuarii | reverse complement strand
GCCTGGTCGAGCGCAGCGGCAACGCACAGGATGTCGTCCTCCGCCATGCCGTCGTGGCTGTCGATCGACACGATTTGAGGTCGGCCGTCCGTCAGTGTGCCGGTCTTGTCGAGGATCAGCGTTCGGATGCGCGCCATCGTCTCGAGCGGTCCTGCGCCTTTGATTAGCACTCCGAAATGCGCGGCGCGCGACAGGCCGGCGACCAGCGCGACCGGCACGGCGAGGATCAGGGGACAGGGCGTGGCGACGACCAGCACGGCAACCGCCCGGATCGGATCGCCGGTGAACCACCAAGCCGCGAAGGCGATGATCACGGTGACCGCAAGAAATCCCAGTGACCAGCGGTCGGCCAGCCGCGACATGGGCGCCTTGGACGCCTGCGCCGCCTCCACGAGCCGAACGATCCCGGCATAGGTGCTATCCTTAGCTTCTCGCGTTGCCGTCAGATCGAACGCCTCGCCCGCGTTGGTCGAGCCGCTCATGGCGTCGGCGCCGTGCGCTAGGCGCACCGGAAGGGACTCGCCGGTCAACGCCGAGGTGTCGACGAAGGCCGCCTCGGACGCCACCGTGCCGTCCACCGGCACCACGTCGCCCTGCCGGATCAGCAAACGGTCGCCGGGGGCGATCTGGTCGAGCGGGACTTCCTCCAGCCCACCATTGCGGTGCCGGGTCGCGGTCCGCGGCACTCGGGACAGCAGGTCGTGCATTTCACGGCGGGCACGGCCTTCGGCGAAGGCTTCGAGTAAGGTGCCGCCGGAATACATCACAGCGACCACCGCCGCGGCGAGGGTCTCGCCGAAGACAAGTGCCGCCGACATGGACAGCGCAGCAACAACGTCCAGACCGATTTCACCGCGCCCGATGCTGCCAAAAATCTCAACCAAGAGCGCGGCGAGCGCCGGAACAACGCCGGCGATCCAGATCAGGTTCGCTATGTCGGGCCGGCCGGTGAAGTGGAATGCGAGTCCCACTGTCAAGCCGGTCGCGGCAATGAGCAGGATAGCGGTCTTGAAGCGATCGGCCCGGGTCGTTTCCATGCGGCTCATCTCCTCTCGGCTGAGGCGATTGCCGCTGGTTCCTCGGAAAATAGTCGTCCGACTCCCACGCCCCTTGCGCTGGTATCATCATCGCGCAAGAGGAACAGGGCGTCGAGGTCGCTTTGTCTTGCGAGCGTTGCGCCCTT
>NZ_JASBQQ010000015.1 GCF_029961185.1 Albidovulum aestuarii | reverse complement strand
CGGTCTGTTTCCGTTTCCCATAGAACACCTCCTGGTTCCTCAGTTGGTGCTCTCCACTTTTCTCGGGCAAGTCCACTGTTCAAGCTGTCACTTCGAAAGGAGATATCATGCCCCGCAAAGTGAATGAAGAAAACGAACGCATCAAACGCGCCTACCTGACCTATCTCAGGGAGGCGAAACGCGCCGATGGCTCGACGGTTCAGAGGGCGGCTGAGGCCATCCTGCGCTTCAAGGCCAGCACGGGGCACAAATCATTCAAGCGGTTCCACATCGAGCAACCGCGCACCTTCAAGGCGAAGCTGAACGAGGAAATCAGTTCCGCGACCGGCAAGCCGCTTTCGAAGGCAACGATCAGCGGCATTCTGTGGGCGAACAAGGCGTTCTTTCTCTGGCTCGCGGGGCAACCGGCTTACAAGTCACGGATCAGCTATTCCGACGCCGAATACTTTAATCAATCCGCGAAGGACGCCCGCATCGCCCATGCCCAGCGCGAGACGCCCTATCCGACGCTTGCGCAGTGCCGCCACGCCTTCGACCAGATGCCTGAAGCAACACAGATCGAGCGGCGCAACAGGGCACTCTTCGCGTTCCTGATGATCACCGGCGCACGGGACGGCGCGATTGCCTCGCTACGCCTGAAACACATCGACTTGGTCGAGGGTGTAGTCTACCCGGATGCCCGCGAGGTCAGGACCAAGGCATCGAAAACCTTCAACACCTGGTTCCTGCCGATTGATTCGGTTTATCGAGAGTGCTTCGAGGCATGGGTCGCCAATCTCCGAGACGATCTGCTTTTCGGCCACGACGATCCGCTCTTTCCACCGCAGGAAATGGGTCTCGAAAATGGACGCTTCGCCGTCGCCGGCCTTTCCCGGACCCCATACGCCACGGCGGGATCGATCCGCGAAGTCATCAAGTCTGCATTCACCAGTGCGGGACTTCCCGCCTTTGCTCCGCACTCCTTCCGAAAGACGATCGTGAAATGGGGCGTCGGTCACTACACGACGCCAGAAGCGCTCAAAGCCTTCTCTCAGAACATCGGGCACGAAAGCCTGCTAACGACCTACAGCGCATATTTGCCGGTGTCGCAGGAACGGCAGGCGATGTTAATCAGAATGACTCGGTAACGCAGAAAAGGAATACGGAACATTCGGCGGGAACCGGAAGTTCGCCGCGCCCGCAAAATAGCGTTCGGAATTCGGGAAAGCCGACCTTCGCTCCTGGTGCGAGAGCGCAAAGTGACGACGGCAGGAGCTGACTTTCAACGGCCGACTTGGGTCAGGGCACGTTCATGTAGTCTTGGAGGGTTACGCCGCGGTAGGACCGTCGTGTCCAGAAAATACTGTTGCAAGCGGCGCTACGGCATCGAGACAGTCTTCGGTCGCCAGAAAGCTGAAGCCCGATCAGAACCGCCACTACTCCTCGCTCTGGAGGATTTCCGCCCCTAGGGTTCGTCACCGTCGTCAATAATTAAAAAATAGTGTGCGCGAGCCCAGTATCCACAAGGAACCCCGGGGCCAGGCCAGGATTCTTATCAATATTGAAGTTTCTTTTTTTCTTGTTAACTATGGGGTTAGAGGTCGCCGATCGCTTGTATCGTCACCTGCCGGGGGGCGGACAATCTTGAGACAATGCACCTTTGCGCTTGCGCTTGTTTTTTCGACTGCAACGTCATCTGATGCTCAGTCCTTCTTCACAAATCTGGGCACAGATCCCTCGACCGGCGTCGACCGAGGATCCGCGTCGATTGTTCGCCCTGTCGATCAGCGCACCGTCTATCTTACATTTTCGTCTCTGGGCGCGGCCGAGATCGGCCCTTACATCACTTCGGCAACCCTTGCATGGCCGGACCTGCTGCGAAAGGAAGATCAGCTTGATCTGGTCCTGGCGCTCGGCGGTCTCTCTGACACAGGTGGGCTGGAGCTTGTCGCCGCTGGCGTGGGGTATCGGCAAGAGATCGCTGGAACGGGAACCACACTCTATTTCAACGTCGACCACGGGGATTATGTGCTTGGTTCTGCCAGCAGTATAGCGCTTGACATCAAAGGCTCGATCACCAACGCCGCCTTTGGTGCAAGAAAGGTATGGGCCTTTCCCGATCATTCCCGCCTGACCACTTCCATCGAACTGGCGTTGCGCAATGATCGGAGCCAGGTTCTGGGGGCCTCCTTCACGGATGAGCGGTTGCGGCTTTTGCGTGCAGCCGTCAAGTACGAGCGCGGACTGCCCTTCTCGATCCAGCAACGCTACGGCCTGTCCGTAACCAAGGGTTTCGATGGTCTCGGCGCCTCGCCAGACATCAGCCCGACGGGTTCCGCACCGGGCGTTTCTGTCGATTTTCTAAAGGCCGCATTCAGCGCCGAAATCTCCGTGCCGCTTTCGCTGCACTATCTTGTCAATGCAGGGATCGTTGGGCAGTGGACGAATGACAGCCTGCCGGTTTCGCAGCGTTGCGGCTATGGAACGAATGCCTATGCGCGGGGCTTCGACCAAAGTTACGTGAACGGCGACAGATGTTTCGGCGGCCGGGTAGAGTTGGCCTACAATTTTGTGCTGCCATTGCCAAAGGCAACTTCGCTTGACCTCGGGCAGGGATTCTTCGGTATCGACGGTGGCGTGATCGAGGATATCGCGAACCCCTTTGTTCTGGGAAACACAGATGAGTGGTCCAGTTTGTCGGCCGGACTCCGCGTTGCCAAAGGCGATTTCATAGGCGAGGCGGCTTTGACAAAGATTCTCGACAAGCCATCCGGGGCGTTCAAACAGGACGATACAAGGCTCTGGTTCCAGATGGGGCTCAGGTTCTGAAAGCACAATACGGTGCGCTTTCGGTGTCGCGCTTCAGCGTGAATTATCCGATGGTACTCAAGTGCGGCGTCGACGTCACAGGCAAGATGCACCCCCCGAGAAAATAGTTGGCCTATTCGGTCCGGTTTGCGCCGCTAAAGCCAAATCGGACCGAATTTCGGGGCATTGCTGTTGGACGTTTCTTCAAACCACAACGAGCAACCGGCCATAGGTAAAGCAGGGAGTCTGGCCGGACCCCCGGAGGTCCGGCTGGCTTCGATCATGTAGAGACCTTGTTGCAGAATTATTTGAATTCTTGCAAAAAATATTGAAAGTCACTGCAGCTTCGACAGGTGCATGGCGACTTCCGCTGGCACTACGCCAGACCCAAAGCGCCTGACAAAAAGATTCACCGGCGTCAGCAGCGAGTTTTCCCGATGACGTGGATCCTGATAGAGGCGCGCAGATATATATGCCGCCTGTTTCAGCATGGCTGTCGCTTGGTCCCGTTTCACCATCAGCGCTATTCCCTTCGCACGCAATGACGGCGTGTAAGGATCGGTAAAAAAAGGCTCGAAATATAGCATTGCGGTGGGGTGACGCCGGTAGAAGCGTTTCAATAGGGCGGCGCGCTTTTCGTACTGGGCCGTGGCGGTATAGGCTTGAACGAGCATATAAAGGGCGTGGTAGTACTGCATGGAACCATCGTCGCTCAGTTCTAACGCCTGTGAAAGGTGGGTTTCAGCCTCTTCCATCTCGCCGACAAAGCCAAGCATCTGACCGAGTACAGCCAAAGTTGACGTTATCGACCGGTCGGCTCGATAGGCCTTGGTCGCCAGTTCCAGCGCAAGGTCGCGATAATTCTGGTTCACGAAGTACAGCAATTTGGCGGCCATGGCCGCGTGCGCAGGACGACTTTGGGCATACTCAAGCGCCTCAAGAACGAGTTTTTCAATTTCCGCTTCATCGGCCGCGCAGTCGGCGGTGCCTTCCTTAAAGAGTTTTATTCCGTGCTTGACGTATTTCGCATGGATATGGGTCGCCCACATAATCTTGAGTGCCGGATCGTCGGGGTGAGCCTCCCTGAGCGGTCTCAGCCGACGGTCGGCGTCGTTCCATGACCAGATCGGGGACTTTGGCTGCACCGAATCGTAGATAGCGACCGCAAGGGGCTTTGCAGCCGATCCGTTCTCCGCAGCATCCCACCAATGGGCTGAAATCGCCCGCTGGGCGATCAGGCGTGACTGTGTTTGCATGACAGCCAGCCGACTCGCACTGACATCCGCGGTAAACTTGGTAACGTCCAGTATACGGTCGTCCTTGCCGCTGCGCGTCATGACGATGGTTTCGACGCCAGCAAGGTTTTTGAAAAAACTGACCTGGATCGAGATCGCCGGTCCCGACTCGCGTTGCGTTTTCGAAAAATCCGGCGCCAGTGCCGTTTTTTGTTCCGGTCCAAGAAGCTTGCGCAAATCGGCCTGCAACAGTTTTCCAAATTCTGACGCGTAGCCGCTCATCTCACCCAGGCGTTGAAGCCCCATGAACGGGCCAACAACTACGAAAGTATCTGAAAAGTCCGCGACAACGCTTCCTGGCGAATAGAGCCATATGTAGCCTTCGCCGTATTGTGTGCGAATGAAGCGCGGTTCATTCGCGTTGTCGCCGAGTTTGCTTCTGATCCGACTGATTAAGAAATCGATGTTGCGATCGTTCTTTTCCGATCCCGGTTCACTGACTGCATCGAGGATTTGTGAACGCGTCAACACGCGTCCGGCGGATTCATTGAATAGCCGGAGGGCGCGCCGCTCTAACCGCGTAAATTTGACTACATAACCATCGTCGAATTGCGCCGCCGAGTAATCCTGCTCGAAGCGTAATCCGCCGGTCGGCGTATGATTGGTCATAAGCCCCCGTCAGCGCTGACATTCCCCTTACGTAATGTAATCGCTGGACTTCCAAAGTCTAGAAGTCATTGGCGGATGGCAGCGAAGGAGGTCTTCACCTCGCTAATAAACCAACTGCTTTTTTGCAATGAGACCGATCATTTGCGTTGGCATGCCAGGCCAATCTCAATAGGATGAAATGGAGATCAAGTGCTTATGGGGGCATGATAATTTGGACATCCGATCATGCCCTCTGTTTGTTGGTGCAGCATGACTGCCAGCAACCGCATACTGGTCGTCGATGATGATGCATTGGCACGACGCAAGCTCGTTCTGGCGGTCAAGGCACTGGGACTTGCCGTTGAGGATCTGGACGGAGGTGAAGCTGCGCTGGAAAGGCTGCAGCAGCCAGGAATAGATCTGGTTTTGCTGGACATCGAAATGCCGGGAACAAACGGCTACGACGTTCTTGGCGCGCTGCTGTCCTACCCCGATGATCGTCGCCCGCCGGTTATCGTCATCTCAAGCCTGGATGAACCCGAAGAGATCGCCCGCGCGATTGAACTCGGCGCCGTGGATTTCCTGCCGAAGTCGTTCAACGCAGTTATCCTAAGGGCCAGGGTCAATGCGAGCCTGCGCGAGGCGCAGCGTCAGGAGCAAGACAGAAGGACTCTGCAGCAGATCAAGCGGCTGACTGCAGCCGCAGAAGCCCTGGACGGGGACGAGCAGAACCCGAGAGAATTGGCCATTGACGATCTCGCGGAACAGGAAGGCGCGCTTGGCGTTCTGTCCCGGGTACTGCTGAACAAGTCGATAATGGTCTATAATCGCCGGTTGAGTCAGGCGCATCAGATCCGCACTTTGAACGGTATCCTGTTGCTGCTGTTCATCGGGGCCGCTTTCGGGCTGAAGCCGGCCATCGCCAAGCTAAGCTTTGCCGAAGTTCAAAACCCGCTTTCAGTCGCGTGCTATACAATGGGACTTTCGGCAGTCATTACGACCCTTTACGCCATCGCTTCCAAAGCCAGAGCACCAAGGGTTTCCTGGCGTTCGGCCGGGTTCTTTGCGGTCCTTGCCTTTCTGACATTCCTTCCGCAAGTGCTGCTATTCTGGGTGGCCGAGACTGTTCCCGGGGTGCTGATCGCCATCCTGGTTTCACTTGAATCGTTCCTCGTTTTTTTCATCGCGGCGGCCATCGGGCTCGAAAACCTAAGCCTCCGACGGTTTGTCGGCCTACTTTTCGGGGTTTCGGGCGTGGGCGTCCTTTTGCTGCCGTTCTTTGATGTCGAAAATAGCTCGGTTCATATCCTCTGGCTGTTCGCCACGATGCTGATCCCCGCCTGTTTTGCGAGCGAAACCATCATGATGTCGTTGTCGAAGGCGATCGATGCCGATCTCATAGCGGTGGTCGCATTGATATTCGGTCTGTCTGCCGCGGTCCTGTTCGCGGCCACCGCGCTGCAAAGCGGGTTCGTCCGCTTAAGCATTGTGCCGGGCAAATTCGAAATGTCGGTGATCGTGTTCTCGCTGGCCGATTCGGTTGCGATGATCGCGCTGGCAAAGCTGATCGACTATGCGGGACCCGTGTTCAGCAGCCAGAAGGCTTACACGGTCTCAATTGGCGGGGTTCTTTGGAGCATGCTGCTGCTGAACGAAGTTATTTCTCCGACGAGCTTCGCCGCACTCTTGCTCATTCTGGTCGGTCTTTACTTCGTTGCAAAAAAGGCCGCCGTCGAACGGCTCATTTCGCGCCCGGCCTAAGCCTCGGCGCAATTGATCCGCCGTTAGGTTCGATCCCGGTTCACCGAAAGGTTCTTTGTATGACCAGTTCTTCGTTCTTGGACTTGGGCTCGACCAGATACATCCCAATGATGATCACGCCGAACGCGACCCAGGCGAAGACCGAGAGTTCCTCGTTCAGCAGCAGCATGCCCCAGACGACGCCCGCGATCGTCATCGCATAGGCGCTTTGGCTGTAAAAGACAGCCCCTGCCGTTGCGATCAGGTGGAATGCGAGCAGCAGCGAGGACGAACCGACGATGCCCATAAAGACCACGAGAAGCTCGAGACGGCCGATCTGAGTACCCAGCGGCATGAGGTCTCCGTTCCAGTAGGCAAAGGGGAACAACAGCGCAGCGGATATGCCCATCATCAGACCCACGGACGCGAAGATGTCGATGTGTTCGGGCCTCTTCCCAGCCAGAACCAGAGATTCAATGGCGAACAGAAGCGGAAGCAGCATAGCGAAAACAAGCCAGATGCCCTCCCCGCCCGACGACAGATCGGATTTGGTCAGCAGCACCATGCCGACGCCGACCAGACCAACCAAGAGACCTATCATGCGGCGGGGAGAGGCACGCTCCATCCGCGTGACGGCCGCAAAGCCGAAAGTCATGAAACCTTGCAATGTGACGATCAGCGACAGCATCGATGCTTCGACATGCTCCGTCGCGACAAAGGTTGTCATGCGCTGAAGGATCCCGGCAAGGAACGCCCAGGACAGGAAGAACAGGAACTCGCGACGTCCGAGGCGCGGCAGCTTTCCGCGATAAGCAGCAATGGAAAAGCAAAAGACCGCGGCGATCGCGTTCACCCAGATTGCTAGACCAAGAGGGTTAGATCCAAGCCCGGAGGCCATGCGTGAAAGTGCGGGAGTTAGCCCCCAGACGACCCCTACGGCAAGGACGAGAAACGAACCCTGCAACGTGTGTATGGCTTTCTTGAGCTTAAGTTCGCGCTCGTAGATTTCGGCTGCCATGCCGCGGAACATGCTTGCCAGATGGCCGATTGGATCGTCATGTGCTGCAAGATCGTCCAGCCCAAGGCTTTCAGGCTTGAACCGACCGCTTTCTAGAACGCTGGCAGCAGCGGTCAAGCGCTTGATCCGACCGAAGTATTCCAGTTCCTGGTCGCGGAACCGCTTCTTTGTGAGCCCTGCCTCCAACCGCGCCCGCAGAATCGTCGGATTGAAGGTCTTTGGCAAGAAATCCTCGGCACCGAGTTCGATCGCGCGTACGAGACTTTCGGTTTCGTCATCCAGGGCGGAGATCACGATAACCGGAATATGTCGTAGTGCGTCGTCGTCCTTGAGCGCGCCAAGCACGTCAAACCCGTCGACTTCCGGCATCATGATGTCCAGAAGCAGCGCATCATAAGGTTCTGTTCGCAACATCGAGAGCGCTATGGCCCCATTCTCGGCCACATCGGCCTCATAACCGAGGTTCTGAACAGCCATGCGAATTTTCTTGCGGCTCAGTGCGTTGTCATCGACGACGAGAATTTTTGCACCAGCGACGGCCCCCGCCGCAGCTTGCACAACCGCTTGATCATCCATTTCCGACAACCAGTTTATTGAGAGATGTTTTTGCCGCTGCGAAAGCTGCATCTATTGCAGCTACCTGGCTGGCAGCATCCGAGACCGCCCCCGACTTGCAGGCATGTTCTAGGCTTTGGCACAGACCGGCAAGATCAACGGCGCCAAAGTCCCTGCTATTCGATTTAAGACTGTGTGAAGCAATTCGAAGATTGTCCAAGTCACCGCTCAGGGCGGCTTCTTGCATCTTGCGAAGATAATCCGGCGCGACGACGAAGAACTCATCAAGGAGTTCCAGCAGGTCATCCCGGTCTCCGCCAATCACACCGAGAAGGCGTTCAATGGCTGACCCGTCTATTTTTGCGTCGCTCATTTCGCACTCCTATGTCCGGTGGCCATGTCCTTCGTCCGCCTGGCTGACGCGATGCCGCCGGGCCGCATCAATGCTGGCGGATAGCGCTTCGACATTGATGGGCTTGCTCAGATAGTCGTCCATTCCTGACTTCAGGTATGTCTCGCGTTCCGTGGCCATGGCGTTTGCGGTCAATGCAACGATGTAGGGAACGCGGCCTGGAGGCAGGATCGAACGAATTCTGCTTGTCGTCGCGATGCCGTCCATGTCTGGCATCTCGATATCCATCAGGACAATGTCAAACTCTTCCTCTCGGCACCGCGAGATTGCCTCTGCACCACTGCCAACCACGACCGCCTCGAAGCCGAGAGTCTTCAGTATTTTCTGGCCGACCTTTCGGTTGATGGAATTGTCGTCGACCAGAAGCACATGCAATTCGCAGTTCTGCGTGGGCAAGGCGGCGGTCGCCGCGCGATCCGGACTGGAGCGAACCTGGTGGTCGGGCGCAAGTGCTTTTAACAACGCAACAAGGAGTTGCCCGGATTTGGCCGGCTTCGGTAGCGTGGCCGCGTATTCCATGCGAGCCGCACCTTCACGGAACTCCACATCAAGTGGCGCGACCGAGGTAAAAAGGATCATCGGTGGCGTAGCCTCGCCGAACGCGGCCCGCGCGGCAGTCGTGAATTCGAATCCGTTCATTTTCGGCATCTTGAAATCCACGACGACCACGTCGAACCGTTCTCCCGAGGTTAGCAAATTCAATGCCGTTTCAGGTGAACCGACCGCCGTCGGATGCAACTCCCAAGCCCGGAATCTTTCGTTGAGAATCAACTGGTTGGTTCGGTTATCGTCGATGATCAAGATACGCGCACCCTTTATGGCTTCCAGCATCGCCGCGCGATCCAGACGATCAGGCAGTTCTGCAACCTCACATGGAAGCGTGAAGGTGAAAGTCGTCCCTTCGCCGGGCGCACTTTCGACACTGATAGCGCCCCCCATAAGTTCCACGAGCCGCTTGGTGATCACCAGCCCGAGACCCGTCCCGCCATATCTTCGCGTCGTCGACGCATCGACTTGGCTGAAAGATTTGAAGAGACGGTCCATCCTGTCGGCAGGAATGCCGATACCTGTGTCGCGCACGGTGAAGGTTAGCATCGTGGTCGCTCCGGGCGTCTGACCCGCGTCCGGAAAGTCTGTCGAGACCGTCAGGATGACTTCGCCGACCTCGGTGAATTTCACCGCGTTGTTGAGCAGATTCATGAGGATCTGCTTTAGCCTGATCGGATCTCCGAACACCGCGACGGGAACGTCGGGATTGATGCGGCAGGCCAGTTCAATGCCTTTCTCGGAGGCCTTTGTGGCAACGAGTTCGGCCGCGCCTTCGATGGTTTCGGTCAGGTCCATCGGCGTCCGCTCCAGTTCAAGAGCGCCAGCCTCGACCTTCGAAAAATCGAGAATATCGCTGATGATCGTCAGGAGAGTGTCTGCGGCTGTCGCGATCGTGTCGCTGAAATCGCGCTGTTCCTCCGTCAGCGGTGTGCCGGACAGAAGCGTGCTCATACCGATGATGCCGTTCAAAGGCGTCCTGATCTCGTGGCTCATTGTGGCCAGAAACGCACTTTTAGCCTCGTTGGCTGCCTCTGCGGCATCCTTCGCGCGCTTGAGTTCGTCTGAAATCCGCTTGATGTTTGTGATATCCGAATGCACAGCAACCGTACCACCCTTGTCGGTGATGCGATTGCTGATCTGCTGCCATTGGTTGCCCGCCATTTCCTGGATATAGGGCGGTCCGGGTGAGCGATGCCGCATGATCTGCCGTTCGATCCATTGTTCGGGATCTTGGCGGGCGTTCGGGAAACGACCGACTGTCGCGGACCGGCTCACGATCTCCGCGAAGGGCGTACCGGCCGAGATCGCGCCATCGTTGCCCAACATGATTTCACGATAGCGGTGATTGGCGACGACCAACCGCTCATTGCGATCGTAAAGCGCAAAACCCTCTGAAATGCTCTCGATCGCATCGGTAAGCTGACTGCGCGCCTCGCTGGCGGTCGCTTCCGCATGGGCAAGGTCCGCTGTCCGTTCGGCGACACGCGCTTCTAGTTCGTCGTTTGAATTTCGCAACTGCTGTTCGTAGGCGTTCTGACGCTCCTGCATGTCGTTGAACGCCCGCACCACGCGGCCGATTTCGTCGTCACTCGACCAATCCACGGGCGCGCGGTTACCGCTATTCTGCGCCTCTTGGATTGAATTCAGGAGAAGAGCGAGCGGCCGGCCAATGATGCGCTTGTTGGCGGCAAGTGTTGCTGTAACCACAGTGGCCAGCAGTATACTGGCCAAAAAGGTCACCAGTATCATCCGCTCCCGGGTCATCTCGGTCAGGCGCGCTTCCGTCAAGGCAACACGGAAAAGTCCGATTTTGATGCGCTGATCACCGCTGTTGTAGAGAATGTCTTGTGAATCCGTGTAGGTAGCTCTGTCCAACAGTGCCAGGTCACCCACCGAGGCGACAAGCCGGTTCCTTTCATCATAGACCGCTGCAGCCGATACGTCTGGGTCGGATTCGAGTGCAGCGAGTATTAGTTTGATCTGTTGGTCGGCGACGTTCCAAAGCGACTCGGCCACTACCGCGCCTTGTATCTCCACCAATTTGTCCAGCTTGATCCGCAGTTGCTCGGCAGCCGACCGCCGGGCATTTAATTCGAACAGGCCGAATACGATGAGCGTCGACAATAACACCAGCGGCACGACATAGAGCAGGAACTTCCCCTGGACCGATCTGGCAAGTCCACCACGACCGTCGGCGGACGCTTTCGGTTCAAGAACAGCATTCCGCGACGCATCGAGCGCCGGTTCCATCAGAACTCCTCGGCGAAGTAACGTTCGACGATATCGTCGATGTCGATTTTCGAGAGGCCCGCATTGAAGCGGTCACGGATCGCATGACCTGCCTCGTTATCATTGAAGCAGACGAAGAGGGTCTTGTCCTCAAGGGTCTTGCTGTCAAACTTAAGCACCTCTCCGGCTCCGCGCAGTGTCGGCTCGGTTGCCAGAAGATAGGACATCACCAGCTTGTCGATGACCGCCATGTCGATCCGCTTGAGCATCAACTTGCGCAGATTGGTGACGTCATCAGGCGCCGGAATCGCCCGGACCCACCCGGTCCCGGCCTTTTCGTCAAACTCGTCAGTATTGGCATAACCCAGAACCGTTCCGACCTTGAGTTTCTGTTCCCCGATGTCGTCGATACTGACCCACTCCACGGGCGCGTCCACGTTCTCCGCGAACCCAAGTGGGCCGGTTCCGATTGAGTCGGAGGCAACAAAACCTTCGACGTGGCGGCAGTGGTAACCCGGATAGTAAGCGGCGACCGTGACATCGTCTTTCGCATCCGATATTGCGCGCTTCCAAGGAAGAACCCGCACCTCGGTCTCCAGACCCGCCGCCGCGAAGGCCTGCCTCACCACTTCGGTCGTCGCGCCGCCTTTTGGCAGTTCGGCCGATGTATACGGCGGCCACTCAAGCGTCGTAATGACAACGGATTCCGCCACCGCAGGAGTACTCGCAAACACCTGTGAAAACAGTACCAAGGCCACAAGTGCGAGAGTGTGAAACGCGTTCGCCGCCGATTGCCACGACCCGGCCAGAAATGCTGTGAAGTTCCCACGACACACGCGCGCATTTCCGTCCGGATGAGCCGAAGCCTTTCCGGACGTGGGCGCGCCCGTTCGGGTGGTCCGGTTTCTGCTCATACCTAAGGACGACATGGCACTTTCCCTTCCTGAAACCCGTTTCAGAAAGGTGAGGAGAAAATGTTGCAGGATTGTGTGATTTTTCCAGTTTGTGGGCGGCGTTGAACTGTTCCCCGATGAACCGTAGTCGTCCACCCAGCCCGCCTGCAGGCACGAGGCGGACACTGAACTAAGACCAAGGTGTTTTCGGGGCATAGCACATTCAAAACGCACTCTGTTCCGCATCCACTACCAATGGTAGATCTGGGTTCTTCGAGTCTTTGGCTCGCCTGATACTAACCGCGATTATGAGCTGCCCGTGTCGGCCGGCCCTTTGGTTCAGATCTCGATAGCTTCGGCGATGGACAGCGCGTCTTCGAGTTCGACGCCGAGATACCGAACCGTGCTGTCCATCTTGGTGTGTCCCAGAAGGAGTTGCACGGCACGCAGATTGCCGGTCTTGCGATAGATCTCGGCGACCTTCGTCCGGCGCATCGTATGCGTCCCGTAGGAACTCGGTTCCAGCCCGATCGACGACACCCAGTCGCGCACAAGCCGTGCGTATTGACGCGTTGAGATGTGAAGCCGCTCATGAAAGCGCCCCGGCCAGAGGTATTCCGACCCGATCATCAGCGGGTCCCTGAACCAGTCCTCCAGCGACTTTCGCGTGCCCTCGGAGAGTTCGAAGCGGACCGGTTTCCGCGTCTTGCGCTGAATGATCGAGGCGCGTTCCTTCACTTGTCCCGCCGCATAGACGTCGGCGACCTTGAGTTTCACAAGATCGCAGCCCCTGAGCTTGCTGTCGATCGCGGTATTGAAGATCGCGAGGTCGCGGATGTTGCTGGCCAGTTCGAGCCGGACCCGGATGGCCCAGACATGCTTCGGCAGCAGAGGCCGCTTCTGGCCAACGACACGGCCCTTGTTCCAGGCGGGGCGGCAGGCGCGGATGGCGGGAAGATTGGCGATGGTCATGGCATCTCCTCCGATCCGCCACATGCCACCCCAGCGCCGACAACGCGTCGGCGATCCAATAGTAGTCCAGCAGAGAAACATTGAAAAACGGTATTTATTGGTATATCTATACGGAAGGAGGCAGCGCATGGCCAGAAACACGTCAATGTCCCTCGGGGACCACTTCACCGGCTTCATCGAAGCGCAGCTTCGCTACGGACGCTACGGGTCGGCGAGCGAGGTTGTGCGGGCAGGCCTGAGACTGCTCGAAGAACATGAGACCAAGGTTCAGGCCCTGAAAGACGCGCTGCTCGCCGGTGATGAATCCGGCCCGCCCTGTCCCTTGAATACAGAAGCCTTCCAGGCTCGTATGCACCGCCGACACTCCGGGTGAAATGACACGGATACTGTATTCTCCGCTCGCGGAGGCCGACCTTGAAGACATCTGGCTGTACACCGCCGAGCGCTGGTCCACAGAACAAGCGGTCGCCTGCACCACCGACCTGATCAACGCGGTCGACCAACTCGCGCGCGGCGACCGGACGGGGAGGCCGGTGTCGATTGCGGAGGGAATGCAGACATGCCCATCTGAGCGCCATGTCATCTTCTTTCGCAGGAGCGAAGACGATCTCGTGGTCGTGCGGATCCTTCATCAGAGCATGGATATCGAGCGGCACATCTGAGATCCATCTCCGAACAATCTGACTCCGACTTTCTGCGTCGAACCTGAATGGCAGCAATGCGGGCTGCGACCGCAGCATCGCGGTAGACTGCTGGGTGTCGGCAAAGGCCCGTCTGCCCGGAGAGACAGACTATATCGCCCGCGCGCACTGCCCGACTCATCCGCCGACCAGTTCAGTGTCGGATCGTTATCACGGTATCCCCTACTTCTATGTTTGATGGATCGTCAGATCTCCGATCGGCTCTCCCACTCGACGAGTTTCATCCGGCCGCTAACGCCCAGCGAACGGAAGGGGTCTGGCGGGATGGTTGAAGGCTGACCACTGACCGAGATGATGTCGTCCAGCGCCTGGGACACTTTGCCGAGTGCAAGATCGACAAGCAGGCGCCCGGAACTTGCCCCGCGTGTCATGCCCACGCCATTGTAGCAATTCGCCGAATAGACGCCCGGAGCCATCTCGCCGAAAAAGGTTGCGTGGTTTCGTGACAGGCTGACCACGCCGCCCCAAGTGGATGTGATCGGGACGTTCCGAAGGGCCGGGAAACGCTTGTCGAGTCCCTCTCGATGCGCTTCAGCAACCTTGCCAAGGTCGCGGGTCGTAGCCTTGTAATTCGGGGCAAAACCATAATGGTTTCGGATCAGAAGCCGCCCGTCGGCCGTCATGCGCAGGGTTGTGCCACCCGCATCTGCCGGCGTCAGCCCCCAGTTCATTTTGCCAGTGTAGCGTTTGCGCTCTGCCGATGTCAGGGCACGGGTGATACTGGCATAAGTGATGGTTGGCAGAATGCGGTTTTTCATATAGCCGAATTCCGGTGTATAGGGATCCGTGGCAAGGATGACCTTGTTTGCCGTCACATCGGTCGTATCGCCATCGGCAAAGCGAAGGCGCGCGGCAAAGCCACCGGATTTCTCCGCGTACTCTGTGACAGCGGCATCGTCGCGCAGCGTGACGTTTTCGGGCAGTCGCCGCGCCAGGCCGCGGACCAGCAGGAATGGGTCAACGAGGACGGCACCGGGAGTGAAAACGGCGCCGGCGTAGTAGTCGGTTCCCATGATATCCGCACAGCTCTGCCGATCCAGAACCTCATAGCGTTCGCCGATCTTGTCGAGCGCTTCGCAGAACTTTCGCATCATGCCTGTGCCGCGCTCCCTGACAGCGCCCTGAAGCTTTCCGACCGGAGACCAGTCGCAGGCGATGCCCAGTCTTTCGGTTTGCTCCCGCAGCGTCGCGATGGCTCCCCGGTTCAAATCCATGATCTTGTGAAGACGCGCTGCATCGGGATGATCGAGGTCGAATTTGTGCGGCAGGTCCAGCAGAAAGCCCGAGTTGCGCCCCGATGCGCCCCAGCCCACGGGACGGGCATCGACCAGCAGGACACGGTCCTGAGGCACCAGTTCGCCAAGCCGGTGCGCGGCGGATAGGCCAGTGATACCGGCACCGACGACAAGCCAGTCGTACTGGCCGTTGATGGGTGTCTCATCGTCGATCGGGACGATCTCTTCCGCTGGTCGCCAGCCGGAGGGCCGGTCCATGGGGGGTATGGTCGGTGTTCTTTTCTGTGTCGGCATTTTGGAATCCTCGGCTTGGTGCTGGCCTAGGCGAAACGGACGAGCGGTCCGCTGAGGGCGTTCAATTCCTTCAGTGACTCGAGAAAATCGAAATCGGCCTTGCGAGCAGCGGCGGCATACGTGTCAACGGTCGCGAGCAAGAGCCCGTTTTGCGCTGAACCCGTGTTCAAGCGCGTACCGTCAGGTGCGCAGATCGCGCTTGCACCGCTATATACAGGCTTGGGCCCATTCGCGGCATAATCGCAATAGGCAACGAACATGGCGTTTTCGTAGGCCCGTGCCGGGACAATGCAATCCGACACGAACCGCCAGCGCGCACGCAAAGCCGTTGGAACAATGAGCAGTTCGGCACCTGCAAGTGCCGCGCGGCGGGGAATTTCCGGGAACTCGACGTCGTAGCAGATGACGACGGAACACCGCACGCCCTCGAACTCGAAGACCTGTGGCCCCGTGCCGGAGCGGAAGCAACCGCGTTCAAAGTCGTTCGGCAGCGCCATTTTCCGATAGTTGTGAAGCATCCGACCCTGTCCATCGAATACAACGGCGCTGTTGAAGCAATCTCCGTCACCCCGTTCCGGATAACCAAGCACGAGACCGATACCATGGCGGGCTGCAAGCTGCGACGCTGCTTGGATGACTGGTGACGTCATATGCTGGGCGGCAGCGCGGACTGCGTCAGCGTTGCCGTACCCACTCAGGTATAGTTCCGGCGTGACAAGCAACCGGGCACCGCTGCGGGCGGCACCGGACAATGCAAGGTCCAGTGCCGCCAACGCCCTTTCAGATGTGTGGAATTCAGGTACAGCCTGAAAGAGCGCAATAGTGAGTTCTGGCATCGACGTGACTCTGGTTATGGTGTCAGTGCAGGCCAAAAAGGCGCGGCACGAAGAGAGAAAGCTCCGGCACGAACGTCACTAGCAGCATCACTGGCAGCGCGACATAGAAGATGATCTGTAGTGCCGGTTTGATGGCTTCGTGGATCGAGACCTTCCCGATGCGGCACGCCATGTAGAGGATGGGCGCCACCGGCGGGCTGTTTGCCCCGATCACGACCGAGCAGGCCACGATTGAGGCATAATGCACCGGATCGACGCCATGGTGCATCATCAGTGGCATCATCAGCGGCGCAATCACGACCGTCACCGAAAGATCGTCCATGATCATGCCCACGAAGATCAGGAACGCGTTGACCAGGATGAGGATCAGGATCTTGTTCTCGGATACGTGCGTGACGGCTTCGGTAAGCTCCTGCGGCACGCTTTCAGCGACCATAATCCGTCCGATCATGAAGGAGAACAACAGGATCAGGATGATTGTGCCGGTGGTCTCGCCCGCCTCGACAAGGCTTTGGCGAAACCGCGCAAGCGTCAGATCGCGGTAGATGAAAAAGCCGATCAGGATGGCCATGAACAACGCAACGGCCGCCGCCTCTGTGGGGGTGAAGACACCGCCGTAGATACCACCCAAGATGACAACGGGCATCATCAAGGCCGGCGCAGCCTGTATCGTGGCGCGCATCGGACCGTGCGGTGATTTCTGCGCCTTTATCGCGGCCAGTCGCTCGGGTGTGTCGACCAACATGCGGGCCGTAGCGATCTTGTTGAAGATCATCAGACCCACCATGAGCAGCAACCCGGGCACGATTGTCGCCGCGAACAGCGCGGTGATCGATTGACGGGTGACGACACCGAAGAGGATCAGCGTGATCGACGGCGGGATAAGAATGCCGAGGAGCGACGAAACCCCGAGCATCGCGCTCGTATAACCGCGCGGATAGCCACGGGCGGCCAGCGGATCTCCCATGATCGTGCCGATCGAGGCGACGGCCGCCGTCGCCGTGCCGGAAATCGCGCCGAAAACACCCGATGAGCCGATCAGGGCAGCACCCAGACCGCCCTTGCGGCCGCGCATCATCATCGACATGAACGAAATCAGTCGGGCGGCGACGCCTCCACTCTGCATCAGGTAGCCCGCCAGGACGAACAGCGGAAGCGCCAAGAGGATAACTGAGTCGAGTGACCGATATCCCTGCAGAAGCAGCGTGGCGGTGTTAACATCGTAGGCCCAGACGAGGAACATCAGGACGCCCGCGAAAGACCAGGCGACGGGCACCCCGAAAATCATCAGCGCCATGAGAAGAAGAATGCCGAAAAGGGCTTCCATGGGTCAGTTCTCCCCTGTGTTGCTAGGTACCTTGCCAAACACCGAAAAACCGGCAGCGACGGCATCGCGAACCGCATAGACACCGCAAAAAATCGCCGCCAAGACCACCGCCGATTGCGGAATGATCAGCGGGATACTGAGTGCGGCGGTGGTTTGCGGGCGCTTCATCGACCACGCGACCATGTCGCTCGCAAGGTTCAGAAAGAACAGGCTGAGCACGACCATCACCAGGGAAACGGCGAAAGTATGTAGCGCCTTGGTTCTGGGGTTCGTGAGCGACAGGGACAGAAAATCGACGACAAGGTGCTGATGGTTGCGCGCCGCGACAACGGCCCCGCACATGTAAAGCCAGATTGCCGACAGCGTTGCCAGTTCCAGAACGCCGACGACAGACCAGCCAAGAACGTAACGGGCGAGTACGAGAAACAGGATCAGCCCCGTGATCGCGAGGCTGGTGATCATGACGATGATGTTCAGCAGACCTATCAGGCCTGTATCCAGCTTTCTGAAGAATTCAACCATGACGTTTAGCTCCCGGTTTCCTGAATGGGGGTAAGACAAAGGCCGAAACCCGAAGGCTCCGGCCCGTATCTGTCTCAGTCCACGTTGGCGCGGATCAGGTCCATGACGTCCTTACCGACATCGGGCTCCATCTGCGGCCAGACCTCGGCGCGAACTTTTTCCACGATCGGCGCGAGCTGTTCGTCGGTCAGTTCGAAATATTCCATGCCGGAGTCGACGGCGAGCTGAACGTAATGCTCGTCTTCCGCCTTCGCGGCCACGAACTGTGCCTCCATCGTTGCCGTGGCGGTTTCTTCGACCAGCTTCTTCTGTTCGTCCGTCAGTTCTTCGTAGGTCTCGAGGTTCACCAGCAGGTTGCCGGTTACGAAGGTGTGCTTAGTGCGGACGTAGTAGTCGAGCACGTCGCGGAAGTATTCATAGTCCCAGTAGATCACGTTGCCTGCGTCGCCATCGACAACGCCTGTCTGGATCGAGGTGTAGACCTCGCCCCAGTCGATCGCCGCGGTCTGGTAGCCCATGGCTTCCAGAATCTGCGGGAAGGGGAACAGCGGCGGGGTCCGCACTTTCATGCCCGAGGCGCCGGCCAGATCTGTTGCATAGGACCCGCGCGTGGCAACGCCGCTGAACCCTTCCGGCCAGGCGCCGAAGTACTTGAGCCCGATATCGTTGAACACCGTGTTCAGAACGCCGTTGGCCCAGCCGCCGGGTTTGTAGGCGTCCAGTGCCTCTTCCCACGACGTAACCATATAGGGCGTGTTCAGAATGCCGATCCGCTTGTCATATGAAGTCGACGGCCACGAGATCATCGCGTCGACTTCGCCGGCGACGAATAGGTCGAACACCTCAAGCTGGCCGCCGAGCTCGTTCTGGTAGAACACCTTGACGTCGATCTCGCCGTTGGACCCTTCCTTCACTGCGTCCGCCCAGGCGGCCAGTGCCTTGCCCGACGGCGAATCCCGGTCGCCGGAATCCGTTGCAAACTTGAGTTCGATCTGTGCTGAAGCTGCGGTTGCAGCAAAGGCTGCCAGAAAAGCAGCCGTCGAAAGCATCCTCTGAAACATCTCCATCCTCCTCGCTGGTTAGTTCCTTCATCGACCGAACATAACATGCGTTACGTTCATTGCGTAACATGTGTTATGTTCGGTAATTGAGTCAATAAATTTTTGTAGAACTGTGCATGCGGTGGGGATGGCGGAGCGAAAATGGCGCAACCGAAAAAGAAGGCGGACCGCAATCTGGATCGGTCAAGTTGGGTCGCCGCCGCCCGCAAGACGTTGATAGAAAAGGGCATCAGCGGTATCAGCCTTCGTCAGCTCGCCGAGGAACTCGGGGCGACGACAGGGGCCTTTTACTGGCAGTTCGGCAATCTAGAGGAATTACTTGAGGAGGTTCGCCGGGACTGGGCCGATCGCAACACAGCCCCTTTTACCGAAGCAATCGAATCGGCCGGGGACGACGGCTGGCAACAATACCTGGCCTATGTGAGCGTGCTGTTGAAGGAGGACCAGTATGTCCCTGCCTATGACAACGCGGTCCGGGACTGGGCGCACAGTTCGCTACGCACCGCAGAGGTGCTTCGCGAAACCGAGGCCTTAAGGATCGAGCAACTTCGCCGGATATTCATCGCCCTTGGCTTTGAGGGTCGCGCTGCGAGTGTCCGTGCCCATGTGACGTATTTCTCTCAGACGGGTTACAATGCCATGCAGGTTACCGAGCCTAGAGAAGAGCGGCTTCTCAACGTCCCGTATTACGCCGATGTCCTGACCGATCGTCAGGATCTTCTTCGCCTAAAGACCGCCCAAGATGTTTCGAACCATATCCTCGCGGATAAGCGGGCAAAGAGTTAAACCAGTCCGAAGCCCAGCCATTTCCACGTCGCAGTTTTGATGGCAGGAATGCCCGGTTAAACTGAACGCCTCGTGCAACCATGTCAGTGTGGACCTACGACCTCAGCCGATCGCCTTTCGGGTCAAACGGTGGGGCGGCAAGGACAACTGCCTTGGTATCTCGTCCAAGGACCGCGACCGAGACTTCGGTTCCAGCAATCGCGCTTGTCGTCTTGATGAATCCCAGCGCCAGCGATTTGCCCACCGAATAGCCATATGCGCCCGAACTGACCCGGCCGACCGGCGTGCCGTCGGGCAGGAAGATCGGCTCGCCCCCCGTGGCATCGGCACTGTCGGCCTCAACCTCGATCATCACCAGCCGCTCGCGCGGGGTGCGGTCGGCGAGCGCGGCATAGGCGTCCTTGCCAAGGAAATCGGGTTTGTCCATCTTGATCAGCCGGTCCAGACCAACCTCCTGCGGCCAGTATTCGGGGCTGTATTCGCGTCCCCAGGAGCCATAACCCTTCTCGATGCGGAGCGAGAGCAGGGCGCGGCTGCCGACCGGGCGGATGCCGAGGTCTTCGCCACTTGTGAGAAGCGCGGAGTAGAGTTTCACCTGATCGGATTCTGCGACGTAGAGTTCCCAGCCGAGATCGCCGGTGAATGACACCCGGATCGCGATGGCCTCGACGCCGGCAATGGAGATGCGGCGCGATCGCATGAACGGAAAGACCTCATTCGACAGGTCTTCCTGCGTCAGCCGCGACAACAGCGCCCGCGCCTTCGGGCCTGCGACGTTGACACCGCAAAGGTCGACCGTTCGGCTCTTGAACGAAACCGTCTCGGGCAGCGGCACCTCGTTGAAATAGCGCTGGTGATAGCGCTCGGCCATGCCGGAGCCGACCATGAAGAAGTGATCCTCGCCGAGCTTTGTCACCGTGAAGTCGCCGGCGATGCCGCCGCGCTTGCCGATCAGGGGCGTCAGGCAGGACCGCCCGATCTGCGACGGAACCCGGTTGGCGATGACCCGGTCGAGCCAGTCGCCTGCACCTGCGCCCCTGATCTCGTATTTCGCGAAGTTCGAGATGTCGATCACGCCGACGCCGTCCCGCAGCGCCTTCGCCTCGGCCCCAACGTGGTCGAACCAGGGCTGGCGGGCGAAGCCGTAGCTCTCCTGCGGCTCGACGCCCTTGGGAGCGAACCACAGGGGGTGTTCCCAGCCATAGTTGAGGCCAAAGACTGCGCCCATATCCTTTTGCATCGCATAGGCCGGGCGGGTACGCATCGGGCGACCGGCGGCGCGTTCCTCATAAGGAAAGTGGATCTTGAACCGATGGGCGTACTGGTCCTGCACGCGCGCCCTAGTAAAGGCCTTGTCGGCCCAGTCGCCGAAGCGGGCGAGATCCCAGGCAAACATGTCGAATTGCGGCTCGCCCTCCACAATCCACTGTGCGCTCATCAGGCCAAGCCCGCCCGACTGCGAGAAGCCGGGGATGATGCCATTGCAGCAGAAATAGTTCCTGAGTTCAGGCACCGGACCGTAAAGCGCCGCACTGTCGGGCGACCAGATCATCGGACCGTTGATGACCCGCTTGATGCCCGCGGTCCCGACCGCCGGCACCCGCGCGATGGCGCGCATCATGTTTTCCTCGATCCGCTCCAGGTCGTCGGGGAAGAGATCATGGGCGAAGTCAAGCGGCGTGCCCTCCTCGGCCCAGAAGCGCATGTCGCGTTCATAGGCACCAATCAGCAGGCCCTTGCCCTCCTGCCGCAGGTAGTATTCACCGTCACGGTCGGCGACCGAGGGCAGGCGGCGATCCAATGCGTCAATCTCGGCGATGGTCTCGGTCACGAAATACTGGTGCTCGGTCGGTTGCAGCGGCAGCTCGATCCCGGCCATCCGTGCCACTTCGCGGCCCCATAGGCCAGCGGCGTTCACCACCCAATGGGTGTGGATATTGCCCTTGGGCGTCTCGACGATCCAGCTGCCGTCGGGCTGCTGGATCGTGGCGGTGACCGGGGTGAACCGATGAACCTCAGCCCCCATTTTCCGCGCACCGGCGGCATAGGCCTGAGTCACACCCGACGGATCGACGTTGCCGCCGTCGGGTTCATACATGATGCAGCGGATGCCGTCGAAATCGACCAGCGGATGCAACCGCTCGGCCTCGTCGCGGCCGATATTGAAGAAATCAGCCTTGAAGTAGCGAGCCTTTGCCTCCTGAAGCCGCAGCTGGTGTTCGCGCGCCTCGGTCTGGGCAAGGTAAAGCGAGCCAGGCTGGAACACCCCGCAGCCCTGACCCGTCTCGGCCTCAAGCTCCGTGTAGAGCTTCATCGTGTAGTACTGGATCTTCGAGATGTTGTTGTTGTCGTGCAGGCCGTGAATGTTCGCGGCCGCATGCCAGGTGGAGCCTGAGGTCAGTTCATCGCGCTCCAGCAGCACAACGTCGGTCCAGCCGAGCTTGGCGAGGTGGTAGAGGATCGAGCATCCGACCAGCCCGCCTCCGATGACCACGGCCTGCGCATGTGTTTTCATCTCGTCCTCCTGCAAACTCCGCGACAAGATGACCGGGATTTTAGGCAAAGCAATCAGCTTCCATAACTTCTGATTTTTAAATAATCAGTATTCTCATGACCAATGATAAAGCGCTCGACCTCTCGCTGCTCAGAACCTTCCTCGCGGTTGCCGAGACACGAAACCTGTCGGCCGCCGGTGCGGCGCTTGGAGTGTCGCAGCCCACGGTATCGCAGCACATGCAACAGCTTGAGGCGCATCTGGGTCTGCAGCTCCTGCGCCGGGAAACGCGGCCATTCGGTCTGACCCCGGCGGCCGAGTTTCTGCAACAGGAACTGCCCGGCAGAATTGCCCAGCTGGAGGCGCTGCTGGTTGAGGCGCGAACAAGCCGGGGCCGCCCGCGCCAGGTGCTGCGCATCGCAATGCCTGATAGTCTGTCCTGTGTGCTGGGCGCAGAAATCCTCGCTGCTGCAGGTCGTCTTGCCCGGAAGCTTGAACTTCGCGCAGGGATTTCGCCGTGGATCGAGGAGAGTTTGCGCGCCGGTCTGTGCAATCTGGCGATCGATTGCCCTCCGTTTGCGCAGGCCAAACGTGGTAAGCGTCACCTGCTGTTCCACGACCCGTATGTGGTCGTGGTCCCTCGATCCATGTCGGAAATCCCACTGCAGCAACTGGTTCGCGAGAAGCCGCAAGTGGCCTTTGGTCGGAATTCCAAGTTCGGGACGGCCACAGCCGCCATAGCCACCGAACTAGGCGCTGCGGAATCTGCGCGGTTCAGTTTCGATTCAACCCATAGTTTGCTTCGGTTTGTACAGTCCGGCTATGGCTGGGCCGTAACGTCCGCGCTTTGCCTTCTGCAGGCGCCGTCCGCCCTGCGCGATCTGGTCGTGCATGACTGCCTTCCTGACCGCAAGCGAAGCTTTTTTCTTCTGGCAGGCGCTGACACCAGCAAAGATATCTCTGATAGGTTCGCCGAGTACTCGAGGTCGGTGTTCCGCCGCACCCTTGCTGAACGGTGGCGCGAGTCGTCGCCGTCTCTGGCCGATATTATTCGGGAGGCAAACTAAGAAGCTGTTTGGATTGCCTGTACCACCGACCTGATCCACGCGGTCGACCAACTCGCGCGCGGCGACCGGACGGGGAGGCCGGTGTCGATTGCTGAGGGAATGCAGAAATACCTATCCGGGCACCATGTCATCTTCTTCCGCAGGATCGAAGGCAATCTTGTCGTCGTGCGGATTCTTCATCAGAGCATGGATGTCGAGCGGCACCTCTGAGATCCATCTCCGAACAATCTGACTCCGACTTTCTGCGTCGAACCTGAATGGCAGCAATGCGGACTGCGACCGCAGCATCGCGACTGGCCGCTGGATGTCGGCAAAGGGCCGGCCTCACCCGTCAGGGTCGAAAGGACGCATCAACGCCCGCCGCAGCGCGGTGATCGGCCGGTTTGAGCCCAATGCGGACGCTGAGAATTTGGCGGATCACCTATCTTGAGGAGCAGACGGAGTCGACCCGCAGCGCGGCGCGCCGCTGATCGAGTCGCCGGCGTCCGTCACGGTCGTCGCCCGCACCTGCGCAGAGACCGACGCTTGGGCGACGGTCATTATGGTGCTTGGGCTGGAGAAGGGCGCAACGCTCGCAAGACAAAGCGACCTCGACGCCCTGTTCCTCTTGCGCGATGATGATACCAGCGCAAGGGG
>NZ_JASBQQ010000024.1 GCF_029961185.1 Albidovulum aestuarii | reverse complement strand
TGAGGTGCCCCTAGTTTTCTAGACACCCGCCTTGGTCAGTTTCTGCTGCCTGATCTCGAAATCAACGGGCGACAGCATGCCGTTGTTCGTGTGCTTGCGTTTCGGGTTATAAAACATCTCGATGTAGTCGAACACGTCCTGCCTGGCGGCATCGCGGGTCGGGTAGGTACGACGCCGGATCCGTTCCCGTTTCAGGAGCTGGAAGAAGCTCTCGGCGACAGCGTTGTCGTGACAATTGCCGCGTCTGCTCATGCTGGGTTCCACATCATGCTGGCGCAGGAATGTCTGCCACTCCCGGCTGGTGAACTGGGAACCCTGGTCTGAGTGGACCATGACCCTACCTGTGGGTTTGCGCCGCCACACGGCCATCAGCAGGGCTTGCAGGGCGAGGTCCGTCGTCATGCGGGACTGGGCGGACCAGCCGACAACCCGGCGCGAGTACAGATCGATGACGACGCACAAGTACAGCCAGCCTTCATGGGTCTTGATGTAGGTGATGTCGGTCACCCAGACCTGATCGGGCTGAGAGGCATCGAAGCATTGCTCCAACCTGTTCTCAGCGACGACAGCAGGCTTGCCGCCATATCGGCCGGGGCGGCGCCTGTAGCCGATCTGCGCAGCGATCCCGGCCAGTGACGCCAACCGGGCAACACGGTTCTCCGAGATGCTTTCGCCCTGATCGCGCAGATCATCCGTCAACTTGCGGTAGCCATAGACCTTGCCGCTGTCGGTCCAGGCTTGGCGGACCAGCTCGGTCTGACGCGCATCCTCCTGCGCGCGGTGGCTTAACGGTTCCTTAAGCCATGCATAGAAGCCGGAGAAATGGACCCGCAGCACCCGGCACATGGCCCGGACGCCGAACTCCACGCGATGCGCCCGGATGAAGGCGTACTTCATTGGGACTCGCGCGCGAAGTACGCCGTTGCCTTTTTTAGGATGTCGCGCTCCTCGGTCACCCGAGCCAGCTCGCGCTTCAGGCGCCGGTTCTCGGCCTCGTGGTCCACACCCGGCTTTGACGTCGGCTCCCCGAACACCTTTAGCCACTTATAGAGAGAATAAGTGCTGACGCCCAAGCGCCGGGATACCTCCCGAACTGGATAGCCACGGACAGTGATCTGATGCACCGCGTCCCGCTTGAACTCGTCGCTGTAGTTGCTTGTCCCCATCTCGGCCTCCTCGCCTCAAAGTTAGGGGGCAAAGCGTCTACAAATCTAGGGGCACCTCA
>NZ_JASBQQ010000023.1 GCF_029961185.1 Albidovulum aestuarii | reverse complement strand
TGGACTTGCCCGAGAAAAGTGGAGAGCACCAACTGAGGAACCAGGAGGTGTTCTATGGGAAACGGAAACAGACCGACGCCGGAGTTTCGGCGTGAAGCGGTTCGTTTGGCGCTGACGAGCGGCCGGACGCGGCGCGAGATCGCGGAAGATCTGGGCGTCGGACTTTCGACACTGACGCGATGGCTCAGTCGCGAGCGGGATACCGGTGAGCCGGTTGAGGCATCGGTCGATTTGCATGCCGAGCTGAAGCGGTTGCGACGCGAGAACGCGGTTCTGAAGCAGGAGCGCGACATCCTAAAAAAAGCGGCCGCCTTCTTCGCGAAAGACGCAAGTCGATGAGCTTTGCCTTCATTGAGGCGGAGAAGGCGAGCTTCCCCATTCACAGGATGTGCCGGGTCCTGGATGTCAGCCAGAGTGGGTTCTTCGCCTGGCGCGACCGCCCGGCCTGCCAGCGCCAGCGTCAGGACATGGTCCATCTCGCCCACATTCGCACGGTGTTCGCCCTGTCGAACGGCACCTATGGCAGCCCGCGCATGCATCGCGACCTGATCGATGAAGGTCATCAGATCGGGCGTCACCGCACGGCTCGACTGATGCGCGAGAACGGCCTCGTGGCAAGGCAGAAACGACGGTTCAAGCGAACCACGAACAGCGAACACGCCTGGCCAGTTGCGCCGAACCTGATCGCCCAGAACTTCCAGGCTGAACAACCGGACCGGAAATGGGGCGCTGACATCTCCTACATCTGGACGGCACAGGGCTGGCTCTACCTCGCGGTCGTGCTCGACCTCCACTCGCGGCGCGTCGTCGGCTGGGCAACGAGTGACCGGCTGAAGCGCAGCCTCGCCGTCGAGGCTTTGCGACGTGCCCTTGCATCTCGCAATCCGGAACCCGGGCTGGTCCATCACTCCGATCGTGGATCGCAATACTGCTCTGTCGATTATCAGGCTGAGCTCCGAAACCGCGGCATCCTGATCTCGATGAGCGGCAAGGGAAACTGCTACGATAACTCGATGGTTGAGACCTTCTTCAAGACCATCAAGTCGGAACTGATCTGGCCGGTCGCATGGCAAACCCGCAATCAGGCCGAAAACGCCATCGCCAGATACATCGACGGGTTCTATAACCCCGTCAGGCGGCATTCATCGCTCGACTTCCAGAGCCCCATCGCCTTCGAGCGAAAGGCCCGGGAAGTGAGCTAAACGCTCTCCACCAAAGCCGGGCAAGTCCA
>NZ_JASBQQ010000014.1 GCF_029961185.1 Albidovulum aestuarii | reverse complement strand
GTAGTTGCTTGTCCCCATCTCGGCCTCCTCGCCTCAAAGTTAGGGGGCAAAGCGTCTACAAATCTAGGGGCACCTCAGACAACCCAAATTGGCGGCGCAACTGGCAACTCATACAGTATGCTGCGGACGCAGGAGACGCAGGCGTTCTCGATCAAGTGCAGGCGTTGCCCAAAGTTCCGGAAGCCGCCTTGTCGCTCGCCTTAAGGGTCGGCTCCTCAGACCTGCCCCTTGTCATTGGCCTTGAAACGGCAGCTCCAATTTACTGGCCAGCGATACTTCTGGAATGTTTTCAAACTGCGATGGATCATTTCTGTGAGTTTAGGCGAACTCAGTTGAGAACTGTCTTCGAGGAAGGTGAGCTCGAAGAGGAGGTAGACCGTGCTCTTGCTCGTCGGGTGAATGAGATTGCATGCCTTCGTCCGGACCTTTCGGGCCACCTGGCGATGGCACTGGTTCAAACAGATCGAATTCGCTTGATCGCTGATCCGGAACTTGCTGCAAGACTGGGCGCGTCTATCAGAGGCAACGCGCGGGCACGACTTATTGAAGTTGCACACGAGGCGGTGCGGCGTTTCGATTGGGTTCCATCTGGTCTCGCTAATATTCGCACGTCAGTCCAAATCGAAGGGTTAAGCTTCAATCAACATGCGCAGAAATTGATTGATGCTCCGATTGCGGTAGCCGAGGCATCCCTTGGTTTGAGACAGCCTCTCAAAACACCAGAAATTCTGTCGCTGATTAACTTGCGACTTATCGATCCCGACTATTTCGACACAGCTCTGCCACTGGCAATGGCGTACTTTAAGGAAACCGCTGGCTCATGACAGATCCTAACCTGAACCAAATACTCGAGTCACTCTCGAACCGCGAAGCCACAGCGATGGTCGCTATGCGGCGGATTGCTTCAAAGGGATTAAATGCGGCTCTCCTACGACGCCTGTCTGAGAAACCGGGACAGGTGGATTCTCTGATTGCCGATCCAATATTTGAGATTTCCCGCGCCTGGAAGCCGGCGGAGCAGACTTTCGATGACCTGTCTGGCAACCTGCTCGACGCGCGTCTTGTTGATGCCTTGGATGGGGCCTCAGCGGAACGCATTAAGCGGGAGTGGAGCCCCTATCAGCACCAGCTGCAGGCCTGGAAAGCGGCGAAAGAGGGTCTGTCTTGCCTGGTCAGTTCCGGCACAGGCTCGGGCAAGACTGAGTGCTTCATGGTGCCGATGATCGATGACCTCTTGCGCGAAGATGTCCCCGGGAGGTTGAAGGGCATTCGGGCCATCGTCGTCTATCCGCTGAACGCGCTCATCGAGAGCCAGCGAGAGCGACTTGCCGCGTGGACAGCACCGCTGAAGGATCGAGTAACTTTCGCCCTCTACAACGGACTGACGCCAGAGACGGCAAGGAAAGTTGACCAGGTCAAGCTTGCGCCGGCGGAGATTGGGGACAGAAAAAACATCCGGTCAACGCCACCGTCCATTCTCGTGACCAATGTCACGATGCTCGAATACATGCTGATGCGCTTTGCCGATCAGCCGATCCTGAAGCAGTCCCAGGGCCTCTTGCGTTGGATCGTTCTCGATGAAGCGCACAGCTACGTTGGCTCTCAGGCTGCGGAAATGGCGCTGCTTCTTAGGCGAGTTCGCGCAGCATTTGGTGTGAAACCAGAGGACGTGAGATTGATGGCCACGTCTGCGACCATCAGCGAGGGCGAGGACACCAAAGAAAAGCTCGCCAGCTTTGTCTCTGATCTTGCCGGGATCCCTGAGGATCGAACGCGCGTGATTGAGGGAGAGGCGATCGATGCGGAGTTGCCCAGCCCAGGTGCGGATGTGCCATTTGATCTAGCTGCTCTTCAGGCGGCCCCGCCATCTGAACTTTGGAGCATGCTGGCGCCGCATCCGAGAATTCACGATCTGAAGAAGAAGATGCTCTTGGGAGGCCAAACCTTCAGCGAAATTAAAGGGACGCTGGGCCTCGACCAAACAGAAGTAGCACAGTCCGTCTTGTTCTCGGCTGCCAAAGCAGAAAACCCTGAAGGTGAGAAGCTGCTCCCGTGGCGCTCGCATCTGTTTCACCGCGCACAAGGTGGAATATGGGCCTGCATTGACCCGAATTGCCCAGACAAGGATGCGGAACTCAATCAGCAAGAGGCCAACTGGGACTTTGGGGCCATCCATCTCTTTCAAAAGGATCACTGCACCTGCGGTGCGCCGGTATTTGAGGCGCTCGCCTGTTCAGACTGCGGTACCCCGCATTTGATTGCAGGCATTGAGCAGAGCGGTGGTGACCTACGGCTCATTCCGTTTCATCAGACGGAAATCGATGACTACGCCGTCGATGTTGAGCCTGAACAGGATGAGGCCGAAGAAACCATTACGGATCGCGTTTGGCTGGCCGCCTCGCCAGACCTTGGCGCCAGCTATGTGTCTGTGCCGGAAGGAGAGGTGTTTGACAACGCTGCCCCGGACAACAAACTGAGCGTGCAACTTCGTCTGTTCGATAGTCCAACGGACCGCGGTTGCTGCGCGAACAGCCAAAACGCCAGGCTGATGCCCTTCCGCTTCGGACCGCCGTTCCTCATGGCGAATTCGCTGCCTGAACTGGCTGAGTCACTCGCGCCACCCCTTCAAACATCGGGAGTTCCGATGGGTGGACGCAGGGCAATTACCTTCTCGGACAGCAGGAAAGGCGTTGCCCAGCTGGCGGCAAAACTGCAGCAAGAATCCGAGCGGAACCTGACCCGCGCCTTTCTCTACCACGCGGTGCAAGAGGGCGGCGACCTCGATCCAGAGGCAAGAGCACAACTGGAAAAGAAGCTCGCAAAATATCTGGCGCTACCCGAGCCAGACGACTTTGCCGACGAAATTGCAGATCTCAAAGGCCAGCTTTCGGATCAGGCGAAACCAGTTGCCTGGCGCAACCTCATCAAGCGTTTCTCCGATCAGTCTGAATTAAGGAACTTCGCTGCGGAAGTTTGGCGTCCCAGACGTTTCGGTGGATCACAAATGGCGGATGAACCATCCAAACTTGCGGAAATGTTCCTGTTTCGGGAGCTGTTCCGCAGGCCGCGCGTTCAAAACAGCATTGAGACGATGGGACTAGCTCGACTGGCCTTCCCCGAACTGGAGAACCGTTGCCGGTCCAATATTCCCGCAGCGTTGCAAGAGGTGGGGGTAACAGCGGAGGGGTGGACTGGTTTGGCCCTCGCTGCAATCGACTTCGTGTTCCGGGACAACTTTGCCGCAAACGTCGAGAGCGACGAGTTCGCCCGATGGATTAACCCGCGGCAGCCTGGCCGGCGATCAGTCTTTAGTCCTGAGGCTCGTGAATTAGGAGTTGCAGAGAAAAGCCCTTATTTCTGGCCAGATCCGGAACCGCGTTCGGCGCAAGGGTCCCGCTTCCAAAGACTGGTTTACGGCACAATCGGCGGTGATTGGACGAATGCTGCGGATATTGACCGTGCACGAGAGGTCCTGGATGCGCTCTGGTCGCTCATCAAGTCAACGGCTGCGCGAGATACGGGCGCAGGAGCCTGGCGGCTTGATTTTGAGCGCGCGGCCTTAACGCGCGTTGAGACAGCGTGGCTGTGCCCTGTGACGCGGCGACTGTTCGGTTATGCGCCGGGCAAGCAGGTTTCCCCATACGATCCGGCGCGTGAAATGACGCCGGTTGTCATGCCAAGGATCCCAGAGGCCAACGCAGGAGGCGTCACCCCTGAAGTGCGCGCGCAACTTCGAGAATGGACAGTTGGCGACGAGACTGTTCGGTCACTGCGCGAACGTGCGCTTTGGACCGACTTGCATGACCGAGTATCATATTACGCGCCCTTCTATCGCGCTCAGGAGCACTCGGCACAAATCCCACGGCAATTGCTGTCGGAGTTTGAGGATGAGTTCAAAGAGGGGAAGATCAATCTGCTCAACTGCTCGACAACGATGGAAATGGGGGTCGATATTCCCAACGTTCAGCTGGTCGTGAATTCAAACGTACCGCCCTCAATTTCTAATTACCGGCAGCGCGTTGGTCGAGCGGGTCGGCGCGGAGAGCCATGGGCATTCGCTGCGACGTTCTGCAGGGATCTGCCACTAGATCGAATTACCTTCGAAAATCCCAAGCGTCTACTTGAGGCGCCCATCGCGGCGCCGGCGGTTCGCTTGGACAGCCCAATCGTTGTGGGAAGACACGTGAATGCGGCCTTGCTTGCCGGTTTCCTAAGGGATCGTATGGCGGGCATCAATGTGAGATCTACCGTCGGCGACTTCTTTGGAGCGACTGAGGATCCGGACAATCCGGTGGAACCCGATGCGCCGGCCGACGTCTTCCTCGACGCGTTGCGCGGCGCTTGGAGCTCAGAAGATGTGGCCAAGGAAGCCATGGGCAACTTAACACGCGGAACTGTGTTTGATCAGGTCTCTGTAGAAGAGCTCGCCGCACAGGCCGCGAACGCCTTCGAAGAATTGCTCAATCAGTGGCGCGCAGAGCATGCAGAAATTCTGACGAGGGCAAGCCTCTCCAATGATCCGGAAGCGTCAAAGTCGTTAAACCTGAAGGCGAAGAAAATGGCAGGTCAGTTTCTGCTGAGTGTTCTCTCGCAACGCGGGTTCACCCCGGCTTATGGATTCCCGGTTGATGTCGTCACATTTGACCATATCACCGGCGAGACCGGCCCCGTCGAAACGGCAACCTCTGAAATCTTGGATCGTCTTGGAGGTGCAAGTAGGACGCTCGATATTGCGATCCGCGAATATGCCCCGGGCGCAGAAGTCGTCATCAATGGTCTGGTGCATAAGTCAGAGGGCATCTTGCCAGCCTGGCGAAGCTCCACCGACGCGTCTGGCATCGAAGATTTGGGCATTCATTGGCACTGTGCGACCTGCAATGAATTCGGCTTGTCCAAGACCGGCTTTCCTGAAGCTTGCCCGGAATGTGAAGCGTCAAATCTGAACTGGTTTCGCAGTCTTCGCCCATCGGGATTTATCGGCCGTCAATGCCCACATACTGGTTACGAAAGTCTCGGATTCGTGCCGTCTGAGATGCCGAAAGTCTCGGCCTCGGGCGAACCGTGGGTTTCGCTACCCGATCCTGATGCCGGACGTATTCGCGTGAATTCGTCGGGCAGGCTTTTGACCTTCGGAGCAGGTCTAGACGGGTTTGGATACGCCGTTTGCCTTGCATGCGGACGCGCAGAATCTGAAACCGGTGAAGAAGAGGGTAATCCCTGGCCGACTGCAATGAAGGGTCATAAACCTCTGGCGCCTGTCCAAGAGGCCGACCTGCAGGGGGGAAGATGCCCAGGCGGCGATCCTGCGGCGGGGCGGGTTCAGCGCAATGTCAGGTTCATTCATGATGCATCGACCGACGTGTTCGAACTGCAACTCCCGCGAGGTGCGAAGTCGGGGGAGGCGCTCGCTGTTGCCGCGGCACTTCGAGAGGCGCTGGCCCGAAAACTAGGCACCGAATCTAGAGAGATCGGCGTCGCCTGTTCGCGCACGCGCGGCCCGTCAGATGATCCCCGTGCAACAGCGGTTATATTCGACCACGCGGCCGGCGGAGCTGGTCTCTCGTCGAGACTAGCGGAGGCTGACTGGCTTTCCGATGTCCTTCAGCAGGCGGCAATAATTCTCGATTGCTCGGCAGACTGCGACAATGGCTGTCCTGCCTGTGTCTTGCGCCCCGATATCAATTTCATCGGCGACAAGCTCGACAGGCGAGCAGGCCTCGAGGTCATGCGGAGTGTTATGCAGAAACTCAGGTTACCTGATGAGTTGCGGGTATTCGGCCCTCAGACTTCGGTTGTGGGACTTCCAGTTGCAGACTGGATTGAAAGACAAAGACGGGCGAGGAAACTCTCCGAACTTACGGTATTCCTGCACAGTGATGTCAAAAACGAAGCCTGGGATCTGGATACTTGGCCCCTTCAACCGGTGCTCGTCCGGGCATCGCAAGAAGGGATTAGGCCGCGCATTGTTCTACAGTCGAAAGCGTTGTTGGGCGGGGGGTTCGATCTCAACCAGGCGCTTTGCCTCCATCGCTTTTCGACTTTCGCAGACATCATGCACTTGCAAACCCTGCCAACGATTGGCGGCACGCCGATCATAGCCTGTATTTCAAGCTCGGATGAAGAGATCGCGATCGCTGCGACGGATAGTCTGTCGTCGATCCCAGGTGAGTATTGGGGATTGGCAGAGACATCGCTCTGCTTGAAGGGCCCCGCGCCTAGTATTGCTGACCCACAAATCCTTTCCACGACATCGCTTCTTCAACAAATGAGTGGCAACGCGAAAGTCATCGAGATCAAATCCAAGCTAGATGGCCCCATGGCCGAATTTGGATCGGGTTTTTGGCAGCTCTTGAGGCAAAGTGATGTTCTCACTGTCGCGAAGATACAGAGCTCAGGTGTTAAATCTATTACCTACCGAGATCGCTACTTGCTGACGCCACTCGCTTTGAGGTTATTCGCGGAAGTCTTTCGTGCCATACCTGGGACTAGAAGAAATGGCGTCAAAGTACTGATAGAGTCCTCTCACGTGGGACCAAGTGCAAGAAATGCCTACTCAGTTTTCGATGCCTTTCCTGACGATGGTGTGAGGTCAGATGTTATTTCCAATATTTTTCCGGGCGCAACGGTCAAAATAAAGCCAAAGAGAGAACTGCCCCATGAAAGGCAAATGGTGCTTTCTCTTGAGGACGAGCGGGAGCTGATCATAAATTTTGATCAAGGCTTTGGCGCTTGGCAGGTTGTTGGCAAGCCGCGACACAGGTTCGATGACCGCCCTTCGGAGCAAGCTGTCTCTTTGTTGAATTTGTCTGCGAGTGTGACAATCCGAGAAGGTCAAAATGGAACTGTGATTGTCAGGAGTGGAGCAAGTGTCGTGTAGTGACAGCGGTATGGTGCGGCTTCGTTGGGTGATTGCGTGTAATTCTGAGTCAATGGGGACTACCTTCATCGGAAAATATACTGAATATGCCCGTATTGAGCACTAGTAAACTCTTGCCTGGCCATCAGAACGCGAGCCGTGGTAGTTAGTATGTCCGGCAGAGTTATCCCTTATCAAAATCAATACTCTCACTACTTAACCATTGGCTTTGTCTGAAATATCACGGCGATCCGATCCAAGATCTGCTTATTTGCGTTCCGTGACGCTTGCTCCGCCGCATCGAGCAGCTCTTCCATTCGGACGCGCACTTCCGAGAGCGTCTTCGATGGTTGCTGCTCAAAGAATCCAAAAATGGTATCGATCCCCAAATAATCTGGGATCTCTCTTTCTCTTTCGCTACGTTGGCTGACGTCCTTCTTAGCTTCGATCCAGTGGGGATCGAGCTCCTGAGCCCAGGCCTCCGCCAGCTTTTCAAGCGATGGGAGCGTCAGATGCCCGAACCTGTTGTAGCCTTGGTTCTTCGAAGGGCCCGAGGCGAGAAACCTATCCAAGGACTCCAAGAGTGAAACCGTGCGCTCAGGACGAATATCCCAGTGTGCGAGGCCTTCCAATGTCGGCTGGAGGCCCTCGATCACAGAACTCAACTCTGCATCTGTCGGCCGATCTTGGTGCTTTCCAGCCTTAACGGTCTCGCCGTAGGCATCGCGTAGCAGCCTTGTCACTTCCGGCTGATCCCGGATTATTTCGTGGCGATCGTCGATCTCGCGGACGGCCAATAGTCGGGGAGGCAAATAAGACGACTCGACCAGCGATGGTGAACGCCCACCAAGGGCAATGATGGTCATTGGTGACTTGCCGGCCAGAAGACAAAGCTCGGCGCCCCAAAGACTTTGAGGCTTGATGCGCTCCATAGTCTGCAGGAGATCGCTTGGCAGCTCGCGCCGCATGTCTTCGACTAGATCATAGAGGTTGTTGCGGCGAAGTGGCCGCGGCTTCTTGTGCTGTTCCAGGATCATGTCGGTCAGGTCGCCGGCCGAGAACTCGAGATACTCGTCTGCGAGATCTGAAGCTCCGATCCCGGAAAGCAGAGCGATGGACTCGATGCGGTCCCTGCCTTTCTTGTCAGAGGACAGCACCAGGCCAGGGAGGTCGAAGGTGGTATAGGTGATCTTGGCGTGCGGACTGTCGATACGGTCGATCCGTCCAAGACCCTGCAGCATGCTCTTGATGTCGGACGTCACGCCAATGATGCCCAGAGCGCGCGCCCGCTGAAGATTGATGCCTTCCGCCATTTGAAAGGTCATGAACATCGCCCGCCGTCGATCATCGACTGCCTTCTTGCCATCGAGGGCGAGGTATTCTTGGGCCTCAGCGCCATTCCTGGCGACTGTCACACCGCTTCCAGATCCGAGCTTGTGGCTTGCGGCTACGAGGATCACGTCCGGCTTGGGGCCTTTGCGAGAGGAGAGCAGGCGCGCGTAGACTTCGAGAACGCCGATCCGCTCAGAAAGGAAGATCACCTGTCGATGTTGATTGAGCATTTCCGCCATATGTTCGGCGCGTTGCTCGTCGATCGCATCCAGCTCTGGCCTCTGGAGTAGCTCTCCAATGCGATCGCAAATCGGCGTGGCCGTTCTCCTATCCAAGGGGAGTTCGCCGCTCTGCGGTAACGTGGGGATCGTTTCCGTTTTGCCGCCACGACTTTCTTTTTCGGAGCGTCGAAGACTCTCACCGATCGACGTCCGACCACGCGGGTCCGCATCGACGGCTCGACGGTACTCCCAGTCCTCCCGGGCAAACGTGATCGAAGACCTGAGGACAGCGAGGAAATTACGGATGTGGATGCGCGCTTTGTCGTGGAAGCGGACTTCCGTGTGACCGGCGCGTTTGGGATCGGCGGAGACGAGGGTCGTGCCGGTTGAGATGCTCTCGGCAAGTTTCCTGATCTCTTCGAGGATTGCCGACTGCGTGGCTGTCAGGTCCACATCGATCCTGATGCTTTCGATTTCAGGGTAGGCGAAGATGCCTGGGCCGCGGATTTTGGATTCTCCGACACAGTGGCGTTGTCGCCTCACGACGTAGGGGGCCAAAGCATCTGCCATGTCCGCCTGGATCTCACGGGGATCGAGACGTTTGGAAGCCAGGCGACCTTCGGCTTCCCTGACCGGTCGCTCAAGGTCCGCTTCCGACAGAAACAGATCCGCCATGCCGGAGCGTTGACGATCCTCGAAGCTCTGCTTCAGCGCTTGGAGTTGCCCAAGTTCCGCGGACCGCTCGCGACCCCGCTTGAGGTTGTCGTTGATCCGAGCCGTGATCTCGGGGGGCACATAGATCGATGCCCGCCGTTCATGGAACGCGAGAAGTCCATCAAGCCCCTGGTTCCCCATTAGGGTTGCCGACAGGCACGACGTCAAGATGGCGGGACTCTGTTCGAAGACGAGCGATCGCCGAGACGGCGCGAGGTAGCGCGAGTTCAGCCGATGGCTCTCGTCCACGATCATGGACGCTGATGATCGAACGCCTCTGTGGATATCCTCGAGTTCTTCGGCCTCCTCGCCTTTGCTGCGTGAGAGGTGGCTGTGCTTGATGAGATTGAGGTTCGCCGGTTTGTTCTTGTCCCAGTTGCGGAAGACGCTCGCCGGAATGATCCCCAGTGCCCCATTTCGGGTTTGGTCTGGGCGTTCGTTGCCGTGTCTGAGGACGACGCTCGAGTGCATCGTCGGTAGGACGGTGGCCAGGTGCTTGCCGATGTCAGTCTTCCCCGCGCCGGTCGGCGCTTCGACGAAGGCGAAGCCGTGCTCATAGGCCGTGCCTGAGGCCTCGTAGACAAGGTCTCTCTGAAACGGCAGCGGCGGGCGACCGGCTGCGCCATCTCCGCCGACGCACCAGGGCTTAAACGACATCATTTCGTGGACGGTGCGGGCGAGCGCCTCCTCGGCGCTGACTGGCCGAAGCAGTGCGCGCAGGATCTCGAGGGCCTGATCCGTCCAGTCCGTGCCGAGGGTCCAGAAATTCTCGGCGACCTGCCGTCGCGTCTTTGCGAGATCATGAAAGGGTTGAAGGTCGTCGACATACTCCAGGTTTCGTCTCAGCCCGCCGTAGGAGAAATTCGCGCTTCCGGCCAGTGCTCCACTCTCGCTGACATAAAGCTTTGAGTGGAGCATGGCATGGCCACGGCCAAACCGCTCGCGCGCCAGGTCAGCATCGAAAATCCGAAGTGAGATGGCACCAGATGCAATGGCATCGTAGGCCAGCACGGCGTGCAATTCGTCGAGGGATCGGAGTGACAGCCCCCGCGTCTCGAGAAAATAGTCGCGGGCCTCGTCCGAAAGTGCGCGTCCGGCACCGTCCATGCTGGTTTGCGTGTCGGTATTGCTGCCAAAGAGGACTCGGATCGTCTCAGGTCCTTCGTCCGAGATATTTGGTCGCGCCCTAAGGATGATGGACATCGCCGAAAGAAAGTCCTGGTATCCGGTGACGACCAGAGCGTTCGACCCATTGAGAACCCGCTCGATTAAGTCCTGGACGGAGCGTTCGCCATTCGAGGCCCAGTCCAAGTGTGCCCTTGAGCTGGGCACGGTGGCCTGCGAATGGACCGTCCCGGTGCTGGGCGTATCGGCTCGCTCCTCGGGCGCCTTGGCGCCACGGAATAGGAATCTCGATATAAAACTGTCTGCTCTCTCGCGCGTCATGCGGTTTACCTCGACAGCAGTCTAACCTGTCAGGCGATTCCTCCAAGCCATTGAATTCGGAACAGTTCGTGAGTTCGGGCTGTGATTGATGAGCCGAAGCACCTTTCCGTAAGGTCAAGTGCTTCGGCTCGTTACGAGGGAATTCTCGCGGGTATGGTCGAGTGGATAATCCCGACCTGGTGGGCTCCGAGCGGTGATGTCAGAAGAACTTGGCTTGCGACAGGGCAGGGGTCTGAGTAGCTACTTGGGATGACGAAACCTGACCCTTTCAAATACTTCAAGACGAGCCGCGAGATTATCCGCTTGGCAGTCATGATGTACGTTCGCTTCCCGCTGTCGCTGAGAAATGTCGAGGATCTGCTACATGAGCGCGGGATCGACATCAGCCATGAATCCGTGCGGTTCTGGTGGAACAGGTTCGGCCCGATGTTCGCTTCCGAGATCCGCAAGAAACGCGCCGAGCGCCTGCGCTCGGGTCCGCAGTGGCAGTGGCACCTGGACGAGATGTTCGTGAAGATCAGCGGCGAACGCCACTACCTATGGCGCGCCATCGATCACGAGGGCGAAGTCCTGGAGAGCTTTGTAACGAAGACGAGGGACAAGAAAGTCGCGTTGAAATTCATAAGGAAATCAATGAAGCGCTACGGTCGGCCGCACGTTTTGGTAACAGACAAGCTTCGATCCTACGGCGCAGCGCTGAAGGAGGTCGGAGCTGCGGACCGGCATGAGACAGGCCGCTGGCTGAACAACAGGGCTGAAAATTCGCACCTGCCGTTCCGACGACGAGAACGGGCGATGCAACGCTTTCGGCGACTGCGAAGTCTGCAGATGTTCGTCGCCGTCCACGCCTCGGTCTTCAATCATTTCAACTCGGAGCGCAGCTTCTACACGAGGGCAAATTTCAAGAAGAACCGCGCCGCCGCTCTCGCCGAGTGGCGTCAACTCGGCGCGGCATAAGGGGCAGCCATCCTGCCCTTGTAGAGACGAGTTCGAATTGGTCTGACAGCACCTCGCTGGTTGAACAACCGAGCAGAGAATTCGCATTTGCCATTCCGACGACGCGAACGGGCAATGCAACGCTTTCGGCGGATGCGAAGTCTGCAGATGTTCGTCGCCGTCCACGCCTCGGTCTTCAACCATTTCAATTCGGAGCGCAGCTTCTACTCCAGAGCCAACTTCAAGAAGAACCGCGCCGCCGCTCTCGCCGAGTGGCGTCAACTCGGCGCGGCATAAGGGACAGCCTGCTGCCCTTGGTGAGACCAGTTCGAATCCGTCTGACAGCTCCAAATTGGCCTATCGATAGACCAGTTCTGGCAGCCACGTTATGACTTCGGGCACCAGCATGCAGACCATCAGCCCGACAACCTGAAGCAACAGGAACGGGATCGCTGACCGGAAGATATCCGACATCGGGATCGAGTCCGGGGCCACCCCGCGCAGGTAGAACAGCGCATAGCCGAAAGGCGGCGACAGGAAGCTCATCTGCATGTTGACGAGGTAGAGAACGCCGAACCACAGGACGAGATCGTCATTGCTGTCAAAGCCGAAGGCCGCCGCGCCGAGCGATTTGATGATCGGCACGAATATCGGCACGCAGAGCAGCAGAATGCCCACCCAGTCGAGGAACATCCCGAGGATGATCAGGATGATCTGCATCACGATCAGGATGCCCCAGGGTCCAAGGCCTGCGCCCTGCATCGTTTCCTGCACGAATTGCTGGCCGCCTTCGAGAACGTAGAGACCAACGAAGATCGTCGCGCCGAACATGATCCAGATGACCATGGCGCTGGCCTTCAGCGTGGTTATCGAGGCTTCGCGGATCGTCGGCCAGTCGAGCCGCCGGTGAATGGCCGCAACGATGAACGCGCCGAACGTACCGATGCCGGCCGCCTCCACCGGCGTTGCCACGCCCGAGAAGATCACGCCCAGAACGACCGCGATCAGCATGATCGGGGCCGACATCTTGCCCAGAAGCTGGAATTTCTCGCGCGTGCTCACCCGCTCGTCGAACGGGATCGGCGGGCCGAGGTCCGGATTGATATAGCAGCGGATGGTTACATAGAGGATGTAGAGACCCGAGAGCATCAGGCCCGGAATGACCGCGCCGATGAACAGCTCACCCACCGACTGTTCGGCGACGACCGCGTAGATGATCGCGAGGATCGAGGGCGGGATCAGGATCCCGAGCGTGCCGCCCGCCATGATCGATCCCATCGCGATCTTCGGGTCGTAGCCGCGCTTCAGCATTGCAGGCAGGGCAATGATGCCCATCGTCACCACCGCCGCACCGATCACGCCGACCATTGCAGCAAGGATCGTCGAGGCAATGATCGTGGCCGAGGCGAGCCCGCCTTTCACGCCGCCGAGAACCTTGTAGATCACGTCGAACATGTCGTTGATGATACCGGCTCTTTCCAGCATCGCCGCCATGAAGATGAATAACGGGATCGCGGAAAGCTGATAGTTCGTCATCAGCGGGAAGATACGGCTTGGCACGATGTTCAACGCCCGCGCGTCGCCCAGAACGAACAGGAAGACGCAGGCAAGACCGCCGGTCACGAAGGCCAGCGGAAGCCCCGCCATCAGGAGCGCCAGCAGCGATCCGAACATGATGAGCGTCAGAAGCTCAATGGAGATATCAAGACCCATGCTTCAGGCTCCTCTCGCGATCGCGCGAATGTCTTTTGAGATTTTCGACACGCCCTGCAGGACCAGCAGGACGCCGCCGACGAACATCATCCATTTCATTGGCCAGAGCGGAACTTCCCATTCGTTGAAGCTGATTTCGCCCCAGCGGATCGCGGGATCGGTCCAGTCGCGCAATGACAGGCCGCCCAGCATCTCGCCGAAGCCGATCTGGCCGCGCGCCCAGTCGGAAACGACCGAGTTGCCCGACGGAACGGCGATGGCATCCATCGCGAAGATGTAGGAGGTCACGAGAAGCGTACCCGCGAAGATGAAGAAGAAAACCGACGTCACAAGATCGGCCCAGGCCTTCTTCGGTCGGGTCAGCGGCGCGTGGAAGATATCTACCCGCACATGGCTTTCGGTCAGCATCGCGTAGGCACCGGCAATCAGGTACTGCATGCCGAACATCAGGTACATCGACTCGTGCGCCCAATTGGTCGGCGAGTTGAAGACGTAACGGCTGATGACCTCGTAGTAGTAGACAAAGACTGCGATCACTGCCCAGTAGCTGACGAATTCACCGGCAAAGAGCGACAACCGGTCGATCCAGTTCTCTGCCCATTCATGATCTGCCTTGCGGGCGTCCGGGTCGATCTGCGCGGCTTTCTCGGCGATCTCCTCGTCAATAATGCTTTCCTCAACCGGTTCCTGCGCCGCAAGGCCATTAGCCCTGCGGACAAGGCCGGGAACGAGAAGCGCATCGATCGCAAGCAGTGCGAGAATGGCATAGAACGCATAGCGCGCCGCATTGCCCCAGAAAGCCCGATCGGCCTGAGCGACCTCAGCTATGGGTTGCGCCTTGGCAAGATCGGCTTCGGCCGTCGCGATACGTTCGCGACCGACAACGATTCCATCCTCGGCACGCTTCAGGCGTCGCTCAGCGCTCTTCTTGGCGAAGGAGCCAGTTTCGGCCGCCTCGGCCTCGGCACGGAACTTCTCGATATCGTTTTCGGCGGTCTCAAGTCGTGGCCGTTCGCGTTCCAGTGTGCGCTCGGCAACCTTGACGAGGTTCGTTGCGTCCGACATCGCGGCGCGGGCGTCGCGCTCCTGCGCGTTGCTCCACAGAACGCAGAGGAAGATGGGTATGTAGACGAACCCCAGAAGGCTTTTCAGATAGAAGCGGTGAAGCCCAAGGATACCGCCCGTCACGAGGATCAGATAGGCAAGCGGGGCACTGTATCCCGGCCGATCCGGCCGGGCCCGTCGCGCCAGGATCATTCCGGCGACCGGAAAAAGGATCAACCCGAGCCAATAGGCCCAGTGCGGCAGCGTGAAGTCGATGTTTGGCATTGCGGAGTCCCGGGGATTGGCCGCGCCTTTCGGCAGAGAGGGCCCGCGCGAAGCGTCCGCACGGGCCCGTCGTCAGGTCCGTGACCGGTTCAAAGGTCCAGCGTCAGGCCTTCGATCTGTGCCGGCGTCACGTATCCGAGCGAGCCGGACATCATGTAGTCGAGCTGGATCTTGAAGACGCGCGCCGCATCCTTGTCGCGGTTGGCGTAGTTGAACCAGATCGGCACGGCGACCTCGGTCAGGAGCTCCACGTCGTCCTGGCTGAGGCGGGTGACCTCGGTGCCTTCGGCTGCGAACTTGCCCCAGGCTTCCTGGTCGGCCTTCTGGATCGCGGCATGGTGCATGTCGGAGTAGACATGCGTCTCCATCTCGACGAACTGACGCATTTGCGGCGACAGTGCGTCCCACGCGGTTTGTGAAACCGTAATGTCCATAAGGTCGACCGGCTGATAGACCGACATGAAGCCCGGAGGTCCTGTCAAAGGAACTTAGCTTGAGGCGGGCAGGGCGGTCACGTAGCGTTTCCGGATGACGAAACGCTCGCCCTTCCGCTACTTCAAGACCAGCCCCGAAGTCATCCGGCTAGCCGTGATGATGTATATCCGGTTCCCGCTTTCGCTGCGGAATGTCGAGGATCTTCTGCACGAGCGGGGCATCGATATCTGCCATGAGACGGTCCGATTTTGGTGGCATCGGTTCGGGCCGATATTCGCCTCGGAGATCCGAAAACGTCGGGTAGAGGGCCGGCGCTCAAGCCGCTGGAGGTGGCACTTGGACGAGATGTTCGTGAAGATCAATGGCGAGCGCCATTACCTATGGCGGGCTGTCGATCACGAAGGCGAGGTTCTTGAGAGCTTTGTAACGAAGAAGCGAGACAAGAAAGCAGCATTGAAATTCTTGAAGAAATCACTGAGGAGACACGGTTCAGTCGACGAATTCGTCACCGACTGTCTGCGCTCATATGGAGTTGCCTTGGGTGATCTCGGCATCCGCGATCGCCAGCAAACCGGCCAGTGGATGAATAACCGAGCGGAGAATTCGCATCTGCCATTCCGAAGACGGGAGCGGGCGATGCTCCGCTTCCGACGGATGCGAACACTGCAGAAGTTCGCTTCCGTTCACGCCTCCGTCTCGAACCATTTCAACCAGGAACGCTGCCTCTCCAGTCGACACCTCTTCAAGACCAACCGTGCCGCTGCTCTTGCCGAGTGGCGCGGTCTTTGCGCGCAATAAGGGACAGCTCTACTGTCCAAGCTGAGACTGGTTCGAATTCGTCTGGCAGCACCGCCAGCCCACACTTTCCCTCACTCGCGCACAGTTCGACTTGATCCTTATTTTATAAGGATTTTACGCGTCAAACTGCGAGTCTTGGCACGCCCCACTTCTCTTCGATTTTCTTCACTTTCGTCCACTTTGTGGTATGTTATGTGGTACGGAGCGGAGGGCCAACATGATTTCGGGTAAGCTGACGAAAGCAAAGGTCGAGTCTCTTGGGCCAGGGCGGCACGGCGACGGCAATGGCCTCTACCTTGTTGTGGATCCGTCAGGGGCGAGGCGCTGGGTGGTTCGCGTGGTGGTCAAGGGCCAGCGCAACCGGCAAGGTGGGCCATTACGCACAGACTTCGGGCTCGGGGGCTCGAAATTCGTGGCACTTCAGGAGGCGCGTGCGAAGGCGCTTGAATACCGAAGGCTGGCAAGATCCGGGCTCAACCCCCGTTACAATGCGAAGCGCGAAATTCCAACTTTCGAAGAAGTTGCCCGGCAAGTTCACCTTGAGCGGCTCCCGACATGGAAGAACGAAAAGCACGGCGCGCAATGGATCAACACATTGTCCGACTACGCCTTCCCGCTGATCGGACGCTTGCCCGTCTCGGACATCGGACAGCCAGAGGTGCTATCGTGCCTCACGCCGATCTGGACCACGAAGCCCGAAACGGCGCGCCGGGTATCGCAACGGATCAAGACCGTCCTCGATGTCGCCCGCTCGAAGGGCTTTCGGACCGGTGAGAATCCCGTGGTCGGCATCCGGGACGCCCGCGTGTTGCCAAAGATTAGGGCGCGTGCTGAGCATCACACGGCCATGGACTGGCGCGACGTGCCCGCCTTCTATGCCGATCTAAGATCACGCGGTGCAATGGCAGCAAAGGCCTTGATGTTCACCTGCCTGACCGCGTCCCGCACGAGCGAGGCGCTGGGCGCGAGCTGGGAAGAGTTCGACTTCGACGCAATGCTCTGGACTGTCCCGGCCAGCCGAATGAAGGCTGGAGAGACGCATCGCGTGCCGTTGACGGGTGAAATGCTCGCGATCCTTGAACCGCTCAAGGCGCTGGGTTCCGAGTTCGTGTTTGAAGGGCAGAAGCGGCACAAGCCACTTTCCAACATGTCGATGCTGATGCTGCTGCGCCGGATGAAAGTCGAAGGCGCGACGGTACACGGTCTCAGAAGCTCTTTCCGGGATTGGGCTGCGGAGTTTGCGAAAGCCCCGCGTGAGGTCGCCGAAATGTGCCTTGCGCACCGAATCGGATCGGCGGTGGAGAACGCTTATGCGCGCTCGGACCTGCTGGATCGGCGGCGTTCGCTGCTGGAAAGGTGGTCAAATTTCGTCAGTGCCAGCGAAGCTGCCGTGGTTAATTTCGAAGCGAGAGCAAAATCTTAATCCATAAAGGTCCCGCCTGAAGAGGCTTTCCGCAAGAATACGAAGTCGAACAAAAGCGAAACAAATCTGGTTGTAATACAGGAAGGGTAGCACGATACTACCATTATGAGTGCAGGCATCCCTACCGACAAGCCAGACCTAACCGACCAGTTGCATGATATTGTGGACCGGATGCTTGCCCCGCACGGCAAGAAGAGTCCAAGGGGTCGTACTGTTCTTGCTGCTGGTGACAACCCCTTTGAGATTTCCAGGCCTAACGAGCACGATTCACGAGCGGATTTTAAGCGGGAGTACGATGCGGTAGTTGGCGCAATTGAGAACATCTCTCGTTTGATTTCGCTTCTGCTACCAACGGAAGATGACGAAGACGGAGGCAAGATGATGGACCGGCTCAGTCCAATCATCAATCACAAGATGCGATCGAATTCACGCCGCTTGCAGCCCGACAGTAGCATGAACTTAGTTCGAAGAAATGTTGGCGACGTTGGCGGTTATACGGCGACCATGTGGGCGTTGGTCGACTTCAGAGCAGCTTTACGTGACCGGGCGCAGGAGTTGGAAGATCAGAACAGCAAGTTCTGGAATTTGCCCCACCGGGCACCTGACCACTACGCTAGGGCAATCGCTTTGCGCTTAGCCCGTCTGTTTGCGGAACAAACTGGCCAGTATCCTACGTATGGGACGTCTGGTATTACGGGTGAGGCGTCTACCTCATACACAAGGGCACTGCGCGAAGTCTTCGTGCTACTTGAGATCAAACCCAGCGAGCGGACTTACGCAGAGTGGGCTGTGTCTCAGCTAACTGACGATGACCTCAAACCCGCCAGTAATGCGCTGTTACGCGCGATGATGGCAGGACCATTGCCGGGTCTAGGTGACGGCATCCTGGGCACATTGGCGCGTGATCTCGATAAAAAGCCCGCCGGAGAGTAGCCCTTTCTGCACATGTGCTGACGGATTTTTTCAAGCGTAAACTAACAGGGTTTTCTGGCGCCATGAACCAACCAAGGAGATTGGAACGTGGCAAACATCTTCGAGCAAAATCGCAATTACGTTCTTGGTGATCCCGAGTTAGATCTTATCGGAGACCGGGAGAAGCTCGCGCAATGGCGACACAAGAAGATCGGCCCGGCCTTCTATCGGCTCGGTCGCAAGATCGTTTATCGTGGCGCAGACCTGAACGCCTGGGCCGAGGCGCATCGCGTTGAACCCCACTCCTCGGAGCAAGGCTGATGCGTCGTCGCCGGATCAGCTCCAGACGGGTCAAGCTCCACCGGAGTTATACAGTCGAAGAGCTGTCAGACGTGACCGGAGCAACGGAGCCCACCGTGCGCAATTGGCTACGCCGGGGGCTTCCCGCGCTTACATCACGTCGGCCAACCCTCATCCTTGGCCGCGATGTGCGCGCCTTTTTGGATGTCGAGGCGAATCGGCGCAAACGCCCGACGCCGATTGGCAAGTTCTTCTGCTTTCGCTGCAAGGAATGCCACCCGCCCGCGCTGGGCATCGCAGATTATCTCCCCCTCGGCCCATCTCATGGCCGCTTGGTGGCCATCTGCGAATGCTGCGAAGGCACCCTTAGCCGTATCGTCAGTGTCCGCGATCTGCCCACTTGGCGCGCATTCTGTGAGATCGGCGGCGGCTTCGATGGGAGCGACTAATGGAACCCCTCAAACGATACTGAAAACAGAACTACGGAGGCAGAGCATGACCGCCCGGAAATTCAACGAAGAGAACGAGCGCATGAAGCGCGAATACCGTCGCTACTTGGCGAACGCCATGGGCCGTGACGAAAAGAGCATAGACAAGGTGGACGCGGCCCTCGCTGAATTCGATGCTGCAACCGGTTACAAGTCCTTCAAGGCTTTCCATCGAGACTGGTGCGAACGCTTTAAGCGTCACCTTGAAAAGCGCCGCAATGTACAAACCGGACAGCCTCTGTCACTTGCAACGCGCGACGCGATGCTGCGCAACACCAAGGGCTTTTTTCACTGGCTCGCGTCCCAAAAGGGCTACAAGTCGCGGGTTAGTTATGCCGACGTCGAGTATTTCAACAACAAGACCAAAGACGCCCGAGCGGCCCATGCGGAGCGCCCGAAGATCTATCCGTCCATGGAACAATGCGACCACGCCTTTCGAAATATGCCCGAGGGCAGCGAGGTGGAGCGGCGCGACAAAGCAATATTCGCGCTGTTGATGTTGACCGGCGCGCGGGACTCTGCGCTCGCGACGCTACGCTTGAAGCATGTTGATCTGGTGCAAGACATGATTTTTCAGGACGGTCGCGAGGTTCGGACGAAGAACAGTAAGACCATCGAAACTTGGTTCTTCCCGGTCGATCCGATGTACAGGGCTTTCTTCGGTGTATGGGTGAAATATCTCAGGGATCGTCTCTACGGCCCGGCCGACGCCCTCTTTCCAAAACAGGACGTCGCACCGGGAAAAGAGGGATTTGTCGCTCAGGGACTGGCTCGCGACCCCTACAGCAACGCACAGCGCGTGCGAGAGGCGATCAAATCGGCATTTCGGGAGGAGGGCTTGCGGGAGTATGGGCCGCATAGCTTTCGTACGATGCTGGCACTATACGGTGACAAAGTCTGTAAGACGCTGGAAGAACGCAAGGCTTGGTCTCAGAACCTGGGCCACGAGCATTTGGCAACAATGGTGTCGGCATATATGCCGGTACCTCGGGAACGACAGAAGGAACTGCTTCGAGCACTGGGTGTGGCTTGATGGTCTGGCATGGGCCGAGGTTGTGTGAAAACTATTGGCAATCGCCGAGTTCATCCCAAAGCGGGGTCAGCCGTCGCTCTATCGTGGACTTCAGCGTCGTTTGTGCCGTTTCGCGGAACTTTCCACTAATAAGGAATCGGATGCTGCCTGGCCGTACTTAGGGACTAGGAGCCTGAACGTTCTGGATCGGAAGCCCGCGTCCGCATCGGTGCCCAGGTCGCACGCGCCACCACCGAGGTAAGGGCCGAGCCCATCGAACCGGGCTGTGCCGGAATGCCCAATTTTGCGGAGTCGCTTTCGGCCCTTTGCCGACCTTCGTCATACCGTCACGATTCTGCGGGCGCAGCCCGCATACCTGCCGTTCGCTGCGCATGCGAAATTTGGAGGTGACCGAACTCACAATATGCGGACAAGATGGTCATTGGGGCCGTTTCGGCAAATGACGGGTTCTGTTACTTCGCAACAGGGTTATCAGAAGGCCGTTGGTGAGCGTGTCGTCGTTGCAGCGAGAATTAGTTGGCCGGTCCTTACCGGGGCGGTCGTTCCAATCGTTGTCAGAATAAACGCTGCGACACCAGGCACCAACTCGGTGTAATCGCTCAAGCCTTCCTCTCGATCAGGTTCATAGAGGGTTTGTTATCGGCCGCAACTGGAGTAGATACAGCGTCTGACCTGCGAGCGCCCATTCGATATCATGCGGGCCGGGTCCGAAAATCTCGTCGCACTTCACCGTGAGGGCTGCCAACGCATCGAGATCTGCCGTCGTCAGACAAGGCCGTTCGGCCAGGTCCGGTCCAACCCTCTCCTGACGTGTCGCCCCATTTGGATCCCGCCGTACGGCCAGGTCCTTGTAGCCCGCAACCCGTTCGAGAACGTCCCCAGCGCGCCCGATCCGGAAGCGATCCGGAATGACTAGACCCTGAACGATCGCTTCGCCAAGCCCCCAGGCGGCCTCGATAACAAGCTCATCCGCGCCGGTCACCGGATTGCGGGTGAAGAGTACCCCGGCAACATCCGCATCGACCAGTTGCTGGATCACCACGCCGACGCGCACCGCCATGTCCGCGCCTACGCGCGCGCGGTAGGCCATTGCCGACTCGGTGCGCGCCGATTGCCAGACCGCCTCGACCGCCGCGATGGTCGCGTCATAACCTTTGACATTGAGCAGGGTCGCATGTTGCCCGGCAAAGCTGGCAGCGGCCGAGTCTTCGCCAATCGCCGAGGACCGGACCGCGAGAGCATTGGGCAACGCGTTGCAGATCCTGTCAACTTCCGCACACGCTCCATCCTCTTTCCGGACGATCGATTCGACCAGATCGTAGTGGAGGCCGAAACCGCCGGGAACGGGCAGCCCGGCGCGGATCGCCGCGCCAAGCTGCGCTGCCTTGCCGCCAAACAACTGCGCATCGGCGGCGGCGGATAATGGAACCGCGATCACGAAGAACTGACCCGCACTTCTCCGGTCGTGCCATCGACCGTGATCTGCGCGCCGTCCGGAATCCGCGAAGTCGCGTCGCGGGTGCCGACCACACTCGGGATGCCGTATTCGCGGCCAACGATTGCGGCATGTGACAGCAATCCTCCCGCATTCGTGACAATAGCTCCGAGAAGCGGGAGCACGATGTTGAAGGACTCGGTGGTCGTAGCGGTCACCAGCACGTCACCTCGCCGCAACCGGCCAAAATCGACTGGCCCATCGATGACGCGGGCGGTGCCGGTAAAGCTGCCGGGACTGGCGCCGGTGCCGCGAATGACCGTGGCGTCGCTCTCGGGTGCCGGGCCGCCGCCGAGTGCTGCGATCGCCGATCCCATCGCCTGCATCAGTCGAACGACGTCCGGCGGAAGGCCATCGAGCGGCGGCGGCGGCGAGGGTGGGTCGCCGAGCACGGCCGGCGCCTGATCGGTCCGATGCGTCTTGCGGTAGGTGGAGCGATCGGCCAGTTCGGCAGCGCTTGGTCCACCCTCTCCACGAACCAGAGAACGAATCTCCTCGTAACCGGCCTCCACAAGATGGGCTGGTTCGGCGATCCTCCCCTCGGCGGCCAGTCTTGCGCCGGCCACGAGAAGCGCCCTGCGCATGATGCCTGCCGCCCATACGTCGCTATATAGGCCGCGTTCGTCGCGCAGCCTCGACATCACGCGAACTTCTCCGAGCAACTCGTCGAACAGCTCCCGGTTCTCTGTTGGAACCTTGTCGCGAAGTCGGGCTACTTCGTCCTCGGTCGCGGTTTTGGCCGCCGGAGCACCATGCTCGACCCCGAGACGAATACCGGCAACGAGCACCTCTGGCACTTCGATCGCCGATGGTTCACCTGTATCGAGGCTGTCGAGCAGCCGGTGCGCGACAATGCCGAGATACGCGCAGGCGGCCTCGCCGACTTCCCCCGGCAAGCGGCAGAGCTGCGCGAGGATCTCTGCGTCCGGCGTTTTCGAGGCAAGCAGCCTGCCCGCTTCGGGATGGTGGCGTATGGCCGCAACGAGGCGGTCGAGCTCTGGAAACGAGCCCGCAGATTCCGGCGCGGAGCCGCGCGTGAGCGCCAGGAACTCGCCCAGTGGCAGGCCGGTCCAGGCGCCGACATGCGCCATGAAGTCGCCGACCGGGATCATCGCCGCCGCATTGAAACTGTGGTGCTGCCGGACCATCCGCTTAAGGTGCTCCCGGCACCGGTCGAGATAGGCGACGAACGCATCCCCGGACAGTATCTCGGGGTCTATTGCCAGAAGGTCTTTATGCGCCCTGATCGCAGCAGGTTTCACCTCGTGATCCCAGAGCGCCAGATCTTCGCGCCAGAGTTTGTCCCGGAAGACCTTCGACGCAGCTTCGAACCGGGCGGGTATCTCTTCTGCCGGTGCCGGCACCGGCGCCGAATAGGCGAAGCCATTCACAAATTGGTAGCTCAGTGTATCGATCAGTAACCCGTAGCGCCGCGCGCAGTCGCGGAATCCTTCCGCGAGGTTCGGCGGATGGACCTCGGCCTGGAACCGCGAGAACGGGCGCGGCACATGGACGGTGTCGATCGCCCATGAGCCCGGACCCGGCGCTTCGAATGCTGCCGTGGCAAGGTTGCCGTCAATAGCCATGATGTTGTCCCCCGTGATCCGACGGGAGTCACCCACTCCCATATCGGATCAGCGCTACGTTACCAGATGTCCCAATTCTCGCAAAATCGCTTTTGGCACCATGCAGGTCATGATTGGTGGCATTGAAATGTCACCGTGAAATGGCCGCGGCGGAGGGCTTTCCCGGCAATCTGAAAGCCGCGAGAACCGAAAGCAGTACGGCGGCGGTGAACAACCTGATCATGATGTCATGGCGAAGGAAGCTGACCGTGCTGTCGCTCCCAAGGACGGCGCCGAGGACAAGGATGCTGACAATCCCGCCGAGGTAGCGCATGGTCGAACTTGCGCCGGCGGCCATGCCAGCCCGTTCAGGATTGACCGCAGACATTGCGGCGGATTGGGCCGGAGCACTGGACAGACCCATGCCAACTCCGAACAACAAAAGCGCATGGACTGCATCTCCTGGGGCTGTGAACGAAGCAAGGCGCCACAGCATCAGGACACCGACGAAAAGCGGAATGAAGCCCAGAAGCGCCGCGAACCTTGATCCGATCCGGTCGGTCAGCTGCCCGCCTATCGGAGCCGCAATGACCATTCCGATCATCATGACGAAGAGCATGTATCCCACCTCGCGCGGCGCAGCGTGCCGAAACAAGGAAAAGAACTGAGGCAGTTCGAATAACAGCCCGTACATGGCAAAGTTCTGAAGGGCGATAATGGTTGTTCCGGCCGCAAAGGCGGGGAGAGCGAAAAGCCGGGGATCGAATACAGGAATGATGGTTTTCGCCTCCCAGGCAATGAAGGTGATTCCGGCGGCAAGGGTCGCGATCAGCGTGATTGCAAGAGTGAAGCCCTCTGATTTGCTGGAAAGGATCAGAAGCGACAGGGCGAGTGCGAGAAGGCCAACGCCAGCAAAGTCGATCGACCGGGCTAGTTGGGCGGCGGTATGGCGGCGGAAAGTTACAGGCTGAGGTATGGGGAAGGTTCTAAGCAGGATCGCAGCTAGGGCAAGGAATGGCAGATTGGCTAGAAATATCGCCCGCCAGCCAAGCAAGTTAACGATTTCGCCGCCCAGCGCGGGCCCGCCGGCTGCGGCAAGACCCATCGTCGCGCCAAACAGACCGAACACCCGGCCACGACACTCTGCGGGAACATGCAGGCGAAGCAGCGCGAGCGTGGCAGGGACCACGAGCGCGCCCGCCAGCGCCATGGTGATGCGCGACATCAAAAGCAGACCAACGTCCTGAGCAACGAGACCGCACGCCGCGCCGATCACATAAAGCGAAATCCCGGCCCAAAGGATCCGGGCGTGTCCGACAAGATCACTGATCTTGCCAGCAGGGCCTTGGCAGACGACGTTGACGACCAGATAACCAGTGACCAGCAAGCTTGTAACCAGGACGAGATCCGTTTCGATCCCATCACCGATTGACGGCAATGCCACAGCGATGAGCGTGGACCCGAGCGGCGCCTGCGCCGAGGCGAGCAGCAACGCTGCAACCGTCACGCCTCGCATGGTTCTTGCTTAGTCATTTGGCGTCACGCAACGGCCCCTTGCTATACGTTTGAGGCGCAAATATGCAGACAAGGCAAGATGCTGTCGAGAAATAGTACGCGCCGCGCCGATAACGCTGATGTACTGCTCAGGCGCAGTGCTGCCGCCCTGAGCCAAAACTAGTTCCCCGCCGATTATGGGCACTGTCAGCTTTGTGCGCATCGCGTTCATTCCGACCGAGTGCAGCAACGGGCAATTCGGGCTCTCTGCCGCCATTGGATCGGGCGCAGCATTTTCACTTAAGTTTCGCAGCATCACCGTTAAGGACGGCCCAAAGGCGACATTGGCGACAGGGTTCGACGCCGCAGCGCAGCTTCCCCAAAGCTGCCGTTGGTTCCCTGTCGCAGCATTTCTGACTTGTGAATGGCAGGGTCGCACAGAAGCCGTCTACCAACTCGCGGATATGTACTGGGTTTCCATGAATTCCAGCATACCCTCATGGCCGCCCTCGCGCCCGAGGCCGGATTGCTTGACGCCGCCGAAGGGGGCTGCCGGGTCAGAAACGAGGCCGCGGTTGAGGCCCACCATGCCGTAGTCCAGCCGCTCGCAAACCTGCAATCCGCGCTTCATATCCTCGGTGAAGACGTAGGCCACCAACCCGTATTCCGTCGCATTGGCCCGCGCGATGACATCATCCTGATCGGTGAAACTCTGGATCGCGGCGACGGGGCCGAAGATCTCGTCATGCACGCAATCAGCGGTTTCAGGGACGTTCGACAAGACCGTGGGCGGGTAGAAAAACCCCTTGCCGCCCGGCGCCTTGCCGCCCAGTTCCAGCTTTGCACCCTTGGCCACGGCATCCTCCACGAAAGCCGCCACCTTTTCGCGGGTGTCGGCATTGACGAGCGGGCCAACATCGACCGACGGATCGCTGCCATCGCCAAGTTTCAATGCCGCCATCGCGGCAGTGAACTTGCTTGTAAAAGCATCGGCCACATCGGCATGAACGTAGATCCGGTTTGCCGCCGTGCAGGCTTCGCCCAGATTGCGCATCTTGGCCAGCATCGCGCCTTCGACCGCCACGTCCAGATCGGCATCGTCGAAGACGATAAGGGGCGCATTGCCGCCCAGTTCCATCGCCGGTTTCAGCACCTGATCGGCGGCGGAATGCAGAAGTTTGCAACCGACGTTGGTTGAGCCGGTGAAGCTGATCACCCGGACGCGGGGGTCGTGCAACATGTGATCGACGAGCGCGCCGGTCTGGCGCGAGGGCAGGACGTTGACAAGACCCTTGGGCACGCCCGCCTGCTCAAGCAGCGGCATCAGGGCAAGCATGGTCAGCGGCGTCTCGGAGGCGGGCTTGATGATCACCGCGCAACCGGCGGCCAGTGCGGGAGCGATCTTGCGGGTGCCCATCGCCGCGGGGTAGTTCCAGGGGGTCACCAGCACGGCAAGGCCTGCCGGTTTGTGCTGGACAATGATCCGCGCGCCCGAGGCCGGGGCATGGGTGATCAGGCCATCTGCGCGCACCGCTTCCTCGGCGAACCAGCGGAAGAATTCGGCGGCATAGGCGGCCTCGCCCATCGCGTCGGCGCGGGCCTTGCCGTTTTCCAAGGTGATGAGCCGGGCGAATTCTTCCTGCCGGGCGATCATCAACTCCCACGCCTTGCGCAGCACCTCGGATCGCGCGCGCGGGGTCTGGGCGGCCCAATCCTTCATTGCGGCTTCGGCGGCATCAAGCGCGGCTCCGGCATCGACGATCTCGGCCGAGGCGACGGACGCCAGAACTTCCTCCGTCGCCGGGTTGATCACGTCAAAACGGGTGCCGGACGCACCGGGGCGCCACTGGCCGTCGATATAGAGATCCGTCTGGAACATCGGGTTTCCTTGCTGGTCAGATCATGTGAAGAAGTGGTTCGGACAGGCGCCCGGCAAAACCGGTGATGAAGGCGATGGCCGCGTCTTCGGACAACTGGCCATCGGTGAAATCCAGCGTCAGCAAATAGCTTTCACCGTCCTTACCGATGCTGAGTATCGGTGCGGTGCTGGGGCCGACCCGCATCGTGGTGATGGGGCTTGCCGTCAGGTCGCGAAGGATGAGTGCGGCGGGGCGGCCGGACGTATCCTCGGATTGATCGGACAGCCTTGCACGGTCGGGGTTCGCGATCCGTCTGGGGTCTGCCCCGAGGGCTGCCACCTCTACCATTATCTCGGCAACGCCAGCTGCGGCGCGGTACGCCTCGGCGGCAAAGCGGGCCCAGAGGGTATCCGGGGGCAGTGTGATACCCGCTTCGGCCTCCATCCGCGCAAGAAAGTCGATTGTTCCGGCCAGCGGCGCACGCGCGCCAATCTGGTGTGCCGCGTGCATCATGGTGGCAGGCGCCGCGGAGACGGGAAGGATACTAGCGTCCACCTGCGTCACAGACAGGTTACGAAGGGTTTCCAGATCCGTGACGTGGAAGGGCTGCTTATGTCCGGCAGCCACAAGGCGCCCGAGGTCGAGCCCCTCTTCGGCGGCGAGGCGACGCGCCTTGGGCGAGGCTAGGATGCGGCCATCGGGCGCTACCACCGCTTCCAACGCACGGTGTGGCGCAGGCGCGGTTGGCGCAACTGGTGTGGGTTCAGAAACTGCCGAATGTGCGGCCGCACGCGCCTGAATCGGCGCATCGGGTTTGCTGGCGGTGATAATGGCGATCACGTCGCCCACCGGCACGTCCTGCCCCGCTTCGGCAAGAAGGGCCGCGACAAAGCCGTCATGGCCTGCGGGCACTTCCATCGTGCTCTTGTCGGTCTCGACCTCCAGCAGCACGTCATCGGCAGCAACGGCCTCGCCCGGTACCTTGGCCCAGGACACGACCCTACCGGTTTCCTGCGCCATGCCGAGGGCGGGCATGATGATATTCTGACCTTCGGGCAGGGCGACGGGTGCAGCGGCGGCGGCAGGTTCGGTCCCGACTGGACGAATTTGTGTTGCCGGTACCACATCGGCGCTGTCGGCGATCATGGCCACGACCTGACCCACCGGCACCGACTCACCGGGGGCCGCGCGCACGTCAGAGAGAAATCCGTCCGCCAGCGCCTCGACCTCCATCACCGCCTTGTCGGTCTCGACCTCCATCAACGCCTCGCCTGTGCGCACGGCATCGCCCGGCTGTTTCAGCCAGGAAACGATCAATCCGGTTTCCTGCGCCATTCCCAGCGCCGGCATGATTACCTCATGCGGCATGGAACATTTCCCCCCGCATCAGCCGACGCGCATTCTCGGCCACGCCTTCGGGCGTTGGCACCGTGACGTCTTCAAGTGCTGGCGAGAACGGCACCGGCACGTCCATCGCGCCCATGCGGATCACCGGACCGTCGAGATGATAGAAAGCCTTTTCCATGATACGGCTGGCGATTTCACCGGTGATGCCATAGCTCTGATGTCCTTCGTCGATGACGATGGCGCGGCTGGTCTTGCGCACGGATCTAAGAATGGTTTCCTCGTCCAGCGGTACGATGGTGCGCGGATCGATGACTTCGGCGCTGATGCCCTCGGCCGCCAGCAGTTCGGCGGCCCTTTCGGCGACCTGCACCATGGACGAGGTGCCGATCAGCGTGATGTCGGTGCCTTCGCGCTTGATGTTCGCCTGACCGAAGGGGATCAGGTATTCGCCCTCCGGCACCGGAGACTTGTCGTTGTACATGAGCTTGTCTTCAAAGATCACGACCGGGTTGTTGTCGCGGATCGCGGTCTTCATCAGGCCCTTGGCCTCGTAGGCCGAGGATGGCATTGCGACCTTCAGCCCCGGGATATGGGCGACCAGCGCGTGCAGCGACTGCGAATGCTGCGCGGCGGAGCGGCGGGTCGCGCCGAGATTGGTGCGCAGGACCAAGGGCACGTTCAGCTTGCCACCCGACATGTAGTGGGTCTTGGCTGCCTGATTGCACAGCTGATCCATCACCAGGAAGAGGAAGTCGCCGAACATCAGATCGACGATTGGGCGCGAGCCGGTCATCGCGGCACCGACCGCGATTCCCATGAAACCCGGCTCGGCAATTGGCGTGTCGATGATACGTTCGGGGCCGAATTCTTCGACAAGGCCCGAGAGAACCTTGAAGGGTGTGCCGGCCTCGGCCACGTCCTCGCCGATCAGGAAGATCGTCGGATCGCGGCGCATTTCCTCGGCGATGGCCTCGTTCACGGCCTTGGAAAGGGTGATATCGCGCATGATTTGCCTCAGCCGTTTGCCGCGTAGACATGCATGCCTACCTCGGAGGTGTCGGGGTATTTCGCCGCCAGCGCGTAGTCGACGGCGGCGGCGGCATCGGCTTTCACCTCGGCGCGGATGGCCTCAAGCTCGGCATCGGTTGCGATGCCTTCCGTCGCCAGCCACTTACCGAAATTGGTGATCGGGTCGCGATTGGCCTTCCAGTCGGCCTCTTCTTCCTTGGACCGGTAGTATTCGCGGTTGATGTCACCGACATGATGGCCGTGATAGCGGTAGGTCATCAGCTCGACAAAGAACGGGCCCTCGCCCTTACGGGCCCGCGCGACGAGCTTTTGCGTCAGGTCGTTGACCGCCAGAACGTCCTGTCCGTCGACGGTGAACGCCTCGATCCCGAAGGCTTCGGCACGGGCGGTGATGGACCCGGCGGCGGTTTCCTCGACCTTGGTGTATTCACCGTAAAGGTTGTTCTCGCAGGCATAGATGACGGGCAGCTTCCAGAGTGCTGCCATGTTCATCACCTCATACATCAAGCCCTGCGCCGTGGCGCCGTCGCCGAAGAAACAGACGGTGACATCATCGCGCCCCAGTCTCTTGGCCGAAAGCGCGGCACCCGTCGCGATGCCCATGGAGCCGCCGACAATGGCATTGGCGCCGAGATTTCCATTGGCCTGATCGGCGATATGCATCGAGCCGCCCTTGCCGCGGCAATAGCCTTCTTCCTTGCCAAGAAGTTCGCAGAACATCTGACGGAACTCGGCCCCCTTGGCGACGCAATGGCCATGGCCGCGATGGGTCGAGGTGATTTTGTCGGTCACGCGCAGTGCCTCGCAGATGCCTACGGCCACGGCTTCCTCGCCGGAATACATATGCGTGAGGCCCGGCATCTTGGCCGAGAGGTAAAGCTGGTTGGCGTTGTCCTCGAAGCTGCGGATGCGCACCATCTGGCGATACATGCGCAGGTAGTCTTCGGAGTTGGTTCTGGCTTTCGCGGTGTTCATCGGGATCCCTGTGAAAAGCGGCCCGCCCCGGAAGGCGGGCCAGTCTGGGAGTGTTCAGTAGCGGTTGGCGATTGGCAGTTCCTCGGCCGGGAACAGACTGATGACCTCGCAGCCCTTGTCGGTGACGACCACCTCTTCCTCGATCCGCGCGGCAGAGAACCCGTCGGTGGCGGGGCAATAGGTTTCCAGCGCAAAGACCATGCCGGTCTGGATCTCCATCGGGTTCTCGAGGCTGACCGCCCGGCTGATGATCGGGCGCTCGTGAAGCGCGAGGCCGAGGCCGTGGCCGAATTGCAGGCCGAATGCGGACAGTTCATCCGGAAAACCGAACTCCTCGGCCTTGGGCCAGAGCTTGGCGACCTGATCGGTGGTGACACCGGGTTTGATCGCGGCGATGGAGGCATCGATCCATTCGCGCGCCTTCACATAGGCATCGCGCTGCGCAGGCGTCGCGCGGCCGATGTTGAAGGTGCGGTAATAACAGGTCCGGTAACCCTGATAGCTTTGCAGGATGTCGAAAAAGGCTTGATCGCCGGGGCGGAACAGGCGGTCGGTGAAGTTGTGCGGATGCGGATTGCAGCGTTCGCCCGATATGGCGTTGATCGCCTCGACATCGTCCGAGCCCATCTCATAGAGAAGCTTGTTCGAGAGCGCGACGATATCGTTCTCGCGCACGCCTGGTTTCAGCTCTTCATAGATCATGTGATAGACGCCATCGACCATGCTGGCCGCCTGGGTCAGAAGCTGGATTTCGTCCCAGTTCTTGATCTCGCGGGCGCTAAGCATGATCTGCTGGCCATCGACGACGTTCAGCCCGGCCTCTTTCAGCGCGTGGAACATTGCGGTTTCGGCGTAGTCGACGCCGACCGGCATATCGATCATGCCGGCATCGCGGATAAGGCCCGCGATTTCCTCGGCATAGCGTTTCATCAATCCGAAGCTTGGCGGGATGGTGCCGCGCATTCCGACGACACCGGCGCGGCAATGGTCCGGTACCAGCCAGTCGGAATACTTCTTGTGATGCACGGCGGCAGAGCCGAAATCCCAGACATAGGGCGCGTCATCGCCGGTCAGCAGGCAGAAGCGGCACATCTTGTCGCGTTCCCACTCGCCGATCTTGGTGGCCGAGACATAACGGATGTTGTTGACATCGAAGAGCAGAAGCGTACCGCAATCGCTGGCCTTCAGCGCCTGACGGGTGCGCGACAGACGGTAGCGGCGCAGGCGATCGTGATCAACGCGGCGTTCGAAATCGACGGATGTATGGCCCCAGGCCGGAAGACGACCTTCCCATTTCCAGTGCGGCTCCAGATCGGCGGGGGTGAGGATGTTAGGCGTCAGGGCGCGGGACATGACAATCTCCGTAGGGCGGGCTTCAACCCGCCGCTTTCATGATGGATTCAGGATGAGGCGGACCGTGGCCCGCCCGGTTATGTTGAGGGTGGGATCACTGCATGATCATGCCGCCGTCGATCATGATCAGTTGGCCGGTCATGTAGTCGCTTTCAGGCGAGACGAGGAAGGCGGCGGTGCCTTTCACATCGTCGGGATAGCTGTATTTCTTCATGGTGATCATGGTCTTGGCGAGGTGGTCCATCGACTGGCCTTCTTCTTCGAACATGCCGATTTCCACCAGATCCTTGTCGAGTTGTTCCCAAAGCTCGGTTCGCACAACACCCGGCGCATAGCCGTTGACGGTGATGTTGTGCTCCCAAAGTGCCTTGGCCCCGCCGATGATCATCGCCAGCGCGCAGTATTTCGAACAGCTGTAGGGCACCACGTCCAGGAACGCCGTGCGCGACACGATCGAGCCGACATTGATGATCTTGTAGACCTCGTCCATCGGACCCTGTTTGATCATCTGGCGCGCCGCCTCCTGCATGCCGAACAGCATGCCCTTGGCGTTGATGTCCATGATCATGTCCCAGTTGTCTTCGTCGATATCCATGAACATGCGCGGCTTGTTCACACCGGCATTCATCAGGGCGACGTTGATATAGCCGAAGGCATCCACCGTGGCCGCCACCGCCGCGGCGTTGTCTTCGCGTTTCGTCACGTCGAGCTTGACCGCGATGGCCTTGCCGTTGCCAGCCTCGTTGATCCGTTTCGCAACCTCGTTGACCCCATCGACATTGACGTCCCCCAGGCAGACATTCGCCCCTTGCGCGGCGAAATACTCGGCGTTGCAGGCCCCCATGCCCTGAGCGGCACCGGTGATCATGATGTTCTTGCCCTTGAGACGGTTGGGGTCCATGGGTCTCTCCCTTCAGGTGGTGTTTTGGCGCATCGCGGTTTCGGCCCGCGATTGCGCGTTTCTGAGTGCTTCGCGCGGGCTCACGATGCCGCGCAGCATGTCGTGCATTTCTTGGCCGCAGATGTGGATGATCTCGGATATCTGAGGGACCGGAGGACGCGGCCAGAACTGCAATTCGTCGCGCCATGACATCGCGTCGACCGCCTCGAATATCGTGGAAAGCCGCCGCACATCGGGGTCAGCCCCGACCGAATAGCGCGGCGCCGTCCGGCTGCCATTCTGAATGTAGAGCTTCTGCGCCTCGGGCGATGTGAAGGCGATCAGCGCCTCGGCAGTAGCAGCCCGGCGGTCTTCGGGCAGGTTCGACGGAATGGCGAGGACATAGCCGCCGACCGGGGCCACGGCCTGGCCATGCGGTCCGGCCGGATGCGGCAGGTAGCCGGTCTGGCTGTGGGCGGGCGACGAGGGATCAAGTTCAAAATAGGGGGCGAGCAGCGTATAGCCGTAGGCCATCGCGATCTTGCCCGCGGCATAGGGTCGGATGCGTTCATACCAGGACATCGACAGGATGTCGGGCGGCGAGAATTCCAGAAGCGCCTTGAGGTACTCTGCGGCTTCCAGCGCCCGCGGCGTGTCGATCGTCGGGACCAGATCGCGACGCCCTGCGACATCGGCATCATATCCCCCGGCAATCGGGTCGAGATTCAGCACCGGCTGGCCGAAATCGGCGCAGGCCATCATGAACTGATGGCCAAGCGCCGTACCGCGTGCGGCATTCCATGCCACGCCATAGCGACCATGTGCAGGGTCATGCAGCACCCGCGCCGCCTCAAGAACCGCGCTTGTGGTCGCGGGCGGTTCAAGCCCGGCCTCAGCGAACCAGTCCTTGCGGTAAAACAGCAGTTCCGGTGTCGTCTGGCTTGGCACACCATAGGGTTTGCCGCCCCAATGTGTCGCCTTCCATCCGGCGGTGTGAAAGTCGCCGGGGTCAAGCCGGTTCACGTCGAACAGATCATTGAGCGGCAACAGAAGGCCCTTTTCTGCGAATTCGCCGATCCAGGGCAGGTCAACCGCGATGATGTCATAACGGCTGATCCTGCGATCGGCATTACGCAAGGCCTCTTCATGCAGCCGGTCGATGGAAAAGGCGCGCTGATTGATCTTGGTGCCGATTACCTGTTCGAATTGGCGCTTGAGGTTTTCCATGACCATGAAGGTTGGATCGCCATGGACGAGGATGCGCAACCCGCCGGGCAGCGTCAGAGGTTCGGGCAGCACCTTGGGCGGCTGAATCGACTTGCCCGCCATATAGGAACCGCCAAAGTAATAGTCGCGCCCGGCTTCCGGACCGGCGGGACCTCCCAGTTGCTCGCGCGCGAGCCGCAGCACCCGGTCTGAAAACTGGCCCCAACTCGCAAGGAGTTCCACTCCGGGGTGCAGCGAAAAGCTCTTGCCGCTTTTCGTGCGCGGGCGTTGTTCGATCAGCCCCGCGTTCAGCATCTCTTCAAGCTTGCGCCGAGCCGTTGCATAGGGCACGCCCGCTGAGGCAACGAGCGCCGAGGGGGTGACCGTCCGGCCTTCAAGGTGATTGCGGATCAGGAAGGCTGCCATGTTCATGTGCGGGTTGGCGGCGGTCACCTCAAGGGCTGCCTCCATCTCGCCCGAAAACGCTTCCAGAAAGCTGATGACGCGCAAAAGTTCCGCGCTGTCGGTGTCGGGCCCGGGACCCGAGGACGCCTTGCCGGACGCCAGATAGTCTTTTTGAATATCCTGCATCCGCACCGCGTCTCGTCCGCCCCGTGTTGAAATGTCCGATTTGGGGGTTTTCGACTCGCGCATCCCCATCTCCTTCCGAAAATGTCCAGATTGACCGGGCCTGAGTATCGGCAATAAATCCAGAATGGATACTTAAATGTTCATATTGAACAAAACGCATGAGGGAGAAGCGGCCAAATTCCCGATGCTAACATCAGCCGGTCATCCATGAGGTGATTCCCCGAGACAGGGGGGCGATGGCCGTGACAGCGTTCAAATCAACGGGAGGAAACCTATGAACACGACTGTAAGGACCCTGATTGCAGGATCGACGGCTCTGGCTGGTATCGCCTTTGCAAGTGTCGCTATGGCCGAGACCTACAAGATCGGCATCACCCAGAACAATGTCGGCGTCGACAGCTACCAGACGACTTATGAAAAGGCGTTCATTGCTGCGGCCGAGGCCAATGCAGATGTCGAGGCGGTGGTTCTTGATGCAGGCGGCGATGTCGCGCGCCAGATTGCCCAGGTGCAGGATCTGATCCAGCAGGAAGTGGACGCGATCATCATCTGGCCGACCAATGGCGAAGCGGTGATCCCCGCCGTGCGCGAGGCCCACAAGGCTGGCATCCCGGTCATCGTGACCAATTCCAACATCGCCGAGCCGGGGTTCGAATTCGTGAAGTCATTCTCGGGTCCGGACAACATCACACAAGGATCGCGCTCGGCCGAGATCATGTGCGAAAAGTTCACGGAAATGGGCATCCAGGACGAAGCCAAGGTCGTACAGATCTCGGGTCAACCCGGCTATACGACCGCGATCGAGCGGCAGAAGGGCTTTGACGACCGTCTGCCCGAGGTTTGCCCGAACGTGACCATTGTGGAAACCCAGCCTGGCGACTGGAACCGTGAAAAGTCGCAGACCGTGATGGAGGCTTTCCTCGTAAAATACGACGACATCGACGGTGTCTATGCGGGCGACGACAACATGGGCGTGGGCGCGTTGAATGCAGCCAAGGCTGCGGGCCGCGAAGGCATCATCTTCGTCGGCGCCACCAACTTTGCCGTCGGCTACGAGGCGATGGAAGCCGGTGAATACTGGGGCTCGATCTATCAGTCGCCGGTTGATGATGCCGAGGCGGCGTTGAAGACGGCGCTCGACGTGCTCAACGGTGTCGACGTTCCGTTCCTGAACTACTTCGACACGCCGAAGATTACCCAGGACAACATGAGCGAGTTCACCAAGCCGGTGTTCTGATACCTCTGATCCTGCACGGGCGGTCCGGTTGGTCCGCCCGCTTTCCATTCAATCATCTTCGCTGGGGGCACCATGGGGCGCGTTTCAGGCCGGTCGTGTATCGTGACCGGAGCAGCACAGGGCATCGGCCGCGCCATTGGCGAAGCGCTTCTCGATGAAGGTGCGGATGTCTGCTTTGCCGACATCAACGCGGCCAAGGTCGCCGAAGTTGTTCGCGACACCCAAGCTGGCAGAAACGGCCGGGCCATTGCCTGCGGCGTCGACGTCACCGACCGTACCCAAGTCAGCGAGATGATCGCGAAAACGGTCGCGGCCTTCGGCAAGCTCGACGTGAAGTTCAACAATGCCGGCGTCAACAAGCCGATGAACTTTCTGGACGTGACCGAAGAAAACTGGCGCATGATCATGGATATCAATGGTCTGGGCGTCATGATCGGCATGCAGGAAGCGGCAAAGCAGATGATCGCCCAGGGAACCGGTGGCAAGATCATCAACACAGCATCGATCGCCAGCCGTCAGGGATATGACAATGTGGCGCCCTATTGCGCGTCGAAATGGGCCGTCGTCTCGCTGACTCAGTCGGGCGCGCGGGATCTGGCCAAGCACGACATCACCGTTACCGGCTTTGCGCCGGGTGTCGTGGCCACGGAAATGTGGGAGGATGTCGACCGCGACCTGATGGCGATTGGCGCTGCCGAACGCCCCGGTCAGGCGATGGAAGAGTTTGCCGCCGGCATTCTGAAAGGTCGTGTGGCAAAGCCGGCGGATATCACCGGCACGACCACCTTTCTTGCCTCGGCGGACAGCGACTACATGACGGGGCAGATCGTGATGATAGATGGGGGAATGACGCTTGTCTGAAGCGGCGGTGGAAAAGGGGAGGACCGGAAACATGGCGGATGAAAGGTTGAAATCTCTGACTAGCATGCTGGCGCGCCACGGAATTCTCGTTGCCTTCATCCTGTTCATGATCGGCTTCACGATTGCCAATCAGCGCTTTCTCGGGCTCGACAACGTCCTCGGCGTGATCCGCTCTTCTGCCATTCTCGGAGTGATGGCTCTGGGTGTCACTTTCGTTGTCGTCAGCGGCAATCTCGACCTGTCAGTCGGGTCGATGATGTCGTTCTCGACCATCGTCGTCCTTGATCTGCACGACAAGCTGGGGCCTTCAATGGCAATCCCGGCCATGTTCGCGATGACCATGGCCCTTGGCGCTTTCATCGGGTTTCTGGTCGGATACCTGAAGCTCAACTCGCTGATCGTGACGCTTGGGATGCTGTCAGCGATCCACGGGCTGACCTTGACCTATTCCGGCGGCAAGAACATGGACATCGTGGACAAGTCCGGCACCTGGTTTTCAGTCTTTGGTCAAGGCGCAATATTCGGCATCCCGGTGCCGGTTCTCATGTTCGGGCTTCTTGCCGTCGTTCTGACGGTGATCCTCGCCAAGACGCCCTTCGGCCGAAAGGTTTATGCCGTCGGCGGTAATGGCACGGCGGCCACGTTTTCGGGCATTCCGCGCGCGCGCGTCGTATTCATGACCTACATCATCTCGTCTTTCTGCGTCGCAACCGCAGGCCTCATCCAGGCCAGCCGCTCTCTCGGCAGTCAGAACACCGTGGGTCAGGGGCTGGAGCTTGATGTACTTGCCGCCGTCATTCTTGGCGGCGCCTCGCTACTGGGCGGATCCGGCACCGTGTTCAAGACGGTGATCGGTGTCCTGATCCTCGGCTTCATCCAGAACGGCCTCCTGCTCGTCGGATTGCAGTTTTATGTCCAGTACGTCGTCACCTGGGTCATCATCATCCTGGCTGTCTGGCTCGATATCGCGGCCAAGCGCGGTCGGCTTTGGTCGCCGATCGCCTGAGGGGGGGCCTGATCATGCATACCGAAAGGAAGAACAAGCTTTTCAAGCAAAGCGCGATCTGGGGCTTCATCGTGATCGAGCTAGTCTTCTTCAGCATCGCGGGCCATTTCCTGTCGGTCTCGGACAAGGCGTTCATGGATGGGGCCAACATGCTGCTGTTGTTCAAGCAATCTGCCCCGATCGGAATCATCGCGCTTGGCATGACCATCGTGATGATCAACGGCAATATCGATCTCTCGGTCGGCGCGACCTATGCGCTTTGCGCCATCGTCATGCTCGATTCCATGACCTGGCCAATCTTCGCCGGTCTCGGCGATTGGGTGATCCCGGTCGCCTGGCTGCTGGCGCTCGGCACGGGCATGGTCCTTGGCCTAATCAATGGCCTCATCGTATGGAAGACCGGCGTCGATGCGTTCATCGTGACGCTCGGCTCCATGCTCGGCTTTCGCGGCCTTGTCTTCATGTACAACGGCGAACAGCCAACCTCGCATCTGAACTGGACCCTCGTCGACATTGCCGAGGCGGATCTTTTCGGGATCGAGACGCCGACCATCGTCTTCGTTGTCTTCACGATTTTGATCTGGCTTTTGATGTCGAAGACCGTGCATGGGCGCAACGCCTATGCGATCGGTGACAACCGCGAAGCTGCGGTCAATGCCGGGATCAGGGTCGGACCACATATGGTCTGGAACTTCGTCCTGATCGGCTTTCTCGCGGCGCTGAGCGCTGTGGTCTTCTATTCCGCCAGTGGCTCGGTCAACCCCAACGACGGCACGCTTTACGAATTGTGGGTGATCACCGCCGTGGTCCTTGGCGGCACCAAGCTGACCGGCGGCAGCGGGTCAGTGATCTCGACCTTCGGCGGCGTCATCGCGATCCAGCTTCTGCGCAAGGGGCTTGGCCATATCGGCGCGGATACGGCGATGGTCAATCTGGTCATCGGACTGATCCTGATCGCCGTCCTGTTCCTCGACAAGCAACTGAACCGCAAGGGCCGGGAGGAGTTGAAGATATGATCGCGCAAAAGCCAGCCCTTCGGCTTGAAGGGATCGTCAAGACCTTCCCCGGCGTCCGGGCCCTTGACGGCGTGTCTTTCGAGGTGATGCCCGGAGAGGTTCACGCGCTTCTGGGCGAAAACGGTGCCGGAAAGTCGACGCTGATGAAAGTTCTGGGCGGCATCTATCAACCCGACGATGGTACGATCTTTATAGATGAAGCCCCGGTCACGATGGGTTCACCCCTTGATGCCAAGGCCAAGGGCGTCGTCTTTATCCACCAGGAACTGAGCCTCGCCGATGAGCTTTCGGTGGCCGAGAACATCTATCTCGGCGAACTGCCCACAAAAAGCTTTGGCCGTGTCGATTGGGACAGCCTGCATTCCAATTCCGCCGCGATCCTGAAGCGGCTGAACTGCAAGTTCACACCGCAAACCATCGTTGGCGACCTGTCCATCGCCAACAAGCAGATGGTAGAAATTGCCCGCGCCCTGACCGTCGATGCAAAGGCGGTGATCTTCGACGAGCCGACAGCCTCGCTGACCGATGCCGAGAAGGTCGTGCTGTTCGACATCATCAGCGACCTCAGCCGGCAAGGCGTCGGCATCGTCTATATCTCGCATCGGATGGACGAGATTTTCACGATTTCCACGAAGATTTCCGTCCTCCGTGACGGCGAATATCGCGGATCTCTTGCCACCGCCGAAACCAATGAGGACGAGGTTACGCAGCTGATGATCGGCCGCAGCCTCGACCTTGGCCAGAAGGTCGAACATGCCCAGACCGGAAAGGTCGCGATTGAGGTCAGAAACCTCTCGTGCGGATCGCTCTATCACGACGTCAGTTTCAAAGTCAGGTCAGGCGAGGTCGTTGGCTTCTACGGCCTTGTCGGCGCGGGCCGGACCGAGATTGCCGAAACGCTTTTCGGCCTTCGGAACCCGACGGACGGTACCATCCATCTCGACGGAGAAGAGGTCCGCATTCATTCGCCCGTCGATGCAATCCGCCACGGGATATCACTGGTACCAGAAGACCGGAAAGGCCAGGGGCTGGTGCTTGGCATGAATTGCCGGGACAACATGACCCTGCCGCAGGTCGCCGATCTGACGGCGGGCCCCTTCGTTTCCGACGGTGCCGAGATTGCGATCTTCGACCAGTACCGCGACAAGCTGGCAATCAAGACGCCAAGCTGGCGGCAGCGGGTCGGCAACCTTTCGGGGGGCAACCAGCAGAAGATCGTCATTGGCAAATGGTTGTCGATGGCGCCGAAGGTGCTGATCGTCGATGAACCAACTCGAGGGATAGACGTCGGTTCGAAATCCGAGATCCACAACCTGATCCGCGATCTGGCCAAGCAGGGATACGCGGTGATTGTCATCAGTTCGGAAATGCCCGAGGTGTTGCGCGTCTCTGACCGTGTCGTCGCCATGTTCCATGGCGAGATCATCCGCGAATTCACCTCTGAAGAGGTGACAGAAGACAACCTCGTGCAGGCGATATCCGGGATCCGGTCGGACAAGGTCGCGTGATGAAGATCGGCTTCGTTGGCCTGGGGCGCATGGGCGCCCATATGGCGCACAATCTTGTCCGTGCGGGGCATGATGTATCCGTCTGGAACCGGTCCTCCGGCAAGGCCGACACTTTTGGGCGAGCGACCGGTTGCGCCGTCGCAGCCACGCCGCGTGCGCTGTCAGAGACGAGCGACATCGTCGTCACCATGCTGGCCGACGATGCATCTTCAGAGGCCGTTCACCTTGGCACCGAGGGGCTTTTCGCCGGGCGGGCGCGGACCTTCATCGAGATGGGCACGATGAGCCCCGAACATATCCACAGCCTTGCCGACGCAGCACCTGACGGAGCCATTGTAATCGACGCACCGGTCTCCGGCGCGACGCAGGCCGCCGAGGCTGCGGAGTTGATGATCATGGCGGGATGCTCCGAAACTGTTGCCGCCCCCATGATGCCGGTCTTCGAAGCGATGGGCCGCCGGGTGATCTGCCTCGGCCGACGCGGTGCCGGCTCGGTCATGAAACTCGCCGTCAATTCGCTGATCCACGGGTTAAACCAGACACTGGCCGAGGCGATGACGCTGGCTGAAGCAGCAGGCATCACGCCCGAGACCGCCTTCGATGCAATCGAAGCCTCAGCCGCCGCTGCCCCGATGCTGAAATACCGCCGCCCGCTCTACCTCGACGAGGCGGCCCATGATGTCACCTTCACCGTCAGCCTTGCCCGCAAGGACATGGAGGTCACTGCCACCCTTGCCCGGTCGCTCGGCACGCCAATGCCGCAGGGTATGGTTACACTTCAAACCCTGCAGGAAGCCGAAGCCGCCGGGTTCGCCCCGCGCGACATGGCCTCAATACTAGCCTATATGCGAGAGATAAAAACATGAAAGCAGCGCTTTTCGTCGGCGGCTGGGAAGGTCACACGCCGGTACATTTTGCCGACTGGTATGCGACGCTTCTCCGCGACAACGGCTTCAGCGTCGATGTCTACGACACGCTCGAACCGCTCGAACAGCCCGGCGATCTGGCCGATCTCGACCTGATCACGCCGATCTGGTCCTCGGCGCGGTCCGGTCACAAGGAAGAATTCGGCAACATGACGAAGCCGCAGGAAGACGGGCTTTTGAAGCTGATCGCCGACGGCTGCGGCATCGCCGGCTGGCACGGCCATATGGGTGACGCGTTCCGTGACCGACCGACCTATCATTTCCTGATCGGCGGCCAGTTCGTAGCCCATCCGCCCGGTTGGCCCGACAACCTGCAACCGCGCGAGGATTACATCGACTATGATGTGACGATCTGTAAACCCGACGACCCGATCGTGAAGGGCATCCGCAGTTTTCGTCTTAAGACCGAGCAGTATTACATGCTGGTCGATCCCTCGAACGAGGTGCTGGCGACAACCACCTTTTCCGGCGATCACCTCTGGTGGATTGAGGGCACCGTGATCCCCGTCGTCTGGAAACGGCGCTGGGACAAGGGGCGGGTGTTCTACTGCTCAATCGGACATGAGCTCGATGACCTGAAAGTACCTCAAGTGACCGAGATCATCCGCCGGGGCGCGCTCTGGGCAGCGAAGCGAAGCGGCAGCTAGCAGGATTAGGCCCAGTTGGAGATACGTGGAACGGGACACCGGGTGAGGCAGGCCAGCAGACGGATGAACAGAAGCCGGATCCCGGCAGTCGGGGTCGAGTTTTCTCTCTGTTTTGTCAATCCAAAGCCGGCCCATACGCGACACTCGTCTCGGCACCTTGCGCCGCCGTGCAGCGTCCCCGAACCTGCCGTTCGTTCCATGACGCAGCATTTTTAACCAGCCAAGGCCCGGATCGCGGGAGAGA
>NZ_JASBQQ010000022.1 GCF_029961185.1 Albidovulum aestuarii | reverse complement strand
CCATAGACCGTGTCATTACCGTCCGAGGCCGCGATGTTGTCATTGCCGTTCTCGCCGTAAAGCAGATCGTTGCCAGCGCGCCCAAGCACCGCATCGTCACCCACGCCGCCATAGATCGTGTCGTCGCCGTCTCCGGCATCCAGACGATCATTGCCGTCGCCCCCGTCGAGACGGTCGTTACCGAGATCTCCGACGAGAGTGTCGTTGCCAGCCAGACCTTCTATGGAATTATCCCCAGAAGTTCCGGTTATGGCATCATCTACAAGAGTACCGCGAGCGTTTTCGATACTGGTTAAGGTGTCAGAATTCCCGAATCCGTCCGTCGCGGTGCCAGCGCCGAGGTCGACGGTGACCCCAAGTACGCCACCGCTGATCCAGTCGCGATCATAGTAAACCCAATCGCTTCCGGCGCCGCCATCGATGCTGTCGTTCCCGGCCAGACCACGAAAGAAATTGTCAGCCCCGTCGCCGACCATTGTATCGCCAAACGCGGAACCGCGGATTCCTTCGATTCCAACCAGCGTGTCGGTCCCGTACGCTCCGGCGGAAGCTGTTCCCGACACGAGGTTTACCGTTACGGCCGATGTCGCTTTTTCATAACCTGCTTCGTCGATTCCGATGCCGCCATCCAGCAGATCGTTGCCGTCGTCACCTATCAGGTAGTCGTCACCAGCCTCGCCATAGAGTTCGTCATTTCCGCTTGACAGAGACCCGTCGTCAAGGCCGCCGACAACACGGTCGTTCCCGTCTCCCGCGAAAATCGTGTCATCGCCTGTATTTCCTCTGAGAACGTCATCGCCCGAGTTGTCGATGCCGGTCGTTCCCGGAAACAGATCGCTCCCGGTGGAGCCTAACCAAATCGCCATACTGCACCCCGCATATATGCTTCAAGTAGACATGACTCAAAGCGTGTATCACCCAATCCGATCTCAACGTATCGGGTGAGTTCGGTTTAAACAATTCACTTCCGGTCCAGGGCGTCCACGGCACAACAATACGCATCAGGCGGCACAATTGATCCGCTCAGGAAACAATTGCTGTGCGCGGACCAAGCCCTGGATGCCGATGTCCGATTTCCGACTTTTCTCCCGTCACACGAAGATAAAATCAGTCTGATCGATGTCCCCGACGGTAACGCCATCCAGCGTGATGACGTGGCCGTTGTAGTCGATCTCGACCCCGCCTGTCACGGCCGTCACGCCCAGCGCCGCGAACTTGCCCGCCTGACCGGCGCCTGCCACACCATGCAGACGGATCAGATC
>NZ_JASBQQ010000013.1 GCF_029961185.1 Albidovulum aestuarii | reverse complement strand
CCGCCATAGACCGTGTCATTGCCGTCCGAGGCCGCGATGTTGTCATTGCCGTTCTCGCCGTAAAGCAGATCGTTGCCAGCACGACCGAGGATCGCGTCATTGCCGATCCCGCCCATGATCGTGTCGTTGCCGTCCTCACCATCCAGGCGGTCGTTGCCGTCGAATCCCCGGACAACGTCATGCCCGGACCCGGCTTCGATGCGATTCGCAACCGCGTTGCCTGACAAAGTGTCATTGCCGGACCCGGACAGAAGATTCTCGATCACCGTCCCCCGCGCGATGACCATGTTGCCGAACAGTCCTGCAACATCTGATATTGCTTCCTCAGCCAGATCGACCCGGTTCGCGGCAGTCGTTGTGCTCAGGTCGATTGTGTCCGATCCGCTGCTGTCATGTACGGTGAGCGACACCGGGCCGCCCCCATAAACCGAAGGATTGCGGGTTACACCATCGAAAAGATAACCAAACAACGTCCCGAGATATCCACCAACGTTAGAGTTCGCACCCCAGGTCGTATCACCCGCATGGGCTGCCGCAGTCGTTCCGTAGAGATACTCCACAGCCGCGATGTCTGCGATCATCGGCGTTACCGGGCTCGCGTCAGTGCCGCTGATGTAGGTGTTGTCGGCCACACTGAAATACGACATCACCGTCATCTGGTAGCTGTCGTTCAGGAACGTCGCGCTGGACGGGAAGCTGGCAGTCCCGTTGTATGCGCCGGCATGGACAAGCCCAAGCGCGTGACCGATCTCGTGCAGGTAAGTCAGGAACGAGTAGCTGTCGAGCGTCGTGCCATACGACGCCAGCCAGTTCGTAGACACATTTACAGAGGCCTGAAAGATTGTACCGGTGATCGGGCTGTAACTAGTCGGGCCTGCGAAGGCGCCGGACTGGTTGTCGTCGAAAATGATATCGGCGCCGGTGGTGCCTTGCACGAACGTGATGCCGGTGGCGACCGTCCACGCCTCAAGCGCCCATGTCGCAAGCTGCTGGCCCGCTGCTGTCAGGGCGGTCAGGTTAACGGTCATTGTGTCGCCGGTGCGCTCATCATGTGCAATCGGCACCGGAATCCCCCAGCCGAAATCGGTCAGCTGCGTCACGACCTGATCCAACGTGTAGACGTTGGTTGCCGCCTGCAGGGTGTAGGTCCCGGTCTCGCTCCCGAAGGCGGCAGCACCCAGATAGTAGGTGCCGCTCGTCGTCGGCGTGTAAGTGATCTGCGAAAAGAGGTTTCCGACGGCCGGCTGCACGTCGTCATTGACGCTGATCAGCGTGCCGGAACTGTTGTACAGCGAGAGTATTGTGTCATCCAATCCGGCCGTCTCACCGCCGGTACCCCAGACAGTGAACACATATGTCTGACCCGCGACCAGATTGACGCGAACCCAGTCGACATCGCCGGACCCACTCACAGCCCCGCTGAACGTATCGCCGACCGACATCGTGTAACTAGTGCTTGTGTTCGCGGCGGCATCGCCAACTTCGACGAACTGCGCGGAAGGGAGGAAGCCGGACATCGGTGTCGTTTGAGGCGCCGTCGAGGAAAGGGGCGCCATTTGCAATGATGAGAGGTTATTCGGCAAATTCGTATCCATTCGCGCAACAGTTAAGGTCCAAGGCGGAATCTCGGCGACGCTATCCACCCTTTTTGACAATAAAATGGCACAGCTGGAAATTGCGACCGGATCGGCGATGCGTCGCGTCTTGAGGAGCCGTCAGTAAACTCGCTGGTTGCACTAGGTCTTGTTGTTGCAATAGGAACCTCTTTACCCTCGCCTGTCTGTACAGAGCTTTGCATTGACCTGTGATCTTACCTCACCGACTGTCTGCGTCGTCATGGCTGTGTTTCGGCCGCATGAGACATTCCTCCAAAAACAGATCGGGTCCATCGCGAAACAGGACCATTTGGATGTCAATGTGCTGTTCGTCATTGCCGACCAAACGTCGGAACTACTTGTCCGAACACTGGCAGACACGGCGGGGCTCAACTACCGGATACTCGTGCCACCGGCACCGCTCGATGCCGTACGTGCATTTGAAGTCGGCCTTCAGGAGGCTTTGAGCTTTTCCGGCCCGGATACACTTTTCGCGTTGAGCGATCAGGACGACATCTGGCGGCGGGACCGATTGTCAAAAGGCGTCACGGCGATACGGGAAAGTAACGCCGATCTCGTGCACAGCGATGCCCGTCTCATAGGTCAGGATGATGAAGTTCTGCACCCTTCCATGTTCGCTTATGAAAAGCGCCAGAAGAGGCCGAGGCTGAGAGATTCCCTTTATCGTAACACGGTCACCGGCATGACGGTCCTGATGCGCCGACGGCTAGTTGAAATCGCCCTTCCGCTGCCCGCGCAAAGCGGCGTCCATTTTTATCATGATCTCTGGTTGGGATTGATAGCTCACTGCTCGGGCGGCGTGCATCTCATCGACGAACCGTTGGTCGACTACCGTCAGCACGGAACGAACGCAATCGGCGCCGTGGATCGAAGCAGCGGTTCAGCTTTTTTTCAGCCGTCACTGACTTGGCTGCGGCGCGAGGCTGCCTCTTACGGGCTGGCACGATATCTCGCAAAATCGGTCGTTCTGCGCATGCACGAGGTAATCGCGGCGAAAGAAGCCGAGGGCGACGGCGAAAAGCTATTGCCGCTGAAGCCATACCTGAATCGGCTTAGAGGAGCCGGGGCGCATGGTCTGGATGCCGTCAGACTCCTATTGGCGGGTCATCGTGATCTCGCGCTCACGGCCGCGACATTCTCCGTGATCGCCACAGGCCGCGTCGTTTGGTCCGTCCGCCGCGCACTTGGCGACGGCCTCACCGAGGCGGTCACGAGTTTCGACAACCGGCTCTACAGTTTATCGCCGGGCCTACCTCCCGGCGACCGCCGCAGCGAGCAGTCACCTGAGCGTGTCGCATCCTCGTATACCGGTATCATTGACCAGCGCAAACTGCTTAGGTGGCAACCTGAGTTCTCGTCCGACCGCCCAGCTGTCAATGTACTCGTCCCAACGCTCAATCCAACCGAGATATTCGCTGGTATTGTCACAGCGATCGACATTGGCTTGGGACTGGCAGAACGTGGGCATGACGTCCGTTTCGTAGCGACCGATCTTCCGATTTCATCAACCGGTGTTTCCCGCGACTTCATTCTGGCACGTCTGCAGGAGCGTACATGCGCCAATGGATCAGCCGAGCGGATCACGCTGGTATGCGGCGTGACCCGTCGGACAATCGAAATGCATCGCGACGATGCATTCATTGCGACGGCATGGTGGACGGCATACGTCGCCCAAAAGGCCATACGAAGCCATGGATTTCACCAGTCGCAGTTTTTGTATCTCATTCAAGACTACGAACCGGCATTTTATGCGTGGGGCAGTGAATTCGCCGACGCCAAGGCGAGCTACGAAATGGACTTCCGCCCCATTTTCAATACGACGCTTCTACGCGACCACTTCGCTGAACAGGGTTTCGCGTTTGCAACGCCCGACGCTTGGGTCTTCCACCCCTCGATTGACGTGACGCGTTTCGCGCACTCTGCGTCAACATTGCGGTCAACTCGGCGCAGGCTTGCACTCTACGGTCGCCCGGAAGTGCCGCGAAACATGTTCTCCATGGCAATCGAGGTACTGGCAAAATTCATAGAGGAAGAAGGGCTTAGGGACGACGACGTCGAACTCGTCTCCATCGGGCTGAAACACAACTCCGTACGGCTCCCAAATTCAATCATTCTAAAAAGTCTTGGGAAGATACCTTGGGACGCGTATCCCAATTACTTGTCTGAAATAGATGTGGGCCTTTCACTCATGTTGTCTCCCCATCCCAGCCACCCGCCAATCGAGATGGCCGCAGCTGGCGCGCGCGTGGTTACCAACGGCTTCGCGACCAAGGATCTCAGCGTCCTTTGTCCGTCTATTGTTTCAGCCGATGCATCGGTCGAATCGTTGGTGGCCGCGCTGCGCAAGGCCTGGAATAGTGGTCCAGTCAGCGAGGAAGAAAGGCAGATCGATTTGCGCCGGATCGGCGATCCGCTCGATGAGGTCGTTTCAAAGATTTCCCTCGAACTAAATCGGCGTCTTGTTCAGGTTGATCACCCATGAGCCGCAGGGTCGTCCTTCACATCGGTGCACCGAAATGCGGATCAACGTATCTCCAGCGCGTCATGCTGCGCAACAGCGCCAGCCTTTCGGCTGCAGGCGTCAACTACCCACATAACGGCGACAAGCATCCAGGCAACGCTGCTGAAATCGGCAAGCTCGATTCCTCGGTGTTCGAAGCAATGTTTGAAAACGCAGATACTGTGATCCTTTCTCACGAGGACCTGCTGTCACGTCCGGAAAGCGGAGAAGCACTCACCAGATTTGTGGTGGGAACGGGAACCGATCTCATAGTCCTCGCATTTCTGCGCCCATTCAGCGATGTTGTCTTCGGCGACTATTCTCAGTTCATGAAACAGTACTTCGAGACATACCTCGCAAAGCGCGAGGCATATGACGGGCAGGATTTTGCGAATTTTGCACAGGCGCGCCGCAAGGTGATAAACACGGCGGGTTTTCTTGTTGAATGGGCGAAACAGGTGGCACCGAAGCGCCCCATAATCGCTCGTCACACGGCCATCCGGCCCTCCCTTGAACCGTTTCTCAATGCTGCGGAAATCGACTGGAGAGTCCCGCGAGACGTGACAAATCCATCATTACGCATGGAGGACTGCGATCGCATTGCCCATGCCATCGCTGACCGATCGATCGCGCCAGACAATGTCCGAGAGATGTTTCGCGAGGCTTTCAAAAAGACCGGTCTACCGGATGACGGCAAGACGGTGGAACGTCGGGCTCTCGTGACGGAACTGTTTGACCGGCAGGCACAGCAACTTAAGGCGACCTTTGGTTTTGATGTCGAGGCTCCAGCACAATAGCTTCGCATCAAAGGCGACGCAGGATCGCTGATACCCAAATTGCGGCGGTGCTTAGTCGCGACTGTCGGTAAAGGCCCAGCCGCGCCACCCCGTTTAACCGACGAAAGAGGGATGCGCTTCGTATAGCGTCAAAATCGGCAAGTATCGAACGATGCTCTGCTGTCAAGCGATGGGCAGACGCATTCAGGGCAGCGCAATTAACATCGTTCCAGCGCCGGTATTCACCCGACAGAATCATGTGAACCCGGCGTAGACGTGCTCGGAAGTCGTCATTCGCCCCGATCTGGTTCGCTTCATGCTGACGATAGAGCACCGTTGGCTCATCGTCGTGCACCACTGTGCCGCCTGCACCTGTTACGAGCTGATATGTCCACCAGTCGTGAGCAATAACCTCGCCAGCCTCATGCGCTGCGTCGCGGACAAGGCGGGATGCGGCAGGATTCAGAAGAATTGTATTGCCAGCTGCAATGTTCTGAACAAGTGCGTTGCGAAAACTTGGAGGGCGAGGTCGCGCGGCCGACAAGCGCAGCGGTTTTAAGTCATGATCGGTAATCCACGTCCGACCGCAATAAAGCGCAGGAACATTCTCAGGCAGATTGCGCAAGGCCAGGATACCGCGTTCTAGTCGATCAGGTTTCCATACGTCATCCTGATCGGAGAATGCGATCCAGAACTGATCTTTCGGAAGCCTGCGCAGGATAGACAGGAAGTTTTCAGCGTAGCCACGACAGGGTCCCTGAAGCCTTAGCACCGCATTCTCCGCGATCCGGGACGCAAAGTTGGCAACGATGTCGTCGCTGCCGTCGCTCGATCCATCATCACTTGCAATCAGCGACCAATCTCGATGGCTCTGGGCGCGGATACTTTCAAGTTGCTGCGGCAAACAGCTTCTGCCATCGCGAATGGCCATAACGATAACGACATGACATGCCGTTGGCACAACAGAGCTTGCGGCGTCGCGAACCTGCTTGCCGAAAACGGTCATTCATCACCTACAAATGGAATTAGACCAAATTATAGTTCAAATATTCGCGCCCGACCACCGTTTACCAGCGCGGCAAAACCAAAACTCGCCTAATAGAATCGAATTCTAGAAGAAAACGAAATCATCAAAATCGAGTTGCCCGGGCCCGATTCCGGGAAGCCGGATCGCGTGTCCGACATAGCTCGCTTCGGCAACGTATTCCGATCCGTCCCAGACAATCTCGATCGTCAGTGCCGTAAATTTATCAGCAGCACTTGTCCCCGGCAGATTGAGGAACCGCAACATATCCAGGCCATCCTCAAAGCCTACGATTATGTCAACCTCGCCACTCGCGTATTCTGCGAACACGAATGTGTCCGCACCTATCCCACCGTCGAGTTCATCGTTCCCAGCGCCGGCGTTCAGCGTATCGTTGCCGGCGCCACCGAACATCTGATCGTCCCCGTCTGCGCCACCCAGAAAATCGTCACCATCGCCGCCAAGTATTAAGTCGTTTCCCGGCCCGCCACCGATAAGGTCGTTCCCGCTCCCCCCGTCCAAGGTGTCGTCGCCGTCGCCGCCACCTAGACTGTCGTCACCCGCCTCTCCGGTTACTAAGTCGTTGTCGTAGCTACCCGCGAGATTATCTTTCCCCGGTCCGCCGAAAAGAGTGTCGTGCCCCCAGCCTCCGCTAGCGATGTCATTGCCAAGCCCGCAGTCGATCAGATCACGGCCTGAACCGGAACCGATCACGTCGTTGCCCGAACCGCCATAGATCGTGTCCGTTCCATCACCTCCGCCGATTTCATCATTTCCGCCGCCGCCATAGATGAGATCGTTACCCAGGGAACCTGAGATGATGTCGTTCCCGTCGTCGCCATTGAGCACGTCGTCCCCATCTCGCCCGAGTATCGAGTCGTTGCCGAGTCCGCCGCAGATCGTGTCGTGACCACCCCGGCCATCAAGAAAGTCATGGCCGTCTCCGCCCCAAAGCTGATTGTGCGCATTGTCGGTACGGACGATGTCGTTTCCCGATGTTCCGATGACCCCCTCGATCGACACGAAAATATCTCCTGGCGCCGCCCCCGCATTCTGAGGCAGCGACATCAGGTCGATCGTGACAGGCGCAATTTCAGTGGAGTAATCCACGATATCAAATCCCGATCCTCCGTCGAACTCATCAGCGCCACCTCCGCCGACAAAGACGTCATTGCCTTCAAGCCCGACGAACAACTCATCGTCCGATGTTCCCAAGAGCGTGTCGTCGAGCGCCGTTCCATGCCAAACTGCTCTTGGCGTTGCGCGGGCAACCGGAAACCGCGTCAGATTCAAGAGATCGAAGGTCGAAAAATCCTGAACCGTCAGTGATCGGCCATCAACGGTTAGAACGGTCAGTAGCTCGCTTCCATAAAGGATCGTCGCCCCGCCCGCGATCGGCGTGATGGTGAGCTGGTTCACGTTGCGCAGATAGGGTAGCAACGACAGGTCGATCCGGTCCTTTCCAAGCTCAAAATCCATGATGACATCGGCGACCCCATCGGCGACCAAAATGAAGGTGTCGGCCCCTGCCCCGCCATGAAGCTGGTCCGCTCCGGTGCCGTCGCGAAGCACATCAGCACCGGCTCCCCCCGACAGGATAGCGTTTCCGGAAACCTGGACGAGCACATCATCCTTCGATGTCCCGGTCAGTTGGGTGATCGATCCGGTCATCGTTACTCCCAAACTCGAGAGATCGATCCGGAACATCGACATTCCTGCCTCGCTGGCCGAGGTGACGAATACCTGAAGCTCAGGTCCAACCGGGACGATGCGTATTGCTGAGATGTTTGACAGTACGGATGTTGCAGTGTCAGCGAGGCTTTGCAGGTGCAATAGTTGCCCGCCCGGCAGCAGCGTCAAAAGCGTCAGACCGCCATCGCTTCCCGCCGCGACGACGTAAACGCGGCCGCTCACGGTGGCCACGTCCATGACAGACACACCTTGGAACCGTGTCGCCAGATCGTCCACCACGTGATCGACCGGCGTCAGATAGCCATCTGCTGCTATTTCGAAGACCGTCAGACTTGAACTTACTGCAGAGGCACCAACAAGATAGGACACGCCGTCGACACTTGCGATCGCAAGGTCCGTTACCCCTTCCGTCGAAACAAGCTGACCTGTCCCGACTGAATCGACCGTGCTGAGAGTCCCGTTCGATGCCACTTCATAAACGCTAATGCCGCTTTCTGTTGCAGAGCCGCAAAAGACAAAACTCCGCGTGCCAATCTGTACGGTCGCGAGCGACGCTATGCCGGACGCATAGGTATAGACCGTATCGGCCACATCCGCGACCAGCGTCAGACTGGCGCCCGATTGCACATTGAGGACAGAGAACCCGGATCCGCCGCACGCGGCTGCGAACAGGAATGTCTGCCCACCGATTGCGAGCGATGCAAGCTCGACCTTCTGGTCGAAATTAGCCCCGGCGGTTAGGTAGGCGGAGACGGATCCGCCTGGGCCGCCGGCGAGAACGGCCGTCACTGTATCGGTCAGAACCGTTCCGCTAAAACCACCGGTCGAGATAGCGGTGCGCGCATTGGAGTGGCTGCTTTGCCCAACAACACTACCGATCGCACCGGAGACGACGTTGAACACGGTCGTTACTCCAACACCGTAATCGACGATGGCCACCCGCAAGGACGAACCTGAACCGGTCGTAGTGATCTCGCTGGCGCCAACGGGAAATATCAGCGGCGCACCCAGAAATGTCCCGGTATGTATAAGATTTGTCACGTGTCTTCATCCCGCCCTGGACAATGGGGCAGGCGCACTTTGCTCCAAGAACCTTCACATCGGACTAACAGCGTCCCGAGTGCGAAAGAAACGCCACTTCCACCAGCGCTATTTCAAAAATCCTTCCGGCGGGGGTGTCTGGACAATCAACAAGTCAAAAAAAAGCGCGAGATCATTGGTATCAATATCTTTGTCAGCGACCGCCGTGCCAAGCAGCGGTCCAACCATACTTTCCGTTTTCGTCCGCCAGATGATCTGGGCCTCGGTCCGGGACGATCCGGACCGAAGAATGATAAGATCGGCGCTACAGTCTATTTCTCCCTTGCTGGGGTCTGGCACGATCCTGTGGCGAGGAAATGCAAGGGCGAGCCGATCCTGAAATAGGGTACAAAGCTCGGCCGACACATATCCAGAGACGCCGCCGTGGCGGCACGTTACGCCGAGCTCAAATCTGGATTCGTTCCCCATAGCAGGCGCCAAACCTGCCAGCCAAGCTGGCGCCAGAAAGGCCAGTTTGGCAAAGTGAAAGGCGGACGAGCTGCGCCGACTTTTACCAAACATGCTTAGCAACTAACCGATTTCGTTCGCACCACATCTGTCACCTCTCAGCATCTGAGTCCAGAAGCTTGGGTCATGGTGTATCAATCCCGGCCGTTACGTCCGCCACCACGAATGCGATTCGAATGTCGCGTGCATTGCGCGCAGGCGCCGCTCCATGATGTCGGCAGAGCCGTCTTAGCCATATGGGAATTCGCAATGGTTAAGACATTCCCGTCAGCTAACGGCACCTCGTGCGGCGTCTCGCCGGGCCGAAGACCAGTGGTGACAACAATTGAGATTGGCTGACGTATCAAGCACGCCGCACCCTCAAGACATGCGCGATCGGTGGATCATGTTGGCGCTAGGAGACGAACCGGGCGTTGCCTAGTTCGCCGCTATTGGTGCTGCACCTGTGGGAAACCGTTCCGATCTCCGCTCCGGAACCGCTACATCGCGCTCGTGGACCCAGTAGCGCGCAGCAGTGCAAAGGGCGGTGTCATCGTCGGCATGCAGCGCCTCGCGCAAATCCCTCAGGACCGCAGCCATCTCGATTTCGGACAGAATGGGTTCGTGTACGACCGCGATCTTGGGATGCGCTGTGCCGGATATCTTGTCCGACACCGTCAATTCTTCATGAAGCTTTTCCCCCGGGCGCAGGCCGGTCGTCACGATTTCGATGTCTCCGTCCGGATTATCCGCATCGCGAACGGAATGGCCCGAAGCAAGGATCAACCGCCGCGCAAGATCAAGGATACGTACAGGTTCGCCCATGTCGAGGACGAAGACCTCACCACCTTTACCAAAACTGCCTGCCCGAAGCACCAGGCCGACAGCCTCCTCGATGGTCATGAAATACCGTGAGACATGCTCATCCGTCAGGGTGACGGGACCACCGCTTGCGATCTGGTCCTGAAAGAGCGGCAGGACCGAGCCCGATGATCCCAGGACATTGCCGAAGCGGACAATCGAGAACCGGGTCTGCCCGCAACGGGTAGCAAGGTCCTGAACCACCAATTCGGCAAGACGTTTGGACATGCCCATGACGTTGACCGGGCGAACCGCCTTATCCGAAGAAATCAGAACGAAACGCCCGACCCCGGCATCCCGCGCACATTGCGCCATCGTCGCGGTGCCCAACGTATTATTGGCAAGGCCCGCAGCCGGATTCAGTTCGACCAACGGGACGTGTTTGTAGGCAGCGGCGTGCAGAACGGTATCGACAGCCTGCGACCGAAGCGTTCTTGCCACAAGGGTGGCATCGCAGACCGATCCCAGAACGGGCACGACCTCGACGGCGCCGTCAGATAAGAGCTGCATTTCCCGCTCGGCCGCATAAAGGGCCAACTCGTTCAACTCGAAAAGGACAAGCGTGCGGGGTCCGCAAGCCAGGACCTGACGGCACAGTTCCAGACCGATCGTCCCTCCGGCGCCGGTCACCAGAACGCTGGCTCCACGGTACGCGCGACATTCCGCAGCCAATGCCGGACCTTCGACCGCGTCACGGCTCATCAGGGATTGCACGCAGACCGGCACCAACCGTTCGACCAGCCCCTCATCGCCTATAAGTTGTGAGAAAGCGGGAACAGTCTGCACCTCAAGACCAAGCCGCTTCAGTCGACGCGACAGAAAACTCTGCCGATGTGCGGAAGCTGAAGGCATCGCGAGGATCGCCCGACTGGCCCGCAGCCGGACTGCAACCTCGTCGAGCGACCTGCCCGGAAAGACAGGCAGACCCGCCACGACCAATCCGTTGAGGGCCGCATTGTCATCGACAAAAGCAACGGGAAAGATGTCGTCGCGTCCACGCAAGGACGCAGCAAGCGCCATGCCGGCCTGGCCCGCGCCATAGATCAGTACCCGCGTTACGGATGCACTTTTACGATAAATCGAAAGCAGAAGGTGAAGCATGACGACCCGGCAGCCCCCGATCAGCGCAAGATAGGTCAGGCTGAACACGATATGATAGCCGGGGCGGATACCAAGCTCGCCAACCGAGGCAAATACATAGGCCACATAACCAAGCAGAGCGGAGAATACCGCAAGCCGCCCGACAACCGGGCGACCAAGATCCTTGAGGCGAAAGTCCGGGACACCGAGTCCGATGGACAGCAACGGGGCAACTGAACACAGCATCAGCAGAAGCGTGGCGTTGTGCGCGACCTCCTTGAGCGGCGCAAATGTACTGTTGAAAACTGCGAAAGCACACACATAGGCAACCGGGATCATCGCCATATCTGCCGCGATGAACACCGCCCGCTTGCGGGCAGGTGTCAGCGACAACACGAGCCTGGCCCACGTCATGCTTTCTTCATCCGTACCATTGACTGCTCATTAGTTTGAACCCGCGGAACTCGGCCTATGGTTGAGTCCCGCCGCCCCTTTCTTCGCCGTTCCCGCGACTGTCGGCAAGGGCCAGATACCGTTGATCAAACTATCGGCGAATATCCACCCGGCTACCGGACGACCCGGAACTCGATCAGCGCCTCAACGACCGACCGGATGGTTCTGCCCAATACGACAAGATCGAGACACAGCGACCGGTGCCGCAGATAGCGGATGTCGAGGCGGGCTTTGATCGGGATGCAGCGTGTGCGATAGACATGATCGGTTTCGGCGGCGGTTCTGCACGCGGCGAGGAGCTTTTCTTCACGCCGGTGATAGAGGACAGAGGCAAGGCCCGTTACGCCGGGTCGCGCCCGCAAAACGTCGGCATAGAGCCCAGGGAACGCCTCGACATAAACCCTCAGCGGTGGACGAGGGCCGACGAAGCTCATATCGCCCGACAAAATATTGAACAATTGTGGCAGTTCATCCAGGCGAAGACGTCGCAAAATGCGGCCCAGCGGTGTGACCCTGCTTTCCTTGTCGCCGCCGGATACACCTGAATCTTTGGCGACCGCGCGCATGGTCCGGAACTTCCAGAGCGTAAAAGCGCGGGTCGGCGTCTGCATCCGTTCCGCGCCGTAGAGAATTGGGCGGCCGTCCAGAACGAAAACCAAGAAAGCGACCACAGCCGCTATCGCGCAGAACACCGGCAGAAGCAGCAGCACCAGGAGCAGGTCGAATACCCGTTTCCAGACCGTCATGCCCGGCTCCGCAGACCGGCCGGGCGCGCGTGCTCCCGCGGCATCAGTTCTCTCAGATCGGCGACAATCGCACCTGCATCGGCCCGCGCAGGCCGACCAATGACCCGCCCCAGCAGTGTCGTGTCGAGACAAAGGTCGGCAATCGTCATCGCTTGTGCTGGGCGCGGTGCCCAAACCCTGCCGTCAGCCTCCAGCAAGCTATCCATGCTCACCGCCCCTTCAAGCGCGACGTTGAGCCGATCCGGCAGACGGCGGCCAGCGCGGACCGCGCCGATCATCCGGTCAATCATCGCGGCAAGCGCTTGCGGGCCGACATAGCTGCGCCGCGGGCCCCTCCCGTCAGCGCAGATATCGAGCATCTGCGGCCCGTCGGAATGTTGCTGCCCCAGCAACTGGTCCGCCCCGGCAACATTGCCGATTCTGAGACAGGTGACGCCGAGAGCAACGGCACGGTCTAGGACGGCTTCCTCCATATCCCGCTTGGCCCGGCCATAGGGCGAAACCGGCGCGACTTCGGCATCTTCGTGGGTACCCGTTAAACCGCGTCCGTAGACAGCTGCGCTGGACGACAGAAAAACATGGGGCACACCCGTCGCCTGTGCCGCCGCGACCGCAGCGAGCGCCAGATCACGATTTTGCGCCAGCACGGCAGGATCGCCTCCGGTCGTTCCCGCGAGATTGATGATGACATCGGCGCCGGTGGCGGCCCGCGCGTATCCGACCGGATCAGAGAGAGGGTCGAAAACGGCATCCCCGCCTCCGCTCCGCGATTGCCAGATCAGCCCTTCTCGGCCCCGGCGCGCCCAGGCCAGCCGAAGCAACCCGCCAAGCCGCCCGGTTCCCCCGACAACCAGCACCTTTTCAGTGCATCCGGATGTGTTCGCCGTGGCTTGCGGCATGTTTTTTCCTGACGATACGCCGGTCGCCTTGACCATATATCCGGCATAACACCAGTGTCGCCCCGAGCGAAGCCCCCGTGAAGGTTGGGATCGCCGGTCACGCCAAGGATTGCCTCGGGCGGCATGACACGCCATGATCGCGCGGCCTGACGGGGGAGTTTCATGCGTAAGTTTCTTGTGGTTCTCGATGACAGCCGCGAATGCCTGAATGCGATGCGCTATGCAGCACTTCGTGCCGCGCATACCGGTGCGGGGGTGACGATTCTTTCGGTGATCCCGCCCGAGGAGTTTCAGCACTGGATCGGCGTGGCCGACATCATGCGCGCCGAGGCGCGCGAACGGATTGAGGCGCATTACGAGGTTTTCGCAAAATGGATGCGCGACCGGCAGGGGATCGAGCCGGAACTGGTGATCCGTGAGGGCGAGGCGATGAACGAGATCTTCGCCCAGGTCAACGAAGACCCCGAGATCGGCGTTCTCGTTCTCGGCGCGGGCACCGAAAAGGGTGGCCCGGGGCCCCTGGTGACGCAGATGTCGAAGAATTCGGGAAGCCTGCCGATCCCGATCACCATCGTGCCGGGCGAAATGTCAAAGGAACGGCTGGAAGCAATCACCTGATCCGGCATGTTCGGGCGACGCGCGCAGTCGCGGCGCGGAATGTTGTCGGCCTTGCGGGACTCAGGGCGGCGGTGTATCTGCAACGCCATGAAACGGATTTTCGACATGGATGATCGTGCGCGTCTGCCCTGGCGGTTCTTCGGCGCGACGATGACGGTGCTGGCCCGACTTTGATCGGGACCCCTTCCTGTCGCCTTTTGGATTCCACAAAACCGGAGAGGACCGATGTCCCCCAAGACCCTCTATGACAAGATCTGGGATGCCCATGTCGTCGATACCCAGGACGATGGCACCTGCCTTCTGTATATCGACCGCCACCTCGTGCATGAGGTGACGTCGCCTCAGGCCTTCGAAGGCCTGCGCATGACCGGCCGCACCGTGCGCGCACCTGAAAAGACCATCGCGGTGCCCGACCACAACGTGCCCACCACGCTCGACCGGGCCAATGCCGCGACCATGACTGAGGAAAGCCGCATTCAGGTCGAGGCGCTCGACAAGAACGCCAAGGAATTCGGCGTGCATTACTATCCCGTCTCCGACATCCGTCAGGGCATCGTTCATATCGTCGGTCCCGAACAGGGCTGGACCCTGCCGGGCATGACCGTGGTCTGCGGCGACAGCCACACCGCGACCCACGGCGCCTTCGGGGCACTCGCCCACGGAATCGGGACGTCCGAGGTGGAGCATGTTCTGGCGACGCAAACGCTGATCCAGAAGAAGTCTAAGAACATGAAGGTGGAGATCACCGGCAAGCTGCGTCCGGGCGTGACCGCCAAGGACATCACGCTGTCGGTGATCGGCGCGACCGGCACCGCCGGCGGCACCGGCTATGTCATCGAATATTGCGGCGAGGCGATCCGCGACCTTTCGATGGAAGGCCGCATGACCGTCTGCAACATGGCGATCGAGGGCGGCGCCCGCGCGGGCCTGATCGCGCCGGATGAGAAGACCTTCGAATATGTGAAGGGCCGCCCCCACGCGCCCAAGGGCGCGCAGTGGGAAGCGGCGATGACCTGGTGGAAAACGCTCAAGACCGACGAGGGCGCGCATTTCGACAAGGTCGTGACCTTGAAGGGCGAGGATATCGCCCCGGTCGTAACCTGGGGGACCTCGCCCGAGGACGTGCTGCCGATCACCGGTACGGTGCCGAACCCCGAGGATTTCAAGGGCGGCAAGGTCGAGGCGGCGCAGCGCTCGCTTGACTATATGGGCCTGAAGCCGGGGCAGAAGCTCACCGACATCAAGATCGACACGGTCTTCATCGGCTCCTGCACCAATGGCCGGATCGAGGATCTGCGGGCCGCGGCGGCAATCCTGAAGGGCAAGAAGATCAAGGACGGCATGCGGGCCATGGTCGTGCCGGGCTCAGGCCTTGTGCGGGCGCAGGCCGAGGAAGAGGGGCTGGCGCAGATCTTCCTCGACGCAGGCTTCGAATGGCGGCTCGCGGGCTGCTCGATGTGTCTGGCGATGAACCCCGACCAGCTCTCGCCGGGTGAACGCTGCGCAGCCACGTCCAACCGCAACTTCGAGGGCCGTCAGGGCCGGGGCGGACGCACCCACCTGATGAGCCCCGCAATGGCGGCGGCGGCGGCGGTCACCGGTCACCTGACCGATGTGCGCGAGATGATGAACGAAACGGTATGACAGCGCGCGCCCTGTCCCGACGGATGCCATACGCAGGCCATACCGAAACGGGACGGGTGCCCGCCACCGAATAAGGACCAGAACCGATGGACAAGTTCACCACCCTGACCGGGATCGCTGCGCCGATGCCCTTGGTCAATATCGACACCGACATGATCATCCCCAAGCAGTTCCTGAAGACGATCAAGCGGTCCGGTCTTGGCGCCAATCTCTTTGACGAGATGCGCTTTACCCAGGACGGCAAGGAAATTCCGGACTTCGTGCTGAACCAGCCTGCCTACCGCAATGCCGAGATCCTTGTGGCCGGTGACAATTTCGGCTGCGGATCAAGCCGCGAACACGCCCCCTGGGCGCTTCTCGATTTCGGCATCCGCTGCGTCATCTCCACGAGCTTCGCCGACATCTTCTTCAACAACTGCTTCAAGAACGGCATCCTGCCGATCGTCCTGCCGCAAGAGCAGGTCGATATCCTGATGGAAGATGCCCGCAAGGGCGCGAACGCCCGGATGACGGTGGATCTTGAGGCGCAGACCGTGACCACCTCCGACGGGCAAAGCTTTGGATTCGAAGTCGATTCGTTCCGCAAGCACTGCCTCCTGAATGGCCTCGATGACATCGGCCTGACGCTCGAAAAAGCGCCTGCCATCGACCGGTTCGAAAATGAGGCAGCTCAGGCTCGGCCTTGGGTCTGACACAATTCAAACCACAATATATTGGGCCGCCCCTGCCGGGCGGCCCTTTCCGTTAGGTCATTCGGCGGAATTTTGCGCAGAAATTGATGCAAAGCCGCACCAGTTCTTCCACGAAAACGCCTTATTGCCAGCATTAACCTTAACCCAAAGTTGATGGGGAGGCGGAATTGCGCGCATGCTCGGTCACGATGAGGCAGTTCGCCGCTGATGGCGAGCCCGCGTTGGACCAGAGATTCGGCAATGAACCGGTTCCGGCCATGCGAGGGGAATAGGGACGTGTTTTCGCAGCTCACCGGAGCGGTTGTCAGGGCATTGCTGATCGTTGTGCTGATCGCAACGCCGTCGCTCATGCTTCCCGGTGTGTCGTCCGATACGACCCAGATTGTGGCGCTGGTCGCGCTCTTTGCCGCCGCGCTCACCTTCTTCGAATATGCCTCCACCTATCCCGGCCTTGTGGAGTTCCGAGACGCACCTCCCTTCAACCGCCTGCGCTTCCTGTCGCTGTTCGTGACCGTTCTGGTCCTGTCGACCATCGTGCGCGGCCAGGCCGCCCCGACGACCCTGACCACCTTTGTCGAGGCCATCGGCAACCGTATCGGTGCCGTTATCGACGTGCCCTACAGCCCGGTCCGGCTGGTTGTGCTGATGCTTCCCGACGGGATGAGCCTTGAACACATGATCCTCGTGCGCACGACATCGGGTATTGCCTATGTCATATCGCTCCTCACGCTGATTTTCTTCGTGATCTCCATGCGGCTCATTGGCTGGCCCAACCGTATGGGCAGCTTCAATGTCTGGATCAACCTGCCGACCTTCGATCCGACGACCGGCGGCGATGTGGTCAGTCGCCTTCAACGGGATTCGCGGTTCAACATTGCACTCGGCTTCCTTCTGCCGTTCATTATCCCTGCCGCGGTCAAACTCGCGTCACTCGCCTTTTCGCCGGTGACGCTGGAAAGCCCGCAAACGCTGATCTGGATGATGACCGCATGGGCTTTCCTTCCTGCTTCCCTCTTCATGCGCGGCATCGCGATGGGCCGGATTGCGGGCATGATTGCAGAGAAGCGCAAGCGCAGCAGCGCGGCATCGTCCGACGCGGAGCTGGTGCCGGCCTGATCCTGGCAGCCCTGCTGGCGGCGGGACCGTCGGCCGCTGAAACGCTGCGCATCGCCACCTACAATGTCGATCTGAACCGCAAAGGACCCGGTCTCTTGCTGCGCGACATCCTGTCGGGCAAGGACAAGCAGGTGATGGCGGTCACGGACGTGATCGCGGGCGCGGCGCCTGACGTTATCCTCCTGACCGGGTTCGACTACGATCTCGATGGTCTGGCCCTTGCGGCCCTGGCCGACCGGCTCTCGGCTTTGGACGCCGAATACCCCTACCGCTTTGCTCTTCGGCCGAATACCGGCCGGGCTACAGGTCTGGACCTCGACGGCGATGGCAAAACCGGCGGGCCCGGCGACGCTCAGGGCTACGGGCGTTTCGCGGGGGCGGATGGAATGGCAATCCTGTCACGCCTGCCCATCGTCGAGGAGGACGTCGCCGACTATTCGGATACCCTCTGGCGCGACCTGCCCGGCGCACTGATCGGTGGGGCGGGCCTGACGGAAGAGGTGATGGAGATTCAACGCCTGTCGACGACGGGACATTGGGCAGTGCCGATCGTTATGCCTGACGGCGCGCGGCTGACGCTTCTCTGCTGGTATGCCACGCCGCCGGTCTTTGACGGGCCGGAAGACCGCAACGGCAGACGTAACCACGATGAGGCTGCGTTCTGGACTCGGCTTCTTGACGGAGCGCTAAGCGCCCCTACCCCCGAGCCGCCGATGGTCCTGCTTGGCGACGCCAATCTAGACCCGGTCGATGGCGATGGACGGCCCGAGGCGCTCTTGTCGCTGCTGTCCGACCTACGCTTTCACGACCCGCTGCCGAACAGCGTCGGCGGCACGCAGGCGACCCGTCAGGGGGGGGCGAACAAGGCACATCGCGGCGACCCATCGCTCGACACCGCTGACTGGCCCGACGACCCGGGCCCCGGCAATCTCCGTGTGGACTACGTTCTGCCCTCCGCCGATCTTCGGATCGTTGGGTCGGGCATATGGTGGCCCAAACCGGACAGCATCAGCGCACCGACGGTAGAGGCTGCTTCGCGCCACCGCCTCGTCTGGGTCGATATAGAAGCGCAGTGAGCCGGAGTGCCAACAAAGACCGGATTTTGCGACACGACAAACCCGCGCGTCCGAGACTTCGGGCAACCAACTCATCTGAACGACATATTTGTACGTCGCGCCTTTGCTATTGGGCGAGCCCCATGTCGCAAATTATTACCGTTACCGGCTCATCGCCTCTGTTGTAAAACCAGTGATCCGTATCGGCGGCTTCGACGAGGGCGATTTCCTGTCCAGCAGGGTATTCGGTTTCGCCATCCGATCGCCCTTCTGTCCAAGAGCCTTCCAGAGTGTAGACCAGACCCGGGCGTTTGTCGTGCTGGTGCCGGGCGACATGACCACCGGGTTCCAGCGTCGCCAGACGCAATTGCAGGAAATAGCCATCGGTACCAATTTGCCGGATCATGGAGTCCTCGGGCACTACGCCCAACTGCGTGATTCCGATGCCGACATTATCCGTCGGATAGGCCTCCTGCGCCGCCACGGTTGCGATATTGATTTGTCCGACGAGTATCCCGAAAACAAATACAGCCGCGCCGGAAAGTACGGTCTTTGTCGAGTTCATCTCATCCTCCTGGTTCCGCTTGTTCCGCTCGACAAGCCAGATCCCAGTTGAAATACCGCCTCGAACTTTGCCGATCCGCGTCTTCTTGTTTGAATACGTCGCGGATGACCGACGCGCTCCCATTTCAGTATAACACGGTATCGGGATATCTAAAAAAACGCGCGAAATTCGAGCATGGCACGCGCCCTTTGCTTGACCCTGCGGCGGGCATTGGCTAGGCGAGCCCTTGATCCAATTCAACGGCTAAGGAGCCCCGACGTGGCCAATCCTTCCATCCTCATCCTGCCCGGCGACGGGATCGGCCCCGAAGTCATGGCCGAGGTCCGCAAGATCATCGACTGGTTCGGCGCGAAACGCGGGCTCAAATTCGATGTCACAGAAGACCTGATCGGCGGCGCGGCCTATGACGCCCATGGCGTACCCCTGACGAACGAGGCGCTGGCCAAGGCGCAGGCGGCGGACGCGGTCCTGCTGGGTGCGGTTGGCGGGCCGAAATACGACAACCTGGATTTCGCGGTAAAGCCTGAGCGCGGCCTGCTGCGCATCCGCAAAGAAATGGACCTCTTCTCCAACCTGCGCCCGGCCCAGTGCTTCGACGCGCTGGCCGACTTCTCGTCGCTCAAGCGCGATGTGGTGGCGGGTCTCGACATCATGATCGTCCGCGAACTGACCTCGGGCGTCTATTTCGGCGAACCGCGTGGCATCTTCACCGAAGGCAATGAGCGCGTGGGCATCAACACCCAGCGATACACTGAATCCGAGATTGCCCGCGTCGCGCGGTCGGCCTTTGAACTCGCGAAGCGGCGGAACAACAAGGTCTGCTCAATGGAGAAGGCCAATGTGATGGAATCGGGCATCCTCTGGCGCGAGGTCGTGCAGAAGGTGCATGACGAGGAATACCCCGAGGTCGAACTTTCCCACATGTATGCCGACGCCGGCGCGATGCAGCTCTGCCGTTGGCCGAAGCAGTTCGACGTGATCGTCACCGACAACCTCTTCGGCGACATCCTTTCGGACTGTGCCGCGATGCTGACCGGCTCTCTGGGCATGCTGCCCTCCGCCTCGCTCGGCGCGCCGATGGCCAATGGCCGCCCCAAGGCGCTTTATGAACCCGTCCATGGCTCGGCCCCCGACATTGCTGGCCAAGGAAAGGCGAACCCGATCGCCTGCATCCTCTCCTTCGCGATGGCTTTGCGCTATTCCTTCGATCAGGGAACCGAAGCCGACCGGCTGGAAGGCGCCATCGAGGCGGTTCTGGCCTCGGGTCTGCGCACGGCCGACCTGATGGGGCCGGAGGGTGGCAAGCCCGTCTCGACAAGCGAAATGGGCGACGCTGTTGTCAAGGCGCTGGACGCCTCGCTCGGTTGACACGCCGCGACTGAATTTGAAGGGGCGCCACCCGGTGCCCCTATTTCTATCTGATGCGAAAATGAAAAACCCCCGTGGCAAGCCGCGGGGGTTGATCGTCTTTGCGGGGTTGCCCCCGCCAGCTGTTCCAGTCGCCTCAGAGAGCGCCTTCGCGCTGGGCCTTCTTGCGTGCCAGTTTGCGGGCACGGCGGATGGCCTCGGCCTTCTCGCGCGCTTTCTTGACGGAGGGTTTCTCGAAATGCTGCTTGAGCTTCATTTCACGGAAAACCCCTTCGCGCTGAAGTTTTTTCTTCAGAGCACGAAGCGCCTGTTCGACGTTGTTGTCGCGAACGCTGACCTGCATGTGGTTGTCACCACCTTCCTAAGTTAGAGTTGCAATCAGTTGCAGGAGGCGCCCCTATAGCAAAGGCCCCGGCTTTTGTCTATGGGGTGATGGGCGGAGGCATGTCATGGAAAACAAGGGCTTCGATATCGGTTTGGCGAAGGAACGGCTGATGGCGGCCGCCCTTGACCACGCGGTCTTCGACGGCTGGTCCGACGCCACGTTCCGTGCGGCCTGCGAGGATACCGGCATCTCCCCCGATCTTGCCCGCGCCATCTTCCCGCGCGCTGCGCTCGACCTTGCGGTTGCCTATCACAAGGCAGACGACGCGGCGATGTTGGCCGCGCTTCAGGGCCAAGATCTCGCCACGCTGCGATTCCGCGACCGCGTGGCTTTGGCCGTCCGGCTGCGCCTTGAAGGGGCGGACCGGGAACTCGTGCGACGCGGCGCGGCGCTCTTCGCGTTGCCGCAGAATGCCGCGACAGGCGCCTCGCTTGTATGGGGCACGGTGGATGCGATCTGGCGCGCCCTTGGCGATACGTCGGACGACATCAACTGGTATTCCAAACGCGCGACACTCTCTGCGGTCTATTCCTCGGTCGTCCTCTACTGGATGGGCGACGACAGCGAGGGGCATACGGCGACATGGGAGTTCCTCGACCGCCGGATCGAGGATGTGATGCGGTTCGAGAAGTTCAAGGCGCAGGTGCGGGACAATCCGGTTCTGGGTCGGGTTCTGGCCGGACCGATGAAGGTACTTGAGCGGGTTCGGGCTCCATCCGGCGCACCCGACGACCTGCCGGGACGGATGACGGGCAAGGAGGGCGCATGACGCTGCCAGAGACGATGCGGGCGATCGAAATATCCAAACCGGGTGGGCCGGAGGTGCTGACCCCGGTCGAGGTGCCCGTACCCGCACCGGGCCCCGGCCAGATCCTGATCGAGGTCCACTGGGCAGGCGTCAACCGGCCCGACGCGCTGCAACGCGCGGGCGCCTATGCCCCGCCGCCCTCCGCCTCGCCCCTGCCGGGGCTGGAGGCTTCGGGCCGGGTCGCGGCCTTGGGTCCGGATGTGTCCGGCTGGACGGTCGGCGACGAGGCCTGCGCGCTCCTGCCCGGCGGCGGCTATGCCGAATATGTCGTGACCCCGGCCGCCCATGCTTTGCCGATCCCGAAGGGCATGAATCTGCGCGAGGCCGCCTGCCTGCCCGAGACCTGCTACACGGTCTGGTCCAATGTCTTCATCCGCGGCGGCCTCAAGGCGGGCGAGGTCTTCCTCGTCCATGGCGGGTCCTCCGGCATCGGCACGACGGCGATCCAGATCGCCGCGGCCCTTGGTGCACGTGTCTTCACCACCGCGGGCTCGGCCGAGAAATGCGCGACCTGCAAGGACCTCGGCGCTGAGCGGGCCATCAACTACCGCGAGGAGGATTTCGTCGAAATCGTGAAGGCGGAGGGCGGCGCGGATGTGATCCTCGACATGGTCGGTGGCGACTATATCGCGCGCAACCTGAGGGCGCTGGCCGAGGACGGGCGGCTGGTTCAGATCGCCTTCCTGCAAGGCCCGAAGGCCGAGATCAACTTCGCGCCGATGATGATGAAGCGCCAGACCATCACCGGCTCCACGCTCAGGCCTCAAAGTGACCTCGCCAAGGCAAGGATCGCGGCGGAACTCCGCGCCCATGTCTGGCCCCTGATCGAAGGCGGACGCCTCGCACCAGTGATGGATTCGGAATTCCCGCTCGATCAGGCCGCCGAGGCGCACCGGCGCATCGAAAGCTCGGGACATATTGGCAAGATCGTCCTGAAGGTGCGGTAACCTTCCCCGCAAAAGAAAAACGCGCCCCGAAAGGCGCGTCCTATCTTCATCTTGCCCGAAATGTTCCGGGGGCAGCGCCCCCGGCTCCGGTGATCAGGCCTGTTTCTTGCCCTTGTGGGGCGCCCAGATCCGCTTGTTGGTAAGGTACAGAAGCACCGTCAGCAGCCCGAGGAACAGCACGCCGACAAAGCCGACCTGCTTGCGCGCCATCATCTTCGGCTCGGCCGCCCACATCAGGAAAGCAGACACGTCCTCGGCCATATGATGGACTGTCGCTTCATGCCCATCGGCATATTCGACTTGGCCATCCGACAAGGGCGGGTTCATCGCGATCAGGCCGCCTGGGAAGGCGGTGTTCTCATAGAACGTCGTGCCGACCTGTTCGATCTCATGGCCGGTATAGCCGGTAAGGATCGAATAGATGTATTCCGCCCCACCGATGCCCTTGAAGAACTGATTGATCCCCGAGCCATAGGGCCCGTGGAACCCGGCACGGGCCTTGGCCATCAGGCTCAGGTCCGGCGCGTTCTCCAGCGCGGATTTCGGGAAGAAGTCGTTCGGCGTTGCCTCACGCTCTTCGCCCGTATCCCTGTCGATGGCGGTGAACTGCTTGGCGTAGGCGCGCACCTGGTCTTCCGGCAGATGCGGGCCGCCTTCGTCCGAGAGCGACCGGATCGGCACGAACTTCATGCCGTGGCAGGCCGAGCAGACCTCGGTATAGACCTGCAGGCCACGCTGCAGCTGGTGCTCGTCATATTTCCCGAACGGGCCTTCAAACGAGAAGTCCACATCCTCGATATGCTGCTCTCCGCCACCGGCCGCAAAGGCCGCGCCCGACAGGGCGAGGACGGAAACGGCCGCGATTGCGATTTTTCTCAGCATCTCAATCAATCCTTTCCGCTCACTCGGCCGGAGTGCTTTTTGCGCCGTAATGCGCGTTGAAGTCATCCTCGATCGTCGCCGGCGGGGTTGTCGGCTTCTCGATCACGCCCAGAAGCGGCAGGATCACGAGGAAATAGGCGAACCAGTAGGCGGCCCCGATCAGCGAGATGATCGAGTAGGGCGGCTCGGCCGGCATCGCGCCGCACCACATCAGAACGACGAAGTCGACGATCAGCAGGTAGAACCACCAGCGGAACATCGGCCGGTACTGACCAGAACGCACGTTCGAGGTGTCGAGCCACGGCACGATGGCCATGACCGCGATCGCACCGAACATCGCCAGCACGCCGAAGAACTTGGCGTCAACGATGCCGAAGGTCACCCAGTTCGTCAGCATCACGACCCAGACATCCGAGGTAAAGGCGCGCAGGATCGCGTAGAAGGGCAGGAAGTACCATTCCGGCACGATATGCGCGGGCGTCGCCAGCGGGTTCGCCTCGATGTAGTTGTCGGGATGGCCAAGGTAGTTCGGCATGAAGCCGACGATGGCGAAGAAGACGACCAGAACCACGCCCAGCGCGAAGAGGTCTTTCATCACGAAATAGGGCCAGAAGGGCAGCGTGTCCTTCTCGGCTTCCGCTTTCGAACCACGACGCACCTCAACACCGGTCGGGTTGTTGTTGCCCGTGGTGTGGAAGGCCCAGATGTGGACGGCGACCAGCGCCGCGATCACGAAGGGCAGGAGGTAGTGCAGCGAGAAGAAGCGGTTCAGCGTGGCATTGTCCACCGCCGGTCCGCCCAGAAGCCAGGTCTGGATCGGCTCACCGATGCCCGGGATCGCGCCGAAGAGGCCGGTGATAACCGTGGCTCCCCAGAACGACATCTGGCCCCAGGGAAGCACATAGCCCATGAAGGCGGTGCCCATCATGGCGACAAAGATCAGGATGCCGACGATCCAGGTGATTTCCCGCGGGGCCTTGTACGAGCCGTAGAAGAGGCCGCGGAAGATGTGGATATAAACGGCAAGGAAGAACAAGGACGCGCCGTTCGCGTGAATGTAGCGCAGCATGTGGCCGCCATTCACGTCGCGCATGATATGTTCGACCGACTTGAAGGCCTGATCGACATGCGGCGTGTAGTGCATCGCGAGGACGATGCCGGTCGCGATCTGCAGAACAAGGCAGAAAGCAAGGACGATGCCCCAGATCCACCACCAGTTCAGGTTCTTCGGTGTCGGGATCATCAACGTGTCGTAAGCCAGGCTCACGATCGGCAGGCGGCGGTGAAGCCACTGCTCAAAGCCCGTCTTGGGCTCATAATGGTCGTGCGGAATACCAGCCATTTTCTAGCCCCCTCAGCCCAGCTTGATCGTGGTTTCGTCGGTGAAGGCCGCGACCGGCACCGGCAGGTTGGTCGGCGCAGGACCTTTGCGGATCCGGCCGGCAGTGTCGTAGTGCGAGCCGTGGCAGGGGCAGAACCAGCCGCCGAAATCACCCGCACCGTCGCCCAGCGGCACACAACCCAGATGGGTGCAGACGCCCATCATCACCAGCCATTCGCCGGCTTCGTCCAAAGTGCGGTTTTCGTCCGACGCATCGGCCTCGGCGCCCTTGTTGGCATTCTCGGCTGCCGGATCGACCAGATCGGCCAGCGGAACCGCGCGGGCCGCGTCAATCTCTTCCTGGGTGCGACGGCGGATGAAAACCGGCTTGCCGCGCCATTTGACGGTCAGCTGCGTGCCCACCTCGACGCCCGAGATGTCGACGAAGATCGACGACAGCGCCTGAACATCGGCGGATGGATTCATCTGATCGACGAGGGTCCAGACGGCGGCGCCGCCCGCGACCGCCCCGGCGCCAGCGGTGGCATAATAGAGGAAATCCCTCCGGGTGCCTGCGTGGTCTTCAGCTTGGGACACGAAACTTTCTCCCTTCTTCGACCGGCGGGCCGGTCCTGCGACGAATGGGCCGCAGTTGCCCGCAGCCTTCCCGGGCGGTTATTAGCGGCCAAATTCAAGCCCGTCCAGCGGACAATCGGGCGCATCAGGGGCTCTGCGACACTGTAGACGCAGAGTGGCGGCGAAAAAGTCACGGGCAGAAAGGTGCCGATAGGGGCAACCCAAGGTGATTCCCTGCGCTTTTGTGTTTGAGAGACGGGTCGGCCGTGCTCTGATGGCGGTCACTGTCCGCGCGTCGTGACAAAGGAGCGATCATGCTCGAAGGGTCATGCCATTGCGGCGCCGTGCGGTGGACCTATGAGGGCCAGCCGGGCGCCGCCACAGCCTGCAATTGCACGGCCTGTCAGCGCTATGGCACCCTCTGGATCTATGGATATGAAAACGAGGGCGTGGTGGTGCATGCAATGCCGCGGACGCATAGGGGCTACGAACGTCCCGGCGGCGATCTTTCCTTTCATTTCTGTCTGACCTGCGGCTGCGTCACCCATTGGCGAGGTCGCAAACCCGGTGCTGACGGCCGCCGCCGCATCGCGGTCAATGTTCGGCTATCAGAGCCCGAAACGGTTGCGGCGATTCCCCTTCAGCGCTTCGATGGGCTCACGACGTTCGACGACCTGCCGCCGGATGGCAAGTGCGTTGCCGATATCTGGTTCTGAAGCAATCAGGACAAAAGACCCACTGCCAGCTTGATCGCGAACCCGGTGAAAAAGAGGCCGACTGTGGCGTTGATGGCGGGTGCGGCCTTCAGGTAAGCGCGCGCAGCTGGGGCCGTAGAAAAAGTGACGGCGTAGGCAGCGTGTATGGCGAAGGCGATGGCAGACGCCCCGGCGCAAAGCAACGCGATATCTCCCGCCCCGGCGCGGGCCACGGGAAAGAGCGTGAGAATCAACACCCAGGTGGTCAGCGCCTTGGGATTGAGCGCATTCACCGAAAGCGACCGCAGGAACGAGGCGCGAAGCGACAATCCCGATCGACCGGCCAGCTTCTTGCCGTTGCCGCGCCAGCCTTGCCACGCCGCGCACAGATAGCGTGTTGCGAACCACAGAAGCAGGCAAATGGCGATCAGCGTCAGGATCGCGCGTGTAGAAGGCAAAGCGAGGAAGAGTGCCGCCATGCCAAATGTCATGCCGACACACCAGATCCCGACCCCCACCGCCACAGCGGCGGCCGATGCGAGCCCGGCCGCGCGGCCCGATCCCATGGCGGTGGTGATCGTGTTCAATACGTTCGGCCCCGGCGAGGCGATGTTCAGCGCCAGCACCGCCCAGACCGTCAGGAACGGCGCAAGTGGCAGGCTCACCCGGCGGGCTCGGTCGCCTTCATGGACGGACGCCGCGAGAAGGCATTATACCATGTCGACAGTTCCGCCCGTCCTTCCCGCCAGTTGCGGGCACCGTGGCGGAAGTCGAGATAACCGAGCGCGCAGGCCACCGCGATCTGGCCCATGTCCAGGGGACCGTTCAAGTGGTCCATCCACCGATCCTCCAGCGCATCGAGCGCGCGGGCGATCTTGGCCCATTGGCCTTCGACCCATGGCTGGAACCGGATGTCCTCGGGCCTCAGCCGCGATTCGTAGACCATGAGCAGGGCAGCTTCCAGAATACCGTCTGCTGTCGCCTCAAGCGTCAGGGTCTGCCACAGGTGCGGCGCGGGTGGGTAGAGTTTGCCGCCTGCCCGTTCATCGAGATAGCGGCAGATGACCCGGCTGTCGTAGATCGCAGTCCCGTCGCCGGGTTCTAGCGCGGGGATCTTACCCAGAGGATTGACCCCAAGTGGCTGGTTGCCCGGATCAAGAGGAGTGCCGCCAGAGGATATGACCTCCACATCGCCTGCCTGCCCGGTTTCGTGAAGAAGCACTATGACCTTGCGCCCGTAAGGCGTCGTCGGCGAATGATAGAGCCGCATTCTGTTTCCTTACACTTTCCGCACCCGGAAACGGCCAAGCGCGGCCGCGTCGATTTCAATGGCCGTATCGTCCCAGCGGATCACCCGGCGGAACCGGGCGGCGGCGTTGGTCTGGCCGCGATCACCCGGACGGTGCACCGCGACGCCTTCATCCATGTCGTCCAGCGCGTCCTCAGCGCGCTGGTCGGTGCGGCCCTTACGCAGCGCCTTGCGAACGCCGTAGGCGACAAGCGCCACGGTGCCGTAGCGGATGGCAAACCCAGCGACAGGGGCAAGTGGCAGTGGCATCGGAGCCTCCCTCCTCGGGTGCGGTCGTTCGGGCCGCGCCCTTTCAGGAGATGAGAAGCCCACCGCTGATGTCAAGCCCGCTCTCTGACCAGAACGTCTTTATCGGAGTGAAGCTATTTGCTATTCCATTGCCTGGAAGAGCGACAACCCGCGAGGCTCGACTTGCCGTCGTAACGCCCGGTCTCAACAGGCTTCACCTGCCCTCCCCTGCCGATCCGGCGCGGGACTTATGCGCTTATCGGGTGGCTGACTGAGACCGGTCCGGCTGTCGATGACCCCGCATCTCCAATGCAGGGGTATGGTCCCGTCTCTTCCCGCTATTCGCACCGCCTGCCCGCGTCCTTTCAAGTCCGATGCGCTTCTTTGCGGAAGGTATCGACGGAATGTCCCTTCATCTTACGGTCCACTGGACCGTGCTGCCCGGCGCCGCCCCACGGCCCTGGCTGCGTTGCGCCGCCTGCGGCGCGCAACGCGCGTTTGCGTTCTCCGGCAAGGCGCGGCTCAACGCCAACGGGCGATTGCTTGACGGCTGGCTCATCTATCGCTGCGAAACCTGCGACGCCACCTGGAACCGGCCGGTCTTTGAACGCCGGAGAGCCGATGCACTGCCACCCGGCCAGTTGCAGGCGTTCCAGTCCAACGACCCGGAGGTGCTGCAGCATCTCGCCCGGGATCGCAGCACCCTGCGCCGGTTCACCCGACAAATAGACGAGGCGGACGGCGTGTCGGTCCGCCGGAGGATCGTTGCCTCTGACCCTGCGGCTACGCCCATGCTGACGATCCGGCTCGACCCGGCGGGGACGGTTGTACCGCGCCGGGATCGGATTCTGGCCGAGGGGCTCGGCCTCAGCAGGAGCCGGATCGCGTCGCTTGCGGCGAGGGGGCGAATCACCGTCATGTCCGGCACCGTGGACGCGCTGCGGCGACCGTGCCGGGTGCCGCTCGTAATATTTCTCGATCTTTGTGAAGAACCGGACGCGACCGCAATCATGGCCTGCGCCAAGGGATGACGCCCTTGTCGATGGTCCCGGGCTCTGGCAAGCTGCACCTCGTTCTCAGGGCGGGGTGCAATTCCCCACCGGCGGTATGGGGGAAACCCCGAGCCCGCGAGCGCCCCGGCGAAAGCTGGGGGTCAGCAGACCCGGTGAGAGGCCGGGGCCGACGGTGACAGTCCGGATGGAAGAGAACGTGCGCGAGCCGCCCTTCGGGGGCGGTTCTCGCCCGTGATCGCCTTGGGTGACGTGTCGTTCACGAAAGGAGATCACCAGATGACACACACCCGTTATGCTTTCATCAAGGCCAACTGGCATGCCGATATCGTCGATCAGGCGCTGGTCGGGTTCAGCGAGGTCATTCCCGCCGACCGGATCGACGTTTTCGACGTGCCCGGCGCCTTCGAAATGCCGCTTCTGGCACGCGATCTTGCGGGTTCTGGCCGTTACGCGGCGGTAGCCGCTGCGGCCTTCGTCGTCGATGGCGGCATCTACCGGCACGATTTCGTGGCCCAGGCGGTGGTGGACGGGCTGATGCGCGCCGGGCTCGATACCGGCGTTCCCGTCCTCTCGGTCTCGCTGACCCCACATCAGTATCAGGAAACGGCGCATCACAACGCGATCTACCGCGCGCATTTCGTTCAGAAAGGGCGCGAAGCGGCAGAGGCGGCGATGATGATCGGGCGAACCCGCGAAAGTCTTGCCGCCTGATGTGTCAAAGGCGAACGCAGCGGCGACCAGCGCCGCTGCGGGTCGGGCTACTTCTGGATCGACTCGAGATACATCGCGAGCGACAGGATCCGACCTCGGGTCGCCAGAACCGCACCGTAGTTTCCGACTTGCCCCGCCGTCTCTTCGGTGAATATCCGGCCATAAGTCGGCATGGGCCCGCCATGCCCGCGTAATCCGGTCCGCCCATCAATGATATGGATCACCTTCAGCATGGGAAACTCGCCATCGTTGTTGGCCGCGAGTTGCGTAAGATCCGCAACCTTAACTGTCATCAACTCTGTAAGCGGTCCCCGGCCATCGGCTGCTTCGCCATGACAGGTCGCGCAATACTGGGTATAGATGTCATGTCCGACGTCAGCACTTTGTCCTGCAGCATTCCCGCCACCCAAAACCGCGAATGCCAGGCAAGCAACAGTCATCCCTTTTGTATTCTTCATGAGCTTCTCCCCAAGGATGCGCGTCTCCATGGGCAGATGCTAGCGGCGAGATATGAGGCGCGGTTGATCTGAATCACACTCCAAGACCCGCCGCTTTTTCACGCGACGACCCCGCAACGACGGAGCCGCGCTCTTAGCGACCCAAAAGCGGTTTTCTCGCTAGAACGACCATAGCTGGCATCAAGGTGATGTGCAGGTCCTGAACCCGCAATTTGCATTTCAGCAGCACACGCGTACAGAATCCGGCAATGGCATCGGCAAACTCGCCTTACCACCGCCGGATGTGCGCAGAACAGAGAAATGGTAGGCGTTTCTCTGGTGATGGTTCTATTTCTGAAGCGATTCCAGATACATAGCAAGCGACAGAACGCGTCCGCGAACCTCAAGCACGGACCCGTAAGGATTGGCAGGTCCCATCTCACTCGAAGCGAACACCTTGCCGAAGACGGGCATGGCACCGCCATGCGCACGAACTCCGGTCCGACCATCGATTATGTGAAGCACTTGCAGCATCGGAAATTCGCCATCGTTGTTGTTCGCGAGAAGCGTGAGGTTCGGTGCGGGTATGGTCATCAGATTGGCCATGTCGCCGTCACCTTGCGCTCCTGCACCGTGGCAAGCCGCGCAATAATCATCGTAGAGCGTTTTCCCAATCTCTGCGTCCTGCGCCGCCGCGATACCGGCGGTTAATCCAAGTGCGGTGATAACGGACACGATTTCAGCAACTCTAGACATGATGCTCTCCCCCTTATGAGCGACCGGTTTCCAAGGAGATCGTGACACGCTTCCGGAGGCGTGATTCTGATTCAAATCAGCCGGGATGACCTAAATCAGGCGGTCAGCCGAATACCGTCATGGCCCATAATCGTGGCTGTGACGAGCGTGCCTTCCGGTTGATCGCTGGCGAATGAAACTTCGGTGAATTGCTCGGTCCGGCCTAGGCGGGGGCCTTCCGTGAGGATGCAGTGGCTCAGGCCCTGTTGTGCGTCGAGGTGGCGGGCAAGGGCCGTCTCTCCTGCGGCGCGGAGGCGGGCCGCGCGGTCCTTGACAGCGGGTCCCCTGACCTGCGGCATGCGGGCGGCGGGCGTGCCGTCGCGCCGGGAATAGGGGAAGACATGGAGGAAGGTGAGGCCGCAATCCTCTACAAGCTTCAGGGAATTGTCGAACATCGCCTCGGTCTCGGTCGGAAAACCGGCGATGATATCGGCGCCGAAGACCATGTCGGGGCGAAGGCGCCGCGCCTCTTCGCAGAAACGGATCGCGTCATCGCGCAGGTGGCGGCGCTTCATACGCTTCAGGATCAGGTCGTCGCCGTGCTGAAGCGAGAGGTGAAGATGCGGCATCAGGCGCGGCTCGGTCGCGATGGCCTGCATCAGGTTCTCATCCGCTTCGATCGAATCGATCGAGGAGATGCGGAGCCGCGCGAGGTCCGGCACCAGCCGCAGGATGCGCAGGACAAGATCGCCGAGGCGCGGCTGGCTGGGCAGGTCTGCCCCCCATGAGGTCAGGTCAACCCCGGTCAGGACAACCTCGAGGAACCCCTTGTCCACCAGCCTTTTGATCTGGTCGACCACGACCCCGGCAGGAACGGAGCGGGAATTGCCGCGCCCGTAAGGAATGATGCAGAAGGTGCAGCGGTGATCGCAGCCGTTCTGGACCTGCACATAGGCGCGGTGGCGGCCGAAACCGTCGATGAGATGCCCGGCGGTTTCGGTGACGGACATGATGTCGTCGACCATGACACGCTCGGTCTCGCCGATCAGATCGGGCGCCCGGAGCGCGGCCCATGTTTGCGCCTGCATCTTCTCGGTATTGCCGACGACCTTCGTGACCTCCGGCATGGCCGCGAAGGTTTCAGGTTCAGTCTGCGCGGCGCACCCGGTCACGATGAGCGTCGCATCCGGATTTTCGCGGCGGAGCCTGCGGATCTCCTGCTTGGCCTTGCGCACAGCTTCGGCCGTCACGGCGCAGGTATTCACCACGACCGCGCCCTCGATTCCGGCTTTCGCCGCCAGTTCCTTCATCGCTTCCGTCTCGTAGGCGTTGAGACGGCAGCCGAGGGTGGAAAAGACCGGTGGCTTCATGGATGGGCGGCGATGAAATCAGGCGTCAGCCAGCCATCGAACACATGCGCCGCAGGGCCGGTCATCCAGACTCCATCCTCGCGCCAGTCGATCTCCAGCGTACCGCCGTCGAGATCGAGGACCACATGGCGGCCCGTCAGGCCACGCAGATGCGCCGCAACGGCGGTGGCGCAGGCGCCCGATCCGCAGGCCAGCGTGATACCCGCGCCGCGTTCCCAGACCCGCATGCGCAGGCGGTCGGTGCCGGTCACACTCGCATATTCGACATTCGTTGCCTTCGGGAACAGCGGATGGTGTTCCATCGCCGAACCCTCTTTCGGAAGATCAACTGCCTCGGCATCGGCGACGAAGAACACGCAATGCGGATTGCCCATGCCAACCGCCGCCGGATCGCCCGGAACCGGCAAATGCAGAAGGTCGGCTTCTTCAGCCAGCGGCACACCCTGCCAGTCGAGGATCGGCGCACCCATATTGACGCTGACCAGCCCGTCGGCGCGGCGCACCGCGCCCAGCCGCCCGCGCTCGGTCACGAAGCTGACGGCATCGAGGCCTAGCCCCGCCATCACGTGATCGGCCACGCAGCGCGAGGCATTACCACACGCCCCCGCCCGGCTGCCATCTGAATTCCAGAAATCGAGAGCGAAGTCGGCTCCATCTGCATCGCGAATCTCGGCCAGCTGGTCGAAACCCACTCCCCGGTGCCGGTCGCCAAGTGCCGCCGCCAGTGCGGCCGTGGTCACAGGCGAACGCCCCCGTGAGTCGATGACCACGAAGTCATTGCCGGCACCATGCATCTTCATGAATGCAAGGCCGTCAGAGGGGCGATTGTCCTTCATGGCGTGCCATATACGCCCGGGCAAAGGTTTTTGCCAGTGGCGCTTGCTTTTGCTCTTGACCGCCTCTGGCGAGCTTCCTAAAGAGGCGCCCTGTGATGGGCCCGTAGCTCAGTTGGTAGAGCAACTGACTTTTAATCAGTGGGTCACAGGTTCGAATCCTGTCGGGCTCACCACCAAAATCAAGTATCTAGTCCGTGAAACTATGCGCACCCACAATCTGGGCAGGTGCAGCGGAGGATTCTACGCGATTTTTGTGATTGAGTTCCGGCTCCGGCCGTCCGCACGTCCGTTCCACCCGGGTGGATGGTACGGGCTCCATTCGGGTCCGGAGGTCGAACAGCTAAACGGCGTGGCACGGATCGTCGTGTTGCCTGAACAAGATATCCGAATTGAAAGTGGTCCGGTCCGCGCCTTGCGCAGTTGTGTTTACATCGGAAGGTTCGCGATCCAACCATTTCGGTGTGAACCATCGCTGACCTGAACCGTAATCATCTGGCCATGGTCCCAGAATCCGTGATTTACCATCGCCAGTGAAACGTTCGCATCCCGCCTCGGTGACCAGACTGCCGACGTGATTTGACCAATCTGGCGACCGTCCGACATCAACGGCCACGGTTCCGCGCAGGTCGGACAGCGACCACCATCGAAAACAACACCCCGAATTTTGCGGGTAATGCCTTGGGCGGCAATGCGCTGAAGCGCATCCCGGCCTATATACTCGATGGATTCGTCAAGTGTGCAGTACTTGCTCAATCCGATCTCGAGCGGATTGTTCTCGCGTGTCATCTCGTTGCCGTAAGAGAGCAGCCCACCCTCGATCCGCTCGATAAGGTTCGGGCAGCCTGGCGCGATGTCGTATAGTTGTCCCGCCTCCCAGATGGCGTCCCAGAGTGCGGGGCCAAAGTGGGCGCCCTGCAGGTAGATCTCGAACCCGCCCTGCCTTGAATAGCCGGACCGCGCGATCAGTTGGCGCGTGCCTTTGAACTCGACCCAGGCGAACTTGAAGAAACCGATCTCGCGGATGTGTTCGCCGAAGAGGTCCGCCATCACTGCCTCCGCCTTCGGCCCCTGAACGGCGAGCGGCGATACATCCGGTTCCTCGATCCGGACGTTCATGCCGCGCCCGATCGCCAGTCCCTTGGCGTAGAGCAGGAGGTCGCTGTCTGCGATGGAGAGCCAGAACCGGTCCTCCGCGAGCTTCAGGAGAACCGGGTCGTTGATCAGTCCCGAAGACTCGTCGGTAATCGGTACGTAAAGGCAATCGCCGACCTTCGCCCGCCCGATGTCGCGCGGGGTCATCCATTGCACAAGCCGGGTGGCGTCCGGCCCTTCGATCTGAACCTGCCTCTGGCAGGCAACGTCCCAGATCTGCACATGCTCGCGCAGATGCCAGTAATCCTCCTCGACCGACCGGGCGTAGGCCTTGGGCAGCAGCATGTGATTGACGACGGAAAAGCCGCGCACCCCGGCGGCTTCGGCACGTCCGGTATAGGGTGTGCGGCGCAGGCGGCGGGAGAAGTTCAGACCGTCGGTCATGGGATCACTCCGGAACAGACCACCAGAAGGAAGCGGCATTGGGCGACAGGATCACTGGCATGTGGTAGCGGCCCTCGGGATCTGGCATGACGAAGCGCAGTGCGATCTCCTCCATGGCTCCCGCGCGCGTCGCGAAACTCAGCTCGTAGCGGTCCATTGAGTTGAGGCCAGTCAAATCGACCTGGTGCGACAGTCGCCCGCCGCTATCGGTCTTCTCTTCGAAGAGGGTTGCGCCCGTCGTCAGATTGATCAGCCGAACGGCGACGCCGCTTGAATGGGTGCCATCCGCCCCGTTCAGAACATGAGTGGAAATCGTGGCTGTCATTCGATGGATGCCTTGTCCCGCTTGTCCGACGTGGCCGCCACGATCGGACTGATCACACCTCTGCATTTCACGTTGACGCAGGCGGTCTTGCCCGACGCCATCGCCCGCGCCAGTGCCGGGGCCAGTTCCGAGCGTCGGGTCACAAGTTCACCATGGCCACCGAGTCCCTCGAACATCGTATGAAACGGAATGTCGCGGAAATCCGTGGCGAAATGCTTGCCCGAGGCGAAGAGCCGTTCCTGCTGCTGGCTGATGCAGTCGAGCCCGCCGTTGTTGTCGACCACCACCGTGATCGGCAACTGTTCCTGAAATGCCGCCTCGATCGACAGGCCGCCGGACAGGAATGCGCCGTCCCCGGTGATCAGCACCACATTCCGGTCGGGATGCGTGGCCTTGGCCGACAGCGCAAAGCTGACGCCGACGCCGAGCAGCGAATAATTGCCCGGATGCAGGATGCCGCCCAACCGTCGCCCCCTTGCACCCGCTATGTTGACGGCGATCTCGGACCAGAAATGCGTATTGCCACCATCGAAGACCAGCCAGTCGCCATCCGCCATCGCCGCCTGAACGTCGAGTGACATCTGAAGCGGGTGCATCTTGTTGCCTTCGGCCTCGTCCTGGCGGGTCTCACCGGCGATGTGGTTCGACCATTCAGAGACCCAGTCCGAGCGCCGTTTCTTTTGCAGGTCGAACCAGTCCGGCCATGACCGCCCGACGCCCGCCAGTGCCTCCAGAAAGGCGCCGGGATCAGACAAAAGGACGTCATCGGCGGCGCGGTTGTATTCAAGCTCCTCATGGCTTCCGTTCACGCAGATAAGCGTCTGGCCAGCCGGAAAGAAGGGGGGATTGCCGAAGTTCATCTGATTGTCGAGCCGTCCGCCGATCATAAGAACCAGATCGGCCTCGTGAATGGCTGGCTTGGAGGGGTGGTACTGGTGGAAATCAGCGAGACCCATCATCGCCTCGCAGTCTTCCCCCAACAGTTTTGTGTGATAAGGCACGTTGAAGACCGGAATGCGGAGTTTTGCCGCGACCTCGGCAAGTTTCGCCTCGCCGCGCGACCACCAGACACCGTGGCCGCCGATGATCACCGGCCGCTCGGCCCTTCCTACAAAGTCCAGAACCCGCGCCAATCCGGTCGGGTCGGGCCACGCCCGGGGCAACGGACGCGCGTCGCGCCGGAACGGGCGTTCCTCGCGCCCTGCATCCTCCGGGTAGGACGAGAACATTATGTCGACCGGCAGAGACAGGTGCACCGGGCCGGGATAGCCCGTGGTTGCCGCCGTCCAGGCGCGGTCCACGAACTCACCAATCCGGGTGCCATCGGTGATCCGGGCCGAGTATTTGCAGAGGGGTGCCGCGATCGCGACGTCGTCGATTTCCTTGAACCCGCCCGCACCCTGCCGTTTCAGCGTCGAAGACCCCGTGACGAAGATCACCGGGCTGCGTTCACCCATCGCCTCGAGCATTGCGGGCACGGCATTGGCGAAGCCTTCCGGCCCGACCAGACAGATCGCGGGTTTCCGCGTGATGCGTGTGTGTCCATCGGCAAGATGTCCGGCGACCTGTTCGTGCGGGCAGTTGATGACCGGCATCTGGCATTCCATGAAGCCTTCCAGCGCCGGGTTGCAGAACCCTCCGGCGAGTGTGAAGACATGCTCCGCCCCCTTCTCCTTGAGCGCCCGCGCCAATAGCGCGCCCCCCCTCAGCTTCGTCTCTGTCGCCATCAAAGCTGCCTCTTCTTGTTATGTGCGCGCCGCGAGCTTTAGGCCTGTTGGTGCCCGATCAGACGGTGTTTCATCAGTATCGGCAATCACTGCCCGGTTGATCTGGTTGACATCCGAAAGGCCAAGCTGGGCCATCGCGATTTCTAGCTCGTCTTGGAGCGCGTCGAGATAAGCGGTCAGGCCAGCTTCGCCCTCTGCGCCGATTGCATAGAGGACGGGTCGGCCGAGCATTACAAAATTTGCGCCTAGCGCCAGCGCCCTGACGACATCCTCGCCCTGACGGATTCCGCTGTCGAAGATAAGCGGATAGTCAGGTCCGACCGCTCTGCGGATGTGGGGCAGTACCGAGATCGCCGGGGGTGCCGCATCCAGTTGCCGACCGCCGTGGTTGGACACCCATACAGCATCTGCCCCTGCGTTGCGAATACGCAGAGCATCTTCGGCCGACATCACGCCCTTGACTACAAGCGTGCCCGGCCATGCGTCACGAAGACGCTTCAGGAAGGTCCAATCAGCTCCGGCGCGGCTTGCAGTTCGATCAAAGCCTGTGCTCCCCCGAAAATTCTGCGGCACAGGCGACCCGTGCCGCAATGTGGCCAGAGCCCAGCGAGGGTGAGCCGCAAAATCGAGGAACTGCCGCGCGCCGATCCGGAAAGGCACAGTGAACCCGTTGTTCAGGTCCCTGACCCGGCGCGACACTTGCGGCACATCGACGGTCAGGACCAGCACCTCGTAGCCCGCTTTTGATGCGCGTTCGGCCATGGCAAGGGCGGCATCCGCCTCACCTTGCACATAGAGCTGGAACCAGGCATTGGGGCCTGCCCAATCCCGCATTTCTTCAAGCGTGGTGGAAGAGGCGAACGACACGCCGAGCGGGATGTCGCGGCTCTTTGCCAGGCGGGCAAGCATCCCATCCGCTCCGGGCCAGATGAGGTTGCACATGCCCATCGGGGCTATTCCGAATGGGCAGTTGAAGGTCCGTCCGAAAATCTCCGTCGAGAGATTGCGGCCATCTGTCGGCACCATGACCCTAGGCGTCAGCTCGATCTGGTCGAAGGCCGTCGCATTCTTGTGCGCGCCGACTTCGCGCCCGGTTGCGCCGTCAACAAAATCAAACACAAGCCTTGGCAGTCTCAGCTGAGCAAGTCGGCGGGCGTCGGCGGCGCAGTGAATGCGCGATCCCTTTGCCTTGCCAGAGAAGCCTGTCATCTTAACGAAGGACCATCCATCCGCATCCGCTGCTTCAAAGTCTAAGATGCGCGCATGGATTGCCTCCAATGCAATAATCGGCACCGATCATCCGAAAAAGCTATGGAGGTTCCTTCGCCGCTTCAGCGTTCCGCGTATCGCGCGACTGCTTCGCTGCGCTCCTGAATCTGTTTGCTCAGGACCTCGACGAACTCACGCGCAGGTCGCGGTAACCGGTCGCGTGCCCGACACACGATGGCAATATGATAACTCAACGCCTGCCGGATCGGTCTGAACACGACGCCCCCCATGCGCACGGCCTGTTCGGCAGAGAACGGATCCGCGATGGCGATCGCGCCGGTTTCGCGGACCAGAGCCGCAGCGACGGGCAGGTTCGCGGCTGAAATCCGCGACCGCGCCTTCAGGCGGCGGAACAGCGCCCGGTCGATCCCCATCATCTCGTCCGGGTAAGCGTCGCCCGTGGTAATGAATGTCTCGGTCTCAGTCAGATCTTCAAGATCAAGTGGTCCTTGCGCATCGCGCAGCGGGTGGTCTTCGGGCAAAAGGCATACATAGGGCGCCGCCGTTTCGGCGATCACTTCGACCCCGACATAGGGCGGCTGTCGGCCGACGACACCTAGGTCGAGCTGATGTGCCTGAAGCGCGTCGAGGATCGCCGGAGTATTGCGACTCTGGATCATGAAGCGGGCATCGTCATATCGCTCATGGATGGCACGCACGGCCTTGGGAAGCTCCAGCGTGGCAATGGACTGGATCACGCCGATGGAGATCATACCTCCGGTCGTAGTGCGGATAGCTTCCGCCGTTTCCCGCAGACGAGACACGCCGATGAACATGCCTTCGACCGATTGATGGAAACGATGCGCCTCGTCTGTTGGTGTCAGACCCCGGCCGGTTCTCAGAAACAGCGCAAAACCGACGGAGTGTTCGAGATCGGCAATCAGTCGGCTGACGCTCGGCTGCGAAATGTGCAGGGCCTCTGCCGCGGCGGTGATTGAGCCGCACTGCATGGTCGCGCGGAACGCTTCCAGTTGACGGATGTTCATCCTGATCCTCGTTTCAATTGCGAAAGCAGAATGCATCGGTCGAATGTATTTGAGAAGGCTATATATCGGGAGTGAGGGTCAGCAACCCTTTCCGGCAATGTCGGTCTGCCATCCGGCAGCAACTTTCTCCTGTCCCGTGCCGATCCTGTTCACGAGCGTGCCGACGCCCGAAACTTCAATCTCCAATACGTCACCATCCCTTAGGAATCGCGGAGGAACCCGGCTGCCGCCGGACCCGTCCGGCGATCCCATCGCGATGATATCTCCGGGTTCGATTGGCGTCAGATGCGAGACGTAGGCGATGACCTCGGGGATCGAGAAGAACATCTCGGTTGCCGGAGCGTGTTGGACAACCTGACCATTGAGGCGCGTTGTCACCGTCATCGCCTCGGGCACGTCAATCTCATCGGCTGTCACAATCCACGGGCCGCAGGCGCCGGAACCGGCAAAGTTCTTTCCGGCATGGACAGAATGCTTCTGCCACCCGCGCACCGAACCATCGTTGAAGGCAGTGAAGCCAGCAATGTATTCGTGCGCCTTATCGGCTGAAATGTGACGCCCCTGTCGGCCGATAACGACGGCGATTTCGCCTTCATAGTCAAACGTCTCTGCGGCCTCGCCTTGCGGGATGTCCAGCGTGTCGCCGTGTCCAAGAAGGGTTCCCGGCAGCTTCGCGAACAGGATAATGTTTTCCGGCCGACCCACATTCGCATCAAGCGGATAGCGTTTGGGATAATTGATGCCGACGCAGATCACGCGCGCGGCATCCGGCAGCGGTGGCAGAAAGGTGACCGCCTCGAAGGAAAGCGCCTTCTGTCGTCTCGCGTCGGCGGAAAGTTCGTCCAGCCGTCCGGCAGCAAGAACCGCGCGCAAGGACGGAAATCGCTGCCGGAAATTGCCGGATACCGGATGCAATCTGTCCCCATCGACGAGCCCGTACTGGGGTTCATCTTCGAAAAGGAAGCTCGCAATCTTCATCGTTATTCCTTCGTAATGTCTGGCGCGTCCGGCATGGGCGGATATGCCTCAGTCGAATTTCGGTCTTCCCAAGCAAGACCGAGAGATCGGGCGAGATCGCCAATCTGTGCCCAGGTGGCTTCGGGCACCGATATCCGTCCTTTCGACGTCGCGTGATGGGCACGCTCCCTTTCGCCAGGAATATCCACTGAGGAAAACCCCGGCGCGGGCGGGCAGTGACGCAGTTCGGCAAGGATTTCTTCTGCCGTCCGGGCCATCCCGAGCGTGTCGCGAAAGCGCGTCGCATCAATCACGATCAGCAGCCAGTTCGCCTCAGCGGTCACCGGGCCCAGCATTGCTTCGGCGATCAGTTCCGCCATGAGAGCAAGGCCGTAGCCCTTATGTTCCCCAGAAGGCAGGATCGCGCCGCCAGCGAAATAATCCTCCGGATCGCGGGTCGGGTTGCCGTCACGGTCGATCACACATCCCTCAGGCAAGAGAGCGCCCGCAGAGTGTGCCGCGTATATCCAGCCACCGGCGATTTTGGACGTCGCAAAATCGAGCACGACGGGTCCCCGCGCCCCGCCCGGAATACCGATGCACCACGGATTTGTCGGCAACAGCGCCTTGCGGCCACCATGCGGTGCGACCTGCCGCCAGGTCTGACGGTTGCCGCCGCCCATCAGGAAGGTCAGCATCCCCTCATTTGCCGCCGCTTCGGCAAAGGCGCCGTGCCGACCCGTGTGACCCACATTCCTGACGGCGAGCGCGGCAACGCCCGTTGCACGCGCCAGCCTGCACCCTTCGTCAAAGGCCATCTGCATCGCCGGGATGCCGATTCCGCCCTGTCCGTCGACCTCGCGCCTGCCTGCTCCACTCTCCTTAACAATGGGCTCGACACCTGCTCGCATGTAGCCCGAACGAAACTGTCCCGCATATTGCAGCGCGCGCACGACACCATGACTTTCGACGCCACAAAGATTCGCATCGACAAGATGCGCCGCCACCTCTTCTGCGATATGCTCGGTGGAGCCGAGCGCCCGGAAAATGCCCTCAAGCCGCGCTGTGGCGTCATCTGCCGGGAGGCTGAGATGCGCACCACGGAACTCCAGTTTAGATCTCGTTGGTGTTACCGCGGCCTTCGGCATTTCCAAGGTCACGGCCCGACCTTGCCGAATTCAGCTTCGCGCGCCCGGATGACGGCGGAAAGCGTCTGATTATAGGGGGCTGTCAACCCGTGACGGGCCGCCACCACAGGAACCATCCCATTGATGGCGTCGATTTCTGAGAGTTTGCCCGCCCGGTGGTCAAGCGCCAGCGAGGGGCGCGCCTCGGGCATGGATTGACCAAACGCCGTGACATAGGCAACAGGGTCGTCGAAGGTGAATGCAACGCCCTCGGCAATCCCCGCTTCATGCGCCTCTCTCGTGCAACCGGTCGCGATAGCCCAAAGGTCGGGCTCCGACATCAACTCGCCCAGCGTCCGGTCGAAGACCGCGCAGGGGGCCGAGAACGTCACATTGCACAGGAACTTTTCCCAGATCAGCTGGCGGATGTCGGGATACGCTTTCACGTTGAACCCCGCGCCGCGCCAGATCCCAGCCAAATGTTCCAACCGCTGCGTGAGCCCGCCACCGATCTCGCCGACGCGGATCAGTTTCATCGCATTATGATGGGCGTGACCCGGCCCCTTCATCGACGCCCCGAACCCATCGGCGACGCCGAGCAACACGTTGGTGGTGTCCATATGCGCGCCGATCCGTTCGGCGGCACCCAATCCATTCTGGATTGTCAGGATTACGGCGCCGCCTGCGTGGGGTTTGATCGTCCGGGCGGCTTCGCCCACGGCGCTCGCCTTTGTGGCGAGGACAAACAATCCCGACCCTTCGGTCTCTGCCGCATCGCCCGTAGCGCGAATTCCGTGGATCATGCGGTCGCCACTTGCCCCCGACAGCCGCAATCCATCGCGGTTGATCGCGTCCACGTGGTCCCGCCAGGGGTCTACGACAACAACGTCGTGCTCCGCCTCGGCGAAAAGCGCGGCATAGACCGACCCCATAGCGCCTGCGCCGATGATGGAGATCTTCATTTCGGCCTCATGGTGCTTTCGGGAAGGCGAATATCGAACTCTGCCCGGATCGCAGCCTCGATATCGGCCGGTATCGGCGAGGGGAAGTGTGTGTCGAGAATTTCCCGGGCCCGCGCCTTCGCGGGTTGCCGGATCTCCGGAGCACCCGCCGCCTGCCATTCCTCAGGGTCGCGCCGGTCGGCGAGCCGGGGGTACAGAAAGTCGGTCTGCATCCGCGCAAGCGTGTCGGAATGGCCGAGGAAATGCCCCTCTCCGCGCACGACCTCGCCGATCATCTCGGGCGACAGGGTGGCTGCGCTGACCTCGATCGGCGCCATAGAGCGAAGGATCGCCCCGAGCATCTCATTGTCGATGACATAGCTCTCGAACGAACATCCCATCAGCCCGGCCTGCATGCCGCAGGCCTGGGTGATCATGTTGGCGCCGGTCTGCGCCGCGAGGTTCACCGAGAGGCATTTCTCATAGCCGCTCTGCGCGTCGGATATCTTGCTGTCGGTCGCGCCAGCGATGGTCGAATTCGGCAGGCCATAGTGCTGAACCATCTGCACAACCGCCGCGGTCAGCAAAGCCTGTTCCCCCGCACCCCCAGCCATGCCGCCGGTGCGCAGGTCGGTCACCATGGGTCGCACCCCGAACACGACCTTGGCGGATGGGTCGAGCGCCCAGGCAAAGATCACACCCGCCAGTGTTTCAGCAACGGTCTGGGCGACGCAACCGGCGATCGTCACTGGGCTGGACGCGCCCATCTGGCCGAAAGTGTTGACATGGGCCGGGATACCCTGCCGCACAGCCTCCGCCAGGACGGCGCAGGCCTCTTCAGAGTAGCGCAGCGGCGGTACGACATGGTTGATGTTCAGCGACAGGAAGGGGCGTGCCCGAAACGCTTCCTCCGATCCGGCAATCAGGTGGCACATGCGCCCGATGGCACGGACATGCGCGGGATCGTGCGCCGCGACCATCACATGTTTCGACGTCCCGGCGAGCGAGGCAAAAGCCGTGTTGATGTCGAGCGCCTCAAGCCCCTCCACGTCGCGCGCCACGACCGAGCGTGAGAAGAAATGGACGTTTTCCAGAGCATCCACCATGCGCGCGGCGTCAAAGAGATCTCGGAGAGTGGATGGCCGGTAGGTATCGGTCTCCAGATCGACAATCAACGGAGCCGCGCCACCCGAGCCGACATAGACCCGACGGCCTGACAGGCACAGGTCGTCGGCAGTATTGCGGGCGGGCAGTGTCAGGGGCCGGTTGAGATCATCAAGTGCTGCTGTGACCAGGGCGGGCGGGAAAACAAGCCGCCCGTCCGCCGCAATGGCGCCGCCCGCTGCGACGACGGTTTCTGACACGATATCAGGGGCTTCCGACATACCGACATTGGCGAGAATGTCGAGCGTGGCAAGATGGATCCGTTCGATATCTGCGTTCGACAGCGGCTTGTATCTGCCCCCGTCAACCTCGGTCGATGCCCGCACGCGCGGTGCGCTGTCGCGCCCTCGCCGTGCGCGGCGCGCGGCCCTCATTTCGCTATCGGCAATATCGTTCTGCAAAACCCGGACCCCGAACGCGCATCATTTGCATCCAGCATTTCCTGCGGTCCGGGATCGCGACAAGTGACTATTCAAACCCGCATGGATAAAATAATCTTGCTTCATCTACGGAGGATTGACGTGGCCATTCCCACCCGCCGCCTGCCGCTGACTGCATTGCGCACTTTCGAGGCGGCGGCACGGCGATTGAGTTTCAAAGACGCAGCCGATGAGCTTTGCGTCAGCGCCACGACCGTGTCCAACCAGATCCGCCAGCTTGAACGCGACTGGGGTGTGCAGCTTTTCGTGCGAAAAACACGCGCCGTCGTCCTGACCGATGCCGGCCGTTCGCTGGCGGGCGTGCTTGCACGTGCCTTTTCCGAAATCCGGGACGAGATCGATGCGCATATCCAGACTCCGACAAAGTCGGTCGCGCTAGCGGTCGGTCCTATCTTTGGTGCACGCTGGCTGATCCCGAGGCTGGGAAGGTTCAGGGCGCAGAACCCAAAGATCGAACTCGTTCTTCAGCACGCCCCCCGTATTACCGGAATCGAAAGCATGCCCTCGCAGGTTGCAATAGACTGGGGTGTGGGCGACTGGCCTGGAGTTGAGGCGCGATCCCTCTTCCGTATCACCTATGCGCCGATTGCCGCGCCGACGCTCATCGAACGGTTCGGTGGGCTTAATGACCCCGCCGATCTCGCCCGCTATCCGGTCATTCACCAGCAGGACCGTGGAGAGTGGCAGGTATGGCTGAAGCTGGCCGGTGTTCCGGGCCTGAAGTTCCTCGAAGAAACGATTGTCACCGACAGTAATGTCGTGGCGCAGGCCGCACTCGAAGGTCAGGGCGTTGCACTTGGGATTTTTCCCTTCATGCAATCGGATATCGATGCGGGGCGACTGGCCCGGCCATTTGAAACAGATCTGCATCCTGAGCGGGCCTATCACCTTCTGACCCGCCCCAACGCGCGACAGACGCCTGAAATCCGGGCTGTCTGCGACTGGATCGTGGCAGAGGCGGCCGCGATGCAGTCAGGCTGACGATAGCGGCGTCAACCGGGCATCGCCTGCCACGCGCTCGGCTTTCCAGACACCTGAACCCGGCCGGGCAATGCAGGCTTTGGCGACGTTCACGCCCGACAGGACCAGCGCGGCACCATCCCCGATCGCATAGCCCGCCGGGATTCGACCATCCGCGACATGCGCCCGATAGGCGGCCGCGCGTTCCGGCTCGGTCGTGAAGTGCGGGCAGCAACTGCCAGCAATGACACCCAGGCCTTCAAGCGGTCGGAACCCCGTTCCCGCCCCATCCCAAAATGCGTAGTCGAACCAACAAACCGCACCCGCGCTGACACCGCTCATGACGATACCACGCTTGGCTGCATCGCTGAGAACCCGGTCGATCCCGGTCTCGCGCCAGGTTCGCAGCATCCGTTCGGTTTGACCGCCACCGACATAGATTGCGTCGAGACCGCGCGCCCATTGCCCGGCCTCATCCGCCGTAGCCCGTAACGGAAGGTGCCTGACCTCCGCGCCCAACTTGTCAAAGCGGCGGTACACGCGATCGAGCCTTTCAGGGTTGTCCCCATTCGCGGTTCCCAGATAGCCGATGCAGGGCCTGTCGCCGAGCAGGGAAACAAGGAACGCCTCCAGCGCCGGGTCGGTCCCGTGCGTGACGCCGCCCCCGCCGGACAGCACTGCTTTGATCTGACCCGTCTGCATGCCGTTTCATACATTGCCGGTTTCGCCCCGGACCATAGCTTTTGCAAATGCTTCGGTGAAGGAATGCTATTTGCCGGAACGACGCTGTCCGCTGATACTCTTTCAATCCGTTTCACATGACATTTTCTTTATCCATGATCCGGATTTTTGTCGCTTGTCACCTTGGGTGCGCGGCGGGGAGCATTCGTCCAAACCGGCGCGTCCGGTGGCTGGCCGGAAAGGCTGGTCGAAAACAGGGAGGAGGACCGAATGAAAAGACTACTGGCATCGGCATGCGTGGCCGCTCTTGCTCTGACCGGAACGGCACTTGCCGAGCCGAAGGGCACGTTCCGGCAGGCGCATGAATATGGCTTCGGCGATCAGTCAAGCCTCGACCCGATTTCCAAGGGCCGCATCTTCCAGATCACCGAGAAGCTGATGAGCCGCCTTGTACGGCCGGACATGGAGGGCAAGCCTTCACCTGATCTGGCAACAAGCTGGGAGGCGAATGAGGACGCGACGGTCTGGACATTGACGCTGCGCGAGGGTGTGAAGTTCCATGACGGATCGGACTTCGATGCGGCCGATGTGGTTTATTCGCTGAACCGGGTACTCGACCCTGATGGCGACAGCCCTGCCCGCTCGGCCGTGAAGATGATTACTGGAGTCGAGGCCGTCGATCCGATGACGGTGAAACTGACGCTCGACACGCCCTTTGCCGACATGCCGCTCCAGCTCATGGACTACCGGCTGCGGATGATCCCCGATGGCTCGGGCGACACCATCGCGACGACGGGCATCGGAACGGGCCCCTTTAAGCTGGAGAAATTCGATCCGCAGGGCACGACCGTCGTCGTCGCCAACACGGACTACTTCGAAGGCCCGCCGGGCGTCGAGCGGATGGAAATCATCGGCATTCCTGACGCACAGGCGCGGCTTCAGGCGCTGCTTGGCGGTCAGATCGACATGGAAAGCGGGATCACCCCGCAGCAGCGTGTGATGTTTGATGGCTCGGACAAGTTCTACATTCAGGAAGTCCCGACCGGGAACTGGCGCGGCATCGTCTTCCGGACGGATGTGGAACCCTTCTCCGATCCGCGAGTCCGAAAAGCCATGCGTATGGCCGCCGACCGCGACGGTCTGCTTGCGCTGGTTGAAGGCGGCAACGGCACCGTCGCCTGCGATACGCCGGTCGGACCTGCCGATCAGTACCGGGCCGACCTGTCTTGCCCGCAAGATATCGAAGGTGCGAAGGCGCTTCTGGCAGAGGCGGGCTTCCCTGACGGGATCGACGTCGATGTCCACGTTGCGACGCTGGAGGCGACATGGCCGGCAATGGCCGAAGCCTATCAGGCGCAGGCAGCCGAGGCTGGCATCCGCGTCAACATCGTGCAGGTTCCGACCGACGGCTTCTGGTCCGAAGTCTGGATGAAAAAGGACGCGGTGATGACCCGCTGGAACGAGCGGCCGGCGGATCAGGCGTTGCACGAAATCTACCTTTCGACCGCCAAGTGGAACGAGAGCTACTACAAGGATGACGGCTTCGACGCTATGCTGGCGGAGGCGCGGCGCGAGCTCGACTTCGACAAGCGCAGGGCGATCTATGTGAAGGCGCAGGAGCATCTGCAGGAAACCGCAGGCACGCTCATCCCCTATCACGTGACCAAGCTCATCGGTGCAACGTCGCGGGTAAAGAACCTCGACCCGGTCGAGAACATGTCGATCCGCTGGTACAAGATCACCGTGGACGAATGACGGCCTGACAGCTTCAATGGCCGGGGCGTGTCGAACCGCGCTCCGGCCTTGTCATGCGGAGATATCCCGATGCTCAGAATGCTCATCCGGCGGCTGGCGCTGGGGGCGATCACTGTCTTTCTCGTGTCGCTCATCATCTTCGCCGGGGTCGAAATCCTGCCGGGCGATGCCTGCACGGCCTTCCTTGAACGCGAGGCGCAGGGGCAGCTTCTGGAAAACTGCCGACAGGAACTGGGACTGAACCGGCCCGCGACCGAGCGCTATCTTGAATGGGCCGCCGGTGCCGTAACCGGCGATCTCGGCGTGTCCGCCAATGGGCAGAAACAGATCACCGAACTGGTCGGCTATCGCCTTCGCAACACTCTGCTTCTCGCCTCCTGCGCCATGCTCGCAGGCATCCCGCTCGCGCTCTTTCTCGGTGTGGTCGCCGCGCTCTGGCGCGACCGGATGGTCGACCTGACGATCTCCACGATCGCGATCGGTGCGATGACGATCCCGGAATTTGTTTCAGCCACGCTCCTCATCCTGATCTTCTCGGTCTGGCTTGGCTGGATACCTGGCATTGTCCTGACCTCGGCCAACGCCCCGATATCGGAATTCTTTCCGGAAATTTTCCTGCCGATGATGGTCCTGACCTTCGTCATGACCGCGCATATCCTGCGCACGGTGCGGTCCTCGGTGATCGAAGCGATGGCATCGGATTACGCACAGATGGCGACACTGAAGGGCGTGCCGTACTGGCGCATCGTCTTCCGGCATGTCCTGCCCAATGCGCTTTTGCCCGCGATCAACGTCGTGGCGCTGACCATCGCCTGGCTTCTGGGCGGTGTCGTCGTGATCGAGACTGTGTTCAACTATCCGGGTCTGGGCAGGATGATGATCGACTCCATCTCTGACCGTGACCTGCCGGTGACGCAGGCGATCGCCCTGATCATCGCCTCGGTCTATGTCGGCGTGAACCTCGCCGCCGACCTTCTGACCATGATCGCCAATCCCCGGCTGCGGACATTGCACATGAGGAAGGGCTGATGGCCGTTGCATCCACCAATGCCCGTCCCTCCGTCGCGTCACGTTTCCTTGGCGTGATCGCCGATATCACTTCGCGGCCCTCGGGCGCGATCGGCCTCGCGCTGGTGACGTTCCACCTGTTCCTCGCGATCTTCGGGCCGTGGCTCGCGCCCTATGATTACAAGGCGGTGGATGCGAACCTGATGATGCAGGCGCCGTCCGGCGCCCATTGGTTCGGCACCGACCATCTGGGCCGTGACACGTTCAGCCGCACGCTTCTCGGCGGTCGCGAGGCGATCCTTGTCACCGGCATCGCGACGCCCATTGCCGTGCTTTGGGGCGGGTTCGTTGGCATCTTTTTCGGGCTCGTCGGCGGGCGGCTCGACGACGTGCTGATGCGGGTCGTCGATGCCTTCCTGTCGCTGCCGTGGATTCTCAAGATGCTGGTGCTGATCGTCACGTTCGGCACCGGGATCGAGGTGCTGATCCCGACGCTCGCCTTCTTCTACGGCATTCCCGTGATCCGTATCGCCCGCGCGGCGACCCATGATGTGGTCGCCCGCGACTTTATTCAGGCCGCCCGGGCGCGGGGCCACGGGCGCATGACGATCATCCAGCGCGAGCTTCTGCCCAATGTTCGCGACGCGCTTCTCGTCGAGGGCGCGATGCGCTGGTCTTGGATGCTGCTCGCCTTCTCATCGCTGTCGTTCCTCGGCTTCGGCGTCTCGCCACCGACACCGGACTGGGGGCTGATGATCGCCGATGCGCGTGGCTTCATGTCCTTCGCGCCCTGGGGTGTGCTGGCACCGGTAATCGGGCTCTCCTCGCTGATCATCGGCATCAATCTGACAGCCGACGCGCTGGCCAAGGCGCTTGGCATCGACCGCGCACAGAAAGCCCCGGTGTGATGAAGGATATGGTGACTAAAGAGCCCCTCATCCAGGTCCGTGACCTTTCCGTCGGTTTTACCGGCCGCGCTGGCCATACGCTGCCCGTATTGCGCAACATCGACCTCGCGGTGCGGCGCGGCGAAAGCCTTGGCCTCGTCGGGGAAAGCGGTTCGGGCAAGTCGACGCTGGCACTCGCCATGATGGGCTATCTGAAGCGGGGGCTGCGGGTGATTGGCGGCGGGACGCACTTTGCCGGTCTCGACATGTTCACGCTGAGCCGAAAGGAACTGGAGGGGATACGCGGTGGCCGCCTCGCACTCATCCCGCAAAATTCCGGCCAGTCCCTGACCCCGACGCTGAAGATCGGCGCGCAGTTGTCCGAGGCGTTGAGGCTTCATTCCAAACTTCCGGAAGCCGAACATTCTGCCCGCGTCGTCCAGTTGCTCGAGCAGGTACGCCTGCCCGATCCCTCGGCCATCGCAGGGCGCTATCCGCACGAGCTTTCGGGCGGTCAACAGCAGCGCGCAGCGATCGCGATGGCTCTCGCGGGCGAACCTGAGGCGCTCTTGCTCGACGAGCCCACGACCGGCCTCGATGTCACAACGCAGGCGCATATCCTTGAACTTCTGCGCGACCTTGCCGCCGAGACCGGGATGGCGATGGTCTATGTCAGCCACGACCTTGGCGCCATTGCACGGGTCTGCGACAGGGTGGTTGTGATGTATGCGGGGGAGGCCGTGCTGGAAGGCCCGGTGCGCGAGGTCCTGCGCAATCCCGCACATCCCTATGCACGGGGTCTGCTCGCGTCGATTCCGAAACTGACGGACGCGCGCCTGCCGATGGCGCTCGAAGGCCGTCCGCCACCGCCCGGGAAGGCCGGCGACGGGTGCGCCTTTGTCGACCGCTGCGCGATCGCAACCGACGTTTGCCGCACGTCCCGCCCCGCGCTCGCGACGGTGCCCTCCGGTGCCCGCGTCAGGTGCCACCATGCCGACCGGGCGGACAGCCTGCCCACCCGGTCGCCTGCCGATGCCGATCCGCGTGTGATTGCCGAGGACGCCATCCTGTCGCTGGGCGATCTGTCGATAAGCTATGCGCGTCCGGGTTTTCTCGATCAGATCCTTGGCCGAAAACCTGCCACGACACCAACAGTGGACGGAATCACCATCGAACTGGAAAAGGGCGAAACGCTTGGCCTTGTCGGCGAAAGCGGATCAGGAAAATCCACGATCCTGAAGGCGGTGGCCGGTCTGTTGCCGCCTGCAGGCGGGCGCATCGAACTGGCAGGCGACGGGGTGCTGCCGCCACTCGTCGATACCCGCCGCCCCGATCAGTTGCGTCGCGTGCAGCTTATCTTCCAGAACCCTGACGAAAGTCTCAACCCGCGCCAGACCATCGCCGAGATCCTCGCGCAACCGCTGAAGCTTTACTTCGGCCTGTCCGGAGAGGCGCTGCGTCAGCGTATCGAAGACCTTCTGGAAAGCGTTCGTCTGGGTGCTCATTACATGGACAGGTTACCGAGCCAGTTGTCAGGAGGGGAAAAGCAACGCGTTGCCGTGGCCCGCGCCTTTGCAGCGGAACCGGACCTTGTGCTGTGCGACGAGGTGACGTCCGCGCTGGATGTTTCGGTTCAGGCGGCGGTGCTCGATCTTCTCGATCAACTCCGGCGCAGCCGCAACACGGCCTATGTCTTCGTCAGTCACGACCTCGCAGTGGTGCGCGCCCTGTCTGACCGTGTCGCCGTCCTTTATCAGGGACGTCTTTGCGAGATCGGGCCGGCCGCCGCTGTCTATGCGGCACCGTCGCATCCCTATACGGAGGTCCTGCTCGGCGCGGTGCTGGAACCCGACCCGGACACCGTACCCACCCTCTCGGCCGCCGACATCGTGGAGCTGTCGCCGCCGGCCCGCGGCTGCCCGTTCCAGCGCCGTTGTCCGCGCAAGATCGGCCCGCAATGCGACACCGAGACGCCGCCATGGCAGGACGACGGACACGGCCACGCCATCCGCTGTCACATCCCGCGCGAGGCGCTTTGAAACGCCAGCCAGTTTGAGGCAGCGCGCCGCCGTACCACGCGTCACGTCACCATATCGGCCAAGCGTTCCCAGATGCCGGGTTCCTGGATGAAGGATGACCGCCGAACTCGATCAGAGTGAAGTTGCCGTTGGAGCAAGGGCCCTTCTGTATACGGAAGAGCGCGACGTCTGACGAACAATCACGTTGCCCAGCCCGGGCAAGGTATCGGCAAAGCGTCCGGTTCCTGCCGTCCGTCGCCGAAACGAAGGGGCCATCAATCACGTTGAACGTCACCGGCAGCATAGCCGACCCGGCCAAAACCCGCGCGCTGCCTACGAAAGCGGCTTCAGGTGCCCAAGTTCCGAAGTGGTGAAACGGGCGGTCAGAGAAGCAGGGACGCTGCCCCCTCATGCCGGAGCAACGCCACCTTTGTCTCGACCCCGCCGGGTGCGGAAAACCCTCCCAAGCCGGTCGCGCCGAGGATGCGATGGCAGGGCACGATGACCGGGATCGGGTTGGCGCCACAGGCCTGTCCAATAGCCTGCGCGGGCACAGCCAGCGCCTTGGCCAGATCGCCATAGGTCCGCGTTTCACCGAAGGGGATGGCGACCATCGCCCGCATGACCTCGCCCTGAAGGCCCGGACGGATGGCGATGGGCAGGTCAAAGGTCCGGCGGCTGCCGGCGAAGTAGTCCGCAAGCTGGGCCGCCGCGTCGGTGAGGACATCGGTCCTGTCGCCGCCCTCGCCGCCCCAGCGGACGCGCGCGAGTTCGCCGTTCTCCTCGGTGAGAGTCAGGCGGCCATAGGGTGTGTCGACACTGAGGTCTGGCATGGCATGAAGGTGCCTCCGTCCGGGCACAGGTTCAAGGGGTATCCGGACCGGCCGAAGGACCGATCCGGATATCCGACGCGTGTCAGCCAAGCGCCTCGTCGCAGCGGTGGCATGTGCCCGCGTGGCCGTGCGATCCGACATCGGGCAGGATCTTCCAGCAGCGCTGGCATTTCTCGCCCTCGGCGGTTTCGAACACTACGCCGACGCCCGGCACTTCGGGCAGGCGGAACGCCTCGTTCGGCACCGGATCGCCGGTCAGGCTGATACCGGAGGTGATGCAGATATCGGCGAAGGGCACCGATTGCAGGGCCTTCAGCGTGTCGGCATCCTCGACATGCACCACAGGGGCCGCTTCCAGCGAGGCACCAATGACCTTGGCGGTGCGCTGCACCTCCAAAGCCGCCGTCACCACCCGGCGGACGCGGCGGATCTTCTCCCATTTCTGGGCAAGCGGTTCATCCAGCCAGTCGCCCGGCGTCTCAGGCATATCCTCCAGATGGACCGAGGACGCATCACCGGGGAAGCGCGACAGCCACACGTCCTCCATCGTGAAGACGAGGATCGGCGCGAGCCATGTTGCGAGCCGGTGGAAGAGAAGATCCAGCACCGTCCGCGCCGACCGGCGCGTCAGGCTGCCTTCGGCATCACAGTAAAGCGCGTCCTTGCGGATGTCGAAATAGATGGCCGACAGGTCCACGGTGCAGAAGGTGAAGAGGGTCTGGAACACACCTTGGAAATCGTATTTCGCATAGCCCTTGCGAACCGTATGGTCGAGTTCGGCCAGACGGTGCAGCACCCAGCGTTCCAGTTCCGGCATGCCGGCAGGCGCGACCTTTTCAGCGTCGCTGAACCCGGCGAGGTTGCCCAGCAGGAAGCGCATCGTATTGCGCAACCGGCGGTAGCTGTCCGCCGTCCCCTTCAGAATCTCGGGCCCGATCCGCTGGTCGACCGTATAGTCGGTCTGCGCCACCCAGAGCCTGAGGATATCGGCGCCGTATTGTTTGACGACCTCCTCGGGCACGATGGTGTTGCCGAGCGATTTGGACATCTTCATGCCCTTCTCGTCCAGCGTGAAACCATGGGTCAGGACGCCATGATAGGGCGCGCGGCCCTTGGTGCCGCAGGCCTGCAGCATCGACGAATGGAACCAACCCCGATGCTGGTCGGTGCCTTCAAGGTAAAGATCGGCGATGCCGTCCTTGGTCCCGTCTTTGCGGTCGCGCAGGACGAAGGCATGGGTGGAGCCTGAATCGAACCAGACATCCAGAACGTCGAAGACCTGTTCATAGGCCTCGGGGTCATAGTCATTGCCCAGAACCCGCGCCTTGAACCCGTCCTTGTACCAGACGTCCGCGCCCTCTTCCTCGAAGGCGGCGACGATGCGGGCATTGACGGCCGGATCGCGGAGGAGGAAGCCCTCGTCGGTGGGCTTTGCCCCCTTCTTCACGAAACAGGTCAGCGGCACACCCCAGGCGCGCTGGCGCGACAGAACCCAGTCGGGCCGCGCCTCGATCATCGAATGCAGGCGGTTGCGGCCGGTCTTCGGTGTCCAGGTGACCAACTCGTCGATTGACTTGAGCGCGCGGGCGCGGATCGTGTCGCCATAGTCGCCCATGCCGTCGTCAAGCTTTGCGTCGATGGCCACAAACCATTGCGGCGTGTTGCGGTAGATCAGCGGCGCCTTGGAGCGCCAGCTATGGGGGTAGCTGTGCTTGACCTTGCCCTTGGCAAAAAGCTTACCCGCCCAGGCGAGGTTCTTGATCACCGAGACATTGGCCGGGCCTTCCTTGCCATCGGCATTGATGATCGCCTCACCGCCGAAGATGGGTAGATCCTTGCGGTAAGAACCATCCTCCATGACGTTGTAGGTCATGGGCAGCCCGTATTTCAGGCCAAGCTGATAGTCGTCGTCACCATGGCTCGGGGCGGTATGGACAAAACCGGTGCCCGCTTCGTCAGTGACGTGGTCGCCGGGCAGCATCGGAACGTCGTAATCCCATTCGCCGTTCGCGCCGTCGACGCCGCGGAGGGGGTGGGCGAGGGTCATGCCCTCAAGAGTTCCCTCGGTAACAGTCGCCAACTCACTAGCCTTTGTCACCTTTGCCGCCGCGAACGCATCCTGCGCTCTAGAACTCGAGAGGATGACAACCTCGCCGACTTCACAGTTACTGCCTTCAAGAACTTCTTCGATCTCGTACAGAGAGTAGGCGAGTTCCGGGTTAAACGCGACCGCACGGTTCTGCGGAATTGTCCAAGGGGTCGTTGTCCAGATTACAACTGAAGCTTTTTCGAGAAGCTGGAACGGGCGATTACCATCTCCAGGCTTAGGCACAAGCACCAAGCTCTTTTGCGTTAAGCTCTGAACCGGAAACCGCACCCAGATCGTATGGCTCGTATGGTCGTGATACTCGACCTCGGCCTCGGCGAGCGCGGTCTTTTCGACCGGCGACCACATCACGGGCTTCGATCCCTGATAGAGCGTGCCGTTCATCAGGAATTTCAGGAACTCGCCCGCGATGACCGCCTCGGCGTGGTAGTCCATCGTCAGGTACGGATCGGGCCAGTTGCCGGTCACGCCAAGGCGCTTGAACTCCTCGCGCTGGATGTCGATCCAGCCCTCGGCGAACTTGCGGCATTCCTGGCGGAAGGCAACGACATCGACGTCGTCCTTGTTCAGGCCCTTCTGGCGGTACTGCTCCTCGATTTTCCATTCGATGGGCAGGCCGTGGCAATCCCAGCCCGGCACGTAACGGGCGTCCTTGCCCATCATCTGCTGGCTGCGGACAACCATGTCCTTCAGCACCTTGTTCAGCGCGTGGCCGATATGAAGGTGGCCGTTGGCATAGGGCGGTCCATCATGCAGCGTGAAGGGTGCACGACCCTGCTTTTCGCGCAGGCGGTCATAGATGCCGATCCTTTCCCAGCGGGCAAGCCATTCCGGCTCGCGCTGCGGAAGCCCCGCACGCATCGGGAAATCAGTTTCGGGCAGGAAAACGGTGTTACGGTAGTCGGGGGTCGTGTCTGTCGTATCGGCGCACATTTCTGGCGGTCCTTCGGAAGGTCAATTCTGATCGAGGGGCGGTGCGAAATCTCGAACACCTTTGCCCGGCGTCTCTTCTCAGAGCGCCGGGTTCGTAATTCGTATCCCGTGGTGCAGACACATCATGCGCCCGTGCTATAATTCCCATACGCCCGGAGGTAAAGGAGGTGTCCGCATGACCCCTTACGAACCCACAGACGTCATCACGAGCGTGGACGAGGTCCGGGCGGTCATCCCCGACGAATTTGCCTCCCAGACCGGCAAGATCATCGACCATATCGACCCGCTCGTACGGGCATGGATCGAGCGTTCACCCTTCGTGACGATCGGCACCCATGACCGCCACGGCCACGCCGATGTTGCACCGAAGGGGGACCCGGCGGGCTTCGTGAAGGTCGTGGACGAAAAGACACTCGCGATTCCCGACCGGCCCGGCAACCACCGATTCGACACCTTCGCCAACATTCTCGAGACGGGCCGCATCGCGCTGATGTTCATGGTGCCGAACCGGCGCGAAGTGGTGCGGGTCAACGGTTCCGCCCGGATCGTGCGGGACCTGGCCCTGCGCGAGACGATGACGATCAACGGGCGGGTGCCGGAATTCGCGATCCTCGTCGGAGTGGAGGAGGCGTTCTATCACTGCGGCAAGGCGGTCATCCGCTCGGGTCTTTGGCAACCGGAAAAGGCGGTGTCGGGAGAAGGGCTTCCGACCTATGCCGAGGCGCTGATCGAACACGCGAAGCTGGATCGGTCACTGGACGATATGGAAGCGGCAATGCGTGGCAACGAAGAAAACCGCCTTTACGACGAATGAAGGCGGCGGTTCGGAATCGGTCGTTGGAGTTCAGTCAGGGCCGTCTTTGTCGAGAACATCAATTACAGCGGTCAGCGCCTTGTCCTCCAGCCCCGCCGCTATGCCCTTATGGGCCATGTCGACGAAAAGCCGCGGCAGTTCATCGCGGGCGCCGAGCGCCTCGAAGCTCGACAGCACATCCTCCAAAGCCGCAGCATAGGTGCGCATCGTGGCGGGTGGGTCGTCGTAATTGGCGCCGGGCGCGGTCGTTGCGAAGTAGTCGTAATAGGGCTTCATCATGCCCATCGAGATCGGCACCAGATCGGAAAACATCTGCATCGTAATGCCCGCCTTATTGCAGGCCAGCGCGCCATAGATCATGCCCCACATAAAGCCCTGACGCACGGTGAAGAGGGCCGCAAACAAAGCCGCGAGCATGCCCGCCTGATCACCCACATGGACCGACGCACCGCCCATGGCCTTGATGATCGGGCCATGCGCCTTCCACTGCGCCTCGGTGCCGACCACCGAAAGCACGGTCTCTTCGCCACCGATCATGTGCGGGTATGCGTTGATGATGCCCACCATCCATTCGGCGCCCGCGCCTTCAAGGAACCGCGCCAGTTCCTCGGCTTCCTCCGCACCGCCGGTCGACAGTTCGATGATTGTCCTGCCCGGCAGTGCGTTCGAGGCGTTTCGCAACACGTCGATGGTCTGGGGATGCGACTTCACGCAGGTGATCGTGACCGGGCTCGCCGCGATGGCCTCGGCGGCAGTGTCGGCGACGACGGCGCCATCCGCCCCAAGCGGCGCCGCCTTTTCCGGGCTCCGGTTCCAGACCGTGACCGACCGGCCCGCCTTCAACTGCGCGCGCGCCAGCGCCGATCCCATCGCCCCCAATCCGATGACTGAGATATCCGTCATAGCCGTTCCCCTTCTGCTTTGGCGTCAGCATTTCCCGGTGCCGCGCCAAATACTGAAGGTAACCCCGGGAAGTCCTCCTTCGGCCATGGTAGCCGGTCATCGCCACATCTCCAAACGCAAGGCCCTTGGGCCACATTCCGGTTGGCGCGGCATCCCGTCGCTTGCATCGCCCCGGCCTGTGCCGCAAGGATCGGGCGAAAGGAGCCGCGATGACCACATTGCCCCCGCGTTTTGAGGTGACACCGGAGGAAATCGACCGCGTCGTCGCGACCTTCTATGCGGCGATCCGCGAACACCCCGGGCTCGGCCCGGTCTTCGCCGCTCATGTCACCGACTGGACCTCTCATGAGGCAAAGATCGCGGGCTTCTGGCGCAATGCGATCCTGTACGAGCGGAGCTATGACGGCAATCCGCTTGAGGTTCATCAGCGGGCCGGCAATGTCCGTCCCGGCATGTTCGACCCCTGGCTCGGGCTCTTCGATTCCGTGCTGAAGCGCGAACTCCGGCCCGAAACCGCCGCGGCATGGTCCGCCCTCGCCCACCGGATCGGCCGCGGCCTGCGTTACGGCGTCGTCGAACGCGAAACCTTGCCGGGCGGCATCCCGAAGCTGCGGTGACCGTCTGCGGCCCCATCGCCATCGTCGGCGCGGGGATCGGCGGGCTGGCCGCGGCAGCCCTGCTCGCCTCCCGCGGCCCAAAGGTCACGATTTTCGACCGGTTCGAGGCGCCGCGCCCGGTTGGGTCGGGGTTGGTGATCCAGCCCGTCGGCCTTGCCGTTCTCGACCGGATCGGCGTGGGCAGCGCCGCCCGGACGCATGGCGCGCCAATCTGGCGCATGCTTGGCCACGAAGCGCGAAGCGGCAAGGCGATCCTCGACGTGCGCTATGGGCAGGAAGGTGGCGATCTGTTCGGGCTCGCCATTCACCGGGCGAGCCTCTTTCACGCGCTCCATGAGGCGACGCGGGCACAAGGTGTTCCGATCGTGACATCGGCTGCAATCGCCGAAGCACCGGGGGGCACGTCCGGGCGCGAACTGGTGACGACGGATCGTCGCCGCTTCGGCCCCTTCGCGCTGGTGGTCGACGCGGCGGGTGCGGGATCCGCACTCTCGCCCCTCACGGCAAAACCGCTGCCCTATGGTGCGATCTGGGGTACGGTGCCGTGGCCAAAGACCAACCTGCCGGCAGACCGGCTCAGTCAACGCTATCTGCGCGCCGAAAAGATGGCCGGAATCATGCCGCTCGGCCACCTGCCCGGACAGGACCGGCCACTCGCCGCAATATTCTGGTCGCTGCCGCGGCGCGATCTTCAGACATGGCGCGAGCGTCCGCTTGCGGACTGGAAGGCGGAAGTCACAGCGTTCTGGCCCGATTTCGCGCCGTTCCTCGAAACGATCCGGAACCACGACGACATGGTGCCTGCCCGGTATTCCCATGGAACGCTCCGGCAGTCGTGGGGTGAGGGTATCGTTCATATCGGGGACGCCGCCCACCGTGCCTCGCCCCAGCTCGGGCAGGGCGCGAACATGGCCCTTCTGGATGCACTGGCCTTGTCTGAGGCTCTCGCTTCGGACGCCGACAACCCCCTGGCCGCATACGGCGCCATGCGCCGCTGGCATGTGCGCCTCTATCAGGCGATGAGCCGGGGATTGACTCCGCAATATCAGTCCGACAGCAGCGTCCCACCTCTGATCCGCGATCATCTTCTGGTGCCGCTGTCGCACATACCGCCGATGCCCGCTCTCCTGTCACGGCTGGTCCGGGGCGATCTGATCCCGCCCATTGCCGGGCGGGATTTTCCGTAGGTCACGTGGCTTCAACCACGATTTCGGCGACCATGTTCGGATGATAACGACAGAAGACCGTGTAGGCACCCGGTGCTTCGAAAGTGACTTCGGCGCTCTCACCCTTTGCGATCCGGCCGGTATCCCAGCCGCCTGCCTTGTCCGTCGCTGTATGGGGCGCGATGTCGTGGTTGGTCCAACGCACGGTATCGCCCGCGCGGATCTCCAGCCGGTCGGGAACGAAGGCGAAGCCCTCGATCCCAGCTTCGATCATATGCGGCCCGTCATGTGCTGCGGCCTTCCGCACCACCAGAGGCGCCACCAGCCCGGCCCCCATCAGGAGGCCGAACCGGCGCCGGGTTGCGTCGCTCAGGACGCGCATTGCAGCCCCGCGACCATCTCTTCGGCATGGCCTTCATGCACCTTGAAGGTCACCAGCGCATCCGACAGAAGCGCCTTCAGCGGCTCAACCGTCGCCCATGGGATGAACTTTCCCTCAACCGTCTGATTGACGACCTGATGGTAGCCAAGCTCATTCGCGGCATAGGCACAGTCGAAGTCATTGCCGGACAAAGCCATGAATTCCGCCCGCTTGGCGGCAGCGCCCTCGACCAGCGCGCGGCTCAGGTCGTTGTCCTCGGGCGTGACGTTCAGTTCGGTGATCAGCGCAACAGCCGACTCGTTCACCGCCGTGTGGTCGCGGATCATCGTCTCGGCAAAGGCGCGCACGGCGTCGTTTTCGGAAATGGCCAGAGCGAGGTGCGCATAGCGGATATCAAGCTGCCCTGCCGTATAGGCGGTGTGGGCGATCTGAAGGTCGTTCATCTGGTCTTGGGCAATAGCCGGGGTAACCGCCGCAAGCGCGACGGCGAACATGGTTTGACGGATCATCGTGATCTCCTGAAGTTAGGGTTTCTCTGTCGCGGAACTTGCTGCAACCCGCGACAGAGAAACCCTGAGCGCTTCGGGACCCTCGATCAAGGGGACGGGGGTATTGCGGGACCCGATGCAAACACTCCGGGACGATCCGCAAAGATCGACGACAGAGCATGAGTGGAACCGGCCGAAGCCGGCCGCGAGAACAGAATCACAGAGGCCACGGTTTCGACGATCGCGAACAGGGCAATGACGACAACCACGTCGACGAGGCTTTTCCGAAAAAACGATCTGAAGCGCATCATGCACTCTCCGGCGAGAGGGTTGATAAGGTTCCGACCTACTGAATTGAAGACACAGGTCGGTATCGTTTTATCTAATGATACAGATCTGTATCGAAGTCAACATTTCTCGCAAACGCGTGTATTTTACTGAAAACTATTGGACTTTTTTCTATTCCCAAAAGTAGTTGTTTACAAACAGACGACGAAACCGACAGAAACGAATCTGTAGCGATAGAGGAAGAGACGTGAAGCGCAGCAACATACGGGCCCATATCCTTTCCGTCGCGGAAGAGTTGTTCAACCGCAACGGCTGCCACGCCACCGGGATCGACCAGATCGTCGCCGAGACGGGCGTCGCGAAGACAACGCTTTACCGCCACTTCAAATCGAAAGAAGACCTGATCGTCGCTGTGCTCGATGCTGTCGATGAAGAGGAACGCGATGCGCTCCGCACCCGCGCAGAGGCCACCAATGGCACGCCAAGCGATAAGATCCTCGCGACCTTCGACCTCTTGGGCGAATGGATCAGGGCCGACACTTTCTTCGGCTGCCCATTCGTTGCCGCCGCCGCCGAATATCCCGAAACCGGCGGCGTGATGAACCCGGTCTTCCAGCACGCAGCAACGCACAAACGGCTGGTCGCCGCGTTCTACGAAGATCTTGCCCGTGCGGCGAAGGTGTCCAATCCCAAGGATGTCGGACAGAAACTGCAGATCTTGTTCGAGGGTGCAATGGCCACGGCTCATGTCTCGCGCGATCTGAAGGCCGCCGAGCGGGCGAAGGAAATCGCGGCGCTGCTGCTGACGTAAGCAGGTCAGGCTGCCCGGCGGCGATACTCCGTGGGTGCCAGCCCGAACTTTCCGGCGAAGGCTCGTGTGAAGGCTGCGGGCGACGAATAGCCCGCCTTGCCCGCAATTTCCTGCACCGTGGACTGCGAGCGTTCCAGCAGCGCCAGCGCCTTTTGCAGCCGCCAGTCCGAAAGATAGGTCATCGGCCCCACCCCGACGAGCTGGCTGAACCTTTCGGCAAAGCGCGAGCGCGACATCGCCACCTCGGAGGCGAGGCTCTCCACAGTCCAGCCCTTGTCGGGGTCGCGGTGGATCAGTTCCAGCGCCTTGCCGATCTGCCGGTCGCGGAACGCCTCCATAAGGCCCATGAGTTCGGGCGACTGGCCGATCCCCGCGCGAAGCACCTCGATGAAGACGATCTCGGAGAGCCGCGTGATCGCCGCCTCCGATCCCAGCCGGTCGGCAAAGGCGCGGCGCGCTGCAAGCCGCAGCATTTCGTCCAGCAGGGGCTCACGAAGCCTCATCGCGGCAGTGATCAGGATGTGGTCGGGCAGCGCCCGCAGGATCGGGTGATCGGCCCGTTCGCGGAAAGTAAAATGGCCGCAGAGCATCTGGGTCGAGGCTGTGGGATCACCGTCACCGACGCGCAAAACCCCCTGCCCGTCATAGCCCACGGCCTCCAACACCGTCTCCAGCTCCGGCGCACGCCGCCCCGGCGCATCGGCCAGCACGTGGGACCAGCCCTTCGGGATCATGACCAGATCACCGGGACCGAGCGTCAGTTCCGCCCCGCAAGCGGTCTTCACATGCAACTGCCCCTGCATGACCAGATGGAAACGCGCGGCCGACCCGAATTCCGGCACCCTGACCGCCCAGGGTCCGGTGAAATCGGTACGGAAATAGAGGGCACCGCGCAGATCGAGCGTATCGAGAATGTCGTTGAGAATGTCCATCATGCCCTCCGGGATCGTCCCGGCTTTTGGGACGGAGCGTACAGTTCAACGGAGCGGGCGCGTGAGCAACCGGGATTCGGGCGGTTTCACGTGGGTTTGACCGAAAGGTCAGTGAGCGTGATCCCCTGCATCGCCTTGGTCAGTTCCGCACGGCATTTCTCGATGATGAAATCGGTGAAGGCGCGGATCTTTGGGTCGCGCAAACGGCGATGCTGCGTCAGGCATGTCAGTTGCACCGGCACAGGCGGCGTATCCCGCACGACCGGCACCAGCCGACCGTCACGCAGATAGTCGGCGACCTCAAATATCGGCTTCATCACGATGCCGCGCCCGTCGAGCGCCCAGCCGGTCAGCACATCGCCGTCATCGGTCTCGAATGGCCCCGCGACCTCGAATCGTTTCAGCCCGTCCGGTGTCAGCAGGGCCCATTGGAATTCCGGCGCACCGGGAAAGCGCAGGTTCAGGCAGTCGTGCTTCTCGCCAATCAACCGCTCGCCCGTCTCCGGATCGCCCCGCGCCGCGATATAGGCAGGCGCCGCGCAAAGGATACGCGGGCATTCGGCGATCAGACGCATCTTCAGTGTCGAATCCTCCAGCAGTCCGAGATGGAACGCCATGTCGAGCCCCTCGCCGATCACGTCGATCTTGCGGTCCGACAGGCGCAGGCGCACGTCGATCTGGGGATAGGCGTCCTTGAACTCCGGCACATGCGGCGCGATGAACCGGCGCCCCACACCCAGGGGCGCAGCAACGAACACAGTCCCCCGCAGGTTCTGCGTGGAGGCCATGACCGCCGCTTCGGCATCGTCGATCGCCTCCAGCACCTTGCGTGCGCCTTCATAGAAAAGCCGACCGTTCTCCGTCGGCTGAAGGCGCCGCGTCGTGCGGTTGAACAGCCTGACACCGAGATGTTTCTCCAGTTCCGCGATCCGAGCCGAGGCGACGGCCGGCGATGTACGCTGATCCCGCGCGGCTGCCGACATGGAGCCAAGCTCGAAGACCCGCACGAACATCTTGATATTGTTCACATAGGCCATCGCCGTCCCCTCACCCGACATTATTCGGCAATGATTGAAAGTTTTCAGTTATTCTAAGGATTATCAGGGGAATGCGCTTCGGTATAGCGTCATCTGCACTGGGACCGTGAGGGAGAGAGCGGGATGTACGACTTCATCGTGCTGGCCGACTGGCTGGAATTCGCCGTGCGCTGGCTACATGTGATCACCGCGATCGCATGGATCGGCTCGTCGTTTTATTTCATCGCGCTCGACCTTGGTCTGCACCGCGACCGCAATCTGGAGAGCGGCGCGGACGGCGAGGAATGGCAGGTCCATGGCGGCGGCTTCTACCACATCCAGAAATACCTCGTGGCGCCCGAGAAGATGCCGGGCGACCTGATCTGGTTCAAATGGGAAAGCTATGCGACCTGGCTTTCGGGCTTCGCGCTGCTGTGCCTCGTCTACTACCTCGGGGCCGACCTTTATCTGGTCGATCCAAACGTGCTCGACATCCCGGTCTGGCAGGCGATCCTCATCTCACTCGCTTCGCTGGCGGTGGGCTGGCTGATCTATGACACGCTCTGCAAGTCGAAACTCGGCGAGAGTCCCACCACGTTAATGGTGCTCCTCTACATCATCCTCGTGGCGCTGGCGTGGTTCTACACGCAGGTCTTTTCGGGCCGCGCGGCACTTCTGCACCTCGGCGCGATCACCGCGACGATCATGTCGGCGAACGTGTTCATGGTGATTATCCCGAACCAGAAGGTCGTGGTCGCGGACCTGATCGCCGGCCGCACGCCCGACCCGAAATACGGCAAGATCGCCAAGCTGCGCTCGACCCACAACAACTACCTGACCCTGCCCGTCATCTTCATGATGCTGTCGAACCACTATCCGCTGGCCTTTGCCACCGAGAACAACTGGCTGATCGCCAGTCTCGTCTTCCTGATGGGGGTCACGATCCGGCACTGGTTCAACACCCAGCATGCGCGTGCAGGCAGCCCGACCTGGACCTGGATCGCGACTGTGCTGCTCTTCCTCCTCATCGCATGGCTCTCCACCGCACCCCTCTTCCGCGCCGAGGCCGAGGGCGAGGCGAAACTCAGCCACACCGCCCAGCGCTTTGCGGCGGCGGGAGATTTCGAAGAGGTCGAAAGCATCGTCCTTGGCCGCTGCTCTATGTGCCACGCTTCGGAACCCTTCTTCGAGGGTATTCCATGGGCGCCGAAGGGCGTGATCCTCGAAACCCGCGAACAGATCGCAACGCAGGCGCGCGAGATTTACCTTCAGGCCGGGGTCAGCCACGCCATGCCGCCCGCGAATGCCTCGTTCATCGAGCCTGCGGAACGCGCCAAGATCGTCGCCTGGTATCGCGGCGTCACACGGGGCGATGGCTAGCCGCGGCTGCAATCACTTGAAAATCGACGCATAACGCGGGGCAAAAAACTTGATGAACTTCTTCACTTCCGGGCGTCGGTACGCTTCCGGCGACACCAGCAGAAGGTGATCCTGCGTAAGCGCCTCGACCGGATCGAAGCAGCGGATCAGGTTGTCGTCCGGTTCTGAATGCTTGACGTTCAGAAGGCCCAGTCCCTGTCCATTGGTGACCGCTTCCCGCATAAGAGCGAACTCTGCAAACGCGCCAACGATCTGGTCCGGTGTGATGAATTGCAGCAGCCACGCTTCGTTTGGACGCGGCGTCGGATCGGGCCGATAGACCACGAAGCGATGGCCCTTCAAATCGGCCTCGCTCATCGGCAAACGCCTTTTTGCGGCGTAGGCACGCGATCCGTAAACCGCGTATCGTGCGACGCTTATCTTGCGGCAGATAAGATCGGGTTCGGGCGCCTTTGTCGTAAGCCTGAGTGCAACGTCGGCCTCGCCGGCGGCAAGGTCCAGAACTTTCGTCGTCTGGATGAACTCAAATCCGACACCGGGATTGGCCACGGTGAAATCGTAGATTATCCGCTGCATGCGGGGCGAGAAATTGGCTCCCGGCGCTGTGATGCGGATCGGCCGTGACCGCGTCAGATCCGCGGCTTTTTCCTCAAAACCCTCTGCCGCTTTCTCGATGGCCTCAGCCTGCGGCAAAAGTGCCCGCGCCAGTGCTGTCGGGCGAAACCCCCGTGTCTCGCGCTCGAACAGGACCAGTCCCAATTCGCGCTCCAGCGCATCGATGCGCCGCGCGACCGTCGGCTGCGCCGCGCCCAGCTTGCGCGATGCGGCCAATGTCGAACCCTCGCGGAAGACCGCGAGAAAGTAGCGGACATTAGACCAGTCGCGAAAAGCGTTCTTCATAAATGAAGAACAACACAACGACAGCACCGATACCAGCGAAATAGAGAGCGAGGTAACGTCAGGACAGAACGAGCGCAGGGGAGAACCCGAGATGACCACCTTAGCATCGCCACTTTTTGATTTTGCCGGATGGCTGCGGTTTTCCAGCACAGCGCGCCCGGCAACACCGCCCGCAACCGAAGCCGAACAAGAAGCCGACCGCGCGCGCCGCGATTTCGTGCTCGAAATGCTCGACCGTCATCCTGAAGCATTCGCGTCCGATCACAGCGTCCAAAGCATGCTGTCGCTTTACCGCGAGCGGTTCTGAAACCGCAGGCGATCGGTTCGCACCTTTCGCTTGGATTGCTCCAAGTCCATTACCGGCCGCACGGGTGTCCGGCCAGCGCCTTCAGCCTCCGGCAAATCGCCATTCGGTGATCTGTTCGCCGGGCTCACCGGGCATCAGTTCAATCGACGGAAAGCCGGGATGGTTCGGCGCATCGGGCCATCCCTGCGCTTCGATGGCCAGACCCTCATAGGCCGCCCGGCCCGGCCGAACGGCATCGCGCCCGTCATAGACCTGCACACCGGGCTCTGTCGTGGCGACCTGCATCGTCACCCCTGACTGTCCGCGCAGCCAAAGAACCGGCCGTAGGGTCCGCCGTTCGTCAGAGAGGCAGAAACATGTATCGAGCGCCGGATCGCCCGGCGCAATGTCTCGCGCTGCCCGGAAATCTAATGCCGTCCCGGCAACCGCCGGGATCTCACCAGTCGGCACGACCTCATCCGTCACGGCCAGAACCCGGTCCGCCGCGACATGAAGCCGATGGCCCGCCCAGCTTTCCGACCCGTCGAGGTTCCAGTAGCTGTGATTGGCCGCGTTGAAGAGCGTCGGGCGATCCGTCCGCGCCGTTACCCGCAGCCGCAGGGAGGAGGGCGTCACGGAATACTCCGCCCGAACCTGGCGATTGCCGGGAAAGCCGCCCTCGCCATGCGCCAGATCAACGGCAAGGGTCACGCGGTCCGGAGCAAGGCCCTCGACCCTCCAAAGCTTGGCATGCGTACCAGCGGCCCCGGAATGCAGCAGATGCCGATCCCCCGATGCACGCTCCGGAACAATCTCGTTTCCCCGAAGCCACGCCCGCCCCGCGCCCAGCCGGTTGGCCACCGGCGCGATCAGCGCACCATGCCAACGCATCGCGCCCTCGTAATCCGCCAGCCGGTCGGAGCCGAGCGTCAGGCTGTAGGGCAGATCGCCGAACCGCAGATCCTGCAGGATCGCGCCATAGGTCAGCACTGCAACCCGCAGGGCACCTGCCGACAGTTCCACCCGCTCGACCAACCCACCCGACCCGGTGGTGGCGAACGGCGTGCGGGCATCACTCATGCGTCGGCGCGTTTCAGATAGGGAAACCAGTCTTCGCGCAACCGTTCTCCCGGCCTCATATCATGACCCGGAAAGGGCGGCGAAGTGCGGCCGGGACGTTCGACATAACGGGCATCCTCACCGACCAGCCTTAGCGAAAACGCCCGCCGCCGCGCCGTCGCGGTATTGCCGCGCGCACCGTGCAGGGTGCGGAAATCGAAGGCCACCGCATCGCCCGGTTCCATCTGCCATTCCAGCACCCGCATACCCTCGGCATCGGGATCGGGCACCGGCATGTAGGCCTCGGGATCGGGATAGAAGTTTTCCTCCGACAGCCATCGCGTCGGCAGGACTTCCTTGTCCCACAGATGCGATCCGGCGACGAGCCGCAGCGTCGCCTCCTTTACCGGGTCGACCGGGGACCAGAAGCTGACGGTCTGCTGCCCGCCAACGAAATAATAGGGCCCGTCCTGATGCCAGGGCGTGGGTTTGGTCGTGCCTGGTTCCTTGACCAGCACATGGTCGTGAAAAATCTGCACTGTGTCCGACCCCATCAGCCGCGCCGCGACCTCCGCCACGTCGGACTTCGCGATCACTTCCTGAAACTCGGGGATACGCTGCCAGTTGCAGTAATCGTCGAAGAACCGCCCACCCTCACCCGGTTTCAGGTTCTCGGCGGCATAAGGCCCCGGCTCGGCCATGTTGCGTTCAATCCCTGCCGCAATCACATCGACCCAGTCGGACCAGAGCCCCTTGACGAGCACCGCCCCGTCGCGCCGATAGGCTGCGACCATATCTTCCGTCACCGTGACCGCCATCGTGCCCTCCCTGTTTCCGGGCACCCTCGCGCCCTGCCCGGGGATCGTCAATAGCGGGTCGTCATCCGGTGACCGCGTGCGAAATAAAGGCGCACATGGGTGATCGCCTGCCCCTCCCACCAGGTCGTGCGCTCGACGGTAAAAACCGGCTCGCCCGGGCTCATCGACAGGTAGTCGGCCGTGCGCGCGTCCGCAGCGGTCGCCAGAAAGCTGATCTCCACCTCCGAAAACGGCACCGCCTTGACCAACCACTCATTCGGGCCGTCCGCCGAAAAATCCGCATCTTTTGCACGCGGCAGGGCGTCGAGGTTTATCCAGCGATCCTCGAACTGATAGGGCGCGCCATCAGCGGCATGCAAGCAGGAGAGGTGCAGGACTCTTGCCGCCCCTCCAAGCCCCATTCGCGCGCGCAGCCAGTCCGGCGCGGGAACCACCTCGCGCCCCAGAAGCGCATAGCGATACCGCGCACCCGTGGCCTCGATCTCTTCCCGCACCAGCGGAATTTCGAACCGGGCCGACCGACGGGGCGACGGTCTTACGCGTGTTCCCGCCTTGCGGCGACGCTCCAGAAGCCCCTCATCCGTCAGTTCCCGCATCGCCCGGTTCACGGTTGCGCGGGCCACGCCAAACACCTCGGCCAGTTCCACCTCACCCGGCAGAAGCGTTCCCGGCGCCCAGTCGCCTTCGGTGATCCGGCGCAGGATCTCGGTCTTCACCTCGCGGTAGCTGGTCAGATCGGGGCGCCGCGTATCGTTCATGGACTTCTTGTCGCCTTTCCTATTTGCTTAAGCATATCGGCTTTTTGCCTGAGGAAAAGATCGTGCATATCGTGATCCGGCCGGAAGAGTTCCACCGCCAGCCCTGGAAGAATGGCGGCGGTGTCACGTTTGAGATCGCGCGGGTGGAATTCGACGGCCACCTGCACTGGCGTTTGTCGCTGGCCGAGGTCGCCTCTGACGGGCCGTTCTCCGCCTTCCCCGGCCTTGCCCGCATCCTCACGGTGATCGAAGGCGCGGGCCTGATTCTCGAAACGCCCGGCGGGCCGATTGCCGCCCATCCGCTTGACCCGGTGCTGTTTCCCGGCAGCCTGCCGGTCCATGCCCGGCTGATCGGCGGCAAAGTGCGCGATCTGAACCTCATCTACGACCCGGCGCTGATCGACGGTGCGGTGCGGCTGGTGGACGCCGCGCACCCTCTGCAGGAAGGTAAAACCGCTGCCCTCTTTTGTCTCTCCGGCCGGTTCCGTCTGCCAGACGATGAGATTGGCCCGGGCGCAGTCGTGTTGCTGGACCCGGGATCGCCTGCGCCGAAAGCGGAGCCCGGCGCGACCGGTCTTTACATCTCGCTTCAAGCGGCCTCCGACTAAAGCCCTGCTACCAACTCCTCGACCGCACGGCGATACGCCGGGACCACGCGATCCCGCGCGATATGCCGACCGCCCTGGACGGCATGCCGCCCCGCCGACCAGAGGTCGGTGACAAGCCCGTCCGGCGCGGCAAAGACCAGACCGTCGAGAAGCTGCGCCCCGTTCAGCGCGCATAGCGCCGGGTGGGTGCTGTCGATGGCGACAAGATCGGCCAGATGCCCCGTTGCAATCGCCCCGGCGTCACGTCCCAGCGCCCGGGCACCGCCCGCCGCCGCGCCGGTATAAAGCGCGGTACCGACCGAACCCGGACCCGTCACCAGCACATTGCGCTGCACGTCCCTGAGCCGCTGGGAATACTCCAATGTCCGCAACTCCTCGACCAGCGAGATGCGGACGTTTGAATCCGAGCCGACCCCAAAGGCCCCGCCCGCCGCCAGCCAGCCCGGCCCGTTGAACGGACCGTCGCCAAGATTGGCCTCGGTGATCGGGCAAAGCCCCGCCACCGTGCCGGACCGCGCGAGACCCTCGGTTTCCTCCGCCGTCATATGGGTCGCATGGATCGCGCACCAGTCCGGGCCAAGGGGCGCATTGGCCATAAGCCATTCCACCGGCCGCGCCCCGAGCCAGTCCGAAATATCGGCCACTTCCTGTGGCTGCTCGGCGACATGGATATGAATGGGTCCCCCCGCCGCCAGCGGCATGACGGCTGCCAGATCGCCGGGTGACGTGGCGCGCAGCGAATGCGGGGCGATGCCGACGCGCGTATCCTCAGGCAGCGCCTTTGCCGCACCGCGTGCCGCCGTGACCAGTGAACCGAACCGCTCCACATCATTGCCGAATCTGAGCTGCCCGCCCGCAAGCGGCCTCTCACCTGCCCCGCCATAGGTATAGAGCACCGGCAGATGGGTAAGCCCGATCCCCGTCTCCTCTGCCGCCGCGAAGATGCGGGTGCTGAGTTCGGCGATGTTATCATAGGGCGCGCCACCCGGCTGGTGGTGGACATAATGGAACTCACCCACCGCCGCATAGCCCGCCTCCTGCATCTCCAGGAACACCATCGCCGCGATAGCCTCCACCTGTTCGGGCGTCAGTCGGTTGAGGAAGCGGTACATCAGTTCCCGCCAGGTCCAGAAACTTTCCCGCCCCGCCGCGCGGTATTCTGTCATCCCGGCCATTGCCCGCTGAAAGCTGTGGGAATGGAGGTTCGACAGCGCGGGCAGCAGCGTATCGACGCGGGTGTCACCGGCCTCGGGCGGCGCGCCGGTCGCGAGCGAGGCAATGCGCCCCTCTACGATCTCCAGCCGCACATTTCCGGCCCAGCCCTCCGGCAGCAGCGCACGCGTCGCGAAAATCATTTCTGGGCTCCATTATGTCTAGACATAAAACTCATACTCCCGTACAAAGCATCGAAGCAACCGAATTCTTCCCCGAAGGACAAGATGCGCCAGCCGAACGCACTATTCGTGAACTGCCACGCCGCGACGATGGCGGGTGACGCGCCCTATGGTCTGATCAAGGAGGCCGCCATCGCGGTCACCCCTGACGGCATCCTCTGGACGGGACCGGAGACCGACATTCCCGCCGCCGTCGCGCACTACCCGCGCCATGACCTTGGCGGGCGGCTGGTGACCCCTGCGCTGATCGACTGCCACACCCATCTCGTCCACGGCGGCAACCGTGCGGGTGAGTTCGAGATGCGGCTGAACGGCGCGAGCTATGAAGAGGTCGCGAAGGCCGGAGGCGGCATCATCTCCACCGTCCGCGCCACACGCGAGGCAAGCGAGGAAGACCTGATCGCCGCCGCCCTGCCCCGGATTGACACGCTGATTGCCGAGGGTGTGTCCACGGTGGAGATCAAGTCCGGCTACGGGCTCGACATCGACACCGAGCTTAAGATGCTCCGCGCCGCGCGCCGTCTGGCCGCGCTGCGACCCGTTGAGGTTCATACGACCTTTCTCGGCGCCCATGCTGTGCCAGCCGAGTTCAAGGACCGCGCCGATGACTACCTCGATGATGTCTGCATCCCGGCGCTGAAGGCCGCGCATGAAGAAGGGCTGGTCGACGCGGTTGACGGCTTTTCCGAAGGTATCGCCTTTACCCCTGCCCAGATCGCCCGTGTCTTCGACGTCGCGAAGGTGCTCGGCTTGCCCGTTAAACTCCACGCCGAACAACTCTCCAATCTCGGCGGTGCGGCGATGGCGGCCTCTTACGGTGCGCTGTCGGTGGATCACCTGGAATATCTCGACGAACCCGGCGTTCAGGCCATGGCCAGGGCCGGCAGCGTCGCCACGATCCTGCCCGGCGCCTTTTACGCGATCCGCGAAACGCAAGTCCCGCCCATCGACCTCTTCCGCAAGTACGGCGTGCCGATGGCGGTGGCGACTGACCTCAATCCCGGCTCCTCGCCGATGAACTCGCTGCTTCTGGCGATGAACATGGCCTGCACGCTTTTCCGTATGACACCGGAAGAAGCACTGGCCGGCACCACGCGCAACGCCGCGCGCACCCTCGGACTCACCGACCGTGGCATGATCGCCCCTGAACACCGCGCCGATTTCGCCGTCTGGAATGCCGAACACCCGGCCGAACTCAGCTATCGCTTCGGCTTCAACCCGCTGCACCAGCGCATCATCGGAGGCTGGATTGACATCCCTCTCGCTTAAGCCCGGCGCCGTCACGCTGGACGACCTTGCCCGGCTTTATACCGAAGGGCTTTCCGCAAAGCTCGACCGCGCGGCCAAACCCGCCGTGGAACGCGCCGCCGCCGCAATCGCCAAGGCCGCCGCCGGGGACGTGCCCGTTTACGGCGTCAACACAGGCTTCGGCAAACTCGCCTCGGTGCGGGTCGCGCCGAAGGACACCGCGACGCTGCAACGCAACCTGATCCTCAGCCATTGCTGCGGTGTCGGCGCGCCGATCCCACGCGCCCATGCGCGTCTGATGATGGCGCTGAAACTCCTTTCACTCGGGCGCGGTGCATCCGGCGTGCGGTGGGAGGTGATCGAACTGATCGAAGGGATGCTGGAAAAGGGTGTCACCCCGATCATCCCCGCGCAAGGCTCCGTCGGCGCCTCCGGCGACCTCGCGCCCCTCGCCCATATGACCGCCGTGATGATCGGCGCGGGCGAGGCGGAATTCGGCGGCGAAACCCTGCCCGGCGCCGAGGCCCTTGCCCGCGCGGGCCTCACGCCGGTCGTGCTTGGCCCAAAGGAGGGGTTGGCGCTGATCAACGGCACCCAGTTCTCCACGGCCTTCGCACTTGCGGGCCTCTTCGACGGCTGGCGCGCAGCACAGGCGGCACTTGTCACCTCCGCACTTTCGACCGACGCCATCATGGGCTCCACCGCCCCGCTGCAACAGGAGATCCATACGCTCCGCGGCCATGCAGGCCAGATTGAATCCGCAGCTTTCCTCCGCGCGCTTCTCGACGGTTCGGAAATCCGCGAAAGCCACCGCGAAGGCGACACGCGCGTGCAGGACCCCTACTGCATCCGCTGCCAGCCGCAGGTGACGGGCGCCGCGATGGACGTCATGCGGCAGGCCGCCCGCACGCTGGAGGTGGAGGCCAATGCCGCCACCGACAACCCCCTTGTGCTGACCGAGGCCGGCCTCATCGTCTCGGGCGGCAACTTCCACGCCGAACCCGTGGGCTTCGCCGCCGACATGATCGCGCTCGCGCTGGCCGAGATCGGTGCCATCGCCCAACGCCGCATCGCGCTGATGGTCGACCCGACGCTGTCCCATGACCTGCCGCCGTTCCTGACCCCGGATCCCGGCCTGAATTCGGGCTACATGATCGCCGAGGTCACGACGGCCGCGCTTATGAGCGAGAACAAGCACCTCGCCCATCCGACTGTGACGGATTCGACGCCCACCAGCGCCAATCAGGAGGACCATGTCAGCATGGCCGCCCACGGCGCCCGCCGCCTTGGCCGCATGGTCGACAACCTTAACCGCATCCTGGGCGTCGAACTGCTTTGCGCCGCGCAGGGCATCGAATTCCGCGCGCCGCTGAAAACCTCGGCACCCCTCCAGAACGTCCTTTCCCGCCTGCGGTCCGAGATCGCGCCGCTGGCCGAGGACCGCTATCTCGCCCCCGATCTGGAAGCCGCCGCCCGCCTCATCGCCACGGGTGAAATCGCTGAAGCCACTGCGATGACCCTGCCCGGGGTCGCGGCATGAACACCTTCGACGTCACGACGGGAGACAGCCCTGTCATCCTCGGCCAGCCCCATGGCGGGACTTGGCTCCCCGACTCTTTGACCGCGCGTCTGAACGACAACGGCCGCAAGCTCGCCGACACCGACTGGCACATCACACGGCTCTATGATGGACTCCTCGACGGTGCGACAGTGGTCCGCTCCAATGTCCACCGCTACGCCATCGACGCCAACCGCGACCCGGCGGGCCTCTCTCTCTATCCCGGCCAGAACACGACGGGCCTCTGCCCCGTGACCGATTTCGACGGCAATCCGATCTGGGAGGACGGGCAGGAACCCGGCGAAGACGAAATCCTCGCCCGCCGCGACACCTTCCACCTGCCCTATCACACGGCATTGGCCGATGAGATCGAACGGGTGAAGGCCCGCCACGGCGTGGCGATCCTCTACGACTGCCACTCGATCCGGTCCAACATCCCCTTCCTCTTCGACGGCACGCTCCCGGTCTTCTCCATCGGCACCAATGACGGCCAGACCTGCGCCGCCCGCGTCCAATGCCTGACCGCCGATCCCTGCCTGAACGCTCACGGCATGGACGCCGTTGTCAATGGCCGCTTCAAGGGTGGCTGGACCACACGCCACTACGGCAAGCCCGAAACCGGCATCCACGCGATCCAGATGGAACTCGCCCAGCGCGCCTACCTGGCGACTGAGGCCGCGCCATGGGCCTATGACCCCGCCACGGCCGCGCCCACTCGCACGGTCCTCGCAAAGATCCTGAAAAACCTCGACCACCTCGCCCGCTCCGACGCGCTGACCTGAAGGAGGCCACATGCTCGACCTCGACCGCAAGAACACCCGCGACATCTTCCCGCCCACCGGCACCGAGCTGAACGCCAAGAGCTGGCTGACGGAGGCCCCCCTCCGGATGCTGATGAACAACCTGCATCCGGACGTAGCCGAGAACCCGCATGAGCTTGTCGTCTATGGCGGCATCGGCCGCGCCGCGCGGTCATGGGGCGATTTCGACCGCATCGTCGCGAGCCTGAAAGAGCTTGAGGCGGATGAGACCCTGCTGGTCCAGTCCGGCCGCCCCGTCGCAGTCGTGAAGACCCATGCCGATGCCCCCCGCGTGCTCATCGCCAATTCCAACCTTGTGCCGCATTGGGCCACCTGGGAACATTTCAACGAGCTCGATCGCAAGGGCTTGATGATGTACGGCCAGATGACGGCCGGATCGTGGATCTATATCGGCACGCAGGGCATCGTTCAGGGCACTTATGAGACCTTCGCCGAAGCCGGACGCCAGCACTATGGCGGCGACCTGAAGGGCAAGTGGATCCTCACCGCAGGCCTCGGCGGTATGGGCGGAGCCCAGCCGCTGGCCGCCGTCTTCGCCGGCGCCTCCTGCCTCGCCGTGGAATGCGACGAAACCCGGATCGATTTCCGACTGCGCACAAAGTACCTCGACGAAAAGGCGCGCACCCTCGACGAGGCCCTCGCGCTGATCGACAAATGGACAAAGGCGGGCGAGGCGAAGTCGGTTGGCCTTCTCGGCAACGCCGCCGATATCGTTCCCGAACTCGCCGCCCGCATGAAGGCAGGCGGTCCGCGTCCTGATATCGTCACCGACCAGACCTCGGCCCATGATCCGGTCCACGGCTATCTGCCCTTGGGCTGGACCGTCGCCGAATGGCGCGCGGCGCAGGAAAGTGATCCGAAGCGCGTCGAACGCGAAGCCCGCGCGTCGATGAAGAAACACGTGGCCGCGATGGTCGAATTCCACGAGGTAGGCGTGCCCACGGTCGACTATGGCAACAACATCCGGCAAGTCGCCAAAGAAGAAGGACTCCACAACGCCTTCGCCTTCCCCGGCTTCGTCCCCGCCTATATCCGCCCCCTTTTCTGCAAGGGCATCGGCCCCTTCCGCTGGGTGGCGCTTTCCGGTGACCCGGAGGACATCGCGAAAACCGATGCCGCGATGAAGAAACTCTTCCCCGAGAACCATCACCTCCACCGCTGGCTCGACATGGCGGCCGAACGCATCGCCTTTCAGGGTCTCCCCGCCCGCATCTGCTGGATCGGCCTCGGCGACCGGCACCGCGCCGGGCTGATGTTCAACGAGATGGTCGCAAGTGGTGAACTCAAGGCCCCGATCGTCATCGGCCGCGACCACCTCGACAGCGGCTCCGTCGCCAGCCCCAACCGCGAGACCGAGGCCATGAAGGACGGCTCCGACGCCGTCTCCGACTGGCCGCTCCTGAACGCCCTCGTCAACACCGCCTCGGGCGCCACCTGGGTCAGCCTCCATCACGGTGGCGGCGTCGGCATGGGGTTCAGCCAGCATTCAGGCGTCGTCATCGTCGCCGACGGAACACCCGAAGCCGCCAAACGCCTCGAACGCGTTCTCTGGAACGACCCCGCTTCCGGCGTCTGGCGCCATGCCGACGCGGGCTATGACATTGCAAAGGACTGCGCGAGGGAACACGGGCTCAAACTCCCGACGATCCTCGGAACCTGATCCCTTCACTTTCTGTCCGAAAATACTCTGGGGGTCCGGGGGCAAAGCCCCCGGCGGATCGCCCCGGCGCAAGCCGGGGCGAAGCCCGAACCCACAGCCCTAAAGGAAGGAGCCCGGACATGCGGTCCACCCGTTAAACCGCCGGGACCCGCCCCCCTTGCTTCAGCACGCCCCTTCTGGTCTGGTCGCTGCCAACCGCAACTGACCCGGCACTCTCGTGTTTTTCTACCGCCTCCTCGCCCGGATCCTGCTCTCCGCCTATGCGCTCCGGCTGGCCATCTCGGCCCGGTGGACTGCATATGCCGAACGGATGGGGCGACTGGCCGCGCGCGACGGGGCTGGACCGCTCCTCTGGTTGCATGCCGCCTCGAATGGCGAACTGACTTCGGCGCGCACAGTAATCGAGACGCTAAAGGCCCGCGCGCCGGAGCTGCGCCTTCTGATCACCACCAACAGCGATACCGCCCGGGCGCTGGCCCAGAACTGGGGGCACGACGCGATCCTCGCGCCGGTCGACATGCCCGGCCCCGTCCACCGCTTCCTTGACACCATGCGCCCCGCTGCGCTGATCGTCGTCGAGAACGAGCTCTGGCCCGAGCGGCTGACCGCCTGCGCAGCGCGCGGCATACCGGTCTTCGTCATTGGCGCCAGGATGTCGGCCGGCAGCGCGCGGAACTGGGGGCGCGTGCCCGGCCTCGCCAGGCAGGTCATGCAGAGCATCCACTTCCTCTCGGCCCAGGACGCGGCCTCCGAGGCAAGGTTCCGCGCACTTGGTCTTCGGTCCGACCGCATCGGCCCCGTCGCCAATCTGAAATCCGCCGCAAAAGCCGCAAACGCTGAGGCGGGCCTGCCCTTCCCCCGCGCGACGACCCTCCTGGCTGCCTCGACCCATGAGGGCGAGGAAGAAGTCGTTCTTACGGCGTTCGCCAAAGCCCATGCCGAACGCCCTGACCTGCGCCTCATCCTCGCCCCCCGCCATCCCCGCCGCCGGGATCAGGTAGAGCGCCTGATCGCCGCGTCCGGCCTCTCTCACGCGACCCGTTCGCGGGGTGACGCGCCGACACCCGTGACGGTCATCTACCACGCTGACACGATGGGCGAAATGGACCGCTGGTACGCCGCGGCCGGCATGACACTTGTCGGCGGTTCACTCGTCGATCATGGCGGCCACACGCCCTTTGAACCCGCCGCCCATGGCTCGGCGATCCTGCACGGTCCCCACACCGCAAACTCCGCCCCGGCCTATGACGCTCTGCGACAGGCAGGCGGGTCGGTGGAGGTGAAGACGGCGGAGGACCTGACCGCGGCCATCCTGAGCCTCACCGCTCCTGACAGGCAGGCGGATCTTGCCCATCGCGCGACCGGCGCTCTGGCCGGGCTTGCGGCGGACGCCAGCCTTGATCCTTTCTACACCGACCTCGCCCGCGCCATCGGTCTGCCGGACCTTGCGGGCTGACCGGAGTCACCATGCAATTCACCCTTCCCGAACTCGACGCCGCAGCGGAACTTGTCCACCGCCACATGGCGCCCACCCCGCAATATGCCTGGCCGCAACTTGCGGCCCGCACCGGGGCCGAGGTCTGGGTGAAGCACGAAAATCACGGCCCCATCGGCGCTTTCAAGGCGCGCGGCGCGATCACTTTCATAGACTGGCTGAAACGCGCCCATCCCGATTGCCCCGGCATCATCACCGCGACGCGTGGCAATCACGGGCAGGCACAGGCGCGAGCCGCGACAAGAGCCGGGCTGCGGGCGGTAGTCTATGTGCCACGCGGCAACTCGGTCGAGAAGAATGCGGCAATGCGGGCCTTTGGCGCCGACCTGCGCGAGCATGGCGAGGATTTCGATGCGGCCAAGGACGAAGCGATGCGTGTCGCGACATCCGAGGGCCTCTTCCCCGTGCCGCCCTTCCACCGCGAACTCGTGCGCGGTGTCGCGACCTATGGCTTGGAGTTCTTCCGCGCCGCCCCGCCTCTCGATGCGGTTTACGTACCGATCGGCTGTGGCTCGGGCATCTGCGGTGTGATCGCGGCACGTGACGCGCTGGGGCTGTCGTTCGAAGCGATCGGCGTCGTGGCGGAGACGGCCCCCGGCGCGAAGCTTTCCGTCGAAGCGGGCCGCCCGGTCGCCACCAACTCGGCCGCGACCTTTGCCGATGGCATGGCGGTGCGCGTTCCCGTGGCCGAGGCCCTTGCCATCTACGGACCCGGCGCGGCGCGCATTGTCACCGTCAGCGAGACCGGGATCGCCGAAGCCGTCCGCTCCTACTTCGCCGACACCCACAACGTAGCCGAGGGTGCCGGCGCGGCCGGTCTCGCTGCGCTCATGTCCGAACGCGACCGGATGGCCGGAAAACGGGTCGGCCTGATCCTTTCGGGCGGCAATATCGACAGCGGCAAGTTCGCCGCGATCCTCACGGGCGAGACCCCCTTGCCCTGAAACTGGCATGTCGCCACTTTCCGTGCTAAATTTGGCCCAGTTCCCTCGAAAGAATGGGAATGTATGGCAGGTTTCGACAAAGGGACCGGGGAACGAACAGGCCCCGGGCAGTCCATGAAAGAACTCGACGACAAGACCCATGCCTCGGGCAAGGCCGCGACACAGTTCGCCGCCCTTTGCTACAGGGTGACAAAAAAGGAAGGCGCCAGAATCCTTCTGATCACCAGCCGCGACACCGGGCGCTGGGTGATCCCCAAAGGCTGGCCGATGAAGGGCAAGACCGACGCCGAAGCGGCCGAAATCGAAGCCTTCGAGGAAGCTGGAGCCAAGGGTTATCTCTGCCCCGACTGCGCAGGTCTTTTCACCTATGACAAAGTGATGGATGACGGCTCAAAGCAGCCGGTCGTCGTCTCGGTCTTTCCGATGGAAGTCGCCAAGCTCGTCTCCGACTTCCCCGAAAAGGGCCAGCGAAAACTCAAGTGGTTCTCGCCGAAAAAGGCGGCAGCCCGGGTGGATGAACCCGAATTGCAGGATCTTCTGGCCAGCTTCGATCCGACGAAATTGAACTGCCCGCGCCCCGGAAAAGCTTGATTTTTCCTGTAAACTGACCACATAGAGCGATGATTCCGTAGGGTGACCCGATGATCCGCTACACGCTCAACTGCGCCGATGGGCATGGCTTTGAAAGCTGGTTCCAGTCGGCCGAGGCCTTCGACCGGCTCCAGTCGGCCGGCCATGTGGCCTGCGCGGTCTGCGGATCGGGAAAGGTGACCAAGACGCTGATGGCGCCCTCGGTCCGGCCCGCGCGCAAGGCAGCGAAGCCCGAGGCGCCCACGATCACGAAACCCGCCAACAAGATGGAAGAGGCCGTCGCCCAGATGCGCCGCCAGATCGAGGCGAATTCCGATTATGTCGGCCTGAACTTCGCCGCCGAGGCCCGCGCGATGCATGCAGGTGATGCCCCCGAACGCTCGATCTATGGCGAGGCGAAGATCGAAGAGGCGAAAAGCCTGATCGAGGACGGCATCCCGGTCGCCCCCCTGCCATTCCTGCCTGCGCGCAAGGCGAACTGACAGTAAGGGGGCTTTCTGCCCCCTCGCCCCGGATAAAATCCGGGGCTCACCCCCGAGAGTATTTTCCGACAGAAAGTGGAGGCGACCATGCGTATTCTCATCACCGGCGCGAACCGGGGGATCGGACGGGCGCTTTTCGATGCCTACAGCGCGCGCGGTGATGCGGTCACGGGCACGGCACGCAAGACTGGCGGGCTCCTGCCGCTGGATGTCACCGATCCGGATTCCGTGCGCGCGATGGCCGATGCGGTCGGACCCGCACCGCTCGACCTTCTCGTCTGCAATGCCGGGGTCTATCTCGACAAGGGGCAGCCCCTGCCTTCGGGCTATCCTGCGGACATGTGGGCCGCCACCTTCGCAGCCAATGTCACGGGGGTGTTCCTGACCGTGCAGGCATTGCTGCCGAACCTGCGCATTGCAAAGGGCAGGATCGCCATCCTCTCTTCCATCATGGCCTCCGATACCCGCGCGCCCGGCGGCAGCTACATCTACCGCGCCTCAAAGGCCGCGGCGCTCAATCTCGGCCGCAATCTGGCCGTGGACCTGAAACCCGACGGCATCGCCGTCGGCATCTACCATCCGGGCTGGGTCCGCACGGATATGGGCGGTTCGGGCGCCGATATCGACATGGAGACCTCGGCCAGCGGCCTCATGGCCCGGTTCGATGCGCTCAGCCCGGCCACGACCGGCTGTTTTGAAGATTATGCAGGCCGTGCTATCCCGTTCTGAAACCTTGGGGCAAAGGACGGTGAAGCATGGCATTTCAGGACGAAGCGCAGGCCCTGTTTGACCGCATGGCATCGGCCTATCGCGCCGGTGACGCGGCGGGCTGCGCGGACTGCTTCACCGATGATGCCCGGCTTCTCTCGCCCTATGCGCCCGAGGCCCGGGGGCGGGCCGCCATCGAGGAGCTGCACCGGGACTGGACCGGCGATGGCGGCAACGGCAAGACCCTGACCGTGATCGAGGCGGGCTGCGAGGGTGACACCGGCTGGTGCCTCGTGACTTATTCCGAAGGCGACATGACCGGTGACGGAAAATCGCTGAGTATTCTTCGGCGCGAAGCCGATGGCTGGCGCATCAGTCATTGCTGCCTCGTGGCCGACGACCCGCCATTGGCCGAAGAGTAGCGCGGTCGCCATCGCCCCTTGCCCTCGTCCCCCCGCCCGCATAAGAAGCGCCGGACTTTGACTCGGGCGCGACAGGGGGGCCGGAATGCCGCTTCTCGTGATGAAATTCGGCGGCACCTCGGTGGCCGATCTCGACCGCATCGCCAATGCCGCCGAAAAGGTCAAACGCGAGGTTGAGCGTGGCTATGACGTGATCGTCATCGTCTCCGCCATGTCCGGCAAGACCAATGAGCTGGTGGGCTGGGTCGAGGAAACCTCGCACCTTTATGACGCGCGCGAATACGATGCCGTAGTGGCGAGCGGTGAGAACGTGACCGCCGGTCTCATGGCGCTTCGCCTGCAGGAAATGGACGTGCCCGCCCGCAGCTGGCAGGGCTGGCAGGTGCCGATCAACACGACTTCGGCCCATTCGGCCGCCCGCTTCGTTTCGATCCCGCGCGAGAATATCGACGCCAAGTTCGCCGAAGGCTTCAAGGTTGCCGTCGTCGCGGGCTTTCAGGGCGTCTCGGAAGAGGGCCGCATCACCACGCTCGGCCGGGGTGGCTCGGACACCACCGCCGTCGCCTTCGCCGCGGCCTTTGACGCGGAACGCTGCGACATCTACACCGATGTGGACGGGATCTATACGACCGATCCCCGCATCACCTCGAAGGCCCGCAAGCTTGAGAAGATCGCATTCGAGGAAATGCTGGAACTGGCCTCGCTGGGTGCCAAGGTCCTGCAGACCCGCTCGGTCGAACTGGCGATGCGCTACAAGGTCCGCCTGCGGGTCCTGTCCTCGTTCGAGGATACCGACGAAAACTCCGGAACCCTGGTCTGCGACGAGGAGGAAATCGTGGAATCAAAAGCCGTCTCTGGCGTCGCCTATAGCCGCGACGAAGCCAAGATCACGCTGGTGACGGTCGAGGACCGCCCCGGCATCGCCGCCGCGATCTTCGGCCCGCTGGCCGAGGCCGGGATCAATGTGGACATGATCGTCCAGAACATCTCGGAAAAGAACTATGAGGGTCACACGATGGCGGTGACCGACATGACCTTCTCCTGCCCCACGAACCAGGTCGCCCGCGCCAAGAAGGCGATGGAAGATGCCCGCGCTGCCGGGTCGATCAACTACGATGATCTGGTCGTCGATACCGAGACCGCCAAGGTTTCGGTCGTGGGCATTGGCATGCGCTCTCAGTCGGGCATCGCTGCAAAGATGTTCAAGGCGCTGGCCGCCGAGAACATCAACATCAAGGTCATCGCCACGTCCGAGATCAAGGTCTCGGTGCTGATCGACCGCAAGTACATGGAACTTGCGGTTCAGGCCCTCCACGATGCGTTTGAGCTGGAAAAAGCCTGAAGTCGCCCTGATGCCTGCTTTTACCCGGAGAACACGCCTGGATTTCGTGTTCAGCCGCACCCCTTACGGTCTGCCTCGTCCTTCGCTCCAGTCCGAGCGGGAGATGTGAAAAACATCAAGCGCGCTGTTCTTGAGACCGCGCGCGAACGCATCCGAAACAAGGCGGTCAATCTCGGCATCGTCGGTATCGTCGCGATCAGGATGCCTGCGTGCCGCATCCCGCAGGGCTGACAGAGTGGCGGCTTCGCCTGCAACACGGGCGCTCACCAGAAGACCGGCCTTGAATGGTGCTTGGAACAATAGCGACCTAAAGCTCAGACAGGCGCCATTTCCCAGCCGCCAGATTTCGTAATCAAGAACATCTCGTCCAAGTTGCTCGTCGGGTAGAAACTCCTCGAACTTCATCATGCCGGTCCGCGTCATGCCAAGTTTGGCGACGACTGCGGAGGATCCCGGATTGAGAGGGCCGAAGATCACCGCATCTATGCCGTCACAAATCGCGCGTTCGAAGGCCCAGCCTATCGTCGCGCGTGCGGCCTCGGTTGCCAGTCCACCACCCCAATGGCTTCGCGCGAAGCCGTAGAGGATTTCCGGCGTCGACCCGTGCGATGTAGAGGTCAGGCCACACCAGCCTATGATCGGTTCCGACGACAAACCATCCGGTAGCTTCGCACGAAGTGCCCAGACGCCGTAGCCAAGCGTGTTCCAGTTCGAGTTGTGCCAGGCGATCCGCTGGCGCGCGCATTCCAGGCATTGCTCCGGTGTCGTTGCCTTGGCCATAATGCTCCGTGTCACCTCAGGGTCAGCCTGGACTTGCCCGGCTTTGGTGGAGAGCGTTTAGCTCACTTCCCGGGCCTTTCGCTCGAAGGCGATGGGGCTCTGGA
>NZ_JASBQQ010000012.1 GCF_029961185.1 Albidovulum aestuarii | reverse complement strand
GCCGAACCCTTGATGATCGGAATGTCGTCGCCCGGATATTCGTAGGACGACAGAAGCTCGCGCACTTCCATCTCGACGAGTTCCAGAAGCTCCTCGTCATCCACCTGATCGACCTTGTTCAGGTAGACGACCATGTAGGGAATGCCGACCTGACGGCCGAGAAGGATGTGCTCGCGCGTCTGCGGCATCGGGCCGTCGGCGGCGTTCACCACGAGGATCGCGCCGTCCATCTGGGCGGCACCCGTGATCATGTTCTTGACGTAGTCGGCATGGCCCGGGCAGTCGACATGGGCGTAGTGACGCGCCGCGGTCTCGTATTCAACGTGAGCGGTCGAGATCGTGATCCCCCGCGCCTTCTCTTCCGGCGCCGCGTCAATCTGGTCATAGGCCTTGAAATCACCGAAATACTTCGTGATCGCAGCCGTCAGCGTCGTCTTGCCGTGGTCAACGTGGCCGATCGTGCCAATGTTCACATGCGGTTTGTTACGTTCAAACTTTGCCTTTGCCATCTCGCGGGCGCCTCGTGCTTGGGGGGGCCCAGGGGGCCCCAAGTCTACATCGCGCGCTGGGTATCGGCTGGCTGCAGAAAAATCAAGCGTCAGTTGGCGGCGGGCGCATCCACCGCCGCCCCGGCAACCGCTGCGAGGGCTGCTCGGGCGCCGACAGCTTCGGGGGAGAACCAGGCCTCGTTCTCCACCAGCCACTCGTTGATCAGCCTGGCGGCATTGGCGGCGAGGTTCGCCATCTGCTGTTCCCTGCTCTGGGTCAGGCCCGAACCGACCACCGTGGACCCTGATAGTTGTTCAAACACGGTGAACTGCTTCGGCTCGGCATTGATCTTGCGGCCCGCCGTGTCATCCCAGACATTGACAGTGACGACCAGAACCGATTTCGGGCTGAGAACCAGCGGCACACCAGGCACCGCCAACGCATAGGCATCGACGCCCACGCCGACATGATAGAGCTTCTCGCCCTCATAGCGACCCAGACGGGCGGCGATCGCCTCTTTCAGGACGGTTTCCCACTCCTCGGCCGTGGCCTGCCGTGACGGGCCCACTGGCTTGGCGTTCTTCGCCACTACGATGTTGTAGCCCAGCGCGAAGTCGCCGAACTCCTTGGGCGGCTGGTTCAGGTCGTTGCCCGCGCAGGCGGTGAGCATGGTCGCGACGACGATCCACGCCAAGATATTCCGCATCGTCATGATACCCTCCCGCCTGTCTTCGGGTTCCAGCCATAGCCGAGCCGGCGCGACGCGGCAATCCGACTGCTTGGCGCGACGCCCAACTGTACTATATTGAATTACGGAGGATCATGGATGGACGGCACTGCAACTCCACCCCGTTATCCTGTGCAGGTACCCCTGCACAACAAGCCGCTGGGCATCTGGGATTCTTTCCGGACTGGCCAGCGCAATGTTCTGGAACTGATCCCCGAGATTGCCACCCGCCAGCCGATGATCTCGGGCCGGACGGTAAAGCGCTGGCACATGGTTATGGAGCCCGCAGCGAATCGGCGCATCCTGAAAGAAGCGGTCGCGGATTATCCGAAGTCTGACGTTACCAAGCTGATTCTGCGCCCGGCAATCGGTGAAAGCCTGTTCATTGCCGAAGGTGCTGGCTGGCACTGGCAACGCCGCGCAGCGGCCCCGGCCTTTTCGGTCAGAAACGTACAGGCACTGGCCCCGGTGATGACGGCGGCGGCAGAGCGCGCAGCGACACGCATCGCCGCGCAGGAGGGACGCGCCGCCAATCTTCTGGATGAAATGGTCGCGGCGACCTTCGAAGTGATCTCGGACGTCACCTTTTCAGGCGGTGAAACATTCGACCGCTCCGCCGTGCATCGGGCGATCGACGCCTATATCGCCGGATCGGCGCGGGTGTCGTTCCTCGACATCATCGGCGCACCGATGTGGATGCCGCGACCCTCACGGCTGTTCTCTGCGCCGGCGATGCGGTCGATGAAGGCGATGGCGGATGCGGCGATCGAACATCGCCGGGGTGTCGGCCCCAACGAGGTGCCCGACCTTCTTGACCTGCTCCTTGAAGGTGTGGACCCCGAAACGAAGCGTCGCATGAACACGGCCGAACTGCGCGACAACCTCCTGACCTTCATCGTCGCGGGGCACGAAACGACGGCGCTGACGCTGGCCTGGTCGCTATATCTCTGCGCCTTCGATCCCGATGTGCAAGACCGGGCGCGGGCCGAGGCAAAAGAGGTTCTCGGGACCCGGGCCGCAACCGTGGCCGACCTGCCGAAGCTCACCTATATTCGCCAGATCGTCGATGAGGCGCTGCGCCTTTATCCGCCTGCCGCCTTCCTGTCACGCACCGCAAAGGCGCATGACGAACTTTGCGGGCGCGACGTGCGACCCGGTGATACGGTGATGCTGCCGATCTATGCGCTCCACCGCAATCACGCGCTCTGGCCCGATCCGCACCGCTTCGATCCTGACCGCTTTGCCGATCCGAAAGTGGTCGACCGTTTCGCCTACTTGCCCTTCGGTGGCGGCCCGCGCATCTGCATCGGCGCTTCCTTCGCGCTGCAGGAAGCGGTAATCATCCTTGCCACGCTTCTGGCCCGGTTCCGCTTCACCGAAGTCCCGGGCCGGACACCGAAACCGGTCCTGATCCTGACGCTGCGCCCCGAAGGCGGCGTCTGGCTGAATGTTGCCGAGGACTGAGCGGGAACCGCAATTTTTCCCCCTACATCGCGGAACCGGCTACCCTAATCTGATTGCAGGATTGTCATTTCGGGGGAATTTCACATGAGCCTTATGGGAACATTGGCCAAGGTCGCCATCGGTGTTGCGGTCGCAAAGGGTGTCGGCAGCATGATGCAGCGGCGCGGCGAAGGGCCGTTCGGCGGGCCGTCAACTGGCGGCGGTGGCACCGGGCTGGAAGATATGATGGGCGATATTCTTGGCGGCCGCACGTCTCGGCAGACCGGAACGCCACGCGGCGATGGCGGCATGTTCGGCGGATCCGGCGGCGGGCTTGGGGATTTCATGGAGGAACTCGGGAATTATGCACCGGGGCAGCCCACCGGTCGGGGCGGCACTGCCCGCAGTGGCGGCGGCCTCGATGATCTGATCGGCAGTCTCGGTGGCGGCTCTGGCGGCGGCAGTCTTGGCGATATTCTGGGCGGTGTGCTCGGCGGCGCACTGGGCGGCGCACTGGGCGGCGCTGCGACGAATCGCGGCGGCGGTTTCGGCGAGATCCTGAACGAGTCTCTCGGCAATTGCGGAGAGCCTAAGACCCGGCCGACGCAGGAACAGGATGCCGTGGCGGGCCTCATGCTGCGCGCGATGATCCAGGCGGCAAAGTCGGATGGGCGGGTCGATGCCCGCGAACAGGAAAAACTTCTCGGCAATCTTGGCGATGTCTCGCCCGAGGAAAAGCGGTTCGTCGATGCGGAGCTGCGCGCGCCGGTCGATGTTAAGGGGCTTGCACGGCAGGTGCCGAACGGGCTTGAGGCGCAGGTCTACACGATGTCGGTGATGGGCATCGACCTCGATAACCGCAAGGAGGCGGAATACCTGCACGAACTGGCGACGGCGCTTCAGATCGACCGGGGGCAGGTCAACCACATCCACGCACGGCTTGGGATACCCGCGCTTTACGGCTGAGGGAAAGAAGCTGGGTATGGTGGCTAAAAACCACCTTACCCAGCAGAAATTCCGTGTCTGTCGACAGTCGAGAACTTTTTCCGACAAAAATACTCAAGAATCTCTTGACCAACAATCGCGATGCCCGCTATTGCGTCGTCGAACACGGTTTTAAGGAGACAACCATGGCCGATTCCTCCAACTCCCCCCGCAAGGTCGAACCGCGCCGCTGGTCGGCGCTGACCATGGCCGGCGCCGCTTTCGGCATCGCGATCGCTGGGCAGACACAGGCCGCCGGACCCGGCGGGTTCGATATGCAGGGAACAGAGAAACTCTGGCTCGCCCAATCCGAGAGCGGCGAAGCAGGTGAAGGCGGTGAAGGGGGCGAGGCCGGTCATGCCGAGGACATAGACGCGGCCGTTGAATTTCTGACCGACCTCGGCCTAATCGAAGGCCATCTGCGTGCTGGCATCGCGCTCTATCAGGCCGGGCTTGCCGATCAGGCAATCACCCATATGAAACACCCACAAAGCGAGATCTATACCGAGCTTGAGGTTCATCTTGATCAATTCGGCGCGCCGGGTTTCGCCGACGAACTGATCGCGCTGGCAAGTGCCGTCGAAGGCGGCGCGACTGTCGGTGACGCAGAAACTGCTTTCGCTGCGGTGCTGACCAAGATCGAAGAAGCGCGCGACCATGCCCATGCGGGTGAGGCGGGGGAAGCTGCGTCGATCCTTGGCCTCGTTCGGGTGGCGGCCGAGGAATACCATATCGGCATCGTCGATGGCGCGGTGTCGAACCTGCACGAATATCAGGATGCCTGGGGCTTTGTGCAGGTCGCGCGCTCCGTCGCCGAACATATGGCGGGCGAGGATGACGCGGCCGAAAAAGCATTTGGTGAAAAGACTTTGGCGGCTCTGTCCGAACTGGACATCGCCCTGCCTGGCGTCTCGCCCGAGGGCAAGCCACTTGGCGATGCCGGGATGCTGCTGGGGGCGGCGGCCAAGATCGAACTCGCAGCCTATGCGCTGAAGTAGACCCATGTTCATCGCAATCGACGGCGTTCTGAACGCCAACGACGTGGCGGCCCTGAAAGGGGCCGCCGAAACGCTTTCCTTCGCCGATGGTCGTGCCACGGCGGGCAAGATCGCGCGCGAGATCAAGGCAAATGATCAGGCCGCCCCATCGCCGGAACTGGAGGCCATTCAGGCCAAAGTCACGGGGGCACTGATGGCGCATCCGGTCTTCATTTCCGCCGCTCGGCCAAAAGCGATGACCAAACTGATCCTCTCGCGCTATCGCGAAGGCCAGACCTACGGTATGCATGTCGACGACGCGCTGATGCTGGGGCTCAGAACCGATCTTTCGTTCACCCTGTTCCTAAACGATCCCGACAGCTACGAAGGTGGCGCGCTGATCGTCGCCGACACGGTCGAGGAACGCGCCTTCAAACTCGCCCCGGGCGATCTGATCCTCTATCCTTCGACCACGCTCCACCGGGTGGAGCCGGTCACGTCGGGCACGCGGCTTTGCATCGTCGGCTGGGTACAAAGCTGGATCCGCGACGCGGGCCAGCGCGAGATCCTCTTCGATCTCGACCGGTCCATCGCCGAGGTTCATGCGCGTGAGGGCAAATCCACCCTGCTCGACACGCTTACCAAGACCCGGTCAAACCTGATCAGGATGTGGGCGGCCTGAGCCTTCTTCATTGCGAAAATACCCCCGCCGGAGGCAATCCGCCGAGTGGGGGCTCAATGCCTCCGTGGCGGTCCACTTCTCAGGAAAACCGGTTGTCGCGCGGGAAACCGTGCGGCGGAGCCTTGCCCACACCGGCGCGCCGAGCGACCCAATCAGCCATGTCCTCGGTCCGTGTATTGCCGTTCGACATGGCCCAGCTCAGCCCATCGGCGAGGGCAAATGTCGTCAAGTCCGACAACCCGCCATCAAGCTCCAGCACACCCTGCCGCCCGCGCGCCATGTTGTATTTCTGAAGCCGCACGCCCTTGCCGCGCGTCATCTCGGGCAATTCAGCGAGCGGGAAGACCAGAAGCTTGCGGTTCTTCGAGACGATGGCGACATGATCGCCCGCGATGGGCTTGCAGACGGCCAGCCGGTTACCGTCGGCAAGATTCATCACCTGTTTGCCCGCACGGGTCTGGGCCACGATCTCATCGGACGGAACCGTGAACCCCTCGCCCGCGGTGGAGCCGACAATGAACCGCTCGCCCGGCCGGTGGACCAACAAAGTCACGATATCGGCCTCGTTGGGCAGATCGACCATCAGCCGCACCGGCTCGCCCATCCCCCGCCCGCCGGGCAGGTTGGCGCCGAGAAGCGTGTAGAAGCGGCCGTTGGTCCCCGCCAGCAGGATCTTGTCGGTCGTCTCGGCATGGAAGACGAAGCGGCCTTCGTCGCCATCCTTGAACTTTACCTCGGCATCCAGCGGCTGATGGCCTTTCATGGCGCGGATCCAGCCCATCTTGGAGCAGATGACTGTGATCGGTTCACGCTCGATCATCGCTTCCAGCGGTACTTCCTCGACCTCGCCCGCCTCGGCGAAGGTCGTGCGCCGCGCGCCGCCGGGCGCGTCCTTGCCGAACTGCTTCTGAACATCGCGCAACTCGCCCGCGATCTTCTTCCACTGCAGGCCTTCATCGTTCAGCAGGTCGTCAAGCTCCGCCCTTTCGCGCATCAGCGCGTCCTGTTCCTTCAGGAGTTCCATTTCCTCAAGCTTGCGCAAGCTACGCAGGCGCATGTTGAGGATCGCCTCGACCTGCACCTCGCTGAGGCCATCCTCGGTATGAGGCAGCGTGAGGGGGGAGATATAGTCGTGTTCCGATGTGGCCCGCTTCTGCTTGCGGCTCCAATCCTCGGCCATCAGCGCAGCCTTGGGATCGCCGTCATAGCGGATGATGTCGATCACCCGGTCAAGGTTCAGGAACGCGGTGATAAAGCCTTCCAGCACTTCCAGCCGGTGGTCGATCTTGTCCATCCGGTGCTGCGAGCGTCGGATCAGTACATCCTGCCGGTGCGCCAGAAAGGCGCGAAGCACTTCCTTCAGCGAACAGACCTTGGGCACCCGCCCGTCGATCAGAACGTTCATGTTGAGCGAGAACCGCGTCTCAAGATCCGAATTGCGGAACAGCATGCCCATCAGCATCTCGGGGTCCACGTTCTTCGAACGCGGTTCCAGCACGATGCGGATATCGTCGGCGCTCTCGTCGCGCACATCGGCCAGTAAAGGCACCTTCTTGGTTTGGATCACCTCGGCCAGGCGCTCGATCAGCTTCGACTTCTGCACTTGATAGGGGATTTCGGTGACGACGATCTGCCAGGTGCCCCGCCCCTGATCCTCAACCGCCCAGCGCGCCCGGGTACGGAAGCTGCCGCGCCCGGTTAGGTAGGCTTCGCGCATCGCCTCTTTTGCCTCGACGATGACACCGCCGGTGGGAAAGTCCGGCCCCTTCACATATTCCAGCAGGGTGTCATCGCGGACGAGTTCCGAGTTCTTGGCCTTGGCCAGATGCACGCAAGCCTCGATCAGTTCATCAAGGTTGTGCGGCGGGATGTTCGTCGCCATGCCGACCGCGATTCCACTCGCACCATTGGCCAAGAGGTTCGGAAATGCAGCCGGCAGGACGACCGGCTCTTCCAGCGTGCCGTCATAGTTGGGGCGAAAGTCGACCGCGTTTTCAGCCAACCCCTCCATCAGGGCCTCGGAAGCCGCCGTAAGCCTGGCTTCTGTGTAGCGGGAGGCAGCCGGGTTGTCGCCGTCGATATTGCCGAAATTGCCCTGCCCGTCGACAAGCGGGTAACGCACGTTGAAATCCTGCGCGAGGCGGGCCATCGCGTCGTAGATCGCGGCATCGCCGTGGGGGTGATAGTTCCCCATCACATCGCCGGAGATCTTTGCAGATTTCCGGAAGCCCCCGGTCGAGGACAGCTTCAGTTCCCGCATCGCATAGAGGATACGGCGGTGGACCGGTTTCAGCCCGTCCCGCGCATCCGGCAATGCCCGGTGCATGATGGTGGAAAGCGCATAGGTCAGATAGCGCTCGCCGATCGCCCGGGCGAGCGGTTCGGAGGTCGTGGCAGGCAGGATGTTGCGGTCTTCGGAGTCGTCGCTCATGCATGTTGTGTAGTTCGACGGGTGCATCCGGTCCAGCCGGAATTTCCACACAAAGGGGGAGCCATGCGCAGATTTTCCCCTGCCGCCACCTTCAACGAAACCGATATCCCGAAACGGGTAGTTGGTTTGGAGAGGTCATGTTACGGTTCGCAATATTCATAGGCTTTGTGGCGATCCTGTATCTGGTTGGACAGCAACCCACCGCCGAACCCTCGGCGCAACCCATCCAACCGAACCTGGAAATCAGTTCGATCTGACCACTCGCGGGAACTACTCGTTCCTCATGCGAGTTGTCATGCCGCGCGCCGGATACTGGATACCTGATGATACGCCTTGTTAAATTCTCCTTGATCCTCATGACCGCCCTGATTGCAGTTGGGCTTTTGTCGGACCGTAGCGGGCCGCGTGACGACACCAAACCCGCACCTGACAGGAAAACCGGAAATCTTGTTTCGGCCATCACCGATCAGTTCGCGCTTGAATCCGTCACACCAGACACCGATGCACCGGGCATGGCAGCAAGGTCACCTGACGTTGCAGAAAGCCAGCTGCTGGCCGTCGAAGGGACCACCCCGCGGCCCGAAACCACCAAGACTGAACTTCTTCCCCCTCGTTCCAACGAATTGATCGCGTTACGGACCGGGTTGAAATTTGCCGACCCGGTTTCCGTTTTTGCCGCAGAAAACCGGATCAGACCGCCGGTTCAGGAGCCGGCAGCGACCGGCACGCCTGACATAGGCGGCCCACTTTGGAAGGTGACGGCCAACCGGTTGAATGTGCGCAGAGGTCCAAGTGCAAACGATACCGCTATCGGAGCAATTGCGCGCGGAACCATCGTCGCTGTCATTGAGTCGGGCCTTTCAGATTGGCTTCTGATCCGCGCGGCTGAGCCCGCGCTTGAAGGCTATGTCGCACGCCGATTTCTGGTCCCCGTGGACAACTGAATTGCTACGGCTGCCAGGGTGAGCCTGCCGGACTGCATGAACTGCGTTGCACCATGGGTCCGGAGACGCTAGCCAGGCGGTCGAAAGGCAGGCACCATGACGCGATCCATACTTATCACCGGCTGTTCCTCTGGCATCGGCTACGACGCGGCCCATGGGTTGAAGCGCGCGGGCTGGCGTGTTTTTGCGACCTGTCGGAAGGAAGAGGATTGCGAGCGGTTGCGCGGGGAGGGGCTTGAAAGCTTCCTGCTCGACTACACTGACGAGGCGACCATCGAACGTGCATTGAACGAGGCGCTGAACCGCACCGGGGGCACGCTGGACGCGGTTTTCAACAACGGCGCCTATGGCTGCCCCGGCGCAGTGGAGGACTTGCCGACCGGCGCATTGCGAGAAATCTTCGAGACGAACCTTTTTGGCTATCACGAACTCACCCGACGGATCGTGCCGGTTATGCGCAAGCAGGGGCATGGACGGATCGTCAATTGTTCCTCCGTTCTCGGCTTTGTGCCGATGCGTTGGCGCGGCGCCTACGTGGCGACAAAATACGCACTCGAAGGGCTGACCGAATGCTTCCGGCTGGAAATGGCCGACACGCCGATCCATGTGATCCTGATCCAGCCGGGACCAATCACCAGTCGCATCCGCGTCAATTCGATCCCGCATTTCGAACGCTGGATCGACTGGGAAAATTCGCCGCGCGCTGAGCAATACCGGAACTCGCTTCTCCTGCGACTTTACAAGAACAAAACCAAACCCGACCGGTTCGAATTGCCCGCCTCGGCAGTGACCGCAAAACTGATCCGGGCTTTGGAGACGGCGAACCCTGCACCACGCTATTTCGTGACGACGCCGACCTATCTGATGAATGCGGCGCGGCGCTTGCTTCCTACACGAACGCTTCTGTGGTTGACCGGGCGCAGTTGACGCGACCGGGCGCCGCATCCTCGCCGCTGGTATCCGGAACCCGCGCGGAGTAAAAAGCGTCCAACCGGAGGTGCGTATGGCCAACGATCCCCTATTCCTTGTTGCGGCAGGTGCCTGCTTCGTGGTGCTGATCATCCTGATGATCGGCATCGGCGGTTTCGCCAAGGGCGGCGATTTCAACCGCAAGCACGCCAACCGGATCATGCGCTACCGGATCATCGCACAGGCGGTGGCGGTGGTGCTGATTCTGCTCTTCGTCTTTCTGTCGGGGCGGGGAGGTCTCTGAATGGTCGTTCTGAACAAGATCTATACGAAGACCGGCGACAAGGGCGAAACCGCGCTTGGCGATGGCAGCCGTGTCGCCAAGCATTCGATGCGGGTCGCAGCCTATGGCACGGTGGATGAAACCAATTCCGTCCTCGGCCTCGCCCGGCTGCACGCGACCGGTGAGATGGACGCAGCCCTTACCCGTATCCAGAACGACCTCTTCGACCTCGGCGCGGACCTCTGCCGCCCCGAAATGGAGAAGGATGGCGAAGCGGGCTATCCGGTTCTGCGGATAGCCGACAGCCAGGTTGCCCGGCTTGAGCGTGAAATCGACGCGATGAATGCGAAACTGGAGCCACTGCGCAGCTTCATCCTGCCCGGCGGCTCATCTTTGGCCGCCCATCTCCACCTCGCCCGCACCGTCTCGCGCCGGGCAGAGCGCATGGCCGTGGAACTTGCTGGTATGGAACCGGTGAACACGGCGGCAGTGATGTATCTCAACCGCCTCTCGGACTGGTTCTTCGTCGCGGCCCGCATCGCGAATGACGAGGGTCGGGCCGATGTCCTGTGGGTGCCCGGCGCGAACCGCTAAGCCGGTTCCCACAATTCGACAGGATTGCCCTCCGGGTCGTGAATGCGGGCGAACCGTCCGATGCCGTCCATGGCCAGTTCATGGCTGACCGCGATCCCCGCATCGCGAAGCTGGGCAAGCATCCGGTCAAGATTGGCCACCCGGAAATTCAGCATGAATGTCTTTTCGGCCGAAAAATAGTCCGTGTCGACCGCGAACGGGGCAAAAACCACCACCCCTTCATCGCTGCGCCAGGGCTGCATCTTCATATCGGTCGGCGCAGGATTGATTCCCAAGTGGTCCTGGTACCATGCCTTGAGCGCCTCAGGGTCCCTGGCTCGAAAAAAGACCCCACCTATCCCGGTTACCTTCTCCACGACAATCCTCCCTTAAACGGTCCCGTAATTCTCTCGCGCGAATGCGTCTGAGGCACCGTCCATCAAAACGTGGCGTCGATGCGACAAAGCGCGTCGATTTTACACTGTTTTCGCAGCCGCAGAACCGGTAAGGGACGTCCGGGAGCTTTTCTTGCCGCCCGAGCGCGGGCGGCTTCGGTATTAAGGGAGATCAAGCCCATGAAGGTACTCGTGCCTGTCAAGCGGGTGATCGACTACAACGTGAAGGTTCGCGTGAAAGCGGACGGATCGGGTGTCGATCTCGCCAACGTAAAAATGTCGATGAACCCGTTCGACGAGATTGCCGTCGAAGAGGCGATCCGTATCAAGGAACGCGGTGAGGCCGAAGAGATCATCGTAATCTCCATCGGCGTCAAACAGGCGCAGGAAACGCTGCGTACCGCGCTGGCAATGGGTGCCGACCGTGCGATTCTGATCGAGGCGGCCGACGACGTTCATACTGATATCGAACCGCTGGCCGTCGCCAAGCTGCTGAAAGCCGTGGTCGAGGCCGAAGGCCCGGGTATCGTGCTCTGCGGCAAGCAGGCGATCGACAATGACATGAACGCCACCGGCCAGATGCTGTCGGCGCTTCTCGGCTGGTCGCAGGCGGCTTTCGCATCTGAACTGAAGCTGGAAGGCGACAGCGCCGTCGTGACCCGTGAAGTCGATGGTGGTCTGCAGACGATCAAGGTCAAAATGCCCGCCATCGTGACCGTCGACCTGCGCCTGAACGAACCCCGCTACGCTTCGCTGCCGAACATCATGAAGGCGAAGAAGAAGCCCTTGGAAGAGAAAACCGCCGCCGATTACGGCGTCGATGTCTCTCCGCGCCTGACCATCGTCAAGACGACGGAACCGGCGGGCCGCAAGGCCGGCGTCAAAGTGGGCTCGGTCGACGAGCTGATCCAGAAACTCAAAGACGAAGCGGGGGTGATCTGATGGCTGTTCTTCTCCTGGGTGAAGTGACCGACGGCCAGCTTTCCGTCGATGCCACCGCAAAAGCGCTCACCGCCGCCAAGATGCTCGGTGACGTGACCGTGCTTTGTGCCGGTGCCAAGGCCGCCGATGCGGCTGCGGAAGCAGCAAAACTCGACGGCGTGAAGAAGGTGCTCTGCGCCGAGGACGCCTCGCTCGGCCATCGTCTGGCTGAACCGACCGCTGCGCTGATCGCCTCGCTTGCCGGTGATTATTCGCACATCGTCGCCCCGGCGACGACGGATGCGAAGAACGTACTGCCGCGCGTCGCGGCTCTTCTCGACGTGATGGTCATCTCGGACGTCTCGGGCGTCGTCGATGCCGACACGTTCGAACGGCCGATCTATGCCGGCAACGCCATCCAGACGGTGAAGTCCTCGGATGCGAAGAAAGTGGTTTCGATCCGCACTTCGACCTTCGACCCGGCCGGTCAGGGCGGTTCGGCTTCGGTCGAAACCATCGGTGCCGCCGCCAATCCGGGCCTTTCGGAATGGGTCGAGGACAAGGTCGCGGCCAGCGACCGTCCGGAACTGACCTCGGCCGGGATCGTCGTCTCGGGCGGCCGCGGCGTCGGTTCGCAGGCTGACTTCGCTCTGATCGAGAAGCTCGCCGACAAGCTCGGCGCGGCTGTCGGTGCCTCGCGCGCGGCAGTGGACTCGGGCTATGCCCCGAACGACTGGCAGGTCGGTCAGACCGGCAAGGTCGTCGCCCCGCAGCTTTATGTCGCCATCGGCATTTCGGGCGCGATCCAGCACCTCGCGGGTATGAAGGACAGCAAGGTCATCGTCGCGATCAATAAGGACGAAGAGGCACCGATCTTCCAGGTCGCCGATTACGGCCTCGTCGCCGACCTCTTCGCCGCTGTACCGGAACTGACCGACAAGCTCTGAGCAGCTTGACATCGATCCGAATAGGCCCGCTGATCAGCGGGCCTTTTCTTTTTCCGCCACCTTCAAGCCTTCAGAACCCGCTTCAGCACAGGTGCCAGTGCCTCCGCCACTTCTTGATGCACCCTGGGTCCGGGCATAACTAAGGCCGCCGGTTCTTCAAGCGGCGCAAATCGCATGCCCGCGGTGCCGGAGTTGCGCGCGGCAGAACTTGGCGTGACATGAACGAGTTCCGTGGCAAAAGGACGGATTGCCGCCACCATCTCCTCATCGACCATCAGCGGTTCCGGCCCGAGATCGTCATGTCCGTCCTGCCTTGTCCCGGATATCCAGAGCAGCACCGTCTTGCCTTCGATCTTCTGCACCAGAGTCCGCATGCGCGCTGTCCAGGCGGATTTCAACTCGTCTTCGACCAGTGCGAACTTCTCTTCCGACACCGCCTTCAACGCCGAGAGCATGTGCCGGGTGAAATGGAATTCGGTAAAGTCCACCTCACGGAATACCGTCTTCATCAGGTTCGACGCACGCAGAAACCGGTCATTCCGACGCGGATGGACTGCATAGAACCGGTTTGACATGTTCTGCGCGCCCATAAGCTGGATCACCGTCACTTTCGCCCGGGAGCAGGCGTCGACGATCACAGGTTCGTTCGCGAAGACATCGGCCCCGGCATTCATGTAGCCGAAATTCACCACCGCGAGGTCCAACATGCCTTCCAGCAATGTCGGGAAAGGCTCCACGACAAACTTGCCATAAGTCTCAGTCCCGCCAAGCACAGCGGCATAAGCGCCTTCGAGCCTGCGCCGCGGCCCCCGGAACAAAAGCTTTGACTGCCCATAACGGCAAGGAAAGTAGTCCAGCGATCCTTCACTGGCATATTCGTAGGCCATTGATCCCACCCTTCTTGATATTCACCCGAGGACGAATCTGCGGCAGGATTCTTGCCAAAAGCCTAAACCTACAATTCGAACGGTCCGGTCGCCTGCTTATGCCTTGCACCCGGCGCGCAGGGGTGCCTATGGTCATGCGCAACAGCAGAATGAGGATCGGGCAATGGATGTGACATCAGTTGGCATTGTCGGCGCGGGTCAGATGGGCAACGGCATTGCCCATGTTTTTGCATTGGCCGGTTTCGACGTGCTGATGACCGATGTCAGCCAGGAGGCGCTCGACAAGGCGGTGGCGCTGGTCGACCGCAACATGGAGCGTCAGGTCAGCCGCGACAAAATCAGTGCAGCGGACAAGAAAGCGGCCATGGGCCGGATCAGGACGACGCTGAAGCTGGCCGATCTTGGCAAGACCGATCTTGTGATTGAGGCCGCGACCGAACGCGAGACGGTCAAGCAGGCGATCTTCGAGGACCTCCTGCCGCATCTGAAACCAGAGACGATCCTGACCTCGAACACCTCCTCGATCTCCATAACGCGCCTTGCCTCACGCACCGATCGGCCTGAGAAGTTCATGGGGTTTCACTTCATGAACCCCGTGCCGGTGATGCAGCTTGTGGAGCTTATCCGGGGGATCGCCACCGACGAGGTGACCTACCAGACGCTGGTGAAGGTGGTCGAAAAGCTTGGCAAGACCGCGGCATCGGCCGAGGATTTCCCCGCCTTCATCGTCAACCGCATCCTGATGCCGATGATCAACGAGGCGGTCTATACGCTTTACGAAGGCGTCGGCAACGTGAAATCAATCGACGAGAGCCTGAAGCTTGGCGCAAACCATCCGATGGGTCCGCTTGAACTGGCCGATTTCATCGGGCTCGACACCTGCCTCGCGATCATGAACGTGCTGCATGAAGGACTGGCGGATACGAAATACCGCCCCTGCCCGCTTCTGACGAAATATGTCGAGGCGGGGTGGCTCGGACGCAAGACAGGCCGGGGTTTTTACGACTACCGCGGTGAGGTTCCCGTTCCAACTCGTTAGTATTTCTGCCGAGCGTTATTATCCCTCCTGAAGACCTGTGATCGGATAACTGAACTCAAAAGGCTAAACTCGCCCGGTAAATAGGGGAGACATCTCATGGGTTCCAAACCGTTCCTTCTCTGCACTGCGTTTTTGGTAACTTCACCGGTCTGGGCTCAGGATGCGGCCCTTGTGATCGGGAACGAGAACTACAGAAATGCGTCGGACATTTCGGCAGCCGATGACGCGCTGGACGCTGCGGTTGCGCTTGAGGAGGCCGGACTTGTCATACGCAAGGGCAGCGACCTTGCGACCGAGGCGATGCGAGCCCTCCTGATCGAACATTACGGCGACACCACCGGCCCGGGTGGGACCGTGATCCTACTGACCGGGCATTTCGTGCACGCTGCCGGTGAAACCTGGTTTCTTGGCACCGAGGCACAGCGTCCGGGTCTGGCCGGTGTCGACAAGACAGGGCTACCCTTATCAACGATTCTCGCGCTAGCGGCAGAACGCCCCGGCAATGCCTTGGTGCTGCTTGGAACCGAAGACCGGCGGATCGATCCGGGGCGTGGGCTGACACCAGGTATCGGCACACTCGACATTCCGCAGGGTGTCACGGTCGTCAGCGGGGATGCCGACGATATCGCGGAGTTCGCGACAGAAGCCGTTGCCAGCCGTGGCCCGACACTTGCCGATCTGGCCAATCGCGCACGCGGCCTGCACGTGGACGGATATCTTGGAAATGTGGCACCATTTCTGCCTCTGGCTGACGCCGCGGGTCCACCGTCACCGACGGGTATAACGACTGCGGCGGAAACAGACCTGACGGTGGAACGCGAGCTTTGGCAAGCGACCCGGGAGATTGACACAAAACTGGTCTATGAATCCTATCTGCGCCGGTATCCTGACGGCATATTCGCGGACGCGGCTCGGCGGGCGATCGCCGAAGCGGATGATCCCGTAGCGCAGGCGCGGGCGGCCGAGGATGCTCTGCGGCTATCTCGTGACCAACGTCGCCAGATTCAGCGCGACCTTTCGATCCTCGACATAGATCCGAGGGGGATCGACGGTCTGTTCGGCCCCGGATCACGCAACGCAATCGGAACCTGGCAACGGCGGAACGGTCATGCGGTAACCGGCTATATCACCGCGCCACAGATGGCGGCCCTCGCCGCCCAGGCCGAAACCCGCGCAGCCGAACTGGAGGCAGAGGCCGCCGCCCGGCAAGCTGAACAGGAAAGACTGGATCGGCTGTATTGGGACCAGACTGGCGCTGCCGGCGACGAGGCGGGCCTTCGCGCTTATCTCAAACGATACCCAGATGGTCTGTTTGCTGAATTGGCCCACGAGCGGCTGAAAGTTTACGACGACGCGCGGCGGGAGCAGGCCGCTGCCGCCGATCGTGCGGCTTGGGATTTTGCGGTTCGCAGCAATACACCCGAAGCGTTCCGGGACTACTTGAACGCGTATCCGCAGGGCGCTTTCGCTGAAGAGGCGCGGCTGATGCTCGCCGATCAGGGACGAGATGCCGAAGAGGAAGCCGCACGCCAGCAGGCCGAACGAACCGAACAGGCGCTGGGGTTGAATGGAGTGATGCGGTCACTGATTGAACAGCGTCTGGCCGCGCTGGGTTTGAAACCGGGCAAGGCGGACGGCGTATTCGACGATGATACCCGCCGTGCGCTACGCCGCTATCAACAGGCGCGGAAGCTACCGGTTACCGGCTATCTTACTCAGCAGACCGTTGCCCGGCTTCTGGTCGACTCATTCTGATCAGAACCGGTGACATCGACACCTTGCGGAAATCTGCGAAGGGACCGGGCACAGTGCCAATAATCTAGCGTCTTTCCACGGTCCCCAAAAAACAAACGCGCCCTTTGGAGAGGGCGCGTCAGATATCATCGAAGCCGAACCCGAATCAGGCGGCTTCGGCCTCTTCGGCGGCATGGCGACGTTCGCTTTCCTCACGCGACAGCGCGACCGAGGTGCGTACACCCTTGCCCACGAATTCCATCAAGCCCTTCACGACCCGCTCGTTCGGATCGATCCCGGCACAAGACAACACTTCGCGGCCATCACGGGACCGCGCCCAGCGAGCGATCTGCTCGGGGCCGTTGCCATACTTCTTGTCGTCGGCAATCGCATCATCCAGCGCCGCAAGAACCACCGCCGCGAACAGTTTACGCGACCTCTGGCCTTGCTCGTAGTTGAATGCGGTGCCGTCCACGAAATCGCGCATCTCAGTTTCCGTTCTTATTGCTCTTGCGTTTTCCGGCGTCCTGCTGTCTATGGCAAAACGCCGTCGATTCGGTATTCCCCTTTTCGAATAACTGCCATGCTTATAGCGCATAGCTTCGCGAGGGGCACACTTTATCTAGTTGGCTTGCCACAAACCTGCCCGGCATATATAGGTGCCGCCCAATTCCTTTCAACCTTCCGATAAGGTTCGGTCCGATGCCCAAGATCAACGGCAATGAAATCCGCCCTGGCAACGTGCTGGAGCATGACGGGGGCCTCTGGGCCGCCGTGAAAGTCAACCACGTCAAGCCCGGCAAGGGCGGCGCCTTTGCCCAGGTGGAACTGAAGAACCTGCGCGATGGTCGCAAGCTGAACGAGCGCTTCCGGTCGGAAGACAAGGTGGAGCGCGTGCGGCTCGACCAGAAGGACCAGCAGTTCCTCTATGAAAACGACGGCATGCTCGTCTTCATGGACAACGAAACCTTCGAACAGATCGAACTGCCCGCAGACCTGCTCGGCGACCGCCGCCCCTTCCTGCAGGACGGAATGGTCGCGACGATTGAGTATTACGGCGAAGAGGCGCTGTCGATGCAGCTGCCGCAGAAAGTGGTCTGCAAGGTCGTGGAGACCGAGCCCGTTGTGAAGGGCCAGACGGCCGCCAACAGCTACAAACCCGCGATCCTCGACAATGGCGTGCGCATCATGGTGCCGCCCTTCATCGGCCAGGACGAAGACATCATCGTCCATACCGAATTCATGGAATATTCCGAGCGCGCGTGACGCGCTTCGGCAGATCAGACCGGGCCGCCCTTCGGGGCGGCTTTGTCATTTCAGGCGCAGTGTCGCGTCACCGGCCTTCATCACACTGCCCGCCCGGTCGAAACGCAGGTACGCGATGGCCAACCCGCCGGACTGGGTGAATACCTGCCCCGCCTGTTTTCCGTCGGCGGTGATCTCGGTTCCGACCGGGGCTGGCCCGTCCATCTCGACGATGGTAAACCCCTTCCGAAGCTCGGTCTTATGCTTCATCCGCGCGGTCACTTCCTGCCCGACATAGCAGCCCTTGCGGAAATCGACCCCGTTCAGACGCTCAAAACCCGCTTCGAGGATATAGCTTTCATCCGGGATCAGCTCGACCCCGGTCTCGGGGATGCAATGTGCTACACGGATCGCGTCCCAGTCGATCTCCGGCGGCGTACCGGGCGTCTCGCTGTAAAGCCGCCAGCCTAGGTCTGGGTGGCGGGGGTCGGCAAAGCCACCATCGGGCACCGGACCCAGTCCCCGCGTGACGTGTAGTTCGGTCGCGGAAATGCTAACGTCCGCACGCAGGCGGTACATTCCCAGCCGCCGCATCAGGCCCTCGGCGAGATCGGCGTGGACATCAATCAGGATACGCGCGCCATCGGGCGCGAGAAAGAAGTCAGCCAGATACTTGCCCTGCGCGGTCAGCAGGGCAGCATAGACCAACCCCGATGACAGCCGCCGCACATCGTTGGTGACAAGGCCCTGCAAGAAACTTTCCCGTTCCGCGCCGGAAATGGCGATTACCCTGCGGTCCGGCGCGTTTTCCCCGATCATCCCGGTGACTCCCCTAGCTGGCACGTTCATTCGGAAAACTGCAGGCGGCAGAGGCTGGCATAAAGCCCGTTCCCAGCAACCAGCGTCGCATGCGTTCCTTCCTCGACCACGCGACCGCGATCCATCACGACGATCTTGTCGGCATCACGCACGGTTGCAAGGCGGTGCGCGATCACCAGCGTCGTGCGCCCCTTGCTCAGCCGTTCCAGTGCTTCCTGCACCAAGGCCTCCGAGGCCGCGTCCAGGGCCGAGGTCGCCTCGTCCAGAAGCAGGATTGGGGCATCCCGTAATAGCGCGCGCGCAATCGACACCCGTTGCCGCTGACCGCCTGACAGAGCCGAACCGCGTGGTCCTGCATGTGTATCGAGCCCCTGCGGCAAGGCTGCGACAAAATCGCTGACATGCGCCGCGCCAAGTGCTGTCTCCAGTGCCCGCTCGCTGACATCAGTGCGGCCGAGAAGCACATTCTCACGGATCGTTTCGTCAAACAGCGTGGCCTCCTGAGTGACGACCGAAAAGAGGTCACGAAGCGCGCCGAGGTCAAGGTCGTCTATCGCATCCCCGCCGACGGTTATCCGACCCGATGACGGATCGACCATCCGGGTAAGAAGGTTGAAAACCGTCGATTTGCCGGCTCCTGAGGGCCCCACGAGCGCCGTGGTCTTCCCTGACTCTGCGACAAAGCTCAAGCCGTTCAAAACTTGATGGTCGCCGTATGACAGGTACACATCGTCAAGACGGATGCCGGTGCGGGCCGGATCGGACGGTCGTGCTGCGACCGCGCGCCTGATAGCCGGCTCTGTATCAAACAGCTTGTAAAGCCGCGTGAGGCTGGCCGCAGCGACCTGCCATGTGCCCGCCATGTCGCCCAAGCGTCTGACCGGCTGGAACGCGAGCGCCATCGCGGAGAAGAACGAAATGAACTCTCCGAGGCTGCGTTCGCCCGAGGTGATTTCGCGACCTGCCAACAAGAGGACGCCGAAGAATCCAAGGCCCGTCACCACGTCAATAAGGGCCGGAATCATTGCACGGCTTGCGGCGGTCTTGACTTCGGCCCGGACAATACGGCCGACGATCTCGCGGAACCGACCGACCTGATAGGTCTCCATCCGGTTCAGCTTGACCGCCGCAATGCCATGGAAAATCTCGTCCAGCCGCGTTGCGCGCTGCGCGGCCTGCGTCCGCACATGGTCTGTCTTGCGCCGGATGTAGCGTTGCACCGCCAGCGTCGGCAGAATCAGAAGCGGCGCGCCGACGAGTGTCGTGGCGGTCCAGACGGGATCGATCGCGATCGCTACGCCAAAGAGAGAAACAAGCGCCACCAGATCACGCCCGACACCCGTGATCAGAACAGACCAGACGCTTTGCACCGCCGTTGTGTCGCCCTGCACCCTTTCAATCAGGGCTCCGGGCGGATTGACCTGAAAGAATGGGCCATCGAGTGTCAGGACATGGGCCAGCAGATCGACCTGCATGGCCGTCGATGTTTTTTGAGCGATCCGCGTCAGCAGGGACCGATTGATGATCAGCGTTGTCGCGCGGATCAGAAAGAGGGCGAAAATGAACCCGCCGACGAGCCAGATCAGATCGCCTTCCCCGCCGACGAAAACCCTGTCGAAAAGCGGCTTCAACGACCATGAAAGCGCGGCAAGCGTCGACCCTTCCAGCACCATGAAGAGAAACGCGAGCGCCATAATCCATTTGTGACGGGACAGGTAGCCTCGCCAAAGACGCATAAACAGACGGCGCGACGTATATGCATTCGGGGTGGCGGCTTTGGGCGTGCTGATAGTCACAGGCTGAACGTGCCTTCGTCTGGGCAGCGGCGCGACGCCGCTGCAGGTCCGGGCGATCTAGCCCGAAAGCACGGCGGCTGGCAAGGCAAGGGCTTATCCCGGTCCACCCCGCGCAGCCGCAAGCGCCTCGGGAAGGGCTTTGGCAAACCGAGCCATATCCGCGGCCCCGCTGCAACTGACGCGAATGCACCGGTCATGTGGCGCGACAAAGGGCATTCGGACAAAGATATCGCGCGCCGTCAGCTCGGCCAGAACAGCCCGGGCGAAATTGCCATCATGTCCGCAATCCATGGTCACGAAGTTCGTGGCCGAGGGCAGCGGCGTCAGGCCATTCTCGGTCGCGATGCGGCCCAGTTCCGCCCGCGCAGTTTCGACCCGTGCCCGGATCTCGGCCAACCAGGCCTGATCTGCCAAGGCCGCGCGGGCGCCTGCCTGGCTGATCCGACACATGCCGAAATGGTTGCGTATCTTGTTGAAGGCGGTGATCAGCGCAGTCGCTCCGATCGCGTATCCCACCCGCGCGCCCGCCATGCCGTAACCCTTGGAGAAGGTGCGCATGCGGATCACGCGCGGGTCATCGGTCGTGATCGTCGGCGAGATATCATAGGGCGCAAGCTCAATGTAGGCTTCGTCAAGGATGAGCAGCGTGCCGTCCGGCACCGCCTCGATCATTCGTTGGATGGCCTCAGCCCCGTGCCATGAGCCCATCGGATTGTCAGGATTGGCCAGATAGATCAGTTTCGCGCCGCTACGCGTAGCAGCCTCGATCAGCGCCTCGGGGTCTTCGTGGTTGCCACTATAAGGAACTTTGATCAGAGTGCCGCCAAACCCCGCGACGTGGAAATTGAACGTCGGATAGGCCCCGTCCGACGTTACGACCGTATCGCCGGGACCGACCAGCATCCGCACCAGATAACCGAGCAATCCGTCGATCCCCTCGCCGACGATGATGTTCGCCGGGGCAACCCCATGATGGACGGCGAGCGCCGCCTTCAGATCATGGTTTTCCGGGTCGCCATACATCCAGACGTCGCGCGCAGCCGATGCCATGGCCTCGATCACCTTCGGGGAGGGGCCGAACGTGTTTTCGTTCGCGCCAAGCCGCGCCGCGAACGGGCGGCCCCTTGCGCGTTCCTGCGTCTCGGGGCCGACGAACGGAACCGTCGCCGGAAGACCCGCGACAAGCGGGGTGTAGCGCGGGCCGGTCATGGGCGTTCGATGGCGATAGCGGTGCCCTCTCCACCGCCAATACAAATCGCGGCAATCCCGCGTTTCAGGCCACGCTTTTCCAGTGCATTCAGCAGCGTAACAATAATCCGGGCACCGGACGCGCCGATCGGGTGGCCCAGCGCGCAGGCGCCGCCATTGACGTTGACAATGTCATGCGGAAGACCCATTTCATGCATGAACGCCATGGGAACGACGGCGAAGGCCTCGTTCACTTCCCACACATCCACGTCCTTCGGGGTCCAGCCAAGCCTGGCGAGCAACTTCTTCGCTGCAGGAACCGGTGCGGTCGGAAACTCGGCAGGTGCGTGGGCATGCGAGGCATGGCCGAGGATACGGGCGCGGACCTTCAGTCCCGCCGCGTCCGCTGCTTCTCGCGACGCAAGTACCAGCGCCGCCGCCCCGTCTGAGATGGACGAGGAATTGGCTGCCGTGACCGTGCCATCCTTGCGGAAAGCCGGTTTCAGGGTCGGGATCTTCTCGGGCCGGGCGGTCGCGGGTTGTTCATCTGCATCGACGATGGCCTCTCCCGTGCGGGTCGTCACTGTGACGGGCGCGATTTCGCCTGCGAATGCTCCTGCCTTCTGCGCATCGAGCGCGCGGGACAAGGAGGCGAGCGCATAGTCGTCCTGCGCCGTTCGTGTGAACTGAAAGGCCGAGGCGCAATCCTCGGCAAAGGTACCCATGAGGCGACCCTTGTCATAGGCGTCCTCGAGCCCGTCGAGGAACATGTGGTCGATGACCTGACCGTGGCCCAGACGGGCGCCGCCACGCATCTTCGGCAAGAGATACGGAGCGTTCGTCATGCTCTCCATTCCACCTGCAACCATGATGCCGGTCTGCCCAAGCGCGATCTGATCATACGCGATCATCGCCGCCTTCATGCCCGAGCCGCACATCTTGTTGAGCGTCGTAGCAGGCACAGAATCGTCCAGGCCAGCATTGAACCCGGCCTGACGCGCCGGGGCCTGCCCCTGTCCTGCGGGTAGGACGCAGCCCATCAAGAGTTCCTCGATCTGCGCCGGGTTGGCACCGGCATCAACCAAAGCTGCCGCGATTGCCGCACCACCGAGTTCAGATGCCGTCAGAGTGGTGAAAGCCCCCTGAAATCCGCCCATGGCGGTGCGCGCGGCACCGGCGATTACGACATCTTGCATGGCAGTCCTTTCCAATCTCGGTATCCGCCACCGGCATACCGAATAGTAACGATTGCCGTCTAGCCTTCCGATGAGTTGAAGGAGGAACAGGACGTGGATTTGACCTCAGACCCCGTCGATGGCGCCCTGGTCGTGCGCGTGAATGAAGACCGTATCGACGCCGCTGTTGCCATTCAGTTCAAGGACCGGATGCGTGAGCTGACCGCAGACCGGACGGGAACAGTGATCCTCGATCTCGGCCGGGTGGATTTCGTGGATAGCTCCGGGCTGGGTGCCATCGTATCCGTCATGAAGTTTCTCGCCCCGACCCGCAAGCTGGAGCTGGCCGCCCTGACGGCGAATGTCGGCAAGGTTTTTCGCCTGACCCGCATGGATAGCGTCTTTGCAATTCACGAAAACGCACCGGCTCAGGAAATCGGGAATGCTCAATGACCTTTCAGGCGGGATGGATGCAACCTTGAAGCCCGGTGCGGCTGCCATCGGTAACAGTGCAGGATGCCGGTTCAACTGCATCTTCCGCGCAGAGCCAGAAGCGGTGAGAACGGCCCTTCGCAGTGCCGTTGCCCGTTTTGCCCGCCAGATCAGTTCAACCGATTCCGGTACGCTGGAACTGACCCTCGCCGAAGCCCTGAATAACATCGTCGAACATAGTTACGCGGATCAGCCCCCCGGTCTGATCGACCTCAGTCTTACTCCTGTAGCCGGTGCGCTTGCCTGCCGGATAGAGGATTTCGGTCGGCCAATGCCGGGTTGCACCGCACCCGACCGTGGCCTTCCTCTGGTTACACCGGATGTTACCCAACTCCCTGAAGGCGGGTGGGGTTGGGCCTTGATCCGAGACTTGTCGACCGATTTGGAATATGAGCGGAAAGGCAACCGGAATGTGCTGACATTTCGCATCCCGATCGGGGACGGGGGCGATACCGGATAGTTGACACCCCGCGCGAAACCGGTGGCACCGCCCCCATCGCGATAACCAGCCTGCCGCGACGTGTTGCAGATACCTGTCACCGCCGTCTGATACAGCGCTGCCATGGAGGCGCGGGTCACGCACAAAACGCACTCACATGGTTTTCCTTACGATTCGAACGGGAAACTTGCACTGTCGTGAAATGCTCAACACTGAAGTTGTCGCGCGATTCCGGCCCGATTCTGGTTGAACAGGATTGATCCGGTAGTTTCCCGGCAAACCGTACCAAACAAGAGTTTTGGATTAATAATTATATAATTCAATATCTTATGGTGTGTATTACCTTCAGAAACCACCAAGCGTGACCAATCTTTTATCGCCGCAAATATGCCGCAATGCCTCCCCAACTCGGCCGGAAAGTATGGGGAGTATGCCCCTGTAGCTGCTTAAGGCTTCCCTCGGCGCCGCGTTCAACAGCCCCCACCCATTGCGCGGCGTCGAGGTCTTTCCTTCCCCCTACAAGAATCCTAGCCTGCCCCCGATTGCGGAGGTGCGGATGCGCGATTTTCAACTTCCTGGACGGTCCCCCGTCATGGCCACGAATGCGCTATGCGCGACGTCACATCCGTTGGCCGCGAAAGTCGCACTCGATATCCTTCAGGCAGGCGGTAACGCAGTTGATGCCGCCATAGCTGGGGCGGTGCTTCTTGGCATTGCCGAACCACAAAGCTGCGGCATAGGTGGCGATTGCTTCGTTCTGGTCAAACCTGCCGGCACTGACCGTGTCCATGCTCTGAATGGGTCCGGCCGGTCGCCAACCGGCCTGACGGCCGACAGGCTCAGGTCGGAGGGTTTGACGCAAATCGGCACCGAGAGTGTGCATTCCGTTACGGTCCCCGGTGCCATCGATGCCTTTTGCCGGTTATCGGAGGAATGGGGACGTCTTGGGTTGGCCGATCTTCTCGCCCCCGCCATCCGCTACGCCGAAGAAGGTATTCCCGTCGCCCCACGCGTCGCCTTCGACTGGGCTGCAGAGGGCTCGCGTCTGGCCGGTGCCGCCCAAGGGTTCTACCTGAAAAACGGTCTTCCCCTGCGCACGGGTGACATCTTTCGCGCGCCGGGACAGGCCGAGGTTCTGAGACGTATCGCGAAGGCAGGACGTGCGGCGTTCTACGAAGGTGAGGTGGCCGATGACATGGTTGCCGCACTTCAGGCGCTCGGCGGCGCCCACCGGCATGAGGATTTTGCCGCGACCTCCTCGGTCTGGTCCGATCCGATCACCGGCCACTACCGGGGCCATGAATTGATCGAGCACGCGCCGAACGGACAGGGGGCAACGGCGATCTTGATGCTCAACATCCTGTCGCGGTTCGATCTGTCGGCTCTCGATCCAAACGGCGCTCATCGGGCGCATCTTGAGGCCGAGGCAGCCAAGCTAGCCTATGATGCGCGCGACCGATTTATTGCCGATCCGGGTTTTGTCACGCGGCTTGACCATATGCTGTCGGATGATACGGCCGCTCGTCTTGCGCGATTGATCGATCCTGATCGCGCCATGGATACTCCGCCAAAAGCGGCCGAGGCCGTCCACCGCGACACGGTCTATCTGACGGTCGTCGACCGCGACCGGATGGCCGTGTCGCTCATATATTCGACATACTGGAGTTTCGGGGCAGGCATTTCTTCGCCGAAATTCGGCATTCTCTTTCACAACCGGGGAGCGGATTTTAGCCTCAAAGCGGGGCACCCAAACGAGGTTGGTCTGGGCAAGAGACCACTGCACACGATCATTCCGGCAATGCTGGCGCGTGAGGGTAGGGTGATCATGCCCTTCGGCGTAATGGGGGGCGCCTACCAGCCGACCGGCCATGCCCGTGTTGTGTGCAACCTTCTCGACCACGGGATGGATCTGCAGGAAACACTGGATGCGCCGCGAAGCTTTGCAACGGAAGGGGTATTGCGGCTGGAACGCGGCTATTCCGACACGACCCTACGAGAACTTGAAACCAAGGGGCATCGGGTCGCAATTCGGGACAAACCGCTCGGCGGCGGTCAGGCGATCATGATTGACGCAGAACGCGGGATTCTGATCGGCGCCTCTGACCCGCGCAAGGACGGATGTGCGCTCGGCTACTAATGTCTCAGTTCAGGTTGAAGTGCAGCGGATAGCGACCGTCTTCGAAATCGCCGAAAAGATCGTGCAGATCGGGATGACCAACCGGTTCACCGGAATAGTCCGCGACCAGGTTCTGTTCCGAGACATAGGCGACGTAGTAGCTTTCGTCGTTCTCGGCCAGAAGATGGTAGAAGGGCTGTTCCTTCGCGGGCCTGCTGTCCTCCGGGATCGCGGCATACCACTCGTCGGTATTGGAGAACATCGCGTCAACGTCAAAGACAACACCACGGAACGGGTGCTTGCGATGCCGCACCACTTGTCCCAGATGATATTTTGCACATGTCTTCAACATAACACACTCGCCCCCGTCCATAAATTAACGCGTCCTGTGGAAAAGGTCCATGTTCTGCACAGCGAATCACGGAAACAGTCTGTGGACGCTGGGGGCACAGTGATTCTGCTCGGCGCTTTGTGATTTCCATCGCCGCCGAATATCCGTAAACTCAAGCAAAACAAGATCGAGCGAGGCGGTATGAGCAGATTTCTCCGGATGGGAGTCCTATTGCTGTTGGTATCCTGCGGCGGAGGAGAGAATTCCGCGCCCCGCAATCTGGACAACGCCTGTTCCATTCTCGACCAGCGCCCGCGATATCTTTCGGCGATGCAAAAAGCCGAGCGGCGCTGGGGCGTGCCGGTTCACGTGCAGATGGCCACGATCTATCAGGAAAGCAAATTCATCGGTAACGCCAAGACGCCGCACAAATTTGCTCTCGGCGTTATCCCGATGGGGCGGCAAAGCTCGGCCTATGGATACAGCCAGGCGCTTGACGGAACCTGGGAGGACTATCAGCGCGCAACACGCAGCCACAGCGCCCGGCGCAACAAGATCACCGATGCGACCGATTTCATGGGCTGGTACATGGATCAGTCCGAACAGAAGCTCGGCATTTCCAAATGGGACGCCACCAGCCAGTATCTGGCCTATCATGAAGGCCAGACCGGTTATGCAAGGGGCAGCCACATGCAGAAGGCCTGGCTCTTGCGCGTTGCGGCCGAGGTCGGGCAGCGGGCCGAGACGTATCAGCGCCAGCTCATCGCCTGCGGAAAGCTCTGACCGCTGCGGCCCCCGACCTGACGTCAACGGGGACGCGAACCTTGCGGTTCACGTCCTTGCCGTTTCGGTTCCAATCCCGGGCCTGGTCCTCTTGTCAATTGCGGCGCGGTTTGTTCCGCTGGATTTCGGAATTGATGGAGAACAGCGACGACGGGTAACTTTCGCCGGTTTTCATGGCGCCAAGTTTCACCGTCGTCTGGCTTCCGGTCTCGTCGGTTACGATCCACTGCCGCAGAGCCACGGGATTGGATGAGAAAGCCATCTGGATCGTGCCGAGTTCGGGGTGTTCCGGGTCCTGCGCGGTAACGATCGTCAGGCCGTTCGCCTCGCCATGCCCCACCACCATCTTCGCCCGCGCCAGATCGACGCGCCGTTCAAGGATCAGGTTCAGTGGCGTTTTCTTCAGCGGATACTGTTCCGGCGGCTGGTTTGACTTGGAGTCGAAAATGGCCACTTGCCCCCCGGAAGCCAGAACCAGCGTCCGTTCGGGTGGACCGTATTCGAACCGCATCCGGCCGGGGCGGTAGATGATCAGGCGGCCCGCAGCAGTCGAGCCATCCGAATTGATTTGCTGGAAGTCGGTTTCGGCCGTCTTCAAGCCATTGAAATAGGCCGAAATCGCGCTGAGCGGGAGTTTTTCGGCAAGGGCCGGGCTGACACTCAGGACAAGCGCCAGCGGGGCGAGGATATGGCGAAGCTGTTTCATCATGCTGCCTATCTAGGGCCTTGCCGCTTGTTATTCCATAACGCCGAAACGCTGTCGTATACCGATGCGCATGAGTTCGCTGGATGCAGGGTTCGGGACTGCTGTTTCCCGTTCTAAAGCACCTGTCCCCGCAAGAGTTTCGGTGGTTTTCCCGCTATCCCGGCGGCCTGCCGGATAAAGGCGCGGCGCAGGCCCGGCATGGCACCGACAACCCCCATTCCGATGTCCCGCGCTGCCCGCAGAACCGGGTTGTCGTTTGAAAAGAGCCGGTTCACGCCGTCCATGCCCAAGGCCAGCGTGGTTGAATCGAAGCGTCGCCATGTCTGGTATCGGTCCAATACATCGGACGCACCGATATCCTCGCCGCGTCTGTGGGCGTCGACCAGAACTTCCGCCAATGCTCCGACATCGCGGAAGCCGAGATTCAAGCCCTGCCCTGCGATCGGATGCACCCCATGCGCCGCGTCCCCGACAAGAGCAACGCGGTCAGCCGTATAGGAATTGGCGAGGGTCAAGTTCAGCGGATAGGTGAACCGCCCGCCCGCCAGTTCCACCTTGCCGAGGAAATCGCCGAACCGGGGGCGCAGCACTTCCAGAAATTCTTCATCACCCAGCGCGGCAATCGCCTGCGCCGTCGCTTCGGTCTCGCTCCAGACGATGGAGGAACGGCTGCCCTTGAGCGGCAGGATCGCCAGCGGTCCGGAAGGCATGAAGAACTGATGGGCGATTCCGTTATGCGGACGGTCATGCGCGACGGCGCAGACCAGCGCGGTCTGGCCATAGCCCCAGCCGGTTCGCGTGATCCCGGCCCGCTCTGCGGAGCCCGAACTTCGTCCGTCGCAGCCCAGAAGAACGCGACCCTTTAGGGTCCGCGCGTCTGACAAGGTTACGCTGATGCCCGCCGCTCCCGCTTCCTGAGCCACGACGGTGGTCGCGGACAGGTGGGTCAGGTTCGGTTCGGCCTCCATCGCGGCCAGAAAGGCCGCATAAAGGTGCCGGTCCTCGACCATGAAGCCCATCGGGCTGTCCTCGATCTCTCCCGCCTCAAAGTGCAGGAAGAACGGGGCCGGGCCTTCCCCCGGCCGCCCATCCGTCGTCTTGATTTCCATCATCGGCTGGGCATCGCCCGCAACGCGGTTCCAGACACCGATCGCGGTCAGGAGCCGTTTCGACGCAATCGCAAGCGCATAGGCCCGCCCGTCGAAATTCGCATTGGCCCGGGCGCGGGCCGGCTGGGCGTCGATCACAGTGACGGAGAGCCCCGCCTGCGCCAGGGCGAGGCCCAAGGCAGGACCGTTCAGCCCGCCGCCGGTGATGATGATGTCCGTGTCATAGGTCATGGCCCAACTATCCCCGGGGCTGCACGATTGTCCATGCGTGATGGAGTCGCTGCGGCGGGCAATGCCCAACTGCAGGCTGATGGGCCTATACCGTCAGGCGTCAAGCTGGCGCGCCTCGCTGACCAGCATGATCGGAATACCGCCCCGGATCGGAAACGCGAGCCGGGCGGGTTTAGAGATCAGTTCCTGCGCCTCGACGTCATAGCTGAGGGGCGATTGTGTCAGGGGGCACACCAATGCTTCCAGCATCCGCCGGTCGAACCTGTTTTCATCATTCATTGCACGATCTCCTCGCCACCGCCCCGCAGAGCGTATTCCATCAACGTGACCAAGGTCTCCCTGCGGTCTCTGAGCGAGGGGGCTTCAAGCAGCGCCTGCTTGTCCTCTGGTTCAAACGGGCAGAGCATCGCGAGCGAGTTGATCAGAAGCTCATCCTCTGCCTCCTTCAGACTGTCCCAGTCAGTCGAAAGCTGCTCGGCCTCAAAGTATCGCCTGAGAAGCGCCACGAAGGACGGGCGGGCAAAACCCGGATCGTGCTCGCTCGGCCCCTGATCGCGGTTGAACTCGTCCCACTCGACCTCGCCCGACAGAAACGGCGCGAAGCCTGAAATCTCGCGCTTCAGCCGATAGCGGGAGATGCCGGTCAGGGTGATCATGTAGCGGCCGTCGTCGGTCTCGGAAAAGGCCGTCACCCGACCGGCGCAGCCAATCGCGGCAAGGCGGGGCTGACCTTGCGGGCCGGGCCGCGGTTGGATCATGCCGATGAGCCGGTGCTGGGTCTTCAGCACCTCGTCCAACATCGCAAGATAGCGGGGCTCGAAGATCTGCAAGGGAAGGCGAGCACGCGGCAGGAGAAGTGCCCCCGGAAGGGGGAAAAGCGGGATCTTATCCGGCAGGTCGCCGTGCAGCTTCATGGCCCGATCCTAACGGGTCACGGGCGTCACGCAAAGATCATAGACGAGAGCTTGCGCCGCCCTTTGAGGACAATGGGATCGGTGGGTTTCAGGGCCTCGAAAATGGTGAAGAGCTGGGCCTTCGCCGCACCGTCGTTCCATTCGCGGTCGCGGCGAAACAGTTCCAGCAATTCCTCGACCGCACCTTCAACCTTGCCCGCCGCATGCAGCGCCTGCGCGAGGTCGAACCGGGCCTGATGGTCATCGGGATGCGACAGGACGCGATCCAGAAGTTCGGCCACCGGCCCCGCATTCGCCGCCTGTTTCAGAAGCGCAAGCTGGGCGCGCCCAGCTTCCACTTCCGCAGATTGAGAAATAGCAGCGGGGGCCGAGTTGATCAGCCCCTCGGCCTGTTCCTCGTTGCCCATCGCCAGATGCGCCCGGATCAGACCGCCATAGGCGGCGGCATTCTCCGGCTCCTCGCCTAGGATGGCGGCGAAGGTTTCTGCAGCGTCGACCGCGGCACCCTCGGCCAGCATCGCCTCGGCCGCCTCCAGCGCCTCACCCAGACCGCCATCGCCCGCCAGACCGGCAAGCTTGTCGACAAAAGCCTTGATCTCAGACCCGGCGACAGCGCCCTGAAAGCCGTCGACGGGCTTGCCCTGCCAGAAGGCGTAGACGGTCGGGATCGACTGGATGCGCAACTGCGCCGCGATCATCTGGTTTTCATCCACATTGACCTTGGCCATGCGGACCTTGCCCTTGGCCGCTGTCACAGCCGCTTCCAACGCGGGACCAAGCGTCTTGCAGGGGCCGCACCACGGCGCCCAGAAATCCACGATGACGGGCACTTCGGCGCTCGCCTCGATCACCTCTTTCATAAATTCCGCCTCGGTAACGTCGCGGATCAGATCGCCCGCCGGTGCGGTATTCTGCTTCTGGCCGAATTCGAGCATGTCTGCCCCCGTTATTCCGTGTCGCCCCCTATATGAGCGCGTGACGTCAAAAGGCCAAGGGGGCGTGCACTCAGGTCTTGTCGAAAAACGGCGTTACCTGCGCCACGATCACCGAGTTTTCGGCTAAGGCACGGTCCATCAGTTCGCGTTCGTCATCTTCGATCTCATGGCCCTGTGCGATGCGTTCGTCGGCCGTGCCGTATCCGGTGACGTCGAGAGGCGCCATGTCGGCCTGCTTCAGAATCGCCACCGTCTCGCGCACAGCTTCATCCTCATCGACACCGCTGGCATAGATCATCAGCGCCGCCCCGGTCGCGCCCTTGGGCAGCCCGTCGCCGGACTTGCGGCCAACCTCAACGACAAGCGTAAAAACCTGCTGCGGGCGCTTGGATTTGGCCTGTTTGTCGGTATCAGTCACGCAATAACTCGTTGATCGAGGTCTTGGCGCGGGTTTTCGCATCGACCTTCTTCACGATTACCGCGCAGTAAAGGTTGATCCCACCCTTCGACGGCATGGAGCCCGCGACGACGACCGACCCGGCCGGCACTTCGCCGTACATCACGTCCCCGGTCTCGCGGTCGACGATCTTGGTCGACTGGCCAATGAAGACGCCCATGCCGAGGACCGAACCCTCGCGCACGATGCAGCCCTCGACCACTTCCGACCGCGCGCCGATGAAGCAGTTGTCCTCGATGATCGTCGGACCCGCCTGCATCGGTTCCAGCACACCGCCGATGCCGACACCGCCTGACAGGTGCACGTTCTTGCCGATCTGGGCGCAGGAGCCGACCGTGGCCCAGCCATCGACCATGGTCCCTTCATCGACATAGGCGCCGATATTGACGAAGGAGGGCATCAGCACCACGCCCTTGCCGATGAAGGCGGAGCGGCGGACGATCGACCCCGGCACGGCGCGGAAGCCCGCCGCGCGCCACTGGTTCTCACCCCAGCCCTGCCATTTGGAGGGCACCTTGTCCCACCAGTTCGACCCACCGTTCGAGCCGGAAATCTCATGCATGTCGGTCAGACGGAACGATAGCAGAACTGCCTTCTTGGCCCATTGGTTCACATGCCAGTTGCCGTCCGCCTGACGCTCGGCCACGCGAAGCTTGCCGCTGTCGAGCGCGGTCAGGGTATCCTTGATCGCCTCGCGGGTTTCGCCCTTGGTGGCGGGCGTGATCGTGTCGCGCGCCTCCCAGGCGGCTTCGATGGCGGTCTCAAGTGCGGCATTGGACATGGCGTTTCCCCCGGATTCTGGCGTCGCGTGACGATGCCCTATAGGACGTGGGTGACGCATAGGCAATGCGACCATGCGCGTCACAGTTGCGCCATCCTGATCAGCCATGCTGGCAAGCCAAGGACAAACCGTCTAGGTCTGGACCAAACAGGACCCGAGAGGACGCGCATGAAAGACGACGGTCGCAACCATCCGTTCCGCGACAGCCAGCAGGATGTCGCGGCAGCCCACCGTATCCCCGACACAGCCCAGACCCGTGCACCGGCCTACCGGCTGGCCTTCACCGACAGCGATTTCATGTGCCGGGAAGAACTGCGCCCCGTCCGGCTGCAGCTGGAGCTTCTGAAGCCGCAGATGATCCTCGATGAGCGTGGGATCGAGTCGACCATCGTGATGTTCGGCGGCGCGCGCATTCCCGAGCCTGCCAAAAAGGACACGGCGCGGACAAAGACGCTCGCCGAGCTGTCATCCTTCTACGATGAAGCGCGCAAGTTCGCCCGGCTGATGACCGAACGCAGCATGGAAAGCTACGGGCGCGAGGATGTGATCGTCACCGGAGGCGGGCCTGGCGTCATGGAGGCGGGCAACCGGGGGGCGTCGGATGCCGGCGGCAGCTCCATCGGGCTGAATATCGTGCTGCCGCATGAGCAGGCGCCGAACGAATATGTGACGCCCGATCTCTGCTTCAACTTCCACTATTTCGCGATCCGCAAGATGCATTTCCTGATGCGAGCCAAGGCGGTATGCATCTTTCCGGGCGGGTTTGGCACGCTTGACGAGATGTTCGAGAGCCTGACCCTGATCCAGACCGGTCGCATGCGTCGCGTGCCGTTCCTGCTTTTCGGCCGATCATTCTGGGAAAAGATCATCAATTGGGAGGTGCTGGCCGAGGCGGGCACGATTTCGGCCGAGGATCTTAATCTTTTCCAGTATGTCGAAACCGCCGAGGAGGCGGTGAAGATCATCGGCGACTGGGATCACGGCTGTTGATCTGGGGCAGGATTTTTCTTCAAGAAAAATCCGACGACTTTTGAAATTTCGTCGGCCTGTCATCAACTCGGCATGGTGATTTCAATCATCGCCGGTCCGGCTATCGCTTGCAGGTCCCGCAAAGCGCCGACGACTTCCCCGGGCTTCATGGCCACCCTTCGGAACGGCATACCACAGGCGCGGGCGATGTGCTCGAAATCCGGCGGTGTCGGGTGACAACCCACGACCTCGATACCGGCAGCCTCCATCGAACTGGCGATTTCGCCATAGGCGTGGTTGTTCCAGATGAGGAACCGGATCGGCAGGTTTTCATCCACCGCTGTCATCAGTTCCGGCAGGGTGAACTGCGCCCCGCCATCGCCGCAGAGACACAGGACGTGGGCATCGGGGCAGGCGAAACACGCGCCGATCGCTGCGGGTATGGAAAAGCCGAGCGCGCCGTAGCCGGTTGCGGCGTTGAACCAGCCGGCGGGTCGGTCATGATCATAGTAAAGGTTCCCCGCATAGATGACTTGCGTTGAATCCCCGACCATGATCGCCCCGGGAACGGCATCGCGAAGCGCTTCGAGTAGTTCCAGTTGGGCGGTCATCGCAGGGTCGAGTTCGGCGCGGGCGGCCTTGCGCGTCGCCTCCGCCCGGGTCGCCCCGTTTTTGCAAGCCTCAGCAGCGGGTAGCAGCGAAAGCAACGCGTCCAGAAGCGGTCCAGATCTGCCGCAAAGTGGCAGATCGACCGGGTGTCGCGCCATCTGTTCGGTGTCTATCTCGATCCGGATAAGCTGTTTGGGCCAAGGCGCCCCGCCCCGGCCGTACATGTCGTAGTCAGTCGGGCCGAATTCGGTGCCTACCGCCAGAACAACGTCCGCCTGCTCGATCAGACGCCGGACGGCTTCAAGACTGGGGCTTGCGGGAACCGAAAGCGGATCACCGTGCATGAGACCGCGCGCATTCACAGTCTGAACGACCGGCGCGTCGATCCGGTTGGCCAGCGCCCTGAGCGCCGTGTCGCCAAACCGTGCGCCGCCACCGGCAAGGATCAGCGGGGCGGTCGCATCGGCGAGCATCGCGGCGGCGCGGGCAATGTCAGCGGCCCGGGGAAAATCGGACGCCTTCTCTGGCGAGGGTGCAACCGGCGACGCGTCAAGCGGCATCACGTCCAGCGGCACTTCAATCTGGCGCGGCCCGGGGCGTTCGGACGAGAAGCCGCTCCATACACGGTCGAGGACCGGCGCGAGGTCTGCTGCCGTAGTCACCCGCTCGGCCGACAATGCCACCAGCGAAGCAACGCCAAGCTGATCGGGCATTTCGTGAAGATGGCCCAGACCTTTGCCAAGCGTGTCGCGCCGGTTCACGCCGGAGATGACGAGCATCGGAATGCTGTCGGCCCGGGCCTGCGCCATCGGCGTGATCGTGTTCATGAGCCCCGGCCCGGTGATGACGAACGCCACGCCCGGGCGGCCGCTGACCCGTGCATACCCATCTGCCATGAACCCCGCCCCCTGTTCATGGCGCGGCGTCACATGGCGGATGCCCGATCCGGCAAGCCCGCGGTAAAGCTCGACCGTATGCACGCCCGGAATGCCAAAGACGGTATCGACACCCTGAGCTTCCAGCGCCTTGACGAGCGCTTCTCCGACGGTCGTCATGCCGATTTCCTTCCCTTGTGCGCCGCGTGATCGACGATCCTCTCCACCGCTCTTGCGAATGTTTCGTCATCGACCGTGAGCGCGAGCCGCACCCAGCCGGAAAGCGTCGGACCAAAGGCGGTGCCGGGCATCACTGCGACACCTGCGTCGAGCAGACTGTAGGCATAGTCGTTGTCGTTCATCCCGGTTGCACCGATCTCGATCAACGCGAACATGCCTGCCTCGGGCCGGTGCACCCGCAGGCCGGTCATCCGTCCGAGTTGGTCGGCGAGGTAATCTGCCCGCCGTGCGAAGCGAGCGCGCATTCCCTTTGCGGTTTCAGACGGCGCAGAAATGGCTTGCACGGTCATATCGGCGATGAAGGGCTGGTTGCCGAAGAGCATGGTCTCGGAGAGCGGCAAAAGCCGGTTACAGAACGCCTCGGATCCGATGCACCAGCCCGAGCGGAAGCCCGGTGCGGCATGGGATTTTGAGATAGACGAGACGACGACCGTCCGGTCTGCCAGATCGGCCTGATCGAAGGGCGAGAGAAAAGTGGCGCCGTCAAAAATCAGCTCCTCGTAGACCTCGTCCGAGACGATCCAGAGATCATGGGCCTTTGCGAGTTCACCAATCGCGGCAATATCTTCGGCGCGCAGTACCGCGCCGGTCGGATTGTGCGGGGTGTTGAGAAGGATCACACGGGACCGGTCGGTGATGCGGGCGGCGATGTCGTCGACCGCGATACGAAAGCCATTCGCGGCGCGGAGCGGCACCGGCACGGCGGTGGCACCGCTGGCAGCAATGACGCCTTCATAGGTCGCGTACATCGGGTCGCCCACCAGCACTTCGGTGCCCAGCCCGGCAAGCCCCATCATGACGGCATAAAGCGCGGTCTGCGTGCCCGGGAAGCACAGAACCTGATCAGGCGTCACTTTCCGTCCGGACCGCTCAGAATAGCGTTGCGAAAGCGCCTCGCGCAGTGTGTCTTCGCCGCGTCCGTTGGAGTACTCCGTCCGTCCGGCCCGCATCGCTGCTGTGGCCGCCTCGATCAGATCGGTGGGGGTTGAAACATCGGGATTGCCGATCGTGAGGTCGATTATGTCATGCCCGGCGGATCGGCGGGCGCGGGCATGGAAATGCACCTCCCACTTCGCGCCACCGAGATCTGCCAGACGGTCAAGCACCGGGGAAAAGTTCATGTCGCCTCACAATCCAGAGTTAAGCCGAGGATCGCGCTGACAGAGGTCATCCCGATCTGCTCCAGTTCGCCCGGGGCAAACGCCTCGGGCAGCGCGCCGCCCTCCAGCCAGAGACCATCGAGCACCGCGTTACAGGCAATGGCGAGGCGCCGGGCCTCTTCCTTGCTGACGGGCCGTCCGGATTCGGCACAGGCCGCAACGATCAGCGATTCCAGCAGGTCGCGAAAGCGCAGGTAGTTCCGTTCGTGCGTCGCCCGCATGGCCGGGTCGCGCCGGATCATGTGGATGAAGGCCGCCCAGAGCGAGAGTGTGCGCGGATCAGAGACGGGCGGCGTCAGCGAAACCGTGATGATCCGGGCAAGACGCGCCATTGCGGTGCCATCTGCGGGCAAGGACGCCCGCGTGGCGGTTAGCTGCGCCTCCATATGCGCCTGATAGGCCGCGTTGATCAGCTCTTCCTTCGTCGAAAAGTAGTGCCGGATCATGCCTTGCGAAAGCCCTGCCGCATCGGCGATGGCCCGCACTGTCGCCGCCTGCGGACCATCCTCGGCCATGAGGTCAAGCGCCGCACCGATCAACGCAGCCCGCCGTGTTTCTGGGTCGTCACGTGTGAAACTGCGGCGTGGCGCGGACATGGGTGCTCCGAGAAATTATACAATCGTATGATTAGCGGTTTAGCGATTCCGACGCAAGTGGAACATCACGCGATCCGTGCCATTTGTTGGGTCCGTCGAAACGGGGTGTTCGGGCTAACGACCCATCTTGGCGAAAGCCCGGTCATAGGCTGCCAAAAGATGCGGCACCGAATGCGCCCAACTTAGGTTCGCCTCGATCCGTTCGCGCCCGATCCGGCCCATGCGGTCGCGGGCCTCGGGGTCGTCCATCAGCGCTGCGATTTTCTCCGCGAAGTCCTGCGGGTCGTTGGGTTTCGCGTATAGCGATGCCTCGGCGGCCGAGGCGCGGCCTTCTTTCAGCTCGAACTGCACGATAGGTTTGCCGAGCGTCATGTATTCCATGATCTTGTTCATGGTCGACAGGTCGTTCATCGGCGTCACCCGGTCGGGGTTCACGCAGATATCGGCGGTGTTGAGCATGTCGAGAAGCAGATCATCCGGCGCGCGGCCAGTGAAGGTAAAGTAGCTTTCCAGCCCCTTTGCCCGGACGTCCGCCTGCACCTCTTCCAGCGCGGGGCCGCCGCCGACGATGCCGAAATGCACATCGGTGCGCCCCATCGGGCCGGTCAGGTGTTGCGCGGTCTCAACCAGCAGGTCCAGCCCCTCCTGCTGGCCGATCACACCGACATAGCCGATGAGGAACTTCGCACCCTTTTTCAGTTCCGACTTTGGCGGCCGGACCTCAAGCTTTTCGATCTTCGGGCCCGAACGGACGACGAAAACATCCTCTGCCGCCATGCCGCCGCGACGACGGGCAATCTCGGCGTAGCTTTCATTGGTGGCGATGGAGACGAGCGCCGTCTTGAAGGTCAGCCATTCGAAAAAGACCATCGCCCGCCAGAGGATGCCGCGCCTGCCGAACTTCACCTCGTAAAGCTCGGGGCAGATGTCATGGTGGTCGAACAGGTAGCGGACCCCGAAAAGCCGCATCACCCAGGCGACGAGGAAGATCAGGTCGGGCGGGTTGCAGCCGTGCAGGATGTCAACGCCCCGCTCGCGCTTTGCCTTCAGGGCAAGGCGCAATTCGTTCCACAGGGCCGAGCCGTATTCGCGCAGGTAACCTGCAGCCGAATTACCCTCAGGCGGCAGCTTGTGGCGGTAGACATGGACGCCGTCGAGGAATTCGTATTCCGCCTCAAACCCCTTGCCGGTGGGCGAGATGACCGAGACGGTATAGCCAGCCGCAGCCAGCGTTGTCGCCTCGGCCCAGACCCGGCGGTCGAAGGGGACGGGCAGGTTTTCGACAACGATGAGAACGCGGCGGCCCGCGCCCCTACCAGTTGATGCCACGATACCGCTCCCCCAGTTCCGGCCCAAGGCCCGCGATGCGGGCGAGGTCGAGCACCTTCTGGTCGGGGCGCAGCTTTGCCCCGATGAACTTGAACTCGGGCGCCGGGTTGCCGACGATCACCAGATCGCCGTGGCCGAGCACGGTGTCGAGGTCATCCGACAGGATCTCCGCAATATGCGGGATGGCCCCTTCGATATAGGCGCGGTTGGCACCCAGAAGCCGCGACAGATGCACGTTGCGGTCATAGATCTTAAGGTTGAAGCCCTTGCCGATCAGCCGTTCCACCAGTGTCACCAAGGGGCTTTCGCGCAGATCGTCGGTACCCGCCTTGAAGCTGATCCCCATGAACGAGATGTTGCGCAGCCCGTAATCCGCGACCATCCCGATCGCGCGTTCCACCTGTTCGGCATTCGTCGCCAGAACCGAATTGAGCAAGGGCAGATCGAGGTCCAGATCGCGGCCCTTGAACGTCAGCGCCCGCACATCCTTGGGCAGGCACGACCCGCCAAAGGCAAAGCCCGGCTTCATGTAATAGGGCGAGATATTCAGCTTGGTGTCCTGGCAGAAGATGTCCATCACATCCCAGCTGTCGACGCCCACGGCCTGCGCGATGTTCCCGATCTCATTCGCGAACGACACCTTGACCGCGTGCCAGGCATTGTCGGCGTATTTCACCATCTCGCCGATTTCGAGTTTGGTCGCGATCTTCGGCCCCGGCAGGTCGGCGTAAAGCGACAGGACCGCGTCGGTCACGGCGGGATCGTCCGACCCGACGACCGTCTTCGGCGGGTTGTCGTAATCGTAGACAGCGGTCGATTCGCGCAGGAATTCGGGGTTGTTCGCGACCTTAAGGTGCTTTGCCCCCGCGCCCGCCGCCCGCGTCAGCGCCGGGACCACCACACCCCGCATCGTGCCGGGAAGGATGGTGGAGCGGATCACGACAAGGTGGTCGCGGCCCTTGGCCCCCACCGCCGCGCCGATTTCTTCGCAGACCCGCTCCACCGCGCCGGTTTCCAAGGAACCGTTCTTGCGGGACGGCGTACCAACGCAGACAAGGCTCAGATCGGCGAATTCAACTGCGTCTGCGGCCGAGGTAGTGGCGCGCAGCGCGCCAGATTTCACCGCCTCGGAAACCAGTTCACCGACATTCTTCTCAATAATCGGCGGATGGCCGCCATTGACCAGATCGACCTTGGTTTGCTGGGGATCCACACCGACGACATGATGGCCATCCCGCGCCAAACACGCGGCCGAGACGATGCCCACGTAACCAAGTCCAAATACCGCAATCTTCACAAAGGGCCCCGCGTTCGCTTCGGCTGCATCCGCCGCCCCGGCAATCGCCGCGCGGCGTTCAAATCCTCTCGCCGAGCCCCTTAAGGGGCTCTCGAAATCATGGCCATTTCTTAGCGGAGGTGTCCGGGCTTGGCAAAAGCAAACTGGCCGGACCGGAACCCGCCATGCGCGAACCGGCGACAATGCGGCTCACTCGACAAGATCGTATTCGACAACGATCGTATTCTGGATCGGCAGGAAATTGTCGTCGGAAATCAGACTGATGACAATCACACCGGTGGGGTCTGTCCAAAGGCTGATACCTTCCATGTTGTCAAGCTCACCTCTTTCCGTCTGCAACAGAACCTCGCCCGGACCGAACGCACCACTCGCGTAGGGAAAACGGCGGATGCGGGTTTCGTAACCGGTCAGGTAGCCAAAGCGGCGCTCAAGAAGGTAGAGCCGCCCATCGGGGCCGAAGGTCGCATCCGAAGCGGAAAAGCTGTCGCCGTCGGGCAAAGGCGGCCCGGGCCGCCAGTTTTTGCCTTTGCCGAGCAGCGTCGGGAACCCAGCCCCAGGCCGTTCCGGCTCCTCCAGCACTGCGAGCAATCCGCCATCGGGCATGATCGCCAGCCCCTCTATCCCTTCGTTGCCCCAGAGGCTGCGAAAGCGGTCCCATTCGTGCATCGGCTTCGGCATCATGCCGGGCGGGTGAAAGGCCGATATGCGGGCGTAGCCTTCGAAGCCGATAAAGACGGCACCTTCGCGCACCATAGCAAGCGCCTCGGCATCAGAGGTAAAGCCCTCCACCGGCTTACCCTTGTTGTCGAGAAGTCGGTCACGCCAGTCACTCGCGATGCCGCCAATCCGTCCATCCGCATCGCGACTCACCGAGGCATGCCAAAGTGTTCCCTTGTCGCTCACAGCCATAAGCGCGCTGCCGTCGCGCACCATCGCAAGACCGGAGAAGCCGCCAAAATCAGGGGCTTTCTCGCTCCATTCATAGGTGCCTCGCAGTATGAGTTCGGCTGCTTGACCGGGCTCAGAGGATGAAACCGCGAACAGAAAAACGGCGGCGCTCAGGCAAGTTGCAAGCAATTTGGGCAACGCCACAACGCCGGGCGCCTCTCGTGCCGTGTCAGACAATGACGGCCATTTCCTTTTGTGTACCCACACCGAAGACCCGCTTGTAGCGTTCGATCTGATCCGTGGGACCCATTGCCTTGTTCGGGTTGTCGGAAAGCTTGACTGTAGGTCTGCCATTCGCCGCCACCGCCTTGCAGACGAGGCTGAAGGGGTCGAGCGCGTCGTCTTTAACGAAGCCCCGGAAATCGTTGGTCAGAAGCGTTCCCCAGCCGAAGGAGACCTTGACCCGGCCCGCGAACTGGCGGTGCAACTCGGCGATCTTCTCTACATCGAGCCCGTCAGAGAAGATGACGAGTTTCTGTGTCGGGTCCTCTCCCCTTTCCTTCCACCAGCGGATGGCGGTTTCAGCGCCGGTGGCGGGATCGCCTGAATCGATGCGGATGCCGGTCCAGCCTGCCAGCCAGTCCGGCGCGCGTTTCAGGAAGCCTTCGGTGCCGTAGGTGTCGGGCAGGATGATGCGCAGGTTGCCTGAATGCTCCTCATGCCAGTCGGCAAGGACCTTGTAGGGCGCCTCGGCCAGTTCCGCGTCGGTTTCGGCCAAGGCGGAGTAGACCATCGGCAGTTCGTGGGCATTGGTGCCGATCGCCTCGATATCGCGGCGCATGGCGATGCGGCAGTTCGACGTGCCGACGAAGGCCTCGCCCAACCCTTCGATCATCGCCTGCGCGCACCAGTCCTGCCACAGAAAGCTGTGACGCCTGCGGCTGCCGAAATCGGCGATCTTCAGCCCGTCGATCTGGCGCAGGCTTTCGATCTTTTCCCAAAGCCGGGTCATCGCGCGGGCGTAAAGGACCTGAAGTTCGAACTTGCCCATAGTGGCGAGTACGGCGCGGGAGCGGAGTTCCATCAGGATCGCGAGCGCGGGGATTTCCCAAAGCATCACTTCGGGCCATTTGCCTTCGAAGGTCAGTTCATATTGGTCGCCCTTGCGTTCAAGTTCGTACGGCGGCAGGCGCAGGTTTTCGAACCATTCCATGAAGGAGGGCGAGAACATCTGCCGTTTGCCGTAGAAGGTGTTGCCTCGCAGCCAGGTGCTTTCACCGCGGCTGAGTGAGAGCGAGCGGACGTGATCAAGCTGTTCCCGCAATTCGCCTTCGTCGATGAGCTTCGCCAGCGGAATTCTCTTGGTGCGGTTGATCAGCGAAAAGCGGACGACGGTGTCGGGCTTGTTGCGCAGCACCGACTGGCACATCAGCAGTTTGTAGAAATCGGTGTCGATCAGCGATCGGACGATCGGGTCGATCTTGAAATTGTGGTTGTAGACCCGGGTTGCGATATCCACCATTCAGGCCTCCAGCCGCACACCGGCGGCGTGCATGTTGTCACGCGCGGCGGCGAGCGATCCGTCAAGGTCGATAGCCCGGCAGGTGCCTTCGAGAACCGTGACGGCAAAGCCCAACTTTGCCGCGTCGATGGCCGAATAGGCGACGCAGAAATCGGTGGCGAGGCCGACCAGTGTCAGGTCGGTGACGCCGCGCGTCTTCAGGTAGCCTTCAAGACCGGTCGGCGTCCTGTGGTCGTTCTCGAAGAAGGCAGAGTAGCTGTCGATGGCCGGACGAAACCCCTTGCGGATGATCAGGTCGGCCGGATCGGTGCGAAGGTCCTTGTGAAAGGCAGCGCCATCGGTTCCCTGGACGCAATGCGTGGGCCAGAGCACCTGCGGACCATAGGGCATCTCGGTCAGGCTGAAGGGCTCGGCACCGTCATGATTGGCCGCGAACGAGGCGTGATCGGCCGGGTGCCAGTCCTGCGTCAGCACCTTGACGGCGAAGTCATCCATCAACGCGTTGATACGCGGAATGATGACGTCACCTTCGGCAACGGCCAGCGCACCGCCTGGACAGAAATCGTTCTGCACGTCGATGACGATCAGGGCATGGCTTGTGTCACGCATGGGGCCTCCGCTCTTGCCTTTGTCGATGCGTAAGCAGCGGCGCGGGGCGCGTCAACCAGCGGGTTGACATTTAGGTACCCAGGTACCAAAGTGTAAGCATGAAAAAGGTTGAACGCGTTCAGACGGGCCTGAGGCTGGAAAAGCGGCTTCTCAAGGTGATGAAGGGTCTGGCCGAGCATCTGGAGATGCCGGTTGCTGAACTGGTCGAGGGCATGGCGCTCCATGCGTTCGAAGGCAAGGCGCCGTTTTCGGACGAAACATTGCAGAAGATCGCTCGGCTGAAGGAGGTCTATGAACTGGACCTGACGGCGGCCGACAGCCATCGCCTGACGGAGGACCCGGCATGACCCCGGCCGAAACCCTTGCGGCCCTTGAGGCAGGGACACTGGATGCCGCGCGGTTCACGCATCGCGACCATGTCCTGACAGCCTGGGAAGTGCTGCGGCAGGATGAATTCTTTGCCGCCGCCCACCGTTATGCCGCGGCGATCCGGCGGCTTGCAGACAGCGCCGGTGTGCCGGGGAAGTATTCCGCAACAGTCACCTTCGCCTTTCTCAGCATGATTGCGGAACGCATGGCGGCCTCCCCCGGCAGCGCCGAAGAATTTCTGGCCGACAATCCCGACCTGCTCTCGCCAAATGTCCTGACGCAACTTTATTCCGCAGAGCGTCTGGAAACCGATCTGGGCAGGCGCGTGGCGCTATTGCCCGACCGCGTGAGCACGGGGAGTGCGCCGACGGCCGATTCCCGCTGACTTGCCTGTTTCTTCCTGCAGCCGTATCACGCAGCCTATGTTTACCGTTGCCGCGCTCTACAAGTTCACAGTCTTCCCAGACCCCGCCGCTTTGCGTGGGCCGCTACTGGCTGCGTGTGAAACCACAGGCGTTCGCGGCACGCTCTTGCTGGCGCGCGAAGGCATCAACGGGACGATTGCCGGCGATCGGGGCGGAATAGACACTGCTCTGACCCATATCCGGAGGCTTCCCGGCTGCGCTGACATCGAGTGGAAGGAAAGCACGGCGACCGAGATGCCGTTCGGACGCATGAAGGTGCGACTGAAGCGCGAGATCGTGACGATGGGCGAGCCCGATGTCGATCCCATGGCGGGGACGGGGCATTATGTCGAACCGCCAGAGTGGAATGAGCTGATCTCCGCCCCCGATGTCGTCGTCATCGACACGCGAAACGATTATGAGGTCGCCATCGGTACCTTCAATGGCGCTGTTGATCCGGGCACGAAGAGTTTTCGCGAGTTTCCGGCGTGGTGGCGGGAAAACGCACAGCGTTTCGGCAACAAACGTGTGGCGATGTTCTGCACCGGCGGCATCCGCTGCGAAAAATCGACGAACTTTCTGCTGAACGAAGGCGTCAGCGAGGTCTACCACCTGAAAGGTGGCATCCTGAAATATCTGGAAGATGTGCCCGCCGCGCACAGCCTTTGGAACGGTGAATGCTTTGTCTTCGACCAGCGAGTCAGCGTCGGCCATGGACTTCGGCAGGGTCACTACAGCCTCTGTCACGCCTGCCGCAGACCGCTCTCGCCCGCCGACCTGTCACATCCAGACTATGAGGAGGGTGCCTGCTGTCCGGCCTGTGTCGATGAGTATTCCGATGCCCAGCGCGAACGGTTCCGCGAACGTCAGCGCCAGGTCAATCTGGCCGAAAAACGGGGCGACCAGCACATCGGCGGTCGGCATCATTCGGACTGACCGTCAAAGGATGCATCAGCTGCCGACCTGATACTCCAGAAAATCGTAAAGGCGCCGTATGTTGTTGGGCGCGACGGTGTTCCAATCGTAAGCGAGAGAGGCATTGCGCGCAGCGGCGCCCCAGTTCTGGCGCAGTTCTTCAGAGGCGGCAAACTCTGAAATGCAGTCACGCAAACACTCGACATTCAGCTGATCGACGACGTTGATCGCCCCGGTCTCGGAACTGATACGCCCGCCACCAAAAGCCGAAGCAATGACCGGAACGCCGTAGGCTGCCGCTTCGTAGGTCGCAATCGGATCTCCCTCTTCGAGCGAGGGTAACAATGCGACATCCGCCCGCTGGTATTCCAGTGCGACGTCATGCATGAATCCGGCACAGGACACGCCGGGCGAATCGAGTACATCGGCGAAAAGTTTCCGCATTGCCGGTTCAATCTCGCCCACGATACGCAGGATCGCGCCTTTTGGTGCATTGCGCCAAGCCTCAAGAAGCAAATGCGCACCCTTGCGGACACAAAGCCGACCGACAAAGAGAAAGACCACCGGCGCGTCTTCTGCGCGCATGGGTCGGGGCTTCAGAACTTCAGGCACCCAGGTGCCGTAACTGGTCGGGACAATGCGCGTCGAATACGAAGAGCCCGCGAATGATGCCTCAACAGCAGGGCTAGGCGCGAAAATCGCCGTACACATTGCGTGCCGGGCGTTCTGTTCGTCAATCCTTGCATCGGTGATACCGTGGCCGGGTTCAAGACCAAGCCCCTCATAGGCGGCATCCAAAAGCGGCTTGGCAACGGCCATACGGGTATTCACCATCTCAGAGGCAATGGTGACACCTCGCGCGGCTAGCGCCTCGTAGACATTCAGCCCCGTCGACGGCCAAAGATAGGCGATCTCATCGTCGCCGATAGCCTCCAGAAATCTCCGTTGAACCCGCGATGTCGTGAGGTGGCGTGAAAGACTCCACGGCAGTATCTTCAGGAAGTCCGGCAGAACGGAGTTTACATTCAAACCGGCAGGCTTCTCGCCATCAATATACGAGGTGAAAAGATCGACCGGTGCGCCTGCACGAGCGGCTCCCATAAGCATCGCTCGGCATGTCATACCAACACCAACAAGATTTCCGGGCATTTCCATCAAGGCTCGGATCGCCGGGCCTTGGGAAAGGTCAGCATGCATCCGACGCGCGCCTTTCACAAAGTCGTCCACTCGTTACACTCCATAAAAAACCGGTCAGGTGTTTGGTACATCTCCCGCACAAAGCCGATTCTTCGGCAGCGCGGATACTCGCATGGCAGAATGCCAATCGTCAAAACAGTGCTGGGTGAATCTTGACCGACTTTCATGTCAACGATCCACTTCGCATACTGTCAGTTACCGTCGCGGCGACGTCTGTCAAGATCGGGACGCTTGTCCGCGAACCGGGTGTATTGCGGTGATGAGGGTTCAGTCTCCACGACTTCATCCTTAACTTTTCGGGCAAATCTCATTCCTGCCTTGGGCGCACTGTTCGTAGTGTGCGATCTTGACCAAGCCAGTTTGTTTCTCGTGTCCGGCGCAACGGTGAGAGACGAACCCGCAGCTGGAACGTCAGAGGTGCCGACAATCCACAGACCGGACCCGACCAGAAAAAATACGAAGGAAAGCAAAGAGCCCCAGATATGAACTGTGGCCAGAGAGAACGCCACACCGACGCACATGATCATCCAACCCAAGCGTAGGTTGGAACTGAAAGATCCTGGGGTGAGCTTCTGTCGCCCGACCCGGATCATTGCATCGAGGTACCCACCGGCCACCATGGCGAAACCCGGGATGCCAAACTTGACGGCCATGACAAGCCAGTAGTTGTCAATGCTGCCCGAACGCATGAAACTCGGCCGGATCCACGGTCGCAACCCGAGCCCCAGCACTGGATTGTTCCAGACATTCTTCATGCCCCATTCAAAGATGATCCCACGCCAGAAAGCATTGTGAGCGGAGAAAGTTGCATAGCTCATGAACACCCTGATCGGTGTCCGGTTCGACAGAACGTCAATCACGACGTAGCCGAAGGCAGCAATTGCAGCGAGCAGAAGCCAGCGTCGGGTCATTTTTCGGAACAGGTAATTCCAGACAATCAATCCGCTTTGAATGACAGCAGCCAACAGCGCGCCGCTCGACAGCGAAAGAAAGACAGCGGCACCGACGGCGGCCACGGCAAGGTAGCGCAGCGCGTTGGTCAGGACACCTTTCATTCCAATCCAGGTCAAAGCCAGGACCGCGGTGCAGAAGAGACCATAGTGAATCGGATGCGGAAACGAGACTTGTGAACGGTAAAGCCCCATACGCTGCGGCATGTCGATCTGATTGACCGTATCTATCCCCGGAAGGCTGCCGATAAGGCTGATGATTATTGATCTGTCCGTCTGAGATTCGAGAATCGCGAGCGGCAACGACAGAACCGTGAAAACAAGAACCGCACGGATCAGCCTGTAGAACGCCTGCGGCGTGCGAATATAGGCGCGCGCCAGAACATAGGCCCCGAAAAACTCGATGATATAGATGCCAGCGTTTTCGACAACGCGCAGCGGGTTGTTTACGCCGATGCTCACGATCCCCCAGACACCGTGCAGGGCGAAGAGGAAATCGACTAGGTACAACCTACCATACCGTCCCGTAAACAGGCCGATGGTCGTTGGAACGATAGTGATCAACAACATGAGCCGCAGCCCCGTGAGGGACAGCGATCCAACGCGAAACTCTATGGGAACCACCATTGCGAGGACGAACAGCCAGATGATGATCGCACCCCGCCCGTCATCCTCCGACGTGGCGAACATGCCGTCAGTCTGAGTGTTGGACGCTAGGGTGGCACGCGTAAAGATGTCGAAGCTCTCCATTAACCCGCCGGGCGCGTTGCACCTGTAGCGGCTTTGCGTGGCCTGTGGCCACTATACCATTCTTGTCTGCCGTTTCATCCAGGTCTCATAAATGTCAGTAGCCTTTCAACCAGTCGTGACGCGCGCGCCAAGTTTCCGACCAGGCAGCCGCCTTCGCTTTGGCTTTTTTGCTGCCTGTCAAGGCGAGGCCTCCGAATGCTGCGGCGCGGATCGCGGCCCATGACCACATCATTGCAATGCCGAACGGCACCCAGGCGGGTGCCCAATGGTCGCGGATCAGGGTCGAACGGGCTTTTGCGAGAAGGACAAGTTTGCTGCCCAGCGTTTTCGAGGCTGCGCCGACAATATGCATGATCTCAGCTTCCGGTGTGATCATCGGACGGAAACCGATGCGCGCCGCCCGCAGGCAAAGGTCGCTTTCCTCGCCATACATAAAATACCGAAGATCGAACCCGCCAAGCCGGTTCCAGAGCTCCCGGCGGATCAGGAAGAGGCAGCCGACGACAATGTCGACCTCGCGTACCGTGTCCCGTTGCCAACCGCCCATCGCTTCAGGATTGAAGAATTCGGAGCCGGGTGCCAAAGCCGTCAACCCGAAAGCCATGCAAAAGACGCTCCACGGCGTCATCTGCATCCAGCAGGAGGCTATGTTGAGTGAACCGTCGGGAAAGACTGTACGACCACCGTAAATTCCGGCATCCGGGTGCGCGCGGGCAAAAGACATGAGCTTGTCGATAGCCCGGTCGTGGACCTCTGTATCGGGATTGAGGAGGAGGAGCCATTCGGTTTCAGCGGTGGCGGCCACAATGTTGTTCGCCCGTGCGAAGCCGACATTCTCATCGCTTCGGATAAGCTCGACCCCGGGAAACTCTGCGGCGATCGCATCAGCAGAACCGTCGGAAGAGGCATTGTCGAACACGACAACCGTAAACGGCGTGTCCTTCGTTTGGGCGGCAAGCGTGCGCAATGCGGCGAGTGTCAGCGCGCGGGTATTGTAGCTGACGACAATCACCGTCAGGTCACTTTTTGCGCTGGTCTTATCGTCCTGCATCATGCCCCGGATATGCAACTTCTGAGCAAGGTCAAGCATTTGAATACCCCTTACACCGATTGGACACCCGAGGCGATTCCGTTTCAGCGGCACTCTGACGCGTCGTCGACGGCATTTGCTTTTCATTAACTATATTGACGTTTTCTAAACGGGACTTAGCCGGTCCACCCCGGCGCCTTCCAGATGAGGAGAGTCCCATGCTTCTCGACCCCGCAACCGCCGTTCCGGCAACATTTGCACCCACCGCCCCGTTTTGTCGCCCGCCCCGCGACGCCACCGCGATCACCGCCAAACCCCGGCTTAAAGCCCGCCGTCGCGGCCTGAACCGGTTTTCTGGGGTAAGAAATCTGCTGGTCACTCTGAAACGCATGATCCTGCGCAGTGTCTGGGGAATGGACATCCATCCCACCGCACAGTTTTCGCTATCGACCAAGTTCGATCGCACGTTTCCGGTCGGCGTACACGTCGGACCCCACTCCTATGTCGCGTTCGAGGCGCGCATTCTCACTCATGACCGCACCCGCGGCCTTTACCTTCACACGAAAATTGGCGCTAACTGCTTTATCGGCGGGCGCAGCCTGATCCTGCCCGGAATCGAAATCGGCGATAACTGCGTTATCGGGGCAGGTTCGGTTGTTACCAAATCAGTGCCGGCCGGATCGGTGGTCGCGGGAAATCCGGCCCGCGTTATCCGAACCGGGATTGAGGTCGGGCACTATGGGCGGTTCGCCGCAGCCGACGCGACCGAGAGCGCGCTTGCCGAACGCGGGCTTGCCTGATCGTTGGAAGTCCAGTTCGTTCTCGCCGTATGCCTGCTCACGACTGGCGTCGTGGCCATGCAGTTAGGGTCGGCAAGGTCCGTCGAGCGCCATGACCGGGTCACCGCTGTTGACTATCGTGCCCATGAAGGTGAACCGGTTCAAATCGGTGCGTTCGGGACCAGTCTGACCAGCCGAGCCCGCTGGCCGACACAGCTGAGCGACCTGTTGACCAGATGTATCCGTGACGGTGTCTCGGTAACGGTTACGGGTCTGGCCGGAGCGAACTCATCGCGGGGATTGCAGCTGATCGACGCTACCGGCGGCATTAATTTCGACGTTGTGCTGATCGAATACGCAATCAACGACGCGGACCTTCTGGACGGCATCGCGCTTTCCAAGAGCCTCACCAATCACCGTCACATGATCGCCAAGCTGCGCAGGGCGAATCCCGGCATCTCGATCATACTCCTCGCCACCAACCCGATCCTCGGCGTTCAAAAGCTGAAGCGTCCCCGGTTGAAAACCTACTACTCCGCACTCGCCGAGCTGGCTGACGAGGAAAGGGTGAGTTTCTTCGACGGAGTTTCAATGTGGAGTGGCGAAGATGTGAGCAGGCAAAACCTTCCCGACGGGCTTCATCCCGACCCCAGCATTGAAGGCGAGCTGTACAGTCGGCCGCTTGCCCGGATGATCGCAGCTTCTGTGGGCCTGACATGCCATTTCTGAGCAACTAACCAAAACTTGCTGTGGCGGACGCCCCGGCAACCCGTCACGCAACGCCGGTATCCGAAATGATATCTAGCACAGCGATGCGTCGCCACCGGTTCTGGCGATCCGCTGCACGTTGGGCGGAGCGTTCCCAGTCGGCGACGACCAACCGGACGAGCGCCACCGCCCATCCGGCACCTCTCGGTCTGGCCGGTGCCGCCGTCCCGCAAGACGGGAAAACAGAATGATATCACTCTCCTCGCTCTCCCTCGGCGGCCACAGACTCGGCACGTCCGGCCCGCCCCCCCAACCGGGCAGCGTCACGCTGACAGCGTTCAGCCGGGACCGCACGATCTTTGACAGCGGCGCGGGCATTGGGCTTGCGGTTGCGGGTGTACCGCTCTCCGGCACCGGAACGCCGGGCCAGACAGTGCAAGCTAGGGCCATATCACTTGACGACAGCGGGGTGGCCACAACGGCATGGACCGACATGTCCACAATCGACGGGGCCGGGCATTGGAGCAGTGTGCTTACCGTGCCGCGCGCGAACACCTGGTATCGACCGGAGTTGAGACTAAAGGCGCAGCCGGGCGTGACCGCGCAGGGTGCGACGCGGTTCGGAGTTGGACATGTCATCGCAATTTGGGGTCAATCGGAACCGGATCGCATTCTGTCCGCTTTTCACGACAACACCTTGCCCCCCGCCGTTTCCGATCCCGAGGCGGTCCAGATATTCGATGGCGCGGCAGGCGGGCCGGTCCGTCACTTTATCACCGATACCCAACCCCTGACGGCGGGCGCAGCCGCCATGGCGGCGACACTGATCGAGGCACGACCGGGCGAAAAATTCGCGGTGATCTTCCACACGGTTCCCGGCTCAGACCCGCGCGGCCTGGTCAACGATTCCGATCCGGGACGCGACTGGGCGGCCGACCGCGCTCTGCATGACTTCGCGACGACTGACGGCCAGCAGGTCGGATTGGCCGCGATGTCATGGTTCGCCGCGCCCGGCAGCCTTGGATCTGAATACGGAGAGGCCCTTTTCCCGCTGTTCTCGGGCAAGCGGATCGATGGTTCTCTCGTCACCTTTCCTGCGACCATCACCCATGGCGCAGGCGGCAGCTATCATGCTGATCACTGGTTCGGTGAACTCTACGACTATTCCCATACCCGGTGGGTTCCCTATGGTCCGCACCGCTTCGACATCGACGCCGACCTTAGGGATGCAACGCATTACGCCGGGGGCGGGCTGCAGTTCAACCTCGCCAACAAGGAAGCCGCGCGCGCAAGCTGGCGTGCGATGGTAAACCTCCCGAGTGCGACGATGTTTCTGCCGCTTGGAATCGAGCCGGTGACCTATGTAAACGGCATTGACGACGGCGCGGGAGGATGGACCGATTTTTCGCATCCTTCGGGCGACACGCCAGACGGAACACAAGCGTGGGCGCGCTTGACGGCGCTTGCGATCCTTCAGTCGGCGAGTCTGTCCAACTGGTCCGTTCCGGAGTTTGACCAATGCCATTGGGACCCGGCCGGCGCCTGGGTGGAGGTCTGGTCCTCCTCTGGCCCGATCACCACGACGCGACGGGCGCGGGCTGAGCCTGCGCTTGGAACCGCACAGCCGCACTGGACGGACGTGATGGGTTTCCAGATCAACGGGACACCGGCGGAGAATACTCAAATCGTCGGCGGGCGTGTCCGCATCCTGCCCAACAGCGGTACGTTCACTTACGCTGACTCAATCCAGTACGGCGAAGGTGGTGCCAGCGGCATGATCGCCTATCCCGACGACTATATCGCCGAGACCTGGAAGAACCTGCCAATCGTCGATATTGGAGTCACAGGTCTGAACGGTATACCCGTGCGTCCGCTCGCTGATCCCGGTGTTCTGGCAAACACGCTTCCGGTCGGTGCCCCGAGTTTCCAGACGTCCGCCACCGGCCCCTACTTTCTCGATCCCGCCAACGTCCCCGCCGGAAGGAGCGCGATCACCCATGCCGCCCGCATTCGCTTCGACGCCCTGCCCGGCTCGACGGCCATCCTCTTTGCGCAGTCCAGCACCGGATTCGATGTCGAGTTGATGAATACCGGGGCTTTGAGGGTGACGGTCGAGGATGGCACCGGCCTCAGGACCCTAAACGCGGTGACGGTCCCGACAGCCCTGTCATCGGACGTCTGGTACGATATCGTCTGCTCAGCCAACCAGGTGGAAAAGCTCTTCAGGGTCGCGGTCGACGGGGCGCTGGTGGCAACGGTGCCGTTTGCCGTTGCCGGGAACGGGCTCTTTCAGAACAACCGGGCACTCAGCTATCTGGCCCGAAATTCCGGGACCCCGCAATTCGTGGGCCGAATCGAATATCTCAAGACCTGGTTCAGTACGATGCCCAATGGTTTGGCGCCTGCCGGAACGCCGTACAAATCAATCACTGGTCCGGCAAGCTCGGCAAACGGGGACGTTTGGAAACTGGGTGCAAACGCCACGTGAAACAGCGGTACATGAAAACAAAACGGCGCGCTGCCATCGTGGCAAGCGCGCCGTTTCTGAATGCCAGACCCCTCCCGGTGCGAACCGGGCGATGGCATCAGCTTACCACAGCGCCACGATCCCTGCGGCCGTGGTGCCTGCTGCATTGATCCCCCTGGCGCGAACCGGCAATACAGTTCCGGCCTGCACATTCTGGAACAGGACAGCCTGCCCACCGGCAAGTCGGGCAGAAAGGTTCCCGGTCTGACCCACGTAAAGGGCCCGCGGCAAGAACGTCAGATCGTTCACATCGTCGGGTATCACGGCAGCGCCATCGCGTGCTGGGGCGGTGAGACTTGTCGGATAGTCTGAAAACTTGTCCATATCTTTCATCCTGTCGCCCGCCGCGAGTGGACGGTGAGGTCTCGGTTGTGGACAAACCGTCCGAATCCGGCACCGGGCATGTTGCGTAAACGTTCTGGAACGGGGCCGCCAAACAGCCGCGCCCCAGGACGGTCTACCGTATCGTCCGTTAAGATCGTGGCAACCAGGCGCGCGGACCGACTGTTTCCAGACCAACCGCTCCAATGCCGGTCAAATCGGCGGAAATACGCCCGTTTACTTAACGTATAGTGCACAATAAGCGCCGAATTCGCGATTGTGGACACATCGAGACTACATTTGCGCCCAATCTTTGCCACGTTGCAACGCATTGTTCGTGCTGGGGACACACTCACGCTGGCGCGCACCACTCGCGCAACGAAGGGACAAATGATGAAACGTTTCTGCTCGCCGGTCATCTTGGGGGTGACAGCAGCATTGTGGAGCTCCGCAGCCTACTCGACCGACTTTTACGTCCGGCCGTTGGCAGCGGGTCCAGTAACCGGAACTGCACTCACTGTGGTTTCACTTCAATCTCTGGGACAAACGGAAAGCTCTAACGAGCCGGTAGTCGTTCCCGGGACCCTGATAGATGGAATCGACGCTGATGCTGCGACAGGTGGTTCATCGTCTGGTGGCTTGAGTTCCGGAGAATCTACGAAAAAAAGCACCTTTGCATCGAACTCATCGCCTGACAGTGGATCGACCAAGCAAGGTGCCAAATGGGTCAGTGCCCCAAAAGGCGGCAAAGGGCCGAAGGGCGATCGCGGAAAGACGGTCACTTCGACCGGATCAGGATCAGAATCAACGGGCGGCAGCGAGGGCAGCGGAACCACGAGCACAGGAACGTCAGGTGGATCTGGCTCGGGGGAGACCTCATCTTCGGGTACGTCGACAACGAGCAGCGGTTCGGAAGGGTCCTCGTCATCTGAATCCACGTCGACAGGTTCGACCGGTGGAACGTCGTCCGGTGAAACGAGCACGAGCACGAGCACGAGCACGAGCACGAGCACGAGCACGAGCACGAGCACGAGCACGAGCACGAGCACGAGCGGAGGTACGACATCAGAAGGCACCGCAAGCGAAGGTTCGACGTCCAGCGGTACGACCTCAGGCGGTACGACCAGTGGTGGCACCACAAGCGGTGGTACGACCAGTGGTGGCACGACCAGTGGCGGTACGACGTCAGGAGGAACCACAAGCGGTGGTACGACCTCGGGTGGGACAACGTCCGGCGGCCCGGCAACGAGCGGCGGCACCACCGGAGGAACGACGACTCCCTCGCAGACCTGGGCTTCGGTAGATGAGGTATTCAAGTCCGGGCAATTGCGTGCGGGTGACCGCATCTTCATGATGTCCGGCTACCATGGCCGGTTGGCAATCGTCGGACAGAAGTTTTCTGCCCCGGTTGTCATTGCGCCCGCGCCGGGTGAAGTCGCACATGTCAATTCTATCATGATCCGGGATTCGAAGAATTTCGTAATCCAGGGTCTCAAAGTCTGGGCCACTTCGGCTAACGCCGGAACCGGTGCGATGATCCGGAGCTATTCGGACTCCTCCGATCTCGCCTTTGCCGACCTTGATGTCAGGTCTGTATCCTCGGCTGGTGATTACCTTCAATGGTCTGCCACCGACTGGGGCAACAACAGGCGCAACGGCATGCTTATTGCTGGTGACCGGGTGACGATTGCGCGCAACCGTGTCACAGGCATCTATCACGGCATCGACAACAGCGCGACGAATTCGCTTATGGAGCAGAACATTGTCGATGGCTTTGCCGGTGACGGAATGCGCTCGAATGGCAACAATTCCATCGTGCGTCGAAACAAAGTGCAGAACTGTGTGCAGATCGACGGCAACCACTCTGATGGCTTCCAGGCGTTCTCGCTTGGACCGAATGGGCCTGGCTCGGGCACGCTCAGCGACCTGACAATCGAGGACAACAAGATTTTCGAATGGGTTGCGTCGTCGACGAGTCCGATCAAGTGCACGCTGCAGGGTATCGCGATGTTTGACGGAATGTATGACCGTGCAATCATCCGAAACAACGTCATAGCTGTTTCCAACTATCATGGGCTAACGGTCGCCGGGGCATTGAATACGATCGTTGCCAACAATACCGTTGTTCATCCGAGCGGCGTCGCCGGTAAGCGGCCTTGGATCAAGATTTCGAACCACAAGAACGGAACGCCGCCGCAGAACGTAACGGTCGCCAACAACATGGCGAACAACTATCACGTCACTTCCGATCCCAGCCGCAACATTCTGGGCACGAACAATCTGATCGTGAGCAATGCTGCCAACGAGTTCGTGTCGTTCGCCGCTCAGAATTTCAAGCTCAAGTCTACGTCACAGGGTGTCGATGCCGGCAATTCGCATTACGCACCGTCTGACGACATTGTCGGCACGTCACGCCCATTGGGCAAAGCACCCGATGCAGGCGCATACGAAAACTTCTGACACTTTGCCGAAACCAGAATCCCCGCCCGACAACCATCGGGCGGGTTTTTCTTTGTCAGATCGCAAGCCCGCATGCCTGCCGCAGCATCCAAACCGCGCGCAACAGGCGCAGTCGTATGAGGGTAGCTCCACCGCGGAACCTGTCTCCGGCAGTTGCAAGTTTTGGGCTGAGAAATAGTCGAGGCAGGTGGACAACCGCGCTAGCGGGCATGGCTAACGCCCGAAGCGCCCATGTGAAGCGGGCGCTTGGTCCCTTCCTTGCGCGGTGCAACTCGAACATCTCGCGGGTCAGGCGATGCCACTTGCGCTTTAGCGCATTCCAGTCTGAGCGCGTCGGATGCAAGACACGCATGTCTTCATCCACAATGATCCGAAATCCTCTTTGTCCCGCACGCCAACACCATTCCTCGTCTTCCGACACACCGTCGATAAATGGACCGACTGCCTCAAAGACACGACGCTCAGCAACAAGATTGGCCGTCACAGAAAATCTTTTTTTTTCAATATAGTAACGATAGTTGAACGCAAACACTGTTTCGAAAGCCTGCGCACCGGTTCGAGGCGGAGGCGTTTCGTCGAATACATCTATCGCGCCACCAATTATGTCGGACCTGCCAGAAGTTGCTTTGACCGCAGCCAGCCAACCCGGTGCGGGTATGCAATCGGCGTCAAGAAATGCAAGGATATCGGCTTTGGTTTCGTTGACACCGCGATTGCGGGCCGACGCGGCGCCCTTCCGGGGCTCGGATACGAAGCGAACTGTTGGGAACTCGTCTTTGACCGGATCGAGCGACTCGGTCGATCCGTTATCGACGACCAGAATATCAATGTCAGAAAGATCGTTCTGAACAAGTGCTCCCAAACACCGTCTGAGACGTGCCGTGTCATTGAAGTGTGGGATTATGACCGCAATATTCAGGTTCATGACCTTTCAAGTTCAAGTACGTCACGATTCGCCCAGAGCGTCGGATTTGTCCAGTGTTAGGCTGTCCGCGCCATCCGGCAGGGGCACGCTCGTACATCAGCAGTCATCGCAGAGTTGGCGGCCTGGAAACGGTATCTGCTTTGCCTTCGAAACTGTTTCCCGATCCTCCAGACCATTAGCTCTCAATACGGAAACAATAAGCATCTTTCTGGCATTAAGTTTCTGGATTGCAAAGATACTCTTCCATAGGTTGAGCTGCGCGGCGGTTGCCGGGAAAGTAAATCAATTGTGGCTTTTTGATGTTACAAGCAGCGTCAAATGTGGTATCAAGGGTGTGGGAAATCACGTGCCGCAGTTCTGCGTCACAGGGGTGGAAGGAAATTGAGCATGAACTGGTGCACTAGCGCTCTTGCAGGCTTGGCTCTCATGGTAGGCGCCTCTGCGGCAGATGCGAATGTTATTGACTTTACGAATGCCGGGACCGGCACGTCCGGTACGATCCTGAACGGTTCGGTCAGCTGGACCATGGACGCGAGCGGCTATTTGAACAACACTCAGGCGTTCGATGGGAATTCTGCCCCGTCAGGTAGTGGGCTGTCATTCCAAACTGACGGCTACGGCGTTGGCATGCATGATGATGAGATTACGACGGTGAATTCGAATGAGTTCGAATGGATCCGCGTAACTTTCAGCGCGCCTGTGATGGTGAATGCGATCTATTTCCTGGACTTGTTCCAAGCTTCGGACGGCTCCTCTCAGGAAATCGGTGTAGCATCGATCAATGGCGGCTATCCCATCATTTCGCTCTATGCGAATGATATTGCCGGCTCTGGTGCTGCTGGCTTCGTCGGCGCGTCCTTCGCTGCGATCGCTGTAACCGAAATTTTCTTCACCGTTCTCAGCAGCAACGACAACCTCGGTTTCGCCGACGGTGCGTTGGCGGGTATCGGTTTCGTGGCACCGGTGCCGCTTCCTGCCGCTGGCCTCCTGCTTCTGGGCGGCCTTGGCGGGCTGGCTGCTGTACGTCGTCGGCGCAAGGCAGCTTAAGAAGGCATCTACAGTATCCGAAAGGCCGGGCACTGCCCGGCCTTTTTAGTTTTGACCTGCTGTGAACGTGTTTATGAGTATGAATCGTAGCTGTATCCGACCAACTTGTCGGCATACCGGCATTTGTTGAGAACAATGCCCAGAACATTCGTCAACTGCGCAAGCTCTTTCTCGCAGATATCAATGTTTGGAAGCGTAGTCCGCTCGGCCGCCGCGATCAGCAACGCACAATCCACATTCCCAAGGAACCCGACATTGTCGTCACTTGCGAGCATAGGAGACATGTCGAACAACATTACATCCGGATGCCAGGTGCGTTCAATTTCATCAAGGATCTCGCCTGTCCGGCTCGCCTGCAACAACTCGGCCGGATTTCGGCATGCGGTTGCGTTCATCGCCAGAATGAGATTCTCGCCTATGCGAACCGCCTGTTCTTCGAATGAAACCCGACCATCAAGGACCTCGTGAAACGAATGAGGCGGCACCAGCCCGGATACTCTGTGGAGTGCCGGTCGCCGCAGATCGAGGTCAAACAGCATAACGCGAAGATCTTTCTGTCGCGACAGACTGAGCGCAAGATTGAATGAGACAGTCGTCTTCCCGCAAGCCGCCCCAGGCGATGTCACCGCAAGTCGGTTCCAGTCCTTCTCTCGCATAAGGCGGATTGTTCTCGAGCGAAGCATGTCATACGGCGTCGCGTTCTTGCCACCCAGGACTGCAGTGATCCTGTTGCGTTGCATCCGCGCCGGCGTCAACTTGACTTCCGGCAGACTGGACCAGTCGCCGACCGGAATGGCCTTAGGAGTAACCGGGGCGTGCTGGCTCTGCAGCGTTCCACCCGTGCTCTTGCGCATCTCGCGGGCTTTGGCCAATGCTGCTTCGAGTTTTTCCATACTTCGCTTTACCTTTGCCCTTCCGACCGTTCACAACCGAATGCCGAACTTGGAGACAATTTTTCCGACAATGATATCGAGCGGTGCGTAATAAACGTGCACCGCGTAGACCATGGCCGGAATTCCAAGAATTGCCACCAGAAGAATTGTCACGAATGCAGTGCGGCGCATCATCGTTTCGCTCGGAGTCCGCATATATGGAATCGTTGCGATCGGCATGATGCCAAACGTCCGAACCAGATCCGTCGGTCTTCTGACTGCGCGGTTCAGAACCTCAATCAGAACAATCAAAGCTGCGCCCAGGAATGCGCCCGCTACGATGCCACCGCCCGCGATCATGACGCGATTGGGACGAGAAGGCTTACCTGGAATCGTCGCCGGCTCGACGACCGAAATGCGCTCACCTTTTGATCTGACCTCGATCTGTTCGCCTGCGGATGCTGCCGCCAGCTTGCCGACGGCCGAGTTATATTGCTGCTGAATGTTGCTGTAATCGCGCTGCAACGCGTCCAAGGCAATCTGGTTGGCGGGCGTCCGGTCAATTGATGTCTTGAGGGCCTCAAGCTCATCGATCAACTTGATCCGCTCTTCCTCCAGAATGTCGATCTGCGTATCCAAATCGGCAAGCTGTACATCCAGAAGCGTTGCCGCGGGGTTGCCCGTAGGATCAGAGGGAAGTTGCGATTTCACGATTTCCTCAAGCTGAGCAATTTGCTGCTTGATCAGTACGACTTTCGGATTGGTTTCGGTGAACACCGCCAACATCCCGTTCAGCTGGGTCCGGAGCTGATCGAGTTGCCGCTGCTCAGGTGTCTGGTTTGCTGTCGCCCCGCTGATCTGACCGGTCGATTCAAAGATCGCGATCATCCGGGCCTTTTGATCTTTCAACGAAGCAATATTGCGTTCGGCATTAGCAAGACGCGTCTGCAGGATCTGCTGCTGATTAAGCCTGTAGTTGAGCGTATTGGGCAATGCATCCGAATTCTTGTTCTGAAAATCGAGGATCTTGGCACTCTGGATGTCGAGTTCTCCGGACAGTCGCGCCACTTCTTGACGGAAGAATTCTACGGTGTCCTCGGCCTTGCCCGTGCGCACCTCAAGATCGGCTTGAAGTATGAGAGTGACATATTCATTGACAACCCCCGCAGCCGCTTCTGCGGTTTCGGCCTCAAAGGAAATACCCATGATCGTTGCCTGACCACGGCCCGCATTCTTGTTGATCTGGGTCGCGCCGCGCATCGCCTGAACGATGTCGTCGGGAGACATTTTATCCATATCCCGAAATACTTTAAGGTCCTGAGCAATCCTCAGAAGATTGGTCCGGGTCATGAGGTATTTTTCGATTGTCTGAAGCTTCTCCAATGCCTGCGCCTGCACCGTTGGCGCAGAGAGAGCGCCCGGGATCGAAGACGCCTCGACCAAGAGGATGGAGTTCGCGGAATAGACTGCGGGCAGCAGGAACGCAGCGGCGATCGCCGCCGTCGAAACGAGTGCAAATATGATGATGAAGTAGTGCAGCCGTCTCAGGAAGACCGCGAAATAGAATGACAGGTCCAGATTCATTTATGCTTCTCTTCCTCCGCCGCGATCTGCGCCGCAAAGAACACACCGTCGTCGATCACCGATTGAACCACGCCCTCGTCGACACGGGGGTTATCCATGCTCCAGCCATAGAGCAACGCCATGTCACAAAGCTGGTTGACCAAGCGCGGAACACCATGGGTTACCTTGTATATCACCCGCGCAGCCTGGGGCGTTATCTCCTCGCCGCTGCCACCTGCCGCCTTCAGCCGGTGCGAAATAAGCTCCATCACCGACGGTTCGTCGAGCGGCAGCAGATGAAAGCTTGCCGCGATGCGCTGCGCGAGTTGCCGCAGCGACGGGTGAAGCACCATGTCCCGCAACTCGGGTTGACCGACCAGAACAAGCTGGATCACTTCATCCTTGCCCGAATTGATATTGGTCAGCATCCGCAATTCTTCAAGGCTTTCCGCCGACAGGTTCTGGGCCTCGTCAAAGATCAGAACCACACGCCGACCAGAGGCATATTCCTCGATCAGATAGTCCTGAAGCTTCTGGAAAAGCGGAACATAGCCCGCGTCAGCGTTGAACGGAATGTCGAGCGAGTTAAGCACCCATTGAATCAACTCTCCCCGGCCGCCTTGCGCATTCGAGATGAGACCGACCGTCACCCTCGATCCAAACTGACGCAGCAACTCACGCAACAGCGTGGTTTTTCCGCAACCGACCCCGCCGGTAACAAGCGTAATCGGCGCACGGCTCAGGATCCCGAATTCCAGGACCGAGTAAGCACGCCGGTGCTGGGCCGACCAGAACAGGAAGTCAGGATCCGGAACGAGCGTGAACGGGCGTTCGCGGAACCCATAGAATTCCATGTAAAAGCCAACACTGTCGTTCGTATCGGTCTCCACGACCTTGTTCATCCGAAATCCATCTCACTCAATACAGTGTGCACGTATCCCGCCTGATCCAGCTATGATAGCCACCGCCAACGGGTAAACCATGACGGATGGATCATACAAGTTCGGCGACTTAATGGCGCTGCCTCATTCAGTTCCGACTTTCCCAGTATACGCAGTTCGATTCGAAGTCTCGCACATCTGCTTCCAGCCTGCCATGGCGGCGCACAATCACGACACGGACGACCACTGTAAACGTCCCGGAAACGGTTCGGCCAGCCACGATCGTCGCTCCACGACCGAAACCCTTGTCTAGAGGTCTTGAGCAACGAATCTGCCTTGGTTTCCCAATTGTTGATTCCGCGCCCGGTCCAAAGATGCTAAGACTTGTGCGCCCTGACCTAGGTGGGCGGGAATCGTGGTAGTGAACGTTCGGGCGGCTGTATGTAGCCGCGCATTGGTGCCTATTCGGTGTGATCGCACACATGACGCTTCAGATTAATGACCTTTCTGATGAAATCGGGATGTCGGGCGCATCGGCGGGCTCTGTGAATATTCGGCGGCAATCTGGTCTGTATCGCAATGTTTTCAAGCGTGCCGTAGACGTCCTGGCAGTACTGTTGTCCGGTGTTGTCGTCGTGCCCGTGGTGTTCATCCTGTCGATCGCCGTTGCGCTGGATGGCTCGTCACCCTTCTACTGGAACGAACGCGTCGGACGCGGCGGGCGGACATTCCGTATGCTGAAACTGCGTACGATGGTTCCTGATGCCGAGCGCATGCTGGAAGAATACCTTTCGAAGAACGCCGAAGCGCGGCTCGAATGGAACTCCACGCAGAAACTCAAATCGGACCCCCGCATCACCCGGATCGGCAAGTTGCTGCGAAAGACCTCGATGGATGAATTGCCGCAACTGTGGAATGTTCTGATCGGCGACATGTCTTTGGTCGGGCCACGCCCGATGATGCCCAGTCAGCGGTCACTTTATTCCGGAACCGCATACTACTCTCTCAGGCCCGGCATCACTGGTCCGTGGCAGGTATCCATACGCAACGAAAGTGAGTTTTCGCAGCGCGTGGCATTTGACACGGCATACGATCAGGAACTTTCCTTCATGACTGATATAAGACTGCTTCTTGCGACCGTCCGCGTGGTGATCAAGGGAACGGGGTATTGATTTGACCGTTTCACACGTTTGTGACGACATGGCGTAAAACCATCCAACAAGGTCTGCTAATGGGTCTTTCCAAGACAATTGCCGTTCTAACTCTGACTGCCGGACTCACGGTTCTGGCGGCATGTGATTCTTCTGAAGAACGCGCAGAAAAGCACTACCAGTCGGGTCTTGCCTATCTTCAGGCTGGTGATGTGGACCGCGCCCTAGTCGAGTTTCGCAATGTTTTTGACCTGAACGGCAACCACACCGAAGCACGCCGTACCTATGCGGAGGTCGAACGGGGCCGTGGCAATCTGCGTCAGGCGTTTTCGCAGTATCTTCGACTCATCGAACAGCAGCCCGAGGATATGGATACAGCCCGAGCGCTTGCCGAGATCGCGGCCGAAGGCAATGACTGGGAAACTGCAGCCCGATTCTCGGCGAAGGCACTGGAAAAGGCGCCGGGCGACGCTGAGTTAACGGCGATCCGGATCGCGGCGGATTACGGACGCGCCATCGTCGACAATAACGTCTCGGTATTGATCAAGGCAGCGGCCGAAGCGCGGGACCTGCGCAAGACCATACCGGACAACCTGCTGTTGCGGCGTGTCGTCATCGACGACCTGATGCGGGCACAGGATTATCAGGACGCACTTGAGGAAATTGACCTTGCCCTCGAAGTCGCGCCGGATGACCGACCGTTGAGGGCGCAGCGATTGCAGGCACTGGCGGCGGTCGGCGACGACGCCGGGGTAGAGGCTGAGCTGCGTGGCCTTGTCGCACGTTTTCCGAACGCGCCGGAAATGGCGACGACTCTCGTCCGCTGGTTTTCCTCTCGCCAGGAGTTGGACAAGGCAGAAGAATTCCTGCGCAGCCGCATCGATCCGGCCAGCCCCGATCAGGAACGTGTCTTAAATCTCGTTCAGTTCCTTGCTGAGCAGCGCGGACAGCCTGCTGCGGTGGCGGAACTAGAAAAGATCATCGTTGGCGACAATGCCGCACCGGCATATCGTGCGACCCATGCTGCATTCATCTTCGACCTCGGGCGGCGGGACGAGGCAATCGCAGCAATGCGGGAGATTCTGACAACTGCATCGCCCTCCGTCGAAACCCGACGCACAAAGATCGGGCTGGCGAAGATGCTGCTGATCACCGGCGACGCGGATGGCGCACATAAACTTGTCGACGAGGTCCTGGCCGACGATGCCGGCGAGGTTGAAGCACTGAAACTCAAGGCCGGGTGGCTCATCCTTGACGATGCTGTCGGGGACGCAATCGCAATACTTCGTAAGGCAGTCGACGAAAATCCGCGCGACGCGGCCATCCTGACCTTGATGGCGCAAGCCTATGAGCGCGACGGAAACCGTGATCTGGTGCGCGAAAGCCTTTCACGGGCGGTCGAGGTAGCCAACCGGGCACCTGACGAATCCCTGCGTTATGCTCAGTTTCTGGCAAACGAGGGCAAGCTTCTTCCAGCCGAAGGTGTTCTCATCGACGCATTGCGCCTGTCGCCCGGCAGTATGAATCTTCTGACGGCTCTGGGTGAGGTGTATTTGCGTGTTCAGGACTACCCGCGTGCGACCGCGGTCGCCAATGCCCTGATGTCGCTGGAATCCCGCGAAGCCAAATTGGCTGCACAAAACATACAAACAGCGGTCGTCACGGGCCAGGAGGATACCGACAAAGCGGTCTCGTATCTGGAAAAACTGGTCGAAGACGGCAGCGGAGGCCTGCCTGCACGCATTGCCATTCTGAGAACCCATCTCGACAACGGCGAGAACGAGAAGGCTAGAGCCTATTCCAGCAAGCTTTTGGAGTCTGAGCCGGATAACAGGAACCTTCGTTTCATCGACGCCTCAGTGAGGACGCTGACCGGAGATGCAGCGGGTGCAGAGGCAATCCTCCGCGATCTGGTCGATGCCGACCAGCAGCTGTTGCCAGCATGGATCTCGCTCATCCGGATTATCGCGTCTGATGATGACCGCCTGAATGAGGCCTCAAAACTTGTCGCCGAGGCGCTAGAGGTTTCGCCTGAATCTGGCGACCTAAAATGGGCGAAAGCGGGCCTGCTTGAGAGGCAGGGCGACATTCCCGCTGCCATCGCGGTCTACGAGGAAATGTACAAGGATAACAGCGCCAATCCGATCATCGCCAATAACCTCGCCAGCCTGCTGTCAAACCATTATTCCGACCCCGACAACATCCAGAGGGCGGAGGTGATCGCCCGCCGCCTGCGCGACAGCACAGTTCCGGCCTATCAGGATACCTACGGTTGGATTGCATTCCTGCGCGGCGACCACGATGCGGCGCTTGCGGATCTGGAAAAAGCCGCCGCCGCGCTGCCTGACGACCCGGCAGTTCAGTACCATCTTGCCATGGTCTACGACGCAACCGGCCGCGCGCCCGACGCACTCGCGCGCTTTCACAAAGTGCTTGAACTCGTCGACGCGGATCAAAAAAGCCCTGTCGGCGAAAAGGCCCGTCAGCAGGTTCAACGACTTGAAGCCGATGGCGTGACAGTCGGGAATTAGCAGGCAGGATTGTTGCCCGACGGGCACTCTTCGCGTCGCTCATGGGCGACGCCGGTCCGGATTTCCAAGTTAACAGTTTGATTCATAACCGATCAGCCGTAAACTTGAATGGAATCGGGGAATTATTGGGTGTCAAGATGTTCAGAATGTTGCTCGGCTTTATCCTGGCCGTTCTTGTTGTTCCGGCTGCGTTCGCGCAAAGCGGGTATCGCATTCAGTCCGGCGACGTACTTCAGATGGAAGTTCTTGAAGACCCAAGTCTGAACAGAAGCCTTCTTGTCCTGCCGGATGGCACTGTTAGCCTTCCGCTGGTCGGAACCGTAAAGGCCTCCGGACGAAGCCTTGACACCATGCGCAGCACGATCGCAGGGGCGCTTGCACCGAACTTCGCCGCGCCCCCGACGATATTTCTGACCGTTGGACAGCTGAACCCAGTCACGAATGCCGTCAACAATGCGGCCGCCCAGGCGGCGGCATCGCAAGTCCGGCCCTACGGGACGATTGCCGTCTATGCAGTCGGTGAGGTTAACACGCCCGGTCGTATGGACGTTGAAACAGGCACGACGTTGCTGCAATTTCTCGCGGAAAGCGGCGGTATGACCAAATTTGCGGCCACCAAGCGCATCCAACTGCGCCGCGCTGATCGCAAGACCGGAACCGAGACAGTCTATCGCTACAACTACAAAGCCGTTCAATCGGGCGCGAAATCGCCGGTGATCGTCCTGCGTGAAGGCGACGTGATCGTGATCCCGGAAAGACGGTTATTCGAATGACGTTCGAACGATAAAAAGGCAGATGCGGTGGGCACGAGCAGAACTAAGATCGCGGTAATCGCGGCGCTGACTACCATTCTTCCAACCGCGGCGCTCTCTCAGCAAGGGGGCGCTGCCGGTGGTTTGCAGGTGGATATCGGCGTTAATTCGCGACTGACGGTTGATGATAATTTCACGTTGCGCCCCGGCTCTACCGGTACGTCGACGATCTTTGACAACAAGCTGACCTTTGGTCTCAGCAGCACTACCGGAACGCAGCAGTTCCGGCTGAACGGCTCAGGCATATTCCGTTACGCGGACATTCCCGGACGGACAATATCGGGATTCGAAGATCCCAATCTGCGCCTGAGGTACAAGATCGAGAATTCGAACAGCCGCCTCACGGTGTCCGGCAACTACCGGAGCGTCGATCGCGAGTTTCTGGACCCGTTTGCAGTCGAACAGGAAGAGGAAGCGTTCAACGCCACTAACAGCCTGATCAACCCCGGCGCGCCCGAACTCGACACAGACGGTGGTACCAGGACCACCCGCAACGCTGCGGTCCGGTACGAGACGGGCCTGAACGCACCTTTGGGTTTCAGCTTCGGCATGTCGCACGACGAACAGGAGTATTCGGGTCTCGTCATCGTCAACCCGCGCCTTTTCGACACCAGGACCGACCGGATCAACGCGACCGCAACAGCCAAGCTGTCGCCCGTCACAACACTCAGATTTAATGCCGGCCTTACCCGGTATGAAGCGGATGACTCGGTTCAGACCGAACGCGAGACAGTCGACTATTCCGTCGGCCTGACACAAGACATCAATCCTGTCCTTGTTCTCGACGCGCAGATTGGGTGGACAGACGTCGATACCGACACGACCGGCGGGAGCAGCAACCGCAGCGGTACCAACGGGTCTTTGAAACTGTCAAAAACTTTGTCGCGCGGATCGATCTTCGCCGCACTCGACTCCAGCCTGAACCAGAACGGTACACGCACCTCATTGCGCTTCGGACGCGATCTGCAACTGCCAAACGGGAACCTGTCGGCCTCACTTGGCCTGACCCGTACACCGCAGGGCAATACCGATTACAATGCGGCGGTCACGTATGACCACACACTGAAATCGAGCAATATCACCGTCGCGCTCAAGCGGGACGTATCAACCAACAACATCGACGAGGAGATCCTCGATACGCGCCTTACGGTTGGCTATGGCTACCAGATCGATGCGGTCTCCAGCCTCAATCTGTCGATGAACTACGGTCGCACCGAAAGCGCCGATGCCCTAAGCGGTATACCCACCAGAACCCGTGCGACACTCAGCGCAGCCTATTCGAGGGCGCTGACGCAGGACTGGAACATGACCGGTGGCGTCACCTGGCGTCGCAAGACGGATGACACGGCCGGCGATGCGACGTCCAATTCGGTTTTCCTTAGCCTCGACAGGAATTTCAGTTTCCGACCATGATCCAATCGGGATGGTGGCGGAGAGTCGTCGCCGTCCCGTTCACCATGGGACCGGTTGACGCCAAGGTGACCGGGCCAATTCTGAATCCTGTCGTATCGCCGCAAAATTTCGCTTAGGTTGCAGACTATTGTAGCCGAGACAGGACATGACGCATTCAACCCGCCCGGACAGATCATTTGGGACCGATAGCCTGAGTGTGAACCCGGTTGGTTTCACACTCTTTGCGCTGCTCCTCGCGGTATCGGTGCCAATCTTCTGGATCGGATTCGTCTCTCTTGCCGAAGCCTGGTCCACGGCTGAGTACAGCCATGGGCCGATCATTCCGCTGGTCTCACTCTACCTTTTCCTGCGCGAGTTGCGCCGGATGCCGAAAACGGTCGATGGGCCTGTGGTCCGTTGGCCTGGCGTTCTGGTGATCGTGCTTGGACTTGTGGTTGCGACCTTGGGGAATCTGATGCGGGTCCCCGATATCGTGACCTATGCGCTGATTATCTGGGTCGGCGGCGTGGTCCTGACGGTCTTCGGCTGGGATCGCGGGCGACGGCACCAGCTTCCGGTCGTGCATCTCGTCTTCATGCTGCCGCTTCCACAAATCCTCTACTGGAAACTCACGATCTTCCTGCAATGGGTGTCTTCGGCAATCGGCGTCTGGTTCGTGAGCCTGATGGGCGTCGCGGTCTATCTGGAAGGCAATGTAATCGATCTGGGCGTTTACAAGCTCCAGGTCGCCGAGGCCTGTTCGGGCTTACGTTACCTTTTCCCGATCCTCAGCTTTTCATATCTTTTTGCGATCCTCTATCGGGGGCCACTCTGGCACAAACTCGTGCTGCTGCTTTCTGCAGCCCCGCTGACGGTGCTGATGAACTCATTCCGCATTGGCGTGATCGGAGTTCTCGTCGACCGCTACGGAATCGAACAGGCCGAAGGGTTCCTGCATTTCTTTGAGGGCTGGGTCATCTTCATCCTCTGCATCGGCATCCTCTTCCTGATGGCCATTGGCCTGCAACGCCTGACGCCCAATCCGATGCCGCTTGCGGATGCGATCGACCTGGATTTCCAAGGGTTCGGCGGAATATTCGCCCGTATCTTTGCAATCCGGTACTCGGCGGGACTTCTGCTTGCTGTCCTTCTAACCGGTGCGGCGTCACTTGCCTGGAACACGCTACCCGCCCCGCCCGCGACCCCCGTCGCACGCGACCCGCTTGTGCTATTCCCGCGCCAGATCAACGACTGGCAAAGCTATACGGTGGCATTGGAATCCGACATTGCCGGTGTGCTGGGCGCTGACGACTACCTGAACGCGTTCTATCAGCGGCCCGGCGGCGACATGGTCAACATGTTTGTCGCCTACTATTCAAAACAGACCGAAGGACAGGGCATCCATTCACCCGAGGTCTGCCTGCCAACCGGCGGCTGGGAGGTCTATTCCTTTGAGGAAGTGCCGGTGGATATGACCGAGGCCGGATATGGCCGCTTTACCGCCGTGCGGGCGGTCATCCAGAAGGGGCTGGCGCGCCAAATCGTCTATTACTGGTTCGAAGGCCGCGGTAAGCGGGTATCGAACGATGTCCGGGCCAAGCTCAGCGTCCTGAACGACAGCCTGACCCTTGGTCGCACGGATGGCGCGCTCGTGCGCTTTGTCACCCCGATTGGCGGAAACGAGAGCGAAAGCCAGGCGGAGGAACGCCTGCTTGGCTTCATGCGCGAAAGCCTGACAACCCTTCCCCGCTTCGTGCCGTTCTGACTGCGCGGGACCCGAGCCCTTGACCGATGCAGGACCAGACGCATGAATCGCAAGACCCAGCCGCCGCGCGGTCCCGCCATTCGGGTTCCCGTCGGCGTGTGGATTCTGGCCGTAGTCATCGTCGTCCCTGAACTGCTGCTGACCGGCGCCGATCTTGGCCTGTGGGGTAGCGCCTACACGCGGTTGAACGCTTTTCAGTACGGCGGATTCTGGGCCGGGCTACTGGATGACTGGCTGCCGAATTATCGCGGTCAGGCCGTGGTCATGTTCGTGACCTATGGGTTCCTGCATGCGGGGCTGTGGCATCTTGCCCTGAACGTGATGGCCTTGCTCACACTCGCCCCGGACCTGTGGGTCCGATACGGAGCACGGAGGTTTTTTCTTCTCTACACCCTTTCGCAGCTCGGCGGCGGCTTGGGTTTTGGCCTGCTCGGACCAGCAGATGTGCCCATGATCGGCGCGTCCGGCGCGCTCTTTGGTCTGGCCGGTGCCTATTTGGCAAACGGTTATGTCCGTCGCACGCGGTCGGGTTTGCCACTCCGGCCGATATTGCGGGCGCTGCTATTGCTTCTGGCCATCAATCTCTTGCTTTGGTGGGCGCTCAACGGTCAACTCGCTTGGGAAACCCATATGGGCGGCTTCATCACCGGTTGGGTCTTTGCTGCAACCGCGTTCAGACGGTGAGGCATTGACCACACGGTGCCACGGCTTACCTTTCGGGCCGGGCAGCGAGAAAGGAATACAATGACGAGTGGAAAGACCGCCAAGCCCAAAACCACCCGTTTCCAGCGGTTTCTGCGACTGCTTCGTTCGGTTCTCGATCCGCGCGCCTATGCACACGGCCTGAAGGTTCTGAACTACTATAACTACACACACGTCGCCGAGTTGCGGCAGACGCAACGCATTGGAACCCAACGCATCAGCCCGACAGCGAGTTTCGCCAACGGCCGCAACATCACGCTGGGGCACGGCGTGACCATCGGCGCCAATACCAGCATCTGGGCCGGTCCCGGCAAGGGCCGTGTCGTAATTGGCGAGGATGTCCTGATTGCGCCGTCCGTCATGATTACCGCCGCAACCTATCGTTACAACGACGGCAGCCCGGTCACCGAACAGGCAATGGATGAGGCCGACATCACGATCGGGCGGGACGTGTGGCTGGGTTATGGTGCTGTTGTACTCGCAGGTGTGACCATCGGCGATTACGCCATCATCGGCGCGGGCGCGGTGGTGCGAAAGGACGTTCCGGCCTGTGCAATCGTGGCTGGCAATCCTGCAAAAGTCGTCGGGCAGCGGCAGATTCACGAAGCCGACACGGGCCACTAACCGCTTTCTCTGGCGAGCTTACCGCTCGCGGCGAAGCAGGGTCCGTATCAGGTAGCCACGCAGATTGGACATCAGTGCCAGAGAGGTGAGCCCACATGCGACGACCAGCCAGAGCGACCCGTGCTGCAATTGTAGGCCGAGATGCGGCTGTGGCGGATAGTTCCAGTCGCTCACAAGTGCGGCGATACAGGTGAGGGCCGCCACTACGGACGGGACGATCAGCGGCGGCAAAGTCAGTTCCGTCCGCTTTACGACCAGATAGACTGAAACGAGGTATCCCAAAACCTCGGCAGCCATGGCGATATAAATCACCGTCATGACCTCTCCCGTCTGGATCAGTGCGACCCAGGACAGCGGCAACGAGATGACGCGGAACAGGTTCGATATTGCCGAGTTGCCGGACATCTTCTTGGCCAGAGCCACCGTCGAACTGCCCGATTTCATCACTCGGATCGCCTGAACGACCGCAATCGGAACCAGGATATTCAGGATCGGCAGGTATTTGTCCCCGAGCAGCAGATGGACCAGCGGCCCGCCCAAAAGGACAACGCCCAGAATCAACAGAAGACCAATGGCAAGCCCTGCCTCGATCGAGGCAACACCAAGCCAACGGAACGACCCCGGTTTATCGAGAGCGCCAGAAAGTTGTGGCAAAAACAGCGACTGGCAAGCCCCGGCAAGCACCAGCGTCGGCGTCAGTGTCAGTGTCATGGCCATGGAAAAGATCGCAAGCTGACCCATCCCGAGCTCCCGGCCAACGATCAGCCTTTCGCCGTTGAAAACGCCGAACAGTAGTATGCCGTTCAGAAGAAGAGGCCAGCCGAATATCGTCGCACTGCGCATGATCGCGAAATCGAACAGAAGGCGATAGCGCCGTTCAGCCGTAAGGTGCGACAAGACAACCATTGCCACTGCCTGCACCAGCAGTGCCACAAGCATGATCCTGTAGTCGTCGTAGATCAGCGCCAGCGGCCATAGCGCAAGCACCGAAACAAGCGGCGGAACGGCCTGCGCGATGACGGACGGGCCGAACTTCAGATGCCGCTTCAGGCGGTGCATGTCGTAGTGCTGAAGCCCGCTGATCAACGGAATGAACGCGATAACCTGATAGGCCCATGCGACGTGTTCGATATCCATAAACCGCGCATAGGGCACGGCGATCAGGAACAGGACCATACTGGAAAATATTCCGCGCAAAAGCTGGAAGCCCTGCAACGCGTTTTGCATGTGTTCATCGTCGCCATCCTTGTCGACGACAATCATCTGGTTGAGACCGAGATAAGAGAGCATCTCGACCAGAGACATGGAAATCGCAAACGTCGCGGCAATACCGTAGTCCTCGGGGCTGATCAGGCGCGCGACGATCAGATTGCGCAAAAGAAGAAGCGCCGACCCGAAGGCATTGCCCGAAACGAGCATGAGGGCTTTCTTCAGCATCTCAAACGTATTTGTCCCAATTCACTCCGGTCATGATGGTTGTCAGCGCTATTCCGCCAAACCGCAAGCATTCTCACGAGATTTGGCGGGCTTTGATTTACAAACCCCTCCGGAAACTACTTATTCGTCATCGATCTTGCCGCGCAGCGCCTTCACCTGACCCCGCGCCGTCTTCGCCGCAAGCCGCCTCCGCTGGCTTCCCAATGTCGGCTTTGTCGCGATCCGCCTTTTGGGTGCAACCAGTGCCGCACGCACCAGTTCGGCAAGACGCTCACGCGCAATCTCGCGGTTGCGGGCCTGGCTGCGGGTTTCTTCCGCGCGAATTACAATCGCGCCGTCCAATGTCCAACGCCGCCCGGCGAGACGTTTCAGCCGTTTCTTCACCGCGTCGGTCAGATTGGGGCTGCGCTCTGCCTCGAATCTCAGCTCAACTGCGGTCTCGACCTTGTTCACGTTCTGCCCGCCGGGCCCGGAAGAGCGCGAGAAGCTCTCGGTCAGTTCCCAGTCAGCCAGAACGATATCCTCACTGATGCGCAGCATGGTTCCGGTCATAAGCCGGACGGCCGCGGCTGTCCATTTCCGCATGGCCCCAGCGGATCATTCGGGGCCGGATCGCGGCCCCGAACGGCAGTTGTCACGCTACGTCGAACACCAGCGGTTTGACCTGGCTGAACTTGCCGGTGGCCTCAAGCGCGCGCAGCACCTCCGCCTTCGGCGCTTCATCGAGATAGAGAAGCGCGATGGCATCGCCACCCTGCCCTGCACGACCAAGGGTAAAGTTCGCAATGTTCACACCGGCGTCGCCAAGCGTGTGGCCCAGCGTCCCGATGATGCCCGGCACATCCTCGTTCGTCGTATAGAGCATATGCGCCCCGATCTCGGCGTCGATGTTGATGCCCTTGATCTGGATGAAACGCGGCTTGCCGTCGCTGAAGACGGTGCCCGCGATGGAGCGTTCGCGCTTGTCCGTCACCACGGTCAGCTTCATGTAACCGTCAAAGACCCCACCCTTTTCCTGATGCGTTGTGGAGATTTTTACACCCCTTTCCTTGGCGATGATCGGGGCAGAGACCATGTTCACGTCCGGGTTCGTGGCTTTCATGATGCCCGCGATGGCACCGCAATTCAGTGCCTCTAGGTTCATCTTGGCGACGGTACCGTCGTAAAGGATGTTGATCGCCTTCACCGGCTCATCCGTCATCTGGCCCGCGAAGGCGCCGAGATGCTGGGCAAGCTTCAGCCACGGCCCCATGACGGCGGCTTCCTCGGCCGTGACCGAGGGCATGTTGAGCGCGTTCTGCACCGCCCCGGTCAGAAGGTAGTCCGACATCTGCTCGGCCACCTGAAGGGCGACGTTTTCCTGCGCCTCGGTTGTGGCTGCCCCCAGATGCGGGGTGACGACGACATTGGGAAGATGGAAGAGCGGGCTGGCCGTTGCCGGTTCGGTCTCAAACACGTCGAAGGCCGCGCCCGCGACATGGCCCGCTTTCAGCGCCTCGGCCAGAGCCGCCTCATCAACCAGTCCGCCCCGCGCGCAGTTGATGATGCGCACGCCCTTTTTGGTTTTGGCGATGTTGTCCTTCGACAGGATGTTGCGGGTCTTGTCGGTCAGGGGCACGTGCAGCGTGATGAAATCAGCGCGCGCCAGCAGTTCGTCCAGCTCGACCTTGGTCACGCCCATCGCCTTGGCGCGCTCCTCGCTCAGGAACGGGTCATAGGCCACGACCTTCATATGCAGGCCCAGCGCCCGGTCGCAGACGATGCCGCCGATATTGCCCGCACCGATCACGCCCAGCGTCTTGTTGAACAGCTCCACCCCCATGAAGCGGTTCTTTTCCCACTTGCCGTCATGGGTGGAGGTGCTGGCCTCCGGCAGTTGCCGCGCGACCGCGAACATCATCGCGATGGCATGTTCGGCGGTGGTGACCGAGTTGCCGAAAGGCGTGTTCATAACGATCACGCCCTTTTTCGAGGCGGCGGGGATGTCGACATTGTCGACCCCGATCCCGGCGCGGCCGATGACCTTCAGATTGCCGGCGGCAGCGAGGATCTTTTCGGTGACCTTGGTCGCCGAGCGGATCGCAAGGCCGTCATATTGGCCGATCACCTCCAGCAGGCGATCCTTGTCCTTGCCGAGATTGGGGTCGAAATCCACCTCGATCCCCCGGTCGCGGAAGATCTGCACGGCGGTTTCGCTGAGCTTGTCGGAAACGAGTACTTTCGGTGCCATTTTAGCTGTCCTGTCATGCCCGCATCGGCGGGTATCGGTGGAAGGCCCCCGCTTGCGCGGGGGTCACAATTCGATGGGGGTCAGGCCGCGACAGATTGCGCGGCGATCTCGGTCTGGAAGGCCCATTCAATCCAGGGCATGAGCGCCTGAATGTCCGAGGTTTCCACCGTCGAGCCGCACCAGATGCGAAGGCCCGGGGGCGCGTCGCGATAGGCCCCGGCGTCGAGCGCCACGCCTTCCGCTTCCAGCCGTTTCGCGACTGCCTTGGCGAAAGTCGCACCATCGGCGATGCGCTGATCGGTGAACTTGAGGCAGACGCTCGTCGTGGATGCCGTCGCCGGATCGGCTGCCAGATCGGCGATCCAGTCCTTGTCAGCGATAAAGTCGCGCACCGCTTTCGCATTGGCATCGGCCCGCGCGATCAGCGCTTTGCGACCACCGATCGACTGCGCCCATTTCAGCGCGACAAGGTAATCCTCCACACACAGCATCGACGGCGTATTGATCGTCTCGCCCTTGAAGATGCCCTCGATCAGTTTACCGCCCTTGGTCAGGCGGAAGATCTTCGGCAGGGGCCAGGCGGGGGTGTAGCTTTCCAGCCGCTCGACGGCGCGGGGGCTGAGGATCAGCACGCCATGCGCGCCTTCGCCTCCCAGCACTTTCTGCCAGCTGAACGTCACCACATCGAGTTTCTCGAAAGGCAGATCCATCGCGAAGGCGGCAGAGGTTGCGTCGCAGATGGTGAGGCCCTGACGCTCCGCCGGGATCGCATCGCCGTTCGGCAGCCGCACGCCCGAGGTCGTGCCGTTCCAGGTGAAGACCACATCGCGGTCGAAATCGACCGTCGTGAAATCGACGATCTCGCCATACGGGGCTTTCTTCACCACGGCGTCCAGCTTCAACTGCTTGACCACATCGGTAACCCAGCCGTCGCCAAACGATTCCCAGGCCAGCATCTCGACCGGCCTTGCGCCCAGAAGCGACCAGAGTGCCATCTCGACGGCCCCGGTATCCGAGGCGGGTACGATGCCGATGCGATAATCGGCGGGCACGCCCAGCACCTCGCGGGTCAGGTCGATGGCCTCGGCCAGCTTGGCCTTGCCCACGGCAGCACGATGCGAACGGCCCAAGGGCGCATCGCCGAGCATATCAAGGGAGAAACCGGGAATCTTCGTGCAGGGGCCCGAAGAGAAGCGCGGATTGACCGGCCGCGCGGCCGGGATCGTAAGGTCTGTCATGCTATCCTTCCAGATAAGCGCCCCTCGTTGGGGAGGGGTGTCCCGCCGCCAGCGATAGAGCGGCGCGAGGGCTGGCACAAGCGGGAAAAGTGGTCTAGTGCGGCGCTTGAGTGACTAAAACCGACGCCAACAGTCCACTATCGGAAACCTGCCATGTACATCGCCACCCTATTGGCCAACCCCGAACGGGCCGATCTTGACCGTACAACAGTCGAGTCGCTGCGCGACGCCTGGGGCGGGGGTGGGGCGGTCTGGCTCAATCCCGGCATCGCGGCGGAGTTCGCCGTGGCAGAGGTCCCCGCGAACCGCTGGGAGGTATGGCAGGGCTTGCAGGGGATCGGTGTCGATCTGGTGTTGCAGCAGGCCGAGGGGCGGCGGAAGCATATGCTGCTGGCAGATATGGATTCGACCATGATCGGGCAGGAATGCATCGACGAACTGGCCGATATGGCCGGCGTCGGCGCCCGGGTCGCCGATATTACCGCACGGGCGATGAATGGCGAACTGGACTTTGAAGGTGCGCTTTTGGAACGTGTCGGACTTCTCAAGGGTCTGCCCGAAGACGTCATCGGGCAGGTTCTGGCCGAGCGGATCACCTATACGCCGGGTGGGCGCGAGCTGATCGGGACGATGAAGGCCAATGGCGGTTATGCGGCTTTGGTCTCGGGCGGGTTCACGGCGTTTACCTCTGCCGTCGCAGCCCATCTCGGTTTTGACGAAAACCGAGCCAATACGCTTCTGACCGAAGGTGGCCGCCTGACCGGGGACGTCGGACGCCCCATTGTGGGCCGAGAGGCCAAAGTTGCGGCGCTGAAGGAAATCTCCGCTCGGCTGGGCATCACCCACGACGCAGTGATGGCGGTTGGGGACGGCGCCAACGATCTTGGCATGCTATCGCTTGCCGGGGCCGGGGTGGCGCTGCACGCCAAACCATCCGTCGCGGCACAATGCGATATCCGCATCAATCACGGCGACCTGACCGCCCTTCTCTATATTCAGGGTTACGCGGTCAACGATCTCGCCTGATCTGAACGAGTGCGCACAGGCGGGTCAGATCCCCGAGGCACGTTATGCTGCACTGCCAGTCTCAGCCCGTGAATTCGGGGGCGAGCCTTATCTCGGCGGCGGCAATCCTTCGACGATTGAGAATTGGGCCAGTCAGATAGCGGTCGACGATCGGATGGTTGCGGTCGAGCGCACCGGCACGGATCAGCAAAGCGGTGATCGCGGCCTCAGATGCGCGGTCGGCGCCATCCATGATCTTAACCGCGATGCCGCGCTTTTGGTCGGGAAGGATTGCGGTAAACATCGCCTCGGCCCCGGTCTTTACCGCAACACGTCCCCCCATCGCCCGCATCAGATTGGTGCAGGCGCGCCGCTCACCTGCGACCAGTTCGGGATAGGCCTGCATCGCGCCAACGAGCCGCGTGGCCGCCCGGTCCCGCAGGCCATTCCGGCTATAAGCTGTGGCGAAGAACGCCATCGCGCGGGCGAGCCCGTGCATCGTCGTCGCAAAATTCGGTGCGGAACAGCCATCGATGCCGAAGCCGGGTGACAGCAGATCCGTGACCTCCTCGAATGCCGCACGCACAGTGCGCTGCACCGGATGATCCGGGTCGATATATTCGGGACCACCCTTCAGGTGCTTGTTCAGTGTCAGAAAGCCCGTGTGTTTCCCCGAACAGTTGTTATGCAGCTGGCAGGGTTTTTTGTCGGTGCAGATCAGTTTCTTGCGTGCATCGCCGTCATCGGGCATCTGCGGCCCGCAGCGCAGGTCGGCTTCGCCCAGCCCAAGATCGGCCAGCCAACGCGCCACCGGACCGGTATGAATCGCCGCGCCATTGTGGCTGGCGCAGGCAAGCGCGAGTTGGGCGTCACTCAAGCCATATGCCGCTGCCGCGCCGCTTTCGATCAACGGCAGAGCCTGGACCATCTTGCAGGAAGACCGCGGAAAGATGACGGCTTCAGGGTCTCCCCACGCCTCGACGATCCCACCTTTGTCATCGCAGATCACGGCATGCCCGGAATGCATGCTTTCCAGAATACCGCCGCGCCAAAGCTCGACCATCGGAACCGCAGCCATCTTCCTCACCCTTGCGCGATTTTATGCCACCGGGGCTTTCCCAGCCCTTTGTATTTGGGCTAAGACGTCCATATCGAGTTGACGGATGCCCTGCCATTGGAAAACGCCGCGAAGGCAGAACGGCGGACCCCGTGAGAGGCACCAGCAGGAGGCTGCGGAGATGAATTCACCGATGCTGCGCGCCACGGGCGCGGTTCTTTTAACACTGGCACTGGCACCTGCCGCGCAGGCCCAGGTTTCCGCCAACCGCGTTGCGGCGGAAACCGCATGGAGCGTCTTCGTCGACGAGAATCCCAAAGAATGCTGGGCGGTTTCGGCACCGACCGAAACGCTCAACACGAAGGACGGCAGCCCGGTTTCGGTGCGCCGCGGCGATATCCTGCTCTTCGTGACATATCGTCCCGGAAATCCGGTCGAGCTTTCCTTCACCGGCGGGTATCCGTTTGCCGAGGGCTCAACAGTTTCTGTCGATATCGGCGGCACAAAGTTCGAACTCTCGACCTTTACCGACAGCCCGGAATGGGCATGGTCGGGCTCGCCAGACGAGGACGCCAAGATCGTAGCCGCGCTGAAGGCTGGCGCATCGGCTGTCCTTACCGCCCGTTCGTCGCGCGGTACGCAGACGCAGGACACGTTCTCCCTCATCGGTGTCAGCTCGGCGCTGGATCAGGCCGAGAAACGCTGCGCGGGCTGAGCGCGTCACCAGTTAATCAACCGGGAAACCGCCTCTGGGAATCTAATCCACGACCGCGTATTCGAAAGCGCGACGCAGATTGGCGGGGCCGAGGTCCAGCGGCGCCACGGTAACGCCCGATGCGTGGCCGAGATCGCGGGCAAACTGATCCATGCCACCCACCGGCGCGATTAGAATGACCTTTCCGGTCGGAATGCCATCATCCGAGACCATGTAAACGGGCCGATCCGGCGCGATCACAGCGAGATTGCCGAGCACCCAGGTTTGCGCGCAGATGATCGGCAGATCTTCGGGGAGCTGGGCATAGGCCGTTCTGAACTCAGCGTCGCGATAACTTGTCACCATTGTCAGGGCGGCCATCACTGCCAACCACAACACGGCGAAACTAAAGGTCAGGTATTGTCGACCACGCGTCGAGAGCAACGGCCAGAGGGAGACAATAACCAGCGGAACCGACGGCCACAGGAGCGGCATGATCCAGCGGCCCCGGATATTCGTGACGCCACCTACAACGACCAACAGCAGCACGACGATAAAGCCACTGACGACTACGCGGCTGAGATATCGGGCATGGTCGGAATGCCCCAAGCGTATTTGTTTGCGCTTCAGGATGACGGCGGGCGCCAGCCAGAGGATGGCCAGTGCGAAAAACCCAACGAGCATGCCAGCCAGATCCGCGATCCCCTGCAGGCGCGCGCTGAAAAACCCAAGATCGGTCAAGCCGAGCTTCTGCACGCTCCCCGTGGCGCGCTCCGGATGACCAATCACCCAGTAAATATAGGGAAGTACAATCAGGACCGCGATCGCGGCGGATAGTAAAAGGCGCGGCCAGTTCATCGCCGCCCGAAACTCGCGATCGGTTACAACCGCCAGAAGGATTGCGATCCACAGAAGATGGTAATTGTGCTTGGACAACATGCCGAACCCGAGCGTCAGGCCGAGCAGAACGTAACTCGCCCAACGACCGTCCTTCATTACGCGCCGGACGGCGATCAGCGTCAAAGCGGACATGAGAAGCACCAGCGCCGAATGCGTCAGGGCGCGCTGCGCCTCCCACGAAATTTCGGGTAACAGCCCGAGTGACAGGGCCGCCGCCCCGGCGATGGCGGGGGGGCCGAAGGGGCGAAACACCGCGAAAACCGCCATCGAGGTCGCAGCCAGAATGAGGTTTTTCAGAACCGTCAGACCAACGACCGAAGGACCCAAAATTTCAAAGGTGATCCACTGAAGCCAGAAGTAGAGAGGCGGTTGAGCGCCATAGCCCGACGCAAGATCCCGGGAAAACCAAAACGCCTCGGCTTCGTCCAGCTCCAGCGATGGGCCCAGAACCGAGATACGCAAGACGGCCTGAACCGCGAAATAGGCACAGAAAATTCCGAACCACATGCCGCTTGTGATTGTCCCGTCGCGCTGCATACGCTGCTTGTCCTCGACTGCCTCGGCACCATGCTATCAGGACCACCCCACCACCACACGCAACAATGAGCGAAACTGTCCCTATTGTGGGATATCAATCGGAACGTACCCGGCTTACCGTCCGGGTGAAGGTGCTATGGTCAGGAACCAAGAGGTGACGATGGACAGCGAGGAATATCAAAAGCGCGCGACCATCATATCAAGCTGCCTGGAGATGAACCACACCGGGATCAATCAGGGTACGTCCGGCAATATCTCGGTCAGACATGGCGACGGTCTTCTGATCACGCCCACAAGCATGCCCTATGACAGGCTTGAACCTGAGGATATCGTCTTTCTCGCCCCGGACGGTACGCCGCAGGGCCGGAACCGCCCGTCAAGCGAGTGGCGCTTTCATCGCGATATTCTGGCCAACCGTCCCGATGTGAATGCCGTTGTCCACGCCCATCCAACCTATTGCACGACGCTCGCGATCCTTGGGAAAAAGATCCCTCCGCTGCACTACATGGTCGCAGTATGCGGCGGTTCGGACATCCGCTGCGCGCCCTACGCTCTCTTCGGTTCGGCGGAACTCTCGGCCCATGCGCTGACCGCGCTTGAGGATCGCACGGCCTGCCTTTTGCAGCATCACGGTGTGATCGTTGTCGGCTCGTCGCTGGCCACAGCCATGTGGCGCATGGTCGAGGTCGAGACGCTGGCGCGGCAGTATCATGCCTGCCTTGCAACCGGCACCGAGCCGCCGCTTCTCAGTGACAGCCAGATCGCGGACGTCCTTGCCAAGTTCGGTGGATATGGGTTGGACCAACAACACGACGCCTGACTGGCGACGCCGTCGTGGTCAGTGATAGTCGCGGGCACCGAATATGGCCGATCCGACGCGTACATGTGTGGCGCCCGCCGCAACGGCCGCCTCGAAATCGGCGCTCATCCCCATGGACAGGCCGGCAAGACCGTTCCGTTCGGCCATGTCGGCCAGCATCGCGAAATGGGGCGTGCTGTCGGCGTCTTCCGGCGGAATGCACATCAGACCCGAGAGCGGCAGGCCAAGGCCACGGCAATCGACGATGAACCCGTCCACATCACCGGGCAAGACGCCGGCCTTCTGCGGCTCGGACCCGGTATTGACCTGAATGAAAAGCTCAGGACAGGTGCCGCGGGCGTCCGCAAGACGTGCGAGTTTCTGGGCCAGCGACGGTCTGTCCAGCGTGTGGATCGCGTCGAACAGTTCGACGGCGGCTTTTGCCTTGTTGGTCTGCAAGGGCCCGATCATGTGAACCGACACTCCGGCGAAACGCTCCTTCAATGTCGGCCACTTGCCCGCCGCCTCCTGCACGTAGTTCTCGCCAAAGACCCGGTGCCCGGCCTCCAGAACCGCCTCAACCCGCTCAAGCGGCTGCACCTTGGACACAGCGATAAGCGTGACGGAGCCTTCCGCCCGCCCCGCCGCACGTTCGGCAGCGTTCAGCCGCCCGACGATATCAGCCAGGGACATGCCCGCCTTCCTTCAACGCGTCGAGCATCGGCTTGAGATCCTTCTCATAGCGCTGCCAGAGCGCCACGGAAGCCTTTGAGATCGGCTGACGCGCCTGATAGACCGACAAGGTTTCAATCTTGCGCTTGTTTTCATGGAAGTTGAGACAGGCGTCTTCCCATTCAAGCCCACAGGCCGCGATCAGCTTGCGCGTCTCTTCCTCAGGATTGGCGACAAGTTCCTCATACTGAACCTCATAGAACCAATCCGGCACCCGCTCGCGCCAGAAGTCGATCATTTCGACGAAGGTACTGTAATAGGTCGCGAGATCGCGCTGGTCATAGGCGTACAGGTGTGTGTTGTCCGGGAACTTGTTCTTATACATCGACAGAAGATTGTCGCGTGGATCACGCCGCACAACAACAAATCTCGCATTCGGCATCGCGAGCTTCAATATACCCAAGCTCATGTAGCTTTGAATCGACTTGTCCGTGATCCTACCGCTGTCAGGAAACCGATCACGGATTAAGGCTTCGAAATCAAAACCGAGCTTGACCAAATCCTCATTAGGTACTTCGCTGATGTGGCGGTTCCTGCCCCGGCGAATAATCAGATTATGCGCGGTTCTTGCGGCTTCGCCAACCTCGCCTGCCCCCGTGACCGTTGAGTGGCTGGAGATGATCTGTTCGATCAGTGTTGTGCCGGAGCGCGGCATCCCGGTTACGAAGATAGGGGCGAAATCCGTTGTGCCGTCAAGTTTCACTGACTTCCAATCGAAGTCGTCAAACGATTTTTTCACCAGTTCAACATCCCTTAGTCGCTTGGCAATATCGTAGGGATACACCTTGCACATTAAGGCGTTTGCGTCGTTCAGGTATTTGAAGACATGGGTGTAGTCCTTCGTGTCCTCGAGCAACTTGGCTATCGCGAAACCAATGTTCATGCGGTCCATGTCGGCAAGTCGCGGATCGTCGTACTTAGCTTTCATCCTTTCGACGAACGGGTCGCCGGCCTTTGCCTTGTAGGATGCAGAGAACTGCCGATAGTTTTCGCCGTTATTGGGATCGAGATCGAAGGCACGGATGAACAAGTCTCGTGATTCGTCGAATTGCCCGAGTGTTTGCAGAAGCTGTGCTTTGCCCGTGACCGCAATTGGCGAGTCCTGGTTTTTTGATAGCGCGAGGTTAAAATTCGCAAGAGCCTCATCATCTTTTCCGGCTCGCGCCTGAGCCGTTCCGAGCAATGCGATCAGATCTTCCGGAATCGTGCCGTTCCACAATTCGATCGCCTTCTCGAATGCTTTCACGGCCTCATCATGTTTGTTCAATCGGACAAGGGCGTTGCCGAGAGCACGGTGTGGATCCGGCGACGTCCGGTTTATATCGATCGCCCGCTCCAACAAAGGTAATGCAGCCGCGGGGCGTCCAAGCCGCGTTTGTGCACTGGCGAGAGCGATCAGCGCATTGAACATGCCGGGAGCAATCCCAACCGCGGTTCGGAATGATGCTGCAGCGTCCTCAAAACGTTCGGATTCCATGTACAAGCGCCCGAGATTGTCGTGCGCTTCGGCATATCCCGGGTCCAAGTTTATCGCAGTGCGGAAATTTGATTCTGCCTCACGGATCTTGCGCTGACACATTTGTGCTGCGCCGAGGATGTTGCGGGCGATCGCGGATTTCGGGAACTTTTGCGCTACGGTTGACGCCAGTCTTTCTGCCTCCGCATATTTACCCGAGTTCATGGCCGCGACCATGCGATCGATATCGGATGGCTTAACCCCGCCCATCGCCGGCGACGTACTCGAGCGGCGTGCACCGAAGCGGTCTTGCAGGCCAATTCGGAACTCCGTGGAAACCGGGGCAGTCTTGAGTGCGGACAGAAACTCCTCTTCGGTTTTGCGATCACCCCCAAGCGCCACGGCAGTCGCCAGAGCATGCCAGACGGCCTGCTCCTTCGGTCGCAACTCCGTGGCTTTACGAAGATGCTTCAATGCCGAGCGCGCTGCGTCTGTCTGACAAAGAATGCGTCCGATCTGGTAGTGAGCTTCCGCGATATTGGGATTGCTTTTCAGCAATCTGCCATAAATCTTCAGTGCCTCATCAAAGTTCTTGGCATTCTGGTGCTTCAGCGCTGTTGCATATGTTTTTTGGATCTCTTCGGCTGTCAGCACTGTCGACCTCACCTGGGGCTGTTCCGCAATGCGGCGGACCTTATCCCGGGTTCACGGGGAAGTCGAGTTTAGGACGCTGGTCAAAATGAAAAGAGCGGGCGCAAGGCCCGCTCTCTCCGAAGTTCTGGTTCGTTCGATCAGAACGACAGGCCAAGGCCAATCGAGAAGGTCTCGGTGCCATTGCCGTTGCCGCTGCCGTAGTCGGCACCGGTGCTGTCGGAGCCGCTGCTGGCACCATACGAAGCCATGGCAACAGCGCCGCCGCCGAGGTCGTAGTTCGCAACGATACCCCAGCCCGACGGATCGTCGTCACCAGCGGTCGCCGCTTCGTAGACACCGTAGTTCACGCCGATCGTCAGCGCGCTCATGGTTGCCGGCGTGTAAGCAACGCCGATGCCCCACCAGCTGTCGACCGCAGGGTTGACGCCGTCGCCGGTCACGGCATCGCCGGTCCCGTCGAGGTCAGCATAGCCGAGCGCAACCGAGAAGCCGTTGGAGAATCCGGCCGAACCGCTCAGACCCCAAACGGAGTTGGTGCCGTTGTCCTGGTAACCGATGCCAACGCCGAGATCGACGCCAGACATGTTGCCCGACCACTTACCACCGATCGACCAAGTGGTATCACCGGTCGCACGGCCAGAGGTGAAGCCAGACGTTGGGGTGATGATGGTCGTGTTGAAGGTGGCACCGCCGCTGGTGGTGGCGGTAACGGTGCTGGTGGAGAAGCCCGACGTGCGGCCATCGTCCATTTCGGCCGAGACTGCGACGGCGAAGTCACCGAACGAGTACTCGTAGCGCGCGATCTGGTTGTCGTAGCCGCCATCGAGGCCGGTGAACCAGTACGCACCAGCGTGAGTCGAGTGATCGTCCTGAAGGCCGGTGCCGGTGTAGATTTCCGAGAGGGCCCAGTCGAAGGCGCCGTCGGTTTCACCCAGCGTCACCTTGCCGAACGCGCCGGAAACCCAGAAAGCTTCGTCGTCGATGCGGAGGCCACCGTTGATCGAATACGGGCTGTTGCTTTCTTCGATCTGGACTTTACCACCGAACTCGAGGCCGTTGTCGGTCGAGCCGGAGAAGTTGAAGTTGACCTGCCAGTCGTTGTGGAACTGGGTTTCAACGGCTTCGCCGCCGGCGATACCGACTTCTGCGTAGCCCGACAGGGTGATTTCAGCAGCCGACGCGGCGCCGGCGAAGCCGACGATCGCGGTGGATGCGAGAAGGATCTTTTTCATTTCGTATTCCCTCGTTGATCATAAGGTAGGCCCAACTCAGGGGAATCCGAATTGGGTATGCTTCTATTTCCGCCCTGCGCCCCCGCAATGCAACGGAAAGGACCTGAGGGCGGGGAAGACTCGTCGATGATGGTGCAGACTTGCCACAGTTCCCGGCAGCACGGGCCGATTCCCGGCGAAACCCCTGACCTGAAAAGCCTTGTTCACGCCCAGTGGCTCGGTTAGACAGCGTGAAACGGCAGTCGCGGGGTGGGTCATGAAGGTCCTCAACATCATGCGCGGGGCGATTCTGACGGGGCTGATTGTCAGCCTTGGCGCCTGCAATGGAATCGCTTCCGGCGACAGCGGCCTCTTCCGCCGCACTGCGCCGAAGACAATCACCCCCGAAGAAGCCGAGGCCCGCCTGGCCCGGCGGCAGTCTGCTGCCGATCAACAGCGCGGCGTCAATGAAGGCCTTGCCATCAAGTCAAAATCGCGCACGGAAAGCGCGCGTGCGAACCAGAAGCGTAAAAAGCTTTTTGACCTGTTCAGGAGCAATACGGATCCGAACAATACGGTCGAGGTTAACTCTTACCTCTGGCAGGCTTCGCTCGAAATTCTTGATTTCCTGCCGATCCAGACGGTCGACCCCTTCTCGGGCGTGATTGTCACCGGCTACGGCACGCCACCCGGCGGCGGACGGGCCTATCGCGCGACGATTTATGTGCAGGACCCCGCACTCGACGCGCGCTCGCTGAAAGTGGCGCTGGCAACGCAGTTAGGTCCCGTGGATCCCGCGACCCAGCGTGCGGTTGAGGATGCGATCCTGACCCGGGCGCGGCAGTTGCGTATTCAGGACAGCAAGCTTTAAGGCCATTTCCTACGCCTGAACACGTTCAAGGACAGAGGGAAACTCTGGACCTTGCCCACGGCGCTTGTATAACCGGCGCGGACCAAGCGCCGAGGATAGATGATGTCGCGTTACGACCCCGCCCAGATCGAACCGAAATGGCAGAAGGCCTGGGACGAGGCCGGATGCTTCACCGCGTGGCGCGATCCGGCCAGGCCGAAATATTACGTGCTGGAGATGTTTCCCTATCCGTCGGGCCGCATCCATATCGGCCATGTGCGCAATTACACGATGGGCGACGTCGTGGCGCGCTACAAATCCTCCTGCGGCTATTCAGTCCTGCACCCGATGGGCTGGGACGCCTTCGGCATGCCCGCCGAGAACGCGGCGATGGAGCGGGGCGGCCACCCGAAGGACTGGACCTATGGCAATATCGCGCAAATGCGCGACCAGATGAAACCGCTGGGCCTGTCCATCGACTGGTCCCGCGAATTCGCCACCTGCGACCCCGAATATTACGGCCAGCAGCAGTCGATGTTCATCGATTTCATGGAAAAAGGGTTGGTTTACCGCAAGAACGCTGTGGTGAATTGGGACCCGGTCGACATGACCGTTCTGGCGAACGAACAGGTGATCGACGGCAAGGGCTGGCGGTCGGGCGCCGAGGTGGAGCGGCGCGAACTGACGCAATGGTTCTTCCGCATCTCGGATTTCTCGGGCGAGTTGCTGGACGCCATCGACGGGCTGAAGGACTGGCCCGAGAAGGTGCGGCTGATGCAGGCCAACTGGATCGGCAAGTCGCGCGGTCTGCAATTCGCGTTCTCTACCGTGGATGCGCCCGAGGGCTTCGACCGGCTGGAGGTCTATACGACCCGGCCCGACACGCTGATGGGGGCGAGTTTCGCCGCAATCTCGCCCGACCATCCGCTGGCCAAGCATCTGGAACGGCACGACAAGAAGATCGCGGAGTTTGTCGCCGAATGCCGCCGCATCGGCACGTCGGAAGAGGCCTTGGAGAAGGCCGAGAAAAAGGGGTTGGATACCGGAATCCGTGTTCGCCATCCCTTTGACGAAGCGTGGGAATTGCCAGTCTATATCGCCAACTTCATTCTCATGGATTACGGCACCGGTGCGATCTTTGGCTGTCCTGCGCACGACCAGCGCGACTTCGATTTCGCGACTAAATATGGCCTGCCGATCCCGCCGGTCTTCGTGGCCGAGGGCGCGGAGGAAGCGGCGCTGACCGAGGCCTATGTGCCCATGAAATCCGAACGCGTCCGTTACGTGCGCGGCTTTGCGGGCGATGACGTTCAGACCGGTGAGGCCGCCGTCGATGCCGCCATCGCGTTTTGCGAAGGCAAGGGTGTGGGCCGGGGCGTCACCAATTACCGCCTGCGTGACTGGGGCGTCAGCCGGCAGCGCTACTGGGGCTGCCCGATTCCGGTCGTGCATTGCGAAACGTGCGGCGTGGTGGCCGAGAAAAAGGAAAACCTGCCCGTCGAACTGCCCTATGATGTCAGCTTCGACCAGCCGGGCAATCCGTTGGACCGCCACCCGACATGGCGCGACTGCGCCTGCCCGAAATGCGGAGCCCCGGCAAAGCGCGAGACCGATACGATGGACACCTTCGTCGATTCGTCCTGGTATTTCGCCCGCTTCACCGCGCCGCACGCGAAGACGCCAACCGTGGCCGAGGATGCCGAGTACTGGATGAATGTGGACCAGTATATCGGCGGGATCGAGCACGCGATCCTGCACCTTCTCTATTCCCGCTTCTTCGCCCGGGCGATGCATATCTGCGGCCACCTGCCGAAGAAGGCGATCGAGCCGTTCAATGCGCTCTTCACCCAAGGGATGGTGACGCATGAGATCTACCAGACTCGCGACGCGAACGGCCGACCTGTTTATCATCTGCCGGAACATGTTTATCGCCTCAATCTCTATGGTGAGGACGTAGCAGTTCTAAGACCTGACAATTTCGATGCGATGACGGACGAAGAAGCCGTTGAATTCGCAAGTGATCCAGCTAACCGGATTGAGATCATACCGTCTGCCAAGATGTCGAAGTCGAAAAAGAACGTCGTCGACCCGATGGACATCATCGCCCGTTACGGCGCCGATACCGCGCGGTGGTTCGTTATGTCCGACAGCCCTCCGGAACGCGACGTGGAGTGGACAGCCGCCGGGGCGGAGGCGGCGCAGAAGCACCTGAATCGGGTCTGGACGCTCTGCGACCGGATCGCCGCGCTGCCCGAGGGCAAGCCGGGCACGGGCGACGAGGATCTGGCCCGCGCCATGCACCGGGCGGTGAATGACGTCACGCAGATGATCGAGGGCTTCGCCTTTAACAAGGCCATCGCGAAACTGTACGAATTCGCCAATGCGGTCCAGAAATCCGACGCCTCCAAGCAGGTCCAGCGGCAGGCGATCATGGTGCTCGCCCAGCTCATGTCGCCGATGACCCCGCATCTGGCCGAGGATATCTGGGCCCATCAGGGGGGTGAGGGGCTGATCGCGCAAGCGCCCTGGCCCAAGGCAGATCCGGCGATGCTGGTTGACGACACCGTCACCCTGCCGATCCAGATCAACGGCAAGCGCCGCGCGGAAATCAGCGTTCCGAAGGATATGGCCGCATCCGAGGTTGAAAAGATCGTGCTGGCCGACGAAGCTGTGATCCGGGCGCTGAATGGCGGCGCGCCGAAAAAGCTCATCGTCGTGCCGGGGCGCATCGTCAATGTCGTCATCTGACCGCAGAACCTTTCTGATGCTGGCCGCAGCCCTGCCGCTGGCCGCCTGTGGCTTTGCGCCGGCCTATGGACCGGGCGGTCAGGCCTCGGGCCTTCTGGACCGAGTGACGGTTGATGCCCCTGAAAACAAGGACGGTTTCGACCTTGTCGAGCGGCTTGAGGAACGGTTGGGGCGGCCGGCCGCGGCCGCCTTCCGGCTGTCTTACCGGGTCGAAGTCGAGGTCGAAGGCCAGGCCATCGCGCAGGACAGCCGCATCAACCGCTATCAGGTGATTGGCAAGGTAGCCTATACGCTCCACCACGCAGGGACAGGCGAGGCCCTGAGTTCGGGCAAGGTGTCCTCCTTCACCGCCTATTCGGCCTTTGGCACCTCGGTCGCCGCCGCAGCCTCCGAATCCGACGCCCGGACAAGGCTCATGCGCATTCTCGCCGACAAAATCGTCACCCAACTCATCGCCACATCGGCGGAGTGGAACCGGCCGTGAAACTGTCCGGCGCCGCAGCGACCCGGTTTTTCGCGCAGCCCGAACCCAATCGCGCCGGCCTTCTGATCTTCGGTGCTGATGCGATGCGGGTTGCCATAAAACGTCAGGAGGTCATCGCGGCTTTGATTGGCCCCGAAGGCGAGGCCGAGATGCGCCTGACCCGCATTTCGGGAAGCGACTTGCGCAAGGACCCCGCACTGGTCGCCGATGCGCTGAAGGCACAGGGGTTCTTTTCCGGCCCGCGGGTCGCGTTCATCGAGGATGCGACGGACGGTCTCGCCCCGGTTCTGAAATCCGCTCTGGCCGACTGGCACAATGGCGACGCGATGCTGGTCGTGACCGCCGGATCCCTGAACAAGTCGTCAGCACTGAAAAAAGCCTTCGAGGATCACCCGAACGCCTATGCGGCGGGCATCTATGACAACCCGCCGAGCCGGGAGGAGATCGAGACCGTGCTGGACAGGGCCGGGCTCAAGGACATCGGGCGCGAGGCGATGAAGGATCTTCTGGCGCTCGCCCGCGACCTTGACCCCGGCGATTTCCGACAGACGGTGGAGAAGGTGGCGCTTTACAAGTTCGGCGATACGACGCCGCTGACACCCGCCGATGTCGCCGCCTGCGCGCCGGTGACGATCGAGGCGGAAGTGGACGATATCCTGCATGCCGCCGCCGAGGCGCGGGCGGGCGATATCGGCCCGTTGATGCGGCGGCTTGAGGGGCAGGGCGTGAACCCCGTGACCCTTTCCATCGCCGCGATGCGCCATTTCCGCACCCTGCATGTCGCCGCCTCCGCCCCCGGCGGTGCAGCCGAGGGCATCGCCCGCATGCGACCGCCGGTCTTCGGCCCACGCCGCGAACGGATGCTGCGGCAGGCGCAGAACTGGGGGATGCACCGGCTGGAAACCGCAATCGGGCTGTTGACCGATACCGATCTGACGCTTCGGTCCACCTCCCGCGCGCCGGCCATGGCGGTGATGGAGCGCGCTTTGATCCGGCTGGCCATGCTGAACCGCCGTTAGGCCTCTTGCACCTTCCGTCGGCGCGTGGCTCCATCGGCCTATCTCGGGGAGAATGAACCGCATGTATACCGTTGTTGGAACAGTTCAAAGCCGCGCGGCACGGGTTTTGTGGATGCTGGAAGAACTGGGATTGACCTACGAACATGTCCCGGCACCGCCACGGTCCGAAGGAGTGTCCCAGTTCAATCCCGCAGGAAAGGTGCCGGTCTTGATCGACGAAGGCACGCCTATTACTGATTCCACGGCGATCATTCAGTATCTCGCCGACAAACACGGGAAGCTGACTCATCCCGCCGGGACACTTGCCCGGGCACGGCAAGACAGCCTCACTCAGTTCCTGCTGGATGAGTTCGACGCTAACCTCTGGATGGCCGCTCGGCACAGCTTCGTCTTGCCCGAGGAATTGCGCCACGCCGCAATCAAAAACACGCTGCGCTGGGAGTTCGAGCGAAGCCAGAAAACACTGATGCAACGCATGGGCGAAGGCCCATTCGTGATGGGTGAGATGATGACGGTGCCTGATATCATCCTAACTCATTGTGGAAACTGGGCTTTGTCGGCACGTTTCCCGATCACTGAGCACCGGCTGACCGAATATCTCACCCGAATGCGCGCACGGCCCGCCTATCAGCGGGCCATGGCACGCTGACGTTTACGGGCAGGCCGCGACATAACGGCGTCCATAGGCATCCTCATAGACACAGTCGCCCGGTTTCTGGGCCTGTCCAATCAGTGTGCCCACAAGCGCGCCGGCTGCACCACCGACGATGGCGCCCTCCAAGCGGTCGTCGTCATCGGCAACAGCCGCACCGATCGCCGCACCCGCAAGCGCGCCTGTGCCGACGGCGCGTTGTTCGGCGGTCTGGCATGCCGCGAGGGCGAGCATGATCGGCAGACTAAGCGTTAACTTTTTCATAGAAGCCTCCAATAACCATCTTTTGATTTTACACCAGTTGGCCTCGTCGGCCCCTGACCTGTATCAAGACGTCAGCCATTAACCGCCTATGAACAGGCGACGTTCCCCGGCGCAGACTTTCAAGTCCAGTGGAAAGCGGTTTAATCGCGGCCTGCAAAAGCTACTTCGATATCGATCAGTTTCTGCTTTCGCCACAGCCCGCCACCATAACCGGTCAGGCTGCCATCCGCACCGACGACCCGATGACAGGGCACGATCAGCGCGATCTGGTTGGCACCGTTTGCGCGGGCGACCGCTCGGACGGCCTCGGGCCTGCCGATTGCCCTTGCGACGTCGCCGTAGCTCCGGGTTTCGCCGGGCTTTATCCGTTGCAATTCTTGCCAGACCGAACGTGTGAATGCGCTGCCGTGAAAAACAAGTGGCGCGGTAAATTGCGCCGAACGCCCTGCAAAGAACGCGGCCAGTTCGTTGGACACGAGGTCATGGATCGGTGTTCTGTCGATGCCCAGCGATCCGCGAGCAGCGATTGTTAGCCGCTTCAACTCAGAAGGAAGGGCTTTGCGGTCGACAAATTCTAGAAGGTGCAACGCGTGTTGGTCCGCGACTGCGATCATGGCGCCCAACGGCGTATCCACCCAGTCGGCCCGCAGAGTTGGCTTGGCTGAAAGCCGTCCCGGCGCCTCTCCGATCAGTCGCGCGAAGGCCTCGCGAAAGGCCGAAGGTGATGAGAAGCCCGCTTCCAGTTGCGCATCAATGATCCGTCCGCCTGCGTTCAGGACGTGAAACCCCCGGCGCAGCCGATCAAGGCGCGCCATCTCAAGGAATGTTATCCCATACTGCCGCTTGAACGCGCGTCGGACGGTCGAGGGGTCATGTCCCATCCCAACGATATCCGCCTCACTCCAGCGATGATCCGCACGTTCCTCCATCGCCGCCAACAGGTCGCGGATGATCGGGTCTGCTTCTGCGGCGGGCCTCATCGGGTGACACCGCTTGCAGGGTCGAAACCCGGCGGCAAGGCATTCCGCAGCGTTTTGGAAGAACCGGCAATTTTCGCGCTTCGGTTTTCGCGCCGGGCAGGTCAGTCGGCAAAAGATACCGGTCGACGTAACACCGACGAAGACGTGACCGTCATAGCTCTCATCTGACGCAATGAGTGCGGCGTAGAGTTCACTTTCTGACGGCTCAAACAACATGACCAATTTGTAGACCGACAGGCGGGACCGTGCAGCCGGAAATCGGGCAACGCATCAGATTCGTCTGTTTGCTCTCGTCCGTTGGATTGTGCAATTGGTGTGCATTGACTGACATCACACGAAGCACGACCGCATGTTCACATCCCCCAAAGGCCGCTGATCTCGGTAGCAATGCGAACACAGCACCCCTTCAGAGCGCATGTGCAACGCAATTGGTTTGGGCGAGGTTACGTTCTTGGTTGAAGCGGTTGCAGACGGATGCGTGCACGGCGGCGAACTTCTGCAAAGTCGCATGCGCCGAAAACGATGCATCGCGCTTTAACGTCGTCGGAACACGAGTTGGGAGTTCTCTGCGCGATTGTTGAGACAACGGCCGGCTTCCTGTCTTTCGACGGCGCTGATCTCTTTAAGGGCCGCGCCCTAAAGCCGGGGCCGGTCAGTCACGATCACATCCGGCCTGCCATGCTTGCACATTGGTTTTCTTGGGAATTTCAGAGTGACTTCCTTGTTTCGGGTCTTCGTGACGAAGCTTTCTAACACCTCGCCTTCATGATCCACGGCCCGCCAGAAGTAGTGCCGTTCACCGTTTATCTTCATGAGCATCTCATCGAGGTACCATTTCCAGCGGCTCTATTTCATGCCCGCAACACACCGCTTCCGGAACTCCGCAGCAAGCATCGGGTCGAACCGATACCACCAGAAGCACGCATTTTCGTGCCTGATGTCGATGCCAAGCTCGTGCAGCAGGTCCTCAACCTTACTAACGGAAAGCGGAAATCTTACTTAGAGCATCACCGCTGGGCGAATGATCTCAGGCGAAAACGTGAAGTATTTGCAGTGGGAGCGTTTGGTCACGTCCAAAGGCTAGCCACCACCTCGCACCGTCTCAGGCCAACTTTCTCTGATAGTACCATTTGAAGCAGCCGGCTGTGTCACTCGCTAAGGCTATGCGGCGCCCATCCTTGCCTCAAGGCGCGTTTCTCTGACGGGCGTGCAACCGCAATTATCCGCTCTGCCGCCAGATCGACGCCGTTTGCGGGGACCATGCGGCCGGCATTGGCCGCCAGCCTGTCGCGCATCTTTGCATCTTCAAGTGCCGATCGCATCGCCACCGCCAGTTCCTCCGGCGTCCAATGGGCGCGATGGAGCCACCTGCCTGTTCCGGTTTCGACCGCGCGGCGGGCGTTGTCGTGCCCGTCCCAGCAATAGGGCATGATCAGCGACGGAACACCGCAATACAGAGCCTCGCAGAAGCTGTTATTACCGCCGTGGTGGATGAAGAGATCCGCCTTGGCCACGACGCTCGGCTGCGGGAACCACTGATCGAGGATCACATTGTCGGGCACAGCGCGATAGGCCTCCCGGAACGCGCCGACATTGATCAGGAAACGGGCGGGAAACTCGGCAAAGACGGCGATCAGCCGCTTGATCAGAGCGGTATCCAGCGCACCGAGACTGCCGAAAGAGACATAGACCAGCGGCCCCTCGCCGGTCGCGAATTCCGGAACGTTGTACGGTGCTTCCTGCCGGACGCAGCCTTCGAGGAACGTGAAACGGGCCGGGTCCAGCCCGACCTCGCGGTCATGACGCAGGATCGAGGGCGCCAGCAGCAGATTGTGCCAGGGCGAGGGTTCGAGGAACTGGCCCGCATCCAGCGGTGGCAGCCCGTGTCGGGACCGGAACCTGTTGAACCGGGCATGGACCGGTCCGACTGCGGCGTTGTAGCGGTCGGCGAAAGCCTGCCATTGGGTGCGGTCATCGCCCGGAAGACCCGACAGGTAGGGCGGTACATTCGGGTCCGGCAACTCGGTTTCGGCGCAGGAGATGACCCTCACCCACGGGCAGCCCGCGCGCAGGATCGCGGGAAACATCACGACATTGTCGAGAACGACTGCATCGGGCCTCAGTCTTTGCAGCAGGGCGAAGAGCGGCGCCTCGGCCTGTTTGGCCGTCTCCACGATCGCCTCCCATGTCGGGGCGACATAGGTTTCGATCTGGTCGGCCGGATCGAGATTGAAATGGGGCTGGTGGCGGCTGATGAAATCCTGCCAGTAGGTTTCCGGCACCGGAGCACCGGCCAGTGGCAGGTGATATTCCTGAAACCCGTATTCCGCGAAGACGCCGGAAAACCCCGCATGACAGATGAAGACCGGCCGCGCACCGCGTTCCTTCAGCGCGCGGGCGATGCCGACGCAGTTGAGAGCGGCGCCGAAACTTGCCTCAGGAAAGAAGGCGATGGTGGGGGTGCCGTTCATCTTCCGGGTGGCACGTTCATGCCGAAGAGAGGCGGCGCGCCGCGGTTGGCGGCCTGCGGGCGCTGGCTGCGCGACAGCCGCAGATGGACCCGCAGCAAGTCGGCGGCGACGGCAAGCTGACCACTTTCGAGATGGTCGAGAATGCCGAGATGTTCCTGCATGGCCTGCCGAAGCCGGACGACGTTTCCACGCACGGTGGCGCCGGGCAGTTCGCGCAGACGGTGATGCGCAAGAAGCGCCTCGGCAACGAAGCGGTTCGCGGCGCCGCGCGCGATCAGCAGGTGGAAATCCGTGTCGAGCCGCTGGAACGCGCGCGGGTCGAGCCGGTCGTCGGGTTCGGCGAGGAACGCCACCATCGCCCGGCGCAGCGCGGCGGACCGGTCCTCGTCCAACCGGAAGCCCGGAGCGGTCAACGCGGCGGGCTCCAGAAGCAGGCGATACTCGAAACTGTCGGCCTGCGATTCGGGACTGTCGGGCAGGCTGGCAAAAACCCAGGACTGGCCCGGCGCGCGCGTCAACAGCCCGTCCTCGGCCAATGTGCCAAGTGCCTTCAGCACCGTCCGGCGCTCGGCCCCGTAGCGGCGCATCACCTCGCCCACCGTAATCGTCTCGTCAAGCCGCCGCGCCGAGCGGTCCCGGATAATCCGCTGGGCGAGCGCACCTTCCTCGGCATCGGGCAGCGGTTCGGAGAAGGCGGAGCTCGGGGTGAAATCGCCCGATAGGCGATAGCCGGCATCGGCCTCGTGCACCGCAAGCCCCTGATCGGCCAAGAGTTTCAGCGCCGCCCGGACCGGCGTGCGCGAGACGTTGCACTGCGTCGCAATCAACTGTTCCGGCAGATGCGCGCCCGGACCGAACCCACGGTCGCGGGCGAGGTCGAGAATGCGCCGCGCGAGGTCCAGGTGGTTCTGGCGTGGCCGGCGTGTTGCCGATTTCTTGTCTCGTTGTGTCATGGTTCTGGGTTCTGACGCCGGGGGCGCACGCCCTCGGCGCAAATGACTATTGACGTATTTTTTCGCGTAATAATACTGTTTGGTCAAGGTGGGGGCCACAACGCTGCCCATCAATGGGCCGAAATACCAAAATAAAACCGGCACATCCCAACGGACGACCAACAGAAGAGGAACCGATATGCCACAGTCCCCTGCCCCGTTGCGCATCGCTGCAACGCTTGCGGCCGGCCTTGTCGCCGCCGGCCCTGCTGCCGCAGAACTCGTCATCTCCAACTGGGATGGCTACATGGCCCCCGACGCCGTGGCGAATTTCGCCACCGAGAGCGGCGAGGCGGCCGAGATGGTCGTCCATGCGACGAATGAAGAGATCATGGGCAAGCTCATCGCCTCTGGCGGACAGGGCTATGACGTGGTCTTCGTCTCGTCGCCCTTTGCCGAGGTGCTGAACAATCTCGACCTGCTGGAACCGATCGACGCCGCCAAGGTCCCGAACCTCGCCAACCTTTACGCTGAGGCGGCGGCCCTGCCGCACGATCCGGGCAACACCTTCTCGGTGCCCTACGCCTGGGGCACGACAGGGCTGTGCTACCGCTCCGATCTCGTCTCGCCCGAGCCGGCATCGTGGCACGATCTGCTGCATCCCGCCGAGGCACAGGCGGGCAAGGTCACGCTGCTCGGCACCGACCGCTGGCTTTTGGCGGCGGGGTTCCTTGCCAAGGGTTACTCGGTCAACGAGACCGACCAGGCAAAGCTTGACGAAGTCGAGGCCGAACTGATCGAGGCGAAGAAGACGATGCTCGCCTTCGACGACACGACCTTCTACTCCAAGCTCGTCTCGGGCGAGGCAACCCTGGTTCATGCGTGGGATGGCTGGTGCAACTACGGCATCGCCGAAAACCCGGACATCAAGTTCATGATCCCGTCAGAAGGTTCGGACCTCTGGGTCGACACGATGGTGGTGATGAAGGCTTCCGAGAACAAGGACGGCGCGTTCAAGTTCATCAACTACATCCTCGACGCCAAGAACCACGCCTGGGCGGCCGAGAACATCCTTTACAAGGTGCCTAACAAGCCGGCGATGGAGAGCCTTTCAGCGGACATGGCCGCGACCTATCCCAATATGGGCATGGCACCGGCCGATCTCGTCGCGCTGGAACAGCTTCGAGACGTGGGCGATGCGAGCCGCGCCTATGCCAAGGCCGTCAGCGCGATCAAGGCCGCGCAGTGATCTGAGATGCGGGGCCATTTGGCCCCGCACCGTTTCCCGGAAAAGACCCGTCGCGTGCAGAGCCCGAATACCCGCTCGACCCTCCTGATGGCGCCGGCCCTTATGTGGCTGACGGCATTGATGGTTGTTCCCTGCGGGCTGATCCTCGCGCTCGGCTTTTTCCGGCGCGGACTTTACGGCGGGATCGAGTATACCTTCACACTCGAAAACTTCGCGCTGATCGTCGATCCGCTCTATGCCGGGATCTTCCTGACATCGGCGCGGATCGCGGGTCTTGCGACCCTGATCGCGGTCGTCATCGGCTATGCCGCCGCCTATGCCATCGCCGCCGCACCGCGTCACCGACAGCCGCTTCTCCTCTTCCTGGCCGTCCTACCCTTCTGGTCGAACTACCTGATCCGCACCTATGCCTGGATCGTTCTGCTGAACCGCGAGGGACTGATTACCCAAGGCTTGCGGATGCTGGGTTACGAGGGCGAGCCGCCCTCGATGCTCTATACCGAAGGGGCGGTGATCACCGGGCTCGTCTACAACTACCTGCCTTTCGTGATCCTCGCCTGCTACGCGCCGCTTGCACGGCTGAACCCGGAACTTGCCGAGGCGTCGCGCGATCTCGGCGCCTCGGCCTTTACCACGTTCCGCCGCGTGATCCTGCCGATGACCGTTCCGGGGATCGCAGCGGGCGCTGTCTTCGTCTTCGTCCTGTCCATCGGCAATTTCATCACCCCCGCCCTTCTCGGCGGCGGGCGGTTCCAGATGATGGGCAACTTGATCTACGCGCAGTTCCTGACCGCGAACGACTGGCCCTTCGGGGCGGCGATCTCGATGGTGCTGATCGCGATCATGATGGGGCTTCTGACGATTCAGGCGATCGCCGCCGAGAAGGGCGCGGGCGAAAGGCGGGAGGGCACCGATGGCTGACCGTTCGCCCGCTACTCGCCGCAGTCTGACCGTTGTGCTCTTCGCGGTCTTTGCTTTCCTTTACATCCCCATTGCGACCCTCGTCGCGCTCAGCTTCAACGAGGGCGGGTTGCCGACCGCCTGGACCGGGTTTTCGGTCAAGTGGTACGGCGCATTGATGGCGAACCGCGACATCCTCTCGGCCGCTCTCAACACGCTGATAGTCGCGATGATCTCGACAGCCATCGCGGTGGTTCTCGGCACGCTGCTCGCGCTTGGGATCGAAACCCGGCGGCGAAAGGGCCGCGCCTTGGAGGCGCTGGTCTTCGCGCCGATGATCATTCCCGACATCGTACTCGCCATCGCGCTTCTGAGCTTCTTCTCGCTTCTGAAAGTGCCGATGGGGCTGCACACGATCATCCTTTCCCATGTCGTCTTCAACCTTGCCTTCGTCTCCGCCGTCGTCCGGGCGCGGTTGAAAAGTTTCGACTGGTCGGTGACCGAGGCCTCTGCCGACCTTGGCGCCTCTGCCCTCACCACCTTCCGCCGGGTGACGCTGCCGCTGATCCTGCCCGCCGTGATCGCGGGCGCGCTTCTGGCCTTCACGCTATCGGTCGACGAATTCATCATCGCCTTCTTCACCGCAGGGGCAGGGCGCGCCTCCACCACCCTACCGATGCAGATCTTTGCGATGATCCGCTTCGGCGTGACGCCCGAGATCAATGCGCTGGCAACATTGGTGATGATCGTTTCGGTCACCGCATTGACCCTGTCGCAACGGCTTAACAAGGGGGTGATCGCGCCGTGACCGCGCTTCTGTCCATTGATGGCGTGACCAGACGCTTCGGCGCCGTGACGGCGGTCGACAGGCTCTCGCTTGAGATCGTGGAAAACGAGTTCTTCGCGCTTCTCGGCGCATCGGGCTCGGGCAAGACCACACTGCTGAGAATGCTCGCGGGGTTCGAGACGCCGGATGCGGGCGCGATCCGCCTCGACGGCGCCGACATCTCCCGGATGCCGCCGAACCGGCGGCCGGTGAACCTGATGTTCCAGAGCTATGCGCTCTTCCCGCATATGACGGTCGAGGGGAACATCGCCTACGGGCTGGAAATGGAGCACCTGCCCCGGTCGGAAATCGGCGCGCGCGTGGGCGAGATCATGGAAATCACCGAGCTTTCGCCGATGGCGAAACGCAAGCCTGACCAGTTGTCGGGCGGCCAGCGGCAGCGCGTGGCGCTGGCCCGGGCCCTGGTGAAACGGCCACGGCTTCTGCTGCTCGACGAACCCTTGGGCGCGCTCGACAAGAAGCTGCGGGCGGCGATGCAACTGGAACTCAAGCGGCTCCAGCACGAGGTCGGCATCACCTTCATCGTTGTGACCCACGACCAGGAAGAGGCGCTGGTCATGGCCGACCGCGTGGCGATCCTGAAGGACGGGCGGCTGTTGCAATGCGGCACCCCGCACGAGGTCTACGAACATCCCGCGAACCGCTTCGCCGCCGACTTCATCGGCGTGATGAACTTCATCGAAGAAGGTGGCCGCACGCTGGCCATCCGGCCCGAGCGCATCCACCTCTTCCCCGACCGGGCCGACCGCACGGTCGAGGGCCGCGTGACGGCACGCGCCTATCACGGGCTCGACCTCCAGCTTCACGTCGCAACCCCGCTGTCGCCAAAGCCGCTTCTCGTCCGCCTGACCGCCAACGCTGCCGACCGGCGTCCCGTGGCCGAGGGCGATACCGTCACGCTCGGCTGGAACGAGGCCGATACACGCCAATTCAACGATTAGAACAGGGAGACAATCATGGCCCAGAAAACCTTCGCCTTCTTCCCCGAAGCCGCCTTTGGCCCGGCACTGAACTCCGTCGGCATCGCGCAAGCGGTCGAGGCGCTTGGCCACAAGGCGGTTTTCCTGTCCGATCCCGGTTTCGTCGAGGTCTATCAGGGCTACGGGTTCGAGGCGCATCCCGTGGCCTTGTCCGAACCGATGCCGCCCGAGCAGATGGCGAAGTTCTGGGAGGATTTCATCAACGGCCACATCCCGAACTTCCGCAAGGCACCGATCGATCAGATCGACAACTACGTGAAGGATTGCTGGGAAGCGATCGTCGACAGCGCGAAATGGGCGCAGAAAGACCTGCCGGGCGTTCTGGCCAAGGTGAAGCCGGACGTCATCGCCGTTGACAACGTGATCCTCTTCCCGGCGATCAAGCAATACGGCGTGCCCTGGGTGCGCGTCATCTCCTGCTCGGAAAACGAGATTGAGGAGGAAGGGATCCCACCGCACCTATCGGGTTGCGGGGAGAACGACACGGCCTGCCACGAGGCGTTCAGAAACAAATTCAACAGCGTGATCAAGCCGATCCACGACGACTTCAACGCATTCCTCGCCGAATGCGGTGAGGATGCCTATCCGATCGGGCAGTTCTTCGAAGCCTCGCCCTACATGAACCTCCTCCTCTACCCCGAGCCGGTGAAGTTCCATCGCAAGGAACCGCTCGACCCGCAGCGGTTCCAGTATCTCGAAGGCTGCGTCCGGAAAGAGGAACCCTATGAGGTTCCGACATTTGCCAAGAACAACGACGGCCCGCTTCTCTACGTTTCGTTCGGCTCGCTCGGTGCGGGCGACACCGACCTTCTGAAGCGGATCATCGCGGCGCTGGCGAAGTCGCCGTACCGGGCGCTCGTGAACATCGGCGACTATGCCACCGAATATTCCGATCTGCCCGGCAACGTGCATGTGGCGGGCTGGTTCCCGCAGCCTTCGGTCATCCCACAGGTCGACGCGGTCATCCACCATGGCGGCAACAACTCGTTCACCGAATGCCTCTACTTCGGCAAACCCGCGATCATCATGCCCTATGTCTGGGATGGACACGACAACGCGACACGCGTGCAGGAGACCGGCCACGGCTTCAAGATGCCGCGCTACGACTGGACAGATGCGGAGCTTCTGGCGAAGATCGAGACCTGCCTGACCGACAAGGCGATGGCTGCGAAGCTTGCCGCGACGTCGAAGCACATGCAGGGACAAAGCGGTCCGGCCAAGGCTGCGAAGCTCCTCGAAGGGCTCGCGAAGTGAGTTCGGCGCCGCACCTTCATGACGCATCCACTCGGGTCGACCTCGTCGACTGGGGTGCCCAGCCTGACGCGATCGCGGGTGCGTCGCATTCGTCTGGCAAGCTCGTCCACAAGGGGCCGGGGAACCGCCCCGAAATCGGCATCTGGGTCTGCACCACGGGGCGCTGGAGGCTCTCCATACCGCGGGACGAGTTCTGCAATTTCGTCGCGGGCCGCGCCACCTACCGCTCCGATGCGGGCGAGGTGATCGAGGTCACGCCAGGCACCGCCGTGATGTTCCCCTCCGGCTGGACGGGGGAGTGCGAGGTGCACGAAACCATGCGCAACACTTATTACCTTTCGGATCGCGAGGCCAACGAATGACAACGCCCAACTGGCCCGACGCGGCCAAAGTCACGCTCGACGACTGGGGGCCGAGCAAGAACGTGATCGAAGGCGCGCCGCACCTTTCGGGCAAGGTGATGCATGCCAACCCGGACGGGTCGAGCGAATGCGGCCTCTGGTCCTGCACACCCGGCAAGCGGCGCGTCACCATCCCCGCAGACGAGTTCTGCTATTTCGTCGCGGGGCGCGGCATGTATGTCGCGGACGACGGGCAGGAGATCCCCATCGCCCCGGGCGCGATGGTCTTCTTCCCCGCCGGCTGGACCGGCCTCTGCATCGTCACCGAAACCGCCACCAAGGCTTTCATGAGCCGCTAGGAGCACCATGACCACCACACCTTTGATGCGCAATCCGCTGGACCAGACCGACCTCGTCGACTGGGGCGTCATCCCAACGATGATCGAGGGGGAATCGCGGGTCTCGGGCCGGCTCATCTCGCGCAACCCCGACGGGTCGAGCGAATGCGGCCTCTGGATCTGTACGCCGGGCAAGTGGTTCTGTCATGTGACGAAGGACGAGTTTTGCCACTTCCTCGAAGGCCGCAGCACCTATGTGCATGAAAACGGCGAAGTCATCGAGATCACGCCCGATACCGCCGCGTTCTTCCCGCAGGACTGGAAGGGCATCTGTACCGTCCACGAGACCATCAAGAAGGTCTACATGATCCGCTGAGGCCAGAATGGACTTCGATCCCGCCCACCCCGCCTGCTTCGTCACCCCCGGTTTTCGGCCGATGGCAGGCGCACCACGCGATGTCATCGACCCCGCAACGCTGGGCGTCGTGGGCCAGATAACCGAGGCCGACGAGAGCGAGACGGCAGCAGTACTCGACGCGGTTTCCGCGGCACAGGCCAAGTGGAAGCGGATGGATGCAAAGTCGCGCGCAAAGGTCCTGCACGATCTGGCCAATGTGATCGAAGCAACCGACCACCAGCGCGCCGCGATCCTGATGAGCCGCGAGATGGGTAAGTCTTATCCGGAGGCCATCGGCGAGATTGCGAACTGCGCGCCGATCTTCCGCTACTATGCCGAAATGGCGCGGGACGAGGCGGGAAAGGTCGCTGGCACAACGCAAGCGGGATCGTTCCAGTATGCGCGATATGAACCGCTCGGCGTGTCGGTCCATATCATGCCGTTCAACTTCCCTGTCCTGCTCATGTGCTGGACGGTTGCCGCCTCACTCGCCGCCGGGAACGGCTGCATCGTGAAACCCGCGCCGGCGACGACACTCTCGACGCTGGAATTCATGAAGTGCTTCCGGGGATTGCCCGTAGGCCTCGTCGCCTGCCTGCCGGGCGGCGCGGCGCTGGCCGAAAAGCTCATCGCCTCGCCCCGCACACATGCAGTCGCCTTTACCGGCTCCGTCGCGGCGGGCAAGGCCGTGGGGATGGCGGCGGCAGCGGCGATGAAGCCTGCGGTGATCGAGGCGGGCGGCAGCGATCCGATGATCGTCTGCGAGAGCGCCCCGATAGACATCGCGGCGGCAGGTGCCGTGACGGCTGCTTTCCACCTCTCAGGTCAGGTCTGCACTTCGGCTGAGCGGTTTTACGTGGTCGATGCCGTGCATGACGCTTTCGTCGAGGCTTTTGCTGAAAAGACGCGCACATTGCGGGTCGGCAATGGCCTGATGAAATCCGAGATCGGACCGCTCGTTTCCGAGGCCGCGCGCGACCGGGTGGCGGCGCTTGTTGAAGACGCAATCGCGAAAGGTGCGGAGGTCGTCACCGGCGGACGCGTGCCGCCCGATCAGAACCGGGGCTGGTTCTACGAACCGACCATACTTACCGGCTGCACAGAAGATATGGCGCTTCTACAATCCGAGTGTTTTGGCCCCGTTGCCGCCGTGGTCCGCGTCCCCGACTTCAACGACGCAGTCGCGCGCGCCAATGCCTCCCCCTTCGGACTGGGCGCCTCTGTTTTCACCACCAACTTAAATGAGGCGATGGAAGCGGCCGAACGGCTGGAGGCTGGGATGGTCTGGGTAAACAACCCGCTCATCGACAACGACGCGCTGCCTTTCGGTGGCTGGAAGGCCTCGGGCCTCGGACGCGAACTCGGACGGCAGGGGCTCGACGCATTCCGTCGCACGAAGATGGTCATCATCGACCACAAGCCGACGGTTCAGGACTGGTGGTATCCCTATCCCGACGACTGGTTTCTCGATGGCGGCGGCCGCCCGCTGGGCTGATGTCAGGCCTTCGACCATTCGCGCAACGCGCCTGCCAACAAAAATGCTAACGCACGCGGTTTTGTCAGACGGATTCGAATCCATCTCTGCAAGGACAGTGACGCTGTCGGTGAACGTGGCCGCGCGGTTCAGCCCGAATTTCTATCGTGATCAGAGGCGGCGCTCCTTGTTGAAATGATTGTGGACTGAGGCGTGAACGGTCGCGAATTTCTGAAAACTTCGCACCCGGCAGAACCGCGGCATCGCCCGTTCTCCGACGCGCTCGCACTGCCCCTTATGCCGAGCAAACACGCCTCTTAACCGATCAGTTCAGCGCAAAGCGCATCAGTCGTCAGCTGACGGCAATAGCCCTTGATGGCGTTGATCGACGCAGTCTGCCGGGCCTCGGTATAGGTCATGCAGGCGTCCGTGACCTGGGTGACCAGATAGCCCAGGTCGCAGGCGTCACGGATCGCGCTTTCGACGCACTGGTCGGTTACGAGCCCGGTGATAACCAGTTGCCGCACCCCGAGGTTTCGCAGCACGTAGTCGATATGGGTCGAGACGAAGACCGAGGACGACGATTTCGGTAATACGATCTCGTCTCCCACGGGTGCAATCTCGTCCACCACCTTGCCGTCCCATGAACCCTTGGGCACGTTGAAGCCGGTGATCTTGTAGTCCAATGAACGGTCACGACCGTCCAGCGTCAGGCTTTCGATCGTTGTGAACATGACCTCCACGCCCGCCGCCCGGCAAGCGTCCTGAAGGCGGCGGATGTTGGGGATTGTCTCGGACCAGATCCGATCAAAAAACGCGCCGTACTTTTCCCGGAACTCGGCATCCGGGAGATGGCCAAACTCTGCTCCCTGACGCTTGGCGCTGAAGTTCTGCACGTCGACGACCAGAAGGGCGGATTGCCCGGGAACAAGCGGCACTTCTCTGGTCAGGGTCGCGGGGTTGATGGTCGTCACAGGTCTGTCTCCTTACGGGTCTGGAACAGGGCGGCCAGCCTGCCGGCCCAGAGGGTTTGGCCCGCCTCGTCGGCGATCTGGTCGTTGCGGATCTCGATCAGGGCGTGGGCAATGCCGTGGGGCTCTGCGACGCGCGGAATGAACCAGTCGGTCTCGTCGTCAATCTGGTAGGGTTGGTTCTCAGCAACGGTCAAGTTTGGATGTGCCGCGCCGAAACGCCTAGCCAGATCGCCTCCGCTGTTCGCCTGCCTAAAACAAAAGCCAATGTGCCATGGTCGCGCGAATCCGTTCATGCAGGGCGTAAAGCTGTGGATCGAATATGCGCCCCGTATCCGACGGTCTGAGATGGCTGCCTCGCAGGCCTCCGCGAAGGGGCGGAAGATCTCGGCCACCCGCGCGGCGCCGTCCTCGTTCGAGAGATTCTGGTTGCCGGGAACCTCTGCCCCGTCGCTTGTCTCCGGGACCGACTGCATGCCGAGCGGCGGTCTATTGCAGTCGATCACTAGACGACTGTAGCGCTGGAGGATCAATCCGGCCCCAAGAGCGGCGGCCAGTCGCCGCGCGACGCCCTCGGCGCCGATATCCCACGCAATATGCCTGTCGATTTCACCCGGAGCGAGTCCGAGATCGCCCAGCGAACGGGGAATCAGGCGTCCGGCATGTTCGCAGACGAACAGCAGGTCCGGTCGTGCGGTCGCGGCGACATATTCTACCGGAGCGGGATCCACCCCGGGGTCAAGAAGCCTCGCAGCTATCCGATCCATCTCCTGCATACTGTCTCCGCCTGTTTGTCGGGCGACATGCACCCCAATGGCATTCTGAAAGAAGAAAATCAATCGCTGCCGTTTGGCAAGAGTTGACATGCAATTTTCATCAGCCTTACGCTCGCGAACATGACTGCTGCAACCACCGATACCTTGCGCGTGCGAGAAGCGATGGACGCCAGCTCGGGTAGCCTCACCCCGAGCGAGCGGCAACTTCGTTCGGTCATACTTGCTGATTATCCATTCGCAGCTCTGGGGCCGATCCAGGACTTAGCGGAACGTGCCAACGTCTCGGCCCCATCGATCTCGCGGTTCGTGAACAAGCTGGGCTATCGGGGCTTTCAGGATTTTCAGCAAAGCCTGCTGAATGAACTGAGGGATTCGCAGTCCTCTCCGATCGAACTGCACCAGACGCGCACCACGTCTGTACCTGCCCCGCTTACCGATTACGTGGAGCGCGCGGTCGCACTGAGCCGCGATCTTGCCCAGCGTATGCCAACGGACCAGTTCGACCGGATCTGCGCGATGCTGGGCGACCCGAAGCGCCGCGTTTTCATGCTGGGTGGACGCATGAGCGACGCCATCGCCGAGTTCTTCCTGCGCCATCTGCGGCAGATCCGGGCAGACGTATTTCACGTGCCGCCCGACCCGGAGGCCTGGCCTGAATACCTGTTGCGCATGAAGCCCCGGGACCCGGTCGTTCTGTTTGACTTCCGCCGCTACGACGCGAAGCTGGCCGAGTTTGCCGCTGCCGCCCGTTCGCGCAAGGCACAGACCATTGTCATAACCGATCCCTGGATAACGCCTGCCGCAAAAGGGGCGACGGAATTGATCACTGTTCCAATCGACTCCGGCACACTTTGGGACAGCTACGTGCCTGCATTCGTTCTTGTAGAGGCGCTGCTCGTACCCCTGGCTGAGAAGGACTGGGAAGCAACGCGGACACGGATAGAGGCATGGGATGTGCTGAGAGGCCGCGCCCGGAACGGAGAAAGCGCATGAGCGAAGATGGAAAGCTTGTGTTCGTGGGGACGACCGATCTTGCGGGGCTTCTGCGTGGCAAGGCATTCCCGGCTTCAGAGCGTGATGCGCGGATGCGGAAGGGCGTGGGATGGACCCCAACCAACGTACAGATCAACTGCTTTAACGCCATCGCCGAAACCCCGTTCGGCGCACTGGGTGATCTGGCCCTCGTCCCCGATCCAAATGCCCGAGTGCTACTGGAGGCCGATGACACCGCGCCCGCGCTTGACCTGATGCTCGGCGATATCCTCACGCTTGAGGGCGAGCCATGGGGTTTCTGCACGCGATCGCACCTGAGGCGCGCTCTGACCACGCTGCGCGACGAAGCCGGACTTGAGATATTAGGCGCCTTCGAGCACGAGTTTATGCTTCGGGATTTGGTGCCAGTGCCGGGCGATTCATATTCGTTCCGCGGGTTCCGCGGCGCACAGGGCTGGGCCGAAGCGTTGATCGCCGCAATGCGCCACGCCGGAATGGGGCCCGACACGTTCATGAAGGAATACGGTGCGCGGCAGTTCGAGGTGACCTGTGCGCCGGCGATGGGCGTGGCGCCAGCGGACCACGCAGCACTGCTCAGGATGCTGGTGCGCGACATCACTCACCGCTTCGGCCATGCGTCGAGCTTTGCCCCGATCCTCGACCCAGTGGACGTGGGCAACGGTGTGCACATCCACCTCAGCCTTCGCGACGCGGCGGGCCACCCCGCAACGCACGATGCAAAGGATCCGCATGGGCTGAGCAAGGCGGCCCGGCATTTCATCGGTGGTATCCTCGCGCATCTGGACCAGATCATCGCGATCCTTTGTCCGTCCGAGATCAGCTATCTGCGCCTGACGCCCCATCGCTGGAGCGCGGCCTTCAACAATCTCGGTTTCCGAGATCGCGAGGCGGCGGTGCGCATCTGCCCCGTGAGCAGCCTCGACCCCGCGAAGGTTGCGCAACAGTTCAACTTCGAGGTCCGCGCCTGCGATGCTGCCGCCAGTCCGCATTTGGCGTTGGCAGCATTGGTACTGGCTGGCGCGGCGGGTCTTCGCAATGCGATCGAACCCCCGGCCGTCACCGAGGACGATCTGTCGTTATGGCCCGAGGATCGGCTGCACGCGGCAGGCATGATCCGTCTGCCACAGTCGCTTGCCGAGGCGCTTGAGCGGTTCGAGTCGTCGGACGCAGTGCGCGACTGGTTCGGCGCGGATTTCGTAAAGGTCTACTCCGATCACAAGCGATCGGAGTTGAAGTGCCTCGAAGGCCTCGACACGGCGCAGAAATGTGCCCGCTACGGTGAGGTCTACTGATGCTGCGCGTCGAAGGTGTCTCAAAAAGCTTCGGCGGGGTGCAGGCGGTGGACAACGTGTCATTCACGGTCACCGACACCGAGATTCACGGGCTTATCGGGCCGAACGGAGCCGGTAAGACCACGATGATTAACCTGATCTCGGGGTTCCTCCGACCCACGCAGGGCCGGATCCTGCTCGGCGATCGCGAGATCCAGAATATGCCCCCCGAGACTGTGGCCCGGTCGGGAATTGCGCGCACGTTTCAGAACCTGCGACTGTTTCGAAACCTCTCGGTTCGACGCAATATCGAGGTGGCCGAAAGCCACGCCGCCGAAGCCTGGGACCCCTCGCTGATCGACGATGCCATCGACCGTTTCGGGCTCGGGCCCGTCTTGGGTCTTGCGCCAGACGCACTGTCCTACGGCCATATGCGACGGCTTGAAATCATCCGGGCACTGGCCCTTCGGCCACGCGTGCTCCTTCTGGACGAACCGGCCGCTGGCATGAACACCGAGGAGACGGAAGAACTGTTTCGCAACCTTCTCTGGCTCCGCGAGCGCCATCCCTGCGCAATCCTTCTTATCGATCACGATCTGAAATTCATCATGTCGGCGTCAGAGACGCTGACAGTCATGAACATGGGCAGGCTTTTGGCCTCGGGCCTGCCACAGGACGTCACCAAAAACGAAGAGGTCATCCGGGCCTATCTCGGGCACGGGGAAACCGTCTGACAGGAAAGGATGAACACATGAGAACCTTACTGACCCAATGCGCACTGGGCGCGCTGACCGCTGGACTGGCAGCCTTGCCCGCAATCGCCCAGGACGACACCGTAAAGATCGGTTTCGCGGTCCCGCTCACCGGCGATTTCGCGCCCTACAACGAAGTAGACGGCGCGCGCTGCATGGCCGAGATGATCAATCGGGAGGGCGGCATCGGCGGTCGCCAGATCGAACTGATGGTGCAGGATACCGGTGCCGACACCCAGGCTGCCATTTCGGCGGTCGAGCGGTTCCTCGGCGACAATCCGGTTGCCATCGGAACGATCCCCTTCTCTGACACGATGATCCCGGTGGCCCAGATCGCTGGCGCGCAGGGCGTGTCCATTGTGCAGGCCCAATCCACCCAGGTGGAGATGCACACGGGTGTCGTGGACAACTTCCTGACGAACGTGGCGCCAGACCCCTACACCGCCACGGCGGCGGCGAACTACGCCCTGTCGCAAGGCGTGAAAAACGTGGTGATCTTCACCTCTGACGAGGGCGGGTCGTGGTCGGCGCGCACGCCCGAATGGTTCGCCCAAGTAATCGAGGCAGGCGGAGGCACGCTGCAGGCGACGCTGAACTATACCGGCGGCACCACTGACTGGAGCCCGCAGATCGCCGAGCTTCGCGCACTCGATCCGGCGCCCGACGCGATCTACATTTCCTGGGGTGTGCCCGACATCGCCGTGCTGATCCGCCAGGTGCGCGCAGCGGGGCTCGACGCATGGGTCGTGGGGTCCGACGGCTTCGACGACCCTTCGCTTGACGCGCTCGCGGGCGAGGACGTGTCGCTTCTCGACCGGGTGTTCTTCGGCACGCTCGCGCCCTCTCAGGGTGGCAGCAAGATCGCCGAGTTCCAGGACGCCTGTGCCGCAACCGGCATGCCCGTGAACGGCCTCTTCCCCGCGCTCGGGGCGGATACGATCAAGATCGTTGCTTACGGCGTGGAGGCTGCGGGCTCGACGGATCCGGCAGCGGTGCGCGACGCGATCCGCGCCGCGGATGCGATCCCGGTCATGTCGGTGGAATCGATCTCGTTCAAGGACACCAACAGCTACGCGCTGCGCGAGATCCCGGTGATCGGGTTCGAGAACGGCGAGCGCAAACTCCTGAGCCTTGAAGTGCCCGGCAACGTGCCGTCCTGGCCGTAAATCTCAGTACATTCCGCGCCTCCGGCCCGATCCGGGGGCGCGCCACAATCGTAACAGGGGCAGTCGTTCCGTGCTCGAAATCAGCGGGTTGAAAGTCTTCCACGGGCCGATCGAGGCAGTGCATGGCATCGACATTTCGGTGCCGGAAGGGTCCTGTGTCGCGCTCCTGGGCCCGAACGGTGCAGGCAAGACCTCGACGCTTTCCGCGATCACTGGCACGGCGCGAGCCACAGGCACAATCCGGCTGGAAGGCCGCGACCTTGCAGGGCTCGACATCGAGGACCGGTTCCGCGCCGGCATCTCCATTGCGCCCGAGGGGCGGCGGATCTTCGCGAACCTCACGGTTTTCGAGAACCTGCGCATGGGTGCGGCGACCCGAACCGACGGCGGCATTGAGCGCGATATCGAGGAATGGCTGTCCCGATTCCCAATCCTTGGCGAACGTCGGTCGCAAAGCGCCGGTACCCTTTCTGGTGGCGAACAGCAGATGCTGACAATCGCGCGGGCCCTTTTGAGCAAGCCGCGCATCCTTCTTCTCGACGAACCCTCGCTGGGTCTTGCACCGAAAATCATCGGGCAGGTTTTTGCTCTGATCGAGGATCTCCGGCACGAGGGTATGACGATCCTTCTGGTGGAACAGAACGCCGGCGCCGCCATCGAGGTGGCAGATTATGTCTACGTATTGGCGAACGGACTTGTGACCCGCCACGGCCCCTCGGGGGAATTCGGGGACGGATCAGGGCTGATGGGTGAATTGACTGGAGTGCATGACTGATGGACTACGCGGCACAACAGCTTCTGAATGCCCTGTCCTTCGGGGCAGAATACGCCCTGATCGCGGTTGGGCTCGCTATCGTCTTCTCGATCATGGGACTGGTCAACTTTGCCCACGGTGAGGTGATCGCCTTTGGCGGATACTCGATGGCCGTGGTGGGCACTGTCGTAACGGGAAACCCGCTCGTACTCATGGCCGCGGTGCTGATTGCCTGCGTGTCGGTCTCGCTCCTGCTCGAACGGGTCGCTTTCCGGACGGTTCGGAAAGCAGACATCACGACGGGGCTGCTCACGGCTTTCGGGGTCAGCATCATCCTTCAGAATCTCTACCTCCTCCTTGGCTCGCCGAGACCGATCTCGGCCACGCAGTTCATCTTTCTGGACCGCACGCTTCTGATCGGACCGGTCCACGTCTCTTCGCTCCAGATTTATGAGACGGTGACGACCATCGCGGCGATCCTCTTCCTGACGCTCTTCCTGAAGCGAAGTTACCTCGGTATCGCAATGCGTGCTGCCTCCCGCGATTTCCAGATGGTACGACTTTGCGGCATTCGAGCGAACCGGGTGGTCGCCACAGCTTTCGCAATCTCGGGTCTACTGGCGGGGCTCGCCTGCATCTTCATCATGGCACGCAGGGGCAGCGTGACCCCGCACATGGGCTTTGACCCGGTGCTCACGGCGTTTATCGCCTGCGTTCTCGGCGGGTTCGGCAGCCTGCCGGGCGCGGTTCTCGGTGGGTTCATCCTCGGGTTCCTCGAAGTCGGCGTCCTCGTTCTCCTTCCTCAAACGGCAGGCGGGCTTGCTCAGGCGGCGGTGTTCCTCGTGGTGGCGCTGCTTCTCTTCTGGCGGCCCGACGGCATCCTGACTCCCGCCACGGAGAAGGGTGACAAGCTGTGACGCGTCGGCTTCTAAACCCCGACCAAAAGCGTGGACTGATCGGGTCGGCCATGCTGGCCGTCCTCATTCTTGTCATCGTGGGCGCTTACGCGCTCTGGGGCGAAAGCTACCAGGCCCGCATTCTTTACGCGACTTTCGTTAACCTGATCGTCGTCGTCGGGCTTCAGGTCTTCATGGGAAATGGCAACTACGCGACCTTCAGCCATGCGGCCTTCATGGGCATTGCGGCCTATGCGGCGGCGATCTGCGTGACGCCCGCCGCGGTGAAAGCGCTTTCGCTTCCGGATGCGCCATGGGGCCTCAATGCCTTCGAGATGCACCCCCTCTCGGCTGCACTTGTCGCACTTGTCATCACCGGGGTCATCGGGGCGCTTACCGGTCTCTTCATGTCGCGATTGACGAACGTGTCGATCACCATCGTTTCCATCGCAATCCTCGTGATCGTCCATTCCATCTTCCTGCACCGGACCGACATTTTCAAAGGCAACCAGGCTCTGTTCGGCATTCCCCGCGTCTTCGGGCTGGGCCATATAACCGCGCTCGTGATTCTCGCCATCGTTGCCGCTCGGCTGTTCCGCGAGAGCCGACTGGGCCTCAGGCTCCGCGCCGTGGCGGACGACGAAGTGGGCGCGCGGGCTATGGGCGTGAACGTCGTGCGCGCGCGGATGATCGCCTGGGTCGTCTCAACCCTGTTTTTCGCAACGGCGGGTATCGCCTACGCCTTTTACCTTGGCACAATCTCGGCGCGACCGTTCTATTTCAACTACGTCTTCCTTACCGTCGCCATGCTGATCCTCGGCGGGCTCCGGAGCGTGACCGGCGCGGTCTTCGGTACACTCCTCATCTCGCTTGGGCTTGAGATCATCCGCTGGCTGGAGACCGGTCCCACGCTCGGCGGCGTCAAGCTGCCCGAGATGCTGGGGCTTTCGGGTCTGCTTCTCGGCATTGTCATCGTGGGCGTAATGGCGTTCCGGCCCCACGGGCTCATGGGCAACCGCGAGATCGAGGATATCGTCTTTCGCCGCAAGAAGACCACGGAGGTTTCCAAATGACCTGCACACACACGATCCACAAGCATGACCACCACCTCGGTTGGGACAACACCTTCGAGCCGGTTCTGTCTGTGAAACCGGGTGAAACCATCGCGGTCGAGACCATCGACGCCTCGGGCGGGCAGCTCGGGCCCAAGAGCGGGCTCGACGACTTGGCGGCTCTCGACTTTGGGCAGGTGAACCCGGTGACCGGTCCGATCTTCGTCGAGGGAGCCGAACCCGGCGACGCAGTGGCGATCACATTCCGCAGGTTCAATCCCTCGGGTTGGGGCTGGACGGCGAATATTCCGGGCTTCGGTCTTCTCGCCGAGGATTTCCCAGACCCGGCGCTCCATATCTGGAACTACGATACAGTCGCGGCGACGCCTGCCGCCTTCGGGCCGGGTGGACGGGTGCCACTCAAGCCGTTCGTGGGTACCATTGGCCTTGCGCTCGCCGAAGTCGGGCATCACAGCGTTGTCCCGCCCCGCCGGGTGGGTGGCAACCTCGACATCCGTGACAACGCTGTGGGAACCACGCTCTACCTGCCGGTGGAGGTTGCGGGCGGGCTCCTGTCCCTTGGCGACACTCATGCTGCCCAGGGCGATGGCGAGATTTGCGGCACGGCCATCGAAAGCCCGATGGATGTCGAAATAGAGATCGGCCTTCTGAAGGGCGCAAACTTTGCCTTTCCGCGGTTCGAAACCTCCGGACCTGTCACCTCGCACCTAGATAAAAAAGGATACTGGGTAACGACGGGAATTGGGCCGGACCTGATGCAGGCGGCAAAGGACGCGGTCCGCGGAACGGTGGAAAGGGTTGCGCGAGAGACAGGCATGTCGGCAGTGGAAGCTTACATGCTGGCTTCGGTTGCGGGCGACCTGCGGATTTCCGAGATCGTGGACATGCCTAACTGGACGGTGAGCTTCTATTTCCCGAAGGTGGTGCTGGAGTAGACGGCGCGCAGCAGGAGGCTGTCGGACGGTTTCCGATTGATCTCCACAAGGGCAGTGACGCTGTCCCTTACCCCTCGCAAAGACCGCGCCACTCGACTAGAGCGGCGGCGCGGTGGGCCTTTAAGAGGTGTCGGCTGTAAAGGCTGCGGCCCGTGTTGAAGAGGTTGTAGACTGAGGCCTGGACGACAATGCCGTCTCTGACAAGAGTCTCTGCATGGGCGATGGAGGCGTAATGCACGGAAGAATCGACTGAAAATTCGGTATTTTTTCGAACAATATAGATGACTTATGTGGTGGCGGTGCTGGCAGACAAATGCGAACCAGTCTCCACAAGGACAGCAGACCTGCCCCTTATGCTGCGCAAAGACTACGCCACTCGGCGAGAGCGACGGCGCGGTAGGCCTTGAAGTGGTTTCGGCTGGAGAGGCCGCGCTCCGTGTTGAAGAGGTTGTAGACCGAGGCGTGGACGGCGGCGAACTTCTGCAACGTTCGCATTCGCCGGAAGCGGAGCATTGCGCGTTCCCGTCGTCGGAATGGCAGGTGCGAATTCTCCGCCCGATTGTTCATCCACCGTCCCGTTTCTTGGCGGTCGACCGCGCCGAGATCCCTCAAAGCAGCACCGTAGGACCGAAGCTTGTCCGTCACGAAGATATCGGTGCGGCCGTGCCGCTTCATTGTTTTCTTGAGGAATTTCAGGGCAGCCTTCTTGTCCCGGGTCTTCGTGACGAAGCTTTCCAGGACCTCGCCCTCGTGATCGATGGCACGCCAGAGGTAGTGCCGCTCGCCGTTGATCTTCACGAAAATCTCGTCGAGGTGCCATTGCCAGTGGCTCGATTTCATGCCCTCGATCCGGCGTTTCCGGATCTCGGCAGCGAACATCGGACCGAACCGATGCCACCAAAACCGAACCGCCTCATGGCTCACGTCGATGCCGCGCTCGTGCAGCAGATCCTCGACATTTCTCAGCGAGAGCGGGAAACGAACGTAGAGCATCACCGCCAGGCGGATGATCTCCTCGCTCGTCTTGAAGTATTTGAACGGGTCACGTTTCTTCATCCGGGGACGCTACCCAGCCCCCTGCCGCGCCTCAAGCCAAGTTGCTCTGACAATGCCCGCCGAACGGTTCCAGTACAACAACACCATGTCCGAAGGCCGGGCGATCGAAGGCATCAAGGCGCTTCAGGCGGCGGGCAACGCGCCAGCCAAGATTTCCATGCTTCTGACCGATGGCGCCATCGGCCAGATCACCAATCCGTTCCCCGAGGGCGCGCCCTCGGCCAAGGAAGTCTGGGAGCGTGAGACCGGAATCGAGATCGACATCATCGGCGCCCCGGCCGAGGACATCTTCAAGAAGGTGATGCAGGATGTCACCACCGGGGGCGGCACGTTCGACATTTATACCGGCCCGTGGAACTCCACCGGCGATCTGGTGTCGTCTGGGGGCGCGGTCAACTGCTCCGACTTCGTGGCGAAATACCAGCCTGACTGGGGCGCTCCCGAACGCGGCACGACGACGCCGGAAAACGAAAAGCTCCTCTATACCTACGCGGGCGATTACTATTCCTTCTCGCTCGACGGCGATTATCAGACCTGGTTCTACCTCAAGGGTCTTTACGAAGACCCGCGCGTGCAGGAGGCCTTCCTGACCGAAACCGGGGCAGAGCTGAAGACGCCCGACACATGGGAAGAGGTCGACCGCATTTCGAAATTCTTCACCGGCAAGGATTTCGGCAACGGTCCGATGTACGGCAACGGCAACCTGATGAGCCCGTTCTGGGGGCTTGCGACCTTCTATGCGCGCTTTGCCTCGATGGATTTCCCGAACTTCTTCTTCTTCAACGAGGATGGCAGCCCGAACCTGAACAGCGAGCTTGGCCTGCAATGCGCCGAGGAGCATGTCCGCTCCTTCGAATGGAGCCCGCCGGACGCGCTGACCTTCACCTGGGCCGAAGCCTACGCCACCATGTGGAACCTGCAGATCCCGCACACAGCGATCTACACCAACCTTGTGAAGTTCGGTGACGGGTTCAACCCCGACGGCACGCCGAAATCGAAAGCCACCGGCATGATCGGCAGCCACCTGCCGGTCGGGCGCCGCTTCGGCGATCAGATCAACCGCCGCTCGGTGCTTTATTACAGCATCACCGCGTGGATCTCGTCGCAGTCGAAACATCCCGAGGCGGTCTATCTGTTCCTGCAATGGCTCAGCTCGACCCGCACCTATACCTGGATGGCCGGCAATCCCGGTGGCTACTTCGACCCGTTCCAGCAGGCGAATTTCAAGGAACCGCTCGTGGCCCAAAGCTACCAGCCCTATTCGATGGAGACGATCCCGGCGACCATCGCCCGATCGGTTCCCTCGATCAACTTCGCCGGCCAGACCGCGCTGGATAACGCGCTGGACGAAGAGCTGCAGGCCGCGATCACAGGCCAGAAATCGGTGCGCGACGCCATGGATGCGGCGCAGGGCAAGTGGGAGAAGATCATTAAGCGGCAGGCACGCAACGGCATCGTCGAGGCGATCCAGGCCAGCCGCGCCACCTGGCCGACGCTCGTCGATCCGGCCTGACCCGGCTCTGGCGGGGCGGGTCGGTTCCGCCCCGCCAGACCATCCCACGATCTCAGGGAGACAGCGATGAAACCGTCACCGGGCGCTCTGGCGCTGAAATATCTCTTTATCCTTCTGGCCTGCGCGGTCGTGCTGTATCCGCTTCTTTGGATGGTCACGATGGCCTTCAAGCCCTATCCGGAATGGACCACCGTTGCCGGACTGACCTGGCTGCCGCAAGACCCGACCTGGCAGAATTTCGAGTTCATCTTCCGTGGCCATGCCGAAGGTCTGGTGGTCAGCCTTGACCGCACCATCACCGGCCCGCTGATCGCAAGCCTCGTCACCTCGATCTGTGGCACGGCGCTTGCGGTCGTTTCGGGCACGCTCGCCTCCTATGCCGTCGTGCGTTTTGGGCTGGCGCAGTCGCTGCCGCTCTCGGTCCTGCAACTGCGGCTCTTCCCGCCGCTTGCGGTGATGATCCCGGTCATGGTGATGTGGGCCTTCATCGGCGCGGTCGATACCTGGTGGGGTCTGTCGCTGATCTACGGCATCGTGACTTTGCCCTTTGCCTTCTGGTTGATGAAAACCTTTTTCGAAGAGGTCCCGGTCGAGATTGAGGATGCAGCCCGTGTATCAGGCTGTTCCTACTGGCGGGTCTTCTACCGCATTACCCTGCCCATCGTGAAACCGGGGCTGGCGACCTGCGCGCTTTTCGTCTTCATTCTGAACTGGTCCGACTACCTGCTGGCGCTGATGCTGACGCAAAAGGAATGGGTCACGCTGCCGGTCTATATGGCGACGCTGACCTCGGCCATGGGCGGGCAGATGTACGGCATGAAAGCCGCGCTCGGCGTCATCGCCGCCATCCCCCCTGTCGTCTTCGGGCTGATGATCCAGAAACATCTGGTACGCGGCCTGACCTTCGGAGCACTCAAACAATGACCGATCAAGCACATACCGGCGCAACCCGGACAATCAGACCACAGGGCTATTGGGTAGGCGTGGCCCGCGACGGGCAGAAGATGGGGTTCTGGTTCATCCTGCCGACCTTTCTCCTGCTGCTTTTCATCGTCATCTTTCCCTTTTTCATGCAGCTCTATCTCAGCGTGACCTGGTGGACGCCGCTGGAAGGCATCCCCTGGTACAGCGCGTGGGAGGTCTTCAGCTGGTTTGACAACTACCTGACGCTTGCCACCGATCCCCGGCTTTGGGGCGCGCTCTGGCGCACGGCGCTGATCATGATCGTCGCGGTTCCGGCGCAGTTCTTTCTGGGCATGGCGCTGGCCTATCTGTTCATCGACCAGTTCCCGGGCCGCAAGCTTTTCTATTCGATCCTGCTGACGCCGATGATGATCGTGCCGGCGGTTGTGGGGCTTATGTTCTTCCTGCTCTTTCAGGGCACCGGGCCGGTCAACGCGCATCTGGGGCTTCCGGCGGATTTCTCGTGGCTGACCGACGTGAACCGGGCGATGATCTCGGTCATCATTGCCGATATCTGGCAATGGACGCCGCTGATGTTCCTGATCCTGCTCGCGGGCATGCTGGGCGTGCCGTCGGACCAGCTTCTGGCGGCGCGGCTTCTCGGCGGGTCGAACTGGCAGAACTTCGTCAAGATCATCCTGCCGCGGATGAAAACCGTGATCATCATCGCGCTGGTGCTGCGCACGGTCGAATGTTTCAAGATCTTCGACCTCATTTACATCATGACCAAGGGCGGTCCGGGCGTTCAGACCGAGACCATCTCGGTCTTTCTCTACAAGCAGACCTTCGGCGATCTGGAATGGTCCTATGTGGCCGCAATCGGCCTGACGATCCTGATCGTCCTCTCTGTCATCGCCGCCAAGGGCCTTGCCTATATGGCAAGGAAACAGGGGTAACGCCATGTCATCCATCCAGATCAGAAACGTGACCAAGCGGTTCGGCGAGTTCACTGCCGTGCGCGACCTGTCCATCGACATCGAAGAGGGCGAATTCGTCGCCCTTCTGGGGCCATCGGGCTGCGGCAAGACCACGACGATGAACATGATCGCCGGGCTGGAAGACCCGACCGAAGGGCAGATCCTGTTTGACGGACAGGACCTGTCGGGCCTGCGCATCCAGGACCGCAACATCGGTTTTGTCTTTCAGAATTACGCGATCTTCACCCATCTGAGCGTCTACAGGAACCTGTCCTACGGGCTTGAGGTCAAGAAGGTTCCGAAACCTGAGATCGAACGCCGGGTGCAGGCGATGGCCGAACGGATGAGCATCTCGCATCGCCTCGATCAGCCCGCGTCGAGCCTTTCGGTGAACGAGATGCAGAAACTGGCGATCGGACGCTCGGCCATTGTCGAGCCGCGGATCTTCCTTTTGGACGAACCGCTCTCGAACCTCGATGCTGGCTTTCGCGCCTATATGCGGGCCGAGCTGAAAGTGCTTCAGCACGAGTTTGGCCAGACGATGATCTACGTCACCCATGACCAGATCGAGGCGATGAGCCTCGCCGACAAGATCGCCATCATCGACCGGGGCCGCCTGATGCAATACGGCGCGCCACTGGACATCTACAACGACCCGCAGAACCGGTTCGTCGCCAATTTTGTCGGCAGCCCGCGGATGAACCTTGTCGATGGTGAATTGCGCGAGGAACGCGGTACGTTGAAGTTGATGCTGCATGGCGGGGCTGAAATCCCGCTGTCGGGCAAGGTGCGTGTGGATTTTACCTGCGACGGATCGGTGCATGGCGGATCCTTCGGGGTGCGCCCGCAGGACATTTATTTCGGCGAAAAGCGTGGCGGCGACGACATCACCATGACCGGCAAGGTCGAGGTTCTGGAACGTGTCGGCCCCAAACGTCTGGCTTATCTTCAGGTGCAGGACACGCTGTTTGTAGCCTTCGACGATCTCGACCGGCTTCGGGTCGGGGACGAGGTGCCGTTCTGCCTGCCCTCGGACAAGAGCCTGGCATTTGACATAGATACTGGCCGCAGGCTGGGAGGGGCGTGAGAATGGAAGCGATCAGGATTACCGAAGCGGTCAAACGCTACCCGGAATTCACATTGGGACCGATCAGCATGTCGGTCCGGCAGGGCGAGTTCTTCGGGATCTTCGGTCCCCCCTCGACGGGCAAGACCTCGATCCTTAAGCTGATCCTGGGTCTGCTCAGCCCAGATGAAGGGAAGGTCGAAATCGCCGGCAAGGACGCGGCGGAGCTGGATGTTTCGGCGCGCGGCATTTCCATGGTGTTCCAGAACCTGGCGCTGTTTCCGCACATGACCGGGCGCGAGAACATCATCTTCCCGCTGAAGGAACGCGGTGCTTCGGACGCAGAGATATCCGAGCGGCTGGACTTGGTCTCCGAGGTGCTGCATGTCAGCCATATCCTGCACAAGAACCCGGCGCAGATGTCGGGGGGCGAACGCCAGCGCATCGCATTGGGCCGCGCATTTGCCGCGCAAAGCCGGGCCATGTTGCTGGATGAACCCATTGCCGCGCTTGATGCCCGCCTGCGCGAGGAAATGCGCGTGGAACTCAAACGTCTGCAACGTGAGAACAACCAGACCTTCGTCTATGTCAGTCATGACGAGGAAGAGGTGATGGCGATTTCCGATCGTGTTGCGGTCATCATCAGCGGCAGGATCGCCCAGGTTGGAACCCCGGACGAGGTTTATGCTCAACCATGCTCGATTGATGTCGCTGGGGTGATCGGGTCGCCCCCGATGAACTTCTTCAAGGGAAGGTTCTCGGACAACGCCTTGCATTTTGAAAGCGATGCTCTTGGCACACGCATCCCGGTTGTCGGCACGACGCAGAAGGGCGGGGTCGGAACACTGGGAGTGCGCCCCGAGGATATCTGGCTGGGCGAAACCCAAGGTAACCCGTCCTTGAAGGTGCGCATCGTCACAGTGGAGCCTTTGGGTGGCTACACAATTGTCAATGCACGCGCCGGCAAACAGATCGTCAAAATCCGCGCGCCGGGCCAGGTGGTTCTGGAAGAAGGCGCCTGGCAGTCCGTCAGCGTGGATGCCAGGCGGCTGCACTTTTTTGGCCCAGATGGTGTGCGGCTGTAAGCGCCGCACCGAATCTGACACAGAAATCGCGCCCTCGCAGGTCGCTCAATACCTCAGCCGCAAGAGCCATTGCCGCGCAGCGGCTTCGTCCTTGTCCGCTATATTGCCGGTCGACCGACGGAAATGCTGCAACCAAGCGCTAACGGCTGCTTCGCGGATGCTGCGCCGTGGCGTCGAACCCCGTCGCGAATGTCGCTTATGGGCCGTCTTCGCATGGCGCGGCTATTTTTCAACCTCCCAGGCCCCTGCGAAACGGAGATCAGCCGGTCTGAGCCCAAAGCAGCAATAGACTATGGT
>NZ_JASBQQ010000011.1 GCF_029961185.1 Albidovulum aestuarii | reverse complement strand
GTCGGTCTGTTTCCGTTTCCCATAGAACACCTCCTGGTTCCTCAGTTGGTGCTCTCCACTTTTCTCGGGCAAGTCCACTTGGCCAAGTTCCTTGTGTCGATACGCACCCCTGCTTCCGTCTCAGAAAGGAGGACAAGTGTCGCAGCGACGCGAAGATGATGATGGCCGTTGAGATTGGCCCTAAGAGTTGGGAAGACTCTTTCTAGGTAACATGCTTCAAGCACGTCCTCGGATTTGCTGTTGAAGACAGGATCAACCAGTGCTTCCTCGGCCTTGGTCCAAAGATCAGAGTACAGCTTACTCATCTTCCGCCTCCTGCCCGAAGAGGCCACGCTTCTTATCGCGCAACTCCGCAATCTCTCCTTCCAACTCCACGATGCGATCTCGTTGGGTTTGGAGGTCGGTTTGGGTGAACTCCTCAGGCTCCGCATAGAAGCGGGTTTTCCCGAGCATCTGGCGGTCTCTGAATCGAAGTTGGGTGGCAACATCGCTGTTGTAGACGCGAGAGCCGAGTTTTCGACGCAACTCGTTCCACTCGCTCATTGTTCTTGGTTTGTCCGATGTGGAGAAACCACGGAAGTATTCTTTTGCCATGCTTGGCCAATTCCTTTTGTTATCAATGATTTTGGTGATGAGAGATGAGGTCAAAATTTCCCCTCTCTATATAGTCATTATACAATATTTTGATCAAAAAGTCAAGTATTTCTTAAGTACTTGTTGCTGAAAAATCGTCTATCAAACGTCTACCTACTGCCATACTTTATATATAACATCTTGTTATTATTATTATCATAAAGACTTTTAAGTCCCCTGTGTCTACCATTCCACCACGCGGGCCAGCGCGGCGACCATAGAAGAAATTGCGGCCCGAGCAAGGGTCAGAGGCCGGTTTCCTTCACCGCCTCCATCGCGACGAAAGTCGAGGTCGAAGCAACGTGTGGCAGGCTTGAAATCCGTTCGCCCAGGATACGTCGGAAATCGTTGATATCGGCGGTGCGGACCTTCATGAGATAGTCGAAACTTGCCGCCATCATGTGGCACTCCTCAATCTCCGGCACACCGCGTACCGCCTTATTGAAAGCCTGCAAAGCCGCCTCGCGCGTGTCCGACAGCCGCACCTCGACGAAGGCGACATGGGCGAGGCCCATGCGGATCGGGTTCAGGACGGCACGGTAGCCTGCGATGACGCCGATCTCTTCCAGCCGCTTCACCCGCGCCTGTATGGGGGTCTTGGTCAGCCCGATGCGTCGGGCCAGTTCGGTGACGGACATACGGCCGTCTTCCGACAGGGCGCGCAGAATCGCGCTGTCGTACCGGTCGAGGTGTGGAAGTCCATCTGCCATGCAGTTTTCTCTAAATTTGGTTATATCGACTATGTTTTGAGAATATTAAGTCAAATCGACTGTTCCGCAAGCGATAATATAGGGTATTCACGCGGAGGACCCCATGACCGATCTCTGGACTGCCATCGACACCGGCTCACTTGCACCTGAAGTCCCGCTGCTCCAGCGGCTGATCGCTGACGCGGCGCTCGATGCGTCCGACCGGGCCCGGATATCGGGTGAGGGCGCGTCGCTCGTCCGCCAGATCCGCGCCGATGTGCGTCCGGGTCTGATGGAGGTCTTCCTTGCCGAATACGGGCTGTCGACTGAAGAGGGCATCGCGCTGATGTGTCTGGCCGAGGCGCTCTTGCGCGTGCCCGATGCGGACACGATGGATGCGCTGATCGAGGACAAGATCGCGCCGTCCGACTGGGGCAAGCATCTGGGTCACTCGGCGTCGTCTCTGGTCAATGCCTCGACCTGGGCTCTGATGCTGACCGGCAAGGTGCTGGAGGAAAAGGAACCGGGCATCGTCGGCCATCTGCGTGGCGCAATGAAGCGTCTGGGTGAACCGGTCATTCGCCGCGCCACTCGGCAGGCGATGAAAGAAATGGGCCGCCAGTTCGTTCTGGGCGAGACCATCAATGCCGCAATGGAACGCGCCGCGAAGATGGAGGCGCAGGGCTATTCCTATTCCTACGACATGCTGGGCGAGGCCGCGAAGACCGCCGAGGATGCCGAGCGGTACGCGCAATCTTATTCCCGGGCCATCGCCGCCATCGCCTCGGCCGCCATCAGTGATGACATCCGCTACAATCCGGGCATCTCGGTTAAGCTTTCGGCACTCCATCCCCGCTACGAGGTCGCGCAGGAAGCGCGTGTGATGAAGGAGCTTGTGCCCGTCGTCCGCAAACTGGCCCTGCAGGCCGCGCAGGCACGGATGGGCTTCAACATCGACGCGGAAGAAGCCGACCGGCTGACCCTCTCGCTGAAGGTGATCGAGGCTGTCCTGTCGGATGAGGACCTTGCCGGTTGGGACGGCTTCGGCGTTGTCGTACAGGCCTATGGTCGCCGCGCGGGCGCGGTGCTCGACTGGCTCTATGCGCTCTCCGAACGGCTCGACCGCAAGATCATGGTGCGCCTCGTCAAGGGCGCCTACTGGGATGCCGAAGTCAAGCGCGCGCAGGTTATGGGGCTGGAGGATTTCCCGGTCTTCACCCGCAAGGAAGCGACTGATGTCAGCTACATCGCCAATGCGAAGAAGCTCTTGGGCATGACCGACCGCATCTACCCGCAATTCGCCACCCATAACGCTCATACCGTCGCCGCGATCCTTGATATGGGCGCGGGCAAGCCGTTTGAGTTCCAGCGTCTTCATGGAATGGGCGAGCGGTTGCATGACATCGTGCTCAAGCGCGAAAAGACCCGCTGCCGCATCTACGCACCCGTCGGTGCTCATCGCGATCTTCTGGCCTATCTGGTCCGCCGCCTGCTGGAGAACGGCGCCAACTCTTCCTTCGTGAACCAGATCGTCGATGAGGACGTGGCCCCCGAAGAGGTCGCCTCCTGCCCGTTCGACGCAGTGGAGGCAATGCTGCCCGGCCTGTCGAACAAGGCGATCCGCAAGGGGCCGGATCTGTTCGCGCCCGAGCGCCGGAACTCCGAAGGATTCGATCTGACCGATGCGCCGACGCTCGCCCGCATCGACGCCGCGCGTGACGAATATGCGAAGACCGAATTCGCTGCCCAGCCGATGCTGGCCTGCAAGGTGGAAGGATTGAAGCCGCGCCGCGTGCTGAACCCCGCAACCGGTCAGCTTGTCGGCCGCGTCACCGATGCTTCCGCCGCCGATGTCGATCATGCGCTGGCCGCCGCGAAACCGTGGAAGGCGACGCCTGCCGAACGTGCGGCAATCCTGAACCGCGCCGCCGACCTTTATGAGGAAAACTTCGGCCCGATCTTCGCGCTGCTGGCGCGCGAGGCGGGCAAGTCGCTGATGGATGCCGTGGCCGAACTGCGTGAGGCGGTGGACTTCCTGCGCTACTACGCCGCTCGTGGGCTGGAACTGAAACAGCCGCCTTTGGGCATCTTCACCTGTATCAGCCCCTGGAACTTCCCGCTGGCAATCTTCACCGGCCAGTTGTCGGCAGCACTTGCCGCCGGGAACGCGGTGCTGGCGAAACCGGCGGAACAGACGCCGCTGATCGCGGCCCATGCCGTGGCCCTGCTGCACAAGGCAGGCGTTCCGGCCTCTGCCCTGCAACTCCTGCCCGGCGACGGGGCGACGGTCGGGGCCAAACTCACCTCCGACGCCCGCGTCAATGGCGTCTGCTTCACCGGCTCGACCGACACCGCGATGCTGATCCGCAAGGCGATGGCGAAACACCTCGCCCCCGGCGCGCCGCTGATCGCGGAAACCGGTGGGCTGAACGCGATGATCGTGGACTCGACTGCACTTCCCGAACAGGCGGTTCGCGATATCGTGGCATCATCCTTCCAGTCGGCGGGCCAGCGCTGCTCGGCACTGCGTTGCCTCTATGTGCAGGAAGACATCGCCGCCCATTTCACCGATATGCTCTTCGGCGCGATGGAGGAGCTGACGGTCGGCGACCCGTGGCACCTTGCGACCGATGTCGGCCCGGTGATCGACGAGGAAGCCGAACAGGGCATCCGCGAACATATCGAGAAAGCCCGGAAAGAGGGGCGTCTGCTGCGTCAGCTCTCGACCCCGAAGGGCGGCCATTTCATCGCGCCCACCGTGATCCGAGTCAAAGGCGTCGCCGATATGAAACGCGAGATTTTCGGCCCTGTTCTGCATGTCGCCACCTTCGACGCCGACAAGCTTCCGAAGATCATCGACGACATCAACGCGACCGGCTACGGGCTGACCTTCGGCCTGCACACCCGCATCGACAACCGGGTGCAGGAACTGACCGAGGCGCTGCATGTCGGCAACATGTATGTGAACCGCAACCAGATCGGCGCCGTGGTTGGTTCCCAGCCCTTCGGCGGCGAGGGGCTTTCGGGCACCGGGCCGAAGGCGGGCGGGCCGGAATATCTGCACCGCTTCACCCAGCCTGTCGCGGCAGGCAAGGCCGGAAAGGATGACGCCAAGGCCGATCCCGCCAAGGTGCAGGCCGCGCTGAATGCAGCCCCGCTTCCGGCCATCCTGACCCGCGTCGATCTGCCGGGTCCGACGGGCGAATCGAACCGCCTGACGCTGCTGGCGCGCGCGCCTTTCCTCTGCCTCGGCCCCGGACGTGAGGCGACCGAGGCGCAGGCAGAGGCGATCCACGCGCTGGGCGGGCAGGCCATCGCGGTTGCAGGGGCGCTCGACCCGCAGGCGCTGGCAACGCTCAAGGGCTTTGCCGGTGTTCTCTGGTGGGGCGACGAAGCGGCGGCACGGGCCTACAACGTGGCGCTGGCGGGCCGCGACGGCCAGATCCTGCCGCTGATCACGGCGATGCCGGACCTTGGCCACGTCGCGCTCGAACGCCATGTCTGCGTCGACACCACGGCCTCGGGCGGCAATGCCCAGCTTCTGGCCGAGGCCGGTAACGCTTGACGCCCCTTCGCGGATCGGAAAACGTGGCGCCATGTTTCCGATCCGCGACCACAACCCCTCTGAACGGACGCCCTATGTCGTCTACGCCCTGATCGCGGCGAACGCGATCGCATTCCTTCTTCAGCTTCCCTACACGGGCAGTGAACAGGCGATGCTGGGCTTCTGGCGCGACTGGGCCATGATCCCTGCCGCCGTCACACAAGGCGGAGAGGTCCACGGTATCTTCACCTCGATGTTCCTGCATGCAGGCGTCATGCACCTTGCGGGCAACATGCTGTTTCTGTGGATCTTCGGCGACAATATGGAGGATCAGCTCGGCCATCTGGGCTTCCTCATCTTCTACCTTGCCGGGGGCGTCGCCGCCGCGCTCGCACACATCGCCTCGGCCCCTGACTCGGTCGTGCCGACTGTCGGAGCCTCGGGGGCGATCGGTGCGGTACTTGGCGGCTATCTTCTGCTGTTCCCAAAGGCGCGGGTCGATATCCTGATCATCTTCGTGGTCTTCTTCCGGGTCTTCACGATTCCCGCTTTCGTCATGCTTGGCCTGTGGTTCGCGATGCAGATATTCTCTGGCGTCTCGACCCCGGCCGATGGCGGCGGTGTGGCCTATTGGGCCCATGCGGGTGGTTTCATCGCCGGAATCGCCTTCGCCTTGCCCGTGTGGCTCAGACGCGGCGCGCGGGCCTATTGGCAAAAGACTGAAGGCCACCCACCGCATCCCGAGACCCGCTATTCGACCTCGAACATTCCCATCATCAGAAGGCGCCGGAAATGACGCTGCCCGAAATCAAGACACCGCATCGCGCCACCTGCCACTGCGGCGCGGTTGAACTGGAGGTGACGCTGCACGAGGGTCTTGCCAGCGCGCGGCGCTGCGATTGTTCCTTCTGCGCAAGGCGCGGGGCCATTGCGGTCAGCGCACCGCTTGATGGGGTCAGGGTGGTGAAGGGGGCGGAAAACCTCACGCTCTACACATGGAACACCGGCACGGCGAAGCATTTTTTCTGCAAGACCTGCGGCATCTACACCCATCACCGCCGCCGGTCGAACCCGAACGAATACGGCGTCAATGCCGCCTGCCTCGAAGGGGTCAATCCGCGTGATCTGGGCCCGGTTGCCTGGACCGACGGCATCAACCATCCGTCCGACCGGACCTGATCACTTTCTGTCCTGAAATACTCTCGGGGGTGAATTGGCGCGTCAGCGCCAAGAGGGGGCAGACAGCCCCCACCGCCGTCATTCCGGCGCGCGCAGCACCTTCGCGAAGGCGGAGAAGACTTCGACATTCGCCGCAAGGACCGACCCGCTTTCGAAAATCTCGCGGCCCTCGCGAACGGCCTCGACAAAGCCACCGGCCTCGCGCACCAGAAGGATCCCGGCCGCCATGTCCCAGGCGTTCAGCTCGCGCTCCCAGTAGCCGTCATAGCGGCCCGCCGCCACATAGGCGAGGTCAAGCGCGGCCGACCCCATGCGCCGGACGCCGGCCGTCGCCGGCATCAGCCGCGCCAGATCGCGCATCGTCGCGGGCAGGGTCTTTTTCGTACCAAAGGGCACTCCGGTGGCAAAGAGCGCTTCGCCCAGTGAGCGTCGGCCCGACACACGGATGCGGCTTTCGTTCATCCAGGCGCCCGCGCCCTTTTCGGCCCAGAAAAGCTCATCCTTAGCGGGGTCGAAAACCACACCAGCGACGATCTCGCCCTTATGTTCCAGCGCGATGGAGACCGACCAGTGCGGCAGGCCATGCAGGAAGTTCGTGGTTCCGTCGAGCGGATCGACGATCCAGCGGCGCGTCGGGTCGGCGCCATCGGCCTCGCCGGTTTCTTCGCCCAGCCAGCCGTAGGTCGGGCGGGCGCCCAGGAGCTCGTCCTTGATGATCTTTTCCGCCGCCGTATCGGCGCGGCTGACGAAATCGCCTGCCCCCTTGACCGACACCTGAAGGTTCTCGACCTCGCGGAAATCCTTCACTAGGGAACGGCCCGCCTTGCGTGCGGCCTTGATCATCAGGTTGAGGTTGGCACTGCCTTGCATCGGTCATCACTCCGGCGGATCAGGGGGCGGCTATACGCGGGGAAACAAGGGATGTGAAGCCCCCTCAGCCCGCCCGCCGCGCCATGACCTGCTTCAGAAGGCTTGGCCGGTCGGTCATCAGCCCATCGACGCCCATATCGAGAAGCTGCTCCATCTCGGCTTCCTCGTCCACAGTCCAGACATGGACCTGAATGCCATGCGCATGCGCGGCGCGGACGAAGCGGGGGGTGACCAGGGGAATGCCCCGGAATGTGGTTGGCACCTGCACGACTGGAAAATCGGGCTGCCGCCCGGGCAGGGACCATCCGCGCAGCCAGAGGCCCAGCACCCCCTTGTGGGCCGGTGACCAACAGAGGCCGGGGCCGAGCAGGCTGCGCAGTCTATCGGTTAACCTCGCGTCGAACGACCCCACGCAGACCCGGTTCAGCGCGTCCGACCGTCGGATCGCTTGCGCCATCGGTTCGACCGCTGCATCGGCCTTGGCCTCCAGGTTGACCTTCAGGTCGGGCCATTCCGCCAGCAGGTCCTCCAGAAGCGGGATCGCCGCGCCCCCCTTGGTTCGGCGGTGCTTCAGGTCCGCCCATGTCAGGTCCGCGATCCGCACTGACTCACCTGTCATCCGGGTCAGGGTGTCGTCGTGAAAGATCACAGCAACGCCGTCGCGTGTCGCCTGAACGTCGGTCTCGATATGGCTGTAGCCAAGCGCCACCGCATGGGTAAAGGCCGCCATGGTGTTTTCCTCGACCTCCAGCGATCCGCCGCGATGGGCAAAGGCGATGGGGCCGTTGTGATCGAGGAATGGGTGCAGTGCGGAGCTTGTGGCCATGATCCCCCCCCTTCAGGATCATGAAACCCAAGACACTTTGCGCGCAAGCCCCGTCACCTTCTTGCCGTGACGAAACGCAGCATCGCAAAGAGCGCGATACCGGCAAAGGGCAGGCTGCCTGCAAAGATCACCCGGGCGACATGCGCGGCCTCATCCGGTCCCGCCCCGGCGCTGAATCCGGCGGAATTGGCAAGGATGCCGACTGCGGAAGCGCCGAAGGCATAACCCAGGCGGCTGAGTGTCGGCAGGCCCGCGCTGAAACGATCGGCATCCTCTGCACGGACAAGCCGGGTGCCGCGGCGCAGGATGAAAGTCCATGACAGGCCGAAACCCAGCCCTTCGCAGGCGGCGAAAACGGCGATCAGGCCCACGGGGCCGCGTGGTACCGCGTAAAGCAGACCGACGACGCTGAGGACGATCAGGCACATTCCGACTGCGATGATCTTTGGGTCGTGGCGTTCGGCGAGGCCGGCGGACAGGACCGCCCCCACCGTCCAGGCGATGGAGATCGTGGCGACGACATAACCCGCGATCAGGGGCGGGGTCTTATGGATCAAGTCCATCAGAAGCGGTCCGTATGTCGCCAGACCCATGGTCGCGATGCTGACTGCAAGCACCATCACCAACGCCGCCCCCACGGGATCGCGCGGATCGAAGGCGCGGCGGGGCAGCAACCGGTCGCCCGCGCTGTGGCTGTCAAGTCGGGCAAAGAGCGCCAGCGCGGCAAGACCCGCCAACAGGGCCGCTGCCATACCGCCCGGTGTCGCGGTGATCCCGGCATAGGTGACGGAGAGAACCGCGAGGCTAAGAAGCCCGAGACGCCGGAAGGGTATCCGGTCCGTGGCCTTTTCGTCGGTGGCAGGGGAGTCAGCCGGTGCAAGACCGAACCAGATCCAGAAGGCAAGCAACAGCGCCTGAAGACCGAAGACGGCAAAGCCCGCGCGCCAATTCGCATAGGTCACGAAAAGCCCGCCGAAAAGCGGGCCCAAGAAGGCGGAGGTGCCCCAGACCAATGACATCGACGCCATGACCCTGGGGATGAGCCGGGCCGGGAAAAGCCTGCGTGCCGAGACGAAGGCCAAGGCAGTCAAGCCGCCGCCACCCAGCCCCTGCAGGACCCGGCCCGCCAGCATGATCTGCATTGCAGGCGCCAGCGCGCTGACCATGCAGCCAAGGCCGAAGGCGAGCGCCGCGATTGTCATCGGGCGGCGCAGCCCGTGGCGGATTGCGATCAGCCCGCTCGCCGCGCCGATGACAATGGAGCCGGTCTCATAAAGCGCGAAGTTCCACGCGACGAGGTGATCGCCACCGATCCCGGCGACAATCGCAGGCATCATCGTCGCCACGATCAGGCTGTCGGCGGCATGGAGCCAGACGCCAAGACAAACCAGCGCCAGCGACGCCGCAGTGTCCCGCCGCAAAAGATCCCTCCACGCAGTGCCTTCCACCCGATCCGCCATTGTCATCTTCGTGCCCTTTACCTGCAACAACCGGCATCTTCGTAATTGCTCAGGTTAAGTTGAGGTCAAGCCTCAAATCACACCCGTTGTAGCTTTACCGGTTCGCTGCGCGCGAGCCTTAGGAAATGCGCCATGAAAGGCTTTGTCGCATCCTCTTCCCGCGTAGCGGCGTACATACGTTTGGTCAGGCCCGGTTTCGTCACCTTACGGGTCACGTAGTCAGGCTGATACTTCACCTCGCGCAGCACCCAGTCGGGCAGGACCGACACGCCCCGGTCCGACGCGACCAACATCAGGATCACTGCCGTCAGTTCCACCTGCCGTACTGCGCGGGGTTCGACGCGGGCGGGCGTCAGGACTTCGGAGAAGATATCGAGCCGGGTGCGGTCCACGGGATAGGTGATCAGCATCTGATCGCGGAAATCCTCTGCCTCGACATAGGGTTTTCCCGCCAATGGGTTGGACCGCGCCGCGACCAGCGTCGGCGCGTAGTCGAAGAGCGGGTTGAAGATGACATCGGGCAGCTTCTCGGGGTCAGACGAGATCACCAGATCGACCTCTTCCCGCATCAGGGCCTCCATCGCGCCGAAGGCGAGGCCCGGGCGGATATCCACATCGACCTCAGGCCACGCGCGGCGGAACTGTTCGAGAACCGGAAAGAGCCAGTCGAAACAGGCATGGCATTCGATGGCGATGTGCAGCCGCCCCGACCGGCCTGCGCGCAAGCTACGGAATTCGTCGGCCAGCGCCTCCATCTCGGGCAGCACCCGTTCAGCGGTCCGCAAAAGGCGCAGACCGGCAGCGGAAAGTTTCAGCGGTTTGGTCCGCCGTACGAACAGTTCTACCCCGGCCTGATCCTCCATGCCCTTGACCTGATGCGACAGCGCGGACTGGGTTATGTTCAGCGTATCGGCGGCGCGGGCTAGGCCGCCGGTTTCATGGATCGCCCTGATCGTCCTGAGGTGGCGCAGTTCCAGATGCATCGCGGAGTTCTTTCAATCATACTCATATAGTTCTTGAAGATTATGAATTTGTCTCACGTCTCTTTCAATGAGACAAGAGGGCATTGAAGACAAGGATACAGCCATGCCCGCACCCCGCATCTCGTTTGAATTCTTCCCGCCGAAGACGCTTGAGGCGTCGTTCCAGCTTTGGGAAACCGCGCAGATGCTGGCGCCTCTGAAACCAAGCTTTGCCTCCGTCACCTACGGTGCGGGCGGCACGACCCGCAAACTGACGCATGAGGTGGTTAACACAATCGGCGCGCATTACGGCATGAATGTCGCCGCCCACCTGACCTGCGTCGAGGCGACGAAGGCGGAGACACTGGATATCGCCAATGCCTATGCCGAGGCAGGCGTGACGGAAATCGTCGCACTTCGCGGCGATGCTCCGAAAGGGGTCGAGAAATTCACCGCCCATCCCGATGGCTTCGCCTCGTCGGTCGAGCTTATCGAAGCCTTGGCCGACACCGGCAAGTTCAAGATCCGCGTCGGCGCCTACCCCGAGGCGCATCCCGAAGCCGCCGATATGCAGGCCAATGTCGACTGGCTGAAGCGCAAGATCGATGCGGGCGCCTCTTCGGCCATCACCCAGTTCTTCTTTGAGGCTGAAAGCTTCTTCCGTTTCCGAGATGCCTGCGTGAAGGCCGGGATCGAGGCGCCGATCATTCCCGGCATCCTGCCGATCATCTCCTGGGACGGGACCAAGCGGTTTGCCCAAAGCTGCGGCGCGCATATCCCCGCTTGGTTGGAAGAGGCGTTTACCGCGGCCCAGCGTGACGGGCGCGAAGAGCTTCTGGCAACCGTCGTCGCCACCGAGCTTTGCGACAACCTGTTGCAGGGCGGTGTCGATGACCTTCACTTCTACACACTTAACCGGCCCACGCTGACCCGCGACGTGTGTTTCGCACTGGGCATCGTGCCGGAGGTCTCCCTGCAGAACGTGGCTTAAGGCACCGTTGTGCAACCCGGCCCCGGACAAGTGATTGTCCGGGGCCGGTTCTTGCGGCAGGCTGGCGCGGCACAGACCGGAGTCCGCTATGCCAATGCCCTTCATCGCCGAATCCCCCGCTGATATCGCCAGCCGAGAGACGTTGCTGTCGATGTCCGGCCTCGATTTCATGCGCGGCATTTTGGACGGCAAGATCGCCGGGCCCGCGATCGCGCGGACGCTGACTTACAGCCTGCACCTGGTCGAGCCTGGCCGCGTGGTCTTTCGCGGCAAGGCGGGTTTCGGCCATACCAATCCGATGGGGGCGGTTCACGGCGGCTGGTACGGGACGCTTCTGGACAGTTGCATGGCTTGCGCGGTGATGACGACCGTGCCCAAGGGGCGGTTTTACACGACGCTCGATTATTCGGTGAACATCACGCGTGCGCTTTCGCTGGGGATCGAGATTGAGGCCGAGGGGATCGTACAGCATTCAGGCCGCTCGACCGGTGTGGCGCGGGGGGAGATCCGGGGCGTTGAAGATGGCCGCATCTACGCGACCGGGACGACGACCTGCCTGATCATGTCCGGCGCGTAAGCCGCATCGCTGGCAGTGCCCAACGTCGTTTTGCCGGATCGTCGAGATGCGCTGTCGGATGAATGCTCTCTGACGGGTCGCGCCCGACGTGCCGCTTCGCGCGCAGCAGGAAGGCTTTACCCCAGCCGCGCGTGGTGCCGACTGAGGGCACGGTGGCATCCATGTCCAGCCCCTCCCGCCAGTCGAGCGGCAGTGACAGGTTATGCCGCTCTGCCCGCTCCAGCATCCAGAACAGCGGCACGTTGGACAGGGGCCTTGCGGTGTTGAACCCGCCCAGTTGTCCGCCCACATCGCCGTGGGACCCCCGGAACCAGACCTGTTCGATCCGCCCATCCCAGTTGCCGCCCGCCGTTTCCCACAGGATCGGGTCGAAAGCCGCGCGGTTTTCGTTCAGCGCCAGCGCGTGATAGCCATGCCGCACAGCAGAGCCGAGCGAATGGTTGTGGAATTCATGCTGCGGCTCCGTCCACATCCACAGGAACGGTAACCGCACACCCAGCGCCTTGACCGTGTCGAAGACGCCGATCATCTCGATCTCAACCTTCTCGTGGCAGTAGCGGCGGCGGAAGGCGGCCTCAAAGGGGCTTTCGCTTTCACGCTGATAGTAGCGGTAGGCGAATTTCACATTTCGTTCGGTGGCGCAGTCCGATCTCAGCAGGCCGACCTGATCGATGATGCCCGCCAGCGAGCGCACCGCATAGGCACCGCGTGAATAACCGAACAGGAAAACCCGGTCACCAGGCCGATAGCGGGTGGCGAGCCAGCCATAGGCGCGGCGGATCTGCCGGTTGATGCCGCGTCCCATCGCCACATCGGGCGTATGGCGCCACATGTGCCACTGTACGCCCGCCTCGTAATAGATCGACATCTGCGCCGACTGGCAGTTCTGCAGAAGCCGGTAGATGCGGCCGATATTGGTCTCATGCCCCGGGGATAGGCTGGACAATGTTCCATCGAGAAGAATGACATGATCTGTAGGCCCGCGCCCGCGCTTTGCGCTTTGCGTTTCAACCCTGCGGCCGATACGCAGAAGTTTCAGAAGCTGATTGGTGAGCCGTGTCACCCTTCCCGTCCTTCCGTTCCTTCACCCAATTTGAAGCCTAACTCGAACCGTGAGTCGCACCTAGTCAGGATTCCGTAACTTCCTGTTACCGCTTGTTTCTGTTTCCCTTGCGGCAACAGTTCCCGCACCATGCACCGCATGTCCAGTCTTCGGTCGGTGAGGGTCGGTACTGACATGTGCTTGTCCCGCTTTGGCGGCAGCCGGTCGGCATGACCGGGTGTCCTTTCTTAACCTAGGTCGGACGCCGCCGGTATTTGAGGATATGGAAACATGTTTGACGAAAGGTTGAGCAGCCGTGTGGCCGTTTGCGGGCATTCTCACGACCGGCGACGGCTGCCTCAGTCGCTAATTTCACTCGGCCAGCCCGTCCTCATCCAGCAATGTCCGTCCCTCGCGGTTTTCGATCTCGACCACCCAGAGGTCGGGATCGCTGCGCCGCTGACGCGCGATCGAGGCGTCTACATCGGCCTCGGCGCCCTCGGCCAGCACCACCCAGACCCGCGCGCCAGTGAACAGGTCGAACGACCGCTGAAACAGGCGCGCCTGCCCGTCGAGCGTGGCAAGCTTCACCAGCACCGCACCCGCCGTCGCATCCCCGCGCGCCACGATATAGGCCGGGATATGCGCCGCCTGCAGCCGCGCCAGATAGGCGCGCACCCAGAAGTCCGCGGTCAGCCGGGCGCTCACGACGCCCCTCCCACTTTCTGTCGAGAAATACTCCCGCCGGAGGCAGGCCGCCGAGCGGGGGCTCGATGCCCCCCGAGGCGGCACCAGTTGCGGAAAAGGACGTTAATCGCCATCCTTGAACTCAAGGCCCATCTCGGAATAGCGCTCCTTCTCCTCCAGCCAGTTCGGCCGCACCTTGACTTGCAGGAAAAGATGCACCGGTCGGCCGAGAAACTCCGTCAACTCGGCGCGCGCGGCCTGACCGACCGCCTTGATCGTCTCGCCCTTGTGACCGAGCACGATGCCCTTGTGCCCGTCGCGGGCGACATAGACGAGTTGGTCGATCCGGGCCGAGCCGTCGGGTTTTTCTTCCCACCGCTCGGTTTCGACTGTCAGCTGGTAGGGCAGTTCCTCATGCAGTCTCAGCGTCAGTTTCTCCCGCGTGACTTCGGCGGCGATCATGCGCAGGGGAAGGTCGGCGATCTGGTCTTCGGGGTAGAACCACTGACCCTCGGGCAGTTCGGCGGCCAGCCATTTCTTCAGGTCCTCGACGCCATGGCCGCGCTCGGCCGAGATGAGAAACGTCTTCTCGAACGGATAGGCGGCGTTCAGCTCTTCGGTCAGGGCCAGAAGGGCCTCGGCCTTGACCCGGTCGATCTTGTTGATCGCAAGCGCCACGCGCACGCCCTTGGGCAGTTCATCGGCGATACGGTCGATGATCGCCTTCACACCCTCGGTCATCCCGCGATGCGCCTCGATCAGAAGAACGACGATATCGGCATCTGCCGCGCCGCCCCATGCCGCCTTGACCATCGCGCGGTCAAGCCTGCGGCGCGGGCGGAAGAGACCCGGCGTATCGACGAAGACGATCTGCGCCTCGCCCTCCATCGCGATGCCACGGATACGGGAGCGCGTCGTCTGCACCTTGTGGGTGACGATTGACACCTTTGCCCCGACCATTCGGTTCAGAAGCGTGGACTTGCCCGCATTGGGCTCTCCGATCAAAGCGACAAATCCGGCACGGGTGGTCATGGGCATTCCTGTCTGGGGTTCGCTCAGCCCTAGCCGATTCCGCTCTGGCATGCCAGCGGGCGTGTTTTAACGTTCGTGTCCCATGGCGGGGCAGGCTTGGACCCCGTCGCAAGTGCCAAGGTCAGCACCATGGTTGCGATATGCGCGATCCGGCGCTAGAGGGGCGCCATGACCAGCCCCGACCAGCCCCGCCGCAATTTCTATGGCCGCATCCGCGGCAAGACCCTGCGTGCCAGCCAGAAGACCTACCTGAACGAGGATCTGGGGGCCTTGCAGCCCAGCGATATCACGCGCGAGGAAAACCCCGACCGCCGCCCGATCGACCCCGCCGCCATCTTCGGCGACGCGCGTGATGTCTGGCTGGAAGTGGGCTTTGGCGGGGGCGAACACCTTGTACATATGGCCGCACGAAACCCTGATGTCGGCATCATCGGCTGCGAACCCTTCATCAACGGGGTGGCGATGCTTCTGGGCAAGATCCGTGATGCAGGCGTCACGAACCTTTCGGTCCATCCCGGCGATGCGCGCGATCTTATGGATGTCCTACCAGACGCCTCCATCGCCAAGGCCTTCCTCAACTACCCCGACCCCTGGCCAAAGAAACGTCATCACCGCCGCCGCTTCGTGACGCCAGAACATCTTCTGCCGCTGGCCCGCGTGATGAAGCCGGGCGCAGAGTTCCGCGTGGCGACCGACATTCGCGACTATGTTCGTCAGACGCTGAAAGAGGTGCCGAAGGCCGGGTTCGATCTGGTCGGGCAGGGGGCGGAGCCGTGGGAAGACTGGCTGTCCACCCGGTATGAGCAGAAGGCCTTGCGGGAAGGCCGTGAGCCGCATTACCTGACCTTCCGGCGCCGCTGACCGAAGGAGGGAAATGTGCTAGAATGCCCGCATTTCAGAGGGCATTTCCATGGCGCATATCCGGATCACCAACTGCCACGTTCACACGTTCACTGACCAGCATGTGCCGGTTCTCTACCCGCATCCGCTCTTATGGATATTCAAGAAGGTGCCGGTTCTCGTGCGCTTTCTTGCTTTTCTCTTTCGTTTCGTGGGGCACGAAGCGATTGCCGACAACCTCGACCGTCTCTTCCGTTTCAGCCAGGAATCGGGCGTGAAGCGGCAGTCCGACCTGCTCGACCGGCTCGTGCCGCATTACCCGCCCGATACGCGCTTCGTGGTTCTGCCGATGGAAATGGCCGGGATCGACCACGGCAGGGTGCCGGTCGGTCTTCGCGATCAGCACGACGAACTGGCAGAAATGGCGAAGTCAGAGCGGTATCGCGACCGGGTGCTGCCCTTTGCCACCTGCGATCCCCGCCTGCCGGGCGCGGCGGATGAGGTGCGCCGCTGCATTGAGGAACACGGGTTCCGCGGGCTGAAGCTCTACCCGCGTCTCGGCTTCGACCCCTATCACCGGGTGCTGATGGACGAGGTGTATCCAATGCTTGTCGAAAGGAACCTGCCGGTGATGAGCCATTGCTCACGCGGCGGTGTCACCGGCAAGGGCATCGTTGATGATGTGGCCGACATGTATACAAGACCGCAGGCCTTCATCCCGGTGATGAAGGCCTTCCCCGAACTGCGCGTCTGCCTAGCCCATTTCGGCGGCCAACGCGACTGGCGCGCCTATGTGGAGGACGGCGTGGACACGACCGACCCCGACGCGGTCGAGGGCAACTGGCAGGTTGCGATCCGCCGGATGATCACCTGCGGTAATTATCCCGGGCTTTGGACCGATATTTCCTACACACTCTTCCACTTCACCGACTTCGTTCCGTTCCTGCGGCTCTTTCTGGAAGACGAAGATGTCGCCTCGCGCGTCCTGTTTGGCTCTGACTATTATATGACCCGGCAAGAAGTACTGTCGGAACGCGCCGTGTGTTTCCGCCTGCGCGTGGCTTTGGGCGAAGACCTCTTCCGCCGCATTGCCGAGACCAATCCCTCGATCTGGCTCGGCGAAGAAGTTTGACCGGGCTGGACCGTTCCGCGGGCTTGCGCTAGGGCAGGGGCCGAGTTCAGCGCGAAGGAAGCCCCGATGTCCGCCCATGGTGATCCGATCCCGATGACCGCCCGCAAGTCGGGTCCCCTGAAGGGCCGGGCCGAGGTGCCGGGGGACAAATCGATCTCGCACCGCTCGCTGATCCTTGGTGCGATGGCGGTTGGCGAAACCAAGGTCACGGGTCTTCTCGAAGGGCAGGACGTTCTCGATACCGCCAAGGCGATGCGGGCCTTCGGGGCCGAGGTGATCCAGCACAGGCCGGGTGATTGGTCGGTCCATGGCGTTGGCGTGGGTGGTTTCGCCGAGCCGTCGAGCGTCATCGACTGCGGCAATTCCGGCACCGGTGTGCGGCTGATCATGGGGGCGATGGCGACGACACCCATCACTGCGACATTTACGGGCGATGCGAGCCTCAACAAGCGGCCGATGGGAAGGGTGACCGATCCCTTGGCATTGTTCGGGACGAAGGCCTATGGCCGTCAGGGCGGCAGGCTGCCGATGACCATCGTCGGCGCGGCCGATCCGGTGCCGGTGCGCTACACCGTGCCGATGCCCTCGGCGCAGGTGAAGTCCGCCGTATTGCTGGCCGGGCTGAACGCGCCGGGCCAGACTGTGGTGATCGAAAAGGAGCCGACCCGCGACCATTCTGAACGCATGCTGCGGGGGTTCGGTGCTGACCTGACGGTGGAAGCCACCGATGAGGGCCATGTCATCACCCTGACCGGCCAGCCGGAGCTGAAACCCCAAACGGTCGCCGTTCCGCGCGATCCGTCCTCGGCAGCCTTTCCCGTTTGTGCGGCGCTGATCGTCGAAGGGTCGGACATCCTCGTCCCCGGTGTCAGCCAGAACCCGACCCGAAACGGGCTTTACACCACGCTGGTCGAGATGGGTGCCGATATCGAGTTTCAGAATCCGCGCGAGGAAGGCGGTGAGCCGGTCGCCGACCTGCGCGTAAAGGCATCATCGCTGAAAGGCATCGAGGTGCCGCCAGAACGCGCGGCCTCGATGATCGACGAATATCCCGTCCTGTCCGTAGTCGCGGCCTGTGCCGAGGGCAAGACGGTCATGCGCGGGGTCAAGGAGCTGCGGGTCAAGGAAAGCGACCGGATCGACGCCATGGCGCGCGGACTGGAAGCCTGTGGCGTGCGGATCGAGGAGGATGAGGATACGCTCATCGTCCACGGCATGGGCCCGGGCGGCGTGCCGGGCGGGGCAACCTGCAAGAGCCATCTCGACCACCGGATCGCGATGTCCTTCCTTGTTCTCGGCCTTGCCGCGCAGAAACCGGTCAGCGTCGATGACGGTTCACCCATAGCGACCTCCTTCCCTGTCTTCGAAGGCCTGATGACCGGCCTCGGCGCCTCGGTCGAGCGGTCGAACAAGTGACTGACGGGGCGTTCAGGTCGGCTGCCATAACGGCGGCTCTCCTGTTCGTTGCGATGGTTGCCGCGAGCTCGATGGAGTGCAGCGGGGTCTGGGCTGTTTGCAGCTTCGACGCACCGCATCTGCCCTATGGGGCCGGGACCGCGCGGGACTATCTGGCGGCTTTGTCCGAAGGTGCGCTGTGGCGGTATCTCTGGATTGTACAGGCGCTGGATCTCATTTTCCCGGCACTTCTCTGTATTACCTTCCGCGAGGCGTTTGAGCGTTGGGCGCCAGAGAGGCTGGCGCGACGATTGACCAAGGTCGCGGTTTTTGCAGCCGGGATCGACTATCTGGAAAACGCGCTCATCCGGGTGATGCTGAAGAACCCCGAAGGTTTCGCTGAGGTCGTTGCCACGGCGACAAGTCTTCTGACACTTGCGAAATGGCTGCTTCTCGCGGTGCTGTTCGGCGCGCTGGCCCGGCTTTGGCTGGGTCAAAGGCGCGCGCCCCGGTAGGGACGCGCGCGGGACATCAGAGTTCACTCGCCGCGACGTGCTCGATCTTCGCCCAGTTCTCGGTGGCCTTGGTCAGCGCGCCCGAAACATCCTCAAGGAACAGTTCGCGTGTCTTGGCATTGAGGAAGACATAGAGCTTGCCCTCATGCGCGACCGCATGGCGCGGATCGCCGTCGAACTTCTTGCCGACCGAGACGCCATAGGTGCAGAAGCCGCCGTTCTGCGGCTCATAGGCGGCCGGGTTGGCGTCGAAGGCGGCCTTGTTCCCGGCCGAGGCGAAGTAATAGGCCGCGCCGTTCAGGACGGAGGAGAACTCGCCCTCGCCGGTGACGACATCACCGTTCACGAGCGCGACAGGGTCTGCGCCGTGAAGGCCGACAGGCGCCCCGGCATAGGAGAGGCCCGGCGCGATGTTGAGTTCATCGGCCGCGAAAGCGGGGGCGGCGAAGACCGGCAGGGCGGCGGTCAGGGCGGCGATAATGAGAGTGGGTTTCATCAGGTTTCCTTTCATGGGTGACGGGGCGCGTGCCCCGGTTCATCGCAGATAGGCGGGGACCTTGGTGCCGCCCATGATCGTCCGTCCCGTTTGTTTTTCCGATCGTCCCGAACGCGACAGCGCCTCTTCATCAAATCGCCCGCCGCCCCAGAACTCAGCCACGCTCGGCCCGGCCCGCCGCCTTTCGCGAAAGAGGAAGGACAACACCTCATGCAACACGACCCGCCGTCCCATGCGGGAATACCAGCGCATTGCGTGGCGGATTTCGGGGTCAGGGTGCAGGTAGGTCCGCCAGAGCGCCCTCGGCCTCAGTTGCAGCGTGGCCTCGACGGTCTTGACCCACAGAAAGACACGCCAGGCCGGGACGTTCGGGGTTTCCAGCACCTGATGCTTGTAATCCCACAGGCGCAGGTCGGGTTGGATCACCCGGCGGGTCGCAGACTGAGCATGGAAGGGCGTCCACCGATGCGGGGTGGCATAGATCGACATGACCTGATCGGGGTCATAGGCCAGAAGCTGACGCAGCATGCGCCAATAGTCGCGATCGGTTTCCTCCTCGAAGCCCACGGCGAAGGTGCAAAGACCGATCATACCATGCTGGCGCAAAAGCCGAATCGCCTCGCGGTCCTTTGACCGGCTGCCGCCCTTCTTGATCGCATTCAGCGTCGCCTCGTCGGTGCCCTCCATCCCCAGAAGAAAGCGCAAGACGCCCGCCTTCTTGTAAAGATGCAGGATGTCGGCATCCCGCACGATATCGTCGGCGCGGGTCGAGCCGATGATCGTGACTTTCACATCCTCGGCGATCAGAGCCTCCAGAAACGCTTTCCAGGCGCGGCGTGAGGAGGTGGGGTTTTCGTCCGCAAGGTTGATCAGTTCAACGCCATGGTCGCGCACCAGCCGGGCGATCTCGGCCGCGAACCTGACCGGATCGCGGTGGCGCCAGCGGGTCCAGAAGCCGCGCTGGCCGCAATAGGTGCAAAGGTGCGGGCAGCCGCGCGAGAACTGCAGGATGACAGCCCTGCGCCCGCCCCAATAGGAATGCCGGGCGAAGTCGATCAGTTCCCAACCGATGCGTGCGCTGTCGAGGTCGGTCAGCATCGGGGCGGGCGGTGTCGCGACGGGGGTTTCGTTTTCGCGGTAGGCAAGGCCCGGGATATGGTCGAATGGCATCCCGGCTTCCAGCGTGGCCAAAAGCCGGGGCGTTGTCACCTCGCCCTCGCCGCGCACGATGATGTCGACCTCTGGCACTTCGACCAGCACATCCTGCCAGTGATAGGTGGGAAAGACCCCGCCATATATGATCGTGACCTCCGGCCGGGCCCGTTTCAGCACGCGGGCAATTTCGACCACGGTCGGATGGGCGGAACTTGAACCCGAATGACCGATCAGCACCGCATCGGGGCGGTCATAGAGGCATTCGACGACGATCCGCGCCATCTCCATCGGGCCGGGATCGGCATTGACCAGCCGCACCTGATGGCCTGCGTCGATCAGGGGGCCGCCGATGCAGAGCAGACCGAAGGGTGGCAGATGCTCGTCCGGGATACGGCTACCGATGGCGGTGTGGGGCGGGTTGAGAAGCGTCAGGCGCATGGGGTCTCCGGTCTGTTGGTCAGACCGGAAGTAGCGCGGCAGGCAGCAGGCGACGGTAAGGGCTTTAGCAGAGCTTCAGCAGAGCGTAGCAACGGTTCCGACGGTCACGCCCTGCATCTGGGCCTGCCGCGCGGCCTTGTCCCAGCCAGTGTCGCGCGCGGTCAGGATCGCGTCGGAAAGCAGGGTCACGTTATATCCACGCTGTATTGCCGCCAGACATGTGACGCGAACGCAGTGCTCACCGTCCAGACCGGCGATCCGCAAATGCGCGACATCATGTTGTGCAAGCAGGCGGTCGAGTTCGCCGGATGCAAATGCATCCTGCACCTCCTTGCTCAGAACATGGTCCGACAGGGCGGCAGCCTCCGGCACAAGATCGCTGCCGGCTGTGCCGTCCATCCCTTTGCCGCCGAGGGCGAGCCGCGCAAGCAGCCGCAGGGACCGGCTGCGCACCGTCTGCCGGACCGCGATCACCGGCCATCCGTTGCCTCGCGCCTGAACCGCAGCCCGGGATACCGCGTCCAGGGCCTGGGCGCGTTGCGCGGGCGGATAGGGGCCATTGTCGAGGAAATCCTTCTGCAGGTCGATCAGCAGCAGGGCGGTTCCCTTACGCCGGTCACCGATATGTTCGGCGCGGCTGATCCGGACGAAGCGCCAGAGTGTGATGGCGAGCCAGAGGAAGACAGCAAGGGCGGCGAGCGAAACTGCGAGTATCATGCCGGTTCTTCCCCGTTGATCTGCCGGAATGCCGAAATCAGCCCTTCGCTTACCCGCTTCGCTGCGGCGATGTCGTTGGGGTCGAACTGCAGTGCGATTCTTTCGACAATTGTCGCTTCACGGGTCAGGGCCTTGCCAATGGCGTCGCGACCCGCCTCGGTCAGGTTCACCAGATGTGATGCCTTGTGGGCCGGGTTCGCGTGACGCGCGGTGAATCCCGCCGCCTCTGTCTCGTTGACCATGAGCTGGACATATTGGCGCTGGATCGACAGGCGGCGCGCCAATGCGGGCACGGTCATTGGTCCGTCGGAAAAGAGGATCTCAAGCACTGCACGCATTCTTACCGTCAGGCCAGTGCCATCGAGGCCCGCGGCAACGGCAGTTTCAATTTGCTGAAGCAGGGGCCGGGTCTGCCAGATGATTGTGTATAGATCCTTCATGACATGTACATTGTCAAAATGACATTAATACTGTCAATAGTGCCGAATTGAGCTTGCCGATACTTTGGCCTAGTCAGAGTCCCGGAGGAGTCGACGCATGATCTTTACAGTGGCAATCGACGGACCGGCGGCGGCGGGCAAGGGCACGATCAGCCGCGCAGTTGCGGCGCATTTCGGCTTCGCCCATCTCGATACCGGGCTGCTCTATCGCGCCGTTGGCGCAAAGGGCGGCGATCCGGTGGAGGCCGCACGCCGCCTGAACGAAGCCGACCTGACCCGCGATGATCTGAGAACATTGGAGGCCGGGCAGGCGGCCAGCCGGGTTGCCGTCATCCCCGAAGTGAGGGCCGCGCTGGTCGAATTCCAGCGCAGCTTCGCGCGCCGCGAGGGCGGTGCGGTCCTTGACGGGCGCGACATCGGAACGGTGATCTGCCCTGAGGCGGAGGTGAAACTGTTCGTTACGGCAAGCCCCAAGGTGCGCGCCCACCGACGCTGGCTGGAAGTGGGTGGCGACGAGGCCAAGGTTCTGGTCGAGGTGATCGAGCGGGACAAGCGGGATGCGGAACGGACCACAGCGCCGTTGAAACCCGCCGACGATGCGGTCTTGCTAGATACGACGGAACTCTCTATAGACGCAGCCGTCCATAAGGCGATTGAAGCCATAGAAAAACGGATAGAGCAGGGTCGGGCGTAAGCTGCGGCCCTTTGTCTTTGTCCGGGGCCTGCCCGAAGGACGCGAAACCAAAGACCGGCGGAGCCAACCGCATGGCCAGAAAACGTGATGAAAAGGAACTGAACACGCATGTGCGCTAAAGCGACCATGGAGGAATTCGAAGCCCTCCTTAAAGAAAGCTTCGAAATTGACACCCCCGAAGAGGGTTCGGTCGTCAAAGGCAAGGTCATCGCCATCGAGGCGGGCCAGGCCATCATCGATGTCGGCTACAAGATGGAAGGCCGCGTCGATCTGAAAGAATTCGCAAATCCCGGAGAGCAAGCCGAAATCGCCGTCGGCGATGAGGTTGAGGTTTATCTCGACCGGGTCGAGAACGTGCGCGGCGAGGCTGTCCTCAGCCGTGAGAAAGCCCGCCGCGAAGAGGCGTGGGACCGTCTCGAAAAGGCCTATGCCGCAGAAGAGCGCGTCGATGGCGCTATCTTCGGCCGCGTCAAGGGTGGCTTCACCGTCGATCTGGGTGGCGCGGTTGCGTTCCTTCCCGGTTCGCAGGTCGATGTCCGTCCGGTGCGCGATGCAGGCCCGCTTATGGGCATGAAGCAGCCGTTCCAGATTCTCAAGATGGACCGCCGCCGGGGCAACATCGTTGTGTCGCGCCGCGCGATCCTCGAGGAGAGCCGCGCCGAACAACGTGCGGAAGTCATCGGCAACCTCACCGAAGGCCAGACGGTCGACGGCGTGGTCAAGAACATCACCGAATACGGTGCGTTCGTTGACCTTGGCGGTGTTGACGGCCTTCTCCACGTCACCGACATGGCATGGCGCCGCGTGAACCACCCGAACGAGATCCTGTCGATCGGCGAGACCGTGAAGGTTCAGGTCATCAAGATCAACAAGGAAACCCACCGTATCTCGCTCGGCATGAAGCAGCTTCAGTCCGATCCGTGGGATTCGGTCGAAGAGAAGTTCGCGCTGAACTCCGTCCACAAGGGCCGGGTCACGAACATTACCGACTACGGTGCGTTCGTCGAACTGGAAGCGGGTGTCGAGGGCCTCGTCCACGTCTCCGAAATGTCCTGGACCAAGAAGAACGTCCATCCGGGCAAGATCGTCTCCACCTCGCAGGAAGTGGACGTCATGGTGCTGGAGATCGACACCGCGAAACGCCGCGTTTCGCTCGGCCTCAAGCAGACGATGCGCAACCCGTGGGAAGTTTTCTCGGAAACCCATCCTGTGGGCACCGAGATCGAGGGCGAAGTCAAGAACATCACCGAATTCGGTTTGTTCATCGGTCTCGAGAACGACATCGACGGCATGGTTCACCTCTCCGATCTCAGCTGGGAACAGCGTGGCGAGGATGCGATCCAGAACTACCGCAAGGGCGACGTGGTCAAGGCCGCTGTCACCGAAGTGGATGTCGAAAAGGAGCGTATCTCGCTTTCCGTCAAGGCACTCGGCGAAGACACGTTCTCGGATGCGGTTGACGGTGTGAAGCGGGGCTCGGTCATCACCACGACCGTCACCGCGATCGAAGACGGCGGCATCGAGGTCGAGTACAACGGCATGAAATCCTTCATCCGCCGTTCGGACCTCGCCCGCGACCGTGCCGACCAGCGCCCCGAGCGTTTCCAGGTCGGCGACCATGTCGACGCCCGCGTGACCAATGTGGACAGCAAGACCCGTCGTCTGGGCCTGTCGATCAAGGCGCGCGAGATCGCCGAAGAGAAGGAAGCCGTGGAACAATACGGTTCGTCCGACTCGGGCGCTTCGCTCGGCGATATCCTTGGCGCGGCACTCAAGGGTTCGGGCGACAAGTAAGCCTGACAGCATGACAACCAGAACGGCCCCGCCATCGGCGGGGCCGTTTCCGTTTCGGAAACGAATCGGTTGGATCAACTCCCCCTGACTGACCCCGCTTGCGTCCTCTCGGGCCAGAATGCTGCGCCGCAGTGTCGGGTCCGACGTCGATTCCCGGCTTTTCAAAGCACAAAGACGACGGAAGTCCTCGCTTTTCCAAGGGCTTTCCTGTTTGTCGGCGAGCAGATTGCGCCTATAGTTCGAGCAAAGAAAATCTGCGGCTGCCGGTAAGATGGCCGACAAGGGGGGTTGTGAATGATCCGGTCCGAATTGATCCAGAAGATCGCCGAAGAGAATCCGCATCTTTTTCAGCGTGACGTCGAGCGGATCGTGAATACGATCTTTGAAGAGATCATCGAGGCACTGGCGCGTGGCGATCGGGTCGAACTGCGCGGTTTCGGGGCGTTTTCGGTTAAGAAGCGCGATGCCCGAACCGGTCGAAATCCCCGCACGGGTGAATCTGTCGAGGTCGAGGAAAAGCATGTTCCCTTCTTCAAGACCGGAAAGCTCTTGCGGGACCGTCTCAACGGGGGGTAAGGATCGCGCATGTTGCGCATGCTTCGCCTTCTCTTTCTCGCCCTCCTCGGGATTGCCCTGATTGCCGTTGCCTCGGCCAATCGTGGTCTGGTGACTTTGCGGCTGCTGCCTGAGGAACTGGACCAGTTCCTCGGCATCGGGTGGTCGCTTGAGGTGCCGCTCTTCCTCGCGATCTTTGCCGGGATTGTCGCGGGTCTTGGGATCGGCTTCGTCTGGGAATGGTTCCGTGAGGCGAAACACCGCGCCGCCGCCAGCCAGCACAAGCGTGAGGCCGGGCGTCTGGAAAAGGAAGTCAGTCGACTCAAGGCGGAAAAGCCCGAGGCAGAGGACGATGTTCTGGCGCTGCTTGAGGGTCGCAAGGCGGGCTGACCGGTTCCCCGGAGGGGTTATTTGGATATCCGCGTGAAAATCTGCGGGCTGAAAGAGCCCGCCCATATCGAGGCCGCCGTTGACAACGGCGCAGCCTATATCGGTCTGGTCTTTTTCCCGAAATCTCCCCGGCATGTTGAGATCCCTACGGCTGCACGGCTCGCGCTCATGGTGCCGCCCGGTGTGGCCAAGGTGGCTCTGACGGTGAACGCGACCGATGCCGAGCTGGATGCGATCACGTCTGCCGTGCCACTCGATATGTTGCAGTTGCACGGCGCGGAAAGCCCCGAACAGGTTGCCGAGGTCCGGGCCCGCTATGGATTGCCGGTGATGAAAGCCGTGGGCGTGGCGGAAGCCGGTGACCTGAAGGCCATCGAAACCTATGGCAAGGTCGCCGACCAGCTTCTGGTCGATGCGAAACCGCCCAAGGGCGCGGCCCTGCCCGGCGGTAACGGCCTTGCTTTTGATTGGCGACTGGTCGCGAAGAAATACTGGCCCTGCCCGTGGATGCTGGCAGGCGGCTTGACGCCCGACAATGTTGCCGAGGCGATCCGCCTGACCGGGGCGCGACAGGTCGATGTGTCGTCTGGTGTCGAAAGCGCGCCGGGCGTGAAGGACGCCGATCTGATCCGTGCCTTCATCGCCGCGGCAAAAAGAGCGGTGTCCGTATGATCCGGTTCCGCGAGGCGCGGCGTGACGACGTTCCAGCGATCGTGGCGCTTCTCAGGGACGATGCGCTTGGTGCGGAGCGCGAAGGTGCGTCACTCGATGATTATTATTCCGCCTTCGATGCAATAGCGACCGAAGGCGGCAATACGGTTATTGTCGGCGAGGACGACGGTCGGATCGTGGCAACCTATCAGCTCACCTTCATCACCGGCCTGTCGCTGCGCGCCACGCGACGGGCGCAGGTGGAAAGCGTCCGCGTTGCTGTCGACCTGCGAGGGCAGGGGATCGGGCAAGTGATGTTCGCCGATGCCGAGGCCCGCGCCCGTGCCGCGGATTGCGGGCTCATGCAACTGACGATGAATGCCGACCGGCACGACGCAAGGCATTTTTACGAGCGTCTGGGATTCACGCCATCGCATACCGGGTTCAAGCGCCGTCTCGACTGAAGATCAGACAACCGCATCGGCGGCGGGCTTGTAGACGAACCGCGCGCGCACAACACCGTGATCGCCGGTGCCGGTTTCCTTGTGGTCGTCAATGTTCAGGTGATCGTTCGCGATCTCCAACCCGTCGAAGGCCCAGATCCGCTTCTTTGAGTTGTCGTAGAATTCCTGGCTGACAAGAATGTGGTCCAGCGACTCGCGCATGTCCTGATAGAGATGGGTGTAATAGACATCTCGTTCGCTGCGGTACTGCTGCAGCGTCTGTGCCGAGTATAGGTCGTTGTCGCCTCCGCCTTTCGACAAAGTGGTAAGGAAGCGCGGCTGGCCGGTCAGAATGTTCTGGGTGTTGGAATGCTGGCCGTCATTGCAATCACCGATCACCACGACTGGTGTGTCGGTGTTCTTCATCTCTTCGGTCAGGATCATCCTCAGCGCCATCGCCTCGGCCGTGCGGCGGATGGTCGACAGCGCGCCACCGATCGCCTCGGAATGGCGGCCATGAACATCCTTGTCGTACCAGGATTCGCGGAAGATCTGGGTCGGCCCCTTGGATTTGAAATGACAGACGAAAACCACGACCTCAGGCGCGTTGGAATGCGGCTGGATCGTCAGGCGCAGAACAGGACGTGAAAAGGCGTCGATCAGCACTTCGATATCCCCGGTCTGGCTGTCATCGCCGCCGCTTTTCAGGATGAAGTCGGGGGGAAAGTTTTCGATCCAGCGGGGCGTGCCGGTCAGTATCGCCGAGCGCACGGCGGCGGCGCAGACGATCTTTTGCCCCGCATGTCCTGGCGGTGCGATGGCGGTGTATTCCCCGTCGAGCCCGGCTGTGGCCAATGCGGCCGACAGGCTGTCGGCATGCCACAACTCCTGAAAGCCGAAGACATCGGCCTTCATGATCCTCAGCATCACTGCGGTCCAGGCGATCTTGCGGTCATAGGCATCCTGATCCCAGCCATCGGTGTCCTTATAGACGGCGAGGCCGGGTTCGTTGAGGTTGTAGAGGTTGAAGCTGGCAAAGCTGACGCCGCGACGGGCCATGGCGGTCTCCGGTAATCAATGAACCAATGGCCTTATCCTATCATAAATGCATGTCGGATTGCTGACTGGCGTTCCGGCATCTTTACGCGCCGCCCCAGCCGCGCTAAGCCCGGGCCTGTCAGGAGAGGGCAGACACATGGCCAATGATCAACTCAACAGCTTCATGACGGGTCCGGATGAGCAGGGCCGGTTTGGTATCTTTGGTGGGCGCTTCGTCAGCGAGACGCTGATGCCGCTGATCCTCGATCTGGAAGCGGAATATGAGAAGGCCAAGACCGACGACAGTTTCTGGGCCGAGATGGACTGGCTCTGGAAACACTATGTGGGCCGTCCCTCGCCCTTGTATTTCGCCGAACGCCTGACCGAGCATCTCGGCGGCGCAAAGGTCTATATGAAGCGCGACGAGTTGAATCATACCGGCGCGCACAAGATCAACAACGTGCTGGGGCAGATCATCCTCGCACGCCGCATGGGCAAGATACGGATAATCGCCGAGACTGGCGCGGGCCAGCACGGCGTGGCCACTGCGACGGTCTGCGCCAAGTTCGGCCTGAAGTGCATCGTCTATATGGGTGCTCATGACGTAGAGCGGCAGGCGCCGAACGTCTTCCGCATGCGGCTGCTGGGGGCCGAGGTGGTGCCGGTCACCTCGGGCCGCGGCACGCTCAAGGACGCGATGAACGATGCGCTGCGCGACTGGGTCACCAATGTACGCGACACGTTCTATTGCATCGGCACGGTGGCGGGGCCGCATCCCTATCCGGCCATGGTGCGCGATTTCCAGTCGATCATCGGCAAGGAGGTGCGCTGGCAACTGGCCGAGCAGGAGGGCGAAGGCCGCCTGCCGGATACCGTCATCGCCGCGATCGGCGGCGGGTCGAACGCCATGGGCCTCTTCTACCCGTTCCTCGACGATCCGTCGGTCAACATCATCGGCGTCGAAGCTGGTGGCAAGGGTGTTGACGACCGCATGGAGCATTGCGCTTCGCTCACCGGCGGGCGTCCGGGCGTGCTGCATGGCAACCGGACCTATCTGTTGCAGGACGACGACGGCCAGATCCTCGAAGGCTTCTCAATCTCGGCAGGGCTCGACTATCCCGGCATCGGACCGGAGCATTCCTGGCTGCATGAGACGGGCCGCGCAAAATATGTGTCGATCACCGACAAGGAGGCGCTTGAGGCGTTCCAACTGTCCTGCGCACTGGAAGGCATCATCCCGGCACTGGAACCCAGCCACGCACTTGCCCATGTGATGAAGATCGCGCCGACCCTGCCGAAAGACCATATCATTGTGATGAACATGTGCGGTCGGGGCGACAAGGATATCTTCGCCGTGGCCAAGCATCTAGGCTTCGATATCCGCACCTGAGAGCTTCCAAGATCCGTGCCGAACTCTAGCGCTAGGCGATTCGCCTGGTGCGATCGAGTGGCTGTCTGGAACTTTCCGAAACGGCGTGTGCACTGCATTTCTTGCTAACGCATTGTTCTTAAAACGACTTATCGTCTCCATTTCGGAAGCAAAAAAGACCTCTGCATCACATTGATGCCGTAATCTCCCATTTTTTGGGGTCCCTAAACTACGGTTTATGGCCGTCTCCCGTCGGTTTATGGCGTTTTCCGGGCAGTTGCGGATCAATTCGGGACGTGGGCCGCGCCGAAGATGCGGGTGCAGAATGAGCGTCGCTTACCAGTGCAAAGTTGAGAAGGAAAAGACAAATGATCCATATGACCGATATTACTGCTTCGCCGTTTGAAAAGGTGACCATCCTGCGTCCGGCCGCGAATCTCGGGCAGCTCGTCCGCGATCAGTTGAGCGCACTGACCGCCAGCGGCTATGCCCAGGTGGATGTCCGTTGGAACAGCGACATGCTGCTTATCGACGCAAAAAGCGATGATGGCTATGTCTGCCGCGTGTTCAACGCCGATGGCGCCTGCGTGATGGAGCAGATTGACCGGCGCGGAATCGGCGTGGAACGGCATTTCGAAGAAGACGGAATAACGGTGATTTCGGAAGAGATCTTTGGCGAATCCGAGGATCGTTGACGAACGCGCAACCAAAACTCGCAAAATTCCGAAAATTCTTGTGATATAGCAAGAGTTTGTACACCATCCCGCGTGGGGGCGGTGTGTAGTGCGAATATGACGAGACGCGGTTTCCTCCTTGCTGGTGCTTGCCTAGTGGCGACAGCCGGCTCATCTTTGGCCCTGTCCTTTGACGACGATGTCGCCGCCAGGCTGCTCCGCGAGGGATACCGCATCACATATCGCAAGCGAACGTGGCTTGGCCGTGTCAGGTTCAAAGCGCAGAAGGGCAAGACGATCCGGGAGGTCGTTGTAGACCCGACCTCGGGCGAAGTTCTGCGCGATTATTCGGAAAGTGCGTCGTCGCGCGACGAGAAATCGGCAGAATCCAATGGATCTGGTGGAGGTGCCGGCAGCGGCGGTTCCGCTGGTGGGGAAACCGGAGGCGGTGAGACCGGAGGCGGTGAGACCGGGGGCGGCGAGACCGGTAGCGGCGGGACCGGAAGCGGGGAATCCGGGAGCGGAGAATCCTCGAAGGAATCCAACAAAGAATCCAGCAACGGCAAATCCAAAGGCAAACCTGACAAAGGTAACGCCGATGGGTAAGGATCGCCGCCGCCTTGACAGCGTGAGGGGGAGGTCGTGATGCGCCGCTCCAAGCGTGATCTGATTGCACTATCGCTGTTGCTGGTCGTTCAGGTGTTCTGCGCCTCACTCCTGGTTGGTGAGACACTTCTTCGCGCCCTCGGCATTCAACATCGTCCGATGAGCTGGGAACTGCGCGAATTACTTGAGATCGGCGCGGTGCTTGGTCTGGTCTGCGGCGCTTTAGTGGGGATCATTCTTCTGGCACGGGGCCTGCGCCGACAGAAGCGGGCCGAAGAACAATTGCGACAGGTTTCCGGTGCGTTCATGGAACTCATGCAGTCCCGCTTCAGCGACTGGGGCCTGACGTCGGCCGAACGCGATGTGGCGCTGTTTTCGATCAAGGGTCTGTCCATGCAGGAAATCGCTGCGTTGCGAGGGACCGCCGAGGGGACGATCAAGGCCCAGACCAATGCGATCTATCGCAAATCTGGTGTCTCCGGACGGCCGCAACTGTTGTCACTCTTCATTGAAGACTTGATGGACGACAACATGATTCCCAAGATGCCGGAAAGCCTGCATCACATTGAATCAGGACCAGCCATTCAATTGGTGAACTGACCGAAACCGGTGGGAACCCGGATTTAGATATAAACTTTCAGCTGATGACACTGAGGGGCCGAGGCAGAGTGGTGACCTCGGCGTCTTTCCGCCCGACGCCAAGTCCTTCGGTCCTAACAAAAGTGCCGTAAACGGACGTTTATCCGCGATGCGGCTTGGCAAAGATCGGCGCATAAACCTCCGAAACATGGCCAGTGTGGGAAGAAGCCGCTTTGTGTGAGGCGGGCCGCATGTCGCGGCGCCAAGCCGGGTCGGCCAATGTCGGCACCGGCCTCAGAGCAAAGGACAACCGAAATGAAATACTCCGTACTTCTTGCTGCGGCATTGGCATTTGCCGGTGGGATGAGCCACGCAGAAGGTCATGTGGAAACGGCCGCGACGGGTGAAGGCACGGCGGCAACCACGTCAGAATCATCAACCGAAGGCACAACGATCATCACCGAAGGGACTGGCGGCAGCGAAAACGGCGCTGGCGGCGAGGCTTCCGGCGGCGGTGAAGGGCCCAGTGGTGGCGAGGGTTCCGGCGGCGGCGAGCACTCGGGCGGCGGCGAAGGTGCCAGCCCAGGCGAAGGTGGTGGCGAAGGTGCCAGTGGTGGCGAAGCCGGATCCGCTGGCTAAGGCGAATATCCGCCGGACGCGCCTCGGGGCGTGTCCGGCAGCTTGCGGACTCCCCCCGGCCCGGCGATATTCGCGGTAAGGGGTACGCCGTCACCGGGAGGGCGGACCTGTGTCAGGTTCAAAGTTCGTGTTTGGCACGGTGCTTTGGTTCACCCTCGCATTGTCGGCGGGTGCATCCGATCTTGTGGGCAACGTGTCGGATCAGTTGCGGGCTCAGGGTTACGACCGGATTACGGCGTCTTCAACTTGGCTCGGTCGTATACGGATCGTCGCCGGCAGGTCCGATGGTATGCGCGAAATCGTGCTCGATAGCCGGACCGGCGAGGTGCTGCGCGATGTCTGGCAAGTGGCTCCGCGGACCGGCGGAACGCCTGACGCCGTAGCGCCGTCGTTGATGGAACGACCTGCCAAGTCCGGCGTGGATGGGGTCACAGTCAAACAACCCAATGCCGCGAACTGGGACAATGGCGACGACGCGTCTGCTTTCGCGGGGAGCACTGAAGAGAGCGAAGCTGGCGCGGCTGACGTGCCTGATTGAGAGGAAGGCGGCCGTATGACGGCACGGCATTTCATCATTGTTATTCTGGTCGCGCAGGCGATCTGCGCGATTGTCGTTGTCGCTGACTTGGTTTCGTCCATATTCCACCTGCAGCCCTATCCGATCCCGTGGTCCGTGCATGAACTTCTGGAAGTTGGCGGCGCCGTGGGCCTTGTCCTCGGCCTCGTTCTCGGCGGCATTGCATATTATCAGGCCGGTCGCGTCCGGGCTGAGGCGGAGGAGAAGCTGAGGCTCGCCTCGGGTGCATTTCACGATCTACTCGATGAACGGTTCCGTGAATGGGAGTTGACCCCGGCGGAGGCCGATGTGGCCATGTTTGCGATCAAGGGACTGTCGATACATGAAATTGCTTATATGAGGCGAACATCTGAGGGGACGGTCAAGGCTCAGACGAACGCGATCTACCGTAAGGCCGGCGTAACGAGCAGACCCCAGCTTCTTGGCCTCATCATCGAGGAACTGATTGAAGGCCGCCCCGCCGAGCCTGTCACGCTCGCCAGGGCGGGATGACCTGAGGTTCAGAACACGATGACGGGGAACGGATTTGCCGCCCAATAGAGCCGGGCGAGTTCGTTCAGCCGCTCCTTTCTGTCCACCGGGAAAGTTGTTGAGAACTTCTCACCGAGTGCTGCGAGCGCCGCCTCGCTTGCCGGTCCGAATGCGCCGTCAGGCACAATATCAGAGCCAAGCTCGTGCATCATGACCTGCGCCCCCATGTCGAGCGCATTTGAAGGAAGCCTGTCGATCAACTGCTGAGCCGAGGCAGCCGCTTCGGCGTCCCGCAAGACCATCGCCTTTGCCGCCCGCGCAACAGCATCGCCCAGAGTCAGGCCTGCCGGTGTTTGCTGGGCAATCACCCATGCGCCGTTGGCCCCGCCCCAGGCATCGCCCCGGCTCAGGCCTTCATCGTACCATTTTACCGCCTCGGCAAAGTCCGGTGCCCCAAGATCGCCATTGAAATACATTCGGCCGATCGAGGTCGGCGATCTCGGATGGCCGCCCTCGCTGGCTTTTTGGAACCAGTCGAGCGCCGCCTTCGGATCGCGCGCTACACCACCCGCGCCGTTGAGCATCACCCAGCCCATGTTGTCATAGCCGTAGATGTCTCCGCGCGCGGCACTTTCCTGAACGTAGCGCAGACCGCGTTCGGGCTCGTAGTGGTCGGTGCCTTCCTGCAGGAAATAGTAGCCGAGCGTGTTCATCGAGAAAGTATGCCCGACCTCCAGTGACCGGGAGAGCAGGTCGAAGCCCTGGCGTTTCAGCGCCGGGTCGTCCGCCAGTTCCAGAAGCTGCTGGCCGAGCGAGTGATAGGCATAGGGATCGCCCTGATCGACGCCCATTGCCAGAAGCGCCAGTGCCTCTTCCGGCGCGCGGGTGCGGGCGGCTCCTGCGGTTATCTGCTCGCGCGCGATCACCAGCATCCCGAGTGCGTGCCAGGCACGGGTATGACCGTACTCGCGTGCCAGGGTGAATTCAGCCTCTGCGGCATCGAGATTGAGCAGCGCGAGGTGAACCCTTCCCAGTTCGTAGTGGAACCTGCCGTTCGTCGGCTCTCGCGCTACAGCGGCCTCGCAAGCGGCCAGTGCGGCGTCGACGTCGATTTCATTCGGGTACCGGGCCACGCCCACGCCGTCTGGGTCAAGGTGATCGCCCGCCTGATAGTCACAAGGGTCGACGTTCAGTGTCAGCTGGACTGTCTGTGCCTTGCCGTCGCTCGCCACGGTGAATTCATCGGTGATTGCCGGAACGGTCATCGCCAGAGCCGAAAGCTCTGGTTGGCTGTTGGAATAGACGAGGTTTTCCACCCCTTCTGTCATCTGTGTCAGGGGCACCAGTCCGCGGGTGGTTTCACCGCTGGTCAGTTCCAACCGGCCATATTGGGGCGGGCGGGTCACCGTTATGGCAGCCATTGGTTGGGCCGCCGTATCGCGAAGCGCGGTTCCGACACGTACCTTTCGGTCAAGCGGCAGGGATAGCGCGAGCGAAGCTCCGGTCGCTTCCGCTCCAGGGACGGCATCCGCTGCCAGAACATTCTGGAATCCCGGCGTAGATGGATCAGAATCGAAGGATACCGTTTCAACCAGTGACGAGCTTTCCCACGGCACCTGCCGTCCACCGGTTACCGAATAGACCCTGCGGCGGACATCCTTGAGAAGGCTGTCGAGTGGGGCGTCCGGAGCCGCTATCGCCGCGTTGTACAGGGCTTCGGTGAAGGGACTGTTGGCCCCCTGTCCATCAAGCGCGACCGCGCCCGGCGAGGTCGAAAACACTATGAGGGAATTGACCGGGGAATCCTGGGCGGCGAAACCGGTTCTCAGTTCCTGAGGTATGGCGTCCAACCCGACAATAGCCCCGCGATCGGGGAAGGGATTGTCGCGGCAACTGTCGAGGATCACCACAAGCGACCGTGACCGCGCCCCAGCAATGGACAGGAGGCTGGACAGTGACACGGTTTCAAACGGCAGGTCATAGATCGAGTCGATCTCGGCATCGACCGGGATCAGGCGGTTTGAATTGCCGATCTGCACACCATGACCGGCATAGTAGATCACGATTTCCGACCCTTTGCCGGTATCTGCGATCATGCGCCTGAGTGCCGCCTCAAAACCACGCCGGTCAAGATCCTCATATTCCTGGACGATATAGCCGCTCTGTTTCAATACGCTGGCGACCAGTCTGGCATCGGCGACCGCATTGGCCAACGGCGGGGCATGGAGATAGGCACCGTTGCCGATGACCAAAGCGTAGCGACGTGTTGCGGGTGTCGTCAGGTCTATGCTGAGCCCGGGCATTCCAAGGACTTCGGCCGGGCGTTCCAGCGTTACGTAAGTCTGATCTGACTGGGCGGTTGCATGGCCTGCGGACAGGACGACAACGATGGCGGCCATTCCGGAACCGATCCGGTTTGAGAATGCCGGTAGAAGGCCGCTCAACGCGGCACGTTTCGACTTGCAACTGGCGGCCATGGTCAGTTCCACCCACCACCGCTGCCACCACCGCCACCGCCACCACCGCCGCCGCCTGCGTAGCTGGGCGACGGGACCGGTGCCGCAGGTTGCGTAGATGTCGTCGCCGCCGTTGGCGCGGAGGCGCTGGCCTGCGGCGGTACGGATGCGGGCTCCGGATCGGGCGGGGGGGGCGGCACTGGCACACAGGCCGCAAGCGCAATAACGGCGCAGAGGATCATACTCCGCTTTGACATGACAAATTCCTCACTTAAAAAATATGTTTCATCTTACCACTTCTGTAACTTTCCATCAACGAAGCGGCGTTTCGGGGCTACGTATGTTCAGGTCGAGCGCAGCAAGACCTTGGTCGAGTCAATTGCCGCTGCGATCTGCTGATAATGCGCCATTCGGCGATCCGAGTTCTCCGTTGAACGCAGGAGGACCGTTTCGGCCTCCTCTATGACCGCCTGCGCGGCTCTCATCGCGCGTGCCTCGGACTCTGGCCTTATGGCACGGATCGGTGGCAGGCGCGGCGCGGCGGATTTTCCATTCAGGCGGGGCCTAATTGTTGGCGCGTTGGGGTCGAGGTTTTGCCGGATGATCGCATCCAGCTTGTCGGCGGCGGTTGTAAGGGCATCTCGCACAGGGGCATATTCCCCGGTCCTGGGCAGTTCGCTGGCGATCTGGCGAAAGTAAAATCGGATGCAGTCGATCCGGTAGCGGCGGTCGACGAAATCCGGGCTGCAGGTTTTGAGAGCGCCGCCAAGTGCATCCGAGATCTTATCCGTCTCGCGTGGGTTGAGGTAGATATACCTCTTTAAAGATGCTCCACCGCCACCTCCCAAAGACGGGGATGACCTTGTTTGTCGCCCGCCGGTGCCGGTGCTTTGCTGCGAACTGGTCGTCTTGCTTTGAACCCGAACGATCGGTGCTGAAAGATCAACGGGATTGTTGTGTATAACGAATTGGGGCTGTGCTTTGGTACCCGGAGCCGCGATCGTGGCGGCCGGGGTCAGGGCAATCGACAATATCGCCGCTCCCGCGAAAACCGTTCGTGGAGCGATCTGCCGTCGGAGATCTGCACATTGCATGATCTTTCCTCCTGTTATTCAATCAATCCGTATGCCGCGCGTATCGCGGTCCGTGTGGCCGGGCCGAAATCGCCGTCAAATGCACCGCTGTAAAATCCATGGTCCGAGAGTTCGGCCTGAAGCGCCCGCAGGGTTCCGGCTTTGAACATCTTGGGCTGCTCGCTCAGCAGGTTGAGGACGTCGGAACTGCCCCCCCTAAGCGCCTGATAGAGATAGTCTGCTGCCGCTTCAGGCCCCTTTCCGGGGACCAGCCCGTCGTCGATCAGGGCCGCATAGTTGAAAAGTGCCTGCGACTGGCGCAGCTCGGCAGCGCGTTCGAAGAACTCCAGCGCCTTGGCGGGGTCGCGGCGCAAACCAAGACCGCCCTGATAGTGAAGAAAACCAAGATCGTTGATTGCGTCCGCATAGTCGAGGGCGGCGGCTTGTTCAAAGAGTGCCAGCGCCTTCGCCGTATTCTGTTCCACACCAGTTCCAGCCTCATAGAGACGGGCCAGTTCGTGCATCGCCTCTGGGGCACCTGCCGCCGACGCGCGCGCCAGCAGATCGGCCGCCTGTGCCGGGGCGAAATTGTCCGAATTCGGGTTCAGGCGCATATAGGCCAGTCCCATCATTGCCCTTGTGTCGCCATCCGCGGCCAGCCGTTCAAGCTGCGCTGCCTGCTCGCCCCGGAGTGCGGACCACGCGATGCGCAGATCATCCACGGCGAGTTCGGACCGGGCATCGGGCTCACCGGCGATGTAGTAGGGCATGCCCGGCAGCGAGCCATAGGTATGCGGCTCTTGCAGGTTGTTGGTCTGGGCCAAAACCTCATCCCGCACCTGCCGGAACATCAGGCTGATTTCCAGCCCCGGCTCGGCGATATTGTCGACAAGAGCCTGCGCGAAGGGGCTGTTTTCGCCAACACCATCAAGGGCGACTTGCCCGTCACGCGCTGCAAAGGCGACAAGCGTGCCACGATCCGGTGCGGCGGGGGCAAGCCCCCCTGCACCGCGCGCACCTGATGTGCTGTCTGAAGTCGAAGAGCCGTCGGTCTCAATCAGATCGTCGAAGGGGCGGTTGCGGCAACTGTCGAGGATCACGACCCGCATCTTGCGGGCATGATCGACCGCCGACAGCATGGCAGTCAGCGAAATCGACTGCTGTTGAATATCCCGGTTTGACTTCACCACCGCATCCACCGGGATCAGGAAGTTCTCTCCCTGCACCTCGACGCCATGCCCGGCAAAGTAGATGAGCGCCAGATCGGCTGTCTCGGATCGGAAGGCGAAATCGGACAGGGCTTCGGCCAGTTCCGCCTTGGGTGCGTCGATCAGCGTCGTGACCTCGAACCCGATCCGTTCAAGCGTCTCTGACAGGGCCTGCGCATCGTGGACGGTGTTCCGCAAGGGCGGGATATGGGCATAGCTGGCCATACCCACGACTAGAGCCTGCCGTTCGGCAGCCTTGGCACTCGGGATGATGCAAAACGCCAGGACGAAAAAAAACAATGCCCGGCGCAGAGCGGCGGGCAGCAATCTCATGGTGCCTCCATGCTCGCGGTCGGTAGAAATACAATATGCCCAGCATAGCGCAAATCGGGTGTTTTTCTATTCAGGTTCTCATTACCTTTGGCTGAATATCCACGCGGGCCGCGACCGTTTCGGGGGAAGAATGAGAGACAGTATCGTTATCCTTGGGGTTTTCGTCGCCGATACCTCCTATCGGGCAGAGCGGCAGCCGAGAATCGGGGAAACCATACTCGGCAACAGTTTCGTTCTCGGCCCCGGCGGCAAGGGATCGAACCAGTCGGTTGCCGCCGCCATGGCCGGGGCGGATGTGCGCTTTGTCACCAGGCTGGGCCGCGATGCCTTTGCCGAGATTGCGCGGGCGACATGGGCCAAGGCCGGGGTGACTGCCGATGTGACGGAAGATGCGGACAGCTATACCGGCGCGGCCTATATCTTCATCGAGGAAGCGACCGGTAATAACGCCATCATCATTGCGCCCGGGGCGGCCGGGCGGATATCGGTCGGCGATGTCGAGGCGCGGGCAGAGGCGATCAGCAGCGCAGCGATCTTCCTCACCCAGCTTGAACAGCCGATGGCGGCGGCCCGTCGCGGCCTTGAGATCGCACGGGCGGGCGGGGCGATAACGATCCTGAACCCGGCGCCAGCGGCGGCCATCGCTCCCGAGATGCTGCAACTGTGCGATTACGTCACCCCGAATGAATCCGAGGCTGAGGGCATTACCGGGATCGCTGTACGAAGCATCGCGGATGCCGAGCGCGCCGCCGGGCAGCTACTTGAACAGGGTGTCGGTGCCGCGATTATCACGCTTGGGGAAAACGGGGTGCTTTATCGCGACCGCGCGCGTTGCGTGCATGTACCTGCCGCTGCTGCGGGCCCGGTGGTGGAGACGACAGGTGCGGGTGATGCATTCAACGGGGCTTTTGCGGCCGAACTCGCTCGTGGCGCCGACCCCGTCGCTGCCGTGCGTTTTGGTTGTGCGGGGGCTGGCATTTCCGTGACCCGGCCGGGAACCGCGCCGTCAATGCCGTCGCGGTCCGAGGTCGAAGCGTTTCTTGCCTCGGGCAGTTTTAACTGAACGGGACCTGAATGACGGCTAGATAGAAAAAGTTTTGGAACAAAACTTTTTCGGGGAAGGATTTTGAACCAAAATCCTTCACGCTTCACCATCATCGCGTTTAACCCTGAAGACCGCGAGGTACAGCGCCGGGGCGAAGACCAGTGTGATGACCGTGCCCGCGATGATGCCCCCCATCATCGCATAGGCCATCGGCCCCCAGAAGATCTGGCGCGAGATCGGGATGAGAGCAAGGCTCGCCGCCGCCGCCGTCAAAAGGATCGGGCGGGCGCGGGCATCCGAGGCTTCAAAGACCGCGTCCCATGTCGACCGGCCCTTGTCCTTCAGCACCTCGATCTCATCGACGAGGATGATCGAGTTGCGGATGAGGATGCCAATGAGCGCCAGCACGCCGAGAATCGCGACGAAACCAAGGGGCGCGCCGGAAGGCACCAGCGCCGCGACAACGCCGATGAGGCCAAGGGGGGCTACGCAGAGGACGACGAAGGTCAGGCGGAAGCTTTGCATCTGGATCATGATCAGCGTCAGCATGATCAGGATCATCAGCGGTACGACAGCGGCGATGGGGGCCTGGCTTTTGGCGCTTTCTGCGACCGAACCGCCGACCTCGACCGCGTAGCCGAAGGGCAGGGTGGCGTTGAAGTCCGCGATCTTGCCTTCCAGCGCCTTCACGATCGTGGCGGGCTGGTCCTTGCCTTCGATTCCCGCTTTCACGGTGATGGTCGGCATTCGGTTGCGCTGGTGGATGACCGGCTGCTCAGTCTCGTAGCGGAAGGTTGCGACCGAGCGGAGCGGGATCGTCACGCCGCCCGCGGTGGAGAGTTGCAGGCTGGCCAGCGCCTCGACCGATTGCCGCGATGCGTCGTCGCCACGCGCAAGGATATCGACCAGATAGGCGTCGTCGCGCAGCTCCGTTACCTTGGTGCCGTCATAGATCGCATTGAGCGCTGCCGCGATGTCGCGGGGCGTGATGCCGAGTTGCCGGGCGCGATCCTGAAGGATGTCGACGCGCACCACGCGGGCCGGTTCGTTCCAGTCCATGACGATGTCGCGCAGTCGGCTGTCGCTGTCCGCAATCGCCGTCAGATCGCGGGCGTAGTCGCGCAAGGTTCCGATATCGGGGCCCGAGATTCGGTACTGAACGGGGCGACCGACCGGCGGGCCGATGTCCAGAAGCTTGACGAAGATGTCGATGCCCGGGAACTCTTTCGCCGCCCGGTCGCGCAGTTCGTTGCGCAAAGCGTCGCGTGCCTCGACCGAGGGGGTCTGGATCACGATCTGCCCGGTATTCGGCCCCGGTGTCGGCACGTCATAGGCCAGAAGAAAACGCGGTGCACCGCGTCCGACATAGGAGGACCAGAACAAGACGCGCTCGTCGCCTTCCAGATAGGCTTCCATCCGGTCCATCTCGGCCGCTGTCGCAGTGATCGACGCGTTCTGCGGCAGGGCGAAATCGAGGATCAGTTCCGGCCGGTCGGAATTGGGGAAGAACTGCTGTTCGACGAAACGCATGCCGAAGACCGAAAGGGCAAAAACCCCGACGGTTAAGCCGATGGTCAACCAGCGATGGGCCATCGCCCAGCGGAGGAGTACGTGGAACATCTTACGCGCCCGTCCGGGTTCAGCGGAATGATGCGCCATCTTCGCGGGTAGGAAGGTGACGCCAAGAAGCGGTGCGAAAAGAACGGCGACGATCCATGAGACCAGAAGCGACACTGCGATGACGACGAAGAGCGAGAACGTGAACTCCCCCGCCGCAGAGTTGTTGAGCCCGATGGGGATGAACCCCGCGACCGTGACCAATGTCCCCGAGAGCATCGGAAAGGCGATGGAGGTCCATGCGTAGGAGGCCGAGGCCCGCAGGTTTTCCCCCTTTTCCAGCCGCGAGATCATTGTCTCGATCGCGATCATCGCGTCATCGACGAGCAGGCCCAGGGAGATGATCAGCGCACCGAGCGAGATGCGCTGAAGCGTGAAGCCGAGGTAATGCATGATCACGAAGGTGATGGCGAGGACGAGGGGGATCGTCAGTGTCACCACGAACCCCGCGCGCAACCCGAGCGAGATAAAGCTGACGGCCAGCACGATCAGCACCGCCTCAAGCAGTGCTTTGAGGAAATGCCCTACGGCTTCATCAACCACATGCGGCTGGTCGGCGACCTGATGGATTTCGACCCCGATAGGCAGGTCGGCCTGCGCCCTCGCCATGACCGCGTTCAGTTCCTCGCCGAATTCGAGGATGTTTGACCCCTTCTTCATGCCGACGGCGAGGCCAACCGCTTCTTGCCCGCGATATCGGAAAAGCTCCGACGGCGGATCCTGATAGGCGCGGCGGATATCGGCGACATCGGTCAGGCGGAAGAAGCGGTCACCGACGCGCAGGTTTATATCCTCAAGGCTCTCGGTGCCGGAAAATTGTCCGCCAATCCGAACCAGAACCCGTTCGGGGCCAGCGTCGATCACGCCCGAAGGGAGGATCGCGTTCTGCGCGGCCAGCGTCGCCTGCACCGCCTGCTGATTGAGGCCAAGCGCGGCGAGCCGCTCGGTCGAGAATTCCAGATAGATCGTTTCGTCCTGTGTGCCGAAAAGCTCCACCTTGCCCGCATCGGGAAGGGCCTGTACGGCGCGCCGAACCCGCTCGACATAGTCGCGCACCTCGCGCGGGGTGAACCCGTCCGAGGTGAAGGCATAGACATTGCCGAAGACGTCGCCGAAACTGTCGTTGAACTGCATCCCCGCAAATTCGGCCGGGAAGTCGGGCCGGATATCAGCCATCATGTTGCGCACTTCCTGCCAGATCCGCGGAAGTTCGCGGGCCTTTGTTGTCGGCAGCAATTCCAGATAGACAATGGATTGGCCGGGCAGTGTGACGGACCGGGTGTAGTCCAGCTCATCTAGGTCTTCGAGTTTCTTCTCGATCCGGTCAGTGACTTGGGTCAGCGTTTCCTGAACATCCGCACCGGGCAGGGCGGCGGCGATGATCATGGTCTTGATGGCGAAATCAGGGTCTTCTTCGCGGCCGATCTCGAAATAGGCCATTATCCCCGCCAGAAGCGAGACGATCATCAGGAACCAGACAAAAGAGCGGTGGTTGAGCGCCCAGTCGGAGAGGTTGAAACGGGTCATTCGGCCACGCGCGGGCCGACGATCTGCCCGTCCTTTAATGAATGGATGCCCTTGACGATGACCTCGTCGTCAGCGGCCAGACCGCCTGTGACAACGACAAAGTCAGCGATATCGATGCCCAGTGTCACGGGTGTCCGTTCCACGCTGTTGTCAGCCCGGTCGACGCGCCAGACCGTCTGTGTGCCTTCCGTTTCGAGGATCGCCGACCGCGGCAGGACCACGCCAGCATCCGGCCCGGCAGATGGCGACACCCGCGCCAGCGCGCCCAGCCGGAAGGAGTCAGGCGGGGTGTCCAGTGTAAGGTGCAGCCGTCGCGTGCGGGTCGTGCGTTCGGCGACCGGGTCGATACGTGTCAGCACGGCCGAGGTGGTGATCGTGGGGTTGGCCACAAGCTGAATGCCAAAGCGCGTCCCCACGTCGAGATTGGCGACGTCCTGCTCGGAAAGGTCGATCAGAACCTCGCGCTCGCCTGTCCCTGCAAGCCGCAGCACCGGTTGTCCTGCGGCGAGTGCGGCGCCTGGTTCGGCGAATACGCCGGTCACCACGCCCGGCTGTGGCGCAGTCAGGGTGGCGAAGTCAAAAAGGTCGCGTGCCCGGGCAAATGTCGCCTCAGCCTGCTCCAGCCCTGCTTCGGCGGCGACCAATGCGCGTTCGGCATCCTCGACCCGGGTTTCGCTGCCGACGCCGCGGGCCGCCAGTTCGCGTGCCCGATCTGTCGCATCCCGGGCGGAGCGCAGCTGCGCGGTTGCCACAGCGACACCAGCCTCGGCTGCGCGCAATCCGGCGTCGAGTTCTTCGGGATCGAGCCGGGCCAGAACCTGACCTGTCGCAACAACATCGCCGGCAGATACCGGGCGTTCGGCGATGATACCGGCGAGCGGGAAGCCGAGATCGGTCTCGATCCGCGCACTGACGGTGCCGACATAGGAGACAGGCAGGCTCGCCTCGGGCTGGACGATGACCGACACCACGGGGCGTGGCTCCTGCGGTTTTGTGATGCTGGCGGTTTCGGCAGCAGCGGGAAGTGCCAACGCAAATAGGACGACAAACGCGGTTCTCATTGTCCCGCCTCCACTGCCCGGACGACACGGCCGGGATAGAGGAGTTGCGCGCCGCGTCCGACTATCATCGCGCCGTCGGAAATTCCGCCTGCAAGCACGACAGTGCCGGTTTCATACCGTTCGACCGAGACCGGTTTCAGCGAAACTGCCATGGTCCCGGGATCGACTTGCCAGACGGCGGGGCTGTCGGCCACGGCGGTGATCACCGTATAGGGAAGGACAACATAGGCTGGACCCGACAGCGTCACGCTGCCCCGGACCGGGTCGCCGTAAGAGAGTTCATCGGGAGGATCGTCGACCCCGACCGTAACGGCCACGGTGCCGGTCCGGGCGTCTACAACTGGCGACACCTCGGTGATCCGGCCGGTAAACGTCACCTCAGGCGTGTCGATGGCGTTGAGCATCACGCTTTCTGGCGGGGGGCCGAGCGTCATCATGCCCTCGGGCACGTCAAAGACGGCGTCGAACCCGGTGCCGAGCGCAAGCTCCAAAACCGGCTGCGCGGCGCCCACGACCTGACCGGCCTCTGCCATGCGGCTGGTGACGGTCGCGTCACCCGGTGCGGTGATCTCGGTATCTGCCAGTGCTTTCTTGGCCCGATCGAGCACCGCTCCGGCCTGCGCCAACGCGCCTTCGGCGATGCGCAGCGCGTCCTCGGCGCTGTCGCGGGCGATGCGGGTTGTCGCGCCGCGGTCCAGAAGCGCCTCCTGCCGGTCGAGGTTTTCCTTTGCCTGCCGGTGATCGGCGCGTGCGGTGGACAGCCCTGCCTCGGCCGCGCGCAACGCTTGTTCCTGCTGGACCGCATCCAGCCGTGCGAGAACCGCACCCGGCGCTACGGTTGTCCCTGCATCGACCAGAACTTCGGCAATCCGGCCACCTTGCGGAAACGCGACCGCCAGTTCATCGCGGGCGCGGATTTCCCCGGTTAGCGAATATACGCGTTCATCGGGAACTGCTTTCGCTGTGATGATCTCCACCGCCAGCGGTGTGTCCGCCAGGGCCGGTGCCGAAACTAAGGCGATAAGGGCGGCCAGTCTTGTCAGACACATGGCTGTTCTCCGTCGGTTTCGACTCGGCGATTTTGGTAACGGTAACAAAGCAGAGCGACAGGCGCGAGGGCGGAACGGCTAGGAAAGGGTGCGACGCGGCGGCAAGCAAGCATCGGGCTTGACGCCGGACTTGCCCGGACAAAGCCATGATGCGACAAGGATTTTGAACCTTGCGGGAGAGCGGAAATGCGCGAGCGGATATTGGCGGCGGCTGACCACATCCGGGCCCTCGGTGCGCCGCGTCCCGACATTGCGCTTGTACTCGGCTCCGGCCTCGGCCCGCTCGCTGATGAGGTGGAGGGCATGGCCATCCCCTATGCCGACATCCCGCATTTCCCGGTATCGACCGCGCCGAGCCATGCGGGTCGATTGCGGATCGGCCGCCTCTTCGGCCGCGATTGCGTCGTGATGCAGGGCCGGGTTCACATGTATGAGGGATATTCGCCGCAGGAGGTCGTCTTTCCCGTCCGGGTGATGCAGGAACTGGGGGCCTCGACGCTGGTTCTGACGAACGCGGCGGGAGGGATGAACCCGGCTTACAAAGCCGGCGATCTAGTGGTGATCGAGGATCACCTGTCGCTTGCCGTCGCCTCGGGTCTCGATCCCCTGAAGGGTCCGAACGACCCGGATATCGGCCCGCGCTTCGTGTCGATGAACCGGGCCTACGATCCCGATCTTGTGGCGCTCGCCGAACGGATCGGCGGCCTCAGCCGCGGGGTCTATGCCCATGTCGTGGGGCCAAGCTTTGAACCGCCCGCTTTGATCCGAATGCTGAAATCGGCGGGCTGCGACCTTGTCGGCATGTCGACCGTGCCCGAGGTGATCGCGGCACGACATCTGGACATGAAGGTTCTTGCCATCTCGACCGTGACCAACATCGCTGTCGACAGCACCGCCGATACCCACATCACCAATGAGGACGAAGTCTGGGAAACCGCCCGCGCGATCCAGCCACGTTTTCTGGCGCTGATGAGGGCGCTTATCCCGGCTTTGCCCAAGGAGGATGCATGACCACCTTTCCGACCCGCGTCGAGACGCTGATCACCAATGCCCGCATCCTGACCATGGATGTGGCGTTTACCGAAATCGCCGATGGCGCGCTGGCCATTGCGGGTGGACGGATCGCGGCGCTTGGGCCAAAGGAGGACGTCGAAGGTGTGACTGCGGATCGCGTGATCGATGCCAAGGGTGGGCTGGTTCTGCCGGGTCTGATCAACACCCATTGCCATGCCGCGATGACGCTCTTTCGTGGGCTGGCCGATGACCGTCCGCTGGACGGGTTCCTGCAAACCGTCTGGGCGGCCGAGGCGGCGCATGTCACGCCGGAAACGGTGCAGGCGGGGGCCGCTCTCGGTCTGGCCGAGATGGCGCTGGGCGGGGTGACGCATGTGGTGGACATGTATTTCCACCCGGTTGCGACCGTCGCGGCGGCCGAAAAGCTCGGGCTTGGCCTGACGGTGGGTCCGGTGTTCATCGGATTCGACGGGATCGACCACCTACCCTGGCCCGAGCGGCTGGTCTTTGCTGAGGACTTCGTCACCACTCATCGCGACATGCCCGGTATCGACCTGATGCTGATGCCGCATTCCTGTTATACGCTCGACACGGGCAAGCTTGCCGAGGTGACCGCAATGTCTGAGCGGCTTGGCGTTCCGATCCATGTCCATGCGGCCGAGGCGCCTTCGGAAATGGCGCTTGCCAAGGAACAACACGACACAACGCCGATCCGGGTGCTGGAGAAGGCAGGCATGCTGCGCCCCGGCACGCTTCTGGCCCATGCGGTCCATCTCGACGATGAAGAGATTGCACTGGTCGCTGAACGTGGCGCGGTCGTGTCGCACAATCCGCTGTCGAACGCCAAACTCGCGTCAGGCACCGCACGGATCAAGGCGATGCGTGAAGCCGGAGTGACCCTGTCGCTTGGCACTGACGGCGCGTCGAGCGGCAATGACCTCGACATGTGGAAGGCGATGCGCCACGCCGCCTTCATGCAGATTCTCGCGACCGGAGAGCCGGATGTGCTGCCCGCGCGCGAGGTGGTGGCGATGGCCACGCGCGGCGGCGCGGCAGCGATCGGGCAGGCGGACCGCACCGGGGTGCTGGCCCCGGGAATGCAGGCGGATCTGATCGTGATCGACATGTCCGCGCCGCACCTGATTCCCTGCTTCGATCCTTACTCGGCGCTGGTCTATGCCGCCGGGCGCGGAGATGTCGCCCATGTCTTTGCCCGCGGGCGGCACATCGTTGATGAGCGGTCTCTGACGGTTTCGATCGCCGACGAGATCACGACGGTGCAAGGCGTCGCAGACGCGATTCGTGAAGCCTGATCAGGCATTTGCAGGATGACGGCGCCCAGTCCTGCTGCCCGCAGCATCTCCGTTTGATGCGGAGCGGTGAACCGGACGACCAAGGATGAAAACAATCCGCTGTCCGTCGGTTTGAATGTTGCTTGTTTTATGGGTAATATGCCCGGTGCCGGATGTCCCGCCCTTAAGATTTGAGGGCTGTATTTCAGTGCTTCGGTGTGTCCGGGCGAGTTCAAAGCCGTCACTGCCGCCGAAAGGTCCGCGCAATGGGAAGTTCAAGGAACGATGACACTTTGCCATCGCATTCCGGCGACGAATCCCCCAATTTCGAAGACTTGATAACCGATGGATCGTTTCAGGCACGACTGGCCGAAGCGCGTCTGGAGCGCAAGCGTGCTTTGGCAGAGGCGGGTATCGCCGACGAGACCGACAATCTACTGCAGCAGCGCAATCCGTGGGACCGGCTGAGGTCTGCCCCCGTCTCCGATGCGGGTTTGCGGCGTCGCGTATCCGCGGATCGGGAGCCGCAGGTATCTGAACCGCTGGTTTTGCCGTTGCGCGTCGACCCGCCGGTCGCGCCTCGTCAGATGGTGGAATCCCCAGCAGTCCGATCCGTTCAGAAACCCACCGCTGCTGCGTTCACATCCCCGCCACCCGAACCGGCCGCGCCTTCCGACCGGAAATGGACACCGCTCGCTGTAGGCGGTGGTTTTTTGGCAGGGCTCGCGATTGGAACAGCGTTGGCGTTGATTGCACCGGCTTCGGTCAAATCATGGATCATGGACCAACATATCACTCTGTTCGGGTCGCCGGGACCAGTCGGGGCCGTTGCGCCCGTTCCACCGGTCGCGGTCCCTTCAAGCGGCGCTACGGCCGCCGCGCGGGACGAACCTCCGAAACCTGCTATTGGCGGGGGTTCGATCCTGCTGGCGATCAAGACGCTTTCTGCCAGTCAGCCGGGCCTGCTTCTGGACCGGATGGAACCGGTTGTTCAGGAAGATCCGCCGCTGCACTACGTGTTCTGGGATGCTCCGGGCCCAGATCTCGGTTTGAATGACCAGTTGGCGCCAACCCCAACTGTTCCGGATGCCGAACAGGAAGCTGTATTCCGGCAACGGATCTTGCTCCATTTCCCGGCGAGCATCGAGCAAGGTCAGATGGATGACATCATGACCGGACTCGATGCGAACGGCTTCGCCATGCAAGCGTCACGACATGTCGGCCTGGTGGTCAGCCGTAACAATGTCCGGTACTTTCACCCCGAGGACGCCGAGGCTGCGGCCGTTGTAGCCGATGCGATCGGTGCCGTTGCTCGGGATTTCACAAGTTTCAGCCCGGCACCGCCGAAAGGCACGGTTGAGGTGTGGCTGGCCGGCCGGGGGCGTGTAGCTGCGTCGGAAAGCGGTGCTCAAAGATCGCAGCCACAGGCAACCCGCGCCAATCGGGATCAGCAGCTCCTGTATCTACGAAGCCTGCTGTTGCAGCAGTTGAATAAGGCTGACAATCCTTAGCCGCCGTCGCCACGGTTTGGGGAGTTGTCAGAGCAATCTGCCAATGCGAAATGGATCCCTGCGGCAGCAAGCACGGTCGATCCTTGCCGGGGCCAAGGCAATTTGCATTGTTCCGACCAAAGCCCGTATCCTGTGGTGCCGTTAGCCCCTACAACAGTCCGAAAGGGAGGGGGCGACGGTGTGACAGCAAAGCCTTTCAGATCATGGAACGACAGGTCCTTGGCCGCGCAGTTCGCGATCGCGGGTGGCGTCGTCATGGTCCTGGCCATGATCCTCATCGGTAACGTCGTTGTCGCACGGATCGAGGAAAGTGTAGTGCGCAACACCGCCTATGCCACTTCGCAATACATGGACAGCATCATTGCGCCGCTGAGTCAGGACATTGCCGAAACAGATGACCTGCCTCCCGGTGCAAGGCGCGCGCTGGATGAGGTTTTTAGCAATACGCCCCTTGGTGACAGGGTTGTCTCGTTCAAGCTGTGGAAACCTGGCGGGCTGGTGGTAGAGGCGTCAGACAAGTCCATCGTCGGGCAGCATTTTGATGTAACGGAGAACCTTGCGGCCGCGTTCCGCGGCGAGATTAGGGCCGATTTCGAGGACCTGAATGACGAGGAGGATCAGGGAGAGAGCGCGCTTGGCATTCCGCTTCTGGAAATCTACAGCCCGATCCGCGAGGTCTGGTCCGGTGAAGTGATCGGTGTCGCGGAGTTCTACGCGTCTGCAATCCAGCTTGAACGCGATCTGGCCGAGGCCCGGCGCAACAGCTGGCTGGCTGTTGCGCTGTTGTTTCTGGCGGTGGGAAGCCTGCTCTTTCTAATCGTGCTGCGCGGCAGCCGAACCATCGATCTACAGCGCGAGACGCTCACCCGGCAGCTTGACGACCTTTCGGCGATGTCGGCCAACAACACGACTTTGCGGCAACGGGTTCAGCAGGCCGCCGCCCGTGCATCGGCGATGAACGATCAAGCGCTGCGCCGGATTGGCGCCGACCTGCATGACGGGCCTGCCCAGCTCTTGAGTTTTGCGGCATTGCGGCTCGACAATCTGCGGGACTCGGTGGACGATACTGCCGAGCTCGATGCAGTAGAACGGGCGGTCAAGGACGCCATCCGTGAGGTGCGCAGCATCTCGAAAGGTCTGTCGCTACCCGATATCGAGGCGCGGTCGCCCTGTGAGATCATACGTAACGTGGCCGAAGCGCATATGGTCCGAACTGGCACGGACGTGGCCTTGACCTGCGATATGGAAGGGGCGGCCGGACTGTCCGAAGCCGCTAAGATTTGCCTTTATCGCTTCGTCCAGGAAGGTTTGAACAATGCTTGGCGGTATGCGGGCGGTGCCGGGCAGGAAGTGTCGCTGACTGCCCGCGACGGAGTGATCCGGCTTCGTGTCGCGGACCGGGGAGCGGGTTTTCGGGAGCAGGCGCCTCCCGCCGAAGCGAACGACTTTTCCGGCATCGGCCTGTCCGGCCTGCGCGACCGGGTTGAAAGTCTGGGAGGCACGTTGACCGTGGGCAACCGCAGCGATGGCCCTGGTGGGATGATTGAAATGGAACTTGAAGCGGAGGCGAGTTGATGGATCAGATCCGCGTTGTCATTGCCGATGACCACCCGCTCTACCGTGAAGGGGTCGCCCGAAGCCTGTCGGATGCCGAAGGGATTACGGTGGTTGGCGAAGGACAGGACGCAGACAGTGCCGTCGAACTGACCGAAGCCCATCGGCCCGACGTGGTACTTCTTGACCTGTCGATGCCGGGTGGCGGTGGGCTTGCCGCCCTGCGTCGCATCGTGACGCTGCCGGATCCACCGGTTGTCGCCATGCTGACGGTATCCGAGGACGACGACGACGTGATGCAGGCGCTAAAGACGGGCGCCAAGGGATATGTCCTGAAAGGGGTGGGCTCGCGGGATTTGGTGGCGATTGTCAGGGACCTGGCGCGGGGTCAGTCCTACGTCTCGCCCGCGCTGGCAGCGCGCATTCTTAATGCCATGCGCGACGATGGCGGGACAAAGCGCCCGGCAAATCCGATCGAAGATCTGTCGCGGCGCGAAGAGGATATCCTGAAACTCGTCGCGGCGGGCAAAAGCAACAAGGAAGTGGGGCTGGAGCTGTCGCTGCAGGAGAAAACCGTCAAGCACTACATGACCACGATCCTGCAGAAGCTGCACGTCCGCAACCGGGTCGAGGCGGCGGTCATGGCGCGGGACTACTGGAAGAAGTGACCGCCTACCGCGTTTCGAGATTTATTCCAGGTTCAGGGCATCGCGTATGCGAAAGATATCCTTAGCGGTCAGTGCCCGTCGGGTGACGGTTCGGCCGTTCGGGTCTTTCAACTCATAGGTGCTGCCAGAAACGGTTTCGGTCCAGCCGCGATAGTCGGTGATCTCGATATGGCCCTTCACCTCGTCGATCTCGATGACGGCATGAACGCCATTGGGCAACCTATGCCCTTTCGCGGATGCGTTCAGCCTGCGGAGCCTGTTGACATCCGATTGTCTGGCGGCACGCCGCTCAACGGTCTTTCCGCCTTTGTTGAGCCGTTCAAAGCTCCCGTCGCGGATGCGTTCGATATGCCCGTCGGAGAACTGGACATGAATGCCGTCGCCACCGAAGACACGGGGTTTGCCGCCGGATGAGCTGGTTCCGCTTTTGCCAGTTCCCGACCCGCCGCTGCCTGATCCCGAGCTGCCCGATGCAGAACTGCCGCTGCCCGAGCCACTATTGCCCGATCCGGATCCGCTGTTTCCCGATCCCGAACCGGAACTGCCCGAGCTGCTGCCCGAATTCGATCCCTTTGCCTCGGCGGTGCTGAGGGTGGTCAGTGCGGGTGCGCAATAGGCGCCAACGGCCAGCGCACCGAGGCGGCTCAGTGCGGCACGACGGGACAGAAGCCGTTTGGCTTCATCGCTCAAGCGCTTCTCCTTTCGGATCGACGATACACATATGACAACGGCCAGCGAGCAAATCGGAGCCTTGAACTCCGACGGCTACGTTTTCCAATGCGGCACTGTCTATGCGCTCCCCAGATCCCATTCCTATCAGTCCAAATGACGCCACCCTGATGCGCCTATTGTCAATCGTGTCTCAGCGCGGGGGCAAAGTCATCCGACCTTGGTCGGACGAAGAGCGTCGCTAAAGCCTACCTGGGTGATGGGATGAAAACAAATATCCCATTCCGAACGGGTAAGGTTCGGAATGGGATACAGGCCACTTTTAAATGCACGTGAACTGGCAGTCGCAGTCCGAATGCGCGCGAGATGGGGCCGTTACTCGGCTGCCATCTCTGCGGTGATCTTCTCAACCTTCACGGCCGCGAACTTGAACTCCGGGATCTTGCCATAGGGGTCGAGCGCCGGGTTCGTCAGGATATTCGCGGCCGCTTCGACATAGGCGAAGGGCACAAAGACCATGTCCTCGGCGATGGCTCGGTCGGCCCGCGCCATGATCTCGATCGATCCACGCCGGGTCGACAGGCGGATGCGTTCGCCCGGCTCGACGCCCAGTTGTTTGAGCGTGTCGGGATGGAGCGAGCAGTTGGCCTCGGGCTCCACCGCGTCCAGCACCTTCGACCGCCGGGTCATCGAGCCGGTATGCCAGTGTTCGAGCTGGCGGCCGGTGGTGATGATCATCGGATAGTCGGCATCGGGCAGTTCGGCGGGCGGGATGACGGAGGCGGGCGTGAACTTCGCCCGTCCGCCTGCGCGCGGGAAGCCGTTGCCAAAGACGATGGGCTGGCCGGGGTCTTCGGGGCTGAGCGACGGATAGGTCACCGCGCCTTCATTCTCCAGCCGTTCCCATGTGATGTTGTCCAAGGACTTCATTGTCTTCTTCATCTCGGCGAAGACTTCGGACGGATGGGTATAGGTCCAGCCCAGCCCGATCCGGTTGGCAAGGTCGGTGGTGATCGCCCAGTCCTCGCGCGCCTCGCCGGGCGGCGTGACTGCGGCGCGGCCGATCTGGACCTGCCGGTTGGTGTTCGTGACCGTGCCGTTTTTTTCGTAGAAGGCGGCGGCGGGCAGGATCACATCGGCATAGTTCGCGGTCTCGGTCAGGAAGATATCCTGCACGACAAGGTGGTCCAGCATCGCCAACGCTTCGCGCGCATGGTTCAGGTCGGGGTCCGACATGGCCGGGTTTTCGCCAAGGATATACATGCCCTTGATGTCGCCATGATGGACGGCATCAAGGATTTCCGTCACCGTCAGCCCCTTCTCATTCGAGAAGTCGCCCGAGCCCCAGACGCCGGAGAACTTGCCCCGGATGCTGTCATCCGTGACGGTCTGATAATCCGGCAGGAACATCGGGATGAGGCCCGCATCGGACGCGCCCTGCACGTTGTTCTGGCCGCGCAGGGGGTGCAGGCCGGTGCCCGGCCGCCCGACATGGCCGCACATCAGAGCAAGGCTGATCAGGCAGCGCGAATTGTCGGTGCCGTGAATGTGCTGGCTGACGCCCATGCCCCAGAAGATCATGCCGGACTTCGCCGTGGCGAAATCGCGCGCCACCTGACGAAGCTGGTCGGCGGGGATGCCGCAGATCGGTTCCATCTTCTCAGGCGTGAAGTTCGCCAGATGCGCCTTCTCGGCCTCCCAGTTCTCGGTATAGGCCTCGATATACTGCCGGTCGTAGAGGTCTTCCTCGACGATCGTGTGCATGATCGCGTTCAGCATGCTGACATCCGCGCCGGGGCGGAATTTCAGCATATGGGTCGCGAAACGGCGCAGGCCGACGCCGCGCGGGTCCATGACGATCAGCTTGCCGCCGCGCTTGGTGAACTGCTTGAAATAGGTCGCCGCGACTGGATGGTTCTCGATCGGGTTACAGCCGATGACGATGGCGACATCGGCGTTTTCGATCTGGTTAAAAGTCGCGGTGACGGCGCCGGAGCCGACGTTTTCCAGAAGTGCCGCGACCGAAGAGGCGTGGCACAGCCGGGTGCAGTGGTCGACGTTGTTGTGGCCGAAACCCTGCCGGATGAACTTCTGGAAGAGGTAGGCCTCTTCGTTCGAGCATTTGGCCGACCCAAAGCCCGCGATGGCGCGGCCGCCAGTCTTTTCGGCGAGCGTCTTCATCCCGTTCGCGGCGAAATTCAGCGCCTCGTCCCAGCTTGCTTCGCGGAAAAATTCCGACCAGTTCGCGGGATCGACATTCAGCCCCTTGGCGGGTGCATCCTCTCGCCGGATCAAGGGTTTGGTCAGCCGGTGCGGGTGGTGGATATAGTCAAAGCCGAATCGGCCCTTGACGCAAAGGCGGCCTTCGTTCGCGGGGCCGTTGATGCCCTCGACATATTTCACCTTGCCGTCCTTGACCTTGAGGCTGACCTGACAGCCGACGCCGCAGAACGGGCAGATCGAGGTCGTCTCGCTGTCAAAGTCCGCCCGGTCGCCGACCTGCGCCTCATCGACCACCGTCGCAGGCATCAGCGCACCGGTCGGGCAGGCCTGCACGCATTCGCCGCAGGCGACGCATGTGGACTGGCCCATCGGGTCGGCCATGTCGAAGACCGGATAGGCGTCATGCCCGCGGCCCGCCATGCCGATCACATCGTTGACCTGAACTTCGCGGCAGGCGCGGACGCAGAGGCCGCACTGGATGCAGGCATCAAGGTTGACGCGCATCGCCACATGGCTGTCGTCGAGAAGCGGGATGCGCTCTTTTTCGACCTTCGGGAAGCGGCTTTCCGACACGCCATTGGCGGCCGCCATGTCCCAAAGATGCGCCGAGGCGTCATGCGCCTTAGCCTGTTCCGGTTGGTCAGCGAGCAGAAGTTCCATGACCATTTCGCGCGATTTCTTCGCGCGTTCGGTATCGGTCTTCACCACCATCCCGTTCGCGGGATTGCGGCAGCACGAGGCGGCGAGAACGCGCTCGCCCTCCACCTCGACCACGCAGGCGCGGCAGTTGCCGTCGGGGCGGTAACCGATCTGGTCCTTGTGGCAAAGATGCGGGATCACCTTGCCTTCGCGCTTGGCGACCTCCCAGATCGTTTCGCCGGGGGCGGCGGAAACTTCGTTACCGTCGAGGGTGAACTTGATTGTCTCGGTCATGTCAGACCTCATCCGGGAAATGTTTCATCGTCAGGCGGATCGGGTTCGGGGCGGCCTGCCCCAGCCCGCAGATCGAGGCATCGCCCATGACCTGGCAGAGGTCTTCCAGCAACTCCGCGTCCCACTTGTCGGCCTGCATCAGCTTCACAGCCTTTTCGCAGCCGACCCGGCAGGGGGTGCACTGGCCGCAGGATTCAGACTCAAAGAAGCGCAGCATGTTGAGCGCGGCAGCCTTGGCCGAGTCGTTGTCCGACAGCACCACCACGGCGGCAGAGCCGATGAAGGTCCCGTGCGGCTGGAGCGTGTCGAAGTCCAAGGGGATGTCGGACATGGATGCGGGCAGCAGACCGGAGGACGGACCGCCCGGCTGGTAGGCCTTGAAGGCGTGACCTTCGGCCATGCCGCCGCAGGCGTCGATGATATCGGTGATCGTCGATCCGGCGGGCAGCAGGTAGACGCCCGGTTTCGCCACGCGGCCCGAGACGGAATAGGAGCGCAGTCCCTTCCGCCCGTTCTTCTCGGTCGAATTCAGAACTTCCGGCCCCTCGCGGACGATCCGCGTGACCCAGTGCAGGGTTTCGACATTGTGAACCAGCGTCGGGCGATCGAAGATGCCGACGGCGGCAACGTAGGGCGGGCGCTGGCGCGGGATGCCACGCTTGCCTTCGATGGATTCGATCATCGCGCTTTCTTCGCCGCAGATATAGGCGCCGGCCCCGCGGCGGAGTTCCACCTCACCCTTCAGGATGATGCCCGCCTCTTCCAGTGCGGCGATCTCGCGCCGCAGGATTTCCAGAACGGCGGGATATTCGTCGCGCATATAGATGAAGCAACGTTCGGCTTCGACCGCCCAAGCGGCGATCAGCATGCCTTCCAGCATCAGATGCGGGGTGCGTTCAAGATAGTAGCGGTCCTTGAACGTGCCCGGCTCGCCCTCATCGCCATTGACGGCGAGGTAGCGCACACCCGGATTGGCGCGGACAAAGCCCCATTTGCGGCCCGAGGGGAAGCCCGCGCCGCCAAGCCCGCGTAGGCCCGAGGCGAGCACGGTTTCCTGCACCTTTTCCCAGTCGCCGGATTTGCGTAGCTCGGCCAGCTTTGCATAGCCGCCCGTCGCCTTGTAGGAAGCGAAACCCTCGTAAGGAGGAATTTCGGCGTGGAAATGGCCATCCTTCAGCGCCGCCTCGACCTTCTCAGGCGTGGCGTTGTCGATATGTTTGTGGCCGATTTCCAGAACTGGTGCTGTGTCGCAGCGGCCCATGCAGGGCGCGCGCAACACGCGGATTTTCTTCGGGTCCATGCCCTTTTCCAAGGCGGCGATCAGCGCCTCGGAACCCGCCAGTTCGCAAGAGAGCGACTCGCAGACCCGGATCGTCAGGTCGGGGGGCGGGGCCTCGCCCTCTTTCACCGGATCGAAATGGGCGTAGAAGGTCGCGACCTCCCAGATCTCGGCCATGCCGGTGCCGAGTTCCTCGGCCAGCGCCCGCAGATGCGGGGCCGAGAGGCAGCCATACTTGTCCTGGATCAGGTGCAGATACTCGATCAGCAGATCACGGCGGCGCGGACCGTCGCCCAGAAGCGCGCGGACCTCGGCCCAGGCCTGATCCTCCAGCTGCCGCCCCTTCGGCGTCTTGCGTCCCTTGCCCCGTCCGGATTTCCAGACGCCGCCCTTGTCGTCGAGTGCCATGGCTACGTATCCCGTCGTACACAGTTCAGGTGCCGCTTCTGTCAAACCGGTCCCATCGGATCAATTTCGCAATCTCGTGGACCGATAGAAGATCTCTATCGAAAGCGTCACTTTCCAGTGACGTATTTTCTCATACCCGTTTGAAGAGTGATGGACAGAATCCGCCACCTTGCGTATCCCGGGCGTCATGATGTGGGATCAGGAAATCGACGCGACCGGGCTTTTGTGCCCTTTGCCGGTTCTTAAGGCGCGCAAGCGTCTATCGGGCATGGAACCCGGTGCCGTGTTGCGGCTGGTCGCCACCGATCCAGCGGCGGTGATCGACGTGCCGCATTTCTGCGCCGAGGCGGGGCACGACCTGATCTCCACGGTCGAGGATGGCGCGGCGCAGATCTACCTCATCCGCCGCCGCTGACCGCGCCGTTGCGGTGGCGGGCCAGAAAGAACTGCAGTTCCTCATCTGAGGCCGGGCGACCGGTGAAGGTTTCCAGATAGGTCGGAATGCGCCCAAGACGCGCCTCCAGCGTTTCGGTTGTCCCGAGTGCGATGTAGCCCACCTGCGTCAGGTAGATCGCATTGGCGCGGATGTCGGCCTCTTCCGCAACATAGCCGTGACGTTGAAACATCGCGCGTATTGCGGCAATTCGGGCTGCGTCGGCCGCGTCGAAAGCGGCTTTCAGGGCGGTATCCGTCCGCGCCCAGTTTCGCATCGCGTGGTCAAGCGCCGCGTCGAAGAGTTCGGGGGTGATCCAGCAGTCGAAGAGATTAAGAACGGCGGCATTGATTGTCGGGGCGACGAGCTCAGTCTGGCGGACCAGGTTGCCAGTGTTTTTCTCCTGCCAGCGGGTGATCAGCGCCGCCAGCAATGCCTCTCGGTCGGGAAAGTGCCAGTAGAAGCTGGTTCGCGACAGACGTAGCCGCTTGGCCAGAGGCAGGATCTTTACCGCCTCCACCCCGCCTTCGATCAGCATCGCGTAAGCGGCCTCGATCCAGCCGCTTTCCGTGCCGCGCCAACCGCGTCCAAGGGGTTCCAAGTCGTCCATACTACCCGCTTACCGCGTAATTGGGGGATGCGGGCGTAAAAAATCGACACATGTGTCGGTTTTTGCCATTCTGAGGATCCAAAACCGCTCTAAAAGCGATTCCACAACCGCCCGGGACAGGCCCGGGCAATTCGACAGGACATGTGCCATGGCTTCGAACGACCCGCTGTTGCAGCCCTATCAGCTCAAGCATCTGACGCTGAAAAACCGGATCATGACGACGAGCCATGAACCCGCCTATCCCGAAGATGGCATGCCGAAGGACCGCTACCGCGCCTATCATGTGGAGCGCGCAAAGGCCGGGGTCGCGATGACGATGACGGCGGGGTCTGCCTCGGTCAGCCGCGACAGCCCTCCGGTCTTCAACAACGTGCTCGTCTGGAAGGACGAAGTCGTCGGCTGGATGAAAAAGCTCGCCGACGAATGCCACGATCAAGGCTGCGCGGTGATGATCCAGCTTACCCATCTCGGTCGACGGACCGGTTGGGACAAGGGCGCCTGGCTGCCCTCTGTCAGCTCTACCCGCGACCGCGAACCGGCGCATCGCCGCTTCCCCAAGCTCGCCGAGGATTGGGACATCGCACGGATCATCGGCGATTTCGCCGATGCCGCCGAGCGGATGAAACAGGCGGGCCTCGATGGGGTTGAGATTATGACCCACGGTCATCTCCTCGACCAGTTCATCTCGCCGCTCACCAACGAACTCGACGGGCCCTACGGCAAGGAAAGCCTCGCCACGAGGATGCGCCTGACGCTCGACATCATTAACGCGGTGCGCCGCCGTGTCGGAGACGATTTTATTGTCGGCACGCGGTTTGCGCCCGACGAGGCCGAAGAGGGCGGCATCACCGAAGAAATGGGTCTCGAGATCGCGCATATGTTCAAGGCGAGCGGACAGGTCGACTATCTCAACATCAACCGCGGCCGCATCCACACCGACCCGGCGATGACCGACATGATCCCGATCCAGGGCGCGCGGTCGGCTCCGCATCTCGATCTCGCCGGAAGGGTCCGAGCCGAAGTCGGCCTGCCGACCTTCCACGCCGCGCGTATTCCTGACGTGGCAACGGCGCGGCACGCAGTCGTGACAGGGCAACTCGACATGGTGGGCATGACCCGCGCCCACATGGCCGACCCCTATATCGTCCAGAAGATCCGGGAGGGCCGCGAGGACGACATCCGGCCCTGCGTCGGCGCGACATACTGTCTCGACCGGATCTACGGCGCGGGCGAGGCGCTTTGCATCCACAACGCGGCGACGGGCCGCGAACTGACGATGCCGCACAAGATCGCGCGCGCGGATCAGCCGAAGCGGATCGTGATCGCGGGCGCTGGTCCGGCCGGGCTCGAGGCGGCGCGGGTCGCCGCCGAACGCGGCCACCATGTCACCGTGTTCGAGGCCGCCGACCAGCCCGGCGGGCAGGTTCGGCTGACCGCGCAGACGAAGCGCCGGTCCGAGATGATCGGGATCATCGACTGGCGCATGGCGCAATGTGCTGCGCGCGACGTCGAGTTCCGTTTCAACACCTGGGCCGAGGCCGACGATGTGATGGCCCTCAATCCCGATGTCGTGATCGTCGCGACGGGCGGCCTGCCGCACACGGACATCCTTTCCTCCGGTGACGACCTCACGGTTTCGGCCTGGGATATCCTGTCGGGAGATGCCAAGCCCGGCCGTGACGTCCTGATATACGACGAGGCCGGCGATCATTCGGCGCTTCAGGCGGCCGACGTGCTTGCCGCGAGCGGCGCGAAGGTCGAGATCATGACCCGAGACCGCAGCTTCTCGCCTGATGTCATGGCGATGAACCTTGTCCCCTACATGCGGAGTTTGCAGGAAAAGGACGTCACTTTCACCGTGACCTGGCTTCTCAAGGCGGTACGCAAGGCGGGCAACCGGCTGATGGCGACACTCGGGACGGATTACTCCAAATTCACGAAGGACAAGGACTACGACCAGATCGTCGTGAACTGCGGCACGATGCCGAATGCCGACCTCTACTTCGACCTCAAGGAGCAGTCGGTCAACCGTGGCGAAGTCGACCATGCCGCACTGATCGACGGTCGGCCGCAGGAGTTGCGCACCAACCCCGAAGGCCGGTTTCAGCTTTTCCGCATCGGCGACGCGGTTTCGGCGCGGAACACGCATGCGGCGATCTATGATGCGCTTCGGCTGGTGAAAGATATCTGACGTCTTTCGCTTTCGTCTCCGTTCGTTATTGTGGTGGCTCGAATCCGGCAATCAGACCGGGAGAGCCACCGCAAGCGACGGTCGGGAGGAAAGGCGAAAGATGAGATATCTGGCTGCGAAAACGGCTGCCGAGGCGGCAGGAGCCTTGGCTGCTGAAAAGGGTCTGACCCGGATTCTGGCGGGGGGCACGGATGTGCTCGTGCAGCTTCGGTCCGGCATGGTCGAGCCCGACCTGATCGTCGACATCAAGAAGATCCCAGGCATTCGCGGGATCGTCGCGGAGAGCGGCGGTTTCCGCATCGGGGCGGCTGTATCGGGTGCCGAGATCGGTGAGCACGCCGCGCTCTGCGCCGCATGGCCCGGTGTGGCCGAGGGTGTGCAGTTGATCGGCTCGACGCAGGTACAGGGCCGCTGCACCATGGTCGGCAATCTCTGCAATGCCTCGCCCGCCGGTGACGCGGTGCCCTCGCTGGTCGCCGCCAACGCGGTCGCCCGGATCGCGGGTCCCGATGGCGAACGCGATTGTCCCGTGGCAGACATTCCGGCAGGCCCCGGCAAGACGACGCTGAAGAAGGGCGAGATCATCACTTCGATCTTCCTGCCCGCGCGGCCGGATCGTGCCTCTGACGCCTATCTGCGCTTCATCCCGAGAACAGAAATGGACATCGCCGTAGCCTCGGCCGGTGTTTCGCTGGAACTTAACGCGGACGGTACTGTGAAAGCGGCCCGGATCGTGCTGGGTGCCGTCGCGCCGACGGTCGTCGTGGCCGACGATGCGGGCAAGGCGCTGGTCGGTACGAACCTTGATGACGGCGCGCTCGCGGCAATGGCCAAGGCCTGCGAAGCGGTCTGCAACCCGATCGACGACAAGCGCGGCACGATCGAATACCGCACGAAAATGGCCGGAACATTGGCCAAACGCGCCGCCCTTATCGCCTATGCCCGCGCCGGAGGATCGAAATGACCAAGCTGCATGTCTCCACAACGATCAACGGCGATCCTTTTGAGTTTCTCTGCGCACCGGATGAGACCTTGCTCGACGTGCTTAGGAACCGGCTTGGCCTGACCGGCGCTAAGGAAGGCTGCGGCACCGGTGATTGCGGGGCCTGTTCGGTGACCGTCAATGGCCGCCTTGTCTGTTCCTGCCTCGTGCTGGGGGCCGAGGCCGAGGGGGCCGAGGTCACGACCATCGAGGGAATGGCCGACGGCGACGAACTCCACCCGCTGCAACGCCATTTCATCGACGGCGCGGCGCTTCAGTGCGGGGTCTGTACGCCGGGCATTCTCGTCGCCGCCAAGGCGCTTCTGGAAAAGAACCCGGACCCGAGCGATGAGGAGCTGCGCTATTGGCTGGCCGGCAATCTCTGCCGCTGCACGGGTTACGACAAAATCATCCGCGCCGTTCAGGCGGCGGCGGCCGAAATGAGGGGGGCCTGACATGTCCTTGGACGAATATACCCGCCGCGAGTTCAAGCAGGTCGGCACCCGTGTGCGCCGCCCCGACGGGGTGGACAAGGTCACGGGCCGGGCGATGTATGGGGCCGATGCCACGGCACCCGGCATGCTGACCGGGCGCATCCTGCGCTGCCCCCATGCCCATGCCCGGATCAAGAGCATCGACGTTTCGGCCGCACTGGCTCTGAAGGGCGTGAAGGCCGTGATCACCGGCGATGATTTCGCCGTGCCTGAGGATGATTTCATCCGCGATGTGCAGGAAAACTGCATGGCGCGCGGCAAGGCGCTTTACGATGGTCATGCCGTGGCAGCCGTCGCCGCAACCGATGCGGCAGCGGCGAAAGCCGCGCTCAAGGCGATCAAGATCGACTACGAGGTGCTGCCCCATGTGACCGATGTCGATGAGGCGATGAAGCCGGGCGCGCCTGTTGTGCAGGCGGGTCGGGTGCAGGAAAACGTGCCTAAGGGATATTCGGAAAACGTCACCGCGCATTTCGAATTCGGTCACGGCGATATGGAGGCCGGGTTCGCCAAGGCCGACAAGATCATCGAGCGGTCGTTTAAAACGGCGGCCACCCATCAGGGCTATATCGAACCCCATGCCTGCCTCGCCTCGGTCACCTCGGACGGCAAGGCCGATCTCTGGTGCTGCACCCAAGGTCAGTTCTATGTCCGCACGCTTTGCTCCTCGATCATGGGGATGGAGGCGAGCCAGTTGCGCGTCACCGCCTCCGAAATCGGCGGCGGTTTTGGCGGCAAGACGACGGTCTTCATCGAACCTGTGGCCCTGATGCTGTCGAAAAAGGCGGGCCGGCCGGTCAAGATCGTGATGAGCCGGGACGAGGTTTTCCGTGCAACGGGGCCGACCGTGTCATCATCCTCCGACGTCAAGATCGGCATGACCAAGGATGGTCGGATCACGGCAGGAGAGGCGACCTTGCGCTATCAGGGCGGTGCGTTTCCCTGCGGCACGACCGAATTCGGCTGTTCGGCCGCGTTCGCGGCCTATGATCTGGAAGCCGTGCGCACCTACGGCTGGTCAGTCCTCACCAACCGCCCGAAGGAAGCGGCCTATCGCGCGCCCGGTGCGCCGATGGCGGTCTATGCGGTGGAAAGCGTGGTTGATGAGTTGTGCCTCGAACTGGGACTCGACCCCCTGGAAACCCGCCTGAAAAACGCCGCGCGCAAGGGCACGAAATCCTCTTACGGGCCGACCTTCCCCGATATCGGGCTGGTGGCGACGCTGGAGGCGGCAAAGGCCCATCCGCATTACAAGGCCCCGCTGAAGCCCGGTCAGGGTCGCGGCCTCTCCTGCGGCTTCTGGTTCAACTTCGGCGGCAATACCTGTGTGTCGCTCAACGTGAACACCGACGGTACGGTCGGCATCACCGAAGGCAATCCGGATATCGGCGGCTCGCGCGCCTCCATCAGCCTGATGGCGGCAGAGGAACTGGGCATTCCCTATGAACGTATCCGCACCATCGTCGCCGACACCTCGTCCTTGGGGTACAACGACGTGACCGATGGCAGCCGCGTGACCTTCGCGGTGGGGCTGGCCACGATCAAGGCCGCCCGCGATGCGATCAAAAAGATGAGCGCCCGCGCCGCGAAAATCTGGGGCATCGACCCTGAGGCCGTGGAATGGAAAGACGGCGCTGCAGTCCCTGCCGGCCCCAATGCCGGGAAGTTCCCGCCGATGTCGCTGGCCGAGATCGCTGCCGTTTCGGCCGAGACGGGGGGGCCCATCGCCGGGCACTATGAGGTCAATGCCGATGGCGCGGGCGTCAGCTTTGGCGTCCATCTCTGCGATGTCGAGGTCGACCGTGAGACCGGCGCGACCAAGGTGCTGCGCTACACCGTCTTCCAGGATGCGGGCAAGGCCGTCCATCCCGACTATGTCGAGGGACAGATGCAGGGCGGAGCGGTGCAGGGCATCGGCTGGGCGCTGAACGAGGAATATATCTATGGTCCGGACGGTCGGCTTCAGAACCCGACATTCCTCGACTACCGCGTGCCGGTCGCCTCGGACCTGCCGATGATCGAGACGGTGATCCTTGAGATTCCCAATCCCGGCCACCCATACGGTGTGCGCGGCGTGGGCGAAACCGGGATCGTGCCACCGCTCGCAGCGCTCTCGAACGCCGTGTCGCATGCGACGGGTGTGCGGATGACCGAACTGCCGATGTCTCCGCCTCGGGTCCTGAAGGCCATCGGGGGCACCTGATGGTCAAGGTCCTGCTCTGGGGTTCGCTCAGGCAGGCCACGGACGGGCTGACCGAGGTCGAGATCGAGGCGACGAATTTCAAGCAACTCCTCGACCGGCTGGGCGAGGCCTATCCAGGTTTGCAACCGCAGATTAAGCGCGGCGTATCGATGTCGTTGAACGGTGTGATCTACCGCGAGGCGTGGTTCACCGAGATTCCGCCGGATAGCGAGGTTGTGCTGATGCCATACATGACCGGTGGATAGCGGGCGTTGGCGTTGATTTTCAGCGTTGCGGTCGTTTTTGTTTTGGATCTGTCGTAATTTCGTCAAAGCTCTTGCGGGATTTGACGCATTTCGTATGAAAGGAGTCGTTCTTGCCGAACGGGTTGAAAACCGCGCGGTGTTCCGATTTAGTCGGGTAAAGGGTCTGGAAAGACTCACAAAAAGCAACACGGGGAGCCCGAATTTGACCAATGCCAAAACCGGCGGCGACGCCGCATTCGTCGAATTTGAACACGTTCAGAAAAGTTATGATGGGGAAACACTGGTCGTCAAAGACCTGAATCTCACCATCGCCAAGGGCGAGTTCCTGACGATGCTCGGGCCGTCCGGTTCGGGCAAGACCACGTGCCTGATGATGCTGGCAGGGTTCGAGACAGCGACCCATGGCGACATCCGGTTGGGCGGCAAGCCGATCAACAATATCCCGCCACACAAGCGCGGCATCGGCATGGTGTTCCAGAACTACGCCCTCTTTCCGCACATGACTGTGGCTGAAAACCTCGCCTTTCCGCTGGAAGTGCGCGGCATGAGCAAGTCCGATCGCGAGGCGAAGGTAAAGCGCGCGCTCGACATGGTGCAGATGGGCAAGTTCGGTGGACGCCGTCCGGCACAGATGTCAGGCGGTCAGCAGCAGCGTGTCGCCTTGGCGCGCGCGCTCGTCTTCGAACCCGAACTGGTGCTGATGGACGAACCACTTGGCGCGCTCGACAAGCAGTTGCGCGAACACATGCAGTTCGAGATCACCCGCCTGGCGCATGACCTTGGCATCACGACGGTCTACGTCACCCACGACCAGACCGAGGCGCTGACGATGTCGGACAATGTCGCTGTCTTTGATGACGGTCGCATCCAGCAGCTTGCCCCGCCCGATGTTCTTTATGAAGAACCGGCCAACAGCTTCGTCGCCCAGTTCATCGGCGAAAACAACACGCTTCTTGGTGCTGTGAAAGAGATCAAGGGCGATATCGCCGTCGTGGAACTGGACGATGGTGAACTGATCGACTGCAAGCCGGTCAACGTCTCCAAGCCCGGTGAGCGCACCCGGGTGTCGATCCGGCCCGAGCGCGTGGAGTTCAACAAGGCCCGGCTTCAGCCCGGCGCCCATACGCTCAAGGCCGAGGTGCTTGAATTCATCTATATGGGTGACATCTTCCGCACCCGTCTGCGCGTCGCCGGCAATGACGAATTCGTCGTCAAGACCCGCAACGCGCCAGATCAGGTCCGGCTTCAGCCGGGAGCGCAGATCGAGATCGGCTGGCTGCCGCAGGATTGCCGCGCGCTCGACGCCTAAACAAAACAAGTGAATTTGGTCCGGATACCTATCCCGGGGTGTGGACCAACAAGATCAAGACGGGAGCTTATAGGGAGTAAGCAATGAAACTGACGAAAACTCTTCTTGCGACATCCGCGTTGGTGATGTCCGCCGGGGCTGCCTCGGCCATCGACCTGACGTTCGTGTCCTGGGGCGGCGCCTATCAGAAGTCGCAGCTCGAAGCCTATGCCAAGCCGTACATGGAAGCGCATCCGGACGTGAACATCATCTGGGACGAAAGTTCGGCCGAAGCCGTGGCAAAACTCCGCGCGATGAACGAGGCCGGCAACCTGACCTGGGATCTGGTCGATGTGGACGCGGCGGACAGCTTCCGTCTCTGCGACGAAGGTCTGGCGATGGAATACGATCCGGACGAACTGCTGGCCCCGGCGGATGACGGCACCTCGGCTTCCGAGGACTTCGGCGCCCAGATCGTGAATGCCTGCTACATTCCGCAGATCGTCTATTCGACGACCTTCGGCTACCGCACCGATCTAGTCGGTGACACGCCGCCGTCGAACATCTGCGACGTCTTCGATCTGGAAGCCTATCCCGGCAAGCGTTCGCTGGAAAAGCGCCCGATCAACAACATGGAATGGGCTCTCCTGTGTGACGGCGTCGCCAAGGAAGACATCTATGACGTTCTGGCGACCGACGAAGGCCAGCAGCAGGCGCTCGCCAAGCTCGGCACGATCAAGGATCAGGTGATCTGGTGGTCGGCTGGCGCCGATACGCCGCAGCTTCTGGCTGATGGCGAGGTCGTCATGGGCTCGACCTATAACGGTCGTCTCTTCTCGGCCATTGCCGAACAGAATCAGCCGATCGGCATGCTCTGGGACGCGCAGGTGTTCAGCTTTGACGGCTGGGTTATCCCGACCGGTCTTCCGGAGGATCGTCTGGCTGTCGTCAAGGACTTCCTGTTCTTCGCGACCGACACCCAGCGTCTGGCGGATCAGGCCAAGTACATCTCGTACGGCCCGGCCCGTGCCTCGTCTGCTCCGCTCGTCGGTCAGCATGCTGACCTCGGCATCGACATGGCACCGCACATGCCGACCGACCCGGCCAACGCGCAGAACGTGTTCTACTACAACTTCGAGTTCTGGGCTGACTATCGCGACGATATCGACGCGAAGTTCCAGGCTTGGCTCGCTGGCTAAGCTTCACTTTCGGAAGGGGCCTCAGGGCCCCTTCCACCCCATTCGTTTGTGACTTTGAAGACCAATAATCTCTGACGGGGGAGACATGAGCGACACTACCGATACGGGTCCGATGCGGGCCGCCGACGGCACGCCGCTGAAGAAAAGCCTCGCCCGCGCACTCAGGCGGCAGAAGCTCAGGGCACTGGCGCTGATCGCGCCTCTCCTGATCTTCGTGCTGGTCACCTTCGTGGTGCCGATCGCAGACATGCTGTTCCGGTCGGTGGAAAACCAGATCGTCTCGGATACACTTCCGCATACCGTCCGGCTGCTGTCCAGTTGGGATTCCTCAACCGGAGAAACGCCGGATGAGCCGGTCTATGCCGCGCTGGCGGTCGATTTTCAGGCCGCGAGCGAGGAAAAGAACCATACCAAGCTTGGCACCCGTCTGAACTACGAAAATCCGGGGCTCTCCTCGATGTTCCGCAAGACCGGACGCGGTGCCGACGATATCGGCAAGGCGTCAACAAAACGGTTCACCGACCTTGACCCGGCCTGGAAGGACGGCGCGACCTGGGCCGCACTTCTGGGGTCGGATGATTGGCTGGCCGATATGGCGGAATGGTCGAAGGACGATGGCCGCCAGCCGCGCTTCTCGCCCCGCGCCGAGGCTGCTTCTGCGTTGCCGATGACTTCCGATGTCTACACGGCCTTCGCAAGGGTCGCACGGACTGAAAACAAGAAAAGCGCGGTTGAGACCAAGCCTTGGCCAGTCCTCTACACCGCGCTGGAACAGGACCTTGCTACCGCATCCCCCGAATCGCTGTCTGCGGTGAACGGCGCGTCAGCCGGGCTGCTGCAAGCGGCAGGCGCCGCGGTTCCGGGTTTTGAGCCGATTTCGTACAAGGATGCCTTCATCGACATCGACAAGGGATGGAGCGAAGTCGACAGCTGGCAGACGATTCAATCCTATGCCGCGCGCTACACACCGGGTTACTTCCTGAACGCTGTCGATCTCGAAAAGAGCCCCGAGGGCATTCAGCAACGACCGGAGCAGCAGCAGATCTACCTGATGCTTTTCTGGCGCACGATCTGGATGTCGATGCTGATCACCTTCTGCTGTCTCGTTCTCGGCTATCCGGTGGCGTGGATCCTCGCCAACCTGCGCGCCTCGACCGCGAACGTGCTGATGATCCTCGTCCTCCTGCCCTTCTGGACCTCGCTTCTGGTTCGGACCTCAGCCTGGAAGGTGATGTTGCAGCAACAGGGTGTGATCAACGACATCCTCGTCTGGCTTGGCCTCGTCGATGACGGCAGCCGATTGGTTCTGATCAACAACCAGTTCGGCACGATCGTGGCGATGACGCATATTCTGCTGCCCTTCATGATCCTGCCGCTTTACTCGGTGATGAAGACGATCCCACCGACCTATCTGCGCGCGGCAAAATCGCTTGGCGCGACGAACTGGACCGCGTTCTGGCGGGTCTATTTCCCGCAATCGGTGCCGGGCATCGGCGCGGGGTCGATCCTGTGCTACATCCTCGCGATCGGCTACTACATCACGCCGGAACTCGTTGGTGGTACGCAGGGTGTCTTCATCTCGAACCGGATCGCCTTCCACATCTCGTCCTCGCTGAACTGGGGTCTGGCGGCGGCCTTGGGGTCGATCCTGCTCGGGGCGGTGCTGCTGCTCTACTACGTCTACGACAAGATCGTCGGCATCGATAACGTGAAGCTGGGGTAAGAGATATGAGCATCGGTCATCCCGAAATTCCGAAGCCGAGCCTCACTGGCTTTACCCTTCCGCTCATGGCCGTTGCCGGGCTGTGTCTGGGATATGTCGTCGGCACCGCAAACGGTCAGCCCCTGCTGGGACTGATCGCCGGGGCGGCCGTTGCGGCGGCGCTCGGCTATGTCTTGGCCAGTTTCGTGCCGGACCGCCGCGTCGGCCGGCTCGGTACCGCCGCTGTGGCCGCGATTGCAGGGCTTCTCATGGCGGGTGTCTCCGGCGCGGTAGTGGGCGTGATCATCGGCCTGATCGTAAGCTGGTTCGCCTATTGGCTTTCCACCGGCGATTACCGCAGCACCGTTCCGGTCTATGCGACGGCGGGCGATGTGCTGTGGCACAATACGTTCAAGCTGATCTGCGGGCTGATCTTCTTCTTCCTGATCGCTCCAATCGTTGTGGTATTGCCGCTGAGCTTCAACGCGCAGGACTTCTTTACCTTCACGCCCGAGATGCTGGCCTTCGACCCCGAGGGCTATTCGCTGAAACACTACCGCGATTTCTTTAACAATCCTGACTGGACCCGGCCGCTGAAAAACTCGTTCATCATCGCGCCGCTGGCCACGATCATCTCGGTGTCGCTGGGAACGCTGGCCGCGATCGGCCTTTCCCAGAGCCATGTGCCGGGCCGCCGGGCGATCATGGCGATCCTGATTTCGCCGATGATCGTGCCGCTGATCATCTCGGCCACCGGCATGTTCTTCTTCTACTCCAAGCTCGGCAACTGGATGGAAGGCAATTTGGGCCTGAGCCAGGATTTCATCGGTTATGTGAAGGTGGTCCTTGCCCATGCAGTGCTGGGTATTCCCTTTGTCATCATCACGGTAACGGCGACGCTCGTGGGCTTTGACCGCTCGCTGACGCGGGCTGCGGCGAATATGGGGGCGGGACCGGTCCGCACCTTCTTCAAGGTGCAGATGCCGCTCATCCTGCCGGGCGTCATCTCGGGCGGCCTCTTTGCCTTCATCACTTCGTTTGACGAGGTTGTGGTAGTGCTTTTCGTCGGTTCGGCGAGCCAGAAGACGCTGCCCTGGCAGATGTTCACGGGGCTCCGCGAACAGATCTCGCCCACGATCCTCGCGGTCGCCACGGTGCTTGTGACCTTCTCGATCATCCTTCTGACCACGGTCGAACTGCTGCGCCGCCGGTCGGAACGGCTGAGGGGGATGAGCCCGACCTGATGCCGTCTGACCCAGGTCGGCGGGGCGTCGGCCTTCCGTCGGCAAAACGTATGGCAAGAGCGCACGCCGGGTTAACCCCGGCGTGTATCGTTTCGGGCGGAGTGTGTTGGATGGAGATCACATCATGCGCAAAGTTCACTTTGCGGACGAAGCAGACACTCGGGCCCCGCTGGGCCTATGCAAAAAGTGCCCGTGGCGACAGCTGCGCCACGGGATTTCTTGTTTGCAATCCTCTGGACTGCGACCGTGCTTTGTAACGAAGTGGCTCAGTCCCTGCAGATTTCTCCGTAATAGCGAAGGGTGACCAGGCCTGTGTTGGCGTCAGCCACACCGTCATTCTTCAGCGAGCCCGTGGCGCCGGCGAATGTGCCTGTGCCGCCTTCGATCGTATAATTGGTCGCCATATGGAAGACGCCGTTCTGCCCGGGAATAGGCGTCCAAACTGCGGCGTCGCTCGTCTTAAGTGAACTGCGCCCATGGGTGACAAAATCATGCGCGAGCGTCAGGTTGATCTTCCCATCATCGTCTTCCGACTGACCGGTCAGCACCGCCCGCGTGGATCCGGCTAGATCGCCGCTGACATTGCCGAGCACATTGACAGGTTCGCCCCCGACGACGGTGGCGTCGATCGTTCCAGCCACTGGACGGCATTCCGCCAGAGCAACCTGCGGCAGGACAAGAATGGAAATGGCGGCGAGGGAAAGCGGTGTGGAATTTTTCCGAAACATGGTGACCTCCAGGTCTGCGGGGCCGGACAATCCGGCTGCCCTCCAGATTTCAGTCTGATGAGTGCCGCCTCGAATACTTGGAGTTTTCATTTAGAATTTCTTTAGATTCGTGCTTCTCTCTTGCGTGATGATTGCAAAGACGCGCTTGCGATGAAGTATCTGTTCCAGAACGGGGCACTTGAAGTTGGGGCGCGCAGCCTCTCGCTGGGCAGCGAAGAGCTCCACGTCGAGCCACAGGTCTTCGACCTCATTCTTTATCTGGTCGAGAACCGCAGTCGCGTCGTCGGCAAGGACGAGTTGATCGCGCGGGTTTGGAAGGGAAGGATCGTGTCCGATGCGACAATCGCTTCACGTATCAATGCAGCCCGAAAGGCCCTCGGTGATGACGGTCGGCGTCAGTCCTTCATCGCCACGCATTCGCGGCAAGGCTTCAAGTTCGTGGGCGATGTGACGATCGAGGGCGACACCTCCGGCCGGCCTGCCCTAGCCGTCCTGCCGTTCCTTCTGACCAATGGAGAAGGGGCGAGTGAACATCTTGCGCGAGGCTTGGCCGAGCAACTTGCAGCATCGCTCGGCCAGGCCGGCTGGTTCGACGTTTGCGACACGACTGCCTCCTTCGCATCGGCGCTCGCCGGTCTCGCACCCAAGGACGTCGCGGCGCGGCTCAAGGTCGGCTATCTCGTGCTCGGGACGCTGCACGCCACTGCTGAGCACCTCAGACTCGACCTTCGTTTGATCAGTTCGGACGCAAGCCGTCAGATGTGGTCAGGCAGATTCGATGCCCCGCGAGGTGATATCTTTGGTCTGCAGGATAGCATGGCAGAAATCATTCTTGGGGAAGTCGAGCCGCGTCTCAGAAGCGTGGAGCTCCAGCGAAGCGAAGCGCGACATGGAAACCTCACGGCCTTCGACCATTATCTGCGCGCGCAGGATCTCTTAAGGGTGATGGATCTGCCTTCTATGCGCGCAGCCTGCATCGAACTCGATAAGGCGATTTCGGCATATCCTAGCTACGGTGCGGCGTATGGCATGCGGGCATGGATCGCTACACTCCTCCTGCCTCAGGGTCAGCGCGTAGACCCTCGGGTGGAACTGCAGCGAAGCCGGATGGCCGTGACCGAGGGCGCCTTCGATTGTGACGCGCTTGCGATGGGTGGATATGCTCTCGGTTACTTCGACCGGCATCCGGACACAGGCATAGACTATGTTCGCCGCGCACTGGCCATCAACCCAAGTTCGGCTCGTGCCCATGATCACCTTGCATGGCTCTTGCTGTATACCGGCCGCTCTGCCGAGGCGTTGGAGCATTTCGACCGGGCGCTCACGCTCTGTCCGATCGATGAGTTCTCTTTCCGCATGCGCACCGGGCGCGCCTTCGCGTTGCTTTATCAGCGCGATTTCGAAGGTGCTGTCCGCGATGGCTACCGGGCCCATGCGGTCGCGCCTGAATATTCGGTCTGTCATCGCGTTCTGGCGGCCTCCCTTGCGCACATCGGGCGTGAGAAGGAATCGCGCCGGATCGCCAAGGAACTCCTGACGCTCAATCCCGGCCTGACAATTGCGCGATTTGCGCGCGATACACGCTTTGAAGGGCCTAAGGACCGAGAGTTGCTGTTTCAGGGGCTCAAGATGGCCGGCCTCAGGTAGCTGACCTGGTCATTCCTCTTTTTGCCCGGACGTCTGCTCCGGGCTCAGATCCGACATCGGGTCAGCCGAGCAGGCTGAGCCAGACCGAGACGGTCACGACCGAAAGCGCGGTGGCGAAGAGGACGGCCGTTGCTGCCACCCGTTTGCCGACGCCGTACATATTGGCGAAGACATAGGCGTTGACCCCGGGCGCCATCGCGGCCGTGACAACGGCCGAGCGGAACGGAGCCTGCGCGAGGCCGAGCGATTGTCCCAGTGTCCAGGTGATCGTCGGGTGCAGGACCAGACCCACGGCGCAGACGAAGAGAACGGTCAAAAGGTCGCCCTCGGGCCGGTAACGCACCAGCACCCCGCCAAGCCCGAACAAGGCGGCGGGCAGGGCGGCGCGGATCATCAGGTCGATGGCCTCGGTCAGGACACCGGGCAGGGTGGTGCCGGACAGGTTGACCGCGAAGCCGAGCGCGATGCCGATCACCAGCGCGTTCTTGACCATCGCGGCGACCACGGCCTTGACGGTGGTAATGACCCCGGCGCCGCCATGCCGGGCGATCTCCATCGCGGTGATGCCGAGCGCGTAGCAGAAGGGTGAGTGCAGGGCGATGATCGCATAGTTCGCGGCCAGCGCATCCGACCCATAGGCGCGTTCGGTGATCGGCAGGCCCAAGAGTAGCGAGTTGGAGAAGAGACAGCAGAAGCCGATGGCCACCGCGTCGGTCCATGGGCGGCCGAAAAGGAACCTTGCGCCCAGAAGACCGACGAAGAAGCCCGTCGTGGCGCCGGTGTAGAACGATACCAGCAGGGGCCACTGAAAGGTCTGGTCGAGGTCAAGCGTCGAGATGGCGCGGAAGAGAAGGCAGGGGATCGCGAAGTTCTGGGTGAACTTCATCAACCCATCCACGCCCGCATCGCTGAAGGTCCTGAACCTGACGGCGAGATAGCCGAACCCGATGACCAGAAAGACCGGCAGCGTGACTTCCAGAAGTGTCTGGATCGGCAGGCCGGGCACCGGGACCTAAACCTCGTATTCCAGCACCATCCCGTCATAGGCGGCGCTGATATGGTCGGGGGTCTCGGTCTCCACCGTGGCGTGGTCGAGGTCAATATGCATGTTCGTCAGGACGCCGTGTTTCGGCCGGGCGCGCGCCAGCCATTCCAGCGTGAGGGCCAGATGGGCATGGGTCGGGTGCGGCTTGCGCCGGAGCGCGTCCACGATGAAACAGTCGAGGTTCTTCAAGTGACTGTCCCAGACCGGGTCCGGGATCGTCAGAACATCGGGTAGATAGACAAGGCAGCCGATGCGGAAACCCAAAGCGTCGATATCGCCGTGATCGACCTCGAACGGGTCGAATGTGATCCGCCCGCCGGGCCCGTCGATATGGACCACGCCCCTTATCGTGTGCAGATCGCAGATCGGCGGATAGGAGGAGCCCTCGGGCTGCACGAACGCGTACGCGAAGCGCGACATCAGCGCCTCTTGCGTCGGCGCGTCCGCCCAGACCGGAACTTTGCGGCGGTTGAGGAAGACGAGCTGGCGCAGGTCATCGAGCCCATTCACATGATCTGCATGGGAATGGGTGTAGAGGACGGCGTCGAGATGGTCGATCTCCGTCTTCAGAAGCTGCTCGCGCATGTCGGGCGAGGTGTCGATGAGGACGCGGGTGATGCCCTCTTCTCCGATCCGTTCAACCAGCATGGAACAGCGGGTCCGCCGGTTCTTCGGGTTTTCAGGGTCGCAATCGCCCCAGAGCCCGCCGATGCGCGGCACGCCGCCGGACGACCCGCAGCCAAGGATGGTGAAGCGCATGAGCGCCATGTCAGGCCGCCTTTGCGGCAGCCGCCGCCTTGGTAAAGAGCCGGTCGAAATTGGCCTCGGTCCGGGCCGCGAAGTCCTCATAGCTGAGGCCGAAGATCTCCGCGCCCACTTTGGCCGTATGGGCGGTATAGGCCGGTTCGTTGCGCCGCCCGCGATGCGGTGGCGGGGCCAGGTAGGGCGCGTCTGTTTCGACAAGGATGCGGTCGACTGGGGCGTTCGCGAAGATGTCGCGCAGTTCCTGGCTTTTCGGGAAGGCAGCGATACCGGACATGGAGAGGTAAAAGCCGAGGTCCAGCGCCGCGCGGGCCAGATCGGGGCCCGAGGAATAGCAGTGCATGACGCAAGCGTAAGCACCGTTCCGGTATTCCTCGGTCAGGATGCGGGCCATATTCTCATCCGCCGCGCGGGCATGGATGATGAGCGGCAGGCCGGTTTCACGCGCGGCCGCGATATGGATGCGGAGTGACTGCTGCTGCACCTCGGCGCTGTCGGCGGTGTAGTGGTAGTCGAGCCCGGTTTCGCCGATACCGACGAATTTCGGGTGACGGGCCAGCGCGACAAGGTCATCCACCGTGGCCATCGGTTCTTCCGCCGCGCTCATCGGATGGGTGCCTGCCGCATAGAAGACATTGGCATGGGTTTCCGCAATGGCGCGGACCTGCGGTTCGTTCTTCAGCCGCGTGCATATCGTCACCATGCGATGGACGCCTGCCGCGTTGGCGCGGGCGATGATATCGTGCAGTTCCCCGGCGAAATCGGGGAAGTCGAGATGGCAGTGGCTGTCGGTGATGAGCGCGGGTCTGGTCATGGCCTGCCTTTAGCGCGTTTTTCAGCCGAGGGGAATGCGGGGACGTGCGGAAATGGTAGGGCGGGTGCCCCCACCCCCATCCCCTCCCCACGAGGGGGAGGGGAGGCGCTCCGGGTCGGTGTTTGGCCTAAGCGGAGAGGGTATCGCGCGCGGCCTCGTCGATCTTCAGCACCATGTCGAGGATCAACGCGGCGGGGTCGAGATTGACGGCGCGGCCGTGGCGGGCCCGCGCGCCGAGGCTTTGGCTGAGCTCAGCCCAGCGACGGCCTGCTGCGGCATGGGGGGCGAGGAGGGACAGAAGCTGGGCTTCGCCGGGCGCGGCCTCTAGCCCGGTCGTGCCGGTTGCGCCCGTGCGGGCGAGGCGGGCGAGGAAGAGGTCCATGAGGTCGAGGAGGAGCGAGAGCTTTTCCTCGGCCCCGCGTTGCGCGGCGCTGTCGGCGAGTTTCAGGGCCTGCGGCCGGTCGAGGCGCGGAAGCGTCGAGAATAGCCGGACGATGGCGGCGTAGGTGTCGAGCCCGTCGAGATTGGTCAGCCGTATCGCCTCGCCGACGGAGCCGCCGGCAAGGGTTGCAAGGGCCGCGCCGTTGCCCGCATCGGCCCCGGCGGCGGTCATGGCTTCGGTGAGGGCGTCGGGGTTGAGCGTGGTGAGCCGCAGTTCGCGGCAGCGCGAGCGGATCGTCGGCAGAAGGCGCGACGGCTGGTGCGAGATCAGCAGGAAGGTGACGCCGTGGGGCGGTTCTTCCAGCATCTTCAGAAGTGCATTGGCTGCGGCGGTGTTCATCTCATCCGCCGGATCGACGATGACGGCGCGGCGGCCGCCATCGGTGGCGGAGAGGTGCAGGAAGCTTTTCATCCGCCGGACTTCGTCCACAGTGATGACGGTCTTGAGCCGCTTCTTGTCGTCGTCCCAGGCACGGCGAAGTGGAAAGAGCCGTGGTTCGGAACCGGCATGGATGCGGCGGGCGACCGGGTGGTCGGAGGCGATGTCGAGCGATGCCGGCGCCGGGGTCGGGTCGCCGAAAAGGCCGCCGCCGTCGTCTTCTGGCGTGGCCAGAAGGAAACGGGCGATGCGCCAGGCGAGTGTCGCCTTGCCGACCCCACGCGGGCCGGTCAGGAGCCAGGCGTGGTGGAGCCTGCCCGAGTCGTATGCGTCCAGAAAGGTGGCTTGGGCGGTGTCCTGCCCGATCAGCCGGGCCGTGTCGCGCGGATGCGGTGCACCTTCGACCCGGTCGGGTTCTGGATAGCCCTCGTCGCTCATGCCAGCGCCCTTTCGGCGATGGCGGCGACCTCCCCGGCGACGGTTTCTGGCGGGCGGTTGCCGTCGATAACGCGGCAGCGGAAGGGGAATTCGGCCGCAAGCGACAGGAACCCTTCGCGCATACGGGTCTGCAGGTCAGCACCGAAATCCTCGAACCGTTCTTCGGTTCCGTTGCGGCCCTTGGCGCGGGCGAGGCCGACCTCGGGGTCCATGTCGATGATGAAGGTCAGATCGGGTTCGCGGCCGATCATCATCTGGTGCAGCCGGTCCACCGTGCCGCGCAGATCGCCGCGCGAGAGACCCTGATACATGCGGGTGCTGTCGGCAAAGCGATCGGAGATGACGACCTTGCCCGCCTTCAGCGCAGGCTCGATCACCCGCTCCAGATGGTCGCGGCGGGCGGCGGTGAAAAGGAGGATTTCCGTCTCGGCCGACCAGCGGTCGGGGTCACCCTCCAGCACCAGACGCCGGATTTCTTCGGCACCGGGAGAGCCGCCCGGTTCGCGGGTCAGGACGACATCACGACCGGCTGACCGCAGGTGATCGGCCAGCATCCGCGCCTGGGTCGATTTGCCGGACCCGTCGATCCCTTCAAAGGTGATGAACATGCCGCCGGTCAGCTTTGCATCTCTGCGACTTCGGCCATCACGCGCTTGGCAAGGATGCCGAAGGCGGTGCGCAACCGGCTGGTGAAGCCGCCCTTCGGTACGGCCTGCTCCGCCACAAGCGGAACGGTCACCATCGGAATGCCCGGGATGTCGATCTGCATCTCGGCCAGCTTCTGGCCGTCCTCGATCGGCGCCTCGATCGGGCTGGAAAAAATCACATTCGCTTTCAGCGTTTCCTGTGCGAGCGACGGCAGCAGCAATTCGACATCATCGCTGACGACAAGACCGACTTTCGTCGCCTCACCCAACCAGACATCGGCCTCGGCGATGCGGGTGCCTTTCTGGGCGACGGTCTTCTGAACGAATTCGCGAAAGGCCCAGTTGGCGATCGCCTCGGCCTCCTGCGCACGCTCGGCCTCGCTTGCCATGCCGGTGAGGACGAAGACGATGCGACGGCCGTTCTGATGTACGGCCGAGCCGACGAGGCCATAGCCCGCCTCGGACGTATGGCCGGTCTTGAGCCCGTCCGCCGTCCAGTCGCCGCTGCCGCTGGTGCGCAACAGCGGGTTGCGGTTGCGCGAATTGGCGGGAACCCGATCCTTGTAGTTGTAGTCCGTCATCGCGAAATACGGATAGAAATCGGGAAACTCGGTGATCAGGCGCGTGGCTATGAAGCCGAGGTCGCGCGGGCTCATGCGCTGACTGGGATCAGGCCAGCCCGACGCATTCGCAAAGGTCGACTGGGTCATGCCAAGATCCTTGGCGCGTTGAGTCATCAGCTTGGCGAAGTTTTCCTCGGAACCGGCGAGGCCTTCCGCGACCACGACGCAGGCGTCGTTGCCCGAGTTGATGATGATGCCGTGGATCAGCTCTTCGACGGTGGGACGGTCATCCGGTTTCACGAACATCTTCGACCCGCCCATCTGCCAGGCCTTGGTCGAGACGGAGAATGTCGTGTCCATTCTGGCCCGTCCGTCCTTGAGCGCCTCAAAGAGCATGTTCAGCGTCATCAGTTTTGACATCGAAGCGGGCGGCAGGGGGGCGTCCGCGTTCTTTTCCAGGAGAACCGTTCCGGTCGTCATGTCATAGACCCAGGCTGCCTGCGCGCGGGTGTCGAACGCATGGGCCGGAATGGCGATAACGAGCCCGAGGAGGAGCGCGGCGAGGTGGCGGAACATCTGAGACCTCAGTACTTTGCTTATTGCGTCACGGGATAGGCGTCGGCAAAGCCGGCTTCCTTGACCCGGGCGAGCAGCGCGTCGCGTTCGGCCACCGAGGCTGCGGGGCCGATGAGAACGCGCCAATAGGGTTTTTCGTTGCCCTGTTCACGGATGATCGTGGCCGTCAGACCGGCGGCCTTCGCCTTGTCCGCCGCCTTGTTGGCATTGGCCTCGGCGGTGAAGGTGGCGATCTGGATGTAGGAACGTTTCAGCGTCGCCGCCGGGGCGGTGGCGCTGAGCGGTTCGCCCGCCTCGGCGCGGTCGATGGCGGCTGCCGCGCCCGCGATCGGGTCGAGCGGGGCCTGTTCGATCTGGCCGGAGGTAATGCCGCCGGTCACCGGTGCGTCGAGCGCGGGATCGGCTTTCGGTTTCTTGCGCAGGAACCCGAAGAGGCCACCCGACTTCTTCTTCGGTGCGGGCTCGGCCACGGGGGCTTCAGTGGCGGGTTCGGACGGGGTTTCGGCAGCGAGTTCGGCCGCCGGAGCGGCCGCTGCCGGGGCTGCGGCAGGCGCAGTTTCCGGGGCGGAATCGACAGTGGCGGCCTGGACCTCGGCTTCCGGTTCGCCTGATTGTTCGGCTTCGGGCGGAGGCGGCAGCTCTACCTCTTTGCGCCGCAGGGCCACTATGCTGAGTTCGGCGGGCTGGCCCGCCAACATGCCAAGTTCACCCGCCGCATCCGAGGAAACCTGAATGCTGGGGCCCGGATTGTCGCGTTCACGCCGGAACAGCGCGCCGGTGATAGATTTGCCGTTCGCCGCGTTGCGAATGACGACACGTTCCGGATCGGTAACATCGGCATGGGCAACCCAGACCCCGCCAAGCGAGGGGCGTCCGTCCCAGAGGCCCTTGGCCGTCAGTTGGAAGACATCGGGGGCTTCTACCTCGGCACCGACGGCAATCGCCCCACCGGCCGGCTGCCCGGTTGCTGGTCCGGAGGATTGCGCCGATGATCCGGTCTGCTGGCACCCGCCAAGCGCAAGCGAAAGCAACGCCGCCCCGAGCCACGCCAATCCCTGCCTATTCATGCTCGCCCCCGATTTTGCACGCGCTGTGTGTCGTGCTTGTCTGCCTAATTTTTTTGTACGGCAACCGACCCCCTGACTCGGATCAAATCGGTCGTATTACCCCAAGAACATGCGGTGTTCCGCGCCTGATTGTTTATTGTAGCGGTTCGGCACCTTCAAGAAAAGGCTGCGCCGGGCCTTGTTGCGGAAATCAGCCATGTACGTCTTTCAGAATCGCGATCGGCAGGATAAGGCCAGTTTGCCGGAAGCGTGGCCGAGTGGTTGAAGGCACTGGTCTTGAAAACCAGCGACGGGGAGACTCGTTCGTGGGTTCGAATCCCACCGCTTCCGCCAAATGGTACTATACTTAGATTGCAGACCACTGCGGGCAGATGGTTCTGATACTGACGGATTACTCGGCTTCGGACGCGCCAAGACCGCGGCGGGCGGGGACCGAGAATGTGACCCGCAGGCCGCCCAGATCTTCGGACTGCGACAGCGCGATGCGGCCGCCATAGGCGTGCATCAGGTCGGCAGCGATGGCGAGGCCGAGCCCCGTACCCGGCATCGAGGTATCGAGACGTCCGCCCGAACGCAGCGCTTCGCGCCGGCTTTCCTCGGGGATGCCGGGGCCGTCATCCTCGATCGCGAACCATATGTCATCGGGCGACTCGCCGCCGATGACGCGAACCGCTTTTCGTGCCCATTTGAACGCATTCTCCAGCGTGTTGCCGAGAATTTCTTCGAGGTCCTGCGCATCCATGGGGATATGGATGCGGTCCGAGAGGTCAACTTTCAGGGACTTGTTCCTTGCGTTGGGCATCGAGCGGAAGAGGCGCGCCAGGCGATCCACTGATTTGGAGAGCCGGGTATGCGTCTTTGTCGTCGCACCGGTATTCTCGGCGCGGATGCGGGCAAGCGAGCGCTGCAATTGCGCATCCACGCGGTCGAGCGCTTCCTTTGCGCGGTCAAGATCACGCCCCTGACTGGTCAGCGCGTCGAGTTCATTGCGCAGGATCGCCGTGGGGGTTCTGAGTGCATGCGCGAGGTCCGCCGCCTGCCTGCGGCCGCGTTCTACGATCTCGCGGTTGCGGTGCAGGAGCGTGTTGATATCGGTGACAAGCGGCGCGACTTCCTCGGGGTAATCGGCCGGGTCCAGAGTATCGTTGCTGTCCCAGCGGTGCGCCACATCGTTGCGCAGCTTGTTGAGGGGACGGATTACGGCCGACATCTGCAACATTGCGCCGACAACACCGAGGGCACCTATGAACGCAAAGGTGGTCAGCAGGCTTTGCCGGATCTGGTTCCGCTCGGAATTCAGCGCCTCGAGCGACTCGGCCACCGCGACGGTCCACACAGAGCCGTCGTCAAGTTCGACCATGCTGGAAATTCCACGAAGATTACTCTCGGGACCCGGCCCGATCCAATATCCGGGTTCTTCGGTCGCCGCCGGAGGATGGTCGAGCAACGCATCGAACAGCGACCGCGAAACGACAGCGGTACCGTCGGCCGCAATGACCTGCCAGTAGCGCCCAGAATAGGTGCGTTGATAGGCCGGATCCGTCAGCAGTTCGTTCATAAGATCGGAATCGCCGCCGCTGTTGCCAAGGGCCGACACGACCTGAAGATAGCGTTCCCGCAACGCCGTATCAAAACGCCGCAGGGTCAAGGCATCGAAGAAGTAAAAGAGCGCAACGCCGCCGATGGCGACGATCAAACCGGCCCAGAGCAGTCCGCCGATGATCGCGCGCTGCCGTAGTGAGCGCATCAATCGGTATCGATCATGTAGCCGCGGCCGCGAACCGTCTGAATGAAGTCGCCGCCAAGTTTCTTTCTGAGCCTTGTGATGAATACCGCGATCGTATTGGAATCACGGTCGCCGTCATATTCATAGATGTGGTCCGACAGCTCGGTTCGGGAAACCAGCCGCCCGGCATTGTGAAAAAGGTAGGACAGTACGGCGTTTTCCTGCGCGGTCAGTTCGACGGGAAAGCCGCTCTTGGCGACCCGTCCGTTGCGGGTGTCGAACTCCACGTCGTCCTTGCGGAAGACAGGGTTGGAGACGCCGGACTTGCGACGCAGCAAGGCGCGGATGCGGGCCGACAATTCCGCCATATGGAACGGTTTTGACAGATAGTCGTCTGCACCGGCATCAAGCCCATCCACCCTGTCGGTCCAGCCATCCCGGGCGGTCAGGATCAGAACGGGCGTGTTCACGTTGAAGGTACGCCATTCCTTGAGCACGGACAGCCCGTCTTTCTTGGGCAGGCCAATATCAAGAATGATCACGTCGTAAGGTTCGTTGGACCCGCGAAAGACGGCCTCCTCGCCATCATGCACAACGTCGACAACCTGTCCCTCGGCGGTCAGAGCCCGTTTGATTTGGTCGCAAAGAACCGTTTCGTCTTCGGCAATCAGTATACGCATGGCTTGTCCCGGCGAGGTCTGAGATCAGTGCGGTATTGATACACTACTTATTGCCGTTACCGCCACCGTTACCACCACCATTGCCGCCGCCATTCCCACCACCGTTGCCGCCGCCGTTTCCACCGCCGTTTCCACCGCTGTTGTTTCCGCCGCTGTTTCCGTTTCCGTTGCCGGAATTGCCGTGACCCGGATTGGCCTTGCCGGAATTGCCCACGCCGGTCTTCGATTTACCACCCGGATTCGTGCGCGCGGCCTGGCGCACTGCCTTGGCGCTGGCGGATGCGCCGGGCAGGGTCTGACCCGTCGCGGCATTGACGACAACGCTGGCAAGTTTGCCGTTCGGCTGCATCACCAAAACATGATAGTAGACACCGTCGGATTCAAATGCCCTTACATCCACAGGTTCGCCGGAGACGGTTCTTGCAACAGATCGCAGAATGTTCTTCAGGCTTTGGCTCTGTCCGGCCTGCACACTTTGACGCAGCTCTGCCTGGCTGAGTTCGCGCACACCAGCAGTCTGCGCCGGAAGGGGCGTCAGAGTCAGGGCAATAAGACCCACTGCAAGCATGCGTTGTTTCATGTTCATCCCGTAACAAATACGCAGTGAATGGGGCATGAATAGGGTGTTGTCATCCGGTTCAATGCCAATGTGGTCCTCTTTTGGGCAACGATGATCCGATTCGTCAGCCGTTGTCGCCGAATTGCGAAGCTGGGGTTTCTGAACCCACTCTTTGGCGAATGCAATGTAATGAGGACACCAATGACATTCACACCTGCGAAACTGCTCAAAGTCGCCTGTTTCACCGTCGCCTCGCTCGGGGCGGTGGCATTCGTAACCGCAATGGCGATGCCCGATGCAGCCTATGCCAAGAACGGCAATGGTGGTGGCAACGGCGGTGGAAAGGGAGGCGGCAAAAGCGCCGACAAAGGTGGCAACGGCAAGAGTGTCGGCAAAGCTGGCGGCAAAGGCGGTAGTGCGAAGAAGAGTGCAAAGCGCAAGACTGCCGCCAAATCCACCAAGATTGTAAAGAAGACGACCGCTGCCTCCGCCGTTCCGGGTGAGCCGCTGCATCCGAGCGAGTTGGGCAAGTGGAACGCCAAGAATGCGAACCAGGCGGCACTTGATGCGCATATCCGCAACCAGAACTTCAACGGCACGATCGGTGCGCTGTCGCAATACCAGTTGGCCGCAAAGGCTGCCGCGGGCGAGGAACTGACCGAGGACGAACAGGCCGCGCTCGACTCGCTTCTGGGCGAGCGTGAGCCGGTGGAAGTGTCGGATCAGGAACTCGAGGATATGCTGAATTCGGATACGGTCGAGGGTGATCCGGAATATTCGGTCGAGGGCGGCGTGGTGTCGTGCAGCGCAAACTGCGACGACGCCGATGTCGAGGCGGCACAAAGCATTGCCGACGCGGCGGCCGAAAGCGCTCAGGATGAGGCTGATCAGGCCGCACTGGACGATCTTCTCTCGGATTCCGAGGCGCGGATCGTCGATGAATCCAACAAGGAACTCTCGCCCGAGCGCACCGAGGATCTTCTCGATGAGCTGGCTTCGGCCCTCGGTGTCACCCGCGCGCTTCCGGTCGAAGAGGAGGAGGCACCGGCAGAAGAACCCGTGGCAGAGTAACCGCCCCGAGGTAAGAACGGCCCCCGGTTTCAACGGTCCGGGGGCTGATAAAAACTATAAAAAACAATAATATACTTGTGAGGAAGGGCAGTGCAGACTTCGTGCTGATGAAGAAGGGGAAGTACGATATGCCACTGTATTGGATCATTGACCGTCTCGCCCTTGTAACGGCGATCGGTTCATCTTCGACGCTGCTGCTGCTGCAGCAACCCGAAGCGTCGATCGCGGCGCTGACGATCTGGCCGCTGACCCGCGGGATAATTTCGGTTGTGGACGTTTTCTTCGTCTTCTTCACGGATCAGCCTTTGGTCCGGGCATCAGAGCGCCGTGAGACCTTGGGCAATCGGACCCCGCAGCAGATTGCAGATTGAACGACCAGTCTTGCCGCAGGTTGGTGCGGTGAAGATCGGTACGAAAGGCCCGCATTGCGGGCTTTTTCGTTTTGACCGTACATAGCTGGCACCGGTTTCGATGCCGTCGTGACAATGGTGTTGTCGGCGGTCCCTCTGGTCGGCTGGTTCCTGGCCGGACCGTTCTCCGCTCTTTCTCGTCGGCCTGTCGGCTCACGCAGATGATAGACATGCCTGAAGCTTAGAGCCCGAATCCCTGATAGGGCAGGAACCGTACCGGATCGCCGGGCTGGATGGTCAGCGCCTCGTCTGGCAGTTCGACGAGGCCGGTGGCCCAGCTTAAGCCGCTGATCCGGCCCGAGCCTTCCGAGGCGAAGACCTCTGCCCGCCCATCCGCGCCGATCCGCGCGCGGAGATATTCGCGGCGGCCGGCCTTCTTGGATTTGGAGAACCCGGCTTGCAGGGTCATGGCCAAGGGCTCGGCCCAGCCAGCGCCGGACATGAGACTGATGGCGGGGCGCGCAAAGATTGCCGCGCAGACGAAGGCGGCGACGGGATTGCCCGGCAGGCCGAAGACCGGCACCCCGGACCAGAGCGCAAGCGCCAGGGGCCGCCCGGGTTTCATCGCGATGCGCCAGCTTGTCAGGTGGCCGCGGGACTGCAGGAGGGCAGAGACGTGATCCTCATCCCCCGCCGACGCCCCGCCCGAGATCAGGATCACGTCCGCCTCCGCCGCCCCGCGGTCGAGCGCGGCGGCGATCAAAGTCGGGTCGTCGCGGACATGGCCGAGATCGACCGGCACCGTGTCCCACGCGGCCGCCATGGCCAGAAGCATCGGCCGGTTGGCGTCATAGATCTGGTGGGGTTCGGCCTGGTCCGCCGGGCTGCCGACAATCTCGTCCCCGGTTGACAGTACGCCGACGCGGAGCGGCCGAAAAACTTCGACAGTCGAGATGCCAAGGGCGGATAGCAGGGCAAGGTCCGACGCGCGCAGCCGGTGCCCGGCGGTCAGTGCCACCGCGCCCTCGGTCACATCCTCGCCCGCCTTTCGGGTATTGGCGCGGGGTTTCACCGGACCGTCGAAGGCGACCATTGCGCCGTCGGTCGCGCAATCCTCCTCCAGCACCACCGTATCGACGCCTTCGGGCAAGATCGCCCCGGTCAGGATGCGAATCGCCTGCCCCTGTGGCACGGCCCCGTCAAAGGGCTGCCCGGCGGCGGCTCGGCCCGCAACCAGCGGCAGGCGCTGGACGCCCGTACCGGTCGCGGCATGGGCAAAGCCATAGCCGTCGACGGCGGAATTGGGCCGTGGCGGGTTCGACCGCCGCGCGATGCAATCGGCGGCCAGAACCCGGCCGGACGCTTGCGACACGGGCAGGGTTTCGGTTTGCGCGATCGGGGCGAGGGCCGCGCGCAGCCGTTCAAGCGCGTCATCCACCGGCACCCATTCCACGCCCTGCGGCATGGCAAAGCAATCATCTCGAAGGCGGGGTGGGATCAGATTGCTCACAGCCCGACCTCCTTCAGGATGAAATCCGCGATCGCGGTGATGTCATTCAGATCGAAGACCGGCACAGCCAGACCCGTGGGCACAGTATCTGAGGCCACTGCCCGCACCGTCGGATTGTCGGGCGCAAGCAGGGGGCGGCCGGTTTCGGCACGATGGGCTTCAACCTTCGGATGGCTTTCGCGTTTGTAGCCCTCGATCAGCACCAGATCGACCGGGGAGAGTTTTGTCAGAAGCTCGGCCAGAGGCGGCTCAGCCTCGCCGCGCAGTTCATGCATCAGTGCCCAGCGGACGGGCGAGGCGACCAGTACTTCGCACGCGCCCGCCTGACGGTGACGGAAACTGTCGCGGCCCTCATGGTCGATCTCGGTCGCGTGATGGGCATGCTTGACGGTCGAGACGCTGAAGCCCCGCCCGGTGATCTCTTCCACCAAGCGTTCCATCAGCGTGGTCTTGCCGGAGTTCTTCCAGCCGGTGACACCGTAGACCTTCATAGGGTCAGCCTTTCGGCTTCGGCGATATCCTCGGGGGTGTTGATGTTGAAGAACGGGTCGAACGGGTCCGAAGGAAACTCGGCAATGCCCGCTTGGTGGCGGTCGGTCCAGAGGACGATCTTCCTAAGCCCTCCTTTAAGTGCGACGCGCAGATCATCGCGCAGCGCGACCGGCCAGAGGCCGAAGGTCGGGTGCTGCCAGAGCTTGCCGGTATCGTCCCTGCTGGCGGCCAGCGCGAGGCCCGTTGGGCCAGCTGCGGCCTTAAGCCGGGCGACCAGATCGGCGGGAAAGAACGGCGTGTCGGCGGCGACCGTAACGATGGAATCGGCCCCAAGCCCCGCCGCCCAGTCGAGGCCGGCAAGGACACCGGCCAGCGGGCCGGGATGGTCGGGCAGGCTGTCGGGCAGGACGGGCAGGCCAAACTCGCCAAACCGCGCCGGATCGCCATTGGCGTTGATCGCAAGGGGTGCGCATTGCGGGTGAAGTCGGCCGATCACCCGGTCGATAAGCCGCTCGCCCGCCACGGATTTCAGCCCCTTGTCGCCGCCGCCCATGCGGGTCGCCTTGCCACCGGCGAGGATGACGCCGGGAGTACTAGTCATCGACAGCCCCCTTGCGCCGGTGTTTGCGATCCTCATCCTCGCCGGTCAGCGCGGCGTCGCGGATCAACCGGTTCTCGCCGGAGAGGCAGACGAACCTTTGTCCGCGCATCCGGCCGATCAGGGTCAGCCCCACCTGCCGCGCGATCTCCACCCCCCAGGCAGTGAAGCCCGACCGCGAGGCGAGGACGGGGATGCCCATCTGGGCAGTCTTGATCACCATTTCCGAGGTCAGCCGTCCGGTCGTGTAGAGGATCTTGTCGCCCGGCGAGACGTTGTGGCGGAACATGAACCCCGCGATCTTGTCCACCGCGTTGTGGCGGCCGACATCCTCCATGTAGACCAAGGGCCTGTCTTCCTGGCAGAGCACGGTCCCATGGATAGCCCCGGCTTCGAGATAGAGCGAGGGCGTGGTGTTGATCTCTTTCGCCAGCTTGTAAAGCCAGCTGGTGCGGACCTCGGCATCTGGCAGCACCAGCCCCTCCAGCCCCTCCATCATGTCGCCAAAGACCGTGCCGACGGCGCAGCCGCTGGTGCGGGTCTTCTTCTTCACTTTTTCCTCGTAGGAGGTGGCGCGCTTTGTGCGCACGACGACCGTTTCGATCTCCTCGTCGTAATCGACCCCGGTCACCACATCGTCGGCCTTTAGCATCCCCTGATTGCGCAGGAAGCCGAGCGCCAGATAGTCGGGATAGTCGCCGATGGTCATGGCCGTCACAATCTCCTGACTGTTTAGGAAGATCGTCAACGGTCGCTCCTCCACCACCGCGATTTCGGTCGCCGCACCGGTCTGGTCGGTACCGGTGACGCCGCGCGTCAGGCGCGGATCTGCGGGGTCGGGAAGGATCGGCAGGGCAGGGGGCATCGGGTGACTTTCCGTTTCGGCCTGCATCTTGTATTTCGGCGGAAGGGGTTTCAAGGGGATGCGGTTGATGCTCGGCTATGTCATCGCGGAAGGACGCGGCGCGGCGGACCGGGTGCTGGCCGAATTGGCCCGGCGCCTGCATGACGAAGGTTGGCCGCTTGCGGGCGCCGTTCAGGTCAATTCCGAACGCGGAGAGATGCATCCCTGCGACATGGACCTGCATGTGCTGGCTGCTGACCGGATCGTGCGGATATCGCAGAACCTCGGGTCGCTCGCCAAGGGATGTAGGCTCGACCCGTCCGGCCTGGAACAGGCCGTCGGCATGGTCGAGGCGGCGCTGGACGCAAAGCCCGGGCCGCGCCTTTTGATCGTCAACAAGTTCGGCAAGCAGGAAATCGACGGGCGCGGCTTCCGCCCCGTTATCGGCCGGGCGCTGACGGCGGGTGTACCAGTCCTGACGGCGGTCAACAGCGCCAACCTGCCGGGGTTCGAGGCCTTCGCCCATGGGCTGGCCGAATCCCTGCCGCTGGATTTCGATGCCATTCTGGACTGGTGCCACCGCGCGGTGGAATAAGCACTCTAGGCCCGACCGGCCAAAGTGGACAAAATGTCCCTCTGAAACGTCACCTTGTCCGTTTTCAGCCCCATAATGTCCCTCTATGGAGGAAGGGAGATTCGCAACCGGCGGGGCGGCTGAGGCATGAACGATATCGTCGAGGGGCTCTGGCAAGCCGCAAGGCTGGTCATCACGCTCGACCCCGGGTTGGCCGAGATTACCCTGCGATCCTTGCAGGTTACGCTGACGGCGACGGTGATCGCCTCGGTTCTCGGGTTGCCCATGGGCGCCTGGATCGCGGTCAACCGGTTCCGCCTGCGCCGCTTCGCCATTGCAATCCTGAACGCGCTGATGGGATTGCCGCCGGTTGTGGTCGGGCTGATCGTCTATGTTCTGCTGTCGCGCTCGGGGCCGTTCGGGGTCTTCGGGCTCCTGTTCACGCCCACGGCGATGATCATCGCGCAGGTGATCATCATCACGCCCATCATCGCCTCGATCTCGCATCAGGCGATCCGCGAGCTCTGGGCCGATTACCATGACCTGCTGATCTCGCTCCATGCAACGCGGGCGCAGCGGATCAAAACGCTGCTTTGGGACGGGCGGCGGGCGCTGATGACCGCCGCACTGGCCGGGTTCGGCCGGGCGATCGGCGAGGTTGGCGCGATCATGATCGTCGGCGGGAATATCGACCATGCGACACGGGTGCTGACGACGGCGATCGCGCTGGAGACGGGCAAGGGCGATTTCGGGTTGGCGCTGGCGCTGGGCTTCGTCCTGATCGCGCTCGCCATCGCGGTGAACCTCGCTTTGCACATGCTCTCGGGCACCGAAAGGGGCAGCCGATGGTAAGTGCGATCCTGCCCCTTGTCCTCGAAGACGTCGAACTGCGCCGACAGGGCAAGCGTATCCTCGGCCCGGTCTCGCTGACGCTTGAAGGTGAGGGGATCACGGTCGTCATGGGGCCGAACGGGGCGGGCAAGACCTCGCTTCTGAGGGCCATGCATGGGCTGGAACGGATCAACAGGGGCCGCGCGGTCTGGCAGGGCGGGGCCGAGGAGGTGCGTGCCCGGCAGGCCTTTGTGTTCCAGACCCCGGTCCTCATGCGGCGCAGCGTTCTGGACTGCATCGCCTATCCGCTGATCCTTGACGGTGTGGAGCGGAAGATGGCGCGCGCGCGCGCCGAGACGGCCGCCAGTCAGGTTGGCCTTGATGTGACACTCACCGCCCCCGCCAGCGTTCTGTCGGGCGGCGAGCGGCAGAAGATGGCTTTGGCCCGCGCGCTGATCCGCGCCCCCGAGGTTCTGTTACTTGATGAGCCCTGCGCCAATCTCGATCTGCATTCGACCGCCGAGATCGAGCGTGTGCTGATCGCTGCCCGCGACCGGGGTACGCGCATCGTCATGTCGACCCACAATGTCGGCCAGGCCCGCCGCCTTGCCGACGATATCCTCTTCCTCTTCGATGGCCGGTTGATCGAGACCGGCAGCGGGGATGCGTTCTTTGCCGGGCCGGAAACGCCGGAAGCCATGGCCCATATCAACGGAGACCTTTTACCATGATGTTCAAGACCGCCTTTGCCGCCCTGTCGGCGCTCTGGCTTGCGACTGCGGCCGGGGCCGAGGAACTGAAGATGGCCGTGACGACCTCGTTTGCCAATTCCGGGCTGGCCGAGGTGCTTTTGCCTGAGATTCAGAAGGATACCGGGATCGAGGTGCAGCTGCTGGTCGTCGGCACCGGGCAGGCGCTGAAGCTCGGCGAAGCCGGCGACGTGGATGCGGTTCTGGTACACGCCAAGGCCGCCGAGGAAGCCTTCGTGGAGGCAGGGCACGCCACTCACCGGCGCGAGATCATGTACAACGACTTTATCGTCGTTGGACCTGCGGGCGACCCTGCCGGTGCGAAGGCCGCAGGCTCGGCATCCGAGGCTTTCGCGCTAATCGAAGAAGCGCAGGCCCCCTTTGTCAGCCGGGGCGATGACAGCGGCACGCACAAGGCCGAACTGAAGATCTGGGCCTCGGCCGGGATCGAGCCTGCGGGCGACTGGTACAAGGCCGTCGGTCAGGGCATGGGCGCGGCGCTGAACACGGCGGCCGGAATGGATGCCTATATCTTCGCCGACCGGGCAAGCTGGCTCAACTTCGACAACAAGGCGGGCTTGGATTTGCTCTTTGAAGGTGATCCGGCGCTCTTCAACCAATACGCCTATCTGCCGGTCAATCCCGAGAAGCATGCGCATGTGAAGGCCGATGCCGCCAAGGCGCTGGAGGACTGGCTGGTCAGCGACAAGGCCAAGGGCCTGATCGAAGGCTACCAGATCGGTGGCCAGCAACTCTTCCACTTCAACGCGGAAGCCATGTGAACAGTCAAGTAATGTGGGTTTAATCCCACCTTACGTTTTGATTATCCCGGAATGATCTCGAACTTCGTCACGTCCACCATGCCCCGGTCGGTGATCTTCAGCGCGGGGATCACCGGCAACGCGAGGAAGGCGAGCTGTATGAAGGGTTCCTCCAGTGTCACGCCCAGATCCCGCGCCGCCGCGCGCAGGGCCACCAGCCGGTCGCGGACCGCTTCGAAGGGATCGAGACTCATCAGCCCAGCCACCGGAAGTGCCAGCTCGGCCAGAACGTTGCCACCCTGCGTCACTACAAAGCCGCCCTCAATCTCCGACAGCCGGTTCGCGGCCAGCGCCATATCGGCATAGTCAGCGCCGACGACAGCGATGTTGTGGTGATCGTGGCAGACGGTCGAGGCGATGGCGCCGGTCTTTAGCCCGAAGCCTTTCACGAATCCCGTGGCGATGTTGCCGTTCTTGCCATGCCGCTCCACCACCGCGATACGGATCAGGTCGCGTGCGGGATCGGGCCGCTTGTCGCCATCGGTGATCGCGATCTCCTCGCGCAGGTGTTCGGTGATGATCTTGCCTTCGATGATGCCGATCACGTCGGTTTCAACCCGGTTGGCGCGGGCACGGAAATTCTCAGGTCGTACAAGCGGAGCCCTGACCGAGCCGCGCCCGACCGGGGGGATCGTCTGCCGCGTGGCGAAGGCGGCATCGTTCACTACCCGTCCGCCACATAGCACAAGCTGGGCATGGCAGCCCTCAAGACTGTCGACCGCGACAATGTCGGCACGCCTGCCCGGCGCGATCTGGCCGCGATCCTTCAGCCCGAAGGCCTCGGCCGCCGAAAGGGACGCCGCGCGGTAGACGGCAAGAGGCGACGCGCCCTTTTCGATCAGCCGACGGATCATGTAGTCGAGATGGCCATGTTCGCCGATATCCAAGGGATTGCGGTCGTCGGTGCAAAGGCAGAGATAGGCCGAGGTCGCCTCGGTCAGGACAGGTGCCAGCGCCTCAAGATCCTTCGATACCGACCCTTCGCGGATCAGCACCCGCATCCCCTTCGAAAGCTTCTCCAGCGCCTCTTCGGCCGTCGTCGCCTCATGCTCGGTCCGGATGCCGGCGGCGATATAGGCGTTGAGGTCGCGGCCCGAAAGCTGCGGGCAATGGCCGTCAATATGACCGCCTTGGAAGAGCGCGAGTTTTGCCATCGCCCCCGGGTCACGGTGGATGACGCCGGGATAGTTCATGAATTCGGCCAGACCGATGCCTGAGGGATGGTTCATCAAGGGCGCAAGATCCGCCGCGTCGATCCGCGCGCCCGCCGTCTCCATATGCGTGGAGGGCACGCAGGAGGACAGTTGTACTTTGATGTCCATCAGCGTGTGGCGGCTTGCCTCCTGAAAATAGCGGATGCCATCGACGCCGATCACATTGGCGATCTCATGCGGGTCGCAGATCGCGGTCGTCACACCGCGTGGGGCAACGCAGCGGTCGAACTCAAAAGGCGTGACGAGCGAACTTTCGATATGCAGATGGGTGTCGATGAAACCGGGCACCAGCGTCAGACCGGTGACGTCGATCACCTCGCGCCCTTCATAATCCGCCCCGATCCCGACAATGGTATCGCCACAGACCGCGACATCCCCGCCGACGAGCGCGCCGGTCACGACATCAAGGATCTGCCCGCCCCTCAGAACGATATCCGCCGGTTCATCGCCGCGCCCCACCGCGATCCGGAGTTCAAGCTCAGTCATCCTCGTGCTGCCTTTCTTTCACCGGTCGCGTCGGCCGTCGGACAGTGCATCAGTCGTCGAGGCTGACAGCCAGCCCGACCTTGACCCGGTCCATGACGATAGAGGTGGTGAACTTGCTGACCTCAGGCGAGCCGAAAAAGTTCTCCTGCGTGAACCGCTGATACTCCTCGATATCCCGCACCACGAGGATCAGCATGAAATCGGCCTCTCCCGTCGTGTAGTAGCATTGCTGGACCAACGGCTCGACCCGCATCCGGCGTTTGAAGCTTTCCAACACGCTGGTGTTTTCCCGCTCCATCGACACTTCGACGATGATGGTCATGCTACGCCCGACCGCGCGCGGGCTGATCATGGCGATCTCTGCCTCAACCACGCCGGTATCGCGCAGTTTTTTCAGCCGTTTCTGTACAGCGGCAGGCGACAGGCCAAGATGCTCGCTCAGGACATCTGCGGTCTGGCGGCAGTTTTGCTGAAGAAGTTCGAGAAGCTTGAGATCGAATTTGTCGAGGGAATAGGACATGGCGGTGTTGGGACGATCCTGCTGCGGTTGATGTATGATGCAGGCAGCAAGGTGGAAATGCATCACACAAAATGCAGTTTGATACTAATTTCGGATTGCTATGGCGGATCATAGGGCAAACTTCGCCCTGAATTTGCGCTAAATGACAAGGATGGAGGCGATTGGCGCCGCCCGTTCGGGGGAAGCGATGAAGTTGCCGTTTGACATCGACGCGGGAATGGGCACGCGGGCCGCATTGGGCCTCGTCGTGTTGCCGGCAGACGAAACCCTTGAAACCGAGATGCGGTTCCTTGTTCCGGAACCGGACGTGGCGCTTTACCACACCCGCATCGTGATGCCGCCCGAGGTCACGACCGAGACGCTGGCGAGCATGGCTGACGCCCTGCCTGCGGCGGTCGCGATGCTGCCCGAAAGGTCGCTGGATGTGATCGGCTATGGCTGCACCTCTGGCGCGACCGTGATCGGTCCCGAGGGAGTACGGCAGCGTGTGCGGGAGGTGCATCCCGAGGCAGAGGTAACCGATCCGATCAGCGCCACGCTTGCAGCCTGCAATGCGCTGGGCGTCCGGCGTCTGGGTTTCGTGACGCCCTATGTCGAAAGCGTGTCGGCCGCGATGCGGGCCCTTCTTGTCGCGTACGGGCTTGAGATCACTGCCTTTGCGTCCTTTGAGGAGGGCGACGACAGGGTCGTGGCGCGGATATCGCCTGAAAGCATTCTTGCCTCCATCGAAACGGTGGCCGGGCAGGCCGAATGTGACGCTGTCTTTGTTTCCTGTACGAATCTGCGCGTGGCTGGGATTGCAGCCGAGGCGGAACGACGTATCGGCCGCCCGGTGATTTCCTCGAACATCGCGCTTGCCTGGCACATGCGTGCACTGGCCGGGTTGCCGATGGGCGTTGCCCCCGGGGTATCGCTCTTTTCGCGGGGTCTTTAGGCGCTCAGCCGCGCACGGCTTCGATCATCCGGTGCACGTTCTCGGGATCGGCATCGGGGGTGATCCCGTGGCCGAGATTGAAGACATGTGGGCCTTTTGAAAAGGCTGCTACGATCCGCTTCGTTTCGCTCACCAGCCTGTCGCCGCCGGTCACCAGCAGCGAAGGGTCGAGGTTGCCCTGAACGCAGCCATCCTTCTGCACATGCGCCGCCGCCCATTCCGCCGCCACCGAATTGTCGAGCGCGACGCAATCGGCGCCGGTGGCTTTCGCGAAGCCCTCGTAGCGGTCGCCCGCTTCCCGAGGGAAGGCGATGATCGGCAGGCCGGGATGGCGGGATTTCAGTTCCGCGATGATGCGTTTGGCCGGGGCCAGCGCGAAATCATCGAAATCCTGCCCCTTAAGCGATCCGGCCCAGCTGTCGAAAAGTTTCACCACCTCTGCCCCAGCCTCGATCTGGGCCGAGAGATAGTCGATGGTCGCGCCGGTCAGCAGGTCGATCAGCGCGGTGAAGGTCGCCCGGTCGCTTGCCTTCAGCGCGTGGGCCGGTCCCTGATCGGGGGTGCCGCACCCGGCGATCATGTAGGTGGCCACGGTCCAGGGCGCACCGGCAAAACCGATCAGCGTCACTTCCGGCGGCAGTTCCCGCCTGAGGATACGAACGGTTTCGTAGACTGGCCCAAGTGTTGTGTGAATGCCGTCGCGATCCTTCAGGCGCGCAAGGTCGCCCGGATTCCCGATCGTAGACAATCGCGGCCCTTCGCCGGTTTCGAACCAGAGATCGCAACCAAGTGCCTGCGGCACCAACAAAATATCTGCAAACAGGATTGCCGCGTCGAAACCATAGCGGCGGATCGGCTGCAACGTGACCTCTGCCGCGAGATCAGGGTTATAGCACAGCGACAGAAAATCCCCTGCCTCGGCCCTTGTTGCCTTATATTCAGGCAGATAGCGGCCCGCCTGCCGCATCATCCAGATGGGCGGGGTGGGCAGGGTTTCACCGGCAAGGGCGCGCAGGATTTTCTTGGTCATGATGCCTCCGTCGCCTCTTTGACCCCGCCCTGCGACGGGATGTCAAGGCGATCCCGGGGCTGGGCCCATTGCGCGGGCAATCTGTCGCGGCTATGCCGGGGGCATGATCAAACCTAGTGCTCAGAAACCATTGAAGATCGGCACCCGCGGCTCTCCGCTGGCGCTGGCGCAAGCCTTTGAGACCCGCACGCGGCTGATGGAGGCCCACGGGCTGACCGAGGATTGCTGCGAGATCGTCATCATCAAGACCACTGGTGACGACCGCGCGCTGATTGCGGCGGATCGTCCCCTGAAGGAGATCGGCGGCAAGGGGCTTTTCACCAAAGAGATAGAAGAGGCACTGCTGGCTGGCACCATCGATATCGCGGTCCATTCGATGAAGGACATGCCGGTCGAACAGCCTGCTGGGCTGGTGCTTGATTGCTATCTGCCGCGTGAAGACGTGCGTGATGCTTTCGTCTCTCCCAAGGTCGCCTCGCTTGCCGATCTGCCCGAAGGGGCGGTGGTCGGTTCGTCCTCGCTGCGTCGTCGCGCACAGCTTGCCAACCGGCGGCCGGACCTGAAGCTGGTGGAGTTCCGGGGCAATGTGCAGACACGACTGAGAAAGCTAGAGGATGGCGCGGCCACGGCGACGTTCCTTGCGATGGCCGGGCTCAATCGTCTGGGCATGGGCTATGTCGCGAAAGGCGCGATCGAGGTTGACGAGATGCTGCCCGCCGTTGCGCAGGGCGCAATCGGGATCGAACGGCGGGAAAGCTGTGAGCGCGCGCGCGAATTGCTGGCGGCGATCCACGATGCCCCGACCGCGGAACGGCTGACCGCCGAACGCGCGTTCCTCGCGACGCTCGACGGGTCGTGCGAAACGCCGATTGCCGGGCTTGCCGTGCATGACGGCGCGGGATTGTGGCTGCGCGGCGAAATCCTGCGTCCTGACGGGTCCGAGGTGATCCGGGGCGAACGGCGGTTTGCCGCCTCCGATGCGGCCGAGGCCGGGTCCGATCTGGCGCGGGAGCTTCTGTCGCAAGCGCCGTCGGACTTTTTCGACTGGCGTTGAGGGGGCCGAGCGTCAGCCGGAGTGTTTCCCAGGAACTGAATTTCAGGCGCGGGCGGCGCGGGTGATCTCGTCCTCGGTCAACCCGTAGCGACCGGCAAAGCGGTGTCGCGCCGCGACGAGGCGGGGATCGTCGGGGCGCATACCGAGTGTGCGGATGAAATCGATCCTTTGCTGGGATTTCAGCGCATCCTTGTCGATCGCCGTCCCCATCGCCCGGTCGATGATCTCGCCCCCTGCTGTGACGTGGAACCATTTCGAAAAGTCGCGGAAATGGTGCTGGTTGTGCAGCGTCGTCACATGGCGTTCGACAGCCGTCTTCCTCACCGGCAGATGGGCCGTGGAATGGAACCATTCATAGGCAAGGAAGGTCGTGCCGCCGCCGATCAGGACAATGGCCGCTGCGCCGGGAATGGCCCATGCGGCACCAAACAGGGCGAGAATACCCAAGACCAGCACGAAGTTGAGGGCAAGGGCCGGGAAGACCACGAAATCGGGCGCGAAAAAAAGCTCCCGGTTCGTCGGAAAGTCGTGATGCCCGTAATGCGCGCGGTAGAGAAGGTCGAACTGCCATTGCCGTTCGGGTGGCGGCAGGTGGAAGACGAACCGGTGCATGTTGTATTCGTTCAGCATCTGCGCCGGGATACCGAGGAGCGCCAGCGCCCAGAGCCACCAGATGCCGGAACCGGCGACGATACCGATGCCGATCATGATCGCGGCGGCAACGCCGAGGATCGAGCGGTGTCTGAACATCAGCGCCAGTCGTTCCATGTGCCCCTCCTGTCAAAGCGGCGCCAGAGTCCGTCGTTGGCTGGGTCAGGTCAAGCCTGACGCCGGGGCCTGGAGGTCAGGACGTCGCGTCGGGCAAGGTTTTTCCGGGGTTCAGAATCTTCTTCGGGTCGAATGCGGCCTTCACCGCCCGCATCATGTCGAGTGCCACGGGGTCCTTCCGCCGCCGCATTGAGGGAAGTTTCGACAGGCCGATCCCGTGTTCGGCCGAGAAAGAGCCGCCGAGTTCGCGGACGATTTCCTCAAGGTCTTCGGTCAGACGGTCGTCGAGTGCCGCGTCCTCGCGCGTGGGGAAGATGGCAAGGTGGATATTTCCGTCACCGAGATGGCCGACGGTATTGGTCCATGCGCCGGGGTCGAGTATTTGCAGCGCCTGCTGCATGCGGCTCAGAAACATCTCTACCCGGTCGAGCGGCAGGGCCACGTCGAAATCGACGCTATGGCCGACACCGGTCGCGATCTCGGCCGCCGCCTCACGCCGTGCCCAGATCGCCGCGCGCTGGGCCTCGGAGGATGCAATGACGGCGTCGAGGATCAGCCCCTCTTCCAGCATCGCGCCAAGCGTGTCTTCGAGAAGGGCCGTCAGGGGAACGGCACCGTCTGGTCCGGGCGTCGTGTCACGCGGGGCGGTTGCGCCAAGCTCGACAAGGATCGTCACATCATGGATTTCGGTGAAGGGCTGGCCGAGGTCGGGGCGGCGGTCCCGGAGTTGTTCCATATAATCGCGCGGCATGAATTCAAAGGCTTCGACTAGGCCGCCGGTCGCCTCCTGCAAGCGGTTGAGAAGCGTCAGCGCCGCGTCGAGCGACGAAACGGCCAGCATTGCGGTCGCATGGGCGCGGGGGGAGGGGACGAGTTTCATCACTGCCGCAGTGATGATGCCGAGCGTTCCCTCGGCGCCGATGAAGAGGTCTTTCAGGTCGTAGCCTGAATTGTCCTTGTGCAGTTCCGACATGAGGTTCATCACCCTGCCATCGGCCAGCACCACCTCCAGCCCGAGGCACAGCGCGCGGGTGGAACCGTAGCGCAGAACGTTTGACCCGCCCGCATTTGTCGACAGAACCCCGCCGATCGTGGCGGACCCGCGTGCCCCGAACCAGAGCGGGAAATAGAGGCCCTGTGTCGCAGCCGCGTCATGCAGTGACGACAGGATCACGCCCGCCTCGACCACCGCGACGCGGGCGTCGGGCCGGATGTCCCGGATCTGGTTCATCCGTTCGAGCGAGAGCATCAGAACGCCTTCGGCATGCGTCCCGCCGGTCAGGCCGGTTCGCCCCCCGGCAGGCACGACCGGTATGGATTCGGCCTGAGCCAGACGCAGGATGGCGGCGACCTCACCGGTATTCGCCGGACGCAAGACAGCAAGAGGGTGGCTGTCATACTTCCCTGTCCAGTCGCGACCATAGCGGTCGGCGTCGGCTCCGGTCAGGACATGGGCCGATCCGAGAAGATCGGCGAGGCGTGCGGTCAGGCTCATCATGGTCTCCGTTCCGGCGCCACTTTGAGCAGGCCGCCGGGAGAATGCCAGCGGATTGTCAGCGGCGGCGCTGTGCCGATCGGTGTGCGGAGACGGCTGCCCGTGTTGACTTCGCCCGGCATGGGTCGGATCGTGGTGCACGAGGTCATGAGGGTCATGGTAATGTTTCGGTCCGCGCTCTATGCCGCCCTTTTGACAGTCAGTTCCGGCACCGCCAGCGTGGCGGGGGAAAGCCCTGCCATCACGCCGAAGCCGACCGAAGCACCGGCAGGACATTATATACTGGACGCCGGTCACACCCGGCTGATGTTTTCCGTCAGCCACCTTGGCTTTTCCAACTACACGGCGTTTTTCACCGGGGTCGAGGCCGAGCTGGATTTCGATCCGGTGAGACCTAAGGCGATGCGCCTTGTCGTGCGGATCGACCCGGCCTCGGTCACGACGCTGTTCCCCGATCCTTCGGTAGATTTCGACGGGGTGATCGCGGGGGAGAGCTTTCTCGATGCGAAGGCCTATCCGGCGATGTCTTTCGAAAGCCGCACGATCCACCTGACCGCGCCTGACCGGGCAGCCGTCACGGGCGGCCTGACCCTGCATGGGGTCACCCGAACCATTACGCTCAGTGTGATCTTCAACGGTGGCTATGCCGGACACCCGCTCGACCCCGGCGGGGCGCGGATCGGCTTTTCCGCGACGGGCACTATCTGGCGGTCGGATTTCGGGATCGGATTCGGCATCCCGGCCCCGGGCACCACGCTGGGCATAGGTGATGAGGTTGCGATCCGGATCGAGGCAGAGTTCATCAATCCTGATGTTTCCGGTCCGCAGCTTGGCCCGTAAGGTGGGGTTTCAACCCACCGCCCCCGGATGAAACGGCCGGACAGGCTTGAATTTGCGCGCCGGGCCGCGTATCTCCCGTCCGTTGCAACGAGACCGAAGGCGAACACGACCATGGCCACCAATCCGCTCCAGTTCCTCCAGCAGGTCCGCTCGGAGACCGCAAAGGTTCACTGGCCGACCCGCAAGGAAGTTGTGACGACCACGATCATGGTCTTCATCATGGCGGCCATCACTTCTCTTTTCTTCTTCCTCGTCGACAGGATCATCCAGTTCGGGCTTCTGGCGGTGCTGGGGCTTGGCGGCTGATCGCGGGTCATTCGGCCTTGAAATTCAGGGCCAAGGCTTGTAGGTGAGGCCAACTTTCCCGGCTCCGGCGCGCAACGATTCGGTATGCGCGCTGTTTTTTGTTCGGGCGAAGCTGGGGCAACCCATTGGAATTCTGGAATAATCCGGTGACGTATCACCGGTCGAGCGGGGTCGAAGGCAGATGGCGAAGCGGTGGTATTCGGTGAGCGTTCTCTCGAATTTCGAGAAGAAGATCGCCGAACAAATCAAGCATTCGGTTGCCGAGAAGGGCCTCGAGGACGAGATCGACGAGGTTCTCGTGCCGACCGAGGAAGTGCTGGAGATCCGCCGCGGCAAAAAGGTGACGTCTGAGCGCCGCTTCATGCCGGGCTATGTGCTTGTGCACATGGAAATGACCGACCGGGGCTACCACCTGATCACCTCGATCAACCGCGTCACCGGCTTTCTTGGCCCTCAGGGCAAGCCGATGCCGATGCGGGACGCCGAAGTCAACGCGATCCTGAACCGCGTTGAGGAAGGCGAGGCCGCGCCGCGCAACCTGATCCGCTTCGAGATCGGCGAACAGGTGAAGGTGACCGACGGGCCGTTCGACGGCTTCTCGGGCATGGTTGAGGAAGTGGACGAAGATGCCAGCCGCCTGAAGGTGACGGTGTCGATCTTTGGCCGGCCGACGCCGGTCGAGCTGGAATTCACGCAGGTGCAGAAAGTCGCCTGACGTGTGAGCCGTGGGAGGCGAGGGCTACGGCCCGGACCGAACCACTAAACTGCACCCCGATTGGGTGCCAGTGATGAAGGAGAGGCCTGATGGCCAAGAAAGTGGTTGGGCAGCTCAAGCTGCAAATCAAGGCGGGTGCCGCAAACCCGTCGCCCCCCGTTGGTCCGGCTCTGGGTCAGCGCGGTATCAACATCATGGAATTCTGCAAGGCGTTCAACGCCAAGACGCAGGAGATGGAGCAGGGCGCCCCGGTTCCGACCGTGATCACCTACTATGCCGACAAGTCGTTCAGCTTTGAGACGAAGACGCCGCCGGCGTCCTTCTACCTCAAGAAGGCGGCTGGCCTGAAGCCGGTCGGCAAGCGTAACCGTCCGAAGGGTTCGGAAAAGCCGGGCCGTGAAACGGCTGGCTACGTGACCGTGGCCCAGGTGCGCGAAATCGCCGAAGCCAAGATGAAGGACCTTTCCGCGAACGACGTCGAAGCCGCGATGCAGATCATCCTCGGCTCCGCCCGTTCGATCGGTATCGAGGTGAAAGGGTAAGTCATGGCCAAGCTCGGAAAACGCACAACGGCCGCGAAGGCCGCTTTCGAAGGCAAGTCGAACCTTTCGGTCGAGGATGCCGTCAAGCTGATCAAGGGTGCCGCGTCGGCCAAGTTCGACGAGACGCTGGAAATCGCGATGAATTTGGGTGTCGATCCCCGTCACGCCGACCAGATGGTCCGCGGTGTGGTGACGCTCCCGAACGGCACTGGCAAGACGGTGCGCGTTGCGGTCTTTGCCCGCGGCGCCAAGGCTGATGAGGCCACCGCGGCGGGTGCCGATATCGTCGGCGCCGAAGACCTGATGGAGACGATCCAGTCGGGCAAGATCGAGTTCGATCGCTGCATCGCGACCCCGGACATGATGCCGGTCGTCGGCCGTCTGGGTAAGATCCTCGGCCCGCGCAACCTGATGCCGAACCCGAAGGTCGGCACCGTGACGATGGACGTGAAAGCGGCCGTCGAAGCGGCGAAGGGCGGCGAAGTCCAGTTCAAGGTCGAAAAGGCCGGTGTGATCCATGCCGGTATCGGCAAGGTCTCGTTCGACGAGGGCAAGCTGGCGGAAAACGTCCGCGCCTTCATCGACGCGGTCTCCAAGGCTAAGCCCACGGGCGCGAAGGGCACCTACCTCAAGAAGGTGTCGCTGTCCTCGACCATGGGCCCGGGCGTGTCGGTCGACCTCGCGTCGACGGGTGCCTGATCAATCTGACTGTTATTGTGGAAAGGGCGGGTCGCAGGCTCCGCCCTTTTCGTTTGAACCGTCGGCGGCAGCACCATGTCGTGTGATTTCGCGCTGGATCAGCAATGACTGAACAAGCAGGGCGACGGTACCGATCTGGATCGATGTCGCATCGGCAATGGCCGGCATGATCGCCGGCGCAATCCAGAGGCCCGCGAGAACAACCCGGTCCCCACGCAGCCAACCCTGGTCGGCCAGGTGACGTGTGAGCAAGGCCAGGCCGAGAAGACTAACGCCCATGTCATATCGGAAACAGAATGGCGTCAGCAGCAGCGTAGCGCTCAGCAAGGCGGAACCGCGCAGTGTCGCCGGGCAGGCACTGCGCCAGACGCGCCACAACCATGTCGCTGCCGCAAGCGATATCACCGCCTGACCTGTCAGCGACAAGTTGTGCTCTGCCCCGAGCAGCGACAGGAGCGCATAGATGCTAGGCTGCTGGCTCCACAGATCCCCAGAGGTCATGGCGACTCTGATGGTTTCACCATTCCGAAAAAAGGCAAGCCAGAGGTCAGTCCCAAAGGTCACGAATGTGATGCCGATGAATGCCAACCCAAACATCGCAATCGAACCGATGAAACGGTAGTCACGTGCCGCGATCAATACGATGGAAACGGCCAGACCAAGATGTGGCTTCGTCAGCAGCAACGCGATCATGAGTGCCGCGAGCCATCTTCTGCCTGCTGCACGGGCGAGCAGCGCCGCACCGAGAAGTCCCGCAGTCATCAATCCATTCTGACCCTGCAGAAGGCAGACGGCCACTACGGGTGACGCGTAGAGAAACAGGATGCCGATCCACCCCCTCACCGGTCTGTAGAAGGCCGATACAACGACCCAAATGACGACGGAGAAAGCCGAAAAAACGGCCAGTGCCGCGTGAAACGGCAATAGATGGAGCGGTTGAACAAGCAGAAAATAAGTTGGTGGATAGTGCCACAACAAGACGCCATCCGCCGAGGTGTAAGCCGCCTGCCGTTCTGCCATCGCAGCAGAATCGAACAGCATCGCCGCCCTGCCGTCGCGGTAGAGATCGCCGCTTAACCACATCGGGACAAAGTCGGTGCCGAGCCTCAACGCAGCCCAGCCATCGGGCGACACAAATGCCTCGGACAGCCAGATGGACAGGGCAATCGGCGGACAAATGGTCATGAACAGGATGACGGAACCGGGCGAGACGGCTTCTATCCTCGCCAAGATCCGTCCTAAATGCCCTGCTATGTTCCGATCACTCAATTCGAGATCCCTGCCAGCTGCCCATTCGACCGCCTTATGTACACGATGGCAATATCGGGCCGAGGCACCGTTGTGATCGTAGCGAATGCCCGGCGTTGGACAAGCGGGTTGTGGCCTAGCGAGATATGGCTGAACCACCCGCAACCATGTTTCAGATGGGCAGCGATGATTGCATCAGACAGTGTCAGTGGACGCCATAGACCGAGTACCCGACTACAGGAAGCGGCTGATGGTGTATCATCCTGCAATGAGTTAGCTACCCGGGGGGCGAGAGGTTAGGGGCGCTCATCCGAGCAATCAGCCCAAACCGGCTCGACATCTGGAAAGTCATCGTTCCCATGTATTGATTCAAGAGCTATCCGTGGGGGCCGCACGACCGAATGGCAGCACCAGAAGTGGGGTTGGCAATTTCGGTGCGTGCAGCTATCAACGCGCCTGCATGAGGAGCGTGCGATTCGTCGCACGCTTTTGTGCTTTCGTCCGAGACGGTGGGTTGGGGCTCAAAACCCCGGTAATTCCTGCCCGAGGCGGGATCAGTCATTATTCCTAGTGCTCGATACCGTCGAGCGCCCGGGCGGTGCTGGTTCCGTTAACGCGGACCAAACCGCCGGAGCGATCCGGTAGACTAGAGCCGGGGGGAAACCCCCATACTTGGAGCGTAACTGTGGATAGAGCCCAGAAAGAGAAAGTGGTCGAGGAACTCGGCCAGATCTTTGAAAGCTCTGGCGTCGTGGTGGTTGCCCACTACGAAGGCATGACAGTTGCTCAGATGCAGGACCTGCGCGCATCCATGCGTGAAGCGGGTGGGTCCGTCCGCGTCGCCAAGAACAGGCTCGCCAAGATCGCCCTTGAGGGAAAGCCCTGCGCAAGCATCGGCCAGCTTCTCACGGGTATGACCGTACTCGCCTATTCCGAGGACCCTGTCGCTGCTGCGAAGGTCGCGGACGCCTATGCCAAGAAGAACGAGAAGTTCGAGATTCTTGGCGGCGCAATGGGCGATACGGCTCTGGACCAGGCCGGTGTCAAAGCCGTGGCCGCCATGCCGTCGCGCGAGGAGCTTATCGCTTCCATCGTCGGCTGCATCGGCGCCCCCGCTTCGAACATCGCCGGGGCCATTGGCGCACCTGCTTCGAATATCGCGGGCATCCTTTCAACTTTGGAAGAGCGGCAAGCCGCGTGAGCAATCTAGTGCCTTCGTGGGGTGAAACCCGTCGTTGGAACACATACTTAGGAACGGAACAGAGAAATGGCTGATCTGAAGAAACTCGCCGAACAAATCGTGGGCCTGACGCTTCTCGAAGCGCAGGAACTCAAGACCATCCTGAAGGACGAATACGGCATCGAGCCGGCAGCCGGTGGCGCCGTCATGATGGCCGCTGGTCCGGCTGCCGCTGCTGAAGCCGCGGAAGAAAAGACCGAATTCGACGTCGTCCTGACCGACGCCGGTGCGCAGAAGATCAACGTGATCAAGGAAGTGCGCGCGATCACCGGTCTCGGCCTGAAAGAAGCCAAGGACCTCGTTGAGGCCGGCGGCAAGGTCAAAGAAGGCGCGGCGAAGGCCGAAGCCGAAGAGATCAAGAAGAAGCTCGAAGAGGCTGGCGCCAAGGTCGAGCTCAAGTAATCGTCCGGGGCTTCGGTCCCGACGTGAGAATATGGCTGGGTCCGGGCATTCCCCGGGCCCAGCCGAACCTGTCTTGGAAGGGGCTTTCGTTGCCCTGAGGTAAAGGATGCCCCTTCCAAGGCGAGGTTAACGGTTCGGGAGCTTTCCGGTGGGACGGAGGGCATGAATTGAACCGGCCCCCTTCATTCGCAAGCGGCGTGGTCCCGTGTCCCCGACGGTACCGCACCCGCGAAGAGACGAAAGGTGACGACGAGCATGGCGCAAGCGACCGTTGGCCAGAAGCGTATCCGCAGATACTTCGGCAAAATCCGCGAAGTCCTAGAGATGCCGAACCTCATCGAGGTTCAGAAATCTTCCTATGACCTCTTTCTGAAATCCGGCGACCAGCCGCAGCCGCTTGACGGCGAGGGCATCAAAGGGGTCTTCCAGTCGGTTTTCCCGATCAAGGATTTCAACGAGAACGCCATTCTGGAGTTCGTGAAATACGAACTTGAGAAGCCGAAATACGATGTCGAGGAATGCCAGACCCGCGACATGACCTATGCGGCGCCCCTGAAGGTGACGCTGCGCCTGATCGTCTTTGATGTCGATGAGGATACCGGCGCGAAGTCCGTGAAGGACATCAAGGAACAGGACGTCTATATGGGCGACATGCCCCTGATGACGCCCAACGGCACCTTCATCGTCAACGGCACCGAGCGCGTCATCGTTTCCCAGATGCACCGTTCGCCCGGCGTCTTCTTCGATCATGACAAGGGCAAGACCCATTCCTCGGGCAAGCTTCTCTTCGCCTGCCGGATCATTCCCTACCGCGGCTCCTGGCTCGACTTCGAGTTTGACGCCAAGGACATCGTCTTTGCCCGCATCGACCGCCGCCGGAAGCTGCCGGTGACGACGCTGCTTTATGCGCTTGGCCTCGACCAGGAAGGCATCATGGATGCCTATTACAACACGGTCGATTTCAAGCTGAAGAAGAACAAGGGCTGGGTGACCCGGTTCTTCCCCGAGCGCGTGCGCGGCACGCGTCCGACCTATGACCTCGTGGATGCGGCCACGGGCGAAGTGATCTGCAAGGCGGGCGAGAAGGCCACGCCGCGCATGGTCAAGAAATGGATCGACGAGGGCAAGATCACGGAGCTTCTGGTGCCCTTCGACCATATCCTCGGCCGTTTCGTCGCCAAGGACATCATCAACGAGGACACCGGCGCGATCTACGTCGAGGCCGGCGACGAGCTGACCCAGACCATCGACAAGGATGGCGAGATCTCCGGCGGCACGCTGAAGGTGCTGCTGGATAACGGCATCACCTCGATCCCGATCCTCGACATCGATAACGTCAATGTCGGCCCCTACATCCGCAATACGATGGCGGCGGACAAGAACATGAACCGCGATACCGCGCTCATGGATATCTACCGCGTCATGCGTCCGGGCGAGCCGCCCACGGTCGAGGCCGCCTCGGCGCTCTTCGACACGCTCTTCTTCGACAAGGAGCGTTATGACCTTTCCGCCGTTGGCCGGGTCAAGATGAACATGCGGCTCGACCTCGACCGGCCCGATACCCAGCGCACGCTGGACCGGGGCGATATCACCTCGTGCATCAAGGCGCTGGTGGAACTGCGCGACGGCAAGGGCGAAATCGACGATATCGACCATCTCGGCAACCGCCGGGTGCGTTCGGTCGGCGAGTTGATGGAGAACCAGTACCGCGTCGGCCTTCTGCGCATGGAGCGCGCGATCAAGGAGCGTATGTCCTCGGTCGAGATCGACACGGTGATGCCGCAGGACCTGATCAACGCAAAACCGGCCGCGGCCGCGGTGCGCGAATTCTTCGGCTCCTCGCAGCTCTCGCAGTTCATGGACCAGACCAACCCGCTGTCGGAAGTCACCCACAAGCGCCGTCTCTCGGCGCTTGGGCCGGGCGGTCTGACGCGCGAACGCGCAGGCTTCGAGGTCCGCGACGTTCACCCGACCCACTATGGCCGGATGTGCCCCATTGAAACACCGGAAGGCCCGAATATCGGCCTGATCAACTCGCTGGCGACATTCGCCCGCGTCAATAAGTACGGCTTCATCGAGACCCCCTACCGCAAGGTGAAGGACGGTCAGGTGACGGACGAAGTGCAGTACATGTCCGCCACCGAAGAGATGCGCCACACGGTCGCGCAGGCCAACGCGCAGCTTGATGAGAACGGCAAGTTCAAAAATGACCTCGTCTCGACCCGTCAGTCGGGCGAATTCATGCTGAATCCGCCCGATGTGGTCGACCTGATCGACGTCAGCCCGAAACAGCTGGTTTCGGTCGCGGCCTCGCTGATCCCGTTCCTTGAGAACGACGACGCGAACCGCGCGCTGATGGGCTCGAACATGCAACGTCAGGCCGTGCCGCTTCTGCAGGCGGATGCGCCTTTCGTCGGCACGGGGATCGAGGCCGTCGTGGCCGAGGATTCGGGTGCGGCGATCATGGCCAAGCGCGGCGGCATCATCGACCAGGTCGATGCGACCCGTATCGTTGTGCGTGCGACCGAGGATCTTGAGGTCGGCGATGCCGGCGTCGATATCTACCGTCTGCGCAAGTTCCAGCGGTCGAACCAGAACACCTGCATCAACCAGCGTCCGCTGGTGAAGGTGGGTGACAAGGTCACCAAGAACGAGGTCATCGCCGATGGCCCGTCGACGGATATGGGGGAACTGGCGCTCGGCAAGAACGTCATCGTCGCCTTCATGCCGTGGAACGGTTACAACTACGAGGACTCAATCCTGATCTCCGAGCGCATCGTGCGCGACGACGTCTTCACCTCGATCCATATCGAGGAATACGAAGTCGCCGCCCGTGACACCAAGCTCGGGCCTGAAGAGATCACCCGCGATATTCCGAACGTCGGCGAGGAAGCGCTTCGCAACCTCGACGAGGCGGGCATCGTCTATATCGGCGCCGAAGTGGGGCCGGCCGATATCCTCGTGGGCAAAATCACACCGAAGGGCGAAAGCCCGATGACGCCGGAAGAAAAGCTTCTGCGCGCCATCTTCGGTGAAAAGGCCTCGGACGTGCGCGACACCTCGCTGCGTCTGCCGCCGGGCGATTTTGGTACCGTCGTGGAAGTGCGGGTCTTCAACCGTCACGGTGTGGACAAGGACGAACGCGCGCTGCAGATCGAGCGTGAGGAAGTCGAACGTCTGGCGCGTGACCGCGACGACGAACAGGCGATCCTTGAGCGCAACATCTATGCGCGTCTGAAGTCCATGATCCTCGGCAAGACGGCCGTCAAAGGCCCGAAAGGCATCAAGCCGAACGCCAAGATCGACGAGGAACTGCTGGAGAGCCTGTCGCGCGGCCAGTGGTGGCAACTTGCCCTCGGCGAAGAGGCAGATGCCCAGAACGTCGAGGCCCTCAACGCCCAGTTCGAGGCGCAGAAACGCGCCCTTGAGCACCGGTTCGAGGACAAGGTCGAGAAGGTCCGTCGTGGCGACGATCTGCCGCCGGGCGTCATGAAGATGGTCAAGGTTTTCGTCGCGGTGAAGCGCAAGCTGCAGCCGGGCGACAAGATGGCCGGCCGTCACGGCAACAAGGGTGTCGTCTCCAAAGTCGTTCCGATGGAGGATATGCCCTTCCTTGGCGACGGGACCCCGGTCGACATGGTGCTGAATCCCTTGGGCGTGCCGAGCCGGATGAACGTCGGTCAGATCCTTGAAACCCATATGGGGTGGGCGGCGCGTTCGCTCGGTCTGAAGATCGACGAGGCGTTGCAGGACTATCGCCGCACCGGCGACATGACCCCTGTCCGCGACGCGCTGCGGATCGGTTACGGCGACGAGGCCTATGACGAGGCTTTCGCCGCGCTCGACGAGGACACGCTTCTGGAGCGGGCCGGGACGGTCACACGCGGTGTGCCGATCGCGACGCCGGTCTTCGACGGCGCCAAGGAAGCAGACGTCAATGACGCGCTGACGCGCGCGGGCTTTGACCAGTCTGGCCAGTCGGACCTCTTCGACGGCCGCACCGGTGAAAAGTTCGCCCGGAAGGTCACCGTGGGTGTGAAGTATCTTCTCAAGCTTCACCACCTTGTCGATGACAAGATCCACGCGCGTTCGACCGGGCCCTACAGCCTCGTCACGCAGCAGCCTCTGGGCGGTAAGGCCCAGTTCGGCGGCCAGCGTTTCGGGGAAATGGAGGTCTGGGCGCTGGAAGCTTACGGCGCCGCCTACACCCTGCAGGAGATGCTGACCGTCAAGTCGGACGACGTGGCGGGCCGGACAAAAGTCTACGAAAGCATCGTCAAGGGCGAGGACAATTTCGAAGCCGGCGTGCCGGAATCGTTCAACGTTCTCGTCAAGGAAGTGCGGGGCCTCGGCCTTAACATGGAACTCCTGGATGCGGAGGAGGAGTGAGGGCGTTCGCGCCCCCGCTTACCCATCCCCTGATATGAAGGACGCAAGATGAACCAGGAACTCTCAACCAACCCGTTCAACCCGCTGACCCCGCCGAAGCAGTTCGACGAGATCAAGATCTCGCTCGCTTCGCCCGAGCGAATCCTGTCGTGGTCTTTCGGTGAGATCAAAAAGCCCGAGACCATCAACTACCGGACGTTCAAGCCGGAGCGCGACGGTCTCTTCTGTGCCCGTATCTTCGGGCCGATCAAAGACTACGAATGCCTCTGCGGCAAGTACAAGCGCATGAAGTATCGCGGCGTCGTCTGCGAGAAATGCGGTGTCGAAGTGACGCTCCAGAAGGTGCGGCGCGAGCGGATGGGTCACATCGAACTGGCCGCCCCCGTTGCCCACATCTGGTTCCTGAAGTCGCTGCCGAGCCGCATCGGCCTCATGCTCGACATGACGCTGCGCGATCTTGAGCGCATTCTCTATTTCGAAAACTACGTCGTGATCGAGCCGGGTCTGACCGACCTTTCCTACGGTCAGCTTCTGACCGAAGAAGAGTATCTTGACGCGCAGGACCAGTATGGCGCCGACGCCTTCACCGCCAATATCGGCGCGGAAGCGATCCGCGAAATGCTGGCCGCGATCGACCTTGAGGCGACCGCCGAGCAGCTTCGCGAGGAGCTGAAGGAAGCGACCGGGGAACTGAAGCCGAAGAAGATCATCAAGCGGCTGAAGATCGTCGAGAACTTCATCGAATCCGGCAACCGCCCGGAATGGATGGTGCTGACCGTCGTTCCGGTCATCCCGCCGGAACTGCGCCCGCTGGTGCCCTTGGATGGTGGCCGCTTCGCGACCTCGGACCTGAACGACCTCTATCGCCGGGTCATCAACCGGAACAACCGTCTGAAGCGGTTGATTGAACTGCGCGCGCCCGACATCATCGTCCGCAACGAAAAGCGGATGCTGCAGGAATCGGTCGACGCCCTCTTCGACAACGGCCGTCGCGGTCGCGTCATCACGGGCGCCAACAAGCGTCCGCTGAAGTCGCTTTCCGACATGCTGAAGGGCAAGCAGGGCCGCTTCCGCCAGAACCTTCTGGGTAAGCGCGTCGACTTCTCGGGCCGTTCGGTGATCGTGACCGGCCCGGAACTGAAGCTGCATCAGTGTGGTCTGCCGAAGAAGATGGCCTTGGAACTCTTCAAGCCGTTCATCTATTCGCGGCTTGAGGCGAAGGGCCTGTCCTCGACCGTCAAGCAGGCGAAGAAGCTCGTCGAGAAGGAGCGTCCGGAAGTGTGGGATATCCTCGACGAGGTGATCCGCGAACACCCGGTCCTTCTGAACCGCGCGCCGACGCTGCACCGTCTGGGCATCCAGGCGTTCGAGCCGGTCCTGATCGAAGGCAAGGCGATCCAGCTGCACCCGCTCGTCTGCTCGGCCTTCAACGCCGATTTCGACGGTGACCAGATGGCCGTTCACGTGCCGTTGTCGCTGGAAGCGCAGCTGGAAGCGCGCGTCCTGATGATGTCGACGAACAACGTTCTGTCGCCCGCCAACGGCGCGCCGATCATTGTTCCGTCGCAGGACATGGTTCTGGGTCTCTACTACGTGTCGATGATGCGCGAAGGGATGCAGGGCGAAGGCATGGTCTTTGCTTCGGTCGATGAAGTTCAGCACGCGCTCGACGCGGGTGCGGTGCATATGCACGCCAAAATCACGGCGCGCATTCCCCAGATCGACGAGGAAGGTAATGAGGTTCTGAAGCGGTTCGAAACCACGCCGGGCCGCGTGCGGCTGGGTGCACTTCTGCCGCGGAACACCAAGGCGCCGTTCGACCTGGTAAACCGTCTTCTGCGTAAGAAGGATGTGCAGAACGTCATCGACACCGTCTACCGCTTCTGCGGCCAGAAAGAGTCGGTCATCTTCTGCGACCAGATCATGGGCATGGGCTTCCGCGAAGCCTTCAAGGCGGGCATCTCCTTCGGCAAGGATGACATGGTCATCCCGGATTCGAAGTGGACGATCGTCAACGAGGTCCGCGATCAGGTGAAGGAATTCGAACAGCAGTATATGGACGGCCTGATCACCCAGGGTGAGAAGTACAACAAGGTCGTCGATGCCTGGTCGAAATGTTCTGACGCCGTCGCGAACGCGATGATGGGCGAAATCTCGGCCGTGCGCAAAGACGATGCCGGCGCCGAGAAAGAGCCGAACTCTGTCTACATGATGTCGCATTCCGGTGCGCGGGGTTCGCCCGCGCAGATGAAGCAGCTTGGCGGTATGCGCGGCCTGATGGCCAAGCCGTCGGGCGAGATCATCGAAACGCCGATCATCTCGAACTTCAAGGAAGGTCTGACCGTTCTTGAATACTTCAACTCGACCCACGGTGCCCGGAAGGGTCTGGCCGATACCGCGCTGAAAACCGCGAACTCGGGCTACCTGACCCGCCGTCTCGTCGACGTGGCGCAGGATTGCATCGTGCGGATGCCGGATTGCGGCACCGACCGGGCGATCACGGCCTCTGCCGCCGTCAATGACGGGGAAGTCGTCTCGCCGCTGAGCGAGCGCATCCTTGGTCGGACCTCGGCCGATGACGTGCTGGTTCCGGGTTCGGATGAGGTGATCGTCCGCGCGGGCGAGCTGATCGACGAACGCAAGGCGGACGCGGTGGAAGCCGCGGGCGTCGCGTCTGTCCGTATCCGCTCGGCCCTGACCTGCGAGGCAGAGGACGGCATCTGCGCGGCCTGCTACGGTCGTGACCTTGCACGTGGTACCCAGGTCAATATCGGCGAAGCGGTCGGCATCATCGCCGCCCAGTCGATCGGCGAACCTGGCACTCAGCTGACGATGCGGACCTTCCACATCGGTGGCATCGCACAAGGTGGTCAGCAGTCCTTCCAGGAAGCGAGCCAGGAGGGCAAGGTTGAGTTCCGCAACGCGATGCTTCTGGAAAACGCCAATGGCGAGAATATCGTCATGGGCCGCTCCATGCAGATCGCCATCATCGACGAGAACGGACAGGAACGGGCCGCCCACAAGGTCAGCTACGGTGCGAAGATCCACGTCAAGGACGGTCAGACTGTCAAGCGTGGCGCCAAGCTGTTTGAGTGGGACCCCTATACCCTGCCGATCATCGCCGAAAAAGCGGGTGTGGCGAAGTTCGTCGATCTCGTCTCGGGCATCTCGGTGCGCGATGATACCGACGAAGCGACGGGTATGACCCAGAAGATCGTGACCGACTGGCGCACCGCGCCCAAGGGCAGCGATCTGAAGCCGGAGATCATCGTCATGGATCCGGCGACAGGCGAACCGATGCGCAGCGATGCGGGCAATCCGGTGACGTACCAGATGTCGGTCGATGCCATTCTATCGATCGAGGACGGGCAGGACATCAAGGCCGGTGACGTGGTGGCGCGTATCCCGCGCGAAGGTGCCAAAACGAAGGACATCACCGGGGGTCTTCCCCGCGTGGCCGAGCTTTTCGAAGCGCGCCGTCCGAAGGACCACGCCATCATCGCCGAGATCGAGGGCTATGTCCGCTTCGGCAAGGACTACAAGAACAAGCGTCGTATCACGATCGAGCCGATCGACGAGTCCTTGCAGCCGGTCGAATACATGGTGCCGAAGGGCAAGCACATTCCGGTTCAGGAAGGTGACCATGTCCAGAAGGGCGACTATATCATGGATGGCAACCCGGCACCGCATGACATCCTGCGCATCATGGGGATCGAGGCTTTGGCCGACTACCTCATCGACGAGGTGCAGGACGTCTATCGGCTTCAGGGCGTGAAGATCAACGACAAGCATATCGAGGTGATCGTCCGCCAGATGCTGCAGAAGATCGAAATTCTCGACAGCGGGGATTCGACGCTTCTGAAGGGCGAGCACATCGACAAGTCGGAGTTCGACGAAGAGAACGACAAGGTCATCGCGCGCGGCGGCACCCCCGCCACGGGCGAGCCGGTGCTGCTTGGTATCACCAAGGCCTCGCTCCAGACCCGGTCGTTCATCTCGGCGGCGTCGTTCCAGGAAACCACGCGGGTCCTGACCGAGGCTTCGGTTCAGGGCAAGCGCGACCGTCTGGTCGGCCTGAAGGAAAACGTCATCGTCGGCCGCCTGATCCCGGCCGGTACCGGTGGCGCGACCATGCGCGTGCGCAAGATCGCCCATGACCGCGACCAGTCGGTCATCGAGCAGCGCAAGGCCGAGGCTGAGCAGGCCGCACAGCTTGCCGCGCCCAGCGAAGAGGTGCTGGACGACGTGATCGACATGGATATCGACAGCGGTCTGGTGGAAACCTACGAAAGCCGCGACTGACGGTCTGCGTGCCTGACTGAAAAACGGCCCTCCGCCATTGGCGGGGGGCTTTTTTGTGGGCGATTGACAACCAGGTAGGGCAACCACATCCTGCCCCCGCCGGAACCTACCTCGGCGGAAGACCCGGCACGGAAAGGTAAACCTTGCGAATTCAGGTCCTTGGAATGTGCCGCTTTTCGCTTCTCGTGACCAACGGGTTTCAGAAGCCGTCGCAGGATTTCGAAGAGCGCCGACGCGAGCTTTACGATCCGCTGCGCCTGACGACCCGGATGGCATGGTTCGAACATGTGTTCATGCCGTCGATCCGGGCGCAGAGCGATCCTGACTTTCACCTCGTGGTCGCAACGGGTGAGGATTACCCCGAGCCATGGCGCGGTCATCTGCAACAGATTGTCGCGGATGTGCCGCAGTTCGAGCTTCTGTTCCTGCCGCCCGGGCGCCTGCGCGAGGTTTCGCGCCAGGTGATGCTGGACCGGATCGACAAGAGCGCCGATATCGTCGCCCAGTTCAGGCTCGACGATGACGACGCCGTCGCCACCGATTACGTCCGGCGCGTGCGGTCGGATTTCGAGGCCCTCGCCGCACCTGCCTTTGCCTTTCAGCCGCTCGTCGCGCTCGATCACTGCAAGGGGCTGGCGCTGAACGGAACCGGCGAAGAGGTCAGCGTGCATAAGGTGACGGCGTCCTGCTGGACCCCGGCGCTGACACTTTTCATGCCGCCGGATCACGATAAATCGGTTTTCGATTACCCGCATCATCTGGTCTATCGCCACATGACAACGCTCAGCCTTCAGGATCAGATCATGTTCGTGCGCGGCGTTCACGGGTGGAACGACAGCACCGTGACCAGTCGAAACTTCGCTGACCCGATGGAACCCGGCCCGGCGCGCTATACCCTGCGCCGCCGTTTCGGCATTGAGCCCGACAGACTTGCAGGAGCGCTGAAGGTGGCATCAATGGCCGCGCGGGATCAGGGGCAGGCATGATCGCGAACGAAAACCTGCGCGGGGCGCTCTATATGAGCCTCGCCATGGCGGCCTTCACGATCAACGACAGCTGCATGAAGGCGGTGACGGCGGAACTGCCGCTGGCGCAGGCGATCGTTTTGCGCGGCGCGCTCGCGGTTCTGGCGCTTGTCGTGATCGGTATGCGGCAGGGTCGGTTGCGATTTCGGTTCCCGCCGGGGGACGGCCGACTGCTGATCATGCGATCTTTCGCCGAGGTGGCGGCGACGCTGACTTTTCTGGCCGCGCTCAGGCATATGCCGCTGGCTAATCTCTCGGCCATCATGCAGGCGCTGCCGCTGGCCGTCACTCTGGCCGCCGCCGTTGCGTTGAGGGCGCCGGTTGGCTGGCGCCGGATGGCCGCGATCGGCATCGGCTTTGCCGGGGTCTTGTTGATCGTACGGCCCGGCACCGAAGGATTTGACCGCTGGGCGCTTGTCGGGCTGGCTTCGGTCGGATTTGTCGTCATACGCGACCTCTCCACCCGCCGCCTGTCGGCGGAGGTGCCATCGATCAGCGTCGCCTTCCTTGCCGGCGCCTCGGTCACCGTTGCGGCCGCCTGTCTCCTGCCGTTCGCCGGCTGGGCACCGGTCCGGCCGGGCATCGCGGTGCTCATCGGCACGGCCGCTGCGTTCCTGATCCTGGGATATCTGCTCATCGTGATGGCGATGCGGGTTGGGGAGGTCGCGGTCGTCGCGCCGTTCCGCTACACCGCGCTGGTCTTCGCGATCACGCTGGGTTGGGCCGCGTTCGGTGAACTGCCGGACATGCTCACCCTTGTGGGTGCGGGCATCATCATTGCCACCGGCATCTACACCTTCCACCGCGAACGCCGACTTGGTCAGGTGGTCGCGACACCCGCAACGCCACCCCTGCGGCTGCGCTGACCGTATCCCGCGCGCACATTTACAATCGCGGCCCGGTGCAGTACGACCGCCAGACGCAGACCAGATACATTGACACAAGCCGACTTCCGGGGCGCTCATGGTTACGGTTTCCATCGTCATTCCCGCGAAGAACGAGGCGGAGAATATCGAGACGCTGCTCGACGGGATCGACGCGGCCTGTGCGGCGCATGGGGACTACGAAGTCATCGTCGTCGATGACGGGTCCGAGGATGACACCGCCGGGGTCGTGACCCGCCGCATGGACAGCCATCCGAATCTCCGGCTGCTTCGCCATGACCGGTCGGGTGGGCAGAGTGCTGCGGTCCACAGCGGCGTTCTCGCGGCCAGCGGGTCGATTGTCTGTACGCTCGACGGCGACGGACAGAACCCGCCCGAGGAACTGCCGAAACTTTTCGCGCCGCTTCTGGCCGAGGGGTCCGAGGCGATCGGTATCGTGGCCGGACAGCGGGTCGGGCGGCAGGATACGATGTCAAAGAAACTGGCCTCGCGTTTTGCCAATGCAATCCGGTCCTGGGCGCTGAAGGACGGTACCCGCGATACCGGCTGCGGGCTCAAGGCATTCCGTCGCGACGGTTTCCTGCGTCTGCCGTTCTTCAACCACATGCACCGCTACCTTCCGGCGCTCTTTACACGTGACGGCTGGCAGGTCGCGCATGTCGATGTTTCGCATCGCCCGCGTGGGGCAGGGCGGTCGAACTATTCCAATCTCCAGCGCGGTTTTGTCGGCATGATCGACCTCGTCGGCGTGATGTGGCTTTTGCGTCGCCGCAAACAGTCGCGCCCGACCGAGCCCGGGGCGAAGAAGGGCTGAGGCATGGACAAGGTGTTCGCCGTCCTCCATGTCGACGGCTGGCTTGAGTTCTGGTGGGTGGCCTTCGGGCTTTTCGGCCAACTGATGTTCACCGGTCGGTTCCTTGTCCAGTGGATCGCGTCGGAACGGGCGAGGAAATCCGTCGTGCCCTTGTCCTTCTGGTACCTGTCGATGGCGGGTGGGCTGATCCTGCTGACTTACGCGATTTACCGTCGCGACGTCGTCTTCATCCTCGGTCAGTCAACGGGTGTCTTCATCTATGCCCGCAACCTCCGACTTATCTACAAAGACCGTCGGGCCAATGGCTGATCGCGCGGACTGGTTGCCGCGCGCGGCCCTCGTGGTCGGCGCGGTCACGCTCGCGCGGCTCGTGGCGCTGTGGTTCAACAAGACCGACCTGTTCGTCGATGAAAGCCAGTACTGGCTCTGGGGTGAACGGCTGGATTTCGGCTATTACTCCAAGCCGCCGCTGATCGCCTGGGTGATCCGGGCCGTGACGGAACTCGCAGGCAGCGATGCACCGTTCTGGGTGCGCCTGCCCGGCGCGATCTTCCACGGGGCGACGGCGCTGATCCTCGGGGCGGTCTCGGCGCGCCTCTTCTCGGGGCGCGCGGCGTTCTGGACCGCGATCACCTATGCGACACTGCCGATGGTGGCGCTCGGCAGCGTGCTCATCTCGACCGATACGATCATGGCGCCATTCTTCGCGACAGCACTGCTGTTCCATATCCGGGCGGCCGAAACGGGACGGGTAGTGTTCGCAGCAGTGGCGGGGTTTTGCCTCGGCCTTGCATTTCTGGCCAAATACGCGGCGGTCTATTTCCTGATCGGTGTGGCGCTGGCGGCGGTTTTCGTTCCGGCGTTGCGCCCGGGCTTGCGGGTCTGGGCCACGATGTTGATCGCTTTCGTCGTTGCGATCCTGCCGAATGTGCTCTGGAACCTGTCGAACGACCTTACGACCGTTGCGCATACGGTGGATAATGCAGGCTGGGTGCAGCATGCGTCATGGTTCGCCAATCTCAATCCCTCCGGTCTGGCCGAGTTCTTTTTCAGCCAGTTCGCGGTTGTCGGTCCGGTTATCTTTGCGGCACTGCTGTTCGGCTATGTCCGCCCCGGATCGGTTGAGGGCCGGGGGCTCGCCCTTTTCTCGCTGCCCGTGGTGGTAATCGTCTGCGTTCAGGCCTTCCTTGCACAAGCCTATGCCAATTGGGGCGTCGCCGCCTATTTCGCCGGTACGGTTCTCGCCGTGGCGGTGCTTCTGGATCGTGCGCCGCGCCTCTTGCCGTGGTCGCTCGCCATCAACGGTGCGCTGTCGGTGCTGTTGCCGGTCCTGACGGTGATCGCGCCCGTCCCCGAACGCGGAGGCGAGCCGCTGCTGGCCCGCTATCTGGGCCGTGTCGATCTGAGCCGTCAGATCATCGACGCAGCGGGTGTGGCGGGGGCCACATCTATCGTTGCAGGCGACCGCGACATCCTTGCGGACCTCTTTCATACCGGGAAAGGTTCAGGGCTGACCTTCTATGCTCCCACGCCGAAGGACCGCCCGCGCAGCTACTATGAGCAGACCTTCCCCTTGCCCGCAGACGCGGCCGGGGTGCTTCTGGTCGCGGGCGACGCGCCTGCCTGCGCAGGTGCGCCTGTGGCGGAGTTCGACACCGGAAACGGGGCCCATGCGGGGCTTGCGCTGCGGGCCTGGCTTCTGCCCAAAGGGTGCCGAGATGCCGGGAATTGATCACCGCAAGGCAGCCATCCGGCTTGCCGTCGCCTTCCTCGTGGCGGTCGCTGTCTTTGCCATCTGGCCGGGGCTCGACCTTGCAGTGTCGGCGGCGTTCTACCGCGAAGGCGAGGGATTCTGGCTGGGTCGGCTGGACTCTGTTCAGGCGCTGCGGCACTTCATCTGGAACCTGTCGATCGCTGCCGTTCTGCTGTCGCTCGCCGCTCTCGGCCTCGCCGCGATCCGGCGGCCGCTGCCCGGCTTCGGCGCGCGCCCGGCGGGGTTCGTCTTCCTGCTTTATCTACTCGGCCCCGTACTTTTGGTAAACGCGGTGCTGAAGAACCACTGGGGCCGGGCGCGGCCGGCCGATACGACGGAGTTCGGCGGGACACTCACGTTCACGCCCCCCTGGCTGCCGTCAGATCAATGCGCATCCAATTGCTCTTTCGTGTCCGGCGAAGGGTCGGCGGCGGTCGCACTCGCGATCACCTTCCTGCTCCTCGTACCGCTTCTGCGGCGCGTGCTGTCCGACCTCCTGTTCCGTGCTTGTGTAGCAGTGGCGGTATTTCTGCCCGCAGCGGGCCTCGCGCTGCGCGTCATGACCGGGCGGCATTTCCTGTCCGACACCGTCTTTGCCGTGCTTTTTGTGCTCGCCATTGCTTTGGGACTGCACCGCTGGCTTTTGACGGAACGACGCTGAGCGCCCCTTGTTGACAACCCCCGCGACTCCCCCTATACGGCGCCCACTCGGCCACGGGTGTACTGCGCGTGGGCGTGTATCAGAACTGAAGTGGTCATGATCCGGGCCGCATAGCCCCGATCCTCTGGAATTCCACCGCGTCGCCCCGCGAAGGGACGATTGCGGTTTTGGTGTTTTGCGGACGCGCAGGGCACGACTTGTGAGAAAAGCCCCCGGAAACGTCGCTGACGGGCGATCGTTGATCGGGCTGCAAACAAAGGCGAGAGTTAATGCCGACGATCCAACAGCTGATCCGGAAGCCCCGGGAAGCAAAGCCGCAGAAGTCCAAGTCCCAGCACCTGGAATCCTGCCCGCAGAAGCGCGGTGTCTGCACCCGCGTCTACACCACGACGCCGAAGAAGCCGAACTCGGCTATGCGTAAGGTGGCCAAGGTCCGCCTGACCAACGGCTACGAGGTGATCAGCTATATCCCCGGCGAAAAGCACAACCTTCAGGAACACTCCGTTGTCCTGATCCGCGGCGGCCGGGTGAAAGACCTTCCGGGCGTCCGTTACCACATCCTGCGCGGTGTCCTCGATACCCAGGGTGTTAAAGATCGTCGTCAGCGCCGCTCGAAATACGGCGCGAAGCGTCCGAAATAAGGAGATCACCAGATGTCTCGTCGTCACGCCGCCGAAAAGCGCGAAGTTCTGCCTGACGCCAAATATGGCGATAAGGTTCTGACCAAATTCATGAACAACCTGATGGTCGACGGCAAGAAATCCGTCGCCGAGCGGATCGTCTACAACGCGCTTGAGCGCGTCGAAGGCAAGCTGAAGCGTCAGCCGATCGAATGCTTCCACGAAGCGCTCGACAACGTGAAGCCCTCGCTCGAAGTGCGCTCGCGCCGCGTTGGCGGTGCGACCTATCAGGTGCCGGTCGAGGTCCGCCCCGAGCGCCGCGAAGCGCTGGCGATCCGCTGGCTCATCACCGCCGCGAAAAACCGCAACGAAAACACGATGGAAGAGCGTCTGGCCGGTGAGCTTGCCGACGCCGTCAACGGTCGTGGCACTGCGGTGAAAAAGCGCGAAGACACCCACAAGATGGCCGACGCGAACAAAGCGTTCAGCCATTACCGCTGGTAAGCGGAAGGAAGGCGAAAGATGGCACGCGACTACCCTCTTCAGCGATACCGCAACATCGGTATCATGGCTCATATCGACGCGGGTAAAACCACGACGACCGAGCGGATCCTTTTCTATACCGGCAAGTCCCACAAGATCGGCGAAGTCCATGACGGCGCCGCGACCATGGACTGGATGGAGCAGGAGCAGGAGCGTGGCATCACGATCACCTCGGCTGCGACCACCACGTTCTGGCAGCGTCAGGAAGACCCGACCGCCGAAGGCACCTCGGACACCAAGTACCGGTTCAACATCATCGACACCCCGGGCCACGTCGACTTCACCATCGAAGTCGAGCGTTCGCTGGCGGTGCTCGACGGTGCGATCTGTCTTCTGGACGCCAACGCGGGCGTCGAGCCGCAGACCGAAACCGTCTGGCGTCAGGCCGACCGCTACAAGGTTCCGCGGATCGTCTTCGTCAACAAGATGGACAAGATCGGCGCGGACTTCTTCAAATGCGTGACGATGATCAAGGACCGCACCGGTGCGACCCCCGCCCCGATCGCCCTGCCAATCGGCGCCGAGGACAAGCTCGAAGGCATCGTCGATCTGATCAAGATGGAAGAATGGGTCTGGGAAGGTGAAGACCTCGGCGCAAGCTGGGTTCGCAAGCCGATCCGCGCCGATCTTCAGGAACTCGCCGAAGAATGGCGCGGCAAGCTGATCGAAGTCGCCGTCGAAATGGACGACGACGCGATGATGGCTTACCTCGAAGGCGAAGAGCCGGATGAGGCGACCCTGCGCAAGCTGATCCGCAAGGGCACGCTGTCCTTGTCCTTCGTTCCGGTGACCGCAGGCTCCGCGTTCAAGAACAAGGGCGTTCAGCCGCTTCTGAACTCGGTCATCGACTTCCTGCCGTCGCCGCTCGACGTTCCGGCCTATATGGGCTTCAAACCGGGCGATGAGACGGAAACCCGCGATCAGGCCCGTTCGGCTGACGACGCGCAGCCGTTCTCGGCGCTGGCGTTCAAGATCATGAACGACCCGTTTGTCGGCTCGCTCACCTTCACCCGTATCTATTCCGGCGTCCTCAAGAAGGGCGACCAGATCGTCAATACGACGAAGGGCAAGCGCGAGCGTATCGGCCGCATGATGATGATGCACTCGATCAACCGCGAGGAAATCGAAGAAGCCTTTGCAGGCGACATCATCGCGCTGGCGGGTCTGAAAGAAACCACCACGGGTGACACCCTGTCGGATGCCCAGAAGCAGGTGGTTCTGGAAACCATGACCTTCCCCGAGCCGGTGATCGAGATCGCGGTCGAGCCGAAAACCAAGGCTGACCAGGAAAAGATGGGCATCGCTCTCGCCCGTCTGGCCGCCGAAGACCCCTCCTTCCGCGTCGAGACCGACTTTGAGTCCGGTCAGACCATCATGAAGGGTATGGGCGAACTTCACCTCGACATCCTCGTTGACCGCATGAAGCGGGAATTCAAGGTCGAGGCGAATATCGGTGCGCCGCAGGTGGCTTATCGTGAAACCATCGGCCATGAGGCCGAGATCGACTACACCCACAAGAAGCAGTCCGGCGGTACCGGTCAGTTCGCGCGGGTGAAGATGATCATCTCGCCGACCGAACCGGGCGAGGGCTATTCCTTCGAAAGCCGGATCGTCGGTGGTGCGGTGCCGAAGGAATACATTCCGGGCGTCGAAAAGGGCATCAAGTCGGTCATGGACTCGGGTCCGCTCGCGGGCTTCCCGGTCATCGACTTCAAGGTGGCACTTGTTGACGGAGCGTTCCACGACGTCGACTCGTCGGTCCTCGCCTTCGAAATCGCGGCGCGTGCCGGGATGCGCGAAGGTCTGAAGAAGGCCGGTGCGAAGCTTCTCGAACCGATCATGAAGGTCGAGGTCGTGACGCCGGAGGAATATACCGGTGGCATCATCGGCGATCTCACGTCGCGTCGCGGCATGGTGCAGGGTCAGGACACGCGCGGCAATGCCAACGTGATCAACTGCATGGTGCCCCTGGCCAACATGTTCGGCTACATCAACAACCTGCGCTCGATGTCTTCGGGCCGCGCGGTGTTCACGATGCAGTTCGACCATTACGAGGCCGTGCCGCAGAACATCTCGGACGAGATCCAGAAGAAATACGCTTGATAACTCGGTGCGCCATCGCGGCGCACCCTACCACCCCGTAGGGCGCTAGGAAGCGCACCGAACCCAGAACAGGAGGCCATGATGGCAAAGGCAAAGTTTGAACGTAACAAACCGCACGTGAACATTGGCACGATCGGCCACGTTGACCACGGCAAGACGACGCTGACGGCTGCGATCACGAAGTATTTCGGCGATTTCAAGGCCTATGACCAGATTGACGCGGCGCCGGAAGAGAAGGCGCGGGGGATCACGATCTCGACCGCTCACGTGGAATATGAAACTGCGAACCGTCACTATGCCCACGTCGACTGCCCGGGCCACGCCGACTATGTGAAGAACATGATCACCGGTGCGGCGCAGATGGACGGCGCGATCCTCGTGGTGAACGCCGCTGACGGCCCGATGCCGCAGACGCGCGAGCACATCCTTCTCGGCCGTCAGGTCGGCATCCCCTACATGGTCGTCTACCTCAACAAGGTCGACCAGGTGGATGACGAAGAGCTTCTGGAACTGGTCGAGATGGAAGTGCGCGAGCTTCTGTCGTCCTACGAATATCCGGGCGACGACATTCCGATCATCAAGGGTTCGGC
>NZ_JASBQQ010000010.1 GCF_029961185.1 Albidovulum aestuarii | reverse complement strand
ATCGCCCCGATCGCGATGGAAGAGAAGCTCCGCTTCGCCATCCGCGAAGGCGGCCGCACCGTCGGCGCTGGCGTCGTCTCCAAAATCATCAAGTAAGCGTCTGGCGACCAGCCGGACAAAGAGGGCGGACCTTTCGGGCCGCTCTTTACGTTCCACAATGGCTATGCCGTCGCGCGGCTGAGCACATAGAAAAGGGGGGCGGCCAACCTGGCCGCCCCAACCGTCAGGTCCCTTCCGGCCCCCACCCGGTTTGACCCGGACGGATGACCGGTTGGGGACGCTGAGGTCACTCGTTGATAATCGCCAGAACCTGACCGCGCGTGCCATCGCCCATTTCTTTGCTGTCGGCGATCTGCACTATGCGCCGCGCCTGATCGATGGTCAGGTTGTCCACCTCGTCGGAGGGGATACGCAGTTCGACCAACAAGCGGGTCACGGCATCGACAACCATGTTCATTTCGGCCTCAGCCGCGAAGGCGGCTCCGAAGGATGTGACAGAGATGATGGCTGCGGTCGCGCTGGCGGTGATAAGATGTTTCATCGAGTTGTCCTTTCAAGCAGTGATCTTGATGTTGCAGCGTCCTGCCGGCTGTTCGTGCCGACTGATCCCGACTTAATGCGCGGTCTGGTGCGTGGGAAAACACGTTCCGGCTCACGGGAAGTCACGCCGATTTGGGCTTGACAGGACGCGGCGGCAAAAAACTCACACCAGTGTTTGAGGCCTGTGATCGGTCCGTTACTGATTGCGACCTCGGGTATAGCCAAAAGGGGCAGATGATCGGTTTTACCTGGGTTCGGCAGTTGAAATATTTCAATCAATTCTGGCGTGATGTCGTGTCATTACCGGATCGCACAAGCGCGTGAATTCACGCTTTGAAGATCGGAAAGCCGACGTCCGCTCGCGTTTGGGTGAGAATGGATCGCATCCTCGTCAGAAAGGAGTAGAAACCGAGGATTACCGCCCAAGTTGACGATTCGTCGCTTTGGCCACAGGATAAGGGCTTGCACAGTCATGCAGGGGGCAGACAATGTGCCAGATTTTCGCCGGGCAAGAGCCCGAACGTTATGAGTCCGAAACGCGGCGCTTGCGGCTGAACGGCCAAAGCACCTCGATCCGCCTTGAGCGCGCCTTCTGGCGCATCCTCGATCACATCGCCGAGCGTGAGGGGCTGACCACGCCTGCCTTCATCTCCAAACTTCACTCAGAAGTGCTGGAACTGCGCGGTGAGGCGCCGAACTTCACGTCCCTGCTGCGCTGCGCCTGCACGATCCATCTGGGCGAACTGGAACAGGATGAGGCTGCGCGCTTTGCCGCCGAATAGCGGAAAAATCCCGCTGTAGTATCGGGCTACTACCAACAACCTGAATTGGTCATCTAACTTTACCAAATCTGAGAGATTTGGAGGGCAGATGGCCAAGACGATCCATTCGATGATCCGTGTTCTGGACGAGGCACGATCCGTAGACTTCTACTCGCGTGCCTTCGGGCTGAATGTCGCCGACCGGCTCGACTTCGACAGTTTCACGCTGATCTACATGTCGAATGCCGAAAGCAGCTTTGAACTGGAACTGACGGTCAACAAGGGCCGAAGCGAGCCTTACGACCTTGGCGATGGCTATGGCCATCTGGCGGTGTCGGTCAGTGACCTTGACGCCGAACATGCCCGCCTGACCGAGGCCGGGCTCGCTCCCCGCAAGCTTGTCGAGTTCAAGAACGGCGACACCCTTGTCGCGCGCTTTTTCTTCATTGCGGACCCCGATGGCTACCAGATCGAGGTTCTCGAACGCGGTGGCCGGTTCCTGTGACCGGCCCCAACCATTTGTCAGGGAGGAATGCATGACAAAAATCGAAAGGACGGGACTGACCCGGCGCGCGCTGCTGGCACGCTCGGTCGCGGCGGGGGCGCTTTGTGTGACCGGGGCAGGTTTCATCGCGGCGCCAAATGCGGCCTGGGCGGTGGAGGTGACGGTAATCACCGAACACCAGATGGCGACGCTTCTGCAGATGGCGCGTGACATCTATCCGCATGACCAGGTTGGTGATCAATTCTACGCGGTTGCCGTGAAGGGCTATGACGCCGAGGACAAGAAGGCGCTGGTCGAGGAGGGCATTGCAGCCCTCGATGCCGCTGCTCAGGCGGCGGGCCATGCCGACTACGTCTCCATGGGTTGGGAAGAGGACCGGGTGAAGGTCCTGCAAAGCATGGAGGACAGCGGATTCTTCCAGACCGTGCGCGGGGGCCTCGTGACCGGTCTCTATAATCAGAAGGAAGTCTGGCCGATCTTCGGCTATCAGGGCGAGTCCTTCAGCCAGGGCGGTTACATCGACCGTGGCTTTGACGACATCGACTGGCTTTGAGAGGGCGGAACCATGGCAGCACCATTTGATCTGAATGACGACTCCGTCGTCGTTGTTATCGGGACCGGCGCCGGCGGCGGGGTCCTTTCGAACGAACTGGCCCAGAAGGGCGTCAGCGTCGTGGCGCTTGAGGCGGGCGGGCGCTATCTGCCTGAGGATTACATCAATGACGAATGGGAGAGCTTCGGCCAGCTTGCCTGGCTCGACGCCCGCACAACGTCAGGCGACTGGCGCGTGGCCAAGGATTTTTCGGGCCTACCCGCCTGGATCGTCAAGGCCGTCGGCGGCACAACCACCCATTGGGCGGGCGCATCGATCCGCTTTCAGGACCATGAGTGGAAGGCGTTGACGAATTACGGCGCGGTCGACGGCGCAAGCCTCCTGGACTGGCCGATTGACGGGGCCGAGATGGCGCCGTGGTACGACAAGGCCGAAACCAAGCTCGGCGTCACCCGCACTGGCGACCGCGCGGGACTGCCCGGAAACAACAATTACAAGGTCTTCGAGAAAGGCGCCAAGGCGCTCGGCTACAAGGAAGTCCATACGGGCCGCATGGCGATCAACTCGGCCGATTATGACGGACGGCTAGCCTGCCAGCAGACTGGGTTCTGCTTTCAGGGCTGCAAATGGGGGGCCAAGTGGTCGGCCGCCTATACCGACATCCCGGCGGGCGAGGCGACCGGCAATCTGGAAGTCCGTGAACGCGCCCATGTCGCGCGCATCCTGCACGATGACAGCGGCAAGGTGACCGGAGTCGAGTATTTCGACAAGGACGGCAATCTTCAGATGCAAAAGGCCCGCATCGTCTGCGTCGCGGGCAACAGCTTCGAAAGCCCGCGCCTGCTTCTAAACTCGGTGTCCGACATGTTCCCGAACGGGCTCGCCAACTCCTCCGATCAGGTCGGGCGCAACTACATGCGCCATACGACGGGCTCGGTCTATGCGGTGTTTGACAAACCTGTCCGGATGTGGCGCGGCACGACCATGGCCGGGATCGTGCAGGACGAGGCGCGGCATGATCCAAGCCGCGGCTTCGTCGGGGGCTACGAGTTGGAAACCCTCTCGCTTGGACTGCCCTTCATGGCGGCCTTCCTCAATCCCGGCGGCTGGGGCCGCAGTTTCACGACCGCGCTCGACAGCTATGAGAACATGGCGGGCATGTGGATCGTGGGTGAGGACATGCCGCAGGCGACGAACCGGGTGACCCTCTCGGACGTCAAGGACCAGTACGGTCTGCCGGTTGCGAATGTGCATTTCAGCGATCACCCGAACGACGTAGCGATGCGCAACCATGCCTACAAACAGGGTCAGGCGATCTATGAGGCGGTGGGCGCGACCCGCACGTTCCCGACGCCACCTTATCCATCCACCCACAACCTCGGCACCAACCGGATGTCCGAGAAGCCCGAGGATGGCGTCTGCAACAAATGGGGCCAGACCCACGACATAGCCAACCTCTTCATCTCCGACGGCAGCCAGTTCACGACGGGTGCCGCCGAGAACCCGACGCTGACGATTGTCGCTCTTGCCATCCGGCAGGCCGATCACATCGCTAGCGAAATGGCAGCGGGTAATATCTGAACCCAATGCCGCGACCAACCCGGTTCGGGCCGTGCCCCCTGCACGGTCCGGCCGGACCTTTTGAGGGAGGACGGAATGAAAGCACTGCTCACATCGATTGCCACACTGGCTCTGATAGCGGGTACCGCCTCTGCCCAGACGGCGGATGTCCCCGACAACCTTGAAAAACTCTCGAAATTCCAGACGACCGGTGTAACGAACTTCACCTTCATCGATCAGACCGGCCCTTATGCCGACGGGATCAAAAAAAATCTGGAGCGGATCAAGCTTCCTGCTGGCTTCAAGATCGAGCTTTACGCAGTTGTCCCGGACGCCCGGCATATGGCTGTAGGTCCACAGGGTATTGTTACCTTTGTCGGCACCCGCAAGGACAAGGTCTGGTCGGTCACTGACCGCAACAAGGACCGTGTCGCCGATGAGGTAAAGGATTTCGCCCCCTCGCTTCAGTTCACCATCCCGAATGGCCCGTGTTTCTCGAAGGATGGATTTCTCTATATCGCCGAACAGAACCGGGTGCTGCTGTTCCCGGCGGCCGAGTTCTTTTATGAAAGCCCTGATGTCGCGGCGTTTAACCTGATCGCCCAGGGCGATCTGATCCCGGCCGATGAAGAAAGCTTCAACCACACCGCTCGGGTCTGCAAGATCGGGCCGGACGGCAAGATTTATATCTCGCTCGGCCAGCCTTTCAACGTCGCCCCGGCCGACCGGCTGGAGAAGTATCGTCAGACCGGCATCGGCGGCATGATCCGGCTGAACACCGACGGAACCGGGCGCGAGGTCTTCACCTACGGCATCCGCAACTCGGTCGGGCATGATTTCCATCCGGTCACGGGCGAGTTGTGGTTCACCGACAATCAGGTCGACGGGATGGGCGACGATATCCCGCCGGGCGAACTGAACCACCAGACGGCGATGGGCCAGCATTTCGGACATCCCTGGTACGGCGGCGGTGACGTGCGGACGAACGAATACAAGGATGAGGAGGTGCCGGTCGAGGTCGTGATGCCTGCGGTCGAAATGGACGCCCACGCCGCCGATCTGGGTATGTCGTTCTATACCGACAGCATGTTCCCGGCGAAGTACAAGAACGCCATCTTTTCAGCCCAGCACGGCTCATGGAACCGCACCACGCCGGTCGGGGCGCGGGTGATGGTAACCTTCATCGCCGAGGACGGTACGGCCACGTCGGAACCCTTCGCCGAGGGCTGGATCGACGAAAACGGCGAATATCTCGGCCGTCCGGTCGATGCGGCGCAGTTGCGCGACGGCTCGATCCTCGTCTCTGACGACCTTGCCGGTGCGCTCTACCGGATCAGCTACGGCGAATGAAAACGCTCCTCACCGTTACCCTCGGCGCGATCCTATGCGCCGGGGGGGCCCATGCCGGGGGCGACCCTGAGGCGGGCAGGACCCTGGCCGGTCAGTGCCGCACCTGCCACGGCATCGACGGCGTGGCCAAGATCCCCATTGCCCCGCACATCGGCGGTGAACCGGCTGCTTACATCGCGTCCCAGCTAACGGCCTTTCGCGACGGCACACGCGAGCATGAGATGATGACGGTCGCCGCCCGGACCCTCAGCGACGACCAGATCTCCAATCTCGCCGCCTGGTACGCATCGCGGAAGGCAGTGGCGACGCTGACCGCAGATCCATCGGGAGCACCGGAAATTTGCGTTGCCTGCCACGGCATCGACGGCATCGCAGTGGCCGAGGATGTGCCGAATCTCGCTGGCGAGACGAATATCTATATCGATACCCAGCTAAAGGCCTTCCGCCTCGGCAAGCGGGTGCATGAGGTGATGACACCCGTCGCAGCCAGCCTGACGGACGCCGAAATCCGCGCCGCGGCGGACTGGTACGCCGCAATCGGCTTTTCTGTTGACCCGGAATGACCGGCCGCGGCGTTTTCATTCTTGCAAAGAAACCGGGCGCCGCGTAAGAACCGGCTCGGCCTTAGGGGTATAGCTCAGCTGGTAGAGCGACGGTCTCCAAAACCGTAGGTCGCGGGTTCGAGCCCTGCTGCCCCTGCCAGGCCTTCTCCACACGGTAGTCAGTGGTCGCCAGGATCAGGCGGACGAAATCCTTTGAGTCTCGTGATCCCGCCTCACTCGACGCGTTCCAGCAGAGACAAGACCTCGGGTCCCAATGCTTCGACGATTAGTGCTACGCCTTGCGCGTTCGGATGCAGGCCATCTGTTTGCACGTATTCAGCCATCGCCTGTGCGCGGTCATCAAGTGACAGGATGGGTTGCAGGAAAGGCGGGGCGAGAAGTGCGCCATGTTCCGCCGCGAGGTCCGGGTAGATCGCGTCGAAGGCCGCCTTGTAGTCAGGGCCATAGTTCCCCGGTGCTGACATTGGAACGATCAGAACCGGAATTCCCCTTTCGTCCGTGCGATCGAGGATCGCATCGAGGTTGGCCCGCGCATCCTCGGGCTGCAACCCCCGCAAAAGGTCGTTGCCGCCAAGGGTCAGGATCATCGCGTCGACCTCGGGTGTCAGCGTCCAGTCGATGCGTGCCAGCCCGCCTGCGGTCGTATCGCCCGAAACGCCCGCATTGATTACGGTCACCTCTGCCGCGTGACCTGTGAGCCATGCCTGAAGCTGGGGCACGAAGCCGTCATCCGTCGGCAGACCATAGCCCGCCGTCAGGCTGTCGCCAAAGGCCACCACCGTTACCGGTTCCGCCCGGGCCGCACCGGCAGCCAGAACCGAAAGGCTTAAGATCGCTGCAAGGGCAAGGTTGCCCTTCTGCCCGATTGCCCCATATGCCTTAAAGCGGCAGAACGAGCGGAACGAGGCGATGAGCGAACCTATCCTGAAGCTTGACGATGCGCGGCTGGTGCTTGAGGGCAATGCCGGGCCGCTGGAAATCCTCAAGGGCATCACGCTTTCGGTCGCACGCGGCGAAAGTCTGGGGCTCGTAGGTCCGTCGGGCTCGGGCAAGTCGTCACTCCTCATGCTCATGGGCGGGCTCGAACGCGCAACGTCCGGCAGGGTCGAGGCGTTGGGCCACGATCTGACGGCGTTAGACGAGGACGCTCTGGCCCGGTTCCGCCGGGGTAATATGGGCATCGTCTTCCAGTCCTTCCACCTAATACCGACGATGACGGCATTGGAGAATGTGGCGATCCCGCTGGAACTGGCCGGTGTCACCGACGCCTTCGACCGCGCGGCGGCGGAGTTACAGGCGATGGGGCTTGGGTCGCGGATGGATCACTATCCCGCGCAACTGTCCGGTGGCGAGCAACAGCGCGTGGCCCTTGCACGCGCCGCCGCGCCGCGACCGGCGATCTTTCTGGCCGACGAACCGACCGGCAATCTCGACGGCGCGACGGGCGAGGCGATCATGGAACTGCTCTTTGGTCTGCGCGACCGGCACGGCGCGACGCTCGTCTTGGTCACCCATGCGCCGGAACTGGCCGCCCGCTGCGACCGTGTGGTGCGGCTGATGGACGGGCAGATCGCGGGCGAGGATCTTGCCCGCAAGGTGGCCGAATGAGCCTGCCGCTTGCCGCACGTATCGCCCGGCGTGAAATGCGCGGCGGGCTTGGCGGTTTTACTGTCTTTCTTCTCTGTCTGATGCTCGGCGTTGCCGCCATTGCCGCGGTAGGTACCGTCCGCGAGGCGATTCAGACTGCGATCCGCGATCAGGGCGCGGTACTGCTGGGCGGTGACGCCGAGATGTCCTTCACGTATCGCTATGCCAGCGAGGGAGAGCGTGCCTTCATGGCGGAACGCGCTGAGCGCGTGGCCGAGATCGTTGATTTCCGCTCTATGGCCGTCGTCGGCGAGGGCGCTGTGGCCGAACGTGCGTTGACCCAGATAAAAGGTGTTGATGGCGCTTATCCTTTGATCGGGCAGATCGTCCTCGACCCCGCCATTCCGTTGTCCGACGCACTTGCCGCTGAGGATGGTGTGCCGGGAGCGGTTCTTGACCCGGTTCTGGCAGACCGGCTGGATCTGGTGCCCGGCGATCGGTTCCGCCTTGGCGTCAAGGATTTCCGCATGACCGCAAGACTGGTCAAGGAACCGGACGGGGCCACCGCCGGCTTCACCTTCGGCCCGCGCACAATCGTTCGGACGGAGGCGCTGGAGGGGTCCGGGCTTCTGGAGCCCGGCAGCCTCTTCGACACTCATTACCGGCTCGTTCTGCCCGGAGGCACCGATCTTCGCACAATGAAGACCGAGGCCGAGGCGGAATTCTTCGATACCGGAATGCGCTGGCGGGATGCGCGGCGCGGCGCGCCCGGCATGCAGCGTTTCGTTGACCGCATGGGGTCGTTTCTGGTGCTGGTCGGGCTCGCCGGACTGGCCGTCGGCGGCGTCGGCATTGGCGCGGCGGTGACATCCTACCTCGACGGGCGGGTAGAGACGATGGCAGCCCTGAAGGCGATGGGGGCGGAAAGCCGGACGATCTTTGCAGTCTATCTCATTCAGGTCGGGGTTCTGGCTTTGATCGGCATCATCGCGGGACTGGCGCTTGGCGCCGCACTGCCGGTGATGGCGGGACCGCTGATCGCCGCGCGGTTGCCGATCCCGGTAGAAATGGCTGTGGCGTGGAAACCGCTGGCCGAGGCGGGTTTTTACGGCGCACTGGCCGCCGCGCTTTTCGCGCTCTGGCCTTTGGCGCGGACGCGCGACGTGCAGGCCGCGGCATTGTTCCGCGATCTCGGTCCCGGGCGGCGGCGCTGGCCGGGCTGGCGGCTGGGTCTTGTGCTTGCCGGTGTTGCAGCCGTTCTGGTGACGGTGGCGACCATCGCATCCGGTGTTCCGAGCCTCGCGCTCGGCACGCTTGGCGGGGTGGCGGCGGCGCTGGTGGTCCTGACGCTTGCGGCTTTTGGTCTGAGCTGGCTCGCCCGTCGGACGGGCCATCACATGCGCGGCCGCCCGGCGCTGAGGCTTGCGCTGTCGGCGATTGGGGGCCCGAAGGAAGAGGCGCGGGCGGTCGTCCTCTCGCTCGGGCTTGGCCTGTCGGTGCTGGCCGCCGTCGGCCAGATCGACGCCAATCTGAGGGGTGCAATCGCGCAGGACCTGCCAGATGTCGCACCCTCATACTTCTTCGTCGATATCCAGCCCGACCAGATCGACGGCTTCCGTACCCGGCTGGAGAGTGATCCGGCGGTGGCGAAGATTGAAAGCGCGCCGATGCTGCGGGGCGTAGTGACCAAGATCAACGGTCGCGATGCGCGTGAGGTGGCGGGTGACCATTGGGTCGTGCGCGGCGACCGGGGGCTGACCTATGCCGCCGCTCCACCACCAGACACCAAGGTGGTCGCCGGGGAATGGTGGCCCGAGGATTATTCCGGCCCGCCACAGATGAGTTTCGCCCGCGAAGAGGCGGACGAGATGGGCCTCAAGCTTGGCGACAGGGTGACTGTGAACGTGCTGGGCCGCGAAATCGAGGCCGAGATCACTTCGTTCCGCGAGGTGGATTTCGGTACCGGCGGCATTGGCTTCGTCATGTCGCTGAATCCCGCCGCGATCGCGGGGGCGCCGCATAGCTGGATCTCCACCGTTTATGCCGATGAGGCGGCCGAGGCGGTCATCCTGCGCGATCTGGCTTCGGCCTATCCCAATATAACTGCGATCCGTGTGCGCGATGTGGTCAACCGGGTTGCCGATGCGCTGGCCGCGATTGCCAGGGCAACGGCGATTGCCGCAGGCGTTACGCTTCTGACCGGGGTCGTGGTTTTGATCGGCGCCGCAGCGGCGGGCGAGCGGGCGCGGATTTACGAGGCGGCGGTGTTGAAGACGCTTGGCGCGACGCGGGGACTTGTCCTGCGCAGCTTCGCCCTGCGCTCGGCCCTGATGGGTGCGGCAGCCGGGATCGTCGCGGTCGCCTTCGGCGCGGTAGCGGGCTGGGCGGTGATGGTCTTTGTTATGGAGGGCACGTTCCGGTTTGAACCGGTCTCGGCCATTTCAATCGTCACCGGCGGCGCGCTTGCCACGCTTCTGGCCGGTCTGGTCTTTGCGCTGCGCCCGCTGGCAGCTCGGCCAGCGCAGGTGCTCAGGGCGCGGGACTGAGGGTGGGCGTCTGGAGGGTTTCCACCCCCGGACCCCCGGAGAGTATTTCTGAACAGAAGAAGCGGTGGTCAGCCTTGTCTGCGCCAGGGGCCTGCGCGGCGCAGGCGAAGCGCGTTGGTCACGACGAAGACCGATGAGAGTGCCATCGCCCCGGCGGCAAGCATGGGCGAGAGCAGCATGCCGTTTAGCGGATAAAGCAGCCCAGCAGCGACCGGGATTAGAAGCACGTTGTAGCCGAACGCCCAGAAAAGGTTCTGGCGGATATTGCGCATCGTTGCGCGCGAGAGCCGCACCGCATCGGCCACTGCGCCGGGATCGCCAGTCATCAGTACGACCTCGGCCGCTTCTATGGCCACATCGGTGCCGGTGCCCATCGCGATGCCGATATCGGCGGCAGCGAGCGCTGGGGCATCGTTGATCCCGTCGCCAGTGAAACCAATGGTGCCCTTTGCCTTGAGTGCTTCGAGCGCGGCGACCTTGCCTTCCGGCAGAACCTCTGCCTCGACATGGTCAATGCCGAGCGATGTGGCGATGGCACCGGCTGTGGCGCGCGTGTCGCCCGAGATCATCGCGGTCTTCACGCCCATCCCGTGCAGCGCGGCGATGGCCGCCTTTGCGCCGGGTTTGATCGGATCGGCAACGGCGATCAGGGCGGCAGCGCGACCGTCTATGGCGATGAAGATCGGGGTCTTGGCTTCGGAAGCAAGGCGCTGGGCCGTGGCGGTCAAGACGGATGCGTCGATCGCGGCTTCGTCCATGGCGCGGGCATTGCCGATCAGAATGTCCCGGCCCGCGACACGGGCCGTCAGGCCACGCCCCGCCTGCGCCTTGGCGGCATCGGCGTCATGCAAGGCTAGACTGCGCGATTCGGCTTCCGAAAGGATGGCCAAAGCTAGCGGGTGTTCCGACCGGGCCTCGGCGCTGGCGGCGAGTGTCAGGACTTCTGCCTCGTCAAATCCCGCGGCAATCTCGATATCTGTCACCTTGGGGTGGCCTTCCGTCAGCGTCCCGGTCTTGTCGAAGGCGACGATCTGGACCTCTGAGAGCCGCTGCAACGCGTCTCCGCGCCGGAAAAGAAGGCCCAATTCGGCCCCCCGTCCCGTTCCGACAAGGATCGACACCGGCGTTGCAAGGCCCATCGCGCAGGGGCAGGCGATGATGAGGACCGAGATGCCCGCGACCAGAGCATGGGTCAGTGCGGGTTCGGGACCTATGACCAGCCAGATGACAAAAGCGAGTGCGGCAAGGGTCATGACGGCGGGAACGAACCAGAGCGTGATCCGGTCGACCAGCGCCTGAACAGGCAGTTTTGCTCCCTGCGCGTCGGCGACCATCGCGATAATGCGGGCAAGCACCGTATCCGCCCCGGTGGCGGTAACGCGGTAGGTCAGTGCCGATTGACCGTTCACCGTGCCGCCAGTCACGTTCGCGCCTTCCGACTTCTCGACCGGCGCGGGTTCCCCGGTAAGCATGCTTTCGTCGATCCAGCCATGTCCGGTCACAATGGTCCCGTCCACGGCTACCCTTTCGCCGGGCGCGAGGCGCACGAGATCGTCCGGTCTCAGGTCTTCCACCCGGACTTCCGTCACGACGCCGTCGCGTTCAACCTGTGCCGTTTCGGGCCGGAGTCCGATAAGGCGACGAATCGCCTCGCCCGCCTGACCCTTGGCACGCGCTTCCAGCAGTCGGCCAAGCAGGATCAGCGTGACGATGGTTGCCGCCGCTTCGTAATACACACCGAGCGCGGCTTCGGGCAGAAGCGCAGGGGCAAATGTTGCGACCGTGGAATAGGCGAAGGCGGCAAGGCTGCCGAGCGCCACGAGCGAATTCATCTCGGGCGCGCCGCGCAGGAGCGCGGGGAAGCCGTGGCGGAAGAAAAGGGCGCCGGGACCGATAAGAATCGCGGTCGTCAGCACGAACTGGATGCGCCAGGAGTTGACCTCGCCCAGAGTACCCATGACCCAGTGGTGGAAAGCGGGCACCATATGCGTGCCCATGGCCAGCACCACGACCGGGATGGAAAGCGCGGCGGAAATCAGGACCGAACGGCGCAGCTTTGCCGCCTCATCTGCCTGACGGTCGACAGGGGGTGCATCGTCCGTTATGGGCTTCGCAGCGTAACCGGCCGCAGTTGCCGCCGCAGCCAGCGCCTCTGCCGTTGTTGTGCCGGACAGGTATTCAACGCGTGCAGACCCGGTTGCGAGATTGACTTCGGCGCTAGTCACGCCGGGAACGGCCTTCAGCGCCCGCTCGACGCGCCCGACACAGGAGGCGCAGGTCATGCCTTCCACCTCCAGCCGGGTCTCGGCCCCGACAGCGGGATAGCCCGCCGTCCGAAGTGTTTCGGCAAGCGTGCCGATTTCGGTTCCCGAGAAATCGACGCGGGCGGTACCGTCGATCAAATTAACCTTTGCATCTTCGACACCCGGTACCGCGCTCAGCGCGCGTTCAACGCGGCCAACGCAGGAGGCACAGCTCATGCCCTGAACGGTGAAGGTGGTGCGGGTGGTCATCGGATGCTCCTTCAGTCGTTAGATGTGGGGTGAGGCCGGGAAAGTCAAACCTGGCGGGTACTGCGAATGGATCGCCGCAGAACGACGCGCAGTCCATAGCGCAAGCGCTCCAATGCGAAACAACCGACAGCTTCCGGCTGGCCTGTCTAAAAAACGCCTCTTCTTTCCGAAAACCTTGGCTCAGACCGTCGCCGGTCTCAGTGCCGGCTTGGATCGGCCGGATAGACGCCAAGCAGCGTCATAGAGGAGGTGAAATAGTCCAGTTCCTCCAGCGCGCGCCGCACATTTGCGTCGTCGGGATGTCCTTCGATATCGGCATAGAACTGCGTGGCCGAGAAGACGCCGTCGACCATATAGCTTTCCAGCTTGGTCATGTTGACGCCGTTGGTCGCGAATCCGCCCATTGCCTTGTAGAGCGCGGCCGGGATGTTGCGGACACGGAAAACAAAGGTGGTCATCATGCCGTGATCGCCGCGCCGCTTGAGGTCGGGCTGCCGCGCCATGACGAGAAAGCGGGTCGTGTTGTGCTCGGCATCCTCGATATGCCGTGCAAGCACATCGAGCCCGTAGATCTCTCCAGCAAGTTCAGAGGCAAGCGCCGCAACCGAACGGTCCCCCCGCTCGGCGACGTCCCGTGCCGCCCGGGCGTTATCGGAACTGATGCGCCCCTGAATGCCGTGTTCACGCAGGAACGCCTCGCATTGCGGCAAGAGCACGAGATGGCTGTAAGCCTCTTTGACGTCGGCGAGTTTCGCGCCCTTCACGCCGAGGACATTGATATGGACGCGGACAAAGGCCTCATCAACAATATGCAGCCCGCTTTCCGGCAACAATCGGTGAATGTCGGCCACACGGCCATAGGTCGAGTTTTCGACGGGCAGCATCGCAAGTTCGGCATCGCCCTTGCGCACCGCCTGAATCGCATCCTCGAAGGTGCGACAGGGCAGAGGCTCCATCTCCGGATAGGCCTCGCGGCAGGCCTGATGCGAATAGGCTCCGGGCTCTCCCTGGAAAGCAATCCGTCCGGTCATGCGGGTGGCTCCTTGGCGACAGCCCGGGGGTTGGGCGATGTGCCGCGCTAACTATACCTTGAAACCCGGTAGGGGAAGCGGATAGATACGCCGCAACTCTATGCCATGGTGAGGCGCGACATGTTCGACACGATGACTGTAACGAAGGCTGGCGGCGCGCTCTGCGGCGCGTTCCTGATCTTCCTTCTGGGCAAATGGGCGGCCGAGTCGCTTTATCATACCGGTGCCGTGGCCCATGGCGATGAGGAAGTGGCGCAAGCCTATGTCATCGACACTGGCGCCGAAGAGGGCGGCGATGCCGCAGCCGAAGAGGGTCCGGACTTCGCGACCATCTATGCCTCCGCCGATGCGGCGGCCGGTGAGAAGGTCTTCGGCAAGTGCAAGGCCTGCCACAAGCTCGACGGTTCCAACGGCACCGGCCCGCATCTCGACGGCGTCGTTGATCGGGCGGTCGGTGGGGTCGCCGGGTTCGGCTATTCCGACAGCATGGCCAGCCATGGCGGCAATTGGGACGCCGAGACGCTGAGCCACTTCCTGGAAAACCCGAAAGGGTTCATCGCCGGTACCAAGATGTCTTTCGCCGGCCTGAAGAAGGTCGAGGACCGCGCCAACGTCATTGCCTATCTGGCGTCAATCGGCGGCTAACCTCTGCGGGCAGAACAATCACAGGGCCGCTCATCCGAGCGGCCCTTTTTCGTTGGCTCACGGCCATTCTCACAAATTCGCAACTTGAAGCCCGCCCCTGCGCCGTTCTAGGGTCCTTAACCAGAAAACCGGGCGCCGGTTAAGGCGTGCCATGGAGGAGGCGATGAGGTTGCAGGGTCCCGACACACCGGCCGGAAACATGCCGCAAAGACTGCACAACATGCGCGTTGCCCTGCTGTCGGGAATCGCGGCTTTCTCGTTTATTCTTCCCACTGCAGTCCTCTCGCAGGCAACCGTCACTACCTCGTATGGCTATTCTAATTTTGGCGAACTGAAATACCCGGTTGATTTCGACCATCTCGACTACGTCAATCCGGACGCGCCCAAAGGGGGCGAAATCTCGATCTGGTCACAGGGTAGTTTTGACAGCTTCAACCAATATGCCAGTGACGGGGTTCCCGCCGCACTCAACACCATCGGCAGCGAGGCCATTCTGACCTCAACGTCGGACGATCCCTATGGCTCGTATTGCTTTCTCTGCACAACGCTGGAATACCCCGAAGACCTGTCTTACGTGACCTTCAACCTGCGCGAAGACGTGACATTCGCCGATGGTACGCCAATGACGGCGGATGACGTCGAATACAGTTTCAATCTGTTCCTGACGCAGGGCATCCTCGAATACCGCCGCGTTGTGGAAGGCTACATCGATCGGGTGGAGGTTGAAGGCCCCTACCGGATTACCTTCTACTTTACCGACACGGCCCCGATGCGGGACCGGGTGGGTTTTGCGGGGGGGACACCTGTCTTTTCCAAGGCGTGGTTCGAGGAAACCGGCACGCGGCTCGACAAGTCGACACAGCAACCTTTCATGTCGACTGGTGCCTATGTGCTCGATAGCGCCAAGTTCAACAGTCGCATCGTCTACAAGCGCAATCCCGATTACTGGGGCAATGACATCCCATTCAACAAGGGGCGCAACAACTTCAATACGATCCGGGTCGAGTACTTCGCCGACAGCGACGCCGCTTTCGAGGGGTTCAAGGCCGGGGATTACACATTCCGGACCGAGAACAACTCGCAGAACTGGGCGACGGGTTACGATTTTCAGGCGATCAACAACGGCTGGGTCAAGCGGGAGGAAATCCCCGACGGCAATGTCGGCACGCGGCTCTCCTGGGTCTTCAATCTTGACCGACCGCACTGGCAGGACGTCAAGGTGCGTGAAGCGATCGGGATGATGTACAATTTCGCCTGGTCCAATAAGACCCTGCAGTACGGGTTCTTCCAAAGCCCGACGTCGTATTGGCCGGGTTCGGACCTTGCCGCAAGCGGAACGCCATCCGAAGGCGAGATTGCACTATTGAAGCCACTGGTTGATGAGGGACTTCTTGGTCCGGCGATCCTGACTGAAGACGCGAAAGTTCCGGTCACGCATGATGAAACGGCAAACCGCCCGTCGCGCAGCCTTATTCGACAGGCGAGCAAACTGCTCGACGAGGCTGGCTGGGCGACCGGCAACGACGGGATCCGGCGCAACGACAAGGGCGAGACACTGGAACTGACAATCATCCAGTTCAGCCCGACTTATGACCGATTCGTGAATCCGTTCATCGAAAACCTTGCGCTGATCGGCGTGCAAGGGAAGCTCGACCGCATCGACATCTCGCAATATGTGGAGCGGCGTCGGAAGGGCGACTTTGACCTTGCCAATCAAGGCTTCGATCTTGGATTCGAACCTTCCGGTGGGTTGGAGCAGTGGTTCGGGTCGAAGACCGCCGACGACAGTTCCCGGAACCTCATGAGGCTTCGCAATCCCGCCATCGACAGGTTGATCACCCATGTCGTTGCCGCGCAGAGCCTTGATGATCTGAAGACATCGGTCCATGCGCTCGACCGGGCGCTCAGAGCCGTGGGCTTTGACATCCCGCTCTGGTACCTGCCTGCGACATGGGTCGCTTATTACGACTATTACCGCCACCCTGAAAACCTGCCGCCGCTTTCCGTGGGCGAGTTGGATTTCTGGTGGTATGACGCGGAAGCCGCCGAACGGCTGAAGGCGGCTGGCGCCTACTGAACACCGGGAAAACAGCACTTTGGGCGCCTATATCCTGCGAAGAATACTGCTGATGATCCCGACCTTGTTCGGGATCATGCTGATCAATTTCACGCTCACGCAGTTCGTGCCCGGCGGGCCGGTGGAGCAGATCATCGCCCGGCTGGAAGGATCGGGCGACGTCTTTCAGAACATCTCGGGCGGTGGCGATGTCGAAACCCAAAGCCAGACGGGGGGTGACGACCGCTATCTCGGTGCGCGTGGTCTGCCGCCGGAATTCATTGAACAGCTTGAAAAACAGTTCGGCCTCGACAAGCCCGCGCATGAGCGCTTCATCAAGATGATGGGTGACTATCTGCGTTTTGATTTCGGGGAGAGCTATTTCCGCAAGATCTCGGTCGTCGATCTGGTGATCGAAAAGATGCCGGTTTCGATCACGCTCGGCCTATGGTCGACGCTGCTGGCCTATCTGATCTCGATCCCCTTGGGCATCCGCAAGGCGGTAAAGGACGGGTCGGCCTTCGACACCTGGACCTCCGGCACGATCATCGTCGCCTATGCGATTCCGGGCTTCCTCTTTGCGGTCCTGCTCATTGTCCTCTTCGCCGGCGGCAGCTACTGGCGCATTTTCCCGCTTCGCGGGCTGACCTCGGACGGCTGGGAACAGATGAGCCTGATTGGCAAGATCGCTGATTATTTCTGGCATATTACTCTACCCGTTGTCGCCTCCACTATCTCCAGTTTCGCGACGCTGACGCTTCTGACCAAGAACAGCTTTCTCGATGAGATCAACAAGCAATATGTGCTGACCGCAAAGGCCAAGGGCCTGAGCGAGCGCCGCGTGCTTTACGGCCATGTCTTCCGCAACGCGATGCTGATCGTCATCGCCGGGTTCCCCGGCCTCTTCCTCGCTGTCCTCTTCGGCGGCGGCCTTCTGATCGAAACGATTTTCTCGCTCGACGGGCTTGGGCGCCTTGGGTATGAGGCGGCGGTGGCGCGCGACTATCCGGTTGTCTTCGGCACGCTCTGGGTCTTTGGCCTGCTGGGCCTTCTGATCGGGATCCTCTCGGACCTCATGTATGTCTTCGTCGATCCACGCATCGACTTTGAAAAGCGGGCGGGCTGATGCGGTTGTCGCCCCTGAACCAGCGCCGCTGGCGCAACTTCAAGGCCAACCGACGCGCGGTCTGGTCGCTGGGCATCTTCCTTGTACTTTTTGGCCTCTCGCTGATGGCCGAGGTCGTGGCGAACGACAAACCAATTGTGGTTTCCTATCGCGGCGGGCTGCATTTCCCGATCTACAAGTTCTATCCCGAAACCGCCTTCGGCGGCGATTTCCGGACCGAGGCCGTCTACCGCGAACCCGAAGTGCGCTGCCTGATCGTCTCGGGCGGGTTGGAAGATTGTTTCGATGACCCGGAAGGCGTGATCGAGGATGCCGACGACGGTATCGTCAATGGCGAAGCGATCAAGAAGGGCTGGATGCTCTGGCCGCCGATCCCCTACCGCTACAATACGATCAACAACGTCGGTACCGCGCCCTCTGCTCCCGATGGCGATCACTGGCTGGGTACCGACGACACATCCCGCGATGTCCTGGCACGGATCATCTATGGCTTTCGCCTGTCGATCCTCTTCACGCTGATCGTCACAACGATCTCCAGCCTGATCGGCATCGCGGCGGGCGCCGTGCAGGGCTATTTCGGTGGCTGGGTCGATCTCATCTTCCAGCGGCTCTTGGAAATCTGGGGATCGACCCCCGGCCTATACGTCATCATCATCCTCTTCGCGATCCTCGGGCGCAGTTTTGGGCTTCTGGTTTTCGTGACGATCCTCTTCGGCTGGCCTGCGCTTGTCGGCGTGGTGCGGGCGGAGTTCCTGCGGGCGCGCAACTTCGAGTATGTCCGGGCTGCCCGCGCGCTCGGGGTCAGTGACCGGGTTATCATGTTCCGCCACATCCTGCCGAACGCGATGGTGGCGACGCTCACCTTCCTGCCCTTCATCGTCACCGGGGCCATCGGCGGGCTCGCGGCACTCGACTATCTCGGCTACGGCCTGCCCTCCTCCCTGCCCTCGCTCGGCGAACTGGCATTGCAGGGCAAGTCGAACCTTCAGGCGCCCTGGCTGGGGTTTTCGGCTTTCTTCACCTTCGCCATCATGCTTTCGCTTCTCGTCTTCATTTTCGAAGGCGTCCGCGATGCCTTCGACCCCCGGAAGACCTTCAAATGAAGACCGTCCTCGATATCCGCGACCTGAAGGTCGATTTCAGGCAGGATGGCAAGCTGATCCAGGCGGTGAAGGGGGTGAGCTTTACCGTCGGCAAGGGCGAAACCGTCGCCATCGTCGGGGAAAGCGGCTCGGGCAAATCGGTGACGGCTTTGTCGACCGTGGCGCTGCTCGGCGACAATGCCGAAGTGTCGGGCTCGGTCAAATATCTCGACCGCGAGATGATCGGCGCGCCGGAACCCGTGCTGCGCGACGTGCGTGGCAACGATATCAGCTTCATCTTTCAGGAGCCGATGACCTCGCTCAATCCCCTTCACACGCTGGAAAAGCAGCTGGCCGAAAGCCTGGCGCTGCATCAGGGACTGGTGGGCGAGGCCGCGCGAAAGCGGATCATCGAATTGATGGAGAAGGTCGGCATCGACAATGCCGAGCGTCGCTTGGCCGACTACCCGCACCAGCTTTCGGGCGGCCAGCGCCAAAGGGTGATGATCGCGATGGCATTGGCGAACGGGCCGGAGCTTTTGATCGCCGATGAGCCGACGACCGCTTTGGATGTCACCATTCAGGCGCAGATCCTCAACCTTCTCGCCGAGTTGAAGGAGCGTGAGGGACTGAGCCTGCTTTTCATCTCCCACGACCTTGGCATCGTGCGGCGCATTGCCGACCGGGTCTGCGTGATGCAGGGGGGTGAGATTGTCGAACAGGGGTCGGTGGAGCAGATCTTCTCGAACCCACAACACCCCTATACCCAAAAGCTTCTGGCCGCCGAACCGCATGGCCGGCCCGACCCTGTGCCTGTGGGGGCCGAAGAGATTGTCCGTACCGAAAATCTGCGCATCTGGTTCCCGATCCAGCGCGGGCTGTTGCGCCGCACGGTCGGGCATGTGAAGGCGGTGAACTCCGCCAGCATCTCGGTTCGGGCGGGCGAGACTTTGGGCATCGTCGGCGAAAGCGGCTCTGGCAAAACGACGCTCGCGCTCGCCATCATGCGGCTGATCGCCTCCGAGGGGCCCATCGTCTATCTCGGGCAGGATATTTCGGACTGGCGGCCACGCGATCTGCGGAAACTGCGCCGTGACATGCAGATCGTCTTTCAGGACCCTTATGGCAGCCTCAGTCCGCGCATGACCTGCGAACAGATCATCGCTGAGGGGCTGACGGTGCACGGCGTCGAGAAGGGCCGTGACCGGCGAGAGATGGTGGCGGAGATCATGACCGAGGTTGGGCTGGACCCGGCGATGATGGAACGCTATCCGCACGAGTTTTCCGGCGGCCAGCGCCAGCGCATCGCCATCGCCCGGGCGATGATCCTGAGGCCAAAGGTCGTGGTGCTGGACGAACCGACCTCGGCCCTCGACATGACCGTACAGGTGCAGATCGTGGAATTGCTGCGGTCACTCCAGCGGCGTTACGGGCTTGCCTATCTCTTCATCAGCCATGACCTGCGGGTTGTGCGTGCGCTGGCCCATAAGGTCATCGTGATGAAGGCAGGTGACGTGGTCGAAACCGGGGATGGCGATGCGGTCTTTGACAATCCACAGACTGGCTATACCCGCGAACTGATGGCCGCCGCCTTCGGCCACGCGGTCCGCAGCGCATGAAGATTCTTTTCGTTCATCAGAACTTCCCCGGCCAATTTCTGCATCTCGCGCCTGCGCTGGTCAGCCGGGGTCATCAGGTCGTGGGACTGACGGCTGCGCGCAACAAGCGCACCGCTCCCGTTCCGGTTCTGCGCTATCGCGATCCGGCAGAGAGAAAGGTGGAGGGTGCCGCCAAGACCTATGCCGAGATGTCGGAACGAGGAGTGTCGGTGGCCCGCGCCGCACTGCAACTGACGCGTCAGAAGGGCTTCGTGCCCGACATCGTATTCGGCCATGGCGGCTGGGGTGAAACGCTGTTCCTGCGCGAGGTCTGGCCGGAAGCGCGGCATCTGACCTACGCTGAGTTCTATTATCGCGCGAAGTGCGCCGATACCGGCTTTGATCCCGAATTCCAGAACGTCGACGGCCCTAACCTGTCGGTTGTCGCAAGGCGCGCGCATCTCTTGCAGGCGCTGGTGGAGGCGGACGCGGCCCTTGCACCGACGGCCTGGCAGGCTTCAACCTACCCTGAGGAATTGCGCGACAAGATCAGCGTGATCCACGACGGCATCGACACCGACCGGGTGCAACCAGATCCCCGCGCACGGCTGACCCTGCCGAACGGCCGGGTTCTGACACCAGGGGATGAGGTTCTGAGTTTCGTGAACCGCAACCTTGAACCCTATCGCGGCTATCACATCTTTATGCGCGCCCTGCCCGAGGTGATGAAGGCGCGGCCCGAAGCTCAGATCGTGATCGTCGGAGGTGACGCGCAAAGCTATGGGCCCGCGCCAGCCAAGGGCATGACGTGGAAGCAGATATTCCTCGACGAGGTGAAGGATCGGGTCGACCTCAGCCGCATCCATTTTCTCGGCAACGTTCCCTATCCTGAATTTCTGTCGCTCTTGCAGGTCACACGGGTCCACGCCTACCTGACCTATCCCTTCGTCCTTTCATGGTCGATGCTGGAGGCGATGAGCGCCGGAGCGCTGGTCGTGGGCTCACGTACGAAACCGGTCGAGGAATTGATCCGCGACGGGGAAAACGGGCGGCTGGTCGATTTCTTCGACGTGAACGGCTGGTCAGAGGCTTTGACCGCTGCGCTGGCTGACCCAGAAGCGGCGGCGCCCTTGCGTGCGGCGGCGCGGGCGACAATCAGCGACAGCTATGACCTGAAACGCCACAGTCTTCCGCGCCTCGTGGAATTCGTTGAGAATGCAGGTCGGTGATCGCGGGTGGTGCCGTAAGAATTTTGTTCCAAAATCCTTACGCAGAAAAGCTTTGGAACAGAACTTTTCTGCCCCGTCACACCGCCGGGCTGTGCCCCGCCTTTGACAGATCATAGGCGTCAAATGCCCTTGCGATCATCCGGGTCAGTGGCCTCGCGCGTTCCGGAATGCTGAACGCGCCGGGCCCAATCTCCACCATATCGCCAAAGTCGCGTGCCGCAGTGTCGAAGAGCGTACGAAGCTGCTCTGCACTTATGTTGAAGTCTCGGCAGATCTCATTTGCGTCGATGCGGAAATCGCACATCAACGCCTCGATCATCCGTGCGCGCATCCGGTCCTGCCCTGCGAAACCATGGCCCTTTGCGGTGGCGAATTCACCCGCCCTTACCGCCTTGGTATAGGCCGAGGTCGCAGGCGCATTCTGTGCATAGCCCTGTGGAAAGCGGGAAATCGATGACGCACCAACGCCGATCAGCACCTCGGCCGTGTCATCGGTATAGCCTTGGAAGTTCCGCCGTAACCGTCCTTCGCGCGCTGCACAGGCCAGACCGTCGGTCGGCAACGCGAAATGGTCGATCCCGATCTCGTCATATCCATCAGCGACAAAAAGCTTGCGCGCCGTCTCAAACAGTTCCAGCCGTTCTTCCGGCCGGGGCAGGGTGTCTGATGGGATCATCACCTGCCGCCGCGCCATCCAGGGCACATGGGCATAGCCATAGAGGGCGACCCGGTCGGGATTGAGCGACAAGAGCTTTTGCACAGACGCGGCGATCCTGTCGCGGTTCTGGCGCGGCAGGCCGAAGAGGATATCGGCGTTGAGAGATGCGACGCCCCGATCCCGGATCATGTCCGCGGCCTTCTTCGTGATCTGGAAAGACTGATCGCGGCCGATCATCTTCTGAATGGCCGGGTCGAAATCCTGCACCCCGATGGAGGCCCGGTTCATCCCCGCCGAGGCCAACGCATCGAGCCGGTCGTCGTCGATCTCATTCGGGTCGATCTCGACCGAGAATTCCGCCCCGTCGCCCATTGGCACGACGTCGAACACGGCGCGGGCAAGATCCTCCATCACGCGCGCAGGCATCAAGGTTGGTGTGCCGCCACCCCAATGCAGCCGGGACAGGGTGACACCGGCGGGAAGCCGCGTTTTCAGCAACTGCAATTCGGCCTTCAGGACTTCGATATAGGCCCGGACCGGGTCATCGGAAGTTGTTCCCTGTGTCCGGCAGGCGCAGAACCAGCACAGACGGCGGCAGAAGGGCACGTGCAGATAGAGTGATATCCGTGCCCCTTCCGGGATCGCACCGATCCAGTCCCGAAAATCTTCGGGGCCGACGCACGAATTGAAATGCGGGGCGGTCGGATAACTTGTATAGCGCGGTACACGCGCGTCAAAGAGTCCGAACCGCGAGAGTTGCGATTCAGCAGTCATGCGCCTAGCTTTAGACCGGGGCCGGTTCCCCACCTTGACACAGATCAAAATGCAGATGGCCCTACAGGAAATACCCCTCGCCCAGCCACAATGCGGTTCTTGCCCGATCCGCCACCGGGCCGTTTGCGCGCGTTGCGAGGCCGATGAACTGATGGCGCTTGACGCGATCAAGTATTATCGCAGCTTCGAGGCGGGTCAGACCCTGATCTGGTCCGGCGACCGGATGGAATTCGTGGCTTCGGTCGTGACCGGCGTTGCGACACTCAGCCAGGTGATGGAAGACGGTCGGACCCAGACGGTTGGGCTTCTTTTCCCATCTGATTTCGTCGGTCGCCCGGGCCGCGATACCGCCCCTTACAACGTCGTGGCCACAACTGATCTTCTGATGTGCTGCTTCCGCAAGAAGCCGTTCGAGGAACTTATGGCGAAGACGCCCCACATCGCCCAGCGGCTTCTGGAAATGACGTTGGATGAGCTGGATGCGGCGCGCGAATGGCTTCTGCTTCTTGGCCGCAAGACCGCACGGGAAAAGATCGCCAGCCTGCTGGCTATCGTTGCGCGGCGCGATGCATCTTTGAAAATGCTGCCCGCTGCGGGCAAGCTTGTCATCGACCTGCCGCTGACCCGCGAAGCGATGGCGGACTACCTTGGCCTGACCCTCGAAACCGTCAGCCGACAGATGTCGGCACTGAAGCGCGACGGGGTGATCGAGCTGGAAGGCAAGCGCCACGTGACAATCCCGAATTTCGACCGGCTTCTGGAAGAGGCGGGCGACGATACCGATGGCGGCATGCCCGGCTGAGACGGGCCCACGCGGGACCGAATTTTCCAATAGCGTGAAACGGAAAGGGCCGCTCCGGGTTGGAGCGGCCCTCCGAGATCTACGGAGATGGGCCAGTTAGGGTGTCGAAGATCGACTAGGCCCAGTCAGGGTTTGAAACCCTAGGGTTTGCCCTCAGGCCACGGCCCCCCTGACTGTCCCGACACCTCTCTCCAATATCACTCTAGACACTGGATCACCTCCTTTCTCTGCGTTGCCGTTATCCACAGGCTGCCACAGATTTTGTGTCTGTCAATTGTTTTTACGCAACGTTTGCCGTCAATCTTGTAACAATTGCCCGAAACGGGACAAGCGCGACCAAGGCAAGCGATAATTTCACAATCCAGTCTGCCGTGGCCAGCGACACCCAAAGCGGCACCACTGCACCCACGCCCAGGAGCGGGATCATCTCACCTGCCCAAGCAACGTCATTGGCCGGTTCAAGGAAGGTGAGCGAGGCGGCAAAGGCGATGGTGAAGAAGATCGCGGTGTCGACGGCCGACCCGACCAGGGTGGAGACCAGCGGCGCGCGCCACCAGGCGCCCCGGCGCATCCGGTCGAATATCGCGACATCCAGAAGCTGGGCGACAAGGAAGGCCAGGCCAGAGCCGATTGCGATGCGCAGGGTTACGAGCGGGCCGAACTCGCCAATGATCTGCGTGCCGATCAGCGAACAGATCACACCGACGACGAAACCGGCATAGACCACGCGGCGCGCTGCGGCGGGACCGTGGATGCGGTTGGTGATATCGGTGACGAGGAAGGTGAAGGGATAGGTGAAGGCGCCCCATGTGAGGAACCAGCCGTCGATCACATATTGAACGAGGATATTGGCGGCCACGACGATTGCGGCCATGGCAATGATGCCAGGAAGAAGCTTGCGTGTCATGTTCTGTCCGTTTTTTACAAGGTCGCGGAGACTTGGTCCCATACCGGGAACGGGCGGCGTTTAAGCCCTTGTCCGGGGGCGGTCAAGTCATTCGGCGACGCGGTAGTCCACGATCTCGGTCCGCTGCACCGGCAGGAAGTTGTCATCCGAGACCATCGTCAGTCGGATCGCTCCCTCTGCGTCGCGCCAGACGGCGAGCCCTTCAAGGTTGTCGTGAGCACCCGCGCGGGTCTCGAATAACACCTCGTCGGCAGTGACGTCGTCGTCGTCCAGTGTGATACGCCGCACCCGGTTCATGAAGCCGATCAACGGCCAAAAGTCGCGTTCCAGCACGTAGAGCCGCCCGTCGGGCCCGAAATCGGCGCCCACCGGCAGCCAGTCACCATCCCGGTGCAGCGTGAAGGGAATGTCGATCGTCTCACCGCGAAGCCGGTAGACCGAAATCAGTGCGGTCGGTCGACGCTCTTCCTCCGGAAGGGCATAAAGATCGCCGTTCGCATTGATCGCAAGCGCCTCCAGCCCCTTGTTCAGCGGAAACCGGTTCAGCAGCATGCGCGGCGGTGTTTCCCGCACCCATGTCCTGCCGCCATCCCGGTACTCGACGATCCGGTCCTCGGTTTCGTAGGAGACATAGATCGTGCCGTCGCCGCCGATTGCCAGTCCTTCGGCATCGTCCATCGGGTCTGCCAGAGGCGCGCCGGCCCGAGAAGGCAGCGGCGTGGCCGAACCTGCGGATACCGCATTGACCTGTCCCTTTTCGCCACGACTCAGAACGCCTGAATAGATCGCCGCAGTGTCGGAGATGGCAAAAAAAAGCACACCGCCATCGGTCAGATCGAACCCGGAGAAACCTCCGAAATGCGGGTCATCGGCCAGTTGCCAGATAAAAGTTCCGACATAAGTCGCACGCGGCGGCGCCGATGCACCTCCCGCTACGATCAGCGTCGCGGTCAGGATTACTGCGAGGCGAGAACGGCTGAGCATTGCTTGGGCAGATCGGCCATTGTGAACTCACGCGCGCCTTTCTTGCGCGGCCCCTTCTTCTTTGACGGCTTCGGCGGGTTTCTGAGCTGCTCCAGATAGTCCGTCACCCACCAGGTCAGGGTCTCGTCGCAGCCGGTTCCGCCATTGGACAGGTCCGAAACCGTCGGTGTCTGGGTCTGACAAAGGCCCGAGCCTTTCGGGCATTTAAGCCGCACGTGGAAATGCGTGTTGTGGCCGTAGAGCGGGCGGATCTTCTGAAGCCAGGACTTGTCCGACCGCTTGGCGGTCTTGCACATCTCGACTTTCACCGCGGCCGCGACAAAGATCCGGTCGACGCGCGGGTCCGAGGCGGCGGCCTTCAGGAGTGCATGATGGGTGCGTGTCCAGTTGCCATTGACGCGGGTCTGATCCTCGGTCCGCACGGAAATGGAGCTGATGCTCTCCCGCTCGCCCCGGCTAAGGTTCAGGCGTTTCGGCGGCAGCATCCAGATGTCGGCGTCGAGCCCGATCTGGTGACTGGAATGGCCCGATGTCATCGGCCCGCCGCGCGGCTGGCTCATATCGCCGACATAAAGCCCGGCCCATCCCATCTGTCGGGCCGTAACCGACAGGTCCATGACATATTGCACAAGTTCTGGATGGCCCCAGTTGCGGTTCCGGGAAAGCCGCATCGCCTGCCAGGTCGGCCCGGTTTCCGGCAGTTCCACGAACCCCGCGCCGCAGCCCTTGGCATAGGTGCCGATCGCATGCGGCTTTTGCGTCGAGGCGGCGCGCTTGGCGCCGAACAACTGGTTCGCCAGCGGATCGGCCAGAGCCGGGCCGCCGGCAGCGAGTGAAAAAGCCAGAAAAGCCGCGAGTATCCGCCTCATGCCATTCCTCTGTCGCCATCGGGTTTCACCCAGACTAGCAAGACAAGGCCGATAAGAAAAAGACCGATAAGCGGAGTAATGCCCAATTGCTGGCTGCCGGTCATCGTCGACATGATCGCGATCAGCCCCGGCGCAAGGAATGACGTCGCCTTTCCTGAAAGCGCGAAGAGGCCAAAGGCCTCGGCGGCGCGGTCGGGCGTCGTATGGCGCACCATCAATGTCCGGCTGGCAGCCTGAATCGTCCCGCCTGCCGCACCGATCAGGCCGCCGCAGACATAGAAGATCACGTCGGGCAGGGCGGAGTTCGCGGCGATAGCGATGCCGACGATGCTTTCCCGGTTCATCCCTGCAACGATGCAGCATACGGCAATCAGCACGAGGATCGAGGCCTTGATCACCGGCTTCGGCCCGAACCTCTGGTCGGCGTAGCCGCCGAGCCAGCTTGCCAGAGCCGCCGTGACCCCGCCCAGAATTCCGAAAATGCCGATCTGGGTGATCGACCAGTTAAGCACACCAGACGCATAGACCCCGCCAAAGCCGAACAACCCGTTCAGCGCGTCGCGGTAGAACATCGAGGACCCGAGATAGGCGGCCAGGCTTCTGCGCCCGGTCAGGCCCCGTATCGACTGCCAGAGCCCCGTCAATGCCGCGCCCGCGCGCTGCACCATCCCTGCGGGGCGCTTTGGTTCACGCACCCAGAGGAAGAACGGGATCATGAAGACGATGAACCAGATCGCCGAGAACGGCCCGACAAAGCGGGTGCCCTCCAGCGTTGACGGATCAAGCCCGAAAGCCGGTGCCAAGCCGATCAGCGTGCGCCCGGTGTCGCCATTCTCGGCAAAAAACAGAAGCATGATGATCAGCGCGATCAGCCCGCCGAGATAACCGAAAGCAAAGCCGCTGCCCGAGACCGAGCCGAGCTTTTCATCCTCGACCAGCGAGGGCATGAGCGCATTGGTGAAGGTCGTGGCAAACTCCATCGCGATGAAGCCGATGCCGAAGAAAAAGACCGCCTGCGCCAGCATCGGTGCCTCGGGCGTCAGTTGCCAGACGCCAAGGGCACCGACGACATAGAGGAGCGAGAAGAACCAGATCCAGACCATCCGCCGCCCCGACCCGTCGGCAATGGCCCCAAGGATCGGCGACAGAATGGCGATCGCAATCCCGCAGATTGACAGGCCAAAGCCCCAATAGGCCTGCGCCTCGGCCTTGGCGACGGATTCCGTCAGTCCCGCGGCCATGAACTCCGCCGTCGCGACCTTGGCGAAATAGGGGCCGAAGATGAAGGTAAGCAGCAGGGTGTTGTAAGGCTGGCTTGCCCAGTCGAAGAACCACCAGCCCCAGATGCGCTTGCGTGCCGATACGGTCATTTTCCTGCCCTCGCCTGTTGGCGGCGATCAAGCCCGAAAAGCCGCCCGCGCGCAAGCACTCAGCGAAGCGGCGGCCAGGGGCGTTCGGCATCCGCCGCGATCCAGCCCCGAACCCATCCAGGCAAATCGGGGCTCGTCGCCTCCAGACCAAGCGCTTCAAGCACCTCGGCCGGCGGCACAATCCCTTGCGGCGAGGTCACGGCAGAACGCAATAGCATATGGCTCGTGCATTCGCCTTTCCGCCACATGCTCTGTTCCATGTAGATGAACCGCGCGTCCCAGCCGATGCAGCGGCTGAGAATCTCCACCCGGTCGAACATCCGCACCCGGCGGCGATAGCGCACGGTATTGCCCGCCACCGTGATCGCCCAGCGTTTCTGCCGCAGTACCCGGCCAAGGCCGGTGCGCACCGCGAGGGGTATGCGCCCCAGATCGAACAGGGTCAGCGTGCGGCCGTTGTTCAGTTCGGCCCAGAGGTCGAGGTCCCAGGGCCAGCAGATGTGATGCGAGACATGGGTGTCGGTCAGGCCAAGCGGCGTGGCCCGGCTTGAGGTCCAGATTTCCTTGGTCATGCGGAGGAAAGGATACATCGGGCTCCTCGCGGGAATTGGCGCGCCGCTGGCCTGCCGCAGGCTGACCGCGCCGTCAATCAGTCACGTTGCGTAAGATGTTGCGCCGGGTCGTCCCGGCCATTACTTCTGGCCGGACCGAGATATGCCGGAGCACCTGATGCAGTCGTTGTACCAAATCCTGATGTTGATCCTACAAATCGTCTGGGTCGTCATGATCGCGCATATCGTCATGTCGTGGTTGATCAGCTTTCAGGTGCTCAATCTGCGCCAACCGCTGGTTTCGCAGATCTGGTACGGGCTGAACCGGCTTCTCGAACCGATCTATGCCCCGATCCGCCGATTCCTGCCCCATACGCCGGGGCTCGACCTCGCGCCGCTGGTCGCCTTTATCGGCCTGATCGCCATCCGTATCGTTCTGACCAACAACGCCGGCTTCTTCTACGGCTACTGAGCCTTGCCCCTACCGGGGGCATGTGAAAAGCTCCGGTCATCGAGCCAACAAGAACGCGAGCCCATGACCCGCGCCGAGGATTTTCTCGCCTCCATATTCGGATTTTCGGCTTTCCGACCCGGACAGGCCGAGATCGTCGCCGCCGTCGCGGACGGGCGAAATACGCTTGCCATCATGCCCACGGGCGGCGGTAAGTCGCTCTGCTTTCAGCTTCCGGCCCTGATGCGCGATGGCGTGACGGTGGTGATTTCACCGCTGATCGCACTGATGCGCGACCAGGTTCGCGCGCTGCGCGAAGCGGGGGTGGAAGCTGGGGCGCTGACCTCGGGCAATACCGAGGAGGAAACCGAAGAGGTTTTTCAGGCGCTGGATGAGGGGCGGCTGCGTCTGCTTTACATGGCGCCAGAGCGGCTCGCCTCGGGCGGCACGCTGACGCTGCTAAGACGGATCGGCACCAGCCTGATCGCGGTGGACGAGGCGCATTGCGTCAGCCAATGGGGTCACGATTTCCGCCCCGACTATCTGCGCATCGGCGAATTGCGCCGCGCGCTGAACGTGCCCTTGGCTGCCTTCACCGCAACGGCGGATGAGGAGACACGGGCCGAGATCGTGACCCGCCTGTTCGACGGGCACGCGCCAGAAACCTTCCTGCGCGGCTTCGACCGACCGAACATCCATCTGGCTTTCGAGGTCAAGGACCAGCCCCGCCGCCAGATCCTGACCTTCGCCGCGACGCGCAAGGGACAGTCGGGCATCGTCTACTGCGGCACGCGGGCCAAGACTGAGACGCTGGCGCAGGCCTTGTGCGAAGCTGGGCACATCGCATGCGCTTATCACGCCGGTCTCGACCCCGATACAAGGCGCGAGGTCGAGGGCAGGTTCCAGCGCGAGGACGGGCTGATCGTCGTGGCCACCGTCGCTTTCGGCATGGGCATCGACAAACCCGATATCCGCTGGGTCGCCCATGCAGACCTGCCGAAATCGATTGAGGCCTATTATCAAGAGATTGGCCGCGCCGGACGCGACGGAGCGCCAGCCGAGACGCTGACGCTTTACGGTCCCGACGATATCCGCTTTCGCCGCACGCAGATTGACGAGGGGCTGGCGCCCGCTGACCGCAAATCCGCCGATCATGCACGCCTGAACGCTCTGCTGGGTCTGGCCGAGGCGACCTGCTGCCGCCGTCGTCGCCTGCTGTCCTATTTTGGCGAAACCGCAGAGCCCTGCGGCAATTGCGACCTCTGCGACACCGCGCCGGACCTGTTCGACGGCACGGAAGCGGTGAGGAAGGCGCTGTCAGCGATCCTTCGAACCGGGGAAAGTTTTGGTGCCGGGCATCTGATCGACATCCTGACCGGCAGTGTCACCGACAAGGTCCGCCAGCGTCGGCACGATGAACTGCCGACCTTCGGCGTGGGCCGAGACCTGCCCAAGGTGCAGTGGCAGGCGATATTCCGGCAGATGATGGGATACGACCTGATCCGCCCCGATCCCGAACGCCACGGCGCCTTTCGCATGACCGATGCGGCGCGGCCAATCCTGAAGGGTGAAGCCTCGATCACGCTGCGCCGCGATACAATCCGCAAGGCGGTGGGAAAGCCTGTGGTGAAGACACTGGTTTCGGAAGAAGATGCGCCACTTCTCTCGGCGCTCAAGGCCAAGCGCCGGGCACTGTCCGAGGCCGCGCGTATGCCCGCGTACATGATTTTTCCCGACCGCACCTTGATCGAAATGGCCGAAACCCGGCCCACAACACTGGACCAGATGGCGCGGGTCAGCGGGGTCGGTGCGAAAAAACTGGAAAGCTACGGTCAGGCGTTTCTTGAGGTGATCACTGGCGCCGGAGAGGAGATGCACCCAACCCGCCGCAAGCTGGCCGGCCGTGCTGAGGGTGAACTGTTCGACCTCCTGATGCTGGCACAAGCCGAATTGTCGCGCGGATCCGATGGAATCGACAAATACCTGAGCTGCACGCATTCGACGCTGAAGAAAATCGCGGAAGCCCGACCGAGGACCCTCGCTGAACTGGGGCGCATCCAGGGTATGGGTGAGCAGAAGGCCGAACGGTTTGGCGCGGCGTTTCTGGGCATTCTCACGACGGAAGGCTGAAAGGGCGGGAAGGCAGTCGGGTTTGTTCCCACCTCACGTCAGGGTCACACCGTGTGTCGTGTATCACCCGCTGCGGGCCTCGTGCCTAGCGGTGGACGCGCCTCGACCGGACATAGTTCTCCGATTTTGTCTGCAATCGCTGCTTTCTTGAGTGGCTTGGTCAGATAGTGGTCAATCCCGGCAGCGAGAATGGACTCGCTATCACCATCCATGGCATGGGCAGTAAGTGCGACGACGGGTGTGCGGACCAATCCGCGCTCGACTTCAATGGCCCGGATCGTACGGCTGGCCTCACGTCCATCCATTTCGGGCATTGAAATATCCATGAAAACCACATCTGGTCGGAAGCTGCGCCACTGCTCCACCGCCTCGCGTCCGTCATTCGCGAATTGCAGGTCGATGTCGAAATCCGCCACCATCTTGCGGAAAACGAGCTGATTGGTGCGATTGTCTTCGGCCGCCAGCACACGCATCTGGCGTTTCTCTCCCAAAGTTGGGGGCGGTGCGGCGGGATCAAGTGGCAGGAACGCCTCCTTTGGGCCGGGATAGGACAGGTCCTGAAGTACCCGGAACAGCTCGGATCGCAGGATCGGTTTTTGCAGGACAGCTGCCATGTCGCTGGTTCCGCCCTCCGCCGCATCGGGATCCGACGACAGGAGCAGGATCGGCGATACGATCCCGGCCGTGCGAAGCCGGGCCGCCAATTCCGGCCCCTCCAGCTCCGGCATGTCGTGATCGGTCAGGATCACGTCGAACGCGTCGCCACCCGCCACCGCCTGCAGCGCCTCGGCCCCGCTGCGGCACATCGTGACCTCCAGCCCGTAGGTCTGAAGCTGGCGTTCAAGGATCACCCGGTTGATCTGCACATCATCGACAATTAGCGCACGTTTTAAAAGGATCGGACGATCGGGCTTGTCAATGACCTGTACCGGCTCGGCCGGGGCGAAGGTCACCCGAAAGCCAAAGCACGATCCCTGACCGGGTTCGCTGTCGACCCAGATCGTGCCGCCCATCAGTTCCACCAGTTGACGGGTGATAGCCAAACCCAGCCCGGTCCCTTCGAACTTGCGGTTCGACTGCTCCTCGACCTGATTGAACTCGCCGAAGATGTGGTCAATGTAGTCCGGCGGGATGCCGATTCCGGTATCTTCGATCGTGATATGCAGGTCGAACCGGCGGTCAGGCAATTCCAGCCCGACGACACGCGCCAGCACATGCCCTTCGGACGTGAATTTGACCGCATTGCCCAAAAGGTTCGTCAGTATCTGCCGCATGCGCCCCGGATCGCCGACATAACGGGTCGGCAGGAAGAGGTCGAAATCGACCAGCAGCTTGATCCCCTTGTCCCGGGCCGAGGGTTGCAGCAGCAGCACCACCTCGTGCAGGCAGCGTTCCAGATCGAAGGGTTCGGGATAGAGCTTCAGCTTTTCCGCCTCGATCTTTGAGTAATCGAGTACGTCGTTGATGATCGTCAGAAGCGCCTCGCCCGATGACTTGATCGTCTCGGCAAAAAGCCTTTGCTCCTCGTTCAGATCAGTGTCGATGAGCAGTTCGGCCATGCCCACGACACCATTCATCGGCGTGCGGATTTCGTGGCTCATATTGGCGAGAAAGGCCGACTTCGCGCGGTTCGCGGACTCGGCCCTCGCCCTCGCTTCCTCCAGTTCCGCCTCGCGGTCCACCGCCTCGGTGATGTCGAGCGCCATGGAAACCATGTCACCCTCGGATCCATGCCGGTCAATGAAACGGATATAGCGGCCGTCTGTCAGCCGCACCGTCTTCGGCGGGATTTCGGCCCGGGTGATCCGTTCAGTCATTTCGTGACGCCAGTCGTGTATGTCGCTGTTATCCAGATCGACGATCCCGGCCTCGGCCAGTGTTGCAATCATCACGTCGTAGTGGATGCCGGTTTGGATATCCGTCCGACCATCGAAGAGCGCAAACCACGCCCCGTTCGCCGCCACAAGCCGCATCTCGGTGTCAAAGACCGCGAACCCGTCCTGAATGGTCTCAACCGCTTCCCACAGGCGCCGTTCGGCGATCTCGGCCGCGTCGGTGGCGCGGCGCAGGTCGCACATGACCTGGCTGTTCTGCCCCTTGAGCGATTCGGCTTCGCAGCGGGCCTGTTCCAGTCCATGACGCTGTTCGACAATCTGGTCCGACAAATGACGCGCATGAAGCGACAGTTGTGAATTGGCCGCGAACAGCTCGCGCTTTTTCTGTTCCAGCAGGCGTTCGGCCGCAAGGCGCGCGCGCCGTTCCTTGGCGAGTTTCTCGGCTATGCTCACATCCTGTCTCCGGCCCGTCCGCGCTGGATGATGCCCACGCGTTTTCGACAATCGCGGAAGGGGGTGAAGGAACGCTTAAATGCCGTGACTTTCCGAAGCGCCTGACTTGCGAATCCTGCCCCCGCCTGCCAGCATCAGAGCATTGACCGGAAATGGAGATTTCGATGCGCGCCCTTGTGACAGCGGCCCTCGCGGCTAGTCTTCTGGTGGCTGGTGAAGCGCCGGCGCAGGATCTGATCCCCGATCGCCGCGCGGTTCTGGTCGAGAATATGGATTTTCCGGGCGGTGATCTGCGCGCGCTTTATGACATTGGCTTTGATGCGTGCCACGCGGCTTGCCTTTCCGACAACGCCTGCACGGCATTCACCTATAACCGCCGCGCCTCTTCCTGCTTCGCGAAATCCGGTGCCGGGGAACCGGTGCCTTATGACGGCGCGATCTCGGGCCACATTCTGGAAGCCGCGCCCGGAGCCGCAGAGCGCGCTCAGGTCCGGGCGGCGGAGCTTGGCTTTCTGTCACCGGACGACCTTCAGGCGGCCTACGATCAGGCGCGCGATCTTGCCGCCGAACATGTGTCAGGTGGTGCGACTGCCGCAGATTTGCTCGCCGCAGCCGATACCGCCCGCCGGAACGGCAATACGAAAGCCGCGGCAAACCGGCTGGGCGCCGCGCTGAACATCACCGATGCCGCAGATCAATGGGCGGATTATGCCGACCTGCAACTGGACCTGCGCGACTATGCGAATGACAAGGTCCGGCAGAACCCGCGCAAATCGGCCTCTGCCGCGATCAATGCCTATCTTCGGACCGACAATACGGGCCTGAGGGTCACGGCCTTGGTGACCCTGGCCCGCGCGATGGAGAAGATGAAACGGGGTCGCGACATGATTCCGGCCCTGCGACTGGCGCAAAGTGTCCAGCCACGTGATGACACGGCGGCGATGCTAGACGACGCCATCGGCAAATACGGGTTCCGCATTTCCGAAACGCAGGTCGAGGCGGACGGCGCCAGCCCACGGATATGTGCCTTCTTCAACGAAGACCTCGTCCGGTCCGGCACCGACTACGCCCCCTTTGTGAAACTGCCCGAAGCGGGCCTGTCAGTGGAGGTATCGGGACGCCAGATCTGTGTCGTCGGCTTTACCCATGGCACAAGGGCAACGCTGACTTTCCGCGAAGGGCTGCCCGCCGGTTCGGGTGAGGTTCTGGCCAGGGATATCCAGATCACCCAATACATCCGCGACCGCTCGCCTGCGGTCCGCTTCCCCGGCCGCGCCTATGTCCTGCCGCGCGTGGGGGCGAAGGGCATCCCGGTCGAGACGGTGAATGCCGATACGCTCGACCTCACGCTTCTGCGCCTTTCCGACCGCAACCTGATCCGCGCGATTCAGGGCGGCATGTTCGGCCGCCCGCTCGACTATTGGTCGGCCGAGAACCTGAAATCCGAGGTGGCCGAAGAAGTGTGGCAGGGGACTGGCGAGGTCACGTCAGAGGTCAACCGCGACATGACCACGCTGCTGCCGCTTGACGGGATCATGTCCGACCTCGGCCCCGGCATCTATGCGCTTCAGGCCGCCATTCCGGGCAAGGACCCCTATGACAATCCCGCCGCGACGCAGTGGTTCGTGATCTCCGACCTTGGGCTGACGGCGATGGAAGGCGTGGACGGGCTGCATGTCTTTGTCCGCGCCCTGTCAGACACTTCCGCCAACGAGGGCGTGACCGCCACGCTGCTGTCGCGCGCCAATGCGGTAATCGGGACGGTGACCACGGATGCCGGGGGGTATGCCCGGTTCGATGCCGGGCTGACCGCGGGAACGGGCGGGGCCGCGCCGGCCTTGGTGATGGTCGAGAAGGGCGAGGATATGGCCTTTCTGCCTCTGACCGAGGCCGAGTTTGACCTTTCAGACCGCGGCGTCGCGGGGCGTGAGGCGGCCCCGCCTATCGACGTCTTCCTCTCGACCGACCGGGGCGCCTACCGCGCGGGCGAAACCGTGAACGCCACCATCCTTGCCCGCGACCAGAAGGTCGACGCGCTGGCCGGGCTGCCGATGACCGCGCGGCTGATCCGCCCCGACGGGGTCGAATATTCACGCGCGCTTCTCGACCACGCAGGCGCGGGCGGTTTCGTCGGCAATCTGCCGCTTGCCGGAAGCGCACCGCATGGGACATGGCGCATCGAGGGCTTTGTCGAAGAGGGCAAGCTGCTCGCCTCACAGAGCTTCCTTGTCGAGGATTTCCTGCCCGAACGCATCGACTTTGACCTGACCCTGCCCGAAGGTGCCCTGCGCCTGACCGACCAGCCGCCGCTGACGGTCGCGGCGCGCTACCTCTTTGGCGCGCCGGGGGCGGAACTGGATGTCGAGGGTGATCTGCGGATCACGGCGTTGACCGCGCTCGACGCCTTCCCCGGCTATATCTTTGACCGCTACGATGAGCCGTTCTCGCCCCATCGCGACGCCTTGGAGGACGCGCCACAGACCGATGCCGATGGAAGCGCAGTCCTCTCGGTCAGCTTCCCCGATCTGGGCGAGGCCGCGAACCGGCCCTTGGAGGCCAGCATCGCCGTGCGGGTCAAGGAAGGGTCCGGCCGTCCGGTCGAACGCAGCATCGCCCGGCGCATCCTGCCTGATGACCCGGTCATCGGCATCAAACCCTTGTTTGAGGATGGCACAGTGCCGCAGGGGGCCGAGGCCGGTTTCAACCTGATCGCGGTCGGGCCGGATGAAGAACCGGCCACCCGCAATGTCACCTGGACGATCAACCGGATCGAACGGAACTATCAGTGGTATTCGCTCTACGGCAACTGGGACTGGGAGGTGACGACAACCCGCTCCCGCGTGGCAAGCGGCGAGGCGCGACTGACGCCCGAAGGGCCGGTGGGCATTTCCGCCCCGGTCGACTGGGGCAATTACGAACTGGTGGTGGAGGCGGCGGAGGGCGCCCATACCGCCTCATCTGTCGAATTCTACGCAGGCTGGTACGTCCCCGCCGATGCTGCGGAAACGCCTGATACGCTGACCGTCGCACTCGACAAAGACGCCTATCGGCCGGGTGACACGGCGCGGCTCAGGATCGAACCGCGCAGCGACGGCGTGGCGCTGGTCACGGTCCTGTCGAACCGTCTGGTCGACATGAAGGCCGTCCCGGTGACGGCGGGTGAGAACGTGATCGAACTGCCGGTCACCGATGATTGGGGCGCGGGGGCCTATGTCACCGCCTCGGTGATCCGGCCCCTGAACGATGATGCCGGCCGGGCGCCGACGCGGGCGCTGGGCCTCTCCTACGCGCCGGTCGATCCCGGCGCACGCAGGCTATCCGCCGCCTTCGAGGTCGCGGCGGAAGCCGATCCGCGCGGGCCATTGCCCGTCGCGCTGAAGGTCGATGCGCCCGAAGGGGCGGAGGTCTTCGCCACCATCGCCGCAATCGATCTCGGCATCCTCAATCTGACCGGTTTCCAATCCCCCGACCCCGAGGGTCACTATTTCGGCCAGCAGAAACTCGGCGTTGGCATTCGCGATCTTTACGGGCGGCTGATCGACGGTCAGACCGGTGCCATGGGCGCTGTCCGCTCCGGCGGCGATGCGGCGGCGGGCATGAAGATGCAATCGCCGCCCCCGACCGAGGAACTGGTCGCCTATTTCGCGGGGCCCCTGACCATCGGCGCCGATGGCTACGCGCGCACGGAATTCGACCTGCCGAGCTTCAACGGCACCGTCCGGCTGATGGCCGTGGTCTGGTCCGACAAGGCGGTCGGGCAGGCGGAAAGTGATGTGCTGGTGCGCGACCCGGTGGTCGTCACCGCCTCGGTCCCCCGCTTCCTCGCACCCGGCGATCAGGCGCGGATGCTGCTGGAAATCGTCCATGCCGCCGGTCCTGCCGGGCGCATGGGGCTTGATGTGACGGCCTCCGGTCTGAGCCTTGGCAATGCGCCATCGGGTCTCGATCTGGCCGAAAAGGGCAAGACCGCGATCACCGTCCCGGTCACGGCAGGCGGGGCTGAGGGTCTGGGCATGATCCGGGTCGCGCTGACGACTCCCGACGGCAAGCAACTGGTCAAGGACCTGACCATCCCGGTTCAGGCCAACGATCCCGAAACCGCGCGCCAGACCCGTTTCGATCTGGCCGCCGGTCAAAGTTTCACGCTGGATCAGAATGTCTTCGCCGACCTCCTGCCCGGTTCCGGCCGCGCCACTCTGGCCGCCGGACCGATTGCCCGCTTCGATGCGCCGGGGCTTCTGGCCTCGCTCGACCGCTATCCCTATGGCTGCACCGAGCAACTGACCTCCAAGGCGCTGCCGCTCATATACTTCGAACAGGTCGCCTCGGCCGTGGGCAGCGCACCGGCGAGCGACATCCGCAAGCGGGTGGAGGAGAGCATCGCGGAGATCCTGATCAACCAGTCCTCCAACGGCTCGTTCGGGCTCTGGTATCCCGATAGCGGTGACCTCTGGCTTGACGCCTTTGTCACCGACTTCCTGAGCCGGGCGAAGGGGCAGGGTTATGCTGTGCCCGACACCGCCTTCCGCAATGCGCTCGACAACCTGCGCAACCAACTCAACTACGCCCCCGATTTCGACGAGGGCGGCGGGGCCTATGCCTATGCGCTGATGGTGCTGGCGCGCGAAGGGGCGGCGGCGATGGGCGATCTGCGCTACTATGCCGATGTCAAATCCGGGGCCTTCGATACGCCGATCGCCTCGGCCCAGCTTGGGGCAGCACTTGCCTCCTATGGCGATCAGCGGCGCGCCGACCAAATGTTCACGCAGGCCGCCGAACAGCTCAACCGGCGCGGCTTCAACGAAAACCGGATCTGGCGGGCCGACTATGGCACCAACCTTCGCGACGCGACCGCCCTGCTGACGCTCGCGGCCGAGGCCGGATCGCAGGCCGTGAATGCCGATACGCTTGGCAACACCGTTGCATCCGTCATGGCGGGGCAACGGCTGTCCACGCAGGAAGCGAGCTGGGCGCTTCTGGCCACCAATGCGCTGATTGACCGGGCGGGGGCAGAGGGCTTCACCGTCAATGGCGCTGCTGTTGACGGTCCGATGGTCCGGGTGCTGGACGCCGATACGGCGATCCCGCAGGTGATCACCAACACCACGGCCCGCGACGCAACCGTCACGCTGACCACCTTCGGTGTGCCGACAGAACCCGAACCGGCGGGCGGCAAGGGCTATGCAATCGCGCGCAGCTACTACACGCTCGATGGCGAACCGGCCGACATCGCGACGCTCAAACAAGGCACCCGCCTTGTCGCGGTGATCGAGGTCACGCCGCATGACGGCAGCGAGGCGCGGCTGATGGTCAACGATCCATTGCCCGCCGGGTTCGAGATCGACAACCCCTCGCTTCTGCGCGCGGGCGATATCGCGGCGCTCGACTGGCTGGAGACGGCGGATACGCGGATGACCGAGTTCCGGCAGGAACGGTTCCTTGCCGCCGTTGACTGGGGATCGGACCGGCCCTTCCGGCTGGCCTATATCCTGCGCGCCATCACTCCCGGCACGTTCCGCCACCCGGCGGCGAGCGTCGAGGATATGTACCGACCCGATTACCGGGCACGGACGGCGGTCGGGCAGGTTGCGGTGACGGAGTGAAACGCCACGCGGCCTTCCTGCTGGCCGGTCTTCTTTTTACGACCGGGCTGGCACGGGACGCGGTTGATCAATGGATCGACCGTACCGACCTGCCACTCCTGACCGTCGAGACCGGGACCGAGGTTGTCGCCCGCGACGGCACGCTTCTGCGCGCCTTTACCGTGGCCGACGGCCGCTGGCGGCTCGATCCCGGCCCGGTCGATCCGGGTTTTGTTGCCATGCTGATCGCCTATGAGGACAAAAGGTTCTACGACCATCCCGGTGTCGATCCCATTGCGATGCTGCGGGCGGGCCTGCAGGCCGCGTGGAATGGCCGCGTGGTTTCGGGCGGCTCGACCCTGACCATGCAGGTGGCGCGGCTGCTGGAGGAAAGCGGCACCGGCAGGCTGGAGGGCAAGCTGCGCCAGATCCGTGTTGCGCTGGCACTGGAACGGCGGCTGACCAAGGAGGACATCCTTGGCCTCTATCTTCGCCTCGCACCCTATGGCGGTAACCTCGAAGGCATCCGCGCGGCCACACTCTCATATTTCGGCAAGGAACCGCGCCGCCTGACCCCCGCCGAGGCAGCTCTGCTGGTAGCCCTGCCTCAATCGCCCGAAACACGCCGCCCCGACCGCTACCGGAACGCGGCTTCCGAGGCCCGCACCCGTGTCCTCGACCGGATGGTCGCCGACGGTGCGATTGGACCAGACCGCCGGGCCGCCGCTTTGACCGAACCCGTGCCAGACATCCGCCTGACATTCCCTGCACTTGCGCCACATCTCGCCGAACGCCTCAGGCGTGAGATGCCAAAAACCCACCGCATCGAAACCACGATCGACGCCCGCTTGCAACAAAGCCTTGAGGCGCTGGCCGCCCGCAGCGCCCGCTCCTCGTTCGCGCGTGCTTCGCTCGCGCTTCTCGTCGCCGATCATCGCACGGGCGAGATCCTCGCCTCCGTCGGCTCGCCGGACTGGACGAACGACAAACGGGCGGGCTTCATCGACATGACCCGTGCGGTGCGGTCCCCCGGCTCAACCCTGAAACCCTTTGTCTATGCGCTGGCCTTCGACGAAGGCCTCGCCCATCCCGAAACCCTGATCGAGGACCGACCCATCGCCTTCGGCACCTATGCCCCGCAGAATTTCGACCGGCAGTTCCGGGGCACGATCACCGCGCGCGAGGCGCTGCAATTGTCACTGAACATCCCCGTGGTTAGCCTGACCGAGGCGATCGGTCCGACCCGGCTTCTTAGCGCCTTGTGCCAGTCAGGCGGGCATCCGGACCTGCCCGGCGGGCAGCCCGGCCTTGCCGTCGCGCTCGGCGGCGTGGGGATTACTCTCGAAGACCTCGTTCAGGCCTATGCCGCGCTTGCTCGGCTCGGCGAGCCGATCCGGCTTCGTACAATTTCTGATGCGCCCGAAGCGACAGGCCAGCGCCTCTTTGGGCCCGAAGCAGCCTGGCTCACCTCCGATATTCTCGCCGGGCTCCCCCCGCCCGCGGGCGCGCCCGCCCACCGGATCGCCTACAAGACCGGCACAAGCTATGGCCACCGCGACGCCTGGGCTCTGGGTTTCGACGGGGCGCATGTGGCGGGCGTCTGGATGGGTCGGGCCGATGGTGCCTCGGTCCCCGGCGCCTTCGGCGGCGACCTGGCGGCTCCGATCCTCTTCGACGCCTTCGCAAGGTTGAAGCCCGCGACCGATCCGCTGCCCGCGCCGCCGCCCGCGACACTGATCCTGCCCACCGCCCGGCTGCCGCAACCGCTGCAACAGTTCCGCCCGCGGGGGGCCGCGTTCGCAACCGCCGCCGACGCCCCCGAAATCGCCTTCCCGCCCGACGGCGCCGAAGTGGAAGCCGGTCCGGCGCTCGCGCTCAAGGTCCGGGGCGGCACGCCGCCCTTCACCTGGCTCGCCAATGGCGCACCGCTGATCCTCGCCGACCGCGCCCGCGAAACCGCGCTGCGCGATCCCGGACAGGGCTACCTCAGCCTCTCGGTCATCGACGCGAACGGAAAAAGCGCCACCTCCACGGTGACGCTTCGTCCCTGATCTTTTTTCAGTGCGAAAACTCCCCACCGGAGGCAGGCCTCGCGAACCGCGCGGCCCCGGCGAGTGGGGGCTCGATGCCCCCAGAGACGGCGCCCGTCAGACCCGCTCGATGGCCAGCGCGATGCCCTGACCGCCCCCGATACACATGGTGATCAGCGCCTTCTTGCCGCCGATGCGCTCCAGTTCGTACATCGCCTTGATGGTGATAATCGCGCCTGTCGCACCGATCGGATGGCCAAGCGCCACCGCGCCGCCATTGGGGTTCACCTTGGCCGGATCGAAGCCGAGCCCCTTCGTAACCGCCAGAGCCTGCGCCGCGAAGGCTTCGTTCGATTCGATCACGTCGAAATCACCGACCGACAGGCCGGTGCGCTTTAGAAGGGCCTCGACTGCCGGAACCGGGCCGATCCCCATAACTTCCGGCCGCACCCCGGCATGGGCATAACCCAGAACCCGGGCGCGGGGTTTCAAACCCGCCTTTGCCGCCGCATCGGCACGGGCGAGCACAACCGCGCCCGCGCCATCATTGATGCCGCTCGCATTGCCTGCCGTCACCGTGCCGTCCTTCTTGAACACGGTTTTCAACCCGCCAAGCGCTTCGAGGCTCGTGGCCTTCGGATGCTCGTCGGTGTCGAAAACCACGGTGCCCTTGCGCGAGGCGATCTCCACCGGCGCGATCTGATCCTTGAACCGGCCTTCAGCGATCGCCTTCGCGGCCCGCTCCTGGCTTTCCATTGCGAAGGCGTCTTGTGCCTCCCGGCTGATGTCGTGCTCCGCCGCGACGTTCTCCGCCGTCACGCCCATATGGCCGGTTCCGAACGGGCAGGTCAGCGCCCCGGTCATCATGTCCAGCGCCTTGGTGTCGCCCATCTTCTGGCCCCAGCGGGCGGCCTGCAACGCGTAAGGAGAGCGGCTCATGTTCTCTGCCCCGCCGGCAAGGGCGAAATCGGCGTCACCCAGGGCCAGCGATTGCACGCAAGAGACGATGGCCTGCACGCCCGACCCGCAGAGCCGGTTCACGTTCATCGCGGGCGTGCCGTTCGGCACACCGGCCTGCATCGCAGCAACGCGGCTCAGATACATGTCGCGCGGTTCGGTATTGATGACATGACCAAAGGCGACATGGCTGATCTTTTCACCCTCGACCCCGGCGCGCTCCAGGGCCGCCTTGGCAGCCACGGTGGCGATGTCGATGGGGGCCATGCCCGCCAGACTTCCTCCAAAGGTCCCGATCGCCGTGCGTGCGCCGGAAAGAATCACGATGTCGTCGTTCATGTCAGCCCTCCATGGATGTTGGGTGGATGTTAGATGCCGCGGCGCAGCATGACTAGTGTGATTTCGGGCGGCTGTAAAATCCGCAAGGGAAGACCGGAATACCCGATCCCGCCCGACACGATCAGATGCCGATCGCCCTCCTGGATATGACCATAGGCATAACGCCCGCCATAGCGCGACGGTGTCATTGGCCGCCAGCCGAAGAGGTTTGCCTGCCCGCCATGAGTGTGGCCGGAGATCTGAAGAAATGCGCGAGCATCACCTTCGGCGAAATAGTCAGGTTCATGCGCCATCAGGATTGCGGCCGCACCCTCGGGTACATCGGCAAATGCGGCCTCGGGATCATGAAACCCCGGCAGGTGCAGGTGTTTACGGGCGCCCTGGCTGTCCATCCCAGCCAGCCAGAAGCTGCCGCTGCCATGGGCGATTTCGCAAGACCGGTTGGCCAGATGGCTGATCGGGCTCGTCTCAAGCGCCTGGGCCACCGAGTTGCGGGCAAAACGGCTTTGCCGCGCCAGCCTGCAATCCCACCAGTCATGGTTTCCCAGAACCGCGAAGACCCCGAGCGGGGCGGAAAGCGACGCAAGCTCTGCAACAATCTGTTCCGCCTCGACAAAGCGCGCGGGCAGCTTCCTGTCGACGATGAAATCGCCCGGCAGAAGGATAAGGTCTGCTCCGAGTCCATTTACCTGACTGACCATACGCCGAAGTGCGGCAAGCGATGTCCACGGATCGCAGACATGCAGATCGGCAAAGATCGCCATGGTCAGATCCGGCAACGTCCAGCGCGGATCGGTGATGACATGGCGGACAACGCGCGGATGACTGTAGGCCGTGATCGGCGCGAAGAGCTTTCGCGGCTTCACAGAAACCGACCCTGGTCGGTTCTGGGGGGATTGTAATGCCTCGGAGTCATGCCGTGTTGGGGCGGATCGCTTCCCGTCCGAACCCATCGAGCAGCCAGACTTTGCCATCCTCAACCACCACCGTCGACAGGGCATGGCCATAACCTGCTCCGCTGTCGATGTTCAGACGGTTGCCGTAGTGGGTGACGGCATCGACCGGCGTATGGCCATGAACGACCAGGTGCCCATGATCGCCACGAAAATCATGAAAATCGCGCCGGATCCACAGAAGATCGTCCTCGCTCTGCGCAGCAAGCGGAACACCCGGCCGGATACCGGCATGAACGAAAAGCACTCCTCCCCGGGCAAAGGACGTCGGCAGACCCCGCAGAAAGGTCATATGCGCCTCGGGCACCTTCGAAGACGCCTCTTCGTGCAGGTCGTGCAGCAGACGTTCGCCTGCCCGCTCGACCCCGTAGGAGGCCAGCGTCGTTTCGCCGCCAAGACGGGGGTGAATCCAGTGCAGCTCTGCCCTGAGGCCGGGGTCGTGGCTGTCGGGATCGGCCATGAAGCCAGTGAACATCCGGTCGTGATTGCCCTTGAGCGTGACCCACGGCTTCCCGGCCTCATGCCCCCGCATCAGATAGTGGACAACGCCCCGGCTGTTGGGTCCGCGATCAACAAGATCGCCAATATGCACCACGGGCGCGTCCGCGTCGCCAACCCGCGCCCGGTCCTCGGCAATCCACCGATGCGCCTCTTCCAGCTTGTCGAGATGGCCATGAATGTCGCCGATCGCGTAGGTACGCATGTCTGTCCGTCCGAGGAGTACGGGCGGACCCTATCGCGGTGCCCGAGTGGGGGCAATGCGCCCCGGTCAGGCAACCTGCACTTCGGGATCGGGCAGAAAGGCATAGGAATGGGTGTTCACATCGCCCGACCAGCGCCAGAGCGCCAGAACCCCCTCGGGACCGGTGCGGAAGGCATGCGGCATCAGGCTTGGGTGGTGGATCATGTCGCCCGGACGACGGATGCGGCGATCCTCTCCGGCGGTCCAGAACGCTTCACCGGCTAGGATCACATAGGTCTCGTCGGCATCATGATTGTGCAGCGCATAGTAGCTGTTCGGGCTTTGGTAGAAGAGGCCAAGGCGGAGGTCCGGCGCCGGGATCGGCCCTTCCGGCCCCATGAGAGTGGTCACAGCGCAGATCGCGGCGGCGTCGTCGCTCATCCGGTCGGCCACGGGATTTGTGCCCCAGGGGATCAGGTGCTGTGCGGCAAGGATGGCCTTTGCGGCCGGAAGCTCCGCGGTCGCAAGCAGGTCACGCATCAGGGCGTCGAGTGCACAGGGCTCCTGAAGCGCGAAGGCCTCGGGCGCGGGTGTTGTCGTCAGGGCATGCGCCGTCCGCTCTGCCGCATCCCGTCCTTCGACGCGGTAGATATCGGCAAGCGCAGTCAGGAGTGCGTCAAAAACCGGCGGGTGCATATCGCGGACCTTTCAGCCAAGACTTTCGGCCAGTCTTGTGCCGTTTTTTCAGCGGAGACTGATCCAATCGCGACGAAAACCCGGTCGTTAATGTGCGATTGGGGCAATCCGCGTTCGATCCGGGTCGCGTCAGCCTTCGGGTGGACGGCAGCCACGCACCCGCCTAGTCTTCACCCGATACGAATCCCGGGAAGACCGATGAGTGAAGAGACAGGGACCCGCTACCAGGTCCTCGCCCGTAAATACCGCCCTGAAACCTTCGCCGACCTGGTCGGCCAGGAGGCGATGGTTCGTACGCTGAAGAACGCCTTCGCCGCTGATCGGATCGCGCAGGCCTTCATCATGACCGGCATCCGGGGGACGGGTAAAACCACGACCGCCCGGATCATCGCAAAGGGCATGAACTGCGTCGGGCCGGACGGTGCAGGCGGGCCTACCACCGATCCCTGCGGCAAGTGCGAGCATTGCGTGGCGATCATGGAGGGCCGCCATGTCGATGTGATGGAGATGGACGCGGCCAGCCGCACCGGCGTCGGCGATATCCGCGAGATTATCGAAAGCGTCCATTACCGGGCCGCCTCGGCGCGCTACAAGATCTACATCATCGACGAGGTCCACATGCTGTCGACAAGCGCGTTCAACGCGCTTCTGAAGACGCTTGAGGAACCCCCCGCCCATGTGAAGTTCATCTTCGCCACGACCGAGATCCGCAAGGTGCCGGTCACGGTCCTGTCACGCTGCCAGCGCTTCGACCTGCGCCGGATCGAGCCCGAAGTGATGATCGCACTTCTGAAAAAGATCGCGACGGCTGAGAAGGCCGAGATCACCGACGATGCGCTGGCGCTGATCACCCGCGCGGCCGAGGGTTCCGCCCGCGACGCGACCTCGCTTCTCGATCAGGCAATCAGCCATGGCGCAGGGGAAACCACCGCCGATCAGGTCCGCGCCATGCTGGGACTCGCTGATCGTGGTCGGGTGCTCGACCTTTTCGATCTGATCCTCAAGGGCGATGCAGCTGGGGCTTTGAACGAAATCGGCGGGCAGTACAGCGACGGCGCCGACCCGATGGCGGTCCTGCGCGATCTGGCAGAGATCACCCATTGGGTTTCTGTCATCAAGATCACGCCCGAGGCCGCCGACGACCCGACTGTTCCGCCCGAAGAACGCGCGCGCGGGCTTCAAATGGCCGACGCCTTGCCGATGCGGGTGCTGACACGCATGTGGCAGATGCTGCTGAAGGCGCTGGAAGAGGTCGCGGCCGCCCCGAACGCCATGATGGCGGCCGAAATGGCGGTCATCCGCATGACCCATGTCGCCGACCTGCCCGACCCTGAACAACTCATGCGCCGCATGGTCGAAGGCCCCGGTCCTTCCGCCCCCTCACCGACCGGACGTGGCCCCACGCCCGGTGGCGGGGTGACCTATGCCGCGCCGCGCGCGCAGGTGACGGCCAGCCCAACCGGCAACGGCACGGCCACCGCGCTCGCCCGCGATCCGGAAGTGGCGCTCTCCCGTTACGCGAGCTTCCCCGCCGTAGTCGAACTTATCCGCGCCAACCGCGATGTGAAGCTGCTTCTGGAGGTGGAAAGCCATATCCGCCTTGTTCACTACGCTCCGGGCCGGATCGAGTTTGAACCGACCGCCGATGCGCCGCGCGATCTTGCGGCCACGCTCGCCCAGCGCCTGCAAAGCTGGACCGGCGTGCGCTGGGGTGTCTCGGTGGTGTCCGAAGGCGGTGCAAAGACCATCGTCGAGGCGCGGAACGCCCGCGAAGACGCGGCCCGCGAGAAGGCAAAGGAAAATCCCTTGGTGCAGGCGGTTTTCGCGGCCTTCCCCAAGGCCCATATCACCGCTATCAGAACCCCGGACGAGGTTCAGGCCGAAGCCCAGGCAGAAGCGCTGCCCGAGGTCGAGGACGAATGGGACCCGTTCGAGGAAGGTTAAGGAGAGAAAGATGCTTAAAGGTTTGGGTGGGCTTGGTGGCCTTGGCGATATGTCCAAGATGATGAAAGCCGCGCAGGAGATGCAGGGCAAGATGGCCGAGCTTCAGGAGGGCCTCAATAACATCAACGTCGTCGGCGAAAGCGGTGCAGGACTGGTCACTGCAACCTGCTCGGCCAAGGGTGAGTTGAAGGCGTTGGATATCAACCCATCGATCTTTGATCCGACCCAGAAGGAAGTTGTCGAAGACCTGATCGTCGCGGCGATCAAGGACGCGCAGAAGAAGGCCACCGACCGCAGCCAGGACGAGATGAAGCGGCTTTATGAGAGCCTCGGCCTGCCCGCCGACATGAAACTGCCGTTCTGAGGCACCCTTGTCCGACGCGACCCGCGATATCGAGGCGCTGATCGAGCTGATGGCCCGGCTGCCGGGCCTCGGCCCCCGCTCGGCGCGGCGGGCGGTGCTGCACCTGATCAAGAAGCGCGGAAAGGTTATGGCACCGCTGGCGCAGGTCATGGCCGAGGTGGCCGCCACCGCGCGGGAATGCGCGACCTGCGGCAATATCGGCACGGCCGATATCTGCGACATCTGCCGCGATGATCGCCGCGCGACGGGTGAGATCTGCGTGGTGGAGGATGTGGCCGATCTCTGGGCCATGGAACGGGGACAGGCGTTCAAGGGGCGGTACCACGTGCTTGGCGGTACCCTTTCGGCACTTGATGCCGTGGGTCCCGAAGAACTCGGCATCCCGAAACTCCTGACCCGAATCCGCGACACTGACGTCACCGAGGTCATCCTCGCGCTGAATGCCACCGTCGACGGGCAGACCACGGCCCACTACATCGCCGAGATGCTGGAAGGCAGCGGTGTCGCGGTCACGTCGCTCGCTCAAGGCGTGCCGATTGGCGGTGAACTCGATTACCTCGACGACGGTACGATTCAGGCCGCGCTCCGGGCCCGCAAGAAGGTCTGACAACGAAAGCCGCATCTGCAACGCAAGAATGGGTGCGAGGTTGGTTTCGTCGGTCCCACATGCGAACGGATGACGGGCAAATGCCAACCCCCGTGGCGCTCCGGACATTTCCCGCTAATGTCACCTTTGAACTGACCGGAGAGAACGATGAGCACATTCGATGAAGACCTGTTCCTGAAGGGGCTGGAGCAGCGCAAGGCGACACTCGGCGCTGAATACGTTGAGAAAAATCTTGCCGCCGCCGACGATTTCACGCGCCCGTTTCAGGAGGCGATGACCGCCTGGTGCTGGGGCTTCGGCTGGGGCGACGATGTCATCCCCGCAAAGACCCGGTCGATGATGAACCTGGCGATGATCGGCGCCCTCGGCAAGATGCACGAATGGGAGATTCATTGCCGTGGCGCAATCAACAACGGCGTCACTCAGGACGAGATCCGCGCGATCATCCATGTCGTCGGCATCTATTGTGGCGTGCCACAGGCGCTGGAATGTTTCCGGGTGGCGCGGAAGGTACTGGAAGACGGCAAAAGCCCAACCTGATCTTTAGGTGGGTGTAAGCCCGCCTTAACCGACAATGTTACCTGCCGTTTGTGCCGAGTTTTCGCATGGAGGAAATGTGGTGGCGAGGGGGAGACTTGAACTCCCGACCCCACGATTATGAGTCGTGTGCTCTAACCAGCTGAGCTACCTCGCCACACCGGCGGTGTAGCTATGCCAGCCCCCGCCGCCCGTCAAGGGAGAATCTCCCCCAAAGGATCAAAGACGATAATAGTCGCGGTACCAGTCGACGAAGCTTTGCATGCCGGTGCGGATATCCGTTTGGGGCCGGTAACCGGTCAGGCGGCGCAGGAGCGAATTGTCGGCCCAGGTTGCGCGCACATCGCCCTTCTGCATCTCCATCAGATTGCGCTTCGCGACCTTGCCCGTTGCCGCTTCGATCGCCGTGATGAAATCGCCAAGTGCGACCTTCTCGCCATTGCCGATATTGACGACCCGCCAGGGTGCGACCGGCGAAAGGCTGTCGCCCGTCTCTATCGCCTCGGCGGATGACGGCCGTTCCGGCACGGCGTCCATCAACAGCCGGACCCCGCGTACAAGGTCGGTCACATAGGTAAAATCGCGGAACATCTCGCCGTGGCCGTAGACATCGATGGGTTCGCCGGCGAGGATCGCCTTGGTGAACTTGAAAGGCGCCATGTCCGGGCGCCCCCACGGGCCATAGACCGTGAAGAAACGGAAACAGGTCGTGGGCAGGTTGTAAAGATGCGCCCAGGAATGGCTCAGCGCCTCAGTCGCTTTCTTGGTCGCGGCATAGAGCGAGACCTGCGTGTCGACCTTGTCAGTCTCGCGGTATGGCATCTCGGTATTGGCGCCGAAAACCGATGAGGTGGAAGCAAGCAGCAGGTGTTTGACCCCCAGATCGCGCGACGCCTCCATCACGTTGAACGTGCCCTCGATATTCGAAGACAGGTAACTGCGCGGCGCTTCCAGGCTGTAGCGGACGCCTGCCTGCGCCGCGAGATGGACGACAATATCCGGTTTGAAGGCGGCCATGTCGGCGGCAAGGGTGGGGCTGTCCTCCAGCATACATTCGGTGAAGCCGAAACCCGGTTTCTGGTTAAGAACCGCAAGGCGGCCCCGCTTCAGATTGACGTCGTAATAATCGGTCATCCCGTCCATGCCGTGGACTCGGATGCCTTCGTCAAGGAGAAGGTCGGCAAGGTGGAAGCCGATAAAGCCGGCGACCCCGGTGATATAGACGCGCATCCTCAGCTCCCTTTCCGGACCATGGGGGCGATGAATAGCCGCATCCCCGCCGATGCGAAAGTCCGGGCATCGCCAAATGCGCGCGTCCGCGCTAGGGATAGGCCGAAGGAGGCCCGATGCAGGTGCAGATCCCGTTCACCCGCGACCTCGTCCTGATTGGCGGCGGTCACACACATGCGCTCGTCTTGCGCATGTGGGGGATGCGGCCTGTGTCGGGTGTGCGGCTGACACTGATCAATCCCCTCCCGACGGCGGCCTATTCCGGCATGCTGCCCGGCCATATCGCCGGGCATTACGCGCGCGACGAATTGCAGATCGACCTTGTCAAACTTGCCCGCCACGCGGGGGCACGGCTGATCCTCGGCCGGGCGACGGGTATCGATCTTGCGGCCCGCCGCATCACCGTGCCGGGTCGGCCTGACATTGCCTATGACATCGCGTCTATCGACGTTGGCATCACGTCAGAGATGCCCGGCCTTCCCGGCTTTGCCGATCATGCGGTTCCGGCCAAGCCGCTCGATGCCTTCGCTGACCGGTGGGAGGAGTTCGTCGCCGGTCACGCAAAGCGCGATACGACACGATCGGTCGCGGTGATCGGTGGCGGCGTCGCTGGAGTGGAACTGGCGCTTGCCGCCCGCCACCGTCTGGGTGAGGCGGCCACGATCAGCGTGATCGAACAGGCGAGGGCTTTGCCCGCGATCGGGGCGGGGGCAAACCGGGCGCTCCGGGCGCACATGACGCGGGCGCGCATTTCGTTGATCGAGGGTATGGCAGCGACAAGCGTCGAGCGCGGTGGCGTGCGGCTGGCTGATGGCCATCTGGTGCGCGCGGATTTTGTGATCGGCACGGCTGCGGCGCGGGCTGGGGGCTGGCTTGCCGATACCGGGCTCGCGCTTGAAAACGGGTTCATTCAGATCGGTCCGACCCTGCAAAGCCTGACCGATCCGGCGATTTTCGCTTGTGGCGACATCGCCCAGATGGGGTTCGCACCACGCCCCAAAGCCGGGGTTTTCGCCGTGCGGCAGGCGCCGGTGCTTGCGCACAATCTCGAAGTTGCCCTGACCGGGCGCGGGAGTATGCAGGCCTATCGGCCACAGCGCGACTATCTCAAGCTCATTTCCACCGGGTTCAGGGGCGCGGTCGCCGACAAGTGGGGCCTGCCGCTCGACAGCGCCTTGCTCTGGCGCTGGAAGGATCGGATCGACCGGAAGTTCATGGAGAAGTTCCACGAATTGCCCGTCATGGAAACACCGCCCTTGCCCGAACGCGTTGCTGCCGGGGTGCGGGACGAGCTTGGCAAGGGCAAGCCCCTTTGCGGCGGCTGCGGCGCCAAGGTCGGGCAGGCCGATCTGCGTGCGGCTCTCGCGGGTCTGCCGAGGCCGGTGCGGCCCGATGTTCTGTCGGGTCCGGGGGACGACGCGGCTGTGCTGGTGCATGGCAAGGACCAGCAGGTCCTGACGACCGATCATGTCCGCGCCTTCACTGAAGACCCTTACCTTCTGGCGAAAATCACAGCGGTCCATGCCATGGGCGACGTCTGGTCGATGGGCGCGCGTCCGCAGGCGGCGCTGGCGCAGGTGATCCTGCCCCGTATGTCGCCCCGGATGCAGGCCGATACCCTGCGCGAAATCATGACGGCCGCCGCCGAGACCTTCGGGGCCGAAGGCGCGGACGTGGTGGGTGGGCATACCAGCCTCGGGGCCGAACTGACCGTGGGGTTCACGGTCACCGGGCTCACCGCCGGCGGCGCTGTTACGCAGGCCGAAGCCCGGCCGGGCGACTGGCTGATCCTGACCAAGCCGATCGGCACCGGTGTGATCCTCGCCGCCGAGATGGCCCGCGCCGCGCCGGGCGATGTGGTTGCCGGGGCGCTCGCCTCCATGACCCGCCCGCAGGGCGCGGCGGCGCGCATTCTTGCGCCTGCGGCGGGAGCAATGACCGACATTACGGGGTTCGGCCTTGCCGGACACCTGATGACCATGATGGAGGCGTCCGGCACCGCGGCACGCATATCGCTCTCGCATGTGCCCGTCCTGCCGGGTGTCGAGGCGCTCGCAGCGGCCGGCCATGGCTCCACGCTTCTTCCCGCGAACCGGGCGGTCATGGCTCGGATGTTCCTGACCGAAAGCCCGCGCGCCGATCTGCTCTTTGACCCCCAGACTGCGGGCGGGCTTTTGGCCGCAGTTCCCGCGGATAGCGCCATGGATCTTGTCCGGCGGCTCCATGCAGCGGGCGAGGCGGCGGCGATCATCGGTGAGGTGCTGGAGGGCCCGCCTTTCCTCACGGTCGAGGACTGAACACGCCCACCACCTTCTTCTTTGCGAAAATACTCACGCCGGAGGCTGCGGCGCGGAACGCGACGCCCGGTGAGGGGGGCTCGATGCCCCCCGAGACGGCGCTGGTCAGCGGGCCGTGGTGAGCGCGCGCACCGCGTCCGCGATACGGGCGGCAACCGGGTCGAGCGTTGCTGCCGCGAGGTCGGCGGTCTCGATCACCGCCTCGCGCTCCGGCGCGAACCGGGCGCGGTGCTTTTCATAGCGCGGGTCGTAATGGGCCGCCATCAGGTCCCGCGCCAGTCCGACAAAATCATCCCTCTCGGCAAGGGCAAGCCATGCCTCGATCCGCTCAGCCGGATGCAGCGGCTTCAGCCGCGCAACGACCGCTTTCAGCCGGTCCCGGTCCCCGGTCACATCGGCATAGGCGCGGGCGAGGTAGTCGGCGCGCGCCTCCAGCGGGGCCGCGACGCGGATCCGGGGCGCGGCGCACATCGCGGCCCAAAGCTGCTTCGGCAAGACGATATTGCCAACCCGCGAACTTTCCGCTTCCACCACCACCGGCCGCGCCGGATCGAGGGTCGCAAGCGCCACGGCAAGCTGCCCCTCAAACCCCTTCTGCGCGGGCTGGCCACCCGGCATATCGCCGAAGAGCGAGCCGCGATGATTGGCGAGCGCTTCCAGGTCGATGGTCTGGACCCCATGATCGCCAAGCAGCCCGAGCAGTTCCGTCTTGGCCGAGCCGGTATTGCCGTCCAGCACCACGAGCGGCGACCGGACCGGCTGATCCTGCAGTTCCGCCACCACGAGCCGCCGCCAGCTTTTGTAGCCCCCTTCAACCAGTTCCACCCGCCAGCCCACCTGCGACAGGATCGACGCGAAGGACCCCGACCTTTGCCCGCCCCGCCAGCAATAGACCAGCGGTCGCCAGCCCCCCGGCAGATCGGCCAGCGGTCCTTCCAGATGCTTGGCGGCATTGCGCGCCACCAGTGCCGCGCCGATCTTGCGGGCGAGGAAGGGCGATTGCTGCTTGTAGACCGTGCCCACATGAGCCCGTTCCGCATCGTCCAGCACCGGCAGGTTAATCGCGCCCGGCAGATGATCCTCCGCGAATTCGGACGGCGCGCGCACGTCGATCACCGCGTCAAAGGTGAACGCAGCGATTTGCTGAAGGGAGGTCAGGGTCAGGGCCATGGCCCCTCATAGCGCCCTGTGCTGTGCTCCGAAAGGGTCAGTAGACCGTGACCGGTGCGCCGAGTTCCACGCGGTTGTAAAGGTCGATCACATGATCATTGACCATCCTCAGGCAGCCGTTCGAGACGGAACGCCCGATGGAGTTCGGTTCGGTCGTGCCATGGATGCGGATCGCCGTGTCGATGTCGTCATGGTAAAGGTAGAGCGCCCGCGCGCCGAGCGGATTCTTCGGCCCGCCGGGCATACCGTCGGCATATTTCTCATAGGCCGCCGGATTGCGTTCGATCATTTCTGGCGTGGGCTTCCAGCTTGGCCATTCGACCTTGCGTCCGACCACCGCCTCACCACGATAGACAAGCTCTGCCTTGCCGACAGCCACACCATAGCGGATCGCGGTGCGTGGCTGGACAATGTAGTAGAGGAAATGCTGGGACGATATCACGTGGATCGAACCGGGTTCGAAGCTGCGTTTCACGCGCACCACGGTCGGGTAAAGTTCGGGCGCAATCTTCAGCCCGGCGATCGGTGCGGGTGGCAGGACGATCTCGGCCCTGGTCAGCGCCGCGACAGGTGCGGCCCTTCCACCAAAAGCTGCCGCCGCAAGGGCCCCGGTCATGAGTGAACGACGATCCATCATCCTCTCCTTCTGTCCCGCCTGTATTGTGCGGGGTTTTCTTACAATACCGTAAATCTCGAACGTATTGCTGCGATTTTGACCATGAATGTGGCCCTGATAGGGCGCGCTTTGGCAATCATGCAGGCTATCCCTCCGCGCAAAGGGCTCGCTTTTCAGGATACCCCGTGCCCCAGATGCCTGAGCTCGACGTCAGCGGCAAATTTCTGCACGCGCGCTTCGAACCGGCGGCTAAAGCCCGCCTTGTTCAGCCGCACAGATTGCAGCATCAGTCGCGCCGCCAGGGTACGCGGCTTAATTTCAGCATCCACGGTCAAACGGGTCCGCTTGGGAGACAGGGCGACCAGCCCGACAGATAGCACCATGTTGAAACCAGTGCTTTCGGCGTTGACATTCAGGGCCGCTGGCCGGTCAAAACGGTCAAGCTCGCACAGGAGCCGCCGCATCTTTCCGCGCATGGGAAAGCGGACGCTCCAGGTCAGGCCCGGTCCGACCTCGGCAATCCGGTCCACCCGCGTGACTTCGGCACCACGCCGCACCGCCGCCCGTTCGAACGCTGTGAAATCGGATAAGAAATCAAAGACCTTTTCCGCGGGCACCTCGACGTCTTCCTTGGTGGAAAACTTCACGTCTCAACTCTCCCCATTTCCCGCGCCGACTATTGGCGTCAATCCAGCCGGTCCGCAACCCAGTTGGCAAGCAGAAAACCCGCGATGGCACCGTTGCGCGGCCGCCGGATCGTCGGGTGTTCCCCGGATAGTGCCAGTGCGACATCCTCCCTGCTGACCCAGATCGCATCCTCGATCTCATGCGGGTCGATGGTGATCTCTTCCGTCACCGCTTCACCCGCGCAGCCGATCATCAGCGATGACGGATAGGGCCACGGCTGACTGGCGAGATAGCGGACTGGGCCGACCCTGATGCCGGTCTCCTCTGCTACTTCGCGACGCACCGCCGCCTCAAGCGGCTCCCCCGGTTCGACGAACCCGGCGAGGCAGGAATACATGCCTTCCGGCCAACCCGGCGAACGGCCGAGCAACGTCTTGTTCCCATGCGTGATAAGCATGATCACCACCGGGTCTGTGCGCGGGAAATGGAATGTCCCGCAGGCCGCGCATCGGCGTTGCCATCCACCGTCGGCAACCGCGCTCGGTTGTCCGCAGGCCGAGCAGAAGCGGTGGCTGCGGTGCCAGCCAAGGATCGCCTTCGCGGTCGCCACCAGTTCGGCATCGCGCGGCGTGAGGTCCGCCATCACACCGCGCAGCTCTGCGAACCGGTGGTCATCCGGCAAGGCGGGGTGGCGTTGTTCGGTCGGATCGAAGAAGACACCCGCAGGCGGTGTGTCGCCGGTCTCGGGCTCCCATGCCGAGATGTCGGCGGCGAAACGCGCCTGCCCCTCGTCAAGTCCGAGAAAGACCGGCGTTTCTGCAGCCGTTTCTAGAACCGAATGGCCTGGCGCCACCCATGCTGCTGAATGCCCCGCGAACAAAGGTTTGCCGCGCCAGATCGGCAGGACGCATGCGGATCCGTCTCTCCTGCGCATAGCCAGTTCCTCGGGATTGCCCCGAAGCCAGGCAGCACGATCCAGACCCGATCCACCGAAAGTTACTGTTTCCGCGTCGCGCATACGTCTCTCCTCATGCAGGATCAGATGTGGCATGACGGAAAGGCGCGTGCAAACGGATCAATGCGCCTCAATTGCCTCCATTGAACAACTATTGGTAGAAAGTAATACTGATTTATCTCTTATTTGGTGACCCAATGGAATATCTCCGGTTAGAATCTGAGCAAAGTAGTGGTACCTTGGCGTGATCCCTGATCATCACACCAAGGGAGGTTCCCGTGACAACCACTAACCCATCGACCCTATCCCGCCGGGGCTTCCTCGCCGGGACGACTGCCGGAGTGTCTTTGATCGCGCTGCATCCCTATTCCGCCTTTGCCGCCGCCAATCAGGCGCATCTGCGGATCATGGAGACGACCGACATCCACGTTCATGTCTTCCCCTACGACTATTACTCCGACAAGGCGATCGACACCGTGGGCCTTGCCCGCACGGCCGCGATCATCGAGGGGATCCGGGCCGAGGCGACAAACTCCATGCTCGTCGACAACGGCGACTTCCTGCAGGGCAATCCGATGGGCGACTATATCGCTTATGAGCGGGGGATGAAGGAGGGCGACATGCATCCGATCATCCAAGCGATGAACACGCTTGGGTTCGATGCATCGACGCTTGGCAACCACGAATTCAATTACGGGCTCGACTTCCTGACGAAGACCCTCGCAGGAGCCAACTTCCCAGTAGTCTCGGCCAATGTCGCGAAGACGCTCGGTGCGACACCGCGCGAAGATGAAACGCTACTGAAGCCATACATCATCCTCGACCGCGAAGTCACCGACGGCACTGGGACCGTGCACCCGATCCGCGTCGGCCTGATCGGTTTCGTGCCGCCGCAGATCATAACCTGGGATCGCCGTCACCTTGAAGGAAAGGTGGAAACGCGTGACATCGTCAGTGCCGCCGAGGCTTGGGTGCCGCAGATGCGTGAGGAGGGCTGCGACATCATCATTGCGCTCAGCCATTCTGGTATAGGTTCCGCTGAACACAGCGATGGAATGGAGAACGCCTCCGTGCCGCTTGCACGCGTTGCCGGTATCGACGCGCTTCTCACAGGGCACAACCACCTCGTCTTTCCCTCACCAGCGTTTGAGGGAATGGCCGAAGTCGACATTACGTCCGGAACGCTGTCCGGCAAGCCGGCCGTGATGGCCGGGTTCTGGGGCTCGCATATGGGCTTGATCGACCTTCTCCTGGAACGCGACGGCAATGAATGGCGGGTGATCAGCTTTACGACCGAAGCCCGGCCGATTTCCAAGCGGAATGAGGACCGGTCCGTCACGGCGCTGGTCGAAAGCGTGCCGGGTGTATTGGCATCGGTGCAAAAGGAACATGACGAGACGCTCGGCTATATCCGTCGTGCGGTGGGCAAGACCTCGGCCCCGCTGCATTCCTACTTTGCGCTCGTGGCCGATGACCCTTCGGTGCAGATCGTCTCCATCGCCCAGAAATGGTATATTGAGGAGATGATGAAGGGCACCGCGCATGAGGGCCTGCCGATCCTCTCGGCGGCGGCGCCGTTCAAGGCTGGCGGGCGCGGAGGCCCGGACTATTACACAGATGTGGCACCCGGCGACGTGGCGATCAAGAACGTGGCCGACCTCTACCTTTACCCCAACACGATCCGCGCGGTGAAGGTGACGGGCGCGCAACTCAAGGACTGGCTGGAACGCTCGGCCGGCATCTTCAATCAGGTGGTGTCGGGCGAGGCTGATCAGGTCCTGCTGAACGCTGAATTCCCGTCCTACAATTTCGATGTGATTGACGGTGTCACCTATGAGATCGACATCTCTCAGCCCTCGAAATACGGGCCCAAGGGCGAGAATCTGAACCCCGATGCCAGCCGCATCGTCAACCTGATGTATGACGGCAAACCGGTCGATCCGGCGGCCGAGTTCGTCATTGCCACAAATAACTACCGCGCCTCGGGCGGCGGAGATTTCCCGGGGGCAAAAGGCGACACGACCATCTTCGAGGGGCCAGACACCAACCGCGACATCATCGTGCGCTATATCGTTGAACAGGGCACGATCAACCCGGCGGCCGATTCAAACTGGCATTTCAAGGCCCTGCCGGGGACGAGCGTGCTGTTCGACACCGGACCAAAGGCGGCCGATCATATCGGTGACGTCAAGGCCGTGAAGATAGAACCGGCGGGTGACGGGCCGGACGGCTTTGCACGGTTCCGCATCGCGCTCTGACCTGCGTTAGCGGCTTCTGGCGGGGCTCGACAGTGATCGGCCCCGCAGGCATAACCATCGGCAATCTGTCGGTGGAGGTGTCGTATGTTCAAATGGGTGGTTCTGCTGATCGTCCTCGCGGCGGGTGCGGCGTGGCTGACGAAACCCGGTGAAGCCGCCTTTGACGACATGCTGCGGGCAGAGCTTCAGCACCGGATCGCGACCGAGGATATCGGTCAGCAGGGTGACCCGATCGCCGCCATCGCCCTTGTCGCGTGCAAGCTCAGCCCGTCCGATTGCTTTTCGATGGTGCGCGACGGGCTGGATGTTTCGGTTGAAGACCGGGTGCTTTACACCCGTATCCGCGCCGAGGGGTTCGGAAAGCGCACGATCTGCACCGGCGTCTTTACCAAACTTCTCTGCCGCGAGGAGGGAGCAGAGTAAGCCTCCGGCGCCCGTCTACCGTTCCGGCCCCTCATGCCGCCGCCGCACAGACTCTGGCCGCCCCGCCAGCGACAGGCAGGTATCGTTGCGGTTGTGCCGGGCGATGACCTTGCCCTTTGACACAACGGCAAGCCGTTCGGCCCTGAGCCGCAGCGCCTCGGTCGGGTTGCCCGCATCGAGGATCACAAGCGACGCAAAATCGCCATTCTTCAGGCCATAACCCTCCAGCCCCATGATCCGGGCATTGTCCTCCGTCACCATGCGGAAACAGCGGGCCATTTCCTCGGGATGGGTCATCTGGGCGACATGCAGGCCCATGAAGGCCACGTCCAGCATGTCGGCGGTGCCCAGCGAATACCACGGGTCCAGAACGCAGTCCTGCCCCCAGCCGACAGTGATGCCATGGGCCTGCATCTCTTTCACCCGCGTCAGGCCACGGCGCTTCGGATAGGTGTCGTGGCGGCCCTGCAGGGTGATGTTGATCAGGGGGTTGGGGATCGCGGTCATGCCGCTTTCGGCGATCAGCGGCAGCAGTTTGGAGACATAATAATTGTCCATCGAATGCATCGAGGTCAGGTGGCTGCCCGCCGCCCTGCTACCCAAGCCATGGCGCGTGACTTCGCGGGCCAATGTCTCCACATGACGGCTCATCGGGTCGTCGGTCTCGTCGCAATGGATGTCGATCCTCAGCGCCCGTTCGGCGGCGACGCGGCAGAGGTCGCGCAAGGATTCTGCGCCCTCCTCCATGGTGCGTTCGAAATGCGGTATGCCGCCGACGACATCCACGCCCATGTCGAGGGCGCGGAGGACATTCGCGCGGCCGGTGGCGGTCCGGTAAAGCCCGTCCTGCGGAAAGGCCACGAGTTGCAGGTCGATATAGCCCGCGACGCGGCGCTTCACCTCCAGCATCGCCTCGACCCCGCGAAGGTGGTCCGGCGTCGTATCAACATGGGTGCGGATCGCCAGAAGCCCCATCGAGGCCGCCCAGTCGCAATAGGTCAGCGCGCGGGCGATCATCTCATCCACCGTCGCAATCTCGCGCAACTCGCCCCAGAGCGAGATGCCTTCCAGCAACGTGCCGGAGGCGTTCACGCGTGGCAGGCCGTAGCTCAGCGTCGCGTCCATGTGAAAATGCGGATCGACGAAGGGGGGAGAGACGAGGTCGCCGGTCGCGTCGATCACCTCGCTTGCGTCGCCTTCGACGCGTCCGGTCGCGGCGATCCGGTCGCCCGCAATGGCGATATCGGACACCGTGCCATCCGGCAGCGTGCCACCCTTGATCAGAAGGTCGAACATCACCGCTCCCCCTTGTTGAACGGAACCATCAGCGCTGCCGGAACTTCGGCCCGTCGCGACATCAGGATCAGCGCGAGAATGGAGAGCACATAGGGCACCATCAGGAAGACCTGATAGGGCACGACCGCCCCCATCGGCGTCTGTTGCAGCCGGACCTGAAGCGCGTCGAACCCGGCAAAGAGGAGCGCACCCAGAAGCGCCTTGCTCGGTTTCCACGCGCCGAAGACCACCAGCGCGATGCAGATCCAGCCACGGCCGTTGACCATCTCGAAGAAGAAGCTGGAAAAGGCCGACATGGTCAGGAAGGCTCCGCCGATCGCCATGAGACCCGATCCGACGATCACGGCCCCCATGCGGATTGCGGTGACGGAAAGCCCCTGCGCCTCGACCGAGGCGGGGTTTTCGCCTGCGGCCCGCAGGGCAAGGCCAAGCGGCGTGCGGTAGAGGATGAGCGAGACTATCATGACAAGGATGAAGGCCAGATAGGTCAGCGCGGTCTGCGAGAACAGCGCCGGACCGATCAGCGGAATGTCCGACAGAACCGGAATCTCCCATGGCTGGAAGGGCGTGATCTTGGGCGGCGAGGTGACCTCGGGCAGCGACAGGCGGTAGGCGAAACTGGCCGTAGCCGTGGCCAGCAATGTGACGCCAAGGCCCACGACATGCTGCGACAGACCGAAGGGCACCGTCAGCGTCGCGTGCAGAAGGCCGAAGAGCATCCCCGCCAGCATGGCAACCCCGACCCCGGCCCAGAGGCCGGTTCCCAGATATACCGCCATCCAACCCGCAAAAGCGCCGATCACCATGATGCCCTCGATCCCAAGATTCAGCACGCCCGCGCGTTCGCAGATGAGTTCCCCGAGGGTCGCGAAGATCAGGGGCGAGGCGATGCGGATCACGGCGGCCCAGAAGGTGGCGGAGAGGAGGATGTCGAGAATGTCCATCAGCGCCACCTTACCCGTGTCGTGGTGAGTTTCAGCGCCAGAACCATGGTCAGAAGCGCCGTCGCCATCAGGATGTCGGCGATATAGGTCGGCACACCTGCCGCCCGGCTCATGCTGTCCGCGCCGACAAAGACGCCCGCGACGAAGATTGCGGAGATGACGACGCCAAGGGGGTTCAGAAGCGCCAGCATCGCGACGATGATGCCGGTGTAGCCAAAGCCAGGCGAGAGGTCCAAGGTCAGGTTGCCCTTCAGCCCCGCAACCTCGGAAAACCCGGCAAGGGCGGCGAGGCCGCCGGAAAGAAGCGCCGTCTTGACCATGACGCGGCCCACCGGAATGCCCGCAAAACGCGCAGCCTCGGCATTGAGGCCAACGGCGCGGATTTCGTAGCCCAAGGTCGTGCGGGTCTGGATCACCCAGACCGCGATGGCCGAAAGGATCGCCAGCGCGAAGCCCCAATGCAGCCTGAGCCCCTCGACAATGCGCGGCAGGCGCGCGGCCTTGTCGAGTGCGGGGGATTTCGGCCAGCCCATGCCCATCGGATCCTTCATCGGCCCTTCCAGAAGGTAAGAGACGAAGAGCAGCATGATGAAGTTGAAGAGAAGCGTGGTGACGACCTCGTCCACGCCCAGCCGCGTCTTCATCAGGACCGGTCCCAAGAGGATCAGCGCGCCCGCAAGCATCGCGGCAAGGGCGATGACCGGAAGCAGGAGGAGGGAGGGCAGGGGCAGCGCCCCGGTGCCCAGCAGAACCGTCACAATGGCCCCGCCGTAAAGCTGTGCCTCAGCGCCGATATTCCAGAGCTTGGCGCGGAAGGCGACGGCCACCGCCAGCCCGGTGAAGATCATGGGAGTGGCCCGATTCAGGGTCTCCAGCAGCGCGAATTTCGACCCTGCCGCACCCTTCAGGATCAGGCCGAGTGTGGCAAAGGGATTGGCGCCCGCCAGAAGCGCGAGCGCCGAGGCGATGAGGACCGTTAACGCCAGCGCCCCGGTGGGCAGGCCGAAGCGGCGGAGGGCCGAGGGGTTCGGAATCGGTTCAAGCCGCATCTGCACCCCCTTCAAAACCCTGCCCGGCCATCCAGACGCCGAGTTCCGCGGGCGTTTTCTCGCCACGCGGGAAGGCGGGTGACAGATGGCCTTCGTAGATCACATGGATCAAGTCCGACAGCGCCATGACCTCGTCGAGGTCTTCCGAGATCAGCAGAATCGCCGCGCCCGCGTCGCGCGCCGCGATCAGGCGGTTGTGCACGAAGGTCACCGCGCCGATGTCGAGCCCGCGCACCGGCTGGTTGGCGAGTATGATCTGAGGGCCCGCCTCCAGCGCGCGGCCGAGGATCAGCTTTTGCATATTGCCGCCGGACAGAAGCCGGATCGCTGCCTCGGGGCCCGGACAGCGGACATCGTAGGTTTCGATGATCTTCTTCGCAAAGCCTTCGGCGGCGGACCAGTCCATCCAGCCCTTCCGGCTGTAGGGGGCGTTTTCGTAAGCCTCCAGAACCGCGTTTTCGGTCAGTGTGAAATCAGCGACCGTGCCGGTCTTGTGCCGGTCCTCGGGGATGCGGGCGACGCCCGAGGCCAGCGCCGCACGGGGTGACCAGTCGCCGGAATGTTCTGGGTGAAGCACCATCGTTCCGCCGGTCGGCATCTCAAGTCCGCCGATCAGGTCGGCGAGGGCCGACTGGCCGTTGCCCGAGACACCGGCAAGTCCGATGATCTGGCCCGCCCGCAAGGTCAGGTCGATGCCCGACAGACCCGGCGCATTGCCGCGTGGGGCCGTGCGGATGCCGGTCAGCGTCATCAGTGCCGCGCCCGGCGCGCGGTCGGCCAGTTTCGGCGCGGTGATCTCGGCGCCCACCATCATCTCGGCCAGTCTGTGGCGGTCGGTCTCGGCAGTCGCGACCTCGCCCACCAGACGCCCGTGGCGGAGAACCAGCACGCGGGAGGAAATCGCCATCACCTCGTTCAGCTTGTGCGAGATGAAGATGATCGAGAGGCCGAGCGCCACCGCCTTCCGAAGTGTCTCGAACAGGGCCGTGGTTTCCTGCGGGGTCAGAACGGCGGTCGGCTCATCAAGGATCAGAATGCGGGCATCGCGATAGAGCGCCTTGAGGATCTCCACCCGCTGACGCTCGCCAACCGAGAGGCTGCCGACTTTGGCATCGGGATGGACCGACAGCCCGAAATCCGCCGAGAGCTTCTGCACCTTGGCCTTCGCCGCGCGGGCGTTGAGCCGGGCGGAAAGAAGCGAACCGGTGCCAAGCAGGATATTTTCCAGCACTGTCATATTGTCGGCCAGCGTGAAATGCTGATGCACCATGCCGACGCCTGCCGCCAGCGCCGCGCGTGGATGACCGGGCGGGAGTGTCTGGCCGAACACCTCCACGCTGCCCGCATCGGCCGTGTAATGGCCAAAGAGGATGTTCATCAGCGTCGTCTTGCCTGCGCCGTTTTCGCCGAGAAGGGCGATGACCTCGCCCTTCTTCAGATCGAAACTGATCGCGTCATTGGCGACAAGCGGCCCGAACCGCTTGGTGATGCCGTCGAGGCGGAGGACAACCTCCGCCCCCTCGCGCCCCGCCATCAGGACGACGTCGGTTCTTCGTCGTTGATCTCGACGGTGAAGCTGCCGTCGCGGATCGCCGCCTCCCGCTCGGCCACCAGCGCCATTGCCGCTTCAGGCACCTTGCCCTCAAACGTGCCTAGGGGGGCGAGCGAGCAGCCGCCTTCCTTGAGGAAGCTATAGGTGCCGTAATTGTCGGCAGTGAAGCTGCCATCGGCGACACGTGCGAGGGCCGCGTTCAGCGTCGGTTCGAAATGCCAGAGCGCCGAGGCGACGACGGTTTCGGGATAGTCCGCTTGGGTGTCAATCACATTGCCGACGGCAAGGATGCCACGTTCCTGCGCCGCATCCGAGACGCCGAAGCGTTCGGCATAGAGGAGGTCCGCCCCGCCATCGATCATCGCAAAGGCGGTTTCCTTGGCCTTCGGCGGATCGAACCACGAGCCGATGAAAGAGACCTGGAAGCTGGCATCGGCACGCGTCTCGCGCACGCCCGCCATGAAGGCATGGATCAGTCGGTTGACCTCAGGGATCGGGAAGCCGCCGACGATGCCGATATTGCCGGACTGCGTCATCGCGCCCGCGATGATGCCGGAAAGGTAGCTCGCATCCTGGATGTAGTTGTCGAAAACGGAAAGGTTCGGCAGCGCCGGGTCATGCAGGAAGCTTGAGCCAAGCAGGAACGCGGTTTCGGGATAGTCGGCCACGACCTCGCGCGCCTCCTGCTCCACCCCGAAAATCTCGCCGATGATCAGCTTGTAGCCCTGTTCGGCATATTCCCGCATCACGCGCGGATAGTCGGTATTGGCGGTGTTTTCGGTGTAGGTGTACTCGGCAGCACCCGCCGCTACGGCGGCTTCAGCCGCGACATGGATGCGGCTGACCCATTGCTGTTCGACCGGTACGGTATAGATGCCCGCGACCTTGATCGGATCGGCGGCAAAAGCCCGCTTCGGCAGACCGACGATCCCCGTCGCTGCTGCGCCCGCCGCGGTCGCCATCAGATGCCGCCGGTTCAGCCCGGCCGGTTTGAATATTGAAGTCATAGTCAGCCCCCTGTCGTTTGATTGCGGTTCAACGGAAAATTTTTATCAATTGGTAAAGTTTTTTCGGATTCGCGCAAGAAAATTCTGTATGTGGCGTCAGACGCCGACGTAGGAAATGAACTGAGGCGCGCCGGACGTCAGGTCGCCGACCTGCACCGTTTCGGCAACGCTCCCCCCCACCATGAAGGCGATGCGGTCTGCAACGGACAGCGCGGCATCCACGCGCTGTTCGACCAGCACCGTCGCCACCCCGGTTTTCTTCAGCGCCACGACCGTGTCGCGGATCAGCGCAATCATCGAGGGTTGCAGGCCCTCGGTCGGCTCATCCAGAAGCAGGACCTTGGGTTCAAGGCAAAGCGCGCGGGCAATGGCCAGCATCTGCTGCTCGCCGCCCGAAAGTGTGCGGGACATCTGCCCCATGCGTTCGCGCAGGCGCGGGAAGAGGTCGAGCACGTGGTCACGCACCCGCGCCCCGCGCCCCCGCGTCATCAACCCGACCTCGATATTCTCGGCTACGGTCAGATCACCGAAAAGCCGCCGCCCCTGGGGGACATAGCCAATCCCGTAGCGGGGCACTTCATGGGCGGGAAGGCCGTCAATCCGGGTCCCGTCAAGCTCGATCGTCCCGGCGCTTGCCCGGACCTGTCCCATGATTGTTTTCAGCGCTGTGGATTTGCCCGCGCCGTTCCGGCCCATCAGGCACAAAACCTCGCCCGCCGCGACCGACAGCGTGAGGCCGCGCAGCACCTGCACCGCGCCGTATCCTGCCTCGATGCCATCGAGCTTCAGCATTCAGCCCCCCAGATAGGCGGTCTGTACCGCCTTGTCGGCCCGGATCGCCTCTGGCGTGCCGGTGGCCAGAACTTCACCGAAATTCAAGACCGTGATGCGCTGGGCAAGGTCCATGACCACATCCATGTTGTGCTCGATCAGAAGAACCGTCGCCGCCGGCACCACGCCGCGCACGATGTCCTTGAAGGTCTCGATCTCGCCCTGCGCCAGTCCCTGCGTCGGCTCGTCGAGGATCAGGAGCTTTGGGTCAAGCCCCAGGCCCATGGCGACTTCCAGCAGCCGCTGGTGGCCGTAACTCAGCGTCCCCGCTGTCTGGTCGGCGCGGTCCTGAAGGCCGACCCGGGTCAGCGCCGCCATCGCATCATCGCGCAGGCGGTGGGAATGGCGGCTTTGCACCGCAAGGGCGACGTTGTCGAAAACCGTCAGCGCACCATAGACCTGCGTGATCTGGAACGTATAGGCGATGCCGAGCCGGACGCGGGCATGGGCGGGCAGGTGCGTGATGTCGCGCCCGGAAAAGCGGATCGTGCCCGACTGTACAGGGATGCGGCCCGACAAAAGGCTGACAAATGTCGTCTTGCCCGCGCCGTTGGGGCCGATCAACGCGTGAATCTCGCCCTGATGCAGATCGAAATCTACCCCGTCGACGGCCTTCAGCCCGTCGAAATGGCGGGTCAGACCGCGCGCTTCCAGCAGGGTCACGGCAGCCATTTCAGCCCCCGTTCGCGGATCGTGCCAAGAATACCCTTCGGCGCGAAAAGGATGAGCAGGACCAATGCCACGCCGGTGACGAACTGATGGGCGTCGGTGATCGAGGACGCATAGTCGATCAGATAGAACATCAGTAGCGCGCCGAGGAACGGGCCGATAACAGTGCCCGCCCCGCCGAGAAGGACATACAGGAGAGGCAGGATCGAGTATTGCACCGAAGCAAGGCTTGCGCCCGCATAGCCGAACATCAGCGCATAGGCCGCCCCCGAAAGCCCCGCATAGAGGCCCGATATGGTCAATGCAGTCAGTTTCACCGTGTAGGGGTTGTAGCCGAGCATACGGCTTCTTTCCTCATTCTCGCGCATCGCCACCATGATCCGCCCGCGTGGCGAGCGGGCGAGCCAGAGGTTGACGAGGAGGGCAACCGCGAAGAGCGCAAGCGCGACGAGGTAGCGGGTGTTGTCGTCGGAAAGGTCGAGCGAGGCCAGCATCCGCCCCGCTTTCGGGATCACGATGCCCTCATCCCCGCGGGTATAGCTGCCGAAATAAAGCACCGTCAGATAGCCCGCCTGCGCGAACATCAGGGTCACGATCATGAAGGCGACTCCGGCGGTGCGAAGCGCGAAGAGGCCAAGCGCAAAGGCCACCGCTCCACCGGCAAGAAGCCCCGCGATCAGCCCGATCCCCGCCGTTCCGTCCGCGTGATAAGCAAGCAACCCAGCGGCATAGAGCCCCGAGCCGAAGAACAGCGCATGACCGAGACTGAGGAGGCCCGTATAGCCGAACGCGATATTGTAACCCATCGCATAGATCGCCAGCACCATGATCCGGGCGATATTGGTGTGGTGATAGGCGGGTGCCACGAAGTGGAACGCGAGAAGTGCGGCGATCAGGCCGAGATGCAGGAAAAGCGCCCGGTCCACAGTCATGCCGCACGTTTCCCGAAAAGGCCCTGCGGCCTGAGAACGAGGATCAGACCGACGGCGAGCGTGGCGAGGATCTTGGCCAGTGTCGGGGCGAAGAAGGTGGAGATGACCCCATCGCCAAGGCCGATGATCAGCGCCGCGACCAGCGTGCCGCGCAAGGACCCAAGGCCGCCGATGATCACCACGATGAACGAGAGCAGCAGCGGATCGCCCCCCATCAGGTAATGCGCCTGCTGGATCGGCACGATCAGCACGGCGGCGATGGCCGCCAGCCCCGCGCCCATGGCGAAGACGCCGGCATAAACGCGGTCGACATTGATGCCGAAGGCCCGCGCCGTGTCGCGATCGATCTGCGTCGCCCGCATGATCAGACCGGCCTTGGTATGCTTCAGGATCAGCCACACCATCAGCAGCACCAGAGCGGCCCCGACAATTACCGCCAGCTTATAGCCGGAATAGCCAAACCACGGCAGTTGGATACGGAAATCCAGCGGCGCGGGGACGGGGCGCGCATCGGGTCCGAAGAAACTCAGCGCCGCCTGTTCGAGGATGTAGAGGAGGCCGATGGTCGCGACGATGGTCGCCTCGGGTTCATAGTTCAGCCGTTTCAGGACAGCCATGTCGGCCGCCGCCGCGATGGCGCCGACGATCAGCGGGCAGACCACAAGCGCGACGGCAAAGGACAGCCCGGCAGGCCCCGGCACCCACTCAGACACGAACCACGCCAGCACCGCGCCCAGCATGAAGAACGCGCCATGGGCGACATTCACGACCCGCATTATACCAAAGACCAATGACAGGCCTGACGCCGTCAGCGCAAGCACCGCGGCGGTCACGAGCCCCTCCATCAGGGCGAGAAGCAGGAATGGTCCGAAGGCCAAGCGCAAATCGGGCGGGGGTTCAGCCCCGCCCGTCCCGAAATCAGAAACTCATCGTCGTGTAGTCGACTTCGTCTGGGTAGAACCCGTCCTCCATCGTGGTCTGATGCACGCGCACAAGCTTGCCGCCCTCGACCTTGGTGATGGATTGCAGGCCGAAGGTTTGGTGGGTCTTGCCGTTGAAGGTCTTCGGCCCCTGCGGATGGGCCTGCCCCTCGGCAAAATCCGTCATCGCTTCGATGGCTTCAACGATCTTCTGCCGGTCTGCCGGGCCCTGATAACCCGCTGCTTCCATCGCGTGCTTGATGACGAACAGCGTCTCCCATGTGGAGAACATGTGGGCATAGGTGGCGATATCGGCGGGGTCGGAGACCGATGCACCGTTGTCATCGACACCCACCGCCGCGCGATAGAATGCCTCGTGCTCGGACGCATCCGCCTGCTTGTAGCGCGGATGACCTTCCCAGAAATGCGATCCGTCGAGGAATTCGAGGCCCGGCGAGTTGATGTCCACTGCCTCAAGCGAGTCGATGAAGCCGAAAAGCTGCGGCCGCGCGCCCGAGCCGTAGAACTCGCCCAGTTCCTTCACGAAGGTCAGGACGGCGGGGCCGACCATGACGTGATAGATCACATCGGTATCCGAGGGGATCTGCGGGAAATAGCGGGTGAACGAGGTTTCGGTCGGCGGGATCGCGATATGTTTGATCACCTCGCCACCCTGGGCTGCGACGGCAGCCGTGAAATAGTCGCGGTGATCGTGGCCGAAGGCGAAATCGGGGAAGATCATCGTGATCTTCTTGCCAAGGTTCGAGGTCACGAAAGGCGCCATGCCCTGAACCTGGCTTTTCACGTCCGTGATGCCGGGCTGCATGGTCCAGCGGTTCAACATGCCGGAGGCCACGTGATGACCTTCGGAGCAGACCAGATAGGGCACCTTCAACTCGCCCGCGCGGGGGGCAGAGCCGATTACGACATGGGAAAAGAGCGTCCCCATCACCAGATCGCAGTTCGACTGGGTGGTAAGTTTCTCGACGACTTCCGCGCCGCGCTTGGGGTCGGTACCGTCATCCTCGAAGACCAGTTCGACCGGGCGTCCATTGATACCGCCGCCTTCGTTCAGCACGTTCAGCGCGGCGGTGGCGGTGCGTTCGTACCAGCGGCCATAGGATGCGCCGATGCCGGTGCGATGAAGCTGGAAGCCGATGCGGATCGGCTCGGACGACTGGGCTTGCGCGAAGCGCGCGCCGAGGCCGGTAGTCAGCAGGGCGCCGCCAGCTGCCATGCCCGTCAGAACCGAGCGGCGGGTCGGGTTCAAGGGGGTTGATTTGTTTGCCATCAAACATCTCCGCTGTTGGAAATAAGCAGCTCTCGCCGATTTTCGTTCCGGCGTTCCTGTTCCTTTGGTTACGGAACACGGAGTCGCGCAATAATGCAACTCTTTCTTACCCGGCCGTAGGCGAGGAAAGCAGCCAGAGACCGAAAACCGTGTAGGCGATCATCAGCAGCGTCATCGGCAGATGTGCCCTGACGCCATCTGCTTCAGGAAAGCGCTCGGTCAGTTTCAGGTTGAGAAGAACAGCCAGAAGATGCGCGCCAAGGATGACCGCAAACTGCGCCATCCAGATCATTTGCACACCGGAATGCGTCGTCAGGAACCCGAAGGACACCCAGTGATCCGGCAGGCCGAGCAATTGCCAGCCGCGCCCGAACGGATCGTTCAGCGCGGCGATGGCATATTGTCCGTTGGTCAGCAGCGCGATGAAATAATGGGCGACGTGATAGCCCGCCGCGATGGGAAGGAACGACAACATGACCGCCCCCACCCCCTGACGGAACGTCTCATGCGGCAACCCTGCCCTGATCGCGCCAAGGATCAGCGCGGCGCTGACGGTCCAGAAGGCGAGGAGCGCAGCCGAGTTGACCCCAAGGACCGCCGAGCGGCCGGGAAACTCCAGCGGGTTGATGCCAAGCCGTGCAAGCCACCAGAAGGTTTCGGTCAGCCCGTCGAAACTGACGGAAGCGAGCACGAGCGTGACGAAAGCAATGGCCGAGGGCGTCAGCGGTGGCAGGCGCAGAATCTGCGCACCGGGCAGCCCTGCCATCGTCTTCACCCGTGTTTCTTCATGTTCGGCCCAGAAGGGCGCGATGCGGGAGACCATTGCGAAATAGACGGTCATGAATTCACCCCGCTCCAGCCAGTCCTCACCTTCCAGCACGGCCAACGCGAGGATCAGGAGGTAGTAGCCCGCCGCGACGCGGGCGAGGTCGAGGGGGTCGGCGGGTGACAGCGAGACGATCTCGAACCACGCGAAGCCCAGATAACCTGCAACGGCGGGCCAGTGGCAAAGGTGCGACAGTCCGACGTTTCCCGTGCGGGCCATCAGGTGGCGGATGGTTCGGGCGGGCCCGGTCCAGGGCTCGATATCGCGCCAGAGATTGCCGAAGAGGATCGAAGCGAGTGTGAGGCCGACCCAAAGCACCGTCCACACGGTCAGCGGCAGAAGATTGCCCAGCGGATCGCGCGTGCCCCAGATGCCGGTGGCGATCAGCGACCAGAAGGCGAAGGCCGCAAGCCAGCTTATCGTTGTCCGGGAAAGGATCGCGCGCCGTTCGAACAGAACCCGCGCCCTGAAACCGGGTAGGCGCCCGGCCATCAGCCCGGCAAGGGCTGTCAGCGCCACCGCGATGCCCGCCCCCAGCATGTACCAGCCGGTGGGCAGGGTCAGGATAACCATCCGCTCGGAGGCATGGGCAAGGGCCGCGCCTGGGATCAGCGCCAGACAGGCCGCGAGCCACCGCATCAGCGCAGGCCGTCCTCTCCCTTGATCTGATGCGCCTCAAGCCCGCCCATCCGCGAATGGATGCGCGGACCCTTCGCCATGCAGAGGGCAAAGACGATCTCATCCGGTTTCGGTCCGTCCGGCACCATCACCGTCATCGTGTCGAAATGGCTGCGCACATAGGCCGCGTTGATATGGGCGAGCGGCAGGTCGAGCGTGGTGCCCGCCGCGCCGACCTTCTTCACCGAGGGCACGATGGCCTTGCTCTCCCCCAGAAGCGCCCGCATTCCGTAACCTCCCGGCGCATGCCAGAGTGCGCCGTGTTCCAGTTCGCCGTTCAGGCCGACAAGCGCACCTTTGCCATAGGCGTCGATGCCCTCCGGCCCGCCAAGCGCCTCGATCAGGCGTTTGCCCATGGTCAGGGCGAGCGGCTTGAGAGCCTCCATCGCCGATTGCAGATCGGGCTCATACCGCCCCGCGAAAGGGTTCGAAACCACGGCCAGAACGGCTGCTCGTTGACGTGGCGATTCAATGTCCGCACCGCCGTCGTGATGAGTTTCGTCAAGGACAAGGCAAAGCTTGCGAAGTCGGAAATCTGTCACGGGACCGCTCCTTCTGAATTGGACAGACCCTGCCGCAACCGGACCCGCAAGGCAATGCCATCGTTCGGCTGTCCCGGCGCGTCGGAAAGGTTAACGATGGGGCGCTGCTCGGGCGTGATGAGAGGGTAAGTTTTTGTATTATAACAAAAACTGCGATCTGCAAAACGTCGGCAGAGTGTCGGCAAAACGTATGGCAACCTGTCTGTCTGCGGCGAGAGACAAGATGCACGTTGTCCGGGTCAGAATCCGCCCTATCCGGCGGGTGCGATCGTCAGCGTGACGGGCGACAGCCCCTCCACCTCACCGTGGAGCATGTCACCCGGGCTGACTGGCCCGACCCCGGCAGGCGTGCCGGTGAAGATCAGGTCGCCGGGGCGCAGATGATAGAGCGTCGAGAGATGGGCGATCAGTTCGGCCACCGACCAGACCATGTCGGACAGATGCGCCTGCTGCACGGGTTTGCCGTTCAGATGCAGCGAGATCGCCTGCGGTCCCGGCGCGCCGAAATCCCCGGCGCGGGTGATCGGCCCGATTACGGCGGCATTTTCGAAATCCTTGCCGGTATCCCATGGGCGGCGCTTGTCCTTTGCCACCCCTTGCAGGTCGCGGCGGGTCATGTCGAGGCCGGAGGCGTAGCCGAGGACGAGGTCCATCGCATCCGCCTCGGCGACCCGGAACCCCGGTGCGCCAATGGCCACGACGAACTCCATTTCATGGTGGAAATCGGCGGTGCCGGGCGGATAGGGGACGGTCGCGCCTGAATGGATCAGATGGGCGGGCGATTTGGTAAAATAGAAGGGTGCTTCGCGGTCGACCTCATGCCCCATCTCTTTCGCATGGTCGGCATAGTTGCGGCCGACGCAGAAGATGCGGCTGACGGGAAATGCGGCATCCTCGACCCGCATTGGGACGGTGACCGGTTCGGGGGTGGGAAAGAGAAGCTTTGTCATTCGCCGTAGGGAACCCAGATGTTTTTCACCTGTGTTGCCCGTAGCAGGAAGTCGCGGCCCTGACCATCGGAACCGTGCCAGTCGCGGTTCGCGAAGGTCCATGTGACCTTGAGATTGCCCGAGCTTTCCGCCTCGGTCATCCGCGCGCCGTCCGGCCCGCCGCAATACCACATCGCGGCGACATCGTCGTGGCCCGCCAGCGTCTTGGCCAGTTCATCCTTGGCCCCGGTCACGATGTTCACGACGCCCCCCGGCAGGTCGGATGTGTCGAAGACCTGATAGAGGTCGGTCGCGGCGAGCGGCATCGACGCGGATGGGATCGCCACGACCCGGTTGCCCATCGCGATGGCGGGCAGGATCAGGCTGAGGAAGCCGAGGAGTGGCGCGTCATTGGGGCAGGCCACGCCCATCACACCGAAAGGTTCCGGCATGGCCAGCGTCACATGCGCCGATTTCGTGGAATGCACCGCGCCGTCGAACTTGTCGGCCTGCGCGGCGTAGTAGAAGGCGCGGCGGATGGAGGTGGCGACTTCATCAGCGGCTTTCGCTACGCCCGCCGCTTTCAGCCGGGCGGTGAATTCGGCCTTGCGGGCCGAAAGGTTCTCGGCGAGGTAATAGAGCACCTGCGCCCGGTTGTGCCCGGTGGCCTTGCCCCAGCCCGACGCCTTATGCGCTGCCTCGACGGCGTTGCGGATGTCCTTGCGGTTGCCGAGGCCCGCCAGCCCGATCTCGCCCGCCTTTCCCATCACCGCGTAGGAATAACCGCTGTCGGGCCGTTTCTGCGCCCCGCCGATATACATCTTTGCGGTGCGGTCGATGGGGGCGGGTCCTTTCGACGGCGCGCCGGGAACCGGGGCCGCCGACAGGTCCGGTGCCTCGGCTTCGGGCTTTGCCTTCACGACGGGGGACGAGAGGTATTCCCGCATCCCCTCGCGCCCGCCTTCGCGGCCGAAGCCGCTTTCGCGGTAGCCGCCGAAACCCGCGCCCGCGTCGAAGATATTGGTGGAATTGACCCAGACGACGCCCGCCTTCACCTTCGCGGCGATGTCGAGCGTGAGGTTCACGTTTTCCGACCAGATCGAAGCAGCGAGCCCGTAGCGGCTGTTATTGGCCAGTTCCACCGCCTCGGCGGGGGTGCGGAAGGTGGTCAGCGTCGCGACCGGGCCAAAGATCTCGACCTCGGAGACGATATTGGCGGGTTGGACATTGGTCATGAAGCCCGGCGCAAAGAAGCATCCCTTAGCGGGCAGTTGCGCCTCGGCTTGATGCAGCACCGCGCCCTCGGCCTCGCCCTTGGCGACCAGATCGCGGATGCGGGTCAGCTGGACGGGATCGACGATGGCGCCGACATCGGTGGACTTGTCGAGGGGGTCGCCCACGCGCAGCTTGGAAAGCCGCGCCTTGAGGCGGGATTGAAAGGTGGCCGCAATGCCCTCCTGAACCAGAATGCGCGAGCCCGCGCAGCAGACCTGCCCCTGATTGAACCAGATCGCATCGACCACGCCCTCGACCGCGGCGTCGAGATCGGCGTCGGCGAAGACGATGAAGGGCGATTTGCCGCCAAGCTCCAGCGTCAGTTTCTTGCCCGTTCCGGCGGTTGCCTTGCGGATCGCGCGGCCGACCTCGGTGGAGCCGGTGAAGGCGATCTTGTCGGCGTCCGAGCCGACCAGCGCCGCGCCGGTTTCACCGTCGCCGGTCACGATGTTCACCACCCCCTTCGGCAGTCCGATCTCGGCGCAGATCTCGGCGAAGGCGAGGGCCGTCAGCGGAGTGTATTCAGCGGGCTTCAGGACGACCGTGTTCCCGGCGGCAATCGCGGGTGCGATCTTCCAGGCCAGCATCAGCAGAGGAAAGTTCCACGGGATGATCTGGCCGCAGACGCCCACGGGTCTGGCGCCGGGGAACTCGTCCTCCAGCATCTCGGCCCAGCCGGCATGATGGTAGAAATGCCGCGCGACGAGCGGCACGTCGATGTCGCGCGCCTCGCGGATCGGCTTGCCGTTGTCCATGACCTCCAGCACCGCGAGGAAACGTTCCCGCTTCTGGATATGCCGGGCGATGGCGTAGAGCCATTTGGCCCGTTCATGGCCTGCCAGTTTCGACCAGCCCGGAAGGGCGGCGCGCGCGGCCTTCACCGCTGCCTCCACGTCTTTCTGCGTTCCTTGCGAGACCTTGGCCAGTACCTCGCCATTCGCGGGGTTCGCGCTGGCAAAGCCCTTGCCGGGTTTGGTGAAGGCCCCGTCGATGAAATGGCCGAACTGCCCCCGCGCCTTCAGCCAGGCGGTCACCTCTCCCGAAGCCTCCGGTGCCGGTCCGTAATCCATCGTTTCCAGTATCTCGGTCACTGTTGGCATCGGTCCCTCAGGCAAGTGCATGACGCGAGGACGCGGAGTAGCGTCCGGTGATGTGGTGTTCCAGCTGGCGTTCGATATCGCCGAGCATCGAGGACGCGCCGAGCCGGAAGAGGTGCGGGCGCAGCCAGTCGTTCCCCATCTCTTCCTTCATCAGGATCTGCCAGGCGATGGCGTCCTTGGCGGTTTTCATGCCGCCTGCAGGCTTGAAGCCGACCCGGTGGCCGGTGCGGTCCATATAGTCGCGGAGCGCCCGGACCATGATGAGCGAGACGGGCAGGGTGGCGTTTACGCCCTCTTTCCCGGTCGAGGTCTTGATGAAGTCCGACCCCGCCTGCATCGCCACCATCGAGGCCTTGTAGACGTTCCTCAGCGTCTGCAGATCGCCGGTTGCAAGGATCGCCTTCATATGGGCCGCGCCACAAGCCTCGCGCATTGCTGCGACCTCGTCGTAAAGCGCGGTCCAGTTGCCATCCAGCACATGGGCGCGGGTGATGACGATGTCGATCTCTTCCGCGCCCTGATCAACGGCATAGCGGATCTCGGCCAGCCTGAGGTCGAGGGGCATCAGCCCCGCAGGAAAACCGGTCGCGACGGAGGCGACCGGGATGCCGGTGCCCGCCACGGCCCTGACGGCGGCAGCGACCATCGTCGGATAGACGCAGACCGCACCGGTCGTCAGATGCTCCAGCCCCAGTCCCGCCATGATGTGGTCGGCGAGCGGCCGCACCGCCTTGGCGCAAAGCCTGCGCACCCGATCCTCGGTATCGTCACCGGCGAGCGTCGTCAGATCGATGCAGCGGATGGCATTGACGAGCCACGCCGCCTGCCATTCCTTTTTCACAGTCCGACGCGTGGTCAGCGTCGCCGCCCGGCGTTCGGCCGCCTGCGTGTTTACCGCGATCTGGTCGAACCAGTCGATCCTGAGCGGCATGCCCGGATTGCGGTCGGTATTGGAAAGGGCGGGGGCCGCGCTCTGCGACATGGTTCAACCTGCGGTCACTGTGCTTTGATCCTGACACATCACGCTAGCGTTTGTCCCGGTTAACTGCAACGCGAAAACCTGACCAAAAGGTCAAACATTAGCCGCCACCTGTCAAACTTGTTGACTCGCAGGAGGAAAACAGGGCCCAAGTGGCCCGGAATTTGGTTGCGAGATTTCAGGCCGGCAGGGGAATACGGTACGACCGGCGCAAGTAAGACGGGATGGCCGATTTGGAAAAGGTGCATTTCGCGATCGAGCAGTTGCTCGATACGCCGGAAGGCTGGCGACCGCTTGTCCGCAATCTCGTCGCGCGCTGGCCCGACGCTCCGGCTGCAGAACTGGTCTATGTGCTCGTGAGCGCCGCGAGCGAGATCGAGGCCACCTTCGCGGCAGGCAGCCCGGCCCACGAGTCCGCTGCAAAGGCCTGGCGGCTGGCCGCGCTGCTCGGCGTCGATTTCTACGCGATGGATGCGGCAGGCCTGACGTGCGCAAGGGCCGCCGATATGGTCGACTACTGGAATATCGACCCCTATTTTCGCGACCTCTGATCCGGATCAGCTTCCGCGATAAGTCGAATAACCGAACGGCGACAAAAGCAGCGGCACGTGGTAGTGCGAACCGGGGTCCGAGATACCAAAGCGGATCGGGATTTCATCGAGAAAACGCGGAGCCTCGGGCGGCACGCCGGTCGCGTCGAGATAGGCGCCGGTATGGAAAACAAGCTCATATGTGCCGGTGAAAAAACGGTCCTTTGGCAGGATCGGGCTGTCGGTGCGCCCGTCGTCATTGGTGACCGCCTCGGCAATCTTCTCGCGCCCCTCGCCAGACAGACGGAAGAGCGTGATGGCAATCCCCTCAGCGGGAACGCCCCGCGCAGTGTCCAGAACATGCGTGGTCAGATAACCCTCGGCCATGGTGCTCTCCCTGTTGCGGCCCGCATCATGGCGCGGAAACGGCCGGAAGGCGACATTGCCAGAGCCTAATAAGTCTTTCAGTTTTTTATTGATAATGCTCTGGCGGTTGCGAGACTAGGGTCGGGACAGTTTTGGGAATCCTGCAGATGAACCGCTACCCTCGCGATATGTCCGGCCACGGGCCGACCCCTCCTGACGCCAAATGGCCCGGCGGTGCGAAAATCGCCGTCTCGCTCGTGCTGAACTATGAGGAGGGCGGCGAGAACTGCATCCTGCATGGCGATGCGGCGTCAGAGGCGTTCCTGTCGGATATTCCCGGTGCCGCCCAATGGTCGGGCCAGCGCCACTGGAACATGGAATCGATTTACGAATACGGCGCCCGCGCCGGGTTCTGGCGGCTTCACCGTCTCTTCACCGGCATGGATGTCCCGGTCACGATCTACGGCGTCGCCACCGCGCTCGCCCGTTCGCCCGAACAGGTCGCGGCGATGAAATCCGCGGGGTGGGAGATTGCGTCCCACGGGTTGAAATGGGTCGAACACCGGGACATGGCGGAAGACGAGGAACGCCGCCAGATCGCCGAGGCGATCCGGTTGCATACCGAGGTGACGGGCAGCCGCCCGACCGGCTGGTATACCGGGCGCTGTTCGGTCAACACCGTGCGCCTCACCGCCGAGCAGGGACTCGACTGGATTTCCGACACCTATGACGACGACCTGCCCTATTGGCTGGAGGTTGGCGAGCGCGATCAGTTGGTCATTCCCTATACGCTTGAGGCCAATGACATGCGGTTTGCCACCGCGCCGGGCTATATTACGGGCGAGCAGTTTTTCCAGTACCTCAAGGACGCCTTCGATACGCTCTATGCCGAGGGTGAGGCCGGGGCTGCGAAGATGATGAGCGTCGGCCTTCATTGCCGCCTGATTGGGCGGCCTGGCAAGATCGCCGGGCTGAAACGCTTCCTCGACTATGCCAAGGGGCACGCGGGAGTATGGTTCCCCCGCCGCATCGACATCGCCCGCCACTGGGCGAAAACCCATCCGCCGCAGCGGTACGAACGGCCGAGCCGGATGGACAAATCCACATTCGTCGCCCGCTTCGGCGGCATCTTTGAACATTCCCCCTGGATCGCCGAACGCGCCTTCGCGCTCGAACTGGGTCCCGCGCACGACACGGCGACCGGCCTCCATAACGCGCTCGCCCGCATGTTCCGCACGGCCTCCCGCGCCGAACGGCTGGGGGTGCTGACGGCGCATCCCGATCTTGCGGGCAAGCTCGCCGCCGCCAAACGGCTGACGGCAGAGTCCACGGCCGAACAGGCCAGCGTCGGCCTCGACGCGCTGACCGACGCGGAACGGAACGAGTTCACCGACCTCAACAACGCCTACACGACGCGCCACGGCTTCCCCTTCATCATCGCGGTCCGGGACAATACCAAGGCCTCGATCCTCGATGCCTTCCGCCGCAGGCTGGAACAGGACAATGAAACCGAGTTCGACGAGGCTTGCCGTCAGGTCGAACGCATCGCCGAATGGCGTCTGAAGGACATGCTGCCACGATGAGCCCCTATTACGCCCCCGAAGGCGGCCTGCCGCCGCAGACGCAGCTCATGACCGGCCGCGCGGTCTTTACCGAGGCCTATTGCGTGATCCCCAAGGGATGCTTTTCCGACATTGTCACCAGCGCCTTGCCCGGCTGGAAGAACACCCGGCTCTGGCTCATCGCCCGCCCGATGTCAGGCTTTGCTGAAACCTTCAGCCAGTATGTGATGGAGGTCGGCCCCGGCGGCGGGTCGGACTTGCCCGAACCCGATCCGGTCGCCCAAGGCGTGATCTTCGTCACCGATGGCGAGGTGCGGCTCTCGCTCGACGGCACCTGGCATGACCTCGGCACCGGCGGCTACGCCTATATCCCGCCCGGCTGCGACTGGAAGCTGCATAACGGCACCGATCATCCGGCGCGGTTCCACTGGGTCCGCAAGCTCTATGAATATGCGCCGGGCATTGCTGCGCCCAAGGCCTTCGTGACTTCGGACAAGGACGTGAAACCGGTGGCCATGCCCGATACCGGCGGGCGCTGGGCGACCACCCGCTTTGCCGATCCCGACGACATCGCCCATGACATGCATGTCAATATTGTCACCTTCCAGCCGGGCGGCGTGATCCCGTTCGAGGAAACCCATGTCATGGAACACGGGCTGTATGTTTTAGAGGGCAAGGCCGTCTACAAGCTCAACCGCGACTGGGTGGAGGTGGAGGCGGGCGATTTCATGTGGCTCCGCGCCTATTGCCCGCAGGCCTGCTACGCCGCAGGCCCCGGTCCGTTCCGCTATCTCCTTTACAAGGATGTCAACCGCCACGCGAAACTCAGAGGACCCGGCGCGTTCGGGCGCTGATCCTTCACTTTCTGTCCGGAAATACTCCGGGGGTCCGGGGGCAGCGCCCCCGGCCTGAGCCAAGGAAACCGATGACCGAGCCGATCCTGACCGAAAAGCTGACGCCAACCGCCTTCGCCCCGTTCGGCGATGTTCTTGATGCGTCGGGCGACCCTGACCGGATCATCAATCAGGGGCTCTGCGGGCGGTATCATGACCGGGCGCGGCTGGATTTCGGGCCCGGCGGACGGGCGGGGGTCTCGATCTTCAAGGCCGAACCGCGCGCTTTGCCCTACCGGCTCGACATGGTCGAACGGCATCCCGAGGGCTCGCAGGCCTTCATCCCGATGTCGATGGACCCGTTTCTGGTGATTGTTGCTGAAGACGAGGATGGCGTACCGGGCCGCCCGCGCGCCTTTCTGACCGCGCCGGGACAGGGGATCAACCTTCACCGCAATACCTGGCATGGCGTGCTGACACCGCTTAACGCACCGGGCCTTTTCGCGGTCATCGACCGGATCGGCGATACACCCAATCTTCAGGAACACTGGTTCCCGACGCCCTTTCTCGTGGCGTCCAATATCTGACGAGGCCGGTAAACGGCCCGAAACGCGCGAAAAAGAGGGAGAGACCCATGACCGATGTTTCCATCGGGACGCCGGAGCAACTCCGCGATCCCGACTATACACCGCCTTTGGCCAAGGCCGTGCCGCTTGGCATCCAGCATGTGCTGGCGATGTTCGTCTCCAACGTGACACCCGCGATCATCGTCGCGGGCGCGGCGGGGGTGGGTTTCGGCTCGGATGACCTGACGCCGATGCTTTACATGATCCAGATGTCGATGCTCTTTGCCGGCATCGCCACGCTCTTTCAGACCATCGGCATGGGGCCGGTCGGCGCAAGGCTGCCGATCGTGCAGGGGACGAGCTTTGCTTTCGTGCCGATCATGATCCCGGCTGTCGCTGGGCTTGGCACGGCGGGGCTGGCCGGGCTGATGACCGGGGTGGTCATCGGCGGGCTTTTTCATTTCTGCCTTGGCTTCGTCATCGGCCGCATCCGCTATGCGCTGCCGCCGCTTGTCACCGGGCTCATCGTCCTGATGATCGGGCTCGCGCTGATCAAGGTCGGCATTCAATACGCCGCCGGGGGCGTTCCGCTGATCGGCAAGCCGGAATACGGCTCGCTCGCGATGTGGTTTCCGGCGCTCGTGGTGATCGTCGTGACCTTGGCGCTGAAGTTCTTCACCCGCGGCTTCATGGCCGTGGCTGCTGTCCTGATCGGCATCGTCGCGGGCTATGTCGTCGCGGCGATGATGGGGCAGGTGAATTTCGGCCGTATTGGCGGCGCGGCGCTCTTCGCACCCCCTTTGCCCTTCAAATGGGGGTTCGAGATCAATGGCGCGATCATCATCGGCATGTGCCTGATGGCGGTCGTCTCGGCCATCGAGACCGTGGGCGACACGTCGGGCATTACCAAGGGCGGCGCGGGACGTGAGGCGACCGACAAGGAAATCGCGGGGGCGACCTTTGCCGATGGTCTTGGCACGGCGGTGGCGGGTGTCTTTGGCGGATTGCCGAACACCTCCTTCAGCCAGAATGTCGGCCTGATCGCGATGACGGGATTGATGAGCCGCCATGTCGTCACCATCGGCGCGCTCTTCCTCATTGTCTGCGGGCTGATCCCGAAGATCGGTGCAGTGATCCAGACCGTGCCGATCAATGTGCTCGGCGGCGGGGTGATCGTGATGTTCGGTATGGTTGCGGCGGCGGGGGTCAACATGCTGGCCGATGTCGTCTGGAATCGCCGCAACATGGTGATCTTTGCCATCGCGCTCTCAATCGGCTTCGGGTTGCAGCTTGAACCCGGTGCGTTGCAGCACCTGCCGAAAACGGCGCAGATCCTGATAACCTCTGGCCTGCTGCCGACCGCGATCATCGCGATCATCCTGAACCTCGTTCTGCCCGAGACGATCGAGGAGTGATCCAAAGGCAGGTCCGCAGGGCAATCTGGCGTGGCGGCGGCGGATCTAGGCCGTCGCCACGATCTCCACTTCGGCCGCCTCAAGCCGACGCAGCAGCGCCAGACGCCGATAGAGCGGCCACCATTCATAGAGAAACGTCTCGGCCGGCTTCCAGTTCGCGACCCAGCCGAGGATCGACAGACCCTCGCCCAGGAACCGTGCCAGCGGTGTGTCACCCATCAGCGATGGCAGCGACTGCTTTGCCAGAAGGCAGAGGGCAAGCACGCTGAGGCCGATGGCGACATAACGCCGCCCAAGCCTGAACTGTTCGCGTCGGTCGCGCTGGACCGATCCGATCCAATAACCGAAATTCGCGCGGATCGCTGCTGCCACATCGACCGAATTCGCCCGCTCGGCCTCTGACGCAGGCAGATGCAGGCGCAGGCGGAAACGGTGGTCGGACGGATATTCCCGCGCCCAGCCGAGGATGTAGTCGAACGCTTTCTGGTCAAGGTCCCGTTCGTGGAAGGGCGAGGGATCGAGTGTTTCGAACAGCGACTCGATCCGCGTGATGCGGAGGTCGATCGTGGCGGTCGGGGGTGTCACTTGCGGCACCTTTCAGGCTCTGCTCATCGGGTTTGGCCGACATCCTAGCGCAACCGCACCGGGCTGGCCGAGAAATCCTTTGCGGCGGAACGTTAAAGGCTGACCATCAGCCGCGCAGCATCGAGCATGCGGTTGGAAAAGCCCCATTCGTTGTCGTACCAGCCGAAGACCCTGATCAGCCCGCCCGCAGTCACATGGGTTTCGGGCAGCGCCATGACGATGCTTTCGGGCCGGGCCCGAAGATCCGACGAGACGAGCGGCTTTTCGGTCCAGCCGATCACCCCGCCCGCCTCTTGCAGCGCGGCATTCACGGCGGCGCGGTCCGGTTTTGCCCGCGTCATCACCGAAAGATCGACCGCCGAGACCGAGGCGACCGGCACCCGGACCGCCGCGCCCTCGATCCGGCCCGCGATTTCGGGCAGGACCACATCGAGAAGCCGCTGGGCCGAGGTCGTCGTCGGCACCATCGACAAAGCCGCCGCGCGGCTCCGGGCGAACTCGGCCCCGGGCGCATCAACCGTGGGCTGGCTGCCGGTGTAGCAGTGGATCGTCGTCATCCAGCCGGTTTCCACACCCCATTGCCGCTCGATCAGCCGGGCGAGGGGCGCGAGCGCATTGGTGGTGCAGGACGCGTTCGAGACGATGCGGTGATCGGGGGACAAACGCTCCTCGTTCGCGCCGATCACGAGCGTGAAATCCGCCGTTTTCGAGGGCCCGGAAACCAGCACCCGCCCGGCACCGGCCCTAAGCCCCGCCTCGGCGAAGGAGCGTTCGCCGCCGAGCCCGGTGCATTCCATGACGATATCGATGCCGGAAAGGTCGAGCGTCGACAGGTCGCGGGTGCCGGTCAGCCGGATGTGCCGCCCGTTGACCGTCAGGGCCCCATCGGTCAGCTGCACCTCGCCCGCCCATGGGCCGAAGGTGCTGTCATATTCAAAGAGATAGGCCGCCATTTCGGGCCGCGCGATGTCGTTCACCGCAACGATGTCGATATCGGCATGGGCAGGGTCGGACAGGGCCGCGCGCAGCATCGACCGCCCGATCCGGCCAAAGCCGTTGATTGCCACCCGAACCGTCATGCATGGTCTCCGACTGCCCGCTTTATGCTCTCAAAGCACGAAGGCGCGCCGTCCGAAACCCCGAATTTGTACCCGATACGCGGGGGCAGTGTCCGCGTTCAGACATCGACCTTGATGGCAAGGCCCCTCTCTTCGGCGATGCGCACGGCTGTGCTGGCGACGGCGAGGTCTTGGAGGCCGACGCCTGTGCCGTCGAAGAGGGTGATCTGGTTGTCCGACTGCCGCCCCTCAGCCAGACCGGCGATAACCGCGCCGATGGGGGTGATGGCTTCGGCGCGGATCAGCCCGGCGGCGACGGCGTGCTGGGCCTCGCCGATGGTGACGGATTGGGCCACTTCGTCGGTGAAGAGGCGGGCGCGGGCGAGGAGGGCGGGTTCCACCTCCTGCTTTCCCTTGGTGTCGGTTCCCATACAGGCCAGTTGCGTGCCGGGGCTGACATGGGCGGACATCAGCGATGCGGCGGGCGAGGAGGTGATGGTGACGATCACGTCGGCCTCGGTCATCCGGTCGAGCGTGACCGCCTCGAACGGCAGGCCGAGTTCGGCGGCGACCTCACCGAGCTTCGGCAGCATGTCCGGGTGGTAGTTCCAGGCGATGACCTTCTCGAACTCCCGCACCTTGGCGGCGGCGCGAAGCTGGAACTGCGCCTGATGACCGGCGCCGACCATGCCCAGTACCTTCGCATCCGTCCGCGCCAGCCGGTCGATGGAAATGGCCGAGGCGGCGGCGGTGCGCAAAGCGGTCAGAAGGTTGCCGCCGACCATCGCGGTGGGCCGCCCGGTCTCGGGATCGAAGAGGAAGACCGAGGACTGGTGGTTGATCAAACCCTTCGCGGCATTGCCGGGGAAATAGCCCCCGGCCTTCACCCCCATCACCCCGCCCGCGCGGTCAAGGCCCGACTTGAACCCGTATTGCCGCCCCTCGCCCAAGGCCTCGCGGATGACCGGGAAGTTATAGGCCTCATCCCGCGCCATGGCGGCGAAGCAGGCCTCGATGGCGCCAAAGGCGTCTTCGGCGGTGACGAGCCCGGCGATCAGGGCCTCGGGGACGATGAGCATGGCGCACCTTTCAGTCATAGAGTGTCGTAACAAAAGAGGGCCGGGCGTACCCGGCCCACAGTCTCAGGGAGGTTTTCTCAGTAAGCCTTGCCACGGGCCGAGACCGGCCAGACGGTTTCGACCTTGCCGTTCCGTACGCCCACGTACCAGTCGTGGACATTGCAGGTCGGGTCGCAATGGCCAGGCACCAGTTTCAGCTTGTCATTGACCTTCAGGGCCCCATTCGGGTCCTCGACCACGCCATGTTCGTCCGAGCATTTGATGTATTTCACGTCATCCCGGCCATAGACGAAGGGCAGGCCGCTATCGACCGACTGCGCTTTGAGACCCGCATCCACAATGGCCTTGTCGGCCTTGGCATGGCTCATCACGCTGGTCAGGATGAAGAGCGCGTTTTCCCATTCGCCCTGATCAATGCGCTTGCCATCCTTGTCGAGGATGCGACCGTAATCGGCATCCATGAAGGCGTAGGAACCGCATTGAAGTTCGTTGTAAACGCCGGAATTCGACTCAAAATAATAGCTGCCGGTGCCACCGCCGGAGACCAGCTCCGGTTCCAGCCCGTTGGCCTTCAGCCCCTGAACCGCATCCTTGACCATGGCGACGGCGGTATCGAGTTTCGCCTTGCGGTCCTCGTATTTGTCCATGTGCTGCATCGCGCCCTGATAGGCCTGAATGCCGGTGAACTTCAGCCCCGGAGCTGCATCGACCGCCTTGGCGATGGCGACCACATCCTGCGTCGTTGTCACGCCGCAGCGCCCCGCGCCACAGTCGATCTCGATAAAGACCTCCAGTTCGGTGCCATGTTTCTGAGCTGCCGCCGACAGGTCGGCCACGTTGTCCAGATCGTCGACACAGACGATGATCCGGGAGCCCAGTTTCGGCAGCCGCGCCAGCCGGTCGATCTTGGCCGGATCGCGCACCTGATTGGAGACGAGCACATCCTTGATGCCGCCGCGGACAAAAACTTCCGCCTCGCTAACCTTCTGACAACACACACCTATCGCGCCGCCGAGGCTTTCCTGAAGCTTCTGCACATCGACCGATTTGTGCATCTTGCCGTGGCTGCGGTGGCGCATCCCGTGGGCCTTGGCATAGTCGCCCATCTTCTTCACATTGCGCTCCAAAGCGTCGAGGTCGAGGATCAGGCAGGGCGTCTGGATATCGGCCTCATCCATGCCGGGCTTGGCGGGAATGTCGTAGCCGACTTCGAAATCTGCGTAACGGTCCTGAGCGTTCATTTTCTTCTCCTTAGCCCTGCATCCAGGGCAGTTTGTCCAGATCGACATTGCCGCCGGTGATGATCACCCCGACGCGCTTGCCGCGGAAATGGTCCTTGTTTTTCAGGATGGTGGCGAGCGGCACGGCCGAGGACGGCTCCATCACCACCCGCAGGTGCTTCCAGATCAGCTTCATCGCATCAATGATCTCGGGGTCGGAGGCGGTGAAGATGTCGCTGACATGGGTCTTCACGAAATGCCAGGTCAGGTCTTTCAGAGGCACCAGAAGCCCGTCGGCAATAGTCTTCGGCGCGTCATCGGCGATGATGTGACCGGCCTTGAAGCTCCTGTAGGCGTCATCGGCCTGCTCCGGTTCGGCGGCGATGACCTTCGTCTCGGGCGCGAGCGTCGAGAGCGTCAGGCAGGTGCCCGAGATCATGCCGCCACCGCCGATGGGGGCGACGACGAAATCGAGGCCGTTGGTCTGCTCGACCAGCTCCTTTGAGCAGGTCCCTTGCCCGGCGATCACGCGGGGGTCGTTGTAGGGATGGACGAAATCGCCCCCGGTCTCGGCCTGCACCTTGGCGAAGGTCTCCTCGCGCGATGAGGTGGAGGGTTCACATTCGGTGATCCGCCCGCCGTAGCGGCGCACGGTGTCTTTCTTTGCCTGCGGCGCGGTGCGCGGCATCACCACGTTGCAGGGAATGCCGCGCAGCATCGCCGCATAGGAAAGGCAGGAGGCATGGTTGCCGGATGAATGGGTTGCCACCCCGGCCTTGGCCTGTTCGTCGGAAAGGCCAAAGACCGCGTTGGTCGCGCCCCGCACCTTGAAAGCGCCCGGTTCCTGAAAGTTTTCGCATTTGAAGAAGAGTTGGCAGCCTGTCAGCTCATTCAGGTAGTCCGAGGTCCGGACCGGCGTGCGGCGGATATGCGGCTTGATACGCTCATGCGCGTCCAGCATGTCCTGATAGGAAGGGATATACATGTCCAAGTCCTTCATGCAGCGGCCTTTTTTGCGGGCGCGCCGTGGCGGTACCAATCCTGCGCGGCGGCGACACCAGAGCCGAGTCGGATCGGCAGGCCAAGGTCGGCCATGACCATTTCGGCAGCGGCGATGCCGGAAAGGGCCATCACATCGGTCATCGAACCGAGATGCCCGATGCGGAAGACCTTGCCCGCGACCTCGCCGAGCCCCGTTCCGAAAGCTACACCATACTCCTTTGCGGCGCGTGCGACGATATCGGTGGCGTTGAAGCCCTCCGGCGTGCGGATGGCGCTGACCGTATCGGAATAGAGGTCGGGCGATGCAGCGCAAAGCTTCAGACCCCAGGCATTGACGGCGCGGCGCACGCCTTCGGCGATGCGGTGGTGGCGGGCGAAGACATTGTCGAGCCCTTCAGCCAGAAGCATGTCGCTGGCCAGCTTCAACCCGTTCAGAAGGCCGACAGCGGGCGTATAGGGATAGCCATTCGCGGCGTAGCTTTTCTCCATGTCGCGGATGTCGAAGAAGGTGCGGGGCAGGGTGGCCGACTTGCCCGCCGCCATTGCCTTGGCCGAAAAACCGAGGATGGCGAGGCCTGCGGGCAGCATGAAGCCCTTCTGGCTGCCGGTCACGGCGATATCGACACCCCAGTCGTCCATGCGGAATTCCATCGAGCCGATGGAGGACACGCCATCGACGAAGAGCATCGCGGGGTGCTTGGCGCTGTCCATCGCCCGGCGGACGGCGGCAATGTCAGAGCGGACACCGGTCGCGGTTTCATTATGCGTCGCCAAAACCGCCTTGATTTGATGGCCTTTGTCGGCTGTCAGGATCGCCTCGAAACGGGCGGCGGGGATGCCCTCGCCCCAAGGCGTTTCGACCACCTCGACCTCCAGCCCATGGCGGCGGCACATGTCGATCCAGCGGTGGGAGAACATGCCATTCCGGGCGGCAAGGACCTTGTCGCCCGCCGAGAGCGTGTTGGTCAAAGCGGTTTCCCAGCCGCCGGTGCCGGTGGAGGGGAAGAGAAAGATCTCGGCCGAGTCCGACCGTAGCACCTGTCGCACATTGGCCCGCGCGGGGTGCAGCATCTCGCCAAAGAGCGGCGAGCGGTGGTCGATCGTCGGCATGTCGCAAGCTTTGCGGATCGCCTCGGGGATATTCGTCGGGCCGGGAATGAAGACCGGGTTCTGGAAGGACATGGCGTGCCTCTTTGCAGGGATGCTGCAAATTTAGACTCTTGCCGTCTCGGAGCGCAATTTTTTCGAAAACATTTTTCGCAATGTGAAAAATATACTTTCCGTATTGAAAAATAAGAAAAATTTGTTTTTCATGTGTCGAAATCGTTTTTCGATCATGCAAAGAAAGGGCCCAGAATGGCCGAATCCCGCCCCCGGGGCCGCCCGAAAAGTTTCCATGACAAGACGGCCGACAATACGATCCAGTCGCTTGACCGCGCACTGATGATCCTGACCTCGGTCAGCGAGGCGGGCGGGCTGACGCTGTCGGAACTCGCCAGCCGGACGGGGCAGTCGGCGCCGACCGTTTACCGGGTGCTGACCACGTTCCAGACCCATGGTTTCGCCGAGATGGAGGAGCCCGGGCAGCTTTGGCATGTGGGGGGCGGGGCGTTTCGGGTGGGGTCGGCCTTTCTGCGCCGGACCAAGGTGGCTGAGCGGGCGCGGCCGGTGATGGACCGGCTGATGCGGGCGACCGGCGAGACGGCCAATCTGGGTGTCGAGATGCGCGATCAGGTCCTGTTCCTGAGCCAGGTCGAGACGCATGAGACGATCCGCGCCTTCTTCCCGCCCGGCACGCTGGGGCCGATGCATGTCTCGGGCATCGGCAAGGCGCTTCTGGCCTGGTATCCAGAGGCGCGGATTTTATCCATTGCAAAGAATGGCTTGCCGCGTTTTACCGAACGGTCCGTGGGCGAGGTTGAGGACCTGCTGGCCGACCTTGCCGCAACCCGCGCGCGGGGATATGCGCTGGATGACGAGGAGCGGGCAGAAGGGATGCGCTGCGTCGCTGCCCCGATCTTCAATGCTTATGGCGAGCCGGTGGCGGGGCTGTCGGTCTCGGGCCCTGCCTTCCGTCTGCCGCTGGAGCGAACCGGAGAGATCGGCGAAATGGTGCGGGCCGCCGCCGACGAGGTTACAGCGACGACCGGGGGAAGAAGCCCGTGACCGGACCGGGAAATCCGCGATCGGCGAAGCGTCGGCAAACTGTCGGCAAAACGTATGGCAACGTGTCGGGCGCGGTGACGGGCCGACCCTAATGAAGGTCACGCGAAAGACCGCGCCTCTTCCAGATAGCGGTGCAGGTAGGACAGGCTGTTCCCGTCGCCTGCCAGTTCGGCCCGGGCGAAGTCGATGATCGCGACTTCATGCGCGATCAGAAGGTCGGCATGGGGGCGGAAGTCGGGATTGACGGCGGCGCGGATCCCTTTGAACTCCGTCACATAGGCGTCGTAGCCGTCCCGCATGCTGGTCAGAAATTCGGTCCAGCTGCTGCCGCGCAACGCTTCGGCGTCGTCGCGCCCTTCGCGCACAAGCTCTTCGGCGCTGCGCGGATGCAGCCCCGCCGCGTCGAGCACGGGCCGGAACAGGCGCGCGGTCACGACCTCCATTTCGGCGATCAGCATCAGCGCTTCGCTGGCGCGGCCGTCATGCTGTTCGGCAAGCGCGGCGAAATAGGCCTCGCCCGAAACCTCTTCCTCATAGGCGGTCAGAAGGGATTCGTTCGCATCCGCAAATACCCGGGGCTTCACCGCGTGTCCCTCTCGTTACTCTGCCGCTACAGCTTTTGGTTCGGCGAGCGCCACGATGTCGAACATGATCCGGTTCAGTTCGAAATCCTTTGGCGTATAGACACGGGCGACGCCCATTTCGCGCAGCCTTGCGGCGTCTTCGTCGGGGATGATGCCGCCGACGACGACGGGGATGTGGCCAAGGCCCGCCTCGCGCATCCGCTCCATCACCTCGGCAATCAGGGGCAGGTGGCTGCCCGACAGGATCGAGAGGCCGACGACATGGGCGTCCGCCTCTCCCGCTGCCGCGACAATCTCGGAGGGTGTCAGGCGGATGCCTTCGTAGTTGATCTCCATCCCGCAGTCGCGGGCGCGGGCGGCGATCTGTTCGGCGCCGTTGGAATGGCCGTCAAGGCCGGGCTTGCCCATGAGGAACGACAGGCGACGGCCAAGCCGGGTGGAGACCTGATCCACCGCATCGCGGATATCGTCGAGCCCTTCGGTGCGGTTTGAGGGGTTTTTCGACACGCCGGTCGGCCCCCGGTACTGGCCATGGACCTGGCGCATGACGCCCGCCCATTCGCCGGTGGTGACACCCGCCTTGGCGCAGGCGACGGAGGCGGGCATGACATTCTGGCCCGCCGAGGCAGCGGCCCGCAGATCGGCGAGTGCGGCATCGACTGTGCCCTGATCGCGGGCCCCGCGCCAGTCGTTGAGGCGCGCGACCTGATCGACCTCCACCGCCGGATCGACGGTCAGGATCGATCCGTCGCCCGCGGTCAGGGGCGAAGGCTCGGCCTCTGTCCACTTGTTCACGCCGACGACGGTGGTCTCGCCCGCCTCGATCCGGGCGATACGCTCGGAGTTGGACTCTACGAGCCGCCCCTTCATGTAGTCGATTGCGGCGATGGCGCCGCCCATGGCGTCGAGCGTCTTCAGCTCGTCCCGCGCGCCTTCCTTCAGCGCCTCGACCTTGGCGGTGATCGCCGGGTTGCCGTCGAAAAGGTCGCCATATTCCAGAAGGTCGGTTTCATAGGCAAGGATCTGCTGCATCCTGAGCGACCATTGCTGGTCCCACGGGCGGGGCAGACCAAGGGCCTCGTTCCAGGCGGGAAGCTGAACTGCCCGGGCGCGGGCGTTTTTGGAGAGCGTCACCGCGAGCATTTCCAGCAGGATGCGGTAGACGTTGTTTTCGGGCTGTTGTTCGGTCAGGCCGAGGGAGTTCACCTGCACGCCGTAGCGGAAGCGGCGGTATTTTTCTTCCTCGATCCCGTAGCGTTCAAGGCAGATCTCGTCCCAGAGCTCGGTGAAGGCGCGCATCTTGCAAAGCTCGGTGACAAAGCGGATGCCGGCGTTCACGAAAAAGGAAATGCGGCCGACCATGGCGGGGAAGCCTTCGGCCGGGACCTTGCCCTTGAGGCCGTCAAGAACCGCGATACCGGTGGCCAAGGCGAAGGCCAGTTCCTGTTCCGGTGTCGCGCCTGCCTCTTGCAGATGATAGGAACAGACATTCATCGGGTTCCATTTCGGCAGGTGTTCCGCCGTATAGGCCGCGACATCGGTGATCATCTTCAGGGAGGGTTTCGGCGGGCAGATATAGGTGCCTCGGCTGAGGTATTCCTTCACCAGATCGTTCTGCACGGTGCCTTGCAGGGCCGCGACATCGGCCCCCTGTTCCTCGGCCACCGCGATGTAGAGCGCCAGAAGCCACGGCGCGGTCGCGTTGATCGTCATCGAGGTGTTCATCTGCTCAAGGGGAATGTCCTTGAACAGGGTCCGCATGTCGCCGAGATGGCAGACCGGTACACCGACCTTGCCGACCTCGCCCTTGGCAAGCTCATGGTCGCTGTCATAGCCGGTCTGGGTCGGCAGGTCGAAGGCGACCGACAAGCCTGTCTGCCCCTTGGCGAGGTTCGCGCGGTAGAGCGCGTTCGACTTTTCTGCCGTCGAATGGCCCGCATAGGTGCGGAACAGCCAGGGGCGATCACGCTCGTTCTGGACGGTCATTGGCAAAACCTCGCGGCAACATAATTCCTTGGTGGCGAACCTAGACGGAAGAATGTTGCGCGTCCAGATGCTGCGGTGCAAAAAATTCAGAGCCGCACCGCAGCACCAAGGCTTTCGAAACGGTCAGTTCGAGGCGAAACAGTACAGGAGCCCGTCACCACCGGTGCCGCGCAAGGCCTCCAGCCCGCATCCGCCGCGCGAGGAATGCGAGGAGTTCCACGATTTCGCGGCGTCCGATTCGTCGAGGCCCATCCGGTCGTGATGGCCAACCATGCCAGCGGTGGTCTCGGCATCCGAGGTCCAATCCTCGCAAGTCGCGCCCTCGGCCACTGTGCCGTCCGGCAGAGACCCGGTCAGGATATCGTGGCGGTTCGGGCTGTCGCCGCGCCCGTTCACGACCTCACCCTTCTCATTCAGGCCGGTTTCTTTGGTCAGGTTGTTGTCGGCGCTGTGCAACTGGTCCACGCTTTCGGCGATGGTGACGCCTGCGGCGTTCATCCACGGCCCGGCACCGATCCGGTCGCGGGCATTCTCACTGCTGGTCGAGAGGTAAGCGTGCCATGACTTGCCAGAGACACCCGCCGCCTCGGCAAGCGCGGCGCAATGAGCATCCGCACCTTCGATCCCGCCAAAATTGCCGCCAGTGCCGGGGTTTTCGCTGGTGATGAAGAAGCTCATCCCTGCATCCTGCGCGGTTGCGGTGCTTGCCCCGAGTGCCATCGCGGCGGCCAGAATGATGCGCATCGTCATATCGAGTGCCTCCCTGTTGCTGTTACTTTTTTGAAAGGGAGATGGTAGCGGACTGAGCGGGTATGGACAGTCTCAAAGGTTGCACTGGCCCTGTGAAACTTTGCGGATTTCCCGTGGTCTGATGTCCGCGATTTACGTGACGCGGATTTCCTGCCAGTTTTCCTCACGATGCTGCAACCGGTGACGCTGCCCCTTTGGCTTTTCGTGCTGATCCTCGTCTTCGCCGGGGTGACGTTCGCATCGCATTTCCTGTTTCCGTCGGTGCGCTGGTTCTTTCGCCACCGGATGGAGCGGGTTGTGGCCAAGCTGAACACGCGGTTGGAACGGCCGATCCAGCCCTTTAAGCTGATGAAGCGGCCCGACATGATCATCCGGCTGGCCCATGACCCGAAAGTGGCCGAGGCAATCGCGGCAGAGGCGGCCGAGACGGGCATTCCCGAAACCGTGCATCTTGAACGCGCGCGGCGCTATGCGCGCGAGATCGTGCCGGGCTTTTCGGCTTCGGTGTATTTCGGCTTTGCTGCGCGGGCGGCGAAATGGCTGGCGCGTCTGATCTACCGCGTCCGGGTCGGGCAGTTCGATGCGGAGGCGATTGCCGGGATCGACAAGGGCGACACGGTGGTTTTCGTCATGAACCACCGGTCGAACATGGATTACGTGCTGGTGACCTATCTTGCCGCCAGCCGCTCTGCCCTGTCCTACGCGGTTGGAGAATGGGCGCGGGTCTGGCCTTTGTCGTGGCTGATCCGCTCGGCGGGGGCCTATTTCATCCGGCGCAAGTCCGGCAACCAACTCTATCGCCGGGTGCTGGCGCGTTATGTACAGATGGCCACTGAAGAGGGCGTGACACAGGCGATCTTTCCCGAAGGGGGGCTGAGCCTCGATGGCCGGGTCGGCACGCCGAAGCTTGGGATCCTGTCCTATATCGTCGATGGCTACCGCGAGGGCGGGCGGGATGTCGTCTTCGTGCCGGTCTCGCTGTCCTATGACCGGATCATCGAGGACCGGGTTCTGGTCGCGGCCCATGCGATGGGAGTCCGGCGGTTCCGCGCCTCTTTCTGGTCGATCCTTAAATTCGTCGGGCGGCAGGTACGCCGCGTGCTGAGCGGGCGGTTCGAGAAATTCGGCGTGGCCTCGGTCAGTTTCGGCGCGCCTTTGTCGCTGGCCGAGTTCCTGCGCGTTCCGCATGAGGATGTGACCGCCGAGCTGGCCGACGAGATGATGGCGCGCATCGCCCGCAATGTCTCGGTCCTGCCGGTGCCGCTGATTTCGGCCGCCATAGGCGAGGATACGGATCTGCCGATGGATGCGTTGACCAAGCGGGTGGAGGCGCTGGCGGAGCGCCTTGGCGCGGCGGGTGCGTATCTTGAACTGCCGGACGGGTCGGTGGACAAGGCGGTCAAGCGGGCGCTGGACATCCTGACCTTGCGCAAGATCGTGCGGCGCGAGGGCGGGCGGATCACCGTGCCGCCGAAGGACCGGGCGCTGATCGGGTTCTATGCCGCCGCCGTAGAGCAGCATCTTGCTGCACCTGCGGCATCAAAAACCGGGAAAATCCCGCCGAAACGCAACGTTCGTCATCCGGCGGGACATAAAATTACAAAATAACTACCGCAACCTATTGCAATGTTACCGCGCCGATCCTATTCCATGCCTTGAGCCCGCGTTGATTCTGCGATGCGGCGAAGATGTCAGGAGAGGTAGATGGCCTTGGATACGCAAACCGAAATCGCGCCCTACGACGCGCCCGAAAAAGACCTCTACGAGATCGGCGAGATGCCGCCTTTGGGCCATGTGCCGAAGCAGATGTATGCCTGGGCGATCCGGCGCGAGCGCCATGGCGAGCCCGAAACCGCGATGCAGGTCGAGGTCGTCGATACCTGGAAGCTGGACAGCAACGAGGTGCTGGTTCTGGTGATGGCGGCGGGCGTCAACTACAACGGCGTCTGGGCCAGCCGGGGTGAGCCGATCAGCCCCTTCGATGTGCACAAGCAGGATTATCACATCGCCGGGTCCGATGCCTCGGGCATCGTCTGGGCCGTGGGCGAGAAGGTCAAGCGCTGGAAGGTCGGCGACGAGGTCGTCATCCACTGCAACCAGGATGATGGCGACGACGAACACTGCAATGGCGGCGACCCGATGTTTTCGCCAAGCCAGCGGATCTGGGGCTATGAGACCGGCGACGGATCGTTTTCGCAGTTCACCCGCGTGCAGGCGCAGCAGTTGATGCCGCGTCCCAAGCACCTGACCTGGGAAGAATCCGCCTGCTACACGCTGACGCTGGCCACAGCCTACCGGATGCTCTTCGGCCACGCGCCGCATGACCTTCAGCCGGGCCAGAACGTGCTGGTCTGGGGCGCGTCGGGCGGTCTCGGCTCTTACGCGATTCAGCTCATCAATACGGCGGGCGGCAACGCGATCGGGGTGATCAGCGACGAGAGCAAGCGCGACTTCGTCATGGGGCTGGGCGCCAAGGGCGTGATCAACCGCAACGATTTCAAGTGCTGGGGACAACTGCCCAAGGTCAACAGCCCCGAATACAACGCATGGCTGAAAGAGGCGCGCAAGTTCGGCAAGGCGATCTGGGACATCACCGGCAAGGGCGTCAATGTTGACATGGTCTTTGAGCATCCCGGCGAGGCGACCTTCCCGGTCTCGTCTCTGGTCTGCAAGAAGGGCGGCATGGTCGTGATCTGCGCCGGTACCTCGGGTTTCAACTGCACCTTCGACGTGCGCTACATGTGGATGCATCAGAAGCGCCTCCAGGGCTCGCATTTCGCGCATCTCGCGCAGGCCTCGGCCGCGAACAAGCTGATGCTGGAGCGCCGTCTCGATCCCTGCATGTCCGAGGTCTTCCCCTGGGATGAAATTCCGGCCGCGCATATGAAGATGCGCCGGAACGAGCACAAGCCGGGCAATATGGCGGTGCTGGTGCAGGCGCCGCGTACCGGGCTCCGGACCTTCGAGGACGCTTTGGAGGCGGGTCGGCGGGGCTGATCACGCGACTGGCGGCGTCATTTCGGACGGCTGGAAATACGGAATGGGAACCAGTGCCGCATATTGTGCGGCACTGGCGTCAATATGTGCGACAGAGTTCTGGCGGCAATCGCGGTGGCCAAGATACTAAAAACCGCTCCGCGTTCAGTCTTTCGGGGCCATTTAATTACCCTGGATTTTCGAAATGATAACGAAACTCACTCACGAATCAAATAAAATCAATATGTTATAAAGTTCACCCCCATCATAATCGGGGAGTTGATCGAATAGGTCCGCTAAGGAACATTTTACATGCTGGGGTTGTAGTAGGCTCGCCAAACCACTTTTCACGAGAGTAAAGATGCAATACGAATGGATCCTAGATGTGCTGACCGATCTCAAGGCGTTTGCACAGGCGAACGGATTGTCGTCGTTGGCAGAGCAGCTTGACGACACATCGCTGGTGGCAGCAGGCGAGATCGCTCAGGTGGCGGGGGTGATGGCCGGAGGTTTCGCCGCGAATGCAGGCAAGACTGGCGGAGTTCATAGATCGACTTCAGCGGGCGAAAACGCTTGATGATCTTCAATCGGTGATCCTTGGGCTCAGGGATCACTTCCCGGTCGAACATCTGGTCTATCACTCCGTCAACTCAACCGGCCAGCAATACGCCGTCCTGACCTACGACCCGGCCTGGGTCGAACGTTACGTCGATGAAGACTTCGCACGGATCGACCCGGTCGTGCAGGGATGCTTCCGTCGCTTTCACCCGGTTGACTGGAAACGTCTGGACTGGTCGGGGCGGCTGTCGCGAAACTTTCTGGGCGAGGCCCTCGACGCGGGGGTGGGCAATCAGGGATATTCGGTGCCGATCCGTGGCCCGAACGGCCAGTTCGCCATGTTCACCATCTCTGATCACATGAGTGATACGCGGTGGGAGAAGTTTACCGGCGAATATATGGGTGACCTGATCCTTGTTTCACATTTTGTCAACCAGAAGGCGCTGGAGATCGAGCGGGGAACCGATTTCTACGCGATGCAGAACCTTTCTCCGCGCGAGGTCGATGTTCTGACCATGCTCGCGATGGGGCTGAACCGGGCACAGGCCGCCGACAGTCTGGCCATTTCCGAACATACGCTCCGCGCCTATGTCGAAAGCGCCCGCTTCAAGCTGGGCGCCAGCAACACGACGCAGGCCGTGGCCCGTGCCATCGCCGAAGGTCTTGTGTTGCTTTAACCTTAACGCTGCCCTAGCCGCGAATTAACCAAGTTTCGCTAAGCCCTTCCGTCATCCTGATGGAGGGCACGATGCTGCGATTTCTGACGGCCGAAGAACTCGGCCATTACCCGCTGTTGCGGGACACGATGTTTGCCGACCGCGCGACGCAGTTCCGCGAAAGGCTGGGCTGGGCGGTCAGCGTGGACCGTAACGGGTGGGAGCGCGACGAATATGATGCGTTGAACCCGACCTATGTGATCTGGCAGATGCCGGACGGGCGCCATGGCGGATCGATGCGGTTCCTGCCGACGCTGGGACCGACCATGGTCAACGACCACTTCTCATCGCTGGCGGCCGGGCGCAGGTTCGCCCATCCGAAGGTCTGGGAATGCACCCGGTTCTGTCTTGCCGAACATACCCCGCCGACGACGTCGGCTGCGCTGATGCTGGGCGGCGCGCAGCTTGGTGTCGGCTTCGGGCTGGCGCGGGCGGTCGGGGTGTTCGATGCGCGCATGGTGCGGATCTACCGGCTGCTGGGTTGGCAACCGACCGTGCTGGGCACCGAGGGACAGGGGGCTGATGCGGTCAGCCTTGGCATCTGGGAGTTTTCCGAGGAAATCCGGCGCAAGATGGCGCGCAAGGCGGGCATTTCGCCCGAGGTGTCGCAGCTCTGGTTTAACCGCGCTTTTGGCGATCGCACGGACCTGCCGGCGGCCGGCTAAACCGGCTGGCATCCCCCGGGCGCGGCCTATAGGGTCGCGCCCATGTCCGGGTCCGCCCTTACCTTTTCCGAAGACCAGGCCGAGGCCTGGGACCGCGTCGCCGATGTTCTGGGCAGCGCGGGCGTCGATCTGCTGGGCGGAACGCTGATGCCCGCCGCGACGGGCCGGGCGAGCGTTCTGGCAGTGATTGGCAAGGCCGGATCGGGCAAGACGATGCTCTTGGCCGAACTGACCAAGGCGCTGGATGCCGCCGGGGTCGACACGATCTCGGGCGATTATGAAGGCAAGCGGCGCAAGGACCGGCGCACATTGGCGGTGCTTGCGCCCACCAACAAGGCGGCGAGCGTCTTGCGCGGGCGCGGCGTGCCCGCGACGACGATCCACCGCATCCTCTATACCCCGGTCTATGACCCGGAATACGAAAAGATCGCCGAATGGCTGGCGGGAAATGGCGACCGGCCGACGGTCGAGGGGCTGACCGAAATCGCGCTCGACCGTGCCAAGGCCTTTTACGATCAGGTTAAGTCGATCCCCGGCGCGCTGGCCGCCGCTGGCCTTAGGGGCTCGGATTTCATCAAGGGCTGGAAACGGCGCGAGGACCCGCTGGATATCGGCTTTGTCGATGAGGCGTCGATGCTGGATGAACGCCAGATGGACGACCTGAAGGAAATCTTCCCGACGCTTGTCCTGTTCGGCGATCCGGCGCAGTTGGCCCCGGTGGGTCAGTCAGGCGAGATGGTGTTCGACCGGCTGTCCGAGAGCCGCAAGCTGGTGCTGCACCGCATCCACCGGCAGGAAGAGGACAACCCGATCCTCGATCTTGCCCATGCGCTGGCCGATCCCGACCTGACGTTTGAGGGGTTCGAGCGGATGGTTGAGGCCGCCGCGCGCAAGGATGAGCGCATCCAATGGGCCGAGCGGGTGGATGCCGGTCTGATGGCGCGGTCGCCGGTTCTGGTCTGGCGCAATCAGACCCGTATCCGGCTGATACAGGCGTTCCGGGCGGCCTATGGCGCACCGCCGGACGATCTTCTGCCCGGTGAGCCCCTGATCTGCGACGGGATCGAACTGCCCCTGAAGCACCGCAAGAAGCGCATTGATCTGGAGGCGCGGGGGCTGATCAAGGGCGCGCAGGTCATCTATCTCGGCCCCGGCAAGAAGGCGGGGTTCGCGAAGCTGCATGTGATCGGCGCCGAGGACCCGCAGGTTTCCGCTGCCTCGATCATCAAGATCGAACTGCCGGATGAGGAGGAGCCCTTCATCCCCTCCGCAGCCCATATGGGCGCGGCTTTTCTGCATGGCTCGGCGGTGACGATCCACAAGGCGCAAGGCTCGCAATGGCCTGACGTTCAGGTCTTTGCGCCCGACCTTTTCGTCGCCGCGAAGGTGGGGCGAATGGAGGCGGGGATTCCCTTGTGGAAGCGCCTTGCCTATGTCGCGATCACGCGGGCCGAGACGCGGCTGCACTGGGTTGTCAGGAACCGCCTTGCCCGACCGGCCGAGCCGCTGACCACCGCCGACCTGCCGAAGGGCGTGGCGCCGCTGTCGCTTGTCGCCGAAGCCGAAGAGTGATCCTAGAAGTCGCGGGCCATCTTTTCGGCTGCGAAGACATCACGGTTCATGCCGCGCGCCCGTAAAATCCGATGTTTTCCTCGTCGGTGAAGCGAACACCCGGGCGTTCGTAATATGTCAGGACTGTGATGATCCGCGCGCGGCCGCCCTTCACGGGCGTGACCCGGTGGGCGGTGTTCTTGCCCTTGAAGACGTTGAGTGTGCCCGGCGTCACGGAGAGCCGGTGGAGCATCGGGTCTTCACCGGCCAGAAGTTTCGCGACGCCGTCGTAGTTCGGGTCGTCGTCGCTCCTCAAGTCCGAGCGGTATTCGAACTCGCCGCCTGCTTCGGGGGCTTGCAAGAGAAGGGTCGTGGTGAATTCCGACCGGTCGAAATGCCAGTTCAGCGCCTGACCCTCGTTATAGGACATGAGGTTGACGCAGGCGAGGGGGTCGGCCATCGGATGAAGCTGCGGCTTTTCCATCGTCGCGGCGATGAAACTGGCCAGTTCCGGCCAGCGGTACATCTCGGTCAGCGGGCCTTGGATCTGGTCGCCGCAGAGGGTGCGGTTGCACGTCTCGAACTGGCGCAGGGCGGGGTGATCGGGGGCGAGGCCGGGGATATCCTTCTTGAAATAGATGTTGTGGCGCCGGGCATGGGTGAAGCTCTCGGTGTCGAATTTCGGCGCAAGATCGGCCACGACGGACGCGATCACCTCCGGTCGCATGAACCCTTCGAGGTTGAACATGCCGTTCGCCGCAAGGTCGGCGCGGGCCTGCGTCACCAGTGCCTGCCATTCCGGACTGCCGGGGCGGTGGAGCGTGTAGCGGTCGAGATCGAGGATATGGTGCATCGGGGCCTCCCTTGGATTGCGGCGAGGGTGGCAACGGAAGGGTCACCTTGCAACGGGAGAAAATTTCCCGGAGCATAAGAAAAACTTTCGAGAGATAGGGCAATGCTTCCGCCGCTGAACGCAATGCGGGCTTTTGAGGTCGCCGCCAGAACCGGCAGTTTCGTGCAGGCGGGGGTAGAGCTTGGCGTGACCTCGGCTGCTGTCAGCCAGCAGGTTCGGGCGCTGGAACAGCATCTTGGAAAGCACCTGTTCCTGAGGCAGGGCAACCGGATCACGCTGACCGATGCGGGGCGCGCGATCTATCCACGAATCGAGCAGGCGCTGACCGATCTCGCCTCGGTCGCCGACGAACTGGCCGAAGGGCGCAACCGGGCGCGGCTGGTCGTCTCGGTTTTGCCGAGCGTGGCTGAGTTGTGGCTCGCCCCGGCCATGGTGGGCTTTGCCTCAGACGGAAAGGTGGAAATACGGGTGGAGGATGACCCCGTCGCCTTCGCCCGCGATGGCGTGGACCTGAGGATCACCTATGGCGCGGATTATTATGCCGACCATGTGACGGAGGTGCTGTTCCGGGACCGGATCGTGGCGGTCGCCGCCCCCGGTTTCACAATGCCCGAGGGCGGGGTGGAGGCGCTCCCAGACAGCGCCTTCATCCACACCGACTGGGGACCGGCCTTCGCGACCCAACCGGCGTGGAACGCGTGGTTTGCCGACCGGTTGAGTGATCGGCGGCCCGATCCGGGTGCCGGGCTGAAGGTCGGGATGATCGCGGTCGCAGCCGCGCTTGCCCGTGCCGGTCTGGGGGTCGCGCTGGTGCCCGAGCGCATTGCCGGGGACGATATCCGGTCGGAACGGCTGCTGGTGGTGGAGCCGCATTCACTGCCGATGTCACGCGACTATGTGATGGTCTGGCCAAGCGCGATCGCGCGGCGCACGTTGCTGCGGGCTGTTGTGGCGCATCTGCGGGAAGCGGCCGTCAGGGTTTCGTAGGATCGCCGACGTTCTCGGCAAAGACTTTTTTGAAAACCTCCTGCTTGGCGGCATCGGCTTCGGTCTGGTTCGCCGCGCACCAGTCCTCGTAGGGCATGCCGTAATAGACTTCGCGCGCCTCGTCCTTGGTCATCTCGATGCCGCGTTCGGCGGCGGCCTCCTGATACCAGCGGGCAAGGCAGTTGCGGCAGAAACCGGCGAGGTTCATCAGGTCGATATTCTGCACATCGGCGCGTTTTTCCATCAGATGATGGCGGAGCGTCCGGAAGGCGGCGGCTTCGATCTCGATGCGGGTCTGGTCGTCCATGATCTTCTCCTCGACTCAGAGATTGATATCCGCCAGCGCGGCTTCAAGGATCGGCGCCAGCCGGTCGGCCCAGGCGATCTGGCCGTCCTCGGTGCGGATCAGGTCGTGGCGGATCTCGATCAGCACATTGGGGCGGCCCTTCTTCAGCGCATGCCGGTCGATGGAATCGCCGTCGAGATGGCCGCCGTAAGGTTCGTTTTCGCCCACGTTCAGGTCGGGCTCGGCGCGCAGCCGGTCAAGAATGGCGAGCGACAGTTTCGGGTCGAGGTGGGAATAGAGGATTCCCACCTGCCAGGGCCTGTCGCCGCGCCCGAAAAGCCGGGGCGTGAAGCTGTGGACCGCGCAGATGACGGTATCGCTGCGGCGGATCGCGAGCCCTTCCAGCGCGTCGTGATAGGGCCGGTGGAAGGCGTTCAGGCGGCGCTCGGTTTCGTCGCCATCGACATCGCGGTTCACCGGGATGATCGTCGAGTCGTAAAGCTTCATCACCAGCGTCGGGTCGTCCTCACCCCGGTTGGGGTCGATGACGAGCCGCGAGAAGTCCGAGAGGATCGCAGGCGCGTTCAGCCGCTCGGCCAGTCGCCGCGTTACCCCCGCCGCGCCGATATCATAGGCGATATGGCGTTCCATATCGCCGGGAGAAATGCCGAGGCTGCCGCCGCCGATGCAGTCGGGCACCCGGTTGGTCGCATGATCGCAGGTCACAAGCCAGCGCGAGGGGCGTTCAGCGCCGACGATCTCGAAAGGTTGTGTCGTCATCTCACCGTCATCTTGGAATGTCATCCGTCCCTTACCCCGGCGGACGGCAAAGCGCCAGTTGCCGTGGCGCGGCTTTTCGGCCATAGAGGGGCGGATTTCGATGATAGCGCAAACGGAAGAGATGCCATGGCCGGGATGAGACGCCTCAGGAACGTAAAGATCGTCGCCACGCTCGGCCCCTCGTCGAGCGATTATGAGACGATCCGGGCGCTCTTTGAGGCGGGTGCGGACGTTTTCCGGCTGAACATGAGCCATGGCAGCCATGAAGAACAGGCCGCCCGCCATGCGATCATCCGCAAGATTGAGGCCGATACCGGTCGCCCGATCGCGATCCTCGCCGACCTTCAGGGTCCGAAGCTGCGCACGGGTGTCTTTGCGAAGGGCGAGGAGGAACTGGCGGAAGGGGCTGCTTTCCGCTTTGATCTCGACCCGGCGGAAGGCGACAAAACCCGCGTCTGCCTGCCGCACAAGGAGATCTTTGCCGCCCTTGAACCGGGGGCCTCGCTTCTCGTCAACGACGGCAAGATCCGGCTAAAGGTCGAGACCTGCGGCGCCGATTTTGCCAATTGCACCGTGACGACGGGCGGCACGATTTCGAACCGCAAGGGCGTGAATGTGCCCGACGTCGTCCTGCCGTTGGCGGCTTTGTCCGACAAGGACCGGGCCGATCTGGAATTTGCCTGCGAACTCGGGGTCGACTGGCTTGCCTTGTCCTTCGTGCAGCGCCCCGAAGACGTGCAGGAGGCGCGCGGGCTGGCCAGGGGCCGCGCCGCGATCCTGTCGAAGATCGAAAAACCCGCCGCCGTGAAGGCCTATAAGGAGATCCTCGCCGCCTCCGACGGGATCATGGTCGCGCGCGGCGATCTGGGCGTCGAACTGCCGGTCCATTCGGTGCCGCCGATCCAGAAGCAACTGGTGCGCGGTGCGCGGGCGGCGGCGAAACCGGTCATCGTCGCGACCCAGATGCTGGAATCGATGATCGAAAGCCCGATGCCCACCCGGGCGGAGGTCTCCGACGTCGCCACCGCGATCTACGAGGGCGCCGATGCCGTCATGCTCTCGGCCGAAAGTGCGGCCGGGGACTATCCGGTCGAGGCGGTCACGACGATGGACAGCGTGGCAAAATCGGTGGAGGCCGACCCGACCTACCGCGAGGTGATCGAGGCTTCACGCCGCGTCAGCCGCACCACCATTGCCGACGGCATCGTGGCGGCCTCGCGAGAAATCGCCGAGGCGACCGACATTCACGCGATCTGCTGCTTTACCCAGTCGGGCACCACGGCAAGCCTCGTCGCCCGCGAACGGCCCAGCGTGCCGATCATCGCGCTGACGCCGATCCCCGCGACGTTGCGCCGCCTTTGCCTGACCTGGGGGGTGCATTGCGTGCTGACCGACACGGTCGACCGCTTCAAGATGGCCGTCGTCTCCGCCGCCCGCGCGGCGCGCGAATACGGTTTCGCGACCGAGAAGGATCAGATCGTGGTCACGGCAGGCGTGCCCTTCAACGTCAAGGGTACGACCAACATCCTGCGCGTGGCTCCCTGTGACGAACGGCTGATCTTCCGGACCGATCCGGAATAGTACCGCAAGGCGGATGCGGTACTTGCCAAACCCGCCCATCGCGTCTATACGCCGCCTCTCGAATACCCCGCGCTTCCGGCCAAGTGGCATTGCCGAGTCGCGCGTTCACGTCTGACACAGGAGATGAAAATGCCCAAGATGAAGACCAAATCGGCCGCCAAGAAGCGGTTCAAGATGACGGCCTCGGGCCGCGTCAAGGCTGGTGTCGCCGGCAAGCGTCACGGCATGATCAAGCGATCGACGGACTTTATCCGCAAAGCCACCGGCACCATGCTGCTGTCGGATGCGGATACGAAGATCGTCAAGAAATACATGCCCTACGACCGCTGAGGAGACAGACACATGGCTCGCGTTAAATCCGGCGTCGTCACGCACGCCCGTCACCGCAAGGTCATCAAGAAGGCGAAAGGCTACTACGCCGCGCGTTCGACCAACTTCCGCACTGCCACGCAGGCCGTGGACAAGGCGAACCAATACGCCACCCGCGACCGCAAGGCCCGCAAGCGCAACTTCCGCGCCCTGTGGATCCAGCGGATCAACGCGGCGGTGCGTGCGGTGGACGCCGACATGACCTATTCGCGCTTCATCAACGCGCTCGGCCTTGCCGGGATCGAGGTGGACCGCAAGGTGCTCGCCGATCTCGCCGTGCATGAGCCGGCGGCGTTTGGGGCCATCGTCGAAAAGGCGAAGGCCGCGCTCGCGTAACTCCTCTTCACCGAGGGACAGTTGAAACCCCGCGAGTGGCCGTGAAAGGCCTCCGCGGGGTTTTTCTTTGGGCAGCTTGAATTCAGGGTGCCGTGTGATAGCAGAAGGCCGGTGATGCCGGAGGGACCGATGGACGGATTGGACGCGCTGAAGGGCAAGTATCTGGAAGGGATTTCCGGGGCGGGGGATGAGGCCGCGCTGGAGGAGCTGCGCGTGGCGGCCCTTGGCAAGAAGGGCGAGATTTCGCTGAAGATGCGCGAACTTGGCCAGATGGACCCCGCCCAGCGGCAGGAAGCCGGGCAGGCGCTGAACCGGCTCAAGGATGAGATCGACGCCGCTTTGAAGGCGAAGAAATCCGCGCTGGCCGATGCCGCCCTTGATGAGCGGCTGAAATCCGAATGGCTCGACGTCACTTTGCCGGGCCGTCCGCGCCGTCAGGGCACGATCCATCCCGTCAGCCAGGTCACCGAGGAAATCACCGCGATCTTCGCCGATATGGGGTTTGCCGTGGCCGAAGGCCCGCAGATTGAGTCCGACTGGTACAATTTCGACGCGCTCAACATCGCGCCCGAACACCCCGCCCGGCAGGAGCATGACACCTTCTTCATGCACCGCGCGACAGGCGACAACCGCCCGCCGCATGTCCTGCGCACCCACACCAGCCCCGTGCAGATCCGCGCGATGCAGACCCATGGCGCGCCGATCCGCGTCATCGCGCCGGGCCGCGTCTACCGCATGGACATGGACCAGACCCATGCGCCGATGTTCCACCAGATCGAGGGGCTGGCCATCGACCGCGACATCTCCATGGCCAACCTCAAATGGGTGCTGGAGGAGTTCTGCCGCGCCTTCTTCGAGGTTGACGATGTCGAACTGCGCTTCCGCGCCTCGCATTTCCCCTTCACCGAACCCTCGGCCGAGGTCGATATCCGCTGTTCCTGGGACAAGGGCCAGCTGAAGATCGGCGAGGGCGATGGCTGGATGGAAATCCTGGGCAGCGGCATGGTCCACCCGCATGTGCTGCGCGCAGGCGGTGTCGATCCCGACGAATGGCAGGGCTTTGCCTTCGGGATGGGCATCGACCGGCTGGCGATGCTGAAATACGGCATCCCCGACCTGCGCGCGTTCTTCGAAAGCGACCTGCGATGGCTGAGGCATTACGGGTTTACCAGCCTCGACATGCCGACGGTGGCCGGGGGGCTGAGCAGGTGATGGAACTTGCCAGCAAGCTATGGGACAAACTTGATCCTGCTCACGACTTCATAATTTCCATCGCCCTTGCGCTGGTGACTGCCTTTTTGCTTTGGCTGCTTCGAGCCAGAGTAAAGCTTATCTGGGGCTCCACGAGTTCTAACTATCACCAGTTCAAATTGCGGGAAGATGGCGAAAAGATCTCCATCTGGACCGAAAAGTTCTTCGTGCAGAATACTGGCAAGAAGGCCGCCTCCAACGTTGAGATTGTGTTCAGTGAGCATTTGACTAGCTTCAATCTCTGGCCCCCCCGCGACCACACTCCGAAGCTACTAGAGAATGGGCATTTCGTTATCCATGTCCCCTCAATCGCTCCGGGCGAACTCGTAATAGTCGACATGATCGATATCGACGCCAGAGGGCCAAGATTGCTTTCTGTTAACTGCCCGGATGCGCTTTCGAAAACCGTTCGCTTCATGGCTACAAGACAGTTTTCTTGGCCAATCAATCTACTCATTGGGTACCTAATGATCGCGGGGCTCGTCGGAACGATCTATCTGGTGCTGCAGCTAACCATCGGCAGGATATGACAATGAAATTCACCCTCTCCTGGCTGAAAGACCATCTCGAAACGCAAGCCACGCTCGACGAGATCCTCTATGCGCTGACCGATCTTGGCCTTGAGGTCGAAGAGGTCGAGGACCGCGCAGCACGGCTCTCTGCCTTCACCCTCGCCAAGGTGCTCCATGCCGAACAGCATCCCGATGCCGACAAGCTCAGGGTCTGCCGGGTGCTGACCGATGAGGGCGAAAAGCAGATCGTCTGCGGCGCGCCGAACGCGCGGGAAGGCATCACGGTCGTCCTCTGCAAGCCCGGCGATTATGTGCCCGGCATCGACGTGACCCTTGGCGTCGGCAAGATCCGGGGGGTCGAGAGCCATGGCATGATGGCCTCGGAACGGGAACTTGAACTTTCCGACGAACATGACGGCATCATCGAACTCCCGTCGGGCGAGGTCGGCGAGCGGTTCGTGGACTGGCTGGCGAAGAACCGCCCCGGCGCGGTCGATCCGATGATCTATATCAAGATCACCCCGAACCGCCCCGATGCTTTGGGCGTGCGCGGCCTTGCCCGCGATCTGGCGGCGCGGGGCCTCGGGCGGCTCAAGCCGCTGAATGTCGAGCCGGTCAAGGGCGGGTTTGAGAGCCCGATCAAGGTGGTGATCGACGAGGTCCTGAAGGAAAAGGGTTGCCCCCTCTTCACCGGCCGCCTGATCCGCGGTGTGAAGAACGGGCCGAGCCCGGCCTGGTTGCAGGCGCGGCTGAAGGCCATTGGCCTGCGCCCGATCTCGGCGCTGGTCGATATCACCAACTTCTTCACCTTCGATCAGAACCGGCCCCTGCATGTCTTCGACGCGAGCAAGGTGAAGGGCGATCTGCGCATCCATCCGGCGGCGGGCGGCGAAACCATCGAGGCGCTGGATGAGAAGACCTATACGTTCCGCCCCGGTATGATGGTGATTTCGGATGATCAGGGCCCCGAAAGCATCGCCGGTGTGATGGGCGGCGCGGTTTCCGGCTGCACCGAGGAAACGACCGATGTCTTCCTTGAAAGCGCCTATTGGGACCCGATCACGATTGCCACGACGGGCCGGGCGCTGAAGATCAATTCCGATGCCCGCTACCGCTTTGAACGCGGCGTGGACCCGGACTTCACCCTGCCGGGGCTGGAACTGGCGACGCGGATGATCCTTGACCTCTGTGGCGGCGAGGCCTCTGAGGTCGTGATGGATGGCGCGGTGCCGGTCAGCGACCGGGCCTATCGGTTCGATGCGAAGAAGGTCGTGAGCCTCGTCGGCATGAACATCGCCGAGGGCGACCAGCGGGCGACGTTGGAGGCCCTGGGCTTCGCCCTGAAGGGCGATATGGCCCATCCGCCCTCCTGGCGGCCCGATATTCTGGGTGAGGCCGATCTGGTCGAGGAAGTGGCGCGCATCGCGTCGCTGACGAAGCTGGAAGGCAAGCCGATGCGGCGGGCGAAACCGGGCGTGCCGAAACCGATCCTGACGCCGATGCAGATGCGCGAGAAGGCGGCGCGGCGGGTGCTGGCGGCTTTGGGTTACAATGAATGCGTGACCTATTCGTTCATCGACGGCGCGTCCGCTGCGATGTTCGGCGGCGGGGGTGAGGCGACGCGGCTGGAAAATCCGATCTCGTCGGAAATGACCCATATGCGGCCCGACCTGCTGCCGGGTCTCTTGCAGGCCGCCGCCCGCAATCAGGCGCGCGGCTTCATGGACCTCGCGCTGTTCGAAGTCGGCCCCGCCTTCCATGGCGGCGAGCCCGGCGAACAGGCGCTGATGGCCACGGGCCTTCTGATCGGTGCGACCGCGCCGCGCGACCCCTATGGCTCGCGCCGCATGGCCGATCTTTACGACGCCAAGGCCGATGCCGAGGCGGTGCTGGCCGCTTTGGGTGCTCCCCAGAAGGTGCAGATCAGCCGCAGGGCCGATGCCTGGTGGCATCCGGGCCGGTCGGGCGTGATGGGTCTGGGGCCGAACGTGATCGCCACTTTCGGTGACGTGCATCCGAAGGTGTTGAAGGCGATGGATGTGAAGGGGCCTGCGGTTGCCTTCACAGTAAGGGTTGAGGCCGTGCCCTTCCCGAAATCGAAAACCACAACCCGCGCCGCCCTCGGCCGGTCCGACCTTCAGGCGGTCGAGCGCGACTTTGCCTTTGTCGTAGGCAAAGAGGTCGAGGCGCTGACGCTTGTGAACGCCGCACAGGGCGCTGACAAGGCGCTGATCGAAAGCGTTGCCGTCTTCGATCAGTTCACCGGCGAGAAGGCCGAGGCGCAGATGGGCACGGGCAAGAAGTCACTCGCCATTTCCGTCCGCCTGCAACCGCGCGACAAGACCCTGACCGACGAGGAAATCGAGGCGGTTTCGGCCAAGATCGTCGAGAAGGTCGCGAAGGCCACGGGCGGCGTCCTCAGGGGCTGATCCCCGCCAGCGGCTCGCGCGAGAGGAACTCCGCAAGCAGATCGAAGACCAGCCGGATGCGCCGGCTGGTATGCAGCTCGCGGTGGGTCGTCAGCCAGATCGGGAAGGTGATCGGCTTCAGGTCGGGCAGGATGCGTTCCATTTCCGGGTTGAGGCGCGCCAGATCGTCCCACATCGGCGCGATGCCGAAGCCCTGCCGCGCCAGTTCCCAGGCGACGATGCCATTGGCCGAGCCGATGCGGAAATTCGCCTCGGTCACCGGCATTCCGAGGGGCTGGAGGTAGTCGAGCATGCGCCGGTTGTCACCGAAGCCGATGAAATCGTGCCGGGCGAGGTCGGCGAGGGTCCTTGGGCGGCCCCGTGCCGCAAGATAGCCGGGTGAGGCATAGAAATACGCCCTTGCCTCGCGCACCAGACGGGCGATGAGGTCGGGCTGTTCGGGGCGGACATGGCGGATGGCGATATCGGCCTCCCGCCGCATCAGGTCGCGGATATCATTGGCGGCGACGATGTCGATCTCCAGCCGGGGGGCGACCTCTCTGATCCGTTTCAGTGCGGCGGGCAGGATATGGGCGGAGAGCCCCTCGCTCGCCGTGATCCGGACCATGCCCTCGATCGACTGGGACTGGCCGTTGGCCGCGAGTGCAACGCGGTCCGCCGCGGCTCCCATCGCCCGGACATGGCCCAAGAGGTCGCGCCCGGCTTCAGTCAGGTGCAACGTGCGGCCGACCCGTTCGAAGAGAAGGATGCCGAGGTCCTGCTCCAGTGCCGCGACCTGTCGGCCCAGCGTCGGCTGGGTGAGGCCCAGCACCCGCGCAGCGGCGGAAAGTGAGCCTTTCTCGGCGGTGGCGAGAAAGGCGCGGACATGGTTCCAGTCAAAGCTGCCGGGGCGCTTATCCATGCATATTTGTATATTCAAACAACGTATTTCGGCAATTTATTTATGAAAATCGCATGAGTATCTCCGTGATCAAAGGAGACACATCATGCAAGACACAGCAAAATTCTGGGACGGCATCGCCGAGAAATATGCCAAATCGCCCATCAAGGACATGGACGCCTATACCTATACTCTGGAGCGGACCCGGTCTCACCTGTCCGGGAAGGACAGGGTGCTGGAACTGGGCTGCGGCAGCGGATCGACTGCGCTCCTGCTCGCACCGGGTGTGGGCGAGATTACGGCGAGCGATGTCTCGCCCGGAATGATCGCGGTCGGGCAGCGCAAGGCCGGGGCCGAAGGTGTGAAGAACATCCGTTTTGTTGCGGCCGATGTTCACGACGCGGCGTTGGACGACGGACCCTATGACGCCGTCCTTGCCTTCAACATGCTGCACCTTCTGACCGATCTGCCGAAGGCGCTGGACCGGGTGAACCATCTTCTGAAACCTGGCGGCCTCTTTATTTCCAAGACCATCTGCCGCCCCGTTGCGGGATCGGGCTGGACGCGCGAACGAATGTTTCTCACCTTTATGATGGGTGTCCTGCCGCTGATGCAACTGGTCGGCAAGGCGCCGTTCGTGCGGATCGGGCATATCGCGGAACTTGAAGCGGCGGTCATGAAGGCCGGGTTTGAGATCATCGAGACCGGCAACCACCCCGCCCAGCCGCCCCGCCGGTTCATTGTGGCGCGAAAGATCAGGACGTGATGACGCGAACGAGCTGTTGATCAGCCCTTCGCGCGGTCGATATGACCCAGATCACGGTCCGGGTCGATCCGGTCGCGGACCATCTGCTTAAGCGCCTTGACGTCCGGAAAGCCGCCGTCGCGCTTGCGGTCCCAAACCAGCTCATCCCCGACCCGGATTTCAAAGGTGCCGCCGGTGCCGGGGATCAGCGTCACGCCGCCGATATCGGTGCCAAAGGTCGACAAAAGCTCCTGCGCCATCCAGCCGGACCGCAAGAGCCAGTTGCAACCGGTGCAGTAGGTGATTGAAATTCGGGCTTTCACCGTTGACAATTCATTCCTCCGTCCAGGTTTCGTTCAGCGGCTTCTGTCGGGAACCCTGATTCTACCCGGAAAAAGTCCGCTGCTATTGACGCCAAGTAAATTTCTACTTTCCATGGCCGCAATCGTTGTAGCAGCCTTCCTGCAAAGTGTGGTCCGGTTTTATGAAGAGATTTCTGTTCGCGCGTATCGAAGCCTGGGTGTTGTGCGTGTTTGCCCTGATCGGACTTTTGGGGCTGATCGCGTTCGGCGGGCTCGTCCTATTGCGCGAACGCGGGTCCTCATTTGCGGGAGGCGTTGGTGCTGCCGCTCACGCGCTGGCTGAACTTCCGCTGGTCTTCAAACGGCTGCGCGATCCCGATTCCAGGATAAATCACTACGCCAAACGGTTCGACGCGATTCCGAGCGGCTGGTCGTTCGGCGATGCCGGGGCGCCCGGATTGGACGGTTATGTGCTTCTTAGCCGGATCGACGGTGATCTGCAGCGTCAGTCTATTGAACTTGTCAGCCTCAGTGACATGAAAACCCACTACACGTGGTTGCCGGACGTCAACGAGCTCATGGCCGATGTGGACCCGATCCCGCAACGCTCAGAGAACGAAAGATGGACGCTGTCGCATTTCCAGACACTCCACCCCTTCGTGAATGCCGATGGCGGTCTGATCCTCAAGGATAATTACAGCCCTATGGTTCGGACAGATGCCTGTTCGCATCCGATGTGGCTACTTGCGGACCGCATCTATTCGCATTCGACCGAGGTCGACGCGAATGGTGATTTCTGGGTACCTGCTCATCCTCCGCAAGAACCGGACAGCCGTTGGCCCGCATCCTACGCCAACGATTCGCTTGATCGCGTTACGCTGGACGGAAAGCGTGTCGAAAGCATTTCTCTGACCAAGGTTTTCACCGATCACGACCTTTTGGGGAAATTGTTTCCGATCCTGACATATTATGACGACCCTCTGCACCTGAACGACATTCAGCCGGTCCTCGAAGATGGTCCCTTTTGGAAGAAAGGCGATCTTTTCGTCAATCTGCGCGGGCCGTCCATGGTTATGCTCTATCGCCCTTCAACGAATGAAATCATCTGGATGAAGGAAGGACCGTGGTTGAAACAGCACGATGTCGACATACTCGACGATCATCGCATCTCGGTTTTCAGCAACAATGTAAGGGATTACGGCAAGGGCACCCGTGTCGAAGAGGTGGTCGATGTAATGATATACGACTTCTCCACGGGTGAAGTTACGAGGCCCTGGCGGGACGCATTCCTGAAGTATGATGTCGAAACGACCTTTGCGGGACTCTCGGAGGTGCTTCCCGGCGGGAACCTCATGGTCGAGGAGACTTTTGGCGGAAGATTGCTGATTTTCGACAAAGACGGGAATATCGTCCAGCAATATCTCAACCGTGCTGGCGACGGGCAAGTTTACGCAATGGCGTGGACCCGCTACATTGAGCCGTCCGTTGGCGACGCATTGGTCAAGGTGCTTGAGAAGGTAAACTGCAATGGTTAAGCGCGAAGTTCTGATCGTAACACTTGCCGCGGCGATCTTGATGTCGCCTCAGATGGCAATGGCCTATATCGGCCCGGGTGTCGGCGCGGGGGCGATTGCGGCCGTTCTCGGCGTGATAGGGTCAATCTTCCTCGCGATTGTCGCTGTGCTTTATTATCCGATCAAACGGATGCTGAAGGGTCGCAAGTCAAAGGTGGCCAAGGGATCGGGCGACGGCGAGCCCGCAGAATAAAATGGTCTGGATCTTTGTCCTGCTCGCCGGCGTACTCGCCAGCGAGGCTTTTTTGCGCCTGCCGCTTCTACCGGTGATCCGCAAGGTTACGGCGACGGCGCAGAAATCCGGGCGGGTGCTGAAAAGCAAACGTATCTCGGATCACTGGAAGGAAAAGATCCTGCCGTCCTATTCCTGGACGATCGGCAAGGGGTCGATCCAGTTTTTCGTCATGCTGATGCTGGCACTCACGCCTGTGCTGCTTCTGGGACTGGTCTTTCCCGGTGGTTTTGCCGTTTGGGTTGAGGCGCTTCTCCGACCTGCCGTGATCGGGGCATTGTGCGTGGTCTCGATCCTTTACATCTGGCTCCGGCTCAAGGTGACGCGTGGCTGATTACTCGGCGCTCGACCGGATGCTGCACAGGCTGGCGCTGGCCTCGCCCGCGACTGCCGAGATGATGCATGACATCGAACGGGGAATGCATCTGAAGACTACCCCTGAGGATACCGGGTGCCATGTCTTCGTCACCGGCCTTGCCCGCGCGGGCACGACGATCCTGATGCGCGAGATCCACCGCACCGGGGAATTCGGCTCGCTCACCTATGCCGACATGCCATTCGTGCTGGCCCCGAACCTTTGGGCGAAGCTCAGCCGCAAGGGACAGAAGCCTGGTGTGAAGGCCGAACGCGCCCACGGTGACGGGATTGAGGTGGATACCCAAAGCCCCGAGGCGCTCGACGAGGTCTATTGGCGCATATTCGATGGGAAAAGCTATATCGGCGCGGACGGGCTGAAGGTGCACAAGCCCGATGCCGATCTGATCGCCGGATACCGTGACCTGATCCGTCTGGTGCTGAAGAAGACCGGCAAGGCCCGCTACGTCTCGAAGAACAACAACAATATCCTGCGGCTCAGCACGCTGGCCAAGGCCATGCCGAAGGCTGAATTTCTCGTGCCGCTTCGCCGTCCGCTCGACCATGCGGCGAGCCTTCTGGGGCAACATCAGCGCTTTCTCGATGCCGACCCGTTCATCCGTGACTACATGACTTGGCTCGGACATCACGAGTTCGGCGCGACCCATAGGCCCTTCATGTTCAGCGGTCGGCCAGAGGGTGATCCGGGCAGCATGGATTACTGGTTGCGCGTCTGGATCGCGGCCTATTCGGCACTCGACCCGGTTGAAGCCGCCGCCGAGAACGTGACTTTCGTACCGTATGAGGCGCTGAGCGCGGATCCTGCCGTCTGGCAGGCCGTTGCGACGCGGATAGGCGTCACGCCCGACATGCCGCAGCAATTGCGCCCGGTCGCCGACCGCGCGCCGGAGGCGCATGATGCGGATCTGGCTGCTGAGGCCGAGGCGCTGCATGCGCGTCTTTCCGACCGCGGCTTTGCTGCACTCGGACTTGGTGAGTAGAAGCCGATCCTTCCGGCAAGGATAGTTTCAATCTACCCGCCGTAACGGTCCCGCCTTGCGGGCGCTGGGCCGATCTGCCAGATTTCGGCATGTCCGACCGAAGCCAGCCCCACATCCCTTATCCCGACCCGTCGCACCGGATCTCAGCGGAGCTTTACGCATGAACGCACAAGGCGAATTACCGGTCCTGATGCCGCAGGTCGCAGCACCCGAGGCCTTTACCGATGCCGAGGCGGCGGTATCGCGGCTGGAGGCGCTTTACACCCAAGCCACACGGTTCCTGTTTGATAAGTTCAGCGAGACCGTCGCGGGCGTGCGCCCCAAGACAAGGGTCCGCGCCTTCTATCCCGAAGTCCGTGTGACGACCACGAGCCATGCCAAGGCCGACAGCCGCCTGAGCTTCGGCCATGTCGCCATACCGGGCACCTATGCCGCGACGGTCACCCGGCCGGACCTGTTCCGGAACTACCTTGTTCAACAGTTGGGCCTTCTGATCGAGAACCACGGCGTACCGGTCATTGTTGGCCCCAGCGCCACGCCGATCCCGATCCATTTTGCGGTGGCCTCCAATCCAGCCGTCTCGGTCCCGCAGGAAGGCGTGCTGGACTTCCCGCTGCGCGATGTCTTCGACGTGCCGGATCTGGCCACGACCAACGACGATATCGTCAACGGCACTGCCGGGCCGAATGCCGATGGGTCGGGGCATCTGGCGCCCTTTACGGCGCAACGGGTGGATTATTCACTGGCGCGTCTCGCGCATTACACCGCGACCGATCCGGTGCATTTCCAGAACCACGTCCTCTTCACCAACTACCAGTTCTACGTGGATGAGTTCGAGGCCTTCGCCCGCAAGGCGCTGGGCGATCCGGCCTCAGGCTACACCGCCTTCGTCGCGCCCGGAAATCACGAGATCACCGCCGAGGATGGCGACATCCCGCAACTGCCGAAACTGCCGCAGATGCCGACCTATCACCTGAAGCGGCGCGGCGGGCAGGGGATCACGCTTGTGAATATCGGCGTGGGGCCATCGAACGCCAAGACCGCGACCGACCATATCGCGGTCCTGCGCCCCCATGCCTGGCTGATGGTCGGCCATTGCGCGGGGCTGAGGAACAGCCAGTCGCTTGGCGATTTCGTGCTCGCCCATGCCTATCTGCGCGAGGACAAGGTGCTGGACGACGACCTGCCGGTCTGGGTGCCGGTACCCGCCTTGGCCGAGATTCAGATCGCGCTGCAGGAAGCCGTCGCCGAGGTTTCGGAAATCGACGGGTTTGAGCTGAAGCGCATCATGCGCACGGGCACCGTCGCCACGGTTGACAACCGCAACTGGGAACTGCGCGACCAGACCGGTCCGGTTCAACGCCTCAGCCAGTCCCGCGCCATCGCGCTGGACATGGAAAGTGCGACGATCGCGGCCAATGGATTCCGGTTCCGTGTGCCCTATGGCACGCTTCTTTGTGTCTCAGACAAGCCTCTGCATGGCGAGCTGAAGCTGCCCGGCATGGCCACGGATTTCTACCGTACCCAGGTCAGTCGCCACCTTCTGATCGGGATTCGGGCGATGGAGCGCTTGCGCGAAATGCCGCTTGAACGTATCCACAGCCGCAAGTTGCGCAGCTTTGAAGAGACCGCTTTCCTCTGAGACCCGACGGAAAGGGCAAAAAAACGCCACAAACAAGCGGAAAACGCTTGCCAGAGGCCACAAAAGATTGTGTAGCAACACTACATGACGCTAAATGGCGCAGGATTACCCCAACCGACGGGGCACAGTGAGGAGACAGATATGTCCAAACCGATGACCAAGACCCAGCTCGTCGCCGCTCTGGCCGAAGAAATGGGCTCGGACAAGAAAACCGCCTCGGCGGCTCTCGACGCAATCTCGGCCGTTGTCACGCGCGAAGTCGCTGGCGGTGGCGCCGTCACCCTGCCGGGCATCGGCAAGGTCCAGTGCCGCGCCCGTCCCGAGCGCCAGGTTCGCAACCCGGCCACGGGCGAGACGATGATGAAAGCCGCCGACAAGGTCGTGAAGGTTTCCATCGCCAAGGCGCTGAAGGACAGCGTGAACGGCTGACGCCTTTCACCGGTCAGGAATCGCAAGGCCGCCCCAAGGGGCGGCCTTTGTCGTTCCCAGCGGCATCGCGGCCGTTGAAAACTTGCAGATTCTCGGTCTCGCCGCGTTGGACCACACGTTTCTGCATGGAACACGGGCGGAACCTCCGCTAGTGTCGCGCCGCTTCACGGAGGAACGCTCATGCCCGCATATCGCTCTCGCACAACCACCCACGGACGCAACATGGCTGGCGCGCGCGGCCTTTGGCGCGCGACCGGGATGACCGACAGCGACTGGAACAAGCCGATCATCGCCATCGTGAACTCGTTTACCCAGTTCGTGCCCGGCCATGTGCATCTGAAGGACCTTGGTCAGATGGTGGCGCGCGAGGTGGAAGCCGCGGGCGGTGTCGCCAAGGAGTTCAATACAATCGCTGTCGATGACGGCATCGCGATGGGCCATGATGGTATGCTCTATTCGCTGCCCTCGCGCGAGGTGATCGCCGACAGCGTCGAATACATGGTCAACGCCCATTGCGCCGATGCGATGGTCTGCATCTCCAACTGCGACAAGATCACGCCGGGTATGCTGATGGCGGCGATGCGGCTGAATATCCCGGCGATCTTCGTTTCCGGCGGGCCGATGGAGGCGGGCAAGATCAGCCCCGACGTGATCGACCATGACCTCGATCTTGTCGATGCGATGATCGTGGCCGCCGATGACAGCTATACCGACGAACAGGTGCTTGAGATCGAAAAGGCCGCCTGCCCGACCTGCGGGTCATGCTCGGGGATGTTCACCGCCAATTCGATGAACTGTCTGGCCGAGGCACTGGGTCTGGCGCTGCCGGGCAACGGGTCGATGCTCGCCACCCATGCCGACCGCAAGGCTTTGTTCCTGCAGGCCGGGCGCACCATCGTCGAGGTGGCGCGGCGGCATTACGAGGTGGAGGACAAGGGTCTGCTGCCGCGCGATATCGCGACCTTTGAGGCGTTCGAGAATGCGATGAGCCTTGACATCGCCATGGGCGGGTCGACCAACACCGTTCTGCATCTTCTGGCCATCGCCCATGAAGGCGGGGTGAATTTCACCATGGAGGATATCGACCGCCTCAGCCGCAAGGTGCCGGTCCTCTGCAAGGTGGCACCCGCCAAGCAGGATGTGCATATGGAGGATGTCCACCGCGCGGGCGGCATCATGGGTATTTTGGGCGAGATGGAGCGCGCAGGGCTGCTGCATACCGGCGTCAGCACGGTCCATACTGAAACCCTTGGCGAGGCGATCCGCAAATGGGACGTGGTTACCGCTAATGACGATGCGGTCGATACGTTCTATCGCGCGGCGCCGGGCGGTGTGCGCACGACGCAGGCCTTTTCGACCCAGAACCGCTACAAGGAACTCGACCGCGACCGCAAGGCCGGTGTGATCCGCGCGGCGGACCATGCGTTTTCCAAGGATGGCGGGCTGGCCGTGCTTTACGGCAACATCGCCGAGGAAGGCTGCATCGTGAAGACGGCTGGCGTCGACGAATCGATCCTGAAATTCACCGGCACCGCCCATATCTTCGAAAGCCAGGATGACGCCGTGCTCGGCATCCTCAACGGCAAGGTAAAGCCGGGCGAGGTCGTGCTGATCCGCTACGAAGGCCCGCGCGGTGGGCCGGGGATGCAGGAAATGCTCTACCCGACCTCGTATCTGAAATCGAAAGGGCTCGGGAAGGTCTGCGCCCTTGTGACGGACGGGCGTTTCTCGGGCGGGTCATCGGGGCTTTGCATCGGCCATGTTTCGCCCGAGGCGGCCGAGGGTGGAACGATCGGTCTGGTCGAACAGGGCGACACGATTGAAATCGACATCCCGAACCGCCGCATTCATCTGGCCGTTGACGACGCCGTGCTGGCCGAACGCCGCAAGGCGCGGGATGCCAAGGGCTGGCAGCCCGACGCGCCGCGCAAGCGCAAGGTTTCGACCGCGCTTCGTGCCTATGCTGCGCTGACGACCAGCGCATCGAAGGGTGCTGTCCGCAACATCTGACACCAAAGGCAGGGGTACCCCATGGATATCCGATCGATCTTCATGGGGCTCGCCTTTGCCTTCATGTGGTCCTCGGCCTTCACCTCGGCGCGGATGATCGTGGTCGACGCGCCACCCCTGACCGCGCTCAGCTTGCGGTTCCTGATCTCGGGCCTGATCGGCGTCGCTATTGCCCGGACGATGGGTCAAAGCTGGAGGCTCAGCCGGGCGCAGTGGCGGTCGGTCGCGATCTTCGGCCTTTGCCAGAACGCGCTCTATCTGGGCCTGAATTTTGTTGCCATGCAGTGGATCGAGGCCTCGCTGGCCGCGATCATCGCCTCCACCATGCCGTTGCTGGTCGCACTCCTCGGTTGGCTATTCATGGGGCAGAAGGTGCGACCCCTAGGCATCGGAGGACTTATTGCGGGTGTGATCGGGGTGGCGATCATCATGGGGTCGCGCTTTTCCGGCGGGGTCAGCATTCCCGGCCTCATCTTCTGCGGCATCGGCGCGCTGGCGCTGGCGGTGGCTACGCTGACGGTGCGGGGGGCGTCGTCGAAGGGCAATGTGCTGATGATCGTCGGGCTGCAGATGTTCGTCGGCGCGGGCATTCTGGCGATCGCCGCGATGCTGACCGAAAGCTGGCAGGTCAACTGGACCCCGCGCCTTGGTCTTGCGTTCGTCTATACGACCTTGGTGCCGGGCCTGATCGCGACATGGGTGTGGTTCCGCCTTGTAGAGCGGATCGGCGCGGTGCGTGCCGCGACCTATCACTTCCTCAACCCGTTCTTCGGTGTGGCCGTTGCGGCGGTTTTGCTAAGCGAACGGATTGGTCTGGCCGATATCATCGGAGTCGTGATCGTCGCGGCGGGCATTCTGGCTGTGCAGCTTTCCAAGGCCGGGGCGACGACAGGATAGGCCCGTCCTGACCCCGGGTCGTGTACATTTGCCGGGGATTCGGTAAATCGTGTTGCTTGATGCCATGGGTCGGGAAAATGCTTTGACCGCTCGGCGCGGCGCGCCCATACCTTTGGTCCGACGGCTATACCGGCCAGAACGAGGTTCCACCATCATGTCCCGATCCGCGACATCGCCACGCAAACTGATCCGGGCCGTGGTGGTTCTTGCAGTGCTGGTAATTGCGCATCTTGGCGTTTCATACTGGCTTTACGACTTGGATGACGTGCTGGCCAACCGTGAGGGGAAGGGCATTCCCGACGGGCTGACGGGGCCCGCGCATATCACACCACTGCGGGACGGGATTTTCCTGATCGGGGCGTCTGGAAAGAACGTGGTTGCAGTGATCGGCACGGACGGCGTCCTTCTGGTTGACAGCAACGAGCCGCCGGAACTGGAGCGGGTGCAGGCTGCCCTCGATACTCTCACGGACCTGCCTGTGCGCTATATCATCAACACTCATCCGCATGGCGACCATATCGGCGGCAACGCGTTCTTCGCACGGGACGGAGCGCAGGTCATCGCGACGCGGTCGGCCGCCGCGCGTATCCGTGAGGACGACGCAGCGAACGGCCGGAACGGGCCGCCGCCCTCAGGTACGGTTCCCGATACCGTTTTTGACGACAGCTACCGGATGACCTTCGGCCCTCATACGGTCGAGATCACCGAGATCCCCGATGCGCATAGCGAAGGCGACGCCGTCGTACGGTTCGTCGAAGCGAACGTGATCGCTGCGGGCGATCTCTTTATCAATGAAGGTCTGCCCTATATCGCCACCGACATGGGACGCTCGATCGACGGCTATCTGGCTGGGATGGGGCTGCTCATCGCGATGGCAGACGATGAGACCGTTATCGCGCCCGGACATGGGCCCGCGGGCGACATGGCGCGGCTGGCTGAAACCCGTGACCGCCTTGCCGGGGTCCGCAATGCCGTCGCCTTTCGCAAGGGGCTTGGCCTGTCGCAGAAGCTGATCATCCTGACATATCCCGCGCATGACTGGCCTGTTTCGTGGCAGCGGTACGGTGTGGCGCGGAAGTGGTTCGTAAAGGCGGTTTACCGCAGCCTGCAATAGGCGTTCCGGACGCCTCAGAAAACGCCCAAGCTGAGCCCCGCCGCAAGAGCCGCACCAAGCTCGCGGCAGCGGTCGAGTTCGGCGTCCGGAATGTGCTTTTCGGCGAGGATCGCCTCGGGCGTCTGGGCATGGGTGCAGAGGATCAGCGGCGGCTGCACCTGTTTCAACCGCCATCCCGTGGCGATCCGCGCGGTCTGGCGCGCGGCATTCTCACCATCTGACCCTGCGCAGATCATCTGGGCATAGGGGCGCCCCTCGATGCGGCCCAGAACCGGGTAATAGCACCGGTCGAAGAAGTCCTTCATCACGCCGGAAATCGCAGCAAGGTTCTCGGGCGCGCAGAAGATATAGCCATCCGCGCGCAGGAGGTCCTCCGGTCCGGCCTCATCGGCAGTTTTCAGAACCGTCGGCGCCTCACCCCGGGCGGCTTCGGCGGCGGCTTCGGCCATCTGCCGGCTGCCGCCGGTCCGGGAATGATAGACGATGAGAAGTTCGGCCATCTCTCCCCTTTCTGACATCGGCATTTCAGTCCGGAGCGTTCAGCCAATCCGGCCGCGCTGGCCGCCGGTCTGGCCCCGATCGAGGAGCAGGTGATCAAGGATCACAGAGGCCATCATCGCCTCGCCTACGGGCACAGCGCGGATGCCGACGCAGGGATCGTGGCGGCCCTTGGTGATGATCTCGGCCTCCTCGCCCGCGACGGTGATCGTCTTGCGAGGCGTCAGGATCGAGGAGGTCGGCTTGACGGCGAAGCGCACGACCACATCCTGCCCGGTCGAAATGCCGCCAAGGATGCCGCCCGCATGGTTGGAGCTGAAGCTCGGGCGCCCGTCATTGCCCATGAAGATCTCATCGGCATTCTCGACGCCGGTCAGTTCCGCCGCCGCCATGCCCGCGCCGATCTCCACCCCCTTGACCGCGTTGATCGACATCATCGCGGCGGCGAGGTCGGTGTCGAGCTTACCATAGATCGGCGCGCCAAGGCCTGCGGGAACGCCGGAGGCCACGACCTCCACCACGGCACCCACCGAGTTGCCGGATTTGCGCAACTCGTCCAGATGTTCGGCCCAGATCGCCGCAGCCGTCGCATCGGGGCACCAGAAGGGGTTCTGCTCCACCTCCGCCATATCGAAGCGGTCGCGGTCGGCCTTCAGTCGCCCCATCTGCACCATATAGCCGGTGATCCGGACGTCGGGCGCCAGCAGCTTCAGTGCCTCGCGGGCGACACCACCCGCCGCCACCCGTGCCGCCGTTTCGCGGGCGGAGGAGCGGCCACCGCCGCGCGGATCGCGCAGCCCGTATTTCTGGTGATAGGTGATGTCGGCATGGCCGGGGCGGAACTTCTGGGCGATATCGCCGTAATCTTTCGACCGCTGATCGGTGTTCTCGATCATCAGCTGGATGGGCGTCCCCGTTGTGCGCCCCTCATAGACGCCGGACAGGATGCGGACCGCATCCGGCTCCCGCCGCTGCGTCGTATACTTGTTCTGCCCGGGTTTGCGGCGATCGAGCCAGTGCTGCAACATCGCCTCTTCCAGCGCCACACCCGGCGGGCAGCCATCGACCGTCGCGCCAAGCGCGGGCCCGTGGCTTTCGCCCCAGGTCGTGACGCGGAAAAGGTGACCGTAGGTGTTCAGGCTCATGGACGCGCTCCTTTGCCCCTGCGGTCTAGCGAAGCCCGCGCCCGCGCTCAAGCATTCTTGGAGGTCCCGCCCTGCGTTGCGGCCGATTGTCGGTTGGCAGGGTTTCGGCGCAACGGCCGCCCCCGCTACCAGAAGCCCAGATGGTCCTTGACGATCTCGTCTTCGATCTCGGGAAACGGGCCGCGCACCGTCACCGGGCGTTGACCGGCGGCGAAAACCTGATGGCAGCTCAGGTCCAGAGTTAGGTTTTCGGGGTTGTCGCCGGTCAGTTCCGCCAGTCGTTTCTCCGTAAGCCCGTAGACCACGGCCCCGATGCCGGCCCAATAGCAGGCCCCGGCGCACATGCAGCACGGCTCAACCGAGGTTACGAGCGTGCATTTCTCCAAAAAGCCGGGCTCGTAGGTCCGGGCCGCCGCGCGCGCCACGTTGGTTTCGGCATGGCCCACGCCCCGATCGTCCGAATAGGTATTGCCCGAGGACAGCAGAACGTCCCCGTTCGGTCCGACAAGAAGCGCGCCAAACGGATGATTGCCGCTGGCGCGGCTCGTTGCTGCGATTTCCACCGCAAGTCGCAGATAGTCGATGTCACTGCGCATGTTCGCCCCCATAGCGCGTCAGTCGTCCGTTCGGGCGACCGTCCGATTGAGACCGATGTTACATCAACAAGTCATCTTGCGAACAGCGGTTCTGATCTGTAGGTTCCGCCTCACCTCGGGGTGTCCCGGATCTGATCCGGGACTGAGATGCGAAAGCGGACCCGTTGAACCTGAACCGGTTAGAACCGGCGGAGGGAAGGTAAGGCGATCCTGCCACACCATCTCCGCCCGCCTGACCATTGGAGGACGAGAGATGAAGAAAACACTGTCTCCGGCCCTGATGATCGCGGGATGTCTAGCTTCCAGCAATGTGCTGGCTGCCGACACACCCGAACTGATCGTCTATGCGCCGGATTATTTCGGATCGGAATGGGGCCCGGGCCCGGCGATCGAGGCGGGATTCGAGGCGCTATGCGCCTGCGACCTGAAATTCGTCACTGGCGATGTGATGTCGCGGCTGAAGCTGGAAGGCGAGGGGACCGAAGCCGATGCGGTCATCGGCCTGACGACCGACCAGACGGCCGCCGCCCGCGCCACGGGCCTTTTCGCTGCGCATGGCAAGGACCTGTCGGGCCTGACCCTGCCCGTCGCATGGGACGATGACACCTTCGTGCCCTTCAACTGGGGCGAAACCGCCTTTGTCTATGACAAGACCCGCCTTGCCGAACCGCCCGCGAGCTTCGCCGCCCTGCTCGACATGTCCGATGACGTGAAGATCGTCATTCAGGACCCGCGCAGCTCGGTTTCCGGCCTCGCGCTTGTCCTCTGGATGTCGGAGGTGTTCGGCGACGGGACCGAAGAGGCGTGGCGCAAGCTGAAGCCGAAGATCCTGACCGTCACCCCCGGCTGGTCGGAGGCTTACGGCCTCTTCACATCGGGCGAGGCCGACATGGTTCTGTCGTTCACCACCTCGCCCGCCTATCACATCATCGCCGAAGAAGATGAGACGAAGGTCGCCGCGATCTTCCCCGAGGGGCACTACTTCATGACCGAACTGGTCGCGAAGATCGGGGCAACCGATCAGCCGGACCTCGCGGACGCTTTCCTCGACTACGTGTTGTCGGACGATTTCCAGGGCATGATCGCGACCGCCAACTGGTCCTATCCGGCCCGTGAATTCGAGGGCGCGCTGCCTGCGGTATTCGCGAGCCTTCCCCGCCCGGACAAGACGCTCTTCCTGCCTGAAGCTGAGGCCGAGGCGCGGCGCGAACCGGCCATCGCCACCTGGCTGAAGGTGATGAGCGAGTGACGATGCAAGCCCCGGCGCGACCGATGAGCCGGGCGCTCAAAACCGGCGCGGCATTGGCCGCCGCGCTGGTCCTTACCTTGACACTGGGCACCCTCGGCGCGGTCCTGACCCGCGCCGAGGGTTTCGCCGGGCTTGGCGCTGCCGACTGGTCGGCGCTGCGCTTTACGGTGACGCAGGCGGCGGTGTCGGCGGCGCTGAGCCTACTTCTGGCCATTCCCGCCGCCCGCGCGCTGGCCCGCCGCCGGTTTCCGGGGCGCGGGGTGCTGATCACGCTCCTTGGCGCGCCCTTCATCCTGCCGGTCATCGTCGCGGTGATGGGCCTTCTGGCGGTCTTTGGCCGCTCGGGGTTTCTCAATGACGGGCTCGCCGCGCTCGGGTTTGCCCGTGTCTCGATCTACGGTTTCGCCGGTGTCGTGCTGGCTCATGTCTTCTTCAATCTGCCGCTCGCTGTCCGGCTTCTGCTGCAGGGCTGGCTCGATATTCCCGCCGAACGCTTCCGCCTGGCCGCTGCGCTTGGTTTCGGTCCCGGCGACATCGCCCGGCATCTGGAATATCCGATGCTGCGGGCCCGCACGCCGGGCGTCTTCGTCGCAATCTTCCTGATCTGTCTGACGAGCTTTGCTGTGGCTCTGACGCTCGGCGGCGGGCCGAAGGCGACGACGGTGGAACTCGCGATCTATCAGTCCTTCCGCTACGATTTCGACCTTGGCCGCGCGGCGATGCTGGCGGCGATCCAGCTTGGGCTTTGCGCCACGGCGGCGCTTCTTGCCGCCCGCTTCACTCTGCCATCGGGCTTTGGCACCGGGCTTGACCGCCCCGTGGCGCGTTGGGATGCGAACGGCCCCTTCCTGCGGACGCAAGATATTGCCGTGCTGATCCTCACGAGCCTCTTCCTGCTCGCGCCGCTCCTGGCCGTGATCACGGCGGGTCTGCCGCGACTGGGCAGCCTGCCCGCCCCGGTCTGGCAGGCTGCCCTGCGCTCGCTCGCCGTTGCGGGCGTTTCGACCCTTGCTGCAATCGCCATGGCCCTGCCGCTGGCGCTCGCCAGCGCCGCGCGGTCCGGGCGGCGGGGATTGGAGACCATCGGCATGCTGCCGCTCGCCACCTCATCGCTGGTCACCGGTACCGGTTTGTTCCTGCTGCTGCGCCCCCTCGCCAATCCCGGCGATATCGCGCTTGCCGTCACTGTCGCGGTCAATGCGGCGATGGCTTTGCCATTCTGCCTCCGCGCCCTCCTGCCCGCCGCGCGGGAACTGGAAGCGGATTACGGTCGCCTTGCCCAAAGCCTCAACCTGACCGGCCTTGCGCGGCTGCGCCTCCTGACCCTGCCGCGCCTCCGCCGTCCCTTGGGCTTCGCCGCCGGATTGACGGCTGCGCTTTCCATGGGCGATCTCGGCGTCATCGCGCTTTTCGCCGATGAGGACAGCGCGACGCTGCCCCTGCAACTCTACCGTCTGATGGGTGCTTACCGTATGCAGGATGCGGCCGGGGCGGCGGTGCTGCTCTTGGCCCTCAGCCTCGCGCTTTTCTGGGCGCTTGACAGGGGAGGACGCGCCGATGCTTGAGCTTCAGGATGTCACCATCACGCAGGGTGCCTTCCGCCTCAGCGCCGATTTTGTCGTCGCAAAAAGCGCACGCGTCGCGGTGATCGGCCCCTCGGGCGCGGGGAAATCGACGCTTCTGTCGGTGATCGCGGGCTTCTACCCGGCAGAGTCGGGGCGCATCCTCTGGGACGGCACCGACATCACCCATATCCAGCCCGGCAAACGGCCTCTGTCGATCCTCTTTCAGGACCAGAACCTCTTCCCGCATCTGACCATCGCCCAGAATGTCGGCCTCGGGCTGCGGCCCGACCTAAGGCTGAGCCCCGCCGACCATGAGGCCGTGAGCCGTGCACTGACCCGTACCGGCCTTCAGGGCATGGAGGCGCGCAAGCCCGCGACGCTTTCGGGCGGTCAGCAGGGCCGGGTGGCGCTGACCCGTGCGCTACTCCGGGCGCGGCCCCTGATGTTGCTCGACGAACCCTTCGCCGCGCTTGGCCCCGCGCTGAAAGCCGAGATGCTGGACCTCGTGGCCGAGATCACCGATGAGACCGGCGCGACCGTTCTGATGGTCAGTCACGCCCCCGAGGATGCACGCCGTTTCGCGCCCGAGACCATTCTTGTCGCCGAGGGGACCGCGCATCCGCCGCACCCGACGACGGCCCTTTTGGACAATCCGCCTCCGGTTCTTGCCGCCTATCTAGGGCAATAGCGGTCCTGCGACATTTCGCCCGTGCTTTCCTGGGGGAATCGCCCTATGCTGCGGCGCAGCAAAACGTGACGCAGCATCGGGGGCATCATGTCGGGCAAGGTCATCGCGGTCGTCCAACAGAAGGGCGGATCGGGCAAGACGACGCTTGCCGTCAACATCGCCGTCGCCGCGATCCGGCGCGGCATGAGCGTAGCGCTCCTCGACACCGACCCGCAGGGCTCGCTTGGCCGATGGTTCATGACACGGCGCGAAAGGCTGGGCGAGGCGGGGCTGGAATTTTCCACATCCTCGGCCTGGGGTGTGTCATACGAATGCGAAAAGCTGAAGCGTGAGGCCGATCTGGTGATCGTCGACACGCCGCCCAAGGTCGATGCCGATCTGCGGCCCGCACTTCGCGAGGCAGATCTGGTGCTGGTGCCCGTCGCCTCCTCGCATGTCGACCTCTGGGCGACGGAAGGCGTGCTTGACCTCGCCGCCCGTGAAAGCAAGCGCACTTGGCTCGTGATGAACCGCGCCCGGGCGGGAACACGGCTTGGCGACGATGTCGCCCGCGCCGCTGCCGAACTGACGGCGGGCGTCACTGACGCGCGTCTGGCCAACCGCGTCGTCTATGCCGAAACGCTGGGACAGGGTCTTGGCGCCATCGAGGCGGGCAAGAGCGCCGCGACGGCAGAGGTCGGGGCGCTGACGGATGAGGTCCTGCGGCTTCTTGCCGAGTGACTTGCACGGTCGCAAGCCGACCCCATATCGGACGGGAACCCTTGAAAGGAGAAACCCGACCGATGAAATGCCCTGTCGACCATACGACGCTGGTGATGACCCAAAGAAACGGCGTGGAGATCGACTATTGCCCAAGCTGCCGGGGTGTCTGGCTGGACCGGGGCGAGCTCGACAAGATTGTCGACCGCAGCCTCGCCGATGCCGCCCCACCTGTGGCGCTGAAAGAGCCCGAGCGTGACACGCGCCCCGCACCGCGCCGCGATGACCGCCGCCGGGACCGTGACGATGATGACGATGACGATGACCGCCGCTATCGCAGGAAAAAACGCGAGAGCTTCCTGTCGGAGCTCTTCGACTTCTGATCACCGGTTTACAGGCCGCCCCCCGGGCGCGATAGTCAAGCTGAACGCGCCCGGAACGGAGTGAGCCCATGCCGACGATTGCCAAGGATTTCAGCGGCCAGACCGTCATCACCACATTCGAGATGACGCCCGGCACGGCGCAGGACCTGATGGACGAGCTGCGCGATGCCTATGACACGTTCATCCGCCACCAGCCGGGCTTCATCGGCGCAGGGCTCCATATGAACGACGCCCAGACCCGCATCGCCAATTACAGCCAGTGGCGCGACCGCAAGGATTTTCAGGCGATGCTGCGCACGCCCGAAATGCGCGAAAGAAACCGCCGCCTTGCCACGCTCTGCTCGCGGTTCGAACCGGTGATGTACGAGGTGATGGACGCGTTCTGACCGGCACCGATCCGCAGCCCGTGGCGGATGCGGCGGGGTAAATGTCGCCTTTGCGCTGGTGAGGACGCCGCGAACAGGGCAGGAGAAGGCAGCCGTTCCAGCCATCCCGTGCCCCATGATCGTCCGCGAAACACCAAACCTCCTGCAACTCGTCCTCGTGATGCAGGGCTCCATCGTGCCGAAGATCCTCGGCCGCATCCTTGCCTTTGCCGGGTTCGCGCTGGCGGTGCTGCTCATCGACCGCCATATCCTTGCCCTGCCGCATGTCTCCATCGCTGCGATGGGGGTCTTCGGCATTGCGCTGTCGCTCTTCCTCGGGTTTCGCAACAATGCCGCCTATGACCGCTGGTGGGAGGCGCGCAAGCTCTGGGGGCAGATGATTGCCGACACCCGCAGTCTGGGGCGTGAGACGCTGATTTTTCTCGGGGCGGGACCGGCGCGGGATCGGATCATGACCGGGATGGCCGGGTTTGCGCATCTGCATCGCGGCTGGCTGAGGGGTGTGACCGCGACCGAAGGCGCCGCCGCATGGGACGGGCGGGCCATGGATCATGCCGGACACCGCAACCCGCCAGATGCCGCGCTCAGGGCCATGGCCGGGGTGCTGCGGGAAGAGGCCGAAAGCGGGCGGCTCAGCGATATGGGCCAGCGGGCGCTGGCAGAGCGGCTCGGATCGGTCGCGCTGGCGCAGGCAGGTTGCGAGCGGCTCGCCTCGGCGCCCATTCCCTTCGTCTATTCACTGCTCGTCCTGAGGACGAGCCATCTTTACTGCCTGATCCTGCCCTTTGCGCTGATCGACACTGCGGGCGCCTTCGCCCCGGTTGTGGCCGCCATCGTCGCCTATGTCTTCTTCGGTCTGAACGCGGTCAGCGACGAGTTGGAACACCCGTTCCGCGATGCCGCGAACGGACTGCCGCTCGATGCGATGTGCCGGGTGATCGAGATATCGGTGGCCGAGGCGCTGGGCCGCGAACCGCCACAACCCCTTCAGCCGGTGGACGGGGTGCTCAGCTGAGCATGTCCCGCACCATCGGCATGACACGTGTCCCGTAAAGCTCGATGGACCGCATCTGCGCGTCATGGGGCATAGGGCCTGAGGAATATTTCATCTCGAAGCGGCCAAGCCCAAGGGCTTTGACGGTGTCCGCGATCTTGCGGGCAACCGTCTCGGGGCTGCCGACATAAAGCGATCCATGGCTTATTTCGCGATCGAAATGCGCGCGGTCGGTCGGAGGCCAGCCACGCTCGCGGCCGATGCGGTCATGCAGCGCCTTGTAGCCCGGCCAGATCTCTTCCCGCGCGGCTTCGTCCGTAGCGGCGACATGGCCGGGCGAGTGCACGGCGATGGGCTGCGGATCGCGCCCCAACTGGTCGCAGGCGCGGTGGTAGAGGTCGACAAAGGGGCGGAAGCGCGACGGCGCGCCGCCGATGATGGCGAAGATGACGGCGAGGTTGTAATGCACCGCGCGCGCCACGGATTCCGGGGTGCCGCCGACGCCGATCCACGCCTTCAGCGGCTGCGACAGCGATGGATAGACCGGCTGATTTCTCAGCGGCGGCCGGATGCTTCCCGACCAGGTGACACGCGCTTCGCGCAGAAGCCGGGTGAAAAGGTCCAGCTTTTCATTGAACAGCGTCTCGTAATCCGACAGGTCGAAACCGAAGAGCGGAAAGCTTTCAGTGAAGGACCCCCGTCCCAGAATCACTTCCGCCCGCCCTTCCGACAGCGCGTTCAGCGTCGAAAATCGCTGGAAGACCCGGATCGGATCGTCCGAGGAAAGGACCGTGACGGCCGTACCAAGCCGGATGCGGCTTGTCTTCGCGGCGATCGCGGCCAGGACCGTCTCGGGCGCCGAAATCGCGAAATCGTCGCGGTGATGCTCGCCGAGCCCGATGAAATCGACCCCGACCTGATCGGCCAGCACTGCCTGTTCGACCACATCGCGGATCACCTGATCCTGCGGCTTGAGCGTCCCGTCCGGGCCGAACGTCACATCCCCGAATGTATCGAGCGCCATTTCCAGCGCCATCTGCGGCCTCATGTTTTGTTATCTTGCCTCGTTTACGTGAGAGTGCGGTTGCGACGAAAGAGGCATGTTGGAAGGCACCCTGTGCGCAGGGGCACAGGCTGTTTCACTTTCTGTCCGGAAATACTCTCGGGGGTGAATGCCCCGGACCTGTCCGGGGCAGAGGGGGCAGAGGGCCCCTACCCGTTTTCCCTCAGCACGCCACCCGCAAGGTAGAGCGATCCGCAGATCAGAATGCGCGCGCCGGGGTCCCGCGCGGCGATGCTTTTGACCGCGGCCAGCACACTCTCCGCCATCCCGGCCTCGATCCCAGCTTTCGCCGCCGCGGCCTGAGTGTCCTCGGCTGTCAGCGTGTTGGCCTCGCCCGGGATCGAGACGGCGGTCAGCGTCTTGGCCGCCGCCGCGACCGGGCGCAGATAGCCCGCGATATCCTTGGTGTTGAGCATACCGAGGATCAGATGCGTGGGTTTCGCGGGCAGACGCGCCAGCGTCGCCGCGACCGCGATACCGCCCGCCGGGTTGTGGCCGCCGTCGAGCCACAGCTCACAGTTCCCTGCTGCCTCGACCAAAGGCCCATGGGTCAGACGCTGCATCCGCGCGGGCCAGTAGGCCTTGGTCACCGCCGCCTCGCAGGCCGCCTCATCGGCACCAAGATGGCGTAGCGCGGCGAGCGCCGCCCCGGCATTGTCGATCTGGTGCGGACCGGGCAGGTTCGGCAGCGGCAGGTCGAGAAGACCGTTCTCATCCTGGAAGATCAGCCGCCCGCGTTCTTCCCAGACCTGCCAGTGCTGACCCTGCGCCAGAAGCGGCGCACTGAGTTTTGCCGCCCGCGCCTCGATCACCTCCATCGCCGGTTCGTCCTGCGGGCCGACCACGCAAGGCACGCCGCGTTTGATGATCCCGGCCTTTTCGCCCGCGATCTCGGGCAATGTCTCGCCCAGATATTGCTGGTGGTCGAGGGAGATGGGGGTGAGGATCGTCAGGCAGGGCTGATCGACCACATTGGTCGCATCGAGCCTGCCGCCAAGACCGACCTCCAGTAGCGTGTAATCCGCCTTCGTCCGCGCGAATGCCAGAAGGGCCGCGCAGGTGGTGATCTCGAAATAGGTGATCGGGATGCCGCCATTGGCGGTTTCGCATTCGGCGAGGACCTCGCTGAGGTAGTCTTCCGAGATAAGGTCCCCCGCCAGCCGGATGCGTTCGTGAAAGCGGGCAAGGTGGGGTGAAGTGTATGCGTGGACGGATTTGCCCATCGCCTCCAGCCCGGCGCGGATCATCGCCTGCGTCGAACCCTTGCCATTGGTGCCCGCCAGATGGATCACCGGCGGCAGGTCGCGTTCGGGATGGCCGAGTGCGGCCAGAAGCCGCCAGACCCGGTCGAGCGTCAGGTCGATGATCTTCGGATGCAGCGCCATCATGCGCGAAAGGATCAGATCGGAGCCGTCATTCATCGCCATGGCCTATCCGGTTTGCTTGCCGGAAAGGCCGGGGGGCCGTCTGCCCCCCGGACCCCCCGAGAGTATTTTCAGACAGAAAGTGAAGATCAGGTCGCGGGCTTCGTGCCCTCTGCGGGCTTCGCCTCGGGTTTCGGCAGGTCGCCCTTCACCGCCGGGGGCTGGCCGCTCAGCATGCGCAGGATCGTCGTCAGTTCGTCCTTCAGCGCCTTGCGGTGGGTCACCCGGTCAAGCATGCCGTGATCGAGCAGGTATTCCGACCGCTGGAAGCCTTCGGGCAATTTCTCGCGGATCGTCTGTTCGATGACGCGGGCCCCGGCAAAGCCGATCAGCGCATTCGGTTCGGCAAGCTGCACATCGCCCAGCATCGCGTAAGAGGCTGTAACGCCGCCCGTGGTCGGATGGGTCAGGACAACGATGTAAGGCAGACCCGCATCCTTCAGCATCTCGACCGCGATCGTGGTGCGCGGCATCTGCATCAGGCCGAGGATGCCCTCCTGCATCCGCGCGCCTCCGGCGGCGGAGAAAAGCACGAAGGGCCGCTTCAGCTTCACCGCCCGTTCCGCACCCGCGATGATCGCGTTGCCGACATACATCGACATCGACCCGCCCATGAAGGCGAAGTTCTGCGCGGCGGCGACGATGGGCGTGCGGTTGATCTCGCCCTCGGCAACGAGCATCGCTTCTTTTTCACCTGTGGCCTTCTGCGCGGCCTTCATCCGGTCTGGATATTTCTTCTGGTCGCGGAAATGCAGCGGGTCGGCGATGGGTTCGGGCACCTTCACCTCGGCGAAGACGCCGCCATCGAAGAGCGTCGCGAACCGGTCGCGCGGGGTGATCGCGAGGTGATGGTCGCAATTCGTGCAGACGTTGAGGTTTTCGCTCACCTCCCGGTGAAACAGCATCGTCCCGCATTCGGGGCATTTGGACCAGAGATTGTCCGGGACCTCGCGCCGCGAGAAGATCGAATTGATCGTGGGCCGGACGTAGTTGGTGATCCAGTTCATCGGGGCCTGCCTTCGCGTCTTTGCGTCAGCTTCCTGAGATAGTCCGGGCGGGCTGGAAATGCAATCAGACGCGAAGCGCGAGCCGCGCGAGCAGCCACGACACGATCATGGTGGCGAAATCGACGATGAGAGCAGGGCGCGCGACTGCCGGATCGGTCAGATCAATGGGCAGCGACCAAAGCGCCAGACCGTCGAGCGTGCCGCCGACGCCGACGATCAGCAGCGCCACGACATTGTTGGCCATGTGAAAACCAAGCGCCGCGCCGAGGCTGCCGCTGCGCGCGGTCAGATCAGCCGCCAGCACGCCAAAGACAGCGGCCCAGAGTGCGATCATCCCGGCATTCGCCCCATATTCCTCGGGCAGATAATGCCCCCAGGCGAACAGCGCAGAGGGAATTCCGATCCAGATCAGGGGCGAGCGGAAGCGGGCGGCAAGCTGGCTTTGCAGGTAGCCGCGAAACAGCACCTCCTCGGCGCCGGTCTGGATCAGGATGCCGGTGAGCGCGAAGGGAAGATAACCAAGCAGGGCGGCAAGGCCGATCCCCGGCTGCAAATCTGCACCGCTGAGGGTCAGCGGCATAAGGACGACCTGCAGTGCCAGAACCGCGAGGAAAACTCGGGTGAATGCGCTAAGCGTCACCGACATCGACGGGCCAAAGAGCGTCCCCGCCCCGCGTCCATGAATCATCCTGACAGCCGCCATCGGGCCAAGCGCAAGGCCGAGAAACGTCCAAAGCAGCAGAAGCATGCCCCCCGGCGTATCGCCGCGAACCATCCGCTCGATCAGTGCGGCGGTGATCAGGCTGCCATATTCCGCCGTCAGAAAGGCCGACAGCACCAAAAGCGGTAGCGTATAGGCGCAGGCGATCAGGATGGCTGCCGGCACTAGACGCCACAGTTCCGACCGCTGCCGGGCGGGCGCGATCAGTACTTCATAGACGGAATACGAGGGCGGCAGAGGCATGGCGTCCAGACCCTAGCGTCGGGCCCGGGCATCCGCAATCGCCGATCGGCAGGACCCGGCCACGCAGCGCCAACTGCGGGCCAGTTGCTTGTCTCGGCGTCGCGCCTCGCCTAATGCAGGGGCGAATCCGAGCCTGGGGAGCAGATGAACCGCAGCATCCACAATCCTGTCCTGCCGGACCTTTCGCCGCGCGGCCCTCATCGTCGCGGAGCAGGGCGGCGACCATTGGTCAGCTTTGCTTTCCTCGCGGTTTTGCTGTCCGCCTGCGTGACGGGCGGTCCCGCCACGGTTACCCGCGCCATGGCGGTCTCGGGCGGGTCGGTCGTGGTTGCGGGCCCGCCGGGCTACTGTATCGACCGCGCGGTCAGCCGGGACAAACCGGATGGCGCCTTCGTTCTCTTCGGCACCTGCGCGGCTTTGTCGGGATCGCGTGCGGCCGGTCAGCCCGCCTCTCCGGCACTCCTGACGGTATCCGTTTCCTCTGGTGCGCCGGATGGTGAAACCTTTGCCGAGAGCCTGCCGGCGCTTGCCTCGTTCATGCGGTCCGTGCCGGGCCGCGCGGCCCTCAGCCGCTCCGGCGATGCCGAATCGGTGTCGGTAGAGGACACCCGGATCAAAGGCGATGTGATGTTTCTCAGGGTGCGTGACAGGTCCGATGCCTCTGACCGGCCGGTGGAACCGGAATACTGGCGCGCGATCCTGCGCGTGGAGGGGCATATCGTGACGCTGACCGCCCTCAGCCCCAGCGAACAGCCGGTGGCGGCGACGGACCGGTTCCGCGCGCTCGAAGCCCTGGTCCGGGCAATGCGGGCGGCGAACAAGGGCAGCACCGCTGACTGAACCGGCCTTGCGTCACCGCGAAAGGAATGGGTAAGACTTGGCTGGTTTCCTGCAGTCGCAGGACAATGAAGGCAGCGGCAAAATGAGTCTGAAAATCGGCGGACTGTTCGATCGCCTGCTGATGCGGCACGCGCTCCGGCGTTGGCGCGCGGTTGCGGCCGGGGCCGAAAGGGTGGACCTTGCAACGCTCAGGGCGATGCGGGGATCCGCCCGCCAGACAAGACGCGAGATCGACCGCTTGCTGCATGTGGTGGATGGGCGGTTGTCGCTGCCCGCAATCGGCTCCGATGTGATCCGCAAGCCGCTGATGTCCGACTGGTCGTGGCGGCCCGAGCTCTGGCGAGGACCGGTCAGCCCGCCCGGGCTGGCTGCAGTGGAAAACCGCGCTACGTTCGGGGCCGAGGCGACAGTTTTTCACGATTGCGAACGGAGTGAGCTGACCCTTCGGCAGATCCGCAATACGCGCGAACGCGATTTGGCGCCGTTCGGAGTCCGGATGGACGTCTTCCGGTTCAGCGGTTCCTTCCTGTCGCTTGTCATCGACCTTCCGGCCGAGGCCGTGACCGGTCTGACCCTGACCCATGTGATACGGATGGAGGCAGCGGTCGAGATGGAGCGGCCGCTGGAAATCTTTGCCCGGCTCAACGTGCGCCATGGGCCGAACACCGAGCAATTGGTGCGGGAACTGCCGCTGCAATCCGACGAGGTGATGGTGGAATTCGATCTCGCCTATACGAAGATGAACGAAAAACGCGTGGAGCGTGCATGGATCGACCTCATCTTCGAAGGGCCCGAGATGAACCAGATCATCCTGCGCGATGTGACATTCAGCCGCCGCCCGCGGGCAGAGCTATAGAGGACGACGTGATGAACGAACCGGCATTGGCGGGCGGACGTATTCGCGCAGGGCTGTGGGAGGCGGAATTGTCTGCGCCCGGGGAGAAACCGCCTGCGGTCGAAATCTGGCATCTGGAAAAGAAGCTCGACGGTGTGAAGGTCGGCGCGCGCTCGGCCCGGGGCACCTGGCCGGTCTCGGCACCGATCCCCGCCGTGCTTCTGTCGGAGGGGGTTCAGACCTTTCTGGTGAAGGACGCCGCAAGCGATACCCCTCTCGGTCAGTTCACCATCGTCACCGGCGCGCCCTTGGAAGATGACATCCGGGCCGAACTGGATCTCTTGCGTGCCGAGCTTGATCTGCTGAAAAAGGCGTTCCGCCGTCACTGTCTGGACAGCGCCGGTTCGTAGGGAAAAATCTTGGGACAAGATTTTTCCGTCGGCCGACCGGCCGGAAGAAAATCCTTCATGAAGGATTTTCGGGTTTTCCGCAGAGTTTTCACGAAAACTCTTCCCTACGCCCGACCCTGACGCAGCGTTCGGCGTGACCCCGCTTCACTTCTGCGCCATCGTGCCGCCAGTTTCTGGAGGCCGGATATGACGCAGTACCCCCATCTTCTTTCGCCGCTCGATCTCGGCCATGTGACCCTGCCGAACCGGGTGCTGATGGGGTCGATGCATACCAACCTGGAAGAAACCAGGGACTGGAACCGGGTTGCGGAGTTCTATGCGACCCGGGCGCGGGGCGGGGTCGGGCTGATGGTGACGGGGGGCATGGCGCCGAACCGCGAAGGCGGGGTCTTTCCGGGCGCGGCGGGCCTCTTCACGCCGCAAGACATTGCCAACCACCGCATCGTCACGGACCGGGTTCACCAAGCGGGCGGGCGCATCGCCATGCAGATTCTCCATGCCGGGCGCTATGCCTATGGCGAGGCCTGCGTCGCCCCCTCGGCGATCAAGGCGCCGATCTCGCCCTACCGACCGACGGAACTGGACGAGGCGGGGATCGAAAAGCAGATCGCCGACATTGTCACTGCCGCCGCCCGCGCTCGTGAGGCCGGTTACGACGGGGTCGAGGTGATGGGGTCCGAGGGCTATTTCCTCAACCAGTTTCTTGTCACCCATACGAACAAACGCACCGACCGCTGGGGCGGCAGCCCGGAAAACCGGATGCGTCTGCCTATCGAGGTCGTGCGTCGGGTACGCGCGGCCGTCGGCCCCGATTTCATCCTGATCTACCGGATTTCGCTCATCGACCTCATTCCGAACGGCCAAAGCTGGGACGAGGTCGTGACACTCGCAAAGGCGATCGAGGCCGCGGGCGCGTCGATCCTGAATACCGGGATTGGCTGGCACGAGGCGCGTGTGCCGACGATCGCCACCTCGGTCCCGCGCCGCGCCTTTGCCTGGGTGACGAAGAAACTGATGGGCGAGGTCGGAATTCCGATAATCACTTCGAACCGGATCAATATGCCGGATGTGGCCGAAGCGGTTCTGGCCGAGGGCTGTGCCGACATGGTCTCCATGGCGCGACCCTTCCTTGCCGATCCGGAGTTCGTCGCAAAGGCCGCCGCAGGCCGGGCCAATGAGATCGCGCCCTGCATCGCCTGTAATCAGGCCTGCCTCGATCACACGTTCAACGGCAAGATTTCGTCCTGTCTCGTCAATCCGCGCGCCTGTTTTGAAACCGAACTGGTGCTGCGCCCGACCGAACAGCGAAAGCATGTAGCGGTGGTCGGTGCCGGCCCGGCCGGGCTTTCGGCCGCGCTGGCGCTTGACGAACGCGGCCATGACGTCACCCTCTTCGACATGGCCGAGGCGATCGGCGGCCAGTTGAACCTCGCCCGTCAGGTCCCGGGCAAGGAGGAGTTCCACGGTCTTGTCGACTGGTTCCGCACCCGAGTCGGCAAAAGCCGGATCGACCTGCGTCTCGGGACCTCGGCAAGCGTCGACACCCTTCGGGGGTTCGATGAGGTGATCCTCGCGACCGGCGTCGTCCCGCGTGATCCGAAGATCGAGGGGCAGGACGGCGACAATGTGCTCTCCTATATAGATGTGCTGCGCGGCGCGCCGGTCGGTCCGAGAGTCGCGGTCGTCGGTGCCGGGGGCATCGGCTTTGACGTGGCAGAGTACCTCACGCAGGCCGGCGACAGTCCGACGCTTCATCTGCCCGACTGGCTGGCCGAATGGGGGATCGCGGACCCGTCCTTGGCGCGGGGCGGCCTGACCCAGCCGAAACCCGAGGCCCCGGCGCGTCAGGTCACGCTCATGCAGCGCAAACCTGAAAAGCCCGGACGCAACCTTGGCAGGACCACCGGCTGGATCCATCGGGCAACCCTGCAGGCAAAGGGCGTCGCCATGATCGGTGGGCTCAACTATGAGCGTATTGATTCAAAAGGAATTCACGTCAGTTCCGGTCCCGACCGGTCCGATCCGAGGCTGATCGAGGTCGATACGGTTGTGCTTTGCACCGGTCAGGAAAGCCTGCGCGATCTTGCGGCACCGCTCACTAAGGTGGGAAAGACTGTCCATATCATCGGTGGCGCCGATCTTGCTGCTGAACTCGATGCAAAGCGCGCGATTGACCAGGGTGTTCGCCTTGCGGCCACAATCTGACCCTGTGTCGTTAGGGAATTGGAACATATAGGCGGAATCTTGCCACACTGGTTCCCGACATTACCCAACCTTTGTCCGCCAAGCTCCGCAATGTTGCCCGAATTGCCCCTGATACATGTCCTCGGCGGGCAATACAGAGTACGGGTGCATAATGGATCGTCTGACGGAAATGGAGGCCTTTGCCACAGTGGTAGACCAGGGGGGGTTTACTGATGCGGCCAAGAAGATGGGGATTTCGAAATCCGCCGTCTCCAAACATGTTTCTTCGCTGGAAGCACGCCTCGGGGCGCGGCTTCTGAATCGCACGACACGGCGCGTATCGCCGACAGAAATCGGACTGGCCTATTATGATCGCGCCCGCCGCGTGCTCAATGATGCCGGAGAGGCCGATGCACTGGTGACCTCGATGCAGTCGGCGCCCTCGGGCCTGCTGCGCATATCGGTCGCCACCGATTTCGGCGTGAATCTGCTGTCGCCGATCCTTGGGGACTTCCTGCTGGAGTTCCCCGACATCACGGTCAACATGGTGCTGAACAACCGGTATGTCGAACTGATCTCGGAAGGCTTCGACATGGCCATCCGGGTCGGAGAGCTGGAAGATTCGACCCTGCGGGCCCGCAAGCTGACCGAAACCGGTCGCCGCATGGTCGGTTCGCCGAGCTATTTCCAGAAATTCGGCCGCCCGCAGAAGATCGACGATCTGAACGAACACAAGCTCCTGCATTATTCCAACCAGTCCGCTGGCAATGTCTGGAAGATCACCGCCCCGTCAGGTGAAAAGCGCCAGGTGCGGACCGCCGGCTGGCTGACCGTCAATGATGGCCAGTCGCTTCTGAACGCGGCCGTCTCCGGCCTCGGCATCGCCTATCTTCCGACCTTCCTCTACGCTGATGCGATGCGTCAGGGTCTGGTGGAAGAGGCCATTCCCGATCTGCCGGTCGAAACCCTGGGGATCTACGCTGTTTATCCGCCGGGCCGGTTCACCCAGCCCAAGGTCCGCGCCTTCATCGACTTCCTGGCGCAGTCCTTCGCGGAGAAGGGTCCGGACGCCTGGTAAAACCGGGTACGGAGCAGAGTGACGTCAACCACTCATTGGGTCGAGGTGATCATCGCCTCGACCCTTCTGTTTTGGGTCCGGCCTTCGGGCGTGAGGTTGGATGCAATCGGGCTGAGGAAACCGACGCCATCGGCTGAAAGCTGGTTCGGGTCGACGCCGTGAAGGGCGACCAGCCGTTCCAGCACCGATTGCGCGCGTTTGCGCGACAGCGCCACATTCCCGGCAAGCGAGCCTTCGGCATCGGTATGGCCGACCAGCGCGACGGTCTTGTCGGGATTGGCCTTCAGGAACGCGGCAAGGGCGGCAAGTGATGCAAAGCGTCCCTCGCCAAGATCGGTTGAACCCGAGCCGAAATCCAGATCGTCCAGCACGACCTTGCCAGCAGTTGTCAGTTCGTCGTCGACAGCGTTCGGGCCCGGTGCCGCCGTGCGGGCGGTAAAGTTGGCCTTGGCGATCGGAACGGGTTCGGAGAGCGCGGCCCCGACGCGGACCATCTGGACAAAGCCGCTATCGGCCGACCGGCTGACCATAAGGCTGACATAGTCCGGCTCGGGTCCCGCGACCCGACGGGCCGAAAGGAAGCGGAAGTCGCCGAGATCGACATGCATTTCGGGTTCCGGCAGAACCGGTGTCCCAAAGCGGAAATCGAAGCCGCCGCAGGCATCGGTATCGCATTCAAAAAGCACCTCGAACCCTTCGCCGCGCAACTGCTCGCGCAGATGCTTCAAGACGGCCATGGTCGAAAGATCGCCCTCGCGGATGCGCCATGCGGTCTGGGTCACCTCGCCTTCCGTCGCTACGGTCTCGATCTTTCCGTTCTCCCAGGGACCGATCGGCAGGGCATAGCTGCCCATCCGGGTCGAATCCTCAACGGTCCGCGCCGCCGAGGGTGGCAGCGACAATGTGGGCGCGGCATGGGCGGCCGGGGCGGCAAGCAGAAGCGCAATCGCGAGACGTTTCATCTGTGCGCTCCATGATAATCCGCGTTCGGCTCCATTGCGGTGGCCGAGGCGATACGGTTCGTCATGTTGAAGAAACCGGTGACCGATGCGATGTCCCAGATATCGCGGTCGCTGAACCCTGCATCACGCAAAGCCTGACGATCCGGTTCCTCGATCTTCGACGAGGCGACCGTCAGCTTCTCGGCAAATTCCAGCATCGCGCGCTGTTTCGGCGACAGGGGCGCCACCCGCCAGTTCATCACCAAAGCCTCGCCTAGAACCGGGTCGCCCGAAAGCTCCCGCACCGCGGCGCCATGGGCAACCTGACAATACCAGCAGCGATTGATGGACGACACCGCAACCGCGATCATCTCGCGTTCAAGCTTGGTCAGGCCGCTCTCGGCCAGCATCAGGTCGTTGTAGATCGTGGTGAAGGCGTTCAGCTTGTCGATGTCGAAGGCATAGGCCTTCAGGACGTTGGGAATGAGACCCAGCTTTTCGGCGCAGATGTCAAAGTACTTCCGGGTTGCGTCCGGAAGGGGCTCGACCATGGGCAGGTCGAGGGCCGTGGGGGTGTGGCCTATATCTTTCAACTGCTCCCCTTGCCTCTTACGGCTTATATGAGCGGTAGTGATAGTGTCCCACAAGTTGCATGTTCAGGGAAGTATAGAGCGCAATCGCCGCGTTGTTTGATTGCACAACCAACACAGAAAACCGTTCCGCCCCATGATCTTGCGCCCATCTGGCGGCTTCTCGCATCATATTGACGGCGGATCCTTGCCGACGCTGATCCGGGACAATGTGCAAAGCGTGCAACATAGCGGTTTTCCCGTGAATCGCGATATAGGCCGCACCTGACGCACGGTCGTTGACACGCCCGAGGACGGTCGTTTTCGGCTCCTCCGCGCGCTCCATCACCGCGATGCGGTCCGGCCCGATCCCGCCCTCGGCCCAGATGTCGCGCATGATGGCGAGGGGCGGCCAGATGGTGAAGGCCGAGAGGCGCTTGACCTCTCCCAGAAGCGCGCTGACGGGGGCCTCATAGAGGTTGACCGGGTCCTTGATCGCATAGCCCCGTGCGGCAAGCGCCGCATCCAGCGCTGTATCTTCCGGCCGGATCATGAACAGTGGATGCTGGCCCAGCCCCTTTTGCGCCGCCTCGACCGCGACGATATCGGTCCCGGTCCAGTCGTCCTCAGCCGTCGCGGCGGATACGCGCTGTCCGCCGCCCTTGCCCTCGCGCACAAGGAAGGGTCCGACCTCATGAAAGGCGGCGGCGGGCCAGGTCGCCTCGGTGACGGCGAAAAGGTCGCTCATGCGCCGCCTCGCGGGAAAAGCGCCGCCAGCCGCGCCATAGCAGCGTCGATCCGTGCGGGGTCGGTGCCGCGGATGACGATGTTCGACCCATAGGCGCCATTCTGGATGAACGGGTAGGAACCGAAGGAGAGGTCATCGAACTCTGCCGCAAGTTCGGCCAGCGGCGCGGCGATCACGCCCTCGCCCTGATCGATCCGCAAGGTCTGGCTCAGAAGCGGATGGCCACCGGTCAGGCGCGGCAGGAGCGAGGCGACCATGGCCTGAAAGATGTTCGGGACGCCGGCCATGACATGGACATTTTCCAGCGAAAATCCCGGCGCGGCGGAGATCGGGTTGTCGATCAGAACAGCGCCCTCGGGGATCCGCGCCATACGCTGACGGGCGGCGTTGAACTCCAGACCCGAGCGTTCGTAATGCGCGGCAAGAAGCGCGCGGGCATCCTCGCGGATGCCAAGCACCATGCCAAAGGCCTCGGCCACCGCGTCGGCGGTGATATCGTCATGCGTCGGCCCGATCCCGCCGGAGGTGAAAAGGTGGTCATAGGCAGCACGAAGCGCGTTCACCGCCGCCACGATGGCAGCGCGGTCGTCGCTGACAACCCGCACCTCCTTCAGATCAATCCCGATCCGCGTCAGTTCGCCCGCAAGATAATGCATATTGGCGTCGCGGGTGCGGCCAGAAAGGATTTCATCCCCGATGATCAGGATGGCGGCGCTGGGATTGGGCATGGGCGTTACCTCGTTTGGCAAAAGCTTTACGCAAGGGGCGGGGCGGGGGAAAGACCCGGCCTCTGGCCATCGCGGCTTTTGTTGACTATCTAGACCGGCATGAGACAGAAGGAGAGCCCCGTGGACGATCCCCGCGGCCGTCTGACCAAGGACGGGATCAGACTTTATGAGCCCGGCGATTTCGCCGGGATGCACGCGGCCGGTCGGCTCGCGGCCGAGATTCTCGACGAGGTGGCGGCACTTGTGGAGCCCGGTGTGACGACCGAGGCTCTCGATGACTTCATCCGCAATCGCGTGGAGACGGCGGGCGCGCGGTCCGCGACGATCGGCTATCGCGGCTATCAGCATGCCTCCTGCATTTCGGTCAATCATGTCGTCTGTCACGGCATTCCGGGGCCGAAGGTGCTGAAGGATGGCGATATCCTGAATATCGACGTCACCGTGATCGTTGATGGTTGGTACGGCGATACCAGCCGGATGTATGTGGCGGGTCAGCTCTCCCGCAAAGCCGAGCGGCTGATACAGGTCACCCATGACGCGCTGATGCTGGGGATCGAGGCGGTCAGACCGGGAAATACCTTCGGCGATATCGGCTTTGCCATCCAGTCCTATGTTGAGGCGCAACGCATGTCAGTCGTGCGCGATTTCTGCGGCCATGGGCTCGGCCGCGTTTTCCACGCGCCGCCGAATGTCCTGCATTACGGCCGCGCCGGTACCGGTCCGCGTCTGGAAGAGGGCATGTTCTTCACCATCGAACCGATGGTCAATCTCGGTCGTCCCGAGACCAAGGTTCTCGCCGATGACTGGACCGCCGTGACGCGCGACAAGTCGCTTTCGGCGCAGTTCGAACATTCGGTCGGCGTGACAGCCGATGGCTGCGAGATCTTCACGCCCTCGCCAGCCGGGCGGTTCCACCCGACCAGGTAAAGCCACGCAAACCGCTCGAATTATTTTCAGTAATTCCCTTTGACTCGTTCTTTTGTTGGGTCGAAGTGCGGGAAGGGTGTGATGCGGGCTTTGAGGCGTTTTTGGTCGCCGTC